>NZ_GL538352.1:0-1028760 GCF_000148995.1 Listeria grayi DSM 20601
CGAAAGTCGGGCTTAGTGATCCGGTGGTTCCGCATGGAAGGGCCATCGCTCAACGGATAAAAGCTACCCCGGGGATAACAGGCTTATCTCCCCCAAGAGTCCACATCGACGGGGAGGTTTGGCACCTCGATGTCGGCTCGTCGCATCCTGGGGCTGTAGTCGGTCCCAAGGGTTGGGCTGTTCGCCCATTAAAGCGGCACGCGAGCTGGGTTCAGAACGTCGTGAGACAGTTCGGTCCCTATCCGTCGCGGGCGCAGGAAATTTGAGAGGAGCTGTCCTTAGTACGAGAGGACCGGGATGGACGCACCGCTGGTGTACCAGTTGTTCCGCCAGGAGCATCGCTGGGTAGCTATGTGCGGCAGGGATAAACGCTGAAAGCATCTAAGCGTGAAGCCCCCCTCAAGATGAGATTTCCCATTTCTTCGGAAAGTAAGATCCCTGAAAGATGATCAGGTAGATAGGTTTGGAGTGGAAGTATGGCAACATATGGAGCGGACAAATACTAATCGATCGAGGACTTAACCAATAAAAATGATTGTCGGTGAAAACTTTACAACCTTTCTTCTCTAGTTTTGAGAGAATGTTTTTCTCTTATATTGTCTGGTAGTTATGGCGAGAAGGTCACACCCGTTCCCATCCCGAACACGGTAGTTAAGCTTCTCTGCGCCAATGGTAGTAGGGGGTTTCCCCCTGTGAGAGTAGGTCGCTGCCGGGCAAGTTTTATTATTCCCCAGTAGCTCAGTTGGTTGAGCAATCGGCTGTTAACCGATCGGTCGTAGGTTCGGGTCCTACCTGTGGAGCCATTTTGGAGAGCTGTCCGAGCTGGCCGAAGGAGCACGGTTGGAAACCGTGTAGGCGGTCAACACCGTCTCAAGGGTTCGAATCCCTTGCTCTCCGTATTTATATCTTATTCTTATTGTATGGCCCGTTGGTCAAGCGGTTAAGACACCGCCCTTTCACGGCGGTAACACGGGTTCGAATCCCGTACGGGTCACTTTTAAATCATATGGAGGTTTAGCTCAGCTGGGAGAGCATCTGCCTTACAAGCAGAGGGTCAGCGGTTCGATCCCGTTAACCTCCACCATATTATTGTCGCGGGGTGGAGCAGTCTGGTAGCTCGTCGGGCTCATAACCCGAAGGTCGCAGGTTCAAATCCTGTCCCCGCAATTCGGTTCCGTGGTGTAGGGGTTAACATGCCTGCCTGTCACGCAGGAGATCGCGGGTTCAAATCCCGTCGGAACCGCCATTTGGCTTGGTAGCTCAGTTGGTAGAGCACTTGATTGAAGCTCAAGGTGTCGGCAGTTCGATTCTGTCCCAAGCCACTTTTTAATAGTTTCATACGGGGGGATAGCGAAGTGGCTAAACGCGGCGGACTGTAAATCCGCTCCTTCGGGTTCAGTGGTTCGAATCCACTTCCCCCCACCATTTTTATCTTTATAGGGGCATAGTTTAAAGGTAGAACTGAGGTCTCCAAAACCTCCAGTGTGGGTTCGATTCCTACTGCCCCTGCCAAATTTAATATAATGGCGGATGTGGCGAAGTGGTTAACGCACCTGATTGTGGTTCAGGCATTCGTGGGTTCGATTCCCATCATCCGCCCCTTTATAAACGATGGGCCATAGCCAAGCGGTAAGGCAACGGATTTTGATTCCGTCACGCGTTGGTTCGAATCCAGCTGGCCCAGTTTTTTTTGCGGAAGTAGTTCAGTGGTAGAACATCACCTTGCCAAGGTGGGGGTCGCGGGTTCGAACCCCGTCTTCCGCTTTTTCATTTGAATGGCGCCATAGCCAAGTGGTAAGGCAGAGGTCTGCAAAACCTTTATCACCGGTTCAAATCCGGTTGGCGCCTCCATTGAAAAGCAGTTTAATTTAAGTTATACTATATTTGTAACGTGCCGGCGTGGCGGAATTGGCAGACGCGCTGGACTCAAAATCCAGTGCCCGTTAAGGGCGTGCCGGTTCGACCCCGGCCGCCGGTATCAAGTAGCCCCAATGCTTTTAGTAGCATTGGGGTTTTTTAATTTTTATTAGAAAAACGCTATAAGTTTCCACAAAGTTTCCACTTACTTATAATAAGTGGGGTTTTAAAAGAATTGGTCTAGCTTATCTGCAGTGGATTTTTGTCGATTTGGAAATAAATGACCGTATACGTCAATAGTAGTCGTGATACTCGAATGCCCTAGTCTTTCTTTTATAATTGTATAGTCTTCACCATTATCAATAAGTAAAGCGACATGTGAATGTCTAAAATCGTGTATTCGTATTTTCTTTAGATTCTTATCTCGATTGCATATGGACGCGAACTTTCTATAAATTAAGTCTTTGTTTGTTAGATTAGACGAAAATTGAAAAATAGGTGTTTCGTCAGATTGCTTTAAAAGATAATTTTCGAGTGTGCTTTTTTGAATCATTTTCCATTCAACGAGTTGATCAAGTAAAGATTTATTAATACTAATGCGTCTGTTTGAATATTTTGTTTGATTAGATTTTGCCAATCCAATTGGCAGTCCGATAAAAGCGGCAGATGATGGGAAAGTCGTCGTTGCCAAACATAATGCGCCCTATGGAAGTGGATATGGCGGATATGGGAATGTGACGGTGATCGAACACAAGAAGAATAAAGAATGGACACTTTACGCCCATCAATCGGAAATTGATGTGAAAGAAGGACAACAGGTCAAACAAGGCGATATAATCGGGAAAATTGGATCAACCGGGCAATCGACCGGACCCCACCTTCATTTTGAAATCCGTAAACAGCTAATGGGAGGGCAGATTGACCCAGCGCCGGTTCTTGGCGTCGTACCAAAAAAATAAGAGAGGAAGAGAAAAGATGAAGCGAATGATCGCAGGTTTTAGTATTATTGTGATTCTATGTGTTGGTGTGAGTGGTTATTATCTTGTACAAGATAGTCAGCTCAAGCAGGAAAAGGAGAAGTTAGACCAGCAATTAAAGTATAGTCAAAAGAAGAAAAATGAAATGTCCCGAGAAAATAAGCGCTTGAAGCTCGAAACTTCGGGAAAACAGGCAGATCAACAAAAAGGGAAGAATGCGCTTGAAGCGATTCTTCAGCAACAGGAAGTACTAGATTTTAATCAAAAAGCGCTGCAGGTACTTTACACGTACACGGATATTTCAGCAAGAGAAAAAGCACTTCAATCCCTTTCTTCGAAAACACTGCAAGAAAAGTTACTGGAGGCAAAAAGTGATACGCCGAATAAAGAAAACGAAGTACAATCTAAGTTACAAGATTATCAGCCTTATTTGTATCAACAAGATCCAACGCATTTTATAGTTTACAATGAAGTGAATAGTCAACTAGAAACAGCTGGAAGAAAACAGGTGATGAAAGGGTTTGTGAAAGTATCTATTACGATAGATGGTAGAAGCAACCTTATAGATAATCTTGAGTTTGTGGATAAATGAGCTTATACTAAAATGAAGGAGGTTCATCGCCTCCTTTACATATAAATTTATAGCAGAATGAGGGATGATAATGAAAAAAAGATGGATATTTATTGTGATTTTCCTGTTGAGTATTTTTATTTTAGCTAGTTGCGGAAATAGTAAATACAGCGAAATGATTGAGAAAGTTTTTAAAAATAGTAATTCATTAGTATGGAGTAAAGAAGAGAAAAGACAAATGAAACGGGAGAAATCGGAAGTACGGGTCTTTGATAAGGGAAAGTATATTGAAATAGATTTTTCAGGGAAAGACTATGAGAACAAGCCGATTACTTATAAGAGATATTTTAAATCAAATTCAAAACAAGAATATGAACGTGCAGATTTTGACACTAAAAATTATATAAAAGAGGACGCAAAACTTGTTTACCATGAGAAAAATGGTGAGCAGGTTAAAGAGTGACTATTTGCAGTTGAAATTTCATAGCTTTTTCTGTGGAATAAGTGAAAATTGTAAGGAGAGATCGCGATTAAATTACATCCTATTTTTATAGTTTTGGGAGTAATACTGATTGTATCTTGCTACAACCTATTTAAAAATCTATTTCATGTAGATTGTCCAACCTGTACAGGCATGTTTAGTCCCTTTATTCTTCTTATTGGTATAGCCGGAAGCGTGCTTTTTATTATAGGTCTAATAAGGTGGATAATGAACCTGTGGTGGTAAAAAGTAAGGGAAGAGTGATTATATCCGAATTTCAAGTATTGATTCTGATCCATTATTAAGTGTTTTTTGGTATTTAAAAAGATATTTGGTTATCTCTTGATATTACTTGTGAATAAATGTATTATCAATATGTAACAGACGTGATGCATTTGTTACAATAATGTCATAGTTAAAGGAGGATTGGAGCTATTGAGATTCCTAAAGTGGTTCTTTTTGGTCGTATTTATTGTATTTCCAGTAGGATATATAGCAATTGCTGATATTTTCGCAAGAGCTACAGCGACGCAAGAAATATGGGAACCTACTATGAGAGCCCTCGCTACAATTTGTGTATATTATATCTTTATGTCTATTTGGTTTATGATCATACTATCAAGAAAGAAATAGAGGAGATGCAAAAATGAATAAAAACGGGATTTATGTATTATTAGTTGGATTAGTGATTATTGGCTGTGTAACTTTCAGTTTTGGAATCCAATCAAATGCAGCAACTAATGGTTACGTGAAAAAATATTTATTAGAGGAAAAGAAGAAAAAAGAAAATCCAGAACAAGATACAATTGATATGCTTAATGAATATTACTCCGCTGATGTTAAATTGCAAAAAATTGTCTTAAAATATAATAAAGATAAAAATTTAAATCAAGCTATTACATCAACTGACTTCAATAAAAAGAGAAATGTCATGTATGCATTTATTAAACTGATTCCTAACATTAAAGATAGCCAAGATAAAAATGCTTTTCTTGAATATTTACAAAGGTATGTTAGTAATGGGGAAATCCGAGATGGAAAAGTAGAAGAATTTTTAAATAAAATTGAAGGGAAAAGTTTATTTAGCACACAAAAAGCAACGACGACAGTAGATGAAGCATATGAAAAAAATATGAAAAATGGTAAATCTAGTGACGCGACAGGTGATGAATTTAAGAAAGAAAATCAGACTGCACATGTTGCAAAAGCATTTAATAGAGTGAACGCGGGTAAATGGGCGTATAAAAACTATAATAAATATAGTAAAAGCTACCCTAAATTTACTGGGAAGTATAATGATTGTACCAACTTTGTTTCCCAAGCGCTTCATACTGGAGGAAAACTTGGCTTTTTTGGTAAATGGAAAATACATAGGAAAAATAAAAAATATTGGAATATTAATAGTGCGAAAAAGCTAGATTACAGCTGGTCTGTTACAGATCCTTCTCCGTGGATGTCAGCTCGTACTTTTAATTCTTACATGAGAAGTAAAGCTAAGTATACTTTTAATTATAGTAATAATTACTATCGTATTCATTATAAATCGATTTATAATCAAAAAATTTATAGAGGTAGTGCAGTTATCTTTTTAGAAGGCGTTGCAGGTATTTCTGTAAAGGCAAAGCACGTAATGATAATGAGTTCATATAATAGTAAAACTAAGGATATATTATTAGCCGGACATTCAACTGAAAGACAAAAATATTCATTAAGAAACGCAATTAAAAATTACTCAGAAGTGAATATCTATACTTTTTAAACTATAAAAATATGAAGCCCCCTTAACTCGGCTATGAGTATTAAGGGGGCTTTTTTCTTGGCATTGTCGTCTGTTTGCGTCGATATATTTGAATTGGTATAGAAAGAAAACGATTTCCAAAAGTATCCATTTTTATTTACTTTTATTGATTTTAAAATGAAGCCCACTCTCAGTGAAGGGTGGGCTTGGTTATTTCTGTTTATATTGATAATGCAATTTCTTCGAAAAATTCGTTCATACTTATGCAACGAATTTTAAAGTCGTCACAGATATCGGGGATTTTAGCAGAAGCATGGGGTTTACTTGGAATAATATTTGGATTTTTTCGTTCATCTGTAACAATGGTAAAGTTTTCTTTTATAGCTATGGCAATTAGCCAAGGATCTGCAATAGTTTCTGTTGCCCAACCTTTTGGAGAAGTTAAAGCTGCATCTTTATATAGATCACTGTTAGTTATATGATTTAATATTAATCCCCACTCTGGCGAATAACTTTTGTGATTTATTATTTCATTTTCATAATTGAGTTTTAGCCATTTTAAAAACCATTCACTTTGGAAAGTCTCTGAAATGACTACCTTAGGGATAGCGACAGAATCGTTTAATATAAATTTTAATTGATTCCAAAAGCTAGGGAAATAGTTGAATCTATAATAACGGTCATAGAAGCTTATATAAATACTTGAGTCTAATAAATATTTTGTCATTTTATCTTTCCCCCACCAATGTTTTATAGCCTTTGTAACCAATGCCAACTAGCAGTTCTTTTCGCAGGAGATTTTCTTTGTTTAGACTTTCGAGAAAGTGAAGAAAAACCAAAGACTGTTGTGTGGAATCATGAGGAGTCGAATGAGTTAGAGCCAGTATTTTACCATGTAGCGAACAGTTTTGATGAATTTATGAATGTTGTGAAATAAACCGGATTTTTAATAAAATTTACTGACCAAAAACAGACCAATTTTAGCTATTTTAAATATAGGAATATAGTGTTTAGTAACGGTTCTGATACTTTTATATATCTGAATAGCGTCTGTTTTCGGTTTTTACAGTCCCAAAAGTCAGATAATAAAATACTTTGACATTTTTCTTGTTTTATATTGTAAAAGAGAAGAGGTACAAATTGTATCAGTAACATCTTAAGATATATACTATACTTGAAGTGCCAAATAACTCTCTGTAGGGAAGTGTTGAATTGAAAAAGAGGCTTAAAGACGTAATTGATTATTCTAAATTAGATGGAGAAATGAGGAGCATGATTGAGAAGTTACCAGAATCTGCGGAGCAGGCTCTAATAGAAATATATGATGAGGACTCTGACTTTATAAGGTATGCTAGACTGGACAATATCTATGGAGATTTTTCAATCAGCGACACTACTGAACTATACCATTATACAAGTTATGAAAACTTAGTATCTATTATAGAGGGAAAGAAGTTCTGGATTAAGAATAAGTCTTTTATGAACGATCCTAAAGAATTTAACTACACCTATGAATTATGTGAAATACTACTTAGTCAAATTGATGCAAGCGGAGATGAGATAAATGAATTTAAAAGTATAGTTAATACTACAAAATTTGATATATATTTGTGGTGTTTTTCTGAAAATAAGGCTTCTCAAGCTCTATGGGGAAATTATGGAAATAAAAATGGTGTAGCTTTAAGAATGAACATGAAGGTACTAATGGAAAGTTTAGCAGTGCACTTTTCAAACGGAAAAGATAACTTAAATGATTATACTGTAGGTAGTGCCTATGTCATTCCTTTAAAAATTTTATATAATCAGGAAGAACAAATGAAAAGATTAAAAATTGTTTTATTACAGTGGTTAAGAGCAAGAAGGAATAACCAATTTGATCCAGTTGATATGAGCGAAATCAAGGATTATTGTTTGCAAGCGCTGTTTACTTATGCATTAATGATGAAAAACCCTTTACTCTACCAAGAGGAAGAGGCAAGGTTCATTATTTTAAATTTTACGGAGGGAAATGAAGTCAATCCAGAATTTTATGATAGCAGTAATGTTCCTTATGTTTCTTGTCCATTGACTGATAGTATGCTTTCTGAGGTTGTTATTCAAACAGGAAGTAGTATTAAACATTCAGATGTCAAATCAATTCTTTCTATTCACGGATATTTAAAAACTAAAATTTCTGATTCCATTTTACCTTATTGAATCTCCATAATTATCATTTTTTAATATTTATTCTACAAGTTCTTAATAAAATTAATTTAATTAAGTATGGATGAGTTTCATTTATTTATGTCTAAAATAATTTAAAAATATCAGGAGAAATTATGGAACTTTTACAAAAAATCTCATTTAGCATTCTCTTACAAGAGTCTTCAGAAGCGAGAAAAATTATTCATCAAATATTTAATTCGAAAGCAAAAAGTCAGAGAGATCTAAGTATCTGTATGATCCCATTCTTATCATCTATTTGCGAGGGTATAATAACATCATTCCAATTACAAAATGTTGAGCTTAGTCTTCCTGATATTGAAGATATTTCGTTTGAAAAATTGGTCAAATCAACACGTGCTAGCTATAAATTATATTCTGATAAAAAAACCAATAAATTACAAAACCAAGGTGAAGTGTGGAAAAATTATTTAGAAAGTAATTATAATTATTTTCAAAAGAAATTTATTCAATTATTTGGACAAGAAGATTTAGGTGTATTTACATTTATTGATATTCCTTATGGAAATACCAGCCAGTATAATATATATTTGGAGAAGTTACTGGATTTGAAAACTGTAGTAACAATAGGTGCGAGAAACGAAAAAAGGACGAAATTATTAGAGTACTCTGGAATGTTAGCTTCACTAATAAATCAGATAGTTATGGATCTTTCTGAATATAATGGTGATAGAGAGGAGTCGGTATTGCTACAGCAGGATGAATTTAAATACAAAGATTATTACTTTTATGATAAAAAAAGAAAAAACGTATTAGGCGGCAGTTTACCAATAAATACGCAGCTGTTTTTATTTAACATACTCTGTCAAAATAACTTTATAAATATCATAATGCCAGATATCTTTGATGTTTCAGGATCCTTTTATTATAGAACGAAGTTGCAAGCATATCTCATTAGTGTTAATAGTCTTTCACAAACGTTAAGAAATCATGCGTCACTTATTAATGAAAAACAGGTTGAAATAGTTGAACAGCTAGTTGAGGAAAAAGGTAAGTATTTCACTTTTGAAAATAAATTGCGTAATAATATTTTTCATTATGAAATTAAAGGAGTTCCAGCCTCTATATTTAAAGATAAAAATCGGTACTTTGAAGAAATGGTTGAGTACTCCGTAGGTATAAATTATAAAAAAATTATAGATGAAATAGATAATTCTTTAATAACAATCAACGAATTAATTAGGGATTTGATTAATTATGATATGTAAAATTAATGGAATGGAAGAGACATAGATGTTTATATTCATTGAGCTATACTAACAAAGTAAGTATCTTCAGTATTAAAAACTAAATGATTTATATATTTTTATTTAAAAAAATTAATGCCTGAAAAAATCCTACATCCATAAAAATAATTACACAATCACCCCCTACTAGCCAAGCCATTTACACACAAAAAAATTAATCCCACTAATTATATGGTCTTTTTTAAGAAATGATCGGATGTACATTAATTTTATATATTCATGATATAATTAGATAAATAGTTTTCGCGAGGGAGGGATTAAATATGAGATTTGATAATGGAGGAGCAATTGCTCAAAAAGGATTTAATTATCAAAATGCAGTAATATCTTTAGTTGCTATAAGAAATTATAAAAAACCAAATTTCGAAATTTATGTAGAAGCATCTGAAGATTTTGAAGTTCAATATGATGGAAATTATCATGCTTATATTCAAGTAAAAGGCACGAAGTCGATGTCGTTAAAAAAACTTTTAAGCAAATCCAAGTTGAAATCTGGAGGAGAAAAACCATCGATTATTGAGAAAAATTTAAATAGTGGTGGTTCGGAAGATAAATATAAAATTGTTGTCTATCATTTTACTGAGAATGATTTAAAAAGAATGCAAGAACAACAGAATGAAGAGGAGCTTTTTGAAAAATCTTATTTATTTTCTGATGGACAAAAAAAACAAATCAATCATCCCAATGCAGACAATTTATCACTTATATGCACTAATTTTAAGAATGATAAGATAAATGCAAGAACATACTTAAAAGGGGAAATGGCAGATCAAAATATTTCAATTGATGGTAAATCCGATATCTTACTGGATCATCTAGATAGGATTATTTCAGAAAAAGCAGAATTCATTTTAAAAAAAGAGGATGACAGGAATTTTAAACGTATTTCTGCAGAAGAACTTAATCCAATATTACAAAAAACTATCGCTTTAGAGAAATTTGGTGTAATTTTATCAAAATTTGACTTTAATGAATATAAAAAAGCAAAAATAAATTTAGAAAAAAATAAGATTGTCCTTGAATATGTCTATCTCAGAAATAAAGTTGTTGAAAAATTAAAGTTACTAGATTTGGATAACCTCCCCGAAGTTGAGGCGATTTCTGAAGTAATGAAATTAGCGGAAAGTCAAAAATTAGATGAAATTACGAGTTATGCTGTTTGTATCTCAGCATATTGTGATGTCATAGAAGGGGTGAGCTAATATTGAAATTAGTAATTAAAGAAATCATTATTTTTGATTACAATAATCAAAAAGCAAATCGATTTAGTTTTCAACCAGGTTCTAATCTGATTACTAGTAACTCAAATGAGGCAGGAAAGTCTAGTTTGATTAAATCAATTTATTATACCTTGGGAGCTAGAGTCTCTACATTTCCAACAGGTTGGGAATACAAAAAATATATTTTTCAAATAAAAATTTTTATAAATGATAAAGAGGTTATTATTAAGAGGCAAGATGAAATTTTTACAGTTCAACATGATGGAAAAAAAGAAATCTTTTCAAATGAAAAAGACTTTGCAACTTGGTTTCAAAATCAAGTAGGTATGCAAATGAAGTTACAAGAACAAAAATCTTCTAAAGTATCTATAGCCTATATGAATGCAATTTTGACTCCTTATTTTATTGATCAAGATAAATCATGGAGCTCATTTTATAAAAATGCAATTGATAAGGTAGGCATGTATAAAAATCAACCAAAAGTAATATTTGAAAATATTTTAGGTGTATCTGATGTGGAATTACAAAATTTAGAGTTTGAAAGAGCTCAAGCAATAAAACTAAAGGAGGATTTAGTTTCAAAAATATCACAAGTAGATTCTGTTTATAAAAACTATCAAATACAAAAACAAGTAACTAAAGCAGCTCCAGAAAATATTGATAGTTTAAAAGAAGAAATATCAGATTATTTAAAAATAACCGATGAGCTTAGTAATGAAATAGAGAAGTATACTGAAAAGCTATCGAAAAATAAAATTTCTGTGGATATTAATTGTCAAGATTTAGATGAACTAAAAAAATTACTTTCTAAAACTGATAAAAGATACAAGGAAGTCGCATTTGAGTGTACATACTGTCATTCTCTCTTGACAAAGGAGCAATCTCTTACAAGGTTAACACTTTCAGATAATGACTTTGAAATTAGAGGTAGAGTTCATGAGTTGAATCACAAAATTGAATTAGGTAAGAGCGAATTAAATTCAATTGAATTGGAAATAGAAAAATTAAAAACATCATATTCGGAATACAACTTAAAAATAAAGGATTTAAAATCGGCAGTGAAAATTGAAGACTTTGTCAGTCAAAAGGTATTATCTGAACTAAATGGCTTGAAGATTCAACAGAATAAAGAAAAATCAGTAGTCGAGAGTTCTATATTAGAATATACTAAAGAAATTAATCCTTTAAGAAAAGAACTAAAGAAAAAGAAAACGATTCTTAATGAAAACTTTGAGATATTAAAAAATAGTGTTTCAACAGAGGTCGGAACATCTAACTTGCATAATAGGAAATTTTTAGATTTTTCTGCTATCGAAGGAGGAGGTACAGCAATGAATAAGGATTTTCTAGTTTTATATTTAACTTACTCAAAAATGATAGATAAATATAGTGAATTTAAATTTCCTTTGGCAATGGATTCTTTTATAAAAAATGAAATCACGGATTTAAATGAATCTAAAATGTTTGAGGCAGTGCAGAAACATTTTATTGATTTAGATATTCAAACTTTCTTCTCAGTTATCAATAAAAATTTGAGTCATTTAGATACATCTCACTCGTATGCAGTGAAAATTAGTAAGCCTATTTTAAATGATGAGAATTATATTTATTTACAGAGTCAAATTATTGAAATCGATGATTAAAGTATTAAACTTAGGTTGTTTTTCTATTATTGGAAAAATGTCTCAAAATTTTTTCTACTTATAGACTAAAAAAATACTATGTAATGAAAATTAAGGATTACTAAAATGACTTCATAATTGGTATAGGAAAATAAAGGTTTCCAAAAAGTATCCATTTTTCTTTACTTTTGATAGCTTTGAATCCTATTTTATGGTCTTACTGCACTTAAAACCATAAAAACAGCTCAAACAACCCCTATCCACACCCCTCAAAATCCAGTGCCCGTTAAGGGCGTGCCGGTTCGACCCCGGCCGCCGGTATCAAGTAGCTCAATGCTTTTAGTAGCATTGGGGTTTTATTCTCCCCTCCCTATTACGAAATTTGCTATAATACATCACATATAAAAGAACATAAATCACGCCATATTCCAAAACAAAGATCACATCGCTACTCTCTTAGTCGCAACGAGAATGAAACGCGCATTACAGCGAATAGGAACGGCTCAAGATTCGGGGACTGATATAGGAACCCCAATAGAAATAAGTAAAAGTTTACATATTTATCAAAAAGGTTGGTTTTCCAAAAATAACTATTATAATTTCGTAAACTAAAGGATTTTGAAGGAGGATTGGGAAGATGAATACTAAAAAAACAAAGGATGATCTTGCCGTCTCGCTGACGGGAGGACGGTTGAATATTCGTGTTGCAGCAATAATTCGTCGGGGAGATGCGGTGCTTGTTTCCAAGTGGGGAGAAGATATTTCCTTGATTGGCGGGCGAGTCGTTTTTGGTGAGGATACAGAGGCGGCTGTGATCCGAGAGGTGTTTGAAGAAACTGGGCTACGGGCACATACAGCTCATTTTAGAGCAGTTGTTGAAAATTTTTATACCTATGAAGCTAAACGGTGTCATGAATATTTGTTTATATATGAAATGGCAGTAGATGATGATAATATCGAAAGTACGGCGATAGATTTTGACAAGCAAGAGTTGTTTTGGTTAGAGAAAGAAAAATGGGAGTTGCTCCAACCAAGTGTGATACGTGTAATTCTTCAAACGAAACACAAGGGGATCATGCATTTTATCAATTGAAAAAGGACCGGTGCGGGTCCTTTTTATTTTCCTTTCAAACGGTATCGATTGACCTGTTTAGCAAGTTTTTCTATGGTAAAAATGGCTGGGACTTGGGAAGTGATATCGGCACTTTTGATTTTTTCGGTATTGATGTAATAGGGGATATTGATATCTGACATTTCGGCGATCGTGCATTTGGAACTGTTTGTGATCGAGACGATGGTAGCTTCGGATTTTACAAAATGAGTGAGGTAATTGATAATGATTTCTGTTTCGCCGGAAACGGATAGGCAATGATGCAGATTTTATTGGCAAGATCACGAGTGATATAACTGACTGGATTTAGTAAAGGGTTTTGGATGCTTACGGACATGTTGAAAATACTTGAAAAATATAAGGCACCGTATTCTGCGGTTACTTTTGAGGAGCCGATGCCAATCAAAAAAATCAGTTCCTTAGAGGCTAAGAGTTTGGCAACTTCAGCAATTTTCTGCTGATAGATTTTTTCGGTGGTGCGCTGCATAAAATTGATGATCAGTGATTCATCTAAATCAGCTGTTTCGTTGAGGCTTTCGGCTTTATCGATATAGAGACGTAGTTTGGCTTTGAAATCAGAGAAACCGGCGCATTGAAACTTTTTGCAGAAACGAATGATGCTTGCCGTACTTGTATGCGTTCGCTCTGCTAATTCACGAACATTCATGAAGGATGTGATCTCTAGATTGTTGAGGATAAAGCGGTAAATGGCAATATCTGTCTCATTGAGCTTAGGGGATTCATCAAGAAATAACATTTATGGCCTCCAAATTGATTTTATAGGTGCTGTAACGGAGCGTTTCACTGCTGTTACAAAAAACAGTATACTTCATTTTGAAACCGTTTACAATAATGACATATATTTCTACTGGTTTTCGTGCTATTCTTACGTTGTCAAAAGGAATAATCTTAAAAAGGGGGAAGAATGATGTTTCATGATATTTTTACGAAAATGGAGAAATACTTACTGCCGATTTCTGCTCGAATCGGAGCGCAGCGACATATGTTAGCAATTCGAGATGCGTTTTCCAGTATCATGGCTGATTTGATCGTAGGATCGGTTGCTTCACTAATCAATAATTTTCCTTATCAGCCATTTCAAGATTTTATGACAGCGGTATTTACGGAAACATGGAAAGAACCAGGAAATATCATCTACAACATGACGATGGGGATCTTGGGATTGTTGGTTGCGATCAGTATCGGCTATTATTTGGCTCAGCCTTATAAATTGGATGGGATCAGTTCCGCCCTGATGTCAGGGATATCATTTTTGATTTTGACGCCTTTCTTGAAGGATGGGAGTCCAACGTTGGATTGGCTGGGGCAAAGGGATTATTCGTGGCCATGATCGTCGGGATCTTCACAACAGAAATTTATCATTTTATTGTGAAACAGGGTTGGACGATCAAAATGCCGGAGGGTGTTCCACCTGCTGTTACAAGTGGCTTTGTTGCTTTGATTCCTTCATTTGTTATTTTTATACTGGTTGGATTGATTGCGAGTGTATTAAAGGCAACGACAGGATTATCGCTAACAGAAATTATTTATCAATTATTACAAGCGCCGTTTCAGCAAATCGGAGATACGATACCGGCAATGTGTCTACTAATGTTTGCCCGAGGTTTCTTATGGTTTTTCGGTATCCATGGAACGAATGTGTTAGGTCCGATCTCAGACAGCATTTTATTACCGAATATTGAGGAGAATGCCCGATATTTCGCGCAAGGTGTTTCTGCTTACGATGTACCGAAAATAGCGACAAGTTCTTTTATTTCGCAGTTTGTCAGTATTGGAGGAACGGGTGTCGGACTTGCGTTTGTTATTGCGGTGATTATTATCTCACGGAGTAAAGCAACCCGGAAATTAAGCATTGGGGCTACACCAGGTGTTTTATTCAACATCAATGAACCAATTCTATACGGTGTGCCGATCGTTTTGAATGCTTCGCTGATCATTCCGTTTTTGCTGACACCGATTGTATTGATCATTGTCGGTTATATTGCAATGGGAACGGTGTTGGTTCCGAAAACGGTGGCGCTCGTGCCTTGGAATATGCCAGTGTTGATTGGTGGTTATTTATCAACGGGCGGTTCCTTCAGGGGTGTTATTTTACAGATCGTGGATGTCGTCATTGCTACGTTGATTTATCTGCCATTCATTAAACTGAATGACCGTGTGGAAGCGAAGATCAATGTAGCGGAGAAGCAGAAATCGCAGAGAATAGATAAAGGAGCAAAAATGAGATGGGAAATAAATTAATTGTTAATGCGGATGATTTCGGCTATACGCCTGGAATAACGCAAGGGATACTGGCAGCACATCAGCGTGGGATCGTGTCTTCTACAACTGCACTGGTCGTGAGTGAATATTTTGAGGAGGCTATGGAAATTGCGCGAAAGACGCCAAGCCTAAATGTGGGGCTTCATTTGACATTGACTTTAAAGGCTACAAAGCCGCTGCTGGGAAGTGAAGTATCCTCGCTTATCAATGAAAAAGGTGAGTTTTGGTCGCAGTCAGAATTTCAAGAGCATATAAAAAGTGAGGAAGTTTATGCGGAATGGGATGCACAGATCGCTAAATTTCTGAGTAGCGGGCATCAACCGTCACATCTTGATTCGCATCATAACGTCCATGGGAAGGACGACCGTGTCTTAGCAGTAGCTTTGGAGCTTGCTAAGAAATATAAATTGCCGCTTCGAAAAGCAAGTAGAGCACCGGAAACGAAACATTTCGATGATTTATATGGCGAGGTGGCTGCAACGGATAAATTGATTGCGACCTTTTATGATGAAAATGCGACGAAAGAACATTTATTATTGATCCTGAAAGAAATTGGAGCAGCGGACTCTGATCATACGTATGAGATCAATTGTCATCCGGCATACATCGATCCGATTTTGACGCATTCTACCAGCTATTTGACTCAGCGGCTTCGGGAATGGGAAATATTGACAGATCCGGAGATCATCCAAGCTGTGCAGAAAAATCATATTCAGCTCATCAATTATAGTTATATTAGGTAATAAGTAAAAAACAGCTCATAAAGGGCTGTTTTTTTATAGGGGAGCGAATACATTGACAGGAAGAAGATAGGTTTTGTATATTTTAGGGAATAGAAAGAAGATGGAGGGATCATTATGAAAACAGCACTGATCACAGGGGCGAACACGGGAATGGGATATGCAACGACGGTCGCTTTGGCAAAGCAAAATATGCGTGTCGTTATGTTATGTCGTTCGAGGGAACGCGGAGAAGAAGCACGCAAAAAGGCTGTGAGTGAGAGTGGCTCACAAACGATTGCACTGCACATTGTGGATTTAAGTTCTTTTAAAAGCATTCGAGAAGCAGCAGAACAATTAAAAGTCCTTTATCCGGTGATTGACATTATGATCAATAATGCAGGTGTGGTGACGACGAAAAAAGAATATACCAAGGATGGCTTCGAAAAAATGATGGGTGTCAACTACTTGGGGCATTTTTTGTTGACCAATTTACTTCTTCCGAATATGGAAGCAGCAGATGCAGGCCGGATCGTCGTGGTGTCATCGGGAGCTTATAAATTTAGTCCGCTCTATTTGGATGACTTTAATTCTGATCAGCGTTTCAGCATTTGGAAAAATTATGGACGCTCGAAATTGGCGAATCTGCTGTTTGCTAGGGAACTGGCGCGACGGCTTTCGAGAACAAATGTCACGGTCAACGCGCTGCATCCAGGAGCAGTTGCGACAAGTCTTGGAGTAAATCGCGACACGGGATTTGGAAAAAGTATCACGGCGCTACTAAAGCCGTTTTTCCGTTCAGCGGAAAAGGGAGCCGAAACAGCGGTGTACTTAGCGACATCAGAGGAAGTAAAAGATATTACTGGGGAATATTTCTATAATAAGAAAATCAAGGCGACAAAAGGGGAAGCGAATAATTTAGAGCTTGCTGAGCAGTTGTGGCAAAAGAGTGAAGTCTACACGGAACTAGCGACGAAAGCATAAAAAAGGATTTAGCCATTGTGCTAAATCCTTTTTTTCTTATTTTTGGAAGAAATTTGGTAAATATTCTTTGTGCGCTTCTAATAACTCATCCAGTAATTCACGAGCTACCGCATCGCTTGGTGTAAGCGGGTTGATCGTCATTGCGAGTAATGCTTTATCATAATCGCCAGTAACCGCAGCTTCAGCAGTCAAGCGTTCAAACGTTTTGATTTCTTGAACGATACCGTTGATCGCAATTGGAAGATGGCCGCTTGCTAGCGGGATCGGACCTTGACGAGTAATCACGCAGTTTGTTTCTACAGCGGAATCAGGATCGATATCAAGGATCGCGCCGTTATTACGGGTGTTGACGATTTGGATATCACGTTTATCATTATAGATCGAGTTGATCAAGTTACAAGCTGCTTCGCTGTAATAAGCTCCGCCGCGTTGTTCTAATTGTTTTGGTTTTTCAGCTAATTCTTCTTGTTTATAAAGTTCGAAAAGTTCTTTTTCTACGCCTTTTACAACTTCAGCACGAGTACCATGTTTCGCATAAGCTGCTTCTTGGTCCTCAAGTTGTTGTTTTGTTTGCCAGTAGTAGCGCAAGTAATCGATCGGGATCATGTTTAGTGTGCGTAAGAATGTTTTATCCCAGCCAGTAGCATTGATGTTTTTCAAATTAGAACCTTGTTCGTCTTCTGTCATTTTGTAAACGACATCGCTGGTTACGTCTTTACCATTATGATAAACAGCTTTTGCGAATACCATGTGGTTCAAGCCGACAAATTCGACATAGATCTCGCTAACGTCGACACCTAGTGTTTTTGCGATGTTGCGTTCAATACCGATCGGTCCGTTACAAAGACCAACGACTTTCTTTTGGTTACTATAGCGAAGGACTGCTTCTGTTACCATTCCAGCTGGGTTGGCAAAGTTGATCAGCCAAGCATCTGGACAAAGGCGTTCCATATCTTTACAGATGTCTAAAATAACGGGTATCGTACGAAGCCCTTTGAACATACCGCCTGGTCCGTTTGTTTCTTGACCAACCACGCCGTGACTGTTTGGAATACGTTCATCTTTCACACGAGCATCTAATAAACCGACACGTAATTGTGTTGTAACGAAATCGGCACCTTTCAAAGCTTCTTCGCGGTCTAGTGTTAAATGGATCTCAATATCGGCACCAGCTTTTTCTACCATGCGTTTTGCTAGGCTACCAACGATTTCTAGTTTTTCTTTACCAGCTTCTACGTCTACCAGCCAAATTTCGCGAACCGGAAGTTCAGCTTGACGTTTGATGAAACCTTCGATCAATTCTGGTGTATAGCTGGATCCACCACCAATTGTAGCGATTTTAATACCATTAGTCATGTGTATTCCTCCACTCTATCATTTTCAGCAAAAGCGAAAATGTAAGCCCTTGCTTTCTGTATATCTCTAGTATAGAACTTCCGCAAAAAAATACTAGGCTTTTGGATGAGTTCGGGAAGGATTTTAAAAAAAGGAAATTGTCACATTTGTGTAACGACTTGTTACATGATAAAATGGCAGAGAGGAGGGGTCGACGTGCTTTTTTTAAATCATAATGTAGAATTGAATGACACAGAACTGTCGATTTATAATTATATAGTTGGGAATTTGGATAAAGTCGTATATATGCGGATCCGGGATTTAGCTGATGAGATCCATGTCAGTACCACAACGATCTTGCGCTTTTGCCGCAAGTTCGAGTGTAATGGTTTTTCGGAGTTTCGTGTAAAACTGCAGATCTATGCAGAAAAACAGAAAAAGACAAAGGTGGATATGTCAGATGAAACCACGTATATTGATTTTTTGAAGCGCACGGCTGAACCCCAGTTTAAAATGAAAGTAAAAGAAGCAGTCAAGATCCTGCTCGAAACGGAGTTGGTTTTATTCGTCGGGATCGGAGCTTCCGGCGTGATCGCGGAGTATGGTGCATTATACTTTTCGTCATTATTTACACTTGCTTTGAATATTGAAGATCCGCTGAATCATCCATTTGACCATTTATCTGATAAGTTGTCCGACCGGATCTGTTTGATCGCTGTTTCAGTAGAAGGAGAGAATGAGGATATCATTCGTTACATCCACCAATTGAAGCAACAGCGCTGCAAGATCATATCCATTACCAACAGTTCCAAATCGACCATCGCCAGATTGTCAGATGCCAATATCGCTTATTATATCAATAAAGAGAAATACATCGAAGCTAACATTACTTCCCAGCTTCCGGCGCTTTATACGATCGAGAGTATCGCGCGGGAGATCAGGGCGGAGTTGGATCAAGAAGAAATTTGAGAATAGACATAAACACGTGGATAAATATATGATAGAAGTTATATTATTTTTCATGCTATACTAAAAAGAAAATAAATGAAAATCGAAGGAGTGAAGGATAGTGCGTGCAATTCTTACGGTAATTGGGAAAGATAGTGTGGGGATCATTGCCGGTGTCAGTCAAAAGTTAGCGGAGCTGGACATCAATATTTTAGATGTCAGCCAGACGATCATGGATGGCTATTTTACTATGATGATGATGCTTGATCTGCAGGAAGAACATGTGGATTTCAGTCATATCAAAGAGGAATTGAATGAGAAGGGACAGGCACTCCAGGTCACGATCAACATTCAGCGAGAAGAGATTTTCAATAATATGCATAAATTATAAAGGAATGGGGGAGTGTACCGATGGAAACAGCGCAAATTCTGGAAACGATCCGGATGATCGAAGAAGAAAAATTAGATATCCGCACGATCACGATGGGAATATCACTTTTGGATTGTATCGATAGCGATGGCGAAAAGTCGCGGCAAAAAATCTACAATAAAATCGTTGGTTTGGCTAAGAACTTGGTTCAGGTCGGAGATGAGATCGAAATGGAATATGGCATCCCCATCATTAATAAACGGATCTCAGTGACGCCAATCGCCATTATTGCTGGGGCAAGTGACGACAAAGATTACGTTGCTTATGCGCACACGCTTGATGCGGCGGCAAAAGCGGTCGGGGTAAACTTTATTGGTGGCTTTTCAGCGTTGGTACAAAAAGGGTACCACAAGGGTGATGAGATCCTGATTCGGTCGATTCCACAGGCATTAGCAGAAACGGAGCGGGTGTGCAGTTCTGTCAATATCGGTTCAACACGCGCGGGGATCAACATGGATGCTGTTCGGCAAATGGGAGAGGTCATTAAGGAAACAGCTGAGCTTACAGCTGACTCGCAAGGTCTAGGTTGCGCGAAGTTGGTCGTTTTTGCGAACAGTGTAGAAGATAATCCTTTCATGGCGGGCGCTTTCCATGGTGTTGGCGAGGCAGATTGTGTGATCAACGTCGGTGTCAGTGGTCCTGGTGTTGTGAAACGCGCTTTGGAGAAAGTGAAAGGGGAAAGTTTTGATATCGTAGCAGAAACGGTAAAACAAACTGCTTTCAAAATCACGCGAATGGGTGAATTAGTTGGTCGAGTAGCATCGGAAAAGCTAGGCGTACCGTTTGGCATTGTCGATCTATCGCTTGCGCCAACTCCGGCGATCGGTGATTCCGTGGCACATATTTTAGAAGAAATGGGCTTGGAAATGGTCGGCACCCATGGAACGACAGCGGCACTGGCCTTACTGAACGATGCGGTCAAAAAGGGCGGCGTTATGGCATGCGGACACGTCGGCGGACTTTCCGGCGCATTTATTCCTGTTTCGGAAGATGCCGGAATGATCGCAGCAGTGGAGCAGGGCGTGATGAATTTGGAAAAACTGGAAGCAATGACGGCTATCTGTTCAGTAGGATTGGATATGATCGCTGTACCGGGAGAAACTTCTGCAGCAACACTTGCAGCGATGATCGCAGACGAAGCAGCCATCGGAGTCATCAATAATAAGACTACGGCAGTTCGCATTATTCCAGCAGTCGGCACAAAAGTCGGCGATACCGTTGAATTTGGTGGATTACTAGGACATGCGCCTGTTATGGCAGTGAACGAAAAATCTTCTGCAGATTTTATTGCCCGAGGCGGCCGAATCCCTGCACCGATCCATTCTTTCAAAAATTAAAAAAAGCGGCTTGCTCTGATTTAGAGCAAGCCTTTTTTATGTCGTTTTTCGCACCACCAAATGAAAATCAAGCTCTAACAGCGGTGTGCTTTCATTATTTAAATAATTATTAATGATCGTAAACGCATTTTCGCCTTGTTTATCGACTGGGTAATGGATCGTAGTGATATCCAGCAAATGCGCAACGTCCATATCGTCAAAGCCACATACGGCAAAGTCATCCGGCACCGTGATTCCTAAGCGACGTGCTTCTGTTACCAATCCAGCAGCGAAAAAATCTGCTGAGGTAATGAACGCATCCGGTTTCACGCCGGCCTGTGCTTTCCACCAATGCGCGAGCTTTTCACCATCCTTGCGATGCGCCTGGCTGTGGATATGCGGAAACAGCCGACTATCCAAATCATATTTCACGCAAAAATCTTCATACGCATCCATGCGACTTTTTGTATTCAATCCATTGATATTGCCATACACATTCATGATCCGGCGGTATCCTTGTGCATAAAGGTGCTCCAGTCCAAGCATGTAGCCGTCATACTGATTCATAAATACGGAAGCAACGCTGCTATTTTCGATCCGCTGCCAAGTCACGATCGGACCGTATTTCGTATAATGCTCGATCACATCCCAGTCATTCAAACGAATCGCCAGAACTAGGCCGTCCAGCTGCTTTCGACGCAACATCTCAAGTGCTTCCATTTCTTTCGATTTATCCAAGCCAGTCACAAACAGCGTTACATTATAATTTTTTGCTTGGGCAGCGATGGTAAAGCTTTTCAAAAAAACATTCAGCGAGTCGGAAAAAAGCGGTGCAACAATGCCGATCAGTTTCGTCGCCCCTTTTTTCAGCGAAACTGCATTTCGATTGGGAACGTAGTCCAGCTCTTTTACGATTTGCGCGACTTTTGCTTTTGTTTCCTTGCTGACATAGCCATTATTATTGATGACGCGGGATACAGTAGCAGAGGAAACCCCTGCTCGTTTAGCGATTTCTTTAATGTTTGCCACTCATGCACACCTCGATTTAGAATCCTTCTTTTTTATTATAGCAAAAAAGTGCTTGACCTGTAATGCATTACATAGATTACGATAAAGAAGTAATGAAAACGCTTTTAAAAATAGGAGGTAAACAGGATGACAAAAGGTATCAAAATCGTTACGATCGGTGGGGGCTCAAGCTATACACCTGAATTAGTAGAGGGATTTATCAAACGGTATCATGAACTGCCTATTAAAGAGTTATGGTTAGTCGACATTGAAGCTGGAAGAGAAAAATTAGAGATCGTCGGCAATATGGCGAAACGAATGGTCAAAGCAGCTGGAATCGATTGCACCGTTCATTTAACATTAGACCGCAGAGAAGCATTGAAAGATGCGGATTTTGTAACCACCCAATTTCGAGTAGGATTATTGGATGCGCGGATCAAAGACGAACGCATTCCGCTTAGCCACGGAATTATCGGTCAGGAAACAAATGGCGCCGGCGGTATGTTCAAAGCATTTCGGACGATCCCGGTTATTCTAGGAATCGTCGAAGATATGCGAGAGCTATGCCCAAATGCGTGGCTGATCAACTTTACCAATCCAGCTGGAATGGTGACAGAAGCAGTGCTTCGTTATGGCAAATGGGAGAAAGTGATTGGGTTATGTAACGTGCCGATCGGAGCAGTGAAGAGCGCTTCCGAAGTCTTAGGAAAAACGGAAGAAGAATTGTTCTTCAAATTCGCTGGCATCAATCACTTACATTGGCACCGCGTATTCGATAAAGATGGTACGGAATTGACAGAGCAAGTGATCGACGGTCTTTATGCGCCGGATGCTAATCCAGGTAAAGTAGTAGAAAATATTAAAAACATGCGCTTCTTATATGAACAAGTAAAACATTTGAAGATGCTTCCTTGTCCATATCACCGCTATTATTATATGACGGATGCGATGTTGAAAGAAGAATTAGCATCTTTCCACGAAGAAGGTACACGTGGCGAAGTCGTGAAAAAATTAGAAGAAAGTCTATTTGAATTATACAAAGATCCGAATTTAGATCATAAACCGGAAGAACTTTCCAAGCGCGGGGGCGCACATTATAGCGATGCCGCATGCGAGATCATTAATTCGATCTACAACAACAAAGGTACGGTCATGGTCGTTTCGACGCGCAATAATGGGGCGATCGATGACGTTCCTTATGACAGCGCAGTAGAGATCACGAGTGTTATTCGCGGGCATGGTGCAGAACCAATCAACTTCGGGAAATTCCCTTCAGCGCAAAGAGGTCTGCTCCAAGTAATGAAAGCGATGGAAGAATTGACGATCGAAGCAGCAGTCACAGGAGATTATGCGACAGCACTGCAAGCATTCACATTGAATCCATTAGTTCCAAGCGGCGATTTAGCAAAAGAAGTATTGGATGAAATGTTGGAAGCACACAAAGCTTATTTACCACAGTTCCACCAAAAGAGTGCAGTAACGAATTGATGTTGACAGAAAAAAGCGCCGACCCGCGAGGGCCAGCGCTTTTTTTTATTAAGCTAATAAAACGAAGATCAATGCAAGGATCGCCGGGATCCCTTGTTTGATCAAGATCCCTTTGTTGGCTGTAAAAGTGCCAAATAGAGCAGCAATGATCACACAACTTAAAAAGAATAAGATGACCGAAGTCGCAAACGCTGCGGGTGCAAAAAACAATCCCCAGAACAGCCCTGCTGCCAAGAAGCCATTGTATAATCCTTGATTGGCAAATAGACTTTGCACTTCCTTCATTTGTAAAACAGATCTTGGAACGCCAAAAGATTTTTCTGCTGCCTTGCTTGTAGAAAAGAACATTTCTAAAGCCAAGATGTATAAATGTTCTAAAGCTACAATTAAAACTAAAATAAAACTAATGATTTGCATATACAGTGCCCCTTTTCATTACATTCTAATAAGTGCTCTTTAGTATACCATGATAGGGAAAGGAGGCTCAAATGAATTGCAAATAAATTTACATTACTTTTTCAACAAATTGCAATACTTTACGAGTTAATTCATTGGACGATGCTTCCAGTTGTTGAGAATTGGTCAAGCTGATTTGGACTTCCTGTTGACTGGTCAAAATACTTTCTTTCACACTTTCAAATCCTTTTTCCACCTCACCCGTGTAGCGAGTGATTCCTTTGATGCTATCTTCGACCTTCTTGATAGCTTCTTCCACTTGACCGGAAAGTTTTCGTACCTCATCAGCAACTACTGCAAAACCTCTGCCAGCCTCACCAGCTCGGGCAGCTTCGATCGCGGCATTTAGAGCTAATAAGTTAGTCTGCGTGGCGATTCCATTGATGATCCGGACGACATCATGGATTTGCCGGGATTCCGTTGATAAATGCAGCAATTTTTCCTGACTAGATTGGTAGCTAGCTTCAATAGCGGCAAAGGTCGTTTCTAGTTCATGACCAATTCGCTGTCCGGAATTCGCTTGCTCCATTAATGCGGGAGCGACGGAAGCAAAATCATCACTAAAATTTTGGATCGTTTGGATACGCGGACTGATATCAAAAGCGATTTTTCCGATCGAAACGACTTCTCCATTTTCTAAAATCGGTAAATATGTCGCTTGCAGCCAGACTTCGTTCCCCAGTTTATCTTTCCGCTTGAAATTATTACTAAAGTTTTTTCCCGCTAACAAGTCTTTCCAAAAAGCTTCATAAGCCGGTGAACGGTGAAAATCTGGAAAACAAAAATCCCGATGTTCTCTCCCAATCAGTTCTTCTGGTTCATATTTTAGCGTTTTCGCAAATAGGTCATTTGCAAAGCTAACCGTTCTATCTGTATTAAATTTTACGACCGGAACTTTCTCTATAATGGTTTCTAAAAACAATTCATCTCTATTTTTCAAAAAAATCTCTCCTCTTCATTTTATTATAAAATAATAATTACTGAAAAGAAAATAAAAAAATGAGCTTTTGGATAGAAATTAGAAATAGGAATGATATAATGTTTTTTTGTAAGCGTATACAAAAAGGAAATAAATGCAAGGGGATGAATGTATGAAAAAAATAATCATGATGATCGGGGTATTGATTTTGTTAGTTGGTAGCTTCTCCATTCAAGTACCAAATGTGAAAGCCGTAGATAAAAACAAAGGTTTAGCGAAATTGACGAATGGAAAAATCACGACAGGGAAAAAGACACTGAAAATTACTTGGAAGAAAGATAAACAAATTTCCAAGTATGCGATTTATAAAGCGGGGAGCAAATATGCTACAAAGAAAAAGATAGCAACGACTAAAAAAGCCAGTTTTACGGATAAACATCCAGGAAAAAATCATTATGCGAACTATTATAAAGTAGTAGGTCTGGATAAACGGGGCAAGAAAAAGAAACAGTTAGAAGTATCACTCAATGAACAACTATTTGGTGAAAGCATGGTTATTTTCTCACCACAAGATGATCAAGCTCGCATCAATAAAAAAATGGATGCTATTTATAAAAAGCAAAAAGATGCACAATTTGGACCTGACCGCTTTGGCGTATATTTCTTGCCAGGCGACTATACGAAAGGGCAGCCGAATCATGTCTATAATATCGGCTATTATACGTCGATCAATGGACTTGGGGCGGTCCCAACACAGACAAAATTAGCTAATGTAGCTTCACCAGCAGCGCTTCCAGATAATAACGGTACATGTAATTTCTGGATATCTATGGAAAACTTCCAGATCACGAATAAAAAGCCAACAACTGCTTTTGAAGATCAGTTCAATTACGGCGCTTCGCAAGCTGCTCCGCTTAGAAGGATGCAAGTTGATCGCCCTGCAGAGCTTGACTGGCACAAAGGCTGGGTGAGTGGAGGTTTCATTTCAGATTCTGTATATAAACAAAAAGTCGGTTCAGAAACGCAGCAACAATATTATGTACGAAACAGTCAGTTAGATAAAAGCTGGTATGGAACAACGATCAATGGTGTCCTTCAAGGAACAAAAGGTGCACCGGCAAGCAACTGGGAACAATCACCTGAGGAAACAGTCGTAACGAATATCAAGAAAACACCTGTTGTTCGTGAAAAACCATTTTTATACCTTAATAATCAGCATCAATACAAGGTTTTTGTTCCCGGACTGCAAAAAAACACAGCAGGCGTAACGTGGAAGAAAAACAGTATCGGCAAAGGAAAATCACTTGATCTGAAAAAAGATTTTTACGTAGCAAAAGCATCGAAAGATAATGCTACTACCTTGAATAAAGCACTGAAACAAGGGAAAAATCTTTTCTTCACACCAGGCGTTTACAAAATCGACCAAACATTGAAAGTAACCAAACCAAATACCGTTATACTTGGAACAGGGCTTGCTACGCTGGAAAACAAGAGCAAGGGCGGCGCTATAAAAGTAGCAGATGTTGACGGCGTTACATTGGCGGGACTATTGATCGACCAAGAAACTTCTTCCAAAACATTTGTACAAATTGGGGACAAAAATGCCCATAAGAACCATAAAAATAATCCGACGCTATTAACAGATGTTTTCTTGCGTGTCGGTGGGACCAAAGATATTAAAACAAGTGCAAACACAGTTGTAGAAGTCAACAGCAATGACGTGATCGGCGACGACCTATGGATCTGGCGTGCGGACCACAGTCAAGGTGTGGGTTGGACAAAAAATGAGACTGATTATGGCATGATCGTAAACGGCGATCGTGTGACGATGTACGGCTTGTTCAATGAACATCATCAAAAGTACCAATTGTTATGGAACGGCGAATATGGCAGCACCTATTTCTATCAAAGCGAAAGCCCGTATGATCCGCAAAAACAATCGGATTGGATGAGTCATAATGGGAAAGTAAAAGGCTATGCTTCCTATAAAGTTTCCAATCAAGTCAAACATCATCTTGCGCAAGGAATCGGGGTTTACGGCGTTTTTGTAGCAACGAATGGTGCACCAATGGAAATGGAAAATGGTGTGGAGGTTCCTAATCGACCAGATGTAAAAGTGATCAACGCATGTACGATCGAACTTGGTGGCAGCGATGACCCTGATCGTGCTGTCAATCATGTTATTAATGGAACGGGGATAAGTACTAAAGAGATCAGACGACCGTTTATTTTGAAATATGTCAATGGAAAATCGACATTACCTGATGGTAGTGTTGTAGACGGTAAGTAAACATAAAAACAGCTTGTTCCTCAAGGAACAAGCTGTTTTTTTATTGTTATTTATTTTTCTACTACGTGAACATCTTCAAAAGAACCATACTTCGTCCACCAAGGAACAGCACCTTCATTTAATAATTTGTCTAAAGAGGTGATGTTTTCTTTACCTTGTGTACGAAGCCATTCGCGAAGGGCTTCTTCACCTTGTTTGCCGTAAACTTCGATGCCGTCTTTCCAAGTCGCACGGCCACATAGAACACCACTGTATTCAACATTGTGTTCATTAACAAATTGGATTGTTTTGTGGAACAATTCAGCTGTAACGCCAGCACTTAGATAAATGAATGGCAGTGGGCTGAGGTCGGAACATTCTTTGAAATAGTTTGCTGCTTCTTCTTGCGTGTAAACAGCTTCGCCTTCAGCAAAACCTTCCACAAATTTAAAGTTTACTGGAACTTCTAGTTTTAACACGTCTACACCATAGCGCGGTTTAGAAAATTCCTTGATAGCTGCTTTTACTTTTTCTGGTTTTAATTTCGCGTACTCTACAGAAAGGGAATCCGAAATATTAGCATCATAAGTGATTGGTTCAAGGAAGAAAGGAATGTCGACAGATTTACATTCAGCACCGATTCTTTCAAGGAAAGCATATTTCACTTCATTGATCTCAGCTGGCTCGTCTGGATCATAATAAACTAAGATCTTAACAGAATCGCCGCCTTTTTCTTTGATTCGCAATGCAGAGAGATCTGCAATCAAATCAGGTAATTTACCTGGTGTTGTTGTATCGTAACCGGTTTTTTCGTAAGAAGTCAATAATCCGGAGTCTTTATGTCTAGCTTTGATCGCATCTTCGCCATATTCCAAGTCAAGCAGGATCGCTGATGCGTAAGGAGTCAGTTCTTCGGAAACAAGGCGTTTAAAATCTTCTACGTCTTTTTTATCTTCCGTTCCTTTTGCTGTTTGGATCATTTTTTTCAGCGAACCACGTTGGTCGATCGCCAGAGCTGCAATGATTCCTTTTTCGTTTGACAAACGTTGTAAGCCGTCGAATTTTCCTTTTGTTATTTCTACCATGTTTACCAATCTCCTTTACCACTCGTTTTGATAAGTATTACACAAATATCCTTTTATTTATTTACCCTGTCATTTGCCGAAATAAACAAAAAAGAAGCGATTTTTGGTCGCTTCTTTTTTGGATTATTTACCAGTTACCTTTGCCACGCTGTCCTTTAATTGGTAAAGGCGAGTAGCGATGGTATAATCACTCCATTTTTTATTCTCTACTAAGTAAACGTGTTTCGCTTTTACTGCTGGAATATCTTTCCAAACGCCGTTCAGCAAGTCTTTTACAGAAGCATCACTACCACCAATTGGAGCTAAGATGAAGATGTAGTCTGCATCTTTTGCATAGTTTGGTATCGCTTCTTGAGAAATCGCTTTTGTTTCTTTGTTTTTTGCAGCGGCTGCAGTTGGTTTGAAGCCTGCACCTTTGTCGTATAAGCCGGAGAATATATTTTGGTCATGAATATAAATATCTTTTCCGTAAAATTGGAAAACGGCTGCTTTTTTATTCGTGATGCCAGCAGCTTTTAATTTCGCACGCTCTTTTTTTAAGGTTGCATTATACTTTTTGTACCATGCATCTTTTTCTTTTTCGCGATTTAGTAATTTAGCTAGTTTCTCCAAATGTTGATCAGGAGTATCTCCGAAGTGAGTGGCATACACAGGAGCTATTTTTTCTAGGTTTTCGATCATATCTTTTTGATAATCGCTGATGATGATCAAATCTGGAGCGAGTTTTGTTATTTTTTCGATATTTGGTTTATCTCCGCCAATGCTTTCCGCATTTTTTGTTTCAGCCGGATATGTAGTTTTATATTCGTCAGTGGTTCCAATTGCGGGAGTACCTAAAATCGATATTTCAGCCACATTTTGCAAAGCAACGATTTTTTTCGGATCTTTTGGGATCGTTACTTTCCGTTTCAGGGCATCAGTTACGGTTTGTGTTTTTGGTTTTTCTGAACTTGCTTTGTCGTTGTTTCCGCAGGCAGCTAAAACAGCGATCAATGCGATTAGAGTGATAAGAATTTGCCAACTATGTTTTTTCTTCATTATATCCTCCTTGGAATGAAAATGATTTTCATTATCATTATAACGGAATAAAATGAAAGAAACAAGACGCAAAAAAGCAGCTATGCCAGTATTCGGCAATAGCTGCTTAGGATCTTAATGTTTTAAACGTTCCACTTCAACCACTCGTAAACCTTTACGATTCAAGTGTTCGACAATTTCGTTTTTCAATGATTCAGTAACGCCGTTTGGTAAAGAGACCATGACGCGGCGAATGAAGTCATCACTTTGATTGTCTAATGTGATCAAGCTGGCGATCGATGTATAGCGGTCGACGATCTTTGTCAGTTTTGTCAGCGCGCCTTTTACTTCGCCGGAAGCAACCGTAAGGACGTAGCTGGTTGTTTCAATATTCCAAGCATCTTGGAGCAGACCAAGCATTTTCCCGTGAGTAAGGATTCCATAAAAGTCGCCGCTGTCATTTAAAACAGCGATGTAGGGAAGTTCCTTGATTGTAAAAAACACTTCAAAGAAAGAAGCATTTACGGAAATGTATTTTGTCGCGTTCTTTAATAAAGAAGTGACTGGTTCGTTCAAACTACCACCTTCTGCGGCATGTCTGTAAATATGCATTTTGTATATATTTCCCAAAAATTTCTTACCATCTTTATCTAAAATTGGAACACAACGATAGCCAGACTCTTCTAATAGATCAATTGCTTCTTTTAGCGTAGCAGTTTCTGGTACGGTCGTTAAATTGATTTTAGGGATACATAAATTTTTGATAAGCATAAAAAGTCACTCCATTCGTTTATTTCATCATCTGTTTTCATTTTAACTTAAAGAGGGAGCTTTGTATAGAAAATTCACAAGCAAATTAATTTATTGTAAGGATTATGATGTGTATGATGAACATATCATAATAGAAAGAAGGCATTAGACATGAGTGAAGAAATTAGAAATTTTGATGCGTACAATCCAACGCATATCGTATTTGGGAAAAACCGTTTGGCGGAATTGGAAAACTTGATCCCCCAAGATAAAAAAGTATTGCTTTTATATGGCGGTGGCAGCGTGAAGAAATTCGGTACTTTGGATAAAGTGAAAAAAGCGCTGGCAAATCATCAAGGCGAGGTTGGCGAATTTGGTGGTATCGAAGCAAATCCGACATATGAAACGTTGATTCAGGCAGTCGATTTGGTTAAAAAGGAAAATTATGACTTTTTACTAGCAGTCGGCGGAGGTTCTGTTATTGATGGAACGAAATTTGTCGCAGCAGCAGCTGTTTTCGACGGCGACCCAATCCATATCTTCGGAAATGGTATCGGTGAGAAGAAGCCGATCACCAAAGCATTGCCATTTGGTACGGTATTGACTTTACCGGCTACTGGTTCGGAAATGAACAGTGGCGGCGTGGTTACATTTGTAGAGAAAAAAGCAAAACTTTCTTTCGGAAGCGCATATACGTTCCCAGTATTTTCGATCTTAGAACCGGAAATCACTTATACGTTACCAAAAAGACAAGTTGCAAATGGCGTGGCAGACGCGTTTGTCCACATTATGGAACAATACATGACTTATCCAGTAGGCGCTATGATCCAAGATCGTTTTGCAGAAGGCTTGCTGATGACATTGATCGAGATCGGTCCGAAATTGATGGCAGAAGAAACACCTGATTATAACCTTCGTGCCAACTTTATGTGGGCGGCGACTAATGCCTTGAATGGTACATTGTCAAAAGGTGTGCCGCAAGATTGGGCTTCGCATGGTTTGGGACATGAGATCACAGCGCTGTATGGTATCGATCATGCACGGACATTAGCAATCGTTCTGCCGTCGTTATTAGAAGTACGAAAAGCAGAAAAACATGATAAATTAGTACAATATGCTGAACGTGTATGGGGATTAACTGGCAGCGATGACGAAAAAATCCAACAAGCGATCGAAAAAACACGTGCTTTCTTTGAATCCTTAGAAATCGGCACTTCTTTCCAAGCTTATGATCTAGGCGAAGAAGTCGTAGAGGAATTAGTTGCCCAATTAGAAAAACACGGATTGACAAGCATTTCCGAACGCGGCGACCAAACTTTGGAAATTTCCAGAGAAATTTATACACGAGCGCTGTAAAATATTTTTAATATCTGTCATTAGATGGACAAATGGTGGCAGAGGCTGATTTAGGAAGGAAATATAAAAGCGTGTTTTCAAGCTATTCCGCTTCTGTCTGCCATTTATGGGAATATGTAGAATATTACTATTGTATCAAAAATAGTAATATTCTTTTTTTTACGTATTAATTTCACGAGAAATATTGACAAATACTGACAATCAGTGGGATTATAGTAATTGCGCAACTACTATAAACTATGGAAAGCAGGTCGATTTTTTTGGCTACAAAAGAAGGTAAAACTTTCTTCGGACACCCTAGAGGACTGGCGACCCTATTCTTTACGGAATTTTGGGAACGATTTTCTTATTACGGGATGCGTGCAATTTTAATTTATTATATGTATACGAAAGTAGTAAATGGCGGTTTAGGCTTTGATACAGCGACTGCTACGGCGATTATGTCGATTTATGGTTCGCTTGTTTATATGTCGGGAGTGATCGGGGGCTGGTTTGCTGACCGGGTACTCGGATCTCGCAGTACGATATTTTGGGGCGGAGTGGCGATCATGGTCGGCCATATTATTCTTTCCCTACCGCTTGGAGCGGCGGCATTGTTTATCTCGATGTTCTTTATCATTATCGGTACAGGATTCCTAAAACCAAATGTGTCGAACGTTGTCGGTGATCTATATGCTCCAGAAGATGTAAGACGCGATAGTGGTTTCAGTATCTTTTACATGGGTATCAACTTAGGTGGCTTTTTAGCACCGATCGTTGTTTCTTTTGTAAAAGACAGTGCAGCTAATTTCCATGCTGGCTTTAGTGTAGCAGCAATCGGTATGGCAGTTGGTTTAGTGGTGTATTTATTGACCAGCAAACGTTATCTTGGTGATGCTGGTAAAATACCGCCAAACCCGCTAACTACTCCCGAACGGAGAAAATTCGGACTATTTGCACTTGGATTAGTAGTCGCATTAGCTGTCATCATGGCGATTTTCGCTCTATTCCAAGGCGGCTTCGATTTACGCGTTGTGATCAATACGGTAACAACATTAGGTATTCTGATTCCGATCGCCTACTTCGTTGTTATGCTCCGAAGCCCAAAAACAAACAAAATGGAACGTTCTCGTTTGCTTGCTTATATACCGTTGTTCTTGACTTCTGTGATATTCTGGATGATCCAAGAGCAGCAATCAAGCGTATTCGCTGTTTTTGCGGCAGACCGGACAAACTTGGATTTCCTCGGAATGTCTTTGGAACCATCATTATTCCAATCACTTAACCCGATTTTTATCATTGCATTATCGCCAGTATTTGCCTGGCTATGGACGAAACTTGGAGAACGGCAGCCGTCAACTCCGGTGAAATTTGCTCTAGGCGTTTTCTTCGCAGGAGCTTCTTTTATCCTGATGATGTTCCCAAGCCTTCTACACGGCGGAGATGCCAAAGCACTTGTTAGTCCACTGTGGATCACATTCAGTTTCTTGATCTGTGTTATCGGCGAAATGTGCTTGTCACCAGTTGGATTGTCTGTTACGACTAAACTTGCTCCAGCAGCATTCTCTTCCCAAACAATGAGCTTGTGGTTCTTGACAAACGCAATGGGACAAGGTGTGAATGCGCAGATCACTCAATTATATAATGCGAAAACAGAAGTCTTGTATTTCGGGATCATCGGCGTGGTAGCAATTTTGATTGGTGTTATCATATTGTTCTTAACACCACTTTTAAAACGTTATATGCAAGGTGTACGTTAACATAGCTTTCTAAAAAACCAGTTTGGGCAGCCAAGCTGGTTTTTTACATGGAATAATGGCATCGTTATCGTTATAATAAGAGTAAGTAGTTTTTTAGGAGGGTTAATGTGTCAGAAGTACTCATTTATTTAACAAGACATGGCAAAACCATGCTGAATCATTTGGAACGCATCCAAGGGTGGTCTGATTCGCCATTAACAGCAGAAGGAGCCGAAGTAGCAAGACAGCTAGGGAGGGGGCTGCGTGATACGTCGTTTGCAGCTGTCTACACGAGTGATCGCGGCCGCACAGTTGAAACTGCTAATTTAGTATTAGAAGAAAGCGGTCAGACAGCACTTCCGATCACGCAACTATATGATCTGCGCGAATATGGTTTTGGAAAATACGAATCAGATTTCAATCTGAATGTTTTAGAATTAGTTGCGAAAGAAAATGGCTTTGCAACGCTGGAAGAACTGCATGCAGCAGAAAATACAGTGGATCGCCATTATATCATTGATACGGTAGCGAGACTCGATGAAACTGGAATGGCAGAAGATCGCCTGACTTTCCAAACGCGAATAAAACGAGGCCTTGTAACGATCTGCGAGGAAGTGCTGGCTCAAGGCGGCGGGAATGTTTTGGCTATTGCCCACGGAATGGTGATCCATAACTTATTGCTTTTACTAGACAGCACGAAAGCAACTCATGGTATCGACAATGCCAGTGTAAGCAAGATCGTTTATCGCGATGGAACTTTCTTTGTGGAGAGCGTCAATGATACAAGCTACATCGAAGCAGGAAGCAAAATCACTGTATAAAAGGAGCTATCAGTTGTGAGATTAGACAAATTTCTCGCCCATCATGGCTATGGCAGTAGAAAAGAAGTAAAACAATTTCTGAAAAAAACGGAAGTTACCGTTAATGGCAAACGTGTCCAAGATGGGAAACAGGCTATAGTTCCGACCAGCGATATCGTCAGGGTGCAGGACGAAGTAATTCTGTACCAAGAATACGTCTACTGGATGCTCCATAAACCAAGCGGTTATATCAGTGCTACCGAAGATCAAGCAAAGACGGTGCTAGATCTTTTGAAACCAAAAGACGCTGGGCGGGCTGTTTTTCCGGTCGGAAGATTAGATAAAGATACAGAAGGACTGCTGCTTTTGACCGATGATGGTCAGCTTGCGCACGAATTGCTTTCACCTAAAAAGCATGTCAATAAGGTATACGAAGCGACGATTGAAGGCGTTGTAACCGGGGATGATGTCCACGCATTTAAAAAAGGAATCGTTTTAGAAGACGATTACCAATGCAAACCTGCCAAGCTGGAGATCTTGCAAGTGAATGGTGTGAAAACAGATATTCGGATCACGATTCAGGAAGGGAAATACCACCAGATCAAGCGAATGTTTCTGGCTGTCGATAAGAAAGTAATATATCTTAAACGTATCCAAATGGGCTCGTTGCAGTTGGACGAAAATTTAGCACGCGGTGAGTATCGGCCTTTGACAGTCGAAGAACTAGAGCAATTATCAAAAAAACGCCTTGAGATTCAAGAGTAATTGAACCTCAAGGCGTTTTTTTAGCCTCGCATCAAAGCCAGCGATCCCATTGGATCCCATGGTTTCAATACTGTAGGATCTTGCTCGAAAGCGGTTTGCAGGTCTTCCGGTAAATGTTTTTTGTGCACTACTACTTGGAAGGTGTAAGCATCCATCCACGCATCACTCATCACAAAATAGCCTTTTTTACCGACTTTTTCGCCCCAACTGTTTTCTACTTTCCAGCGATCGATAGTATCATTCTTACGGTTGAAACCTGTAAGTACCATCGCGTGTGTCAACAAACTATCTTTATAATCTAAGCGCTCTGTTTTGGTAAGCTCTGGCTGCAAATCGAACAATGCTTGATAATCATAAATAGCAGTATCCATTACACCTTGCGAACGTTCGGAGAATTTCCCAACATCACAGCCGAACCAAACAGATTCCCCAGCTTCGATCTGCTTCGCTGCTGCAGCTTTAAGCGTTTCGATTTCTACATTCAGGTACTTGATCGCCTGACCTTCGATGACATTGCCCAAAAAGTCGACCGTATACGTTTTACCGAATGGTTTATCGGCGGTAGGTGCATTGATAAGAGGGACATAATCGCTTAAATCGATACCGATATATGTATCGTAGAAAGATTGCGGTGTCAGCCCAAGTTCCTGATGGAAATTCCCATCTTTATCCCGATATTCAAAATCAAATGTACGTGGCGGTTCGCCGAGTGAGTATACTAAAATGCGATAGATTTCTTCTAAGAGAGAGTTCTTCAAAACGGCAACTTCCTCGTCTGTAGCATTTTCTTGAAGTGCAGCACGCAAAGAAGCTGCACCTTTACGAAGTCTGCTGTTGAGTAGTCCATTTAGATCAGCCGATTGACTGCTTTGGAAAGTTTCAGGCATTGCTGTTTTGGGAACAACTCCGTATTTTTGGATTAATGAAACGAGCATATCCCACTGTCCACCGTCCTGCTGTGGTGTTTCCAGCAACCAAGCTACTAAACGGTCATCGATATCGCGGTCCGCAGTTCGAATGATGCTTTCAAAAAAGTAATTTGCTTTTTCAAATTTATCCCAAAAGTTCGTATGATTTTGGGAGAGTTCAAAATCAGGGGCATTCAGATCATTACTGATCGTATGACGGAATGTATTTAACGCGGCAAACATCCAGCATCTTCCGCTGCGCTCTTGATTAGTTACCCCGCCGGTTTTGATCTCATTGGAAAACACCGGCTGCATCGCGATTTTAGCGTTTAAATTTTCGACGCTCGCTTTGATCCCGTTTTTTAAAACACTGCTTTGCAATGTATGAAAGTAGGGATGCGCCTGAACATTCTGTGCAAATGCTGTGCTTGTTTCTTTAGAAATAGATTTTCCCATTTCAATTCCTCCTTTTCGTTCTATTCTAGTATAACGCTAATAGAAAGAAAATTGGGAAATGTTGCTTTTGGCTGTTTTTGATTGATTTTGAATGAATTTGGTGGTAAAGTGAACATGATAGGAGGAAGGTATATGCTGAATGCAGAAAGGCAACAACTTATTCTAACCTTGCTAAAAGAAGCGGGAACCGTGAAAACACAAGAACTTGTCTCGCGACTGGATACTTCTGAATCAACGATCCGAAGAGATTTGGATGAATTAGAAGAAGCCAATATGCTAAAACGTGTCCATGGTGGAGCGACACTTTTGACAGATTTCCGCTTGGAACCAAGTATGACCGAAAAATCTGCCATAAACATTCAAAGTAAGAAAAAGATTGCTAGTTACTGCGCTAATCTTGTGCAGGAAAATGACTGTATCTATTTGGATGCTGGTTCTACTACTTTTGAAATGATCGATTTATTAAAGAATAAAAATATTAGCGTTGTTACTAATGGTTTGATGCACGTGGAGAAGTTGGTCTCTAATAGCATTGAAGCTTACTTGCTTGGTGGGAAAATGAAAGCCCGTACAAAAGCGATTATTGGAGCTACTGCGGTAGAACAGCTTGGGAACTATCATTTTGATAAAGCATTTATTGGGACAAATGGAATTCACCCGGATTTTGGTTACACAACGCCGGATATCGAAGAGGCTCATGTGAAGCAGACGGCTCAGAAACATGCAGCAAAATCTTATGTGTTAGCAGATGCCAGTAAATTAGATGTCGTGTTGTTTGCAAAAATGTTTACTTTGGACGAAGCCACATTGGTTATTGATCGGGTTCCAAATGGCAAACTCGCGCACTATCAAGGTAAGTCAAAAATAGTTGAGGTGGAAAATGATATATACAGTGACAGTAAATCCCTCGATTGATTACATTGTAAAAGTAGAGGATTTGAAACTAGGCGATTTGAATAGAATGAAAGCAGATTATAAACTTCCGGGAGGCAAAGGCATCAACGTTTCTCGTGTGCTCAAGCAACTGCAGGTCGAAAATACCGCAACTGGATTTTTAGGCGGTTTTACAGGGGATTTCATTAATAATCAATTGCTGAAGGAAGGGATCCATACTCATTTTACAGCGATTGAAGATGACACGCGGATCAACATCAAATTGAAACACGGTGAAGAAACAGAAATCAACGGATTAGGTCCGGCAATCACAGAAGCAGAAAAAGCCAAGTTTTTTGAATGGCTGCAAGTGATTCAAGCAGAGGATATCATCATTTTATCCGGCAGCGTACCGCCTGCATTGGGGAATCATTTCTATGAAGAAGTCATTACTAGATGCAATGAGAAAAATGCAGAATTTATGATCGACACGACCGGTCAAGAACTATTAGCGGCGTTAGAACACCAACCGATTTTGGTAAAGCCGAATCATCATGAGCTGGCAGAACTATTTGAAACTACTTTTACAAAGAAAGAAGAAATCATTCCTTATGGTCAAAAACTGCTGGCGCTTGGTGCAAAACACGTGATCGTTTCAATGGCTGGCGACGGAGCCCTTTTGTTCGTCGATGATCAGGTCTACTTTGCGGAAGCGTTAAAAGGGAAACTAGAAAATTCTGTTGGTGCTGGTGATTCCATGGTGGCCGGGTTCTTGGGAGAATTCGACAGACATCATGATGCGGTAGAAGCTTTTAAAGTCGGAGTAGCTACTGGCGGAGCGACTGCTTTTTCGACTGACTTAGCCAAAGCATCTCTTATTCAAAAACTATTGCCACAAGTTAAGATTAGCAAACTTACGACGGAGGGGAACTGAAATGAAGATCACGGAACTTTTAAGTAAAGAAACAATGATCCTGTCACTTCAAGCTACGACAAAAGAAGCAGTTATCGATGAATTGATCAGCAGCTTAGAAAGAAACGGCAAGATCAATGATCCGAAATTGTTTAAAGAAGAGATCATGAAGCGTGAAGCCCAAAGCTCGACTGGTATTGGCGAAGGAATCGCGATGCCACATGCAAAGACCAAAGCAGTAAATGTACCTACAGTTGTTTTTGCTAAAAGTGAGCAAGGAATCGATTATGAGTCTTTGGATGGTCAGCCGGCCGAATTATTCTTTATGATCGCCGCAACGGACGGAGCAAATGAAACACATTTAGAAACTTTAGCGGCACTTTCACGATTATTAGTGAATCCGGATTTCGTCCAAGCTTTAAAAAACACGAAAACACCTGATGAAGTAATCGCTCTATTTGATGAACAGCAGTCTGCGGGAGAAGAAGTAGAAACAGAAACTCCTAATGAGGAACAACCTTTCGTTGTAGCAGTTACAGCATGTCCAACTGGGATCGCTCATACCTATATGGCTGAAGATGCGCTCAAGAATAAAGCGAAAGAAATGGGCGTGGCTATCAAGGTAGAGACAAATGGTTCAGAAGGCGTCAAAAATCGATTGACTGCTGCAGATATCGAGCGAGCAGCTGGTGTGATTATTGCTGCTGATAAAAACGTCGAAATGGCTCGTTTTGACGGAAAGCATTTGCAAGAGCGACCTGTAAGCGATGGTATCCGTAAACCGGAACAACTCATTCAAACAGCATTGGATCAGAAAGCACCGATTTATCATAGTAATGGGGACATAGCGAAAGAAGAAAATACAGAAAAAGCATCGATCGGAAGCAAAATCTATAAAGATCTGATGAATGGTATTTCTCATATGCTGCCATTCGTAGTCGGTGGCGGGATCATGATCGCATTATCTTTCCTTATTGAGCGATTTTGGCCGCACAGCGAACTCTTTCGATTACTGTCAACGATTGGCGGCAATGATCAAGGTGCCTTCACACTCCTTATCCCGATTCTTGCCGGTTATATAGCAAGCAGTATCGGTGAACGTCCAGCATTGATGCCAGGTATGGTCGGTGGTCTGATGGCTGTCCATTCCAACGCTGGCTTCCTCGGAGGTCTAGTAGCAGGTTTCCTCGCTGGTTATATTGTGATTGGATTGAAAAAAGTATTTGCCAAATTGCCGAAATCACTGGAAGGTTTAAAACCGATTTTACTTTATCCGATTTTTGGCTTATTGATTACCGGAACACTCATGTATTTTATTGTGAATCCGATCTTCAGTACGATCAATTCTGCGATGATTCAGGCACTGGAACATCTTGGAACCGCTAATGCTGTCTTGCTTGGCGTAGTACTTGGCGGAATGATGGCTATCGATATGGGTGGACCATTCAACAAAGCAGCTTATACCTTCTCGATCGGTGTATTTACCGCAACGCAAGATGGGGCACTTATGGCTGCGACAATGGCTGGTGGAATGGTCCCACCACTTGCGATCGCGTTTGCAAGCAGCTTATTTAGCAAGAAATTCACGCAGCAAGAAAAACAAGCAGGGATCACCAATTATGTGTTAGGTGCAGCCTTCATTACAGAAGGAGCGATTCCTTTTGCTGCAGCTGATCCACTGCGGGTTATTGTTTCTTCCGTGATCGGAGCGATGACAGCAGGTGGATTGACGCAATTTTGGTCCGTAAATGTACCTGCTCCACACGGCGGCGTATTCGTATCTTTACTAGCTAATAAGCCGGTATTGTTTTTAGTAGCAATCATTATCGGTGCTGTGATTTCAGGCCTTATCTATGGATTCTGGAAAAAGCCACTGCCTGATAAATAAAATAGTTGAAGGGAAAGAACTGTCTAAGCTGTAGACAGTTCTTTTTTTGCTTAGAAAACAGAAGCTTCGTGGTATAATAAAAGAAAAAGGGGGGCTGGTTATGGAATTTGGACAAAAAGTCGCGCAGCTGAGAAAAAAGAAACGGTTTACGCAAAAGCAGTTAGCAGAAAGAATTGACGTGACACCCTCGACGATCAGCAAATATGAGCATGGCACCCATCGGCCGCCGGTTTTCATTTTAGCTAAATTAGCAGAAGAATTAGGAACGACGACTGATTTCTTGCTAGAAGACGTAGCAGGACTTCGCGAAAAAAATTCTGTCAATGCATTCCCGCTGATCGGAAATCCGGAACTAGAGAAATGGTATCTCGAACTTCCCTATACCTATTCGGAAGAACAGCTGCTGATGATGAAACGAATCATGGAAGCGATCGATCATAAAAAATAAATTATTGGAAAAATGGAGTATTACCGCTGCCGTTTTCTGGCTTAGGAACGGAATATGGTGCCCTTGACTCGGCTGCGATCGTAGCTGGCGGGAAATACATGTTGCCAAGTGGAAATTCTTTCTCCATTTTTCGCATTTTTTGAGAGATTTTCATATGCAACATGGAAGTCCGTGCCATTTGGTTATTGAACGAAGCCGTAGAGATGTCGATCTCTATGCTGCGATGATTGGTAAACTGAATGACGGTTTGATTCAATTCATTAGCGCCGTATTCTTGGATATGTTGCGGGAAGATCCAAGCACAGTCATTTTTTGATGGCGACGTCGTTGGGAACGCATAGATAAGATTCATGGCGTCGATAATGATCGGCGGCTTATGCGTGATGCCGATCAAATGCTTGGTCCCATCTTTGCGACCTTCAAAATTGCTTCCGAAAAACTTGCAGCTGGTTTTAATTATCTCAAAAGGGGTAAATTTAGATATAAAACTACTACCTATTTCGTAAATCTCGGAAAAAATCTCTTCCCCCGATTGTTTAGGCAGGATGACCATCGTATACGGATTGATTTCGTAAATACGTCGTGCTTTTGATTCATTATTCATTTTGTTCATCTCCAATGCTGTAATTAGTGTAAGGTGAAGGTGTACAAGAGAGATTGATTAACACTGCCAAAAAAGTTGGCTATAAATTAACTTATATTGTGTTAATGTGAGGCAATTATAGCATAAGCAATAAAGACCGTCAGTAAAATTTTGAAAAATCGGATTTTTTAGCATTTTTTTACAAAAAGGTCTTGATTACATTATTTTTATCTATATAATTGTAATAAATCCTATATAAAGGAGTGATTGTCGTGGAAATGCGAGATTTTTCTAACTCATTGATGAACCAAGTTGGGGTACTGAAGGGTGAAAAGGAATTAACAAACGTATTTATCGAATACTACATGACTATGCTCCTAGAAGAGAGAAGGATTGAATTACTTCGTGAAAATATCGATGCAGCACTCGATAAAAGAGACTCAGATACCTTTTTCCAACTATCCGGAGAACTCAATCAACTGCTGGATAAACAACTACACATTTAAAAAGACTGCGTATCAATAAGATACGCAGTCTTTTTTTAAGCATAATCGCCAGGCTTGGTCTTGCTTTTCACTGAGACACCGAAGTCTGTATAGATTCGTTCCGTCAGTTTATTTCCTTTTGCCTCGGCGATGTGATGCGCGAGGATCTGGAAGGGGATAGCTAACAAATACGGTGCTTTCCACTCATCGACAACGTCTGGAAGTGCTAATGTCCGTGAATTGTTGCTCGTTCCGAATTTTACCGTATACGTGTAAGCTGTATGTTTTTCCTCATAAGCACGCAACAATTCCAGTCGTTCTTTGACCACACTTTCTGTTTCTAGGAAAAAAATGCGGTGTTCTGGGTTTACTTCTAAATAGGGACCGTGCATGAAAGCTTCTAAATCCACTCCTTGAGAAGGGACCCGGATCGTCTCCTGGAATTTCGTTTCGATTTCTTTGCAAGTTCCCACTGCCGGTCCATAACCAATCGCTGTAAAGCGCGGTGCAGCAACGAATTCACTTTCGAATTTCGTGAAAAATGCTTCTGTTTGGGAAATCACTGCCGGAATCGCGCTGGTTGCGTCGCGAAACATTTCTAATTCTGCTGCTTCTTGCTCGGCAGAAATAAATCCAGTTTGTTTTCCGTGATTCAGTGCCGTCAGCATCAGTGTCAAAACAGTTGCGGTAAAACCTTTTGTTACATAGCCGACGCGTTCCTGGCCACAGCCGATGTCGACGGTGAAATCGGCTGACTGAGCTAGTTCGCTTTCCATTTTGCTAGTGAAGCCAAGGGTTGGAACGTCATAAGTACGACGGATATGAGCGATCGCTTCGATCGTACTCGTGCTTTCACCGCTTTGAGATACACCGATCACTAGATCAATATGTGGATCGATTTTTTCATAATAACGGTAATTGAAGGGCTCTTCGATAGTGATTCGCAGATTTGCCACTCGCTCCATATAATATTTCGCGCTTTTGATGGCATTTAAGCTAGAACCGGTTGCGAGCACAAGCCATTCTTTTCCCGTTATTTCTGCAGGAAGATTGGCGGGATACTGGCTTAAAATTGTTGCTGCCATTGCTTCTTCTTCCGCGATGTAGGTCATCATTGTAGGTTTCAAGATCAATTGCCTCCTTCCAAGTTAAGTGCTTCTGCGGGTTGTTCTGTTTTTTCTGTTTGTGTTTTTGGTTCCATTGTGTAAGTTCGGTTAGCGGCAATAACGAATGGCAAGTAGATCAATGTTCCGACTACGATGATGATTACTTGCAAGATCGATCCGCGAATATCGCCACCTGTTGCTAAATAACCCGAGATCAGCGGCGGTGTCACCCATGGTGTCAAAATGTAAGTTGGTGCTACCCAGCCGATCGATGTCGCGATATAAGCAAGTGTAGTGGAGAATAAAGGTGCGATTACAAGCGGAATACCATAAATCGGGTTGAAAACGACTGGCAGTCCGAACATCAACGGTTCGCTGACATTGAAAATACTTGGGATCAAACCGAATTTTGTGATCATACGGTGATCGGGACGTTTAGAAGCGATGAAAATCGCAATAACGAGGCAGATGATCGTTCCGCCGCCGCCCATATAGACATAAGCGTCCAAGAATGGCTGAGTTACAATATTTGGAAGTGTTTGTCCAGCATTGATCGCATCGATATTTTGTTGCAGGGACGTAAGTAAGACTGGTCCTGAGATCGCGCCAAGCACGAATGCACCGTGAATCCCGAAAACCCATAAGAAACCAGCAAAGAATACGTAAAGTAAGATACCGGGAAGCGTTTGGAAACCGCCTACTAACGGTGTTTGCAGAACTTTAACGATGATATCGGGAATGCTCATATGGAAAATCGACATGGCGCTGAATTCAACGATACCAAGAATGGTCAGTACTAGGAAAGATGGAATCAAAATATTGAAAGACTTTGCGATTGCTGGCGGAACGCTTTCAGGCATGGAGATCTTTAAGCGTTTGCTCTGCGAAAATTTGCAAAGCAGCGTAGTGCTTATTAGTGCTACGATGATCGCTAAGAATGTTCCAGTCGGGCTTGTTAGGTCTTGAGTCAATACGCCGCTCGCTTCAAAAGCTTTTCCAGCTGTGCTAGTTACGGGCACATTGGCGGGAATCAAGACTACATAAGCTGCGACCGCAATGATTCCTTCCACACGGCCTTCCATTCCATAGGATTTTGCCAAGAAATTCCCAATAAGGAAAGCAGCCATCAATGCCATGATGCCTAGCGTACCATTATAAATCTGTGTACCGATGCCAAGCCAATGCTCGACATTCGGAATGAACTTGAATAAACCACTTTTAGGGTCTAACAAAACATTATTGACAAGTAAGAAAAAGGCGGCAATGATCGTGATCGGGATCATTGCGGCAAAAGCATCGCGGATCGCCATGATGTGTTTTTGATTAGAGACTTTTTGGGCAAAAATAGATAATGCTTCGATAAAGCGGCTAGAAAAACTTTTTTCTGAATGCATATTTTTTCCTCCTTAATAATGGGTTTATTTGATTAAATCGGCGACGATAGACAGCCATTTACCGGCATTGCCGACCCATACTTCTTTGTAGGTAGCGTTATTGAATTGCGGCCAGTAGGGTTGATCTTCATTTCGGAATGTTTGGATACCGACAGGAATCTCGCCTACCATTTCGCCGTTCAATACGCTATATTTTGCGCGAAATTAGCGCCTTCTCCGTACATCATCGATTGGCCGAACGGATTTTTTCCAACGATCCATTCTAGCTGACCTTCTGCTATTCTAAGCAGTTTTTCATCGTTTAATAATTTTCCTGCGATCGAACAAGCTTTTCCAGCTGAAAGAAGGATCGCGTTGTTACCTCGGAAAGAAAACCAGATCGGGAAACGGCGCAGGGCGATGTCTTGGTTGATCGGGATTCCTGCTTGGAATTGAAGCTGATATTCTTCGCGGGCCCGCTCGTCGACTAACAAATGTTGTAGTTCAAAGCTAGTATCGTCGAGGTATTCCTCTTTATGATAAAAACCTGCTGGAATCAATGGGTACGGCGCTGCAAACGACATGATCTGTTTGATATAAGTGCCGTAGCGTTCCACCGCGCTATACCATGTCGGATAAGCAGGATGGTCAGGTAGAGCTTTCATCGCTTGTTCTAAAGCCAATAGATAAAGATGTTCTCGCGCTTGATGATTAAAATGCTGGATGATTTTCTTTTCTTTGCTACGGTAGAAAAAGCCGGCATAAGTAGTGCCATCTTCTCCGCGGATACCACTTTGTTCTTGGCATTCCAACATATTAGCTAAGAAAGTCGTCAGATGCTTTTCATATTTGCTGTCTTGTGTGATCTGATAAAGCATTGCTGCAGAAAACGCTGCAGTAGCGTAATAAAGGCTATCCGATGTTTGATAGGTATGTTCCCAGAAAATCGGTTTTTGATGGATACCATGTTTTTTCATTTCCATTAGGGCGAAATCAAAATCTTCCTGTGCGATCTGTTTCAATGTCCGCTTTAAGGAATCATTCGTTGTGATCTGTCCATGGATGTATGCCTCGATACCGGCGAGGTAAAAGTTTTCATATGCTTGGTTATGTACGCGTGCTTCCGCATCGTCCATACCGCCGATCAAGCCGTCAGTCCAGCGGGAAACGCCTGCGCTCGTTGCTCGATAGCCATCTCCAAACCGGGTTTTTAAGATGAAGTCGACGCCCCATTCACCCTCTTCGATCAAGCGTCCTCTAAGTAATGGATCTTTCTGTCCGGCTATTGTCTCATAAAGAGCCATTGCGACTTCTGCTGTCTGGATCAGTTGTTGGGAAACATCGCCCGCATCATGCCAGCCACCGTTGAAAGAAAGAATCTGACCATTATGTTTGGCAATGACGTCGGCGTGGCATGAAGCGTGCTTGCCAGGTACTGGATAGCCGCAGCGTTCACAGAAAATAAAGTTGAGTGATTTCCAGATGGAATTGGTCCATTTCTCTGAAGCATCACCGATAACAAATCCGCTAGTTTGGAGTGCGCCGATCTCAAGCCGGTAAGTACCAGTTTTTCGATGAGCGGAAAAATCCAATACCGCAAAAATCCCCAAATCGGTCTCCAATCGGGAAGCGATCCCTGACAGCACGACATCATCGGTGGCATCATCGATCAGCTGAAATGGCTGTTCGATAAAAGTTGCTTCCGCAAAGGCCGTTTTTGGCGCTTCGGAACTGTAGCCACTTTGTGCATAACTCAATACATTTTTATTTGGTAGCCAGCCCTTCGTGTTTTCGGGCGTAGCAATGGTCTCTAAATAAATGCTGCGGTATGAAAGAAAAAATAACGATTCAAGAAATCGCAAGGCTCAGTGGAGTTTCTGTTTCTACGGTTTCCCGCGTGTTGAACAACAGTCCTTCTGTTTCTAAAGAAAAAAGGAAACGCATTCAGGATGTGATCGATAAGTATCAATACACCCCTAGTGTATTTGCTCGTGGCATGGTCAACCGCCAAACAAAGAATATCGGGGTGATCTTGCCGGATATTTCCAATCCTTATTTTGTTTCGCTAGTAGCGGAGATCCAAAAATGTGCATTGGAGCAGTTTTATTCGACGATCGTTTTTAACACATTACTCGCAGGTCCTGAAAGTGCCGGAACGAAAAACCGTTTAGCAGAAGAGGAATATCTGCGGATCATATTGGAAAAGCAAGTTGACGGGGTCCTTGTGCTCGGCGGCGAGATCGATAAAGAAGATTTATCTGATCGTTATGTTCAGGCGTTAAATCAGCTCCATAAACAGATTCCAGTCCTAGTGATCGGTAGCAAACGTGAGGAATTAGATTGCCTTTTTGTCGAACGTGATCTGAAAAAGGGCGTTACCACGCTCGTTACCCATCTGACTGCCTTGGGTCACCGCCAAATCGGTTTTATCGGCGGGGAAGAAGGAGTGAAAATAACGACATCCAGAGTAGCAGCTTTTCGTAATGCAATGAATAATTTTTCGCATCCTATTCGTGAAGAATGGATCGAGTTGTCGGATTATTATGTACCAGCTGGTTATGATGCATTGACAAAATTGGTAGAAAAGTCCCCTGGGGATATACCGACAGCTTTAGTAGCGATCAATGACAGTGTAGCGATCGGAGCGATCAGAGCTATGAAGGATCAAGGAATACGCTGCCCAGAAGACATTGCGATCGTCAGCTGCGACCAATTTTTGAACAGTGATTTCCAGATCCCGCGGCTGACAACGATCGATCAGCATAATGAATATCTAGGGAAAATCGCTGTTTTGCAATTGATCAATGCAATGAATGGAGAATATGAGCCGACTGTCATCAAACATGAACCGGAACTTATTGTTCGTGAATCATGCGGTGCAGCTAAATAAAAACGAAAGAGGAGTTTAAGCCATTGGAAAAATACTTGATTTGTACAGATATAGACGGAACTTTGATAACGAGCGACCAGCAAGTACCTCCCAAAACGTTAGCTTTATTACAAGAGCTTATTGCTCAAGGACATCATTTCGCCGTTTCGACCGGGCGGATGTTTCAAAGTGCAAATAAATTTGCACGATTGGTAGATGAAAGCGGAAATGTTATATGTTCAAATGGCTCGGTGGTCAGTTCGGGTGGCGAGACTTTGTTCCGACAAGGATTAGATCCGGAAAGCATCCAAACCGTATTTGATATTTGCACGCTTCATCAAGTGCCGCTATTCTTTTTTTCCGAGAACACCGTCTTCTATACGATGACGCCACCTTCCTATATTACAGACGAAGCAGAGCAGGGACGTGTGGATGGAACGAAACTGGTTCATCTGGAATCACAGGAAGATGTAAAGCACCACAAAGCTGAGATCATCAATGCGATCACAATCGAAGAAGATCTTCCTGAAAAGTTGACGGCAGTACGCGAAGCCCTCGAAAAAGTAGCGGGCATCCGAACGCTGTCCTCTCATTTCAATAATATCGAGATTTTACCCGAAGGAATCGATAAAGAGCATGCGGTAGAAAGGCTGCGGCAGCATTTAGAAGTGAAACCGGAGCATGTCATCGCATTTGGCGACGGCGAGAATGACTTGCAGATGCTACGATATGCGGGAGTTGGCGTAGCGATGGGAAATGCGGCAGATTTTGTAAAAGAACATGCTTCTTATGTCACCACTTCAAACGAAAATGAAGGCATTTATGAGTTTTTGAAGGCACATATCTGCTAATAAAAGTAAAAACAGATTTTCCTGCTGATTTTTGGGAGAATCTGTTTTTTTCTTGGCCATTAAAACCTTCGTAATAGAGCAGATAATATGGTAAAATAAAGAGGAATAAAAAACATATGTTCGGTGGTGAGTGTATGAGTTTACAAATAATTACAGGACGAGCGGGCACGGGCAAAACGACATATTTAATCGAACAAGCCGTGACTAGCGAGCACCCTGTTATCTATATAGTTCCAGAACAAATGACATTTCAAATGGAGAATACGCTTCTTCAAACTGCCAATCTTGATGGTATGATGAATATCCAAGTTTTCAGCTTCAATCGTTTAGCCTGGAAAGTCATGCAGGAAACGGGCGGTTTAGCAAGGACTTTTCTTAGTAAGAGCGGGATCGAAATGGTGCTGCGAAAAGCGATTTTAGCAGAACAGGACAAGTTGAAGATCTTCCAGCGGGCAGCAATGAAACGCGGCTTTTACGGTGAGATCGCTTCTTTATTCAAAGAAATCAAACAATCGGAACTTCGCACAGAAGCATTTGCCGAGGTTGCTCCGGAACTAACGACCAGTACGGCTGATAAATTGCATGATATCCAGCTGCTGTTTGATCGTTATGAAAATATGCTAGCTGGTAAGTATATGGAAAGCGAAGACTATTTACGTCTACTTACAAATTCGATTTCACGCAGCACATATATCAAACAGGCAACGGTCATTATCGACGGCTTTGATTCTTTTACGGAACAAGAACTGTCAGTGATCGGAGCGTTGATGGAGGGATCCGAAAGCGTGAGGATCGCGTTATCACTTCCAGATGAAACTGCTAGCAACCGCTTAGATGCGTATAGCTTATTTCAGCATGGCAAAGAATATTTGGATCGTATCACGGAAATGGCCAGACAGACACAAATTGAGATTTTGCCTCGGCTTCATCTGGAATCAAACAAACGAACGAATGATCCAGAACTTCGAGAATTGGAGCTTCTTTTTTCAGAAGAAAGTGCCCCCAAGCGATATGTCGGAGAAAACACCAGTCTGCACATCCATCAAGCTAATAATCGCCGGGCAGAAGCAGAAGGGATCGCCAGAAAAATTCGCGAGCTAGTCGCTTCCCGGCAATTTGATTATAAAGATATTGCCGTACTGGTACGCGGTGTCGATAAATATGAGACCCTCGTCAGTCGAGCTTTTCAAGGAAATGAAGTACCATACTTTTTAGATAAAAAACGCACGATGGCGGACCATCCGTTTATTGAATTTATCCGCTCCACTTTAGAAGCGGTTCAGCAAAATTGGCGCTACGAAAATATTTTCCAAGCAATCCGTACAGAATTCTTTTTTGATTTAGAGACACCTAATCCGCTCAATCGTAAACAAGCAGACCTACTGGAAAATTACTGCATCGAAAACGGGATCAAAGCGAAATGGCGCTGGCAGAAGAAAGGCGATTGGATCTATCAGAAAGTAAAAGGGCTGACGATCGAGCTCGCTCCGCAAACCGATGAAGAACTAGCGATGCAAGAAACGATCAATACATTGCGCTACCGGATCCAAAAACCGCTGGAAGCCTTAGAAACAGCATTTGAAGATGCTGTAAGCGGGATCGATTATGGGACAGCATTGTATCGATACCTAGAAAACGTCCAAGCTGCTGAGCGACTTGAAATGTGGCGTGAGCAGGCAGAAGCAAACGACTTGTTGGAATTGGCGCGAGAACATGAACAAGCTTGGACAGCAGTCATGGGTATGCTCGATGAATTCGTCGAGATACTGGGAGACGATCCGCTTGATTTTGATACCTTTTTGGAAGTAGTGACGACCGGTCTTGATGCATTGGAATTTTCACTGCTCCCGCCCACGTTAGATCAAGTCATCGTTTCTGATATGGATGTGGCACGGCTGCTACGCGTGAAAGTCCTATTTATCGCTGGCGCCAATGATGGTGTGCTGCCACTTCGCAAAAAAGACGGCGGGATATTGTCTGATGATGACAGAGTTGCTATTTCAGAGCAAGGGGTGCCGATCCGGTCTGGGCTGACTAGTCATTTGATCGAAGAAGAACATCTTGCCTATCGTCTATTTACAACTGCCAGCAGCCAGCTGTACCTCAGTTATCCAGCTGCTGACGATGAAGGGAAGTTACTTACAGAATCTAATTATCTCCGCAAAATAAAAGCCCATTTTGAAATGCTGACAGAAGAAATCTATTTAAATGATCCAAGTTTACTACCAATAAGGGAACAAAGTGATTACGTACGCGCGAAAGAAGCAACGCTCAGCCAGCTTACCGCTCAGCTGCAGTTGTATAAACGCGGCTATCCCGTGGCAAGTGTCTGGTGGGATGCTTACAATTATTTTATCCGAAAATCGGATTGGAGCGCAGTCGTCAAGCATGTGCTTGGCAGTTTGTTTTATGGGAACCGCACACAGCCGATCCGTTCAGAAACCGCTGCGAATCTATTTGGCGAAAATATTTTTGCCAGCGTATCACGGATGGAAAAATTTTTCAGCTGCGAGTTCCAACATTTTGCACAATATGGCTTAAAATTGGAAGAACGCGCCGAGTTTAAACTGCAAGCTGTAGATATGGGAGAAGTTTTCCATGGCGCAATGGAATGGATCTCGAATGAAATCAAAAGAAGACAGCAGGAATGGGGCTCGTTGACGGACTTGGAATGTCAGGAAATCGCTAGAGATGCTATTCGTTATCTGGCACCAAAAATCCAGCATGAGATCCTGTTAAGTACGAAACGAATGGCCTATATCCAATATAAATTAGAACAGATCATCGCCAGAGCAACGCATGTCCTTAACAAGCAGGCGAAAGTCAGTGCTTTCCGGCCACTTGGATTGGAAGTGGATTTTGGCATCAAAGGCCAACTACCGCCTATGCAGATCAAATTGGATAAACAGCGGGAGCTATTGCTGCAAGGGCGAGTAGATCGGATCGATGTTGCTAAAGAAGAGGACCGTTCCTTTTTACGCATTATCGATTATAAATCCAGCAGCCATGATCTAAGGTTGACGGAAGTCTATTATGGATTGGCGCTACAGATGTTAACATATTTAGATATTGTCGTTCAAAATGCACAGAAATTGATCGGCAAACAAGCAGAGCCGGCTGGGGTGCTTTATTTCCATATGCATAATCAGCCCGTTCAGACAGATAAAGAACTGTCGGAAGAGGCGATCGAAGAAGAATTAGAGAAGAACTTTCGCATGAAAGGGCTTATTTTAGAAGATCCGGTAGTGGTCTCTTTAATGGATAATACATTGGAACCGGGCAAGCAATCTACTGTTATCCCAGCAGACTTGAAGCGCGACGGCACATTGAGTGCACGCTCCAGAACTGCAAGTAAAGCAGAATTTGATGCCATGCGCCGATTCGTAAGAGGGAAATATCAAGAAGCAGGAAATAAAATGATGGATGGTGCTGTTTCTATCAACCCGTATAACCTACAGGATAAAACGCCGTGTCAGTTTTGCGCTTTTCGATCGGTTTGCCAATTTGATCCATCTTTAGAAAACAATACGTACCGTTATTTACAAAATGAATCGCCGGAACAAGTTATCCAAAGAATGAAAGCAGAAGAGGAGGGAGAATAAATGGCTTTTTCTATCCCGGAAAAACCAGAAAGTGCCACATGGACAGATGACCAGTGGAAAGCGATCCATGCAAGCGGTCAGAATATCCTCGTTGCAGCAGCAGCAGGATCCGGAAAAACCGCCGTGCTTGTCTCGCGGATCATTGAGAAATTAAAAGATGAAACAGCGGGACTCCAAGTGGATGAACTGCTAGTCGTGACATTTACCAACGCGTCTGCTGCCGAAATGAAGCAGCGTGTCGAAGCCGCCTTAGAAAAAGCATTGCAGGAAGATCCGGATTCCAGACATTTGAAAAAACAAATCGCCTTGCTGAATTATGCCTCGATCTCCACATTGCACTCCTTCTGCTTGGATGTGATCAGAAAATTTTATTATGTCGCGGATATCGATCCGAATTTCCGTTTGATTGAGCCACTTGAGAGTGGCATGATCCAAGATGAAGTCATGGAAGCACTTCTCGAAAGACATTATGGCGATGAAGAAAATGAACGTTTTTTCCATTTAGTGGACAGCTTTACCAATGACCGTTCCGATGATGTGCTTTTAGATATCTTAACTCGCCTATATGATTTTTCGCGAGCAAACCCAGATCCGGTGGCATGGCTGCGGCAGATCGCCAGCTATTATGATACAACGGAGCTTGCAGATGTAAGTGAGCTTCCGTTCTATCGTTATATCGAAGCAGATATTCGGATCCATTTGGAGCAAGCACTGGAAGAGCTGCGAACCGCGTTGAAATTTGCCGAAGAACCGGGCGGACCTGATGTATATCTTCCATTGATAGAAAATGAAAAACTGCAGTTAGAGCAGCTTTTAGATGATTATCCACTTGATTGGGAGGCAAAAAAAGAAGCGATATCCAGCGTGAAATTCGGAAGATTGCCGACAATCAAAAATAAAGAAAATTACGATGAATCGCTTATTGAGCAAACAAAACAGGCGAGAGACGGAGCCAAAAAGCAACTTAAAGCGATTACCGAGGAGTGGTTCCAACGCGATGCGGGTAATTATCTGGCGGACTTGGCAAAAATGAAACCAGATATCGAGTTGTTAACGGAACTCGTAGAAGAATTCGCAGCAGATTTTTTAGCAGAAAAACAACGCCGTGGCGTTTTGGACTTTAATGATCTGGAGCATTTGGCATTAGCGATTTTAGGCGAGAAGACGGAAACAACAAGCTATGAGCCATCCGAAATCGCTTTAGAGTATCGTCATAAATTTAAAGAGGTACTGATCGATGAATACCAAGATACAAATATGGTCCAGGAAACGATCCTGAGCTTATTAACGACACCTTCAGAAGCAGCGGGAAATCTGTTTATGGTCGGCGATGTGAAACAATCGATCTATCGTTTCCGTTTAGCAGAACCAACGTTGTTTTTGGATAAGTATAAGCGTTATCGTGTTGATGGTGAGAATACAGGAATCCGCATCGATTTATCGAAAAATTTCCGAAGTCGCCAAAATGTACTGACAACCACTAATTTTATTTTCAAGCAGTTGATGGATACCCAAATAGCAGAAATCGACTATGATGAAGCGGCTGAATTGGTTTTGGGTGCTGCTTTTCCCGAAACGGAGGAGCGGTATCAGCCGGAAATCGCATTAGTAGATATGAAGCAGGAAGAAAGAGAATCTGAAGAGACTGACTCTCCGCAAGAATTGCAGAAAAATCAGGCGGAAGCAATGCTGATCGCCCGAAAAATAAAGAAAATGATCACAGAAAAATTCCAGATCTATGATAAAAAAATGCAGCAATACCGTCCGATCCAATATCGGGACATCGTCTTGCTTTCGCGGGCGATGACGAGCGCCACGGATATCGAAGAGGCGATGAAAGCACATGACATACCATTTTATGCCAACAGCAACACCGGCTATTTTGAAGCGACAGAGATTCGGATAATGCTTGCTGTGCTGAAAGTCATCGACAATCCTTATCAAGATATTCCATTAGCTGCGGTCCTTCGTTCGCCGATATTAGGTGTTTCCGAAGAGATCCTCGGTCAGATCCGTGCTGCAAAGCCAAAAGGTTATTTTTATGATGCGCTCTTGCTTTACCAACAAACGACGATCTCCCCGGAAGCAGACCGCATCGACCGCTTTTTGAAACAATTAGAATTATGGCGTGATCTCGCCAATCGGGAAAGTCTACCGAAACTGATCGCGCAGATCTATGAAGAAACGCATTATTATGATTTCGTAGGTGGCCTCCCCGGCGGGAAACAGCGGCAGGCGAACTTGCGTGCTCTGTATGACCGCAGTAGCCAATATGAAAAAACAGCTTATCGCGGTTTATTCCGCTTCATCCGCTTCATCGAACGGATGCGCGTGCGTGGCGATGACATGGGAACGGCAAAAACGCTTGGCGAGAAAGAAGATGTCGTACGGATGATGACGATCCATGCAAGTAAAGGATTGGAATTTCCGGTCGTTATTCTTGCAGGAACAAGCCGCCGTTTCAACATGCGAGATATCTATAGCAAATACTTGCTGGATAAAGAGTTCGGTTTTTCTGCACGCTATAACGATGTCGATAAGAGAATCGTTTACCCGACAATCATGCAGCAAGCGATCAAGCAAAAAAAATATCGGGAAACGATCGCAGAAGAAATGCGTGTACTCTACGTTGCTTTGACTAGAGCCGAACAAAAACTGATCATCACTGGAACAGTTGCTGATTGGGAAAAAACAAAAACTAAGTGGGCTACTCAATCAAGTCATACCGGCTGGATATTGCCGGCCGGAGTTCGTCTGCAAGGAAAGACCTATTTAGAATGGATCGGCAGTGCTTTTGCCCGCCATCCGGAATTTGCAAAATTATTGGATGCCGGCCAAGTAGCGGCCTTGCCGATCGATATGCCAATAGGATTAGAAATAGTGGCGAGCGAACAGCTAACAAATCCTGCAGAGGCTAAAACGAGCAAACCAGTCTATTTAGATAATATCCAAGCAGGGAAAACCGTGCCGATCGAAAGTCCGGAAAAAGAAAGCATCAACAGTTATCTAGAGTTTATTTATCCCAACCAAGTCGAAACACAAATCCGTGCCAAACAATCTGTTACGGAAATAAAACGCCAATTTTCTGTGCAAGACAGTTGGAGCGATACCAAAATCGTAGAAGGCATTCAAAAAGTATCATTGGATCGGCCTAAATTTCTTCAACGTAAAGGACTTTCCGCGACAGAAAAAGGTACTGCGATGCACACGGTTATGCAGTCATTGCCGCTCTCCCATGAGCCGGATGATAAGGAATTGACGGATTTCCTAGAAGAGTTAGTAGCAAAAGAGATCTTGTCGCCAGAGCAGAAAGAAAGCATCACCTACTCTGAGATCCAAGCCTTTTTCCGAACAAAACTAGGCCGTTTGATAAACGAAAACCTGCAACAGGTAGAACGAGAGATCCCGTTCAGTTATCATTTGCCAGCAAGCGTGATTTATCCGGAAGCAGAAACTGAAGAACGCGTCTTGATCCAGGGTGTGATCGATTGTATGCTTGAAGAAGCAGATGGTGTTACACTGATTGATTACAAAACAGATCGAATCGGCAGCCACTTTCCGAATGGCTGGTTGGAAGCCGAACCTGTACTTAAAAAGCGCTATGAAGTACAGATGCACTTATATCAAAAAGCGGTCGAGGCAATCACGAAAAAACCAGTCAAGCATATTTATTTATACTTTTTTGACGGTGCTCATGTGTGTCAATTGGAAACGGAGGAATGAAAATGAAGTGGCTCAGTTATTATTATCAAGGAAAACAAAATTTTGGACTTTTAAAGGAGGAACATGCAGTTATCCCGGCGGAAAAGCTATTTAGAGATCCGCCGACAGATCTGCTTGCGTACATTGAATCTCAGCCAGAACTTCTTGCTGGCGCTTTAGCGGAAACTGGTATTCCATTGACTGAGATCGAGATCACCGTACCATATTTGCCGCCGAACAATGTGATCGGTATTGGTAAAAATTACCCGGAGCATGTTTTAGAAATGGGTTCTAAAGAAGATATCCCAAAAGAGATCCTCGTCTTTACGAAGAGTAAAAACGCATTAGTTGCTGATAAGGGTGTGATCAAAACACATCAAAATGTAACGAATGCTTTGGATTATGAAGGAGAGCTGGCAGTGATTATCGGGAAGGCAGGTAGTGATCTATCAGAAGCAGAAGCTGTTTCGCACATTTTCGGCTATACGATCCTTAATGATGTGACTGCGCGCGATCTGCAAGTCAAACACAAACAGTTTTATATCGCCAAAAGCTTAGACAACAGCTGTCCGATCGGTCCTTACATTGCTACAAAAGAAACATTCCCTGATCCAGAAGCGCCATTTTCGATTCGTACGCTGGTCAATGGGGAAGAACGACAATCTGGGACAACAGCAGATATGATTTTCAGCATTCCGAGGATGATCGCGGACTTATCTAAGGGGCATACTTTAGTGCCAGGCGATATTATTGCTACGGGAACCCCACCAGGCGTGGGCAAAGGATTTAATCCGCCACGCTATTTAAAAGACGGGGATGAAGTCGCGATCACGATCTCAGGGATCGGAACATTGACAAACTTCGTACAAGATCAACAATAGGAGGAGAAAAAAATGTGGGCAGTGATACATTTGATTGCTTGGGTAGCAATCGTCATTTTAACAATCAGTGCTTTTAGCATCTATCCAAAAAATAACAAGGTATTTACGATCCTGCAAATGATCAATCGGGTGTTTTACATTATCGTGATCGGCAGCGGTATTATAATGGCAAGATATGGGCTCGCGCATCATCTTTTACCAGTGATATTCAAGATATTGCTAGGTATTTTAGTGATTGGCATCATCGAAATGTTACTCAGCTATCGAAAAAAAGACAGACCGACTACGCTGTTCTTTAGTTTGTTCTTTGTTTCGGTTATTTTGACAGTCGCACTTGGCTTCTATCTGTCGGGTGGTTATCCATTGGTATAAAAGTAAGTGTGAAGACAATGAAAAATCCGAATAAATATTTTTCAATAATCTAAGCCTTTTTTCAAAAAAAAGGCTTTTCAATTCCTGAAAAACTTGGTATGTTATGAAAGGAGTTTGAAAAGGAAGCGAGCGAAGAGAATGGATAGTTTAAATAGTTATCGGGAGTATGGGAAAAAAACGGCGATCGCGCTCACGGCAGCACTGCTTAATGCGATCGGTATGAACTTTTTCCTGATCCCTGCAAAAGTATATGCAAGTGGGCTGAACGGTGTTGCTCAGCTAGCCTCAGATCTGCTGCGTGATTCGGTAGGTGTTTCAGTCGCAACAGGACTACTGATCTTGCTACTCAATATCCCTGTGGCCATACTCGGCTGGATCAAAGTCGGGAAAAGTTTTACGGTATTTAGTTTTATGGTCATCGCCTTTATGTCGCTGTTTTTGATCCTCATTCCTGAGGTGCAGATCTCAAATGATATCTTATTAAACGCGATTTTTGGCGCAATAATCTGCTCGACCGGAATTGGCTTAGCGCTTAAATTCGGGATCTCGACAGGTGGGCTGGATATCATTGCCATGTATATCACGATCAAAACAGGCCGTTCATTCGGCAAATACTTTTTGATCTTAAATAGTATTATCATTTTTGTTGCTGGATTTCGCTATGATTGGACGTATGCTTTATATACGCTGATCTCTTTATACGTTTCCAGCCGAGTGATCGATTTGATCCACACAAGGCATCAAAAACTGACGCTGATGATCATGACACAGCATGCAGATAGCGTTATTGAAGCGATCCATGCTAATATGTTTCGGGGGATCACGGTACTGAATGCGACCGGTGCTTATTCCAAAGATGATATCAACATGCTGGTAATGGTTATTACTAGGTATGAGTTATATGATCTGACACATATTATCAATGAGATCGACCCTCGTGCGTTTATCAATATCATGGAAACATCAGGCGTGATCGGGGATTTCCGCTCCGAAGCCGATCAGAAACTGGCAATGGAGATGTACCGCAATAATATGTTATAAAAAAAGAGCTGATTCAGCTCTTTTTTAAACACCTAAATTTTCTTGTAGATAAATAGCGATGCCATCGTCTTCGTTACTTAACGTCGTTGTATTGGCAATGTTTTTTACTTGCTCATTGCCATTTCCCATCGCTACGCCAGTTCCTGCGAATTCGAGCATTTCCAGATCGTTGAGTTCATCACCGAAAGCGATGATATCTTTGCGATCAAAGCCCAATGATTTCGCAGCAGCTTTTACACCGACAGCTTTATTGATACCGTGCTTGATGATTTCGATCGCCGGCCAAGCAGCGCCCCAAGTCGTATAGGAAAGTTTGGAAGAAAGCTGCTTATCCAAATATTTACGGATCAGCACTAGCTGTTCATCTTGTCCGAATAATAATACGGAGGTCGGATCAATATTGACATTTTGGCGAATATCGCCGATTTTGACATTTTCCAGACCTAAGTGCATCGAGGCAGGAACAGATTCATTTTCCTCGCGGATAAAAACAAAATCTTCTACTTCAGCAGCAATATTGCGGAGCGGAAGGTGGCTTGTGAAATCCAGCAGCTCGTGAACGATATTCAGATCGATCGAATGATGATAGCGATCGGCAAAATCAGGCATTTTGGGATGATGATACACAGCGCCATTGAAATTGACGATTGGTGTCGTGAGCGTCAGTTCATCATAAAATAAATTACTTAACCGGTAAGGTCTACCAGTAGCGATCATAACTTCATGACCAGCATTGCGGGCCCTCTGCAGCGTTTGCTTCGTTGTTTGTGAAATAGTCTGGTCATCTCTTAACGTTGTGCCGTCTAAATCGAGTACAATTAACTTTTTGTCCATACAAAGCTCCTTTAATCCAAATTCAAATCATTCGTGAATAGGTTTTAATCATGATAGAATAACCTTATATTACTATGATAGTATGTATTACGCTATTTGTAAAACTATCCAGATAAAAAGTTATCTGTAGGAGGTAAATGCAGGAAATGATAGAGATCAAACACGAGCAAGTAGGAAATGTTCCTTATTTAAATGTTTATCAGGCAGAACAGGAACAAAAGCGTTTACCGACCGTCTTTTTTTATCACGGTTTCCAAAGTCAAAAAGAATTATACCTGCATTACGGTTATTACCTTGCAGAAAAAGGATTTCGCGTTATTTTGCCGGAAGCTGCTTATCACGGCGAACGTAAGGGAGATGCTGGAACGTTAGAACAGACACATTTTTTCTGGGACGCGATTCAAGGAAATATCGATGAATTTGCTGCTCTGAAAGAATCCTTGATCCAATCAGGACAAACAGATATTGCCCGCATCGGTGTTGGCGGAGTGTCAATGGGAGCAATTACCTCTCTAGGCATCTTAAACCGCTATGAAGATATCCATGCTGTGGTCAGCTTGATGGGGAGCGCCTATTACGTAGATTACGCGAAACAGCTTTCTGAGATAGCAGCCAGCCAAGGAATTACCTTCCCGTATTCTGTAGAAGAGCGCATCGCTCAGCTAGCCCCATATGATCTGACCAAACGCTTAGACCGAATCGGAGACCGCCCCGTATTATTGTGGCATGGCAAGAAAGACGATGTAGTTCCCTACATATACAGCGAACGATTATATCAATCCTTGGTAGAACAACAACTAGCCGACAATGTAGAATTTATCAGCGACGAAAATGCCAAACATAAAGTTACGCTAGCAGGAATTGAAAAAACAGTAGCCTTTTTTACAGAACAATTGGGAAGTTAATGAAAATGATTCTCAAATGTGATATAATGAATTGCAAATAATTGGAAAAGGAGGCATAGGCTTCATGGATGAACAGCTCAAAGAAAATATTGTAGGTGCCTTAGAACAAGTTATCGATCCAGAGCTAGGAATCGACATTGTAAACCTTGGTTTGATTTACGATGTAGACTTAGACGAAGATGGATTATGTACGATCACAATGACGCTTACAACAATGGGATGCCCACTTGCAGGGATCTTGACAGACCAAGTCCGCATGGCTACCGCCGATATTCCTGAAATCAAAGATACAAACGTTAATGTTGTATGGAGTCCGCCATGGACAAAAGACCGCATGTCCCGCTATGCGAAAATCGCGCTGGGGATTCGTTAAAGTTAGCGCATTATCTCGATATTCGCTTAGGAATACAAGTTTATAAAGAAGTTACAAGGTATTTTCTATTATTTTTAAATAGTAGGAGGTACCTTTTTTGTTATTTTCAAAAGAGCGAAGCAGAAATTTAAATGAACAAGCCACTCAAATCGTGTTCTATTACAAAAGGCGGACAATCTGGATCAGCTATTTTGAATGGCCAAAATGAGGTTATCGGCGTGCATACCACAGCCGCAGGAAGTTATAATTTTGGTACTAAACTGAATGACACATTTTATGCATTTGTTAAAGAGCATATGGATGAATAATGAAAAGAGCCGCTATTTATAGCGGCTCTTGGCTTATTGATCATCAGACTGTCTTTTCAAATGACAATGCTTCTTCTGTCAAATGCTTGGAGGATCCTTCTAATTTAGTGGAATTATCAATACTGGTACTGATTTCCTCTTTGCTCGTGTGGATGCTTTTTTCGATTTCTTTGATCCCTGCGGACATCTTAGAAACGTTGACGGTAATGTTTTTCGTGCTTTCCTCTACTTGGCGGATAGCTGCTTCAACTTGATTAGAAAGCTTTCTGACTTCATCTGCCACGACTGCAAACCCTCTGCCGTTTTCGCCGGCACGTGCAGCTTCAATTGCTGCATTTAGGGCGAGCAAGTTGGTCTGGCTTGCTATTTTATTGATGATCGCTACGATTTCTTGGATTTCCTGCGTATCTTCTTTTAAAATATTGACTTGTGTCTGCGTTTCTTGATGATGATTTTGCATCAATTGCAGTTCCGTTTGGACTTTCGTTCCAATTTCTTTGCCGGCATCCGCTTGTTTTAAGAGCACTTGAGCGATCTCGCTAAATTCGCTGCTATAGCTTTGCGTCCGCAAAATCCGATCCGTGATGTCGAAGGCGATTTTTCCAATTGCAGTGACAACCCCATTCTCCTTTATAGGAATATAGGTTGCTTGTAGCCAAAGTACTTCTCCGTTTTTGCTTTTCCGTTTTAATTTGTCTTGGATAAATTCTCCTGACAGCAACGTTTTCCAAAAAGTTTCGTAGGCAGGGCTGTCAGTAAAATCAGTAAAGCAGAGATCTGCATGCGTTTTACCTAGTAATTCATCTTTCTCATATGCTAGTGTTTCTGCAAACAATGTATTCACATAAATGATTTCTCGATTTATATTGAATTTTATAGCGGGAACATATTCTAAGATGGCATCAAAAAATAATTTTTCCTCGTTTTCCAGTGTAAATCACTCCTTTCCTTTATTATAAACAAATTTACACGAACAACTAGCTATTTTATGTAAATTTATTATCATTTATAGGGAATAGGAGTGATTTATTTATCACTTTCCAGATCTGCGATGCGGGCTGCTAGTTCTTCGTGCTTTTTATAACTAGTTACCAAACGTTTTGCCATTTCTAGTTCGGCTTTTGCTGTCATAAAATGGTCTTGACCGTGGATCAGTAGGAAGGAGGCGTTTAAGCCGTCACGCTGCTCACTGCTGACGATCTTTGTTTGCCACTGATGTCCTTCTGCAAATTCTTGGTCTGCTTTTTGGAGGTGAGCTGCAGCTGAAGGGAAATCATTTTTTTCAGCAGCCTCGATTGCGGAATAGGCAAATTGACGCATATTTCCACCGTGAAAAATCAGTTTGACTATCGCTTCTTCATTTTGAATACTCATTAGGCTGATCCATTCCTTTCTTTTTCAGCATTTTCAGTCTATAGGCGGAGGTCGTTTCTTCTTATTTATTCTATAATAAAAATAAAGAAACGGCTAGGAGGAGATTGAGATGGAAGAACGTATCTATGACCTGGAAGACCGTGTACAGGATCTGGAATTAGAAGTGGCGGATCTGCGCAAACGCTTGGAAGAAACCAAAAAACCCGCACCTAGAGATAATCGGACATGGTGGGTATTGGTTCCGATAGTAGCGATTATTTGCGGTACGATTATGTCGATCGTTAGCTGATTGGAAAGTTTTGAACTTATTTGCTTGCAATTTTAAGAAAAAGTAGTAAAATAAATTTTAGAGATAGGAACTTTTCCTGATGAAAGTAAAGAAGGTTCTTTATTTTCATGGGGACGAGTCCCTATCATGATTATAGTGGTGCAGACGTATCCATCTTCCAATAGAGTCTATAATTGCTATTATAGATTTTTTAACGTCAAACCATTATTTGTTTTCATTCATCTCATTTGCCATGTATTCTTGTTTGCGCCTCATCCCGTTATGCGCAGACGTATAGACATGATGGCGACGCTGAAATTATTTTCAGCGTATTTTTTTTGGATTTTTTTAAGCCACCTTATTTCCTTTCCGTTTTTGAAATTGGTATACTCAGGAGAGAAGATCAGAAGGAGGGAAAAAGAATGTCATTAACAGGAAAAAGAATTCTGGCCTTGGTCAGCGATGATTTTGAAGACTTAGAATTATGGTATCCCGTTTTACGTGTAAGAGAAGAGGGGGCAACAGTCGATTTAGTTGGTGAAGAAGCCGGACATGTCTATCACGGTAAATATGGTGTTCCTGCAACCTCAGATTATAGCTTTGATGAAATCAAGCCGGAAGATTACGACGGGATATTAGTTCCCGGCGGCTGGTCGCCTGATAAGCTGAGAAGATATGAGAAAGTTCTAGACTTCATAAAATATTTCGATCGTGAGAAGAAACCAATCGGTCAAATTTGCCACGCAGGCTGGGTATTGATCTCCGCGGGTATTTTGGATGGCGTGAATGTCACAAGTACGCCCGGTATCAAGGACGATATGACAAATGCTGGTGCAATCTGGCATAATGAAGCGGTTGTAACAGACCGTCACATTATTTCAAGTCGTCGTCCCCCGGATCTGCCGGAATATCTACCTGCCTATATCAAAGCATTTTCTAAATAAAAAGAAGCCAATCGCTAAGATTGGCTTCAGACTGAAGAAAAATACCATTTCAATCATTATTTTACTGTTTTCAGCTTGGTGAAAAATGATTAGATTCTAGGCAAAGCCGAGTACCGAAGCGGAGCGTACTTGTGACGCGTGAATCGGAACGCAGGCTTTAACGACGAAGATGAGCGTTTTTCGCCAAGCTGAGAAGCCAATCACTAAGATTGGCTTCTTTTTTTACCCTAAATAGAAATTGATTATAAAACCGATGAAGCAAGGAATTGCGGCGACCACGAAAGCAATACTAAAACGCAGCTGTTTCTTGCGTCCCTCCCGATTGTTCTGATAACGAGAACCGGTGGTGAATAATGCTGAAAAAATGATCGATCCGAAAATCAAGATCGTTGTTACTAAAGAAAATAGATTGGCGCCTATTTCTTTGGAAGTAAATAAACTGATCAAGAAAATAACAATTGCTCCGCCTAATCCGGCTAAAAATGATTTTAAATACAACGGCTCAGTCACTCTTTTCACATAAAGTCTTACTTCCTTTATAGCAAAACTTTCGGCGTTTGTCTATTAATGCGGCAAGAAAGCCACAAGAATGAAGAAAAGAATCGCGATCACGATCAAGAAAGGATTGAGCTCACGCCATTTTCCTGTAAAGACCTTCAAGACAGGGTAAGAAATGAAACCAAATGCCAGACCGATCGCAATGCTAGAAGTAAGTGGCATCGCTAGGATAACGAGGAATGCCGGAAAGGCTTCATCTAAAGTATCCCAATCAATCTCTTTCACGGCACCGATCATCATGCTACCGACAACGATAAGCGCAGGAGCAGTGATCGCAGAGATTCCGGAGATCGCCCCAACTAAAGGTGCAAAGAAGGCAGATACGATGAAAAGCATGGCTACAGTAAATGTAGTAAGCCCTGTACGTCCGCCAGTTTCAACGCCGGCTGACGACTCGATATACGCGCTTGTCGGCGTAGTACCCAGCATAGAACCAACACTTGTAGCTACAGCATCAGCAAGAAGCGCTTGCTTAGCATTAGGTAATTTTTCGCCGCGCATCAATCCTGCACGTTTTGCCACTCCGATCATGGTTCCAGTTGTATCAAAAATCGTGATAAGTAGGAAGGAGAGGATCACGGCATACAGGCTGTGGCTGATAACATCTCCAAAAGCATGAATCGGATTGGTAAATACGAATTCCGGCATTGTCGGCATTTTTACAAAGCCGTTCGTAAATTTCAACGTACCAGTAAAGAAAGCAATGATTGCAGTAGCGATCATGCCAATGAAAAGTGCGCCTTTTACGCGCAATGCAAGGAAAATCAAAGTAATCGCTAGACCGATGATCGCAAGCAGTGCTTCTTGGGAATGCAGGTCACCCAGTCCTACTAAGTTAGAGGGGTTAGCAACAATGATACCAGTCATTCTAAAACCTAAGAAAGCAATGAAAAGACCGATTCCGGCGGTTATCCCTGCTTTTAGATTATGCGGGATGGCTTCGATCAATTTTTCCCGGAAAGGCGTTAATGAAAGTAATAAGAAAATAAGACCAGCCACAAAGACAGCGGCAAATGCTACGGAATAGTCTAGTTTTTGCGTCGTTACGACAGTAACAAAATACGCATTCATTCCCAAACCAGGCGCGATCGCAATTGGATAGTTAGCGAATAATGCCATCCACAGCGTCCCGATCACAGCAGAAATGATCGTTGCCATAAACACAGTTTGAAAGGGGACATGCGCTGCGGACAAGATCGCAGGGTTCACCACGATAATATAGACCATTGTTAAAAAGGTGGTAAAACCAGAGATTACTTCCGTTTTTACATCTGTACCAGCTTCTTTTAACCGAAACATATAGTTAACACTCCTTTATAAATAACGAACAATTTAAAACCACAATATCAATAATATTCGTTTTTTAGTAAAAAAGCAAGCCTGTTTTGGTAATTTCATTAGAAAGAAAGATCCTCTAGCCGATCAAAGGCTTCTTTCAAAATCGGGATTGGCTGAGTGGCAGCGATCCGGACATAATTATCTCCGCTTTCGCCGAATGCCAATCCTGGGATCACCAGCACTTTTGTTTCTTTTAAGAGGTATTCGCTGAATGGAACAGAGCTCATCTGCGTGCGCGTGATATTAACAAACGCATACATGGATCCTTTTACAGGATGGAGTGACAAATACGGAATCGCTGCGATACGCTCTGCGATATATTCCAAGCGTTTTTGGAATATAGCCGTCACTTGAGGTATTAATGTTTCTGCATGGTTCAACGCATAAATCGCTGCCCGTTGTGAGGGGGACGGTGCTGAATAGGTAATGCCTTCATTCAGTAGCTTGGCTGCCTCATTGATATAAGGTGGTGCGATCATGTAGCCGATCCGCCAGCCAGTCATGGCGAAATTTTTAGAGAGACTGCCTAGTAGAATCGTATGTTCCGGCGCAAAAGCAAGCATCGGAGTAAAATCACTGTAAAAGCTGAAGCCATCATAAACTTCATCGGAAATAATATAAAAATCGTATTTTTCCGCGAGTGCAGCGATCTTGGTAAATGCTTCTTTCGAAAATACCGCACCAGTTGGATTATTGGGGGAATTCAAGATAAATGCTTTGGTCTTAGGCGAAACAGCAGCTTCTAAAAGATCGATATCGATCTCAAAACCATCTTTTTCATAAGTAGGAACGACAACGGGAACACCCTGTGATTGGATGATCTGTTCTTTATAAGGTGAAAAGAACGGTTCGTGCAGAATTACTTCGTCACCGGGATCAAGAATAACTTGCAATGCTAAATACATCGCATGAGAAGCGCCAACTGTGGCACGAACTTGATTGGCAGCTACTTCTAAATGATAGAATCGTTTGTAAAAATCGATCACAGCATTGATAAAAGTGATTTCTCCGCCAGATTCTGTATATTTGGTATGGCCGGCTTTTACATCTGCGAAAGCTGCTTCGATGATCGTCTTGTCTGTGATGATGTCGGGATCACCGATGGACAGATCCAGCAGATCCGGAGTCGTTTTGGCAAGTGTGCCGATGTTGGCAAGAATATTGACGGGTGTTCCTTGATGGCGTTTAGCGATGTTGGTACTGTTCATTGTGTATTTCACTCCTTATGTTGGTAGATAGATAAAAGGAAGGACCGTATCGTATGGTCACTTCCTTTTTTATTGTTAGGCGAGTACTTTACTTAGGAAATTTTGTGCACGTTCGGATTTGGTATGATTAAATACTTCATCTGGAGTGCCTTCCTCTTGGATAACGCCGTCGTCCATAAAAATGACCCGGTCGGCTACTTCTTTAGCAAATCCCATTTCGTGTGTCACCACTACCATGGTCATGCCTTCTTTTGCTAGTTCTTTCATAACTGCCAATACTTCGCCGACCATTTCGGGGTCAAGGGCGGAAGTAGGTTCATCGAAAAGAAGGACATCGGGGTTCATTGCCAAAGCTCTGGCGATTGCCACACGCTGCTGCTGGCCGCCGGATAAACTGCTTGGATAATTATCAGCTTTATCAGCGAGACCAACTTTTGTCAGCAAAGCGAGTGCTTTTTCTTTTGCTTCTTTATCATTTGTTTTTTTAACTTTTAGTGGCGCTAATGTTAAATTTTCTAAAACAGTTTTATGTGGAAATAGATTAAAGTTTTGGAAAACCATGCCCATTTTTTGACGCAGCTCATTGATATCGGTGTTTTTGGCAAGTAAATCTTTTTCTTCAAAGCGGATCGTGCCTTTGGTTGGCTGTTCAAGCAGGTTCAAACATCTTAAAAAGGTGCTTTTCCCACTGCCGGAAGGGCCAATAACGACGATCACCTCACCAGTTTGGATATCTAAATCGATCCCTTTCAAAACCTCTAACTTACCAAAATATTTATGAAGATTGGAAACATTAATCACTAGTCTTCATTCTCCTTTCTGCAACCCCTAGTAATCTGGACAATCCGAATGTCAGTACAAAGTAGATAAGGGAAGTGATCACTAACGGAATAAACGGCTTGAAGCTGGCGCCTTGAACGACACCGGTCACGAACATCAGCTCGCCGACACCGATAACGGATACGATCGAGGATTCTTTGATAACCGAAACAAATTCATTCCCAAGCGCAGGAAGAATATTTTTAACTGCTTGCGGCAAGATAATATAGCGCATGCTTGTTCCGCGAGTCATTCCCAGAGAACGAGCGGCTTCCATTTGTCCTTTGTTGACCGCTGAGATACCGGCACGAATGATCTCGGCAACATAAGCAGCGCTATTTAGGGAAAGGGCGATACAACCGGATAAGAAGGCAGATAAGTTAAGGCCAAGTATCTGGGTACCGAAGAATACGATAGAAATTTGAACAAGCAATGGTGTGCCGCGGACAAACTCGATATACCACGAAGCAGGCCAGCGCAGCCATCTTGTTTCAGAAAGTTTCATCAATGCCAATAGCGAACCGAGAATCGATCCAAACAGCACGCCGACAATTGCTAAGAGAATGGTGTAAAGTGTTCCTTTCAGGAAGTAATCTTTGTATTTTTGGAAAAAACTTTCTTCTAAAAACATTTGCTTGTTTGCCGTTGCTTGATATTTTTTCAATGCTCCAGAATCCTTGATATCTTTAATAGAAGCATTTACTTTATCCTGCAATGCAGTGGAGCCTTTTGGAAGGGCGATCGCAGTATCTTTTTGACCATTGGCGAATTTGACATTTTTTGCATAGGCAAGTGCTTTGTTTTGAGAAACATAGGCATCAGCCACAGGGCCTTCAAGTACAGCGGCATCGATTTTATTCGATGTAAGATTTAAGATAATATCGGGAACTTTTTGTAGAGACATTACGGTAGAGCCACTCAATTCGTTTTGGGCAAGTTCTTCTTGTGTCGTTTGTTTTTGAGCGCCGACTTTAACGCCTTGGAAGTCGCTGGTGGATTTGAATTTATTTTGATCCACTTTGCGGACGATGACTTTCTGATCCACACGCATGTATGTATCAGAAAAATCTACTTCTTTTTCTCGTTCAGGAGTTGGCGACATCCCGGAGATGATCATATCGATCTTGCCGGTTTTTAAAGCACCGAGTAAACTTTCAAAATTCATTTCTGTAATAACCGGTTTTACTTTTAGATCTTTTGCGATTTTATCTGCAATACTGATATCAAAACCGACGATCTTATCTTTTCCTTTAATAGTTTGATGAAATTCATAGGGAGGGTAATCAGCAGATAGACCGACTCTTAATTCTCCGTTTTTCTGAATTTTTTTCAAATAAGGATCTGTTTCTGCGGCGGACGCAGCGTGGATCGAAGGGATGAGGAAGGTGAAAAAAATAGCGAGTGCAATAAATAATTTGGTTGATTTCCCTTTTGTCATAAAAATGCTCCTATCGTTTGTATTATCTTATTATAATACAACATAATGTTTAATTATTCAATAAAAGATTATAAAAATAATAATAACATGTATAAAAAAGGATGTTTATACATAGAAATGAATATAGAGCCGACCTTGGTAAGGGCCAGCTCTATAGGCTAAAATTCTTCTTTGAGTAGTTTTTGAATAAAATAACAGAGAATAAATAAACTGACCGGCAAGGAAGGATCCTTGTCTGCCGTTTCGATCGAAATGAATTTTTTCATCTTATCATTCGTTTGATCGATTTTTGCAACTTCCTTATCATCCGCATAGATCACGAGTGGATCTTCTTTAGTGATTTGGGAGATTAGGATTTTTTTGCTAGAACCTTCCCACTCACCGGAAATAGACAGCGCTTCCTCCATATTTCCTAGTTCTTCTTGGAAGGCGATCGTGCTACTGTCCTCCAAATTATGGAAAACAACGGTTGCGCCTTCTGTGCCAAGCCAGCCGATCTCAAGCGTGACAGAGGCATTTTCTGTGTTGTTGCTGGCATGATAGGTGTAAATATCCTGCTTTTTGGAAAATGCGATCTGTGTAGCTGCTTTGGTGATCTCGCCAATAACTTCTTCTTCATTGTTATAGATCGGAATAGGTTTCTTTTTTTGGAACATCAACGGTTTTTCAAAATAATAAATCCCCATTTATTGACCCCTCTTTCTATGTAACACGGTATAAGGAACTTTTCCCTAATCACAAAGTGAAAAACAGCACAATGAGAGGAAGAGATCAAAACTTGTAAGCCCGCTGTTTCCAGTCATCGGAACGCTTTAGGAAAATATAGTTGGCTGTTTCTTTATATACCTCGAATCCCTTGTTAAGAAAGAAGGTGTGTTGGTGCGTATCGTTTTTCCTGATATCCGTGTAAAGGGTATAGCTAGCTTCGTTCTTGATCGTTCGTAGCGTCAGGTTGGCGATCTTTGTCCAGTGCGCTTCATCTATACCGTAAATCTCGCCGATCTCGATTCCTCTTCGACCGTTTTCGAAGGAGGAGAAAGCACAGACTTGTGTTCCTTGTTTGCCGATCAGCCAGGTTTTATCCTGTGTATTGACAAGATAGGGAAAGAGTTTCTGCCAAACGCGCTCTGCGAAATAGGGCGCCATGTATTGATAAAAGATTTTTTTGTTATAGGGGGGAGCAAAGATTATCGTTTCCAAAGTTTCACATCCCTTTTCTTAGCTGTAGTAACGTTCTTCAAATTCTTCCCAGGAGTCGGAAAAATCGTGATTAGCGAAGATGTCTTTTAAAAAAGTATTTTGTTTCAGACGAATGACTTCTTCTTTATCCATTCCGAGATTGAGAGCGATCTCGGATTCATCCCAACCGGAGCGGATCAGCATTTCGATTATATTCGACATGCCTTCGATACTGTGTGTTCCCCGTGCGCGGTTATGCCGGATCGTGCTTGCCATACGATGAGCAAGCGATTTGTCGATGACAGTGACAGGAACCTCTTTTAGCTGAAGTCGTCTTCGGGCCAAGAAAAATCGGTGATAGCCGTCGACGATCTTATATCTGTCGATTTTAGGGATATAATAACAGACGATCGGTTGTGTAAAGCCATCCTCGCGAATCGATCGCTCCAGCAGTGCGAGTTCTGGAGTTGCAACTTTGTTGGGATTATAGCCGTTTTCATCGACTTTATCGATTGGCACCATTTTTACATTTAGAACGGGAAAAGTGATTTTACTCTGCATTGTCATGTGGACCACCTTATTTAGAAGTTTCGCGTTGCATTTTGTTGATGATAGATTGGTAAATCTTTCCATTGAGGGCTTCGATACCTAGCTGACCGTGAAATTCATCATATAGTTGATAAAGTTCCTGTTCATCTTTTTTCGTCAGGCTATATTGCCTTGTCGTCAGGGCAAAATCGTTTTTTTCAAGGACGCGGGCGAGACTTTTCCAATTATGCCATAAGCGCTCGTCTTTTTTCCATTCACGCTGTTTGGCTTCATCTACCATATCGCAAACATCCATGTCGTATTTCTTCTTATAGTAATTCATTAGGATCTTAAATTTACGATGGTAATGGTCGCGCAGCTTTTCGCTGTAAAAACCATAGCTTTCTAGCAGAAAGACAGTATACTGCTGCCAAGTCATATGGAGCGGTTTTTTTGTTTTCGCATAGCCGAGCAGATGTGTTTTAGAATACAGACTACCGAAATTAGCACCGCTTACACGATTGACGATCTTTTCCCATAAGTGCGGTTCCAGTGCGGCAAATTGTTTGAGGCCAATGCGCTGCTGTAGACCATAAGGCTGACAGATACGCATGTGCTTGAAAGGGATCCCATTTTTATACATCTGATCGTAAATGTGATTATACTCCCAGTCGAAACAGGAGATTGCTTTCCAAATATCTTCAAACTTCCAGTCGAAAATCGGATAGAATTTATAATAGCCATCTTTGGAACGGTTGATCCATTGTTTGCCGCGGTATTTATTGATCCCGTTCTGAATCGCATTATAACGCATCAGGCTCTCTTGGGTGCGTAAACCGATCCCGCATGCGATCGTAGAATCGGCGTGGATCTCTTGATACCATTTCCCGAATTTTTTTAAAAAGATGTCTGGATTACCGTGGCTGCGATTGAAATAATATAATAGCCGTTCATCTAATTTATCCAATGTTATCGCATCCTGTGGTAGAGGATGGATCCAACGTTCTTTTTCCCGCGGATTCCACATGATCCATTGCGGCTGCAAGATACTGGAATAGTTATCTTCATAAAACGGCAGACAAAAATGGTAAACCGTTCCCACAGTGGGCAATTGTTTACAGCGTTCTAAAAATATAACGGTTTCTGTATAGTTTGCTTCGATATCCAAAATCACGATATCGAATGTGCGGTTCATTTTCTGGGCGATCTGATTAGCTAGATAGACCATGATACCACTATCTTTACCGCCGCTCACTGAAAAATAAACGTGCTCAAATTCTTGAAATATGTAACGCATTCTTGCTTGGGCAGCTTCCAGTACATTCATTAAGTATCACTCCTAGCCCAGTTATATTAAGTATTATTATGAACATATCATACTATTATTGAGTGGGATAATCAAGCAAGGGCAAGAAAGGAAAAGCCTAATAAAAAAGCCTCGCAGCAGGTGCGAAGCCGTTGTTTTATGATAAAAATAAATGAAGCAGGAAGTAAAGCGCACCTGCAAATAATGCAGAAATCGGTAGTGTGATGATCCAAGTGATCACCATTCGCTGTGCAGTATCCCATTTAACACCTTTGACACGATGTGATGTACCTACCCCTAAGATAGAAGAGCTGATAACATGGGTCGTGCTGACAGGCAAGTGGATAAATGTGGCTCCGAATATGATGATAACGGAACTCAAGTCAGCTGCTACACCATTGACTGGCTTGATCTTCATGATCTTTCCACCAACAGTTTGGATGATCTTCCAGCCACCGATACTTGTACCGATCGCCATTGCCAAGGCACAACTCACTTGAACCCAAAGCTGAACGTCGTCTCCAGTTTGGAAACCATTAGCGATCAAGGCAAGTGTGATGATACCCATTGATTTTTGAGCATCATTCGTACCGTGCGTGTAGGATTGCAACGCAGCGGTAAAGACTTGGATGTAACGGAAATTACGGTTTGTTGAAGCTAAATTTAGATTTTTTAATGTTAATTTGAATATCGTATAAATCAAGTACCCAACTGCAAAAGCAATGAAAGGAGAAGCGATCAGTCCAACGATGATCGTTAGGAACCCACTGTATTCAATGGAACCGAAGCCAGCAGCGGCAATAGCTGCACCAGCGATCGAGCCGATCAGGGCGTGCGAGGAACTGCTTGGGATACCGAAGTACCAAGTCAGCAAGTTCCATGCGATTGCTGAAAGAAGTGCGGCCAACAAGACGATCTCGCCATGTGGCAGTCGAAATGGATCAACGATATCTTTTGTGATCGTTTTGGCAACCCCTGTAAAAGAAACTGCCCCTATGAAGTTCATTGTAGCCGCCATAACGATAGCGTGACGCGGCTTTAAGGCTTTTGTCGAAACACTTGTCGCAATGGCATTTGCAGTATCATGAAAACCGTTTATGAGGTCAAATGTTAACGCTGCAAGAACAATAACAACGGTAATTAGTAACATACTCTCCATTATCTAGCTCCTTATGCATTTTTCATGACAATCGATTCAAGTGTATTTGCTACACTTTGACAACTGTCTGCAATGTCTTCTAGGTTTTGATAAACTTCTTTGTGACGGATCAAGCGGATTGGATCTTGTTCGCGTTTGAACAGTTCAATCAATGCTTCACGATAAACTTCATCACAGTGAGATTCATAATCTTTGATTTTAATAGCAAGTTTGCGTACGTCTTTTAATTTTTTGTCGAATACTAGATCCACAGCTCTTTCGATTTCAACCGTGCTGCTTTGGATAGCTTCGATCAATTTGACCATGTAGTCGTCGTAATGAGTGATTTGGCAAATTTCAAGTGAGAAAGCAGTTTCTTCCAGACCGTCCATGATATCATCCAGACGATTGGTAAGCTCAAGCATATCTTCTCGTTCGATAGGAGTGATAAATGCGTCGTTCAGTTCCATAATAATTTTATGGACCATTGTATCACCAGTGGTTTCGTATTCTTTGATTTTATCAGAAAATATATGAAGGTCATCTATAGAATTGATATTGAAAGAAGCGAAAAAATTAGCACCTTCCCGTAAATTAACAGCAATATCATGTAGCAATGAAGCAAAACGATCCTTTTTATTTTTAAAAGCCATTTCTGAAATTTCCTCCGATCTTTTTTGATACATAAGTTTGGACCAAACAGGAGAAATAGAGCGTCCGTTCGGCGTTTTTTTATGTATAAAATGTTTACAAGAATATAAAAATTTTAAGGTTGAAATTTACCACAAATTAATACTAACATAGGATGATATTAAATAAAAACTCTTTTTTGATAATTTAATAAAGAAATAATATAGTAAGCGTTATCATTTTGATTTTCCTCCGATTTTTATAAAAATAATAAAAACTGGTTTTTTTATTAGGAGAGTGCATGATTTTTCGGTATACTGGGTAGTATAATTATTCCACTAAGAACTGGATATAAAAGTCAAACGATCGGGAGGTTTTAAAAGTGACCAAAACACTAGAAAGTCGCTTTGTGTTACCTGATGGTGCCCGTATGCCTTATATAGGTTTAGGCTTATTCAAATTAAATGAACAAGAGTTGCTCCGAGATGCGATCAGTGAAGCTGCTGCGATCGGATACCGGCTATTTGATACAGCAGCTGTTTATAATAATGAACAGCTGATCGGCGAAGAACTGCGCGCCAGTAATGTTCCGCGGGAAGAGCTGTTTTTGAGCACCAAGATCTGGAATGGCGATCTCGGATATGACAGCACGCTTCGTGCTGTAGAGCGAACGCTGACGAACTTGAAAATGGATTATCTGGATCTTTACTCGATCCACTGGCCAATCGCCGGCAAATACCGCGACACATGGCTGGCTTTAGAACGTCTCAAAGAAGAAAAAGTCGTACGCTCGATCGGCGTTGCGAATTTCAAACAATATCATCTCGATGATCTGTTGACTGTCGCAAATGAAAAGCCAGTCATCAATCAGATTGAAACGCATCCGCTTTTGCCGCAAAATGAATTGCGTGCTTATATGGCAAAGCTCGGGATCGCCCATGGTGCCTGGTCGCCGCTTGCTAAAGGCGCATTGATGCAGGATAAACTGATCGACAAGATCGCGGAAAAGCATGGCGCACAAGTAGATCAAGTCGTACTACAGTGGCATCTCAACCGCAATACGATCATTTTTCCGAAATCGATCAATCCAAAACGCTTGAAAGAAAATGCAGAACTTTCGTATTTCCACTTGGACAGCCATGATATGGAACGGCTAGATAAATTAGCTGGGGATGTTCGTGTAGGACCTGATCCTGATGATCTGGCGTATTTTGTGACAAGCATAGAGCGTGAAAGGGAAGAATTGGCGAATAGAGAATAGATTGGTCGCGTGAGCTGACAAGGTTCACGCGGACTTAATCAAAACAGTAAAAGCTAGCAGGAGGAACTATGGATATAAGAGAAACATTCAATGCGGAAACGAATAAATGGATCGATATCGACGCTTCCAACGGCGAGGATCTCTCCAAACTAAATCAAGTCTACGGCATCGATGAAGAGATCATCGGCTACTCGCTGGATAGAAATGAGCGGGCGCATGTCGAATACGATGAAGATACGGGCGTGTTCTTCTTGATTTATCACGCACCTAATCTCGATGAAACTGGCGATAACTATGAGACCTTTCCGTTCACTTTTATTGTTAAAGATAATTATTTGATCACAATAAGCAGTAAACATACGAAATATATCACCACCATGATGGAAAAATACTTACATAACCATCATGAAGAATCACTTTTTCACTTTCTTTTTAAAAGTTTATTCCTGATCACAGCGGCTTTCTTTCCGTTAGTGGAAAAAATGGATATCAACCGGAAGCGTATCAATGATAAATTAAGAGAAAAAACGACAAAAGAAAACTTGCTGGGATTATCTGATTTAGAAACAGGGATCGTATATTTGGTTTCCGCCTCGAAGCAAAACACGATGCTGCTTGAACAAATCAAGGCGCAGGCCTTTTATCGAAAGCTGACAGAATTCGAGAAAGAACAGCTCGATGATGCATTGATCGAAGCGCGGCAATTACTTGAGATGACTCAGCTCTCTTCACAGATCCTCCAGCAGCTTTCAGGCACCTATAATAATGTCTTAAATAATAATTTGAATGACACGATGAAAATCTTGACTGTCTTATCCGTTCTGCTGACATTGCCAACGATCATTACCGGCTTTTTCGGAATGAATATGCCACTTCCGCTCGAACACAATCGAATGGGCTGGATCATTAGCATCGGAATCAGCTTAGTGAGCTGGTTCATATTATCTTTTATTTTACGCAGAAGAATGCGATAAAAAAGCGCAGCCTCTTTATGAGGTTACGCTTTTTTTAATCGGAAAGAATCATCTGGAGGTTGCTCCCACTTAAGCGTGTTATCTAAAAACGGATGATAGGTTTCCAATTGTTTAGCATGGAGCAACAGCCGCGCGGCACGATTTGAGCCGCCGTAAAGCGAATCCCCGATGATCGGGAAACCAGCATCACTCAGATGAACACGAATTTGATGGGTACGTCCGGTATCTAGCCGGCATTCGAGGAGCGTATTATTCTGCGCTTGATGGCGGGCAAGAATGGCTACATGCGTCACTGCTGTTTGACCGCCGGGGCTCACGCGTCGTTTGTTCGGGTGGTGACGATCACTGCTGATGGGCTTGCGAATAGTGAAATTAGCCGGTCCCTTCCAGATATTGTCCGTGATTGCCAGATAATGCCGGTGGATGGTCCGCTGTTCTAACTGATAGGAAAACGCAGCCAGGGCGATCGCATTTTTAGCAAATAAAAGCAAGCCGCTAGTGGCTTCATCCAAACGGTGGACAGGGGATGCACTTGCACCAGATTGACCTGTTGCATTTAAATAAGCTTGGACACGCTGCTGACAGCTATCTATTTCGCTGGAATCATTGGGATGTGTTTTTAAATTCGCCGGTTTATTGGCAACGAGGATAAAATCATCTTCATAGACGATATCGATCGGACGGTCAGCAGATGTGACGACAGCTTTTTCGAGCAGCGGCAATACTAATAGATCCCCGGCATGAAGTGGCCTGCGCCAATCCGTCAGCTGTTCGTTATTCAACTGCACGTCATGCGACATACGCAAAGTATGGCGCGCTTTTTTTCCTAAATGAAAATGATCGCGCAGCAAGGTTTCTGCATTTATGTTATCCCAAGCCGAAAGTATCGGGATTTTTAAATTCATCATTTTAGCATGCTCCTCTTTATTTTATTTGGTAGAAAGGCGCTTGATAGAGGGGATCAGCAGGTAGCGGCAGAGAATATCTGCTGTAACAAGTCCGACTGCTAAACCGACCGCTGCATAGCCGACATTTAAAAAGACGAATCCGGCTGCAGAATAATCGCCCAGCAACAGTGTACGGAAAGCATCATAAAAAGTGATTCCCGGAACTACTGGTACTAAACCAGGGACGAAATAGACAGTCAGCGGCATTTTGAAGCGGTGTGCAGCAATTTGAGCAGCGACTGCGAGCAAGAGGGAACAGACTAGACTTGCTAAAAAGACGCCGTAGCCATGCTTTGTCATTTCAAAATAGCCGATCCAGCCAATCATACCAATGATTCCGCTAGTGAAAATCGCTTTTTTAGGAACATTGCATAATACTGCAAACGTGACGGAAGAAATGAAACTGAAAAATAAGTGATATGCGATTTCGCCCATGTGCTTTCCAATCCTCTCTTTGCTAAATAATAAATAAATAGTAGACCACTGCGATTCCTGCACCAAGTGAAGCTGCAATCGCAAGTCCTTCGACCGTTCGGATCATGCCTGACAAATAATGTCTTGCCATAATATCACGGATGGCGTTGGTGATCGTGATTCCTGGAACGAGCGGCACGACAGCGCCGATCATTACTAAGCTGGTATGAATACCGATGAAATGTAAAAGTAAATAACCGGTCATCCCACCAACGAATGTTCCACAAAATTCCGCTAAAAAAGGAATGTTCAATAATTTAGAAATCAGTACATAAATAGCAAAAGAAACCACTCCAGCAATCATCGAAGCAGGCAGATCAACAAAACTGCCCCCAAAGATCAATACGATACTGCCACTCAATCCAGCAGTACAAATATATTTCTTCCATAATTGAATCGATGCTTTTTCCGCCTCGACCTTTTTCAAAGCTTGATACAATTCGATCAGCGTGATGTGTTGCAGTGCGAAATCGCGTGATAGCTGGTTGACCTGCGTGATCTTGTTGAGATCATAATCCCGATTATCGATCCGTAAAAAATCTGTACCGAAATCTTCTAGTTTTACGAAAATGCCATTCAGCGTCACATACGTGTATTTGCTGGATTTTGCCGGGTCATTCAAAGCGATCCGAATGATTCGCTCCATCGTATCTTCCGTACGGCTGATCTCAGCACCGTTCTCGACAAGCAACTTACCTGCCAGAAGGCTGACAGCGGCAATCATTTTATTTGTATTTACAACTTCTTCCATTCATTTTCGCCTCGATTCTCCATTACAAATCATATCATCTTTTTTACAAAAAGGGAGTAGGGAAAATAAAAAATCCTGCAGCTTTTACCCTGCAGGATGTTGTTTAATCTTCTTTAGGTGTTTCTTTTTTTATGATCTCAATATATTCGATATGATGAGGTTCCGCTTGCTTGATACGGAAAATATAGCCGCCGTAATCGATCTCATCGCCAATTTCCACTTCGTAATTCTGTGTCAAGAACCAGCCGCCGATCGTATCGACATCTTCTTCTTCAATGGAAGTACCTAAGAAATTATTGACTTCATCAATCAAAACTTTTGCGTCGACGATGTAATGACCTTCTTTGATTTTGCGCACTTCTGGGATCTCATCGGCATCGAATTCGTCACGGATATCACCAACGATTTCTTCAACGATATCTTCTACCGTTACCAGTCCAGAAGTACCACCATATTCATCGAGCAAAATCGCGATATGCGAACGCTCGCGCTGCATTCGGATCAGCAGTTCCTTGATCGGGATCGTTTCGATCACTCGAATGATCGGTTTGACATATGGATCGATACTAAAAGAAGCATTGGTTCCATTTTCAACATAAGCGGACAAAATCTCTTTCAAATTAAGTACGCCGATCACATGGTCCTTATCGCCATCGATGACCGGATAGCGTGTATATCTCTCGATCTGCATGATCTCGGACAATTCGCCGATCGTCGAGCCAGCGTCAACAGTAACGACTTCGGTCCGCGGGATCATGACTTCTTTTGCCATTCGTTCATCAAAATCGAAAATCTTATTGACATAGCGGAATTCCGATTGGTTGATCTCACCACTTTTAAAACTTTCACCAACAATGATTCGGAGTTCATCCTCCGTATGTGCCACTTCATGTTCGGAAGCAGGTTCTAGGCCAAACATCTTTGCAATCAGTACAGCTGATTCGTTTAATAACCAGATGAACGGAAACATCACACGATAAAAGACGTGCAGTGGTCGTGCAACGCTAAGCGCAACACTCTCTGTTTTGTCGATCGCAAGTGTCTTTGGAACAAGTTCCCCAACGACCACGTGCAGGAACGTGATGAAAATGAATGCAATCAAGAACGAGATCAGGGTGACAACTGATTCAGGAATCGTCAAAAGCGCAAATAATGGATGCAACGCTGCTTCCACCGTTGATTCCCCTAACCAACCAAGTCCAAGGGAAGTAATCGTGATCCCTAATTGACAGGCTGATAAATACTCATTCAGATGTGTATTCACATGACGCGCTAACTTTGCTCGCTTGTTTCCCTCTGCGATAAGTTGGTCAAGTCTACTTGACCTCATTTTAACGATCGCAAATTCAGTAGCTACAAAGAACGCCGAAATTGCGATAAGCACCGCAATAATAATGAATTTTAAAAGTAATATCAATAGTTAGCCGCACAGCAGAACTGTGACGGCGAACACCTCCTATAGTTTTTTTATTTCTTTTTGGACAAGGAGATCATCTTGAATAAAAAAAGGTTACTTGGAAAATCCGGCAGCAAATCACTTTTATTAAAGAAGTCTACTTGTTGTATATGTTTTGCTAATTGTTGTGTTAGTAAATCTGCCCCATCGAATGTTTCCCTCCCTTTAAATTTAGTTAGTTCAATCTAAATTATAATTTAGATTTGGCAATAACACAATTGTTTTATCATTTTTACGCAGAAAAACCTCCTAAAAGAAGGAGGTCTTCTCAAGCATCCATCAAGTCAAACTCAAGATTTTTGACAGAAAGCGCGATATCGTCGCAAACTTCCTGATAGGACACCCATTTGTTCAGCAATTCCTGCCGCCTTTCCGGATCGTCGATATCCCAATAGATTACTTTGTCTTGTAGATCTTCGGGAAAATTTGGAGCGATTTCATATTCAGAATCATAAATGGTAACGATCAAATCGGCATTTATAAGTAATTCGCGGTTCGGGACAAATGAAATATGAGTAGGTGGTTCCATTGCATACTCGTGCAATGCTTTTTTTGCAAGATTCGTAACAGCAGTCTTGCGCCAGGAACCACTAATAAATGTGAAATTTACCAGTGGCAGCTTTTTTGCCCAAGCTTCGGCGATCGCGCTTCTGATGTGAGTTTGAGAGATGAAATAAATCAGCTTATGCACATTATTCATTCCTTTCAAGTGTAAAAGAACACTTTTTGATGCTAAAGAATTCTTCAAGTAGTAATTGATACCCGCTTTTCAAAGGGTAGAAACCCGATATCTCTAAAACAAAAGCATTATATTACGTTTGTGTTACGAAAATAGGTCTCAAGTTGGTGGCGTTTCTTCCGAATATCAAGTAAAATATAGCTAGTCTTTAAAATAAGCGTTCTATTCTATAAAAGAAAGACAGGAGATTTATATTGAAAAATGATGAAAATAAATTGATAGTCTATATCAAACAATTTTTTGCATTTATTTGGAAGTGGATTTTAATCGGATTTAGAAAATTTCGGCGTTTTCTGCGTCAAAAACATATTATCAAATTCTTGATTCTGATCGGTCTATTACTTATTCTAAGCTTTATTATTTACTTAGTCATCGTAGCGAAATCAGCAAACATCGATACGCTCAAAAAAGGACTGGAAACAGCCACGATCATTTACGACAAGGACGGCGATAAAGCGGGAGAACTTTCCTCTACCGAAGCAACGTTTATCGGTATTGATAAAATCTCGCCGAATCTGCAGAATGCTGTTGTATCGATTGAAGACAGACGTTTCTATGAACATAAAGGTTTCGACCTGAAGGGGATTGGTCGTGCCGCACTGGGGCTTGTTAGTTCCGGTCACATTTCTGGTGGTGGTAGTACGATCACGCAGCAGCTTGCTAAAAACGCGTTGCTGACAATGGACCAGACATTCACCCGAAAAGCGAAAGAAATCTTTATGGCGCGAGAAATCGAGCGAACTTATTCCAAAAAAGAAATCTTGGAAATGTATTTGAATCGTTCTTACTTCGGTAACGGAGAATGGGGCGTAGAAAATGCTTCCCAAAAATACTTCGGTAAAAGTGCTTCCGAACTCAATATTCCAGAAGCAGCCACAATAGCAGGTCTGCTTCAAGCGCCAAGTGCCTATGACCCTTATAATCACATGGAAAAAGCATTTAATAGAAGAAATATGGTGCTACGTGCGATGGTCGCAAATGGAAAATTGTCGAAAGCAGACAGCGAACGCTATCAAAAGCAGACGATCGCGCTCAAGGATAATTCGAAGGACCCGTTGGCGAACAAATATCCATGGTATGTGGATGCGGTCATCAATGAGGCAGTTTCCAAAGCGGATGTGACTCAGGATGAGATCATGCGCAAAGGATATAAGATCTACACCGCACTTGACCAAAACTACCAAACTTCGCTCGAGCAAACTTACAAAAATGATTACTTATTTGCAGCGAATGCTTCAGACGGAACAAAAGTCCAATCTGGGGCAGTCTTGTTGGATCCGGCAACTGGCGGTATCAGAGCCTTGGTCGGGGGAAGAGGGGAGCACACATTCCGCGGCTATAACCGCGCGACCCAAATGAAAGCTCAACCTGGTTCCACTTTAAAACCGCTGTCTGTTTACGTGCCGGCACTGCAAGACGGATGGAAAGTAGACTCCGAACTGACCGATGAACCGAAAACCTATAAAGGCAATTACAAACCAACCAACGTCGGCGGCAATTATCAAGGTAAAGTGCCGATGTATACAGCGGTAGCTAACTCGATCAATGCACCGGCAGTCTGGCTGTTGGATCAGATCGGTATCGACAAAGGAATCAAATCAGTAGAACGATTCGGTATCCCTACCGAAGATGGTGACCGGACACTTGGCCTAGCGCTGGGCGGAATGAGCAGAGGTGCTTCGCCGGTTGAAATGGCAACAGCCTATGCAACCTTTGCCAATAACGGTGCTAAACCGGAAGCGCACGTCATCACGAAAATCGTTGCTCCTTCTGGCGACGTGATCTACGAAAACGAACCGCACAATAAACAGATCATCTCGAAAAAAGTGTCGAGTGAAATGACATCGATGCTACTAGACGTTATTAAAGAAGGAACTGGGAAAAGCGCAGCCGTTTACGGATATGAAATGGCCGGAAAAACCGGTTCTACGCAAGTACCATTCAACACGATCGGTACAAAAGATCAATGGTTTGTCGGTTATACACCTAACTTAGTAGGTGCCGTTTGGATGGGCTTTGACAAAACAGATAAAAATCATTATTTGACGACCAATAGTTCCAATGGGGTCGCCAACCTTGCACATTACGTGATGCAAAGCGGTCTCAAATACCAAAAACCGACGAACTTTGATACGGAGAGTGCCTCGCGGATCACCGAAGAAAAAGCAGCAAAGAAAAACAGCACAGGCGATATGTGGTCCTCTATCAAAGATAAGGCTTCTGATGCAGGTAAAACAATCAAAAATGGAGTTGGCAAAGTAAAAGATAAAATTTCTGATTTATTTGGTGCTTTTGGCCGCTAAAAATTAGTATTGGAGCGATGAATGATGACACGGATCGAACATGATAGTATTGGGGAAATCGAAGTAGACGATGATAAATTCTGGGGAGCGCAAACCGAACGTAGCCGCCGCAATTTCAAATTTACAGATGAACAGATGCCGGAACCGATCATTCAAGCGTTTCTCGAATTAAAAAAAGCTGCCGCGAAAGTTAATCATCAAGAAGGCAGACTTACTGCTGAAAAAGCTGAAGCAATCGAACGAGCTATTGATTTTGTTCGTGAGAAAGATGTAATGCCGCATTTTCCGCTCGTTATTTACCAGACGGGAAGCGGTACCCAATCAAATATGAATGTTAATGAAGTGATTGCACATGTTGCCAATCACGAGCTCCAAACCCAAAACATTCATCCAAATGATGATGTCAATATGTCGCAAAGTTCCAATGATACTTTCCCGACTGCTATGCACATTGCTGCTTACAAAGTTGTCGATGACCTGCTAAAAGAAATCGAGACTTTCGCCCAAGTGCTTGCTGAGAAAAAAGAAACATTCCGTTCCATCGTTAAAATCGGCCGTACTCATTTGCAAGATGCTACGCCGCTTACGCTCGGTCAAGAAATCAGTGGCTGGGAAGCAATGGTACGGCGTGGCAAGCAATTTATTGAGGAAAGTCGTGCCGCACTGCTTTCGCTAGCGATCGGTGGGACGGCTGTCGGAACAGGACTTAATGCCAGTGCGACCTTTGGCGAACATGTTGCCAAAGAATTGGAGAAACAAACAAATTTCCCATTCACATCCGATGAAAATAAATTTTTCGCATTAACAAGCCACAGTCCGATCAATCACGTCCATGGCTCGCTCCGCAGTTTGGCCAGCGATCTGCTAAAGATCGCAAATGATGTCCGTTTCTTAGCAAGTGGTCCCCGAAGCGGGATCGGTGAACTCGAGATCCCTGCAAATGAACCTGGAAGTTCGATCATGCCGGGAAAAGTAAATCCAACACAATGTGAAGCCTTGACAATGGTAGTGGCAAAAGTAATGGGGAACGACACGACCATCAATTTTGCGGCAAGCCAAGGTAATTTTGAATTAAATGTTTACAAACCTGTCATTGCTGCGAGCTTTTTACAATCTGTTAAACTATTGCATGAAGGTATCTACTCTTTCCGTGTGCATTGTATCGAAGGCTTGGAAGCAAACGAAGCAGTAATCAAAGAAAAAGTAGAAAATTCACTTATGCTGGTAACTGCTTTAAATCCACATATCGGCTATGAAAAAGCGGCAACTATCTCGAAAAAAGCATTTAACGAGAATACAACGCTAAAAGAAGCGGCTATTGCGACCGGCTATGTCACCGCAGAACAATTCGACGAGTGGGTCGATCCGCTCAAAATGACAAATAGTGGTGAATGAGCGGGAATGCAATGTTTCTGCTAGCGTCTATGGATTCTTTTTGTTATAGTGAGTAGGAAGAATCAAACTATATAATTAGGTGGAGGATATAGACATGGCAATTAATATTTATGATCTAGCAAATGATTTAGAAAAAGGAATTCGTGAAACACAAGAATTTACGAATTTACAAGAAGCATACCGTTCTGTAAATGCAGACGCGACTTCTAAAGAAAAATTCGATCGTTTCCGTGAAGTACAAATCACGATCCAAGAAAAACAAATGAGCGGACAAGAAATCGACGAAGAAACAATCAACGTTGCCCAACAAGTGGCAGATGAAGTTCAAAAAGATGAAGCAATCGTTGCTTTAATGGAAAAAGAACAAGCGATGAGCACGATCATCAACGATTTGAACCGGATCATCATGACACCTCTGCAAGATCTTTACAGCGTTGGCGAATAATAGCTGAAAACTCTCGGAAGGGAAACTTTCCGAGAGTTTTTTTATGCGGATTAGATTGCATCGATCTCATTTTTTTAGTATAATAAGAACGTATATTCGCTTTTAGGGAGGCTGAGGAAAATGAGTGGAGTACGCTTTCTACATATCGCTGATCTGCATTTGGATAGTCCGTTTATCGGTCTAAGTCACGTCGGTGAAAAATTACATAAGATCATCCAAGAGAGCACCTTTGCTTCGCTCGTAGCTTGTGTGCAGATCGCTATACGCGAACAAGTCGATTTTGTCCTCATTGCGGGTGACATTTACGACAGCGATGATCAAAGTGTCAAAGCACAAGCACGTTTTTATCAGGCTATGAAAGAACTAGAACAAGCTGCTATCCCTGTTTTTATGATCCATGGGAACCATGACTATTTGAAGGGAAATCGTGAGACACTCCTTCTACCGGAGAATGTTACCGTTTTTCCCGAAAAAGTAGCAAAGTACTTATATCAGACAAAAAATGGCACACAAGTTGATATCCAAGGTTTCAGTTATGGTAGCCGACATGTGATGGATAGCCAATTAGATAAATATGAAAAACAACCTGCTGATTTTCATATCGGACTATTACACGGTTCCGAAAGAACGCATGCAGATGGGCACGATGTCTATGCGCCATTCACAACGAATGAATTGCGATCAAAGGGCTTTGATTATTGGGCACTTGGTCACATCCACAAGCGAATGCTGCTGCAAGAGAGTGGGCCAGTCATTTATTATCCTGGTAATATCCAAGGAAGAAACCGCAAAGAAAGTGGTGAAAAAGGAGCAACGCTTGTACAACTAGACTCGCAAGGCGCCGCATTGACTTTTTACCCTACGGCTCCGATCCAATGGGAAACCGTTACACTTACGATCGAATCAGCAGAAGTAATCAATACATTTTTTCAACAAGCTTTGGAAATGATCGAGAGCTATGCTGTCCAAGATGGCTCCTATCTGCTGGATATGGAAGTGACAGTCACAGCAGAACATCCAACTGTTTCTGCCAATGATCTACTGGAATTAGTGCAGGATAACTGCAAGCAGACTGAAACGAGTTTTGTGTGGGTCAATTCCCTGCGTCTGATAACGAAAAAAACAAGCCAAACCTCTTTTCTGGAAACACATCTAATTGGGGAAGAGTGGCAAGCCGCCAGCAATGAACTACAAGATGAAAGTACTTTTTTCCAAGTCATGGAGCAGCTCTATTTTCATAAAGGGATCAACCGCTTTCTGACGGACATCACTGAAGCAGAACGGACGGAGTTGCTGACGGAAGCCAACCAGTATTTAGAAAAGGCACTCGCAGAATTGGAGGACGACTGAGCATGAAGATTACAGCTATTGACATTATCGGCTATGGCAAATGGATCGATGCACATTTTCATGATTTACAGGCAATGCAGCTTTTTTACGGGGCGAATGAAGCAGGCAAATCAACGATCATGGCATTCATCCACAGCATCTTGTTCGGTTTTCCTACTCGTCAGCAATCTACGCCACGAATGGAGCCAAAAACCGGGGGAGCATATGGCGGAAGACTTACGCTGACAGACACAGCACTCGGAACAGTAACGATCGAGCGTCTAAAAGGAAAAGCGACTGGTGATGTTACGCTCTATTTGGAAGACGGATCGATCCATGGTGAAGCAAAATGGAATGAACTGCTCGGCGAAATGGACCGCGCGACTTATGAAGCGATCTTCTCCTTTGATATCCATGCTTTGCAAAATATCCAGCAGTGGAAACAGGCAGATTTTGAACGATATCTATTGGCTACGAGCATGACCGGCTCCGACTTGCTGCTGAAAGCGATCGAAAAATTACAAAAGGAATTAGATAAACGTTTCAAGCCAAGCGGACGTAACCCACTTATCAATAAACAATTGGAAACAGTCAAAGCAGCGAATAGCCGTTTTGAAGAAGCGAAAGCGCACAATACCAACTATGAAACGCTTTATAAGGAAAAGGAAGAACTGGAAGAAGCACAGCAGATCAATCTGAATAGACAGAAGACACTACGCTTGGAACATGACCAGAAGCAGGATTGGCTCGATTATTGGGAAAGTTACCAAGAATGGGCGAATTTGGCAAAATATTTGGCTGATAAAGAGCGGGTTGCTTTTCCGACGGATGGGATCGTTCGCTTAGAGCATTTGAATAGCCGGCTGACAGAAAATAAAAATAAACATATTCAGTTACAAGAAAGGTATCAGCAGTTAAAGAAACAAACTGAGAAAATGGATTATTCGTTTTTTGCGAACAAACAAGATGAGATTACTGCGATTACAGAAACCTATCCGCTTTACCAAGAAAATCTACAGCGTTTAGCTGCCCTCCAGAAAGAATTAGCTGACATCGATCATTTGCTAGAAGAACAGGCATTCGAAGTTGATCAAGAGCTCCTTCTACGCAATTGGCAGCCCATATACATGCAGCAGATCGAGGAAGAAGAGCTAGCCTTACAAAGTAATCAACAACGTCTGGAACAGATCGCTTATTTTATGGAAGAAGAAGCGCACAAACAAAACCAGCTGCAGCAACAGATCGATCATTTAGAAGCGGAGATGTGGAGCCGGCAGCAGTTCCAAGCGGCGGAAGAACAGCAGCAGAAACGCCAGCCGAGCCGTGCAGTCAAACCAAACCGTAACAGGTTGTTCCTTCCTTTACTAGCTGTGGGAATAACAGGTATACTTGCAATTTTTCTACCCTCAAAATGGATGCTTGCGCTATTTGGTTTAGCAGTTTTACTAGCAGCAGGATGGCTACTTAATAAACGCCAACCGATCAGTCAAGCCTTTGATCAAAGTGAATTGGCAGAATTGATGGAGCAACGACATAAGCGCCAGACGTGGCAAGAAGTATTAACGCAATTAGATGCATCACAAGCGAAAACAGAAATATGGCGGGAAGAATGCCAACAGAGATTTGCTGAAAATGAGCAGCGACGTGAACGGATACATGCTACTTTACAAACACTGGGAATAGCGGCAGAAGCTGTGAATCAAAAATATTATCCTTTTTTTATCAAATTGGAAACGAGCGTGCGACAAATCAAGCAAAAACAACAGTTGCAATCTGATTCTCAAGCAATCCACGAAGAAATACAAACGTGGCGTGAACGATGCGTGGCGCTAAAGCCACCATTTCAAACAACTACATTCGAGGAACTGATAACGTTGTTGAAACAAGGAATGCGGGAATATCAAAATGCAATCGCATCCGTTACGAAACAGGAGGATAAACTCGAACAAGTCGAAGCAGAGTTAGAACTGATCCGCCGTGATGCTGCCAGCTTGCAAGCAGAGAAAGAGGCGTTACTGGAAAAAGCAGGAGTAGTAGAAGATGAAGCATTCCGCAAACGTCATCAGGAAGCAGAAGAAATCGAAAAAAATAAAGCGCGGAAACACTTTTTGGAAATGCAATCTGATCAAAATGTCCGGGAAGCGCTGCAGGCATATGCTTCCAAAGAGACGCTGAAAGCAGAATTGCTTGAGATCGAAGCTGAATTGGCACAGATCAGCCATGCACAAGAAAAAAGTCATGCAGAATATGCACGTGTAAACCATGAGATCCAATCATTGGAAGCGGGAGGAACATTCGCTGCGCTCATGCAGGAATTTTATACAGAAAAGAGTCTGCTTCAATCTCAAGTAAAAGAATGGATGACGATCCGCCTCAGCTTGGAGATATTAAAGCGGACGCTGGAACGGCTACAAGCAGATAAACTGCCGAAAGCACTCGAACTTGCGAGCCGTTATTTCAAAAAATTGACTAAAGGACATTATGTTCATGTCCGTTTTGCTAATAATCGCTTACAAGTCGAAACCAGCGATCAAGTGTTTTTCTTTCCGGAAGAATTGAGTCAGGCTACAAAGGAACAGCTTTATCTAGCAGTTCGATTTGCCTTCATTGATATTCTTCATAGCAAATATCCACTTCCGATCATCATTGACGACAGTTTTGTAAACTTTGATAAAGAGCGTCTAGCGGAAATGATGGATCTACTAAAAATGCGACAAGGTAAAAATCAAGTATTGATGTTCAGTTGCCATGAAACAAGTTCAGATTATTTTTCAAGTATGGAGCGTGTCGTGCTATACTAGAGAAAAAGAAAATGCAGATAGAAAGAAGGCGACAAAATTGGAAAAACGACTATTAGATTTTGAAGTTGGCAGTACGGTCGAATTGTATCTGTTGATAAAATCGAGCGTGAAAGGAACAGCAAGTAATGGGAAGCCATTTTTAAGTCTTGTATTTCAAGATAAATCAGGGGAATTAGAAGCGAAATTATGGGATATCAAAGAAACGGACGAACAAGCCTACGGAGCGGAACAAATTGTTCATGTCGTCGGCGATATTCAAAATTATCGGGGCAGAAAGCAGTTGAAAATCAGACAGATCCGACAAACATCCCCATTTGATAATGTCCAAGCATCCGAGTTTATGGAAACAGCACCAATCGACAAAGCGAGTATGGCTGAAGAAGTAACGCAATATATTTTTGAAATGAAAAATGCGAATCTACAGCGTATCACACGAGCGATTTTAAAAAAACATCAAGAAGCATTTTATGAATATCCAGCAGCAATGCGGCATCACCATGAGTTCGTTTCAGGACTTAGTTTCCATGTCGTTTCGATGCTGCGCTTAGCAAAAGCGATCGCAGGTTTATATCCCAATGTCAATCAGGATCTGCTGTATGCTGGGATCATTCTACATGATATCGGCAAAGTGAAAGAATTATCAGGACCGGTTTCCACGACATATACATTGGAAGGAAACCTGATCGGTCACATTTCAATCGTCGTAGAGGAAGTCGGCAAAGTAGCGGAAGAGTTAGGAATCGATAGTGAAGAAGTCGTCATCTTGAAGCATATCCTGCTAGCACATCACGGTAAAGGAGAATGGGGCAGTCCGAAACCACCGCTTGTTCGGGAAGCAGAGATCTTGCACCAAATCGACAACTTCGATGCGACAATGGTCATGATGGACAAAGCATTGCGTCATACGAAGCCGGGTGAGTTTACGGAACGTGTCTTTGGTCTTGATAACCGTGCTTTTTATAAACCGACATTTGAGTAAAAGAAAAAGCGCAGGAACCAAATCGGCTCCTGCGCTTTATTTCATTTTATTTCGTTTTAGAAGTAAATTGGGAGAATGCATCTTTTAGATCTTTGTCTTCCACTTTTACATTTGCATCTTTAAATTCTTTTTTAAGAGCTGCTTGAACAACTTCTGCGTTGTTCATTTGGCTGTCGATGTAGTCTTTTTTCACTTGTGCTTTGTCTTTTTCGAATGTTGCTTTTTTAGCAGGTTCATCTAATTGGATAACGTGGTAGCCGAATTGAGATTTAACTGGTTTACTGATATCGCCTTTTTCTTTCAAAGCGTAAGCAGCTTTTTCAAAAGCTGGGTCCATTTGTCCAGTACCAAATGCATCTAGTTTGCCGCCTTTTGTTTTCGATGCTGTATCAGTAGAATATTTTTTAGCTAGATCAGCAAATTTCTTGCCGTCTTTTAATTCTTGTTCTACTTTATCTGCTGTTTTCTTGTCAGCAACTAAAATGTGGCTAACAGTAATTTTTGGCTGCCAAGTTTTGTAGTAGTCTTGCAATTTCTTGTCAGTTACTTTGATATAAGCTTTTGTTGCTTTTTGACGAAGTAATTCGTTTTTCAAGCTTAATTTATACATTTTTTCTGTTAAGTTAGCTTGTTGCAAAGCACTTGCAAATTGATCGCCATATTGTGCTTTAGCAGCGTTATATTTTTTGTCTACTTCTTTGTCACTCACTTTATATTTATCATCAAGAATTTTATTAAATGTAAGTAGTTGAAGTACTTGCTCGCCATCTTTATCTTTCAACGCGTCGTACAACTCGTCTTTTGTAACGTCTCCTTGATCAGATTTAACGACTGCGCCGCCCCCGCCGCATGCAGCTAATCCAACTATAGCCATTAGCATTACGAGGCTTAATAGTAGTTTTTTCTTCATTAAAAAAACACTCTCCTTAAAAGTTATATATTTCTGTCAATACTTTCCTATCATATCACAAATTTTATTGAAAATGAAAAGATGACAAAATTCTAATGTGATTTCGTCATTTTTAATCAGATATTAATATTGAAACGCCGTTTTGAGCATGTTCAATGTAACATTTTTTCGGTGTTGCCCAGATTTGTTTCAAGATCAGAAAATCAAGGGATGACATGCCGACATGAACAGCGATCAATGTTAAAAACAGCCAGTCATGGGCGATTGGTAACGATACAGCAAGCCCGATCAATAGCGCAGAGATCGCAAAAAATGGGAAAAACAATGAACCGATATAGAGCCACTTCGGGATAACTTTTGTCCGTTTTAAATGTACACACGGAACGATATAGAAGTGGACGCGCCATTTGAAAGCTTGTAGATCTAAATAGGGTAAACAAATCAAATACTGTGCCAATTTATGGAGTGGGTAAAGTGCGAGTAAAGCTAAGAAGCCTATAACCGGGTAATGGTTTGTAAATTTTTCTGGATAAAGAAGATTATGACTGACACAAATAATACAAAAAGCTGCAAACCCGATGAGAACTCCTTTTAAAATAAGCCGATTGTATTCATCGCGGCGCTCTGTAGATACAGATTTCAAGCAACGCATTCCTATTCCTCCAATAACTGGTAACTTCCATGTTTTTATTCTGCAAACACTCATAGTATTTTAGTCTTTTCGGAACTAGATTTCAACCCTTTTTCATAATTATTTTCAATAAAAAAACGAGAAAAATAGCGAAGCCGTTTTTTCTCGTTTTTTAAAGGGAATCAAATCAACTTTTTTTGTCTTTTTTGAGTGTTTTTTCTAAATCAGAGATCGTTTTTTGCATGTCTTTGATTTCATCTTTTAGACGCTTTTTCTCAGGCTCCATATCCTCATTCCATTTAGACACAGATTCTGAGATTTCGCTGGAAACGTCTTTCAGCAAAGAAGCACCTTCAGAACCAAGAACTTGAACAGATTGAAGAAGTTCATTTGTATTATAAGCAAGTTCTTTCACAATAACGCTTGCTTCCACGGATTTGTCTAAAATGTTTTTGCGAAGCTCTTTTCCAGATTTTGGAGCTAATAAAATGGAAGCCGCAGCGCCAATAAGGCTCCCAGCGAAAATACCTATGATCGTTGATTTTTTATCCATCTAATCTCACCTCGTCGTTTATTTGAACTTACATTCAGTATACCCTGAAATAGGGAGTTTACACTAATCTTTGATTGATTTCAGCTGCTAGTTTTTGAGCTTCTTCGTTGTTGAAATCATCTTCGTTGCTATGCCAGATCAATCCAAAGCCATCTTCCTTGCTGTAGCGCGGAATCAGATGAATGTGGCAGTGGAAAACACTTTGCGAGGCAACTTCTTCGTTATTGTTCAAGATATTCATTCCTTCGAGCGGCAATGTCTCTTTAAGTGCATTGGCGATTTTAGGAATGCGTTTGAAAAGTGCTGCAGCTGTTTCTTCTGGCAAATCAAACATATTACGTGCGTGTTCTTTCGGGATCACAAGTGTATGCCCTTTGGTAACTTGCCCCAAATCGAGAAAGGCGTATACTTCCTCATCTTCATATACTTTAGCAGAAGGGATCTTCCCAGCGGCTATTTGGCAAAAAATACAATCTTCCATTGATTAGGCCACCTCTCTATGGCATTATTCGATCGCCTTAGAAAAGGCAACCTACTTACCATTAATTTATCATAAAATCGAGAGAAAAGCATGTATCAACTAGGATTATGATAAAATTTACGTTTTATGCTATGATGATAGAAAGACAGATAAGGAGGCTATAAGATGGGTTTAGTAGATGTGAAAAATCTTGTAGGCGGCTATACTAAAAGGCCTGTTCTCAAAGATATTACTTTCGAGATCGGGAAAAAGCAGATTGTTGGATTGATTGGATTGAACGGTGCTGGGAAAAGCACGACAATCAAACATATCACTGGTTTGATGCAACCAAAATCAGGAACGATCTCCGTAAATGATAAAAAATTGGTAGATGACACGGAAGTATATCGCAAGCAGTTTGCGTATATCCCGGAAACGCCTGTATTATATGAAGAATTAACATTAAAAGAACATTTGGAATTGACAGCGATGGCTTATGGCTTATCGGAAGAACAATTGAAGGAGCGAATGCAGCCGCTATTAAAAGAATTTCGAATGGAAAATCGCTTGAACTGGTTTCCAGCGCATTTTTCCAAAGGGATGAAACAGAAAGTAATGATCATGTCGGCCTTCCTGATCGAGCCTTCCTTGTATATCATAGACGAACCCTTTGTTGGACTTGATCCATTGGCGATCCAATCCTTGCTGCAATTGATCCAAAAGATGCGGGATGACGGTGCGAGTATCTTGATGTCGACGCATATTCTTGCTACCGCCGAAAAATACTGCGACTGGTTCATTATTTTGCATCATGGTGAGATTCGTGCACAAGGGACATTGGTAGCGCTTCAAGAGGAGTTCCAGATGCAGGGGGCTTCTTTAGATGAGATTTATATTCAATTAACCAAAGAAGAGGACGTGGACGAGGATGTCTTTTAATAGCCGGGAATTATGGCAGAAAAGATTCGAGGCTTATACGACAGAACTTATTCGTTATATGCGCTATATGTTCAACGATCACTTGTTGTTTGTGCTGGTCATCGGTGTAGGTGCAGGGATTTTTTACTACGCCGGCTGGGTAAAAACGATTCAAGAGACGTTCCCGGCGATCCCGTTAATGGTGACATTGTTGACGATCGCGGTAGTTATAAGTCCGATCATCACGCTGCTGAAAGAGCCTGACATCGTTTACTTGATTGTGAAAGAAACAGAGATGCAGGATTATTTTAAGCGGGCAAAGCGCATCAGCTTTTGGATGCAACTTTATCTGTATATCGTCATTTTAGCTGTAGCAATGCCTATGTATGTAGGGGTTACACATCGGTCATATTTCCATTTTTTCTTATTGCTCGTATCGATTGGCGCAATCAAGCTATGGAATGTCTATACGAATTGGGAGAGCATGAAGCTAGATAACAGCGATACGACATGGATGTTTGCACGTGTGGTTATCAGCGCGCTTCTCATTTATCTGCTGTTGGCTTTTTCCTTTTACTGGACGATTCCGTTGACCATTATTGTATTGGGGCTTTCATATTGGGGGCTGAAAAAACGGACAGAAGGGATCATTTTAAGATGGGAGATCCTGATCGATAAAGAACAAGGACGAATGAATCGTTTCTATCGCTTGGTAAATTTATTTACGGATGTTCCGCATTTGAAAGGAACGGTCAGAAGACGAGCCTATTTAGATTTCCTTTACCGGCCGATCCCATATGCAAATCGAAAAACATATGCTTACTTATGGAGCCGCACTTTTGTACGAATCAATGAATTTAGTGGACTTTATCTGCGGCTAACCGTGGTGGCAGTTATCTTGCTGATTTTCTTAAGTGGCTTTTACTTAACGATCGTGTTCTCACTATTATTCTTATATTTGACCGGTTTCCAATTCATTCCAATGATCAAGCACTTTGACGGTCAGATCATGCAGCGCCTGTACCCGATCACGGAAGCGGTGAAGAAGCGAAGCTATATTCATCTGCTACGGATTCTTTTGCTGGCACAAGCTATTTTGTTCAGCTTGATAGGTATCGCGCAAAATGGAAGCGTGGGCGGACTATGGATCTTGATTATTAATGTCGGTTTCGTAGCCGCATTTACTTTCCTATATGTACCTTATCGCTTGAAAAAAATGGAGTAAGCCATGATAGTTTATGAGGTTAAAAAGCCTTCTGTTTCTTGAACAGAAGGCTTTTCTTTATTTACTATCATGTCTGAAGGCGGGGTAATGATAAATATCTGTATGTGAGAAATTGGCTTGATTGCCCGCTTGTTGGATACGCTGCATGATTTTGGAATGGTGCTCGTTTTTGGAAAAAAGGCGATAGGCATCTTCCGAGTCCCAAAAGCTGACGATCAAAAATTTTTGATGGTGGACTTCCTGCGCCAACCGAGCTGCTTGAAAGCCTAACTGCTTTAGTAACTGTTTGCGCATTGCATCAAAGTCCGCTAAAAAAATCGGAATCTCCTCATCGCGGATCGAGAGGTATTCCAGAACAAGAACGCCTGCGTGTTTTCGCTCACCAAACATTTGCAAAATGCGGTATGAGGCGCCTTCCCTAAAAACATTTTCTTGCTCGGTTTCATGGTAAAGAAGGGATTGCTCATAATTTTGGAAAAGCTCTACGCCGTTTGATGGGATCTCGTCTAAGACTTGTCTAAGATAATGTTCCGTCCCCATTGTAATATAAACATGTTTCATTTTAATGACCTTCTTTCTAAAGGGAACAATGTTTTTGTCTTCACTATACCGCGATTTTGTAAAAATAAAACCTGACGAAGCCTTCTTATTTGGAATTATTATAAATATCATGTAAACTTATTTACGGAACATAAAAGGTAAATGTTGTTCATTCTTGTGTGTCATTGAACAAGGGAAGGATAAGAAATGAAAGAAATTAGTAATGATTTATTTTTACGAGCTGCACGCCGCGAAAAAGTAGAACGTCTGCCTGCTTGGTATATGCGACAAGCAGGACGGTCGCAACCAGAATATCGGGCACTGAAAGAAAAATATTCTTTATTCGAGATCACACATCAGCCTGAATTATGCTCCTATGTGACCAGACTGCCTGTTGAAAACTATGGCGTAGACGCCGCTGTGCTCTATAAGGATATTATGAGTCCACTTCCAGGAATGGGAGTCGATGTTGAAATAAAAACGGGTATCGGTCCAGTGATCGCGCATCCAATCAGACGATATCAAGACGTGGAAAGCTTGGCAGCATTTGATGCCAAATCCCAAGTGCCTTATATCTTGGAAACGATCAAACTGCTTCGAGAGGAACAGCTCGATGTCCCGCTGATTGGCTTTGGAGGCGCGCCATTTACGTTAGCAAGCTATTTAGTGGAAGGCGGCCCTTCGAAAAATTACTACCAGACAAAAGCATTGATGTATCAAGACGAAGCAACTTGGTTCGCGCTGATGGATAAGCTGGCAACTATGACAGCGGACTATCTGTCGGCACAAATCGAAGCCGGTGCATCCGCTGTGCAGCTGTTCGATTCATGGGTCGGTGCACTCAGCAGAGAAGATTATCATTATTACATCAAGCCTAGCATTCGGATGATCACAACAAAAGTGAAAGCGAAGCATCCACAGACACCGATCATTATGCAGGCTGTAGCAGCCGGACATCTTTTACCTGAATGGAATGACGTTCCAATAGACGTTGTCGGAATCGACTGGCGTATGTCGATAGCAGCAGCGCGTGATATTCTGCCTGAAAAGGCCCTGCAAGGCAACTTAGATCCAGCATTATTACTCGCACCTCAGAAAAGCTTTGATAAAGCAAAAACAATTATTGGAGAAGCCGTGAAACAGCCAGGTTTTATTTTCAATTTGGGACATGGTGTTTTCCCGGAAGTTTCTCCCAGCACTTTAAAACAGCTAACAGCGCTCGTACATAGCGAAAGTGAGAAATTGTTAAAAGAAAGGTGATTACGGATGAAGAAAAAAGTTGGATTATTGGCGATGGCTTACGGCACGCCTTATAAGGATGAAGATATCGAACGTTATTATACAGACATCAGACACGGACACCGTCCTTCCGAAGAAATGATCGAGGACTTGCGCAGTCGTTATCATGCGATCGGAGGACTATCTCCACTTGCAAAAATCACGGAAGCACAAGCGTATGGCCTTGGTGATAAATTAAACGAAGCACAAGACGAAGTAACTTTCCAAGTTTACATTGGCCTAAAACATATTGAACCATCTATCGAAGAAGCGGTTCAAAAGATGAAAACAGATGGCATCACAGAGGCGATCTCGATCGTTTTAGCGCCGCATTATTCTAGTTTCAGCGTGGAAGCCTATAACAAACGCGCGCAAGATGAAGCAGCAAAAGTAGGCGGCTTAGTGATCCACTCCATCAATCAATGGTACCAAGAGCCTAGTTTCATCCAAATGTGGGCTGACCGGATCAATAAAGTAGCGAAGAGTATTCCTGAATCGGAATTAGACGAAACCGTATTAGTGGTCTCCGCACACAGTCTACCAGAAAAAATCAAGCAATTTGGCGATCCTTACCCAGAGCAATTGAAAGAAACAGCAAAATTGATCTTTGATAAAACGATTTTGACAAATTATGCACTTGGTTGGCAAAGTGAAGGTAAAACTGGAGAACCGTGGCTTGGACCAGATGTTCAAGATCTAACACGTGACCTTTTCGCAGAGCATCATTACAAACATTTTATTTACACGCCGGTAGGTTTTGTGGCAGAACATTTAGAAGTTCTCTACGACAATGATTACGAGTGTAAAGTCGTAACAGAAGAAATCGGAGCAGCTTATCACCGTCCGCCAATGCCAAATGCGGATGACGAATTTCTTGCTGTTCTTAAAAATGTGGTTTGGAAGAAATATCAAACGCTGTAAAAATAGCTGAAAAGCAGATAGCTGTCGTTATCTGCTTTTTTTATCAAAAAAGAAAGCGCTTTCTAAAAATTAACGAGAATACTATGAGATTTTAATCGATATCTCATCTTGGACGTGCATACTCGGAGTATGTCAAGAAAAGCAATACAGGAGGATATTATGGAAGATAAAGAAAAAGAGAGAATTGCAGCTAATATAGCAATCTATATGAAATGGAATGGATACACGGAACGCACTTTTGCCCAAGCTACTAAATTATCGCAGGCAACATTAAAAGCGATCACTACTAATAAAACAATGAAACCCGTTAAATTTAAAAAATACGTAGAAAAAATCTCTGCGAATCTAGGATTAGATAATGAGTATTTCACTCGGGAGCAAGCGGAAATCACCGCGGCGCCGATTCAATATTCCGACGAAAATAAGCTTCATCTCGGCGATGAAAAACTGAGTGCGATAAGCTTGTTACTTAAAATCAGCGAAATTCATTATAAATAATGTTACGTTCTAAAACAGGCCAACGGACGGCCTGTTTTTTGTTTTAAAAAAATAAGTTGACTTCCCCCTTGCTTTGGCTTAAAATGAAAGCAATTTTTGAAGGAGTGTGTAGTATGATTAGAAAGTTACTGGAAAAGGATCATGATGAAGTAATTGCGTTATTGAAATCAGAAGCTGCTTTGAATGTTTTTTTGATTGGGGATATCCTTAGTTTTGGATATGACAGCGATATCCAGGAAGTATGGGGAGATTTCGATGACACACACTCCTTGCGAGCTGTTTTAGTGAAATTTGGCGATAACTTCTTGCCGTATGCGAAAAATGACGCTTTCGATGTAGCAGGATTAGCCGAAAAAATACTCGCTTATGAGAATCCGATATTAACGGGTGCTAGTCGCGTAACGACCATGTTCGAAAAATACATGCCTGAGTTAGCAGTGAAGCGAGTGGATCAGCATTTTTGCGAATGTGAAGAAGCGAGCAGGATCAAAGTGAATACTGAAGTAATAGTGCGCACGTCGATTCCGGAAGATATACCAGCGATCATTGAGATGCGGGCTAATATAAAAGAGTTACAGCCACGTAGAGAAGACAAAGAACTGATGGTCACGCAATTAGCTGAAAAGACCAAGCGGATCTATTATATCGAACAAAACGGTGAGATCGTTGCTGTAGCAGAGTCAAGCGCTGAAAATCCATATTCTGCGATGATAATCGGTGTAGCGACAAAAGCAGAATACCGCAAACAAGGTTTAGCCAAGACGATCATGAAGAAACTAAGCTGCGATCTGCTGGCAGAAGGTAAAAAACCATGCTTATTCTATAGCAATCCTGTTGCTGGAGCTATTTACGAAGAACTTGGTTTTGTGAAGATCGGCAACTATGCGATCTATAAATAGGCTTTTTGATTTATCCAGCAAAGATTGATATGATAGAGGTATCATAGGGAAAAGGAATGATACTTTGAAACCGAATGCAATATGTTTTTTTGATATGGATGGCACATTATTGAATAGTGAGGCAGAATTATTGCCAAGCTCGATGGAAGCTTTAGAAAAGCTTCGTGAGAATAACATCGTACCGATCATCGCAACAGGAAGAACCCTTATTGAGATCGATAAAAATATGGCAAAAACCAAAATTGATTCAGCAGTCGCGATGAACGGTCAACTGGCTTTTTATAAAGGCGAGGTCGTCTACCAAGATAAATTAGAACCAGAATTAATAGCGCGCTTAACAGCCGAAGCAAAATCGCAAAATGTAGAAGTTTGCTTCTATAATGGCGAGCGCATTGGCGCAACAGCTCAGAATGAAACAGTCAAAAAACATTTTGATTATTTGGGCGAACCCATGCCCGGTGTCTATCCAGATATGTTTGCCAAGGAAACGATCAACATGGCATTATTGCTTCTGGAAACAGGGGACGAGTATTTCCCGTCTAGATTCCCAGAACTGCAATTTGTTCGCAATACACCATTTAGCAATGATGTACTTCGAAAAGGTGGTTCGAAAGCACGCGGGATCGAAAAATTGATCGAAGTCATGGGATATGAAGGAATTCCCACGTATGCATTTGGCGACGGCAAAAACGACATCGAAATGTTCCAAGCCGTAGATTATGCGGTAGCTATGGAAAATGCTATGCCAGGACTCAAAGAACATGCTTCTTATATAACAGATACAAACAATAATGATGGTATTGCGAAAGCACTTGCGCATTATAAATTGATATAAATGAATGAAAAGAGGGATCGATGATGGAAGAAATGAATCGTACAGTCAGACAAGCAACTGCAAATCAAGCAGCACCAAAAGAAGTCGTCATGCAACGAACATTGAATTGGTTTGTGATATCGCTATTGATCGCATCGATCGGAGCAGGCATTGGCAATCAGCTTAGTCCGGAACTCTATTTTCCTTTGTTGTTGACGGAGATCATCTTATTGGTGGCGGCTTTTATTGTCAGAGCGAATAAAAGTGCTCCCAAAGTTTTAGGCTATCCGATCTTGATTGCATTTGCTTTCGTCAGCGGCTTGACGATCGGGCCTGTGCTTACTCACTATTTTGCGATCGGAGCGGGAAATGCTGTGCTAATGGCATTTGCCACCACGACGGTAAGTTTTATCGCCTTTGCAGTTATTGGCGCAAAAGTAAAGAAAGACTTGCAGGCAATGGGTAAAATTCTACTGATCGCATTGATCGTCTTAGTTGTTGTAACCCTTTTCGGGATGTTTATCCCACTTACTTCGGGAACGTCCACTATTATTTCCGGAGCAGGAGCATTATTATTCAGCCTGTATATCGTGTATGACTTCAATCAAATGATGAAGCGGACGATCACCTTAGATGATGTTCCGATCTTAGCGTTAAATCTTTACTTGGATTTCGTTAACTTATTTTTATATTTACTACGTCTGTTTGCTGGACGTGATTAAAAAACTTGCTGCTTCGGGCGGCGAGTTTTTTTATGTTTTGATTAGACAAATTTTAGCGGGAGGCGTATAATAAAATAAAGGTCAAAATAGGTCAAAGAAGAGGTGAAGACATTGAATCCAAATCAATATACAGAACAAGTACAACAACTTATCGCCGATGCACAAGCGCTGGCAGTGGAATGGCAGCACCAAGAGATCGACAGCTATCATTTGTTTCATGAATTACTCGCTAATAGTGAATTTGCAGCTCGCGTGTACGAAGTCGCAGAAATCGACAAACAATTGTTGATGGAAACAGTGGATAACGGTTTAGCTGGTTTGCCAGTCATTACGGGAAGCAATGTTCAATACGGACAAGCTATGAGCCAAAGCCTTTATCAGCTTTTGACAGACGCTGGAAAAGTGGAAAAAGAACTGGAAGACAGCTATCTGTCGACCGAGCATTTGTTACTCGCTATCATGGAGCAGAAAAATCATCCGATAACGGAAGCGATCCAAAAACAAAAATGCAGCAAAAAACAATTAAAAGAAGCAATTATGCAAATAAGAGGAGGGAAACGCGTGACCAGTCCAAACGCAGAAGAAACATACGAAGCATTATTAAAATATGGACGCGATCTAATCGCAGAAGTCCGCAGCGGGAAGTTAGATCCAGTCATTGGCCGTGATGCCGAGATCCGCAATGTGATTCGGATATTATCTCGTAAAACAAAAAACAATCCGGTCCTCATCGGAGAACCAGGCGTTGGTAAAACGGCGATCATCGAGGGATTAGCGCAACGGATCGTACGAAAAGACGTGCCGGAAGGATTAAAAGATAAAACCATCATTTCGTTAGACCTTGGTTCGCTGATCGCTGGGGCAAAATATCGCGGTGAGTTTGAAGAACGGTTAAAAGCGGTTTTGCAAGAGGTAAAACAAAGCGAAGGCCAAGTATTGCTGTTCATCGATGAGATCCACATGATCGTCGGCGCAGGAAAAACAGAGGGTGCAATGGACGCCGGCAACATGTTGAAACCAATGCTTGCAAGAGGTGAGCTACATTGTATCGGCGCGACGACATTAGATGAATATCGGCAGTACATCGAAAAAGACGCAGCATTAGAAAGACGGTTCCAAAAAGTTACGGTCAATGAACCGACTTTAGAAGATACAGTCTCGATCCTGCGTGGTTTGAAAGAACGCTTCGAGATCCATCACGGTGTTAATATCCACGATAACGCCTTAGTAGCTGCGGCTCGCTTATCCGACCGTTATATTACGGATCGCTTTTTACCAGATAAAGCAATCGATCTGATCGATGAGGCCTGCGCAACGATCCGAGTAGAGATCGACTCGATGCCAAATGAACTCGACGAAGTAACGCGGCGTGTCATGCAGCTTGAAATCGAAGAAGCAGCTTTAAAAGAAGAAAGCGATCCTGCAAGTAGGAGAAGATTAGAACAACTGCAAAAAGAACTGGCTGATTACAAAGAAGCGGCTAACCAAATGCAGTCCAAATGGGAAATCGAAAAAAATGAAATCAGCCAGATCCGCGAAAAACGGGAACAAATCGATATTTTGCGTCATCAATTAGAAGAAGCTGAAAATAACTATGATTTGACAAAAGCAGCCGAACTAAGGCATGGCAAGATTCCAGAAGCAGAAAAAGAACTAGCTGCTTTGGAAGCTGAAAACCGCGAAAAGAGCAAAACTGGCGATCGGCTCTTACAAGAAGAAGTGACTGAAAATGAAATTGCAGACATTATTGGCCGCTGGACGGGAATACCGGTTTCTAAATTGGTAGAAGGCGAACGCGAAAAACTGCTGAAACTTGGCGATCTGCTACATCAGCAAGTCATCGGCCAGGATCAAGCTGTTGAATTAGTCAGTAACGCCGTGCTTCGTGCCCGCGCCGGCATCAAAGATCCGAAACGTCCGATCGGCTCCTTCATTTTCCTCGGACCGACCGGCGTAGGGAAAACCGAACTTGCCAAAGCACTTGCTTTCAATATGTTTGATTCTGAAGAACATATGATCCGGATCGATATGTCCGAATATATGGAAAAACATTCTGTTTCCCGCTTAGTCGGAGCACCTCCAGGCTATGTCGGTTATGAAGAAGGCGGTCAACTCACGGAAGCTGTTCGACGCAATCCATATTCAATCGTTTTGCTGGACGAGATCGAAAAAGCGCATCCAGACGTTTTCAATATACTGTTGCAAGTCCTCGATGACGGTAGGATCACCGATTCGCAAGGCAGAATGGTCGACTTTAAAAATACCGTGATCATCATGACTTCCAATATCGGCTCGACATTACTACTGGAAAGAACGAAAGACGGCGAAATTTCTCCAGAACTGGAAAAAGATATCCAGCAAGTATTGCAGGGTTCCTTCAAACCAGAATTTTTAAACCGTATCGATGATATTATCCTGTTCAAACCACTTACGATCGAAAATATGAAAGGCATTGTCGATAAACTGATCCACGAATTAGAAAGACGACTTGCAGAACAAGAGATCCATTTAGAAATGAGCGAAGAAGCAAAGACATTTATTGCTTCAGAAGCCTATGATCCTGTTTATGGAGCAAGACCGCTGAAACGCTACATCGTAAGACAGATCGAAACGCCGCTAGCACGAGATATCGTTGCCGGCAAGATCTTGCCACATTCGACTGTTACAATTGAACGGACAGAAGAAGGATTTCAATTTCATACCGAAAATAAATAAGTTTTGAAAAACACAATATCGGGAACAATATAGGTAGCAAACAAACCAGAAAGGATGAAGTGAGCAATGAAATTAGTATTGATCAGACACGGACAAAGCGAATGGAACAAATTGAATCTATTCACTGGCTGGCATGACGTCGATTTATCAGAAGAAGGCGTAGAAGAAGCTAAAACAGCAGGTAAATTAATCAAAGAGGCAGGATTGGAATTCGATGTAGCATTTACATCCGTTTTGACTCGTGCCATCAAGACCTTGAATTATGTATTGGAAGAAACAGATCAATCATGGCTGCCAGTGTATAAATCATGGCGCTTAAACGAACGTCATTATGGGGCTTTACAAGGCTTGAACAAACAAGAAACAGCAGATAAATACGGTGCCGATCAAGTACAATTATGGCGTCGTAGCTATGATACGCTGCCACCGTTGTTGGAAGAAAGCGACGACCGTCATGCAAAACATGATCGCCGCTACCAGTTATTAGACACCCATGCGATTCCAGCTGGTGAAAATCTTAAAGTAACCCTAGAACGTGTTGTACCTTACTGGATGGATACCATTGCTCCTCAAATCAAAGAAGGCAAACGTGTAGTGATCGCTGCTCACGGGAACAGCCTTCGCGCATTAGTGAAATTCTTGGAAGATATCGACGACGACGCGATCATGGATGTTGAGATTCCAACAGGCGTTCCGCTTGTGTATGAACTAGATGAAAACTTGAAACCTACGGATAAATATTATTTAGGCGATAAATAAAAAGCGTATAAACGTACTTCTTCTCTTAACAAGAGGAAACAATAAAAATAGAATCACTTGAAAGCCAAGTTTAACAGTAGGCTTTCAAGTGATTTTTTTGTTTGAAATATAATAAGCGTGTAATAGGGAAACCTCGCTTCACTTATGCTGAAAGACTTGAAGAATCATTGGTAAAGCGCGTGGAATCGATCCGAAAATAGAGAAGAAAGCCAACGCCGTTTATGCAGTCGCCGTTTCCGACGCAAAGGACAAAGCGATGATTACCTGGTTTATAGAAAAAATGGAGTAGTCGTCAAGGAAGCAGGATTTGACCATAAACCAAAACAAAAAACCGCTTGAAAGCCTATTTCTCAATAGCTTTCAAGCGATTCTCTCTTACTTAAAATCGTAAGTTTCATTATCTTTCGGCATCACGAGGGTTAGAACGATTACCAGCACAGAAACCGCAACGGTAATAATCAAGCCTCTTGAAAAGCTGAATGGTACGCTAAGCATTGAAGAAAGAACGAATTCTGCCATCAATGAAAGTAAAAATACCCAAAAGATTGTTACTATATAACGCATGCAACCACCTCGTTTCTCTCCATTACATTTTACCACAAATTTGGTATTGCGCAATCTTTTCCCAAAAATCTTATCGCAGAATATAATCCATTGACAAATACGTGTTTTCTGCTAAAATTAGTACCAGGTCATAAAAACTACTGATTCTTTTTTGATTTGGAAAGTAGAAGAATCATTTTGGAGGATATCGAATGAACGCAGGTATTTTGGGTTTAGGAAAATACATCCCTGAACGTATCTTAACAAACTTTGATTTAGAAAAAATGGTAGATACAAATGACGAGTGGATCAGAACTCGTACTGGTATAGAAGAAAGACGCATTGCGCGTGATGATGAATATACACATGATATGGCTTATGAAGCTGGAAAAAAAGCAATTGAAAATGCAGGTTTGACTCCAGACGACATCGACTTGATCATTGTGGCTACAGTAACACAAGAAGCCACTTTTCCATCAGTCGCAAATATTATCCAAGATCGCTTAGGTGCTTCTAAGGCAGCCGGCATGGATATGGAAGCGGCGTGCTCCGGTTTTACTTTCGGAATGGTGACAGCTGCGCAATTTATCCAAACGGGTGCTTACAAAAATGTATTGATCGTTGGTGCAGATAAATTGTCGAAGATCACAAACTGGGAAGATCGTTCCACTGCCGTATTATTCGGTGATGGTGCTGGTGCAGTCGTCATGGGACCAGTTTCGGACGGACGTGGTTTATTGTCGTTCGATTTAGGTTCAGACGGTTCCGGTGGTAAGTATTTAAACCTTGACGAAAACAAACATTTGGCAATGAACGGAAGAGAAGTATTCCGCTTCGCTGTTCGCCAAATGGGAGAAGCAGCAGTACGCGTGATGGAAAAAGCAAAATTATCGCAAGACGAGATCGACTTACTGATCCCGCATCAAGCAAACATCCGCATCATGGAAGCAAGCCGTGAACGCTTAGGTTTGCCAGAAGAGAAATTAATGAAAACTGTTCATAAATACGGCAACACTTCTTCTTCTTCCATCGCACTAGCACTAGTAGACGCAGTTGAAGAAGGCAGAGTAAAAGATGACGATGCGCTTCTTTTAGTCGGATTCGGTGCTGGCCTGACTTGGGGCGCATTAGTTCTTCGCTACGGTAAATAAGACTAAGTAAACTCGAAGTATGTCTTAACGTTTAAATAATCAGTTAAGACATGCTTCTTTAATTATGTTATAATAGCCTAGACTTTATTTTATTATCTTTTATTGCACTACTATTTTTTAAGTCTATTTGAGAAATAACTCCTATCAAAAGGTAGAAGTTGTTTTTCTGTGATTTCATTCATTATAAGGAGATGAGCAAATGGAAAAGAGAAGAGTTGTCGTTACTGGTATCGGTGCCGTAACACCACTAGGCAATGACGCAGAAACGTCTTGGAAAAATGCCCTGGCTGGTAAAAATGGAGTGTCCGATCTTACACGTTTGAACCCAGAAGATTTTTCTGTGAAAATCGCTGCGGAATTAAAAGATTTTGATGTAGAAAAATTCATCGAAAAGAAAGAAGCACGTAAAATGGACCGCTTCACGCATTATGCAGTTGCAAGTGCAGACATGGCGATCCAAGACGCGAAATTAGAGATCAATGATGATAATGCAGCCCGTGTAGGTGTATGGATCGGTTCTGGTATTGGCGGAATGGAAACCTTTGAAACGCAATACGATACATTTATCAATCGCGGCGCACGACGTGTTAGTCCTTTCTTTGTACCAATGATGATTCCAGATATGGCTTCTGGACAAGTTTCGATTCGTTTTGGTGCAAAAGGGATCAATTCAACAACGGTAACTGCCTGTGCAACAGGAACGAATTCGATCGGAGATGCTTTCAAAGTTATCCAGCGCGGTGATGCAGATGCAATGATCACGGGTGGAGCAGAGGCACCGATCACCAAAATGTCGTTAGCCGGCTTTACAGCAAATAAAGCATTATCACTTAATCCTGATCCCGAAACAGCTTGTCGCCCGTTCGATAAAAACCGTGACGGCTTTATCATTGGTGAAGGTGCGGGTATCGTTATTCTGGAAGAATACGAACATGCAAAAGCACGCGGCGCGAAAATCTATGCAGAAATCGTTGGTTACGGAGCAACAGGCGATGCTTATCACATCACTGCACCTGCACCAAACGGTGAGGGAGCTGCAAGAGCCATGAAAGCAGCATTAGAAGATGCAGAAGTGGCGATCGGCGATGTAGATTACATCAATGCGCACGGAACAAGCACACCTTACAATGATGAATACGAAACACAAGCCATCAAATCTGTTTTCCAAGAACAAGCAAGTTCTTTGGCAATCAGTTCCACAAAATCCATGACCGGACATACATTAGGGGCTTCCGGCGGTATCGAAGCGATTTTTGCTGTTCTGACGATCCGAGATCAAAAAATCGCACCAACGATCCACTTACAAGAAGCGGATCCAGCTTGCGACTTGGACTATGTGCCGAATGAAGCTCGTGAAAGAGAAGTAAAAGTTGCTTTATCCAATTCTTTTGGTTTTGGCGGACATAACGCAACGCTTGTATTCAAAGCAATCGAAGACTGAGTATAACAATGATCCAGAAAGAATTTTTCTTTCTGGATATTTTTTTGAGCAAAAGAGTTGCTATTTTATTTAAATGGTGTAAAATCTAATTGTGCACAACTTTAAAAGGAGGAAATGAACATGTCTACTAGCAATCGACTACTAGAGGATCAATTATGTTTTGCTCTTTATTCTGCGTCTAGGGCATTCACGAAGCTGTACCGCGAGCCGCTGAAAAAATTCCAGCTTACCTACCCGCAATATATTGCGCTATTGGCACTTTGGGAAGAAGACGGTCTATCCGTATCGACACTTGGGGATAAACTAAACTTGGATAGCGGGACATTAACGCCAATGTTAAAACGCATGGAGAGTCAGGGACTATTAGATCGTCTTCGGAGCTCAGAAGATGAACGTCACGTGACGATCCATTTAACAGACAAAGCAAAAAAGATTCGCCCAGAAGTACTTCGAGAGGTAGAAGGCTGTTTAGATCGTCTGGATTTCCTTGGCGATGATTATAATCATTTGCTAAAGGGTATAAAGGATATAACGAATCAATTGGAGGGAATTAGTAATGAAAAAACTTTATGAAACAACTGTCATCAATACCGGAGGAAGAAGCGGAGAAGTACATTCTCCAGATAACATTTTCCAATATGACGTCGTAGCACCGAAAGAATTAGGCGGAGAAGGCGGCAGTGGTACTAACCCAGAACAATTATTTGCAGCAGGATATGGCGCATGTTTCAACAGTGCGTTAGAACTTGTTTTAAGTAAAGAAAAAATCAACGCGAAAAGTCAAATCGAAGCAACAGTCTCTTTATACGAAGATCCAGAAGATAAAGGCTTCAAACTAGGCGTTGTCTTAGAAGGACACATTGAAGGTGTAGATAAAGACAAAGCAGAAGAATTGATCAAAAAAGCACACGAAGTATGCCCATACTCTAAAGCAACACGCGGTAACATCGATGTTGAATTGAAAATCAACTAAGCGATAATATAACAAAGAAAAAGCTCTCCGTTTTAAGGAGAGCTTTTTTTAACGTCGTTTGCGGCCAAGACCCATGGCGTTTTCCATTTTTTTCAGCGTTTTGTTAGCGACTCTGGAAGCTTTTTCAGCGCCTTCATCAAGAATCTTATCCAATTCTTCTGATTCCAAGTACGCATAGTATTTTTCTTGGATCGGTTCCAGCTCATCGACAACGACTTCAGCCAGATCAGCTTTAAATTGTCCATAACCCACGCCTTGATAACGTTCTGCAATTGCCTCAGGGGATTCGCCCGAGATCGAAGAATAAATCGTCAGCAGGTTCGTAATACCTGGTTTATGCTCTTTATCGACTTCGATGATCCCAGAAGAATCAGTAACGGCACTTTTGATTTTTTTGCGGATGACATCTGGTGCGTCTAACATATAAATGGCAGATTTCACATTTGTATCCGATTTACTCATTTTTTTAGTCGGCGCTTGCAAAGACATGACTCTAGCGCCTGTAGAAGCCACGTAGATTTCCGGTAATACGAAGATATCATTATGTTTCTTATTAAAACGTTCTGCGATATTACGTGTCAATTCTAAATGCTGCTTTTGATCATCACCGACAGGGACTAAATCTGTTTGATAAAGTAAAATATCTGCAGCCATCAGCGGCGGATAAGTAAGTAGTCCAGCACTCACACCTGCTTTGCCGTCTGATTTGTCTTTGAATTGCGTCATGCGCTCTAGTTCGCCAATATAGACGTTACACTGCATCATCCACGCTGCTTGCGCGTGAGCAGGTACTTCGGATTGTATGAACAAAGTCGATTTCTCCGGATCAAGTCCAACAGCCAAGTATAATGCCGCTAGACTAAGTGTTTGTTTACGCAGCTTCAGCCGGTCTTGTGGGACTGTGATCGCATGTTCATCGACTATACAATAGAAACAGTTGAATTCTTCTTGAAACTGGCCAAATTGTTTTAATGCACCAATGTAGTTCCCTAGGGTCAGATCCCCAGTAGGCTGTATGCCTGAAAATACGGTTTTCTTCATTGTTGTTTCCTCCTTTAATATTACATGCTGCGTGAGGTAGTTGCGCCGAGATAAATAAAAAAACGCCCATCCCTATAAAAATAGGGACGAACGTATAATCCGCGGTGCCACCCTAAGTGCCAAACGGCCACTTAGCAGATAGTTCCGTAAAACTATCTTAGGGATAACGGCCCTGTACCGCCATTTGCTACTACTAGTTCACAAACAGTCCTTAGAAGTCCATTCGATCTGATCGGTTATTTGCTCACAGCGACCGCAAACTCTCTTGAAAACCAACATCAGACGTACTACTCTTCGTCAACGCATCCATATATATTTTCAATTCTATTTTACCAACAGCTGATTGCACTGTCAACTTACAGAAGCGCCGTAATAAAGCTGCTAAGCGTCACGATCGCAGCACTGATCATCAAATTAGCAAATCGTAGCGAGACAAGCTCTGAAAGCATCATGGAAGCATAGCGATCGTCTTCATCCTCACCACGCACTTTTCGGAGCATCCCACGGAAACTGTGGTGTACCCGGTCGAAAAAGCCAGTCTGCATGATATAGACGAGAAGTGTAATAAGAAATAAAGCGAACCCTACCAGAAAAGCAATATTGCTATAAGCCCTGAATGAAAGTGCAGTTTCTTTCCATATGATCAATAGAAAAATAATTATTTCCTGTATTCCTGTATATAATAAGATCCGTTTTACCACAAAAGTCACCTCAATCAAATTTTAGCACAGCTTCGCCGAAAAAATAAGTAAAATAATTTTATTTAAAAAAGTGAGGTAATATCAACGATTACAGAGTTTTCTAAAAAAATATCGTATTTTTTTTGTAAAATGATATAGACAACACTGGAAAAAAAGTATATAAATATAAATAACCTTTATTTTTAAGGTAGTTGCCATTTTATTCTAATGAAATGAATTTGATTTCTGAAATATAGCGACAATGTGTTTCTCTTTTTCAGAAAATTTAATTAGAATAGTGTGAAAACAGATAAAGCGCATGGAAGCCATTTCTGTGCGATCAAAGTTTTCTTAATATTTCAGTTTTTTGGAAATATTATAATAAATTGTATCTTTTCACACTTTTTTAATTTACTTGTAAATTTAATTTACAAAAATTTAATTCTTAGAGTATAATAGTAAACGAATTAATTTTTCGGAAAAATACAAAAGGGAGGTTCACTAAGTGAAAAAATCTAAATTATTTTTAACACTTGGATTTACACTTTTACTAAGCTTAGTCTTAGTAGCATGCGGAGGCGGCAAAGATTCCAGCTCCGGTTCGAAAGGCTCAGGTAACGCATCTGGAGAACAAGTTCTAAACTTGTCAGAATCAGCACTTATTCCATCTGCTGACAGCACAAAATCAGATGACCAAGTTGGTCTGAACGTACTTAACCAAACAAACGAAGGTTTGTATGCATTAGATAAAGATGGTGTTCCTGCCATTGCTGGTGCTGCAGAAGAACCTAAAGTAAGCTCTGACAAAAAAGTCCTTACTTTTAAACTTCGCGACGAAAAATGGTCTAACGGAGATCCAGTAACTGCAAAAGATTATGTATTTGCTTGGCAACGTGCTGTTGATCCTAAAACAGCTGCAACATATTCTTACCTATTCTCAGCTATCAAAAATGGCGATGAGATCGTAGCAGGTAAGAAAAAACCTGCTGAATTGGGTATTAAAGCAGTAGATGATAAGACTCTAGAAATCACACTTGCAAAACCATCTTCTTACATCAACTCTTTACTAGCTTTCCCAACATTCTTCCCACTTAACGAAAAATTCGTTAAAGAAAAAGGCGACAAATACGCTTCAAGCAGCGATAACTTGTTAGCAAACGGTCCTTTCGTATTGAAAGACTGGACTGGTACAAATAAAAAATGGACTTACGTGAAAAACGATAAGTACTGGGATAAAGACAAAGTTAAATTGAAACAAATCAATGTACAAGTTGTTCAAGATGCTAATACTGGCGTTAACTTGTATAAAACAGGCAAAATCGATCGTACAGTTTTAAGCGCAGACTATGCAGCTCAAAACAAAAACGATAAAGATTACACAACTGTTCAAGATTCATCTACTTTCTACATCAAATTCAACCAAAAACGTGATGGCAAATCAACACCGCTTGCTAACAAAAACATCCGTAAAGCAATCGCGCTTTCACTTAATAAACAATCTTATGCTGACACAGTACTACAAAATGGTAGTATCCCAGCAAACAACTTAGTACCTACTAAATTTGCTTTTGATCCAAAAACAAAAGAAGACTTCACGAAACAATCTGGTAAACACTTAGAATACAACGCGAAAGAAGCTAAAAAAGCTTGGGATGCTGGTTTGAAAGAACTAGGAACTAAAAACCTTTCGCTTGAATTCACAAGTGATGATACTGAGAATGCGAAAAAATCTTCTGAGTTTATCCAAGACCAATTGGAAAGCAACTTGAAAGGTCTTACTGTTAAACTAAGAAACGTTCCATTCAAAGTTCGTTTGCAAGATGACCAAAAACAAAATTATGATATCTCTATGAGTGGTTGGGGACCTGACTATCAAGATCCATCTACTTTCTTAGATCTATTTGTAAGTGGCGGTTCGCAAAACAGAATGGATTATTCCGATTCTAAATACGACAAGTTGATCAAAGATGCTGACAACAAATATGCTGGCGATGCAAGCAAACGTTGGGACTTAATGGTTAAAGCTGAAAAAGTTCTATTAACTGACGACGTAGCGATTGCACCTTTATATCAACGTGCTAATGCTTACCTACAAAAAGATTACATCAAAAACTTACAAAAGAATCCATTCGGACCTGATTACACATACAAAGAAACTTATATTTCTAAATAAAACTGCTTATAAGAATTTTGTTTGATGGAGGAGAGAGAGTATATTCCGATATGCTCTCTCCTTTTGATGATATTTAATATGTGGTACAATGTTTTTTGTATATAAAAATTGGAATCGACTGTTAGCTATCTGAACATCGAAAATAAAACTGGTCCTGCTTTTATGATAGACTTGCGTAGTAGCCTGCGAGCATAAAATAAGATTAGTTCTTTTATAAAATAACTACTACCGGGAGGTGTATAGATAGATGTTAAAATATACGTTAAAGCGAATTCTTTACATGCTGATCACTCTCTTCATTATTACTTCGGTCACATTCTTCTTAATGAAATTTTTACCTGGAACACCGTATCGTAATCAAGAAAAACTTTCTGATCAACAAATCCACATCATGAATGAAAAATACGGACTGAATGATTCAGTACCTGTTCAATATCTTCACTATATGGGGGGATTATTGAAAGGCGATCTAGGTATTTCTTTCCAACTTGATAACAGACCAGTATCGGAAGTCTTAGGTGCTTTGATCGGACCATCTGTCTTATTAGCTTTAGAAGCTATTGTTTTTGGATTACTTTTTGGGATCATTCTCGGGGTTATTGCCGCGATGTACCAAAATAAATGGCCTGATTATACGAGTACTTTCATTGCGATAATTGGTAAATCTGTTCCTTCCTTCGTATTTGCTACTGTCTTACAGTATTGGATCGGCGCTAAATTACAATGGCTGCCCGTTGCTGGGTGGGGGTCATTCTCTTATACGGTCTTACCAGCATTCGCACTTGCGATGTTCCCGCTTGCAACAGCGGCTCGTTTCATGCGTACCGAATTGATCGATGTATTTTCTTCGGATTATATCCTGCTTGCGAAAGCGAAAGGGAATAGTCGTTCTGAGATCGCGATCAAACATGCGATCCGTAATGCATTGATTCCACTAATTACGGTAATTGGACCACTAGCAGTAAGCTTGATGACAGGTTCACTTGTTATCGAAAATATCTATGGTATCCCAGGAATCGGTAGCCAATTCGTTTCTTCTATCCAAACGAATGACTATCCTGTTATCATGGGGACAACAATTTTATTCGCAGCAATGCTGATTTTGATTATTTTAGTAGTAGATATCTTGTATGGTCTAATTGATCCTAGAATCCGTATTTCGGGAGGGAAAAAATAAATGGTAGAACACAATATACCAAAAGAAAAATTTCAACCAGCCCACGTTGACCATGCAGTTGCTGAAAAAATTTCACGACCGAGTCTTAATTTCCTACAGGATTCTTGGATTCGTATTCGTAAAAATAAGGCTGCCATCGTTTCCTTGGTCATTTTAGTGATCATCGTTATTATGGCGATCATCGGTCCGATGATTCGTCCTTATCCAGTTAATAAAGTAAATGCACCACATGCAAGTTTGCCACCAAAGGTACAAGGTTTTGATAACCTACCATTCTTAAATGGTCATCAAGACATTGGTGGGGAAGACGTGAATGTATACAAAACAAAACATATCGAAAAAAATACGTATTATTGGTTAGGATCCGATACACTTGGACGTGACCAGTTTGCACGTATTTGGGCAGGAACGCGTATTTCCTTGCTTATCGGTGTCGTGGCCGCACTCTGTGATTTGATTATTGGGGTCGCATACGGCTTGATTTCCGGATATGTCGGCGGAAGAGTAGATGATTTCATGCAACGTGTGCTAGAGATTATTTCTGCGATTCCAAACTTAGTTGTCGTTATCTTGATGCTCTTAGTTTTAGATCCAGGTATCACTTCCATCATCATTGCGATTGCAATGACAAGTTGGGTCACCATGGCTCGGGTCGTTCGGGGACAAGTTTTGAAACTGAAAGACCAAGAATTCGTATTAGCATCGAAAACATTGGGTGAATCGACACCTAAAATTTTAACAAAACATTTATTACCAAATACGATCGGTGTTATCATCATTAACGTCATGTTCAGTATTCCAAGTGCTATCTTTTTCGAAGCATTTCTAGGGATCATCGGTTTAGGATTATCTGCACCGCAAGCATCGTTAGGTACATTGATCAATGATGGGTATAAATCGCTTCAAGTATTACCATATCTAATTCTGTACCCGTCAATCGTTCTATGTCTGATCATGATTACATTTAACTTGATTGCAGATGGTCTTCGTGACGCATTTGATCCGAAAATGAGAGATTAAGGGAGGCGAAGCTAAATGGAGAAAATTTTAGAAGTCAAAGACCTTCACATTTCCTTCCACACTTACGCTGGTGAAGTGCAAGCAATTCGTGGTGTCAGCTTTGACCTTTATAAAGGAGAAACATTAGCAATTGTAGGGGAATCAGGTTCTGGTAAATCAGTTACAACAAAATCACTGATGCGGCTGCTCCCTGAAAGTAATTCAAAAATAAAAGCTGGGCAGATCTTATTCGATGGAAAAGATATTGCCAAAGCTTCAGAAAAACAAATGCAAAAAATCCGCGGTAAAGAAATTTCGATGATCTTCCAAGATCCAATGACATCGCTGAATCCAACGATGACCATTGGTAAACAAATTTCTGAGCCACTTATCAAGCACCAAAAAATAAGCAAAGCTGAAGCCAAGAAAACGGCATTACGCTTACTTCAATTAGTTGGTATTCCGAAAGCAGAAGAACGTATCAAGCAATATCCGCACCAATTTTCCGGTGGGATGAGACAACGTGTTGTTATCGCGATCTCGCTAGCATGTAATCCGCAGATCCTAATTGCGGATGAACCGACGACCGCACTTGATGTAACCATGCAAGCTCAGATCCTTGATTTGATGAAGGATCTGCAAAAGAAAATCGATACGTCGATCATTTTCATTACCCATGACCTTGGCGTTGTCGCGAATGTTGCTGACCGCGTTGCTGTTATGTATGGTGGTAAGATCGTTGAGATCGGAACTGTTGATGAGATTTTCTACAATCCGCAACATCCATATACATGGGGATTGATTAGCTCTATGCCGACACTTGATAGTGAAGAAGAAGAACTATATGTTATTCCAGGTACACCGCCTGACTTGCTTAATCCTCCAAAAGGAGATGCGTTTGCACCACGTAACCAATATGCGATGCAAATCGACTTAGAAGAAGAGCCACCACTATTCAAAGTGTCTGACACTCATTTTGCAGCGACTTGGCTGCTACATCCGGACGCACCAGAGGTTACTCCTCCAGATGCTGTTCTGCGCCGCCAAGAAGACTTCGCAAAACTTCATCCTGATATGCAAGCAGTGCATGCGAAAGGGGTAGAAGTACATGAGTGAAACAAGAGAAAAATTAGTTGAGATCCAAAATCTGAAACAATACTTCAACCAAGGAACTGCAAATGAAGTTCGCGCCGTTGATGACATCTCGTTTGATATTTATAAAGGTGAAACACTTGGTCTTGTAGGAGAATCTGGTTGTGGTAAATCGACGACTGGCCGCACGATCATCCGTCTTTATGAAGCAACAGGCGGAAAAGTGATCTATAATGGCGAAAATGTGCATGCGCATAAATCACGCAAAGAAATGCATAGCTTCCGCAGAAAAATGCAAATGATCTTCCAAGATCCATATGCTTCTCTTAATCCGCGGATGAAAGTAAAAGACATCATCGGTGAAGGGATTCGTATTCACGAACTTGCCAAATCTGATGCAGAATTGACGCAGCAAGTATATGAATTATTGGAAACAGTTGGACTGAGCAAAGAGCATGCTGGACGTTATCCGCATGAATTCTCTGGTGGTCAACGTCAACGTATCGGTATCGCCCGTGCGCTAGCTGTACAGCCAGAATTTATCATTGCCGATGAACCAATCTCTGCACTCGATGTTTCCATCCAAGCGCAAGTAGTTAACTTACTGCGCGAACTACAAAAAGAAAAAGGACTTACGTACCTGTTTATTGCCCATGATCTATCGATGGTCAAATATATCAGTGACCGTATCGGTGTTATGTATTTTGGTAAATTAGTGGAGTTAGCACCAGCTAATGATCTATATACCCATCCGTTCCACCCATATACAAAGTCGCTTTTATCTGCGATCCCGCTTCCTGACCCTAACTACGAACGTACTCGTAAACGTCAAAGCTACGACCCAAGCATCCATAACTATAAAGACGGCGAAGAAATCAAGATGCGCGAGATCCGTCCCGGACATTTTGTTTTCTGTTCAGAAGCAGAAGCAGAACAATATAAAAATCAATAAGAATCGTTGCATCACCTGCCGGAAACAGCAGGTGATGTTTTATTAGAAATAAATGATAATATTCTCATTAAAATTTAATATAAAAGTTCCATTTTTCATTGGATTTTTGTTTAAGTCATGTATACTAGGGGTATAAATTAACTAATGATCGGCGTTACAACCTATTATTTGAAAGAAATTTCAAATTACATCTATAGAATTTCACAAAAATGGTGTATAATAAAGGATATAAACTATTCTTTCCAAATAGTGAGCTGCAAATCCTGTCATTAATTAATAGATGAGACAATAACCTGATAAGGAGTGTGAATGTCTAATGGTAACGTTATACACTTCACCTAGCTGCACATCTTGCCGAAAAGCACGTGCATGGTTAGAAGAACATGAAATTCCATATAAAGAAAGAAATATTTTTTCCGAACCACTTAATTTGGATGAAATTAAAGAAATTCTTCGGATGACGGAAGATGGTACAGACGAAATTATTTCCACACGTTCGAAGACATTCCAAAAATTGAATGTTGATTTGGACAGTTTGCCTTTACAACAACTGTTTGAGCTAATTCAAAAAAATCCTGGTTTGCTTCGTAGACCGATCATCATTGATGAAAAACGTCTCCAAGTAGGCTATAACGAAGATGAGATTCGCCGATTCTTACCTAGAAAAGTACGTACCTATCAATTACGCGAAGCTCAAAAAATGGTTAATTAATAAAACAAATTGCTGGATGGTTCCGCACGGAAAAGTCCGGCAATTTTTTTATAAAAAGCATATGTATTGTGTTTTTTTAAAAGATGCGCTACTATATAGTTCCACTAATAGAAAAGTGGGGCATGAAATGTATTACCCTTCGTTGTCAACAACCAATAGGGAAGGGAGCGAATAACGATGGAAATTGAAAGAATCAATGAGAATACGATCAAATTCTATATCTCTTACATCGATTTAGAGGAACGCGGTTTCAAACAAGAAGATTTCTGGTATGACCGTGAGAAAAGCGAAGAGCTTTTCTGGGATATGATGGAAGAATTGAAATATGAAGAAGAATTTACTCCAGAAGGTCCATTGTGGATTCAAGTCCAAGCCTTAAAACATGGTTTAGAGGTACTGGTAACGAAAGCTACAATTGGCAAAAATGATGGAACGATTGATATTACTTTATCGAATGATGATGAATTGGCAGAGGAAAAAATCGAAAAATTACTCGAGGAAAACTTCAATCCAAATCGCAAAGAAGCAGCAGATGATGCCGATACGTTAGAATTGGTACTTGAGTTTCGCGACTTTGAAGATGTGATCACGATGTCGCATGCGACAGGCTTAAAGGAACTACAAGCTAAACTCTATCATCATAACGACAAGTACTATCTGCATGCTGAATTCCCAGAAAATAAATTCAATGAAAGCAATATCGATAATACGGTAAGCATCTTGCTTGAATATGGGAATGAGTCTGATTTAACCGGCTATTTCTTGGAAGAGTATGCAAAACCGATTTTTACCAAAAATGCACTCGCTGAAGTAAGAAAATATTTCTAAAAAGTAGCTCGAAGTGATCGAATAAGATCATTTCGGGCTATTTTTATTTTTTTGCCTTTCCTTAAGGAATTGACGTGCAGCTGGCGAATAAGAAAGTAAAAGGAGGAGGAGATATGTTTTCAGCTTTAGACGAATCCGGTACAGTTACTTGGATCACCACAGGGAATGCGGCTCGTTTAAAACAGGAAAAGAAAATTCTTTACTGTCCAAGTTGTCAAAGCAAGTTACTTATCAAAGTTGGTAAAACGAAACTGCCTCACTTTGCACATCCTGCCCATGCGAATTCATGCATCCTTTCTGGCGAATCTCTGCTGCATCGAGAAGGTAAATACAGACTTGCGACATACTTTCGTCTGCAAGGGTGCTCTACTGAGCTGGAAGTTTATCTTCCCAATATCAATCGCCAAGCCGATTTGCTTATAAATAAGAATATCGTTTTTGAATATCAATGTTCCTCCATTTCGACAAGAGACTTTCTACAACGAACAACAGATTATCAGAGCCAGAAGCTAAAGGTTTATTGGCTGTACGGCAAACCATTAGAACGGAATAAGACATACCTTTATTTGACTGCGTTCGGAAAAAACTTTTTACGATACCATCCGCGGCTCGGTCTGTTTTTATTTCGTTTTGACCCGCATAGCGAGGAGTGGCAGATTTTTTATCATCTGGCAAGTACATTTAAGCAAACAAAGTTTCGCTACCGGCAGCTCATCTTTTCAAAGGGAATAGCTTTGACAGATATTTTCAGCTGTCTGCGCAGGATTCGGCAACCGGCTTTTTATGCTGATGAAGAAATAGAAGCTGTTCGCCAAAAACGTATCTATATGTATACACGCTTTGATAATCGCCGTCCGTTCATGCAGTTTCTCTATCAAAACGGCTACTGTCTTCAAAATCTTCCCTCCTATATCGGCATTATCACGCATTGCCAAGCATTGGTTCAGGAACCGGCATTAGAATGGCAGTTTTTTCTCTGGCATACTTTTTTTCAATCTCTGCGGGAAGGTGACACATTTACTATGAAAGCATACTTGCACGCATTCAAACAGATCGTGCATCCGATTCGCTTGCCAATGATCCAAGAAGATGCTTACCTCGATCTCGGCACTGCTTATCTGAACTATTTGACACGTAAAAAATATATCCAAAACGCTGAGAAAGAAAGCTACCATGTCTTGCGTTCATTTTCTTATTAAGTGAAGGTCTGCATTTTTGCATTATTCGCATTTTTACTTCATAATAAAATAAGAGTCGTTGGACTACTACTATAACGCGTTTGGAGGTTTTTTCATGAGTGAACAGACATTACCATTAAGACAAGAGGTCCCAGAGCATTTGACGTGGGATCTGACTACCATTTATAAGTCAGATGAAGAGTGGGAATCTGCTTTTAAAGAGATCCAGCAGTTAGTGACAGAAAGTGGCCAATATCAGGGTAAACTGGGGGAGAGTAGCGAAACCTTACTAGCGGCGCTTCGTTTCCGCGATACGTTGTTTGATAAGGCTAGTAATCTATATGTATATGCCCATTTGAAAATGGACCAAGATACAGCAAATCCGACATACCAAAGTCTACATAGCAGAGCTGGGAGTCTGATTTCTCAACTGATGGCTGCGGTATCTTATTTTGATCCGGAGATTCTCTCGATTGATGAAGCAAAATTAGCAGGCTTTTTGGAAGAAAATGCTGATTTGCGCTTATACGAACATTTATTGGACGAACTTTCAATCAGCCGTCCCTATATTTTGAGTGAAAAAGAAGAAGCACTTTTAGCAAGTGCAGGGGAAGTTCTTGGGAGTTCTTCGGATACCTTTAATACACTCAACAATGCTGACATCAAGTTCCCAACAATCAAAAATGAAGATGGCGAATCAGTGGAGATCACACATGGTCGTTATGGTAAATTATTGGAAAGCAAAGATCGTTCTGTTCGTGAAGCCGCATTTAAAGGCGTTTATCAAGTTTATGAAGGCTTGAAAAATACCCTAGCGTCTACATTATCCGGACAAGTAAAGAAATCGAATTTCTACGCTCGTGTCCGCGGATATAAATCTGCCCGGGAAGCAGCTTTGTCTGGGAACCATATTCCTGAAGAAGTATATGACTCGTTATTAGAATCTGTCAATAATAATTTGCCACTGCTTCATCGCTACGTAAAACTGCGTCAACAGTTGTTAGGAATTGAAGACCTGCGGATGTATGATCTTTATACACCATTATCGAATGATGTCGATTTGAACTTTACGTATGAAGAAGCGAAAGAGGTTGTGCTGGAAGGATTAAAACCGCTTGGCGAGGAATATCAAGCAATCTTAAAAGAAGCATTCGACAGCAGATGGATCGATGTCACAGAAAATAAAGGGAAACGAAGCGGTGCCTACTCTTCTGGTGCATACAGCACAAGTCCTTACATTTTGCTGAACTGGCAAGACAATATTGACAATGTCTTTACGTTGGCTCACGAATTAGGGCATAGTGTGCATAGCTACTATACACGTAATAATCAGCCGTTTATCTACGGAGATTATTCGATTTTCTTAGCAGAAGTAGCCTCTACAACAAATGAAAACTTGCTAACAGATTATCTATTGAAGAAATACGATGATCCGAAGATTCGTGCGTATTTGTTGAATCATTATCTAGATGGTTTTAAAGGAACTGTTTTCCGCCAATCACAATTTGCTGAATTCGAGCATAAGATCCATCAAGCTGATCAAGGCGGGGAAGCGCTCACTGCCGATTACCTTACAGAAACATATGCGGACATCAATAAGAAATTTTACGGAACAGAAGTAATGCATTATGATAAGGAAATTGGCTATGAATGGTCAAGAATTCCTCATTTCTATATGAATTATTACGTTTTCCAATATGCGACAGGTTTTTCGGCAGCTTCTGCTTTAAGTCAAAAAATCTTAGACGAAGGACAATCAGCTGTGGATGATTATATTGCTTATCTGAAGGCTGGTAATTCTGATTTTCCAATCGATGTGCTTAAAAAAGCGGGTGTAGATATGACGACTTCAAAACCAGTCGATGATGCGCTAGTAGTTTTTGAGAAACGATTAACGGAATTAGAAACGCTTGTGAATAAATAATGATTTCAAAAAAATAATAAAAAGAGAGCACCTGCTTTAGGGGCTCTCTTTTTTGGGAACATATTTCTGTATTCGCCAAATATAATGTTAGAATATTACAGAACTATGGGCGGGGAGAAGCAGTTAGAGAATTGTATCACAAATTATATTTTTTCATAAAACAGTTGTATTGCCAACGGATATTACTTAACGAGTACACCTCAAAAAAAGAAATCAAAAAAATCTTTGTGAAGTGTTGAATTACACAAATAAATATGGTATATTATTAGCGTGAAATGAATCACATTCAAATACCCCCTTTATTTGTTTGTGAAATTTCTCCTTTTGATTGCGCTGAAAAAAGCTGTATCCTTATGGATGCAGCTTTTTTCAATGTTTTTTTATTTATTTTGGATAACTTCTGTTTTATAGCCGTCTGGATCGGTAATAAAATAGTAGTTTGGTTCGTTGCCTGGCAAGCCTTTTAGCGGGGTAACGGTATAGCCGGCTTCTTCGTGTTCTTTATGGATCGCTTTTAGATCTGGGACGCCGATCGCCATGTGACCATATCCGTTTCCAATTTCATATGCTTCTTCTTGGTCGTAGTTGTAGGTCAGCTCTAATTCAAAGCCGCCTTCTTCAAAAGCAAGGTAAACGAGTGTGAATTTTGCGTCTGGGAAGTCTTTTCGTCTCGTTTCTTTCAGTCCTAATGCATTTTCGTAAAAATCCATCGATTTGTCTAAGTCTTTTACGCGAATACACGTATGTAGCATTTTTGCAGTCATTTTTCATTCCTCCTTATTCCTTTTCATATTTTAATATAATTGGAGAGTGAAAACAAACTAATTGTTTAATCATTTGGAAATTCGCTATAATAAGAAGCAGAAAGGTGCGTGTAAATATGATTGTAGATAGAATCGTGACTGGATTGATTGAGGAGAATTGCTATATCATCCATCAAGATAAGAAAGCGCTCATTGTAGATCCGGGCGCGGAGGCAGAATTGATCATTGCGAAAATCAAGGAGCTTGCTGTAGAACCAGTGGCAATTTTACTTACGCATTGTCATTTTGATCACATCGGAGCGCTAGAGGAAGTAAGAAATACATACGAGATTCCCGTATATGTCAGTCCATTAGAACAAGAATGGTTGTCTAATCCTGAATTTAACGGATCCGCTGCTTTTTCGGCCTATGCGAATCATCCTGTGATCTGTGAACCGGCTGAATACGAATTAGAAATGAAGGAATATGATATAGAGGGTTTCCGTTTCAGAGTTGTGCCGACACCGGGTCATTCGATTGGGAGTGTCAGCTATATTTTTGCTGATTTTGTCATTTCTGGAGATGCGCTTTTTAAAGGCAGTGTGGGTAGAAGTGATCTTTATACAGGGGATCATGAAACGCTGATTGCTGGAATCAAAAAACATTTATTTACATTGCCGGATTCATTTGAGGTGTATCCTGGACATCGTGACAGTACGACGATTGGTTATGAGAAGGAAACTAATCCATATTTTCAAGCAAATGGAAACTAGAAAACCAGTTAAAGTTTTGCCGGGATTAGCAAAATAAACAAAATTTATGGTGGGGATTTCAAACGAGCTATAGTTGATAGAAAAACTATTGCATCTGCTGAAATCTCTTTTTTTGTGCAAAGGATATGCTAAAATTAAGTGGTAAGCCAAACACTAAAGGAAAGGAGGCGGAAACATGTTAAAAGCACGGTTTCAGTATTTGATGGAAAAGAAAGGGATCAATCGCAAGCAATTGGCGGACGGTCTTTTGACATTGCCACATTTATCTAACCTCCTGGCTGAACGTTATTTATTGGCGGATGATCTTGCTGGTGAGTTTGGAAAGAGATTGGACGTGGCAGCAGAGTACCTTTTGCAGACATCGGACAGCTCTCATCAAATCTTACAGACAGCCAATCAGTATATCAATCAAGTGATTACCGGCGATTATCTACCGCGGGAGGGAAAAGCGAACGCGCTAGTACTCGAACTCACGATCCAATTAGCAAATGCTTGTTATTATCAATCGCAAAATGATCAAGCAGGCTATCAAAAGTTGCACGAGGATTATTTGAACTTTTATATTCGTTATTTTGAAGATGGTAGGATCGAGAGCTTGCCGGTGCCGCTGCAGAAAGCTTTTTATTATTATAAAGTCCAAACGTACCGTTCGCTCCACCAGTTTGAAGAAGCGGACAAATACGTTATGAAAATTTTGTCACTGCTTCAAGAAGACGAACTAGAGATCTGGCTTACGCTGCAAAAAATCGAAATGGAAGTATTGTTACATATCAAGGCTTATGACAGGCTGAAAAAAGTTTTTCAAACGACGGAACAGCGGGTGATGCAAGAGAATGTGTTGCATCATTTAGCTGGACTTTATCTCTTATATAGCGGCTTCACGTTCCAAATTGGTCTAACAGCAGAAGCCTTTTATTATTTGGCAAAAGCGGAGAGCAATTTAACATACCTTTCATCAGGAAAAGAAGATTATTTGATGATGATCTATAATAACCGGATCGTGATGCACATTCGCATCCAGCAGTATAAAAAAGCATTGGAGGAAGTGGAGCGTTTGCGGGAGTGGTTGGAGCAAAACAGCGATACACCTGCTCAGCTTTATGCCTTGCTTGCTATCTATAGATGCGATCTATTTCTTTTGCAGCAGGATTTTGCCACATTAGCAAAAGAAGTCAAGCATTTGGAAGAAATGGAGAAAAATGAAGATCAAGTTCAAGCGCTGTCTTTTTATGAAAGTCAGCTGTTGTTTGAACAAAAGAAAATCGAAGAAGTGCTGCCATTGCTTTTAAAAGTCACCGAATATTTTGAGAAACAGTTTCAAAAAGAACGGTTATTGGTACTTTACGAACAGATGGGGATCTGTTATGAGGAGCTACGGCAATATAAAAAAGCAGCAGAAATGTATAAAAAAACGATTCAGCTGTTGAAGTAAAAGCAAAGGAGGAAAAACAATGCGTATATTTTTACGAGTAGCAAGAGTAATCGGGGTATTAATGATTATCGGTGGATCCATAATGAAATTCATCCAAGTGAATGAAACGATTAATGGAGGGATCACGAATGACAGTCTTAGTAACATTCTGCTTTATGGTGGGATCGCTGTTACAGTGATCAGCTCGATCTTAGGTGTGTTTGCCAGCTTGAGCGGCTTGCGGGGAGAGAAGATGAAAAATGGGGAGCTTGGACTTGGCATTACGCGGGAAATCCGTCAAACCGGGACCTATATCAATAATAATCCTCAAGTTGCTATCAAACTTGCTGTCATTAAGCAAGATGGTACGGAATTCGAAACAACGATCAAGCCGATCATACCGCTTACTGATATGGGAAGTTTGAGTATCAATTCACCACTGCCAATCAAAATCGATGATCGTGATCGTGTAGCATTGACAAGTGAAGTGATTGATCCTGAGAAGCTGCAGAGCCTTTATGAAGAATGGGGCATCAAGCATGGTTTGTTTACTGCTGAATCGGTCGAGATCAAGAAGAATGGCAGTGAGAGTTATGCGACGGTAAATAATTTAGTGCCACTGGGAAGCATGCAGCAGGATCGTATCCCTGTGGAAATAGAATTGACGTTGACTACAACAGCTGGGCGAGAAGAGACGGTGACGGTCCGTAAAGAGGTACCTCAAGAGGCATGGAGCTATGTCCAACCGGGAAACGTCATCAATGTGATGTATCTGCCTAGCAATCCAGCGAAACTGATTATTGTTTTTCCGAATTCGCCAGAAGCGATTAGAAAAAGCTTTGAAAATGCCTATGCAAAATAAATGTTTTATTTTCTCTACAAGTGGAAAACACTACTATGGAGATAGAAATCTTCATACTATCTAACAATAATAGTAGGAGGAGATACATGATGAGTGAAGATAAAGGATTTAAAGATAAGGCAAAAGGCCTCAAAGACAAAGTCGCTGGTGAAGCTAAAGATTCTTTTGGTAAGGTGAGCAATGATAAAAGCAAGCAAGCAGAAGGTAAAGCTCAAAAAGCAAAAGGTTCTGTAGAAGATAAAGTCGGCGACGCTAAAAAAGATCTTTCTGATAAAGATAAATAAAAAAATGATGGCACTTAATTAGTGTCATCATTTTTTTTGACGTCGTAGCTGCGGTTGTAGTGGAAATTATAACCGATTGCTTTGCCAGTATGGATATTGATAGTAACGGTGTTTTCGGGATTTCCTGCACCTATGAATAAAATCAGAGAGTCATCGATCTGCTTATAGTCGCTGATCGTAACGTTGCCGAGCGGGACCGTCCAGTGGACGGTTCTTTTTTTGGTATCAAAAGAACTGATCAGCAAGCCGCTATTTCCTTCGATCGTTTTGGCATGGATAATAAATAATTGATCATCTGCGAGTAATGGCGCTTTCGGTGGTTTGTTATTTGGTCGAAATTGATTGAAAAATGAATCGTAGTTGCTCTTTTGTGTTAAATATTCAGATTGCTTGTCGTAGGCGGTTGTATAGTCGCGGTTATAAGCAGCTGCGTCTGTATAGTGGCTGGTATCTGGTAGCGAAGGCTTTTTGCGGTATTTTTGAAAAGCCGGCGGTAATTGGAATTGATAGGCATTTTTCTCATTTCCCCGCTGTAGCAGAAAGTGGCCGTTAATGAATCCCGGTGTATCAAGTTTTTGTCGATCTGCGACAGAGATTTTATCTTTTTGGTGTAACGTCGTAAGGTATAGATCACGCCGCTCTTCTGTGTTTTGTGCAATTCTCATATCTGTAGCTCCAGATTCGATCTTTTTGATGTCGGAGGCCGATAAGAAGACCGCATAGTCTGGTTTTGCTGGCGACATGGTGATGATTGGGCTGGTAAGTGTTAGATCTGTTTCTATTGGTGAGGACTTATCTGAAAAGTAATCACTTGCTACTTTCCCAGCTAAGTGCTTGCCGCGCTTGGTCACAGTATCGAATTGATAGATATCGCCGTCGAGTCCCTTAAAGATGATCTTGTTACCACGGCTCGTGTAGTTGTCCGATGATGTTGGGAACTTCCCGGCCAATTCAGGCGCTTTTTTCTCCAGCGCTTTCTGTGTTAGTTTGATCGCGCCGGTCTTTTTGTCGATCGCTGTTAATTTAGAACCATCAAATAACCAAATATATGTATCTTTGGAATGGAAGATTTTAGGGCTTTGCGATGTGGTACGGTCTAGTTTGACTTTCCAGATCGTCTTTCCAGATTTCGGGAGTATCGCTGTGGCGTAAATTTTAGAAGAGCCATAAGTGATGCCTCTGTCAGTCCCATTTGCTTTATATTCATCCGTTAGTACGGCTACAGCCGGTTCTTTATTATAGGTGAAATATACACCGTCGCCGATCACCTTGGCGCTGCTGACGGATTGTAATGTCACAGTCAAAATCAAAAATAAGCCGACTGGAAAAATAACACCCCAGAATAAAATCGCCGCCATTCCTATGACGGAACCTATACCTATCCCTTTTCTTGCTGTTTTGGGTCGCTCAGAACGATGCGTTAGTGATTTTATCAATAATAAAAAGAAGATGAAAATAGCCGCAGCTGCAATTGCATAAATAAGTGTTAGCATAATATTGTGCCCAATGCTCTCATTATAAGAAAGCGCAAAAGTGATTTTTTGCCATAATGTAAAATCCATAAAATCCCTCCCTTCTATTAATTTACCAAATAATCGCTTAAAAATATAGTTCCAAATCGCTTGTGAAAATAAACGATTAGAAATTATTTGATAGTTTTTTAAATCTAAATATAGGAAGGGAACACGAAAAGGCCACTATAAGTTGTAGGTAATAATCTTCGCTTCTACGTGTTAAAAGTCGCACATTTAAGTGCGAAAATTTTTTTCTAAGGCTTAAAACGTTGTGAATACTACTTTTAAAGAGGATTCTCTATTACTTCACAAGCACAACATCTTGATTTCACAATTAAAAAGTTATACTATATATAGTATGGAATAGCGAAAACGCTAGAATATAAATAAAGATTTGTCAAGGGGAAAATGACGATTTTTTATTAAATTTTTATTTCAGGGCTGACGACCGCAACCAGTGGTCAGCGGCAATCAGAAATGCAAAGGAGATGGGAAGCATAGATGGCAACGTATATTGTAAAAGACGGTGGTAACAGAAAATTGGAATTCGATCATGCAAGACTGGATCGTTATTTAAACAAAGTGCATGAGGAATTTCCTAAATTAGAGATTGAGGACTATAAACGTAAAATCTTCAACTTTATTGAGAAGAAAGAAGATTATGCAGCAGATGATTTAGTAGATTATCTTATCCGTGAAGCGGAAGCACGTACAGATATCCATATTCCTGAATGGGAACACTTTGCAGCGCGTTTATATTTAAATAAATTATATAAAAAGGCAAGCAAAAACCGCTTTTATAATGATGACGATAAATATGGTTCTTACATCGGCCTACAAGAAAGCTTAGGAGAACGCGGAATCTATTCCGGCAACATCCTAAAAAATTATTCCAAAGAAGAACTGATCGAAGCAGGAAAACTGATCGATCCTGAAAAAGATAAATTATTTACTTATAATGGTCTTTATCTATTAGCAACGCGTTATTTAGCGACCGACTCCGAACGCAATGTTTACGAATTGCCGCAAGAACGTTGGCTGACGATCGCCTTGTACTTGATGCAAAATGAAGGAAAAGAAAAACGAATGGAGCTTGTTAAAGAAGCATATTGGGCGCTTAGCAATCTTTATATGACAGTAGCGACACCAACACTTGCTAATGCGGGGAAAGTCGGAGGACAACTTTCTAGCTGCTTTATCGATACTGTAGATGACAGCTTGCAAGGGATCTATGACAGTAATACGGATGTTGCTCGTGTTTCCAAACATGGTGGCGGTGTGGGCGCTTACCTTGGGTACGTTCGTTCCACTGGTGCAGCGATCCGCGGCGTAAAAGGTGCGAGCGGCGGCGTGATCCCGTGGATCAAACAACTTAACAATACGGCTGTTAGTGTAGATCAGCTTGGTCAACGGAAAGGCGCGATCTCTGTTTATTTGGATGTTTTCCATAAAGACATCGAAGCTTTCTTAGATCTTCGTTTGAACAACGGGGACCAACGTCTGCGTGCACATGATGTATTTACTGCTGTATGTATCCCGGACGTATTCATGGAAGCCGTAGAACGCCGTGGCGAATGGTATCTATTCGATCCACATGAAGTACACGATAAAAAAGGCTGGTATCTGCAAGACTTTTACGATGAGAAAAAAGGCGAAGGTACTTTCCGTGAAAAATATGACGAATTAGTTGCCGACGAAACGATCAGCAAAAAGATCGTCAAAGCGATCGATATCGCAAAACGCATCATGCTTAGCCAACTGGAAACAGGTAATCCATTCATGTTCTACCGCGATGAGGTCAACCGCATGAATCCGAATAAGCATGAAGGACGCATCTATTCCAGTAACCTATGTACGGAAATCATGCAAAACATGAGTGCAACACGTGTTATCCACGAGATCATTTCCGGCGATCAAATCGTCATCACGAAAAAAGCAGGCGATTTTGTCGTATGTAATCTTTCTTCTATTAACTTAGGACGTGCGGTATTAGCTGAGGATGAAAGCACACTTAGTCGTTTGATCGATGTAGAAGTAAGAATGCTCGACAACGTTATCGACTTGAATGAACTTCCTGTTCCACAAGCCACGATCACAAATAAAAAATATCGTTCGATTGGTCTTGGCACATTCGGCTGGCATCATCTACTTGCCCTGAAAAACATTGCTTGGGATTCAGAAGAAGCAGAAAAATATGCAGACGAATTATATGAAAAAATCAACTATCTTGCGATTCAAGCAAGTAATAAATTAGCACAAGAAAAAGGTGCTTATAAAGTGTTCAAAGGCAGCGACTGGGAAACAGGAGAATACTTTGAACGCCGCGACTACAGCACAGAAGCTTGGAAAGAATTGGCAGACAAAGTTGCAGCATCCGGTATGCGTAATGCTTACTTGATGGCAGTTGCACCAAATATGAGTACGGCACAGATCGCGGGTTCAACGGCTTCGATCGATCCGATCTATAACGCTTTTTACTATGAAGAGAAAAAAGACTATCGCCGTCCAGTTATTGCGCCAGATTTATCTTTGAATACCTATCCGTACTATGAAAAAGGTGCTTATAAAGTCGATCAGTTTGCAAGTGTTCGTCAAAATGCGCGCCGTCAACGTCACGTTGACCAATCTTTGAGCTTTAACTTGTACGTGCCAAGTGGTATCAAAGCAAGCAAACTTCTTGAACTGCACATGACAGCATGGCGCGAAGGCCTTAAAACAACTTACTATGTCCGTTCCAATGATATTGACGTAGAAGAATGTGAATGGTGTTCTAGCTGATCCGCTGCAATCACAAATAAACATCAAGCGAACTGCTGCAAGAGATTGTAGCAGTTCCCTTACATATTTAAAGAAGGAGGTTGTGCCCAAATGGCTGACCAAAAGGAAGAACTACACCGTATCAAGATTTTAGAACCGCTTAACCCAAATCGTTCCACAGCAATCATCAATGGCGTAACAAGCGGCATTTTGAATTGGAACGATATTCCATATCCAAGTTTCTATCGTGCGTATAAAGAACTTTCTACCAATTACTGGATTCCAGATGAAGTAGATATGAAGGGCGATGCGAAACAATATCCGGAGTTATCGGAAGAAGAACGCTATGCGTATGATGCGATCATTGGTTTACTTGCGACACTTGATTCCCCGCAAACGCGTTTTATCTATAATGTTGCGGAATATGTGACGGATCCGGCGGTACATGCGAATGCAGCGATCATCGCGCAACAAGAAGTGATCCACAATGAAAGCTATTCTTATGTTTTAGCTTCGATCACCAACTTGCAAAATCAAAATCGGATCTTTGAATTGGCGCGGACTCATCCAACGATCATCAAACGAAATCAGCCGATCATGGACGCCTATGATGACTTTTTAGAACATAAAACTGGCGAAACGTTAGTTAAATCATTGATCCAGTCTTCTATTTTGGAAGGAATCAACTTCTACAGCGGTTTTGCTTATTTCTATAACTTAGTTCGCCAAAATAAAATGACGGGAACAGGTAAAATCATCAGCTTTATCAACCGTGATGAATTGGCGCATTCGAAATTCATTTCTGAAGTGATCCGGGCGATCTTAGGCGAAAACCCTGAACTGCAAACAGATGAATTAGTGGCTTATACACATGATGCTTTCAGACACGCGGTCGAATTGGAAACGATCTGGTCGGAAGAAGTAATGGAAGGTATCGAGGGTATCGATGTAGAAGAAATGGTCGATTACGTCAAATATCGTGCCAATAAGATGCTTGGCATGCTGGGAATCCCAGAATTATATCCAGGGCATAGCGAAAACACCATGACTTGGATCAAAGCTTATGCAGATAACTTTACCGAAACAAAAACTGATTTCTTTGAAATGCGCAATTCAAGTTATAAAAAGACAAACATGGATAATGGATTTGACGATCTATGAGAATATTGTTAGCGTATGATTCTTTGAGTGGGAATACAAAAATGGTAGCCGATCGGGTCAAAGAAGCGTTAGCAAAGCAACATGAAGTGACCGCATTTCGTGTTTCACCGGGGCAGGTATATCCGCTCCAGGAAACGTATGATCTCTATGTATTGGGGGCATGGACGGTCGATTATGGCAGGACGCCAGCTGACATGAAGGATTTCATCGCCGAGCTAGGCACGAAGCCGGAGCATGTTGCTATTTTTGGAACAGGCGAAACCCAATGGGGAATGGATTATTATTGCGGAGCTGTGGATCGGTTGGCGAAATATTTTAACAGCCAATATCCAACGCTGAAAATTGAGCAGATGCCACACACAGCCGAGGATGAGGCAACGATCCAAGCATGGGTGGATGATATTTTAAGATTAAGGGGTGCAAGCAAATGACAAGTATTGAAATCAAATCATTAGAAGAATTTGAAACACATATGAATAGTGAAGAACTTGTATATGTAGATTTTTGGAAAGACGATTGCCCAAATTGCAAAATGTTGGACTTGTCTTTCAATGAATTCAAAAATTCAAGTATGGCTGAGAAAGTCAAAGTATTGAAAGTGAAATTAGAAGAAGTCGGTGAAAACTTTTTCTTTGATCAAGATGTTCGTCAAACACCGACACTTGTATTATACAGAGGCGGAAAAGAAGTAACTCGTTTGAACGGTTTTATTCCGCCAACTAAAATCGAAGAAGCATTAGAGCAAAACGCTTAAAATAAAAAACCGCTTGGTAGACATGATGCTCCCAAGTGGTTTCTTTTTTAGTAATAGCTTCTTCTACGTCTTTTTTTAGAACGAATAGCAAACAGGATTCCAAAGATAAATATAATAATGGAAACGATGCAAACGATAAATCCGCTGATCCCGGTAATGCTGAAGGAAACAAAGAAAGCAATGATCCCAATCAGGCCGAGGATCCAACCAAATAATTTCATATGATAGCTCCTTTCCACTAAGCTCCTCTCTATTATAAAGCAAATCCGGAAAAATATTAAGGATTTCAAGCAGAAAAAAAGAGAAAAAACAAGGCTTTTTTGTGAATCCTTTGTTTGTTATAGTGGAAAGTGGAAAAGGGAGGCAATGATAGTGAATTTTGAAGAATATCAAATGTTAGCAAGTCGAACAGCTCAAATCCATGAGCAGGCCCTTACGAATTATGGATTAGGAATCAGTGGCGAAGCAGGGGAAGTAGCCGAATTGATCAAAAAGTATGCTTTTCATGGCCACACATTAGACAAAGCAAATTTAACCAAAGAATTAGGCGATGTATTGTGGTATATCTCACAGATCGCGAAGTGGGCGGATATCCCGATGGAGCAAGTCGCAAGCGAAAATATCGAAAAGCTAAAGCGTCGTTACCCGAATGGGTTTGTGCAAGATAGAAGTAAATTAAAAATCGATTGATCTGATCACAAGAAAACCGTGTGCCTTCGTTCTGAAAAGAACAAGGGCACACGGCTTTTTTATTCATGGTGTTCCAAGATTTTGCGACCATGAAGCGGCTGCGTTTTTCGGTTATTAGCCTTATAATGCTTCTCAAATGCTTTGATTTGAGCACTAGAAATAGAAACAGGATGTTGCATCACATACCACTCTACATTTTCAGATAATGGCAAGAGTGTTTTACGTGATAATTTAGGTAGCCAAATTGTCAGGAGCAAAAATGGAGATGTGATTATCGCTCAGTCCCAAAAAGGGAAAATGTTGGATATCGCTAGTGAGTCTGGTTTGATAAAGTTGACGCTAAATCCTGTGTATCAACAAGCGAGATTAAAGATCCATGCGCCACATGGCCATATTGCTTCGGATCTTTTATGGTCAAAAAATGCAAAGCAACCTGTCATAAATTTACGAACAAAGGATGGGGAAATAAAAGTTTTAGAAAAAAATAAGTAAAATCAAAAACAGCGATGACATTCATCGCTGTTTTTGATTTTTTGGTTCATGGATTTTTTGAAGTAAGGGGGTAAAGGTAGAAAAACTATAAAATAAGATATATTGAAGGACGCTCAGACAAATGACAAAAGCAATAAAGTTAGGAGAAACAACGAAAATCAAATCTAAGAAAGACTCTAGCGGTCTTGTTAGTAAATGAATGGTGTGGAGTCTCAAGAAGCGACCAATATAAATCCCATAACTTGAAAGCAGTGTCAGTAAGATCAGTACGATCTGATACTTAAATACGCGTTGCCATTCCAATCGACGCATAAATTCTTTGATCATTAAAGATAGGGAGGTAAATCCGACAAACAGACCGTAAAAGATCCCGATGACGAGAAAAGTGAAATTTTTCCAAATATACATATCCGGAGAAAGATTCCCTTCAGCTGTGTAAGCACCTAAACGTTGCAGGTGAAAAATATCTGTCAGGATATAAGGCGCATTTGGATAGAAAACCAGCCAAATGATAGCTAATGGCCAGAAAAGCCAAGCAGCTCTTTTTTTCGCAGTTAAAAACACAGCGATCTCAAATGGGATATATGCAAGTGTCAAATTCAAAAAGACGAAGAAAAATGTATCTGCAAAGTAGTAAATAATAACAAAATAAGTAATTAAAAATAGGCGGCATGCCCACATGAATTTTGATAACACGATTTTCACCTCAACTTTAGTCATTGTACCATAAAATAAGGATCTCGATGTATTACTGTTCGATTAAATTTGCAGAAAAAGGCTCGCTTTTTGGAAAGGAAATAGGTACAATATAAAAGTAAAAATTGAATAAAGAAAGGGTATGACGTATGAAAGCTTATTTTATCGACCGTTCGTACAAAGCGTCAATGGGAATTGCAAATGCAGTTCTGGTAACGCTAGGAATGGGACTGTTGCTGCAGACTATTGGTCAGCTCGCTGGTTTCGATTTCCTTGTGAAGATTGGAGCGATCGGCAAAACCATGTTGATACCAGGACTTGGGATCGGAATCGCAATGTGCTTGCGCGCCAATACATTAGTTGCCATCAGTGCAGGTGCTGCGGCGATTATTGGTGGAGGAGCATACACGATTTCAGATGCAGGAATTTACACGATCGGCGGCGGCGAACCTGTTGGCGCGATATTGGCAGCAGTAATCGCCATTTGGATCGGCAAGCGTGTCAGTGGGAAAACCAACTTTGATATGATCTTGATTCCAGCAGCTTCACTTTTAACAGGTGGCATCAGTGGTTTATTGTTTGCGAAAATCATGACACCGATCTTGACGACGATCAGCGGTCAGATCACCTCTATGGTAGCAGGTTCACCACTTATTTCATCTATGGTCATTTCATTAGTATTTGCATTATTGATCCTTAGCCCAGCTTCATCAGCGGCATTAGCGATCGCTTTACAACTGGATCCGACAGCGAGCGCTGCAGCATTGATCGGCTGTTCAGCACAATATGTTGCTTTTGCTATCTTGGGATTTCGAGACAATAATTGGGGGGCGTTTTTCGGGCAATTGATCTGTACGCCAAAGCTACAGACACCAAACATTATCCGTAAGCCAAGTGTTATGTTGGTCCCACTATTAACAGCTGTGATATCTGGACCGATCGGCGTGCTTATATTCCACATCCAAACATCCAATGAAGTTGCCGGTTTAGGGCTGTGTGCCTTTGTTGCTCCGCTATATGTAGCCGCGCATTCCAGTTTCAGCACTTTTGCTGCTTTTATTTTTGTTTCGGTTGTCTTGCCATGTGTAATTACACTTCTTGTCAAACCGTTTGTGGTAAAAGGAAAATTATTAAAGCCAGGAGATTTGCGAATTGAATTAGAATAAATGTAACATTTTAGACAAATTTGCATTCTGAACTTGAACAAAACTATAAAGTAAAAAAGATATTCTATGTGATAATACAGACAAATCCTTCATAAGATTAGAGGCTGTCATGGATACTTTTTTACGATTAACAGATAGTGAATATGTCGAAATCAAACAAGCGCTCCTTGTGGATAAGGAAGTAACATTCATAGATCAAGAAGCTTTTCAAAAAAAATACCACCTATCTAAAGATAAAGCAGAAATGTTGCTTGGAAAGCTGCTAGAAGATGGTGTACTGATGAGTAAGGCAAATGATCCACGTTGTTATAAAAAAATGGATACATGGCTGTACTTAAAAATTCGGAAAATCAAATTGACATTCACACATCTTCACTTTGCCTTACAGAAATTGGAAGACTCGGAAAAAAACAGCTGCAGCAGCTGCTTGAAAGAGACGTTAGAGCTGATGGAACAAGCTTATAAACGGCAAGAGCAGCACACCTTTGAAAGAGCGATCCAGGACTTCTATTCTTGTTTGATCCGTTATACAGAAATCGAATTATTGCATAAGGGGAAGGATAATATTCTAGAGTTGTTTTTATCCGAACGGTTCAATCAAGAACAGGTCGCCAAGTGGCATGATTTACTGGGTAATCTGACAAAAGCCTTGCAGGCAAGGTATTTCAGCGAAGGGCACTCCATTATTCGCCAAATGATGGGGGCGTACATTCAGCTTTATATTGATAAAAAGGCAGCATGAAAAGACCCCTTCCTATTTGGAAGGGGCTTTTTGCTGATGAGACTAAGAAGCCTCTCATCTGATAGCGGAATCCTGCCTGATGTTTCTGATTAAACATACTGCGTAGAAAGTAGATGAATTAGCATTGATCAGCCATTTTCTTACAAGATTAACTTCGCTTTTTTCAGCGACAGTAACGACTACTTTCTACTTCACCGATTCATGGATGGGGCTAAATTCCATCGCCTTCCTCAAGTTTCGGCTTTTTCAAAATTCTTTATCAGACAATGATCCTGCCTTTATAACAAAACTGGAAGTCCAGTTTGTTCACTTATTTCGCTTTCATTTATCTATAGCCGTTTTAAAGAAAGCCAAACCATTTTAAGGAAAAATGATAAAAAAGACTCAGCATTTGGAGGAATATCCCAATTGCTGAGCCTTTTCACTTACTATAGAAAATAAGCCATCAAAACATCGTCTACGAATTGACCATTCAGATAAAATTCTTGTTTGAGAATGCCTTCTACTTCGAAGCCAGCTCTTTTATAAAGCAAGATCGCTTTTTCATTATTAGACAAGACACGCAAAGAAAGCTTATGAATATGCTCTGCTGTGGCGAGTCGTTTAAGTTCCGCCAATAGCGCTGAACCGATTCCTCTTTTCTGATAGTCAGGATGTACAGCGATATCGAATGTCCAGACATGTTTGTTACTAGTCAATGAGGTAGGGGAATGATAGCCAAGGATGCCAACTGCTGTCCCTTCTATAACTGCAACTTTCTTGGTGCCGGGAGGGTTTTTTAATAAAAATGCTGCTTCTGAAGCAAAATGGATCTCACCGGGCGTTGTTGATGCAGTCCATACTAAGTTTTCAATCTCCATCATTGCAGCTGCATCTGTTTTGCGCGATTCTCTGATCTCCAAGCTGTTCACCGTTCCTTTCGAGTATTCATTTTTGCGTATTTCCATGAATTCCGCCATGTTTTCCAGAGTCCGTCTTGAGAATAAAGCAACAGGTTATGGCGGTATAATTTGATCGTTAGCCATAGAGCGAGCGCGATCGTTACGATTAAGATCCCAAGTGATAGCCAAATATCGAGGTTGCTGGCTGCGAGCAGATCCATACGAGCAAGCATCATCATTGGTGAAAAAACAGGAATGTAAGAACCAATCACAACGAGCAGATTATCCGGGATCTCAGCAGCTGCAATCGACCCCCAATAGCCAACCATACATAGGATAGTGATCGGGTAGATGAATTGCGCAACTGTTTCTACATTAGGAACTAAGGAGCCGATCAAGGCAGCCAATATAATGTAGAGAAGCAGTCCAAAAATAATAAAAGCAATATTCAGAAATAAGTAATGACTGGGAAAACCATTAAATTGATCTAGGAAACCGGCAAGCATAGGAATATCTTTGCCAAATACGATAAATAAAGCAATACAAAGTAGATAAAAACCTAACTGGGTGAGAATCATCAAAATAATCGCTGTTAATTTTGCGAGTAAATGTGTGGTTGCAGAAACACTGGATAAGATGACTTCCATGATCCGCGTTCCTTTTTCGGTAGCGATCTCGGAAGAAACGATATTGGTATAACTGATGACGAATAGGAAAATGATGAGCGTCAACAGAAGTACTGCACCACTCATTTTTTCTTTCTGGCTACTTGTCAATTGATTGTTGCCCTGTAGTTTATTATCGACAGAAACAGGAGCGAGTATTTTTTGCAGATCTTGTTGGGATAGCTTATATTGTTTTGCTTCTATTGCGATTTTAGTAGAAGTAAGGTGCTGATTGATCTGCTGCAAGACACTTTTTCCCGCTGTTTCGTTGGAGTAATAAACAGGCTTTTGCGGATCTTGGAATGTAATAAAGCCATCGATTCGATCTTGTTTTAGCGCTTGTTTTGCAGCTTGGGCAGTGGTGATCTTTTCGTTGAAGCGAAAATGCTTTTTATCTTGTTGGAAAGCATTTCGATAATCCGGATCATCTGTGAGAAGAGCAATCTTTGTCGGCTTATCCCCAGAATCAAAAGAACTAAAGATCTGTGGAATAAAGTTGATCAGTAGAAAAATGAGTAATGGAAATAGAAAAAAGAGTAAAAAAGATTTTGTTTTTACACGTCTTTTATAAACCTGTTTGACAATTATCCAGAATTTAGCCATCTTTCTCACCCACTTTCCAGCGAAAAATTTCTTCTAGTGTGGGAGCTTCTAGTGTAAAGGTGGGAATAAAACCATCTTTTGTTACATAATCGAAAACAGCAGGGGCATCGTTTTGACTGTTTAAAGTGAGAATCGTATAACCTTTGCTTTTCTCGGCACTGACAACAGCCTGGAGAGCGGACAATTCTTCTAAGGAATGAGTAGATTCGAGTTTGATTTTTGTACGCGGGAAACTATTTTTGATTTCCTCTGTCGCTCCGTAAAGCACCGTTTTGCCATTTTTGAGCATCAGCACGGCGTCACAAAGCTCTTCCACATTTTCCATCCGGTGACTAGAAAAAATAATCGTACTTCCTTGTTTCTTCATATCAAAGATGAGCGCTTTGAGGATCTCCGCATTAACAGGGTCCAAACCACTGAAAGGTTCGTCCAGGATGAGCAGTTTCGGACGATGGATGATCGTGCTTAGTAATTGGATCTTCTGCTGATTCCCTTTTGATAAGCTTTTGACTAGATCTGTTTTTTTGCCGACTACTTGTGTTTTTTCTAGCCAACTATCCAATTCTTGCTTTAATTGCTTACGTGGATACCCTTTCAATTCTGCAAAAAAGAGCAGCTGTTCTTCGATCGTACTCGTTGGGTAAAGGCCGCGTTCTTCTGGTAGATAGCCGATTTTATTGACATCCATTTGTGTGATCGGTTTGCCTTCCCAACGAACTTCGCCTTCTGTTGCATTTAAGAACTGCAGGATCAGTCGAAATGTCGTGGTCTTGCCGGCGCCGTTCTGACCGATCAGGCCGAGGATCTTTCCAGGTTCGGCTGTTAGCGATAAATGGTCAACAGCCACTTTGTCGCCAAAATGCTTCGTTGCTTGAATCAATTTCAGCAATTGCCTCGCTCCCTCCGTTTCATGATACTGCAAGTTTATCAATAAGCGCTTTATTTCGCAATTAAATATGCGATTTGACAGCGTTTACATAAATGTGTTATCTTGGAAATAAGATATGGGATCGTTACCGCTAGTCGGGCATAACCATAGAATAAGGAAGAATGGTGAACACATCATTTCTGCCTATTCTATGGTTTTTTTATTTCAGCATGAAGAGGTGGCAAAACATGATTGTGAAAAAGCGGATCAATAATAATGTTATTTTAGCAGAGGAAAATGCCAAGGAAATGATTGTGACCGGGAAAGGGATCGGGTTTCGGGCTTATCCAAAGGACGAGGTTGATCAGACAAAAGTAGAACAGTTATTCCTGCCGACTGGAAAATGGGACACGATGCAGATTGCTGCATTATTGAAGGATACGGATATTGCAGATATCCAATTGGCTGAGGCGATCATACTTATTGGAGAAAAACTGCTACAGCAAAAAATCCAGCGAACAAGCATGCTAAGTTTACTTGACCATATCATTTTTGCATTAGAACGATCAAAGGAAAAAATAGCGATGAAAAGTCCGATTGAGTGGGAAGTAAAACATTTTTATCCGCAGGAAATGAAGATCGGCGAGCAAGCGGTAGAATTGATCAATCGAATAAAAGGAGTAAAATTGCCAGAAAGCGAGCAGATTTTTATTGCATTGCACTTCGTTCATTATCAGATCGACAGTTCAGCGACAATGCCGGAAATGATGACATATTTGGAAACGATACGCGATATCACCCAAATGATCAAATTCGAATTTCAAATGGAAATCGATGAGGATTCCGTATATTTTCAGCGCTTTTTGCACCATTTAAAATGCTACTTGCTAATTCGTAAGGGGGAGGAGCAAAAACGCTTTATCCGTCAACCCTTGGCGCGCCTCATAAAAGAAGATTATCAGCGGGAATTCAAGTGTGCGCGGAAGATCGATTGCTATTTAACCGAAAAATATGGAGTAGCACCTTCCAGTGATGAGCAAGTTTACCTGACGCTTCATTTAGCAAGACTTATCCAAACGACCGAGTAAACAGGATTTGTTACGGGAATAGCCGGCAAGACCTGATCAAACAAGGAGGAAAATACTTTTCTCTTTGTTTGGTCAGGTCTTTATTTATAACAAAAAGAGAGGAGTAGCTATCATGACCAACGAAGAATTAGCCTCACAAATCATTACTTCTATAGGAGGAGATAGCAATGTAAAATCACTGACGCATTGTGTCACACGGCTGAGATTTCAGTTAGAGGACGGAACACTGTTTTTAAAAGAACAATTAGAAGCATTGACGGGAGTATTGGGCGCGCAAGTGAAAAATGGACAGTATCAAGTGATCGTCGGCACGAAAGTTAGTAAAATCTACCGGATCATGGTGGACCAATATCCGCATTTTGGCATGGAAAGCAACAGACCGGAACCAACAGATGCAAAAGAATCCATTTGGAGCCGACTTATTGGAACGTTGTCAGCTATTTTGATCCCCAGTCTGCCACCCGTCATCGGAGGTGGGATGCTGAAGGGTTTGATCTTCCTATTAACATCGCTTAAGCTGATCGATCCGGTTGGAGGGACTTATTTTATCTTGAATCTTGCGGGAGATGCGATGTTTTATTTCTTTCCATTCTTATTAGCAGTCAGTAGTGCGAAACGCTTCCGAACCAATGAATATATGGCGCTTTCGCTGGCAGGAGTACTGATGTATCCTACATTATTGGATGCGGCGCTGCAAGGGAAAGTAGCAAACATTTCCTTTTTATCGGTTATTCCGATCCCAGTCGTAAACTACAGCAGTTCGATTTTGCCGATCATTTTAGCCGTATATTTGTTCAGCTATCTATATCGTTATTTAGAGAAAGTCATTCCCAGTATGATAACGGTCATTTTTACTCCGTTATTGTCGCTGATGATCATTGTGCCGATCATGCTTTTTGGGATCGCACCGCTTGGCTTTTACTTAGGCGAGTATATTGCGAAGGGGATCGAAGTTCTGATCGACTTTTCGCCATTACTTGCGGGGTTTGTTATTGGTGGTACACGGCCGCTCTTAGTGCTGACGGGTATGCATCATGCTGTCCGGCCGCTGACGCAACAGCAGATCGCAACATTCGGCTTTTCGACGATGGGGGCAATGAACTTCATGAGTACTATGGCACAAGCAACAGCTGCCTTGGCGATCTCACTGGCAATCAACAACAAGACCATGAAGCAAGTGGCACTTTCATCGGCTTTTTCCGGCTATTTGGGAGTCACGGAGCCGGCGCTTTATGGGGTGTTGGTTAAATATCGATCGGCTTTCATTGGTGCCGCAGTCGGTGGAGGGATCGGCGGAGGCATTGGTGCAAGTCTAGGTGCCCGTGCTTTAGCTCCTGTAATGCCAAGTGTGCTCTCTTTTCCCGTTTATTTAGGCGAAGCAGCTTTCGGCTTTTTACTTGCTTTTGTGATCACGATCGTGAGTACATTCATTCTCACCTTCTTGCTGAGTAAAGGGATGGATAAAAAAGAAACTGCACCGTTGAATCCGCATAGCGAAACAAAAATAAAGAGCCCGGTAAGCGGCCAAATGTATCCCATCGAGGAAGTGGACGATGATACCTTTTCAAAGGGCTTGCTTGGCAAAGGAGTGGCGATCAAGCCGGAGGAAGATCTAATCGTTTCACCGGTAGCTGGGAAAGTACAGCTTGTCTTTAAGACGAAACATGCGATTGGACTGCTCGCTGATAATGGAGCGGAGATCTTGATACATGTGGGGCTCAATACCGTAGAATTGGAAGGAGAAAATTTCGAAGTATTGTGCCATGAGCAGCAGAAGGTCGAAGTTGGTACACCGCTTGTTCGTTTTGACCGAGCAGCACTTGTTGAAGCTGGTTATGACGATAGTGTGATCATGGTGATTGCGAATACCGATCACTTTGAAGAAATTGCTGCTTATGCCAAGCGAAAAGCGTTGACTGCAATGGAGACGATTATCCAACTGAAAATAAAACCAATCTAATAGTAATGGAGGTAGAGGAAAATGAAATGGATCGTAGCAGAAAACTATGGAGAATTAAGTGAACTTGCAGCAGAAATGGTCGTCGGAGAGATGCTTACGAAGCAAAAACGCGTGAATTTAGCTATTACAGCAGGTACCACTCCGATTGGAATGTATGAACGATTAACGACAAAGGTAAAGGGGAAAAATTATCTCGATCATGTCCATTATTATAATTTTGATGAGATTCCCTATAAATCAGGAAAGCAGGAGGGGATCACGCTCAGCGATCTGCGCCGCCTATATTTTTCACCGGCAGCGATCGCAGAAGAACAAATCGAGATCTTAAATGAAAAAAACTATCAGCAACATGATGCGAAAATCGCTAGTGATGGAGGTCTGGATGCGATCGTGCTTGGAATTGGAACAGACGGACATTATTGCGGGAATTTGCCAGGAACGACACGCTTTACGGATTTTACAACGGAAGTACCTTGCGATGAACGTTTGAAAAAAATCATTGTGGGACATTTTGAAGACCCTGCTGAAAACCCAGATAGTTATGTCACACTGGGACCACGCTCGGTTATGGCCGCCAAACATATCATTTTACTAGCCAGCGGAGTTAAAAAAAGTGAAGCAATGCAACGTTTTTATCACGGCGAGGTGACAGAGGCCTTCCCAGCGTCTATCTTAAAAATGCATCCAAATATAACGGTGATCGTCGACAAAGCGGCTGGAAAACTCATTTGAACGCAAAAAAAGAAACTGGTCAAAAACCAGTTTCTTTTTTGTTATGAGCCGTGATGGGCTCGAACCATCGACCCTCTGATTAAAAGTCAGATGCTCTACCAACTGAGCTAACGGCTCTCTATAATGGCTGGGCCAGCTGGATTCGAACCAACGCATGACGGAATCAAAATCCGTTGCCTTACCGCTTGGCTATGGCCCAATAATAAAATGGTGGGGGGAAGTGGATTCGAACCACTGAACCCGAAGGAGCGGATTTACAGTCCGCCGCGTTTAGCCACTTCGCTATCCCCCCGGAAGAAATGCCGACTGCAGGAATTGAACCCGCAACCTACTGATTACGATTCAGTTGCTCTACCAGATTGAGCTAAGTCGGCCTACTTATCAAACTGACGGCAACCCTAGTAAAAAAGCTACTTTTATCATATACTATTTTACAATTATGTACCAGCAATTTATAAGTATAAAACTAATGACCCGTACGGGAATCGAACCCGTGTTACCGCCGTGAAAGGGCGGTGTCTTAACCGCTTGACCAACGGGCCAGAGTGAAATAAAAATCACCAACGAAACTTATTATATATAGAAAACAGGGTATTTGTAAATAGAAAAATTAATTTCTTTTTATTCTGACAATTTAAATGGCGTTATATCAACGATTCATCGCCAATTGTTTAAAGAAAATGACTAGAAAACTATGCATGGAACCACCCAAAACGGGCTAGAACTTCCGGATTACAATTGCAATCTAATTGTATCATGAAAATAATTTGAAAAAAGCTTGCTTAAAAGTATAGCTGTGCTATAATTCTTTTGTTCAGCGTGACGACAATGTTTCGCTCTAGGGGTAAAGCTTCTGTTCCGACAGGTATCTTTACTAAAATCAGAACGTATTGTAGGTCCACTTAACGCGACTTTGTTCTATATAGAACAAACACTAAAATTTCATAAAAAGGCAGGGAGCAAAATGGCTTCACCACTCAAACGTTTATTAATTGGAAGGCCTCTGAAATCTTCAGAAGCCGGTGAACAAAAATTAGGGAAATTAAAAGCACTTGCTGTATTGTCCTCGGATGCACTTTCTTCTATTGCATACGGGACGGAGCAAATCTTACTTGTGCTTGTCACAGTAGGGGTAGCGGCTATCTGGTATTCTATTCCGATTGCCTTCTGTGTATTGATTTTGCTATTTGCCTTGAATTTATCTTATCGACAAATCATTCACTCTTATCCCGATGGCGGGGGAGCATATGTGGTTTCAAGAGAAAATTTAGGCAACAATGCAGGGCTGATCGCTGGCGGATCTTTACTAGTGGATTATATGCTTACGGTCGCCGTAAGTGTCTCATCGGGAACAGATGCGATCGTATCTGCGGTACCGGATCTTTTTCCATTTGAAGTACCGATCGCTATTATTCTGATCATCGTAGTGACGATCATCAATCTACGCGGAATCACAGAATCAGCAAGTTTGCTTGCAGCACCAGTGTATTTATTCGTACTTTCGATCGTGCTGTTGATCGTTGTCGGGTTATTCAAAGTTGTAATGGGAATGGACGTGGATCATGAAACAAGTGCTATCGGCACACATGTGTCTGGCGTCACGATCTTCTTGTTACTTCGAGCGTTTGCATCAGGTTCGGCATCGCTAACAGGGATCGAAGCAATTTCCAATGCAGTTACATTCTTTAAAGAACCTCGAGCGAAAAACGCTGCGAAAACGTTGACGATCATGGCTTCGTTATTGGCGTTCTTTTTCTTAGGTATCACTTTTTTAGCTTATTTCTATGGAACAGTACCGGAAATGAAAGCAACGGTTTTATCCCAAATCGCGCAAAATGTGTTTGGCCGCAATTTTCTTTTTTATTTTATTCAGATTGCCACCGCGCTTATTTTGGTATTAGCAGCTAATACAGGGTTTTCTGCGTTTCCACTACTTGCCTTCAACTTGGCAAAAGATAAGTTTATGCCGCGAATGTATCTAGCGAAAGGGGACAGACTCGGCTACTCCAATGGGATCATCACCTTGGCTGTCGGTTCGATCTTGCTCACGATCATCTTCAAAGGGAAAACCGAAGCACTGATCCCGCTTTATTCCGTCGGTGTATTTATTCCATTTACACTATCACAAACCGGCATGATACTGAAATGGCTGAAAGAAAAACCAGCGAAATGGGGATTGAAGCTAAGTGCTAATTTACTTGGCGCACTGATCTCTTTCACCGTTCTTATGGTATTATTTTTCACACGAATCGAATCCGTTTGGCCGGTATTTATTTTCTTACCGATCATGATCTTTGTTTTTCATCGGACACGACGTCATTATAAACGTATCGCACCACAGCTTCGGATCGACGAACATATCGATGTTCCTGATTTTACGGGGAATGCGGTCGTAGTTTGTGTATCTGATGCGACAAAAGTGGTCGAAGGCGCATTGAAATATGCGAAATCGATCGGCGATACCGTTATCGCTGTCCATGTTTCTCTCGACAAGAAACAGGAAAAGAATTTTGTAGAGCGTTGGAATAGGATCCATCCAGAAGTACGGATCGCGCATCTTTACTCGCCGTATCGTTCCATTTCTGATCCATTGATGAAATTCATTGATGCGGCCCAGCAAAAAGCGAAGCAGGATAATTATTCGCTAACTGTCCTTATCCCGCAATTCATTCCTAAAAAAGGTTGGCAAAATGTGTTGCATAATCAAACGAGTTTACTGATCCGAACAAGATTATTGATGAAAAAAGATGTCGTCGTAGCCACTTATCCATACCACCTAAAAGAATAAAAAGTTACAAAACAGCGTCAAATAAATAACAATTTGTTAACTTTTCAGTTTTTTTGAAAATTTATTGTAAATATGCGCGATAAGCCGTTGAAATATAAGCGTTTTTACAGTATACTTATCTTGGATGAAAGATATTTTTTAAAAAAATGAGAAAGGGCGAAGAATTGTATGTCAGAAACGGATATTAGGTATTACTTATTACCAATGGTTATTGTTTTTATACTAGGAATAGCCGCGAAAAATATTGCTGACTACCTTGCGCTTCATTTCTTTATCATCATGGGTGTCGCTATCGGAATGGGCATTCTTATCGGCGGCGCACATCAATTGTTTCTTTATTTATGGAAAAATCTTTCTTGGTTCGGAAAAAAGAAAAAAGCAGCAGAACAAGTTCAAATGTAAAGACAAAAAAATAAGCTCGAAGAAAAGAAGGACGGTTTTCAGTCCTTCTTTTTCATTACTTTGGTTTTTCTTTAAGAAATCTTTCTTGTTGAGGCGTTTACATTTCTTTTTCAAGGCGGTTTGTTATGCTATAATATAGGGCAAAGAGAGAGCATACGCTAGCTTAAAAAATAAAATGGCAACTTTGAAATATATTGCCTTTAAACGGAGGCGAAGTAATGGGCGATTTATCCTATCAAACCATACTCCACTACCTTGCTAACATTGTGGATATCTTAGTAGTATGGTTCGTGATTTATAAAGTGATTATGTTGATAAGAGGTACAAAAGCAGTTCAACTCTTGAAGGGTACTTTTGTGATCATTATTGTAAAATTGATCAGCAGCTTTTTAGGATTGCAAACGGTTGAGTGGATTACTGACCAAATGATTACGTGGGGATTTTTAGCAATTATTATTATTTTTCAGCCCGAATTACGTAGAGCTTTGGAAACACTTGGTCGAGGTAATATATTTACCAAATATGGTTCTAAAATCGAAGCGCAACAAAAGAACTTAATTGATTCTATCGAAAAATCCACGCAATATATGGCAAAACGGCGGATCGGTGCTTTGATCTCTATCGCCCGCGATACGGGGATGGATGAGTATATCGAGACTGGTATTGCTTTGAATTCCGCAATCTCATCCGAACTTCTGATCAATATTTTTATTCCAAATACGCCGCTCCACGATGGAGCAGTTATTATCAAAAATGGAAAAATCGCTTCTGCTGCAAGTTATCTGCCGCTCTCTGACAGCCCGTTTCTATCAAAAGAATTAGGGACAAGACATCGGGCAGCACTTGGGATCAGTGAGGTTACTGATAGTATCACCATCGTGGTCTCAGAAGAAACAGGCGGAATTTCGGTTGCAAAAGGCAGCGAATTATTCCGAGATGTCACTGAAGAAGAACTGCACCGCATTTTAGAACGAGAATTAGTAACCGTTATTCAAAAGAAAAGTCCTCTATTTGCGATGCTGAAGGGGGGCAATAAAGAATGATGGATCGAATCTTAAATAATAAATGGTCCATTCGGATCGTTGCCTTGCTGCTAGCAGCCATTCTATTTGTATCTGTCAGCACGAACGATACAACGCGAAGCAAGCGAATTTTCCAAACACGGACGGCAAATGATTCTGAAGTGGTAACAAGTGTGCCTGTCCAAGTTTACTATGATAAAACAAACTTATCTGTTACCGGGATTCCCGACACTGTCGATGTGACGATCTCAGGTCCACGCAGTTTAGTAAAATCAGCGAAAGCACAGCAGGATTTCACTGTATACGCAGACTTGCGTAACGCTGACATCGGCAATAGCACAGTAACACTCCATACGCGGAATCTCTCCAATCGGCTAAAAGCATCCATTCATCCGAAAACGGCGAAGGTCAATATTCAGGAGCGGGTAACAAAGAAGTTTTCAGTCGGGACGGAGATCGGTAAAGCTAACTTAGCGGAAGGCTACTCTGTTTCGAAAGTCACGACGGATCCCCAACAAATCACGGTCACAGGCGCTAAAGATACCGTTGACAAAATCGCTTATGTCAAGGCGACGTTAGATAATAAGAAAAAGTACAAAGCGGATTTCAAAGAAGAAGCAACGGTCACGGCGTTTGATAACAAGCTGAATAAATTAGATGTATCTGTTAGCCCACAAAGAGTGATGATCAGTGGGAAAGTAACAAAAGTCGGGAAGACGGTTCCGCTTGAATTGAAGCAGACTGGCAAAGTAAGTGATGACTTGACTGTGACCGATATGACGACGAATACAGTGGAGGTTGTGGTGCTCGGCAGTGATAAAGCACTCAGCAGTATCAACAAGATCGAAGTACCTGTCGATGTTTCAGATATCACAGCAGATACAGTAAAAGAAATAAACGTACCTGTTCCAAAAGGAGCGACCGAGGTCGAAACGAAAACGATCGAGGTACGTATAAAGACAGCCAAGAAAGATAACAATGCAACGGAAGACAATGACAATTCGACGAGCGGTAATGATGAGAAGAAAAACAATAACGGTCAGGAAAATAGCGGATCTGACAACGAAGACCAAAATGCAGCAACGACAAAAACAATCAATAACATCGCGATCCGAACAATGAACCTGGATGATGATTTGAAAGCTGAATTACGTTCTCCTTCAAACGGGAAAATAAGTATTACACTAAAAGGACCTAAAGATGCCTTGAACAAAGTAAGTGCCGGCGGTCTGCAGGTGAATGCGGATCTAAGTGGCGCCAAGGCCGACTCGATATATAGTACTGGTTTGACAGTAACAGGCATTCCTAGTAATATAAGCTATACAACTTCACCGGGAAAGGCGCAATTCGTGATCGCCAGTAAAGAAGACGAGGCAGACAAAGCGGAAAGCGATGAAAGCAGCAGTTGAATAAATAGCCAATAAAAATCTCGGAATGTGCAGGGAACCATGGACTTCCGGGATTTATTCTGTTAGAGGATGAAATATTTATTCAAAAAGGGTATAATAATTTTAGCCCTAGATAGAAATGTAATTCACAAAGGGTTTCTAACGTAGAAACAAAATCTAAATCATATGCATGAGAAAGACACTTTTTCAGCGCCAAGAATAGAGATAATGTAATTTGTATACTGATTTATACAAAAGGAGAGAAAGTAAAATGGGAAAATACTTTGGAACAGATGGAGTTAGAGGGATCGCCAATCAAGAACTATCACCGGAACTCGCATTTAAACTGGGACGATTTGGCGGCTATGTACTAACGAAACACGTCGGGGAACACCCGAGAGTATTAGTTGCTAGAGATACTCGTATTTCAGGGGAAATGTTAGAATCTGCTCTAATTGCCGGCTTAGTATCTGTGGGAATTGAAGTCATGCGCGTTGGTGTAATATCCACTCCAGGAGTCGCTTATTTGACAAGAGCACAAGGTGCATCGGCAAGCGTAATGATTTCCGCATCACACAATCCTGTCCAAGATAATGGTATCAAATTCTTTGGGTCGGACGGTTTCAAATTATCCGATGATCAAGAAGCAGAAATTGAAGATTTGCTGGATCTAGAAAAAGATGAATTACCTCGTCCAAGCAGTGAAGGACTTGGTACGATCAGTGATTACTTTGAAGGAAAACAAAAATATATCCAATATTTGAAACAGACAGTCGATAATAATTTTGACGGCATTCATGTAGCAGTAGACTGCGCGCATGGTGCTACTTCCAGTTTAGCCAATCATCTATTTGCTGATTTAGAAGCAGACATCAGTTCAATGGGAACTTCCCCAAATGGATTAAATATTAACGACGGTGTTGGATCAACTCATCCGGAAGCATTGGCAGCATTTGTACAGGAAAAAGAAGCAAATGTCGGCTTAGCATTCGATGGCGATGGCGACCGCGTGATTGCGATCGATGAACAAGGGAATATCGTCGATGGCGATAAGATCATGTTTATCTGCGGAAAATATTTGAACGAACAAGGGTTACTAAATAAAAACACGATCGTGTCCACGGTCATGAGCAACCTTGGTTTTTACAAAGGTCTCCAAGAATTAGGCATTGAAGATGTACAGACAGCCGTTGGTGATCGCTATGTGGTAGAAGCTATGCGTGAAGGCGACTTTAATCTTGGCGGCGAACAATCCGGTCATATCATTTTCCTAGATCATAATACAACTGGTGACGGACTGCTGACAGGAATCCAATTAGTCAATATCATGAAAGCAACAGGAAAAAAATTGTCGGAATTAGCAGCGGAAATGAAAACTTTCCCACAAAAACTGGTAAATATCCGTGTTCAAGATAAACATCACGTGACAGAAAACCCTAAAGTGAGCAAAGCAATCGAAGAAGTCGAAGCAGAAATGGCTGGAAATGGCCGCGTTCTGGTAAGGCCTTCGGGAACAGAGCCACTAGTTCGGGTAATGGTCGAAGCGTTGACAGAAGAAGATACCGAGCGATATTGCAGCAAGATTGCTGATGTCGTTGTTGCCGAAATGGGATTGAACGAATAGTTTTAATAAAAAGGAGGCTGCTATCAGCCTCCTTTTCCATTCAAGTATAACGTCAATTCAATTTGATCCTTGCAAGGAATGCCGTTTTCGATGATCTCCTGATGGGGATAATGCTTTGTAAAAAAGTCAGGTTCCATGCCGGTTATCCGAAATCCAAGTTTTTGATAAAAAGCCAATGGACCGATACTGGAGTTTCCCGTTTTTACGATAACTTTCCGGAACGCTTTCTGATCTAGTTTCAACAGGGCATGGTGAAGCAATTGCTTACCCAGTCCTGAGTTTTGGTAGGTAGCGGCAATGGAGATATTTTTGATTTCCGCTGTATGGGAAGCGAGCGGCTGCACACAGATGATACCGATCGGCTCGCTGCTTTTTTTAAGTACATAGATCATACAATCATTGATGTAACTGGTGATTTGGTTGAGATCAGGATCGGCTTCTAAAAGCAGCTGCAAGGGTAGTTCATCGCTGGGAAATAGTTCTGCGTATTCCATGAAATCACCTCCTCCTATAAGTATAAACGCTATAAATATAGAAAGAAAGGAATTATCCTATGTATGCGTCAAAAAAAATATTTTTAAGCTTTGCAATCGCGCTAGGGCTTGTACAATGTTATTATTTTATAACCTCTGTCAGCGGTTATTTTATCAATCATACCTTTGATTGGTTGGACCTGCTGTTGTTGCCGATCGGGGTGTTGCTGATTGTATTCGGAAATAAAGCCGACCGGAATCGCCAGGCGGCAATTGGGACGCTGTTATTCTTAGGATTGACCATATTATTTTATCTGATTCAGTTTCTGCGATTGTCGGCCGTCAGAAAAATCTTAGCAAACCACGTTTTCAGTCCGGGACAGATAAACGCACTTGTCCAAGGAATTGTGGCATTGTTGTTATTTATAGGCGTATTAGTATTTTTCAAAGTACAACCAATTGCTGCAATCGAACAAAGCTGGCAAAAAAAATGGCGGATTCTAGGAAATGTTTGGAATAGTTTCGCCATTATTCTGGCGGCGATTTCCAGTTATGCGCTATTTACGACTTTAGGAAATAAAAAAAGTTCCGCCAACGTTTTATCACTTGGTTGGACAGATGGCATCTGGAATTTGATTGCTTGTCTCATGTTGATCGGCTGTTTAGTTCTTTTTCTGCGGAATACATATTTTTATGCAGTACTTGCTATATTGTTCGCAGTTGGATTTATCACGATCAATAACTATATCTGGTCCTCTCAATTCACACATGTCATTAGCCAAACAAGCGATACTCCACTGCAGGTTTGGGGCGGCGAGCTACGAATCTTAGGTATGCAACTGTTAACAGGATCGACTGCTTTATTAGGTTCTGTATGTTATGCGATTGGTGGGAAAAAAGAGTAAATGCCTTGAAAAAGGCATTTCAGCTTGGCGAAAAACGCTCATCTTCGTCGTTAAAGTCTGCGTTTCGATGCTCACGTACTTAAGTACGCTCCGCTTCGGTACTCGACTTTGCCTAGAATCTAATCATTTTTCGCCAAGCTGAGAATAGCTAGGAAATGCCTTGAAAAAGGCATTTTTTGTGGAGAAAATAAAATTTTTCCAAAAAACAAATGTATATACCAATTTTATTGGAACCCCTTTATATTAATGCTTGACGTACTATACAATTTCGTTTAAAATGAATTTGTTTCCTTGAAAAAAGATAGAGGAGGATAGCGACAATTTAATAGAAGCGCCAGAACTGATCGAACGGGGTATCAGTTGACGAGGAGGAGATTAATCGAGTTTTTTCGGCGGGAGTCTCCCGGTTATTCATGTAGCCGTTATGTCTGAGTTACAAAACAAGCAGGCGACTGTTTGGACAGAAAGCTTAGACGCATGAGTTTGATTCTCCAAGGAAACGCGAATTATACAAGGCTTCTTAAATGCGGCTTTTAAATCATTGGAGGATTTTATATGTGTGGAATAGTAGGATTTATTGGTAGAAAAAATGCGAAAGATGTTTTGCTGCACGGCTTGGAAAAATTAGAGTATCGTGGTTATGATTCAGCAGGAATCGCGCTTTTAGAAGATAAAAAGCAAGTCAAAGTAGTAAAAGTACAAGGCAGAATAGCGGATCTAGCTGCAGCAGTCGGCGAAAAAGAATACGGCGAGGTTGGGATCGGACATACGCGCTGGGCAACACACGGCAAACCAAGCCATCAAAATGCGCATCCGCACCAAAGTACAAGCGGCCGTTTCACGATCGTGCACAATGGTGTTATCGAAAATTACTTGGCATTGAAACAAGATTACTTAGCAGACGTGAAGTTTGTCAGTGAAACCGATACAGAAGTGATTATCCAGTTGATCGAGAAAAAAGTAGCAGAGGGCTTGGCTGTGAAAGCCGCATTTGTGGAAACACTAAAATTGCTTCATGGTTCTTATGCGATCTGCTTGATCGACAATACGGACAAAGATACACTTTATGCGGCTAAAAATAAAAGCCCACTACTGATCGGTAAAGGGAAAAACTTTAATATGATCGTTAGTGATGCGATGGCTGGATTGAGAGAAACAACAGAATTCATCGAAATCATGGATGGAGAAGTGATCACACTTACAAAAGATAGCATGAAGATCGAAGACTTAGCAGGCGAAGAAGTAGAACGCGCTAGCTACACTGCAGAGTTGGATGCTGCTGATATTGAAAAAGGAACATATCCACATTATATGCTGAAAGAAGTAGACGAACAGCCTGCCGTTATGCGCAAGATCATCCAAGCTTACCAAGATGAAGCTGGCGAGGTGCAAGTGAAGGAAGAAACACTGAACAGATTGCTTGCCGCTGACCGCGTGCATATCATCGCTTGCGGAACGAGTTATCATGCTGGTCTGGTCGGAAAAAACTTGATCGAAAAATTTGCCGAGATTCCCGTGGAAGTACATGTTTCCAGCGAATTCGGTTATAATACACCGATCTTGACGCCAAAACCACTCTTCATTTTTATTACCCAAAGTGGTGAGACAGCAGATAGCCGTCAAGTATTAGTAAAAATGAAAGAACAAGGCTATGATACATTGACACTGACAAATGTGCCTGGCTCCACATTGGCGAGAGAAGCCGCTGACGTGCTTTATCTGCATGCCGGTCCGGAAATAGCAGTAGCTTCCACAAAAGCCTATACTGCGCAGATAGCGGTGCTGTCGATCTTGGCTGTAGCACTGGGCAGAAAAAAAGGCCTAGAGGCAGCAAGTAAAATAAATCTAGCAGCAGAACTTGGTATTGTTGCGACGGCAATGGAAGCGATCATTTCAAATAAAGAAGAGATCGAACATCTTGCCGGCGACTATCTAGAAACAACCCGCAACGCCTTTTTCCTAGGTCGCCATATCGACTATTTCGTCGCAATGGAAGCAGCACTGAAATTAAAAGAGATCTCTTACATCCAAGCGGAAGGTTTTGCCAGTGGTGAGTTGAAACATGGTACGATCGCTCTGATCGAAGAAGGAACTCCTGTGCTGGCGATCATCACACAAAAGGAAATCAATTGGAATATTCGCGGGAACATCAATGAAGTCAATGCCCGCGGTGCTTACAGCTGTGTATTTGCAATGGCGAGCGTTGCAGAGCCGGGCGACCAATTCGTGATTCCGGAAGTACATGAATTGCTGACCCCGTTAGTGAGCGTTGTACCAACGCAACTGCTGGCTTATTATGCAGCGCTGCATCGCGGATGTGATGTGGATAAACCACGGAATTTGGCGAAGAGTGTGACAGTGGAGTAGGGAAGAATTAGAGAAGAGCTTAGCTTGGCGGGCAGATTTTTGATCTGTTGCCAAGCTAAGCTCTTTTTTTGCTATAATAGAAAAAAGACTTAAAAGGGGAATTGTCATGATCTTACTAATAGGCGTTTGCGTCTGCATCATGATCGGGGGCTTGCTAGCTTTATCTTTTCGCAAAAATCCGACACATTTACGCAATGGGCTACTTTTCAATCTTACAGCAATGGCTGTGTTGTTGACGTTGCTTGTTTTTATTCTACAGTTCGAGAATTTTCGACCAATTTATATTTTGCTAGTCGGAGTAGCTATTTTAGCGGTATTTCTATTGCTGTTTGGCATTTATCTGCTTATTATTTTTCTGATTTGGAATGCTGGTATCGTCATGCGGAGAGAAAGGTTGGCGCTTTCCAACCTATTGACGTTATTTGCAGGACTTTTGCTGATTATTTGGGTGATTATTCAGTGGATCAATATCCCGTCCTTTTTAAAAATCCCCAGTTCGCTCCAAGTTCTATTATTAGTGGTTCCGACTACGGCCTATTATTTTTTCTGTGTGGCATTGAATTTTACGAGTCTAAGTGTGATTTATCGGTATGCGAAAAAGCCGCGACAACCGGATTTTCTAATAGTTCTCGGTAGTGGGCTGATTGGTGGGAATCGGGTGCCGCCTTTATTGGCAGCTCGGATCGATAAGGCAATTGCTTTTTATAAAGCGAGCGTGGGGGCACGGCCGCAGATTGTTTTCTCAGGTGGAAAAGGCGCTGACGAAACGATTTCGGAGGCAGAGGCTATGCAACAGTATGCGATTGCGAAGGGTATTCCCGAGCAGGACACACTGGTAGAAAAAAATTCACGTACTACGTATGAAAACATGCGGTTTTCTGCGGAGATAATGGCAAATAGAAAGACAAACTACGAAGCGATCTTCTTTACGAATAATTACCATGTCTTGCGGGCGGGGATGTTTGCGCGAAAGGCTGGTCTGGCAATCAACGGGATCGGGGCAAAAACGGCTTTTTATTTTCTGCCGAATGCTTTTCTGCGCGAATGGATCGCGATTCTTAGTATGCACAAAAAACGGCACGCCATAACAGTCGGTAGCTTCTTTGTTGGTTATATCCTGATAGCGGTCATGCTGAAAGTATTGGATATATAGCCCCATAAACAAGTTAGTTGTACTTTCCTGAGCTATCCGCTAAAGTGGAAAGAAAAGGGGGCAGGATGATGGAAATAACGCATGTGGATTTTGCACCGACTATCGATAAAAGGCCGGCTGTGCTCACGATCGGGAAATTTGACGGGGTGCATCTCGGACATCAATATATTTTGAAACAGGCATTAAAGTTGAAACAGCCGTCTGAGATTTTGGCTACTATCAGTTTCAGTCCACATCCGCTCTGGGCACTGAAACGAATGGAAGACTATCGGGAAATGATCACCCCGCCGCGGGAAAAAGCTTATTGGCTAGGACATTATGGGGTGGATCGCCTATTTGAGACTGCATTTACAGCAGCCTATGCGGAAACATCACCGGAAGAATTTGTCTGCGAGCACTTGGCGAATTTGAATTTATCGCATATTTGTGTGGGCGAAGAGTTTAATTTCGGGAAGGGACGCCATTCAGATGTGGAGCTGTTGCGGGATCTTGCAGAACCTTTTGGAATCAAAGTGGTTGCTGTTCCTGTCGTGCCGATGAATAACGAAAAAATCAGTTCTACTTATATACGCTCTTTACTGCGACGAGGTGCCTTCAAAGAGGCAGAGCGTCTGCTTGGTCATGCCTGGTATGTAAACGGCGTCGTGAAGGACGGCGTGATCGCTGATGAAGAAGATTATGTCTTACCGCTTCCCGGGGAGTATGAAACACTAGAACATGGACGAGTGAAGGTGACGAGTGACCGGAAAATCTTGGTAGATAGCGCAGATGGAGAGCTTCGGCTGCGATTTGTAGGATAGGTTGCGAAATAAAAAATTCCGTGTTAAACTAGAGCCACTTAATAGGAACGGAGGGATTTTGCGGTGGGATATACTAGATTGCGTTATTCGCGTGCATGTAACTAATTGAATAGTGCGGCTTGTGAGAATAGGGAATATCTAGTAACGACCCGAAATCCAATCAAATATCGTGCAGCGGTGTCAGTTTGTATATTGGCACTCGTTTGCCTTTGCCAGACCGCACTGGAAAAGATAATTTCAGGAGGTCTTTTTTATGCAGAGAAAAGTAATATTAGTCGGCGTAAGCCACAAACAAGCATTTTTTGATTACTCAATGGAGGAACTAGAAAACTTAGCTCTTGCCAATCAATATGAAGTATGTTCGGTCATGGTTCAGAATATGGAGCGTGAGAACCGGGCAACTTATGTGGGTAAGGGCAAGGTGGAGGAAATAAAACTGGAAGCAGAAATCGAAGGGGCAAAACTGGTTATTTTCAATGATGAATTGTCTCCTTCGCAGATTCGTAATCTGGAAGAAGGATTAGAGCTTCAGATCATGGATCGAACTGGCCTGATCTTAGCGATTTTTGCGGAACGTGCCAAAACACGAGAGGCACAGATCCAAGTAGAGATCGCGAGGCTTCAATATGAATTGCCGCGGATCTTTGGTCAAGGCGAAGACCTAGATCAGCAAGGCGGCGGCTCAGGAGTTACAAACCGTGGATCTGGGGAAACCAAGCTGGAACTGAATAGACGGACGATCCGTTATCAAATCAAGAATCTGCGCAAGGAATTGCAAGATATCGTGGCAAATAGAGAAGTGATGCGGCGTAAGCGTAAGAAAAACAATTTGCCGGTCGTTTCACTGGTAGGCTATACCAACGCTGGAAAATCGACTACGATGAACGGTTTGGTCAAACTTTTCCAAGGAAAAGAAAATAAACAAGTTTTTGAGAAGGACATGTTGTTTGCAACGCTCGAAACGAGTATCCGCGACATCCACCTGACGGATAACAAGCAATTTTTACTAACAGATACAGTTGGCTTTGTCAGCAAACTGCCACATCACCTTGTACAGGCATTTCGTTCGACGCTAGAAGAAGCGCGCGACGCAGATCTGCTGATCCACGTGGTTGATTATTCCGATCCACATTATAAGTTGATGATGGAAACAACAGAAAAAACATTGGCGGAACTGGATGTTAAAGATATACCGATCATTTATGCGTTTAATAAGGCGGATAAACGTGAAGATACAGACTATCCAATCGAGCGCGGAGATACGATCATTTTCTCTGCCCGCGAAGAGGCTGGTTTGCAGCTATTAGTAAACCGCATCAAAAAAGAACTTTTTGCTGATTACGAAAAAGCGACGTTTTTGATCCCGTTTGAGGAAAGTAAGTGGGTCGCTTATCTGAATGAAGTTGGCGATGTCGCTGCTACAGAATACCTAGAAGACGGAACGAAAATCACAGCAGAAGTCGCACCGAAAGTAATCGAGCAGTTAAAAGCTTATCACGTATAAATATAGAGATCTCTCCCTAACCGGAGAGATTTTTTTTAGGAAGAATGAGGGAGAGTTTGGTATAATAAAGAAAAATGAAGTAGCGAGGACTTATTATGAAAAAAATCACATCTACAGCACTCGGAATCGCTGCTGGTTTGGCTGGCTATGCGTACTGGTCGACGAAACAGCTCGAGGTTTTCAATTATTATATCCATTCTGAAAAGATCGGCAAGGCGTGGCATCATCAAAAAATCTTACAATTATCTGACCTGCATAGTGCGAGTTTTGGAAGATATAACAGTAAACTATTTAAAAAGATCCATGAAATAGAGCCGGCGATGATATTTTTGACGGGGGATATTTTAGATGGCGATGAATCCCCGCATGTGGCGATCGCGTTTATTCGCAAACTAGCCCGACATTACCCGTTGTTCTTTGTGAATGGAAATCATGAGGCGAAAAGCGCTTTCTATCCGGAGTTGCTTGCGGCAATGAAAACTGCAGGAGTGGAAGTGCTTGCGAACGATGTACAAACAGTGACTATCGATGGCGATCAATTAGCGATCGCGGGCATTGAAGATCCGTCATTTTATTCGTTTCGTCATCCGGATCTGTCGAAGGAGGAGCGGGAATTACCGGTCTTGGAGAAGGAATTAGAACGGATCAGTAGTTTGATTCCGCCAGATACATTTACCTTTTTATTAGCGCATCGTCCGGAATATTGGAACTATTATCAAAAGCTGCCGATTGATTTAGCGCTGTCCGGACATGCCCATGGGGGGCAAGTTCGCTTTCCTGGAACGGAGGGGCTTTTTGCACCGGGGCAGGGATTGTTTCCAACATTAACAGCCGGCCGGCACCAAGCAGCGGGAAAAACGCTGATCGTCAGCCGAGGTCTCGGGAACAAAACCTGGATTCCGCGGGTGTGGAATGATCCAGAAATGGTGGTCATTCATTTATTGTCGGAATAGAGGGGAAGAAAAAAATGATTTATTTAGATAACCAAGATAACTTGGATCAAACGTATAATTTTGCAATGGAAGAATACGCATTGCGTTATTTAGACGAAAATGAAACGTATTTTATGTTTTACCGCATGCACCCAACAGTTATTGTCGGCAAAAATCAAAATACACTGCAAGAGATCAATCAAGCCTATGTCCATGAAAATAATCTGCCGGTACTACGTCGATTATCAGGTGGCGGCGCTGTCTATAACGATGAGGGCAATATCAGCTTCAGCATGATCACTAAAGATGATGGCGACAGTTTTCAAAACTTCGCTCGCTTTACCGAGCCGGTCATCGAAGCATTGCGTTCGTTAGGGGTAGACGCTAAACTCAGCGGACGCAACGATATTGAAGTAGGCGGCAAAAAAATCAGTGGGAATGCCCAGTTCGTAACGAAAGGTCGGTTATACACGCACGGAACGCTTATGTTCGATGTGAATTTGGAAAACCTGACGAAGGCACTGCATGTCGATCCTGAAAAATATCTATCGAAGGGTGTCCAGTCGGTTAGAGCTAGAGTAACAACGATTAAAGAACATTTGCAAGAAAACATGAATATACTACAGTTCAAACAACTATTACTGGAATCGATTTTTAAAACGAAAGATATTCCTACTTATCAGTTTACAGAGGAAGACAATACAAAAATCGCTGCGATCCAAAAAGAACGCTATCAGAATTGGGACTGGAATTTTGGGAAATCGCCTAAAGGCAGTGTTATCAAGAAAAAACGTTTTCCGGCTGGAACGGTTGAATTTCATTTGGAAATCAAAAAAGGATATTTGGAAACGATCACGATCTATGGCGACTTTTTCGCTGTCGGCGAGATCACGGAGATCCAAGCATTGCTAGAGGGAACAAAGTATACTCGCGAGGCGGTACAGGAGAAACTAGACGCGATTTCAGTTTCTCATTACTTTGGTAAAATATCCGAAGCAGAATTATTGGATCTGCTCTTCTAATAAAAAAAGACATGCTGTTGGCAGCATGTCTTTTTTACACTTAGAATCGGAAAGTATCAGGATCCGGACCTACACGTGTATCTGTATTCATCGCATTGATCGTTGCCATTTCTTCTGCAGTCAATTCAAAATCAAAAACGTCAGCATTTGCGGCAATGCGTTCTGCTTTGACGGATTTTGGAATCGTGATGATCCCGTTTTGGATATCCCAACGCAAGATAACTTGAGCCACAGATTTGCCGTGGTTATTAGCAATAGCAGTCAATGTTTCATCTTGTAGCAATCCACCTTGCATAAGTGGCGCCCATGCCTCGATCAGAATGTTGTGTTTTGCTGCAAAAGCACGTACTTCGTGCTGATCTAGACGCGGGTGAAGTTCTACTTGATTTAGTACCGGAGTAACGCGAGCATCCTTCAATAAGTTTTCTAATTGAGCAGTTGTGAAATTACATACACCAATTGCTTTGATCTTACCAGCTTGATAAAGGTCTTCCATAGCACGCCAAGATTCTTGATAATCATTGTCGCCAGGCCAATGGATCAAATAAAGATCTAAATAATCCAATCCTAATTTTGTTAGACTGTCTTCGTATGCTTGGATCGTTTCGTCATAACTCAAACCGCCATTCCAAACTTTAGATGTAACAAATAATTCTTCGCGAGAAATTCCAGCTGCCTCTAAACCAGCTTTGATCCCTTCGCCGACACCAGCTTCATTGCCATAAATCGCAGCTGTATCGATATTACGGTAGCCTTGCTTGATTGCTTCGGCAACCGGACCGGCTACATTACCATCTTCTACTTGAAAAACACCAAGTCCGAAACCGGGCATTTTAACACCATTATTTAATTGAACACGATCTTGCAAGTTTGTAATCATTGTTATTTCGTCTCCTTCATTTGAAAGTATATTTAAAGTATGCACCGTGAAGTGCGGAATGAAAAGTACCTACTTTAACGTAATATAGGCACCGCAAAGTTTTAGTTGCTGACAGCAAAAGACTTACGAGCTTTATTTTTTCCCACCACCAACCAAATTCCAGTGATCACTACAGCCGATAATACCATGAAAAAGCCGAAAATCGGTGTATACTCAAGTCCGAGGTGGGAGGTCACTTGTCCACCAAGATAAGAGCCGATCGCGATCCCGATGTTGAATGCCGAGATATTCAACGCTGAAGCCATTGCTGTTGTACTTGGGACATATTTTTCTGCTAATTGGACGGCATACAATTGGAGACCCGGGACATTCATGAAGGCAAATAACCCCATGATCAATACCATGATCAGCCCCATTACTTGGGAATGTAGGAAAATATAGATGCCTAAAATACTTAATGCCAGTGCGGCAAACATGTAGAGCAAGGCACGAAGCGGGTTGTTGTTAGCTAAATTTCCGCCTAAAGTATTTCCAATGGCTACGGCGATCCCATATAAGACAAGTAAAATGACGATCGTACTTGCCGAATAATGCATAAACTCGCTTAGAATCGGCGATACATATGTGTAGACAACAAATGTTCCGCCATATCCCAAAGCAGTAATGATCAAAACAAGCAAGAGCCGGAAGTTAGCCAGTACTTTACCAACATCACGAAGCGAGATCGCTGCGCCTTTAGATAGATTACCTGGGACTAAGAATAAATTACTGATAAGTGCAATGATCCCGATTGCCGCAATAAATACAAATGACATGCGCCAATTAGTGATTTGACCGATAAAAGTTCCTAGCGGTACACCTGTTACTGTCGCTACGGTTAAACCTGTAAACATAATTGCGATCGCGCTTGCTCGTTTGTTTGGAGCGACCACATCAGCTGCGATCACAGAAGCGATCGACATGAAAACACCATGTGCTAATGCGGAAATGATTCTTCCAGTCAGTAGCAACGTAAATGCTGGAGCGGCTGCCGCAATTAGGTTCCCAACAATAAAAAGCAGCATGACGATTAAAAGTACATTTTTGCGGCTTAATTTGGAGGTAAGGACTGTTAAGACCGGTGCTCCGATCATCACCCCGACTGCATACAGGGAAACAGTTAAACTAGCATTGCTGAGGGATACCCCCATATCATTCACGATCATTGGCAACAGACCAACACTGATAAACTCGGTAGAACCGATTCCGAAAGCACTGATTGCGAGAGCAAGCAAAGTTAGGGATGGATTGATTTTCGTTTCCGTATTCATTTTCATTTCTCCTTTGATTTTATTGACAATGTATAGTATCATATATAGGGTATAAAGAAACAAGTAGGTACTTTAAAATCATGTAAGCACCTTTTGGTAACAATTGTGTAACAAAAGGAGATATGAAGATGAAAAAAGTTTATAATATTGGTGTAGAAGCAACTTTAGAAGTGATCGGTGGGAAATGGAAACCGGTTATTTTATGTCACTTGCGTACCGGATCGAAGCGAACTGGCGAATTGAAACGGCTGATCCCCGGAATTTCTCAAAAAATGCTGACTAGTCAATTACGAGAATTAGAAAAATCAAGTGTTATCAAGCGGAAAGTATACCGCGAAGTTCCGCCGAAAGTGGAATATTCTTTGACAGAATATGGAGATACATTATCGTTTATTTTAAATAAATTATGCCTATGGGGCGAAGCACATGTCGACTACTTACGCGATCAAGGGGAAGATGTCGTCTTGATCGAACGCGACAAAGTAGAAGAGGAAGAATTGGAAGAAGCAAAATAATAAAAAAGAAGCCCTGCACATAAGCAGGGCTTCTTTTATAATAAAATATCGGTTGTTTCTAACGGCTGGTGAGTGATCGATGTCAATTCATTTTTCTTATAAACAGATTTTATCTCGATTGGTGTATCAGTCGGTAAAATATGGCGTAGCGTGTAAGGCACATTATCCACGACACCGGTATTGGCAGCATCCAAGATCCAATCCAATGCTTTGAAAGCAAGAACCCCTTCCCGTGTGGCAGCAGCATCTGGGATCGCAATCGTTTCAGCGAGTTCTGCCACAAATAAATACATACCGCCTACTGCTTTTCCATCATCTTCCCATACCATCTGACCCGCAAAGCGCAGCGCATATCCCTTCGCTTCGATTCCAGTCTCTTCAAGGATCTCACGCTTGACGGATTCTGTGATCGTTTCGCCAGGTTCGATCTTCCCGCCGACCCCATTCCAACGCCCCATCCAAGGATCCTTTTCCCGGTTTAAAAGCAAAATGTCGTTTTTTCGTCTAATAAATGCGAGTGTGTATGCTAATATGGTCAAGACCCCCTAACTTTCTTTTATATCATCTTCCCTATATAATAAAGGAAGATAAAATGGAAGTAAAGAAGGGAAAGCCATGCGTTATGAAAGCCTAACTGCTTATTTAAAGACAATGGATCCGGAAAAAATAGGGAAATGGACACTTGGGAAAGAAATCGATGGTGCTCGGCAGCTGCCCTATGTTATTTATGAGCAGCAAATACATGATTTTTGTCATACATTTGAGCCCTTTATGGATCACAATTATCAAGAGACGATAGCTCGCTCACCGATTGAGCTTTCCTTAGAAAATCTAATAGAGCCAAACCTTTTTCAAACATTGACCGCAGAGGAAGTCATTGGCTTGCTTACTTATGTGATCCGTTCCGAGCGCTTTGTAGAAGGTTCACTTGAAAAGTTCGCCAAAGATGGCTGGTTGACAGCTTCATTGAAACGGCTACAAGCAATAGATGAAAAAAACCAAAGGAGGTGATTAGCTTGCAGAAAGCTATTAACCGAGTGAGCTGTGTGGAGCCTTTTTCAAAGGGCGATACTTCATACAGTATCTAAATAATCGTTTATCGCCCAATAGGCTTCACTTTTCTTAGCAAAATCGAGAAAAGGAGTACAGCCGATATGAAATACCAATCAGCGGATCAATTATTGCCGCATGAATTAATAGCAGAACTGCAAAAATACGTTAGCGGAAGTTTATTATACATCCCAGCGATCGAGAAAAAAGCATGGGGCGAGAGTTCCGGAACCAAAAAAGAGCTAGCTTCGCGAAATCAGTCGATCCGCGCCGCTCATGCAGACGGTACAAGCATTGCAGAACTGGCAAGCGATTATTACCTCGCTGAAAGTACGATCAAAAATATTTTATATAGAAAATAAAAACGGTGCAGAACACGCACCGTTTTTCTATGCTGAGTATGACTATAATCATTTTTCAGCTTTTGGCGATCTTACTACACTGCTATACTCAAAAAGAGGGGGGAGATCCATGCAGATCGAAAATCATACTTATAATACGATCAAAAAGCAAGCTAAGCAGGTCCTATCTGCTAATCGAACGACCAACGATAAAAAACTCCAAAAAGAGTTTGCCTATTATATCTTGGAAAAAGCAACCGCATTAGTATCCGAAAAGGAACAAGCAGAATTACTGCAGGATATTTTGGATTTGAAAAAAGAAGAAGAATTCCTTCAATTCGATGACAAGTTAAAAGCATTTGTCCGCCCGTTTCCGAACATAGAAGAGCAGAAAGCGAAGCAACTTTTTAAGAAGATAAAAAAACTTCATTTTCCAAAAGCTTCATTTCCAACCAGAGCAACTTATATCAGCTGGTTCGATAATGCCAACAACCGGAAATTTATGATCACGGAACGCGACGGTAAATTAGCAGGTTTAGCGGGAACCTTTATCACCAATCATAAGAAAAGTATCTGTCACCTATGTCGGCAAGAAACGGAAGTAGGATTGTTTACGATCAAAGGCAAAGTCAATGCTAAGACGTACGGGTACAAAGCAATGGGACATTACATCTGTACCGATAGCGTAGCTTGCAACGAACACTTGACAGACCGCGCGAATATCGATGAATTATTTGCATTTTTAGATCGCAACTGAGCTGTTTTCTCTGTTAAAGAGAAGCAGCTTTTTCGATTGATTTAGGATTTGCCCTAGTACAGGAATGCGAAAAATGATAGAATAGTTTGTGAAAACACAAACTATCTAAACAAGGGAATTTAGATAGGGAATTAAAAAATGGAGGTTTTACTATGAAAAAAGGTTTCTTTGCTTTACTGATCTCAGTAGCAGCATTGGTGCTTGTTGTTGCTGGATGTGGAAACAAGCAAAACGGAAAAGAGAGCGGTAAAAAAGAGAAAGTGGCAGTTACGTCAGGAGCTTCTAAAACAAGTTATACGAAGCTTGATAAACTGAAAGACAACTATGACATCATTATCGTCGGTGCCGGCGGAGCAGGAATGTCTGCAGCGCTAGAAGCAAAAGAAAAAGGCATGAACCCCGTTATCTTTGAAAAAATGCCGATTGCAGGCGGGAATACGATGAAAGCATCATCTGGAATGAACGCTTCGGAAACAAAATTCCAAAAAGAAGAAGGTATCAAAGACAGCAACGATGCTTTTTATAAGGAAACTCTAGCAGGCGGACATGGAACAAATAATAAAGCGATGCTACGCTATTTTGTGGATCATTCCGCAAGTGCGATCGATTGGCTTGATTCCATGGACATTACCCTCAACAACATCACGATCACAGGTGGAATGAACGAAAAACGTACACACCGGCCAAAAGATGGCTCGGCAGTAGGAAAATATTTAGTGGACGGATTACTTAAAAATGTCCAAGAAAAAGAGATTCCAGTCTTTGTTAATGCAGACGTTAAAGAAATAACAGAAAAAGACGGAAAAGTTACAGGTGTAAAAGTCTTGTTTGATGGCAAACAAGAGAAAACAGTAAAATCTAACGCAGTCGTAGTAACAACAGGCGGCTACGGTGCAAATATGAAACTGATCGCCAAAGAAAGACCAGAACTTAAAGATTATGTAACAACTAACCAAGAAGGCAGCACTGGCGACGGCATCAAAATGATCGAAAAACTGGGCGGAACAACCGTTGACATGGACCAGATCCAAGTCCACCCAACTGTTCAGCAAGAAAAGTCATATCTGATCGGTGAAGCCGTTCGCGGAGAAGGTGCTATTTTAGTCAATCAAAAAGGTGCCCGATTCGGCAATGAAATGGATACACGCGACAATGTAACAGCATCTATCAATAAATTACCGAAACGTACCGCTTATTTGATTTTCGACAGCGGCGTGAAAGACCGTGTCAAAGCGATCGCTCAATATGAAGAAATGGGATTTGTTGAAAAAAGTGATACCATCGAGGGGTTGGCAGCAAAAATCAACGTCCCTGCAAAAGAATTAGAAAAGACTATGCAAACATGGAACGAAGCCGTAAAAAATAAAAAAGATCAAGCATTTGACCGTACGACTGCAATGGATAATGATTTATCCAAAAAACCATACTATGCGATCAAGATCGGACCGGGAATCCACTATACAATGGGCGGTGTGAAAATCAACACCAACACAGAAGTATTGAACAAAGCCGGAAAACCGATCACTGGACTTTTCGCAGCTGGAGAAGTAGTTGGCGGATTGCATGGCCAAAACCGAATCGGGGGAAATTCGGTAGCAGAAATTATTATCTTTGGGCGTCAGGCAGGGAATAAATCTGCTGACTTTGTCAAAGGAAATTAAGAAAAAGCTCTCCTATCCGGGAGAGCTTTTTTAATCTTGATTGATATCCACTACCCGAAATGACTGGCAAACTAATAATAAGTCAGGAGTAAAAGTCATATCATATAATCCCAACTCCCATGTAAAGAAATTTACGTGGGCTTGATACCAATAATCATAACTCAGATCTCCTTCTCCCTCAGCAGCCGCGTAGGCAGGTGAAACTTCATTCATGCGGACTAAATCAATTTGTGTATATTGGATGATTGCTGCGGGCTCATCATCTCCATTTAAAATAATCGCATATTCTCCAACTTGCGGGAAAGGCTCTTCCTCTATTTCATGAACAATTGCTGAGGCAGTAGTTGCTGTTTTTATCCCCTTTATCACTAAATTGGCGAGCGTATCGCCCATCTCTTTCGTGCCGTCTCCGAATTTCCAAGCAGAAGGCATTTTCAATCGCACCTGTGCTTTTTCTTGATAGCGCTCCCAATATTCCTGAATCGCTGTAGCCATGATCTTAGCTCCTTTTTCTATTTTATATTAGGAGTATAACATGAAATCGCTTTAGGGTATAATAGTGTTAGAAAAAGAATGGGGGAAGGCGATGCGTGAAATATGGGATCTATATGATGAAAACCGAAATTTGACGGGAAAACAGCATTTCCGCGGCGAACCATTAAGTGAAGGAGAATACCACTTAGTTGTTCATATTTGTATTTTTAATTCCGAAAATCAATTATTGATCCAACAGCGGCAGCGATTTAAGGAAGGCTGGCCGGGCATGTGGGATTTTTCCGTGGGAGGATCTGCATGTGAAGGAGAAACAAGTCTTGTGGCTGCGGAGCGGGAAACAAGAGAAGAGTTGGGTCTGGATTTGAATTTGAAAAATGAGCGACCGGTGTTTACAATGCATTTTAAAGAAGGATTTGATGATTACTACATCGTAACACGCTCTGTGGATATCGAAACATTAACGCTACAGGAAAGCGAAGTAGCAGCTGTAAAGTGGGTGGATCATCAAGAAGCAACGGCAATGGTAGAGGCTGGCGAGATGATTCCCTATGTAATGCTGGATGCAGTGTTTGCGCTGCAAAAACAAGGAGCGTTTTATTGGGAAGAAGGAAAGAAATGAGGGAAACAAATTGAGTTTTGGTGTGACCGCAGCAAGTATTGCTTTATTATGTACCGTGGCTGTTATTAGTTTTTTTATATGGCTGATCAAAGCAAAGTAAAAACAGCCCGTCTAAAAAGACGAGCTGTTTTTGCTTGCTCGAAAAACGATTCCCCTCGTCGTTAAGGGCTACATTTCGATTTCGGTCAGACTGGAAATAGTGTTTTTTACTAAACGACATTTGGATTTTCTGTCTTAATGATCGCGGCGATTTTTTCATAATAATACTTAGGAGGAATGTCCATTTTGATCGAGCTGTTGTCCGCTAGCACTACTTTGATTCCATTACCGAAGAGCAGCGATTTATCAATCAAAAATTCGTCAAGCTCTAAATAGGGAATAACGAAATCAGGGGAATTATTTTTCTGCTTATGCTCGTCCACGATTTGTGCAACAAGTGCTCCAATCGCACCAAAAGCACCGCGAGTCTTTTTCAGCTGACTGCTTTTATAAATAATCAATTTGGTTTCATAAAAACAAAAGCCCCCCCAATTCCCGGTTTTCTTGCCGTTTAAATGATATAAACCTTCCGCTGCGATCAATGGCTGTTCTTCCATCAAGAATCCCCCTTTTATTAGAATTGATTCCACTATACAACATCCCAAATTTGAAGGAAAGTCTTCGTTTAAGACAAAATAAGAGTGTTTTAGGATATTTACTGCAAAAAACGTATTTTTATATGTTAAAATTATTAGATTCGATTTCTAGGAGGTAAGAGAATGGAGTTTATTCTTGGTGATATTTTTAATAAATTTGATGTTATCTGGGTAGTATTAGTCTTACTTATAGGGGTGATTTTAATTACAGGGATTGCAACGCTGATTGTGAAAGTGCTGAAAAGAAGAAAAAAGTTTAAATAAAGAAATGGGAGATGCAAATGTTTCTTATAGCGGGATTGATTGGGAATATATTGGTTCTAGGTGTGATTGTTTTTATTATTATTTCGATAGTTAAGTTGATCAGAGGTAGGGATTGAAGGGGGTAAGAAGTTTTTAAAATTTTATAGTATTTCAATCTTTCATGGTTAGCGACATTCTATGAAAGATTTTTATTTAAAGTTGCTAGAATTATATCTTATTGAAAAGAAAGACAAAAATATGCTTTTATCAATAATTGCAGACAAATAAAATATTTCTGTCATAAATATTTAAAATTATATTTTTTGATAAAATAAATATACAAAGATATATTCTATTTGATATAATTTAATATAAAGGTAGGAGTCGGGGAAATCTTATACGGACCCAATAAAAGAAGCTTTTTGTAAAGCTAATTATACATGCTTTCGCTAGTTATTAATTGGTCAGTGGGGAATTAATTAGCTTATATAATGAATTATCTTAAAATTAATACATAAGAAGATTAAGTAGGAGGAAAAGGGAGCATGCCACATAAAATTGCTGTAATAGGTAGTTGTGTAACGAGAGACATGTTTAATGAAAATTTCATACCATATCATAAGGAAGTTTTTGAAGTAGTGTCTACAGCTTGGCAAACTTCTTTCGCTAGTTTGGTAGCGAAGCCTATAAAACTAGCGGAAGAAGACTTAGATACAAGTGGAAAGTTAAGAGATCATCGCTGGAAAACGCTCTTAAGAGACTTAAACAAAAAGCCGCTTAAAGAAATCATTAGAAGAGAACCTGATTATATAATTATGGATATTTATGCTGATGTGAATTATGGGTTTGTTAAATTAAGAAAGGCTTCAGAGGAGCACTTTTTAACTAATAATCCTAATGGTTTTAGAAAGACTAAGTTCTACGAGTCTAAAAATTTCAGTAAAACATATAATATTCATGAAAATGCTAGATTTTTAGAGTTTTTTTATAAGGGGTTTGACAAGTTTTATAACATTGTTAAAGTACAGCTTCCCAATACGAAATTGATCATAAACGGTTTTGTAGAAGCCTATGGTTATATTGGCGATGAAAAATTCCCTATGCGTTTCAGTGCAGATATACAAAATCAAGTTACTGCCAATAACTCTAAATACTTTGAAATTTATGATGAGATAAAAAGGAAGTATCCTGATATCGATATAATAGATATGACTAAAAAAATGTATTTTTCAGATCCTAATCACCCTTTTGGTAATCATCCATATCATATGACAAAGGATTATTATAATGATTTGTTTAATACACTAACTAGACATGTTTTGAAAAATGAAATAGATAAGAAAAATAAAATCGAGCACCCATAAAAGGGTGCTTTTTTATATAAAAAAAGCCTTGCTCACCAAGGCTCTTCACATATGTTGAATTTCATTTACTAAATAAAACGGAGAAACGGGGATTCGAACCCCGGCGCGGCATACACCGCCTAACAGATTTCGAGTCTGTCCCCTTCAGCCGGACTTGGGTATTTCTCCATGATCAAAACAACCAACATAAAACATTTTATAATAAAAAGAAGAAAATTGCTAGTCCTTTTTCGAGGTGAAAAATTAGGTAACGCTTACAATTAATGATAAAATATAGCTATCTTGAGAAAAAGGTGGTCTTGAAATTGAAACAAATAGAAATTGGCAAGAGTGGTGTTCAGGCATCTGATGTTGCGCTAGGTTGTATGCGCATGGCTGCTTTGGAAGAAAAAGAAGCTGCGAAGGTAGTACATACAGCGCTGGATAATGGAATTAACTTTTTTGACCATGCGGATATTTATGGCGATGGCAAATCGGAAGAAATCTTTGCGAATGCGATCGAGATGAACCCTACCATTCGCGAAAAAATGATCATCCAAACAAAATGCGGAATCCGGAAACAGGAAGGAACGTTTGATTTTTCTAAAGAACATATTATTGCTTCCGTTGAAGGTAGTTTGAAACGTTTGAAAACGGACTACATTGATTTCTTATTACTACATCGTCCGGATACTCTAGTAGAGCCGGAAGAAGTAGCGGCTGCTTTTTCGGAATTGGAAAAGAGCGGTAAGGTTCGTCACTTTGGTGTCAGTAACCAAAATCCACTACAGATCGAATTACTGAAAACGGCAGTAGAACAACCGTTAGTAGCGAATCAATTGCAATTTGGTGTGATGCACACTGGGATGATCGATGCTGGCTTGAATGTCAACATGCAGATCGATCCAGGTTTGGTACGAGACGGCGGTATCTTGGAATACAGCCGTATCCATAACATGACGATTCAAGCATGGTCGCCGTTCCAATATGGCTTTTTTGAAGGTGTATTCTTGGATAATGATAAATTCCCTGAATTAAATGAAGTAATCAACCGAATCGCGGCTGAAAAAGCAGTAACGAATACAGCGATCGCGATTGCATTTATACTGCGTCACCCAGCCAAAATGCAAGCAATTATCGGTACAATGAATACCGAACGGATCGTGGCAAGTGCGAAAGCAAGCGATATTACATTATCTCGCCAAGAGTGGTATGAGATCTATCGTGCAGCTGGAAATAAACTACCTTAATTTCATTTAACAAATAACTTGAAACCAGTCTCTTTAGGGGCTGGTTTTTTTGCCTTTACTTTTTCCAGTGATAGCAGTATAATAAAAACACTTAATTCCGAGCTTTTTTGTAAGGATAAGGAGGGGATACGCATGACACCTGTTATTGGAATATCTGGGAATCTATTGACGGACGCTGTACCGGGGACGATCTCTACTACAAAAGCATATGTGGGCAATGCATATATAGAAGCAGTAACGGAGAATCATGGTATTCCGTTTGTAATCCCGATTACAGAGGTAGGATTAGTTCCTTACTTTGTTGACAAAATCGACGGATTGATCTTATCGGGTGGACAAGATGTTTCTCCTCTTTTTTATGGGCAGTCGGAGGTAGAGGAAAGTACTGCTAGTTTATTGGAACGAGATCAGTTTGAACTTGCCTTGGTCAAAGAAGCATTAAAACAAAATAAAGCGATTTTCGCTATTTGTCGTGGCATGCAGCTTTTAAATGTGGCGCTTGGAGGGTCATTGGTCCAAAATATCGCAGAGTTAAACACATTTACGCACATGCAGAATATGCCTGTCCATGAAGCTACGCATCCTATTTATACGATCGAAGGGACGCAAACAGCGAAACTGCTATCCAAACGTGCCGATGTCAATTCTTTCCACCACCAATCGATCGACCGGTTAGGAACAGGATTAGTGGCGAGTGCTTATGCAGAAGATGGAACGATCGAAGCAGTTGAGCTTGCAGATCGCCCGAATGTGATTGGTGTGCAATGGCATCCGGAAATGATGCAGTTTACAGATCAAAAAATGAAGCAATTATTTCACTTTTTTATTAAAAATGCTACTTCTGAATTTGTAATGAAAAAACGGGTTTCAAATTTGTGAAGTTGGCTATATAAATATAAGTTAGGGAGGGATTCTATTGAAAAAGAAAATAGGATTGATCATGGCAATCATGGTTATTGGGATGGTATTAGCAGCTTGTGGAAAAGGAAATGATACAAAGGGTGCAAACTCAGATAACAAAGCAATAAAAGTAACCGCACAAGGGCAGATAGCGACATTAGACAGTGCGCTCTACAGCGATGTTTTCAGTTCTGATGCGATTGGACAGATCGTGGAAGGCTTATATCTGGTAGACGACAACAATAATGCCGTTCTTGGTCTGGCAGAAAAAGCACCAGAGATCAGTAAAGATAAGAAAGTATACACATACAAGATAAAAGATGCAAAATGGGCAAATGGTGATAAAGTGACGGCAAATGATTTCGTTTTTGCTTTCCGCAAAGTTGCTGACCCAAAAACAGCATCACCAAGCTCTAACGAAACGGACGTCTTCAAAAATGGCGAAGATGTAAGAAATGGTAAAAAACCGGTGAAAGATTTAGGTGTCAAGGCGATCGATGACAGTACCCTGCAGTTGACACTCGAACATCCAACGCCATATTTAGCTAAATTATTAACAGGAACACCATTTTTACCGCAAAACGAAAAATTTGTGAAAGCGCAAAAGGGAAAATACGGAACTTCCAGTGATACGGTACTTGCTAACGGACCATTTGTGATTAAAAAATGGAACGGCACAGGAAATTCATGGGAATTCGACAAAAATAAAACGTATTACGCAAAAGATGACATAAAATTGAATAAAGTATCTGTTCAAGTCATCAAAGATATCGGTGCTGGTGTGAACCTTTACCAAACAAAAGCGGCTGATTATACAGGCTTAGCAGAAAATTATGCGAAGAAATACCGTAAAGACAAAGATTATCACGAAACACCGAAGTCATTGATCGGCTATCTAGGTTTCAATTTCAAACGTACGAATACCGGTAATGTTCACTTGCGTAAAGCATTATCAATGGGATTTGATAAAGAAGGCTATACCGATACGATCCTAAGTGACGGTTCTAAACCACTAAACGGGTATATCCCAGAAGGCTTTGCCAAAGATCCTAAAAATAACGAAGATTTCCGTAAAGAAAACGGTGATTTAGTTACTTATGATGTAAAAAAAGCAAAGGCTGAGTGGAAACAAGCGAAGAAAGAATTAGGAAAGAACAAACTGACGATCGAATTATTGGCATCCGATACGGAATCCTCCAAACAAACCGTTGAATTCTTACAAGGCGAATGGGAGAAAAATCTTCCAGGACTGACAGTCAAAGTGAAAAATGTGCCGCTAAAAAATCGGCTTCAATTGAACTCTGCTGGTGATTATGATGTCTTCTTTGGTACATGGACACCGGATTATGGGGACCCAATCAACTTCTTGGATGGTTATATCACAAATGGCGGTATCAACTTCCCTAAATATTCCAATAAGGAATACGATAAAGGTGTCGCGGAACTAGATACTAAATTAGCAGCCGATCCAGAAGCAAGATGGCAAAAAATGTTAGCACTAGAAAAACAATTGGTTCAAAAAGATGCTGTGTTTGCTCCGGTTTACCAAGGCGCGACCGCATACTTGTTGAACAGTCGTGTAAAAGGTGTTCAAATCTTCCCATTCGGTAGAACCGTTTCTTACCGTAATGCTTATGTAAAATAAATTAAAAGGCTCTCCAAATCGGAGAGCCTTCTTTTTATTTGTCGTCTCGAAGCGGTAATTGGTTGATGTAGCTGTCCGAATAGCGTAGCAGTTTACGGCTGGCTTCAAAATTGGCGCGGACATCTTTGCCGAGTGTTTTACTCTGACCATCATAGTAAGCAGCTTTACCTGTTTCAAAACTTTCATCTGGCAAATAGGTATAATCATTTGTAAAGTAGCTTCCTTCCGGCATCGAATAGCGTTCAGGAATAAAATTGGTCTTGCTGTTCAAGATATCTTTTCCGAACATGATTTGATTTTTGGTAGGAACGCCGAGCAGATTCATGACAGTCGGCATAATATCAATCTCGCCGCCGACATTTTTGATCTCACCGGTAGCTTTCATACCCGGATAATGTAGGAAGAAAGAAACGCGATAATCATCTGCTGGCTGTGTTTTCCAGTTTTTAGATTTTGGTACATATTTTTGTTCTTCCGAAGAAAGATCTTTCGTATCCAGGATATGATGATCGCCGTACATAACGACAACGGAATCATCCCAAATACCGCTTTTTTTCAATTTAGCAATGAAAGCTCCTAACTGTTTATCCGCATAATGTTCTGCTTGGAAATAGTCACCGAGTTCTGTGTCTTGAAGGTCAGAAGGCAGCTGCAATGTCTGCTTGTCTTCGGGCAGTTTGAAAGGCATGTGGCTGCTGACGCTGATCAGCTGTGAATAAAATTTCTGTTTGTTTTTATAATGTTTTTCTAAAACCGGGAATGTTTTCTTATAAAGAACTTCATCACTTGCTGAGAAACCGATCTTATCTTCATCACCGAAGAATTTCCGGTCATAAAATTTGTCAAAGCCAACTGCTGGATAGAAATTTTCGCGATTATAGAAACTTGCGTCATTGGTATGGAATGTCGCCGTTGAATAGCCGTTTTTGCCTAGAAGTCTCGGCATCGAGGGGATCACTCGATCGGCATATGTTTGGGTATTGGTATAATAGCTGCTTGGGAAGGTCGATGTATAGACAGACCATTCTGCATCGGCGGTATTAGATTTGGACACAGTTTGGAAAAACTGATTGGAATAGAGTGTTTCGTTTTGAAGTTTATCCAACGTCGGTGTCACCGATTGACCATTTATTTTGACGCCATTCAAGTTTCGCTGGAAGGATTCCAACTGGATGATGATGAGATTCTTTCCCTTAGCAACGCCGAAATCTTTCGGATGTTTCGGTAGTTTCTCGCCTTTGATATCGCGAACATTCTGAGCTGTGATATAGGCTGCCTTTACATTCGCCGTTCCTGCAAGTGCAGTAGCAATGTTGAAGGTAAAGAGTCCCATTTTCTTTGCTCGGATCGAGTCACTGATAATATCTTGTTTGACTGTGAAGAAGGTAAACGAGCTGACGATCACAAAGAAAGCAATGACTGTGAGTCCCACTTTTTTTCCTTGGAATTTAAAGCCGCGGAAGGTCCGTTTTTTAACGATTGCTTGGAAAAGCAAAAACGGCAACAGCAGTATATCAATAAAGTAAAAGAAATCAAGCGGCTTCAGCAAGCTCGTAGCGCTGGATTTTACGACGCCTACTTCACCGATCAGCGAAAAGCTGTGATACGTGGGGATCTCATGATAGAAGCGAGCGTATAAAACACAGACTAACATGAGGATACCTACAAATAAAGAAACGCCTGCATACCAGTATACTTGCGCACGTTTGGAAACAAAGGTATGGATCAAGAACAAAACAAAAAAGATAAATACTAAATCAATTCCCATCGCCAAAAAATCAGGCTTACTAAAGATCTGGAAATAGGAAATAAATACTTTGGCAACGATAAACAACAAATAGATAACTATCACATTTTTTTCCTCTTTCTTCTTATATAAATTACTAATCTATCTAATTCTAAACCAATCCCCATACAGGTGCAAATATTTAGGAAATTCACAAGCGCTTTAACGTTGTTGACCTTTAAATTGCAAAAGTGTATTATTATACTAATTGAGACATAATAATCGACAAAAGAGGCGTGTATATGATGAAGCGGAATAGTTTATTTAGAAGAAAAGAATTGAATATAGAAGAAAGCAATCGGAATAAACTCACGCCGAGCTTAGGAAGCATAGATCTAATGTTTCTAGGCGTTGGGGCAGTCGTTGGAACCGGGATCTTTATTCTTCCTGGAACGGTAGCTGCTAAAAGTGCGGGGCCAGGAATCATTTTTTCTTTCGTATTAGCCGCGATCGTATGTGCTTTTTCAGCACTTTGTTATTCGGAATTTTCCTCGCGCATCCCGATCGCTGGGAGTGCATATAGTTATGGATATATGGTTTTTGGCGAATTGATCGGGTGGATGCTTGGTTGGGCACTGGTTTTGGAGTATGGGCTAGCAGTTGCCTCGGTGGCAAGCGGCTGGTCTGCCTATTTAAATTCACTACTTCGCGGGTTCCATCTGCAGATCCCTCACGCGATGACAGCAGCATTCAGTATCAAGAATGGAACCATCGTCAATCTTCCAGCAATTATCGTAGTACTTGTGATCGCAGCATTGCTTACAGCGGGGATTCGGGAATCCACACGTGTCAATACGATAATGGTTGTTGTGAAGATCGTGGTGATTCTTCTGTTTTTAGCCGTAGGAATTTTTTATGTGAGACCTGAAAATTGGAATCCGTTCCTACCTTATGGACTTAGCGGGGTATTCAACGGAGCCTCTATCGTTATTTTTGCTTATCTCGGTTTTGATGCTGTTTCCTCTGCAGCAGAAGAAGTCAAAAACCCGCAGCGCAATATGCCGATCGGGATCATTGGCGCTTTGGCGATCTGTACGATCTTGTATGTCGCAGTGTCCGCTGTATTGACAGGAATCGTGTCGTATAAAGAGTTGGATGTGACCGATCCGGTGGCATTTGCAATTCATTATATCCACCAAGACTGGGCAGCAGGACTGATTTCATTAGGAGCAGTTACCGGAATGATCACTGTGCTACTAGTGATGAGTTATGGAGCTACTCGCTTAGTTTATGCAATCAGCCGCGATGGACTACTTCCAAAGGCAGCAGCTAAACTATCAGGCAAGAAAAAAATCCCGGTTCGCGCAACATGGATCTTCGCCGTTTGCGTATCACTGGTGGCTGGTTTTATCCCGCTCGATGAATTAGCTGCTTTAGTAAATATGGGAACGCTCCTCGCCTTTATGGCTGTGTCAGTTGGTATTTTGTTTCTGCGTAAAAACAAAGAAATACCAGAAGGTGGATTTAAAGTACCATTTTATCCAGTCGTTCCGATTATTTCTTTCTTATTGTGTCTGTTTTTGATCAGCCGCTTATCAGCTACGACAATGATCGCCTGTGGCATTTGGTTCGTGATCGGATTGCTCATTTACTTTATTTATGGTCGAAAGCATAGTAATTTGAATGGGAAATAATTATAGATAGGATATCTAGTTTGTTAAATTAAGAAAAATATAAATTATCGATGAAATATAATTAAAAGTAACTAACTTACTTTTTACAAGCAAAATAATTGGAAAAACTGCCCTTCTATGTTCTAATAGAACAAAAGGAGCTGTCAGCCATGTCTGGAATACAAACTTTACAATTAGGAACTGTCTATTTAAAAGCAAAATCAAAAGAAAAGATGCGCCGCTTTTATCAAGAAATCATGGGGTTGCGGGTATTGAGCGATAATGAAAAAGAAGTACTGCTCGGAGCTGATGAAGCGCGGGGACTTGTCCATATTTCGCAATTAGAAGCAGGTGAGATCAGTAGCTCTCCTCGGACGGGGCTATATCATACTGCCTTCTTATTACCGTCGCGTCAAGACCTTGCGAATTTATTGGTCCACATCGCGCAAACGAAATATCCGCTGGACGGGGCTGGCGATCATATCTACAGCGAGGCGATCTATTTTCGAGATGTCGAAGGCAATGGAATTGAAATTTATGCTGACCGTCCTCAAGCGGAATGGCAAAGAGCTGAAAATGGAGATCTGCCAATGGCGACGAACGAAGTAGATATCGATGGCCTGCTTGCTGAAGCAGATCATGCGCCTTTTGAACAAATCGCAGCGGGTACGATCATTGGTCATGTTCATCTGCAAGTAGCGGATATCGAAAAAACAGAAACCTTTTATCAGGGTCTACTTGGTTTAAACCTTACGACGACGATCCCAAGCGCACGTTTTTTCGCTGCTGGAACTTATCATCATCATCTCGGTACGAATGTTTGGAGCGGCCGGAATCTTTCTCCTCGTCAGGACAATGAAACTGGCTTGGATTTCTTTACGATCCACACACCACAGCATGAAACGGTGAAGACTCTGTTAGCAGAAACCGGCTATCCGATCGTGGAAAGTGCAACAGGTTTTTTTACCGAAGATCCGAATGGCATACGCATTTTTATCGGAAAATAAATAGAACCCTTGCAGCATGGCAAATGTCATGTTGCTTTTTTTTATAATCGGGAATAGTTATTCAAGCGATAGTCATGCTATGATAAGATATAGAAATAGCCTAAGGAGCCGATTAAAATGTTGAATTATTATAAGTGCTCAGCTGAAAAAATTGAGCATGTTTCAAAAAGAGAAAATAGTAATTGGATTCAAATCGAGAATCCTACCAACCAAGAAATGGAGCTGCTGGCAAAAGAGCTTACCATACCGAAAAAGTTTCTTGAAGATGCGCTGGATTCCGAAGAGCGTTCACGGGTGGAACAAAATCTTTCTCATGAAGATCAGCCTTATTCTATCTTGATCATTGAATGCCCCTATGAAACGAAAGATGAACTTGGCTATAAACTTTTTGAAACGATGCCGATCGGGATCATGTTGACAAAAGACTATGTGATCACGATCTCGAAAAAAGCCATGCCTTTCATCAACGACATGATGCAAGATAGGCTTGGAGATTTCGATCGTAGCGACAAGTGGCAGTTTATGCTTAAATTGTTTTTAGGTGCAACGAACTATTTCTTGAAATATTTAAATGATATTATTAAAGAAACCAATCAATTGGAAATCAATTTAAAAAAATCTATGAAAAACGAGAAGTTATATGCGTTTATGGCGATCCAAAAAAGTTTAGTATTTTTTGCAACGGCATTGCAATCCAATAAAATCATTGTAGAGCAGCTGGAAGAGAAAGAGATCTTGCACAACCAAGAACTTAAACTGTTGTTAAAAGAAGTAAGAATTGAAAACAGACAAGCAGTAACGATGACGGAAACATATTCCAATGTGATCAGTGGAATGTCAGATATTTTTTCTTCCGTTATCTCCAATAATTTGAACTTGGTCATGAAATTTTTAGCCTCTGTGACGATCATCTTATCGATCCCGACAATCATTTCCAGTGCTTACGGGATGAATATCAAACTACCGATTGCCCATTATGATCATGCTTTTGCCGTGCTTAATTCGCTGACAGTAGTAATATGTGCTATTCTGGTCGTCCTTTTTTGGAAGAAAAAATATTTTTGATACGGCATGGAGGTAAAGAATGAACAAACAGACGTATGAAAAATTAGCTTATATGACAATCAAAGAAAAAATCCTCAGTGGCACGTATCGAATCGGGGACCATATTTCTGAATCTGCACTTGCTGCAGAACTGACGATCAGCAGGACACCGGTACGACGGGCTCTGGAAGTGTTGGAAGCAGACGGGTTGATCCGCTTTGAGCGGAATCGCGGCGCTGTAGTGACTACCAGTGTCTTGACGCCGGCCCAATTTGTGCAAATGCTGGAAATGGTGGAAGTGCTTTGCTTGCAAACGGTCGATAAAATCAAAAAACATTACGCCAGCTTTGAACCAAGCGAAAATATCCGATTGACCACTGAGCTGAAAGCAGCAGGGGAAAAAGGCGATTACAGCGCTTATAACAGTGGCCTCGGCGCTTGGCTGCATCAGCTGCTGACCTTTGCAGATAATCCCTATGTACTGGAAACTTTGCGTAAAATCGTGCAGGACTTCCAAGTGAAAGCGAAAAATGATTTGAAAATGCTGCCGCTACTTTTAGCGGACAGAACCGTCACTGCTTTTCATGAGTTGATCGAGGAATTACAGGCGCATCGCTATGAGGAAGCTAAAAATAGTATACAAAAGTTGATAAATGAGTTTATTATATTGACTTTTCGTTGACCATTTGCTAATTATTAAACATAATAGTATAATAGTGGATTAGTGTGACAGGAATTATTAATTGGAGGGACGTTATCTTGCGTAAGATTTTTGAGATCTATATTTTAGATTGGCGGCGGGTGTTTCGTGCACCATTAGCATTGCTGCTTATTATCGCATTGGTTATTTTACCTTCCTTATACGCATGGTTTAATATCGCTGCTTTATGGGATCCGTATTCGAATACGAAAGGGATCAAAGTGGCTGTTACGGTGGAAGACAAAGGTTCGACCGTCCAAGTACCAGGGGAAAAAGAAAAAGCTATCAATGTCGGAAGAGAACTAAAAAATAATTTAAAGAAAAATAAAAAACTAGGCTGGACATTCGTCAGTGATAAGGAAGCCCAAAAAGGCGTGGAAAGCGGGAAATATTACGCTGCGATCCGTGTACCTAAGGATTTCTCCAAAGACATGGTTTCTGTTGTGACGGATGACGTGAAAAAGCCTACAATCGATTATACAGTAAATGAAAAAATCAATGCGATCGCGCCGAAAATGACATCGAGCGGGGCAAGTACGATCGTTTCCGAAGTCAGCAATGAGTTTATTGGGACGGTCAGCAAGGCCGTGCTCAAAGAGTTCAATACAGCCGGTATTGATCTGAAAAATGAACTGCCGACGCTAAGAAAATTGAAGACGAAGATTTTTGCTGCGAATGATGCACTGCCGGAAATCAGGCAAATGGGCAAAGAAGCGATCAACATCGAGAAAAAACTTCCGGAGATCAAATCAAAAGCAAAGCAAGTCGAAGAACTGGATAAACGTATCCCAGAAATAAACGATGCGGCAGGCAATATTCTATTGGTAGAAAAAAATCTACCGAAAATCGATGAACTGGGCCAAGACGTGCTAACATTGCAGAAAAAAATCCCAGAGATCAAAAAAATCGCAGCTGATGTGAAAGAAGTCAATAACAACTTCGGCGATATCAAAAAGACACTAAACAATGCAGTTTCTGAATCAGACCGTGCGCTGACGATCGTCAATCAAGCAATGGACGCGATCCCAAAAGTGGAAGCAATCGCGAAAGACGGCAATAAATATGTCGATAAAGTGGACGGATTCGTGACACAAATCGATAGCTCTTTTGATCAGATCGCACCAGCAGTCAAACAAAATCTTGTTTTGATGAAACAAATCTCAGATAATGTCAAAACGATTACTACCGCCCTCAAAAGCGGAGCGATCGATCCGGATCAAGCAGTAGAACAGCTCAATCAGCTGGAAGCAGGAGTCGATCAGCTTCAGAAAACGGTCGAATCCCAAATCGATACACTGACTGGACTCAACGAATCCTTGCCAAACCATCCATTTGATCCGCTTATCGAAGCGCTCAAAACAGTCGATTCTAGTCTGACGACACAAAAACAAACCATTGAGCAAGTAAAAACAGCGGTTGAAAATGGCAAAGAACCCGCAAACGAATTATTAGATAGATTGGATAGTCAAGCTACAGAAGTCAGCAATAAATTAGGGCAAATCATCAAGGATTACGATTCTAAAATCGTGCCAGCACTTCAAAAAGATTTGAATGAAGTCAAAGGAACGCTTAAAAACAGTAAAGATCTACTGAAAAATGCCCAAAGTAAAATACCAGAAGTCAAAAGTATTTTAGCTGAAACGCAAAAAACACTCACTGACGGTCAAAAATATCTAAAAACATTCCAAAAACGATTGCCCGAAATCCAAAAAGCATTAAATGATGCAACCAAAGCAATCGATACCAAACTCGACACGATGATCGCTGACATCAATGAAGCAGCAGATTTTTACAAAAACAAATACCCAGCGATCAAGAAGAAAGTCCATACAGCGGCAAATTTTGTCAGAGATGATCTGCCAGGATATGAAAAAGAGATCCATCAAGCAGCGAAACTGATCAAAGATAAACTGCCTGATTTTGAAACAACAGTTACTAAACTAGCAGACCTGTCGCGTAATGAACTGCCTGAATTTGAAAAAGCAATCAAAAATGCGACCGGCAAGATCGATGATTTCGATAAAAAGTATAATTTACAAGATATCATCAAATTCTTGCGCAATGATGCGGATAAAGACAGTGAATTCCTAGCGAATCCGATTCACTTGAATGAAAACGACAAGTATCCGATCGCAAACTACGGTTCGGCAAGCTCTCCATTCTATACGGCGCTGTGTCTGTGGGTGGGCGGACTGCTGCTGATCTCGCTCTTGCGTGCCGATGTGGAAGCGCCACTTGGTATTTACAAACATTATCATCGCTACTTCGGGAGATTATTTACCTTCCTGACGATTGGTCTGGCACAAGCATTGGTGGTAACGCTGGGAAATATCTTTATTTTGAAAGTCGATATCGCCGAGCCATTCTTGCTTATTGTGTTCAGCATGCTGATAAGCGTTGTCTTCCTCAGCATTGTCTACACGCTCGTGGCACTTTTCAATAATGTCGGTAAAGGGCTGGCGATCATTATCTTGGTACTTCAGATCTCAGGAGCGGGAGGGAACTTCCCGATCCAAGTATCACCGCCATTCTTCCAAGCAATTTATCCATTCTTGCCATTTACCTATGCAGTCAATCTGCTGCGTGAGAGCGTGGGCGGTGTCTATGCGCCGAATATGTGGAAAGATATCATCGTACTCGTCGGTTTTGGTGTATTGTTCATTTTAATTGGAACATTACTGAAAAAGCCACTCGAAAAAGTAGTTCCGAAACTCGCGGAAAAAGTAAAACGAAGCAAATTGATACACTGATAAAACAATCACCAGCCGTTTGATAAGAGGGCTGGTGATTGTTTTTATTTTGGCTTATAATGAAAGCGAGAAGGGGATGGACTTATGGAAAAACAGTCGAAAGGATTATACAGCGAAAAAGTTTATTGGACGATCATTGAACGTATCCAAGCTGGACAATTGCAGGTAGGTGCAGCGCTACGTGAAGAGCAGATCGCCAAAGAACTGGATATAAGCCGATCTCCGGTAAGAACCGCTGTGGCTCAGTTGGTTGCGGAGGAAATATTGGTAGCTACTGATCGCGGCGTTGCTGTAGGCGATATCCTCGTGACCCCGGCGCGCTACAAAATGCTGACCGAAGTAGCGGAGGCTTTTCTTGCCATTGTGATCCAAAAAGCACCTGCCGAAAATTACAACTGGTCGTTTTTGACTTTACATTCGATGGTTTTTCAGATGCGCTTGTTGGCAGCGGATGAGGATGAGGCAGAATTTAGCCACGTTCTGCATCTTTTTCTCCTCGAATTGCTTCGTGTTTCAGAAAATAATTATTTTACTGCATATAGTAGGCGCAATTTTTTCCTGATCGAAAAATTTGGGGGACATCTGCCTACCTTTAATATGACAGATACACGCCTCTGGGTCGTCCACCAGCTTGACGGCCTCCTAAAACAGCTTTCTAGCGATCAGACCGAAGCGGCTGTCCAAACCTTACGAAACTTATTTAGAGAGCTACAGGTGCAAGCTTACCGCATTTAAAAAAGCACTTGAGTTTCCCCAAGTGCTTTTCCTAGCGATCGTCCGAAGAATCGAATGGATTTGACGCTGTTTCTTCTTCTGAAAATGGATCGTCTTCAGACCAGCCTTCGCTATCATCCACTACTCGCATTTGGCGTTCATCATAGAAAACAGCAAGTGCCATCAGCAAATAGGGAATGATGAAAAGCAACAGGCCAAGAAATGCCAGATAACCTAAGCCGGCGACTAAAAAGCCGATAATGATAAAGACGACTGGAAAATCGGAATAGCTATCCGAATAAACAACGCTGGCAGCTACACCGGTAGTTATACCAATAAATATCAACGCATATGGGATCAGTAACCAAGCACCGATCGATAAACTCAAGCCGAATAATTTCCCTTTGTAGCCAGCCATCATCTCTCTGCTGGCTGTGATCGCATCTAACGCGGAAATATTCGGATCATCGCGCAAGATGAAAAATGTCTGCGAGTAGCTGTACGATTTAATGATTCCAGGAACCAACAATAATAAGGACCATAAAAAAGTGAATAGGCAGATAAGCAGATATGCGGCCAACGTGCGTCCGAAGTCTTTGAAACCGCTGAATAAGTAACCAAGGTCCCGTTCTTCATTTCTACTGATCGCCAGCGCCAGCCAAATCAGACCAGTCACAAGCGGGCCACCACAGATCAAAACTGCCAGCCACCCAATCAGAGGAATCAAACTACCGACAAACGTAATCAAATAATAAATAACGGCAGCGGCAACCATGATCCCCCATTTCCCTTTAAGCGCCTGCCGAGCGGCGAGACGAATCTCTCGGTTTGAAAGCACAAATACCAACTCCTTCTTTTAGTGTAGCTTTATATCTAAAATACCATAAATGAAGCCGCTTGGAAAACGTTGGATGATTGGAAAGCATGAATTTGGGGAAAAGGAATTTTATAAACTGATGGAGGTGTGTTTCAATGGATGAAACAAGAAAAGAATTAGAAGAACGTTTGGTAGAACTTCGCAGCGAGTATCAAGAAGCACTATCGGATACCCGCAACTTAGAAGATCCGCAATTTCAAAATGGTTCTATTGATCCCAGCCAGGTCCGTTTGAATGCACTGCAAACAGAAATCAAACAAATCGAAAAGAAATTGAATGAGTTAGAAGAATAATTGTAGAGAGAAGAGGAGCGAGTGACCGTGCAACCTATTTTTGCAATCGGAGATGTACACGGAGAGCTGACATTATTAAAAGAAATGCTGACTAATTGGGACGTAGAAAATGAGCAGCTTGTTTTTGTCGGCGATCTGATCGACCGCGGTGAAGACCCTGCCGGTGTAGTGAAGGTGGCAAAACAGCTCGTCGATACGCATAATGCCATCGTATTGCGAGGAAATCACGAACAAATGCTACTGGACTGGCTCCAAGATCCGGAAGAGAAAATGAATTATTATACTAGCCAAGGCGGGCTTAAAACGATCCAGTCATTTCTAGCAGATAAACTGACAAAAGAATTGACCCCGATAGAATTGGCCGATGCACTTTATCAGGAAGCTGGGGCGTATATTTCGTTCATTGCAGCGCTCCCCTTTTATTATGAAAAAGAAGATTACTTTTTTGTACATGCAGGCGTGGATCTCGACTTAGCCGACTGGCGTCAAACTCCGGACAAAGATCTTATTTGGATCAGAGAACCTTTTTTGTTTGGAGAGAATCATACAGATAAAACATTTGTATTTGGTCATACACCAGTTCAAAGCCTGCATGAGAACGGGAGTAGCGATATTTGGATCTCGGAAGATAAAACTAGGATCGACATCGATGGCGGCGCAGTTTTCGGTGGTGCTTTGCATGGCGTGGTATTAACAGATGCAGGGATCTCGGAAATATATACCGCTGAATCGCATAAGTAAGGAAGTGATTTTTTGAAGAAAGGTGCGGCGCGCTGTTCCTTATTGGTAGCTATGCTTGTTTTGTTGACAGCTTCCGTAAGTAGCAGTGCGATTTATTATAAAGCAAAAACAACCTCAAGTAAGAAAAAAACGATCATACCCACGGTCTTTATGCATGGTTATAAGGGAACGTTCAATTCCTTTGGACATATGCTCAATCGCTTAGGTTACGATTACCAAGATAACAATGCAGCGATGCGGATCCTTGTTTTGACATCTGGGAAATTAAAAGTAAGCGGTACGCTGTTGCCAGGAGATAAAGGCAACTCTGCCATTCAAGTTCTTTTCCAAGATAACCGAGCTAGTTTAGCAAAACAAACCAATTGGTTGCATAAAGTGATGCATTATCTACGGGTCAAACATAATGTAGAAAATGTCAATGTCGTTGGCCATTCAATGGGCGGCTTGGCGCTGCTTAGCTATTTAGAAGATACACCGGCAAAAAGCAAACGTTATCCAAAGATCCATAAATTTGTCGCGATCGCTTCACCTTTCGAAGGAATCGACAAAGCGGATTACTTTAAATTGCAAAAAGATCCAGCTGCGCATGATCTGAAAAAGGGTTCTGATGCCTTGCAAGCACTGGTGAAAAATAAAGATAAGATCCCGACTGACATCAAAATGTTGGCGATTGCCGGGAAACAGGGAAAAACGGATTCTGACGGATTAGTGAGAGTCGATAGTGTTTTCTATGTTAAAAATATTTTTCCGCGAATCAATTATCAGCAGCGTTTAGTAAAAGGAAATAATATTACCCACAGTGGCTTGCATGAAAACCTATATGTCGATCGGTATACGAGCCAGTTCTTGTGGAATTTGCCGGATGGCTTCCATCAAAACAATAAAAACAGTTTCCAAAACGGGCTGAAAAAAAAATAAGTAGCTAAAAAAGCTGTCCAATGAAGGACAGCTTTTTTTATTAATAATAAGGTGCCATGAAAAGGTACACAATAACGCCGGTAAGGCTAACATAAAGCCAGATCGGCATTGTCCAGTGAACGATTTTTTTATGTTTGGTGATCTGGTTCGTCCAGCCCCATACGAGCGAAAATAATGCCAGTGGAACCACGACAGCAGCCAGAAAACTGTGCGTGATCAAAATAAAGAAATAAATCGGTCTAACGATTCCTGTTCCACCGAATGTATTGGTATCAGGGGATAGATAGTGGAATGTTAGATAAAAGACTAAGAAAAACAGTGTGGATACGAAAGCAGCTAAGATAAAGCCGCGGTGCATGTTGATATTTTTTTTGACGATAATAGCCCAAAGTGCGATCAACAGAAAGACAAATGTAAAGCTATTAAAAATCGCATTCATACGCGGGAAGATCGTTAAGTCAAAATGTACTTTTCCTTGATAGCCGATCGGTGAAAAGAACAGTAGCAAGATGAAGACTACCGCTACAAAAGAGAAAATCATGATCGGCCAAAAATAATTTTTTTCCTGACTAGCGGGACGTACTTGTTTTTTGTTAGGTTGTTGCATAAAATAAGTTTCCTCCTTGAGTAGGTTCTACGGAATGATCAACGATTCTCAGCATGGTTGTAAGCGCCGTGCCAAACAGGACCGATGAAGCTGTTTAGTGCAAAACCGGATTGGATCGCAGCAGTGACGAATTTCTTCGCTTTAGCAACAGCATTTTCCACTGTTTCGCCTTTCGCAAGGCCAGCCGTGATCGCTGCTGCAAATGTACATCCAGCACCATGATTGTAAGAAGAAGCCACTTTTTCTACTTCATAGATCGTGAATTCTGAGCCATCATACAGTAAATCGATTGCTTTGTCAGATTCAAGGGCTTTTCCGCCTTTGATGACTACATATTTCGCGCCAAGTTCGTGGATTTTTTTCGCAGCTTCTTTCATATCATCTAGCGTCGTCAATTTTCCTAAGCCGGATAATTGTCCAGCTTCAAAAAGATTGGGCGTTGTGATGGTTGCGACAGGGAGCAAAAGATCACGAATCGCCTCGGCATTTTCGGGTTGGATAAGTTCATCTTCGCCTTTACATACCATGACCGGATCGATCACGACATTTTTCAATTGGAATTTGTCGATATATTCACGCGTAGCTTTGATAATATCCACAGATCCCAGCATACCTGTTTTCATGGCATCGACCGGACCACCGGAAAGGATCGTTTTTAATTGATCGCGTACTAATTCGGCATTGATCGGTGTCACGTTATGCGACCAGTTATTATCCGGGTCCATCGTTACGATCGTTGTCAGTGCGCTGAATCCGAATGTCCCGTATTCTTCAAATGTTTTTAAATCAGCTTGTAGTCCAGCACCACCGCTGGAATCGGAACCTGCTACTGTTAATGTTTTTTTGATTGTCATTGTGTATCAATCCTCCAGAAAATTAATGGTTATTTTTAAGCATTTCGTAAATCGCAGCTGCGACGCCATTTTCATCATTTGTTTTTGTTGTATATTTCGCAACTTTTTTGACATCCGCTTCTGCATTTCCCATTGCAACGGTATAGCCAGCCATTTTTAGCATCGAAATATCGTTATTATTATCGCCGATCGCAAATGTTTCTTCTAATGTGACGCCTCTTTTTTCTGCATAATATTGTAGCGAGATACCTTTTTGCGCTTCTGTATGTGTGATCTCGATATTTTCATGTCCTGAGGAGGAAACGGCAAGCAAATTGCTTTCCATCAAGCGTTTTTTCGCTTGAGCAAGTTTTGATTCATCGGCAGAGAAAGCAATGAATTTGAAAACATGCAGATCATCATTCGCAAAAATTTTTTCAGAATCTTTTCTTTCATGGACATCTTTGGCTTCAAACCGTTCTTCGATTTTTTTAGAGATTTCATTGGAGCTTACTTCAGGATGCAATTTTTTTTGCATTTCAATCATAAAGGCTTTTCCGGTTGCTTTATTAGTGGTAATGGGCCCGATTTCTGTAAAGATTTCTGTATAAAGTCCGTGTTCAATCAAAATTTTATACGTTTTCCGTGCTAAATCTTTATCAATGGTATGCTGCAAAAGAACTTTGCCGTTTTCGTCGCGGATTTCCGCACCATTCATGCAAATCGCAGGAGCATGAAGCTTGGCACGTTTACTTAATTCCATCGCATCTTTATACATGCGACCGGTACAAAGTACAAAATGAATCCCTTCTGCACGAGCAGTTTCAATTGCTTTGACGTTCTCTTCAGAAACCTCGATATCCGAATTAAGCAACGTCCCATCCATATCTGAAGCAATAATTTTTATCATTGTATTCCATTCCCTCCAATTTTCTTTACATGATTAGAATAGCATTTTTTGGCAGAAATTGCACTGACACGCCACTATTTTTAAAAATAAACAGCTGTTTTGAAATCGAAAATATATATTTATAGGAAAGAGTTCGCTATAATAATAGATGAAAATCGAATGGAGGAGGGAGCTACAATGAAAACCGAAAAAGAAAAGATGCTTGCCGGAGAAATGTATGACCCAAGCGCAGAAGAATTGGTTCACGGGAGACATCGAGCACGTAAATTTTGCCGCGAGATCAATGATACGCTCGATAAAAATATACGTACCAACGTTATCAAACGACTATTAGGCGGAACGAAAGAGAATGTCTATATCGAACCGAATTTCCATACAGATTATGGTGACAATATTTATGTCGGCGAAAATTTTTATGCTAATTTTGATTGTGTGATCTTAGATGTCTGCGAAGTCAACATCGGCGATAACTGCATGCTTGCTCCGGGTGTACATATTTATACAGCGACACACCCGCTTGATCCTGCGGAACGCAACAGCGGTTTAGAACTTGGACAGCCGGTCACGATCGGTGATAATGTCTGGATCGGCGGCCGTGCGGTCATTAATCCAGGTGTTACATTAGGAAATAATGTGGTTGTAGGCGCCGGGGCGGTCGTCACCAAAAGCTTTCCTGATAATGTAGTCTTAGTAGGGAATCCTGCACGCGTGATCAAACAAATCGAACAGAAAGGATTGTAAGCGTGGATATTTCAGAACAAACACTTTTCAAAAAAATGGAAATAGAACTGCAGCTAGCCAAAAATGCTTCCACAGCCAAAGATAGAGCGATGCATCTTCATGGCTTAGCAGTTTTGATCGAAGTGATTGAAGGAACTGCCAAAGATACGACTTCGGAGCAGATCATGTTGGAAAAAATGACTGGTGAAACTTCGCAGACTACGAATACCGTTCCGCTTGACGGTAAAAAAATCGAACTGGATGACGGAGCAAATGGCGACTCGCTTTTGGATTTTTAGGAGGTAAACATGAAGAAAACATTGATTTGCGGCGTTATTTTCGCCGGCCTTGCTGTAGCGTTAGGAGCTTTCGGCGCGCATGCCTTAAAACCGATCCTCGGAAGCTATCAGGCAACTTGGGAAACAGCGGTACATTATCAAATGTACCACGCGCTAGCACTGCTATTTCTTGGACTATTAGGCGATCGAAAAGACCAACGTTTTTTAGCTACAGCAAGCTTGCTATTTAGTTTGGGAATCGTTCTTTTCTCAGGAAGCTTATATGTGTTAGCAATCAGTCACATCAAGCTATTAGGTGCAATAACGCCACTTGGAGGAGTCTGTTTTATAGCAGCGTGGGTATTGACGCTCTTAAACGTTATCAAACAAAAAAAATCTTTATTTTAAAGTAATTTAAAAACCGCGCCATCCCGCAGTTTCTTGTATAATATTGCAAGAAAATGTATTTTGTAATATCTTTTTAATAAAAAAAATTACAAAATAGGTTTTAAAGAAAAAAAGCCGGGGTATCTATAAGCATAAGCAATGACATTCCATTACTTTTTCTCCCTTTTTAGTAATGTATTGTCTTTTCTTACCTTAAACTCCCTTTTTAAACCCTTAAACGGATTTTCGTTCGAGGGTCTTTTTTTATGTAGAAATAAGCGTTGCGTTTAGAAATTAGTTTTATAAATGTTTGACAGACTTACAGGTTTTGTACGTATTAATGGTGGCAGGTTAGCAGCAAGTCTTTTTACATGCGCATTTCTAAATGCGGGAGCGGGATGTTTTTCATGCTCTAGATAGAAGCCGACTTTAAGTAAATAGCTTGGATATAGAAGGGATAGACTATTTATTTAGTCTAATAAACTCTCATCATTGGTGTTTTTTTAGAAAACGATTTATGCAATAAATCGTCACTTTGCCACTTCAAATCCTCACAAAATCTCCACAGACATTTATTAAAAGATAGTGTAAAATGAGAATTCAACGAAGAAAAGAGCGCAAACAAATGCAATTAAAGCATCTTATGTACATACTAGCAGCTAGTTTAATGTTATTTTCTGTAAGTGTTCCGGCAACGGTGGCAATAGCAAAAGAACAAACTGCAAGCCCAGCAACAAATCAAACAGACGGTAGCGCACCTTCACCGGGTGGCGGGGTAGGACGGGCACCTGTATCGGGCGGAGGAAATGCGAAACCAGCTCCGAAATCAAAGCCTAAACCTAAACCGGACAAAGGTAAAAGTAGATGGAAAACCATTTATTGAACGTGTTTCAGAATTTGAATAAAATAAACCTCGCTTCGGTGGGGTTTTTATTTTAAAAAGACCCCTACTTCGAAAAATAGTAGAGGTCTTAATTTTCATTTATGCCTAGTTTACCTTAATAATAGTATTCGGAAAGAAGCTTCATAAAATTGCGGATTTTACTGATAAAAATTTTTCATAATAATCAAAACAACCAAATCCGTTCTTCAATTAAGAACGGATTTGGTTGTTAAATCATAGCATTACGCTAAAAATCCTCCATCAACTGCTAGACTGGCGCCGGTAATGTAGGAAGCTTCCTCGGAAAGAAGAAATGCCACAGCTTTTGCGATTTCTTCGCCTTGGCTAATTCGTTTTAGGGGAATGCCGGTTTTTGCTACTGCTTCTGTTCCTTTTAGATCTGCTTGTGTCATTTCTGTATCGATTACCCCGGGTTGCAGTTCATTGACACGTGATCCTTGTGCGCCGTAATCAATAGTAGCTGTTCGGGTAAGCCCTCTAATCGCATGTTTGGCACTAGAGTAATCTGGAGTGGGGCCGCCGCGATCTGCAAAAACACTAGAGATATTTACGATTGCGCCGCCAGCTTTAAGGATCTCTGGAATTTCATATTTCATACTGTAAAAAAGGCTGGAGAGATTGACGCGGATAACTTGGTCCCATTGTTCAATTGTCATATTGGCGATTTTTTCTTTGTATCCGCGCATGCCTGCATTATTTACAGCGTAATGTAAGGTACCAAAGTTATCAACAACGGTCTTGATTGCCTTCTCTAAATCAGAGGGGATACTGACATCTCCTGGAATGGCAATCGCTATTCCGCCCGCTGCTTCGATTTCAAAAACGACTTGATCTAATTTTTCTTTGCGTCTTCCGAAAATGGCTACTTTAGCACCTCTTTCAGCTAACAGCTTTGCAGTAGCTGCGCCCATACCACTACCACCACCGGTAATAAACGCTATTTTATCTTTAAATGGTTGCATCTATATTCCTCCTTTTAATCAAAAGAAACTGATTCACTGAAATTTTTCCATTTTTTCAATTCTTCAATGCGTCCCAAATCATTTTCTAATGCGATTGCGTAAGCATCTGTTCCTAAAGGAAGGCGAAGCGGTGGGGCTGTTGCTTTAGTGACTTCTACAATCACATCTGCCATTTTATCAGGGCTGCCGATCTCAGATCCGGTATGTGTTTCCAGATAATCTGATAATGCTCCGACGGTATTTTTATAATCATCGAGTACTTCATGTTTGACCATGGAAGAGCCTGCCCAATCAGTCCGGATTGCTCCCGGTTCGATAATGGTCACTTTCACACCGAAAGAACTTGCTTCTGTGTTTAAAACTTCTGAAAGGCCTTCGACGCCAAATTTGGATACTTGATAGGCTCCTAAACCCGGACCGCCTTTTCTTCCCCCGATGGAGGAGATTTGAATAACATGACCAGAGCGCTGTTTTCGGAAAATAGGAATGATTTCTTTTGTCACGTTTATTGTGCCCCATAGATCTGTTTCAACTTGTGCACGAAAATCTTCATAGGTTGTTTCTTCTATCGATCCGATGTTGCCATATCCGGCATTGTTCACAACGACATCGATTCGACCGAATTTTTCCATTGTTTTGCTGATTGCTGCTTGTACCTGTTCGATTTTTGTCACATCTAGTGCAATAGGAAGCACATTTTCTCCGTATTTCTGAACAAGAGCTTCCAATGCCTCTGGATTACGAGCGGTCGCAACTACAAGATTTCCGTCTTCTAAGGCTGAACGGGCAATACTATTGCCAAGTCCGCGTGAAGAACCAGTAATAAACCATACTTTTTTTCCATTTTCTATCACCTTTTCATTCATAGATTTGTAATCGTGATTACAAAACTAAGTGTAAATTGTTAGAGTTACTCTAAGTCAAGCGATGAATCTTTTCTGGATATGAGAACGATTGACAAAAGAAATGAGGGTGGGTTAGACTAACTCTAAGTGGAGGAGGGATATTTGTGTTAATGAAAGAAGTCGTGACAAAAACGGGGATCAATGCTTATACAATAAGATACTATGAAAAGGCTGGTTTACTTCGCATTTCTCGAGAGGAAAATGGTATTCGCAATTTCAGCGATGAGGAAGTTTGGCAATTGCAACAATTATCTTATTTTCGGCAGGCTGGCGTTCCGATCAAGGATTTAAAGACAATGTTTAATGGCGAGATGGCGGAAGCAGATATTATCGATATTTTATATAATGCAAAGAAAAAAATCACAGCTGAGTTAGAGGAAATACAAGCAACGCAAAAATACTTGGATCACAAGATTGCTTGGCACGTGAATAAAGGGCCGGAAGTCACTGCCGAGTTGTGTGGCCGAGGCTGATGTTAGGAAATGAAAATTCTCTTGTTTGTAACACCGGTTACCGACGCAGCACCGCTGATGGGCTACAATTATATTTTAAAACTAATATTAAGGGGTGCAGAAAATGAATCAATCAAGAGTGAAAATCGGCATCGGTTGTAGTGGGATGGGGCGAAAAGGGATGGATGATACTGAATCGATCGCGCTGATCCATGAAGCGATGGAGCGCGGGATTCCGCTGCTGGATACGGCAGATTTTTATAATAGTGGTGGGAGTGAGATGACTCTTGGTAAGGCGTTGCATGGAATTGAGCGTAGTCGTTATGAAGTTGCTCTGAAATTTGGGGCATTGATGTCACCGGAAGGAGCGATATATGGTCTAGATGTGCACCCGGATCGAATCAAGAATTATTTGACGCATTCTTTACGGCGAATGAAATTGGATTATGTTGATGTGTTTATGCCAAGTCGTATTGATCTGGCTATCCCAGTGGAAGAAACGATCGGTGCGATCAGTGAACTTGTGGAGGGTGGATATGTTAAGAAGATCGGTTTGACACAAGTGGATGTAGAAACATTGAATCGCGCAGAAAAGATGCATCATATTTCGTATTTGGAGTCGAATTATTCATTATTCAACCGAGAAATCGAAGCAGAACTTATGCCGGCTGCGAGGGAAAATCAGACAGAGATCATTGCGTTTGGGGTGCTGGCACAAGGTTTATTGACCGGTACATTTTCTAGCGAAGCCAACAATTATAATACGCATATCTCGCTTTTTAAATCAGAAAATATCAGAGGTAATCTAAAATTAGTAGAACGTCTTCGGATAATTGCGGATGAAAAGGGAGTAAGCGTTGCGAACCTTGCGATTGCCTGGGTAATGGCAAAAGGAGCAGCTATTCTACCAATTATTGGGATGACAAAACGAAGCCGTCTGCAAGCAGTTATGGATGCTAGTGAGTTATCATTGACGTCTACAGATATAGAACGTATTGAAGCAGCGATCCCGCAAAATCAAATTTTAGGCACGGCTTTCCCAAAAATGCAGTTTGAGAACGGGAAAATTGTTGCGGTGGATTAGTTGCTATTTGAAGAAGTCCAGTCTACTATTTAGGAAAAGCTATTTTTTCTAAGGAGCGAAGAACATGGACATTCTTCAAGCAGTGAAAGAGAGTGAGTTATGTCAAGATTTAACAGCAACACAGTTCGCTGAATTCATAGAAACAATTACGATACATGAATTGAACTATCAAAGTAATGAGATCTTATTTTATACAAGCGAACCTGCCAAACTGTTTCTTTTAATAAATGGAAATGTGACGATTGCCAAAGATACGCTAAATGGAAAACGGATCTTGGGAAAAAGTATTGTAGAAAAAGGAAAAATCATTGGTGATGTTTATTTTGCTTCCAATCGTAATCCATTTTGGGAGTATGGATTGGCGTTAAAACAGACCAAAGTGATCGAGATCGGTCATTTTGATCCGGAGAGCATGAAAACGTTGGATGTCGAGCTGCAAAATCAATTATTAATAAATCTTTTAAAAAGTATTTCCGAAAAGTTTGAATATATCGGGGAAAAAGTGAAAATGGTTTCCGAAACCTCTGTTCGTGCTAAAATCGTGAATTATCTTGTGAACAGGCAGTTGTCAGATGTAAGTATCTTACTTACGGAGACAAGGGAAGAGGTTGCAGACTATTTGGATATCACGCGCCCCTCGTTATCGCGGGAATTGAGCCGGATGCAGAAAGAAGGCATTATTGCGATACAGGGTAAAAAGATGTGGATCATGGATGAGGAAGTATTTGCAAGTTTTATTCAGTAAAAGGAAAGGTCATCTTCAGTTGCTGGTAACGATATCGGAAGTAAAAGGATTTAAGATCAGTAGTTAAAAAAAGCGTAAACTCTATGAGGAAAATAGAGTTTACGCTTTTTTTAATGAATACCGTCGCCAATCAAATACCAAGTGATCAATGCGGTGTTGACCACATAGCTTAAATCAAATTTGGTAAGTTCGACTGCCTTGTCGTTGAAACTTTCTTTGAGTGCTTGTTTTGTCAGTTGCTGAATGGGGACACCATTGATTTTAGCGTCTTCGTCTAAGCGGATCGATTCTCCGCCAACGACATAGATTTCCACATACATTTTCTTGCACCTCACTTCTTAAACGTGCTCTTGATTATTTCTCGAAAATCCTAACTGGTTGAGCTTGACGATCGTTTCTTGGGTAAATAATGGCAATGCTTGGATCTGTTCCAATTCGGTCGCATAAAGGAAAGAACCTAGATCTTGGAGCAATATTTGGTACGTTTCTGCATTGTTTTCATTTTCCTGTCGTAGCTGGAAGTTTTCTTGTTCTAGTTCTTTGTTTTTAGCAAGTAACTCTTGATATTTACGATCTAGTTCTTCTTTTTGAACGGCTAAGGAGGACAAGGAATAAATGCTCTTCAGTAAGTCATACACGTTGTTATCTTCGCCTTGTTGCTCGCTTAGAAGTTGCACATTGCTTTTCACGCCCGATAATAAGTCGAACAGATTCTTCTCTTTGTTTTTATTGAAGCTGATCTTTTCGCGCATCGAGGTGGCAGGTTCTGTACTGACCGCACGGCCGAAGATGTTGGTTTTTCCTTGTGCATTGGAACTTGCTTTTGGTTTTCGCTTTCTTCCCGGCTTGCTTTTCACGATATCTTCGAAGGTAATGAGCTCTTTTTTTAATTTATAATAGGTGTTCTGTAGCTGACTTGGTGTTTTCGGAAAGATGTGTAGATCGTTTAGACTCAGCATTTCAGAAACGTCCAGGACTTTCATGTCATGAGAGATTGCCAACTGATAGCAAGAGTAAAGCAGCTCTAATTCGATTTTCATCCAGCTCAAGTCAGAGTGGATATATTTTTCTATTCCACCTTTTTCTTCGACTTTTTTATAAAAATCAACGAGCTGTTCGTAGATTTCTACAGCACTATCAACATCTATGTTTTGTTTTTTAGCTTCATTTTTTATCGTTTTAATGGAATTTTCCGATTGAGAATCTGCTTGTTTTTTGATTTCAGCTAGTATATTTTTGATTTCTGTTTTAGGCATCTAATCACAAACCTCTCTTATGTTTTTATTAAACCCATTGCTGCTTGTCTATATAATAGCAATAACTGGCGTCAGTGTAAAGTAATCACAATGTTTCTAACGGGGCGCATGGTAAAAAAGCATTAGGTCACAAGTATCATTTTTCCTTTACAAAAAAAATAAAAATGCGAAAGCGCTTCTTATGAGGCGATTTTAGGGAAACTCATTTTTTTATTTTTTAAAAAACTATAGATTTTTTTTGAAATTGGTGTAAAATTTTATATTGCAGGTATAAAAATCTATTTTTTTGAAAAATGAAGGGGTGAAGGTGCGAAAACCAATACACATGGATGGATATATTTTTTCACTAATTAAAATTTTAGTCGTTTTAGGGGCGCTCGCAGGGATCTCCTACTTCTTGGTTAAAAAAAATAGGCAATCCGCTCGTTTACGCAAAAGCGAAAACGGCAAGATCTTGCTGCAAGACACGTTATATGTGTCGAATCAATTGAAAGTACTTCTTCTCGAAGTCGAGGGACAAAAGGTGATGACAGTTATTTCCAATAATAACGTCCAAACAACACCGTTAACTAATAAAGCAAATACAGATGAAAAATTTTCGGAAATGTTATCGAAAGAGGAGCGTAAGGTAAATGTCTAAAGTGAGTTCTGGGACTGTTTTTAAATTCTCCTTTGTTTTTTCATTTGTATTTTTATTACTCGTTTGTTATCCGTTGCGTTATGCAGAAGCGGCTGGATTTCTAAATGATTTTTCAATAAACGGAACGAGTGGCGTCAACTCGAATGTCAGCTTGTTCTTGATTGTTACTTTGTTATCACTTTCGGCATCGATCGTTTTGATGTTTACTCATTTTACTTACTGCATCATCGTTTTAGGTTTGACGAGACAGGGGCTTGGCGCGACTAACTTGCCGCCTAATCAGGTTCTCGTGGGATTAGCACTTTTTTTAGCTATTTTTATGATGCAGCCTGTTGCGAATGAATGGTATCAAGATGTGTGGAAGCCGGGGCAAAAGGAAGAGTGGAAGGCCTCGAAAGTATGGAAAGAGACGCAGCCGATCTTAACGACGTATATTGCTAAAAATACATATCGGCATGACATAAACATGATGCTCAAGGCAGAGGGCAAAAAAGCGGTGGCGAAAAAAGAAGATGCTTCGCTAATGGCATTGATGCCGGCATTTATTCTGACGCAGATCACGCAAGGATTTTTGACCGGAATGTTTATCTATCTGGCCTTTGTCTTTATTGATCTGGTCGTAAGTACGCTCTTGATGTATTTAGGGATGATGATGGTGCCGCCAATGACGATCAGTTTGCCTTTTAAGATCCTCGTCTTTATTTTTATCGGCGGGTACGGCTTGATAACGAATATGATGTTTCAGACAATTCACTTTTAGAGGGAGAATGCAATGAATTTAACGCCAGTCATGGAAGTGTTCCAAAAGTTCTTTTACAGCGGTTTGACGATCATCTTACCAGTTTCGATCGTCTGCCTTGTCGTCGTGATCTTAGTTGCGATCATTATGGCGATGATGCAGATTCAAGATCAATCGCTGACATTTTTACCGAAAATCATTGCGTTTGTGGTGGCGCTGTTTATTCTTGGCCCTTGGATGTTTGGACATATGACGGATCTCATCGTCAGTATCTTTGCTAAAATACCCACTATGATTCAGGTGTAAACATGGAATTTCAGTTTTTATTGGCAACCGTTATTGCATTTAGCCGGATCGCAAGTTTTATTTATTTTTTTCCTTTATTAAAAAGTACCGCAATTCCTAACAGCGTGAAGGTTATTTTCGGATTGGCGCTTTCTTTTCCGGTAGCAGGAATGGTGAAAGTCGGCAATATCCACACGCTGACAGATTTATTGATCCGTGTTTCTGCGGAGGTCGTTTTCGGACTTGCTTTAGCGAAATTGATCGAAATGATCGCGCTGGTTCCTAAAATGGCGGGCTTTATGATCGATTATGATCTAGGATTTTCGCAAGTCAATTTGATTGATCCATCTTATGGCACACAAAACTCGATTACAGCTGCCATTTTAGATACATTTTTTGTGATTGTTTTTCTTTCTTTACAGGGGCTGGATTACCTGATGTTTTACTTACTTAAATCCTTTCAGTTTACTGCCTCGATCCAGATATTGTTTGAGCAAGGCTTTATCCGCCTGCTGATCGCCACGCTTGCTTTTGCGCTTACTTCAGCGGTCTCGCTCGCGCTACCGATCATGGGAAGCATTTTTATCGTCAATATCATTTTAGCGTTTATTTCTAAAAGTGCACCGCAAATCAATATTTTCATGAATGCGTTTATGGTCAAGATCACGCTGGGGATTTTTATTCTGGCATGTGCGGTTCCGGTCATCAGTACGGTGTTTCGACATCTGACAAATGATATGATCCAGCATTATATCTCATTTTTTGATAGTTTACTCAAGAACTAGGGGAGGCGTTGTAGATGGCGAAGGATAATAAAACCGAAAAACCAACGCCTCGCCGTATCAAAAAGGCCAGAGAGGAAGGCAATGTTGCGAAGAGCAAAGAGCTGAATAATGCGTTTTCGCTATTGATCGTTGCGGGGATGATTTTCTTTTTTGGCAAGTGGTGGATCGGCAACATGGTCACTGCATTCAAAGCGCTCTTGGAACAGCCGCCAACTCTCGGCAATGCTTCCAGCTATTCCTTATTTTTCATCTTGCAGTTTGGGAAAGTATTGCTGCCTGTGATGGTGATGGTCTTAGTGATCGGGATCTTGAATTACGCGGTCCAGGTTGGTTTCTTGTTTTCTGCGAAGTCGATCAAACCGCAGTTCAAACGACTCAATCCGGCTAATTACTTCAAGCGGGTCTTCAGCGTAAAAGGAATCGTGGAAGTGGTCAAGGCACTCCTCTTGATAACATTGCTTTCGGCGGTTGCCTATAAAGGTTTCCAAAGTCATTTGCAGACGTTGATCAGCTTTACCGGTCAAAATTGGCTTTACTCGCTTCGGCAGATTTTGCAGTTATTCAAAAATGAGTTTTTAGCACTTTTTCTAATTATTGTCGTGATCGGGCTGCTCGATTTTCTGTATCAGCGCTATGAATATAAAAAAGGGCTGCGGATGTCGAAGCAGGATATCAAAGAAGAAATGAAAGATTCAGAGGGTCGTCCGGAAGTGAAGCAGCGGCAGCGGAGTATTGCTAGAGGACTGCTACAGGGGGCGATCACCAAGAAAATGCTGGATGCGACTTTTGTCGTCAACAACCCGACACACATTTCCGTCGTGATGCGTTATGACAAAGGAAAGGATCATGCGCCGAAGCTGCTTGCTAAGGGAGAAGATGAGCTGGCTTTGTTCATTCGGCAAATCGCAGAAACGGACGGGATCCCGATGATCACGAATAGACAAGTAGCGCGGATGATCTATTATTCGACGAACGAAGAAGAATACATCCAAGAAGATCTGTACGCTGCGGTGATCGAAATAATGAAAGAACTGATGGATAAAGAGCAACTCTCGTTTTGAGAAATAGGCTTGAGAGAAAGAGGATTACTGAATGGGAAATTTAGGGACATTGAAGAAATATTTTGCCATATTAGTTGCGGTATCGTTTGTGATCGCGCTTATCCTACCATTGCCACCAATTGTGATCGACCTTGTTTTGGTCACGATTTTGGCAGTGGCTGTTTTGGTATATATGAGAGCTACAACGATCAGAGACTGGGCGGAATTAAAATCTTTCCCGACATTACTGTTACTAATGGGGATATTTCGTGTTTCTATCAATATTTCAACAACAAGGGCGATCTTAACAACTGGCGATCCGGGACAAGTCATCAAGCAGTTTGGGAACTTTGTGATCGGTAATAATTTCGTAGTCGGAATCGTTATCTTTATCATTTTGATCGTTTTCCAATTTATCGTGGCGAATGGTTCCTCCCGTACTGCAGAAGTGGCGGCGCGTTTTACCTTAGATGCGCTTCCGGGGAAACAAATGGCGATCGATGCGGATCTCAATCAGCGGCTGATCACAGAAGTGGAAGCAAGGCAGAAGCGTTCGGATCTCAATATGCAGACGGAATTTTACGGTGCGATGGATGGTGCCGGTAAATTTGTAAAGGGCGATGTGCTATTTACAGTTTTGCTTGCGGTTGTCAATATCGTCTTCGGTCTGATTGTCGGTATGGTCCAAGGAAATCTCTCTTTCGGCGATGCGGTAGTGAAATATACAGAGCTTACGATCGGGGATGGAATCGTCAGCCAGATTGGTTCGCTTTTAATGGCGATGTCAACGGGTGTGATCGTAACGCGAGTATTTGACGGCGAAGAGGATAACGTTGCGGTCGGCATTTTCAAAGAATTGATGCAGAACGCGATCGTGGTTTACACGCTGGCGGCAATGTTTATTCTCATGGGGATATTCAGCCCGCTGCCGACATTCCCGTTCTTACTGATCGGTGGAGCGCTTGGCGTACTTGGCTTCCGTACACAATCAGCATTGAGCAAGAAAAAGCGGTTGGAAGCAGATATGGAAATGGCACAGCTAAAAGCCGAATCCAAAGCAGCCGAAGAAGAACAGAATCAAGCATTCGGTGCTGCGCAGGAAAAATATCCAGTCGTGGTAGAACTTGGATTGAATATTGCTGCATTGGTTAAACAAAAAATCAATGGCGAAACGGCGAAAGATAAGGTTATCCTGATGCGGAAGTCGATCATGCAGGATCTTGGAATCGGCGTCCCCGGCATCAATTTTAAAGATAATACCAGTTATCGGCCGCGCGGTAAATATGTGATCAAGATCAAAGGCGTGCCGATTGCGGAAGGGATTTTAAAAGCGGGACATTTACTTGCTCTTAAAACTCCGGGTGTGATGGTCGACCTCAACGCAGAACCGACGAAAGATCCGATTTTCGGTGAAGACGGTTACTGGATCTTGCCAGGGGAACTGGAAGATGCACAGCTCAAAAACTACCAAGTACTTGAGCCGCTCAGTATCCTTATCACTCATTTAGACGTTGCACTACGCAAAAATCTGCATGAACTCCTGATGCGTCAGCAAATCAAAGAGCTGATCGATGGTTTGGCAGATGATAATCAGATCCTCATTGATGAGATCAAGAAAAAGGAAATCGATTATTCCCTTATCCAAGGCGTATTGAAACAATTATTAAAAGAAGGTATTTCCGTCCGCGATCTGCCGACTATCATCGAAGGGATTATCGACGGTCAGACCATTTATCCAAATGATTTAGATGGAATCACTTCTTTCGTTCGCGAACGGATCTCGAAAGTCATCTGCGAGCAGGCGAAGAATCAGGACGGCAAAATATACGCTTTGCTACTGCAAGACTCGATCGAACTCGATACCGAGATCGTCACCACTCCCTATTACGGTTACGCGCTCAATTGGGAGCTGGAAAAAGAGATCCCTGTTATGCAGAAAATCAAAGAAACGATCCAAAAAGCACAACTTACTGGCCGCGAACCAGTTGTTCTCACAAGACGAAAAGACTTTCGCTTCGGCTTTGTCCGTGTTTTGGAAAGATATCAGATCGATATCCCGGTACTCGCGATCAGCGAGCTTTCCCCAGAAACGGAAGTAGAACAAATTGCACTGATTGACGGTGCGCAAGGTGGTGGATAAAAATGACAAATCAGCTGATCGAGAAAATCGAAGTATTTAAAGCAGAAACGAAAAAAGAACTGCATAAAAAAATTCGTGAAGCTTCTAGCGGACCTTATAAAATCACAGATGAACGTGTTCGCCGGCTTGGTATTTTCAAAAAGCAATACGAAGTGACAGCAGTCATCACGAAGCAAGTCTCCATTGCGGACGGCAGACAGGATTTTGCCGAAAGGTTAGAAGAAAAGATCCTGCGGGAGCGGCCGAAAGATGCGATGTTGCTCAAAAAGGAAAAACTGTTGGAAATGCTGGCAGCAGGAGCAGAACTTGCTCAGTCAACGCCGCTTTTAGAAGAAAAAAAGATCACCCAGGCAGATTTCGAATCACTACGGGCAGAACTGGCAGCAGCAAACAAACAACTGTCCGAAAAATTATATCAAGAACGCATAGCCAGCAGCGGTTTTGTCCGTTTCTTGAAAAAGATCGGAATCGATAGCAGTTATCATCCCCGCTTTATCAAACAAGTCCAAAAAGAATTAGGAGCAGTCGAAAGTCTGCACGAAGACGACTATCTGCCGTGGCTGAGATTAGCGATCGGAAAATCGATCCCGCCTTATCGGCCCGTCATACTAAAGCAACAACGGATCATTTCGCTGATTGGACAGACAGGCGTAGGAAAAACGACGACATTAGTCAAACTAGGCTGGCAGCTACTAGAACAAGGGGAAACGGTCGGCTTCATTACGACTGATACCTTCCGATCCGGTGCCGTCGAGCAGTTTCAAGGCTATGCCGATAAACTGGAAGCAGAGCTGATCGTGGCAAAGAGTCCGGAAGAGCTGAAAGAAGCAATCGATTATCTTACTTTTGTCAGCGGCGTCGACCATATTTTGATTGATACAGTTGGCAGAAATTATTTCGACGCAGAAACGATTGCAGAATTAGATGCTTATTATCAGATCATTCAACCTGACCTTACGTGCTTCGTATTTAACGCCAATAGTAGTACTGCTGACATTCAATTGATACTAGGCAAACTCGAAAATATTCCGATAGACGGTTTTATTGTTACTAAATTAGATGAAACAGCGCTATTAGGAAATTACTACCGCTTTACGCAAGAATTAACGCAGCCGATTCTGTGGGTCACAGACGGACAAACTATTTCCGAGCATATCCATATGCCAAGTGAACGCTGGGTTACAGATCGCTTGTTGGAAACAGACCACAAGGGAGGTAATGAGGTATGAAAGGACTTTATATCGGCGCAGCTGGAATGATGAACTACATGAAGCACCTCGACGTGCATTCCAATAACATCGCCAATAGTGAAACGGCCGGCTTTAAATTCGACCAGCTGACGAGCCAAGCGATGTCGCGCAAGCAAGTACAGTTTAATCAGGCAGATAGTGCGAAAACGATCGGCAGTGTCGATTATGCCGTGCATCCGAATCAGACATTCGTCAACTTGAAACAGGGCTCCATGCAAGTTACTGGCCGCGATCTGGATTTCTTTCTCCATGATGCCGACTCGGAAGCCGGCAGTAGTTTCTTCGTTGCTGGTAAGGACGGCGAAACCTTTTTGACACGAGGCGGTTCTTTCTATTCCGACCAGAATGGTTTCTTGAAAACAAGCGACGGTGCTAATCTGCTGGCTGAAAACGGTACGGCGATTCAAGTGGGAGCACAGACGAAGATCACTGTCGACACAGCCGGAAATATTCGCCGTGCGGACACTAATGAACTGCTTGGCAAACTACAAACTAAATTTATTGCAGCTGATCAGCGAGGTAATCTCGAAAAAAACGGATTAGGACAACTGACACTCAAGACAGGAACGATTCAAGGGCTTCCTGCTGGCAGGGCGCTGATCCAAAATGGTGTGCTAGAATCTTCTAATGTGGATATGAGCACGGAAATGGTGGAACTGATGGATAATCAGCGCATGGTCCAAGCATCGAGCAATATCATCAAGATGTTTGATACAGTTTACGATAAAGAATCAAGCGGACTACTTAGAAACTAATCTGAAATAAAAAAGGGAGGGGCTAAGCATGATCCCCAATTTAGAAAAAGATTATTATTTTTTTATCCGCGCAATCAAAAAAGAGTTTGGACTTAGTTTGCATCTATATAAAGAAACACAGATGAAAAGAAGGATCTTGTCATTTTTGACAAAAAAAGGGTTTCAAACATTTGGGGAGTTTTTTAACCAGTTAAAACATAATTCGCAGCTGCTGGATGATTTTATTAGTCTGATCACGATCAATGTTTCCGCCTTTTTCCGCAATCGGCAGAAATGGCTGCAATTGGAAGAAGCAATCATTCCAAAGCTCGCGGAAGAGACGCGGGGGAGGATCAAGATCTGGAGTGCTGCTTGTTCTTCCGGGGAAGAGCCTTACACACTATCGATTTTGATGAACCGTTGCATGAATCGGCAGAACTATGAGATCGTCGCCACTGATATCGAACCGGCGATCTTGAAACGAGCTGTGATCGGCAGGTATTCGCCGCGGCAGCTGGAAGAGCTGACACCGGAAGAGAAAGAGCAGTATTTCGATAAACATCCAGATGGTACTTATGAGATATTGAAACAATATCGGCAAGCGATTCGCTTCAAACGTCATGATCTTTTAAATGACGAGTATGAAAAACATGTGGATCTGATCGTCTGTCGAAATGTCTTGATCTACTTTACCGCTGAAGGAAAAGATGCAATATACAGAGGGTTTGCAGCGTCGCTTCGCAAAGGCGGGATCTTATTTTTAGGTGGATCTGAACAAATATTGAATCCGGCAAGTTATGGTTTTGCGCTACTAGAAAACTTTTTTTACATAAAACTATAAGGGGTGAATGAAATGACGAGAGAAGAAAGTATCAAACGTTTAACTTTTTTTGAAGACAAACCGGGATTAGCTGAGCAGATCCTGCGGCTGGAAAAACAGGAACAGGTTTTTCTGCCGAATCAGTTTGAAATCAAACAGACGAGTGGGTATGAGATTGGGGAAAAAATCGTCCTGCTGGGAAGACTAGAAAATTTTTATTTCATCGGTATCAAAAAAACGGATGAGTCGCTTTACCAATGTCAGGCATTTGTCGGGGAAGCAAGTGCGAAAGCGTTTTTCGTGAACTTGCCGGACATCGAAAAAGAACTGATGGCATTTTGGCTGAACGAAGTGGAATTAGTCCGATAAAACAGAAAGAAGGGATAGAATATGGAAATAACAACGATTATTGGGTTGATTCTTGCGGTCATCGTCATTGCCGGATCATTTTTGATCCAGCACATCTCGCTGGCGATGCTGTTTAGTGCCGAAGCCTTGATTGTTATCATTTTAGGAACGATCACGAGTGTTTTGATGGCACATCCGTGGAATGATGTGAAAAGAGTTCCGCAGCTTTTCAAAGTGTTGTTCACGACCGAAAGCGGCCCAAGTAAAATCGAAGTCTTGCGAACATTCAAGGAATATGCGGATACGATCAGACGAAGCGGTGTACTTGCTTTGGAAGAAGAAGTCGACGAGATCCCGGATAAGTTTCTACGTCGCGGACTGCGTTTAGTTGTTGATGGCCAGTCTTCGCCGGAATTTCTGCGTGAAACGATGGAAGAAGAAGTTTCCTCGATGGAAGAACGACATGAAAACTACGCGAAGATCTTTGCGTCAGCAGGATCTTATGCACCGACCCTTGGAGTGCTCGGGGCGGCGATGGGACTTATCCATGCGATGGGGCAGATGTCCAATCCGGATAAGCTGAGCGAGGCGATCGCGGCAGCATTCGTATGTACGATTTTCGGTATCTTTACGGGTTACGTACTTTGGAATCCGTTTGCGAATAAATTACGGATAAAATCACGTCAGGAAGCGCATAAGCGTTATATGATCATTGAAGGCGTTGTCGCGCTGCAGGAAAGGAATGCACCGCGAATGATAGAAGAACGGTTATTGTCATTCTTAAGTCCACAAGAAAAGGATGCGCTGCTAAATGGAGACGGAGAAAAAACGAAACAAATGGAGGCGGTCAGCAGTGAGGCGTCGCAAGAAACACTCTGAGGAACATGTGGACGAATCATGGCTGCTCCCGTACAGTGATTTACTGACATTGCTTTTAGCTCTTTTTATTGTTTTATTTGCAACCAGCTCGATCGATGCGAAAAAATTCGAACAAATGGGAAATGCGTTTAAAAAAATCGTGGACGAAGGTGCTGCTGGAAATCAGGCACATGTCGCAAAAAGCAAAGACCCGACTAACATCAGTGCTGACGCGATCGAAAAAGCCATGGCAGCTCAAGATAAGCAGAAATCAGCAGCAGCTTCTAAAAAAGCATTGGAAAAACAGAATAAAATGCAACTCGAAGCTTTCAAGAAAAAGCTGGATAGCTACATTTCCACCGAACATTTAGAAGCGAAGTTGAGTACAAGATACGCAAACGATGGCCTGCTGATCACGATTCGTGATGATATCTTGTTTGACTCGGGAAGTGCTGAACTGAGTGCTAGCAAACGGAAAATCGCCAAAGAGATCGGTATGCTTTTTAAACAAGGCGACAGCAAAATGGAGGGGATCATCTCTGGACACACAGATGATGTTCCGATCCATACCGCAACTTACAAATCGAACTGGGAATTAAGTGCAGCTAGAGCTGTTAATTTCATGGAAGCGATCATTACTGAGAATACATCGCTTGATCCGGGGCTTTTCAGCGCACGCGGTTATGGCGAATACAAGCCAGTCGCTAAAAATGATAATGCGGTAGATCGTGAAAAAAACAGACGGGTCGAGATTATGGTCAGACCGCTGAACAACAAAGTGGAGGAAGAGTAGATGCAGATATATGTAGCCGGTTCCCACCGTTTAAGCGAGTGGGATAAAAAGGAAATCTATCAGTATTTAGAAAAATATGCGGCTGTGAATCATATCCATTTATTAGCGTTCAAATCGATCGAAAACGAAGTCCTGCGGTTTTTCTTAGAGAATGAAGCTCTGGCGCCGCGGCTTTCGGTCTACACGCTACCTTCGCTGGAATGTTTGCCTGAGCCGTTTTGCGGAGCAATCACATATCTGCAGGAACTTGGCGCTTCGCATCAGCATTTTTATTATTATGATACCCAGATCGCTAAAACGAAATTAGAATTATTTCAAGAAGCGATCATTGAAAAAATGGATTTAGTTTGTTGTTTTTATAACGGCGATAAGCCGGCAGATATGATTCCAGTAGATGTGGCCAAACAGCTAGGCGTGCAAAGTGCGATCTATGACTTGCCCAAGCAGAAGAAGCATCTCATTTACCGGAGCAATGGGGATAAGATAAGACTAGTAAATTAATTGAGGAAGAGGGAGAATTATGCGACCATTAATTTCAATTTGTATGATAGTAAAAAATGAAGAAGCCGTTTTAAGACAAAGTTTGGCTTCTTTCCATGAGTTTGTTTCTGAGATCGTGATTGTAGATACGGGGTCTACAGACGATACGAAGAAAATCGCCAGCGAATTTACCGATAAAGTTTATGACTTTGAATGGGTAGGCAATTTTTCGGAAGCACGTAATTTTGCTGCAAAATATGCGACGGGGAAATGGATCGTTGTAGTGGATGCAGATGAATGCTTAGAAAAAGAAAATTATTTAGCAGTAGAAAGCTTCTTGAAAAGATTGACTCAAAAAGAGGAGATCTTTACAGGTGAGATCATCAGTTTCACTGGTGAAAAAGGAAGTGTTACTGTCACGAATAAAATGCCGCGTATTTACCGCAATAATGGGGATATCGCTTATCGCGGAGCTATTCATGAACAGTTATTCAATCGTCGCACAGGAAATACAGCTATTTCCGATTCTCCTTTGAAAATCTATCATTACGGGTATATGTCCGAAGTAGTCGACAGACAAGACAAAGTTGCCCGCAATCTAGAGATCTTGAAAAAAGAAATGAAGGAGGAGGAAAGTAGCGGCTTTGCAGAATTCAATTTGGGACAAGAACTATATCGCGAGCACAAATTTGAAGAAGCATTGCAGGCCTTTTCCAGAGCATTCCAAAAGCGCACAAGCAACCGCCTTGTCTGGGCAAAAATAAGTGCCCTCAATATCGCTAAGATCTTAGAAGCAAAAAAAGAATATGCCGATGCTTTAGCTATTTTGGAAGAAGCACGCATTATTTGGCCGGATACACCGGAATTCTTCTTGAAGAAAGCCGATATCAAACGCGCGCTCCATCAGCTCCCGGATGCAAAGAAAATCTATCATTATCTGATCGAGCAAACGGCAGTGATCTTCCAGCCGATCGCTTATTATGAAGCAACTTCTTTTCTGCCGTATAAAGCGCTTGGCGACATCTATCAAGTCGAGAAGGACTATGTCAAAGCAATCAAACATTACTCACTTGCCTATCAGCAAAACAGCAGCGACTATGAAGTGAAGTACCAAATGATCCAGCTGCTCAGCAAATTCCATTCGCCAAGTGAAGTGTATGACTTTATTTCGCGCCACGGCTTCATTGAAAATGAAGAAGACGGCACGAAGATACTTTCTTTCACGACGCAATTAGGATTGGGGAATCTGTCAGCAATCATATTGAACAGCATGCCGGACTTAAATATCGTCTTGCAAGAGATCATGCAAGTGAAGATCCAAACCATTCAAAACATCTTCCCGGTGATCAGCAAGCAAGCTATTTTAGCTGGGATCCGAACCAACCTGATCGACGTGGCAGATTTATGTATCTGGCATTTTGAAAATGGCACATTGCCTATCGAACAGATCATGAAGAATAGCAATGCCGGCGAACTTTACCAATTCCTTTACGAAAACGGACCAGCTGTCGAGGAAGAAATCTACTTGTTCGTTATGGAACGCGGGATCGCGCTTGGCAAAGGCGAATTCATCGATCAATTATTAGTACTGCGCAGTCATTATGAGGATAGCATCAATAGCAGGATCGCGGATCTATTTTTCCAATATGACTATAAAGATATCGCGCTTGATCTATATAACACCGTAGATGCCAGTGCTGTTACTAAAGAAGGACATTTAAATTTGATCCAGTATTTAGTGGAAGAAAACATCACAGAGGAAGCATTATCGATCGTTGAACGTGGCCTTGATAATTTCGCCGCAGATTTCCGCTTTCATGAATGGGCGATCTTGCTGGATGAGACGAATCGAGAAATGCGTATCAGTGAGGCGATCGATGAATTCCCTGACAGCACGTATTTAGCAGAACTGCAAGGGAACTTGATCGATCTGGAGTCTGTAAACAAATAACCGAATAAGGGAGGTCAGCGTAATGGCTGAAGAAAAAGGTATTTTACTGCAAAGTGGAACAAATGAATTGGAGATCGTGACGTTTACGATCGGGCAAAACTTGTTTTGTATCAACGTATTGAAGGTAAAAGAAATCATCCAACCGTTAGAAGTTACCCCAGTGCCAGATTCGCATATGGCGATCGAGGGCGTTTCGCAGGTGCGCGGAGAGATCATGCCTGTCATCAATTTGGCACGCGTAATGAAATTACCGGAAGTAGATCCTGCTGATACGAAATTCATCATTACAGAGCTTAACCAAATGAAAATCGTCTTCCGCGTTGATGAAGTACACCGTATCCAACGTATTTCTTGGGAACAGATCGAAGAACCGGAAAAACTATCCATCGGTCTAGAAGATTTGGCAGTCGGAATCGTTAAATTAGATGGCAACATCATCTTGCTGCTCGATTATGAAAAAATCATCTATGAGATCAGCGGTAATTCGGACTTTGCTATTTCCGGAGAAGATAAAGTCAGCCAAGTCGTCAACCGTGAGGAAAAAACGATCTACATTGCGGAAGATTCCCCGATGCTTCGCCAGCTGCTTGAGAATACCCTTCACGAAGCCGGCTATAAGAACCTACACTTCTTTGTAAATGGGAAAGAAGCACAAGAACACATTTTCCGATTATTAAAAGAACAAAAAACGCAGGCTTTCGATAAATTGAATTTATTGATCACCGATATTGAGATGCCGCAAATGGACGGACATCATTTGACAAAAAGCATCAAAGAAGACGAGATCGGAAAAGAATTGCCGATCGTTATCTTCTCCTCTTTGATCACAGATGATCTTCACCATAAAGGCGAGGGTGTCGGCGCGGATGCACAGGTCAGCAAGCCAGATATCCACCAGCTGATCCATATTATAGACGATCTTATTTTATAATCAATTAAAAAAATGGCGGGGAGCATATGGCTCTATAATGCCATTTTTTTAATTATAAAAACATTTTTTTATATTTTAAAACAAAAATGTTGATTTTTTAAAAAAACGGGTATATAATAAAAATATAGAAGAGCACAGCACTTCTTACATATCGAACTAGGAGGGAAAAACATGCAAGTAAATACAAATATTATCAGTTTAAAAACGCAAGAATACCTTCGTAAAAATAATGAAGGAATGAACCAAGCGCAAGAACGTTTAGCTTCTGGTAAACGTATCAATAGTTCCGTAGATGACGCAGCTGGACTTGCAGTAGTTACGCGTATGAACGCGAAATCTACTGGTCTCGACACAGCAAGCAAAAACTCTTCTCAAGGGGTTGACTTGCTTCAAACTGCTGACTCCGCACTTAGCTCCATGACTTCTATCTTGCAACGTATGCGTCAATTGTCTGTACAAGCTTCCAACGGTACATTCAGCACTGAAGACCGTGGTCAATACAGCAAAGAATTCGGTAGCTTGATCAAAGAATTGTCTCACGTAGCAGACAGCACAAACTACAACAACATCAACCTACTTGACGGAAGTGCTGCAACTGTTGCAGTTCAAGCTTCTGACAAAGCTAACGACACAATCAGCATCGACCTATTTGATGCAAGTGCACTTAAAGATACTGACATCGCTGTAACAGCTGTTGATGCTGCTGGTGCTGAAACTGCTGCTACTGTAGCTGGTTATGAAGGTCTATCTGTTGGTACTGCTTCTGATGCACAACAAGCAACGCAAGCGATCGACAGCTTGATCAACTCTATCTCTGACGGACGTGCTGTACTTGGTGCAGGTATGAGCCGCTTGAACTACAACATTTCTAACGTAAACAGCCAATCGATCGCTACCAAGCAATCTGCTTCTTCTATCCAAGATGCTGACATGGCTGCTGAAATGTCCGAACAAACAAAATACAAAATCTTAACACAAACTTCTATCAGCATGCTTTCTCAAGCTAACCAAACTCCTCAAATGCTTACGCAATTGATCAACGGTTAATTTTTGAAATAAATAGCTAGATTTTATCGAACATTGTTATCCCCTTGACCCTTCGTCACCCCGGACGAAGGGTTTTTTATAATAAATTGTAAAATTTTTTAAAAATATTTGTTTTTATAATAAAAAAGGTAGAAATAACTTATTTTTTATTATAAAATGTTATTATGTAGTTTTTTTAAAAAACAAAATGAACGGAAGAATAGAGGGAGTTGTGTTTGGTGAAATTATTGATTGTCGACGATGCGATGTTTATGCGCACTATGATTAAAAACATTGTAAAAGATAGTGACTTCGAAGTGGTGGCAGAGGCAGAAAACGGTCTGGAAGCTGTTAAAAAATATGAGGAGTTCAAACCAGATCTCGTAACGCTGGATATCACAATGCCGGAAATGGACGGTCTGGAAGCCCTTGCCCAAATCATGGCGAAAGATCCAAATGCGAAAGTTATCATGTGTTCCGCAATGGGGCAACAGGGAATGGTCGTAGATGCAATCAAAAAAGGAGCAAAAGATTTCATCGTGAAACCGTTTCAAGCTGACCGTGTATTAGAGGCTTTAGAAAAAGCATCACAATGATAGATGCCAAAGGGAAATGAGGTTGGAATAAGGCATGAGTACAGATATGATGGAATTGTTCATTGAAGAAGCGACGGAACACTTGCAAGCATTGAATGACAACGTTCTGGAGCTGGAGAAAGATCCGCATAACAAGCAGCTTATCAGCGAGATTTTTAGATCCGCACATACTTTCAAAGGGATGTCAGCAACCATGGGATTTACAAATGTTGCTGATTTGACGCATGCCATGGAGAACGTTCTCGACGCTGTGCGCAAAGATGAGTTAGTCGTAACGGAACATTTAGTAGATATCATTTTTTCTTGTACTTCTCATTTAGAAACAATGGTAGCCGACATTTCCGAAGGTGGTCAGGGTGCAGCCGATATTTCCGCGACCGTGAAAGATTTAGAAAGCCTGCTTAGCGGCGAAGAAGTAATCGAAACAGAGACAGAAAAAAGCTATGAACTTAGCATTGAGATCGATCAAAATGCGATCCTCAAAGCAGTTCGTGCGGTCATGTGTCTGGAACGACTCGGTGAATTGGGCACAATCACCAAAACGATCCCGGAAGCAGAAGCGATCGAACAGGAGCAGTTTGAGCAATCTTTCCAAGTATTCTTGGATACTACCGAAAAAGAAGCGCTGATCAAACAGACGATCCTCAATATTTCGGAAGTGAAAGCGATCGAGATAAAAGAAGTCGCAACCTTAGAAACACCAATTCAGACAACTGCAGCAGCACCGCAGAAAAAGGTCCAAAAAGTAGAAAGCAAAAGCATCCGTGTTCAATTAGAGAAAATCGAAAAACTAATGAATATTTTTGAAGAGAGTGTCATCGAGCGAGCGAAAATCGATGAGATCGCTGAAAAAACACATAATAAAGAACTAATGGAGCATTTAAAACGGTTTGGTACGATCTCAAAAGAGATCCAAAACGGTCTACTTGAAATGCGGATGGTTCCGATCGACAGCGTGTTTAACCGGTTTCCCAAAATGGTACGGACACTCGCAAAAGATCTTGGCAAAAAAATCGATTTGATCATTGAAGGCGCAGATACCGAAGTCGATAAGATCGTTATCGATGAAATCGGCGATCCGCTTGTTCATTTGATTCGCAATTCCGTCGATCATGGTGCTGAGACTATTGAAGTAAGACGAGCAAAAGGGAAGCAAGAAACGGCGACGATCCGCTTAGAAGCATTCCACAGCGGCAACAATGTCGTGATCCAGATCAAAGACGACGGCGCAGGGATCAACAAGCAGAAAGTCACTGAAAAAGCGATCAGCAATAATATCATCACCCAAGCAGAATCGACTAAAATGACAGATACAGAGATTTTTGAATTGTTATTCGCAAGTGGTTTTAGTACAGCTGATAAGGTTTCCGACCTATCCGGCAGAGGCGTGGGGCTTGATGTCGTGCGGAATACGATTTTAAAGATCGGTGGTAAGATAACTGTTGATTCTGTAGAAAATCAAGGTTCAACATTCCGGATCGAGATTCCACTAACATTGTCGATCATTCAGTCGATGTTGGTAGAAACGAATGAACGGCGTTATGCATTGCCGCTATCCGGTGTAGCAGAAGCCATTACGATCGAAGCAAAAGAAATCCAGCTGATCAATGGCAAAAATCTTATCAACTATCGCGACAGTATCATCGAGGTGATCGATCTGGGCGAGAAATTTTATGAAGACAAGCTAGCAGAAAACGATGAATGCTTGCTACTAGTCGTTAAAAATGAAAAACGGACATTTGGCCTGGCAATCAAAGATATCATCGGTCAACGCGAGATCGTTTTGAAAACACTCGGCGGATTCTTCAGCGAGACGATGATCAACTTCTCAGGTGCCACGATCCTTGGAGATGGGAAAGTCGTTCTCGTCATTGATCTAGATAAGTTTTAAAAGGAGTTGACCAACATGGCGGAACAAGTTTATCAGGTAGAACTTCCTGAATGGGAACCAGTACCTAAAGGGAACCGTGATACTGGCGACCTGAAGCAAGTGGAGAATATCGGCGTCAATCTGATTGTCCGTCTCGGTAAAAAGCAAATGCCCGTGAAAGATATCGCGCGGCTTAATGTAGGCGACATATTAGAAGTCGAAAAGAAACCGGGTCATAAAGTAGAGATTTTTTTAGATGAAAAAAAAGTAGGAATAGGGGAGGCGATCTTGATGGATGAGAATTTCGGGATCGTTATTTCAGAAATAGATTAGAGTGGGGATAATGGAATTAAAAGCATTTTCAGCAATAAAAATGAAAATCGACCAAGAAAAAAATGAGGTAAGAAAAGAACTTGCCCAGCTGCTAAGAAAAAAAGAAAGCCTCGAGGAAAAACTATTGCACGAACGGAATGTTTTTCTATCCAGGGGAAAAGCGGCGCAAGGGACATTTAAAGCAGGGAGCATCCAAAGTACGAGTTTTTCGCCAGCGCGAATGCAGCAGTTGACGAAAGAGATCGACATCGTCCACACGTATGTGGAACAGACAGAAAAAAGGGTAGAAATACTGAACGAAAAAGAAAAACAAACGACCAAAATGAAAACAGCTTTCCAAACACAGGAGCAGCAAAAAATAGAGAGAAAAGAAGAGCAGCTACTCAGAGAATTAAAAATGCTATTGACGAAATAGAGAGGGAGATAGGTGTGCAGCTTCTTAAAATTTTAGTGGGAAATGATTTAAAGAACAGTTCGGCGGCACAGAAAAACAATGAGCATAATGAAAATAAGCCTTTCTTGAAAGGTTTATTTCCATTTCTCCTGGAAAAAAGTGGGGAAAAACTACCGAAAGAAACTACAGACCAGCAAGATCCGAAAGCAGGAACATGGATACCGCCACTGCCGGTCATGCTAGTCCCAGTGAAAGAACCACCGGACGAAAGTTTGAATGACCATAAACTAGCTGATAAAAAGGAAGAAAAACCAGCAGAAGTTTCAGATAAACCGCAGCCAACGCCACCACCTGCATCGGCTCTTACGGCAGAACCACCACCGACGATCGTTGAACAGCTTCAGGCACTAGCTAGCTTTTCTTTACCAGCCAAGCAGAATACACCAGAACGAAATGTAAAAGGACAGCTTCAAGCAGAACCCACGCAAGCGATCCGCATACCGACCAAGGAAGGCGCATCAGAGTTGCCGGTTTCAATGGAACAAAAAGCAGATTCGCAAAAAGCTGCTCTCAAAGAGTTCTTAGAAACGATACCATTGCCGAAAGATTTCTCGAAATTATTGAAAAAGGAAGTTACTGTCACAAAAGTCAACCTTGCAGAGATGCAGAAAGAAGCTGTTCATGAAAAAGAAAACCAAACATCTGTAGTTTGGCTTGACAAAGCGGTGAAAGAAGCTGCCCGAAATGAGCCAACTTCGGAAGCGATCCCGCTCAAAAAGCTCGACAAAGAACTCGCGGCTCAGATCGAACAATTGCAGAAATGGCAAGTCAAACAAAGTCATGCCTATTTGACACTAACACCGGCAGCACTAGGAAAAGTCGATGTTTTAGTTAAAAAAACACCAGAACAGATCCTCTTACATATCGAATATGAAAAACAGCAAGTGAAGCCGAAGATCGAGCAAATGATGCACGATATGCAGCAACGAATGAAGGAACGTGGCATTGACGTTCTTGTTTCATTGTCAGAAAAGCAAGTGCCGAAAGAAGAGGTCGCCCAGCCGAATTTATTTGACAAACGTGATTCCGGCCAAGGGAAAAAAGACGAGCAGCGTGAACAACAGAAACAGAAGCAAGACGAGGAACAGGTAGAAAAGGCATTAGAAGATTACGAGGAGGCGACATAGGATGGACGGAGTAAACGGAGTAGCCAGCAGTGCAGCAGGTGCAGCAAATAATGACAGCAATGCACTGACAAATGCAGCAACCAATTCACTGAATAAAGATGATTTCATGAAACTGTTCTTGACCAGTTTGCAATATCAAGATCCTTCCAGTCCGCTGGATACAAACCAAATGATGTCGCAGATGTCGCAACTTGCGATGATGGAGCAGGTATCCAACATGAGTTCAGCAGTCAATAAACTGTCTGACCAAGCACAAAGTTCAGCCATGCAGTCTGCGGTCGGATTCATCGGCAAATCGATCAAAGGTGTCAATTTGAATGGCGACGTCGTAAGTGGACTTGTAGAAAGTATTCAGCAGACAACAAATGGGGTTATGTTGAAGTTGAAAGATAATGATACTGTCGTGCCACTCACTTATATAACAGAAGTAAATAATTAAAAATACGTTTAGAAGAAGAGGGGATAATCAAAAATGAATCAAACTATGTATACTGCAATTTCGGGAATGAACGCTTTTCAACAAGCATTATCAGTCACATCTAATAATATTGCCAACGCCAACACGACTGGCTATAAAAGACAATCAGTTGTGTTCAACGACCTTTTATACCAAAACACATTGGGCTCTGTAACGAGCGGCCTTTATGCAGGAACAAATCCGATGAGCTTTGGTTCCGGTACCAAGATCGGTGCTGTGATCACGGATTACACAGCAGGTTCGCCAACAGCTACTGGCCGTAATAAAGACGCTGCACTTCAAGGCAACGGCTTCTTTATTGCCGGCGACCGTTCTGGCGGGAATGCAGTTTATACACGTGATGGTAGTTTCGCTGTTTCAAGTGATAATTTCCTAACTACACAGTCCGGAAAATATGTCATGGGTTATGCAACTGATAAAAACGGTAACGTGATCGATGGCAATTTGCGTCCGATCCAAATACCACTTAACAGCGCGATTCCGGGAGAAGCGACTAAAAATGCGAAACTAAGCGGGAATATTCCGACAGACTGGAAAGGCAAAGACACATTGACGTCGGAAATCTCCGTCTATGATGATGCTGGCGGTAGTCATAAGCTACAAGTCGAACTAAAAGACGGTACACGTGCAGCAGACGGAAGTATTTCTTACAGTTACGAATTGAAAATCGACGGCAATGCACTTACTCCTGCTAGAACCGGCACGTTGAACTACAACGCACAAGGCGAACTGACAAACGCAGCCGCTTTAGAAAATATCAATGTTAACCAAACGATCCAAGGGAAAAATGTTTCTTTTGATTTCGATCTTAGCAAAATGACAAACTATGAAACGGAGCAAGTATTCTCTCCTTCTTCAGACGGTAAAGGCGCAGCAACAGTAAAAGATTTCGCTGTAACGGACGCTGGTTATATCGCAGTCAGCTATTCAGACGGAACCATCATTCCAGTTGCTCAGCTTGGCGTAGCAACTTTCTCGAACGTGGATGGTCTTGTGAAAAATGGTAATGGGGAATACACACCAGGGTTATCTTCTGGCGATCCAGTATTCGGCGTAGCAGGACAAAACGGTGCCGGCGGTATTAGCGGCGCGTCCTTAGAAGGCTCCAACGTTGATCTTTCGCAAGAGTTTGTCAACCTGATGACCTACCAAAGCGGATTCCAAGGAAATACAAAAGTAATTCGAGTTGCCGATGATGTAATGAAACAAATCGTCAACTTAATCCAATAGGAGTTTATCCATGGAAATAAAAAACGAGATCCCGCTTCAAATCGATTTTGAACTCGGTAGAACCAATCAACAAGTAGGAAATTTACTCGATTTAAAAAAAGGGACGATCTTCCGACTGGAATGTTCCACAGCTAACGTCGTGAAGATCGTGATTGCCGGGACCTGCATCGGGTATGGCGAAATTTTGACCAAAGATGGAAAACTGTTCGTCAAAATAGTAAAACTTGGCGATGCTGCTGAGTCTGACGACAGGGAGTGAAGGGAAAATGAGTGATAAGTTAAGTCAAGAACAGATCGACGCGCTCTTAAACCAAATGAGCGAAGGGAAAGTCGTTGATGAAACCACAGAGATCGGCGAATATGGCAAGTTTCATCCGTATGATTTTCACAAACCGGAAAAATTCGGTCCGGAACATTTAGAAAGCTTGAAAACATTGAGTTCTGCTTTTGCGAAAAAGACGATCGAATATGTTTCCCAGCGGATCCGTCTGCCGATCCATACTGAAGCAATGCTGGCAGATCAAGTATCCTTTGCAAGTGAATACGTGGACACAATGCCGAACGACAGCTATTTGTTCTGCATTATCGACCTCGGCGATCCCGAACTTGGACAAGTTATTGTGGAATACGATCTCGCCTTTTTGATCTATATCCACGAATGTCTGACGGGTGGCAACGCAAAGCGGAAGTTTAGCGAACGTCGTCTGCTGTCTTCTTTTGAAGAACTTGCCTTAAAAAGCTTAGTGGATCTATCCTGTCAGGCACTTCAAGAAAGCTTTAAGAGTATCCATCCGATCGAACCGCAGCTAGTAGCCGTGGAAACCAATCCAGCACTACTGCGTGTCACATCATCCAATGACATGATGGCGCTCATCAATATCGATGTCAAATCCGATTATTGGATCAGCACGATCCGCGTCGGCGTCCCGTTCTTCTCCGTAGAATATATTATGGAAAAACTGGAAAATGTGGTGGAATATACCTTTGACAAGAGCCGTAATTTCGATGAAGAAGTGGAACAAGAGATTCATCAAGTCGAAAAAGATGCGATCATCAAAGTGGGCGATATCAAAATGACACTAGCAGAATTGGATGAGCTCGAAGTCGGGGATTGCTTGCTGACAGAAACGCATGTCAATCAGCCACTAAAAGGATATTTATCGAACAAATGGAAATTTGAAAGTTATATGGGAAAAAGCGGAACACAAAAAGCAATCAAATTTTTGCGCCATACGGAGAAAGCGCAGCAGGAGAGATAAGGAGTGGAGAAAGCGTTGTTAAACCAAGAGCCAACACAAATGGAGCTAGACGTGATCGGAGAAATAGCCAATATTTCGTTTGGCTCGGCATCCACCGTTTTATCTAGTTTATTAAATCAGCCCGTTACCATATCGACACCAAAAGTGGAAATCGTGGATCTTTACAATACCAAAGATGTTGAGATCCCGCACGTTGTGTTAGAAGTGAATTTCCATGAAGGTATCGAGATGAGCAATATCTTTATCTTGAAATCGGAAGTAGCCGCTTCTATGGCAGATCTGATGATGATGGGCGATGGAAAAGTAGACAAAGATGTGGAACTAAGTGAACTTCATTTAAGTGCTGTCCAAGAAGCAATGAACCAGATGATGGGACATTCTGCTACAGCGATGAGTAATCTATTTGATCGGATGATCGATATCACGACACCAAATATAAAAATTATTACTATCAAAGATCAATTAAAAGATTTCAAACAGCAAGATCTGATCAAAGTTTCCTTCGATCTCATTATCGGCGATTTAATCAGCTCAACACTTGTGCAGCTGATCCCTGTCGAAAAGGGGATCGAACTAGCGCATATTCTGCTCGGTGATGCTGCTCCGGTGGAAGAAGTCGAAGCAGAAACACAGCAAGAAACCAACGAGATCTCGCTGACACCAGAAGAACTCGATGTTTTTTTAGAAGTATGTAACATTGGGACAGGCTCGGCTTCAACGGTATTGTCTAAACTGCTGAACCGTAAAGTGACCCTCGCGATCCCTACCGCTCAAGTTATTGACAGCAAAGAATTTGATTATCCGGAGCGACCGTGCATCGTAACGACAGTGGAGTTTGTAGAAGGTCTGAAATCCAGCAATACTTTTATTATCAGTAAACAAGCTGCCTTAGTCATGGCGAATTTGATGCTTGGCGGAACTGGTGAGGTCGATGAAGATGCGGAACTGACGGAATTAGAGTTAAGTGCGATGCAGGAAGTCATGAACCAGATGATGGGTTACTCGGCTACCGCCATGTCGGAAATGCTTGGCAAAAAAATCGATATCAGCCCGCCAATCGTCGAAGTATGCAATGTCGGAGATGCCATGATCCAAAAAGATATCGACGGTGGAAAAACAGTCGAAGTGATTTTCCCGCTAGAAGTCGAATCACTTATTAAAACACCAATGTACCAGATCTTCAATCCAGAACTTGCAAAAGAAATAGCCCACATGATGCTTTCCGTTCAGGAAGAAGTGCAAGCGGAAACGCCGGTGGAAGAAGTTGTGGAAACCCCACCAGCAGAACCGATCCAAGTGGAGAAAGCTACGCCGCAAATCAGCACTACCGAGACAGAAGCTGTGATCGACAGCATCCCCATTACACTGGAAGTGATCTTTGGGACTGCCAAAGTGAAACTAGCAGATTTTATCACGTGGTGCGAAAAAGACATCGTGATCTTGAAAGAAAGCTACGAACAGCCTTTATCACTGCTTGCCAACGGTATCCACATTGGTTCCGGCACATTAGTACGCGTAAACGATCACTTTGGTATCAAGATAACGGAGCTGGAAAAGTAAATGAAGCAGCTGATTTTTCTTTCAGTAATCTTCGCTTTGTTCAGTAGCTATGCTTTGCACACCCATGCCGCAGAATACAGCATGCAATTAGCAGAGTCCCCGGAAACAGGTTTTCAAGTTGGTGACACCATTAGCGTGGAAGCCACACCGGGTCTAGTAGTCCTTAGCCATACTTCTGGGAAGCAGATTTTTATTCCTATCAATGCGGACGGAAAAGGGAGCTATACGGTCCAGTCTCAGGATATGTCTGGTAATTATCAAGCAACGCTTTATACAGATACCGACCAATCTGCCCCCGTTATGGAACAGTCTGATTTTCTAAGTATTCAAGAACATGATACAGAAGCGGCTGAGCCAAAACTACAAATAGTCAAAACCGAAGCACAAATAACCGACAAATTGCGGAACCAACTAACTTCTGCGGATAGTCTTGCTGTCGTGATCGCTTCTTCCGAACAAAGTCTCAAGCAAGTGACATTGATCGGTAAGCAAGGCGAAAAAACCGTACAGCAGCCGCTGAAGCAAAACATGTGGACACAAGACTACGAAGGAACGATGCCCTTCCGCGAATTCAGTCCAGATCAACCGATCCAGCTGACTGTCGAAGCATTAACATATGCAGATGAAAAAGGGAATATCGCATTGGAAGAGCAGCAATTGACCGCAGCACTGCCAGTCGAAACGGCACTGCAAGTCCAATTAGACAAGCATACTGTAACGAAACCCAAAACGATACTCTATACGGGCCAAAAGCTAACGCTACGTGTCCAAGCACCATATGATCCAACAGCATTCCCACTTATGAGCGGTGAGGATGACCAAACAACGATCCCGCTGGATTGGCAGATAAAAGCAGGAACAAGTCAAGCAGTTGTCACCGTTCCAGCTGATTGGTCAGGAAAAGAGCTGCAATGGGGAGATTATCACTTTTTAGCAAGAATACACCAAGATCCCTTTGAAAGCTTACTACTCATAAAAAACGGTAATTCCCAGCAAAACGGGACGATTTTCTATCAAGACACAGATACGTGGCGTTTGACCGGACAGCTTTGGCCGGAATATCAAATGATCACTATCCAGCAGAATGCGCCGCTAGTATGGAATGGGCGAAAATTTCAAATGGATTGGAACCCGCTCGGGAATACAATCAAATGGCAAGATTGGGATGGCTCCGTACAAGAAACGGTTTTACCCTGGGATTTCAGTAAAACGGAAATAGTGGAGCCACCGAAAGTGCCAGCCAAGAAGCCGGATCTGCCAACAATGCCGCTGTCTAGCTCGAAACCGCTTGGACCTGCTGCAAAAGTACCGCTTAAAACACCAACATCGCAAAAAGCAAGGCCACTTTCCAAACATGCTCCGACATCGGCATCTGCTGTACGCCCAAGCAGCCAAACGACAGTGAAATATCAAAAGAGATCCTCCACGATCCCTTATTGGCTCGGCGGAGCAGTTCTTATCGGTTTTGTTATTGTTTCAGGAAATCGGGCGATGAAATTATAAAAAGGGAGGAATCAGGATGCGAGTAGATGGTATTCAAGAGAGCGAGACCCCTAAAACCAGTGTAGAAGCCGGGCTTACAAAATCACCCTATTCTGAAGCACAAACAGCACTGAAGCCAGCCATGCTACCGGAAGCGGATCAAAAAGAAGATGCGCCCCCGCTCGTTTCCTTTTCTTTCAAAGAATTAGCGGCTCTTCAGACGAATTTGCAGAGTGATGAGCTCCAGCTCTACATGAAACTCATCAGCAATAATCAAGACAAAGTACAAGACCTGCTCTATCTGCTTACTCGTTCCGGAATCATTTATTCGACCGACAGCGAAAAATGGCGGCAAATAACGAGAGAAATCACCAGACAATTAGAATCATTAGCGGGCAAACAAGAAAGACTGCTTGCTTATTTTAATAACCAGCCGGCCTATCAAAGCTTTGTTGAGATCAACCAGACGATTTTGAAAGAATGGCAGCAGCTGATTGAGCGCATCCCGCTACTTCGCTTTGGTCTTGCAGATAAAGTCGATTTTATCCAAAACATGCAGGATACTTTTCATACAATCAATCGTCATGCCCGCATGTGGAGCGACCTTCAAGGCGTCACCGAACCTTCTCCACGATTGGAAGTCTTTGTCGCTGCTAAAGAAGAAGCTAATTGGATGACGAGGATCATTCAAGAATTCAATCACATTTTCCATGCGCGTCACTTAATGGCATACGAACTTCAGACCGAGAACGTCAATATTTGGAAACTCGGTACCGCTTTTTTGAAAAAAATGAACGCTTATCTGCCGACAATGGAACATTTTCCTAATCCAATCGTCCATAAACATTACATAGAGGCGACCAAATTACTGAACGAACTTTATCAAAATCTTGATCAGCTAGCACAAGGAGAGATCACGCAGGGAGATATTGCCAGACTGCTGGAAAAAATGTATCTCCAATTTCACCGTTTGGTCGGCTGTTTTCAAAAAATGGAACTAGCAGCTGGCTATCCAGAAAAAATCGAAACCGTAGATCCTAATGAAAAAGATATCACGGATCTTATGCAGATCGCCGAACATGAGATGACATTACTTGATTTACTGCGTAAAGATTTTGGCCAAGCTGTAACAAGTCCGATTTTTTATGCCGCAATAATTATTTTTATAATAATTATCTTGTACAGTATTTTTTGAAAAAACATATACATTTTAAAAATAGTTAAGTATAATTAAATAATAGAAAAATAAAACGAAAATATGGGTTTTGGGGGATAAAAAATGAACCACATCTCCGCGATGCAGCTTTCGAGTGCAAACGCATTTCATCCAACCTCACAAGAAAAAGTCGGAGCGGTAAAGCCGAATGATTTATATGCGCGGCAACTTGATCAAAAATCTGCAAAAAAAGACAGCACGACAATCGAGATCCAAAAATTATTAGACCACATCAATGATAAAAAGACGGCGGTAGAAATCGATACGACCGTCGATAATGTCATGGCTTATAAAGACGCAGTCAAAGGATTTTTGAATTATTACGTCGATAATGTGATGCACTATGACAGCACCACAAACCGGCACCCTAAATATGGCTACCAGCAAAAGATGACAGTAATCAATGGAGCGACGGATAAAGCCGACGCTTTGAATGATGTCATGAATTTGATCGATACAAAATCAGGACATTTGGATATGTTGAACCGAATCGGAGAAATCTCGGGAATGATCTTGAATATTGTTTTATAGGTGGGGAAGAAAATGCAGGAAAAATTGATCCAGTCATTAGAAACATTGATCGCACAGACAGAAGAAGCGTGCAGACAAGCAAAATCAGTCGGCAGTGCTCAAGCAGAAGAAGCGTGGGAAACCGGAGCAGCAAAACAAGCAGAGCTCGATGACCAGTTAGAGAAAACGAAACAAGGCTATGAGGAACTTGTCGAATTGCTAAAGGCAATGGAATTAGAAAAACCCACATTGAGCGAGGCGCAAAAACAATTCAGCCAAGCTGTCAGTGATGAAATAACGGTTTTGAAAAACGCACTATTCGCTAAAGAACAAACACTCAAAGAAATCGTGCTGACTGTCCAAACAAATAATGAAATGAAATTAGCTTTTGCCGAAAAAATAATCGATATGCTGACAGATTTTCATGAAACAGCTAATAACGAACAATCTATCATGATCAATGAGACTTTTTAAAGAAGAGGAGGCGAGTAGCATTGCGGTTAAGTGATTATAACGTGTCTTTATCAGGAATGAACGCTGCCCAAATAGCAACGATGGTAGCACAGCAAAATATCAGCAACATCAATACAGCTGGATATGTCAGACAAAATGTCAACCAACAGGCGCTATATGGTGACGGTGGTCTATTGCAAGGCAAACAAACAGGTTACGGTGTCAAAGTGACCGACATCGCCCGAGTAACAAGCGGTGCCCTGAATTTGCAGTACAACCAGCAGATCGCGAAACAATCTGCCGCGGCATATGGAAGCAGCGCGCTGGGGCAAGCGATGAATCTGTTTGGAACGCTCGGCACGAATACACCAAGTGATTATCTCGATAATTTCTTCACATCTTGGGGAGCGCTTGCCAAAAATCCCGACCAACAGACGAACGCTACTGCACTTTTGTCGGATATGAATTTATTTGAAGGGCAGCTGAACCAGCTTAAACTTGGACTGGATGACTTGCAGCATACGATCAGTACAGACATCCGAGCTTCGGTAACAGGATTAAACGATTTGATCTCAAAATTCGGCAAATTAAATCAAGCGATCGGCAATGCGGGTTCTAATCCTCCGAACGATCTGTTGAATGAACGGGATTCCTTACTTGCTCAAATGTCTGCCTATGCCAAAGTTTCGACCACCACACATCCGAATAATCCGGAAGTATACGATATTACGATTGGTGGAAGACTGGTGGTTCAGGGAAGCAAGACCAATCAGATCCAAATGACGGCGCAAAATGGCAGCTATCAATTTTCTGTAGATGGCAATCAGCTAGATCTTCCTGAAGGGCAACTTCGAGCTGCTGTTGATGTAGGCGGTAAGGAGATCAAGGATTATCAAACGAAACTGAATACCTTTATGGACGGTTTAGTTGATGGCACGAATCAAGCACAGCTGAACAGTTTCAATAATCAGATCGACCAGATCGCGAAAATAAATCTGCAGCTACAAGCGGATCCAGCAAACGAAACACTGATCAAAAACCGGGACGAAGCGGTACGACAGTTGGCGAAATTCCCGGGCGTGACTGTAGACAGCACTAACGGAACTCTTTCCTACGATGGGAATACCTTTACGATCGCTGCAATCGATACGAACGCAAAAGCATCTGATATCAGCCAATTCTCGATCCCGATCTTTTCCAAAAATCCGGATGGTAGCTTGCAGCTGAATCCAATATTGACAAAAGATAATTCTAGCCAAGGGTTTTTAGGCGCGATCGCGGATCAGATGAGTGCTTTGAAAAACACAACGACTATTGGTAATGCGACGCTAAGCGATTTTATGGATGGATTGATCACAACAGTTGCAACGGACAGTAGCGGCGCAAATGCGATCGCCAAAGCAGAAAATCAGACACTTGATAATCTAAGTAACGCAAAATCTTCTGTCGAAGGTGTTAATATCGATGAAGAAATGACAAATATCATGCAATATCAAAGTTATTATGTCGCTAATACCAAAGCAATGAATATCGTCAACGACATGTTCCAATCACTGCTAAATATCATGTAAGGAGGATGACCGATGCGAATCGCCACCAACCAACAAACAAATACGATCATCAATCAAATCAACAATGCGAATGTACTTATGGGAAAATATCAAACCCAGGTATCGACCGGAAAACGCTATGAAACGATGAGTGAAAACCCGGCAGCAACGACGCAGGTGCTTTCTTATAATCATATTTTAAATCAATTGAACCGTGAGCAAAAAGACGTTAGTGATGCGAAGAGCTTGCTTACAAGCGCAGATACTTCGCTATCCTCTATGAATGACGCAATGTCCCGTATCAATGCGATCGTTTTGCAGTCACTGAATGGAACGACTGACGAGAAAAATATGAACCAAGCAGCAGAAGAAGTAAAAGGCCTGCTACAGTCGCTCGTTTCCCTAGGAAATACAGATGACGACGGCCGCTACATTTTCAGCGGTTCCAGCACCAATACCAAGCCGTTTACGATCAATAGTCAAACTGGTGTGATCGCATATAACGGAACCACCGACAACAAAAATTTCAAAGTTTCTGACAGCCATGAAGTGGAAGTTTACCACGACGGCAGCCAGCTGACGCAGATTTTTAACACGATCAACCAAATCGTTCAGGCAATGCAATCCGGCGATAAAGATAGTTTACGAGGATTCCAAGAACAAAATGAAGCAAATCTGGATATTCTTTCTAATAAAATGACGAGCGTAGGCGGACAAAAAAACAGCGTACTGGCTTACGATAATATTCTTTCGTCAAAAATCATCGACTATAAAGACCGCAAATCAAAAGTCGATGAAGTGGATGGTCCAGAAGCGATCAGCAACTTGAACCAAGCATCGATCGCGTATCAAGCTTCCCTGAAATCGAGCGTTATTATCCAGCAGTTAAGTATCTTGAATTATATGTGAGGTGAGAAAAATGAGCAGTTCCATTATTGACAGTTTGCTTGACCCGAATCAGTATTACACACAGTTTATCCAGCTTTCTCAATCAACGCTGGAGAGTGCGAAAACACCATTTCAAAATCAAATCACTACGTATCAGTCGACAATATCGACATACAACAACTTAAAAGCAGCATTGGCGAATTCTTTGAAAGTATTTAACGGCTTTACCACGTATGCCAGCCAAACCAAATTGGCAAGTTCCACTAACGAAAGTGCTTTTAGCGCAACTTCTTCTTCCAGTGGTGTAAACGGCTCTTATTCCGTGGAAGTCACTAGACTGGCAACGTCTGATACTTACAACAAAAGCGTTCAGAATATAGGCGCGGAGATTGGTTTAGGAGGAACGATCACACTAAATGGCAAAGCTATCACGATCGATGAAAAGGATACGTATAAAGACGTTCTTAATAAAATCAACAGTAGCAATGCTAAAGTAAATGCCTATACACTTGGCGGCAACATGGTGATCACAGCAAATAATACCGGGAAAGCAAATGCTATCAGCTTCGGTGGCGATCAAGATCTGCTAGCTGCATTAGGACTGGAAACAGACTCACCCAACCATCTTGCAGCGGAAGATGCTTTACTCAAGATCAATGGCGCGGATATTACCAGCACAACAAATAAAGTAAGCGACATTATCCCCGGCGTCACCCTGACACTTAAAAAACCGACAACTCAAATCGAAACATTGACAGTTCAAGAACAAAAAGACACCCAGGCAAGTGCGATGATCACAAACTTTGTGAATGCCTATAATCAAGTATTGACTGTCATGAACACATATGCAGGGGATGGAACCTCGTTACAAGCGTCCACCGTTGACCTTGCTACAGACCGCGCACTAAATAGTATTTTCAAATTTACAAAGAACGGCAGCGGCATTTTTGACTTTGGTATCAGCGTAGACAAAACGGGTGTCTTATCAATCGACAGCGCAAAACTAGAAGCCAAACTTGCAGAAGACCCAACTTCAGCGGAGAAATTCTTCTTCGGCATCGGCGGATTCGGCGATACTTTATCCCAGTCTTTCGACAAGATATACGGAGCAACTGGAATTGTCAGCGATGAAACGGGCTCACTAAACAGTGAGATCGCTAAACTAAACACAAAGATCAACAGCATCACCGATCGTAACACGACGATGCTCGACCAAATCACACAGCAATACACCAAATGGCTAACACAAATGAATAACTTGCGATCAAGCGCTACAGTAATGGACGCATTGATCGACGGCATGAACGCAGGAAGTAAAAATTGATAGTAGGTGACGAAAATGCAAGCATGGAAAAAATATTCGGCAAGTGAGATCTTAACAAGCAATCCCATCAAAAATACGATCTATATTTACGAACGCTGCATCATTGAATTCAAAAAACTGGAACAGAATTTCGCCGATTTTAAATTCAGTGAAGCAGACTTGATACTGGATAAAATGGAAAAAGTATTTGAAGAGTTGAAACTGCAATTGAGTCCGGAAGCGGACAAAGAACTATTCGATAATATTTATGGCTTATATGAATGGATCACTGAACAGATCAAACAAATGCAAATGTTTCGCAAAGCGGTAAATGTCGATACGATCATCCACATTATTACCCAACTCAAGGAAGGTTACGAAGGAGCGCTTGCCAGTGAATCCAGAGAGCATACAGATACTGAATCGATTTAAAGGGCAATTTTTGGAAAGCGGCCAATTACGCGTGTCTGATTCTGAGTACCAAATGTCTATAGAAGAAGTCACGACATATCTAGCTTCCTTACAGTTAGAAGAAAAACGTGAATTAGCACTAGAAATCAAAAAAACGATCGAAAAAGCAATGATCTTTACCGACAATCAAATCAGACAAGTAAAAGAAACTCTGGAAACAGGCAAAAAACGCGATCGAGCGAACCGCAATTATGCGAAGTTTTTCTAAAGAAAGAAGGTTTTGACGTGGACAACTATGTGGCTAGTTTAGGAAGCTATATCAGTTACCTACAAAGTTCCAACACACTTATTTCCGATAATATCGCCAACGCCCAAACAGCCGGCTATAAAGCAAAAGAATCAAGCTTTGAACAAAATCTGCAGCAAGCAGGCAGCCTGCGGGAGACAAATCCCAAACATATGGCTGGCGAAAGTGCCGGAAGCGCCAACGTCCGCATCACAGAAAAAGCAGGCAGCGTCAATGAAGACGGCAATAATGTCAACGTGACCGATGAAATGATCGGCTTGACGAAAAATAATCAAATGTATGCCATTGCGATCAATGCACTCAATTATGACACAGCCATCGGCATCGCAGCACGCGGAAAGTAGGGAAATGAAATGTTTGAATCAATCAATACAAACGGCTCGGCTTTAAACGCAGCCAAAACTTGGATGGAAATCAGTTCCGACAATATCGCGAATGCCAATTCCTCCGCTGCACCGGGAGAAGCCCCTTACGCCAGAAAAAGTGTCGTCCTTCAGGAAATCAGCCCCTTTGAAGCAAAATTAAATGGCGTAAATGGTGTAAAAGTAGAAAATATCGTCAGTGATACAAAAAATGTAAAAACAGTTTATGACCCGACGCATCCTAATAGCGACCAAGACGGTTACGTGCGTTATGCCAATATTGACCTGACAGCTGAAATGACGAACATCATGGTCGGCCAAAAAATGTACGCCGCTAACACCTCTGCTTTGCAAGCCAATGAAAAAATGCTCGATAAAGAACTAGAAATCGGAAAGATCTAAGGAGGTAATCGCATGGCAATCGAAGGAATAGCAAGTAGTGCCGTAAGTTCCTTACCGCTGCAGTCACCTAAAGGCGGAACGGAACAAGTAACCGAATCCGCGGACACATTTGCCAGCATGTTTGACAAGATGAGTGATGTCCAAAATAACGCAGAAAACTCCGCATACAAAATGGTTACCACAGGCGAAGGGAATACCAGCGATGTGCTGATCCAAATGAAAAAAGCAGAATCACAGATGAAAACAGCCGCCGTGATAAGAGATAATTTAGTAGAAAGTTATAAACAGCTTTTAAATACGCAAGTGTAAAGCAATAGTTCCGGGGAGTGAACACTGCTAGGCACAGAGAAAATGGAGCGAAGTTTCTGTTATGACAAGAATTAAAACAATGTATTCGAAGTTAAAGAACTGGCACAAGGTCGCCATTTTAGTCGGCTTTTTTGTCATTGTCACAGTAGCGCTACTTTATATGAATCAGCCAAGTACCAAAGTCACTTTATTCAAAAATTTGTCAGAAACCTCTCAGACACAAGTGACCGACGAATTAGGCAAAATCGGAGTAGACTATACGATTGATAAAAATGGGGATATTTTAGTCGATAAAAGCGTGGAAAAATTAGTAAGAGATAAAATGGAAGAAGATGGCATTCCTTATACAGGAACCGACGGGAACGATATTTTACTAAACAGCTCACTTGGAGCAAGTGAAGAAGACAAAAAAATGCAAGAACAAGTAGGGACGAAAGCGAACTTAGAGAAAGAGATCTTGCAAAGCTACAGCAATGTAGTAGACAGTGCGACCGTTCAAATGACCATGCCAGAGTCCGATTCGATCTTTGAAGAAGCGAGTCAAAAAGGTTCCGCGGCAGTAACGATCAAGACCAAAGGACAAATGTCGCTCAGCACTGCTCAAGTCCAAGGCATCCAAAGAACCGTCAGCGCAGCGATCCCGAACATCAATGCAGAAGAAGTAGCCGTGATCGATTCCAAACGCGGTGTTGTTTCTGATTCTGCAACCACAGCCAAAGACGAAGGAAGTTCCGCTTATAAAAACGAAGTGGATATTCAAGACGCGATCGGAAAAGATATCAAAACCGACATTGAAGACACACTTTCGAGTATATTTGCACTGAAAAACTTCCGTGTAAATACGAATGTTACCGTAAATTTTGACGAGATCAAACAAAAAACGGAAAAATATCCGCGAGACGGAAAAGTCCGCAGTGAACAAAAAGACAGCACTACCGATAAATCGACAGGCTCAGCAGGACAGGCATCCGGAACAGAATCAAACGCTGATGTTCCGAATTATACAGAAAACGGCGGAAACAGTGATTCTACCTATACGAGCGAAAAAAACAGCGAGACTACTAATTATGAACTTGACTCGACGATGCAGGAAATCAAAAAACACCCAGCACTTGCGAAAACCAACGTTGTCGTTTGGGTAGATCAAAACACATTAGACGCCAACCGCGTTGATATGAATGAATTTACAAAAGCAGTCGGCGTAGCAGCAGGATTAACACCTAACATGACTGACCCTAATGGTGATGGCGGTGGCAATGCAAATGCAAACGCCGACGGAAACGGAACTAACCAAGAAGTTTTTGACGGCACTTTCAAAAACGGTGAAGTTACGATCATGCCGATCACATTCTTGAAAGATGACACAGCCGCACCAACCGCAAAACCAGCTGCGAAACCAGCAAGCCACGCGTGGGTATGGTGGATCCTTGGCAGCACATTACTGCTACTTATTGCTGGCGGAATAGTTTTCTATATTATTTGGCTGAAACGAAAAGAACAGATCGAAGAAGCGATCGCAGAAGACTATATTTCACCAGAAGAAGCATTAGTCGAAAAAGAACTAAGCGAACAACCTGATTTCCAAATCGATCCTGACGCAATGACAGAGCCTTCCATCTTGACCAGAAGAGAGAACTTAAAAGAAAAAATCAGCGATCTTGCAAAAGAAGACCCAGGCAGAGCAGCTGCAATCATCCAAAAATGGCTCAATGAAAGGCAGGCCTGATAGCTTATGGCAGATACATTAAAAGAAACGCTAGAACAATTAGAAATAAACGAAAAAGCAGAACAAGAAACAGCACAACAAGAAAAAACGGCAGAAAGTGAAGCAGTTGATCTCGCTTCCTCTTCCAAGCGTGAAAAAGCAGCACTCATTATTTGGAACCTGGACGAAGATGTGGCGACCGAAGTTGTCGACCTGCTGCCGGATGCATCGAAACAGCGTCTGGCACGCGAAATGGCAAAGCTGAAAGAAATGGACGGCAATGTCGTGGAAGAAGCATCGCGCGAATTTATGACAGAAATGGACTTGCTGAATACAGGAATCGCCAAACTTGACCGCGAACACTTGCGTCGCTTGTTCCCGAACATGTCAGCAGAAGAATTGAATCAGCTGATCTATGGCTTAGAAACCGAAGCACGGGTCGGCGAAACAGCGATCGACATCCTGCAAGAAATCGATGATGTCGATTCATTATTCACTATCATCAGCGATGAATCCCCGCAAACCATTGCAATGATCGCTTCTTATATGAAACCGGAAGAAGCTTCCAAATTGCTTGGCTTGCTTCCAGAAGAAAAAATGATCCGTACTGTGATCGGTGTGGCAAGTTTGGAACAGTTTGACAGTGAAGTGATGCAGAATATCTCTAATTTACTACGGATCAAGCTAGATACCATGGCCAGCAGTTCGATCAACAAAACAGATGGTATCAAAAACGTGGCGAATATACTTAACAACGTATCCCGCGGCTTAGAACGCACGATCTTTGAATACTTGGACGAGGAAGAACAAGACCTCTCCGAACGCATCAAAGAAAAAATGTTTATGTTCGAAGATCTGCTTATTTTGGACAATATGACCTTACAGCTCGTACTCGCAGAAATTCAAGACAACAACAAGATCGCCCGTGCGCTTAAAAACGAAAAAGAAGAGCTTAAAGAAAAGATTCTTTCCTGTGTATCGAAAAACCGTCGCGATATGATCGTCGAAGAAATCGATGTATTAGGACCAGTTCGCCTTTCTGAAGTAGAACAAGCACAACAAGATATTTCCGGTGTTGTCCGCAACATGGAACGCGAAGGGAGAATCATGATCGTTCGAGGTGACCAAGATGTCATTATCTAACAGTCGAATCCCCAAAACTGCCGTAGAAATCTCCGAAACGCCAGTAGAATTGGTATACTTGGAAGAAATCACAGAAAGCGCAGAAACAGATTCCGACAACCAAGAATTAATACAAGCACAAGCTGCCTTGGAGCAAGAAGCACAACAATTAGCAGTAAGTAGACAGCAACTCGAGCAGCGATTGGAAGCATTAGAAGCCGAAAAAGCCGACTTGCTGAACAAACAAGCGGAATGGGAACAAACCAAACAAACCGAACGCCAAGAATGGGAAAAAGAAAAGCAGCAGGTCTACCAAACGGTCACCCGCTTTTTATATGAAGAAAGTATCCAACTGGCCGAACAAGTCGTCCAGCAAACGATCGATGAACGGCAATTGAAAATGACTCCACTACTTGTAGAAGTCATCCAAAAACTGCCGATCTCCTTTGAGAAACTATGCGTCACGATTCACCCGGAAACATTGGAAGCTCTAAAAGCCGAACACGCAGACGACAAAGAAGCATGGCTGATGCAGAACATCGACTGGCGTTTTGATATGCGGCTTGGCTACGGAGAATTCAGTGTAGAAGAAGAAAAAGAATACTTTGAATACCGCTTTCCGGAAATCTTCGCTGCAATCAAAGTACAAAGTGAACGCCTACTTGCAGCTAAAGGTGGCACAGCAGATGTTTGAACCGAAAACAGCAGCATGGCAAACGATCAAACGTGCTATTCCTTACATTAGAAAAGGAAAGATCCATACCGTACAAGAACAGCTCTATATCTCAAAAGGCCCGCAAATGCAGATCGGTGACACTGTGACCGTCGGCGAGAAAAAGGTCTTGTGCGAAGTGATCTCGATTGAAAAAGAAAATAATATGCTCTTACCCTTTAATCAAACGGATAAAGTTTCAGCAGGAGATTGGGTCTATCCAAACGATGCCGAGGTCACGATCCCGGCAAGCGGCGAATTGCTCGGCAAAGTCTTAAGCGCAACAGGCGAAGTTATCAATGGCGATCCAGCTGGAAACACGCAGAAAATCGCTTTAGAAGCACCGCCGATCAACGCCTTTGCCCGCCAAGAAATCACCGATAGCCTAGAAACAGGTATCAAAGCAATCGACGGCATGCTCACGATCGGCATCGGTCAGAAAATCGGTATTTTCGCCGGTTCAGGTGTCGGAAAATCCACCCTACTCGGCATGATCGCGCGAAATGCTAAAGTCGATGTCAATGTGATCGCCCTAGTCGGCGAGCGTGGACGGGAAGTAAAAGACTTTATCCGCAAAGATCTTGGCGAAGAAGGCATGAAAAAAAGTATTATCGTAGCCGCTACTTCCGATGAGAGTCATTTAATGCAGCTCCGCGCTGCCAAATTAGCTACTTCGATCGCAGAACACTTCCGTGATCAAGGGAAAAACGTCTTATTGATGATGGACTCGATCACTCGCTTTGCGGATGCTAGAAGAAGCGTTGACATTGCAACGAAAGATTTACCCATTGGCGGAAAGACATTGCTGATGGAATCATATATGAAAAAATTACTCGAACGCTCTGGAAAAACAGAAACCGGCTCGATAACTGGTATCTATACAGTTTTAGTTGACGGCGACGACATGAATGGTCCGATCCCGGATCTGGCGCGTGGGATTTTAGATGGACATATTATCCTCAAGCGGGAACTTGCCATTATGAACCAATATCCCGCGATCTCCGTTCTGGACTCGATCAGCCGTGTTATGGAAGAAATCACGACAAAAGAACACTTTGCCGCTTCCAATAAACTGCGCGAATGGCTCAGTACGTTTCAAGAAAACGAACTGTACTTCAAATTAGGAACCATCGAACAAACAAAAGACAATACCGCGATCTTCCTCAGCCAGAAAAAAGCGATCCAAATCAATACAATGCTGAAACAGCCGCGAGACGAACACGTTACATTCGCGGAAACACTTCAACAAATGAAACAAATCTGTGAAGGAGATGGACTAGCGTGAACCCTGTCGAACAAGTAATCACCGCCCGCAAAGCGGAATTCAATCAAGCCATGACAGCCAATCAGACCGCACAAAATCCGAAAGCATTTCAAAGTGCTTTAGAGCAACAATCGATGGAAACCGCTGAAAAAGCAAGTCCGTCTTCTAACAAGGCTACTTCTTTAGACCAGCAGATGGCTTACGCACAATCCGTTTATGAAGCGATTTTAGCACAAGGGACCACAGCAGCTCCCGCAGTTAGCCAGCCTGTAAAAACGACCGCAGCAAATATTTCAAGCAGCCCGCAATCCGTATCTTCCGCACATGACGGGAAATACGCGACTGAGATCGCAGCCGCTTCTAAGAAATACGACGTACCAGAAAGCTTGATCCGCAAAGTGATCGAAGTAGAATCGAATTTCAATCCGAATGCCGTTTCCAGTGCTGGTGCGACCGGCTTGATGCAGCTGATGTATGGGGAAAATCGCTTAGACCCAGCAGCCAATATCGATGCTGGCGTCAAACAGCTATCCGGCTATATCAAAAATTACAAAGGCGATCTGTCACTTGCGCTTGCCGCCTATAATGCAGGACCAGGCAATGTACGCAAATACGGCGGAATCCCGCCATTTACCGAAACCCAAAATTATATCAAAAAAATCCTCGGAAAGGACGTGGGTTGATCCATGAGCGAATGGCAACAAAAATGGCAAGCATGGCGCGATATGACTGTGGCAATGCAGACCGAGATCAAAACCGAAGCAGCAGAAAAAGTGAAAAGTCATTTACTAGCCTCAGAATTTGAACAAGCGATCCAAGTCATCCACGAAACCGAAGCCTTAGTAGCAGAACTTGATCTAACAGAAAAATGGGCACACTTAGAACGAAAACTCGCTGATTTCTCCAGCACGATGAAGGCAGAAAGCAAACCCTTCCAAGCCGGACAATTAAGCCAAATCGAAGAACAGCGCAAAGAAGCACCAAAAGGATTTGCAGCAGAAACCGTAAAAGAAGAAGCAAAACAACTGCTAGCAGCCCGCGATTTCAGCTTTGTCGGCGAAACAGACACCTACATCCATTTCGTCAAAGCCAGCCGAAACTACTACTTGAACCTCTTCCACCCCGCCAAAGAAAAAGACGAACTGCGACAAGAATTAGAAGCAATGCGCCAATATAAAAATATCGGTTGGATCTGCCGCAACCAGAACGAATCCGCCGAAGCAAAGAAAATCATCGACGAATGGTTGGAAGAATTAGAACCAGCCAAGAAAAAATTCCTAACAATGAATCTAGCGGTCATGACGGAGATGAAAGCAAATCCGGCTATGACGTTTCAGTGAATGAACAGTTAGCAGAAGCAGAAAAAAGCTTGAAGCATTTGATTGAGTTTGATTTTTATGACTAGGATTGGGTAAACGAGCTTAAACTAGAGAATTAAACGACAATCACACGTATTTAGGGTATTATTGTTTAGAGAAAGGTCCGCCTACCAAATAAAGGCAAATGAAAAAAGCTATATATTGCAAGGGCCCTCATATAACCGAGAAATCAAAGACTACTTTGATTTGCTAGGAGGAAATAAATAGAAATGAAGCTTATCAAGTATAAATCATTATTACTTTTTTTATTTGTTTTTTATTTTTGTATGGGAGCTTCTAAGTTTGCACAAGTTTTATGGTTTGATAAAACTGGAAACCTTGTAAACTATTCACTTTCCTATTAAAGGAAATCGTGGAATATGAAATGCTAACAAAAAAAATTTAGCTATATATAGGATTGCTGCAATCTGCGTTTTTATTTAGCGTCTTTGGCATAGCAAGCTGTCTAGGGGGATAATATATGTTTGGATGAGCAGAAAGTTAGAGAGAAGTAGACTTAACTTATAGATCTTAATCGAACTTAAAGGGTATAGTTTGTTAACTCTAGCAGTTTCATTTAGTAAGATAGAAAATAAAATTATAAAAAACACTAAAAGCCTAGAAAGTATAATTTCTAGGCTTTTTTATCTAATTATGGCAACTCTCTCGTTTTTTGTCACAGAAAGTTCAGAAAACGTTCGCCTTTCGTTCGCCTCAGGCTGTGCTAAAATACAAGAGTACAGTAAAAATAGACATCAAAGGAGAGAATGAAATGGCAGGACAAATCAGAATGAGCCCGGCAGAATTACGGGACCGCGCCAAGAAATACGGGACGAGCGCACGAGAAATCGATCAGATCTTGAATAACTTGAAAAATCTACAAGAACAATTACGAGGAGAATGGGAAGGGCAAGCCTTCGCACGTTTTGATGAGCAATTCAACCAACTAAAACCCAAAGTCGTCCAATTCTCCGATCTACTCGACCAGATCCAAGGCCAATTAGAGAAAACAGCGACTTCTGTGGAGAACCATGACCGCGAGTTATCGCAGAATTTTGGTCTCAATTAAGGTTTCCAAAACTGGAAAAGTCATGCACGAAGGTGTATGGCTTTTTCTACATCAAGGAGGGATCGTAAATGGCAGATGGAATCGTAAGCAATCTGGGCATTGCTCAGGGACACGCGACAAGCCTACAAAACGCACTGACCGCGTTATCTGGAAACTGGACACCAGATACGGATAAAAAAACGACCTTGCAAGGAAACACGAAGCTGCAAACGGTCAGCACGCAGGAACTAGCTGTACTAGCCTCCCTTCGTAGTGTCTTAGAACAAGATATTGCGAATATCCACAGTGTGGCAACAGATTTCGAGGCACTCGATCAACAACTACAACAAAACTTTACATTGCCATCATTACCATAGGAAGGAATGGGGACATTGGAAACAGCTACAGCGGAAGAATTAACGCAACGACTATACCGGATAGGCGAAGAAAAACAGGAAGTAGAAGGGCAACAACGGGAGCTACGTCGGTTGGAAGAAGAATTCCAAACCCATCTTCAACAAAAAAACCGGCTTTTGGATGAAATAAGCCATACGTGGCAAAAAGGACAGATGGCGCACCGGACAACAGACCGAATGTTACAAATACGAAAAGAAGAACAAGGGTTGATGGAACGATTTTGGGAAGAAAGGGAAACGACCAAAAAAGCGCACCAACAATTGGAAGCGAAAGAAGAAGCCGTCTACTATCAGCGAAAAGCAGCTTATGAGAAGGAGGCAACATCATGAGTGTCGATATGTTTCTAGACGACGCAGACAGTCAAGTCACCGCGATCAGGAATATGTGCCAAGCTCATGTTCAAGGACTAAACAGCTTGAAAACGGCTATCTCCCAGTTTATTTTCGAGCCGGTATTAATAGGGAAAACCTATGATTCCGCCAAGATCTATTTTCAAATGACGTATATCCCTGTCATCACTGGTCTGATTTTAGTGGCAGAAACCTTAGAGACGGCAGCAAAGAAACTTCCGGATCGCTATCGATCGGATGTGGATGACAATTCCCTTCAAGAAGCTGTTTTACGCCGACATATCGAGCAGCTGAATAAGCTCATGGCTTTCGCGGACCACTTAGCAGCAGGCGCATCAAAAAACAGTTTTTTGAAAACCGGATTGACAAAATTAGGGGAACATTACCAAGGTCAACAGAAGGATGAACAAGCAAAGTTGGCAAAACTGATGGCATTTGATCCCGTATCCGCAACGCTTTTTGGTGAAGTAGAAACATTACTGGATGCGGTGGAACAAGGGCTAAAAGAGATGCGTAGTGGAAAGGGTTTTAGCGGACTAACAGGGACCTTCAGCACGATGGGATTGAATATGGATTGGGTGAAACCGATCAATGATAAATGGACGGAATACGATCGCAGGCAAAAAGGGATCGATTCTAAGAAAGAGAAAGAGTTAGAAGCTTATGATGTTTATGCCATTGTTTATGAAGATACGGATGGAAATGCGAAAATCTTATGGCATTTAGAAAAAGACGGAAAAGGCGTAGACGCCCCGGAATTATATCAGTATTTAAGTAAGGCCGGCCAATATTTACCGGATCAGCAATACCGGATATGGTCGATGGAAGATTATCAGAAACATTTAGAAGATGGTTGGCGCCATGGGATCAATTATCAAAATGGGGATGCATATAACGCGTTTATCAAAGGCACACTCGCAACCTCTCAGTATGTAGCGGATGGTTATAATTGGGTACAAGAGACCGGCATGTACGATTTGATTTTGATGGCTGGGTTGAGTTATGCTTCTTATAAGGTGACGACGGAGACGGGGGTTCCAGAGAAAGTTAGTGGGGCTAAGGCTCCAAAGACAGATTTTGGTGCAGAAAATCCTGTATCAGGAAAAGATTGGAACAATTATTTTAAAGAAAAATATGGTGCTGGTAATGTTCAGTGGAAACCTAACTCTATTGAAGACATTATCTCCAGTCCTAAAAGACTGTATGGAAGTACCAAAAATGAAATAAAATCAATATTAGGTGAAGGTTGGACAGAGTCCACATATGGGTCAGCAGGGAATGGTTGGAAATTTACTAATGACGGAGATGGAATGGTGTTTTATCATCCAGGAGACGGTATACATGGAGGTCCCTATTATGGATTTTCTACAGGTGATACAGGTAAAGTGAAAATTGTTGGGGAAGATTATATAGACTTTTCGAATGATAAAGCAACAATTATAAAGTTGGGTGGTGAATAACATTTGGAAAAATTAACTTTAGGCGGAAAATTTGATTGGTTCATGGATACTCTTGAGAAAAGTGGTATGTTTATTTTGAAATTATCTAATGAAGAAATAGAGACATTTATTTTTGAAGATTTAATAGTAGGCGTTACCTCTTTTTTCAGTAAAAATAATTTAATCGAATTGAAAGAGAATGGATTAATTGATGAAAATATTGAAGAACAAGCTGCTCTTTTTAGAGAAAAAGTGCTAAATCTTGATAATACGAGTTTATGGAATATTAGTAGTGTAAGGCAAAGTTCCGAATGGTTAGATGTTTTCAAATTATCTGATGATATGAAAAATGAACTTCATGAAAGATGGTCTGATGAAGAAATAGAATACTTGAAAACAATATAAAAAAGGCACTTTGCTTTTTGATGGCTTTTTTCCTATATTTTAATACAACAAATAGAGAAAACAAGAATCTATTTGTATCAAGCACTATTTATAACAGTAGAAATAGGAGAGTATTCTGTAAAATTAATTCCCTAGAAATTTTATAACCACTTATAAAGAAGTCAACTAAACCTGTAGTACGCCCTTAAATTTAGACCAAAAAGTCTAAATTAAGGGGAGCGCTACAATCAGATGGCTTTTTATTTTCCGAAATGTGTTTATTTATTAGTAAAGTTATTCTCTTAAGATGAGTTTTTTCTGTTTGGAACTGGTGATTTCTTTCATTCTTTTTCTCAACAATATGTGTAAACCTAGAAAACATAAATTGGGGGAGTGAATTTCCTATCGTGATGAAAGATATGTACGCAAGATATTTATCAAAAGAAAAAATTGAAATTGCTAAACATGAGTTACAAAAAATTAAAATAGGTTGAGTGAAATTCCCCCCAAAAGAAATTATTTGGGATGTAGAGGATTTAGAGAAAAATCCACCTTGTGGCACACATATAAGTAAAGATATTACTAGTTTAGCCCAATATTTTGTAATAGCTGATGGAAAGAATCTAATAAGTGTTTTAGAAGAAGACGTAGATATAGAAATAAAAGTTTTATAGAAAAAGTTATTGAACCAATTAGATGGAAATATATGTAACAAAGTCTAAAACAAGCTGGACTAATTACTTTTCCAGCTTGTTTTATTGTATATCAGTTGCTCTTCCATATGAAGAGCGTTCTAAAATCAAATTTCGTTCAAATTCGGCGAAAGCAGCGAACAAATAAAAGAGATATTTCTCAAATCGGAGAAAAAGTATAAGTTGTTTATTAGAAAGCCATAAATTTGACATAAAATAGAGATTTTTTTTAAGCAAATCCCTGAGGTTACTCGTTTTATTATAGGGATAGTGATATAATTCACTTGAATTTAGAGTGAAAGGGGAATGTATCATAGAAGCAATGAAAGTACATATTCAGAACAAGACAATCATTTGGGGAGCAGTCAGTTTATTCGCTTTATTTATACTTTCGTGTATTTGTTTTCAAAGCAGCGTTTCCGCAGCAGAGGAAAGTAGAGATGGCGTGCGCAATGAGAGTCTGCAAATGAAAGTAATCCCTAGAGGAAATCCGGCGACTAGTAGGGCAAGAGAACAGAGAGGGAACGAACATACATCATTTGAGTCGACCGGTTTATTTTTATATAAGGGAGATGAGATCACCGTTGAAGTAGAAGGTGAACCGGAAAATTTGGAATTGCGGGTAGGACAATGGGGTGGTTATACGAATACTCCTTATATCGCTACTGGTTCGCAAAGTTATGCTTTTAAAGAGGGCGTGGTAAAACTTCACGGAGGAACGAATACCTTTACGAGAAACTTTTCAGGAGGAATGGTTTATCTCGTCAATTATTCCACTACGAAAGCAGAAAATGTTGCGATTAAAGGTGGCGTAAAAGTTCCTTATTACGTTCAAGGAAAGACTTCGATTGATTCCTTTAAAAATGAATTGGAACAGTATAAAGATGTCCCATTTATGGAGTTTGTAAATAATGATGCAATCGCAACCATTCGAATAGATCGAGCAAAAGATATTTTTGAAAAAGGCAATCAAGTGGATGTATTTATGTCTTCGTTAGCTAAAATCGTTAAACTTCAAAACGGGGCTGCCGGTCTTTCTTATGATGGACAGGGTGCAGAAAGAAAAGATCTGCAACGCATTCATGTCATGAATCCGGAATGGGGAGCAGGACAACTGTTTGCAACGAATAACTTTATTGGCATTCATAGTGCAACGACTAAAGACCGGGAGATTTTCAGCAAAGGACTTGATAGTACAGATTGGGGAATGCTTCATGAATCTGGGCATACCTATCAAAATAAAATGTATCAATGGCGTAATATGACAGAAGTAACGGTTAATATTTATGCTGACTATGCGCAAAAAATGTGGTCTGCAGATGGAACAGGGAGATACGATGCAGTAAATGTGAAGAACGGAAGCAGAGCAAGTGTACAAAAGTATTTTAAGAAATTAGAAACAGATCCGACATGGAATTTTGATCGTGAGTCCACGGAGACAAACGACTATCATTTTGCTTTACTAGGCATGTTTTTAACATTACCAAGAACATTCGGTTATGATTTTTATCCTGTATTGAATCAATCTTATCGCTCCTTACCGGAGGAAGAGCTACCGAAAACAGAGGAAGAGCAGAAGCAACTATTTATTCTGATGACAAGTAAAGTGGCACATCGTGATTTAACGCCGTTCTTTGAACATTGGCGTTTCACAATAACAGATGAAACAAAAGAGAAGTTGAAAGCATTAAAACTTCCAACGTTGGAGAAAGAGATTTGGAAAGATGTACTAGCAACCGAACAAGAAGAAAAAGCTGGGACATATCGTATTTCAAAGGCAGTTGGGCCATACTCTGTTCCACAAGTTGAATGGAAATCAGGTATCCCGCAATTTCCTTTTGAGAATTTAAGAAATGCTTTGAATGCCAACGATTTAGTTGCAAATATGTATTCAACACCAATTGCATCAAATACAAGTTTAGTAACCACTGGAACAGTCTCGGACGGAACGAGCTTTGATATTCAGAACGCGTATGCATACTTTACGAATGATTTGGGAATCCCGAATAAAATCCCTTTCTCCGTAAAAGTCACGCCGGGAGACAGTATCGTCATGACGGGACAGCGTGGTCGCTACGCAGTTTTAAGTTACGATCCGAAAGCGAAAACGCTCCTGGCACGTGGGAATTCCAAGAAAATATTGGAGAATCTGCCAAATAATCTTTATCCACGAGTAAAAGTTTATGATAAAAATATGCAGACAGTCAAAAAAGTAGCAGAAGGTTACGGAAAAACGTATGGCTATGAATTTGCGGGCAAATTAGACAATGTGCCTGTTAATATTGGAGACATCGTTGAAATTTATCACCGTGAGTCAGCTAAACGGGTACAGCGTTATAAAGACAACAAACCTTTGACAACAAATAAAGATACTTACTATTATCAAATCACTAAGACCGGCTGGCAAGAAATTGATTTTAATCCGAAAAGTATCGAAGGCTCTGCGATTGCTGCCAAAGTCGGTGACAGCGGCGAAATGGATTTACAAATAAATCCGGCAAACAGTATTTTACCAAGTGACTATGAATATACTGTTTCGGATCCTTCTATTATCAAGGTTGACAGCAAAGGCAAGTGGCAAGCACTTAAAAAAGGTAAAACAACTATTGCCGTCACGGCAAAACTTCCTGATGTAGGGGAATTAGCTGGGGCAGATTATCCGGCCGAATTGAAAACAACTATTGAAGTAGAAATCACTAATAGCGGCGCCCCGATTAAAATCCACTATGTTGATTTACAAGGAAATCCGCTGACAGATGTATCAGAACAAGTGATTGCCGGTGATGCTGGTGACGTTATTAATTTAGAGCAGTATGCGATAAAAGTTCCAGGCTACACACTACTTACTGAAACAGCAAATAAAACAGCGATAGTTTCTACTAAAGAACAAGATATTTCATTTATTTACGGTGGGAACATTATCAGCGTTACAGGTGATAACATCGGAACCACAGTCGGAAAGACCGGGAAAATACAAATCAAATTGGTTCCTGAAATAACAGAAATGCCCGCAGAAAAGCTTATAAAAGCAAAAAAGATCACTTATAATGTAGCTGATCCAAGTATTATTCAATTAGAGACGGATGGCGAGTGGAAAGCACTTAAAAACGGCTCAACGACCATTACCGCTTTAGTAACACTGGAAAGCGGTAAGCAGCTAGAACTGACTAAGCCACTTGAAGTAATGGTTGGTTATAATGCAGAACCAATTCACATCAGGTATCAAACGACAGCTGGAAAGCACTTAGACGAAGAAACGATCTATGGAAATGTGGGAGAAAGCTATCAAGCTGAGCCGAAGAGAATTAACGGCTACACAGCTGTCTCCGATAAAAATCAGATGTTGACTTTTACTGACAAAACGCAAGAAATCGTTTTCGAATATGAGCCAAATCAGCTTAAAATCCAAGATGTCAGTGCCAAAGTTGGTGACAAGGGAAGATTCCAAATAACTGTTCTCCCTCAGAACAATAACGAAAAATATATATTTGAATATGTAGTAGAGAATTCGGACATCGTAAGTGTTACAAGTGATGGTAAATGGACGGCAAAGCAAACAGGAGAGACAACCATTGAAGTCCACGCGATTTCTGACGATTTAATAAGAAAAGCAGGCGTAGAACCAATGCTTTCCACTAAAATAACCTTTAAAGTAGCGCAAGAACCATCCAAAGAGAATGGAGATAAGCAAACAACACCCGACGAAAAAGATGTAATTAATAATAAGAAAAATCCCAAAGAAGATTTGAGTGTTATCGAAAAACCAATAATTAAAAAGCAAAGTCGAACCATAGAAGACCCTAAGCAGTCGAAGAAAATGGTTGTCAAAGATAAAAAGCTACCTCATACAGGAGATAGTAATCAAAAAAATGTAGTGCCGCAATTTATAGGTCTACTACTATGCTTGCAAGGTCTATATATTTGGAAAAGACGAAAAGTGGATAGCTAGGAATAAAATAAATGGAAAAGTGATAAAAGTTATCCTTCTTTTAATGGATCTTTTGTCATTTGGAGAGAATAATGACGATAAAATTAGTATTGAGCGTATTAAACCAACCAGTTTATCAGTATGAGGCTAGTAAATGATTAATCTAGCGTATTGATTGCGGTTCTCTGTTTATTTTCCTCCCCCACCTTAGTTTCATTCCTCACAAATAAGGGAAAACGATGATAATGGAAACATGCAAACTTGAGGAGGAATAGACAGATGAAAAAAGTGAAAGCAAGTACAGCAATGGTTCAAATCATGAAAAATTGGGGGATCGACCACGTTTATGGATTGCCGGGCGATTCTATCGATACAGTAGTCGACGCCCTACGTACGGAAAGTGAGGCAATCGAGTTTATCCATGTCCGTCATGAAGAGGTGGCTACTTTATCTGCAGCAGCCTATGCAAAACTGACCGGTAAGATCGGTGTTGCTTTATCGATCGGTGGTCCCGGTGCGATTCACATGCTGAATGGGATGTATGATGCGAAAATGGATCATGTCCCGATGCTTGTGTTGGCCGGGCAAGTAACTAGCGATGTAAAGGGGACAGGTTTCTTTCAAGAAGTAGATTTGCCAGCTTTATTTGAAGATGTCGCTGTTTATAATCGTAGTTTGGAGAGTGCCGCTAGCATTCCGGAAATCTTGAACGAAGCGATTCGTACTGCTTATGAACAAAAAGGTGTTGCTGTCTTGACTGTTCCGAATGACGTGCCACTTGGTGAGATCGAATTTGCACTTAAAGATGAGCCCGTTATTTTTGAACCTTCTTATCCGACCATACCAGAACATGATATTCTTGAGGCTAGCAAACTGATCAATGAAGCGAAAAAACCAGTTATCCTTGCCGGCGTGGGGACCAAACATGCCAAAGCTGAATTAGTCACTTTTTCTGAACATGCTGAAATTCCTGTCGTGATTACACTGCCAGCAAAAGGTGTGATTCCCGACAAACATCCGAATTATTTAGGGAATCTCGGTAAGATCGGTACCAAACCAGCATATGAAGCTATGCAGGAAACCGATTTGCTGATCATGATCGGCACAGATTACCCTTATGCAGACTATTTACCGAAAGACGTAACTTGCATCCAGCTCGAGGCCAATCCAGCCCGCATTGGCAAACGCTATGAAACGACCATTAGCCTGATTGGTGATGCCAAAGAAGCGCTGATCCAGCTGACGGCTAATACGGAACGTGTAACTGATCGCAAGTTTTTAAAAGCCTGTCAGGAAAATATGCAGACTTGGGAAAAATGGCTAAAAGAAGATAAGGCGAAGACGACCAATCCAATTGCACCCGAGGCATTGATGGCAAAAATCAACGAAATCGCGGAAGAGGACACGATCTTTTCTATCGACGTCGGTACTGCCACTGTTTGGGGCACCCGCTACTTAGAATTAGGGCACAAAAACGACTTTCTTGTCTCCGCTTGGCTTGGCACAATGGGTTGTGGCTTACCGGGAGCGATCGCCGCTAAAAAAACATATCCTGAACGCCAAGTGATCAGCATTATCGGCGACGGCGGCTTTTCCATGGTCATGCAGGATTTCGCTACTGCAGTCGGTGAAAAATTGCCAATGATCCTCGTGATCCTAAACAACCGCCAGTTATCTTTCATCAAATACGAACAACAAGCAGCCGGCGAATTAAACTATGCGATCGACTTGCCAAACATTGACTATGCGATGTTTGCCGAAGCATGCGGCGGAAAAGGAATCAAAGTCGATAAATACGAAGACCTTGATCAAGCTATGCAAACCGCTAAAACAGCGGATGTCCCAGTGATCTTAGACGTTGCTGTAGATACCGATGCTGCTCCGCTACCTGGGAAGATCATTATGGACGAAGCGCTAGGTTATTCAAAATTCGAAGTGCGCTCTGTTCTAGAAGACAAGAAGTTCGCGAAAATGCCACCGCTAAAAACGATTATTAGACGATTTTTATAATGAAAATATAGGAAAAGCCGTATCGTTTGACATATACTTAAACGATATGGCTTTTTTATGGATGACTAACATCGGTATCACTCCCATCACATCAAGTACTAGCACTACACATCCCGCCCCGATCATTCCGCAAAATAAGTTAGTATTCGATAAAAAATAAATAGGATCAAAAAAACTTCAAAAATAATAAAATTTGAAGTTTTTTTAAATAAAAGTAAATTTTAATATAAAATATAGCATTTTTTTAAAAAACATGAGATAATGAGGGGGTGAAAAGCAGAAAGGGAGTGCAAATCAATGAATATAATCAAAAATCGCAAATTAAAGACAAAACTAGGCTTGAATATTGTGATAAATGCCATTATTTTAATTGCATTAGGCGTAACCGTTTATTTTGGTTTCAACCATGTTTCTTCGCTATCTAAACAAACTGTCGAAGATAACGTAAAACCAATGCGTGAGATATCGACTGTCAAAGCAAATATGGCACAAATTAATATTGATATTTTAAGTATGTTTGACTCCACAAATGAAATCCCTAATTTTGTCAAAGACATCGATGACCGCTACGCAGAGAACGACAAAGCCTTAGTAGTTATTCAAAAAGCCGGTTTAGTTGCTGATGAAAAGAAACAACTGCAACTATTTAAAAATAATTTAGCTGAAATGAAAGATGCCGCATCTTCTGTTATTCGCGACACGACAAGTGCGCAAACAGATTCAGAATTATTGAATGCCCAAAATAATTACTATTTGCATGTCAAAACAAAATTTGATGATGCAGTTGGTGCACTCAACGGGTTGGAAAGCATGAATTTTAATCAAGTAAATGATTCTACAAATGCCATCTCAGCATTCGGTAATATGCTAAGTATTTCGTTAGCTGGAGCGATCATCTTAATAGTGATCGTGGCTGTTTTGTTCAATCTTTATATGAATAAAACGATACTAAGTGGGATCCGTCACCTGCGTGAGTCTGTACGAAAAATCGCAGCGGGAGATCTTTCTTATCAAAGTGAGAATCTTGTCAAAGATGAACTCGGCGAAATTGGTCATGAATTGAATGAGATGGCGGAAAATCTTCGCTTGATGATCATTGATATGAAGGAAACTTCGGCGCAAGTGAAAAATTCTAGCGATAACGTCATCATCAGCTCGGAGATCATTTCGCAAATGACAGGCGAAATGGGTACGGAAATGCGGATGATGGGTGAAAAAATCGAAACGCAGATCGGCAGCATGACAGAAAGTACGGAAGCAATGGATCAAATGACCGGGGGCGTTCAAAACGTTGCCGAATATTCCTTGAAAGTCTCGGATCTGACGAAAGAGTCGGTTATCAAGACGAACGAAGGAATCTCCGTTATCAATAATCTTGTTTCACAAATGGATCGGATCAGCATGGTGATGCGCTCTAGTACAGAGGTCGTTTCTAAACTTGTCAATCGGGTCGGCGAAGTAGAAGTAGCGTTGAATACGGTAACCAATATTGCAGATCAAACGAACCTACTTGCCTTAAATGCAGCGATCGAATCAGCGCGAGCTGGAGAACACGGCCGCGGATTTGCAGTAGTCGCGGAAGAAGTTCGGAAATTAGCAGAGCAGTCACGCCTTGCCGTTGTTGATATCAATGCGGTCTTGAAAAAGATCCAATCAGAATCGCAAACGACGGTAGAGGTAATGAACGAAGGCCTATCCGAATCGGAAGCAGGTCAAAAAATCATCGGCGAAACAGAAGTGACTTTCAAAGACTTACTTAGCCGTGTCAATGATATCGCAACGCAGATGCAGAGCGTATCGCAAGAAACAGAAGAAATGGCAGCTGGTATCGAAGAGGTCAACACATCGATCGCTGACGTGACTGAGATTTCCAAACAAATCGGTGAACAATCGAAGACGTCATTAGAATTTGCGGAGATCAATACATTCAAAATCAATGAATTGGTCGGCGTTTCAGAAGAAATGCAACATATTTCCAGTTCGTTGGAAGGCTATGTGAATCGATTCGTTACAGATAAATTGAGCGAGGATATCGAAACAGAAGAGCAGCAGTTAGCTGATCCTGCTGCAGAAGAACAATTAGTGGCAGAGAATATCTAATATGCAGCGTTTGTTAAAAATAGTGACCATTTGCTTGCTGACATACCTGGCAGTTTCTGTTCAAGAAGACCATTTCTATGTCCAAGCATCGCGAACGGCTTTAGGAAAAGCGGAAAAAATCACTCGCTCCCCGCAGAATAAAGTTATTGACGTTTCACTGGTCAACCAGCTCACGACCCCAGCTCTATATAACGGCTGTGAAGTAGCAGCTCTTTCTATGCTACTTCAGTTTCAAGGGAAGAAAGTCACTAAAAACGAGCTGGCGAAACAATTAGCCTATACACCGATGCATGAAGGTAAATGGGACGGCAATCCAAATCAGGCTTTCGTCGGGGATATTACCGGAAAAAAACCTGGCTTAGGCGTCTATCATGGCCCAATCTACAAACTAGCGACTAAATATCTTCCGAAAAAGCATGTGCATGATATCAGCGGCAGCGACTTTTCGAAAGTTGCCGGACTGATCGAACAAGGCAAGCCAGTCTGGGTCATCACGACGACTAACTTTGAAGCTCCGAAAACATGGCAGAAATTTCATACCAAACAAGGTGATCTGAAAGTGACATTCGCAATGCACAGCGTCGTGATTACAGGCGTGGATGCGCGATATATCTACTTGAATGATCCTTATGGTCACAAGAACCGTCAAGTGGATAAAAAAGCGTTCATTCGTAGTTATAAGGCAATGGGCAAGCAAGCTATCTACGTAGATGGAATGGGTAAATAAAGAGAAAACATATAATAAAGGGCAAGTGTTGTGAAATAATAGATAAAAATCCTGTTCGAGTGAGCAGGTTTTTTATCTATATTAAAAAAATTGAAAATTCTTTTAACTTATGTTAGGCTTATATACGTACCTATTACTCATACAACGAAGGAGAAAAGACATGAAGAAAAAACATTTTCAAGTTGGCGTGATAATTTTATCTGGAATACAATTTTTTAGCATTCCAACTAATTCTGTTAGCGCAGATAAAGTTCAGAAAGAAAAATTTTCAGCAAAATATTTAGATTTTAGTGGGAAACAATATGAATATTATACAAAGAAAAAGGCAAAAGAAGCTACATGGCAACATACTGCTTATAACAAAAAGTCCTCTACTAAAAGATCAGTGACCTATAATGTATCTCGAAAAAAATATGTTCGAGGAAGTGTTAAAACATCAGGAGATTTTAAGTTAATGCGTTCGGGCGTTAGTGTTTCAGCAGAAGTTGGAGTGGGTGTAGAGAAAACAGATTCTACAACAGTGAAATTCATTATTCCTGCTAAAAAGAATGCTAAGTTAGAGTATGGATCTCAAAAAGTCTTAACAGCTGGACACATTGTTACGTATTCAAGAGGAAACGTGCAAAGTAAAAAAGCAATTGATGGTAAATGGACATATGGATCTTACTCTTCATCAAAAGAGTTTTAAGACGATGAAAAAAATAATACATATCGTTTTTTTTCTAATGCTAGCTCTAATCGCCTCAGGCTGCCAAGAAAAAAACAAATCACCGAAACCAACGCCAAAACATCAAGAAAAGAAACAAAGCCAGAAATATACAATCGATACTTTACAAAAACAAGCAGACGCAGAGCATATGCTGCCAGTCGTATTTAAAGTAGAACCAATATGTAAAAATAAGCAGCAAGTGACCGTAATACTTGCAGTAGAAAAAACAATCTATCAAAAAATGAAGAAAATCGATTTACCATATTTTTACACATTCTCCGCTTATAAAGAAGAAAAGGGGCTCGATTTCGAGCCAGTAAGTAGCAATAAAATACGTGTTTTAACAGATTCGGAAATAAGCAATAGCCATATCGATCAGGAGAATCCGCTTATTGCTGATGAAACGTATGTATTTTTACAAATGACACAAGTGGGAAAGGGCGTATTCCATAAAGAGGATACATTAAGTTTTGCCTTTCTCTCGGGAAAGCATGAAGATGTTTTTTATTTTGCTGACTTGAAACAACAAGTAGCCTACTTTAAAGAAGCGGAATAAATATTTTCGCTTGTCCTGTCTGAAAAACGCTTATCTTCGTCGTTAAATTCTGCGTTCCGATTCACGCATCACAATTACGCTTCGTTTCGGTACGCAGGCTTTGCCTAGAATCTAATCATCTTGCGGAGAAACTGAGAATAGCAGAAGCAATTTTAAATGTACGATGTTTTACCTTCCATTAACAGGGTATTGATAGAAAGAGCACAATGAGAGATTGGAAGGAGGAAATAAATATGTTACATGTTTTATGGGTTCTTATTATTGGTGCAATTATTGGTATTATAGCCGGGATGATTACAAACCGTAGTTTACCATTCGGTTGGATCGGCAATATCATTGCTGGTTTAGTCGGTTCATGGCTTGGGGAAAGCTTACTAGGTCATTGGGGACCGAGCGTCGCTGGAATGGCGATCTTCCCATCTATAATCGGAGCGATCATCCTTGTATTGATTGTATCCCTTATTATGGGCGCAGTCGCGAAAAGGAAATAACGAAAAAAGCGTTACTGGTTTAAACCAGTAACGCTTTTTTTATAGTTCAAAATAAGTCTCTAACTGTTCCACAGGCAGTAGGTTCCCGACCAAGAAAGAACCAAATTCCGCATAACGAGCGCTGGATTCATCAAAACGCATTTCTGTAACGATACGTTTGAAATCAAGTGCGTCATCTCCAAATAGCGTAACACCCCATTCAAAATCATCCAGACCGATCGATCCGCCGATGATCTGCTGCAATTTGCCAGCATAGCTACGACCGATCTTGCCGTGATCACGAATAAGTGCTTGTCTATCTTCCATTGGGAGCATATACCAATTATCAGCGCCATCACGTTTTTTCGTCATCGGATAGAAGCAAATATGCTTGGCAGCCGGGAGTTTCGGATATAATCTAGCACGGACATGTTTGTTTTGGTAAGGATCTTCACCGCCAGCCATATGATTGGCAAGGTAGTTACTTAATTCCACCACGGAAATATAGCTGTATGTCGGGATCAAAAAGTCTGCGATCTGCAGTTTATTAAAGCGATTTTCCGCTTCGTTCAGTTCTTCTAATGATTCTCGCAAGATGAAGAATAGGAAGTCTGCTTTTTGACCAAGGATACTATATAAAGTATGTTCGCCGCCGCCAATATTTTTCACAAGTTCCATATCAGCAAGGAAATGGCTGAATTCGGTAAGTAATTCTTTGCGTTTGCTACTCTCAAGTTCGCGCCAAGCGGACCAATCGATCGAACGGAAGTCATGTAAACAAAACCAACCGTCTAGTGTTTTTACTGCTTCATTCATTTTTTTCACCTCTTCATATGTCTAATGATTCACTTATTGGAGCAAGCACGCGAAAAAACGTGCTGAAGATCCATTTATTTTGTTGGTGGATTAGAAACGATCGCCGTCAATTCACCGCTGATCTTCCAATCTTTGACAGGGGCAGGAATCAAGAAATGGTCCCCTTTTTGGATGGCAGTTTCTGTACCGCCAATTTCTAATCGTCCGCTACCGGCAATGATACTCACCAGGGTGTAAGGCGCTTCCGCTTCAAAAGAAGCTGTTCCGTTTACTTCCCATTTATGCACGCTGAAAAACGAGTTGGATACAAATGTCGTGACGCTTACGCCGTCACGATCGCTAGTTGTGATCGCTAGTTTTGCATCGTGATGGGGCGCCGTAGTGACCGCAATAGCTTTATCGAGATGCAACTCGCGTTTGTTACCATTGTCGTCTGTACGGTCGTAATCGTAAACACGGTATGTGGTATCAGAGCTTTGCTGTGTTTCTAAGATCAAAGTGCCTGTTCCGATGGCATGGATCGTTCCGCTCGGCACGTAATAAAAATCGCCCGGTTTGATCGCTACTTTGCGCAGTAATTTGTCCCATTGTCCACTTTTTGCCCAGTCAGCAAATTCTTCTTGAGAAGCAGCATGATGCCCATAAACAAGTTCCGCACCTGGTTCGCAGTCGATCACATACCAGCACTCGGTTTTGCCTAACTCCCCATTTTCATGCGTTTTTGCATAAGCATCATTCGGATGGACTTGCACCGATAGATCGTCATTGGCATCTAAGATCTTTGTTAAAAGTGGGAAAACTTCTTCCTTCGGGTTACCGAATAATTCGGGATTCGATTGCCAGACTTCTGCTAATGTCTTGCCGGAAAATTCCCCGTTTTTGATCACAGAAGGACCATTCGGATGAGCGGATATTGCCCAATCCTCGCCTGTTTTATCAGAAGGGATGTCGTAACCAAAATAAGTATGTAGTTTCGAGCCTCCCCAAATACGTTCTTGGAACACGGGTTTGAAAAAGAATGCTTCTGCCATTGATAATCCTCCTAATCCTAATATCTACTCATTTAGTATATAGCAGTTATCACCCAATTGCTAGAGGAAAACCTAGGGCTTCGCTGTCTTATTTTTCTTTGGAAGGGGAGGCGCAGTGCTGATTGATCTCGCAGCTGCTGCATTTTCCTTTCTTTACCTTTTTGAAAAAACGGATAAAAATATAGAGCGTGTAACCGAAAATCAATAACCCTAAAATGAGATTGATAAAGAGTGTGATCATTTTGGTTCCTCCTTAAAATAAACGTCCGATCTGATAAACTAGCAATACGATCAAGTAAGCCGTCATGAGTGGATAGACGGTCGCGAAAACGGTCCATTTCCATGAAGTCGTTTCTTTCCGGATCGCGGCGACTGTTGCAAGGCAAGGAATATAAAGTAAAATAAACAACATGAAACAATAAGCAGACAGCGACGTGTAATGACTGGTGATGATCGTTGCCAGCGAAGCATCATTTGTTGCATAAATAATTGACATGGTAGAAATAATAACTTCTTTTGCAAGAAAGCCGGGGATCAATGTAGCCCCCGCTTGCCAGAAGCCAAATCCTAGTGGTGCTAGTAGCGGAGCGATCGCTTTTCCGATCATGGCTAGGAAACTTTCTCCCATCGGAACATCTACACCATTTGGACCGCAATAATTGAGCAGCCAGATGACAACGGAACCGGCAAAGATAAACGTTCCTGCCTTCTTGATAAATCCTTTTCCCTTTTCTGCCGTACTGCGCCAAATCGTTTTGGCAGATGGCAGGCGATAAGGCGGTAGTTCCACGACAAAAATCGAGGAATCGTTTTTCAAGATCGTTTTAGATAGAATCTTGGTAACCACTAGCGCCAGCACGATGCCGATCACATATAGGGAAAGCACTACAAGTGCCTGATATTGCTTGAAAAAGACACCGACGAATAAAGCATAAACCGGCAAACGCGCGGAACACGACATAAATGGTGAAACCAAGATCGTAAGCAGCCGTTCTTTTTTCTCCTCGATTGACCGGGCTGCCATAATACCAGGGACATTACAACCAAAGCCAATGATCATCGGGATGAAGGCTTTCCCGTTCAATCCAAACATCTCCATCAGCCGATCCATTACAACAGCGATCCTGGCCATATAGCCGGAGTCTTCCAGTAGCGAAATAAAGAAAAAAATAACTAAAATCTGCGGAACAAAAACAAGTACGCTGCCGACTCCGGCAACAACGCCTTCCACTAATAGATCTGTTAAAAAACCAGAAGCACCGATCATATGCAAGAACTGTGTGATCCAGTCGGTCAGCGGCCCGCTAATAAAGCCGTCCAGCAGATCTGACAGCGGCGACCCGACCCATGTAAAGGTGATTTGGAAAATCAGCCACATGATCGCAAGAAAAAGCGGGATTCCAAAAATCTTATGAGTAAAGATCCTATCCAATTTGTCAGAAAGCGGCGTGGAAGCTGTGTTCGCTGGCATCCAGACTTCTTCTGTAATGGTTTTCACATAAAGGTGCCTGACTTCGTAGACATGATCCTCGATGGGTTGCTTTAATTCAGATTGCAGTGCTGTTCGAATTGCACGGATTTTTTCTAAAGCAGAGGAAGAAATCAAAGATTCAGCAGTATGATTATGTAAAAGCAGCTGAATCGCGATGAAGCGCGCTTTCTTTTTCGTGATCGTTTCCGCTGCAATTGTTTCCACTGAGCGGATCGCCCGTTCCATGTGCTCTCCATAATCGATTTTGAGCGGACGGCGGGGGAATGCCTCTTCTCCAAGCGCGACTAAGATCTCATCGACGCCTTTTCCTTTCCGAGCGATAACTGGAAATACGGGAGCTTTCAATTTTAGCGTTAATAAAGGGATGTCGATCTTTGCCCCACGTCCGAGCGCGACATCGATCATGTTGAGACCAATCAATAGAGGCGCGCCAAGCTCTAATAACTGGATCGTGAGTAGTAGATTACGCTCCAGGTTCGCTGCGTCAATGATATTAACGATGTCGTCAAATTTTTCTTCTAATAAAAAGTGCGTCACGATCCGCTCGTCTTCGGAGACCGGGCTAAGATCATAAATGCCGGGAAGATCAATCAGCGTACCGCGTTTTGTTTTTAAGTTTCCTAGTTTCTTTTCAACCGTTACACCGCTCCAGTTTCCTACGTAGGCATACGAAGTAGTCAACTCGTTAAAAAGCGATGTTTTACCGGTATTCGGGTTTCCGATCAAACAATGGATCTGTTCAGTCATTGGCGATCACCCTTATCTTGGCCGCATCAGTCTGCCGAATACTGATCGACTGGCCTTGCGTTTCTAATAAACACGGTCCACCAAACAGACATTTCTGCTTCAGACACACTTCACTGCCTTTAAAGCAGCCGAGCGCAATAAGCCGTCTTTTCAATAAGGGGTCGTGATTAGGGATATTTTCAATAGTTACACGTTCCCCGATCATTATCTCAGCTAAGTGCACGTCAATCACTCCATTCATAATGATAATCATTATCATTTATGTTCATTCTATCACAAAAATCAAGCTTGTAAATAGGGGAACTCGTTTATTTTTTGATAAATATGGCAATGTAATAGTACAGAAGCATTTTGTGAAAGGGATTGCAGTAAAATAACAGTAGTACAGGTAATAGTAGCTGTCTTATTACAGAAATTCTTTATTTAAGCTATTTTATACTACTGTTATAGTGGAAAATATAGTAAAATGAGAAGTGCCGTGGAAAGCAGACGAAAGCGCGACGAATACGTCTGTATAAGACTGAAATGATGGAGGAAATCAAAAATGAGTGATTTATTTGGAACGATCAAACAACAAGTAACTGGTAAAAACGTACGTATCGTCTTACCAGAAGGGGAAGATGAACGTATCATCGAAGCAACTGCCCGCCTGCAAGAAGAGGGTATCGTAGTGCCGATCTTACTGGGAAATAAAGCAAGCATCACAGAAAAAGCAGCAGCACTCAACATCTCGCTGGAAAACGTAGTGATCCGCGATCCGGAAAGCGATGCCGACTTTAACGAGTTAGTAGCTGCATTTGTTGAACGCCGCAAAGGAAAAGCAACTGAAGAAGATGCTAAACGCATGCTGAAAGATCCGAACTATTTTGGAACGATGCTTGTCTTCACTGGCAAAGCAGACGGTTTAGTAAGTGGTGCAGCACATTCTACTGGCGACACTGTCCGTCCAGCACTTCAAATCATCAAAACAAAACCAGGCATTTCTAAAGTAGCTGGCGCAATGATCATGGTCAAAGAGGACCAACGCTATCTATTCAGCGACGTTGCGATCAACATTGCTCCATCTGCAGAAGATTTGGCTGAAAATGCTATTGTCAGCGCAGAAACAGCTTCGATTTTCGGAATTGATCCTCGCGTAGCTATGCTAAGCTTTTCCACAAAAGGTTCTGCGAAATCTGATGAAACGGAAAAAGTAGTAGCAGCAACTGCGATCGCGCAAGAAAAAGCACCAGAATTAGCATTAGACGGTGAATTCCAATTTGATGCAGCTTTCGTCCCATCTGTTGCTGAAAAGAAAGCACCAGGATCTAAAATCAAAGGTGATGCCAATGTCTTCATCTTCCCAAGCTTGGAAGCAGGGAACATCGGCTACAAGATCGCACAGCGTTTAGGCGATTTTGAAGCAGTGGGTCCGATCTTACAAGGATTGAATGCACCAGTAAATGATCTATCCCGCGGTTGTAATGCTGCAGATGTATATCATTTAACACTGATCACTGCCGCTCAAGCAGTGAATAAATAAGTAATTAATAACAAGCGCACATGGCTTTTTCAGCCATGTGTTTTTTTGTACGGCGATTTCTTTGCGCTTTGCTAAGCGAATGTATTAATATAGAAGAAAGTGTTTGAAAAAGGGGAGTGAACCAATGCCTGATCTTAATACGGAAATCCACGTCCGCTTAGTAAAGAAAAAGGATGCCTCGGCACTGCTGGAACTTGAAAAGCGGAATCGCTCTTTCTTCAGCAGCTATGCAGCGGAACGGCAAGCCACTTTTTATACATTGAAACAGCAGAAAAAAAGAGTGAAAGCTTTTTGCAAGCAAGCAAAAAAAGATGAAGGCTATTTTTTTGTAGTCACAAAATCAGAAACAAAGCAGATCATTGGGTTGCTGATGATAACGGAAGTATTGCGCGGGAATCTGCAAAGCGCGTGGCTGGGCTATTTTCTCGATGAAGCCCAAAATGGTAGAGGCTATATGCGCGAAGCAGTCAAGCAAGTCCTGGCTTATTGTTTCGAGAAACTGAGACTTCACCGCATTGAAGCAGGTGTAATGCCGGCGAATCATCGTTCGATGCGCGTGCTGGAAAACAGCGGGTTTCAAAAAGAGGGATTAGCTCGCCAAAATGTAAAAATCGAAGGAGTTTGGCAGGATCATTATACCTTTGCGATTTTAGATGCAGATTTTAATTAAGGAGGCGAGGAACATGGAAGCACAGATAGCGCAACTGAAACTGGCACAGCGGACCAATCAGCTTGTAATCGTTATTGCTGAAGCAGTCGAAGCAGAAGTTAGTTTTTGGGAAAAGCAGGATGCCAAATGGCGAATGAAGCTACAGACGAAAGGGTATGTTGGTGAAGCTGGGATCGGTAACGCAAGGGAAGGCAGCAAAGTTACTCCGGAAGGCGCTTTTCGTCTCGGCCAGGCTTTTGGCAAAAAAGACCCTGGCAGCAAAACGGCTTTTCGGCCGATCACTGCGTCAGACTATTGGATCTCCAATCCGGAGAGTGCTTATTACAACACGTGGCAGCAATTTCAGACATCTGAAATGGATGAGTCGCTTTATGCTTACAGTGAGCATCAATATGAATTCGCCCGCTTGATCCACTACAATACGGATCCAATCATCAAAGGCGCTGGCTCCGCCTTTTTCTTGCATGTCGAGAACCAGCGTCCTACTGCAGGCTGTGTTGCTGTTCCAAGGGAAGACATGATCAAATTGATCCAAGCAACAGGCGAACAGGCTTACATCATACACGTAAAATCGAAAGACGCATTACATAATTATTGAAAAGGAAGGTAAAAAAATGATCAGACCAGCTAAACAAACAGATGCCACGCAAATCGCACCACTTTTGCTTGTCATTTGGAAAGATATGGAATTAGAAATCTTTAAACAAGATGAGGAGACAGCGATCTTGGCAGCCCTGATCGAAGGGATCGGACTTGAAAATTATCGATATAGCTATGAGCACTTACATGTCTATGAACAAGACGGACAGATCGCAGGCGTTCTGGCAGGGTATAAAGGTGAAATCGAACCAACTATTGATGCGAATTGGCCTGAACTAGCCGCTAAACATCATTTAAGCTATATAGAACCAATCTTCAAAGATAAGGAAACCTTCCCTGGTGAATGGTATCTGGATTCGATCGTGACAAACCAAGCATTTCAAGGACAAGGCATCGGTACAAAATTATTAGCCGCGTTGCCAGCGATCGCTCAAGCAGAAGGTGAGAATTTGATCGGTCTGAATTGCGACAAGCAAAATCCACGGGCAAAAGCGCTCTATGAACGAAATGGTTTTAAAAAGGTCAGTGAGATCGTCATCGCAGGCCATCGATATGACCATATGCAAAAACAGCTCTAACAAGCAAGATGGCGTTTAAAGCTCCCTTATTAGGTGTATACTATACATATCTGATATAAAGGAGGAATTGACATAATGAGTTTAAAAGATACAATCACATTAGCAAATGGTGTAGAAATGCCAAGAGTTGGTTTTGGCGTTTGGCAAGTCAAAGATGGCGAAGAAGCAGTGAATTCCGTAAAATGGGCATTGGAAACTGGCTATATCAGTATCGATACTGCGGCAGCTTATAAGAACGAAGCTGGAGTAGGGAAGGCAATCAAAGAATCAGGAATCAACCGCGAAGACTTGTTTGTCACTACCAAATTATGGAATTCCGAACAAGGCTATGAATCAACGTTGAAAGCATTCGATGCAAGTTTAGAAAAACTAGGATTAGACTACGTCGATCTATATTTGATCCACTGGCCGGTAGAAGGCAAAACACAAGATACGTGGCGTGCATTTGAAAAATTATATAAAGATAAAAAAGTACGTGCGATCGGTGTTTGTAATTTCCATGAACACCATCTGAAAGAGATTTTTGAAATTGCAGAAGTAAAACCAATGGTCAATCAAGTAGAGTTGCATCCTAACTTGACGCAAGAACCGCTGCGTGCCTTCTGTAAAGAAAATGATATCGTTGTGGAAGCTTGGTCTCCATTAGGAAGCGGAAAAATGCTCGACAATCCAGAAATCAAAAAATTGGCAGACAAATACGGAAAAACAGTTGCTCAAGTGATTTTACGTTGGGACTACCAACAAGATATCGTAACGATTCCGAAATCTGTGCATAAAGAACGTATCCAAGAAAACGCAGATATCTTTGATTTTGAATTATCAGAGGAAGACGTGCAAGCGATCAGTGCTCTAAACAAGGATGAACGAACAGGTCGAAATCCTGATAATCATGGTTTGAAATAGAGCCATAGAGGAACGAATCCAAAATAATTTACTAAGCAAGGAAGCAAATCTGTTATCAGAATTGCTTCCTTGTTGTTGCGATAAGTAAGCAAATTGACGAATCGATTATTTCTCATGTCCGCAAATACATGCTAAAATAAAGAACACTATCAGTAAGGAGATAACAAACAAATGACTTATGCACTTGAAATCAAAGGCTTGAAAAAAGTATATGCCACTGGCGTGGAGGCATTGCGTGGAATTGATCTAGTTGTCGAAGAAGGTGATTTTTACGCCCTTCTAGGTCCAAATGGTGCCGGAAAATCAACGACGATCGGCATTATTACTTCGCTTGTCAACAAAACGGCGGGCGAAGTGAAAATTTTTGGGTATGATCTGGATAGCGATCTCGTGCGCGCCAAACAACAGATCGGGCTTGTACCACAGGAATTCAATTTCAATCCTTTTGAAACGGTTCAGCAGATCGTCGTGAACCAAGCCGGGTATTATGGCGTTTCGCGTAAAGAAGCATTGAAACGCAGTGAAAAATATCTAAAACAATCGAACCTCTGGGAAAAACGCAACGTGAAAGCACGCATGCTTTCAGGAGGTATGAAGCGGCGTTTAATGATCGCGCGTGCCTTGATGCATGAACCGCAGTTGCTGATCCTAGATGAACCGACCGCTGGCGTAGATATCGAACTAAGACGAGAAATGTGGACATTCCTGCGAGAATTGAATTTGAATGGGACCACCATTATTCTGACGACCCATTACTTAGAAGAAGCAGAAATGCTTTGTCGCCATATCGGGATCATTCAGTCAGGCGAATTGATCGAGAATACCAGCATGCGGACACTACTTTCCAAATTACAGTTTGAAACATTTATCTTTGACCTAGCACCGTATACGAAAAAACCGGAAATCAGCGGATATAAGACTTATTTTGAAGATGAGTGGACGATTGCTGTAGAAGTAGAACGAGATCAGGGCGTGAATGCTATTTTTGAACAGTTTAGCGCACAGGGGATCAAAGTACTTTCGATGCGTAATAAATCAAACCGCTTAGAAGAATTATTCTTAAAAATCACAGAAGAAGAACATATCGTGGAGGAAAAACATGTTTAGTCTATATTTTACAGCTTTAAAAAGTTTAGCATTTAAAGAAACTAACCGCTATATGCGGATCTGGATCCAAACGTTAGTACCACCAGTGATCACTACCGTGCTGTACTACGTTATTTTTGGGAAAATGATCGGTAGCAGAATCGGTGAAACAGGCGGTGTCTCCTATATGGAATTCATCGTCCCCGGATTGATTATGATGTCCGCGATCACAAGTTCTTATGCCAATGTTTCGTCTTCTTTCTTTTCCCAGAAATTCCAAAAAAATATTGAAGAGATCCTGGTTGCGCCAGTGCCGACCCATATCATCATTTGGGGATTCGTCATCGGCGGGGTAGGCAGAAGTATTTTAGTTGGTATCCTTGTAACTATTATTTCACTCTTTTTTGTCCCGCTACATGTTTTTTCATGGGGCATTGTTATTATCACACTTCTGATGACCGCCATTTTATTTTCATTAGCAGGTTTATTAAACGGGATCTTCGCTCGCTCATTTGATGACGTCTCGATCGTGCCGACTTTCGTGCTGCAGCCGTTGACTTACCTTGGTGGTGTATTTTATGCGATCTCCATGCTACCACCATTCTGGCAGGCTGTGTCAAAAATCAATCCGATTGTTTATATGATCTCAGGATTTCGTTATGGATTTCTTGGAACAAAAGATGTGCCGATCATGATCTCAATGATCATTCTAGTCCTTTTCATTGTTGTACTGTATTCGCTTTGCTGGTACTTGATCGATAGAGGCAGAGGGCTTAGAAGCTGATTTTATTTGGATATATGGAAGATAGAAACCTTTATTTATAAAGGTTTCTATTTTTTTGCAGCATAGTTTTAAAATTCTCTTCTAGTGCTGTGAAAAATGGTAGAATTGATTTAGGGTTAAAGATGAGAAAATAAACAGTGTAGAGATGAAGAGGAGAATCAAACTTTGAAAGAAAAAAATTTTATCGAGCTAATCCAAAAAAATGAAGAAATCATGGGAATACTAGAGATTATTCATGAACTAAGCTTGAAAGATGCTTGGTTATGTGCTGGCACGATTCGGAATTATATATGGGATACGTTGTCACAGTCTTTGGGTAGAAATGAAACTAGTGATGTAGATGTGGTCTTCTATGATTCTGGAATCAGCTATGAGGAAACTATTCGCATTGAGAAAAAATTGAAAAAGGAATATCCAAACTATTTATGGGAATTAAAGAATGAAGTATATATGCATATTCATAATCCAGACACACTGCCTTATAAAAGTGCTCGGGATGCCATAAATAAATTTCCGGAAAAATGTACGGCAATAGCGCTGCGATTGAATCAAGAGAAACAAATAGAAGTTTATGCTCCATATGGGTTGGAAGAGTTGTGTGCTTTTCGCGTATCTCCTACCCCACATTTTTTAGAAAACAAACAAAGAATGGCTACTTTCGCTGCAAGAATCAACAAGAAAGACTGGCAATCAAAATGGCCAGCGATTAAAATAGAACACTTGAAGGATGACATATGAAAAGATACCGCATAAGCCGTCTGATCACTATCTGTATTAGCATGATCTATACAGGGATCTTGCTAGCCATTATGAAAGGGATGAAACCATTTCATAATTTAAACCCGGCAACATACATCGTGGTATTTCTTATTGTGGGGAGTAGCTTCTTTTTTTCGGGGACAAGAGAAACTTAGAAAGCAGTATGAAGAAGAAAAAGTAGAGAAGGACGAACGCTATATCATGATCAGAAATCTTTTTTCGCATTATTTCTTTTTTACGATCGCATGGTTGATCTCGCCCGTGCTTGCAATTTTAAGCATATATGATGTGCAGCAGATTTCGCTAAAAAGTATTGCAATCGTTTTTTCGATCGGAGTGGTGCTATACATGGTCTTGATTGAAGTGATAAAAAAGAAAGCATAAACCGAAAGTTGTTCCGAGGAATGGAACAACTTTTTTTCATAAAAAAAGACCTGCTTGATAACCAAGCAGGTAAATTGTTTTCTGAGGCCTAGGCCTCAGACGGAATAATTGTACTAAATGCTAAATTGTGGGGAATTATAACATTTAGAAGGGATAAGATAGCTATTCTTTAAAGAGGGAGCAATAAAGAAATAACTATAGGTATACTATAACGGCTTTTTTCCTGTGCGTCATTCATTTATTTAACAAAATAATGCCTCAAAATGAGTTGGAATCTTGTTATCGTTTGCAGGAGAAAGGGTTTCGTAAATTTGTCGATTTTGTGTCATTTTCCGATCAGTCATTTTTCGCTGATAATTCCTTCTTGATATGCATTTAGCAGCAATTCCAAATCGGCAGCTTGCTTCGACAATTGCTGGCCGATATCGGTATCACGCACTCGTTTTCGTACGGTCTCTGTTTCTATCACACGCCGAGTGGACAGGATATCAGTTTCGCGTTGGATCGCGTCTTCTGTAGAAGTAAATGGCTGATGGCTCACCAGCTGCAGACCATAACTGTTGAATAGTAGGGTGTAGCCAGCTAGGCCAGTGGTTTTATGGTATGCTTTCGCAAAGCCGCCGTCGATCACTAGCATCTTGCCGTCCGCTTTGATCGGGCTTTCGCCATCGCCTTCTTTCACTGGGGTATGACCATTGATAATGTGTCCTTCGTCTTCCTTTAAACCAAATTCTTTCAAGATCTGTTTGCAGGTGGCGATCTCATTTCTCTGTTGATAATAAGGGTTTTTTTTCTCTTTATGTGTTTCCTTGGCTTCCACAAAATAGCGTTCAAAAGTCGTCATTTTTCGTTTGCCGAATAAAGAGGAAACTTCACCTGTCCACAAATACCAAACGATATCGCACGCGTAAAGCTTTTCTGCAGTTCCTGATGGCCGATAATATGCCTCGCGGGCAAGCTGTTCAAATTTATCGAGCAAAGCTTTACCACGGTATGCTTTGCCGCGGATCTCAAAAGGCATGAAGGTGCCATCTTGATTGAGCGGGATACAACCATGATAAAGCAGGTTGCCGTTATAAGTCAGATACATACTTCCTTTACTATATAAGAAAGAAATATGCTTTTGCAGCCGTTCGCAGTTTTTGAAAGAACCAATCAATTTCTGCACGACTTCCTGTTCCTCACGGGTCAATCGATATGGGTTTTCCGGATCGATCGTTGGGAAATGTTCATCCAACAGTGGATACGCTTTGCCATCCAAAGTGATTTCCTTTTTTTCATAATCAATAAAATCCAAAACAAGGCGATGATCCATCTTGAATTCCGGATGCCGCCTGATGATCTCGCCCTCTAATTTAAATTGGATGATCGAGATCGCTTTATGCATGCGGGCGATCTGTGTGCGCTCGGCATCGCTGATCGATTCACCGCCTTCATTTTTCGGCTGGAAGTAAGTGCAAGGATCATCTTGGTAAAATTCATCTGCGAAGAGAGCAAGCGGACGCAGTGAAATGCCATAGCTATTTTCAATGATATCCAAATTCAAATAACGGGCAGAAATACGGATGACATTCGCCATGCAGACGCGGGAGCCACTTGCCGCCCCCATCCAGATCATATCATGATTGCCCCATTGAAAGTCGAGTGAATGGTAATCCATCAGCGTATCAATGATTTTGTCCGGGTGTGGACCGCGGTCGTAAACATCCCCAACGAGATGCAGATGATCGACGACAAGCCGCTGGATCAATTTTGCAAGCACGCTGATAAATTCTTCCGCTCGGTTTAGATCAATGATGCTTTGGATGATTTCTTTGTAATACATATCTTTATCTGGCAGATTTTGGTTTTCATTCAATAATTCTTCTAATATGTAAGCAAAATCCTGTGGAATCGCTTTTCTAACTTTGGAACGTGTATATTTGGAAGATACATATTGCGAAATTTTGATCAGGCGATATAACGTTGTTCGGTAGACCGTCTCTAAATCATCGGTTTCCTGCGTGATGACATCAAGTTTTTGTTCTGGATAGTAGACAAGCGTGCTAAGTGAATTGATTTCTTTTTCAGTCAAAATATCACCGAAAATATCACGGATCTTTCGTTTTACAACTCCGGAACCATTGCGGATCACTTGTTCAAAAGCACTATATTCCCCGTGGACATCGCTGAGAAAATGCTCTGTTCCCTTAGGTAGGTTCAAGATCGCTTTTAAATTGATGATCTCTGTCGCTGCTTTCGCTACAGTTGGATAGGAACGCGAAAGCAATTTTAAATATTTGATCTCCGTTTTGGTCATAGCCTAGCACTCTCCTTTATTAAAGTTATTCTATACCTCCAAATCAAGTCTTTCAATCAGATGAACAGCTGGGCAGCCCACAAGGCGATCGGTAATGTGACGATGCTCAGTACTGTACTGATAAAAGTGGTACTCGACACTAGATCAGGTTTTGTGCGGAACTGGACCGCAAGTAGCGTTGTATTTGCAGCGGTTGGCATGACAGCTAGAATCACCATGATTTGTTTGGTCATCGTATCGACTGGTAAGAGCAGCGTCAACAAAAACGCGATCACCGGCGAGAGCAACAATCGAATCAGTAGCCCAAAGCCAACTTTAAGAAATTCGATCTCTCGAAACGAGATGACCGCCAATTGCATCCCGAGGACGATCATGATCGTTGGAATAGCAGCATTACCAACCAGATCGATACAGGTCAGGATTGGATCTGCCAGCGGGATGTGCAAGAGCTGGAAAAGAAACCCAAGCAACGCGCCATATGCGATCGGCATCCGAATCACACGCCGCCACACGAGTTTCATCCCGCCACCGTCCTCGCTTCCCTTCGCTGCATAATAAACACCGATCGTACTCATCGCCAGTTGCTGCAGCACCATCAAGATGACCGCGATCGCGAGCCCTTTTTCGCCGAAGACCAGCAAAATGACTGGCGTCCCGTAGTTGCCGTTATTCATAAAGGCACTAGACAAAATAAGCGCACAGCGATCTGCCAGCGAATAGCCCATAAATTTGGAAACGAGATAGACCACGAAAATCAAGATCGAGCAGAGTGCAAAAATATAAACTGCCAAATACAGATAATCGAGGGAAACCGGATGACTATAGAAAACAGAAAAAGCTAAGAAAGGCGACATTAGGTAAAGCGTCAATTTAGAAAGATTAGGAATCTCGAATTTCAACGCTTTCTGGCCGATAAAGCCAATTAAAAAAATCCCGAAAACAGGAAGTAAGATAAGGACAAATTGCATAGATACACCTCTTTATATGTAATATCCTTATTCTATCATAGTTAGCAATAGAATCTGATAATTCTGTTTTCAGAAGAAAGGTTTTTATTTTGAGAAGATGGGAACTAAAGAAAGTAGGAGTGTGATGACAATGAGGAAAGAAGTAGAATTAGGAAAAACTGGATTGCGCATTAACCCAGTCGGACTGGGGACAAATGCAGTCGGTGGGCATAATCTGTTCCCGAATTTAGATGAAGATGAGGGAAAGGGCTTAGTTGCTGAAGCAATCGACAGTGGTATCAACTTCATTGATACGGCTTATATCTATGGACAAGGCCGCTCCGAAGAATTGGTGGGTCAAGTCATTGCTGAAAAAAAGGCTCGTGACAAAATTATTTTGGCCACTAAAGGGGCTCATAAATTAGTGGATGGAAAAGTAGAGATCGATAATTCTCCTGAATTCCTTAAACAAACCGTAGAAGCGAGTCTAAAACGTTTGCAAACAGATTACTTAGATGTTTTCTACATTCATTTCCCAGATGAAAAAACATCGAAAAATGAAGCTGTCAGTGCGTTGAAAGAATTGAAAGATGCCGGCAAGATAAACGCGATCGGTGTTTCTAATTTCTCACTGGAACAATTAAAAGAAGCCAATCAAGATGGATATGTCGATGTGATCCAGTCGGAATATAATCTGCTGAAACGAGGAGCGGAAGAAGAATTACTTCCGTATGTAGTCGAGCATGGACTAAGCTTGATTCCCTATTTCCCACTTGCTTCCGGTCTATTGACTGGGAAATACCGGGCAGATACGGAAATCCCGGAAAGCAGAAAGAAAAACCCGCTTTTCCAAGGGGAGACTTATCGAGCCAACATTCGGAAAATCGAAAAACTTCGTGTCATCGCAGAGCGAAAACAAGCAGAGGTAGCACATATCGCACTTGCGTGGCTGCTTGCTAGGCCGGGAATCGATGCAGTCATTCCGGGTGCCAAACGCGCCGAGCAAGTGAAACATAATTTGAATACGCTGCAAGTAGATCTTTCAGCAGAAGAAGTTGCTGAAATAAGTGCGATTTTCAGCTGATAGAAGGAAACAGCTGGCAGCGGGGATTTCCCACTTGCCAGCTGTTTTTTGATTTGCACTTTTAAAATGACTCCTTTATAGTTATAACTAGACTGAAAAAGGGGGAGAAGTGGCTTGATAAAACGTTTTTTTAATTACTATCGACCGTATCGACGGTTGTTTTTTCTGGATTTCTGCTGTGCAATTGTTGCGGCGTTGTTAGAACTTGCTTTTCCAGTTGCGGTCAATCGCGTGATCGATAAACTTTTGCCGGGGAAAGACTGGGGATTGATCGTGACCGCTTGTCTGGCATTGTTTTTCTTTTACTTAATAAATACAGGAATGCAATATATCGTGACTTATTACGGACATATGCTTGGTTTGAATATCGAGACGGATATGCGCCGCGATTTGTTCCATCATATCCAAAGCCAGCCATTTGAGTTTTATGATAATCAAAAAACGGGGAAACTAATGGCACGGATGACAACGGATCTATTTGAGATCGGAGAAGTCGCGCATCACGGGCCGGAAGATATTTTCATCTCGATCATGTCACTTGTCGGCGCTTTCCTGCTGATGTTGACGATCCATGTGAAACTAGCGATCGCGACATTTATATTGGTACCGGTCTTGACGATTCTATTAGTTTTTTTCAACAAACAGATGACAAAGGTCAACACCAAGATATTCAAAGATCTCGGGACTTTCAACGCCGGGATCGAAAATGCGATCAGTGGGGTTCGTGTCGTCCAAGCATTTGCAAATGAAAATTACGAGAAAAAGCGTTTTGCAGGAATCAATGCGTTATATCGCAAATCAAAATTGGCTTTTTATAAAGTAATGGGTGTCAGCACATCATTTAACTATTTTCTGATTCGGCTGATCACGCTGTTTGCACTTATTTTTGGTGCTTATTTTAGTATTCAGGGAGATATTACATACGGTGATTTTGTCGGCTTTATCTTACTGACAAACGTCTTTATTCGTCCGATTGAAAAAATCAACGCGATCATCGAAAGTTATCCAAAGGGAATCGCCGGCTTCAAACGCTTTTTGGAAGTGATCGACACGAAACCGAGTATTACGGATACACCGAATGCTGTCAGTGCCGAGCCATTCCGCGGCGACATCGAATACCGGGATGTTTCATTCCGCTATCAAGATGGCAAGACTGTGCTGGATCATATCCAATTGTCGATCCAGGCTGGCGAAAGCATTGCCTTTGTCGGTCCAAGCGGTGCCGGAAAAACGACGATCTGTAATCTGCTGCCACGCTTTTATGAAGTGACAGATGGAGAAATCCGTATTGATGATAGGCCGATCAAACAAATGACGCTCGCTTCACTTCGTTCGCAAATCGGTGTCGTGCAGCAGGATGTATTCTTGTTTTCCGGTACCGTCCGGGAAAATATCGCTTATGGGAAATTAGATGCGAGTGATGCAGAGATCGATGAGGTAGTGAAGCTCGCGCATTTAGAAAAAGTAATTGCAGAAATGCCGGATGGACTGGATACGGTGATCGGAGAACGAGGAGTCAAACTTTCAGGCGGACAGCGCCAACGTTTGGCGATCGCGAGAATGTTTTTGAAAAACCCGCCGATCTTGATCCTCGATGAAGCGACTTCTGCGCTCGATACAGAAACAGAACAAGTCATCCAAGCATCCTTACAAACATTAGCTGTCGGACGGACCACGCTGATCATCGCGCATCGCCTAGCGACCATCAAACACGCTGACCGCATTCTAGTTGTGACCGAAAATGGCATCGAACAAATGGGGACGCACGAAGAATTATTAGCTGTTCCGGGGACTTACCGCAATCTTTATGATGCGCAGTTCCGCAAAGATAGTTGAAAAATAGATGACATCTCAGCTACAATAGAAACAATCATGAAAGGGTGGGATATAGATGAGCAAACGAGTTATTCATACGGATAAGGCGCCAAAAGCATTAGGACCTTATTCACAGGCAATCGAAACAAACGGTTTTATTTTCGCTTCTGGACAGTTGGGAATAGATCCAGCGACTGGCGATTTGCAGGTTGGCGCAGAAGCGCAGATCAAACAAGCTTTGACAAATGTCGCTTCCGTATTAGAGGAAGCAGGCAGCAGCTTGGAAAACATCGTCAAGACCACGATCTTTTTTAAAGACCTGGCCAATTTTCAAGCCGTAAATGAGATCTATGGTTCCTTTTTTGAAAATGCTTATCCTGCTCGAAGCGCGTTCCAAGTGGCAAAATTGCCACTTGATGCGGAAGTGGAGATCGAGGTTGTAGCGGTGAAATAGGAAAAGCTGGTATCGATCATCGATACCAGCTTTTTTATTAATACGAGATTGCCCGCCGTTTCTGCGTTTTCCACGTATTATCCAGCGCTTTTTTGCTGATCTTGACATTTTTTTGACCTGTCCAACAATCATTGTAATAGAAATTATTTTTATCATAGCCAGTTAGTGTCAGGGCATGAACGCTGAAGCCGTGCATTTTCACCCAGACGACAACAGGTTTTTTATAACGTAAAAACCGTTCTAATGTCTTTGTGGAAGAACCGGTGAGGTCACGGGAAGAACCAGCATATTTTTTTACCAGCTTTTTCAATGCTTTTGGATAGATCGTCCAGCCATGCGTCGTGTATGGATTTCCGACGAACCCCTTATTCGGATTACTACTATGACGTGGCATTTCATTAGCTAATTTTGTTTTCGTTACTTTTTTCGCTTTGGTATACCGTAGCATCATTGTAACGGAAGTGATCTCGCAACCTGTTGGAAGTTCAGGACGTTGTTTGATGATCGGTACGGAAAGGAGCAGTTTTGGACTCTTAAAGGCACTTTTTTTCATCCAACCTTTGACTTTACCATTTACTTTGAATTGATAAAAAACGGCGTGTTCTGTTTTTGCTTCCCGAACGACTTGAACGATCAGGTTATTGTAAGTTTTAGAAACACCAGTTTTTTTGGCGTTTTTGATTTTATAAGGCTTGTTGTAGATGGCCGTTTTTTTCGTTGCGACACGTTTGTCGAAACTTACCTTTTTATCGTAGCTCAATTTATCATAAGGGGAAGTAAATGCGCTCGTTTTCATCCAACCGATCGTTTTGTTTTTATAGCGAAATTGATAATACGTCCCATGCTTGGTCTTGGCAGATTGAAGGATATGGACGGTTTTCTTGTTATAAGTCTTAGCGGTGCCAACTTGTTTGACACCTGCGACTTGATAAGGTTTCGAATAGATTTTTTCGGTAGTGGAATTTACTTTTTTGTCAAAGTTGACTTTGCTTTGTGAGAGGATCGGATCTGCTTTAGGAGGTTCTACTTTTTTATAAGTATAGGTCACAGTTTCTGCTTGGCTGGAAAATGTTCCTTTTGTCTTGCCGGCTGTTTTCGCGAGTGTGTAGTTTTTGATTGTTTTTGGCTTGGTTTGATAACTGTTGCCGATCGCACCTTGCAACGTTTGTTTCGTAGCGATCGTTTTTCCGGCTGTATCTACAAATAGGACTGTGATCGGAGCAGCTTTATTTACTTGATACGTATAGACGATATCCGCTTTTTTATCGGAAAAAGTCCCATTTACAGCACCAGTTGCTTTGCTCAGTGTATAGTTAGCGATCGTTTTGGGTTTTGTTTGATAGGTTTTGCCCCATTCTCCGGTCAGGGTTTGTTTCGCAGCTAACGTTTTACCTTGTGTATCCAAATAAGAAATCGTGACAGGAGCCGTTTGTTTGGCTTCATAGGTATAATACAGATACGTTTTTTCACCGGCTTGTGGAAATTTCCCAGCTGGCTGGTCTGGTGAGGACACTAGATTATATCCCTCAAATACCAATGCTTCTGTCTGATAATCTGCACCTGGTTCTCCCTCTGTTGTTACTTCTTTCAAGACCTTTTTGTCTTTGGTCTGATAGGTCGTTATCACTTGGCTCTTCTCGGTCGTAGCCGCGATTGCAGTGTAAGGACTGAAAAGAGAAAAGCTGAGTGCGATAGCGATAAAAAGACAACCCCACTTTTTCATAGCTAACCTCCAATAGTATTTTTTATTTTATTATATAATGAAAGCGGATAAAAAGCCTATCTTTTTCTAAAAATGATTTTTGTTTGAAAAAATTATGAACTTTAGAACTTCTCAATAAAGAATCCTTATGGTAGAATTTAACAGTGTGATTATAAAAAGACTGGGGGAATTGCAAATGAAAAAATGTCTACGCATATTGTTTCCAGTTTTCGCAGCATTGATTTTGATATTCATGATTTCTGGAGTTTCAAAACCTGTCCATGCAGCTAAAACAGATACATATGAAATTGCGACTGACACCACATTCGCGCCATTTGAATTTGAATCTAAAAAAGGGGAATATATTGGTATTGACATGGACTTGCTCAAAGCCATCGCCAAAGACCAAAATTTCAAATACAAAATTAAACCACTCGGCTTCAACGCCGCTGTTCAAGCCTTAGAGGCAAATCAAGTAGATGCCGTTATTGCCGGGATGAGCATCACTCCCGATCGCGAGAAAAAATTCGATTTTTCGAAACCGTATTTTGAATCTGGCGTGGTAATGGCGGTCGATAAAGACGAAAAAAATGTCAAAAGCTATAAAGATCTGAAAGGCAAAAAAGTCGCTGTTAAAACAGGAACAGAAGGCTACGCATTTGCAGACAAAATCAAAGACAAGTACGGTTTTAAAATCGTCACTTTCGATGAATCTTCACCAATGTACGATGACGTTAAAACCGGAAACTCGGCAGCAGCTTTCGATGATTTTCCAGTCCTTGCTTACGGCGTTCAGCAAGGAAATGGACTTAAAATCGTTACAGATAAAGAAAAAGGCGGCGAATACGGTTTTGCCGTAAATAAAGGTAAAAACAAAGAATTACTTGATAAATTCAACACTGGTTTAGCTAATTTGAAAGCAAACGGTGAATATAAGAAAATCACGGAAAAATATTTAGGTAAAAACGGTGAAGCGAGCCAAAAAAGCGGGTTCTTTGCCTCACTTGGTGAAAGCTGGCCGGCACTACTAGCCGGATTATGGTACACGATCCGCTTGACTGTGCTTTCGCTACTGATCGCCCTTATTATCGGGGTTGTATTCGGCTTTATGAAAGTAAGCCAAAACAGGATCGTTCGTGGCATCGCGACCGTGTATGTAGATATTTTCCGGGGAACACCATTACTAGTACAGGCGTTCTTCATTTACTTCGGTATCCCGCAAGCTCTTGATTTCCGAATGCCGGCATTCTTGGCCGCACTGCTTGCGCTTAGCTTAAATGCTGGTGCCTATATGGTTGAGATCGTCCGTGGCGGTATCCAATCCGTTGATTCCGGACAAATGGAAGCAGCCCGAAGTTTAGGTCTTCCATATCGTAAATCGATGATAAAAATCGTGCTTCCGCAAGCGATCCGTACGATGATTCCATCTTTTATCAACCAATTTGTCATCACACTGAAAGATACTTCGATCATGTCGGTCATCGGCCTGGTAGAATTGACTCAATCCGGGAAGATCATCATTGCGAGAACCTTCCAATCCTTTGACATCTGGCTGATCGTTGCCCTCATGTATCTGATCGTTATCACGATTTTGACCAAAGTATCAGATCGAGTGGAAAGGAGACTTCGAAATGACTAAATTAAAAGTAACAGGCCTTAAAAAGAATTTCGGAGCAAATGAAGTGCTGAAAGATATCAATCTAGAAGTTCAAGAAGGCGAAGTAGTTTGCGTCATTGGCCCTTCTGGTTCGGGTAAAAGCACGTTCTTGCGCTGTATGAACCACTTAGAAGAGATCACTGGCGGCACCGTCATTGTGGACGATTATAATATTACCGATAAAAAAGTGGATATCAACAAAGTACGCGAAAATATCGGCATGGTATTCCAGCACTTTAATCTATTTCCGCATTTATCCGTTTTAGAAAATATCACATTAGCACCAATCGAATTAAAAAAACAATCCAAACAAGAAGCTAAAAAAATCGGATTGCAATTATTGGAACGTGTAGGCTTGGCAGATAAGGCAGATAGTTATCCAAAACAACTTTCCGGCGGTCAAAAACAACGGGTAGCGATCGCGAGAGCACTAGCTATGAACCCCGATATCATGTTGTTCGATGAACCGACTTCTGCACTAGATCCGGAAATGGTCGGCGAAGTATTGAATGTTATGAAATCCCTCGTAAAAGACGGCATGACGATGATGGTCGTTACTCACGAAATGGGATTTGCCCGCGAAGTAGGCGACCGTGTCATTTTCATGGATGGTGGCTACATCGTAGAAGAAGGAACCCCGCAAGAAGTATTCGACACACCGAAGCACGAGCGGACGATTAGTTTTTTAGAAAAAGTATTGTAGGAAAAAGAGCAGCCAGCGCTGCTCTTTTTTTGTTCCCGAATATTATTTAAAAGCAGCTGCATTTGTGCGGCTGCTTTTTTAATGCCACTTCTTTTTAAAAGATGGAAAGTAGTGGCTGTTTCTTATTTAAACGAAAACTGCGTGAAGTCACACTTAGAAACAGTATTAGAAAGTTGCTATTATAAAAATGGAAACGAAAATCCGGGGTGAATGTTATTCAAAAGGAGATTGAATGTGAAAAAAATATTAATTAGAGCGGGCGCGAATCCCTATGAACAAAAAACAGCTTTTGACTTGATGAAAGCAGATTACATCGGTGGGAATGTCGGTAATCTGATATTTGCACACAGCCTGTTCAGAAACCTAACTACTGATGACACGGTATTAGAAGCAGATGGTTATCGCGCATCTGCTAGTCAAGCAGACCAAATCAATGAGACATATGCAGGTTTTGTAATACCGCTAGCTGATGCCTTTCGCGGTGATTTTGAAAACAACTTGAGCCAGCTGACACTACTAGTGAAAAAGTTAACGATCCCTGTCTATTTAATCGGAGTTGGGATAAAAGCGCCTATTCAATCGAAAAGTGAAGATCTGCACTTTTCATATGATGATACGGTAAAAGAATTTATCAAAGCGATTCTGGAAAAATCTAGCATTGTCGGTATAAGAGGAGAGATGACAGCAAGATACTTAACCAATCTCGGTTTTAAAGAAGGTACGGATCATATGGTGATTGGCTGTCCATCCATGTACACCTATGGCGAAAACCTAAAGATCCGTGAGATTGCCAAAGACAAAGGCTCAGAACTGCTATTATCTACCAATCGGTCGAAGTCTGCTCCCAGCCCCGTATTAAAGTATATCCACAGACTTCACGAAGCCTTTGAGAAAGCAAGCTTCGTCCCGCAAGGCTGGGATGAATTCAAGCTGATGTACACAGGTGTACCGACTTTTAAAATCGGCAGCTATCCATCCACGATGAAAGACATTGCCTACGAAAGCGGAAATGCAACGTTTTTTACAAGTGCGGTTCGATGGATCACGCATATGCGGGGAATGGATTTTAGTTTTGGAACCAAACTGCACGGAAATATTACCGCAACGATCGCCGGAACACCCAGCATCACGATTCCGATTGACGCCCGGATGAAGGAGCTTGCTGATTATCACAACTTAACAAGAATGACACCTCAGGAAATCATCGAAAATCAAGGGGAATTTCTATTTGGACTCATGGAGAAAGTCGACATCCACTCCGCAGAAAAAACACAAGTACGTAATTATGAAAACTTTATTCATTTTTTAGAAAAAAATAATCTAGCCTATACGCATCAGAACGAAACGAATTATATGGATACCCCCTATGATCGGACATACGGACAATCAAATTATGGAGAGGAAATAGCACCAATTACAGCTTGCAAAGAAAAAGCGTTAAAAGAACGGATAAGCGTTATCACCAAGGCAAACTATCAGCGTCAAGATATTTATGTATCCCGGCAAAAGGCACTTTATAAAAAAATAGCAGAACAGGAGAAGTTCTTTTCTAATTTAACACGCCGTTGAAAAAAATGCTCCGTGGGGAAGAAAACAATGTGAAATCAACGCCTTTGCCGACCACGATTTGCGCCATTGTTTTTTTTCAATTCAATCAGAGTGGCATGTCAATTAATTCACAAAAAGACATCAATTAGACATTGCTCAAATGCAAATAAATAAAAAAATAAATAAGTTAAAATAAATTCCGTTAGTTGTTAGTGAAGTAGTGAAAGAGGGATAGGATTTTTTGTATGTTTCAGTTGTTGTACCCGTCTATAATGTTGAAAAATATGCAAAAGAAATGATACGTAGTTTGATCCAACAAACAATGAAACAAATCGAGTTTCTAATTGTCGATGACGGTTCGACGGATGCCAGTATGGACATCATCCAAGCGGAAATAAGAAATGATACTCGTTTTGTTATTCTCCAACAGACGAATAAAGGGGCGGCCCATGCAAGAAATATCGGGATCCAGCATGCGACAGGAGAATACATCATGTTCATTGATGCGGATGACAAACTTGCAAAAGATGCAGCGACGCTTTTATATCAGGAAGGTATCACAAGCGGCGCCGATATCGTTTATGGAAAGATGAAACGATTTACTACAGAAAAAGAGTGGTACTTAGAAAGCCATCTAGGTCGAAAAATCTATGTAGAAAAAGAGAAAAACATCTTAGCAAACAGCGAATTATTTTATTCGATCGGTCCTTGTGCCAAACTTTTTGCCAAACATTTATTTGAAAAAATCAAATTTCCAGAACATATCATCTTTGGCGAAGACCAGTATGTCACGTTTATGAGTTATGTCAGTGCCCAAAAAATCATTTTTTTGAACGAAGACATTTATTTTTACCGAATCAGAGAAGTAGGGGAACGATCTTTGACGCAAAAAAAAGAAGAATATCCCTTTGCGTATTTGAATTCGCTGATTAATCTTTTTCAACTGATATCACAAGGGTTTGAAAGGAATACTACCTTTTTGCCCGCAGAAAAGAAAGCGATCATGCATGCTTATTTTGAACGCTTGATCGAATTTGAGATTTTTCCGATTTTTAAATTGGTTTTCAAAAACCGGCGCTTTCAATCAAGAGGACTGGAAAACATCAGCAACTTCTTTGAAAGTATCGATAACGAATTGATAGAAGATTCGTCGATCATTGTTTATAAATTCATTGTGGAATTAAATAATATTTTTTTTATCCTTCAGAATAAAAGCTATCGTGATTACGTTACTCTCCAACGCCTTATTATCGAAAGTAATCCGTCTCTTTTTGAAAATGAGATCAAAAAAAACTACTTCTATAAATATCTATTAACTAAAAAAATAACCACTAGACCTTCTAATCTGCTTGCAGCAATTAAATACCGTATCATTGCATTTTGCAGGTATGGTTATGTTTTTCTGAGCAGCAAGGTTAGAACGAATATATTCAAAAGGGAGCAGTCAAGTTTTGGAAAAAAATATCGAATATAATGTGAGTATTATCATCCCCGTTTATAATGCCGATGCCTTTTTAGAAAGAACACTGGAATCGATCATCGCCCAGCAAACCAGAGGACTGACGTATGAAGTATTGCTGATCAATGACGGCTCAACAGACACAAGTGGTGAGATCTGCCTTCAATACAGTTTGAAATACGACAATTTTTATTACATCAAGCAACGTAATAAAGGTGTTTCCCATGCTAGAAATAAAGGGCTAGAAATCGCGCAGGGGGAATATATCTTGTTTTTGGATGCCGATGATTTGTTATTACCACAAACGATATATCATGCAATCACTACATTTGAAAAATATAAAGAAGAAACAAATATTCTAGCATATCCGCTGTATACCAAGGAAGGCAATGACATCAAACCACATATCCGTAATGCTAACTTCCGGCAAAAGAACAGAAGCGGCCTTTATAATATTGGTGAGTTTCCATTCTTGAATCAATGCACGATGAATGTAGTTATAAAAAATCTGGATGACGCAGATAAGATTTATTTCAATACATCACTCAAACAATGCGAAGATGCGCTGTTTAATACACAAATGGTACTTACGATGGGGAACATCGCCTTTTCAAATAACGGCGGATATGTCTATGATATCGGTCATGAATCGACTGTCGACAAATTTAAAAACCCAGTCGATATTGGCGATATGCTGCTACAGTTTTTTGAGAATCTCATCAACAATGCGCTCAAACATTACGGCAGCGTGCCAGCGTACGTTCAAAGCATGATCTTATACGAGATAAATTGGCGTTTTCTTCAAAATGTTTTATTTCCCTTTCATTTGAAAGAACCGGGATATGCAGAATGGATGGATAGAATCGTGCAGGTTTTTGACCATATCGAAGTCCATACGATTTTAGAACAACCACTGATGGATTATTATCATAAAATCTATTTTATTCAAACCTTCAAACAACAGATCATCCATAAAAACGATTCTTTTGGCTTGCGCTTTTTCAGTAAAGACGAGCATATCCACACCCTTCAACATGTGACGATCGTGTTTAATAAAATCAAGAAAATAGGAGAAGAACTGCAATTCGTCGGATATATCAAAGCGCCGTTACTGGACAATGCGGATGATGTCGCACTGGAGCTGACCAGTGAACAGCAGGATTACAAAAAAACAGTATGGCTGCGAGAAACCCCGGCCAGCTACTATAAGTCTCATCTCCAAGTGAGTTCCTTTTTGGGTTTTGACTTTACACTAGATCTTCGCCAAGAGGCAGAGTTTTTAGTGAAAGTAAAGATCAATGGTGTTTTTTATAAAACGGTTCCTTATTTTGAAGAGGATATTATCTTCAAAAAACATATCCAGTCAAAACATGTCGTTTTGCCAGAAACCATTATTTCCTATAAAGAAAATCCGTTTGCGATCCTTATCAGAGAGCGCAGCAAAAATCGGGATTTCGCGAAAAATGTCCTTGCCCACCAATCGAAGCTGTACGAGAAAAAAGGGCAGAGGAACGTTTTGACCTTTAGAAAATATAAAAAGCTCCTCGCTCTCGTATGGAAACAAAAACGAATTTGGCTTTATAACGACAGAATAAATACCCGAGATAACGCGTTTATTCAATTCAAGCACGATATGACTAAAAAAGACGGCGTAAATAGATATTATGTTGTTCGGGATTTAAATGAGGTAGCAGGAGAAATCCCTAAGCAAAAGGTGGTCCTTTTTGGATCGCTAAAACATAAACTTCTTTTTTATTACAGTGAACTGATCTTAACTTCTTTTAAAGAGAAACTAGAATATTCGCCGCTTTCCAATCAAGCCTATAATGCGCTTTATTCGGAGATGAAACATAAAGTCGTCTATTTGCAACACGGCGTTTTAAATGCACACACTCCATGGCTGTATGGCAAACACAAAACGAACTTTGACAAATTTTTGATTTCCAGCGACTTTGAGAAGGAAAATCTCAAAAAACACTATGGCTACGCAGAAAAGGATCTGCTCCAAGCTGGAATGCCGCGACTAGACCTGATCACGTCAGGGACGAAAAAAAACAAGCTGTTGTTTGCCCCTTCGTGGAGAAAATCACTGGTGAAAGAAGATAAGTACCTAAACCGCACCATAGCAAAAGACGCTTTTTACCAATCAGAATTCTTTCAAGCGATCCATGCGTTTATTAATTCACCGGAATTGAATGATATCCTAAAAACAAATAATTATCAGTTGGACGTAAAACTGCACCCGATCTTTATGGAAGAAGGTGCGCTTTTCAACACAGAGCAAAGCAATATTCATATTATCGAAAGCGGTGAAAAAATAGCGGTTGAGGAATAAAAACTGTTTATCACTGATTTTTCCTCTTTTATGTTCGATTTCATCAAGACCAAGACAAAAATCGCCTTTTTCTTTCCTGATCTCAAACGATTTTTAGGAGGCAATCACATTTATAATCGTCTTGATTTCGATATCGATCAATTTGGAGAGCGGTATGAACGTCCAGAAGAAATCATTGCTTCTATCAACAGGTATATCACCGAGGACTTTCGTATTGAGCCTGAGTTGGAGGAATTATATGATGCATTTTACTATCAGCCTGTCCACAAGAACTATCGCGAAACGCTTTATCAGCAACTGTTCCATCTCTAAAATCCAACCAAATCGGTTTCCGGTTTGGTTTCTTTTTTGATTGGAAATTAGCCGCACAAGAGGGTGGTGACTAATATCCAGGCAAAGTGCGTGAATCGATACTTAGAAGAAATATTTAAAACTTGCTATTATGAAAGGGAAATAAGGGAGGGAGTGACAGTTATACGTGATCGGCAGTCAAAAAATACATCAAGATTGCTTGGCGGAAGTATATAAAGAATTAGCAGAAATAGTGGGGCTGGAAACGATGCTAAAGCTATATGATGTACTAAAGGGACAGCAATTAAATTTTCCGACAAGATTATATGCAAGTGATAAAGTGAAAAAAAATCGTTAAAACCTATCGTGGCAAAAATCCGCAAAGTTTAGCACGCGAATTCGGCTATAGTTCCAGATGGGTACAAGAGGTCTTAAAAGAACATCATGATGGAAACAATACCGACTAAACCTATCGATAATAAATCAAGCTGCGGCTGCTGGAATCATTCAGGTAGCCGCAGCTTTTATGCTATTCGACAGGCGGAATTTATTTCGTAAAACTCCTTCTATTACAATATGATGAAAAATGTAAAAATTTCAAAAAAATCTAGGTTTATGGATTAACTTATGATAAAGTAGGTAATATAGAGAAAGATGGATGAAAACCAGAGGATTGGAGCGGTCAGGATGGAGCAAAACCAAGATGATTTAAAGAAAATAATCCTTCAGTTAAAAAAACAAGGCATTGAAGTAGAAGAGACTAAATCGCGAAAAGATGTACTGGAATCTCTTCAAAGTTCATTTAGAAAATTGGGATATAGCCTGAAATGAATGTAAAACCTGTGTCTTTTTTTAAGACGCGGGTTTTTTTATATTATTTAGTCGAAATGCGAGCTAAACAATATTATTCGCGCGCTTTTTGCGTTATGATAGGGGTAAGAAGAATTTTAGAATAGAGAGAGGAAGACCAATGAAAAAAGAGTTGAAAAAGGAGCAGTCCATTTATATTTATATTGATTATGTCATTAACAGTGTTGCCACTCGCGGCATTGATTTCTGCGATTTTGTAAATGGGATCGGACTACTCCCAGAAAATTTATTGTTACTCAAGCACCACTTAGATGACACTTCTTTTAATGCTCATACACTTTTTCATTATTTAGAAGCGGGCGATATTCATAAATTGCAAGTACAGGAAGAACGGAAGCAGGAAGCATTCAGCTGGATCGATTTTGAAGAGGTGGACCTGCTTAATCAGCTGACAGCTCAAGAAATCGCAGAGCTGCTGTATTTGGCTCATACAGGAAGACATTTGCGTTCGCCGTTTTACTATAAATTGCAAAACAACTTTGTCTATTTGAGTTCATCGGATGGACATATCAACAAGACCTATTACCGTCACATCAATCGTTTTTATACATTGCTCAGCTATTGTATTACAAAACGGACAGCTGACTTAGTTTCGGAAAAAAGCATCTTCTCGTTCGGCAAGAAAAAAGATGTTGCCAATATTTCAGAATCGCTGATCGAAACATTAGTTCCGTTGTTTAAAGAAGGCGTTTATCTGGATTTTGCCAATGCCAAAAAATCACGTACGCAAATCGAGATCCCACTTTTCGCCAATGTAGGGGAAGAGATCGTACATACGGATGCTATCGATAAAGGATCAGAAGTAGCTAGTATTATTTACGATAATCGACGTTCAGAATGGGAAATTGTAAAAAAATAAACCTTCAATGGTTTATTTTTTTTGGTTTTCTATGTTATTATTTAGCTAACTAACGTTAGGTAGGTGAATGAAATGTCAAAAGAAACGATCAAATCCACTGCGCTGCACTTTTTTGCTGAGATCGGCTATGAAGCGACTTCACTAGCAAAGATCGCTGCAGAAGTCGGAATCAAAAAACCATCGATCTACGCGCATTTTTCTTCTAAAGAAGCGTTGTTTTTAGAAGTTTATCAAGATGTGCTGGAACTGGAACTGCAAAAAATCAAGCAATTGCAAAAGCAAGGGGAAAAGGGCGAAGCGTTATTAGAAGCTTTGTTTTATTATTTGACCGATATAAATACAGATAAATTAGGAAAGCAATTTTCTCAGCGTGCCATTTTTTATCCGCCGGAAGCGATTTCGGAAAGCGTAAAGAATATTACACAAACCTTTGAGAATCTTACAGTCGAAATTATGGAGCAGGCAGTACCTGCTTATTTCACCAAAGCACAAACGCTTCGCTGGATGCATGTTTTTTATATGATGCTTGATGGCTTGTTGATGGAAGGTAATTTATATGAATCAGAAGAAATTACAAAACGAAGAGAATCTGCCTGGCTTTTCTTGAAGCAGGCACTAACACAGAAGGAGGCATAGCAACGTGGAATGGATGTATTTGATTGGCGGTGGAATCGCTGAGATCATTTGGGCGCTAGGATTGAAAGAATCTCATGGGTTCACGGAGTGGGGCTGGAGTGCCATCACCGTGCTTTTTTTAACAATCAGCTTTTATTTATTTGCGAAAGCATTACGACTGGTACCGATCGGCACAGCATATGCAGTCTTTACAGGAATCGGATCAGCTGGTTCCGCAATAGTAGGAATCTTATTTTTAAATGAAAGTGTCAGCTTTTTTAAGATCGCAGCACTTGTTTTATTATTAGTTGGAATCCTTGGTTTGAAATTGATCGATGGAAAAAAGGACGGTGAAGCCTAATGGCGTGGCTTATTTTAGTGGCAGCAGGTATTTTAGAGATGGTTTTTGTCCTGTTTATGAAACTATCGAATGGTTTTCGTAATTTGAAATTTAGTTTGTTGACATTTGCCACCATGGCGGTGGATTTTTATTTGCTATCACTTGCTCTCAAAGAGATACCGATCGGAACGGGTTACGCCATTTGGACAGGTATCGGAGCAGCGGGAAGTGTGATTCTTGGCATGCTTGCTTTTAAAGAACCGAAAAGCGCTCTTAAAATCCTCTTCTTGAGTTTTATCGTGATCGGTGCAGTAGGGCTGAAACTTACTTCTGCTTGAAGTAGATGATAATTTCCTAAAGATAATGCTTTTCATCCTCTGAAAACATGGTAAAATAGATTGGAGTAAAACGTGGCGGAGGGGTTAGATGAAAACCAAATTAATAGTATTATATGGCGGGAAATCCGCAGAACATGAAGTTTCTTTACAAACAGCTTTTTCGGTTATCGGTGCTGTTCAATTAGATAAATTTGAAATTCAGCCGATCTATATTACAAACGAAGGCGAATGGATCAGTGGTCCTGCGCTGACAGAACCGATTCGATTTGCGGAACAATTACGTTTCTTAGATGGAGAAACGACGCATTTAAGCCAAACAGAAGGAGAACCTTCCCATGGCGAATGGATCAATCCAGGCGAGATCTTAGGTTATAAAACGGAAGATACCGTTGTGTTCCCATTATTACATGGACCAAATGGAGAAGACGGCACGATTCAAGGCTTCCTTGAAGTATTGCAGCTTCCTTATGTTGGAAATGGCGTATTATCATCAGCCGCTGCAATGGACAAGATCATTATGAAAAAAGTATTTGCAGACGCAGCGATTCCGCAAGTACCCGCTGTTTCACTGCGCTTAGTAGATTGGCAAAAACATCAATCTGAAATGCTTTCTGACATTGAAGAAGTATTACAGTATCCAGTGTTTGTCAAGCCAGCAAACTTAGGTTCCAGTGTAGGGATCACAAAAGCAACAAGTAAAGAAGCATTAGCAGCTTCCATTAACGAAGCATTCCAATTCGACCGCCGCATTGTGATCGAACAAGGTGTGGTAGCTCGCGAGATCGAGATCGCCGTTCTAGGTAATGACACACCGGTATGTTCCGTACCAGGAGAAATTTTACCAGAAGACGGATTAGCACCTTTCTATGACTACAAAACGAAATATACCGACAATAAAACGGAACTTGCGATTCCTGCTAAAATCGATCCTGCTGTGCTAGAGCAAATGAAAGAATATGCGATCCAAGCTTATCTGGGTCTTGATGCAGCTGGTCTTGTACGTGCAGACTTTTTCTTGACGCAAGACAATCAGATCTTATTGAACGAAGTCAACACAATGCCCGGCTTCACCCCATACAGCATGTATCCATTGCTTTGGAATGAGAGCGGCATTCCCTATGCGGCATTGATCGAGCGTTTGGTAGAACTTGCGAAAGAACGCTTTGCTGCTAAAAGCACATTAAAACATACTTTAGCGGAATAATAAATGACGCATATCGACAGCTTGAATGCAGTTCCAACAAACGGAACTGTTTTTCAAGCTCGTTTTTGTGCTTATGGAATTACTTTAAGAACTGCGAGGGATAACCTGTGAAAAAAACGCTGAAACAAATAAAAGAAATGCTCCAAATCGAAACGCGGAGTCCATTTGATGAAACACTTGTAACTGGAATCTGCTTTGATACACGTGTGATCGAAGCAGGAGATCTGTTTGTCCCATTCGTAGGAGCCGCACGTGATGGTCACGAATTCGTCGATCAAGCCAGAAAAGCAGGGGCCAGTGCAGCTTTTTGGCAGAAAGACGTTCCGAACCCACCAGCAGATTTTCCGCTTATTTTTGTCGACGATACACTTCTTGCCCTCCAGCAGACAGCTGCGGTATATCTGCAGGAAGTAAATCCGAAAGTCATCGCCGTGACTGGTAGCAATGGGAAAACGACAACCAAAGATATTTTATCCGGCATGCTACGCGAAACATTTCGTGTGCACCGGACTGGCGGTAATTTTAACAACCATATCGGCCTGCCGTATACGATTTTGACAATGCCGGAAGATACAGAAGTTGCGGTACTGGAGATGGGGATGAACCATCGTCATGAGATCGAAGTACTTTCTCAAATCGCCCAACCAGATATCGCGATCATTACAAATATCGGCGAAGCACATATCGAATATTTGGGATCACGTGAGGAGATCGCCAATGCTAAATTTGAGATCGTTACTGGACTGAAAGCAGACGGACTGTTCATTTATCCAGGTGATGAGCCACTGCTTACCGAGCACACCGCTTTGCCAGCAAGATCGGTGACATTTGGTCGTACGGATCAGGCGACGATTTTCGCTACTACCATTAAAACTAGCGAAGAAGGAACGACTTTCACGACCAATCAAACTGCTGATAGAGAATTTTATGTACCGATCATCGGCGAACACAATGTCTTCAATAGTATGGCAGCCATGCTGGCCGCATTTGAATTAGGTGTGGAGCCAGAAACGATCCAAACCGCATTACGGCATATCGACCGATCGAAAAGCCGTTTAGAGTGGCTGACGACTCCAAAAGGCAGCCGCATCTTGAATGACGCTTATAATTCTAGTCCTACTGCCCTTAAAACTGTTTTGAACACCTTTTTAAATATGCCGACAGCTGCAAAAAAATATCTTGTTTTAGCCGATATGTTGGAACTTGGCGATTTTTCCGAGCAGCTGCACCAAGAATCTGCCCGTACACTTGAAAATGGTGAAGTTGCCGGTGTCTTTTTATATGGAACTGCCATGAAAAATTTTGCTGACGAAGCAGCTTCCCTCATTGGTCAAGAAAAAGTACACTACTTTACAGACAAAGAAGCATTGACTGATGCGGTTTCTAACGCTTTAACAGGAAATGAATGGATACTGGTCAAAGGTTCTTATTCAATGGGGTTGAAAGATGTTGTAGAAAAACTTATGATAGGGTAATATGAATTAGATAAGAAGACAGGAGGAAATGCATCATGGTCGCTTGTTTATGCCTTCATGGCTATACAGGGTCGAAAGAAGAAGTAAAACCGCTAGCGGACTATTTACGCGCACATACAGATTGGGATGTGCTGACACCGACCTTGCCGGGTCATGATCACTTGCGTCATTTGAAACGAGTAACCTATAAAGATTGGCTGATTTTTCTGGAAAGTATTTTAACGCAACTGCTGAAAGAAGATGAAGAAGTTTATATTATCGGCTTTTCCATGGGTGGATTGCTTGCAGGCTGGTTAGCCAGACATTACCCGCAAGTGAAAAAACTGGTATTGCTCAGCACAGCAGTCAATCAAACAGAACTCGAACAGATCGTTGCCGACTCAGAAGAAGTACCTGCTGCCTGCAAAAAGCACAAAGTGAAAGCCGGTCTATTATCAGGACGCTACAAAGAAATCGATGATATCCCGCTTTCTGCCGCCGATCAATTTCGTAAAATGGCAAATCTCGCACTTCCTGTTTTCGAACACATCGACATCCCAACATTCATTGCCCAAGGAAGCGACGATAGCGTTGTTGCCCCTACCGAAAGCGTCGATTATTTAATGAAACATATTCCGGGACCAAAAGAAGTATTTATTCTGGAAGGCTCGAAACATCTGATTTGTTTGGACAAACAAGCGGAAGCATTGTTCCGCGCTGTTTTAGTTTTTTTAGAAAAAGATAATGCTGAGTTTGGGAGATAGGCTCCCAAACTTTTTTTATAGGTGAAAAACCATTCTTTTTTAGGATTAAGTTGTGACAGCTAAGGAGCAAACGTCATAAATATATTTTTCTTACTAGTGACTGTAATCATTTTCATACAATCTTTTCTTACACAAGAATATTTTTAGTTGTTCTTCTTGATTATTCCAATATAAGAAATTGGAAAAGGATCCCGCCAAAAATAAATAAAACAAAGAAGCGGGATTGCGAGTAATAAGGCAGTATGCTTCTTTATAATATTTTTTCTTAAGTTCTTCAGTTTGATTAATCCATATAATAATGGTATGATTATAGATGGAATTTTATTAGGTTTGAAAGCCTAGTGATAATTGAGGGCTTTTTTATAAAAAGAATAGCATCCTTTAAGTGGCATGCGGCAACCATATAAATCATTTGCTTGGTGCGCCAGGCTTTTCTATTGCAGAAAAATGAAAGTTAACAATGAAATTTTCAAACTAGCTGCAAGTGAACGGACAGTAATCGTCATACGAGTATTGTGATGGAAGTATAAAAGAGGCTCTCTTACCAAACTTTAAATAGGTAAAGGAGAAATGACATTGACAAAATTTTCGGAGTTCGGTTTAGACGAAAAAGTTGTGAAATCAGTAAACAGAATGGGGTTTGAAGAAGCAACGCCCATTCAAGAAAAAACGATCCCGCTAGGACTTGCAGGTAAAGACTTAATTGGACAAGCACAAACAGGTACAGGGAAAACAGCAGCATTTGGATTACCAATCATCAACAAGATCGATCAAAAAAATAATAACATTCAAGCACTTATTATTGCACCAACACGTGAGCTTGCTATCCAAGTATCTGAGGAATTGTACAAATTAAGTTATGACAAACACGCTCGCGTACTTGCCGTTTATGGTGGTTCTGATATTTCACGCCAAATTCGTTCACTTAAAAAGAATCCGCAAATCATCGTGGGAACACCGGGTCGTATGTTGGACCTTATCAATCGTCGTGTTTTAAAACTCGAAAACGTAGAAACATTAGTATTGGATGAAGCAGATGAAATGCTTAACATGGGATTCATCGACGACATCGAAGCTATTTTGAAATCTGTACCATCTGAAAGACAAACATTGCTATTTTCAGCAACAATGCCGGATCCGATCCGTCGTATTGCGGAACGCTTTATGCATAGCCCGGAATTAGTACGTATCAAAGCAAAAGAAATGACTGCTTTGCTAATTGAACAATTCTTCGTTAAAGTGCATGAAAAAGAAAAATTTGATGTCTTGTCCCGTCTATTAGACGTGCAAGCACCAGAACTAGCAATCATTTTTGGACGTACAAAACGTCGTGTAGACGAATTATCCCGCGCTTTAGATATGCGTGGTTATGTTGCAGAAGGAATCCATGGCGATTTGACGCAAGCAAAACGAATGAGCGTATTACGTAAATTCAAAGAAGGAAAAATCGATGTATTAGTAGCGACAGACGTAGCTGCTCGTGGCTTAGATATTTCCGGCGTTACCCATGTATATAATTATGACATCCCGCAAGATCCAGAAAGCTATGTACACCGTATCGGTCGTACAGGCCGTGCTGGTAAAGAGGGAATGGCGATCACTTTCGTTCAACCGCGTGAAATGGGCTACTTGCGCATCGTGGAAGAAACAACGAAAAAACGCATGGAACCTCTTAAGCCACCAACTTGGGACGAAGCATTTGCAGGTCAATTGCGCGTAGCACAAGAAAAGATCGAAGAAGCAATCACGCAAGAAAACTTAGCTGACTATGCAGTTTTTGCAGGTCAACTACTTGAAAAATATGATGCAACAGATATCGCGGCAGCAATGCTTAAAATGATCGCTAAAGAACCAGACAAAACACCGGTTCATATTACCGAAGAACGCCCGCTTCCAAGTCGTGGCGGCGGCTACAAAGGTGGTAACAAAGGCGGCGGCAAAGGCGGAAACTCCCGTGGTAAAGGCGGCGGCTATCGCGATCGCAACAACAGCGGCAAAGGTCGTCGTGGAAGCGGCTCAGGCGGTGGCAACCGTGACCGTCGTGGCAATGGCGAACGTAGCAATAGCGGCAGCAACAGTTACAAAGGTGGAAATAAGAAATTTAAATAAGCCTCATAACCTAAAGCCAGCAAGGAGATAATAATCTTCTCGCTGGCTTTTTTTATGTCTATAAACAAGTAGGGGGCTAAAATCCATGCTTTATAGAATGCTCATTTTGATTATCAAGAAAAGCACATCCAAACTTTCGTCACAAAAAGTTCGAAAAGTGTTCGAACTTTGTTCGGTTTGTTATATGCTAAAATACAAGAGTACAGTAAAAACAGACATCAAAGGAGAGAATGAAATGGCAGGACAAATCAGAATGAGCCCGGCAGAATTACGGGATCGCGCCAAGAAATACGGGACGAGCGCACGAGAAATCGATCAGATCTTGAATAACTTGAAAAATCTACAAGAACAATTACGAGGAGAATGGGAAGGGCAAGCCTTCGCACGTTTTGATGAGCAATTCAACCAACTAAAACCAAAAGTCGTCCAATTCTCCGATCTACTCGACCAGATCCAAGGCCAATTAGAGAAAACAGCGACTTCTGTGGAGAACCATGACCGCGAGTCATCGCAGAACTTTGGTCTCAATTAAGGTTTCCAAAACTGGAAAAGTCATGCACGAAGGTGTATGGCTTTTTCCATAAAAAAGAGCATACGGGAATGATAGGCGGGAGGAAATCGATTTGAAGAAAAAAATAGTGATATCCATATTGATAGGAGGAATGACGATAATGACTTTATTAGGTGGATGCGGAGAATCTAGTACAAATGAAAAAGCGGAAAAAACGGAACAAAGCTTTGAAAAAGTGCTGGCAATGTATCCGACAAAGAACTTAGAGGCTTTTTATGATATGGAAGGGTATCGAGATGATGAGTTTGAGAAAGGGGATAAGGGCGTTTGGGTTTTGAATTCCGAAATGTCTACCAGTACTTCAAAAAAGGATCCGCTCCACACAGAAGGTATGTTGTTGCGTATAAATAGAAATACACATACTGCAAAAGGTTATTATTACCTAGATACAACGAACGAAGAAAAATTAGATGAAAATAATGAGAAAAAATACCCTGTAACGTACGATAAAAAGGGTTTTCATTTAGTAAAAGCAGTTTCTGATCCTAAATTAAGAGAAAAAATAGAGAACTTTCAATTTTTTGTACAGTATGGAGAGTTTAAACAACTGAACCAATATAAAAATATTGATAAAATGTATAATCCCGAAGTACCGATGTATGAGCTTGAATATCAATTGACGAATGATGATCCCAATGTGAAACAATTAAGAAAGCGATATGAAATCCCAACTGATAAAGAGCCGACATTAGTGTTAAATGGGCGAGGGGAATTAGATGGTTCTTCTATCAGCTCAAAAGAATTGACATTCCAATTTTCAAAAAATCCAGCTATCTTTTTGATCGACTCTATTGACTATCAACCTTTTAATGGGGAGGATGATCAATGAGTAATTATAAGATAAAGGATAAAGGAATTCGCTTTAATACAGAAGCAACGAGTGCCATTTCTACGATTTCTTATGAGGTAGAGAATGGATTGTTTAATGGGCTGAACAAGGAGCAGATAGCTCGACAATTACGCGTGTTCCAAAACAAAGGCAAATTCCCCAAAAACCTGCAACTAGTCGATGCCTTCTACGATAAAAAAACCAGTCTAAGCGGCGTAGCCTTCAAAGATACGACAACGTGAAAAGTGACGGTTGGTTTTGCTGGTACTAATTTAGATAACGGAATGATCGATAATGTCAAGGACATCGGTGCAGATGGCTCGATCGCCTTTAATGGCGAATCCGGAGGCAACGTGTACTTTCGCTCCGGAAATGCCTTTGTTCAAAAGCTACAAAAAAACTATGAGGTGGGCACTATCACGGAGCACTCTAAAGGTGGTAGGGATGCTGCTGTCATTGGGATGCAAAATAAAGTACCCAATATCATTCTCTATAATGCCGCACCGCTGAATAGTCTTATAGGCCAAGGGATTTCAACTGCTATAAATCCAACTGGAGGGCTTTCACGATTATGGAACGATGGCGAGATGTTTCTACTCGTGAAGAATTATAAAGGACGGATGATCTATTTCCGATCCGAGAAAGACCCATTAACTAAAAGTGCGACGATAACAGGGAGTATTTATCCCGGCCAAACATTTCTACTAGAAAATGATAAGGGGCATGCGATCACGGGCTTTTTGGATAAAGAAGCGCAAACTTTTATTAGTGGGAAACTACTATTGGTGGATAAAAATGGAAAGGTGCGTTCCGGTCTGGAAGTGGCTACAGAGATCATGGAAATGAATCTGAAGGGACTAAATGAGTTGCGAAAAAGTTTCCTCAAGGATGGAGGGGGGCATTTATCTGCCGCGCAAGAAGAATTCTTGGATGCTTCCGAGGCACTTGCATTGACACAAGGGATCCAGCAGACAGTCCAAGACGAATTAGCTGCCTTAAAAAAGACCTATCAAAAAGGAATAGAAAATGCCAAGACGTTATGGAAAGATACTGTAGCGGATGCGGCATTTCATGGAAATGCGCTTACCCATTCCGAACAATTGGCAGCTTTAGAGAGTGGCCGAGCAACGGAACAGACGATTACAAGAAAACCGGTGGCAGAGCATGAGAATAAGTTAGCTAAGTTGACCGCCCAAGAAAAGAAATACGATACCCTCCTTGCTTCTATTACGACCGCTATCCAGAAGACCGTGGCGAAAGATCAAGAACTGGCTGATCAGTTAAGGGGGTTCTGAAATGGGAGAGCAGAAACAAAAATGGCATGCGATAGAAGCAGCGTTTATCGCAGATCGAAATCGCTTAGAGCGGGATATGGAATACATCGACGAGGAAAAACGGCGGTTTGTTAACCAAATGGAGGATATGGCAGAACGTATCCATTATACGAATCGAAAAAGAGGCAGCGACAATCAAGTAAACACGACCTCCCTTTATCAGATGCTGGAACAAGCACAGAATGAAGGGCAGCAACTTGCTTCTAAGGCGATTCGTTCACTGGAAGACAAATTAGAAGAAAAAAGACGGGACTACCAAAAACAGTTCGTCCACTATGAAGAAGAGCTTCGGCTTTTCAAAGCAAATGGAGGCGAGTAAATGCTGGATAACATCCTAGACAATATCAGTGCGGAGCTTGCGACAATCAAAAAAAACACGCAAAAAACCGTTATTCGTTTCTATGTAGCGAGTCAAAGCTACTCCACTTCTGAAACAAGAAGATTGATGATAGCGGATATCGAGAAGGAAACATTGGCAGGGTTGAAAAAACACAGTACTTCTTTTTCAAAAAAGTTCTCTTCCACAGCAAAAGGAAATTGGGTAAACAAGGCAAAACAGAGCTTGACGGAAACGACGCAGCTGTTTGATCAATTGTAAGTGGGGTTAAATAGATGTCGTCTTATTTTCCGTATTGCTAAACCTGCGATTTTAAGCTAATATAAATAACAGTGGTTCGAGAACCTCCCACTCAAAAAAACTAAGGAGAAATGAATAATGAAAGTAAAAACATTAGCAGTAAACGCGATTGTGGCAGCGTTATATGTAGCAGTAAGTATGCTCGTCGCACCGTTTGCTTTTTCGCAGCTTCAGTTCCGTTTATCCGAGATGTTCAATCATCTGATCGTATTTGATAAACGCTATTTTTGGGGCATTATCATTGGAGTAGCGGTTACAAATCTATTTTCCCCGCTGGGTGCGTATGATCTTGTATTTGGTGTGGGCCAATCTGCACTTGCGCTTGGAATTGCGATTTTGGCTAAACGCTTTGTAAAAGGAACGATCGCAAGAATGATCGTAACGACGATCATCTTTTCCGTAACGATGTTCTTGATTGCATGGGAACTTCACCTTGCATTTCATTGGCCATTCCTATTAACATGGTTTACAACAGCAGTCAGTGAATTTATCGTAATGGGTGTCACGATCCCTGTGATGTATTTCATCGATAAGAAAGTCAATTTCAAAAAGATAATGGAAAAATAAAAGATAAATCCGACTTCTATGAGGTCGGATTTTTTGCTAGCTGTTTTAGAAACGCTATTTTTTTGGTAGAATAGAGGGATAAGAACAGAAGGAAGGTATCAGAATGAAACGAGTAGCAATTATCGGCGGTGGATTATCGGGGCTGACTGCTGCATATCAATTAAATAAAACCAATGATCTCCGGGTAGACCTATACGAAGCAGATTCACGCTTAGGTGGGAAATTTCATACCGTTCACCGGGAAGGCTTTACCATCGAGAAAGGGCCGGATTCCTTTTTAGCAAGAAAACCAGCTGGGATCGGTCTGATAAAAGAGTTAGGCCTAGAGGATCAGCTGATCGCAAATGCTACCGGCCGTTCTTTTATTTTCCATGACAAACAGTTGCATCCTATTCCTGAAGGCTCGGTAATGGGGATTCCGACTGATGAAGCTGCATTACTGCAAAGCGAATTATTGACTGCTGCAGAAAAAGAACGGGCTTTGCAAGAAAAAAAACGACCATTTGAACCGTTAACTGCGGATATATCGTTGGGTGAGTTTTTTGAAAAACGGTTTGGCAAAGGATTGGTAAAGAAAATCGTCGAGCCGCTGTTATCGGGTATTTATGCTGGCGATATTTATAAAATGAGTCTGCGCGCTACTTTCCCGCAATTTGAAACAGCGATATCCAAGGCTGGCAATTTGATGGAAGGCTTGAAGACTCCAAGTGACGTAAAGCTGAATACAACAGGAACTAAGCATACAGTTGGGGCTTTCCGAACACTGAAAGGCGGTTTACAGACACTGATCGAAGCATTAGTTGCCGAATTGCCAGTTGAGCAGCTTCACACGGATAAAAGGGTGATACAGGTTATTAAAAAGCCCGGAGCGTATCAGCTGCTATTTGCGGACGGCACGGTAGAAACTGCAGATGCTGTAATTATTGCAGCGACACACGATGTGTTGCGAGCGATTTTAGACGAGGAAACCACAGCTCCCTTTCAAGACCAGCCACTTACTACGCTGGCAACTGTCTCTTTCGCGTACGACGAAAAGGCAGCTTTACCTCAAGGAACCGGCTATTTAGTAGCACGCACAGCAAATTATGCTTCGACGGCTTGCACATGGGTCCAAGAAAAATGGCCGCATATGGTGCCGGAAGGAAAGATGTTGCTTCGCGGGTTTGTAGGAAAATCAGGCGATACTTGGTTGGAGACGGCTACAGATGAACAAATCATCCAAAAAGTACTGGCTGATTACCAAGAAATGATGGGATTGACTGCGCAGCCGCTTTTTGCTGAAGTAAGTCGCATGGAACACGCCATGCCGCAGTATACGATCGGGCATTTGGAAAAGTTGGCTAAGTTGGAAGCCAATTTAGCAGCAAATTATCCTGGCATTTATTATACTGGGATGAGCTTGACTGGAGTGGGCATTCCCGATTGCATTGCCAATGCACAAACAGCGAGCCATGAAGTCGTTCGTTATCTGCAAGGAGAATTACTATGATAAAAGGAATTGGACTCGATATGATCGATTTGGACCGCGTTGCAGCAGCGGTCCAAAAAAACAACCGCTTTGTGGAACGGATCTTAACAACAACTGAGATCAGGCAATATGAAAAATACAAAGGTGCACGGCAAATCGAGTATTTAGCAGGCCGATTTGCTGCCAAAGAAGCTTATGCGAAAGCAATTGGTACCGGGTTTGGCAAAGGGCTCCATTTTACTGATATCGAGATCCTCCAAGATGCGGATGGGAAGCCCCATGTCGTCAAACCCACGCAGACGGACACGGCTGTTTTCGTTAGTATCACACATACAGGAAGGTCGGCCGCGGCACAAATCATTATCGAATGGAAAGAGGGCAACTGATATGGTTACAGGATGGCATCGTCCTACATGGATCGAAGTGAACGGAGACGCGATACGCGCGAATATCACAAATGAGAAGGCACATCTGCCGGCAGAAACCGCTGTTTGGGCAGTAGTAAAAGCAAATGCTTATGGACATGGCATCATCGAAGTTGCCAAAATCGCAAAATCAGCAGGCGCAGATGGATTTTGCGTAGCAATCTTAGATGAAGCACTGGCATTACGCGAAGCAGGTTTTACCAGTGAACTTATTCTGGTATTGGGAGCGGTTCCTGCCGAGTATGCGAATCTGGCTGCAGAAAAACAAATTTCGCTTACCTTATTTGATGAAAACTGGCTAACTGAATTGCCAGTGCTGACTGCCAAACTTTCACTTCATGTTAAACTCGATACAGGAATGGGCCGATTAGGTTTTCGTAATGGCGAAGCGCTCAAACGAGTGAGCACCAAACTAGCAGAACAACCACTTTTAGAGTGGGAAGGGATCTATACCCATTTTGCAACCGCTGATCAAAAAGACACAACCTACTATGAAGAACAACTTGCTAAATTTGAAGGACTGTTCAGCGAAATCAAACCACGTCCGCGCTTTGTTCATGTGGCTAATTCTAGCGCGGCGCTCCTTCACGATCAAACTGGTTTCAATGCAGTTCGCTTTGGTATTGCCATGTATGGGTTGACACCATCAGATGAGATCGCTGACATTCTGCCATTTGAATTGCAGCCGGCATTATCTCTGTATACGAAGATCGTCCAAGTAAAACAGCTGCAAGCAGGTGATTGCGTAAGTTACGGTGCAACCTATCAAGCGGCGCAAGAAGAATGGGTAGCGACGCTTCCAATCGGCTATGCAGACGGTTGGATCAGAAAGTACACAGGTTTCTCTTTATTAGTGGAAGGTGAATATGCGGAAATCGTTGGTCGTGTTTGCATGGATCAGCTTATTATCAGACTTCCGCGTTATTATCCTGTAGGTACGAAAGTTACATTGATCGGAAAAAGCGGTGAGAAACAAATCACGGCAGAAGAGGCAGCTCGCAAGATCGAAACCATTGACTATGAAGTGACTTGTCTATTATCCGAGCGAATTCCTCGTATTTATAACTAAACGACAGAAAATGCGTGCTTTTAGAGGCTTTTTCTATTATAATGTAACCGTGAACTGTTTTTATTGCTTGCGTTGTAACAGAAATTAACATGATAATGTCAAAGCATGATACAAAGATACAAGTAGCTTGAATCAAAATGTCATACGGAGATAGCTTTTGGGGGTGCGAGGCGTGTTAGAAAAACTGGAATGGACAACGATGTCTATCGAACTTACGCAAGAAACAATGAGTGAATTGGATGTGCTTGCGAGAAAACAACGTATCGAAAAGAACGAAATTATTGATCGGGCAGTGAAACAATATATTAGTCAGCAGAAAGTCCGGGATCTACGCGTGGAAATGGAACGCGGTTATGCAGAAATGGCGAATATCAACTTCGCGATTGCCTGCGAATGTACCCACGTAGAATCCGAAGCCGAGGACAAAAATATTCGTGTATTAGGAGGTTAAGCCTTATGGTGAAGCGTGGCGATGTATACTACGCGGATCTTTCCCCTGTGGTCGGAAGCGAGCAGGGGGGGACAAGGCCTGTTCTTATTATTCAAAATGATATAGGGAATCGACATAGTCCAACAGTTATCGTAGCGGCCATAACAGCGAAGATCCAGAAAGCAAAGCTTCCCACACACGTAGAAGCAATGCGGAAAGACGGCTTCGATCGGGATTCCGTCATTTTACTGGAACAAGTGAGAACAATCGACAAACAGCGCCTTACAGACAAGATCACACATCTGGATGATGAATTGATGGGAAAAGTAGATCATGCTTTGGTCATCAGTTTAGGATTGATCGATCTTTGAACCACACATACGCCCTCTATCAAGAAATGGAATAGGCTGAAATTCGCAAATCACTACATATCAACTTGATTCTCTCCGCTTGAGAGTTAAGTGAAAAAAGAAACATGAGAGATTATAGAAAAAATCCTTTTTTCGGTCTTATGTTTTTTTTATACCCCCTGAGAATAACAATCAAAAAAGAAAGGTTGACTAAATACATGTATAAAAATTTTGGCGAATTCATTCGCTTGAACGAAGATGGTCTACTTGAAAAGTGGATGGAAGAAATGGATCAGGAGCCAGATATGCTGATTCAAGAAGTCGTGAACGATTTTGTTTATCGGGACACCAGCAAAGAATTTGTTGCGCTGATCGTTTCTAACATTACGGATGATCAAGCTTCTTTTTCGGAAAGACTCGATGAATTTGCGGAAAAAGTCGTCCACCTAGGCTGGCCGATCCAATTTGTAACAGCAGGACTTCGCAATTTCGGGCTATTGGTCTATAAATTGATGCACCAAGAAGAAAAATTTAAAGAACCAAAAGATGTAGCAGAAGAAACCGCATTTTATCAATTGCAAAAATGGTTCCTTGGAATCTACAATCGCATTGTTAATACATATGCAGAAACATGGGAAAAAACGGTGTCGATCCAAAAAGAAGCTCTACAAGAACTTTCTGCACCGCTCCTGCCGATCTTTGAAAATATTTCCGTAATGCCGCTTATCGGTACGATCGATACAGAAAGAGCCAAATTGATCATGGAAAATCTGCTTGTCGGAGTAGTGAAAAATCGTTCGGAAGTAGTGTTGATCGATATAACGGGGGTTCCTGTTGTTGATACGATGGTTGCTCATCATATTATCCAAGCGTCGGAAGCTGTGAAACTCGTCGGCTGCCAAGCTATGCTGGTTGGTATCAGACCAGAGATCGCACAAACGATCGTCAACCTAGGTATAGATCTGGATCAGATCATTACTACCAATACCATGAAAAAAGGAATCGAGCGCGCCTTAGCGCTTACTAATAAAGAAATAGTAACTAAAGAGGGGTGAACACTGTGGGGATACCAATTTTAAAACTCGGGGAGTGCTTGCTGATCTCTATCCAAAGCGAATTGGATGACCAGTCGGCGGTAGGATTTCAAGAAGACCTATTAAATAAGATCCATGAAACATCTGCTCGTGGTGTCGTAATTGATATTACGTCCATTGACTTTATCGATTCGTTCATTGCCAAAATCTTGGGAGACGTTGTAAATATGTCTAAATTGATGGGAGCAAAGGTTGTTGTGACGGGCATACAACCAGCTGTTGCCATTACCTTAGTGGAACTAGGGATCACTTTTGGCGGAGTTCTTTCTGCCATGGACCTCGAAAGTGGCTTGGAAAAATTGAAACAGGAATTGGGGGAATAAGCCTATGACTCTCCATTCCTCTGTAAAAATAATCAACGAGTGGGATATTGTTGCGGCTAGACAATTAGGAAGAAAGATTTCAAAAGAAATTGGTTTCGGAACAGTAGACCAAGCAAGAATAACCACCGCCATCAGTGAACTTGCAAGAAACATTTTCTTGTATGCGGGTAGAGGAGAAATAAGCATCAACAAAGTATCAGAAGTAGGAAAGCAAGGGTTACGCATTGTTGCAAAAGATGAAGGCCCAGGAATAATAGATATTCGCAAAGTCATGCAAGACGGCTATACGACGTCAGGAGGACTCGGAGCAGGACTACCGGGTGTGAAACGTCTTATGGACAGCTTTGATATCGAATCTATTGCAGAAGGAGAAAGTACAGGCACAACCATTACTGTACTGAAATGGGTTCGGTAGGAGGATAATTTATGGAAAATACATTTGAAGTAAAATACCGTGAGATCCTGTTTCAATATTTGGAACATCAAGACGAAGAGATTTTATACAGCTGCGAGAAGTTAACAAGAGAAGCAATGGAAAATCAAATTAGTCCGGAAGAGATCGTCAACCTGCATCGTTCTGTTTTAGAAGAATATGATGTAGAGATCCCTCCCTATATCAAACTTTCTTTCGATGTTTTATTAGAAACGATGGTCGGTTACGGCCTTGCGTACTTAGAACATCAAAGTTTGCGGACGGAACAAAAAGTACTGAAAAACGAGATCGCCCAAGCAGAAACGTTACAAAAAACGATGATGAAGTCAGAAGTTCCAGTGCTGGATAACGTGGATTTCGGAGTTACCAGTGTAGCAGCCAGACAAATGAGCGGTGATTATTATAGTTTTACAGAGCCTACGCCTTTAGGAATCGGCGTGGCTCTTGCTGATGTTATCGGAAAAGGGATCCCGGCCGCATTTACGATCTCTATGATAAAATACGCGCTTGCCGGGATCGTGGAAACAACTCCGCAACCGAATATCGTTTTGGAAACATTGAACCAAGTTGCCGAAGAAAATATGGACGACAATATGTTCATTACGATGTTTTATGGCCTATACGAACCGGAAAAACATCTTTTCCAATATAGTTCTGCCGGACACGAGCTAGGTTTATATTATCGCGATGAATCACAGAAATTCAGTGACCTCTATGCGAAAGGCTTGCCGCTAGGCGTGAATAGCGACGCTAAATACCGAACTTTCAGCAAACATATCCATGCAGGTGATATTTTGTTCATCATGTCAGACGGCGTCACAGAAGCGCGGACAGTAGATGGATTTCTCGATCGCGAAGCACTGATAGATATTTTTTCTGAATTTGTTGATTTGCCGGCTCAAAAAATCGCAGAAGCCGTCTATAATAAATTGATCAAACTGCAAAATTTTGAATTACATGATGATTTTACGATCATTTGTATCAAACGAACAAAGTGATCGATGTTTGGAAAGAAAAGAAGCAGGGTAAAAAGGACGAGTATACAAAATAGATGAGGTGACAAAATGAATATCAATATCGAAGTCAAAGAACGCGATAGTCAGCATATTGAAGCATTTATAAACGGAGAGATCGATGCTTACACCGCACCACAAATAAAAAATGAGTTAGAGAAATATCAAAATAAAGCTGATATCGTTTTACGTGTTGATTTGTCAGAAGTAGGGTACATGGATAGCACAGGATTAGGCGTTTTTGTCGGTTTATTTAAAAATTTGCGTCAATATGATAGTGAATTGATTCTAATCGGCCTTTCGGACAGACTTTACCGGTTGTTTGAAATTACTGGATTATCCGATATCATCGAAATCAAAAATGTAGAGGGTGAACGAAATGGCAATAATGTATGATACAGTAACGCTGCAACTACCAGCAAAACCTGAATTTATCAGCCTTGGTCGTTTAACGTTATCTGGTTTGGCAAGCCGTGCCGGCTTTTCTTACGAAGTTATCGAGGATTTGAAAATCGCGGTCAGCGAAGCAATCACGAATTCCGTTAAACATGCTTTTAAAGGTGAGGAAGAAGGCAATATCTTAGTAGAATATAATCTTTATGAAGATAAATTAGAGATCATCGTTTCCGATAATGGCAAGAGCTTTGATTTTGAAAGTAAAAAACAAGAGATCGGCCCTTACAGTGTCGGGGAAGATACCGATGTTATCCGGATTGGCGGATTAGGATTATTCCTTATCGAAGCATTGATGGACGATGTGAAACTTTATCAAAATGAAGGTGTATCCGTGGTGATGACCAAATATATCAATGAAAAGCAGGTGGAGGAGAATGCCAAAAGTATCTCGACCTGAAAAGGAAAATAAAGAAAAAGTATATGAGTGGATCAAACTTTATCAAGAAACTGCCGATGATGACGCGCAAACCAATTTAGTGCTCCATTATCATAATTTGGTGGAATCCATTGCTAGAAAATATTCCCAAGGGAAATCCTTTCATGAGGATCTAGTTCAAGTCGGCGTTATCGGTTTGCTTGGAGCAATCAAAAGGTACGATCCAGACTTTGGGAAAAGTTTTGAAGCTTTTGCGGTCCCAACGATCGTCGGAGAGATCAAACGTTTCTTGCGGGATAAAACATGGAGCGTTCACGTTCCAAGACGTATCAAAGAATTAGGTCCAAAAATCAAAAATGCGGTCGAGGAACTCACGCGTGAATTGCAAAGTTCGCCGCAGATCAGCGATATCGCTAATTTCATCGGAGCTACAGAAGAGGAAATTTTGGAAGCAATGGAAATGGGGAAAAGCTATCAAGCCTTATCTGTCGATCACTCGATCGAAGCAGATTCTGATGGTAGCACCATTACTTTGCTAGATGTCGTTGGTGGAGTGGACGAAGGTTTTGAACAAGTCAATCAGCGCATGATCTTGGAAAAAATCTTGCCAGTACTGGACGAACGGGAACAAAAGATATTGCAATATACATTTATCGAAAACCGCAGTCAAAAAGAAACCGGCGAGTTGTTAGATATTTCTCAAATGCACGTATCACGCGTGCAGCGTCAGGCAATCAAAAAACTCCGGGAAGCACTGCTGAATGAGGAAGTGGACTGATGGAATCATCAAAAGATCCCAACCAATTATTAGATATTTTTAAATTTCAGCGGTCTAAATCGAAGCAAAAATTTTGTGGAGACGTCTGGCATTTAGAAGAAGATAAGGACGGTTTTTTTCTTATTTTAGCTGATGGACTTGGTAGCGGAAAAGACGCACATCAAGCGGCGCAAAGTGCAGTGGATGCGATTCTACCGCTTTCCAAGAGCGATGACCTTGTCAATATGCTGGAAGAAGCGAATCATGCCGTTGCCTCTTTGAGAGGTGCGGCGATCGCGATCATCAAAGCAGACTATGCGACGCAGACCGTCCAATATATCGGCTTGGGCAATATTCGCTTTTTCATGATCGATGAACAAGGCAAAATGGTGTATCCATTATCTAAGACCGGCTTTTTATCTGGGAGGAAAATGCAGATACGTCAACAAGCTTTCCGGTATCAACTGGGTTCCAAATTTTTGATTCATTCCGATGGTCTAGTATTAAAACGAATCAAATATTATTTGGATTCTCCGTTATGCGTGCATAAAGTCGGTAATATCATTGAACAATCAATCCTTGATATGCCTTCCGACGATGTCACTTTTTTATTGGGACAATTCCCAAAGATGTGATAGTTAAAATTTACCAAAAGAAACGAATGACTGATTCGTTTCTTTTTTACTGCCACAAGCTCAGGATCAATGATAAATAATAGTAGCCTGATAGACGAAAATCGTTGCAACGGATTGCACCTCTAAAACTTCATAGTTGTTATTCTCCAAATAAAGCAAAAAATCATTTACCTTTTCATCTAAAGCAGCTGCACTCCAATAGGATTGGATCGTTTTTATTTTCATAGTGAAAAGCCCCTTTCATATCCATTTGGTTTATTTATGTTAATTGTATCACAAACGATCGGGATAATGATTACGTCTTGAGAATGATATTTCTAATCTATTTTGTCCGCAAACTGTTATTTTTCTCAACATATCTATGCTAAAATAGAAAAGTACTACCAACCAGGAGGCTTAAAAATGAATCAAAATACGCAATCTATCCAAGCATTGCTACATAAGCAATTACAACAATTCAAACCAAAACAGATCGATGCAGTCATTCGTTTGATGGAGGAAGGAAATACCGTTCCTTTCATCGCCCGTTACCGGAAGGAAGTAACCGGTAGTCTGGACGAAGTAGAAATTAGAGAAATCGAAGAAGCGTATGCTTACACGACCAAATTAGAAGGTCGAAAAGAAGAGATCATTCGTTTGATCGAAGAACAAGGAAAACTTACTGACAGTTTACAACAGGAGATCCAAACTGCGACCAAGCAGCAGACTTTAGAAGATATTTATCGACCATATAAAGTAAAAAAACGCACAAAAGCTACTATTGCCAAAGAAAAAGGATTGGCATCGCTGGCAGATTGGTTGCTGACTTTCCCAGTAGATCAAGCAGTACTTCCTGAAGCTGCCAAGTATATTGACCCGGAAAAAGAAGTTGCGACAGCAGAAGAAGCACTTGCTGGCGCTCATGAGATCATTGCTGAACTAGTCAGTGATAATCCCAAATACCGGACCTGGATCCGCGACTTTACCCGCAAATACGGGCTGATCACCTCGACTGTGAAAGATAAAGAAAAAGATGAAAAAGCAGTCTATGAAATGTATTATGAGTTTCAAGAAATGATCAATAAATTAGCATCTCACCGGACACTTGCTTTTAATCGCGGAGAAAAAGAAGGCGTTCTTCGCGTCGGTATTCAAATCGATACGATTCGCGTGTTCGATTATTTAGACAAGCAGATCATCCAAAACAACAACTCAGAAGCAGCACAATACGTGGATACTGCTATCAAAGATGCTTACAAACGTTTTATCGCTCCTGCAATCGAACGAGAACTCCGCGGTGAATTGACAGAAAAAGCAGAGGAACATGCCATCCATATTTTCGCGGAAAACTTGCGTAAACTATTGCTACAAGCACCGCTTAAAGGCAAATATGTCCTAGGTGTCGATCCAGCTTATCGTACAGGTTGTAAATTAGCTGTGCTGGATCCGACTGGGAAAGTCTTGACCATCGGCGTCATCTACCCACACACCGCAAAAGCCCGTCGTCCAGAGGCGAAAGAGAAAGTAATAGAATTGCTTCGTCAATTCCCAATCGAAGTCATTGCGATCGGAAATGGAACGGCTTCCCGTGAAACGGAACAATTTATCGTGGAAGTATTAAAAGAAAGTAGCAGCAAAGCATTTTACTGCATCGTCAATGAAGCAGGGGCAAGTGTTTATTCGGCAAGTGAGATTGCCAGAGAAGAGTTCCCTGATTATCAAGTCGAAGAACGGAGTGCGGTTTCGATCGGACGCAGACTCCAGGATCCGCTAGCAGAATTAGTCAAGATCGATCCTAAATCTGTCGGTGTTGGGCAATATCAGCACGACGTCTCACAAAAAGAGCTGAACGATACCCTTACGTTCGTTGTGGAAACAGCAGTAAACCAAGTTGGCGTAAATGTAAATACCGCATCTGCTTCTTTATTGCAGTACGTTGCTGGACTTAATAAAACAGTTGCTGGGAATATTCGTAAATACCGCGAAGAAAACGGTGGCTTCCATTCCCGTGCCGAATTGAAAAAAGTACCACGACTAGGAGCGAAATCCTATGAACAAAGTGTCGGTTTCCTCCGTATTTTAGAGGGCAAAAATCCGCTTGATAAAACAGCGATCCACCCAGAAAGTTATGATGCTGCAAAAGCATTACTTCAAGAAGCAGGTCTTGGCTTAGAGGAGATCGGCACGGAAAAAGCAAAAACCGCTTTACAAGCGATCGATGCTGCAGCCGTTACTGATAAACTCCAAGTCGGCAAAGAGACGATTCAAGACATCATCGCCAGCTTGATCGCTCCCGGGCGTGATCTGCGTGAGGAATTGGCGATGCCGCTGCTCAAAAAAGACATCGTGAAAATGGAAGATCTAAAACCAGGAATGGAATTGCAGGGAACTGTCAGAAACGTTGTGGATTTTGGGGCTTTCGTCGATATTGGCGTAAAACAAGACGGTTTAGTCCACATTTCCAAATTAAGCAAACAATTTATCAAGAACCCAATGGATGTCGTTTCAGTAGGCGATATCGTTACTGTTTGGGTCGAAGAAGTCGACTTGAATAAAAATCGGATCGCATTGACTCGCTTAGCACCAGAAGGCAAAGCGAAGTGATGACGAATACGGAACTGCAGCGACACATGGAAGCCGTGTCGCTGCAGTTTTTCAAGCGGCCCTTTACGCATCAAGCCCGCTTCAATGCCAGACTGCGAACGACCGGCGGCAGATATCTGCTCGCTTCTCATGCGATCGAAATGAATCCCAAATATTTAAATGCCTATGGTCTGGACTATTTTACAGCAATTATGCGCCATGAACTTTGCCACTATCATCTTCATTTAGAAGGCAAAGGCTATCAACACCGTGATACCGATTTTCGGCAACTTTTGAAAGAAGTTGACGCACCACGTTTTTGTCATGCCTTGCCGGAAGAGAAAGCGGGACATCTTTATCAATGTCTGACTTGTAAGCAGAAGATTTTTCGCCAAAGACGATTTGATGTGAAAAAATATCGCTGTGGTAATTGCGGAGGGAAATGGAAATATTTACAAGAAACCACTATTAAGCCTTCTTGAAACACTTGCTTTTTATTCTTGAAATCTTTATAATAAAAAAAGTCAGAGCAAAAGCGCTGATAGCGATTATTCCACAGTAGCTCAGTTGGTAGAGCAATCGGCTGTTAACCGATCGGTCGTAGGTTCGAGTCCTACCTGTGGAGTCCTTTTTGGGAAAAATGTCGTTTTGGGGAAGTACTCAAGTGGCTGAAGAGGCGCCCCTGCTAAGGGTGTAGGTCGAGAAATCGGCGCGAGGGTTCAAATCCCTCCTTCTCCGTTTTATAGGTTTGATTAGTACAGGTTATCTTTTTAGAAATGGCTTTAAATAGCCGTTTTGTAAAGATAGTCTGTATTTTTTATTTAGTTACTTTATATTAGTTTTGAAAAAGTTTGCCATGAAAATAAAAAGAGACCTGCAAGGTCTCCTATAAATCTGATAGTTTTTTTACCATTATTTTTAATTCATTTACTGATTCAAATTGTTCAATAAGGCTGAAACCTTGATTTTCATAAAAGGAAATAATTTTAGGATGATTTTCACATTCTAAATATAATATTCGTCCACCACTTAATTCATAAGATTCTTTTACTTTTTCATACGATAAAGCGATTAAGTCATTTCCAGTAACGCCTCTAGCTTTTTTTGATATTTCATTATAATTTTTGCCTAGCTGACCTAGTAAAAAACCGTTAATTTGATAATTTTGCTGATCAGTTTTGTGTCCCATACCCATCAATCTTTTTTTTAATGATGTAGATAATTTATTGAAAAATTTTTTAGGTATGACAAGAGGCTTATTTGTGATCGAAAAGTATCCACCTAGATAGGGTAGGTCATTGTAATCGCTCATAACCAAATAAGTTCTTGCCATATCCATCTTTTCATATTGTATTGCTTTATTATGTAAAAATGATTCTACATCGCTTGCCCCATGTGATAGGGAATTGCATTCAAAAGAATAGAGGAGGGTTTTTATATCCTCCTCGCTTCTCCCTGATATTAATAATTGACGTAGTGGGATAGTATTTAAAGACATACTCCCACCTACTTATTTAAGAAAGCATTCATTATACTATCGATAGCATTAGAATCTTTTATGGTTTTATGTGGTTTTTTAATTACTATATCTTTCTTTTTAGATGTCTCAATTGCGTAAAGTAATTTTGAAGCGCTTTTTGTATTAAACTTAAAATCTGTCTGGAAACTTTTTGTTGCCACAATTAATCACCTCAATCTAAAAAAATAAATCCATTACAATAAGGATTTATTTAATTTTATTATAAATAATAGACATCAATTTGCCTACGCATTAAGTATAGCACAATTTTAATGAAATTCAATATAATTGTACTTAATAAAAATCACTTCCCCGACTACAACCAAACAAAGCTTCCAGAAAGGGCTGTTCCTGCTAATTTCCGCAGTGATTTCAAGCCAAATCACTTCATCTACAACGGCAACAAAATCATTGTAAACAAGTTGTATCAAGAACCCAAGCAAAGTGTTGTCGATGTATACTACCGATTCAAAGACTACTTCAAAATCAAGCTGGAAAGTTCCGATTGGTTATCGGCTTCTATGTAGACAATGGCAAAACACGATTGGGAAATGTCCGCACAAGTTCTTTTTAAATTAAATAAAAAAGTCCTCGCGGTATATGCGGAGACTATTTAAATAGCCTTTTGTTAAGCGTATCCAACCCCTCCTTCCCCGTTCTAAAAAAGCCCTTTTTTCAACAATTTTATTAAAAAAGCTCAGGAATTCACTAAATTCATTTAAAATCGATAACATTACGTAAAATACTTGTAATAAACTGAATTTTCGTGTTAAGGTTGTAGTATAAGCCCGAATAGGTAGGTGATAGGGATGGCAAAAGATTTCTCAGAAGATGAAGTCGTTTATGGCGAAACATGGGGGCTCGTGCATCGCGGCGTTTTGGAAGATACCGACATTGAAAGAATGAAAGCGTTACGAGATAAAGTAGTCGGTAAAGAAGGAATAGCAATTACTACACTGAAGCCGATCGGCAGAGTGGAAATTGAAGGAGAAGAGTACGAAGCACGTCTCAAAAGCGGCTATTTAGATAGAGGCTCTGCTATCAAAGCAATTGCTATCGATTTCGGCTATGTATTAGTTACAAAATTAAATTAAAGGAGGAACAAATATGATTTTAACAGCACCGCTCATTATTACTGTAATACTCGTTATCATCGTTTTACTTATTTTCTTCAGTCTGGTCCCAGTAGGATTATGGATCAGCGCACTATCTGCTCGTGTACGGGTGGGACTTGGAACATTGATCGGGATGCGTCTTAGACGAGTTGTCCCTTCTCGTGTCGTAAAACCACTTATCAAGGCAGTAAAAGCCGGATTAGACTTAGAAGTAAACCAATTAGAAAGCCACTATTTAGCTGGTGGGGATGTAGATAATACGGTGGACGCGTTGATTGCTGCTCACCGTGCCAATATCGAATTGGATTTCAGCCGCGCAGCAGCGATCGATCTAGCTGGTCGTGACGTTTTGGAAGCTGTCCAAACTTCCGTTACACCAAAAGTCATTCGCACACCAGAATTTACAGGTGTTGCTCAAAATGGGGTAGAAGTAAAAGTAATCACACAAATCACTGTTCAATCCAATATTGAACGTATCGTCGGTGGTGCTGGAGAAGATACAGTCATCGCGCGTGTCGGGGAAGCCGTTGTTTCTACTGTCGGTGAAACCGCCGAACATACCGATGTATTAGAAAATCCGAACAGCATCTCTAAAAATGTCCAAGAGCAAGGTCTTGGAGACGGTACCGCTTATACGATCCTTTCGATCGACATCGCAGAAATGCGTATCGGTGATAACATCAAGGCGAAACTGGATATCGAAAAAGCCAACGCCGATATGGAAGTTGCTCAAGCAGCGGCTTCAAAACGTAAAGCAGAAGCAATCGCGTTGGAACAAGAAAACCGTGCGGCAGTTGTTGCAGCGGAAGCAGAAGTTCCACAAGCACTTGCTGAAGCACTTCGCAATGGTAAATTAGGCGTAATGGATTACTACAAAATGGAGAACGTCCAAGCTGACACAAGCATGCGCGAATCCATTGCAGATGATGAGTAAAATCCTGGTTAATCAGAAAGAAGGCGATCTGGATTGTCTGAATTATTAGATCTAGCAGGAAACGGCTGGCAGATTGTTATTATCATTATCGCGGTCATCAGCTACGTTGTATCCGCTGCGAACAAAACAAAAGATAAGAAACCTGATGCACATCAGCAGGCGAAAAAGAACAATACTGCTCGCAGTAAAGCCAACCAGGCTGCTGCACGAAAACAAGCAACGAAACGACCAACTATACAAACAATGACACGTAAACAAGAAAAGTTGTTAAAAGACATACGTCAAGAATCAGACGTGATGACAAGGCCAGGTCGAACTGCTGCAAGCAAAAGCAAAAATGTTCTTCGTCAAGAGTTTGGTTCTTCTAAAAAGCTGAAACGAGCAATGATCTTAAAAGAAGTTTTAGATAAGCCGGTATCTCTGCGTAAATAAGTTCAACAATCATAACAGTAAAAACACTGAAAAAATGGTATGTTTCTTTTTGCTCAAAAAAAGGAAACAACCAAGTAGGTGTTTTTACTGTTATTTTTAACATTTAAACTAGGAGAGAGGGGAGACCCAAGATGAAAAAGCCCAGCATACCGCTACTGATACAAATTTTCACTGCTATCAACCAAACCAATATAACAGTTGGAGCGCTCACTTTTGAGAATACCAATCAAAGCAGTCTGGATGATTATACTAAAAATGATTTGCTCTACGCCGTTTATTGGCTGGAGTCCAACGGTTATATTTTGCGGCAGGATTCATCGGCTACCCTCAGCAAAAAATACCGGATATCCCCTCAAGGGAAGATCCTACTAGCAGATATCCTTAACGAAAATATCCGCAGCAGTGAAGATTTACCAAATTGAGATCATAAATTTACAAACCTGGCTTTTGGTAATGAGGACAAAGAATGTTAAAATAGTAGTATAATGTTGTTCAAGGCAAACGGAAAAGGAGAATAGTTGTGGCTAGTTTTATCAATAAAGATAAGCGGCAAATTGAATTTGACCCCTACCAACTACCAATTGTTGCCTTGCCCGAAGTAGTTGCTGTTAATTTTAAACCGTTCACGTCAAATGCGATCATGATACGCATCGCGGATGTAGATAAAGACTTCAAACCATTGCGTGATAAAAGTCGATACATCGATGTACTTCCTATTCATTTTAATGACATTAATGAAGGCGATGATTACTGGGGGTTGAGCGATAAAGAAAAAGCAGATATGGTGTTGTTCAGCAGCATGCATGTCAAAGTGATCTACGACTTTGTCGATAAATATGCAGATGCCGAGCAAATCGTAGTCCACTGCAATGCTGGCGTGAGTAGAAGTAGCGCAGTAGCAATGGGAATCGCCAAGCATGTGAACGATGAAAAGACATACGCAAAATTAAAGCAGATCAAACGTTATTTACCAAATCCGCGGGTTTTAGCACTCATGCGCGGAGAAACATTTACTCAATGGTAGAAAGGACGAGAAAATATGGAACATGTATACGATTATGATTATATCTCTATCGGAGGAGGAAGCGGCGGGATCGCCTCCATTAACCGGGCAGCGATGCACGGTGCGAAATGTGCCCTTATCGAACCTAATTATTTAGGCGGAACATGCGTAAATGTTGGCTGTGTTCCTAAAAAAGTAACTTGGTATGGTGCGCAGATCAATGAATCTCTAAATAAATATGCTGCTGATTACGGAATCGAAGCAAGCCATAAAATTTCTTTTGAGAAATTGGTCGCTAATCGAGATGCATACATAGAGCGAATCCGCGGTTCCTATAAAAACGGTCTCGATAGCAATAGTGTCGAGTGGATCAAAGGTTATGCTAGCTTTATTGATGCCCATACGATCGAAGTAGATGGTAAACAGATCACGGCTGAACACATTCTGATCGCGACTGGCGGGCAACCAATCTATCCGGAAATCAAGGGTAGCCAGTATGGCCAGACTTCCGATGACTTTTTTGATTGGAAGACTTTACCGGATCGTGTAGCCATTGTTGGTGCCGGTTATATTGCCGTGGAACTTGCAGGATTATTAGAAAGCTTTGAAGTAGAGACCCATTTGTTCGTTCGAAAAGAGCAGCCGCTTCGCAAATTTGATGCTCTATTATCGGAGACACTGACAGAGATAATGGATAAATCGGCACTGCACTTACACAAACAGGCAGTTCCAAAAGAAGTCGTCAAAAACGAGGACGGCAGCTTGACGCTTTACCTCGAAAACGGTGAATCACAAACTGTCGATGCGCTTATTTGGGCGATCGGTCGCAAACCGCATTTTGACAAATTAGCTTTGGATAAAGCGGGAGTGAGATTGACGGATAAAGGGTATATCCAAGTAGATAAATACCAAAATACGACTACTGAACATATCTATGCTGTTGGGGATGTGACTGGGAAATTCGAACTGACTCCGGTGGCGATCGCTGCTGGAAGGAGATTATCCGAGCGCCTATTTAACGGCAAACTTGACGAACATTTGGAATATGAAAATATCCCAACCGTCGTCTTCAGCCATCCAGCCATTGGCACAGTAGGATTGACAGAAGCAGAAGCGATTCAAAAGTACGGGGAAGAAGATATCCAAGTATATCAATCCAGTTTCACTTCCATGTACACCGCGATCACAGAGAACCGTGAACCATGCAAGATGAAACTAATCTGCCAAGGCGAAAACAAACGTATTGTTGGACTGCACGGCATCGGTTATGGAGTTGATGAAATGATCCAAGGTTTTGCAGTTGCGATCAATATGGGTGCGACCAAACAAGACTTTGACCGCACCGTAGCAATTCATCCTACTGGAGCAGAAGAATTCGTTACAATGCGCTAAGTACTAAAGGGAAAATGGGAGGTAGCTAAACATGACAAAAAAACTTTCTTTATACTTTGTAAGACACGGACAGACTTATTTGAATAAAAACTTGCGGATCCAAGGCTGGGCAGATACACCACTTACGCCAGAAGGGATCGAGGTCGTCAAGGCAAGTGGAAGAGGGCTTGCAGATACAGAATTCGTTGCGGCCTACAGCAGCGATCTACATCGTACGATCGCCACAGCCGAATATATTTTAAAAGAAAACAAACATGGCTTCGGGCTAGTTTTAGAACCACTTAGCGAATTCCGTGAAACTTTCTTCGGCTCGCTAGAAGGTGAAGTCGGTACAGTGGCTTGGGATAAAATCGCCAAAGCAAATGGTTACGCCTCGAAAGAAGACCTTGAACAGCGTGCAGATGTTAGACAAACTATGAACGCGACAAAAGCTGCCGATCCAACAGGAGATGCGGAAGACTTTATGGAATTCTGGTCTCGCGTTGAAAAAGGCTTTCTGCATGTGATCAATCGCCATCGCGAAGAAGGCGGCAATATTTTGATCGTCGCTCACGGCAACACGATCAAAAATATCGTCCATGAGTTGGAGCCTTCGATGGACCCATCTGTCGTACTTGATAATGCTAGCGTTACCGTACTTACTTATGAAAACGGCCTTTTCAAGCTAGATAGACTCAATGATACTAGTCACTTTCAATACGACGAAGTATAATTAGAAAGAAGAATAACCTTGAAGGAGTGGATGACAATGGCAATTAGCAGCATTCGATTAGAAGAACAAGAAGGATTTTCCTTATTAGCAAAACGAAAACAAGAAAATGATTCCACGATATTAGCAGATATTTCTCAATTTGCGGAGGAAAACGGTCCTTATATTGTCACCGATGAACTATACCATGTTGTCATTCATGATCTGGAAGAAGGGCTGCGTGATTATTACGCGGTACGGATCAAGCATGATCTTCCTGAAAAACCGGAAGAAATGGAAGTGCTCGATGTGCCGTCTTTTACGTATTTCGTGGCAGAGCATCAAGCGGACACCCCTGTGGAAGAGAGTTACGATCATTTGCAGAAGCACATGGAAACAACCAAGTACCGTCCTTATATAACCGCTCAGTCACCACTTTCCGATCCATTTCCTTTGAAAATCGAGATTTTGCAAAAAGATGGTAAGATCTATACCGAAACTAGTAAGCGGGACATTCTGATCCCTGTTCAAAAAAGTTTATATAATGAAGAGATCGAGTAGAAGGAATGGGCAACCATTTCTTCTTTTTTTGCATAATAAGATTAAAAATCTATATTCGTGGAAAACACTAGGTAGACACATTTTTAGAAGGAGTGAACGAAATTGAGTAAACCAAACTTACCAAACGTGAAAACCCAATTATTTATAGATGGAAAATGGATCGACGGAGATAAAAAAGGAACCAAAGCCGTGATCAATCCAGCAAATGGAGAAACACTTACCGAAGTAGCTCAAGCCGGGGAAGCGGAAACAACACGCGCGATCGAAGCTGCCAAGAAAGCATTTGGCGGATGGAAAGAGTTAGAATTAGCGAAACGGGTCGCGATTTTAAATAAAATCGGTGATTTACTAGAAGAGCGCGCAGAAGAATTAGCCCCGATCATGACTTTAGAACAAGGGAAACCACTAAAAGAATCAAAAGGTGAGTTTCTAACCGGAGCAGCAAACTTTCACTGGGCAGCAGAGGAAGCACGACGTCTGTATGGCGAAACAATTCCTGCTCCCAATAATCATGCCTATATCGTGAAAAAAGAGCCTATCGGGGTCGTAGGAGCGATCACACCATGGAATTTCCCAGCTGGGATGGTAACAAGAAAAATCGCCCCTGCTTTAGCAACCGGTAATACAGTTGTCTTGAAACCTTCCGGTGATACACCGTTATCCGCCCTTGCTATCTTTGAACTTTTTGAAGAAGCAGGTCTACCTAACGGCGTAGCCAATCTAGTGATGGGAAGTTCCAAAGAGATCGGGAAGACACTGACAGATAGCGACGATGTCCGCAAACTCACCTTCACTGGTTCCACTGCGGTAGGGCAAACACTGTTTGAACAATCTGGTCAGACTTTAAAAAAATTGTCGCTTGAATTAGGTGGACATGCCCCATTCATCGTTTTTGCCGATGCAAATATCGACGATGCAGTAGCAGGATTGATCGCTTCTAAATTCCGTAATAACGGTCAGGTTTGTATCGCCCCAAATCGGATCTTCGTGGAAGCTTCTATTCTTTCTACTTTCCAAGAAAAATTGGTAGAGAAAGTGAAAAACCTAAAAGTCGGAAATGGCTGGGATGAAGTAGACGTAGGGCCACTTATCCGCGAAGATGCAATCGATAAAATCGAGGATCAATTAAAAGATGCGAAAGCCAAAGGTGCCGAAGTGCTTGTCGGTGGTAAAAAAGCGACAGGTGACGTACTGGAAAATGGTAACTTCTATCTGCCTACTATTCTAGGTAATGTAACACGGGATATGAACATTTTCTATGAAGAAACATTTGGTCCGGTCGTACCGCTTATTACTTTCGAGACAACGGAAGAAGCAATTAAACTGGCTAATGATTCGGAATTTGGTCTAGCTTCTTATTTCTACACGAAAGATCTTTCGCGCGTGGAACAAGTAAGCTCCGGACTTGAATATGGGATGGTCGGTGCCAATGAAGTAGCGATCTCTAATCCGGAAACGCCATTCGGAGGAGTGAAACATTCCGGCTTTGGTCGTGAAAATGGGCATTTTGGCATGGAAGAGTACTTGCAAGTTAAATTCGTCAATCTAAAATACCGTGACTAAGCGGTTTATAATATAAAAAAATGCTGACTGCCGATTTCCGGTAGTCAGCATTTTTTTAGGTACTTTCCTCCTAAAAGCGTGAAAGCCGTGCCATTCTGCTTGCTTTCAAAAAAAAATAGGACTAAAATCAAATAGTTATCAAAAATGGATTGTAGTTAGAATCTCGCAGAAAGAAGGATTATACGTTTGTTTACGCATTTACCTCATTCATTTTTACAAATGAATACGATTTTTATTTCTATTTTGATTGAAGCACTGCCTTTTGTATTGATCGGTGTCTTCATTGCCGGATTTATTCAAATGTTTATTTCAGAACAGTTTATTGCCCGCATTATTCCTAAAAATAAATTCCTTGCCGTTATTGTCGGTTCCGTCATCGGTGTGTTCTTTCCTTCTTGTGAATGTGGTATCGTCCCGATCGTACGAAATCTGATGCTAAAAGGCGTTCCGCTTCATGCAGGGATCGCGTTTATGCTCACTGCACCGATCATCAATCCGGTCGTCGTCTTCTCTACATACGTTGCTTTCGGCAGCACTTGGGAAATGCCGATCTTGCGGATCGTTGGGAGTCTAGTCGTTGCGATCATTGTTGGTAATGCGATTGCTTATTTTTACAAGGGAACTGGACTAAAAGACCGGTTTTTACGCGTAGAAGAAGCAGTTCATGAGGAGACACATCCACACGAACATCATCACCATCATAAGCTATCATTTAGCCAAAAAGTTTGGCATACGCTGCAACATGCTGTTGATGAATTTTTTTCTGTCGGAAAGTATCTGGTGTTTGGAGCTCTCCTTGCAGCGGCAATGCAAACCTACATAAAAACATCCACACTTAGCGCGATCGGACATGGCCCAGTACTCTCTATCTTATTGATGATGGTACTTGCCTTCCTACTATCGCTTTGTTCCGAAGCGGATGCTTTCATCGGTGCATCATTCCGCAGCGTCTTTTCGACCCAATCGATCGTTGCCTTCCTTGTTTTTGGCCCAATGCTAGACATCAAAAACCTATTGATGATGGGAAGTACATTTAAAGCAAAATTCATTCTTTATATCGTCGCAGGGGCGACAGCCGTTGTCTTCTTATATGCACTATTATTAATATTTATCGTTTAGAAAGGGGGATATCCCATGTTTCGCGTCTTTATTTTACTCGGATTCGGTTTTTACCTGATGCAGCTGCATATCAATGGCGAAATCAGTAAATATATCAATATGCGGTACTCCTATTTATCTATCGCAGCAATGATCGCAGCTTTTCTACTAGGGATCATCCAGCTGATCATGGTATTCCGCGATGAAGATATTGAAAAACATGAGCATCATGGTCATACACACGAAGGCGAAAATCGCTGGTGGAAAAAAATCATTGTTTACGGCATGTTGCTTTATGCACTGGCAGCTGGATTCTTAGTGCCAGTAGCGACCCTCGATTCAACGATCGTTTCTGCCAAAGGCTTCCATTTTCCTAAAAACAATGCAGCCGGTGACGATCCATTCGCTCAGAATCAATTTCTACGGCCAGACACCAGCGGCTATTTCGGAAAAACCGATTATGAAAAAATGATGGAAAAAGAAAAAGCTTCCATCATCAACCAAGATACAATCAAAATTACCGATAAAAATTATTTAATGACTATGGAACTGATTTATAATTATCCCGGCGAATTTGAAGGGAAAAACATTGAATTTACCGGTTTCGTTTATAATGACAAAGTGACTAACGATAACAATCTGTTCCTATTCCGCTTCGGTATCATCCACTGTGTGGCGGATTCAGGTGTTTACGGCATGCTCGTCCATATGCCAGACGACGCAAAGTACAAAAATGATACTTGGGTAAAAGTATCCGGAAAACTAACAGAAGAGAACTACGCACCATTTAAAATGAACATTCCAGCACTTCAAGTAACCCATTTCGAAAAAATCGACAAACCGAAAGATGTCTATGTCTATAGACAATTTTAAATGATATTTTCTAACACGGAAAAGGACTTTGCCAGTAGGGGAAAGTCCTTTTCACTTGGTGATCCAGCGCTACTTTCGAAGTTTTTATTTCTAAGGTATCAAGACTTGCAGTTTCAAAACGAGTCATGTATGCTATAAAAGGAATAAATCAAGCAGAACAGACGACAAAGGACGGACTGAACCTATGAATGACGATAAGAACTATTTTCATTTTAAAAGAGAAATGTGGCAGCATTTAGAAATCAGTGAAGACCAGCTGCTCACGGCGGAAGAATTGGAAGAAATCCGGGGATTGAACGATCGGATCTCCTTAGAAGACATTTCAGAGATTTATTTGCCGCTGATAAAATTGGTTGCTATGGAATATCATGAAGCAATCTTTATTCATGAAGAAAAGCTTCGTTTCCTGCAAAAAAAGGAAACACGCGCTCCATTCATTATTGCCTTAGCTGGAAGCGTCGCTGTTGGAAAAAGCACGACCGCCCGGGTATTGAAATTAATGCTCGATCGCTGGTTCTCCAAGACGCGCAAAGTGGAATTGATCACGACAGATGGCTTTCTTTATCCCAATAAGATTCTTGAAGAAAAGGGGATCATGGATCGCAAAGGGTTTCCAGAAAGTTACGATAAAGAAAGATTTGCTGCTTTTTTAAAAGAATTAAAGCAAAATAAGCCTACAATCGATGTGCCGATGTACTCGCATTTTACTTATGATGTTCTAGAAGAAACGCGAACGATCGAACGCCCAAATATCGTCATCATTGAGGGCATCAACGTGCTGCAGGCGGATATTCAGGCGAATATTTTTCCTAGTGATTTCTTCGATTTTTCCGTATATATGGATGCGAAGGAAGAAGATATCAAACGTTGGTACCTCGAACGCTTTTTCATGCTGCGTGAAACGGCTTTTCAGGACGAAAGTTCCTATTTCCATCCCTACACGAAGATCAGCACGAAAGAGGCGGAGGAGTTCGCTTTGGAGGTCTGGGATACGATCAATGGCGTCAATTTGAAAGAGAATATCGAAAAAACCAAGTACCGTGCCAATGTTGTGTTGGCAAAAGGAGCCGATCATTTAGTTTCGGATATTTACCTGCGAAAATAAGAATTAAAAAAAACGGCGTGAAGTTCATGAACTTCACGCCGTTTTTTATTTATTATTTTTTCGTATCGGTTTTCTCGGTAGGTTTCTTTTTATCGAAATCTTTATCTTTGCTTGGGTCACCTTGGATTTTCTTGTTGTAGTTATAGTCATCCGGATTCACTTTATCAAATCCTTTTGGTGCATAGAAGCGAAGCAAGTCGCCGGCCAGAACGGAATCGGAAAGTTCTAGTTCTTTAGATACTAAATCTTTTGTTTCCGTCATTTCTTTCGTAGGATCCTCAATTGGTTGACCGTCGTTTTGGTTATAGAATTTACCGCCGATCATGGAGTAATCTTTCGAAATAAAGTCACCGTTACGGAATGGAACGAGCTGTTTATGGTCTTTCGAAAGCAAGTCCGTACCGAATTGCAAGTAATCTTTATTATCGATGCCTACTAAGTGTTCCAACGTAGGTAGCAAGTCGATCTCGCCACCATATTGTTTTTGGATACCGCCTTTGACACCAGGAACATGGATCATTAGAGGAACACGTTGCGCTTGTGCATTTTGATAAGCATCGTAGTCTTTCCCTAAGATCTTGCTCATTGCTTCGGAGTGATTGTCAGAAATACCATAGTGGTCACCATACATCACGATAACGGTATTGTCATAAAGTCCTTTTTTCTTCAAGTACGTCATGAAATCTTTCACGGATTCATCAAGATAACGAGCCGTTTGGAAATACGTATCAACCGATTTATCACCAGTATCAGCCGGTGCGATCGTTGCTTCCTTATCATCGATCGGATAAGGGAAGTGGTTCGTTAGCGTAATAAATTTCGTGTAGAAGGGTTGTTTCAAGTTCGAGATGTATTTCTCGGATTCCTTAAAGAATGGTTTATCTTTCAGTCCATAATTGGAAACATCTTCATCATTCATATCATAATAGTTAGCATCGAAGAAGTGATCATAGCCAAAGTGTTTATAGATCTCGTCACGGTTCCAGAAACTCTTATAGTTACCATGGAACACAGCAGAAGTATAACCATGTTGACCAAAGATCGCTGGCGCAGACTCATAAGTGTTTTGGCTCTTCGATGTAAAAGCAGAACCTTGTGGTAGTCCATATAAGGAATTTTCCAGCATCATTTCGGCATCGGAAGTTTTCCCTTGACCAGTTTGATGGAAGAAATTCGTAAAGCTGAGTGTATTCTTATCCTTAAAGAACGAGTTCAAGTACGGCGTTACTTCTTCACCATGCAGTTTATAATTGATCAGGAACTGTTGGAAACTCTCCAAGTGGATGTACATGATGTTCATCCCTTTTGCTTTTCCAAAGTAGATCGAGTCCGGTGCTGCATGTTTTGATTTTGTATAATTGAGTACTTTTGTTACATCGCTACTGTCTGCCAGTGCACGTTCTGTAGAAGACTGTGTACTCTTGACTGCATCATAGATCTGGTAGTTCGTCATACCCAAATACTTCACGATGTAGTTTCTGTCAAATGTTCTTGTCAAAAGTTGCGGACGGTCGATTTCTGCAAGTCCTAAGTTTGCTAAGAACATCGCGATACCGAGTGTCAGTACTCCGACTACTTTTCTTGCACGGATGCGAGCCGTTTTATCTGGTTTTACAAAACGGAAGGCAAGTAACCCGATCAAAATCAGGATATCGATAAAGAAAAGAAAATCATGTGGACGTAGTAATGCAGAAATACTGCCACCTAGATCCCCAAAGTTTTGCATTTGTTTCGTATTTAAGTTAGGCAATGTGATGAAATCGCTGAAGAAACGATAATAAACCACATTGGCGAACAAAACAAATGTCAATAGAAAATCAATAACGATCATCCAAATGAAAGAACGGCGTCCTTTCGCAAATAGTGCTAGACCAAAGAAAAAGACGGTCGCACTGATTGGATTTATAAGTAGTAAAATATTTTGCATCAAGTTTTCAATACCTAGCTTGAAATCAAGCTGATATGCCATATACGTTTTCAGCCAAAAAAGTATGACGGCTAGAATAAAAAAACCATAGTTTTTACTCAAAAAACCTTGGATTTTTCCTTTCCTATCCTTCATGTTACACCTCTCCTAAGCGCTAATTAAAGCTATATTATATTTTTTCCCTAAGCTAAATAAAAAAAGCAGTTCTTTAGTCACCTAAAATTCCGCCCAATTCCCATTATCTTATATTTTACCATACCTCCGCAAAAAAAGAAAAGAATAAAAGCATTGGCTCCGATAGTCGTCATTTAAACGCTTTTTTGATACACTCGGGTAGAGAGGTGAAAACAGAAATGGAGTCAAAAATAACTGCAGCATTTTTTCAAAACCGAACAACAATAGAAGTAGCACGGGATCTACTGGGAACGGAACTAGTCCATATCACCCCACAAGGTGAGTTCGCGGGCTATATCGTAGAAACAGAAGCATATCTGGGACCAACCGATCAAGCGGCACACAGCTTTCGGAGTTTGCGGACAAAGCGAACCGAGATCATGTTTCACGAACCGGGACGGATCTATACCTATCAGATGCATCGCCAAGTACTCCTGAACTTCATCACGATGGCAGAAGGAATCCCTGAGGCAGTTTTGATCCGCGCCATCGAACCATATACCAATGAACTTCAAATGGAAGCAAATCGAAACGGTAAGCACGGCATTGAGCTTACTAATGGACCAGGCAAATTAACACAAGCTATGGGAATAAAGATGGACGACTATGGGAAAAGTCTTTTTGATCATTCGATTTTCTTACGCTCTGGCAAAACGCCTGCTGTAATCGCAATGAGCAGCAGGATCGGTGTTCCTAATAAGGGGATGGCAACGCATTATCCACTGCGATTCACAGTTGCCGGCAATCCCTATTTATCTGGTAAGAAGCAACTTGCCACAGCTAACAATGGTTGGTTGGAACTTCCTTAGAAATAGTTGTTTTCTAAAAACGATTCCGCTATAATGAAAAAAGCTAGAAGGAGGAAATAATGGTAAAAAAAATAATTGCAATTATCTTGTTGATCATCGGAGTATTATTGATTTTATCTCCCTTTTTAAAAAATGAAATTGTTAAATATACGAGTCAGCATAATAAAATCACAGCGTTCACGGCAAAAGATATTGAAAAGAATAACCAGAAAAAAGCAGAATTCGATTATGACAGTGTTCAGCTGCCCTCCATGCGAAATGTCGCAGAAGGAGCCATGAAATTTGATAAAAAAGCCGTAGTTGGTGCGATCGCGATTCCTTCCGTCGATATTGATTTACTGATCTTAAAAGGAACCAATACTGCGAATCTATTAGCAGGAGCCACCACTATGAAGCAGGAACAAAAAATGGGAGCAGGCAATTATGCGCTTGCCGGCCACCATATGCGCCGGGAATCGATCTTGTTCGGCCCACTTATGCAAGTAAAAGCAGGTACAAAAGTTTATCTAAGCGACCAAAAATACATTTACACCTATACGATCGATTCAACAGAGATCATTCCGGATACCAATGTGGAAGTGCTTGATGAAACGAAAGAGGCAACGATCACATTGATTACCTGTGACAAACCGACAGAAACGGATAAACGCTTTGTTGCAACTGGGAAATTAACAAAAAAAGAAGCTATAGCTGACAGCTCCGCAAGTAAATATTTCCAGCAATAATGAACCGGATCAAGACCATTTGCAAAAGTGGTTTTGATCTTTTTTTTATTGTATGATAGGGGTAAGCATAATAAAAGAAAGGAAGTAATTCACATGAAATTGACTGTATTCGGGCAATGGGGCGGCTATCCAATTGCAAATGAAGGAACATCCAGCTATTTAATAGAAGAAGATGGTTTCCAATTGCTGATGGATGTCGGCGCCAGCGCGGTCTCCATTATGCAGAACTATACGCAGCCGGAAACGATCGACGCTGCGATCATTTCTCATTATCATCCTGACCACATTGCCGATGTGGGTATCTTGCAGCACATTCGATTACTATCCAAACAAACACCGAAACCGGAAGTTTTACCGATTTATGGTCATCAAGAAGATGAAAAGTACAAACTGCTGGCGATGGAGGGTGTGACAGAATTCCGCGCATATTCCGGTAATGAACCGATTGAGATCGGACCATTTAAAATAACCTTTCTAAAAACGATCCATCCAGTTCCATGCTACGCTTTCCGAATCGAAGCAGGAGGAAAGGTACTCGTCTATACAGCAGATAGCGCTTACCAAGAGAGTTTTATCCCATTTGCTGATAAAGCGGATCTGCTGATCACTGACACAAATTTTTTCCAAGATATGGCTGGAAAATCAAAGGTTCACATGGCGAGCACAGAAGTGGGAGAATTGGCACAAAAAGCTGGAACTAGACATCTACTTTTAAGCCACTTGCCGCAAGTCGGTGATTTAAGTAAACTAAAAGCAGAAGCAGAGAGTAAATACTCTGGTAAGATCACCATTGCGACCAAAGGCTTGACGATCGAAATTTAATAAAAAAGGGGAGAAAGAGATGTATTTTGTCGACAACAACAATGAAAAAGACCCACGTATCAATTTAGCGATTGAGGAATTTATTTTAACAGAGCTGGAATTAGATGAACCAGTATTGCTGTTTTACATCAATAAACCATCCATCATCATTGGCAGGAATCAAAATACCGTTGAAGAGATCGACACCACATATGTCGATAATAATGATGTCATCGTTGTTCGCCGATTATCCGGTGGCGGCGCAGTGTATCATGATGAAGGGAATCTGAATTTCAGCTTCATCACAAAAGATGACGGCGATTCCTTCCATAATTTTGCTAAATTTACGCAGCCGATCGTAGAAGCTTTAAAACGGCTCGGTGTCAATGCCAAACTGGAAGGGCGCAATGATCTATTGATCGACGGCTATAAAGTTTCTGGAAACGCTCAATTTTCAACCAGAGGAAAGATGTTTTCTCACGGAACATTGATGTTGGATCTGAATTTAGATCACGTAGCGGCTTCGCTAAAACCGCGTAAAGATAAATTTGAATCAAAAGGAATCAAATCTGTCCGCAGCCGCGTAGCCAATATTTCACAGTTCTTAGACAAAAAGTTGACCACAGAAGAATTCCGCGATCTATTGCTCTTGTATATCTTTGACGTCGATCATGTAGAAGATGTGAAAGAATATAAATTAACGGAAAAAGACTGGCAACGTATCCATGAGATTTCTAAAGCTCGCTATGCGAACTGGGATTGGAATTATGGCAAATCACCTAAATTCAACTTGGAACGCTCCAAACGATTCCCTTCTGGAAGCTTAGACGTACGCTTAGATGTGGAAAAAGGCACAATCGAAAACATCAAGATTTTCGGCGACTTTTTTGGGATCGGCGATGTAGAGGATATTGAAACAAGATTGACAGGTGTCGCTTACAAACGGGAAACATTGGAAGAAGCATTATCCGACATAGACGTACCACATTATCTCGGAAAAATCACAGCTGAAGAATTCATTGATTTGATTTATTAATCGGAAATAGTAACCTGGCATCACTGGACAAGACGGTGCCAGGTTACTATTGTAAGGAGGACTAAATATATGGAACTACAGATTTTTCAAGGAAAGACAGAAGAAAAGCAACAAGTAGAAAACTACCTATTAGAAAACACAGAATTTACTGCTCATCCCAAGGAACTGATCGGCAAAGACAAGCCGGAGCGCGCATTGATCAAAATCATCGTCGATCAAGAATTAGTAGGATTTTTTGCCCTTGATGAAAATGCAATGACTGAATTTTGCGGGGAAGCGCATCTCGTGATCCGAGCCTTATCGATCTCCGAAGCGCACCGCCGCAAATACTACGCGAAAGAAGCTTTGGAAGCATTACCGGCATTTGTAGGCCAGCATTTCCCCAAAGCAGAAGTGCTTATTTTAGCAGTCAATCACGCTAACGAAAACGGTCAAAAGCTGTATCAGAAAGTCGGCTTTCACGATACGACCCAACGCAAGATCGGAAAGCTCGGCGAACAATTTATCTTTAAAAAGGCACTAGGCTAAGTCTTTACGGGACATCCATTTTTCTAGTCGTTTACCAATCAGCCAAAGAACGAAGACGCTGATAATCAAAATAGCTGCCTTCACAGGTTGGTGGATAATGTTTACAAAGTCAAACCCAACATAGCTGATAGCAAACACCTTGATCAGTTTGCCGCTTACAAGGGCAAGCAAAAAGGGGAGTACACGGATTTTTGATAAGCCGGCAACCACATTTACCGCAGATGAGGGAGTAAAAGGCATTACCAGCAAAATGAAAATCGGTGAGAATCCGTGGCGTTCGATCCATTCCATTACCCGCTTAATAGCAGGATGATTGGTAATAAAGCTTAGAAAACGAGTCTGCCCGTATTTTCTTGCAAGGACAAAAACACCAAAACTGCCAAGTGTCGCTGCTAAGAAAGAAATCAAAAATCCGCCGAAGAGACCGTAAGCATTCACATTAACGATCACAAAAGCAATAAACGGCAGAAAGGGTAGGAATGCTTCAATAAATGGCAATCCGAACGCAAACAACAGACCAAAAGAACGGTATTTATCGAGTAGCACTGTGAGATTATCGGCACTGAAAAAAGCCATAAGATGATGCCACCAGTCCATATGAGGTTCCCCCTTTCACAAAGCTTATCTTTAGTTTGACAGAAGAACATGAAAATACGTTAAAAATTTCCAATGAGTTTTGTCATAATAGCGCTTTCTTTTATTGTAAAAACAACTACTGAAAAAGTCCATCTAATTATTTTTAGGAAAGCTATTGCCAAAATGGCATAGAAATGTTATTATATAAAAGTTGTTAAAACACTAAAGCTTTTACCGTGCGGGTGTAGTTTAGTGGTAAAACTACAGCCTTCCAAGCTGTTGTCGTGGGTTCGATTCCCATCACCCGCTTTATAATAATTCTGTTATCAACGCAGTGTTTCGAACTTTTAAAAAGCGAAGCATTGCGTTATTTTATTTGGAAGAAAGGGCGGAGAATAATGACCACACAAACTCCTATCGATTACGAGCAGCTCAAACAAGAGATCATTGCCTACTCCAAGACGATTGGCATTCAAAAAATCGGTTTTACAACCGCAGAACCTTTCTTATTCTTGAAAAAAAGGTTGGAAAAAGCAAAAGAAGAAGACGTTCTTACTGGCTTTGAACATCCCAATATCGATGAACGTGTCTACCCCGAGTTGATTTTTGAAGCGCCCCAATCGATCATTGCGATCGCGCTGGCTTATCCATCTAAACTTAAAGAATCGCCCGTAAGCAAACGGGAAGCAAGACGCGGTGTCTTTGCGAGAGCTTCTTGGGGCACGGACTATCACACGATCCTCCGCGAAAAATTAGCTTTACTAGAAGCCTTTATCCAAGAAAAAGTTCCCGAAGCCAAATTCAAATCAATGGTCGATACTGGCGAACTCTCTGACGTCGCTGTAGCAGAACGCGCCGGTATCGGTTGGAGAGGCAAAAATACGCTATTGATCACTCCGGAATATGGCTCCTTTGTTTATTTAGGCGAAATGATCACAAATCTGGCTTTCCCGGCCGATCAGCCAATGGAAGATCTTTGTGGCAGCTGCAATCAATGCGTCAAAGCCTGCCCAACAGGATCACTGCTTGGCGAAGGAAAGATGAATCCAAAGATCTGCCTCAGTTATTTGACACAGACAAAAGACATGCTACCGGAAGAATATCGCGAAATAATCCATAATCGGTTGTACGGTTGCGATACTTGCCAAGTCGTCTGCCCATTTAATCGTGGTCATGATTTCCACCTCCATGAAGAAATGGAACCAGATCCGGAATTAGTCCGTCCTGAACTAAAGCCGCTACTGTCACTATCAAACAAAGAATTCAAAGAGAAGTTCGGAAAAATGGCAGGGTCTTGGCGTGGGAAAAAACCGCTTCAGCGCAATGCATTACTTATTTTAGCACGTTACAAGGATCAAACTGCCGTTCCTGACATCATTCAATGCCTTGAAAAAGATCCGCGTCCAGTGATTCGTGGGACTGCTGCATGGTCACTTGCGAAGATCGGTGGTAAAGAAGCAAAAATCGCAATTTATCGGGCAAATCAAGTAGAAGAAAATGAAGAAGTCCAAGCAGAAATCAAACGAGCAATCCAAATTATAGAAACAAGGTGAAACTATTGGCAAATCATATCGTATTATATCAACCGGAAATTCCAGCAAATACAGGAAATATCTCACGCACATGCGCAGGAACAGATACGTTCCTCCATTTGATCCGACCACTCGGCTTCAGTACCGATGATAAAATGCTCAAACGAGCAGGACTAGACTATTGGGATAATGTGAAATTAGTTTATCACGATTCTTTAGAAGCATTCTTGGAAGCAAGTAAGGACGGCGAACTCTATTTTATCACTAAATTTGGTCGCCATGTATATAGTGATGTATCTTACCAAGATACAAACAAAGATTACTATTTTATTTTCGGAAAAGAAACGACTGGTTTACCGGATGAACTATTACAGCAACATGAAGAAACGTGCCTGCGCATTCCAATGACAGATAAAATCCGATCACTTAACCTCTCTAATACCGCTGCTTTGGTAATCTATGAGGTATTACGCCAACAAAATTTTGGTGCGCTCGAGCAAGCTCCAAATTATGAACGCCAAGTATTTACAGATTGAGAATTTTAAAAAACAGCCTTGCATAAGGCGGTTGAAATCGTAAAAAAAGAAGCCTTCCAGCGAAGACTTCTTTTTTATTTGTATCCAAGTTTTATTTTCGCTTATTACGCGCTGACTGGATAAGATTCCAGATGATTAAAAGCACGACGATTATCAATAAGATATGCACTAATCCACCAGCAACATGGAAAACAACACCCAATAACCAGAATACGAATAAAACAACAATAATTCCCCAAATTAATCCTAGCATAAGTAAAAACCCCTCTTTCTTTTGCAACATTTGATTGTACATAGAGTATAATTCCCCGTTTAAGAGAGGCTAAACATTTTTAGAGTTGATAATCTTTTTTTATGGTTTCTAATAAGTAATGACAACCCTCCGAAACTAGCCTTTCAGTTTCATCAAAATTCCCCGTATAATAGGGATCAGGAACGCTTGCCTCTTGCTTATCAGGAACAAAGCTCATTAAACTTTTCACAGTTGCTTCTCCCTGATCAAATGATTCTAAATCTGCCATATTTTCTGCATCCATGCCGATAACATAGTCATTCTCCGTAAAGTCTGCTTGCGTGATTTTCCGCGCTCGCATCTCGCTAAAATCGATTCCGTGCTTTGCCAATACCCGTTGTGTACCTTCATGAGGCGCATTTCCGAGATTCCAGGTCCCAGTAGCAGCAGAATCCACTTGGATCTTATTCTCCAACCCCGAATCAGCGACAGCTTTTTTAAATAAACCTTCTGCCATTGGAGATCGGCAGATGTTGCCTAAACATACAAATAAAACATGAATCATTGCAAAAACTCCTTTATAGTCGACATGTACTCGAAGCGAATCATATTTTCCTACCAGAACGTCAACGGATTTTTTATAGGTTTACTATTAGTTTATCATAAACAAACTTTTTTCTGCCAATCAGTGATTTGTCGATAAGTAAACAGCGGGCAACAAAAGTGCTTTCTTTTCAGTAGAAAAACCATTACAATTTTAAGAAAGACAAATCATGCTGAAATAATAGCAGAATGGGGGGAGAGTATATGGCGGGGATAAAAATCGATCCTGATTTTTCAGGTGTTTTATTAGAAAATAAGGGGACACAAACGATTTTAAAAACATACGGGTATCGGGATAAAGCAAATAAATTAGTCAATGAGGAGCAGACTAGATTTGGCACGGCATCCCTTGGTAAAATATTTATCGCTGTTGCCATCATGCAGTTGATTGAAAAAGAAAGTATTCATTTTGATACCACGATCGATACATTTTATCCAACATCATTGGGGAACGTAGACTTGACGATCACCATTCAGGAACTTCTTACCCATACTTCCGGCTTGCAAGATTATTTTGATGAAGAAGTGAATGAAGACTATGAAGCATTATGGAAGGAACTACCCAATTATTCTATCAGAAAAAACAAAGATATCTTTCCGCTCTTTATTCATAAAGAAAAAGAAACCACCAGAAGAGGCAGTTTTATTTATAATAATGCGGGCTATGTAGTCTTAGCTGATATCATCGAACAGCTAGCAGCAATGCCATTTGATCAGTACCTAGCCGAAAATATTTTTCAACCATTAGGCATGCATGACACGGGCTACTTTGAAATGGATCAGCTTCCCGGCAACACTGCTTTCGGATATATCAAAGAAGAAAATAACCGCTATCGGACCAATATATGCGATCGACAGTAAGGGGACCGGGGCAGGTGGATGCTATACGACTGCTGGGGATATCCATACATTCTGGGCGGGATTATTTTCCCATCAACTGTTATCTGAAAAATATGTCGCAGAAATGATCAAACCCCACATCGAACAAAATAAACAGAAATTCGGGATCGGTCTTTGGCTGGCGCAGTCTCATACAGATCATGTCTTCGCTTATATAGAGGGAAGTGATCCGGGAGTCTCCTGTATTTCGCTTTATGGATTAACTGTCCCTAATAGCCTCACGCTACTAAGCAATTGTGAAGATAATGTTTGGCAAATAGCGCGAGATTATTTGAAAACACAATAACTGCTGCCAGGAAGTAATCAGGCAGCAGTTTTCTTTCAGCATTCATGAATGCCATTCTTTATAGCTTTCGTTCAATTTTTCATTCTCCTGTTCGCTAGTCAGCAAGCGCTCTAAAAGGTTGTCCACTTGTTGGCGCGGCAATTTGCGCTTGAAATACAAAATTTGATTTTCAAGCAGCTCCACAGCGAGTTTATCATAGATGTTCTCCTCTCTGTCGACTAATTGCTCGATTTGTTGCAGATACCATTCCTTATCTGCCTCATCTTCCAAAACAAAGAGAATCGTTTTCCGTGTCTGCCAATTCCCCATTGCCAACATTTGTTCCAGTTTCGCCCTTGGATAAGTAAGAAGCAGAGCGTGATCGAACGGCGAGAAATAAAGCTTGTTTACGAAAGCTGCAAAAGAATCTCCCACCTTTAAGACTTGAAGCGTTTCAAAATCCGTATAAACAATTTCCGGTTCGCTCTCGTCAGAATGATAAGAAAAACCGATATATCTTTTTCCATCTTGGTGAAAATACACTTGCCTTCCCGGAATCTCTACTTCTGCTTCTTCATCGATTTTAAGGAGCAACCGCTCTAATCCAGTTATTTCATAAATTTCTCCATGATCGATGCCGTAAGAAGTCGGCTCCGATGTGGGGAAATGATTTTTCTTGATTAATCCGCCATTTTGTTCTTGAATGAGAGTTTTGTATAAAGCAGGGAGCTTGAGCTGCTGACTTTTCTCAAATTCCGCGATGGCCTCTTCTGTACAACCTTGATTTTGATTGCTGATCCATAATTCCATCTCGACACCTTCCTTTCTCCTTATTATCCCAAAAAAATAAAAAAGTACAATGTTTGCCGTGAAAAAATTTTGGGAACGATATTACTAACAAGCATTAAAATAAAATGGGATTTCCCTAGTAGATTGAAAAGTAATAACATGCTATTATCGAAATAAGCGGTACCTCGATTATGGCAAACATGTTTATTGCATCACATATGTGGGAAATATAAAAAGTAGTGGACAATCCTTAAAATTTAATTTATAATTAATATAAATTAATAATAATTCTAATCTAGGAGGAGATATTTATGAAAACAATTAATTCAGTAGACACAAAGGAATTCTTAAACCACCAAGTAGCTAATTTAAATGTATTTACGGTGAAAATCCATCAAATCCATTGGTATATGAAGGGTCATAACTTCTTTACGATGCACGAGAAAATGGATGATTTATATAGCGAATTTGACGAACAAATGGATGAAGTAGCAGAACGTTTACTTGCTATCGGCGGCAAACCATTTTCTTCTTTAAAAGAATTTTTGGAAAATGCTAGCATTGAAGAGGCTCCTTATACGAAAGAAAAATCGATGGATGAATTGATCGGCGACTTAGTTAGTTCGTTGGAATTGCTACGTGATGAATATCAACAAGGTATCAAGTTAACAGAAGAAGAAGGCGACGATGTAACCAATGATATGTTGATCGGCTATAAAACAGAGATCGATAAACATATTTGGATGTACAAAGCATTTCTTGGAAAAGCACCGTTAGAATAAGAAGGCATTCCAAAAGAGGGGCATCAGCTCCTCTTTTTCTATTTCTATCGATATCTGTTATATTACAAAATAACACAATATTCACTGTATTAAGACAAAAAGGTTTAACTTTTTTGAAAAACGTGTATAATAGAATTAACTTACATGCAAAGTAGAGGCATTTTAGTAAAAAGTATCCTATAATACAATGGAAAAGGAGTGGCGATAATGAAAATAGAAATCACGGAAGAAGCAAACAAATGGTTCCATGACGAGTTCAATGTGGAGAATGGAAACGGTATTCGGCTTTTTGCGAAGTATGGCGGCTCTAACAGTTCCCTACATCCTGGATTTTCCATTGGTCTTGTTGCAGAAAAACCAAGTGAAGCTGTCGTGGAAGAAAAGCAAGATAACGTACTTTACTTTATTGAAGATCATGACTATTGGTATTTTAAAGATCACGATTGGAAAATCGATTATGAACCAACTACAGAGGAAATCTCTTTCTCGTTTTCATAAACTAAAGAAAAAGCCTTGCAGATTCGCTTTTTAGCAAAGCTGGCAAGGCTTTTTTTATTTGATTACAAATGAGAGAAACTTTTTTTAACTTTAATCAAATTTTCATTTATTTTTCAGAACATTCTCTTTTTAAAAGATTATAGTAGTAGTAAGCTAACAACAAGCAATAAATTTTCATTTCTTTCCCTTTTAGAGTGAAAATCCCAATTCCCTTGAGTCAGTGCGGTTTCCCCTTTTTCCCGCGCTGGCTTTTTTTATAATTTTTTATCCCTTGCGGCGCCAAGACCAAAGAAGAAGAGTAGTATTACAACAGCGACTAATAACCACATCGTAACTGCATAGCTGCCGCTCCAATCATGTAGCGCTCCGAATAATGTCGGGCAGATCGCGGCGATTAGATAGCCGATCGATTGTGCCATTCCTGATAGATCTGCTGATTGTTGGGCCGTTCGTGTCCGCAAACTGAAGAACATCATGGAGAGGCTGAATGCTGATCCGCCTGCGACCCCATATAAAATCGCGGCGATGATAACGATCACCAAATTTCCTGTTTCCATCATAATGCCACCAAGACCGATCAGCCAAAGTACCGTTGTGAGGATGACCAAGAAAATTTGGTTTTTCATTTTCCCAGCAATGATCGGCATAATAAAGGTGATTGGCATAACAGAGAATTGTAGGATAGATAAGACGATCCCGCCTGTTACTAGATCGATACCTTGTTCAGCCAGGATGTTCGGTAACCAAGCAACAGATACATAAAAAATAGCCGATTGTGCGCCCATAAAGACAGTGACCTGCCAAGCAAGAGGCGATTTCCAAATACTTTTATGTGCGGCGTGGAGATTTTTCGTATTCTTTTTCTCCATACAATTATGGCGTAATTGCAGGCTCCATACGATCAAGGCGATAATGGAGATCGTACCAAACAGCCAAAGTGTTCCTTGCCAGCCAAAATGTTTGTTTCGAGCGATCGGTGTCGCTAATCCGGAAGCAGTGGCAGCGATCAGATTCATAAAGATCGAATAAACACCTGTCATCAAACCAAGCTTAAATGGAAACTCTTTCTTGATAACACTTGGGATCAAAACATTTCCAGCAGCGATTCCAATTCCGATCAACAAGGTCCCAAATAATAGGATAGAGATATTACCTAACGGTCTTATCAAGTTCCCAAGCGTAATGGAGATCAAAGCGAGGAATAGGACGAGTTCCACACCATATTTGCGGCTCCATTTCGATACAAATGGGGAAATAGCTGCAAAAGCTAACAATGGGAGTGTTGTTAAAAAGCCGGCTAATGTACCGGAAAAATGGAGATCATTCCTGATCGTGCCTACTAATGGACCAAGAGTCGTAATCGGTGTCCGCAGGTTGATAGCGATCAGCAAAATTCCGAGGACTAATAATGTTTTTCTGGTCTTTTCTCGTTGTTCCTTTTCGTGTAACGGGATCGTTTCTTGATTTGATTGCATAAAAATACTCCTTCTATCTAAATTCGCTTTTTGAATGTGTGGATATAGTGATCGATTTCTTGCATAGCGGCTTCCTGATCACGTACTTTGATTGCTTGAATGAGTTGCTGATGACCGATCGTGTAGTTATCGGCAAGAGAGACCGTTTTCTCGATACTGATTTTCATCTGTTCGACGATATTGGTATACAACGTAAGCAATAGCGAGTTATGTGCAGCTTTGACAACAGAAATATGCAGGCTGATATCGGCATCGACAAAGCTGTCAAGTTCACCATCGGCAACAGCAGCGCGGCAGGCATGCATCCACTTCTCCATTTCGAGCATATCCTCGTCGGTGTAGCGAGCACAGGCCAACACTGCAGCTTCCTTATCTAAGGCATGACGAACATCCAAAATATCCGCGAGCGTTGATTTTGACAAACGGCGCTGCAGGATCGCATTCAATTCATCGCTGTGTGTGACAAAAGTTCCTTCGCCCTGTTTTGTAGTCAAAAGTCCAACATGAACCAGTGCGCGCACGGCTTCTCGTAATGTGTTACGGCTGATCCCAAATTGTTTCATCAGTTCTGTTTCGTTAGGGATCTTGCTACCGATCTGCCATTCATTATCATGGATTTTTTTCTCCATTTGACTATATACTTGTTCCACGAGTGTTTTCCGTTCGACTTTATCCAATATTTTCCCCTCCTTAAAGGTAGGATGATTGGACTATTGTAAAATAGATTTTTATTTTTGTAAACCTCATTGCATAAGAATGGAAGAAAATATGGTAAGATAAAGAAAGAAATCAGAGGGGTATGAGAAATGGAAAATATTCAGAAGTTATTTCACAACAAAAGTTTTCAGCGGGTACTGACATTTATTCTGTTGATCGGTATTCTTTATTTGTTGCGCAGTGAATTGAATCTTATCTTATTGACATTTATCTTTGCATTTATTGCCACGAGATTGGAACGCCTGATTTTACGTTGGGTCAAAATTCCGCGCAAATTGATTGTTGTTATTTTGTACATATTGGTGACACTGGGGATATATGCGGGAATTACACATGTATTGCCTGTTCTGATCAAACAAATCTCGGAATTAGTAGATCTAGGGGTGAAATTGTATCATCATCCGCCGCAAAATGGCTTTACCGACTGGTTGTTAGATACAACTAAAAATTCCCATATCCAATCCTATCTCCGGCAAGGGGCGGACCTGATCATGGATTCGTTGAAAAGCTTCGGCGCACTCGGCATGTCGTTCTTTTTAGCGCTTATCTTGAGTTTGTTTTTCTCCTTGGAAAAAGAGCGGGTCGCCAAATTTACTGCCCAATTCCAAACGAGCAAATTAAGCTTTTTATATGATAATCTTGCTTATTTTGGTAAAAAATTCGTTTCGACTTTTGGCGTTGTCCTTGAAGCGCAGTTGGTAATCGCCGTTATCAATACATTGATCACTTCGCTGGCATTATTCTTAATGGATTTTCCGCAAATGCTAAGTCTGGTCATTATGGTTTTCCTATTCGGATTGATCCCAGTTGCCGGCGTGATTATTTCTTGCATTCCGCTTACGGTCATTGCGTATACGATCGGTGGGGTAGAAGACGTTATTTATCTGTTGATCACGATCGTGGTTGTTCACTGTATTGAAACGTATTTCCTCAACCCAAGATTGATGGCTTCTAAAACAAGCTTGCCAATCTTCTATACCTTTATCGTCCTGATATTTTCCGAAAGTTATTTCGGTGTGTGGGGACTGATCATTGGTATTCCAGTATTCGTGTTCTTACTTGATATCCTCGACGTTCGCAACGAGGAGCAGAAGCAGAAACATACTTTCTTTGGAAATCGGAAAAAAACACAGCATAAATAACCATAAAAAGACCGATAAAGTAATTATTACTTTATCGGTCTTTTTTTAATCCCAAAGGAAATCAGCGATCCATTTATCTACTTTTTCACTGTCGTGTAAGTTAGAATGTTTGCCTTCCTTCCCGGTGATGATTTTTTCTTTATAACTGGCTGCCCGTTTGTAAATGAATTTCCCGGAGAGTGCGCTTGCTATAGAAACCGAACCGTCACTTTTGCGACCATCTTTCGTATCACCGGCGACGTTCAGGACTTCTAGTTTATTTGAAATAACGGAGCTGTTTTTCAGCAATTCGGCATAGCGTTCTGATTGCATGGCAGGACCTGTTGGTGTTAAGTCGTAAGGAGTCTTGCCATCATCGCCGATCGATAAGCCGTTTAAAGGAGCACCGAGCAGTGCAACTTTTTTAACAGAGGGAACACTTTTATTGGTGGCATTTTTTTCGATATAATCAGTTAAACTCACGCCACCCATTGAATGACCAACGAGATTGACTTCTTCGATATGATAAACGTTTTTTAGATCGATCATGGCATCTTTGATCCATTCACTTTGATTGACCATCGAACTTTTATTGTCTGCAAAAAGGAGCTGGATCAACGGATTTTTGGCATATTTGTCAAACGTGCCTTGGATTGCTAAATTACCATCGGGTTTGACTGTGATAACGAGCGAGCGGCTGCCTAAATTTTTGGAGGAAAATCTGTCGATCATCGGACCAAAGCTGCTTTTTCCGCCAGAATAGCCATGGATAAAGAGAGTGGGTGTCGTGATCTCTTTTTTTGCGGTCTCTTTGCCGGCGATTTTCGCCTGTGGCTGTGGGGTCGTTTTTGTTGTTTCCTTCTTCTCGGGTGATCTTGTCGTGGTCGTGTGGAAAATAAAACCGATGATCACTAGGAAAATCACTGCGATCAGAAGACTAGGGATATTTTTCTTCATGTGTTACTCCTTTCTTACCGCCATAAAAAGTTACCTATGTAGTTATCAACGATAGGTAATTCATGCAGCGCAGAATGATTTGCATCTTTGCTTTTTAGGATGTGTAGCGTTAATTGTTGTTTGGTAAAGATCTTCTTTCCGTAACGAACACTGGCTGCGCTGACCTCACCGTCACTTTTGCTGCCGTCCAGAATGTCGCCGCCGATAATCAAGATCTGCGTTTTTTTCGGGAGGACTTGACTGATACGCTTGGCAAATCGGCCGTGTAGGTAAGAAGCGTGGTCGATTACAACTTCTTCAGAGCCGTTGAGGTATTCTTCTGGATAAAACGGAACGCCTAAAAAGACGATTTTATCTGCCATTGGATAAACGGGATTGTCGCCTTCCGTTGCGAGATAAGAGATCCATGTCCCGCCACCCATTGAATGACCGACTGCATAAAATTTTTTGATCGCGTAATGTTTTTTTAAATAGCGCATGGCTTTTTTTGTCCACGCCGATTGCTGTGCGATGGAAGCACGATTATCATCGAAAACGATATTTATTAAGGGATTTTTAGCATCAGTAGGATAGCTTCCTTGCGTATGGAGCTTGCCAGATGTATCGACTCGAATATGAAGTGACTCGGTGCCCCAGTGGTATTTCTCGGAAAAACGTCTGATCATGCCATGAAAAGAACGATCATTACCGGCATAGCCATGGATAAACACAGTGGGAATATGACGATTAGTTACTTTGAGCGGGGCAGGCTGCATTTTTATGAGGATAAAAACAGAAGCACCCACTAAGAGTAGCGGTATTAAAATAGTAAAGCTGAACCGCTTTAGCATGCCGATCTTCCTTTCTTTGTGAAAATGTTACTTCTATACTATAACTTTTTTTCTGGAAAAACGCACGGAGCAAGCAACTTAAAATAGTAGAAAAGTTAATTTAATTATGTAATAATAAGCGGGAGAGGGGGATTTCACATGATAAAACGAACTGGTGAAGTAACACTAGCAACTATTGGTCTGATTCTTGGGGCGATTTTACAAGGATTATTCTCTTTGGTAAGCAGCTGGGTAGGAAATATCACACAAAGTAATGCGGAAAGTTCGGATTTCGCAGCGCGGTATGAATCAGCGTTACGTGATGCTAATGTTTCGCCAAGCGACGCGCCAGATGTACATACGGTTATTACCGGCCTGCATACGTTTGGAACTTGGTCATTGATCATTTTGATAGTCACAGTTATCATTTCCGTCTTGGGTATTTATTTTATCATTGGCAATAAAAAGCCTGTACTTGCAGGGATCTTATTTTTGGTAGCAGCGATCGTTGTTTTATTAGCTACTCTGTTCGTAGGATTTATTCCGGCAATTTTATTATTTATCGCCGCGCTAATGAGTTTTATCCGCAAACCAAGACCATTCGCTACATTATAGCTGTTTTTAAAATCCCTTGCTGCTCGTGTAGCGGGGGCTTTTTTGTTTGTAAATGAGGAAAGAGGGAAACGAAAGATAGATAAGGAGGAATCGCTATGAAAAAAGGATTTTGGATAGCGGGTTCTGTGATCGGACTAGTACTGCCCTTGTACCTTCTCAAGAAAAAAGACTTCGCAAACCGTGCCGCATTTGATGTTAGTTCCATTAGGAATCGTGCGGTAGAAGGATTGTTGACAGAGGAAGCGACGATGGAAGAAGCTGACATGGTGTCAGAAGGTGCGCTCACGACCGTTCGCTATGAAAATGAACGTCAAGAATTGGAATAGGTTACCATCAAAGCGACCCTGCCTCTTAGGATCGCTTTTTTTACAAGTAAAAGTTAAAATTAAGTCGCAAGTTGTATATAAATTTACACCCTTAGCTACTTTCCTATTACTTGGTCAAAAGGTAAGATAGAGATACAATAAAGAAAACACTTAGTATTGTGGAAAAGAGGAGGATCAAGATGCCATTAATCATTATTGGGATATTAGCGATTTTTCTTATCTCCCTGATTTTTATGTTCTTGTGGCCCGTTATTATCGCGACACTTGGCGCTTTACTCGCTTATTTTTCTTTCCGTTATTTAAGAAAAGCACGCGGCTGGGGAGAAAAGATTCTATATGGTATTTTAGCTGTTATCGGAGTACTTCTGATCTTGGCACATTTAAAAGGCATTTTAGCCGTAGCGGTCATTGCCGCGATTATTTATTTCTTTACAAAACGAAAACGCCCTCGCAAAAAAGACGACAGCACATTCGATTACCCATATGACAAATAAATTGGAGGAAAATAAAATGGCAAACTTATTTGACAAATTAAAAGAATTGAACCAATCGTTAAACAATAAATTAGACGAACGCACAGAAAAGAAACGCAGCTCGGTTGCTTACTATATGGATCAGACTAAAAGTGAAATAAAAGAGATCGAAAAAATGGTAGAAAAACAACGCGAGTTGAAGTCGCTTTTCTATAAAGAATACCAAGAAATGGAAACATACTTGGAGAAGAGACGCTATCAGAAAAAATTGGCAGAAGAAGCAGAAGAAACCAAACTTGCTGAATTTGTACAAAATGAGATCGATCAATACGAAGTGCAGCTAGCAGAAACAAAAGAGCATTATCAAAGTGCAAGTTCACAACTAGAAGAACTGGAAACACGAATGCAAGAAATGCGTTTGAAATGGAAAAACTTGAAAACGAAACATTTGGCTGAAATCGCCGAAAAAAATGCAGAAGCCACTTCTAAAAAAATGGATAAAGTGATCCATGATATGAGCTGGGGAACCGTGACGGACTATCACGAAGCACAAAAACAGCGCGACCTGGAAGAAACTGCCCGCAAACGTGAAACGATCACAAAAGAACTTTCCCAGTCCTTCGATGATTTGATGGACGAACTTAATCGTAAGTCCCAAAAAAGCAAAGTAGTCATCAAAGATAAAGCGAGTCAATTCCATGATATGATCGATGACATGATCGAACAAGAAAAAATCAATTTCCGCAAATCCAAAGATCCATCAATGGAAGAAAAATTGAGCGATCTTGAAAAACGTGCGAAAGAGAAGCCTTCTGATACAGAAGAGCAAGATGAAGATACACAAGAAAAATAACTAGCTGAGGCTGAAACGCAGAAATGTGTTTCAGCTTTTTTTTCGCAGATTTCTTGCATTTTGGCATAATCGTGCTATAATAATTGGTATAGACCAGTCGAGGAGGAATTTGGTATGATTACAAAAACAATCATCAATGCAACGATATACACTGGCAAACAAGTTCTAGAAAATGCGTATGTTCGTTTCGATAAAACTGTCCGCGAAGTAGGCAGCATGCAGGACTTTATCGCCTTAGACAAAGAAGAAGTCGTAGATGCAGAGGGGAAAAAATTAATTCCCGGCTTCATCGATGTCCATTCGCATGGCGGTTACGGTTTTGATGCAATGGACGCAGATGCGGATCATTTGAAGAAGCAAGTCCGCAATATGCTGCGTGAAGGAATCACTACCTATTTCCCAACCACGATGACACAATCCCATGAAAATATTGAAAATGCGCTTCGGGTCATTGGTGAAGTAGCAGAAGAAGAACCGGTGATTGGTGGGATCCATTTAGAAGGACCTTTCGTTTCACCAGTATTCAAAGGTGCACAGCCGGAAGAATTTATCCAAGCACCGGATTTAGAACTATTTAAAAAATGGTTTGACATCTCAAAAGGCCAAATCAAATTAGTAACTTATGCTCCGGAACATGAAACGTCGGCAGCATTTGAAAACTTGTGCTTAGAGCTGGGTGTTGTACCAAGTGTCGGGCACTCGAATGATGTTAGAGAGCATTTGAAGACAAGTAAGGCTTCCCATGCCACACATCTTTATAATGCTTGCCACCGTATGACTCACCGTGAACCAGGAGTTCCCGGACATGTATTGCTAGAAGACGGGATCAACGCAGAATTGATTGTTGACGGCATCCATGTGCATCCTGACATGTGCAAACTCGCTTACCAAATGAAAGGCCCGGAACACATCAGTATCATTACGGATTCAATGCGGGCGAAAGGAATGCCAGAAGGAAAATCCGAACTAGGCGGCCAAACGGTTATCGTGAAAGATAAGCAAGCTCGGTTAGAAGACGGTACCTTAGCAGGAAGCGTGTTGACATATGACGATGCTTTCCGCAATATGATCAAATTCACAAATTGTCCGATCGAGCATGCTGTATTGATGTCTTCGGTCAACCAAGCAACGGAATTCCATTTAACGACTAAAGGCGGTATCGCAGCTGGTAAGGATGCAGATTTCAATCTTTTAGACGAAGATCTAAACATCGTTTCCACATACTCCTTTGGACAATTATTTAATAGAGAGGACGTTTAATATGCAAATCATCAAAACACAAAATAAATTAGCAGGTTCCCAAAAAGGCCTAGAAATCATCGAGGAAGCTATCCGCGCTGGGAAAGTAAATACACTTGGTCTAGCAACAGGAAGCACGCCAGAACTTTTTTATCAAGAATTAGTAAAAAGCGATGTCGATACATCGAATATCACGACAACAAATTTAGACGAATATGTTGGTCTTGCAGCAGATGACGTAAACAGTTATCATTACTATATGAATGACCTGTTATTCTCGAAAAAAGCGTTTAAAGAAAGCTTCTTGCCAGATGGAACAGCAGAAGATCCAGAAGCAGAATGTGTTCGCTATGAACGTGTACTCGCAGAACATCCTATCGATATCCAGATCCTTGGTATTGGTACAAATGGTCACATCGGATTCAATGAACCAGGAACTTCATTTGATTCATTGACACATAAAGTGGAGTTGACCGTTTCAACTCGAGAAGCAAACAAAGTACACTTTGAGAAAGAAGAAGACGTACCTACTCATGCTTATTCCATGGGAATCAAATCTATTATGAATGCGAAAAAAATAATTTTGTTTGCTTTTGGAACAAGTAAAGCAGAAGCAATCAAAAATGCTGTAAACGGACCAGTAGATGAAAATTGCCCAGGTTCTGTTTTGCAAAATCATCCAGATGTAACGATCATAGTAGATGAAGAAGCGGGTGCTCTTCTTTAAAAAGAGGGCGAGAAAATGATCGACAAACAGTCAGGAATACCAATTTATATTCAAATTCAAAATGATATTAAACAGAAGATCGAAGAAGGTTATTGGCAAGTCGGCACTGCAATACCGGCCGAACGTCAGCTTGCGGAAATGTTTAATGTCAGCCGAATGACAGTAAGACAAGCTATTCAAGGATTAGTAGACGATGGCGTCTTACAACGCAGAGTCGGTGCGGGGACCTTTATTTCGGAACGTAAACTGACGGAACGTTTAGAGGCGGTCACTAGTTTTACCAACCTCATGATCCAAGAAGGAAAAACACCTTCGACTCGAGTAGTGGCATTTGGTATCAAACCTGCTAGTTTACAAGAAACAGAAGCGCTACAGCTGCCCCCGAACAGCAACGTCATGAAGGTGGAACGTGTCCGTTACGGTGATAAAGTTCCAATTCTGTATGAAACAGTAGCTATCCCAGAAATCGTAGCAGAGCAGCTTACGCGTGAAGATATCATGAACTCGCTTTATGAAGCGATCGTGACAAAACTCGGCCAATCGATCGGCGAGGCAGAACAAGTAATGGAAGCTGCGCTGATCTCCGAAAAAATCGCGCCATATCTGGAAGTGAAAATCGGAACGCCGGTGATGAAACTTCGGCAAATCACAAAGCTTTCCGATGGCCGGCCGTTCGAATTTACGCGCTCTCAATATGTCGGCAGTCGGTTCCAATTCGTAGCGAAAATCAATTAAAACAGCAGACTCACGATGAGTCTGCTGTTTTTTGTTTAGCAAGCCAGATAGTTTGGTACTTATCAGTAAGCGATAATATTAAAATCAAGGAGGAAAGCGAATGGCTCGATTAAAAATCTGCATGTACATATTATTAGCAAGTCTGGCTGTATCTACTCAAGAGATCGTTTTGAAATTAGCCGGCAACAGATTCGATCCTTTTTATTTCACGTTTCTGCGATTTTTGATCGCGGCTGTGATCATTTTGTTTTTTGCGGCAATGCTGACAAAACGTTTGCTTCAACACCTTGATCGAACTGCTTTCTCTTTGTTGACGCTAAATGGTTTCTTGTTCGTTGTTATCGGCATGGTCTTGTTCCAATTGGCGGTAGACGATACGAAAGCAGGAGTCGTAGCTGTTTTATTTAGCTGCAATCCAATATTTACATTAGTGTTGACATTTTTTGTGTTTAAAGAAAAACTGTCTATTTTCAGTATCATTTCGATCTTGATCAGTTTGGCTGGGATGTTGCTTGTCGTAGACCCGACTAATTTGACGAAACCGGTGGGGATCAGTTTGGCGTTGGGATCTGCGATGTTGTTTTCTATTTATAGTATTTTTTCTAGGAAAATCAGTTTGCGGACAGGAATGGATACATTGGAAGTAACGGGCTTTACGTTTTTATTTGGCAGTTTGGAACTTTATTTGCTAATGGTTTGTAGCAAAATCCCACTTGTACAGCATTTTTTGACAAGCCATGAGGGATTTCAAGTATTTGCGGAGATTCCACTTTTTGTTCCGCTCCACTGGAATGATCTTCCGCTAGTGCTTATTTCGGGGATTTTTAATACTGCACTCGGCTTTGTCCTTTATTTCTTTATTATGAAGGAGACAAGTACAACACTCGCAGCAACACAATTCTTTGTCAAACCGGCTTTGGCGCCATTACTTAGTTTCTTGTTTTTAGGGGAACCATTGAAAGTGATGCTGATATTGGGTGTTGGTGTGATTTTGATCGGTTCTGCTTTCACGATCTATGGGGATCATCTTTATCGGAAACGATAAGTGCTAGTATGTTATAGTAGAGACAAATCAAAATGAAAGAGGGGCTAGGGATGCGAGGTACGATTCATCATATTGAATTTTATGTAAAGGACTTGGCAGTGAGTCGGGCATTTTATCAAAGCTTACTGGGAAAGCTTAGCTATCAGCTTTATCAAGAATGGGAGCAAGGATTTAGTTTCAAGCTTGGCGATACATATCTCGTTTTTGTCCAGGTGGAAGAGCCGTATCAAAAGAATGGCTACCATCGCAAAAATATTGGTCTGAATCATTTGGCTTTTTCGGTGGATAGTTATAGAGAGGTGGATGAACTGCGGGAATATCTGCTCAAGCACTCGGTTCCCTTGCTGTATGACGAAAAATATCCATTTGCCGGGGGAGAGCAACACTATGCAGTGTTTTTTGAAGACCCGGATCGGATGAAATTGGAAGTAGCTGTGCGGAATACGGAGTTGCTGGAAGGAGAGAGCTAGATGCGCGAGATAATTTGTTATTGCTTGCAGGATGACCCGGAGAGTGAGGAGCTTGAGATTTTTCGTGAAACAAAAAAAGCCATCGAGACAGAGGCGTTCAAAAGAATAATGGAGAAAACGCCAGAAATGCAGTTATACATAAAAACAGATTCCCCCGAAGCGTTTAGGAAGAATAGATTGGTGGCGCAAAAGCTGGTGGATGAAGGAGAAGCAGCTTTTCCTTTAGTCTTTTTGGATGGAGCCATTTACCGAAGCGGTAAATTTATAGAAATGAAAGAACTGGCAGCCCTTTTAAATATTGGGATCTCCATTCAGCGTGAAGAAGAATAAATAAAAAGGCGAACCGTTATGGTCCGCCTTTTTTGTTATTGATTCATTTCTAAGTTCTTTGCGAGTTCATCGTGCAGTCTTGTACGCTCATTGTCACTAACACTGTAGTACCAAGGTCCGGAGTTATTGATCTTACCGCCTGTTCCTTGAACCTGCAGATTTTCAACATTATTGACAGCGCCACGATAATTTTTCGCGATTCGTGTCACATCTTCTAGTGTGAAGTCGGTTTGAACATTGTCGCCAACGGCATTCATGATCTTATTGAAGCTCAATACCACATTTGCGGATAAAACTTTCTTCACGATCGCTGTAATAACTTGTTGTTGACGTTTTTGACGGCCAAAGTCACCTTGCGCATCAGTTTTACGGATACGAACATAAGCAAGTGCATTATCACCATCTAATGTTACGTTGCCTTTATGGAAAACCTTTTTACCTAAGCTGATTCCTTCTGTATCATTGTAAACAGTGACACCACCAACAGCATCAACAAGGTCATGGAAGCCTTCCATGTTCATTTTAACGTAGTAATTAAAAGGAATACCTTTCAAAAATTCTGTTGTAGTATCGGATGCCATTTTTACGCCACCATAAGCATAGGCTGCATTGATCTTTTCGTTTGAGTTATGACCGATGATCTCAGTTTTGGTATCGCGCGGGATACTCAACATCTGCGTTTTATTTGTTTTCCCATTTATCGTGGTTGCGATCAATGTATCAGAACGACCACGGTCTCCAGGACGTTCATCGACCCCCATGATTAATACGGAAAACGGGGTAGAGCCATTAAGGGTGACACTTGTTTTCTTTTTGCCTTCGATCGGATTGTATATTTTATCAAAAGTTTTGTTTGTTTTCCAATATGCAATACCGAGAACTGCTGCGATTATAATAATGAGGAGCAGCAAGATAAGGAAAAAGATCTTTAAACCTTTTCTAGACTTTTTTTGGCGATGTTTATCTGAACGCACATTTTTCATCCTCTCTTAATCATATAGTTATATAATAGTATAAAAAGTTAAAAAGGTCACTCTTTTTCTTTGTTTTACCCGCTTGGTTATCCGTAAATTTGGCATATTCATGTTTGTGACTAAATAATTGCCAGTTTTTGTCTCAAATTCCATAAATGCGGATTGTCAATTGACAGATAAAAACGTATAATGGGGTCAATAGGACTCATAAGAAAGGTGGGTTTGGTTTTATGTGGACAGCAGCACTTGTTTGTTTTTTAGTGACTATCGTATTGACCCCCTTTGTCAGATGGGTCGTCATAAAGTGTGATATAACAGATAAACCGAATGAACGTCGAATCAATCAAAAACCAATCGCAAGTCTAGGCGGACTAGCTATTTATGCTGGCTTTGCTGTTGGATTATTTGTATTCCCAATTGACAAGAGCTTGATTTGGCCATTGTTTATTGGTGCGACATTGATCATGCTGACGGGATTTTTAGATGATCTCTTGGAATTGAAAGCACGTTATAAATTGATCGGGCAGCTTTTTGCAGCTGTTATTATTGTTGTCGGGGGCGGTCTAAGTATTGAATTCATTAATTTGCCCTTTGGCGGGGAAATTCATTTCGGTATTTTTAGCATTCCGCTAACGATTCTTTGGGTCGTTTCGATCACCAATGCGATCAATTTGATCGATGGTCTAGACGGTTTAGCAGCAGGCGTTTCCGGGATCGCGTTTTTCACGGTCTGTGGAATGGCGTTTATTATGGGAGATAGCTTTGTTATGGGACTAGCGATCATCATGATCGCAGCCATTTTAGGATTCTTACCGTATAATTTCCATCCAGCTAAAATTTTCATGGGTGACACCGGTGCTTTGTTTTTAGGCTATGTATTGGCAGTTTTGTCGATCATGGGCTTTAAAAATGTTACATTTATTTCACTCGTTGTTCCGATCTTGATTTTAGGTGTTCCGATCTCTGATACGCTCATTGCCATTATTCGGCGATTGATCAACAAACAGCCAATCGCGATGGCTGATAAATCACATCTGCATCATAGTCTGCTCAATGTCGGATTTACACACCGACAAACCGTTATTCTGATATATGCGATTTCGGCATTATTTTCGTTATTTGCTTTTATCTTTACAATGTCTTCTTTATGGGGATCTATGTTGCTGATCGGGATCTTACTGATCTTAATCGAAGTGTTGATCGAGATCCTCGGTTTGATCGGAGATACATATAAACCACTACTAAGACTTCTGCAGTGGAATAAAAATAAAATCGACTAAGGCGGTTCCCTTGTAAATGAGCAAGGGGGCTGTTTTTTTGATAAAAGCATTGCAGTAGCGCGCGGTTATGTGATACATTTATCAAGTAAAAGAATTGGAAAAGAGGTTCTAAAACATGGAAATTATTGCGACTGTAGATTCGCTGGCGCAGGCTGAGCAGTTGCTCGAAGCAGGGGTCGATCGCTTGTATGTGGGACAAAGTCCATTTGGGCTTAGATTGCCGAGATCATTTTCGCTCGAAGAGATAAGTGAAATGACGAGCATGGCACATCAAGCAGGGAAAAAAATAACGGTAGCATTAAACGGCTTGATGCACAATAAAGAAATCAAGCAGTTGCCACCATTTTTGGAAGCACTGGATGAAATTGGTGTTGATGCTTTCACATGTGGAGACCCGGGAACAATGCTGCTTGTAGAAGAATATGCAGCACATATCCCGTTTATTTATGATGCCCAAACATTTGTGACCAGTAGCGAACAAATCAAGTTTTGGGAAACGCATGGAGCTGTGGGTGCTGTATTGGCACGTGAACTAACGAGTGGAGAAATCGCGGATATCCAAAGTCATCTGACGATCCCAGTAGAAGTGCTTGTTTATGGACCAACATGTATCCATCATTCCAAACGAAAATTAGTGACGAATTATGAACATATCGTAAAGATAGAAGAAGATACGTCTTTGGCGCGGGGTCTTTTTTTACGTGAACCAAATGATGAAAACAGCCAATTGCCGATTTATGAAGATGAGACTGGTACTCATATTTTTTCAACCGAAGATATTTCATTGATGCCATTCTTAGAGGAACTTTACCAGAACGGCATCAAATGTTGGAAACTTGACGGCATTCTGTGTGAGACAAGTAACTTTGTCCAAATCGCGAAGCTGTTCGTGGAAGCAAAGGCAGCTATCGAGGCTGGCAGTTATGTAGCTACTTATTTTGAAAATAAACTAGCGGCTTTGCAAAAACCGTCTAGACAATTAGCTCCGGGATTTTATACAAAAGATCCTAACGAAGTGAAGTAAGGGGAATGAAGAGCGTGAAAAAAGAATTAAAACGACCAGAAATACTTGCACCGGCAGGTAATTTAGAAAAATTGAAAATTGCGATCCGCTATGGGGCTGATGCAGTTTATATAGGTGGACAAGCATTTGGGCTGCGTTCGCGAGCAGGTAATTTTAGTTTCGAAGAGATGGCAGAAGGAATCGCATTCGCGCATGAACATCAAGCAAAAGTATATGTAGCGGCAAACATGGTCGCACACGTGGGCGATACAGAAGGAGCAGGAGAATTTTTCCTTACGCTTCGTGATTTAGGAATCGATGCGGTGATCGTTTCGGATCCGGCACTGATCCAAATTTGCTTCGAGTCAGCGCCAGGCTTGCCAGTCCATCTTTCTACCCAAGCTTCGGCTACGAACTATAAGACGCTGGAATTTTGGAAACGTCAAGGATTAGAACGTGTCGTCTTGGCGCGAGAAGTTGGTATGGCGGAGATCCAAGAGATCTCAGCAAATTCCGATGTCGAAATCGAGGCATTTATCCATGGGGCAATGTGTATTTCTTATTCGGGACGCTGTACATTGTCTAATCACATGGCGAACCGTGATGCAAATCGAGGCGGATGCGCGCAAAGTTGCCGCTGGAAATATGAATTGTTTGAGATCGATAGAGGAGTCAGCAAAAATATCGTTGATGAAGACGAAGAGCCATTTTCTATGAGTGCTGTAGATCTATCGATGATCCGCCATATCCCTGATATGATCGAAGCGGGCGTCGATAGCCTGAAAATTGAAGGACGAATGAAATCGATCCATTATGTTTCGACCGTGGCAAGTGTTTATCGCAAAGTCGTAGATACGTACCTAGCAGACCCTGAACACTTTGTTTTTGATCAAGCTTGGGAAGATGAACTGTGGAAAGTAGCACAACGTGAACTATCCAGCGGGTTTTACTACCATGAACCGACCGAAGACGATCAATTATTCGGGAAAACAAGAAAGATCCCAAGTTATGCATTTGCAGCGCAAGTCTTAGATTATGACGAATCTACACAGATAGCGACACTACAGCAGCGAAATAATTTTGGCGTCGGCGAAGAAATCGAATTTTACGGACCAGATGATATTGGCTTTAAACAAACTGTGGCAGCGCTTTGGGACGAAAATGATGCACCGATCGATCGGGCTAAAAACGCTATGATGACGATTAAAATGAAAGTAGATGCGCCTGTAAAACCTTTTTATTTCATGCGGAAAAAGAAATGAGAATAGGACTAGCGGATGATTGTTAGTGGCTATCTTTTTCATGTATAATACATCTAAAGACTAAAGGAGGAATTTACAATGCTAATTTTAATTATTATTGCCATTATTGTGGTCTTGGCTTTGATTTATTTCGGACTATATAACGGATTAGTAAAAAAACGCAATCGGGTCGACGAAACATGGGCACAAATCGATGTGCAATTAAAAAGACGATATGACTTGATTCCGAATCTAGTAGAAACTGTAAAAGGTTATGCATCACACGAAAAAGAAACACTGACAAAAGTTATCGAAGCACGGAATGAAATGGGAAATGCTCAAAGCGGCGACAGCAGACAAGAACAATTGGATGCTGACAATAAGCTGTCTGGTGCACTTCGTTCGATCTTTGCATTAGGAGAAGCTTATCCGGATCTGAAAGCGAACCAATCGTTCATCGAATTGCAACACGAACTTTCTTCCACAGAAAATAAAGTGGCGTATTCCAGACAACTATACAATACAACTGTCATGGATTATAACAACTCGGTTCAATCCGTACCATCCAACATCGTTGCCAAGATGCACAACTTCAGTGTTAGAGAAATGCTTTCAATCCCGACGGAAGAACGCGAAACACCAAAAGTTCAATTTTAAGATAAAAGGAGAAGGTGCGAATGTTATTCAAACAAATCGCTTCGAATAAACGAAAAACGGTACTTATCGTTTTTTGCTTCTTCCTTATTGTCCTTTTAGTTGGTGCAGCGATTGGTGTCTTAGTTTGGAATAATTATCTAAATGGGATTCTGATTGCAGCGGTTATCGGCATTGTTTATATTTTATTCATGATCGGAAGTAGTTCTTCTGTCGTCATGGCCATGAATCATGCTAGGAGAATTAACAGTCGGGAAGAAGAACCAGTTTTATGGGATATCGTGGAAAATATGGCTATGGTTGCTAATATCCCGATGCCGCAAGTTTATATCGTAGATGAAGCTAGTCCCAATGCCTTTGCCACTGGGATATCGCCTAAAAAAGGCGCGGTAGCAGTGACGCGTGGATTACTTCAGCGGCTGGAACGTTATGAACTAGAAGGCGTTATTGCCCATGAGATCTCGCATATCCGCAACTACGATATCCGCTTATCCACGATCGCGATCGCACTTGTTTCCGTCATCGCCATTTTAAGCGACCTCGCGATGCGAATGCTCTTTTGGGGCGGCCTTACAGGCAATAATCGGAATAATCGTAAAGACAATAATGGCGGAGGCGCAGTTCAGATCGTCATCTATGTGGTGGCACTCGTTTTCGTGATCTTAGCACCTCTTATTGCAACAGCGATCCAATTCGCTTTATCTCGAAACCGCGAATACCTAGCAGATGCTAGCGCAGTTGAATTGACTCGTAACCCGCAAGGACTTATCGATGCACTTCAGAAAATCAGTGGCAATACGCAAAAAATGGAAAATGTTAGCGCAGCAAGTGAATCGATTTACTTTTCATCACCGCTAAAAAAGAAAAACAAAGAAAAAGCTGGCTTATTTGATTCCCATCCACCGATCTCCATGCGGATCGAGCGACTAGAGTCGATGTAAATAGGAAAACCGAAGCACTTAGATGCTTCGGTTTTTTTAGTTAGAGTTATTTAATAGCTTCTACGATATAACCCACAAACATAAACAAAATAAAAACTGAAGCAGGCTAACAAATTTCCAATCAATAGATAATTTTTCTTAGTTTTGAGAGAAATAAAAAAGCCAACGCCGCCTATCAGAAAAGTAAACATCACTGTTGGATTCCCTTGATCAAAAAAGAGGTTGGGAATTCATAACATAATGGAAATCAAGATACAGAATAATGCGACTGTGTTGTAAAGTATCTTCAAGTCGTTTTGCTCCTCTCACCAGTGTATCAAAAAAGCGAAGAGAAATATTTTCTCCTCGCTATCCATTCAGCCAATATACTGCCATAAAATAGTTCCATCTTGCGAATCGATCGATACAACCTTTTGCTGTAAGATCCATTTTTTCATCTGGCGCTCGATTTGTTTATACGGTAAATGATAGAAAGCAGCCATTTCTTCGATCGTCGTTAGCTTGATTTCTTTCATATATTCTTCCATCGAAGGCTTTTCATCACTTTCCGGAAATTGCGCTAGCAGTTCCGAGAGAATGTGGACATAGATATCATAACTATGACAGCCTGTCAGCTTCACACCGGCATCTTCAATATTTTTATTGAAGAAAACAACGGTTGGATTCTCCGTGATCTCCATTTCCCTGGCAACTTTCTGGTCACCGATGTAGGCACGCTTCGCAATGTTCGAACTCCAATCTTTTTGGAATTCTTTGAGATCAAGTCCTGTCGCAAGTGCTTGTTCAACAATGCAAGCATCATCGGCGATATCGCGACCTTCCAAGAAATAGGCTTGCTGTAGTTTACGCAAAAAGGAGATACCGAGTTTCTTCCCTTGCAGTTCTGCTGCTTTTACAGCGAGACAAGCTACATAAGAAAGCTGACTTTGTTCTTGCTGGTTTTTCATATCCGCATTGTTTCCTTCACGTTTCTGCTTGCATAGGAAAGTCTGGAGGTTATTATGAAGAATATATCTTAATTTAAAGTATTTACCGTACTCCAACTGTAATCGTCTGATGTTGGCATCGACGTTCCAGCAATCGTTACAAACGGGATCGAAAAACAAATAGATTTCGATAGGTTTGCTATTTGCGATAGATTGGAGATATAAGTTTTGATTTATCATTACAATCACCTGATTTTCAGATTCTGGTTCTTTTGTATTTCGTGCACGTAAAAAATAGTTTGTACCGGTGTGCGAAGAATAAATCTTTTACAAACTACCGATACAACCTTTATCTACTTCTATTTTATCAGCGTCATTGTAAATTAACAAATAATAATCCTCGAAAAGCAAGATCTTCCTATTTATTTCCGTAAATATGGTCATAAAAGCGCTTTACTTTATTTGGCGCTTCATTTTCTTCAATACCATAGTCTTCTAAAAGATTGGAAAAGATCTTTTTTCCCTTTTCAAAATCGGCGACTTCATACTCCAAATCAAAGTCTGCAATGTTGCCGTAGAAATTTTTATCAAATACTAGCAGGCCATTTTTATAATCTTTTTCAGCACGAATGGTTTGCAGGGAACCAAAATTTTCTAATTCTGTATGGTCAATGCTTAATTTTGCTAAAGCATCACGGATTTGACCGACAGGGATGTTGGAACCGGCAATAATTCCTTCAGCTTGATCTGGTGCGAGAATCTGAGTAGTTTCTAGCAGACCAACTTTTTCTGGTGTTTTGAGTGTCAGTTCATAATTATTATTGCGAGCGCGGATGCGAAGCGCAGCGTGCAGTTCTTTGAGGGCAAATGCAGGTGTGTCAAAATAATAATTCGTCTGTTCGAAAAAATCAGCCTCTTTAAGTCCAAAACTTTCAATCAGTTCCTGATACTCCTCTGCCGTGATCATATTTCTAAATTCGATTTCTAATTCTTTACTCATGGGTATCCTCCTCCGTAACTTCATATCGATAATCTAAGTTCTGCGTATAAAATGTCAATGCTCGTTCAAAGGCACGAATGTTTTTATCAGAAGCGTGCTGGATGATCAGCGTCAAAAGTTGACTGACAGCGGCCTTATAATCTGTTTGGTTATACTTTACCATTGCTTGAAAAACCTGTAAAACTGGTTCGTTCGGGAATTCTTGAATAGCTTGTTCCAGTAAATGATGGGCGCGCTCGTAATTGCCCGTGACGCGATAGGTACTTCCTAGTCCAATAAAAGCTTCTAAGCGATCAGTGGTGGTCAATTTTCCTGAAAGGGCCAGTTCGTAAAAAGGAATCGCAGCGGTTTCTCTACCTAAACTGTCGTTGGCCCAAGCTGCGTAGTAATTCAGTTCTGCGTCTTCCGGTGTCTTTTGCAGTTCTTTCTCTATTATTTCAAGTGCCTCTAAATAGGCTTTGTTTTGCAACTTTTCCCGGATCATTTTTCTCGCCTCCCGTTGTTTATCCCTAGTTTATCATATTCTGTACAACCAGAAACCAAAAAAACACTTTTTGCGAGTGAAGGCTTTTTCTAATAGAGGCCATTTATGGTAGAATAAGATAGTATGGAAAACGCCTTGTTGCAAAAATAGTTGAGGTGAGAAAAATGAATCATTGGGAAGAATTCTTGATGCCGTATACGCAGGCAGTAGATGAATTGAAAATGAAGTTGAAAGGGATCCGAAAGCAATTTCAGCTGGAAAATAACCATTCGCCCATCGAATTCGTGACTGGACGAGTAAAACCAGTAGTCAGTATTTTAGATAAAGCTGCACTCAAAAATATCCCGCTCGATCGTTTGGCGGAAGAAATGCAGGATATCGCCGGTCTGCGGATGATGTGTCAATTTGTAGATGACATTGAGCTCGTGGTACAATTACTCCGCGGCAGAAAAGATTTTCGAATCGTCGAGGAACGTGATTATATCAAAAACAAAAAGCCGAGCGGTTATCGTTCGTACCATGTCGTGATCGAATATCCGGTCGAAACGATCAACGGTAAAAGAAAAATCTTAGCAGAAATACAGATCAGGACGCTTGCCATGAACTTTTGGGCAACGACGGAGCATTCCTTAAATTATAAATACCAAGGGGAACTTCCAGAAGCAATCAATCTGCGGCTGGAACGAGCAGCAGAAGCGGCTTTTCAATTGGATGAAGAAATGTCGCAGATTCGTGAAGAGATCCAAGAAGCGCAAGTTTATTTTTCACAAAATAAAGATGAGAAACGCAGTAAACCAGCTGGTCAAGAGCGATTAACTGGAAAATAATCTCACTGAGAATAGGAGAGAAATGTTTTGAAATATACAATCGTTTCTAAGGGGGATGAAAAATCCAACCTATTAAAAATGCAGATGAAGGAATCTTTTTCTCAGTATGATATGGAATATGATGAGAAAGAGCCTTCTGCAGTAATTTCGATCGGTGGAGATGGAACATTTCTCTCAGCATTTCATAAGTATCAGCATCGTTTAGACAGAGTCGCATTTATTGGGATCCACACGGGTCATTTAGGATTTTATGCGGACTGGCGACCGAATGAAGCCGAACGTTTAGTAGAGGCGATCGCGAACAAGGAATACAAGATCGTTTCCTATCCATTGTTGAAAATCACCGTCGTATTTGGAATGGGACATGAGCGCGAAGAGTACCTTGCACTGAATGAATCTACTATCAAGAGCTCCGGTGGTCCGTTTGTTGTGGATGTCAATATCAACGATTCACAGTTTGAACGCTTCCGTGGGGATGGGCTTTGCATGTCTACGCCAAGTGGAACGACAGCATATAATAAATCATTGGGCGGCGCATTGATGCATCCTTCGATTGAAGCCATGCAGCTCACAGAGATGGCTTCGATCAATAACCGTGTTTATCGTACGATCGGGAGCCCGCTTGTCTTTCCAAAACATCACACGGTGCAGTTAGTACCAGTTCAAGATAAAAATTTCCAGATCTCGATCGATCACGTGAGTATCCTGCATCGTGATGTCAAAGAGATCATTTACCAAGTATCAGAAGAGAAAGCGAATTTTGCACGTTTCCGTTATTTTCCATTTTGGCGGCGGGTTCATGATTCCTTTATCGAAAATTAGGAGGAACAGGAAACTTTGTTATTAGAGTGGACAGCCACGGCTGAAGAAGAGGGACTGCTGTTGCGGACTTTCTTGAAACGAAAACATATTTCTAAATTATTATTGACGGCGATCAAATACCATGAAGGCGGCAGGATAGCAGTCAATAACGCTACTGAAAATGTGTTGTACCGCGTGCGGTCTGGCGATAAAGTGAGCGTTATGCTGCCGGAAGAAAAGCAGAATGAACAATTGATCGCCGAGCATACCGATCTCGATATCCGTTATGAAGATGATTTTGTGATTGTTTTAAATAAACCAGCGGGAATGCCCTCGATCCCTTCACAATATCATCCGACTGGTTCAGTGGCTAATTTCATCAAGGGCCATTATCAAGAGCAAAACTTAACTAATGCAGTTCATATCGTGACGCGGCTGGATCGGGAAACATCAGGATTGATGCTGATTGCGAAAACTCGTTTTGCCCATGCCCGGCTGAGCAGCTTTTTACAGAAGGGCGATTTAAAACGGAAATATCAAGCATTAACAATGGGGGATTTAGCGAATAAAGCAGGATACATCGAAGCACCGATCGGAAGAGATTCCGATATCAGTATCATGGCAAGGAAAGTCACAGAAACCGGGAAATATGCCAAAACAAATTATCAAGTGATTGCAAGTTATCCGGATTTTGAACATGTAGATATCCAATTGGAAACAGGGAGGACGCATCAGATCCGCGTTCACTTTTCACACATTGGACATTCACTGCTCGGGGACGACATGTACCACGGTGAGACTAGCCTGATCAGACGTCATGCCTTGCATTCCTATCATCTGCATTTTATTCACCCTTTTACAGAAGAATACTTGTCATTTGAATGTGAATTACCTGAGGATATGGAAGAATTATTACGTATCTGGAAAAAATAGTTTTAAAAATGTGCTGCTTCATGTAAAATATAAGAAGCGAGAGCACCAATTAGAGGAGGATAAAACATGAATTTATCATTAGAGGGAAAGACATACGTTGTTATGGGCGTAGCTAATAAGCGCAGTATCGCTTGGGGAATTGCACAATCTTTGAACGATGCAGGAGCAAGATTAGTGTTTACATATGCAGATGATCGTTCCAAAAAAAGCATTTTACAATTAGTAGAAAATCTAAGCGAAGTCAATCAAGAACCATTAGCACTTCCATGTGACGTTACCAGTGACGAAGCAATTGAAGAAGCTTTTAGAACGATCTATGAAAAAGCTGGCAAGATCAGTGGGATCGCTCACTGTATCGCCTTTGCAAATAAAGATTATTTAGCTGGGGATTACTTGGAAGTCGACCGTGAAAGTTTCTTACAAGCCCACAATATCAGCGCTTATTCTTTCACTGCAGTGGCACGTGCAGCGAAGCATTTGGAAATGCTAACAGAAGATGCAAGCCTTATTACATTAACTTACCTAGGCGGCGAACGAGTAGTTGAAAATTATAATATTATGGGTGTTGCTAAAGCGTCCTTAGATGCGAGCGTTCGCTATTTAGCAATGGACTTAGGCGCACAAGGCGTTCGTGTCAATGCAATTTCTGCTGGTCCGATTCGTACCGTATCGGCACGTGGCGTGAGCGGATTTACAGATTCCCTTGCGATCGTGGAAGAAAGAGCACCGTTAAAACGGGCAACGCAGCAAGAAGAAGTTGGCGACACCGCTTATTTCTTACTAAGTAGATTATCCCGTGGGATCACAGGCGAAGTATTGCATGTCGACAGCGGTTATCATATTGTTGGATTTTAAAATTAAAAACTTGGTAGCTTGTATGCTGCCAAGTTTTTTTGAAAATCATTTCATTTAAAATGGAGGCGTTAGGTATGAACGCAAAACAATTGGCAGGCGAAAAAGCAGCAGAATGGGTCGAGGACGGAATGACGATCGGTCTCGGAACAGGTAGTACGGTCTATTATACGATCGAGAAAATCGGTGAAATGGTCAAAAACGGGTTGCAGATCGTTGGTGTACCAACATCAGAACGAACACGCATTCAAGCAGAAGGATTGGGCATTCCATTAACAAGTTTAAATGAAGTAGAAAAAATCGACTTAACGATCGACGGTTCTGATGAAGTAGATGCTTCATTCCGTGGCATCAAAGGCGGTGGGGGAGCATTGCTGCGCGAAAAAATGGTTGCAGATATCTCAGATACGAATATTTGGGTCGTAAGCAGTAACAAACGTGTGGATGTATTAGGTAAATTCCCACTTCCAATCGAAGTCATTCCTTTTGGCTATAAGCAAGTCGCAAATAAATTACAAAAACGCAGTGCTGACGCAAGACTGCGCAAGACAGAAGACGGAGACATTTATGTCACGGATAACGGCAACTATATTTTAGATGTCTATGACCAAGCATTTACAGACCCAGCAGAATGGCAAGATTGGCTGCAAAAGGTTCCTGGCATTGTCGAGCAAGGTTTTTTCCTTGGGATCGTGGATATCGTGATCGCAGCAAGTGAAAGCGGCGAAATTGAACTGTTTGAAAGTGAGAAGAGCTGAATCATGGATTCAGCTCTCAGCTTGCCCGAAAAACGATCATCTTCGTCGTTAAAGTTTGCGTTCCGATGCTCACGTACACGAGTACGCTCCGCTTCGGTACTCGACTTTGCCTAGAATCTAATCATTTTTCGGACAAGCTGAAAACAGTAAAAAATGATTGAAAGGATGTTTTCCTTCAATCTAAGAGCAAGAGCTGAATCATGGATTCAGCTCTTTTTTCATTTCTTTATGTGGGATATCGGCATCCAAAAATTCATCGGAACAAACGGTATAGCCTAATTTTTCGTAAAATGGAATCGCTGTGATCTGAGCACCGAGCCGAAGTTCCGTCACAGCTTGTGAGACGGCTTCGGCTTCGATCGCCTCCATGATGCGGCGACCAGCCCCTTTTCCGCGGGCTGCTTGTTGCGTGCAGATACGCTCTACTTTCCCATAATCGGGAAGGATTCGGAAACGCCCAGTTGCAAGCGGTGTACCGTCTGAATCATAATCTACGAACATCAGCGCATCGGCTGCTTTATCATGCTCGTCCCATTCCAATTCAGGATCAATTTGTTGTTCGCCGATAAAAACAGCTTGTCGAATGGCAAAAGCATCTTGTTTTTCTTCTGGTGTCATCACTTTTTTTACTACCAATTATTAAACGTCCTTTCTTTTACACATGCATGCTTTCTAAGTCCAACTCATTTGCAGCCAACATATAACGCAGTGCGTCTTTTACAAGCGGCTGCCAATATTTCCATTTATGATCCCCTTCAAAAACCTGTGACCGATGTTCAAATCCTTTTGCTGTCAAAACTTTTGTGAAAGCCAGATTTGGGGTGAGAAAATCAGCTTGCTGATCATCTGTTGTATGAACATCGGTCTCTTTGCTACCGATAACATGATAGATCTTCAGCTTTGCCGGATCAGCTTTTTTTGCCGCAGTGAGCAAGCTGTCATCCATGAATGGGGAGTGTAGGATGACATTCCCAAAGGTATGGGGATAGCGCAAAGCAGTCTGCAAGGATACAGCAGCTCCAAGCGAATCCCCCATCAAGAAACGGCTTGCTGCCATTTGATAAGAAGGGAAGCGGTCTTCTACATAAGGAAGTAGTTCTCGAGCCAAAAATTTAACGTATGCGTCATTTTGGCTGCCTTCGGGGTGGTATTTCTCACGTCTATCCGTCACCGTTTTGTAAGGAACGCCGATGAAAATAGCTTTTTCCATTTCATCCTTTTCCACTAATTCATCAGAAAAGTGGGCTAATTTACCAAATTGGAAATAATCCTTGCCGTCTTGGACGATAAAAAGAGGATACTTATAGAGATGAGAGAAGTCCGGCGGGAGGTAAATAATCAAATCCAGTTCCTCCTTCAAATACTCACTGTAAAGCTTGTCATCTATCCATTTTCCCTGAGCCATTTTCATCCGCTCCTTTCTTTTGAGTAGTCCTTTTATTTTAACACGAAAAAACAAAAAAGGAAGCGATAAAACCTAAGTTTTTGAAATTTATCTAAATTTTCTGTTTTTATAAAAGTCATGCTGATAGATTAATAAAAATATGCTATACTAGTGGATAAACAGAAAACTTACTTGAATCAGAAGGTTTGTTAGGAGAAAGCGAGGAAATAGAAATGAGCAATGTAAATATTGATTGGGCAAATCTAGGGTTTAGCTATATCAAAACAGATAAACGCTATATCTCTTATTGGAAAGACGGAAAATGGGATGATGGAGCGTTGACAGAAGACAATACGCTACATATCAGCGAAGGTTCTACGGCACTCCATTACGGGCAGCAATGTTTTGAAGGGCTTAAAGCTTATCGCAGTAAAGACGGATCAATCAATCTATTTCGTCCAGACCAAAATGCAGCTCGAATGAAGCGCAGCTGTGAGCGGTTATTGATGCCGCAAGTCCCAACGGATAAATTTATCGAAGCTTGCAAACAAGTGGTGAAAGCCAATGAAGCATATTTGCCTCCATATGGAACAGGTGCTACGTTGTATTTACGTCCGTTCGTGATCGGAGTAGGAGATAACTTAGGTGTACACGCTGCCCCAGAGTATATATTTTCTATTTTTTGTTCGCCAGTCGGCCCTTATTTCAAAGGCGGATTAGTGCCGGCAAACTTTATCGTTTCTGATTTTGACCGTGCAGCTCCAAATGGTACCGGTGCGGCTAAAGTCGGTGGAAACTATGCGGCAAGCCTACTACCTGGCGAAGCAGCAAAAGAACGTGCTTTTGCCGATTCGATCTATTTAGATCCAGCAACACATACAAAAATCGAAGAAGTTGGTGCGGCAAACTTCTTTGGGATCACCAAAGACGACCGCTTCATTACCCCAGATTCTCCATCGATCTTACCAAGTATTACCAAATATTCCCTTCTTTACCTTGCAGAACACCGTTTAGGTCTGGAAGTGGAAGAAGGCGATGTCTATATCGATAAATTGGAGGATTTCAAAGAAGCAGGAGCATGTGGTACGGCTGCAGTAATCACTCCGATCGGCGGTATCCAGTATAAAGAGAATTTCCACGTTTTCCATAGTGAGACAGAAGTCGGACCAACTGTGAAGGCGTTATTTGATGAATTATCGGGCATTCAATTTGGTGAAAAAGAAGCACCTGAAAATTGGATCGTGAAGGTAGATTAAAAAAACGGTAGCTGCAAAATTCGCAGCTACCGTTTTTTTGTTGCTTTTGGTAATAGGAAAAATAATAAAAAGGCAATCAAACAACAAAACAGCAATGTCAGAAATACCATGTTGAGGCCACTGTATAAAATCTCGCGCAACGGTTGTAGCAACGTTTTGGCAAGACTCGAAGCAGTAGTCGGACTGATGAGCTTATTGAGGTTCTCACTGCTGACTGCTTGGGCGCCATGTTGCCCGAATTGATTGTTGATAACACTGTTAAAAACTGTACCTAAAATCGCGACACCGATCGTTTGCCCAACATTTCGGAAAAGATTGTTGGTGGCTGTCGATATACCGGTCTGTGATTTTGGAACAGCTTCCTGAACCGCAACCGTAGTGATCGTAAAGGCCATCCCAAAACCTAATCCCATCAGCGCACTATTCAAATAAAAATAGATATCACTAGTACTTGCCGGGAAGAGGAAGAGGAGTAGAGCCCCTAAAACCGAAATAAATGTCCCAATTCCGATCGTTGCGCGCATTCCCCATTTTTTAAAGAGCCGATCGGATAAAAACGAACCGATGATCCAAGTCACAGATAATGGCGCAAGCATAAATCCAGCGACCGTTGCACCATGTCCTAGCATCCCCTGAGCCCACATCGGGATATACACATTGATCCCAATCAAAAAGACACTCAAAAAAAAGCCAATCAAATTAGAAATAAGTACAATTGGATTTTTGAACAAAATAAACGGAAGTACGGGATCAGCAGCCTTTTTCTCATTTTTATAAAAAATAAAGAAGAAAATAAGTGCGCAAGCGAACAATACTAAAACAAGCGGATCTGCCCAATTCAGCGTTTCTCCAACTTGTTGTAATCCGAATAATAGTGCTAATAATGCTAATGTAAAGACAACGGCCCCTTTATAATCGATGGGCAATCGCTTAGGGGTAAGGTGTTCTTTAAAATAGAATCCTACTAAGATAATCGTCAAGATCCCGAACGGAATATTGATAAAAAAGATCCAATGCCACGACAGCTGATCCACTAGGAAGCCACCCAATAATGGACCAAAGACACCGGCGATCCCCCATGCCGATCCCATGAAACCAAGAACGCGCGCTCTTTTCTCTGCGGGATAGATATCAGCAATGATCGTCATAGTGGAAGGAAGGATCCCTCCGGCACCGATTCCTTGAATCACCCGGAAAATGATCAGCATTTCCATACTTTGTGCTAGTCCACACAGCGTAGAGCCAATCAGGAAAATGACCGTAGCGGTGATAAAAATTTTTTTCCTTCCATAAATATCTGATAGTTTTCCGTATATAGGGATCGCGATCGATGAGGTGAGTAAAAATACAGAAAATACCCAATTCATCAATGCGATCCCATCTAAATGACTAACGATCGTCGGCATTGCCGTACTTACGATCGTTCCTTCAATTGCTGCCATAAATGTAGCCACAAATACGGAAAGCGTGACAGCCTTTCTCTTCGTCTGTTCCACGTCTTTCACTCCTTCTTCATCTAACGAATTATACCATAATCTTTGCAAACAAAAAACATGCAACTTAGGGAGAGAAGGCATATAATAAAGGCAGCAAGAAGAAAAGGAGGCTACTGTCTTTGAGTTATCAACCAAATCCACTAGAGATTATGCATAAAATCCAAACTTTGACCAATATACCAAGCCCTACTGGAAATACGAGGGCGATCATCCAGCATATCGCGGAAGATTTAGAGCGCGACCACATTCCATTTCGCCTGAATAATAAAGGCGGGTTACTCGTAACACTTGAAGGGAAAAACAAAGATCAACACCGTATGCTGACTGCTCACGTAGATACACTGGGAGCAATGGTAAAAGCAATCAAGCCGGACGGTAGACTACAATTAGCGCTTATCGGCGGTTTTCGATTCAATGCGATCGAAGGCGAATATTGTACAATCGAAACTTTGTCTGGAGAACGCTATTCTGGCACGATCTTGATGCACCAAACCTCTGTCCACGTCTATAAGGACGCGGGAAGTGCAGAACGGAACGATACCAATATCGAAGTGCGATTGGATGCCAAAGTGTTCAGCAAAACGGAAACAGAGGCATTAGGCATTTCAGTGGGCGATTTCGTGTCTTTCGATCCCCGGACTACTATTGTAAACGATGAATTTATAAAATCACGACATCTTGACGATAAAGCCAGCGTTGCCATTTTATTGCAGTTGATCACAACCATCCATACGAATAAAATAGTACTGCCATTCACAACGCATTTCTTGATTTCCAATAATGAAGAAATCGGCTACGGCGGTAATTCCAACATCCCGGAAGAAACTGTCGAATATTTAGCGGTCGATATGGGGGCGCTCGGAGACGGTCAAACTTCTGACGAATACACGGTATCGATTTGTGCAAAAGACGGAAGTGGTCCGTATCATTATGGGCTACGCAAAAATTTGATCGAGCTGGCAGAACAAAATGAGATTGCCTACAAAGTAGATATCTATCCCTTTTATTCTTCCGATGCAAGTGCAGCGATCCATGCCGGCAATGACATCATCCATGGACTGATCGGGCCAGGTATCGATGCAAGCCATGCCTATGAACGCACACACAAAGATTCTCTGTACCATACAGAAAAGCTGGTATATGCGTACCTACTTTCTGATAAATTAGCTAATCAATAGGAGTAAAAAATGATGACAGTATATGATTTTTCTGCAAAAGATATGGCAGGTAAAGAAGTAAAATTAGAAGATTATAAAGGTAAAGTCTTGATTATTGTCAACACAGCTAGCAAATGTGGATTGACTCCGCAGCTAGAAGGCTTAGAAACATTATATGAAAAATATAAAGAACAAGGATTAGAGATTTTAGGATTTCCTTGCAATCAGTTTATGCGCCAAGATCCAGGTTCAGATGAAGAGATCATGGAGTTTTGTCAGCGCAATTACGGTGTGACATTCCATATGTTCTCTAAAATCAAAGTCAAAGGCAAAGATGCGCACCCACTTTATCAATATTTGACAGAGCAAACAGGCGGTAAAAAAATCGAATGGAACTTTGCGAAATTTTTGATCAATCGCGAGGGCGAGATTGTAGAGCGTTTCCCATCGAAGCAACCACCAGAAAAAGCAGAAGAAGAAATCGTCAAAGCATTAGCTTAATAAGAATGGTACGAAAAGTTCCGTCCCAAAATGAGTGTAAAGCTCATCTTGGGACGGAACTTTTTTTGTCACAAAATCTTCACAAATTAAGCTGAAAACAAGCGAAATTACATTTTTAGCTGTGCTATACTTCACGAAGGGCACTTAATCTTTGATAAAAATGGCCGTGTTTTTCCAAATAATTTGACATATTTTGGTCAAATTTAGACACATTCTTTAATCAAAAATGCAAAAGGCCGTGTTTTTCAGGTACTAAAATGAGAATGACAGGGAGGAAAAGAAGATGCCATTTTTTGAAGAGAAGAAAGGAATTACTATACCACAAATTTTAGATGAACTAAAAGAAAACAGTTTTAACAACGCTTGGGTCGTAGAAAAGCGCATCAAGAAAAACACCGTATTAGTCAATAATACAAATTCACAGAATGTCGTTTTTGTAAATAATGGAATCCTCATTACACTTCTTGGGGATAAATATAATAAAAAACACATTTTTGAATTTCACCGCCGTGATTCTGTTATTGGATTTGACTACATTATGAGTGACAATTTTTCCAATATGCAGTATGACATCAAGGCGCTGGAAGATTCTCATATTACCTTTGTAAATGGTGAGTTTTTGTTAAATTATTTATCTAATCGACCAACATTTATGGAGAAACTTACAAACAGTTTGGCGGAAAGGATTTTTTATATCAGCAACCGCCAGATGATGACGATCTACTCACGTGAAAGAAAGATCATCAATGGCTTAGTAGAATTGTGCCGACAGGTCGGCGAACCGATCGATACGCGCAATTATCTGATCCCAGCGTGTATCAATAAAACGAATATCGCGGAATACTGCGGTGTAGATCGAAGTTATTTCTCTAAAGTTTACCGTTTGCTAGAAGGAAATGGGGCAATCGAGTTGACACCCTCTAACAGCTTACTGATCGATATCGTCAAGCTGGAAGAAATCATGAATGAGTAGCTAATGTCATTAAAAAGTCATAATTACGGACTAATCATTTGATGAATGTGCAAATAAGTTTGTAAATATATCGATAAAATAAGAATGCACTGGAAAATATCTTACTTTTGAGGAAGAGAAGGGAGGGGAAAAAATGGATCTATTTGCAACCATTTGGCAGTTTATGCAACTGTTTTATCTGCTTCTTCCCGAAATAGTTCTAATTATGGCTGGGTTTTTCCTAGTTAAATGGGTATTAGACCGCATGATCTTACATCATTTTGTGAAACTAGAACTGCTTACGTATGAAGTAGAGAAGCAAAATAAGCAATACGAAATGATGAAAGCAGAATTGCAGAAAGTGGCGGACATCCAAGACAAACAAGCTTCTTACCTACATTGGGGAGAACTTCAGAAACAACAGGAAGCATCGGTGTGGCTATCATTCCCATATCTATTGCACATCAAAATGATCGATCTGCTACCGCAATTCAACAAGCAGATGGAATGGTATAAGCAGTTGCTTGCAGAAAACAAAGTGGAACAGACCAAGCAACAGGAACCGAAACTAAAACTCGTCATCTCTCCGCTTCTTCGGATTCAGCGTCAGAAACTCAGCGAACGCTTGCAGGCCTTCCAAGCCGAACGACTCCTGTTTATGGAAGACTGTATTGAAGAGAATGACGGCTATCTGATTCATCTTCCAGCTATTTATCAGGCGGAAAAATGGGCAGAACAGTTAGAAGAACAAAGTGAAACGGAAGCCTTCTTCTTAACACTGAAAAAAGACATCGATCAGACTAATTATCTGACAGCCGAGGAAAAGGAAGGCTTAGCGCAGTTTGCTGCATTTTATGAATCACAATGGGAATATATGAAGTCCATTTATATTGGCAAATTTGAAAATAGCACATCCTGTTATCTAACGGCTTATCAAAATGGAATGGAAGAATACTTACAAGATAAAGAGCCAATTGCGCCATATACATTGAGTTATTGGGAGGCAATATTGGAAGAGGAGAAAGGAAGAAAGGCATTTGCTTAATAATCTATTGATTGCAATTGTGAGCTTAGCTGTTATTACTTATTGTGCTTTATACATTCGGCTCTTTTTCAGAACGACGCTAACGAGAATAGATTTTTTCTTGATTGGCCCGTTAAAGAAGCACATGACTTTTTTTCAAACACACCATGCTGAAATGATTGCTCAGATCCGGCGTGTGTATATCCACTACTTTTTATTCCTACTCAGCATTGATGTCTCCCTTTTCTTTAGACAGGAAAGTTGGGTATGGATCGTCTTGCTAGTTGTGATCGTTATGGCGATCCTCTGCTGGCGCGTAGACAAAAAATATGAGCAGATCATCAAGATGCGCGTGAAAGGGGAGATCCATAAATGAAGGAAAAGAAAATACGCTTTTTGAATGACCGTAATACTGAAACTGAAACAGCAGAAAAAACGGGCACGGTCATTCAAGGAGAACCGATCACGATCGAAAAAGGCACAAGTAGTGTCGACTGGTTGGACTATGTGACTGCTTCCGATGCAGTAGATGGAGACATCACAGCACAAGTGAAGGTGAATGACAGTTTTGTTCATTTGAACGAAAGCGGTCAATACCTATTAGTTTATGAAGTAACTAACAGTCGGAAACAAACGACTTATAAAAGTATTTTAGTAACGGTTCAAGATAAAACGGAAGAGACACAAGAAATCTCAAAACCGCCTATTTTAGAAGATCTCCCTGATGAGCCAGAAAAAGAACTGGGCGAATTAGTCGAAGAGATCTATCAACATGAGGAACAAAAAGCAAATACGCTTGTAAAAGAACAAGAAGCTGATTATGCGGACGATCCGATTGAAGCATTCAGACAAGATGCTCGAGAAACGTCTTCCTCGGAACATAAAGAATTGCGTATCCCCAGCAACAGTGAACCTGCTTTTCTCGAAAAACTTCTGACAGAAGGTATCCAGTTATCGTCCGGAGAATTGATCTGGCTCGATAAAGCGTATCTGCAAAAACACCATTTTCAACTTGGAGAGCCGGGACGCTATTGGGTGCCGTATCGAACGCATCCAAATGAATTAGGGAATTCTCACTATGAAAGTCAGCCGGAGCATTGGCTGCTGATCATTGTCGGAAGAGAACGTCCTTTACTATACGCCAATGATATGGAAATCAAAGCGGGCACACCGCGAGCGCAAATCGATTGGCTTAAAGGCGTCATCGCATTTGATCCATTTGATCAAAACATCACAGCAAAAATCAAATGCGAACCACAAATGGTATCGCTCAGCAAAGAAGGCCTATATCCTGTCACTTATCTGGTAACGAATTCAGCTGGGGTAACGACAACATTATACCGATTAGTAGCTGTCAAAGCAGAGCGTCCTACATTGAAAGTAGCGAGTTTGCAGATCGAAGCAGGTTCAGAGCCGCGAGATATTGATTGGTATAAGAGTATAACAGCCTACGATGTCGTCGATGGGAATATTGTTCAAAATTGTCAAGTGGACTACAGCAAAGTGAATTTTGAACAAGATGGCACCTATCCAATTGTTTATACCGTGCGGAACAGCAATGGTAAAGAACAAAAAGCATGGACTGAAGTTGAAGTAAATGCAGTAGAGCCAATTATTTCCGGCGAACCTTTTGAAGTGACGGCAGGAAGTTCCGTCCACGACATTGACTGGAAAGCCAATATCCATGTATATGATCCTGTCGATCAAGATCTACTTGAAGAAGTAGAAGTGGATCTGGGAAATGTAGATATTTCCAAAGAAGGCCAATACGAAGTTCACTATAAAGTAGCTAATAGCAATCATAAAATAGGCGAGCTACGAATCCAAGTTTTTGTAAAAGCCGAAGTTCCGCATCTCCATTCCGATCCGATCACGATCACTGCAAACCGGATCATCGACTCGCGAATGGATTGGAAGCAAAATCTAATCGCGGAGGACAAAGTCGATGGCAATATCGCAGAGAAAGTACGCGTCGACTTTTCACAAATAGATCCGCAAGTGGAAGGAACGTATCAAATCTACTTTGAGGTAAGTAATTCTAATAATAAAACAGCCAAGATCGAAGTACCTGTTTTTGTAAAAGCAGAAGCACCAACGATCGTTGCCTCGCCGATCCATATGTCGCTTGGAACCGAAGTCGATCATTTCGACTGGCTGAACGGCGTCTTGGCAACGGATAAAGTCGATGGCGACATTACCACGAATCTGACCGTGTTTTATCAGCAGGTCGACAGTAATACAGCAGGCGAATACACAGTTACGTATTTAGTAAGAAATTCTAATCATAAACAAGGCAGCCGCACAATGGCTGTTAAAGTCCAATAGAAGAAAGTAGGAAAAAATAATGACAAAAACAAATGCATGGAAACAAATCAAAGTAGGTATGATCGGGATTTTGTTAGTAAGCAGTTTATCCCTAGCAGCATGTTCCAATGATAAGAAAGAAACAAAAAAAGATACAAAACCAAAAACAGAACACAAAGTAAAATCGATCGAAAAGAAATCCAACGCAGCAACAGTGAAAGTAGTACCTAAAAAAGAAGGTAAAAAAACAGAAAAGAAAAAACCAGCAAATAAAAAATAATCGTTTGCCACAAATTGCTCGCAACACTTGAGTGATTTGTGTGAACTAAAATGATTGATAATATAGAAGATTACAAAAGAAGATGGAGAGTATCACGATACCTCCATCTTCTTCCGTATTAAAACAGGCTGTAGTCATGTGAATGACAAAGGGAGGAAAAATAATGAAAGCAAAAAAATACACCATTTGGGCCGTTACCATATTACTGCTTTTAAGCGTATTTATTGCCTTAGCGAAACCGATCAATCATCTCTATACGCAAGTCAATACACAAAAGAGTGCAGATGCGGCGGAACCACCTTATTTTACTGGTGTGGAAGATACGACAATTGAAAAAGGGTCGCTTTGGAGTCCATATCAAGGGGTTATAGCCCGAGATCCGGGTCAAAATAATGTCGATATCTCTGGCTACATTGAGGTAGAGGATAATGTGAAATCGAATAAATGGGGTACATACAAAGTTTACTATTCTGTTAAAAGTCCAAAGACAGGACTTGAAGCGACAGCTGAGCGAACGGTAAAAGTAGTGGTCTCAAGCGTTTCCAAAGCTACTTTGACAGTACCAGCTACAAAGGAGATCAAAAAAGGAGACGCCTTTTCCAATAAGATCGCGATGGAAGGAATCGTTGCGACAGACGGCGATGGCACTAATCTTGCCGCTCGTGTTTCTTGGGATTCCAGCAAACTGGATACGAATACTATTGGGAGTTACCCGGTTGTTTATAGTGTGACCGGACAAAATGGCCAAGAAGTGACAGCTGTTTCTACGATCAAGGTAGTAGAAGGCTCGAATGAAGTTATTGGAGATGCGACGATCGAAGCTTCTGACAAGACGGTCACAGAAGGGGACACATTCGATTATTATGAAGGTGTCAAAGCGTTCGATGGCGATGCGAAACATACGGATATCAGCGCTAATGTTAAACACCAAGGACGGGTCAATACGAACAGTCCCGGCAAATATCAGGTCATTTACCGGGTTACCGGAGCAAATGGGAATGAAGTGACGAAATCAATCACAGTAACAGTAACAAAGAAACAAGAAACGATTACAAATGCGACGATCCAAGCATCTGACAAGACGATCACAGAAGGGGATACGTTTGATTATCTTAAAGATGTTACGGCTAAAGACGGCGACGCGAAGCAGACAGATATTACTTCTAAATTAACATATCGGGGAACAGTCGATACTTCTAAACCAGGTAAATATACCATCACTTATGAAGTTACTGGAGCGAACGGTAACAAAGTGACTCAAAATATTACAGTAACTGTCATTGCAAAACCAACTAATCTTGTTGATGCCACGATTTTTGCTAAAAACCAAACTGTCTATGTTGGTAGTACCTTTGATTATAAGAAAAACATCAGCGCTATCGACGGGGATGCAGCGAAAACGGATATTACTTCTAAAGTTATTTACCAGGGAACAGTCAATATGTCTAGTCCGGGTGTGTATCCGATCACTTATAAAGTAACTGGAGCAAATGGAAATGAAGTCAGCAAAACGATTCAAGTAACAGTCATCTATAAAACTGGCGAACTATCGATCAGTAAAAAGTTGATCACAGCTACGGGAGAAGATTTCAAAGCAACAGCGGTCAATCCAGGAGATACACTTTATTATAAGATCACGGTTACAAATACAGTTGCCAACAGCGTAGTAGAAGCTGTAACTGTTAGTGATCAGCTTCCAGCAGGTTTGACTTATCAGGCTGACAGTTTGGAAGTGGATAATAAAAAAGTCGCAAATGCAGACTTAAAAGCAATTCATGTGGAAGATCTTTTAGGAAATAAAAGTCATCAGATCACTTTTGCCGCTAAAATAAATATGAACACCTCAGGAACAATCACAAACGTTGCTGGCGTTACAGGTAAAACGGTCGATAATAAACAATATGAAGCATCGACAGACGTACGGAATCTCGAAAATGCGACGATCAATGCTAGCGATAAAGAAATCACAGTAGGGGATCCATTCGATTACAAGAAAGGGGTTACCGCTAAAGATGGTGATCTGGCTCATACAGATATTACCGCCAAATTAACATACGACCAAAATGTCAATACTAGCAAAGCAGGCATTTACACGGTTACCTACAAAGTCACAGGTAAAAATGGCGTGGAAGTCAAAAAGGCGATCAAAGTAACAGTAAAAGAGAAAGAAGTTCCTGTTACCAATGCGACCATTACCGCGAGCGACCGGACGATCGAATTGAACGAGTCATTCGACTACATGGCAGGAATAAAAGCCGTTGACGGCGACAAAGAAAAAACGGACATCACGAATAAAGTGACACATGAAGGAACGGTAGATACTTCCAAAGCAGGAAAATATACCGTTACCTACAAAGTAAAAGGCAAAAACAATAATGAAGTCAGCATTTCCATCAAAGTTACGGTAGTTGCTAAAAATGCCGTGATCACAGCTAATGACCGTTCCATTCAATTAGGACAGTCATTCGATCCGCTAAAAGAAGTACAAGCGAAAGATACAGATGGCTATCAAACGGATCTGACCTCAAAGATAAAAGTCAAAAGTAATAACGTCAATACCAATAAAACAGGAAAATATACTGTCATTTATGCCGTGACAGGTTCAAATGGGAATACCGTCGAAAAAACGATCCAGGTGACTGTCTTGCCAAAAGATGCTGAGATCATCGCAACCGACAAAACGATCCATCAGGGCGACGCTTTTGATCCAAAACAAGGCGTATCTGCCATCGATGGAGATGGAAACAATACAGATCTTACTGCAAAAATCACAATCGAAAAAAATACTGTCGATGTTTCCAAAGCAGGACAGTATGAAGTAACATACGGCGTTATCGGCTCTAGCAAAAACAAAGTGGTTAAAACAGTTAAGATCACTGTCATAGCCAACCAAGGGGATTTGACGATCACTAAAAAGGTCGAAAATGCTGCTGGGGAAGATTTAAATCAGCAGACGGTCATAGCTGGCGATGAGATCATTTACAAGATCAAAGTGAAAAATCCAATTGCTAATAGTGCCGTGCAACAAGTGGCATTAACGGACACCGTTCCAGCAGGAGCCGAGGTCCAAACCGATGCGGTTACTGTGAAAGGTACAAAAGCGACTCCGGTATGGAAAGGCAATAAAGTCACTCTTACTGCCGGAACGGTAACGGATAAAGATGAGATCGAAGTGATTATCTCAGTAAAAGTGAAGGCTGATTACTCAGGAGAACTTACGAATATTGCCAATGTTACTGGCGAAGCAGTCGCGGATAAAAACGCCAGCACGAGCATTGGAAGCAGAGAAGCAAATAAAGCTTCTATTATCGCCATCAATAAAAAAATCGAGATCGGCAATACTTTTGACCCGCTTCAAAATGTTACAGCAATCGATGAAGATGGATCCGATATAACGGCCAGTCTAAAAGTGATCAGCAACAACGTCGATCCGCTTCGAATCGGTGTTTATAAAGTTGTCTATGAAGCAGAAGCAAGAAATGGAAAAATAACAAAAGAAATCGAGATCAAGGTCATTGGTAGGGATGCAACGATCATAGCGGATGATCAAGAATTATACGTGAATGATTCTTTTGATCCGCTTGGCATTGTAACGGCAATCGACGGCGATGGAGTCAACACAGATATTTCTCGAAACGTGCGAGTAATCAATAGTAATGTAGATACCAGTGTATCCGGAAATTATCAGGTCACTTTTGCTGTAGTTGGTATAAACGGCAACGAGATCAGTAAAACGGTCAAAGTAAAAGTAATCGCAAATGATGCCGTTATCCAAGCCGACAATCGAATAAGTATAATCGGAGAAGATTTCGATGCACGAAAAGAAGTCCGAGCAATCGATGGCGATGGACGTGAAACGGATTTAACCGCTGATTTGAAAATCACGATGAATACCGTGGACACGCAGCATGCCGGTGAATATGATGTTCGTTATGAAGTTACAGGCGAGAACGGGAATCTTGTTTCTAAAACGATTCGAGTGACCATTGTCGCTAAAGATGCAGTCATTCAGGCAACAGACAAAAAAATAGCTGTTGGCGATTCCTTTGATCCACTTAAAGACGTTACAGCAGTTGATGGGAATGGCTATGATACAGACTTGACTTCCAACATCAATATTACTGCTAATACGGTAGATACTTCCCATCCTGGCAATTACACCGTTACGTACAGCGTCACTGGCGAAAACGGGAATGAAGTCACTAAAACGATTAATGTGGTCGTTCAAGAAAATCCAGGCGACCTGACTATTTCCAAAGAAGTTGCTAACACAAACGGTAATACAACAGCGGCGCCTGGTGATGAGATCATGTATACAATCAAAGTGAAAAACCCTACTACTAAAGGAAATGTGCATGAAGTTGTTATCAAGGATGATCTACCGAAAGGGATCCAGCTCAATGAAGCGAGCATAAAAGTAAATCAAGAAAATGCAAGCTACGAATTAGCAGGAAACAAATTGAAACTGACCATCGGTGATATTTTGGCGAATGAAGAGAAAGTTATTACTTTCAAAGCCAAAGTGACAGCCGAAGCAGCAGTAGAGATCACAAATATCGCTAAAGTAACAGGTGTAAATACGGCCCATGATTCAGAAGCAGATGCAGTTATCGAAGGAGAATATCAAGATGCAAGTATCTACGCATTTGATAAAACGATCCAAGTCGGAGACAAATTTGATCCGCGGAAAGCTGTAACTGCTAAAGACTCCGATGACCGCGACCTTACCGCTATGCTCCAAATCAAAGAAAACACAGTAGACACGAACCAAGTTGGCGAATACAAGGTGGTTTACGGTGTTACTGGTAAAAATAAAAAAGAAGTAGTGAAAGAAGTCAAAATCACAGTTGTTTCTAAAAATGCGATCATTGTTGTTGATGATAGCACACTAACACTTGGCGATTCCTTTGATCCAATGAAGGGTGTCCGCGCCTATGACGGTAATGTCAGCCTCGTCCAAAAAGCAGCTTCTCAAGCTACTGATATTACTTCTGCTGTTACGATCGAAAGCAACAATGTCGACACGAAAAAAGTTGGAGAATATCAAGTTGTGTATACGGTCGCAGGTTCGAATGGAATCCAAGTCAAGAAGACAAGGAAGATTTCGATATTGGCGAAAGACGCCGTGATCAAAGCAGAAAACAGCACGATCAAAGTCGGAGAAACTTTCCAACCGCTTAAAACAGTCAAAGCCTATGACGGCGATGAAAAGCATACTGACATCAGTGCGAAGATCGAAGTGAAACAAAACAAAGTCGATAATAAAAAAGTCGGTAGCTATCCAGTTACTTATGCAGTGGTAGGAAGCAACGGCAAAGAAATAACGAAACAGATCGCAGTTACCGTTAAAAAAGATAAGAAACGAGATTCCTCGTCTGGCGGTACCAAACCAAAAGATCCGGAAATCAAACCTGATCCAAGTGATCCAAAAGATCCAAAAGATCCAAATCCGGTAAAAGTCACTGAAACAAAAGCTAAAAAAGCAGTGAAACGATTATTGAAGACAGGTGATGTCTCAACGATTTACTATACAGGACTCGGATCATTGCTGATCATCGGTGCGTGGTTACTACGCAGATATAATCGTAATAACTGGATCTAAAACGATAGAAGCGTATCAGCGGACACATTAGTTGTTCGCTGACCGCTCTTTCTTGTTAGGAAAGGAGTGGAAGATAAGTGGAATACGAAGCTATCCATGTAGAAATGCTTTCGTTAGAGCAAGGTGAATTTGAAGCAAAGAATACTATCGATGCGACTGCACAAGAATTATTGCTGGGAGATCAAAAACTGCATATCCAATTAAACGTTCCATTTGCGATCGCAGACAAACATTACCGCATTTCTGGAAAAATCAAACAGATCATTCATATCGAAAAAAATGAAAGCAACTCCTTTAAAGCATTTATGGCGGAAAGAGAAAAAACAATTTTTGTTCCTTTATTAGAAAGAATGCAACAACTGGTTGCCTCTGTCACCAAAGAAGTATGGCAGGAAGAACAAAACTGGCAATTCTCAGTGCCACAAAGAAACCCGCAGCTTCACGTCGTAGAAGATAAGACAAGGCAATAGGTGTAAAGGGGGAGAATCAAGTAATGGGAATGCTCATCATGTTTCTAACGATTAGTTACTTGATTATAAATGGGGGGATGATTGGGCTTATTATTTTCAGGTTATTCCGAAAAGGGCCTGTATGGGTGGAAAATGCAAAGCGGACTGCTCTATATAGTTCCTATATCGTTGGTCTGCTTTGTTGTTTATTGGAAGTTGGAAACGTTTTTAATGTGCTGTTTAACGGCTTAAAGTTTCGATTGAATATTTTTATATATTTATTTTGGATAACAGCGACATTTTTCATTGTATATTATGTGGCGAGAGGATTTTTTTACCGCAAGTATACGAACCAAAAAGAGAAAGGTAAGGAAATATAAAATGGGGAAACATACATTTATCATTGGCAGGCTCATCAAAATTAGCGCTATCTTTTTCACTGTCATTGGGATTGTTAGCCTATATATAATCGCTTACCAAGTGTTAACGTCTATTAATAACGAGAAAGAATTATATGAAAAACTAACGGGATATGTTTATAATGTCGTTCTACCAATGTTATTCAGTTTGATATGGCTGTTTTTCAACTATCAAATTTGGGACATTATTTTTTTAAAGATAAGAAGTAAGATAATTTATGTTTTTGTTTGCTTATTTGCAATTAGCATGTTAATTAGCGGCTTTATTGCTTTTTATACAAAAGATATTCTTTTGTATTGGCTTCATTTTATTGTTTAAAATTTGGAGGATGATGAAAATGAAAAAAACTCTCATGACGAATAAACCTTTAGCTAAACAAGAGTATTATCAAATCAACAAGAACCAGGCTTTCTTTCATAAAGGGAGTTTTTATATCTTATCAGGCATCATTGTTTGCCTTTATAAAGAACAATTCATTGCCGCTTATCAGGCAGGGGATACTTTCTTTATGGATGAAGACATTATCCCCAACCTTACTTTTGTTGCAAAACGGGATACACATTTAATTGCTTCGGAAGCCTATATGATAGAAGAAAAAAGGAATCAGCTGATCCATCAATTTTTCAATCAGTTATCCAGCCGTTTGGTCAACTATTCTTACCGGACGGAAGAGCGGATCACAGCATTATTTTTTACATTAGGATGCCAGATCGGTGAGGTGAAAAATAACAGCTGTACGATACCATCGATTTTTACACAAAAAGAACTGGCTTCTTTTACAAATGTAACCAGAGAATACTATAATGCTCTATATAAGAAGTGGAAAGATGAGGCCGTTATTACTTATAGTAAGAAAAACTGGATCTTAAATAATTGGACTAGCTGGGTAGCGCGACATCAGATGTGAGAGCCAGAAAAAATGCGGAGTGGATGATTTCACGTCCGCTTTTTTTTTACCAGAACCATGTCTTTTAACGCGTATTCTATGATATACTTATGCAATATGAGTTTATCTAGGAGGAAGAAAAGGAATGAGTCAGGATTTGCACAAGGAAGTCCAATCTCGAAAGACATTTGCGATTATTTCTCACCCCGATGCTGGTAAAACAACAATGACAGAGCAGTTGTTATTATTCGGCGGCGTTATTCGTTCAGCGGGTACGGTAAAAGGGAAAAAATCTGGTAAATTTGCCACAAGTGATTGGATGGAAATCGAAAAACAACGCGGGATCTCTGTAACAAGTTCAGTGATGCAGTTTGATTATGAGGGATCGCGAATCAATATTTTAGATACACCGGGGCACTCGGATTTCAGTGAGGATACATATCGAACGCTTATGGCGGTCGACAGTGCAGTTATGGTCATCGATGCTGCGAAAGGGATCGAAGCACAGACGATGAAATTGTTCAAAGTCTGCCGGATGCGTGGAATCCCAATTTTTACGTTTATCAATAAGATGGATCGTCAAGGGAAAATGCCACTAGAACTGCTTGCAGAGTTAGAAGAAGTGCTTGGCATCGAGTCATACCCGATGAACTGGCCGATTGGTATGGGGAAAGAATTGATGGGCTTATACGACCGTTATCACCGCGTGGTAGAACAATATCGTGTGCCGGAAGAAGACCGCTTTTTAGAGTTAGGCGAAGAGGGCGATTTGAAAGCAGCAAATCCGCTGCAAGATTCTGGTTACTATCAACAAGCATTGGAAGAAATCATGTTGCTAGATGAAGCCGGAAATGAATATGATGAACAAAAGATCCAGCAAGGCGAACTAACGCCTGTATTCTTTGGTAGCGCACTTGCTAACTTTGGTGTGGAAACATTCTTGCGGACTTTTGTTAATTTTGCACCTGCACCATCTGCGCATGAAGCAAACGTTGGCAATGTAGAAGCAAACGAAAATTATTTTTCCGGATTTGTCTTTAAAATCCAAGCGAATATGAACCCCGCTCACCGAGACAGAATCGCATTTGTACGGATTTGTTCCGGTGAATTTGATCGAGGGATGAGTGTAACACTCACTCGGACAGGAAAAGCAATCAAACTTGCGAATTCCACCCAGTTTATGGCAGACGATCGGGAAACGCTGAATCGGGCCGTAGCTGGAGATATCATCGGATTATATGATACTGGGAATTATCAGATTGGTGATACGATCACAAATGGACCAAAACAACTACAGTTTGAAAAATTACCACAGTTTACACCGGAATTATTTATGAAAGTCTCTGCTAAAAATGTCATGAAGCAAAAGCATTTCCATAAAGGCGTGGAACAGCTTGTTCAAGAAGGTGCGATCCAGCTCTTCAAGACATGGCGTTTGGAAGAATATATCATTGGTGCCGTTGGACAACTTCAATTTGAAGTTTTTGAACATCGGATGCGCAATGAGTATAATTCGGAGATCATTATGGAACCAATCGGTAAAAAGATCGCCCGCTGGATCCGCGAAGAAGATGTCGATGAAAAACTTTCGACTGCACGGAGCATGCTAGTGAAAGACAGATTCGATCAGCCGCTATTCTTATTTGAAAATGAGTTTGCAGTAAATTGGTTCAAGGATAAAAATCCGGATATCGAACTGACTTCGCTGCTCTAAGTAAGAAGCAGTTGACTTTTAACTGAGCAGCATGCTATTATTTAGTTATTAATTGAATAGTACTTTGACATGTGTCAAAGGGGAGTAGCATCAAATCCAGGACTGGATTTGAGATAAAGTCGTCATTACGTGGCATCCGTGCCATCGGTTTTATCAACATTTAAAATGTCAGCGAGACCTTTGCCCTTATTTATAGGGTGGGTCTCGTTTTTTTATTGTCAGACCTAGCGCAAGGAAAAGACAAAGGAGGATATTTAAATGGATATGTCGATGATTTTAGAATATGGGTGGGTGCTACTTGTCTTGATCGGTTTGGAAGGCATACTGGCAGCAGATAATGCAGTTGTGATGGCGGTAATGGTAAAACATTTGCCTCCAAAAGAACAGAAAAAAGCATTGTTTTACGGCTTGCTTGGTGCTTTCGTTTTCCGTTTCACTGCATTGTTCTTGATTTCCTTTTTAGCAAATGTTTGGCAGGTACAAGCACTAGGAGCAGCTTACTTGTTATACATTGCCGGAAATCATTTGTGGAAAAATCGCAAAGGGCATGAAGCAGGATCGGAACAAGATAAAGCGAAAAAATCTGGATTTTGGATGACCGTGCTAAAAGTAGAAATTGCTGACATCGCTTTTGCGATCGACTCGATGCTTGCGGCGGTCGCACTGGCGATCACATTGCCGAAAACAGGTTTTGGACATATTGGCGGAATCGACACTGGGCAGTTCGCGATCATGTTTTTAGGCGGATTGATCGGGCTTGTTATCATCCGTTTTGCCGCAACACAGTTTGTAAAGCTATTGAAAACCTATCCGAAGTTGGAAACGGCAGCTTTTCTGATCGTCGGTTGGGTTGGCGTGAAATTAGTTATTTACACGCTAGCACATCCAAGCCTAGGAGTGATCGACCATCATTTCCCAGAATCCACCATGTGGAAACTGATTTTTTGGGGCGTGATGATCGGGCTAGTCGTATGGGGCTGGTTGACTTCGAGAATGACACGGACCGAACAGTAGAAAAAATGCATATAAATGCTTATTTTTCAGGCAAGTGGGTACTTCTAAATAGAGAAGCGCCGACTTGCCAGTTTTGATAAAAAGTTATTCTTTTTCCAGCATTTATATGGTAAAGTAATGACAGAATGAAAGGTGAATGACTATGGATATCTCACTTTGGGGCGAATACATCTTTGTGTTTTTTGTGCTCGTGGCATTAGAAGGCATTCTCTCTGCGGATAATGCAGTCGTTATGGCTGTGATCGTAAAGGCGCTTCCGCATGAAAAGCAGAAGAAAGCATTATTTTATGGGCTGCTGGGCGCGCTCGTTTTTCGTTTGATTGCCCTTTTACTGATCTCGTTTTTAGTGAAAGTTTGGGAAATCCAAGCGATCGGGGCATTGTATTTATTATATCTGGCCATCAAGCATATGCTTGATCTGCGCCGGGAAAATGCGGGAATAAAAAAAGAAGAGGAAACTCCGAAACCTGCGAAATCCTTTTGGGGAACAGTAGCGAAAGTGGAATTTACAGATATTGCTTTTGCGATCGATTCGATGCTTGCTGCGGCGGCATTGGTAGTTGGCCTTCCTCAGCTAGGTGATTTTCATATTGGAGGAATGAACGGCGGCCAATTCATTGTGATGTTTTTAGGCGGGATCGCTGGGTTGATTGTGATTCGTTTTGCGGCAACGCAAGTGATCAAATTATTAGACCGTTATCCGACTCTCGAAACAGCCGCATTTTTGATCGTAGGCTGGGTCGGGATAAAACTAGCTGTGAGCACGCTTGCTCATCCTGCAGTACATGCTATTCCAGAATCGTTTCCTGAGAGTACGTTATGGAAGGCGATATTTTGGGTTGTCATGATAATGATAGCTTTAGGTGGTTATATAATTGCGAGAAGAAAAGAACGATCCTCTAAAAAAGAATGAATATAGGCGGGAATTGCGACTAAGAAAACGCCTACGGGCTTTTCTGTCGCATATGACTCCCATCCAGGTTATCATCGCTTACTATGTGGTAGCTGTTTCTGTTTCAACGATTTTGCTGAGCTTACCGATGACCAAGCAAAAAGGTGTACATGTATCTTTTATCGATACGCTGTTTACGGCCGCTAGTTCGGTCAGTGTAACTGGACTTAGTTCTGTCGATGTGCATCATACGTATAGCACGTTTGGGATCTGGATCCTGATGGGCATTTTCCAGATTGGCGGACTTGGTGTCATGATGCTGAGTACGTTTTTCTACTTGATCCTTAGACGACGGATCGGTTTGAAACAGCGCCAACTGATCATGACCGATACCAATCAGTTTTCAATGAGCGGAATGGTGCGGATGCTGCGCGACATTTTAGTATTGATTTTTGGCATCGAATTGCTGGGGACATTGATATTGGGAATTTACTTTATCCCGCATTATCAGTCAATTCCTGAGGCGATGTTCCAAGGCTTATATAATTCGGTTTCGCTGGTGACCAATGCGGGTGTCGACATTACTGGGCATTCCTTGATGCCGTTCGCAAATGACTATTTCGTCCAGATCATTTCGATTTTGCTGATCATGGCTGGAGCGATCGGATTTCCGGTATTATTGGAAACAAAAAAATTCTTATCGATCAAAAATGCTTTGATCCCGTTTCGCTTTTCCTTATTTGTAAAAGTGACGACGCTGACATATTTTATTCTGTTGATTGGCGGCGGGCTGTTTATCTGGCTTTTGGAATTCAAGCATTTCTATGCGCATTCCAGTGTGGCAGAAGGATTTTTCAATTCGATGTTTTTGTCGGCTACTTCGCGAAGTGCCGGCCTAGAAACGATCGACAGCAATTTGTTAAGTGTGCCGACATTGATCTTGGTATCCTTCTTGATGTTTATCGGGGCGTCGCCAAGTTCTGTGGGCGGCGGGATACGAACCACGACATTTGCGATCACGATGATGTTTGTGTATTCGGTTATCCGCGGCCGGACGCATGTATATGTGTTTGGTAGAGAACTTTATCAAGAAGACGTGAGGAAGTCGCTAGCAGTTACTTTTTGTGCGGGATTCTTATGTATGCTCGCCATTATGTTGATGGCACAAACCGAGCCACATGCGCCGCTGATGGCCATTATTTTTGAAGTGCTGTCCGCGTTCGGAACCTGTGGACTGTCATTAGGACTAACGCCAGATCTAAGTGTGGCTGGTAAGATCATCATTATTATACTGATGTTTATTGGCCGGATCGGAATCTTGTATTCCTTGCTTTCGTTCCGCAATAAGAACCTGCCGAAAAATGCGATTCGTTTGCCGAAAGAAAAGATCATTACAGGCTGATAAGGGCAATAGGAGCCCTATAGATAAAACAAATACCCCCGCTCTTTATTATAAAAGAGCGGGGGTTAGTCATGCTTATGACGACGGAGTAACTTAATAACTTTGTTTTTGAAATCGACCTGCCCACTTAGTGAACATATTTCTGATTTTTGAAAAACGGAGTTCGATGACTGGTTGAACGATCGTCGTTACTACTTTACTCGATAAAATGATGGTCAATCCAAGTGAAATAGCCATTAGCAAGAAAATCGTCTGCAATTTGTAATCGACGGTTTGAACGGAGCCTTCTCTAAATAATTTAATGAAGAAACCGTGTAATAGGTATACATATAAGGTGTTTTTCCCCCATTTTGTAAAGAAGAGCTGTCTTTTCGGCACGAAGCTGAAAAAGGCGCTGATCGAAGCAAAGGAAATCGCATAGACGAAGAGACGAATGAAAACACCTAAAGTGCGATTATCGAGAAAATTGGCGTAAGGTTTAGAACCTAAGAACCAATTTTCATTCAAAGCAGGGTGAGCGATGATAAAACTTACAATCGCTATAATTACACCAGCACCGATCCATTTAGCCAGTTTTGTTTGTAAATACTGGAAGTGCTGTTTGGTCAAATAAAAGCCAGCTAAAAAGAATGGGAAGAAGACAAATGTTCTTGATAGACTCAGATAGCCGTCAATTTGATTAAAGTAACCTGCCACTAAGCCGATAACGATCGCAATTGGCATCGCGTAACGCGCAGATAGTTTGGCAAAGCCGATCAGCATGATATTCCAAAAGAATAAGCTGAGTAGGAACCAAAGCGACCATTCCGGTGCGAATAATTGGATCGAAAAGCTGCTCTTGCCAAGTAAAAAATAATAGAAAATACTATAAATACATTGGAAGAAGACATACGGTAAAATAAGCTTTTTCATTGTTTTTGTGATATAGCCAGGTTTCCGGAAGTTTTTGGCAAAAAAACCGGAAATCAAGATGAAGGCTGGCATATGAAAAGTGTACACATAAATATAAAGCACACGAATGCTGGCATATTCTGTAATATAACTTTGCATCAGATGTCCAAAAACAACTAAAAAAATCAAAATAAATTTTGCATTATCAAAGTAGCTGTCGCGACCTTTGACTGGGGTAGTAGTTGGCATGAAAATCACCACGCTATCCTTTCTATTTAGGTTCTAGTATAGTAGTAAATACCCTGCTTCGTGTAACAAATAACCGACATTACAATGACAGTTTAGTAAAGAAGAAGCAAAACTTTGTAATGTTTTCTGAAAAAAGGAGTTGACTTTTTTCAAATTTGTCGCCATAATCGTAGGTAATTGAATATCATTTCTTCGGGGCAGGGTGTAATTCCCGACCGACGGTGACAGCTTCCTTTTGGTAGCTGAAGTCCGTGACCCGCATTAATTTGCGGTTGATCTAGTGAAAATCTGGAACCGACAGTGAAAGTCTGGATGGGAGAAGAAGTACGTGCGATTTTGTAAGGAGATCGTTTTTTTTACCAGTGCAATAAACAAGGGGGAAGTTTACCTTTTATTTGCTGCTGTGTAAGTTTCTTTGTGTTGAAATTTGGAGCCCTGCCATTTTGGTGGGGCTTTTTTATGTATAAAGGGGTGAAAAGAGTTTTGGATAAACATGAAAAATGGATGGCAATCGCTATAAAAGAAGCGAGGAAAGGGCGTGGAAAAACGTATAAAAATCCGTTGGTCGGTGCTGTTATCGTCAAAGCAGACCGTTTGATCGGAAAAGGTTATCACGCCAGCTATGGAGACGTCCATGCAGAAGTGAACGCCTTTCAAAATGTTTCCAACCCCGAAGAAACGAAGCATTCAAGTATCTATGTCACCTTGGAACCATGCGCCCATCATGGCAAACAGCCACCCTGCTGCGAAAAAATCGTGGAAATGGGGATCGAGCATGTTTACGTGGCACAGTTAGATTCCAATCCGCTAGTTCGCGGGAAAGGTGTTGCCTATTTGGAAGCACATGGAATCAAAGTGACTATAGGTGTTTTAGAGAAAGAAGCAGAGCAGCTGAATCCAGCTTTTCATTTCTTTCATCGTCATCGCCGTCCGCTTGTTACTTTGAAACAAGCCGTCACCATCGATGGCAAAACTAACAGCTCGGCGGCTAGCCGCACATATTTGACGGATGAAAAGACGAGCGAAGATGTACAGCAACTGCGAATGGGATCTCAAGCGATTCTGGTCGGCAGTGAAACAGTTCTGATCGATGATCCTGCACTTACGATTCGAAGTAACGTTGTGCCTTATCCGCCCGTCCGCATCGTGCTCGACAGACGCGGACGGACAGTGGATCAAAAGTTCCAGCTTTGGCGAGATGGTCTCGCAGAAACATGGCTTTTTACAGGCAACGAGCCAGATATTAATTTCGCAGAACATGTCCGTGTCTTTGTTGACCCGGACTGGACGACTGAAAAGGTGATCCGCATTTTAGCGGAAGAAGGAATTCAATCTCTTTGTATAGAGGGTGGCGCAGCAATACATGATGCCTTTTTAGCAGCTGGCAAAGTCGATCGGATCGTAAGTTATGTTGCTCCTTACTTACTGGGAGGAAATGCTCGTCCAGCTGTAGCAAGCAAGAGACAAACAGACGCTTTGACGGCATTTGAGCTTAGCCATGTAGAACAATTGAAAGAAGATGTGAAGTTAGTGTATCACAGAAGGGAGGCAGACAAATGTTTACCGGAATCATCGGAGCGATCGGTAAGATCACTCAGGTAAAACAGACCCATCAAACTATCGTGATTGGTGTGGCGGCGCCAGAACCATTTTTGGAAAACTATAAAATCGGTGACAGTATGGCCGTGAATGGTGTATGCCTGACTGCAATTTCCATAACGGCCAATAGTTTCCAAGCAGACGTGATGCCAGAAACATTTCGCGCTACTAATTTAAGCCGCTTGCAGATCGGATCGCCAGTCAATCTTGAACGAGCACTACCTTTAAACGGCAGATTGGAAGGGCACCTGGTAGCAGGGCATGTCGATGCAACTGCGAAAATCGAACGAATCTGGCAAGAGGAGAATGCGATTCGCTATCAATTTGTATTTCCTGCTTCTTTAGCAAATGAGATCGTTCGCAAGGGTTCCGTTGCTATCGATGGGACAAGTTTGACGATCATTGATGTAGCTGGAACAACTTTTTCCGTTGGTTTGATTCCGCATTCGCAAGCAACGACTATTTTAGCAAACAAAAAAGTTGGTGAGCTTGTCAATATCGAAACAGATCTGGTTGCCAAGTATCTTTTAAAGGAGCAGTCTGGGAATTCGCTATTGACTGCTAAGTATTTACAAGAACATGGATTTTGAAGGAGGAAAGAAGGATGGATCATAAAGTAGAGCAAGCGCTACAAGCATTGCAAGCTGGAAAACTAGTCATCGTCATGGATGATGAAGACCGGGAAAGCGAAGGAGATCTAGTCGGCATCAGTCAGTTTGTAACTCCGGAAGCCGTTAATTTTATGACAACTTATGCACGTGGGCTGATTTGTGTGCCTTTAGCCAAAGAATTGGCGGAAGAATGGGATTTGCAGCCAATGACAGGACATAATACAGATAAGTTCGGGACCAATTTTACCATCAGCGTGGACCATCGCTCCACCTCAACAGGAATTTCTGCATTTGACCGCGCAGCAACGATCCAAGCGTTGGGAAATAAACAGACCACAGCAGCAGACTTTTATCTGCCAGGGCATATTTTTCCGCTGATTGCAGAAACTGGCGGGGTTTTAAAGCGGCGTGGACATACAGAAGCAGCGGTAGATCTGGCTCGCTTAGCAGGCGCAGTACCGGCGGGGTACATCTGCGAGATCTTAAATCCGGATGGCACGATGGCAAGACGAGCAACGTTAGAAAAATTGGCAGAAGAGTGGGGATTGATAATGATAACGATAGATGATATTGTTCGCTACCGCCAATTGGAAGACACGCCAGTAGAATCCGAAGTAACGGTCAGCTTACCTACAGCTTATGGCAATTTCTCCTTAGAAGCATTTACGTCATTAGATGACGGTCAATTGCAGTTATTAGTATCAAAAGGAAAACTGGATACCGACGAGCCACTGCTAGTCCGCTTGCATTCAGAATGTTTGACTGGTGACGTCCTTGGATCGCACCGTTGCGACTGCGGGGAACAACTTGAAAAAGCGCTAGCGACGATAGAGAAAGCTGGTCGCGGGGCTGTCCTGTATTTGCGCCAAGAGGGTCGGGGTATCGGGCTTTTGAATAAACTAAAAGCGTATGCCCTACAAGAAAATGGCTACGATACTTACGATGCCAATGTACATCTTGGCTTTGCTCCAGATAGCCGGGAATATCACAATGCGGCGGCGATTTTAAAAGAAAAAGGAATTCGCCAAGTACGACTGATGACGAATAATCCAGAAAAGGTACAGGCTTTAGAAGACATGGGGATCGAAGTTGTCGAAAGAGTTCCACTTGAAGTAGGGATTTATCCGGAAAATAGTAAGTACTTAACGACAAAAGCAGAAAAATTTCATCATTTATTGCACATAGAAAATGGAGGAGAAGTAAAATGACAGTTTATGAAGGTATGTACGATGGTAAAGGGTTAAAAATAGCAATTGTAGTAGCGCGCTTTAATGAGTTTATCACTTCTAAATTATTAGCAGGTGCATTGGACACGTTGAAACGGCATGGCGTTTCGGAAGAAGATATTCAAGTGATCTGGGTACCAGGTGCATTCGAGATCCCGCTAGCTGCTCAAGTGATCAGTAAGAAAAAAGAAATCGACGGAGTTATCACTTTAGGCGCGGTCATTCGCGGGGCAACGACGCATTATGACTATGTATGCAGCGAAGTTTCTAAAGGTGTGGCGAATGTGGGGCTGGCAAGCGGGATTCCAGTTATCTTCGGTGTCCTTACAACGGAAACTATTGAACAGGCGATAGAACGGGCTGGAACGAAAGCTGGAAACAAAGGCTCAGAATCAGCGATGGGTGTGCTGGAAATGACGAATTTGATAAAAGTGATCGGCTAACTAAAAAAACGCGGAAAAGAATATCTCTTTTCCGCGTTTTTTGTTTTATTAAGCCATTACTTGTTGTTTTACAACGATTTTACCAGTTTCATCGACATCTGCTTGTAAAGCTTTTGCTTCGGGTTCATCGATCAAAATATCAGCAATGTTGTCTTCCAATTGTTCTTGGATCGTTCTACGAAGTGGTCGAGCACCGAACTTACTGTCGTAACCAAGATCGATCAGTTTTTCTTTTGCTGCGTCTGTCACATCGATCGTTACTTCTTCGTCTGCTAACATGGTATTTAAGTCTGCCAGCATCAAGTTGACGATTTCAAGGAGATTATCTTTTTCAAGCTGGTTGAATTCAACGACACTGTCGAGACGGTTCAAGAATTCTGGTTTAAAGAAGTAGCCGAGCTTATCCAGTGAATCACTGTCTTTTTCGGATTGTTTTTCTTTCAACATCGTAAAGCCGACAGAAGCCTCTTTATCGACTGTTCCTGCGTTGCTTGTCATAATAATAACGGTATCTTTGAAACTTACGGTCCTACCTTGAGAATCGGTTAGGCGACCGTCTTCCAAGATTTGCAAGAACATGTGTTGGACATCTGGATGTGCTTTCTCGATTTCATCCAGTAGCAGAATGCTATAAGGATGACGGCGGATCTTCTCGGTCAATTGACCAGCTTCATCGTGACCAACATAGCCTGGAGGCGAACCAATCAGCTTAGCAACGCTGTGTTTTTCCATATATTCACTCATATCTAGTCTGATCATCGCTTCTTCTGTACCAAACAATTCTTTTGCAAGCGTACGTCCTAACTCGGTTTTACCTACACCAGTAGGTCCAACGAATAGGAAGGAACCTATCGGCCGGTTTTTTTGTTTCAAGCCGACCCGGCTGCGGCGGATCGCTTTTGCTACTTTGCCAACAGCTTGTTTTTGGCCAATAACTTTTTCATTCAAATGTGCTTCTAAATGTTTCATTTTAGATTGTTCTTCGGCTTGTAGTTGTCCAACTGGAATACCAGTTTTTTCTTCAATAATAGCTTGGATATCAGCGACTTGGATGACCGGACGTTCAGAAATACCAGCGGCTGTTTTGTTTTCGGAGAGACGTGTGATCTCATCACGGATATTAGCTGCTTTTTCATAGTCTTCGTTTTGCAATGCTTGTGCCTTTTCTTTTTCCAAGCGTTCGACGCGTTCGCTGACTGTTTTTTCGTCTAAACGTTCGACAGACAGATTATAGCGGGCACCAACCTCGTCCATTAGGTCAATTGCTTTATCTGGCAGTTGACGGTCTTGGATATAGCGTACGCTCAAGTTGACAGCGGCATCGAGGCTTTCTTTCGAATAAGCGACTTCATGATAATCCTCATAACGTTCTTTTAATCCGTTCAAGATCGTAATCGTGTCAGCGGCACTTGGTTCGTTGACCGTTACAGGCTGGAAGCGTCGTTCTAAAGCAGCATCTTTCTCGATTTGACGGTATTCTTTCAAGGTTGTCGCACCGACCATTTGTATGTCACCCCGTGCTAATGCTGGTTTTAGAATGTTACCAGCATCCATCGAACCTTCTGCGGAGCCAGCGCCTACGATCGTGTGGACTTCGTCAATGAAGAGGATCGTATTGGTCTGATCTTGCAGTTCTTGGATCAATTGTTTCATTTTTTCTTCAAACTGTCCGCGGATCCCAGTACCAGATACTAAGGAAGCCACATCGAGCAAGATGATTTCTTTGTCTAACAATTTCGTCGGGACTTTTTTATCTGCAATCGCAATTGCTAGGCCTTCGACAACAGCCGTTTTACCTACACCTGGTTCACCGATCAAAACAGGATTGTTTTTTGTACGGCGGTTAAGAATCTCGATCACACGTTTGATTTCCTTATCGCGGCCAATCACCGGATCTAGTTTGTTTTCACGTGCCATCGCTGTAAGATTTGTTCCATATTGACCTAAAAGGCCGCCACCATTACCAGCTGTTTGGGTTTGAACCGTGGATTGTGGTCTGCCTCCAGATTGGAAGTCGTTCCTTTGATTAGCATTATTGAGACCGCCCAATTGACGGAAAATATCGTCAAAAGGAGAGTTGCCTGAAAATGGATTAGTTTGATTTTTAACTGTTTGATAGCAGTCTTGGCATAACGGTATTTCTTGTTTTTGACCATTGATGTTCATATATAACTGTATCGTTGCTTGATTTTGTTTACAATTTTCGCATAGCATAAAGTTTCCTCCTCTATAAATAGTGGAATTGATCAAAGCGCTTGTTGACTTTGACTAACTTTGACCTTATGGCTATAGTATACACTGACCTATTTTGACTTTCAAGTGTTTTGCTCAAAAAAAAAGAACATTTCCACGGAAATAGAAAATGTCCTTTTTAAGTTACTCAAACTCAATCTCATAAATCGATTCATCTAAACTATCGAGTATCTCATTTGCTTCTATATAATTGATCCATTCCTTTTTTGGCTCAGAGGAACTAGCTTTTACGAGCGGCTTAATGCGGCTATAAATCGTTTTGAGAAGGTCTGTCCACATGTTGTTCACGGCGCGCTGGATTTTTTCTTCTTTCCAACGTTTTGCAGGGGCTCTTCGTCGGTTTTTTACATTTTGGTATTCTGTCGCATTGACTACAAACGTTTCTCGCGATTGTAAGTGGTTGTCCATATACTCCATAAATTCAGTGAAATTCAAGTTAATATCTCCTAGCTCTCGTATAGTATTTGACTACGCCTTGTTACATTCTCCATAACCGTTATAGAGCTGGAATTGGTATTTTTGACAAATAAAAAAGCCGGAATTCCTTTTTGTTGGCTGCTTCAAGTATAACATGAGGGGAGAGATATGAATACTCTTTTTGATTTTTATAGAACGATTTGCGAAAAGACACAAAAAAGACATTTTTCTGTTATAGAAAAATGTCTTTCTTTTTATGTAATACAAAAATTGTATCACTGACAGTTCGGCTGTTAGTATAGCGGTAAAGCTACTAATAACAGGAAGATGAAGGTTAAGTGCGATAAGTAGGTAAGGATAACGCTTTTCCTAAATTGATATAGTAGATTCCATATTAAGGAAGCAACGAAAATACTGACGACAACAGCGATACTTTTGCTGACACACATAAATAATGCCAGGATCGCAGCGCTGATAATCGCGGCGATGATCGGGTGGAAATAATGATTTAACCGCTCTAAAACAAAACCACGCCAAAATATTTCTTCTCCCGGAACAATGATGAAAATGAGTAATAGCCATATTAATAAGGAGTCGGTCGAATATTTGGCAAATGCGCTTTTAACGGATAGATCCAATCCACCTGGAAGGACCTTGAAGAGGATGGCGCCAATATAAAAGACGACATAGAGAGCAATACCGGATACAATACCTAGAAATAGGTTTTTTGTAAAAGATGATTTCTTTTCTAGATCCTCATTAAAAATAACGAAGCTCATTAAAAATAACGTACAAGCTCCATATAAATACCAAAATGCACCACGATAATGGTAAGTAAGCGCAATTAGGAGCGCACAAAGTATAAACCCAGCGATGAGTTTATAGTCTATCTTGTTGCTTTTCAAAAATCTTACACCTCTTTAATCATAGAACTTATAATCATTTAATACTTTAATCGAAAAAAAGTTTTTTAGCAAACTTTATAACTATTTTATTGTAACATGACTGAGCTGCGAATATCATGAGAGTTCTCTCATTTATATAGCATTCAGATGGGATTTATGATAGACTGTAGAATGCAAAATAATAATTTACCTATCTAAATTAAAGGTGGAAACAGAAAAATGACGGAAAAAGTGGTAATTTCTCACGTATCCAAGCAGTATGAACTAGTGAAGACCAAAAGCGACAAGATAAAAGCGATGTTTTTCCCAAAGGATCGCTCGAAATTCTGGGCACTGCGGGATGTCAATTTGAGAATCGGCGATGGAGAGACAGTTGGTTTAGTTGGAACAAATGGTTCAGGTAAATCAACACTATCCAACATTATTTCAGGTGTTATTATCCCTACGACAGGGAAGGTGGAAGTGAATGGCGAGACTTCGCTGATTGCGATCGCCGCAGGGTTAAAAGGTAATTTATCAGGACTTGACAACATTCGGTTGAAGCTTTTGATGAGTGGGATGCGTAACAAAGAGATCGACAAACTACTCCCTAGTATCATTGAATTTGCAGATATCGGCGACTTTATCACGCAACCGATCAAAAATTATTCCAGCGGGATGAAATCTAGATTAGGATTCGCGATCTCGGTGCATACGGATCCGGATATTTTGATCATTGATGAAGCATTATCTGTTGGGGACCAAACTTTCTATCAAAAATGTATTGATAAGATGATGGAATTCAAGGCGCAAGGGAAAACGATCATTTTTGTCAGCCACTCACTTAGCCAAGTGAAAAAGCTGTGTGATCGAATTGTGTGGATGCACTATGGTACGGTACGGGAAGACGGTCCGTCAGAAGAAGTAGCAGATCACTATGATGCCTTTGTAAAAGAATTTAATAAAAAATCAAAAAAAGAGAAAAAAGCGTATATCAAGAAATTCCGTGAAGAACAAAAAAACGGTGAGGGTATGAGCAGGGGAATGAAGCGAGCACCGGCACAAAAGAAAAATGTCAGCTCCTATTTCTTTGGCGCATTATTGCTAGCACTTACGATGTTCTTTGGTTATTGCGTTGCAGCAGATAAATCTTTTGTTTCCGTTTTAGGATTTTCTGATTCAAAACCAGCTGTTCATGATAAAGTAAAGCCAAAGCAAGCAGAGAAAAAGAAAAAAGCGGCTCCCAAATCGAAAAAAGAAGAAAAAGCAAAATCACAGACTGAGACTTATGAAGTCCAAGCAGGTGACACACTTACTGCTATCGCTCAAAAGTACTATAAAGAAGGCGAAGTTGCAGCAGGTGTAGAAAAAATCATGACCGCGAATAATTTGCAAGACGGAAATATTCATGTTGGTCAAAGTATCAAAATACCGAAGTAGCAAAATGAGCAAATTTGGCACTAGCTGATTTGCTCATTTTTAAAAGGGCGAAAGGGAAATATAGCGAAGCAGGAGAGGATTCAATGCTTGAAAAAATTTATAAATTTCTACTATGGATATATATTTTCTGGTTTTTGATCAATATCTGCTTGATCACTTTTCATGTGACACCCCCGCATTTGACAACCTTGCATTCTTTATTCTTAGTATTGACGGGGATATTTGCGCTCGTTTTTTTCATTATGCAATATGGAACGGGGCTTGGTCTAGCAATGATCAGTCTGGTGTTTATTGTGAGTGTCTCGATCGAGTGGATGCAGCTTAGTTTCACAGAACAGAATTACGCGGCGCATTTTGGCCTGGATATCTATGGCGTACCAATAACATTCGGCTTTATTTGGATCGGGATGATCGCTGGGACGCACATTATTGCCAGAGAGATCACGCTGAAAATCAGCATCGACTGGCTGCGTGGCGGTATCTACTCGATCATCGCTGCAACCATGGTCATGATATTTGAAGTTTTGATCCAGCCGATCTCGATGCAGTCGAAGAATCTGTTGGCGCTAGGGAATGGTATTACCGTCTTGCAATTATCGGACTTTATCAATTGGTGGTTGCTCGGCTTTATTCTGCATTTATTGATTTTCTTTATCCTGAGTTTGACGGATAAGTGGGGGAAATTGAAATATCCAGATCTGAAGTTAGAGCTCGTGATCGTTTATTGGATCATTATTGCCTTTTTCGTGTTCCTCTCGCTTTACATTGATCTGTGGTCATCGATTGCGATCATTATTGGCGCAAATGCGTTATTTACGTTATGTTTTTATATCAGTTTAGATAAAGAAGAAAAGCAGACATGAAAAAACAGGAATCGAGATTATCCTCGGTTCCTGTTTTATTGCTTTTTACACCATATACTTTTTGTTTTACGATTCATCTGAGGAAGAAGCTGAGTGAATGATTTTATAATTCTTATGATTGACAACAGTTTTTTCATCGACATCAAGATCGTTAAAGTTTTCCATGTAAGTCAAATCTACTATAACTGAATTTTCGTTCAATTTTTCTACGATTCCAGTTAATCCATTTTTAAACTCGATTATATCTCCAACCTGTGCTTTTGTCATCATTACCACTCCTCCGAATTTCACTTCCTGCTGCTTCCTTTTTGAAAAAGTGCTTATTAAAGTTCAGTTTGCACTATTTCGATTTAAAAAGCAACTATAACCCTTTCGATTTCGGGAATTTAAATTGTGAATAAAAGCGCAATCATAGGCATATGAGCGCCTCCATTACCTAAAACGGTTGCACAAAGTTGATTTGCTTACATGTTTTCTCAAAAAAACATGTAAAAAAAGTTGTGAGGACACTAAAAACATGGTATGCTTTTTAATTGAGAGATAGTCTTTTATACTGATTATTTTTGGTCTAAAAGGTTACTAAATAAATTTCTTTATGAAGGAGAATGTTAATATGGAACAAGCAAGTTTTGTAGTAATCGATGAAACAGGTATTCACGCTCGCCCCGCAACACTTTTAGTGCAAGCAGCTAGCAAATATAGCTCGGATGTACAAATTGAGTATACTGGTAAAAAAGTAAACCTTAAATCTATCATGGGCGTTATGTCTTTAGGTATTGGCAAAGGTGCTGACATTACTATCTATACAGATGGTAGCGACGAAAAAGAAGCAATCGAAGGACTAACGGAAGTGCTGAAGAAAGAAGGCTTGGCTGAATAATGGCTAAAGAGTTGAAAGGTATCGCAGCATCTGATGGGATTGCAATTGCGAAAGCTTATCTACTCGTGGAACCTGATCTTTCTTTTGAAAAATCAGAGGTGGCTGATGTTGAAAGTGAAGTAAAACGTTTTCAAGATGCAGTTGCAATTTCGAAACAAGAGTTAGAAAAGATTCGTAATAAAGCAGCTGAAGATTTAGGTGAAGATAAAGCACAGATTTTTGATGCACATCTTTTAGTACTTAACGATCCTGAATTGGTAGGACCAATTGAAGAAGCGATCAAATCGAGCAATGTAAACGCTGAATCTGCACTACATGATACGACGGATACATTTATCGCAATGTTTGAAGGGATGGACAACGAATATATGCGTGAACGCGCAGCTGATATTCGTGACGTACGTAAGCGGGTACTTTCCCACTTATTAGGTGTTTCTATTCCAAATCCTTCTCTGATTGACGAAGAAGTTGTTGTTGTGGCAGAGGACTTAACTCCTTCTGATACAGCACAATTGAACCGCAATTTCGTGAAGGGCTTTGTAACAGACATTGGCGGACGTACATCACATTCCGCTATTATGGCTCGTTCGCTTGAAATTCCTGCGATCGTGGGAACAAAAGAAGTAACGCATCATGTAGCAAAAAATGATATGGTGATCATCGATGGCCTTGAAGGTAACGTGATCATCCATCCAACAGAAGAACAATTAGCACATTACCGTAAAGTACAAACAGATTTTGCTGCACAGCAAGCAGAATGGGAAAAGCTTAAAAATGAAAAAACGGTCTCTAAAGACGGTGTTCATGTTGAGCTTGCAGCAAATATCGGTACTCCAACGGACTTGACTGGCGTTATTGCTAACGGCGGAGAAGCTGTCGGTCTATACCGTACAGAATTCTTATATATGGGTCGTGACAACTTCCCGACTGAAGAAGAACAATTTGAAGCTTACAAAGCAGTTCTTTCCGGCATGGAAGGAAAATCTGTTGTTGTTCGTACACTTGATATCGGTGGAGATAAAACACTCCCTTATTTAGACTTGCCGGAAGAAATGAACCCATTCTTGGGATTCCGTGCGATCCGTCTTTGCTTTGCAAACGAGGATCTATTCCGCACACAATTGCGCGCGTTACTCCGTGCTAGCATCTTTGGAAACCTTAAGATCATGTTCCCGATGATTGCTACTGTTGGCGAATTCCGCGATGCAAAGGCAATTTTAGAAGACGAAAAGAAAAAATTAATAGCTGATGGAGTAGAAGTTTCCGACTCTATCGAATTAGGTATCATGATCGAGATTCCTGCTGCGGCAGTTCTTGCTGATCAGTTTGCTAAAGAAGTTGATTTCTTCTCCATTGGAACAAATGACTTGATCCAATACACAATGGCAGCTGACCGCATGAACGAACGTGTTTCTTACCTATACCAACCGTATAACCCATCGATCTTACGTTTAGTTAAAAACGTGATCGATGCTTCTCACAAAGAAGGAAAATGGACTGGTATGTGTGGGGAGATGGCAGGTGATCAAACTGCAGTCCCATTGTTACTAGGACTAGGTTTAGATGAATTTTCGATGAGTGCTTCCAGCATTTTGAAATCTCGTTCCTTGCTTAAACGTTTAAACAAGAGCGATATGGAAAAATTAGCAGCAGAAGCATTGAATCAATCAACAGCTGAAGAAGTTGTTGCATTAGTTGAAAAATATATAGCAGAATAAATAATCTGTTAAAAGTGCGGACTCATTGGAGTTCGCACTTTTTTATTGTGTTATAAATTCTTATATGCTAATATAAACATATTAGTAGAAATTGATATAAGGAGGGCTTCTTGTGAACGAAAATGAATTGCGTTTAAAATTGATCCATGCGTTCTCTAATCCGATACGCATTCAAATTTTAGAATTATTGAAAGTTGAACCATTAAGTGTGGGTGAGATCGTCACACAAGTAAAAGGCACTCAATCAAATATCTCCCAGCACCTTGCTTGTTTGAGAGGCTGTGGCCTGGTAGAAAAAGAGAACATTGGCAAGTTTGTTTATTATAAAATCACCAATGATAAAATCAAAACGATGTTGGCGCTGCTAGACGGGATCGTTGCAGACATCCACACAGACTTAGAAACATGCGAATATGACATTGATTAAGGAGTGAAGCGACAATGACAGCAAATTACAAAAAGTTTTATCAAGTTACTGGCATGGACTGTTCATCATGTGCGAAGACAATTGAAAAAGGGCTGGCAAAACTTCCCGATATCAAAGCTGCTTCGGTACAATTCACTTCCGGAAAACTGGAAGTCGAAGCTGAAGACAAAGCAGCATTCACTGCAGTACCAAAACAAGTGGAGCGGCTTGGTTATGGAATAATAGATGCTGACATTCAAGCTGAGACTTTCCGAATTGACGGTATGGACTGTGGAAATTGCGCCAAAACGATTGAAAAAGGCATCAAGCAGTTAGCGGATGTCGAAAGTGCCGACGTCCAATTTGCTTCTGGGGAAATGGTTGTCAGACATACGACCACAGCAGAGATCATTGCTGATAAAGTGGCAAAGCTGGGCTATACGGCAACCTTAGCAAAAGAAGCTGAAACACACACAGAGAACTCGAAATGGCGGAAGCATGCACCGCTTTTGGCTGCTACTGTAGCGATTTTTGGTGGCTTCTTGGCTACATATCTCTTTCATGCACCAACCACAGCAGCAGTCTTTTTTCTACTCTGCTTAGCGATCAGCGGTTTTCATCCTGCTAAAAGCGCCATTTATGCGATCCGAGCAAGGTCACTGGATATGAATGTATTGATGTCCGCCGCTGCGATTGGAGCAGTTCTCATTGGAGAATGGTCAGAAGGCGCGACGGTAGTATGGTTATTTGCGATCGGCTCTTACTTGCAAAACCGTTCCATTGAAACCACCCGGACCTCACTTCGTAATTTAATGAAACTGACACCCAAAGAAGCGATCATTGTAGAAAATGGGGAAACAGTGAGTCGACCAATCAAAGCAGTCGCTATTGGGACGATCGTTTTAGTAAGGGCAGGCGACAAAATACCCTTAGATGGCATTATCCAGTCGGGCAACTCTTTCATAAATCAAGCGCCGATCACAGGCGAATCGATACCGGTAAGTAAACAGGCAGGAGATCAAGTTTTCGCTGGTACGATCAATGAAGAAGGGCTTTTGAAAATTCGCGTGACAAAAACAGCAGATCAAAGTACAATCGCCCAGATCATTCACTTAGTAGAAGAAGCGCAAGCGAAAAAGGCGCCTACAGAAGCTTTCATCGACAAGTTTGCAGCTATCTATACACCAATTGTATTCCTACTTGCTTTCGCTGTGATGATCGTGCCGCCACTGGTAGGCATCGGCAGCTGGAATGAATGGATCTATAAAGGGTTGGAACTGCTCGTTATCGCTTGTCCATGCGCCTTAGTGATTTCCACGCCAGTAGCGATCGTTTCTGCGATCGGACGGGCTGCATCGAACGGCGTGTTGGTAAAAGGTGGAACAGCGCTTGAAGCAGCAAGTAAAATTTCGGCGGTGGCATTCGATAAAACAGGGACACTGACTAAAGGAAAACCAAGAGTAACAGCGGTAGAAGTATTTTCTGGCTCAGAAGAAACACTGCTCCAACTGGCTTACACGCTCGAACAATATTCTTCGCATCCACTAGCAGCTGCAATTTTAGCCGAAAGTGAAAAAAGAAGTCTACAGCCGTTGGACAGTGAAGATCATCGCAACCAAGTCGGCAACGGTGTGACCGCCATAATAGCGAACGAGCGTTATTTCGCCGGAAAGCCAGCTCATTATGAGGAAACTTTGACAGAAGTGCAGCGCCAGCATATCGAAGCTCAGAAACAAGCAGGACAGACAGTGATCGCAATTGGTACGCTGACCGAGCTCATTGGGATCATCGGTGTCGCAGATGAGCTTCGTGAAGATCTTCCTACCGTAATGAATAAATTAAATCTGCTAGGGATCAAAGAGAAAATGTTACTGACAGGCGATAATCAGCAGACGGCTGAAGTGATCGCAAAACAAGCAGCAATCGACCACGTATATGCAGAACTACTGCCCGCAGATAAAATGACCAGTATTGCAGCGATGCAGAAGAAACACCATGTAGCCATGGTCGGCGATGGGATCAATGATGCTCCAGCTTTGGCAGCAGCAGATTTGGGAATAGCTGTCAAAGGCGCAGGAACAGATACAGCGATGGAAGCGGCAGATGTTGTTCTAATGGCAGAAAGTCTGGAAAAGTTACCTTTTGTATTTCGGCTAAGTAAGCGCACGATGCAGATCATCAAGCAAAATATCATTTTTGCGATCATCATAAAAGCATTAGCGTTCGCACTGGTTTTCCCAGGCTGGATGACACTTTGGATGGCGGTTTTAAGTGATTCAGGAGCTGCGGTACTTGTCGTACTGAATGCACTCCGTTTGGTACGAACAAAAGACTGAACATGGCTGAATGTTGAATTTCTGCTCAATAGCAAGGTATAATAAAAGAAAAGGATAGTGGGGATGTCGCGTTGATGTATATACTAGCTTTAAGTCTGCTGATCGGCTTTTTGCTGCTGCATATCTGGGAAAAGAGAAGAATAATCAACGGTATGGTGCTTACAGCAGGAATCTTCTTATTGGTCATCGCAATTTTGTTGCAGCTATATGCGTTTGATAACCAAATCGTCACGATTGTTACCAGCGCGATCTTATTGTTGCTGCTTAGTTTATTGCCCTTCTTTGTAATCGGAATCGCCATTATGTTGATTTTAAATGGCACGAACATGGTGAAAAAAGAAGGACGGCGCCTTGCCAACATGTTGCCGATGCTAGCAGGCTTTGCGGTATTGATTATTGTGATCGGTGTTTTGACGGTACTGCTCGCGCATCCAGATACGTGGTTAGAAAATATCGTTCTCGGGCTTTTGATAATCATTGCCTATGTCACTTTCTTACTCGTTTCCTTCTTGCTGTCGACCATTATCTATCAATACAATGGACCGCGCTTGAATAAAGATTTTATTATCGTGCTAGGCTGTGGTTTGAAAGGGAAAAAAGTACCGCAACTATTGGCGAACAGGCTGGATAAAGCGATCCAATTTCATCGGAAGCAGCAGAAAAAACGCGGACGGACTGCTACGTTTATCGTTTCCGGCGGTAAGGGGCCGAATGAAGAAATAGCAGAAGCTAGAGCGATGCAAGCTTATTTGATCGATAAAGGGATTCCGAAAGAACAAATTTTCATGGAAGCAGACTCTACGAACACCGAAGAAAACATGCAGTTCTCGAAAAAGCTGATGACCTCGATCCAAAAAAACTTCAAAAGCGTATTTGTTACCAATAACTTTCACCTTTTCCGTGCCAGCATCTATGCGAGAAAAGCAGGATTAGATGCGCAAGGAATCGGCGGGAAAACGGCACTTTATTATTTACCGACTGCGCTGCTTAGAGAATTTATCGCTGTATTATTTTTATATCGAAAAGCCCACATCACGGTACTGATCCTGCTATTGGCAGCATTTAGTATTTATGTGATCGCGGGTCACTTATGAAGGAGTGAAGTTGAAATGACGAAAATCGGATTTATCGGAACAGGCGTAATGGGGTCTAGTATGGCGTACCGTTTATTGAAAGCAGGGCATGAACTTCATGTTTATACGCGTACAAAAGCAAAAGCAGCCGGACTGCTTGGTCATGGCGCGATCTGGAAAGAAACACCGCAAGCAATTGCTCAAAATGTGGATGTTGTGATCACTATGATCGGCTATCCGTCTGATGTTGAAACGATCTATTTGGAAGAAGGTGGACTGCTTGAAAATTTGGCAGCAGGGAAACTTGCTATTGATATGACGACTTCTTCGCCGACACTTGCAGCTAGAATCGCCGAAGAAGCTGGAGAAAAAGGCGTTTTGGCGCTGGATGCACCCGTTTCCGGCGGTGATATCGGCGCAGCAAATGGAGCGCTTTCAATCATGGTTGGAGGCACACAAGAAGCATTTGAAAAGGCGCGGCCATTATTTGAAGTGATGGGGAAAACGATTCAACTGCAAGGTGGTCCAGGGGCTGGGCAGCATACTAAAATGGTCAATCAGATCGCGATTGCTTCCAATATGATCGGTGTGACAGAAGCGCTATTTTATGCTGAAAATGCGGGACTTGATCCAAATACGGTGCTTGCATCGATCCAATCGGGAGCAGCTGGAAGTTGGTCGCTTAGCAATTTGACACCGCGGGTTATCAAAGACGATCTCGAACCAGGCTTTTTCATCAAACACTTTATCAAAGATATGCGGATCGCACTTGATGAAGCGAAACGAATGGAGTTGAAACTGCCTGGACTAGAACTTGCCGAACAAATGTATCAAAAACTTGCTGATAATGGGTTAAGTGAAAAGGGAACGCAGGCACTGATCCATTATTACCGTTAAGAAAAAGGAGCACAAATTATGGAAACAACAATCAAACTAAAACCATTAGAACACAAAGATCTCTCCTTTATTCATTCACTCAACAATAATTATTCGATCATGTCTTATTGGTTTGAAGAACCGTATGAATCCTTTGCGGAACTCGAGAGTTTATACAATAAGCATATCCATGATGACACGGAACGCCGCTTCATCATAACAAATGAGGAGCAATATGTCGGCTTGATCGAATTAGTCGAGTTAGATTATATTCATCGAAAAGCTGAGCTGCAGATCATCATCTCGCCGAATTATCAAGGCAATGGTTTTTCAAAACAGGCGATCTACAAAGCATTACAATACGCTTTTCAAATTTTGAATCTACATAAAGTGTATCTGATCGTCAGCAATTTCAATGAAAAGGCCATCCATATCTATGAAAAGATGGGCTTTACTAAAGAAGGCGTCTTGCGGGAAGAGTTTTATGTCAATGGCGCTTATCAAGATGCGACACGAATGAGCATCTTTAAACGCGAATTTCATAAGTGGTATACCAATTAAAAAGAACCGCTCCGGGTTATGCTTCGGAGCGGTTCTTTTTAATCAATAATCTTGTTTTTCCATAAACGCAACCATGCGTTCCATTGCTTCAACCAGCAAGTGGAAAGATGCTGCATAAGAAAGCCGGAAGTAACGAGAACCATTTACCGAGAACGCCTCTCCCGGAACGACTGCTACTTTCGCTTCCTCTGCTAATTTCACGGCCCAGTCAAATGAATCAAGCGGCACAGTATCAGGAAGTTTTACAAAAAAGTAAAATGCGCCGTCAGGAGGAATGATCTCGAATCCCATTTTTTTCAAACGGTCTTCGATGAACTGAGCCCGCGATGCATATTCTGTCCGCATCAACACGGCATCTTCTTTTCCGTTTGTCAGAGCTTCCAGTGCGGCTTTTTGTGAAATCGAACTGGCACAGGTGACTGTATATTGATGAACCTTCAACATTTCGGTGATCAAACGCTTATTCGCCATGAGGAATCCGATTCGAAAGCCGATCATGGCATGTGACTTCGAAAGTCCATTTACAACGATGGTTTGCTCCGGCAATAGATTAGCGATCGAATAGTGACCGTCTGGGAAGTAAGTAAGTTCGCTGTAGATCTCATCGGCAAGCAGATAAATTCCTGTTCCTTCTAAAACAGCAGCAATTTCCGCTAACTCCGCTTTTGACATCGTAACTCCGGTCGGATTGGAAGGATAGGGCAGGATAACTGCCTTTGTTTTTGGTGTGATCGCCGCTCGCAATGCTTCGGCTGTCAATTTATAATGGCTTTCAGTAGTATCGACTTTGACTGGTAGCGCATCGGCTAAAACGATATGTGGCTCGTAGCCGGGATAGATTGGATCAGGCAAGATCACTTCATCACCTGCTTCTAAAATCGTCTGCAGCGCGATCGCGATCGCTTCTGTCGCCCCAACTGTCACAATGATCTCCTCTTTATGGAAAGGCAAATGATATTTTTCGGTAAAATAGTGCTCCGCCGCTTCCAATAATTCAGGATCTCCCTGATTCGGTGTGTAATTGGTAAAATTAGTTTCGATCGCATGAATAGCCGCTTGTTTGATATGCTCAGGCGGCGGAAAGTCTGGTTCTCCTAAAGTTAGTTTGATGATACCATCGATTGAAGAGACCCGGTTATTAAATTTGCGAATGCCGCTCATTTGGATCTTGTCCAAAGAGGCACGAATTGCTTTTGACATCTCATGACACCCCATTTATTTTTGTTCCCACCTATCATACCATAATTAATTGAAATACGGGCAGGTACTTTGATAAGTAGGCTTTTTCCGAGGTGTTTGAGTCTGGGTATCTGTATAATTTTGAATGATAAATTTGGCGCGCGATAATGACATATGGAAATCATGCTTTTTATGGATGCTCTGCTGAGCGCCAAGGTGTTTCAACGAAAGCAGATCTTGTTTGTCGGCTGGCAAGTGAAAAAGGAAGTCTTGGCAGGCGATAAGCACAGTGGAGTGTTGATAGCAATGTTTCGGGTTTTTAGAAAACTGTAGCCCGACTTTTTGCGCGCGTTTTTCTGCCAACAATTTGAGCAGTGCTGCTTTTTTTAGCTGATATAAAAATCGCGTATCTAGTGCTGTTTTACTATGCCGATTTATAATAAAAACGGCTCTTGCGATCGTTTCTGTCTCAAACTCCATCCTCATCACCTCTTCCAAAATTTGTCATTCCATTCGTTATTATAACTTATTAATAGAAAAAAGCAAACAATCTGACAATTATCCAAAATTTTTCTTGCGCTTTCTAGTAAGATAAGATACAATTACTTTAATAATGATAATCATTTTCATTTGCAGATAGGAAGAGGTGCTGATAGATGCAAAGTCTAGAAAAATGTGAAGCGATATTTTTCCCGACCAAAGACGGTCTGCTTAAAATATATACGTACGGCTTTAAACCAACAGCTTCATGGGGGGAAGTATACATAATCAAAGGAGAACAAACGATATGTGTACAAGGTTTCCACCGCACGAAAATGGTTATCCGTGCAGTCAAAATGATGAAACAAGGAATTGTCGATAAAAAAAATTGAACGTTCTAAAACTTGAAGTCGGTCTTACTGATAGCCGAAGATGGCTATACAGCAGTCCTCATACTTTCAAGTTTTTTCTTTGGAAAAAATTGCGTATTCTGAATTCTTTCAGATAGCTTGCGTTATACGTGCCTTATGCGCTAAAATTTGATAGTATAATGAAGTAGAACAGGCGATCTTTAAATAAGCTAGTATAAGGCTTGGGGTCTTGACTTTTATCTTAAAACGCCATTTGATTTGAGAGGAGAATGTAATGTGTCTCAGTTAATGGGAATTATCCAACGTTTACATGCCATGCAGGAAGATGAAACTTCAGAAACACAATCCCGTCGTTTTGAGAAAAACGGTAATCCAGTCTGCGAAGTAAGTTTTTTCCGTGCTTCTAATTCTTTTGAAGTGGAAATTTATGCGACGAACAGTAAATATCCATTTGATGATATTGATATGACGGCAATTGAAATTTTCGAAACACTGCAAGAAAACGAGTAAACGTGATAACCGAGTGACCCTCGGTTATTTTTTTTGCTATTTTATAGGTTAATCCGATAATAAAAGTTTGTTTTATGGTAAAATAAAGGTTAGCAGATAGATTGCTCCATATACATTTTATTATATATGAAAAGGAAGAGGGAGATTCCCATGATCTCTGAACAATTTAATGATTTACTTGGAAATTCACTTGAAGAATCTATGATAACAGCAGAGAAAGTAGCACACGTCCAAATCGGCAATAATCTCGAACATGCGCTACTTGTCCTTACGAAATGCGGTTATTCTGTCATTCCTGTCCTGGATTTTGAGTACAAACTTCACGGATTGATCAGTGCGGCAATGATCACCGATGCGATATTAGGACTTGAACGGATCGAATATGAAAAGTTGGGAGAACTGAAAGTCGAAGAAGTGATGCAGACTGATTTCCCCATTATTGAAGATACTAGCAACAAAGAAAAAATCTTTCGTCTACTTGTGGATCAGCCATTTTTATGTGTGGTCGATCAAGTGCGCGAATTTAAGGGAATTATTACCAGACGAATCATTTTAAAACAAGTGAATCGTTTTATCCATAGTCCAGTGGAGGGAAGTAAATGATCGTAACAGAGTACGAACTTTTGGTTTGTTTAGCAGATGAACTCAATATGCGGAAAAGTGCAGAAAAGTTGTTTCTAAGCCAGCCTGCTTTGTCTCAGCGCCTTCAAACCATTGAAAGCCGCTGGAATACGAAGATTTTCATTCGTACGCAAAAAGGACTGCTGCTTACGCCAGAAGGAGAAGCGATCATTGCCCACGCAGGTAGCGTGATCGAACGTGAACGCGAGATCCAAGAACAGCTGGAAAGCCTGAATGGCGTTGTTCGCGGAACGTTGCGGATTGCTTGTGCAAGTGTTGCAGCACAAACATGGCTACCAAAAGTGTTGAAATTATTTACAGCCACCTATCCGAATGTGAAAATTTCTGTTATTACTGGCTGGAGCAGTGATGTTTCTGGACAATTAGCGGCTGGAAATGTCCACATTGGAATCGTCCGAGGAAACACAAATTGGAAAAGCGTCAAAAAACTATTATTCACCGATAAATTGGTGCTGGTCGACACGGAAATCACTTCATTAGAAGAAGTCGTACGCACGGAACGGCCGTTTATCCAATTTAGAAGTGACTCCAACTATCATCAAGTCATCCAAGACTATTGGCAGCGGAATTTTGGAAAAACACCTCGTCAAGCAATGCTGATGGATCAAATGGAAACTTCCCGGCAGATGGCATTAAATGGGATCGGCTTTGCGATCTTGCCTGAAGCAACGATCCAAGGGATGGAACAAAGTATCAACAAAATCGAATTGAAAGAAAAAGACGGGACTGTACTGAGCCGCGAATCCCATTTGCTTACGTACGAACAGTCACTAGAACTCCCACAAGTTGCTGCATTTTTGGAAATCACAAAAAAATTCTTGAATGAATAAAGAAGCTGTGGCAAACTAAAGGGAGCCAAAATAGAAAGGGGAATATCATTTATGGAACAAATGGATGCACATCAAATTATTTCATTTATTCAAAATAGTAAAAAAGCAACACCAGTGAAGGTTTATCTGAAAGGCGATCTGGAAAAAGTAACTTTTCCGGCTGAGATAAAAACATTTCTTTCAGGAAATAGCGGGACTGTTTTCGGAGAATGGAGCGTTATTTCCGAATGGCTGGAAAATAACAAAACGTACATAGCGGATTATGTGATCGAAAATGACCGCCGCAACTCGGCGATCCCCTTGCTAGATATGAAAAATATCAATGCACGGATCGAGCCGGGAGCAATCATCCGCGACCAAGTGACGATCGGCGACAATGCTGTTATCATGATGGGTGCGAGCATCAACATCGGCTCTGTGATCGGTGAAGGAACAATGATCGATATGAACGTTGTACTAGGTGGAAGAGCAACAGTTGGTAAAAACTGTCACATTGGTGCCGGTAGTGTTTTAGCAGGTGTAGTTGAACCGCCATCCGCGCAGCCGGTTGTGATCGAAGACGATGTTGTCGTTGGGGCAAATGTAGTCGTTTTGGAAGGTGTAAAGGTTGGTAAAGGTGCAGTCGTTGCTGCAGGCGCAGTCGTAACGAAAGATGTCGAACCTTATACGGTTGTAGCTGGGATCCCGGCACGCAAATTAAAAGACATCGATGCGAAGACATCCTCTAAAACAGAGATCATGCAGGAATTACGTCAATTATAAACACAAAGATGAGTTATGAAAATGGGGAACCTTGCCATTTTCGTATCTCATTTTTTTAAAAGGAGCGAGACAGGTGACAAACGAAGCATTTATTTCCTTGCGAAGAGAACTGCATCAGATCCCGGAACTTGGTTTCAAGGAACAGCAAACGCAAGCACGATTACTAGCTCAAATCGAGCAATTAGATCAGTCGTTTCTGGAAGTGGCGACATGGCGGACCGGCATATTGGTAAAAGTGAATGGCAGCAGCCCAGAAAAGACAATTGGCTATCGTACGGATATGGATGCTTTGCCGATCCAGGAGGAGACCAGTTTGCCGTTTGCCTCCAAAATGCCTGGTAATATGCATGCTTGCGGACATGATCTACATATGAGCATTGCAATGGGCGTGCTCACATATTTCGCTACGCATCAGCCTATCCAAAATCTGGTTTTCATTTTTCAGCCGGCAGAGGAAGGTCCAGGCGGAGCGAAACCAATGCTGGAAAGTGAAGTTTTCCAAGCATTTAGACCTGACGAGATTTATGCCCTCCATATCGCTCCGGAGTATCAAGTAGGCGAGATCGCGATCAAACCGGGACTCTTGTTTGCCAATACTTCCGAATTATTTATCCAATTCAAAGGAAAAGGCGGACATGCCGCTTATCCACATTTAGCCAATGACATGGTCGTTGCAGCTAGTAGTTTCGTCACGCAGCTACAGACGATTGTCAGCCGTAATATCGATCCTATGGATAACGCCTTGATAACGATCGGAAAGATCCAGGGCGGGAGTGCTCAAAATGCAATTGCAGGAGAAGCACTACTCGAAGGGACGATCCGCACCGCCGATCCGGAAACGATGAAGCTGATTTGGAAACGGCTGAAACAAATGGCGCGTGGCTTTGCTGAAGCATATGATTGCAGCATTGAGTTTCTTCCCGGTTCGAGCTACTATCAAGTTGCGAATTGGGAAAAAGAAACTGCGGAATTCATCCGTTTTTTGGAAACAAAATTTCCAGGCAGTTATGTGCCCGCCAAAGCTGCAATGACAGGGGAAGATTTCGGCTACTTTTTAGCGGAGATCAAAGGAGCGATGTGCTGGCTTGGTGTTGATTCCGAATATGGTCTCCACCATGCGAAACTTGATCCGGATGAAGCAGCGATTCCTTTCGCAATCGATGTATTTACTGCGTTTTTAGCAAGTAGATGATCCCGGCGCAAATGGTCACCAGCCTTTGCGCCTTCTTACATAACGAATGAAGGGAGTATTTATGAAAATCAGGTTGAAAGATATTGCCCAAATGGCACATGTATCGGAAACAACTGCTTCTTTAGTTTTGAATGACGCTCCTTCCAGAATATCGGAAGCAAAGCGGCAGGAAATCAAAAAAATCGCAAAGGCACATGGCTATGTTCCGAATTTTGCTGCCCGCGGTCTGGCAATGAAAAAAACAAATACAATTGGACTCATTCTTCCAGACATCACCAATCCTTACTTTGCAGCCCTCGCGAAAAAGATCGACGACGAGCTGCGCAAATATGATTACTTGACGATCGTTGTCAATACTGATGATAAAGCAGAAAGCGAACGTGATCTGATCCAGTTGCTTTTGAATCGTGGAGCGGATGCGCTGATCGTGATTGCTTCCAATGAATCCTCCGAAAATAGTGAGGCATTTGATAAATTACTCACGGCGACAGGGATCCCGGTCCTTCTGCTTGACCGAACCATTGCCAATCCCGCTTACAATCAAGTTTCCGCCGATGATGAATTGGGTGGCTTTTTAGCAACAAAACATTTGATCGAAAACGGACATAGAAAAATCGCGTGCATCACCTCGATGAAAACAGCGAATGGTAGAGAACGTCTGGCAGGTTATCGGCGCGCTATGCAGGAAGCTGATTTGCCGATCGCAGCCGATTGGGAGATCGATGCAGCATTTAAGTTTGAAGAAGGATACACAGCTGCTGCACCACTTGTGGAAAATAAAGCTGTTACAGCAGTTTTTGCGGCAAGCGATCTGATCGCATACGGCGTCATTAAACAAGCACAGGAAGCACACTTGCAGATTCCAGAGGATCTTTCTCTGATTGGTTATGATAATTTAGCGTTCAGCAAAATCGTATCGATCTCGCTGACTTCGATTGATCAAAATATTGATCTATTGGGCGAAACTGCGGCTGATCTTTTGGTCAAACGGCTGACCGACAAACGGGCAAGCAAAGCAAAACAAATCAAAATCAAGCCAGTACTCATCAAAAATCAAAGTGTTAAACAAATCACCACAAGTAAGTAAATGCCATTTTTTGAAGCGCTTTCTAAAACAGGGTTGACAGCGTTTTCAAAAAATGGTAGATTGTTTCTAGAAAGATAAAGCGCTTTATCAAGTCATGTGCAGTGATAAAGCGCTTTACCAAAAGAATAGGAGTGAAGAAATGACGAATTTAACCGCACGACCAATTATTATCGATACAGATCCGGGAATCGATGATGCAGTGGCGATCGCGATCGCTTTGTACGCAGAAGAACTGGATGTCCGCTTGCTGACTACGGTTTCAGGAAATGTTTCCTTGGCAAAAGTAACCACTAATTTATTGAAATTAATGGCTTTCTTTGAAAAAGAGATCCCAGTTGCAGCTGGTGCTTATCAGCCTTTGATGCGGGAAGTGGTAGATGCAAGTGATATTCATGGTAGTACCGGGATGGATGGTTATGATTTCCCAGCGGCGGCGGAACATTTATTGACCGGAAGGCATGCCGTGGAAGAAATGTATCATACGATCATGGCTTCGGAAGAAAAAATGACTTTAGTAGGGATCGGTCCACTTACAAACTTCGCCCTGCTATTTTCTACCTATCCTGCTGTCAAAGAAAAAATCGCCGAGATCGTGATCATGGGCGGCTCTACCGGAAGAGGAAATAAAGGCGTGCTATCAGAATTCAATATTGCTGTTGATCCGGAAGCAGCCAAAATCGTTTTTGAAGCAGGTTTACCTATTGCTGTAGCTCCGCTTGATGTTGGCTGGAAGGCACTCGTTCTGCCAGAAGACAGCGAGATCATCAAGACGCTTGGAAAAACCGGCGATATGATGTATCAGCTTTTTAAAAAATATCGTGGCGGCAGTTTCACGACAGGATTAAAAATGTATGATGCTTGTGCAGTTGCTTATCTGCTGGAACCTGAGATGTTTACAATTGCAGAAACGTTTGTTGGCATCGAAACGACTGGAGAATATACAGCCGGTGCTACGATCGTAGATCTAAAAGGATACCTTGGTAAACCCGCAAATGCAAACGTTTGCATCGACGTGGATGAAGCACGTTTCAAAGCATGGATGTTAAAACGAATCAAGAATTGTATTTAGGGAGGAAAAGATATGGAACAAGTTTTGGTGTATGGAATAGGCGTTTTAGCCGTTGCAGCAGTCCTTTACATGTTATTAAAGAAATACGATATCAAAATCACCTTGTTAGCAGTCGGCTTGCTACTGATGTATGTGGCCGTTTTGATGGGAAAATCGATTCCAGGTGAAACTGGGTATGCGATTATTGACCCGATCATGGCGATCGTTGAGCAGTTCAAAGCGACGTTCTCTCAAGCGGGATTGGTTATTCTGCTATTAGGTGGGTATAGTGCATATATGTCTGCAATTGGAGCAAATGATGTTACTGTATATGCTTTAACAAAACCGTTAAAAAGAGTAAAATCAACCTATGTATTGATCCCAATCGTCTTTTTACTCGGAAACTTACTATCCCTCGTTATCCCAAGTGCTTCTAATTTGGCGATCATTTTACTTGCGACTTTATATCCAGTTTTAAAGAAAGCCAATATGAGTACACTGACAGCCGCAGGGATCATTGCAACGACAGCGACGATCATGCCGTCACCATTGGGTGCAGATAATGTTGCCGTCGCACAGCAGTTGAACATGTCAGTCACAGAATACGTGATTCAGTATCATGCGATCATCTCGATCCCGACGCTCATCATCATTGCATTTATCCACATGTTTTGGCAAAAATATTGTGATAAACGCGATCAGCTGAAAAAGCACGAAGCAGATCACACAGAAATTGAATTAGAGGAAATCAAGCCGATAGAAGGATCTGGATTATATAAATTTGTATATGGCTTACTTCCATTATTACCGATCGTGCTTTTGATCATCGTCTTCATCAGCAATACTGTTTTTCATAGTAAATTGACAATCGGTGTAGAAGTCGTCACATTGATCAGCTTTTTAGTAGCGATCCTTGTCGAACTGATCTCCAAACGCAGAGGAAAAGAAGTACTGCAAAATACGGAAAACTTTTTCAAAGGAATGGGAAATGCGATGGGAATCGTGGCATTGCTTGTTGCAGCTTCGATTTTTGTCGCAGGATTGACATCGATCGGGATCATGCAGCAGCTTGAGAAAACGATGACGTCGTTATCTGGAGCTGGATATATTTTACCAATCATCATGGTCTTATTCACAGCGATCATCGTCTTGATCAGCGGCAGCGGTACAGCATTATTCTATGCGATGATTCCACTAATGGTACCACTCGCGGCAGCAGCTGGAATCAGTGCGGTCATGCTTAGTATCCCAATGGGAATGGCCGGCAACTTATTGCGTGCGGTTTCGCCAGTAGCTGCAGTTATCGTCATCATCGCTGGTACAACGAAAGAAAATCCGATCAATATCGTGAAACGGACATCCGTGCCGATGATTGGCGGGACAGTGATCATGCTGATACTTTCATTTTTATTTTTACATTAAATCTTAAGTAGTAGTAAGGAGCAAATCGATGGGAAAAGTTGTGGTTGTCGGAAGCCTGAATATGGATATTGTAATGAAAATCAAAGAAATGCCTAGCACGGGAGAAACAGTGCTAGCGAAAGAAACAAATTATTTATATGGAGGCAAAGGTGCGAACCAAGCCGTTGCTGCCGCCCGAATGGGAGCAGAAGTTAAAATGGTCGGAGCCGTCGGGAACGATGCATTTGGCACAAAACTCGTAGCGCAGTTGGAGAAAGAAGCGATCGACACCTCGGGAATCATCGAAAAACAGGATGTTCCCTCTGGTATGGCAGCCGTTTTCAAACTTCCTGCTGATAATGCTATTGTAGTAGCAGATGGTGCAAATGGGAAAATAACGGTAGAAGATATCAAGAAGTACAAAGAGCTGATTCAAGAAGCGGATTGCTTGCTGGTGCAGCTGGAAACACCGATCGCTGCTGTGAAAAAAGCATTGCAGTTAGCAAAAGAAGCCGATGTGTACACGATCTTGAATCCTGCACCTTTTTCAGAAGAAGCAGAGGAACTACTGGCATATGCAGATCTGATCACGCCAAATGAAACGGAATTCGCTCAGCTTTTAGGTTGCTCAGAGATAGAAGATAGCGAGTTAGAACAAAAAATGATAAAATGGACAGAGCAATATGACAGCCAATTAGTTTTGACGTTAGGCAAAGAAGGTGTTGCCTATATCGAACAAGGCAAACTCGTCAAAATCCCATCCAGACAAGTAAAAGCAGAAGACACGACTGGCGCAGGAGATACATTTAACGGTATCCTTGCACAAATGCTGAGTGAGAAAGCAGCTCTAAGAGAAGCGATTCAAATCGCAAACATCGGTGCTTCGATCGCCGTTCAAAAAGTCGGTGCTCAAACGGGGATGCCTACAGCTCAAGAAGTTTTGGAAGTGAAGAATAAATAAAGCGAAAGGAGGAAACAACATGAAATTAGACATGGTTGGAGTAATCGTTCGTGACATGGGAAAAGCAATCCGATTTTATCAGCAGCTGGGGTTCAATGTAAGTGTTGGAGATGAAAAGGAACCATACGTAGAGTTAGATCATGAAGGTGTTCGAATTTCTCTAAACAAGATCGAACTAATTGAAGATGTTTATGGGTTTAAACCAGAAAAAAGCGGAGATAAAGTAGAACTGGCATTTTTGATGGAAAGTCCTGCGGAAATCGATGCCTTGATCGAAAAAATGAAAGCGGCCGGTGATTACATCGTCCGGGAACCATGGCAAGCGCCTTGGGGACAGTACTACGCTATTCTTAAAGATGAGGATGAAAATATTTTGAGTTTATTCTGTAATCTATAAAAAAGCCCCTAAAGTTAGAATGGTAAATCTAACTTTAGGGCTTTTTTTATGCGTTTGGATCTGTATTAAATGGTGCGACGAAAGGAAGTGGGAATTTGATGCCAGCATTTGTCAATTCTTCCCGAGCAATTTTCAAAATATCTCGTTCCACACCGGCTTGTTCACCGTTTACGGCTTTGCCTACCACGCGAATAACTTGATAGGTCGGTGTAACCGTTTGAACGCCAAGCACTGTCAGTGGTTCCACGATGTTTTTATTTTCGGCTTCCATTTGTGAACAAGCAGCTTGGATGATTGCTGTTGCTTTATCAGGATTTTCCGTCGGATTGATCTGGATATCGACCATAACTCGCATATTGCCGCGGGAATGGTTGCTGACAATCATGATCTGACGATTCGGGATATAATGCAGTGTTCCATCAAAATCACGTACTTGCGTTGTCCGCAACCCCAATGTTTCGACAAGTCCATTCACTTCACCGATCGTTACGGAATCGCCGACATCGATCTGGCGCTCCAATAATATGAAAAAACCGGTTACGACATCACTGACAAATCCCTGCGCCCCGAAGGCGATCGCTAGACCTGCTACCCCTGCTCCGGCTACCAGTGCGGTAACATCGATAAAGTTTTGCAAGATCAATACGGCAAAGGCGAAAAAGAGAATGTAGCCATACAAGTTGGAGATCAAGCCTTCCAGTGTATCGGCTCTGCCAATAGACACAGCCTGTTGCTGACGGTATTTTTTGAATAAGCCACGTATCAGCTTAAAACCAACATATTTTAAAATAAGATACAACACGATCAAGAATAGTATTTTAATGCTGGTCGTCAGCGCATTGGTTCCTAATTCCGACCAGTCGATCGAATGCAACCACTTTTTGAAAAAGCCCATATTTTGGGTCACATCTTTTGCTAAATCATTTTCCATGTTATTCCAACCTCTCTGCAAAAGTTCCTGTTACTATTCTAACAAAAAAAGTCGATCAATGCTTTTTTGAAGATTAAATCAAAAAAAATTAAATTTTTTTTGGTTCCTAAGCTGACGGGGATGAAAACGGTTGCGTAGCGGCATTATTTGTGAAGAAATGTGTAAAAAATATGAAAAGCCTCTTGATTTTGTGTACAATGGTAGAGGCTGTTCTTTCTTATTGGTGAAAAAGAAAGGAACACGGTATAAAAATAACAAGACAAAGAAAGGGGTTTTTAGTTTGAGTAAGATCAAAGTAGAAGAGCTTACAAAAATTTTCGGCAAACGAGCTAGCAAAGCATCTTCTCTACTCGCTCAAGGAAAAACAAAAACAGAGATTTTAAAAGAAACAGGGGCTACCATTGGTGTGAATAAAGCTTCTTTTGAAGTAGAAGAAGGAGAAATATTTGTGATCATGGGACTTTCCGGTAGTGGGAAGTCTACATTAGTCCGCCTTTTGAACCGTCTGATAGAGCCAACAAGCGGGAAAATCTGGTTAGACGGAAAAGAACTATCGAGTTTAGATAAAAAGCAATTGCTGGAAGTTAGAAGAAAGAGCATGAGCATGGTTTTCCAAAGTTTTGGACTCTTTCCAAACCGGACGATCATCCGTAATGTAGAGTATGGTTTGGAAGTCCAAGGAGTCAGCAAGCAAGATCGTTTCAAGCAAGCAGAAGAATCACTGAATCTAGTGGGCTTAGCTGGTTACGGCGAACAATATCCTTCCCAATTATCTGGCGGAATGCAGCAACGGGTAGGCCTAGCGCGTGCACTTGCTAATAATCCGGATATCTTGCTGATGGACGAAGCCTTTTCGGCACTCGATCCTTTGAATCGAAAAGATATGCAAGACCAATTATTAGAACTGCAAGACACGATGAAAAAGACGATTATTTTCATCACGCATGATTTAGATGAAGCACTCCGAATCGGCGATCATATCATGATCATGCGCGACGGTTCCGTTATTCAAACCGGTACACCAGAAGAAATCTTGGCAAGTCCGGCTAACGAATATGTGGAAAAATTCATTGAAGATGTCGATCGCTCCAAAGTTTACACAGCCAATAACGTGATGATCCGTCCAGAGATCGTTAATTTAGAAAAAGACGGTCCACGTGTGGCGCTGAAACGGATGCGTGAAGCTGGCACATCCAGTGTTTATGTAATCCGCCGTAATCGTGAGTTAGTAGGCATCGTCCATGCAAATGACGTCTCCCGTTTAGTAAAAGAAAACATTGCGTCACTTGAGTCTGTCATCAACACGGATATCCCGACAACGGCTCCGGATACCCCGCTAGCAGATATCATGGATCAAGTATCGACAACAGCAATTCCAATCGCCGTGACAGAAGACGGCAAATTAAAAGGAATCATCGTTCGTGGTTCCGTACTATCGGCATTATCCGGGAAAGAGGTGAACATCAATGCCTAATATTCCTACCATACCATTAGCTAGCTGGATCGACAGCATCGTTGATGGACTAACAAAATTTGAAGGTTTCTTCAATGTCATCACAAATATTATCGGCGGTGTTGTAAATGCCTTCCAATGGGTCTTTGATTTGATCCCGGCACTGCTATTCATTTTAATCGTATTAGCAGCTACTTTCTGGATCAATCGCAAAGGTAAAAAATGGGGACTGATGATTTTTGAACTGATCGGTCTACTACTTATCCTGAATTTAGGATTCTGGCGCGATATGACACAAACATTGACACTTGTTTTGACAAGTAGCTTGATCGCACTTGTTGTCGGCGTTCCACTCGGTATCTGGATGGCGAAAAGCGAGATCGTCGAGAGTATTTTCAAACCTGTTCTCGACTTTATGCAGACAATGCCAGCGTTCGTTTATCTGATCCCGGCCGTAGCATTCTTCGGGATCGGCATGGTGCCAGGGGTCGTTGCCTCTGTTATCTTCGCAATGCCTCCAACTGTGCGCATGACAAACTTAGGAATCAGACAAGTATCGAAGGAATTGGTTGAAGCTGCCGATTCATTCGGTTCGACACCGTGGCAAAAACTATTTAAAGTACAGCTTCCAATGGCAAAATCAACCATGATGGCTGGTATCAACCAAAGCATCATGCTGGCACTTTCCATGGTCGTTATCGCTTCGATGATCGGAGCAATGGGACTTGGAACGCGTGTTTACTTTGCCGTTGGACGTAACGATGCTGGTGGTGGTTTTGTTGCCGGTATTGCGATCGTGATCGTAGCGATCATTCTCGATCGATTGACCCAAGCATTCAATAAAAAAGCAGGTAATTAAGGAGGCGGATAAGTTGTTCAAAAAAACGATTACCACAGTATTACTCGCTGCACTCATTTTAGTAGTCGCTGGTTGTGGTACGGAACTTGCCCCTTATGATGCCAAAGAACCACTCGGTAAACAAATCAACTATACCATCACCGGGATCGATGCAGGAGCTGGGATCATGCTTTCCACGCAAAATGCGATCAAGGGGTATAAACTTGATAAAGATAATTGGCAATTACAGACAAGTTCTACAGCTGCAATGACAAGTACACTTGAAAAAGCAATCAAAGATAAACGTCCGATCGTTGTCACAGGATGGACACCACATTGGATGTTCACCAAATTTGATTTGAAATTTTTAAAAGATCCGAAAAACATTTACGGCAAAGCAGAAAACATCCATACCTTTGTTCGCAAAGGACTTAAAAAAGAAAAACCTTCTGCATACGAATTGCTAGATAATTTCAACTGGACTTCCAAAGAAATGTCAGAAGTCATGCTTGCCGTCAACAATGGCGAAGATCCTGAAAAAGCAGCGAAAGATTGGATCAAAAAACATCCAGAAAAAGTAGCAGAATGGACAAAAGGTATCAAGAAAGTAAGCGGCGATCCAATCAAACTGACCTATGTGGCTTGGGATTCCGAAATCGCTTCTACCAATGTAGTCGCGGAAGTACTTCGGAAATTAGGCTATAAGCCGACCATTCAAGCTATGGAGATCCAACCGATGTGGGCTTCCGTTGCTACGGATGCTGCAGACGGTATGGTAGCAGCCTGGCTGCCGAAAACATCAGGAATCTATTATCGCGATTATAAAGATAAAGTAGAGGATCTCGGTGTTAATTTAAAAGGTGCTAAAGTAGGCCTAGCAGTTCCGACATATATGAAAAACATCAATTCCATTGAAGATCTAAAAGATCCATCTGGAAAATAATTGCTTTTTACCGAAAGTAATCGTACAATACGGGTACTATGTTTCATATCGGATTTCATAATTACTGCAAAGAAAAGGCATGGGCACGCACGAAAAAGAGTATTGCTTTTTCCGCGTCTCCATGCCTTTTTCTTTTTAATTACTTCATTTTGGGGTACTAGTGATAAGAAGTCCAAAACAAGGAGGAAAAAGCATGTTTAAAAAACTATTTAAAAAAGAAAAATCAGAAACCGTTTACGCCCACGCAACTGGAGAATTTATCCCACTTAGTGATGTACCCGATCCTGTCTTCAACCAAAAAATGATGGGAGAAGGGATCGCGATCAAACCAACCAATGGAACGATCGTAGCACCGATCAGCGGGGAAATCATCCAACTAGCAGATACATTGCATGCTTTCGGGATCCGTTCTGAACTTGGACAAGAGATCTTAGTGCACATCGGTTTGGAAACGGTAGCATTGAAAGGGGAAGGATTCAAAGCTTTAGCAGCGATGGGGGATAAAGTCGAGAAGGGAGACGGTATCATCCAGGTAGATCTAGCGTATATCGAAGAACACGCAGCAAGCACGATCGTTCCAATGGTCGTAACAAACAGCGCGGATGGCAAATTTGAATTTGAATGGAAAGAAGTTACCGAAACAATCGCTGGGAAAACAGAAGTATTCACAACTTCCAGCAAATCATAAATAAAAACAACAATTTTTAATCGATAACACGCAGTCATTTCAAAAAATGGTAGGGTTACAAAGAGTAGAAATTGCTGTTTTAAGGAGAGAACAAGCTATGTTAGAAGTAATCGTTGAAGGCCCAGGTGCTGCCAAAGACGCAGAAGTATGCGGCGCGAATCGCCTAGAAGTTGTTTCTGCGATCGCAGAAGGTGGACTTACACCGAGTTATGGAGTTATTAGTGAAATCGTCGCAACCGTGAAGATCCCAAGTATGATCATGATTCGTCCCCATAGTCATTCTTTCGTCTATGACAAAGCAGATCAAGCAGTCATCCAAAAAGACATCGAAATGGTCAAAAAGATCGGCGCGACCGGGATCGTATTCGGCGCATTGACAGAAGCGGGCGAGATCGATACGGATCTGCTGGATAAAGTGATCGAATGGAAAGGTGAGCTGGATCTGACATTCCACCGCGCGATTGATGCAACAGCTGATATCGAAGCAAGCTATCAGTTGCTACGGAACCAATACGGCGCTAGCATCACTCAAATATTGACCTCCGGCGGCGCAGATAAGGCATTTCAAGCTGTGGAAAGGCTGAAAAGTTGGATCCAAGATAGCAAACATTACCCTTCCAGCTTTGCGATCTTGGTCGGCAGCGGCGTGGATCTAACTACGATCGCCGACTTGCAAGCACAGCTGCAACATCACACTTATCATGTTGGCGGCGGAGCGCGAATCGATGGCGATTTCAGCAAGGGGATCGCGGCGGATAAAGTAGCGGAGCTTCAAAGCTTTATTCAATAAGCTAAAAACCACATTCTTGTGGTTTTTATTTTTACCTGAAAATGGGACCTTTTCCACACCAGCTATAGCTTACAAGCATACGATACGTTATAATGAAAGATATCAAAAAACAAAGGTGGATATCACGTGAATAAGTATATTGGCACGAGCCAGTCGATGGAAGTAAAGGAAATAACGGAATCAGGATTTGTCCTTACAAAAGAAGAAATAGAGGTATTATTGCCTAAAGGGAACACCGCAAGACAAGATTATGAGGTCGGCGAGCAAGTTACTGTCTTTATCTATGTAGGATATCAGCACGAGATCACAGCCACGACCAATATCCCGAAAGTCCAAGTTGGACGTTACAGCTATGGCACGGTCACAGAAGTGAAAAGGCAATTAGGTGTCTTCGTAGATATCGGCATTGAAAAAGATATTGTTGTCTCTCTGGACGATCTTCCCGAGTTAGAACATTTATGGCCTAAAAAAGGAGACCGTTTGATGATCGCATTGCGAGTTGACGAAAAAGATCGCATTTGGGGTGTGCTTGCGGACGAACATCAGTTCAAAGGCATTAGCAGAAAAGCAGAAGCTTCCCTGTTCAATGAAAATGTAGAAGGAACGGTATACCGATTATTGAAGATTGGCTCCTTTATTTTGACGACCAACTATCACATCGGTTTTATTCATGAAAGCGAGCGCAACTCTGAACCGCGTCTGGGCGAGCATGTGACCGCGCGCGTCATTGCTGTGAAGCCAGATGGCTCTTTGAACTTATCACTTCGTGGGAGAGCGCATGAGGTCCTCAGTGACGATGCAGAGATGATCTTGACATATTTGAATAGCGTTGGTGGCGAAATGGCTTTCGGTGACAAATCATCGCCTGAGTCGATCAGAAACAAGTTTGGGATCAGCAAAGCGCAATTCAAGCGAGCGATCGGTTCGCTGATGAAAGCTAAAAAAGTAACGCAAGAGGACGGCATTTTCACAAAATTGGTCGAAAAAGATAAAGACTCAGACTAAAGTAGTAGAATGGCTTCCTTCCTTAGCTGTTTGTAAAGCTAGTCCGCTTCTCTTTATAATGAGGAAGAAATGGATCAGCAGAGAAAAGGAGGTGTGACAGTTTGAAAAAAATCGAAAGCTCATTTGTTTTTATTTTTGTCTTAGCCGTAATGATCGGAATTGGTTTGGAAATGCTATTTAGGTGGCAATTACTACTTTTTTTCGCTGTCGGGATCTTCTTTTTATTCATGTCGAGAAAAATCAATATCACCTCGAAGCAGGAAAAATCGTATATTATCATTGCGATCTTTTTCCTATTGATATCGGTATTAGTGACCACGACATTTAAAATCAGTCTTGTCATCGTCGGGATTTTTGCCATTATCTATTATATCAACCGCAAACGTGCGCCGCAGCTGCTTATGTTGCAGACAAAAGAGCCGGGAGAACGTCAGACTGGTAAAGAGCATTTTGTTAAAAATCAATGGTTCGGCAATCAGCGGATGCTGGATGTGGTTTATGAGTGGGACGATATCAATATTCATACGGGGATCGGTGACACGATCATCGACCTTGGCAACACAGTTCTCCCTACCGGAGAAAGTATCATTATGATCCGCAGTATTTCCGGCAAGATCAGGCTGCTTATTCCGTTTGATCTTGGCGTTTGCATTGAGCATTCAGCTGTTTTTGGTCATTTACAATATGAAAAGCAATATATGACGATGCAGAACAATACAGTAAAATATTACTCGGACAACTACAATGATGCGGTTCGCAAAGTCAAAATCACAACTTCTGTCCTTTTTGGGGATCTTGAGGTGATTCGATTATGACATTTACCAAACTCATGATGATCTATTCGACAGCGCTGTTATTTGCAGCTTCTCTGATCGGAACCATCGCCTACTATTTTATGAGCAACATCACGATCTATCAGTTGCTGATCGGGCAGAAAGTCTTTTATGTACCATTCGTGATTTTCGTGCCGATCACTGTTATTTCAGTTGGCGTCGTTATCGGTGCGCTGATCGGGTATTATATCAAACAGAAACTGGAAGGGATCGATATTTCGCTGCGCCTATTAGAACAAGGCGATTTGGAGAAAAACCTAGCGATCGAAAAGGAAGAATCTTTCGCTGAGATTCAACAGGTCTATCAGCAAATCAATCGGTTGCGGAAAAAAATGCAACTGCAAAATGCCAGAACGCAAGAGATAGCAAGCGGATATGCAGAAACAGCAGGTCAGTCAAAAGAAGCGATTTTAGTAGAGGAACGACATCGAATCGCACGAGAACTTCACGATTCCGTGAGCCAACAGCTTTTTGCGGCCATGATGCTATTATCTGCATTAAATGAACAAGGAGAAAAAAATGCTACTCCGGCGATGCAGAAACAGCTTAAATTAGTAGAAAGCATCGTCAATGATTCGCAATCTGAAATGCGAGCATTATTACTTCACTTGCGTCCGACTCAGCTAGAAGGCAAGTCGCTAAAAGTAGGAATGGAACAGCTGCTTCAAGAACTGACAGCGAAAATTCCGATCGAAGTAAGATGGGAAATCGCTGATATCGCTTTGAAAAAAGGAATCGAGGATCATCTTTTTCGGATCGTTCAAGAACTATTATCGAACACATTGAGGCACTCGAAAGCAGCTTTACTCGAAGTACGGCTAGCAATCGTGGATCAAGTCGCTATCTTGAAAGTCGTAGATGACGGCGTGGGATTCAACGTGGGCGAAGTAGCACAAGGTTCTTATGGACTTCAAAATATGCGGGAACGCGTAGAGGAATTTGGCGGAACAATCAAGATTATCAGTTTTCCAAACCAAGGGACGAGCGTGGAGGTAAAAATTCCACTTGTAGTAGAAAGGACGAGTGAAGATAATGATCAAAGTATTATTGATTGATGATCACGAAATGGTGCGGATCGGTGTTTCAGCCTATCTGTCTGTTCAAGATGACATGGAAGTAGTTGGAGAAGCAAGCAACGGCAGAGAAGGTACGGAACTTGCTCTAGAACTAAGGCCGGACATTATTTTGATGGACCTGGTAATGGATGAAATGGACGGTATTGAAGCCACTAAACAAATCATGAAAGCATGGAAAACAGCAAAGATCATCATCGTCACCAGCTTTTTAGACGATGAGAAAGTATACCCGGCACTAGAAGCGGGGGCAAGCAGCTATATGCTCAAGACATCTACTGCTTCTGAGATCGCAGACGCCATTCGGGCTACATATGCAGGAGACACTGTTTTGGAACCGGAAGTCACCGGTAAAATGATGCAGCGTCTCACTGCAAAACCAGAGAAAAATCTTCACGATGAATTGACGAATCGCGAGAATGAGATCCTATTGCTGATCGCAGAAGGAAAAGCCAATCAAGAAATAGCGGATGAACTATACATCACACTCAAGACAGTCAAAACACACGTGAGCAATATCTTATCCAAACTAGATGTCCAAGACCGTACACAAGCTGCGATCTATGCGTTTCAGCATGATCTAGTAAAGAAAAAGTAAGGAGGCAATAACTATGAAAGAAGGATTCGCTGTCATTGGCTTAGGCCGCTTTGGCGGAAGTATCTGTCGTTCCTTGGTCGAACAGGGAATGGAAGTTTTGGCGATCGACTCAGATGAAGAACGCGTCAATGAGTATATGTCGATCGCGACCCATGCAGTCATTGCTAATTCTACAGATGAAAATGCCCTTCGTCAGCTTGGTATCCGCAACTTTGAACATGTTATCGTAGCAATCGGCGAAGATATTCAGTCTAGTATTTTAACTACATTGATTTTAAAAGAATTAGGAGTAAAATATGTTACTGCTAAGGCAACGAATGACAAACATGCCAAATTACTGGAAAAAATTGGCGCGGACCGTGTTGTCCATCCCGAGCGTGACATGGGGCGCCGAATCGCGCATTACATCGTTTCTAAGAATATGCTCGATTATTTGGAATTATCCGATGAGTACAGCTTGGTAGAGATCTCTGTCTCTAACCGCCGCTTTTTAAATAAAAGCATTGTTGATTTGGATTTTCGCAATTCGTTTCGAGTGAATATCGTTGGGATCAAACGCGATAAACAAATGATCATCACGCCGGAACCAACCGACATTCTGCATGAAGGTGATGTTTTGATCGTTATCGGCTCCGATGATGATATCGAACGGTTGCAAGAACAAATCCAATAATTTTGATATTCGTATATAAAAAAGGCGAAATTGTGGCGAAAATCCAACATTTTTTTGAAGGAAGGGCAAGCGTGCTTTTCTATGCTATAATAAAAGACATCACGAAAAATAGAAGTATGAGGGGAAGCGTATAAATGGGAATTATTAAAAAGAAATCGTTTTGGCTAATGTTAGGGCTGGTTTTATTACTACTGAGTGCTTGTGGAAAAGATCCGCGAGAAGATATGATCCAATCGCTTGCAAAAGTTTCGAATATGAAACAGGGAGCGGGAACTTTTGAAATGAAGATCAAGGATCTGCAGTTGGGAGATACTTCTCAAAATTCTTCCGTTGCAATGGTAACTTCACAAATCAAGAATGCACGTATTTCCGGAGATTACATCAAAAACAATAAAGCGGCAGAGGTGAATATAAAACTTCAAGCAGCTGGACTAGAAATTCCATTTACATTAGTAGGAAATGGGAAAGATACCTATATCTCCACTGATTTCGTTCAACCGGTTGTCAAGATCGCGTCTAGTTTTGGACAGAATGTTCCTGTTAACGAAGCGCAATTGGAAAAAATCAAAGGCAAATATTTATCTCTTCAAGAAGTAAACAAACTTTCGCAAACAGAAACAAAGAATAACCAAATCGATCCAAAAACAGCAGAAGCTTTTGCCAAAGATTATCAAAAAGAAGTACGCGATTATTTGAAAAAGTTGGATAAAAAATCATTTACTGTCGACGGCGATGTGATCACACATACCTTTGATAAGAAAGAAATGTTGGAAGTTGTCAAATTAGCTCAAAAAACAGCAGAATCTAAGAAAGAATACGCTGAATATAAGAAGCTATTTTCAGAGAAGAATTTCCAAAAAGCATTGGATACTTTCCAAAAACTAACACTTAAACTGTCGGTAAACAAAAAGACCGATAAAACAGATATGATCTACACTATCGTGCCAAAAGATCAACAAAGCTTAAAATCATTGGCACTGGAAATGACAGTAACACCAAGCAAATATAAAAAGGCGCCGGTAATGCCTAAAAAAGCAGATATTCTTTCTAACGAAGAATTCCAAAAACTGCTGAGCCAGCCGAAACCACAAACACAAACGCAACCGCAAGTCAAAATTACAGATGAACAATTCAAACAAGTGTTGAACCAAATCAAACAAGTAAAAGCAACTGGGCAAACAATTGATGCTGCTAAGAAACAACAACTATTGCAAACGTATAAAGCTTATTTATCGGATGAACAGTATAAAGAACTTCGTACGGAGTTGGATAAATAATTCGAAAAGAGCTGACCTAATAAAAAACCAGAGAAACGAATCCGCTATGGATTGCTTCTCTGGTTTTTATTTATAGCTTAAACTTCCATAATGATCGGTAAGATCATTGGACGTCGTTTTGTTTTTTCGTATAAGAAAGGTTGTAGTGTATCGGTGATCTCGTTTTTGATCTCTGACCATTTGGAAGTTTGTTGTTCCATCACGTCTTTTAAGTGACGTTTCAAGATACTTTGCGCTTCGCCGATCAGATTACCGGATTCACGCATGTAGATAAAGCCGCGTGAGATAATATCTGGACCGGACATGATCTTCGAGTTTTTCATATCGATCGATACAACCACGATCACAAGACCTTCTTCGGAAAGCACATGGCGGTCGCGAAGTACGATGTTGCCGATGTCGCCAATACCGCTACCGTCAATATAGACGCTTGCTGCATGGATCTTACCAGCAAAACGAGCAGAATCAGCAGTCAATGCTAATACATCGCCATTACCAAGTACGAAACTGTTTTCAAGTGGAACTCCAGTCTCGAAGGCTGTTTCGGAGTGGATCTTTTGCATCCGGAATTCACCATGAATCGGCATGAAGTATTTCGGCTTCATCAAGCGAAGCATCAATAATTGTTCTTGTTTACCACCGTGACCGGAAGCATGAATGTTATTGACTTTTCCGTGGATCACATCTGCGCCTGCTTGATAAAGCAAGTTGATCGTGCGGTTGACACTGATCGTGTTTCCTGGAATTGGAGAAGAGGAGAAAACTACCGTGTCATTAGGCTGGATCTGGATCTGACGGTGTGTTCCATTAGCGATACGCGATAGCGCCGCCATTGGTTCTCCTTGACTTCCGGTACATAGAATCGTTACATTGCCGGCCGGTAAACGGTTCAACTGATGGGTGTCGATAAAGGTATCTTTAGGCGCTTGGATGTAGCCAAGTTGTCTGCCGATCTCGATCGCGGAATCCATACTTCTACCAAAAACAGCAATTTTGCGTCCTGCTTCGATCGAAGCTTCGACGACTTGTTGCAAGCGATACATATTGGAAGCAAAGGTAGCAAAAATAATTCGGCCTTCCACATCACGGAAGATATTTTTGATACTTTCACCCACGACACGTTCGCTTAATGAGAAAGTAGGCACTTCTGCGTTGGTACTGTCTGAAAGGAGGCAAAGTACGCCTTCTTTTCCGATTTCCGCCATTTTTGTCAAATTAGCAGGTTCGCCCACCGGTGTGAAATCAAACTTGAAGTCACCTGTATGCACGATATTACCAGAAGGTGTCTTCACAACGACTCCATAAGCATCTGGAATACTGTGCGTAGTTCGGAAGAAAGACACGCTTGTTTTCCGGAATTTAAATACATCATCTTCTTCAAATTCATAGATCTTTGCTTGACGCAAAAGACCATGTTCTTCCAATTTGTTACGGATAAGCGCACTGGCTAATTTACCGGCATAGATCGGAATATTCAGTTCGCGGAGTAAATAGGGGACTCCGCCGATATGGTCTTCGTGACCATGGGTAATGAAAAGACCTTTGATCTTTTCTTTGTTTTTTACGATATAGCTATAATCAGGAATTACATAATCAATCCCAAGTAGCTCATCTTCCGGGAACTTGATCCCAGCATCGATAAGAATGATCTCATCTTGAAATTGTACGCCATACGTATTTTTCCCGATTTCGCCCAGACCGCCCAAAGCGAAAACAGCTGTTTCATTATTCTTCACAAATTTCATAAAAACTTATTTCTCCCACAATTTAAAATCAGGTTGGGATTTTTCATATTCTAAATGTGCATCGCTCAATTTCTCGATGAATTCGATATGAAAATCTTGGGCTGCTAAGATTTGGCGTACTTCTACTTCGCTTTCAGCCTCAATATAGATAGATTGCGTGTTTTCGCGGACTGGCGTTTCACTGTTTGTTACTTGATAAAATACTTTAAAAATCATTATATTCGCTCCTTTAAAATAAAAAAATTGATTGGAAAACAAATCTTTATCCCCAATGTAAAAATCTGTTTCGTTCGCTTAGTCATTAAAATATAGAAATCGGACGTCTGATGATAGAAAAAAGACAAAGTTAAAGTGAAGTAAGCAACTAGCTTTCGTTTCCATGCGCTTACAGTTCCGTCATTTAACAGATTATAGATAGTAATTAAGACAAAATGACAGAGTATTTTTTCAAAAATAAAAAGCCATTTCGTAAAATTAACATCTCTTTTTCATGTGGTTAATGGGTAAAACAAATTCCGAACTATATCCTTGCTATCTAATATACCACAAATTCGCAGAAAAGCTACTACAAACCATTTAATTTCTTGAAAAGAGTGGAAGAATTCTTTTTTTTACATGCTTTTTTAGGCGGATTTTGAAATGCCTAAAAAAAATTTGATATTACTTTTTAGGATGAAAAGCAAAAATAAACGATATTTTATTAATGTAGATAAAATAAGTGCCCCATCTAACGTTTAAAAGTTTATTAAAAAAATTTAGCTTTTAAAAAAATTTGATTTATCACGAAAAAAGGAAAGATATATCGCTTTTGCTCAGTGGGATACAATGTGCTACAATGCTTTTAATAACAGCGGTTGTTTAAAGAGATAAGCATTGTTTGAAAATAAATAAGTGTTCACAAATAGTTATTTTATTCCTGTCACATTTCTAATCGATCATCATAGTAGGAGTTGGATAAAATGAAAAAATGGAGCAGTAGCCTTTTGATTTGTATGTTGCTAATTGGTGGCTTGCCAGTTACTACTCAAGCCGCAAACGGATATAATACTTACCCGGATAATCATAAATTAAAAGGCGGGGTCGACAATTATGGTGAAAATAGACGTTATTTTTGGATTCATCCTGATACTTATATGAAAAGGAGCGATCAGCGATGAAAAAAAGATATCTATTGATTGGCATTGGAACGAGTTTTTTGCTATTAGCAGGCTGTGGAAAGACTGAAGCAAAAATAGAACAGGCTCCCAAAAAAGCAAGTCTAACGGCAGAGATATTACAGAAAAAACCTGAAATGATAGGCAGTTCAGCATGTTATATCGGAGACGCTTCTACTATAAAAAAACAGCTGTTTAATGAGTATTCGGATACATCAGGGATAGCCGTTATTGGGAAAGTGACTGCTACTGAATCGATTCTTATCCAAGAAAGAAACTTTAAGGTCCCTCAAACTAAAATAACCTTATTAGTGACTAAAGTTTTGACCCAATCAGGTAAGGGGCTTGAAAACAAGAAAATCACTATTCTTGAAAGTGCAGGTTATGATAAACAAACCAACGAACTGCATCTTTCAGAAGGTACCATGCCAACTGAAAAAAATACGGATGTTGCCTATGTTATTGGGAAGGGAACCGATTATATCAAGGAAGAACATTATTTCCCCTCATATGGTGCACGTTCCACCTTCATCAAACAAGGAAACACTTACAAAATCAAAAAGCCAGTAGATGTGGAAAACTACAAAGTAAAACGCGATTATGGCGCTGACAGCAAAAAAGAAAACGAAGCATTAAATAAAGAAATGAACGAATTGATAGAGAAAAATAAATAATAGCGCAAAAAACTAGGTTGCCGATTTCTTCGTAAGAGGAAGAAATCGGCAACCTAGTTTTTATTTTCCTCACAAAAGTCCGCGCCGCCTATCGTTTTTCGCTGCTTATTCTGCTATACTTAACCATAGAAAAAGAATCAAAGCAAAGGAGAGACACATGACTAAAATCGTATTTTTTGATGTGGACGGAACATTGCTGAATGAAGAAAAGCAGCTTCCGGAATCCACGAAAGCCGCTGTTCGCTTATTACAAGAAAATGGCATTTATGTAGCGATTTCAACTGGGCGGGCACCATTTATGCTAGAGGCGTTGTGCAAAGAACTGGATATTCGCTCGTATGTTTGTTTTAACGGACAGTACGTTGTATTTGAAGGGGAAGCAGTGTATACGAAACCACTTCCGCAAGAATCGCTGGAGAGATTGATCGCAGATGCGACAGAACATGATCATCCGATTGTTTTTTCGGCGGTGGATGAAATGCGTGTGAACTTACCTGACCACAACAGTGTCCATCAAGGAATGAGCTCACTAAAACTTAGCTATCCAAAAGTAGATGCCAGCTTTTACAAAGGCAGCGAAATTTATCAATGCTTATTGTTTTGTACAGAGGAATATGACCATTATTATACGGAAAAATTCCCACAATACCGTTTCTTACGCTGGCATGAGTCATCGGTCGATGTTTGTCCAGCTAACGGATCAAAAGCTGTGGGCATAAGAGAAGCAATCCGAAAATTAGGGTTTTCGATGGAAGATACCTATGCTTTCGGTGATGGGCTGAACGATATCGATATGCTGCAGGAAGTAGGGTGCGGCGTTGCGATGGGGAATGCACGACCAGAAGTGAAGGAAGTAGCGGATTACATTACATCTCATGTGGATGAAGATGGTATATGGAACGCTTTGAAACATTTTAAATTGATCTAAAAAAAGCAGCTTGAAACCGAATGGCGTTCGATTTCAAGCTGCTTTTTAGCCGATAACATCCACATCTGGTGGCAATGCATTCGGATTTTTGTCATTGATATGATCGTAAAACATCACACCGTTCAAATGATCGATCTCGTGCTGAACAACGATCGCCGGGTAGCTTTTAAGGCGAAGCTTGATCGGATTGCCGTCTTCATCGAAAGCTTCGATCGTGACGCGCTCTTTCCGAACGACGAAGCCGGGAACTTCCCGGTCGACAGATAAACAGCCTTCGCCGCCAGCAAGGCAAGCTTCCTGCACGGAATGACTGCGGATTTTAGGGTTATAAAGCGTGTAGCTGTAGGTGCGGTCTTCATCCTCGATATGGATGGCAATGATACGTTTTAAAACTGCTAATTGCGGAGCAGCAAGACCCACGCCACCGCGTAAACCGTATTTTTCAGCAATTTCTTCATCTTGGCTATTTTTTAAAAAAGTGAGCATTTCGCGTCCTAATTCTTTCTCTTCTTGAGAAAGGGGGAACGTTACTTCGTCTGCAACTTTGCGAAGTGCTGGATGCCCCTCGCGAACGATATCGTCCATCGTAAGCATAATTATTCTCTCCTGTCTTTTGTTAAACTACAATTATTTTAGCAGACCTTTTGAAAAAAATAAATAAATTAAGTTAGAAAGGGAAATAATCGGGTAATTAAAAAGGCGAACCTTTTTCGGGAGGTATTCTGTTATCATTCGTTATATAGGTGATTCTATTTTTACTAAAGTTTGTGAATTCACAAACTTTAGTAAAAAGACTTCATTCCTTCAAAGGAATGTGTTTTATTGTCGTATGAAGCTTATTGTATAACAGATACGATTTTGAACAGCGGTTTTTAATACAGTGCAAAAATGCGAATGATTGGGTTTGCAAAGCGAATGTAAGCGATAGTTTTTTGTGAGCCCTCTTGTTGACTTCCCATTAATTGTGGTGTAAATTATAAGAGAAGATTGGTGTGTATTAATAATAAGACGCGATTTGATTAAAACAGAATGTAATGCGTTTTGCTTAAAAACGTACTTTTGTGCTGCGTGATTATGTGAAAAAAGCTCATTTCACAAAAAGGGTTGAGTGTTTTCGCATAAAACGACCTTACAGCAACATTCTATTTCAATAGTTAAACGCATTGGAATGCGTCTTTGCTAGTATACACAATCAGGAAAGTCAGAGATAACTTGAGGCATACGGATTGCTACTTTTTTCTGTGATTGCTTGAAGCAGTGCTCTGTATAACTTGTTAATAAGGAAAGGAAGAGATACAAAATGGCTTCTAAAGCGAAGAAGGCAGTTATTGATGTAAAGAAACAGTTTGATACCGTTGGCAAGCAATTTGAAATGGTTCAAATCTTAAATGAAAAAGGGGAAGTCGTGAGTCCAGACTTAATGCCTGACTTAACGGACGATCAATTAGTAGAATTAATGACACGCATGGTTTGGACACGCGTACTTGATCAACGTTCGATCTCATTGAACCGTCAAGGACGTTTAGGTTTCTATGCGCCAACTGCAGGTCAAGAAGCAAGTCAACTAGCAAGCCACTATGCGCTTGAAAAACAGGACTACATCCTTCCAGGATACCGTGATGTGCCACAATTGATCTGGCACGGACTACCATTGACAAAAGCATTCTTATTCTCACGCGGACACTTTGTAGGGAACCAATTCCCAGATGATTTGAACGTGCTTTCTCCACAAATCATCATCGGCGCACAAATCGTACAAGCTGCAGGCGTTGCACTAGGTCTTAAAAAACGTAAAAAAGATGCTGTCGTAATCACGTATACTGGTGACGGTGGTTCTTCTCAAGGGGACTTCTATGAAGGAATGAACTTTGCAGGTGCTTATCATGCTCCAGCGATCTTTGTTGTTCAAAACAACATGTTTGCGATCTCAACTCCTCGTGAAAAACAAACTGCTGCCGTAACATTGGCTCAAAAAGCAGTAGCAGCTGGTATCCCAGGCGTACAAGTAGATGGAATGGATCCGTTAGCAGTTTACGCGGTTACTAAATTCGCCCGTGAACGCGCAGTAGCAGGTGACGGCCCAACATTGATCGAAACGATGACTTATCGTTATGGTCCACACACACTTTCTGGTGATGATCCAACTCGTTACCGTACAAAAGATCTTGACAGCGAGTGGGAACTGAAAGATCCAATCGTTCGTTTCCGTACTTTCCTTGAAGGTAAAGGTCTTTGGAACGAAGAAAAAGAAAATGAAGTAATCGAAAAAGCAAAAGAAGAAATCAAAACAGCGATCAAAGAAGCAGACGCAACACCAAAACAAAAAGTTACGGATCTTCTTAAAAATATGTATGAAGTACCAACTGCTCCAATCAAAGAGCAACTGGCAATTTATGAAGCGAAGGAGTCGAAATAATCATGGCGCAAAAAACAATGATTCAAGCGATTACAGATGCGCTTGCAGTTGAACTTAAAAATGATGAAAACGTCTTAGTATTCGGTGAAGACGTTGGTAAAAATGGCGGAGTTTTCCGTGCAACAGAAGGCTTGCAAGAACAATTCGGCGAAGATCGTGTATTTGATACACCACTTGCTGAATCCGGTATCGGTGGTCTTGCGATCGGTCTTTCTTTAGAAGGGTTCCGTCCGGTTGCTGAAATCCAATTTTTTGGTTTTGTATTTGAAGTAATGGATTCTGTAGCAGGTCAATTAGCTCGTATGCGTTACCGTACTGGTGGCACTCGTAATGCTCCAGTCGTAATCCGCGCGCCATTCGGCGGTGGTGTTCATACTCCTGAACTTCATGCTGATAACTTGGAAGGTTTGATTGCGCAATCCCCAGGTCTTAAAGTAGTTATCCCATCGACACCTTATGATGCAAAAGGATTATTGATCTCCGCGATCCGCGACAATGACCCAGTTGTTTTCTTAGAACACATGAAATTATACCGTTCATTCCGTGAAGAAGTTCCGGATGAAGAATATACAGTAGAAATCGGTAAAGCTGCTGTTCGCCGAGAAGGTACAGACGTAACGATCGTTACTTACGGTGCAATGGTTCAAGAATCTCTAAAAGCAGCAGAAGCTTTAGAAAAAGAAGGCGTATCTGTAGAAGTAATCGACTTGCGTACAGTAAGTCCAATCGATACAGACACAATCGTTGCTTCTGTTAAGAAAACCAACCGTGCTGTTGTTGTTCAAGAAGCGCAAAAACAAGGCGGAGTTGCTGCAAACGTGGTTGCTGAAATCAACGACCGTGCAATTCTTTCCCTAGAAGCTCCTGTTATGCGAGTTACAGCTCCAGACAGTATCTTCCCATTCTCGCAAGCAGAAACAGTTTGGCTTCCAAACCACAATGATATTATTGAACGCGTAAAAGAAGTCATTGCTTTCTAATGTAAGCAAATCGGATTATATACTTGCAGTAGGGATTCGTTCCTTACTGCAAGTCCCTATAAACAGAAGACTTTCGGGCAAAGCAATTTGAACAAATAATAGGAGGCTAATATATAATGGCATATTCATTTAAATTACCGGATATTGGTGAAGGTATCCATGAGGGCGAAATCGTAAAATGGTTCGTTAAACCAGGCGATAAAGTAGAAGAAGATCAAGCAATCTTTGAAGTACAAAACGACAAATCCGTAGAAGAAATCACTTCTCCAGTAGACGGAACAGTCAAAGAGATCTTAGTGGAAGAAGGAACAGTTGCAACAGTTGGTCAATCATTGATCACTTTTGATGGCGTGGAAGGTCACGAAAATGACGAAGAAGCTGCTCCAGCTCCAGCTCCAGCACAAGAAGAAAAAGCAGAAGCTCCTGCAGCGGCACCAGCTGGCGGTTCTGGCATTTATGAATTCAAATTACCGGATATCGGTGAAGGAATCCATGAAGGCGAAATCGTAAAATGGTTCGTTAAACCAGGCGACAAAGTAGAAGAAGATCAAGCCATCTTTGAAGTGCAAAATGATAAATCCGTAGAAGAAATCACTTCTCCAGTAGACGGAACAGTCAAAGAGATCTTAGTAGAAGAAGGAACAGTTGCAACAGTCGGTCAAGGACTTGTAACCTTTGAAGGCGAGTTTGAAAACGAAACTTCCCATGCTTCTACGCCGGAATCTCCTGCTGATACTGCAGAACTTGAGAAAAATGATGCTGCGAATGTCGGCGCTACAGCTACAGAAAACAAAGTCGCTAAAAAAGATCCAAACGGTATCGTGATCGCAATGCCATCTGTTCGTAAATATGCACGTGAACAAGGTGTAGATATTACCCAAGTTGGCGGCAGCGGCAAAAACAACCGTATCCTAAAAGCAGACATTGACGCATTTGCAAATGGCGGAGCTACTGCTACATCTGAAAATACATCTACTGCTAAATCGACAACTGATGAAAAAGTGGAAGAACCAACTGCAGCTAAATCAAAACAAGCAGCACCATCTGGTGATGCATACCCTGAAACACGCGAAAAACTTTCGCCAACACGTCGTGCGATCGCAAAAGCAATGGTCAACTCAAAACACACTGCCCCACATGTTACATTGATGGACGAAATCGAAGTAACTGCTCTTATGGCGCACCGCAAACGTTTCAAAGAAGTGGCAGCAGAAAAAGGTATCAAGCTGACTTTCTTGCCATACATGGTAAAAGCTTTAGTAGCAACATTGCGTGAATTCCCTGTTCTTAACACAACAATGGATGACAAAACAGAAGAATTAGTGTACAAACACTACTTTAACGTAGGTATTGCAGCAGATACAGACCACGGTCTATATGTTCCTGTAATCAAAAATGCTGATCAAAAATCTGTCTTCGCGATTTCTGATGAAATCAATGAATTAGCTGGTAAAGCACGTGACGGAAAACTGACTGCAGACGAAATGCGTCACGGTTCTGCAACGATTTCCAACATTGGTTCTGCTGGTGGACAATGGTTCACTCCAGTTATCAACTACCCAGAAGTTGCTATTCTAGGCGTTGGACGCATTGCACAAAAACCAATCGTAAAAGATGGCGAAATTGTAGCGGCTCCAGTACTAGCATTATCATTAAGCTTCGATCACCGTGTGATTGACGGCGCAACAGCTCAAAAAGCAATGAACAATATCAAACGGTTATTGAATGACCCAGAATTATTACTAATGGAGGCGTAAAATTATGGTAGTAGGAGATTTTCCAGAAGAACGCGATACAATCGTTATTGGTGCCGGCCCTGGTGGCTATGTAGCTGCAATACGCGCTGCACAACTTGGTCAAAAAGTAACAATTATTGAAAAAGCAAATTATGGCGGTGTCTGCTTGAATGTTGGATGTATTCCTTCTAAAGCGCTTATTACGATCGGTCACCGTTTCAAAGAAGCTAACCATTCCGCAAACATGGGGATCAATGCAGACAATGTCAGCCTTGATTTCACTAAAGCACAAGAATGGAAAGGCAGCGTTGTAAACAAACTTACTGGAGGCGTTAAAGCGCTTCTTAAAAAGAATAAAGTTGAAATGGTAGAAGGCGAAGCATTTTTCGTTGACGAACACTCTTTACGTGTTATTCACCCGGATTCTGCCCAAACGTATACATTCAACAACGTTATCGTAGCAACTGGATCTCGTCCAATCGAAATCCCAGGTTTCAAATTCGGTAAACGTGTACTAAGTTCTACTGGTGCACTTGCCCTTACAGAAGTTCCGAAAAAATTAGTTGTCATCGGTGGCGGCTATATCGGTACAGAACTTGGCGGAGCATTTGCCAACCTTGGAACAGACCTTACTATTCTTGAAGGTGGTCCAGAAATCTTACCAACTTATGAAAAAGACATGGTTTCGCTTGTAAAACGCAATTTGAAAGACAAAAACGTAGAAATCGTAACAAAAGCACTCGCAAAATCTGCTGAAGAAACAGAAAACGGTGTGAAAGTTACGTACGAATCTAACGGCGAAACAAAAGAAATCGAAGCAGATTACGTGTTAGTAACAGTAGGTCGTCGTCCAAATACAGACGAACTAGGCTTAGAACAAGCAGGCGTTAAATTAAACGAACGTGGCTTGATCGAAGTTGACAAACAAGGCCGTACAAACGTATCTAACATCTTTGCGATCGGCGATATCGTACCTGGCGTTCCTTTGGCTCACAAAGCTAGCTACGAAGCTAAAATTGCTGCAGAAGCAATTTCCGGCGAAAAATCCGAAATCGATTATAACGCACTTCCAGCAGTAGTATTCAGTGATCCTGAACTTGCTACAGTTGGTTTGACAGAAAAAGAAGCAAAAGAAAAAGGTATCGATGCAAAAGCAGCTAAATTCCCATTCGGTGGTAATGGACGTGCGCTTTCGCTAGATGCTCCAGAAGGATTTGTGCGTTTAGTTACTCGTAAATCCGATGGTTTGGTTATCGGTGCTCAAGTTGCTGGAATGAACGCTTCTGATATTATCTCAGAAATCGGTCTAGCAATTGAAACTGGCGTAACTGCAGAAGATATTGCGTTGACTATCCATGCGCATCCGTCTCTTGGCGAATTGACAATGGAAGCAGCTGAACTTGCATTAGGACGTCCAATCCACATTTAATACAACGAAAACGCTATTCTATTTAGAATAGCGTTTTCTTCTATAAAAAAACTATCTGTTTAAGAAAAAAAGGCGTATAATGACAAAGTAGGTCTAAAATCAGAAATCAACTAGGTGAGAATATGGGAAAAAATGTATCAATCGGTAAAAAAATCACATTTTGGGTTGTTTATCTAGTAGCTGCAGTTTGTTTTGTGTTGACGATCATCGCTTTCTTTATTGGTTTTCTGCATCATTTACATGACACAGGCGGTTGGCGATCCGTTATCGAGATCTTGGCAACACCGATCACTGGCTTTTTGAAAATGACAAAGGGCGTTATTGAAAAATCATTTTTTGAAATGCTGCTTTTAGTCGTTGTAAGCTATATCATGCCAATCTTGTTTATTGTTTTCACATCATTATTAAAGAAAAGACGCCAACTCGAAGACTAAAAAAACCTTTATGGTTTTTTTTTTGCTCTTAATAGCGAAAAACCAACAAATCTGGAATACTATCTTTCCCGCTAGGAACTGCTTTTTAGAGCAATTCATTGTATAAATAAAAATCGCCATGCTACAATAAAGACTAGAGAAGGAGGCTTGCTATGAGAGACGCGTTGAAAATAGCCATTATTGGCAAAGACCCTGCTATACCTTTATTATTACAAGCGTTGCTGCGTTGGGATCAGCGAACGGCGATCAGTGTCGTCGATGAGGCCTATCGTCCAGCAGTTAGCGATTATGCGTTTAGTCAGTACTACCATTCTAGAGCGATAATTCAGGGAACCACCTATGCGACCTGCAAAGAAGCAGAGATCGCGATCTTCTTTCAAGAAGAAATGAATGACCTTGATCTTTCAGGAAATCTGGAACTGCTTCAGTCGAAAGTGAAAAAGATGATGCAAAGCGGTTTTTATGGAAAAGTAATTGTGGCAACGAAGTATAGTAATGAAGCGGCTAGCGAGATCAAACGGCTTTCTGGGCTGCCGGCTCAGAATATCATCGCCATCGGGACTTTGCTCTTGACTAGATTCGTGCAGTTTCAATTAGCAACCAAATTTCAAGTGTCTTCCGAAAATGTACACAGCTATGTGATCGGAGATAGTGAAGCACATACTTTGCCGCTATGGAGCAGAAGTTATATCGGTGTAAAACCACTGCTGACCTATATCGCCGAACAAAATGAGCTGTTTTCACCAGGCGACTTGCAACAACTGGAACAAAATCTGGCGGATGTCACTGCGCTTGATCAGCTGTCGTTTGGAATGGAATCGGCACTCGTATTTGGAATCACCGAGATTTTGGAAGCGATCGCTTTCGATCAATCGAAAGTTTTAACTGTCGGAATTGAGGTAAACACTAAATATGCAGTTCCCGAGCCATTGTTTCTGAGCCTTCCTGCTGTTATTGCAAAAGAAGGGGTCAAAAACGTATTAGAGATCAAGTTATCCGAACAAGAACAGAAAAATTTAGATCAGATTGTCGCTGCCCATTTGGCAAATCCAATATGGAGTGGCAAGGAGGGGGAAGGAACTCATGGAATATAGCTATCCGATCGACCCGGAGTGGACGAGAGAAGAAATCACAGAAGTAGTAGCTTTCTTAGCAGTGATCGAGCAGGCGTATGAAGCAGGCGCGAGTGTCGCTGAGATCAAAGAAAGGTATGTCCGTTTTAAAAACGTGGTCCCCTCTAAAGGTGAAGAAAAACAAATCGGGAACCAATTTGAAGACGCTAGCGGTTATTCCATCTACCGCGTGATGAAAGAAGTGAAAGATGCTTCCACCAGCTACATCAAAATGCGTCCTTAATTAAAGGAGGAAATAAACATGGATATAAGTCAAATCAAAGCAAATGAAGTAGATGCAAAAACAGGGATTCACATTGGCAGAGAAGATGCTCCCGTCAAGGTGATCTCATTCGTCAATTTAAGATGCCCGTTCTGCCGCCAGTGGCAAGATAAATCACGCGAGGTGATCGCTGAATTTATCGAAGAAGGTAAAATCGAATTGATCGTGAAACCTTTTGATAAAGAAAAAGAAAGCTTACAGCGCGGTAACGTAACACATCGTTATTTGGATTATGAAAATCCGAAAATCGCGCTACAACAAATCGAAGAAATCTATAACACGCAAGATGATTGGGGAAGTCTACCACTTGATGAAGTCGGTGGTTACATGGAGCAAACACTAGGCTATACGGAGAAAAACAACCAATCTGCAGCAGAAAAAATCGTGGAAGAAGCAAACCGCGCCAACATCGTTTTCGTACCAACTGTCATCGTCGGGGAATACATTTTCGATGAACATATTGAACCGAAAGAACTGGCGAATCTGTTGGATAAAGAAGTAGAAAAATCGAAGGCATAAGAAAAAGCAGCCCGATACTCTCTAAAAGAGCGGGCTGCTTTTTTATGTCAAAAGAACTTTCTTCTCCAGAAAATAAAGGTAACGATACCAGCGATCCCAAAAGAAATGCCGAGTGTCAGCATCCAAGAGAATGGGAAATTATCTAATGGCAAAGCCACATTCATGCCGTAAAAACTGAAAACCATTGTCGGGATCGTTAAAATGATCGTAAAGGAAGTTAGGAACTTCATGACAACGTTCATATTATTGGAAATGATCGAAGCATAAGCATCCATCATTCCACTCAGGATATTAGAATGGACTTCTGCCATTTCGATACCTTGTCGATTTTCAATGATAACATCTTCTAAGAGATCTTGATCCTCTTCGTACATTTTCACGATATTTTGTCGCATCATTTTGTCCAAAATAAGCTTATTGGATTTCAGTGCGGTCACAAAGTAAACCAAACTTTTTTCGATCCCCATCAAATCGTATAGTTGTTTATTCTTCATCGAAACGTGCAATTCTTTTTCGATTTCATCAGTTTGCCGGTTCAAACGTTTTAGATGGCGCAAGAACTGAGTCGAGATCATATATTGGATCTGCAAAGCGAATCGTGTCTTCATATGGGAATAAAACCCTTTGATGCGTTTTCGGATAAAAGATTGGATAATGGAAGACTCTACCGTACAAATGGTAAAAAAATAATCTTTTGTCAGAATAATACCAAGCGGCAGTGTTTCAAACGATGCGTAATGAATGTCGTCCTCATCGACAATTGGAAAATCGGAAATAATCAATACAGAATCTGTATCATCATCCCGTTCGATCCGGGCACTTTCATCTTTATCGAGTGAATCCTCCAAGAATTCAAGCGGGATATCATATTGTTCCGCTAATTGGTTGATTTCTTCCGAGGTGGGAGCAACGATGTTGATCCAAGCGCCTCTAGAAGCTACTTCTACTTCTTCAAGTTGTCCTTGTTCATTAGATTTGAAAATTTGGTGCATGACCAATACCTCCTTTTTTAGGCAGGCAGGCTTTCCACCATTTGTAACGTGAAAATATCGCCTGCCTTATTACTTCGATGTGGTTCAGGTTCATTAATGATATGCTGGGCTTTTTCCACGTTCTTTCATCTCCTTTGATATAGAAAATACTCACAACCAATTAATTATAACGATTTTTCACAGATTTGTATAGCCTTGATTTTTATTGGAAAGCATCTTTATAAAAAGGTAGCAGTTTTGTAAGGACGGACTTGATTTCTTCCGTGCAAGCAGAGCCGGAATGGATCTTTTTATCAGTCGGCTGATAAATTTTTCCGATCAGGAATTCTCCTTTTTTCACGTCACGAAAACGGCGCAGTGTTTTTTCTAAGGCAGCCTGTTCTAATGGGAAAGTTTTTCTTTCCGTGTGATCTGGAGAAATCGAAAAATCAGCTGGTAATGCTAAGAAATCAGCTTCTGATTTTAAATAGTTATCAGCGATAAATGTCCGTTCCTCGTTTTCATAAATAAATGCAAGCCAGACAAATAAGTATTCATCGTATAAACCTACTTGGAAATGCGGATGTTTCTTATATCCGCGTTTATCATGGCCGATCGCCAGCCATGTGCTGTCAGGCGGATTAACGGAGCGGCGTGCATGTTTTGCGATATGCAAATACATGGGCACAGCTAATTCTTTCTCTAAAAAAGAAGTCAGCTCATCTCCAAGCGTTTGAAATTTTGGTTGGATATTTTGGCGGATAGCCTCCATGCGATTATCGAGTCCAGGGAGCTGCATTGCTTTGAAATCATCATTTGTAAAACCTTTAAAAGTCATTTAGCCACTTTCCTTTCTTATTTACTATTTTCTATTATACGAAACATTCGCTGTTTATAAAAGAAATCCCTTTTAAGCCAAACCAGAAGATAAAAGCAACGATCTGTGATAAAATAAACATTACGAAGCAATGATTAAGGAGCGAAACTAATGAATAAAGCGCTAATCGAAGGACTCGTAGTAGAGTGGATAAAAGAAGCTGCCCAAAAAATAAAAGATTCCTTTCAAAATGAGTTGGAGATCGATCAAAAATCAGGACGCAACGATCTGGTCACAAATATGGATAAAGAAACAGAAACTTTTTTTGTGGAAAAAATCAAGGAGCATTTCCCAGACCATCGTGTTTTCGGAGAGGAAGGTATCGCCGAGAAACTAGAAGACCTAGCAGGTGTAGTTTGGATCATCGACCCGATCGATGGCACCCTGAATTTTGTTTTGCAGCAACGCGACTTTGCAATCTCAATCGCGATCTATGTGGATGGAGTGGGCGAACTGGCTTACATTTATGATGTAGAGCGTGAAGAATTATATACAGGCGAGCGCGGAAAAGGTGCTTACTTGAATGGGAAAAAGATCCCGCCACTGGACAAAAACAAAACATTGGATGATCTTTTGCTGATCATCAATCAAAGCACGCTTTATCATTATCCAGAACTTCGCAAAGCGATCAGCCGTTCGCGGGGGCTGCGTCTCCAAGGAGCGGCCACACTGGAATTCATGTCCGTTGCGACAGGAAGAGCAGGCGCTTATGTGTCCCGGACGCTGCAGCCATGGGACATTGCTGCAGGGAAGATCATCGCCGGTGAGATCGGAGCGATCGTTACCCGGATGGATGGAACGGAAATCGATATGCTGACAGGCGGAACGATCGTAGTAGCCAGTCCGAAAATACATGAAGAGCTAGTCCAAAACTATCTTTCTTGATTTATTTTCAAAAAACAGTGCCAAAACAAAAGCAATATGATATAATAGGTAAGTTGATTAAAACACTATGTTAAGCAGAGGAAAATCATGACATTTTCCTCTTTATTTGGATATATCAAAATGACAGGAATATGAAAGTTCTTTAGGAGGAATTTAGAAAGTGAATTTAAGAGAAGATATTCGTAATGTTGCAATTATTGCCCACGTTGACCATGGTAAAACTACCTTAGTAGATGAGTTACTAAGTCAATCCGGTACATTCAGTGATCATGAACAAGTAGAAGAACGCGCAATGGACAGCAACGCCATTGAAAAAGAACGCGGAATCACGATTTTAGCAAAAAATACTGCTATCAACTACAAAGGTACACACATCAATATCTTAGATACACCTGGACACGCCGATTTCGGTGGCGAAGTAGAACGTATCATGAAAATGGTTGACGGTGTTGTATTAGTAGTAGATGCTTATGAAGGAACAATGCCGCAAACACGTTTTGTACTGAAAAAAGCATTGGAACAACACTTGCGTCCGTTAGTAGTTGTCAATAAGATCGACCGTCCTTCTGCTCGTCCAGAGGAAGTCGTAGATGAGATTTTAGAATTATTTATCGAATTAGGTGCAGATGACGAGCAATTGGAATTCCCAGTTGTTTATGCTGCTGCTGTAAATGGAACAAGCTCTTTGAGCGCTGACCCTAAGGATCAACAAAAAACAATGGAACCGATTTTCGATCTAATCATCAATCACGTTCCAGCACCAGTGGACAATAGCGATGAACCACTTCAATTCCAAGTATCCTTACTTGATTATAACGACTATGTTGGTCGTATCGGTATCGGTCGTATCTTCCGTGGGACGATGGCAGTTGGTCAATCGGTATCTCTGATCAAATTAGACGGGACCGTCAAAAATTTCCGTGTTACAAAAATGTTCGGTTTCTTAGGATTGAAACGTGTGGAGATCCAAGAAGCAAAAGCAGGGGATCTAGTAGCTGTTTCCGGTATGGAAGACATTTTCGTCGGTGAAACCGTAACACCGGCTGATCACCAAGACGCTTTACCGGTACTTCGCATCGACGAACCAACACTGCAAATGACTTTCGTAACGAATAACAGTCCTTTCGCAGGTCGCGAAGGGAAACATGTTACTTCCCGTAAAATCGAAGAACGCTTACTTGCAGAATTGCAAACAGACGTAAGTTTACGTATCGACCCAACAGATTCTCCTGATGCTTGGACAGTTTCCGGACGTGGCGAGTTGCATTTATCGATCTTGATCGAAAACATGCGTCGTGAAGGTTACGAACTGCAAGTTTCGAAACCAGAAGTAATCATTCGCGAAATCGATGGTGTGAAATGTGAACCGGTTGAACGCGTGCAAGTCGATATCCCAGAAGAATATATGGGTGGCGTAATGGAATCCCTTAACTCACGTAAGGGGGAAATGCAAGACATGATCAACGATGGTTCTGGACAGATCCGCTTGATTTTCCATGTTCCTTCTCGTGGCTTGATTGGTTATACAACAGAATTCCTTTCCTTAACACGTGGATACGGAATCATCAACCATACATTTGACAGCTACCAACCTATCCAAAAAGGCCGTGTCGGCGGACGTAGTCGTGGTGTACTTGTTTCCATGGAAACTGGTAAAACAACGACTTACGGTATCATGCAAGTGGAAGACCGCGGAACGATCTTTGTAGAACCGGGTACTGATATTTATGAAGGTATGATCGTCGGCGAAAACAACCGCGAAGGGGATATCGCTGTCAACGTTGTTCGAGCTAAACAAATGACTAACGTTCGTTCTGCGAATAAAGATCAAACAAACGTTATCAAAAAACCACGTATCTTGACATTAGAAGAATCTTTGGAATTCTTGAATGACGATGAGTATTGTGAAGTTACACCAGAAAGCATTCGTCTGCGTAAGAAGATCCTTAACAAAAATGAACGTGAAAAAGCAGCAAAACGCTCTAAAACAAACGATTAATCATTGGAAATCAAAGAGTCCTGTAGCTAGTTTACAGGACTCTTTTTTTAAAAACACTAAAGAAAATGTAAAGAATTAAACACATAACTGACATAATATTGTAATCTTAGGTTAAATCTGCTATATTAAGATTAAGAGAAAGGTGGGAATACAATGAAAAAAGCGATAACACTTGCAAGTACGTTGATTATTATTGCCATGTTAGCGGCATGTGGAAATACGGACAAAAGTGAAAATAATGGGGATAAAAAAGAAACTGCCAAAACGACAACGAGTCAGGCAGTAAAAGAAAAGAAAAACACCGAGAAAAAAGCAGATTCCGACAAACAAACCACAACAAAAAAAGAAACTTCTGATAAAGATAACAAATCGGATCAATCTACGACAACAGGGACGAAAACCCCTACTACCAAGAAAGAAGACCCTACAAAAGAAACGCCAGCTAAAAAGCCAGCCACACCAAAAGATTCTTCAAAAACAACAAAAGGAGCATTTTCATTGTCTCCAGAAGGATTTAAAGTTTCGAACGTAGCACCGATCCTCGGTGGAAATGTTACTAATATCTATGTCAACAGCGACGCTAGCTTCGTCAAGATATTCCGTAATTTAACGATCACGATCAACCAAGTGAAAGCAGAAAAACTGACAGCACCAACGAAAAAAGCACCGGCTAGTGATCCGCAAAGCTACTTGAATGGTAAAAACGGTTATGTCGTAACACTCGATGTATCGATCCAAAACCGCAGTAATAAAGATGTTATCTACAAAGCGAACGAGATCAGCTTGATGAATGCTTCCAAATCGGTTGGAGGCAGCTTAGATAATTTTGTACCGGATGCTTACAAATTGGTAGGAAGCAAAAAAGATCCATTTGTATTCGCACCGCATAAGACTGCTCGCGGACTTGTGACATTCACAATGGATGAAGCTACTTATGATTCGATCAAAAATAATACGAAAATCGGAGTACTGAACCCTGATGATTTCGACAACACATTGAAAGATAAAGATGATGACATCGTTGTACCTTATAATATCCATTAAAAAAATGCCCCGTACACGACGGGGCATTTCTATTTGTATAGATCCAATTACTCGAGTATGTGGCTTTGCTTTGACAGACACATCACTTCTGCGGGTGAAAATCGATAAACGGTTTTTTATAAGGTTTATGGAAATCAAAATTCCCGGAATTTATACGATGGACTGTATTTACAGCGATGCGGTGGTCGCATTCTTCACACAAATACATCTTGATAGGTTTATTGCGAAGCCGTTTTGCTTTAAACGTACGCGAGTCGATTTCATGCGTTTGATCGCATAAGATACAAGTTACTTTCATAATTTTTCACCTCATGAGAGTATTATACCATCTTTATAAGGGAAAGATAAAGAATAAAAATTCAGTCAATTTAAGCTTTTCCTTACGTGAACTATTGCGTAATATCATTTTTATGCTATACTGAAAGATGAAAAAGATTTTTACTCTTGACATAGAGTTGATGATATTTAGAAGGTTATGTGAATGGGGGTAGCAGTATGGCAACAAAAAAAGCAGTCAATCATCGAGCAGAGGCCATTGATATTTTGAAACAAGATGCAAAAAGAATCCTGCAGCTGATCAAAGTGCAGATGGATAATTTAACATTACCACAATGTCCTGCTTATGAAGAAGTTCTGGATACCCAAATGTATGGGCTGTCGAAGGAAATCAATTTCGCGGTAAGACTTGGATTAGTGGACCCAGAAGAAGGTAAAAAATTATTAGCTACTTTAGAAAAAGAGCTTTCCGCATTGCATGAACTGGCAATGAACCGAAAATAAATGGATAAAAACTGCTGATCGCTTCAGCGGTTTTTTTTATGCAAACAAAAGTTTTATTATTTTTAAAAATTGAGTGCTTGAGGTTCTTTTCTTGTCTGACATCCTATATAATGAAAGAGAAGCAATTTTTCTAAGATTGGAAGATGTGTATGTTCAAAAGAATTATGAAATCCTATGATTATAGTATCATTATTACATATATCCTGTTATGTTTATTTGGTTTGATTATGGTCTATAGTGCGAGTTGGTCTTTAGCTTTTCGGAATGATCTAGTCGCAGATTATTTTTACACGCGACAATTAAAAAATTTGATACTCAGTTTTATTATCTTTATTGTCTTTGCAATCGTTCCCTATAAACTGTTCCAGCGCAACAAGTTTCTTGTACCGATGGTGGTAGGGATGATCGCACTGCTTTGCATGATTTTCGTACTGGGACATACGTCAAATAATGCCAACAGTTGGTTTCGCATCGGAACAGCTTCCTTGCAGCCAGCAGAGTTTGCAAAAGTAGTCGTGATAATTTATATGTCGGCGATCTATGCTCGGAAGCAAAACTATATCGATGATTTTAACAGAGGCGTTTTACCGCCCATTATTTTCTTGGCGTTTATCTGTTTCCTGATCATTATTCAGCCTGACCTAGGGACAACGTTCATTATTTTCTTCACAGGCTGCTGCATCATCATCGCATCCGGAATGCGGCTCAAGACGATCTCGAAGCTGATTGGGATCGCTGCGGGGTTGATCGCAGGGTTTACGCTACTTGTGCTGATCATGCCGGAGCAGATTCGTGAAAAAATTATTTCTCCTACACGGATCGGTCGCTTGACTGGCTTCCAAAACCCATTCCATGATATTGGGAAAACGGGACATCAGTTAGTCAATTCTCTCTATGCGATTGGTTCTGGCGGCGGCTTTGGTCAAGGTTTGGGACAAAGTGTTCAGAAGCTGGGCTACCTTCCCGAAGCACATACCGATTTTATTATCGCCGTGATCGCGGAAGAATTAGGTATCTTAGGGGTAATGTTCGTGATCGGCGGTCTGTTCTTCTTGATCTTCAAGATCGCGCTCACAGGATTACGCACTTCTAGCCCGTTTGGTGCTTTAGTATGTTATGGGACAGCGGGATTATTCGCGATCCAGTCGTTCATTAATCTTGGCGGTGCATCCGGCTTGATCCCGATAACAGGGGTAACGTTGCCATTTATCAGTTATGGTGGTTCCTCGCTGATGGTGCTCTCGATGTTGCTTGGTTTGATTGTGAATATCAATATGATGGAACGTTATAAAAAGAAATATCCCGTTCTTGAAAAATAGTGAAAAGGCTTGATAGAAGCACAGAACCGGTAATTGGTACGTGTTTTCCTCAAGCCTTTTGCTTCAGTTTCTTAACTTTTTAAATAATTTCGAGGAAAACAATTTACATTTCCTATACTTTAATACTATAATAACTGTTATATATCCTTTCATAGAACTTACGTCATAAATAGTTAAAAAGAAGTTTTTGAAAATTTTGAGTTTAACAATATGTCCTTTGGGGAGTTGGTTGTTTTTATAATAACCAGTTCTTTTAATAGAGAGGAAAAACTGTGCACTCAAATCACGATGAACAAAATGTTGGTTAGGAGGAGAATAATGAATAATATCAAGAAAGTTTTAGTCGCTAACCGAAGCGAAATTGCGATCCGCATCATGCGCGCCTGTACAGAGTTAAAGATCAAAACGGTTGCAATCTATTCGAAAGAGGATTCGGCTGCATTCCACCGCTATAAAGCGGATGAAGCTTACTTAGTAGGTAAAGGCAAAAAACCGATCGATGCATATTTGGATATCGATAATATCATTGAGATCGCTAAAGAATCGAATGCCGATGCTATCCATCCTGGATATGGCTTTCTTTCCGAGAATATCGAGTTTGCCAAACGTTGTGAACAAGAAGGAATTATTTTCATTGGGCCTAAATCGAAACATTTAGATATGTTTGGGGATAAAATAAAAGCCAAAGAGCAAGCATTATTAGCTGGAATACCAGTTATTCCTGGTAGTAATGGTCCTGTCTCCGGTGTAGAAGAAGTAGAAGCTTTTGGTGAGAAAAACGGTTATCCGCTAATGATCAAAGCATCTCTTGGCGGCGGCGGACGCGGCATGCGTGTCGTAAATTCCAAAGCAGAAGTGAAAGATTCTTATGAACGTGCTGCCTCAGAAGCAAAAGCAGCGTTCGGGAATGATGAAGTATATGTAGAAAAATGCGTGATCAACCCGAAACATATCGAAGTTCAAATTTTAGCTGATAAACATGGAAACATCGTCCACTTGTTTGAGCGGGACTGTTCGATTCAGCGCCGTCATCAAAAAGTAGTAGAAGTAGCTCCTTGTCAAGCAATCACCGAAGACCTTCGAGAACGTATCTGTAATGCTGCCGTTAAACTGATGGAAAACGTCCAATACGTAAATGCGGGAACAGTCGAATTTCTAGTTGAAGGCGAAGAATTTTACTTTATCGAAGTAAATCCACGTGTTCAAGTAGAACATACGATCACAGAAATGATCACAGGTGTGGACATCGTGCAATCGCAGATCTTTATTGCGGATGACTTAGAGTTACATGGTGATGTGATGGCGATTCCTGAGCAAAAAGATCTTCGTATCAATGGTTCCGCTATCCAATGCCGGATAACTACTGAAGATCCACTTAACAATTTCATGCCGGATACAGGACGAGTAGATACTTATCGCTCAACTGGCGGCTTTGGAGTACGTCTGGATGCTGGAAATGGTTTCCAAGGAACAGTCGTAACCCCGTTTTATGATTCTTTACTTGTAAAATTATGTACGTGGGGAATGACATTTGAACAAGCCGTTCGGAAAATGCGCCGTAACTTGGTAGAATTCCGGATCCGCGGCGTGAAAACCAATATTCCGTTCTTATTGAATGTAGTAAGACATCCTGACTTTATTTCCAGCAAATACAATACATCCTTTATCGATAGTACGCCGGAATTATTCGACTTCCCGCATATCCGCGACCGTGGGACGAAAACACTCCGCTACATCGGAACTGTCACCGTCAACGGTTTCCCAGGTATCAAGCAGGAAGATAAAGCGGTCTATACGACACCGCGCGTGCCGAAGATCGCCTATGATTCCAAGATCGAGCCAGGTACGAAACAAATCTTGGATGCGAAAGGTCCGGAAGGGATCGTAGACTGGATCAAATCGCATGAGGAAGTATTGCTTACAGATACGACGCTGCGAGATGCCCATCAATCGTTGCTTGCAACGCGTGTTCGTTCTAAAGATATTTTCCGGATCGCGGATGCAATGGCGCATATGCTACCGAATATGTTCTCGTTTGAAATGTGGGGCGGTGCGACTTTCGACGTTGCCTATCGTTTCTTGAATGAAGATCCATGGGTGCGTTTAGAAACATTGCGTAAAAAAATCCCGAATGTCATGTTCCAAATGTTACTTCGCGGTGCAAATGCAGTCGGCTATAAAAACTATCCAGACAATGTCATTCAAGAATTTATCAAGCAATCTGCTAAATCCGGTGTCGATGTTTTCCGTATTTTCGATAGCTTGAACTGGCTGAAAGGAATGGAAGTATCTATCCAATCCGTAAGAGAAGCAGGTAAAGTTGTAGAAGCAGCTATTTGTTATACAGGAGATATCGATGATGAGACCAGAACGAAATTTACCATTGATTATTATAAAGATATGGCGAAAGAGTTAGTGGCACAAGGTACGCACATTTTAGGAATCAAAGATATGGCAGGGCTACTAAAACCACAAGCTGCGTATCGTCTAGTCAGTGAACTGAAAGAAACGATCGACATCCCGATCCATCTGCATACGCATGACACGAGCGGTAACGGTATTTATACGTATGCGGCGGCAGTCAGTGCCGGTGTGGATATCGTCGATGTTGCTTCCAGCGCGATGAGCGGAGCGACTTCACAACCAAGTATGACAGGACTTTACTACGGTCTAGTAAATGGGAACCGTCAAACGAATTTAAACGCGCAAAATTCCCAAACGATCAACCATTATTGGGAAGATGTCCGCAAGTATTACAAGGACTTCGATAACTCGCTTAATTCACCGCAAACAGAAGTATACATCCATGAAATGCCGGGCGGTCAATATACGAACTTGCATCAACAAGCAATTGCTGTCGGACTAGGCGAACGCTGGGACGATGTAAAGAGCATGTATTCAGAAGTGAATCGAATGTTTGGTGACATCGTAAAAGTAACGCCTTCCTCGAAAGTAGTCGGCGATATGGCTCTCTTCATGGTTCAAAATGAATTGACAGAAGAAGATGTCTACGAAAAGGGCGATACGATCGACTTCCCGGATTCTGTTATCGAGTTCTTCATGGGCGAGATCGGTCAACCTTATGGTGGCTTCCCTGAAAAACTGCAAAAACTGATTTTGAAAGGTAAAAAACCACTGACAGAACGCCCAGGTGCATTGATGGAACCTGTCAACTTTGCAGAAGTGAAGACAGAATTACAAGAAAAAATCGGTTATGAACCAAGTGAAAAAGAAGTGCTTTCGTACATTCTTTATCCGAAAGTCTTCCTAGAATACCGCAAAATGATCGATACGTATGGAGATGTAACAGTTCTCGATACACCGACATTCTTTAAAGGAATGCGTTTAGGTGAGACGATTCAAGTCGAACTTGAAAAAGGGAAGATCTTGATGATCAAACTGAATTCGATCGGTGAACCAATTGCTGACGGAACACGCGTGGTTTATTTTGAACTAAACGGTCAGCCGCGTGAGATCAATATCCAAGATTTCAACGTTCAATCGACAGTCATTTCCAGACGCAAGATCGATACCAACAATCCGGAACATATCGGTGCTACCATGACCGGTTCTGTGATCCAAGTCGTTCGTCAAAAAGGCGAGCGTGTGAAGAAAGGCGATCCATTGTTGATCACTGAAGCAATGAAAATGGAAACAACTATCCAAGCGCCATTTGATGGCGAAGTAGGAACGATCTACGTAACGGATGGCGACACCATTGATTCCGGTGACCTACTAATGGAAGTAAATCGCGTTTAAAGAAAAAGGCTATCGCAGGCAGTCCTATGCAGACTGCCTGCGATTTTTAAGGAGTTAGAAAATGAAATTGTTGAAAAGCTTACCTATCTTATTACTTGCCGGAATACTTGCTTCCTGCGGCATGTCTAGCACGACCGAAAAGGCTCAAACCCCTAGCTTCCATAAGGTGGTAGATGCAGAAGGGAACAAAATCCAGCTAAAGCAGAAACCTAAAAAAATCGTTTCTTTGATACCAAGCAACACGGAGATCCTCTTTGCACTTGGTCTTGGAAAAGAAGTGAAAGGCGTTACTGCGTATGATGACTATCCTAAAGCTGCGCAAAAAATAATCAAAGTCGTTTCCACTGAAGTCGATACAGAAAAAATCATTGCCATGAAGCCAGATCTTGTACTCGGTCACGAGTCTAGCTTGAACTTTCAAAAAGATGCGTATAAACAATTGGAAGAGGCGAAGATCCCGTTATTTGTTGTAAAAGATGCACAAACTCTGCAAAGCGCAGAGAAAACAATTGAGCAAATCGGACAATTGACAGGTACGACAGACAAAGCAAAAGCAGTTGTACAAAGGATGGAAAAACAAAAAGCGAGCTTACAAACAAAGGCGGCAAAGCAGAAAAAGCAGCCAACCGTCTGGATCGAAATCAGCAATGATCTATACACAGCAGGGGATAACACCTTCATGAACGAAATGTTGGATTTGGCTGGTGGTAAAAATATCGTTACCAAAAAAGGATACCCTAAATATAATGAAGAACAGGTCATAAAAGCAGATCCTGATGTGATCATTACGACTTATCCAAATGCCAAGCAAGAAATTGCCAAACGCAAGGCTTGGAAAAATATCCGCGCTGTCAAAGACGGCAGGATCTACTCCTTGGATGCGGATGAATTGAGTCGTCCAGGGCCACGTTTGATTGATGGTGTAGAAGAAATCTATCAAGCTATATATGCCAAATAAAAAAACTTGCCATCTGGCAAGTTTTTTATTTTTTTAGTAGTTGTAAATAGATATCTGCCGTAAAAGTTGTTTCTTCCAGTCGGAATGCTGTATCCAGATTCTCGTAACGAGCCACGATTTTATTTGCGATCGTCAGCCCCAACCCTTTATGACCGGCTTTACTTGTATATTTCCGTTCCATCCACTTAACAAGTGAAGAGCTTTCTCCTGCATCACGATTGTTTTTAATACTAATATGGATCTGTTCTTCTTCCATGAAGCATCGAAATAAAACGGTAGGTTTTTCTGCGAATGAAGCTGCTTCAAAAGCATTATCCAAAAAAATCTGAAGCAAGCGGATCATATCGATCGTTGGGATAGGAAGCATGGTTACTTTTGTCGGAATATGGATTTGGAAGGGGATCTGCTCCTGCTTGGACTGATTTACTTTGGCTAATAATAACCCTTGTAAAGCAGGAATCGAAAGATTGTTGATCTCATCATATTCATTTTGGCCGATTTCTTCATTATAATAATTGGTAATTTCATCCAAATATTCGAGAGCGGCTTGGTAATCTTTTTTTCGCAAATAACTCGAAGCAACTAGCATCATTCCTTTAAAGTCATGCGAGAATTCATGATTAATTTCAAAAATAAGCTGTTCTTCCTGCAATTGTTTCGTATGGATAGCAATCTGCTGCTTTTGCCATTCAATATAGAGAAATAGTAAAAATATAGTCAGTCCCAAGCACATATAGAGTAACATTACTAATACGCTGTATACATATAAAGTAATAAAGTTTTCATGAATGACATGAGTGAAAAAATAAAGCAGGATAAATATAAATAAATAAAAAGCACTTAACAGCGTATAAATCTTATTCGTAAACCATGGAATCGTCATATAATCATATTTTTTATACTGCTTGCGGATAAAATGGAAAAGGAAAGTCAAACAAGTGAGTTCAATCAGTAGATAGACAATTGTCATCAGAAGTGACCAAGAAGCAAAATCAATTCCGAATACATAATAAGGGATGTCAAAAAATAAGACCCAAATGGATCCAATGGTAACCCAACTAAGCGTAAACGAAAAAACAGAGAGTAAAACACTCTTCTTCTGAATAAAAGCGACAATATAGAATGCGATCACAAGCGCAATGGTTTGAAAACGATCCAAAAATAAGCAGCTGAAATTAGCGGCGATCAGTAAAGCAGCCGTGATAAAAGCATGACGCTTAGAAAAAGCAACTCCTTGCAATAAGAAAAATAGCGAGAAAATCAAATGCACGCTAAAAGAATAATAAAATAAGAGCAGGCTCACTGAATCATCCCCATCTCGGATTGATAGACTTGGATTTTTTTGATTGTCCGTGGATCAGCAGATAAAGTGTCTTGATTCTTAAAAAGAATGGCTTTCCGCTGAGGGAATAGACCGCTGATGTTTTGAAGGTTGATCACATAGGACTTTAAGCCGGTAAAAAAATATTTCGAGGGAACAGCCTTCTTTACTTGAGTAAGATTCATACTGATAATATGCTCGGCATTGATTGTTTTGACGATCACATGATTGCGGTGACCAGTCATTGCCTGGATATAGTTTATTTCAGCTGCCATAAATGTCGTGATAGCGCTGCCGGAAGAAAAAGAAACGTGATCATGCTTCAGCTCTCGTTCAGAGAGTCGACTGCTCAAGCGTTTCAATGTATTTTCTAGTTCTGCTGAAACTTTTTCTTAATGATTATTTTCTTTCAGCATATAGGCAAAGGGTTTCACATGATAGTTGATCGCTTCGATTGCCTTAGAGGCATCGGCAGTAATAAAAATCAGCAGGCTCCGCTTATTTTGTTCACGAATTTTTTGGGCAATATCGATCCCATTAATAAAGGTATTCAAATCGATATCCAAAAAGAAAATATCATTATCCAAGATCTTGTTTTCATCCAGTTGGTTATAGAAAGCGGGAATATCGTTCACTGCTGTTGCCAAAAAATGGACGCCATATAATGCTGCAAATGCTCGGATCTCAGAAACAAGAAAATCACGATGTACGAAATTATCTTCTATTACATATACATTAGCCATTATTCACTACCTCTTATAAAAGTATTTTATCACACTAATAGAAGGCAGTTATTAAAAAATCTACTTTTTAAAACATTAAATGCATGAAATATAGCATGAAATGTATTGGCGAAAAAAATAGGTTTGTTATGATTATGCTGTAAAGTATATTAAGTAAGAGGAGGACGAAAGTGAAATTTAAATGGTTATTTCTTAGTATAGTAGTCTTTCCTGTTTTGCTTTTCTCATCATTCGATGTCAAGGCAGTAGAAAAAGAAGGCATGCCTTACTCCGTACAAGCAGTATTACCTGAAAATCAACTCAACTCGTCTAGTACTTATTTTGATATTAAAGTAAAACCAGGACAACAACAAAATCTAACTTTAAAAGTTATAAACAATAGTACAAAACCGCTCAAAATAAAAATTACTCCTAAAACTGCCCGCACTTCCAGTCAAGGGCATATCGATTATAGCGGAAACAAACAAAACCAATTGACTACGGCGCTTCCGTATTCTGTGGAAAAATTATTAAGCAAACCGCAACTTGTCACATTGGATAAACAGCAAACAAAGCAAGTATCGTTTACGATGAAGATTCCGAAAAATAGATTTCAAGGTGTTTTACTGGGCGGATTTACGATTGAAGAAGTGAAGCCGAACGAATCAGAAAGCGTTCAGGACGGCATTCAAATCAAAAATAAATATGCCTATAACATCGGGCTTAAAATCAGACAAGATAAGACGACACCACCGGATTTTAAGTTTGCCAAAGCAGAATTGCTGAAGTGGAATGACCGCTTTGCTATAGGCGGGCATTTGATCAATACGACAGCTTCTATCGTATCGGATTATCGTTTATCTGGGCGCATCATTTATCAAAAAAAGAATAAAGTCGTCCATCGCTTGGAGGAACGTTCCTTTTCTATGGCACCAAATTCAACGTTTATGTTTCCGGTCAATCTGAGAGAAAGTGAACTTCCGGCTGGCAAGTACAAGTATGAAATCCAAATTCAGCAGGGAAAGAAAACATGGCAGTTGGCAACCACCTTTACCATAACAGGGAAGGATAAGCGCGCGATCGGCAGTCAGCTACCACTCGAAAATGGCGGCAATTGGATGTTATATATATTTGGAACAATAATTATTGTTTTACTTGCGGTCTCTTTCTTCATCGGCTGGCTTTATTGGCGGAGGAGAAAAAAATGAAAAAGTTCATGTTGCTAGGGATTCTTGTATGGATACTAGGCAGTCCGTTCGTTATGGATCGCTCTGTCGAGGCGGCGGTCGAGCCGACACCGAAGCATATCGAAAATCTAACTGGCATTTTTGAAACGAAAGGTGCATCCAGTTCTTCCGTCAGTTCAGATGGGGGTAGTGACGATCACGCCAAGTAAAGGTAACCAGATCGGCTCGATTTGGAGTACAGATAAGAACGTTTTGGATTTTTCAGAGGATTTTTATTTATCTACCTACCTTAACTTTGAGGATGGACGTGACAAAAGTGGTGACGGTATGGCCTTCCTTCTGCAAGCTGTTACGGCTGAACCAGTCTGGTTTACTAACGGCGCTGAATCACTGGGCTATTTGGGTAAGCAGCGGGATGATAAAACGGTTGGGATTCCAAACAGTTTAGCAATCGAATTTGATTTATTTGGCAATAAAGCAGACTTTGATGGTTGGTTTGACCGAGGGATCTCAAATGATTTTTATAACCAACATATTGCTTATCTATGGCCAGGAGACGCGAATGCTTATGAAAACTGGTCCGCTTGGTTAAACACACAGCGAGCCGTTGAGCATCATCAAACCATTGATCAGTTGCTTACTGTTGGTAAATGGGTGAAATTAGAAATAAATTGGCAAGCTGCTGAAAAAAACTGACATATACGATCGATCAAACAACTACGGTCGAAATTCCCTACGAAGATCTGTTTACGAATGTGTTAAGTAAAAACACAAAAGTATATTGGGGCTTTACAGGCGCGACCGGAACATACGCCACGCTGCAACAAGTAGTTTTTGAAACAGTGCCCGGTCTAATAAATATCGATTTGGATACCAAAATCACCAATTTAGATACTCATCAAGAATTAAAGCTCGGCGATAGTGTTTATGGCGGGGATTCATTAGGTGTCCGCCATATTGCAACCTACAAGAATGGGAAGCAGAATTGGGAAGATATTGACATGACGATTTCGCTGCCGTCTGACTTTGTGATCGATCAAGACTCGCTTATGTTAGTAACACATAGCAATGATCAAAAGAATGAAGTAATAAAACTGGATCCAGCATTTATCCAAGATGGAAAATTGATTATTCCAGCTGATAAACTTCCAGATTTAGGGAAAGATCCGGGTTTCGAAAATTTTATCGTTGCCTATACTGGTAAAGTCAAATCCGATTTTACCGAGGATACGCTCAGCTGGACTGGAAGGTATAACGGAGCAAACGGTATTTTTGATCTGGATGAATTTTCACTTCACCTCGAAAAACTAGTGGCTCCAACCATCGAGCTAGCGGATTATAAGCAGGTCGTTTTAGATACAGAAAAAGAATTCACCCTTTCTGGGAAATGGACCAATGAAAATCTTGCAGAATCCACACTGATGTACTATCTCAATAATCAGCAAATCGGGGAGGAAAAGGCAGGAGAAACTATATTAGCAGGAGAATGGAACAAAACGATCGACGTCAACGCACTGAAATATGGAGAAAATGATTTTACTGCTAAGTTGATGACGGCGAAGAATACAACTGCAGAAATAAGTGCAAAAGTCCTGAAGCAAGGGGTTCCTAAGATTACCGATTTCACTGCCACGGGAGGAAAACAGGACTATCTTATCGGTGAAACGATGGATTTTTCAGTGGATTGGCAAGATCCAGATAGTGATACGGTAACTTTCTTTTATCAGTTGGATGAAGAAGAATCACTTAAAATAGGCGCTCAATCGGGTTCATTTGCTTTTCAGGTCCCAACGGCAGATCTCTCAACAGGGAAACATCGCATCACGATCTATGGGGAAGATGAAGCAGGCAACCGTTCGGAAACGAGAGCAGTGGAAGTAAACCTTGCTGGAACGATTCAATTCACTCAAACGCCAACTGATTTTTTTGTCACGATCGAGGAAAGTGAAGAAAAGGAATCTTTCAAAATAGATACGATCGGCAAGATCTGTATCACCGATACAAGAGGTATTAACGGCAACTGGCGGCTACATGCCCGGCTGGCGAATGAAGATGGGAAGAATTTCACGAATGAAAATGGGAAAGAAGCGGTCGACAGCTTTCTCACTTACAAGAAACCTAAAGGAGGTGAGGTCATAATTGATAAGCATGGCGCTGACATTTTGACAGCCGAAACAACTGGAAGAGAGGAAGTTGAGGTTGACCAATCTGGAGAAGCAGGATTTTATATCAAACCAGCTTCCTGGATGTATAAAGGCCATTATCATTCTACGATTCAGTGGGGAATAATAGATGCACCATAATCATAAAGCGAAGGAGAATTTCAATGTTAAAAAAAATCATTATTGGTACGACACTAGCAACAAGTTTATTAGTAGGCTTCGGGGCACAACCATTAGCTGAAACAACGAGCACTAATTCAGCAGGAACTATCCATTTGGTCGGTGACGATACAGCGCCAACCCCTGTAGATCCGAATGAAACGATCACACCTGAGGACGGAAAAGAAACGGGCAGCAACGGCCCACTAAGTATAGACTATGTTCCGAATTTCTTATTTGGCGATGTAACGATTGGTTCCACGACAGTTACGGCTATGGATACCAACAGTAACCCCTTTGTACAAGTGAGTGACAAACGCGGGACAGGTGAGGGTTGGACTCTAAAACTAGCAGCAACTCCATTTAAAAACGAAGAAAAGGGAACACAGTTAGCGGGGACAACTCTGACGATCGGGAGTATAAACGCACAAGCAACTGATGGGAACAATCCTTCAGCTGCACCCACTGTTCAGTCACAGGCATATGGAACAAGTGAAACAGATGGGAAAATAATCATGAAAGCAGCAAAAGATGCTGGGATGGGCACATGGAAAGGGAAATTTAAAACAGGTAACGATAATACCGTTCAGTTAACGGTCCCATCGGGAAATAAAGCTGGAGATTATACAAGCGTATTGACTTGGACATTGAGTGATGCTCCGGAATGATTTCGGTCTGCCGAATAAACCATCCCTATGAACGGATGGTTTATTTTTTTGTTTTGTCAATTTTTTGACTTATTTTCATGATTCCTTAGCCCCGTTTTTTTAAATAATGTTGCTATGTTGGTTTCACAATGATAGAATCACAAGTAGATGCTATAAAAAAGGAGTTTGGTTAATGAAAAAAAATCTTGTCAATACCGTTATCGTTACTTGTCTAAGCTTAGGACTTACGATTGCGCCTTTTCAATCTGTATTTGCAGCCGACAGCAGTGAAGATGCTATCCAACATGTGAAAGAAGGTACAGTTTTTTCATTAGAGGAAAATCGTCAAGCGGCAATGGACATGATGGAACAAGATCAATCAATTCAATCCAATAGGGCAGCACAAGCAAGAGTAGCAACCTTTGCAGCACCCGTACAATCGAAACAAGAAAAGTTTTTCGCGTCTATCTCCGGATATGCACAAAAACTTTCTCAAAAATATAATGTATATGCTTCTGTTATGATGGCTCAATCCGCGTTAGAAAGTGCATGGGGAGAGAGTGGCCTTTCCAAAAAAGCGAACAACTTTTTTGGTGTGAAAGGGAAATACAAAGGTCAGTCTGTAATCGTGGAAACCAGAGAATTCTCCAATGGAAAATGGATCACGATCAAAGCCGAGTTTCGGAAATATCCAAGCTTTTACGAATCAATGGAAGATAATGCCAGCAAGCTGAGAAATGGTGTATCCTGGGATCACAACTACTATAAGGGAACTTGGTACGAAAACACGAAATCCTATAAAGATTCTACGAAATGGTTGACAGGTCGTTATGCGACCGATCCGGACTATAATAAGAAGCTCGACAGCATTATTGAAAAATATGGACTGACAAAGTACGACAAATACGACACAATTTTATATAATAAAGCAGTAAATTATAAGCGAACGATATTAAATAGTAAGACTTATTATTTCTATTCCGATATCTACCATACGAATCCAAAAGTCAAAAAACTGGAAAATGCCGGAAATTATGCAAATAAAGAAGTCCAAGTCGTTCGGGAAGCTAAAACAGATCGCGCTACTTGGCTTCAAGTCAAATATGGCAGTCGTATTTTAGGCTGGGTGAATAAAAATGCCGGGACGATATATGATCCGATCACTTCACAAAAAAACGTCCAAGTCAACGCACAGTCTAAAAAAGGATATCCGATCTACAATAAGATCTACGGTACAGCAAGCGGCGTCAAACAAGTCGCTAAATCTGATACGTATGTCAAAAATGAATTGCAAGTTTCTAAAGAAGCCGTTACAAAGCGTGGAACCTGGGCTGAAGTGAAGAAGAGCGGCAAAGTGCTCGGCTGGGTCGACAAAAAAGCGTTGACATATTTTGACGCTGTCACTTCCAACAAAGCGGTTTCTAGCTTGGGAATGATCAAACCGGGTGTGAATGTAAGTATTTATAACCAGATTTATGGTACGACAGCGAATACAGCATCTGTTGCAGAAGCGAAGAAATATAGTAATCGTGATCTGAAAATCATTCGAGAAGCAACGACGAAACGCGGCAACTGGGCGCAGATCCAAGAAGGAAGCAAAACGCTTGGATGGATCTCGAAAGGCAGCTTGACTTATCTGGACAAGATCACAAGCAAAAAAACGCTTAAAGTGAATGCCAAAGTCAAAGCGCAGAAAAATGACAGTGTCTACACACAAGTTTACAATACGACTAGTCAAGCAAAAAAAGCAGCCAATCTGTCGAGCTATAATGGGAAAGAAGTACAAGTGGTCAGCGAAGCAATAACCAAATCAGGTACATGGTCGCAGATCAAAAGCGGCAGCAAAACACTTGGCTGGGTAAGCAAAGCACATCTTGCTTATTACGAACCGGTCGCATACAATAAAACGGTTTCTAAAGATGGCGGTGTCAAAGCTAGAAGTCAAGACCGGATCTACTCCGATGTCTATAAAACAACTGGCAAGGCAAAAGATTTAGGCAAGCTGAGTGCATATAACAATAAAAATATCAAGATCATTCGCGAAGCTAAAGGGAAAACTACTGTTTGGTATCAGTTCAAAGTAGGCAATAAAGTCATCGGCTGGGCAAATAAAGCAGGTTTTCAAACCTATGACAAATTGATCTACAATAAAAAAGTCAACCGTACAGGGAAAGTAGTGAATACGAGTAAGTATTATTTCTATAATAAAATCTACGGAACAGCATTGAATACGAAAAAAATGAACAATGCGAAAAAGTATGCCAACAAAAAAGTCACCGTGATCCGCGAAGCAAAAACAAGCAGATCAACATGGGTGCAAATCAAATATGGCAATAAACTACTAGGCTGGATCAACAAAAAAGCAATCAAATAAAAATAAAAAGCGCATGTAAGACAATCTCATTGCCTCCATGCGCTTTTGTTATAAGTGGGGAAACTGCAAATTCCTCTATATAAGTTATAGACTTCTTTTCTGAAAAAAGGTATACTAACTTTCGGGGGTGAAGCCGCTATTTACATAATGAAAAAAGTCTGGCTGAAATGACTTGGATTTGAATATGAATAGATGAAAGAAGTGTTTTTGTGAAACAAGTATGGCAAGTTATAAAAGAACAATTTCAATATTCCTTCATGATGTTCCGAATTGCTCGTTATGAAGATAAAGCGACGTACCAAAACCATTATTTAGGGTTATTATGGCAAATATTAAATCCACTTATCCAAGTGGGTATTTATTATGCAGTGTTTGGTGTAGGTCTAAGAGCCGGAAGAAGTATCGATTCCAACGTTCCTTTCTTCGTTTGGCTTTTGATCGGGATCATTCCATGGTTCTTTATTTCAGGAACCATTCAGCAAGCTGCCAATAGTATTTTCAATAAAATCAATCTTGTCTCGAAAATGAAATTTCCAATGAGTATTTTACCAAATATCACGCTCGTATCAAATTTGACGAGCTATGGAGTAATGATGGGATTCTTAATGATGATCCTTGCTTGGAAAGGGATTTATCCTAGTCTGCACTGGATCCAATACATCTATTACTTTATCGCAATGGTTTTCTTCTTGTTCAGCTTTTCGATCCTGAACTCGACGATCAGTGTGCTTGTCCGCGATTATCCGCTGATCTTGCAATCGCTGCTCCGCGTGCTGTTCTATGTGTCCGGTGCGATCTGGCAGTTAGATACCAGCAAATTTCCAGCAGTCGTTGTCAACATTCTGAAATTGAACCCGATCGTTTATTTACTGGACGGGTTCCGAGAGACCTTCCTTTCCGAAGGCTGGGTGACCGATCACATGGGGTATAACATCTACTTCTGGGTCGTTTCCTTCACCTTATTATTCTTTGGCGCGATTCTGCATATGCGTTTCCGTGAAAGATTTGTAGATTTCTTATAAAAAACAGCTACTTTCAGCTTGCCTGAAAGAAAATCAGAGTCTCGGAAAAGCCTATCTGCGGATAGGCTTTTTTTTGCGATTTTAAAAAGTTCATAGTTCTAAATGCGTTTTTCTTGAATAGTTCACATTTACTCACATTTGACCTTATGTTTTTTTTATTATAAGATTATTTTATGTTTGTATTTACATATTTTTAAAAGTGAGGCAATATATTTTATGATAAAAAAACGATTTATTGTTGAATCTATTTCATGGGAACGGGTTCAAATGTATGTTAAAGCGAGAATAGAAGGGTTTTCGGATTTAAAAGGCTATGAAATCCGCTTTGGGACGCCAACAAATTCGACGATCTATAAGCCTACCGAAGTGACGATCAATGGGGAAGAAGTTCTTCTTCGTTTCAATGTTGCTATTTTAGATGACGGCAATTATTTGCCGAGCGGAGATTACTTGCTTTATTTTTATCGTAAAGCTGATAATGACCAGATCGTTGCGGTCCCTGACAGCCAATTGTTCAAGCCGTTTGAAGCGTTGACAGAGACAGAACAGGTTCGTTATGAGAAGGCACAAACGGAAACCGATCGGAAAAATATTTTGCTGGAAGATAACAGCCAAGAATTTTTGCGGGGCGGAACTAATAAAAAGTACAGCTATACCGTAAAACCGATGATTTCCTTGGATATCAATGAATTGGTTTTCAATGTCTTCTTTCAACGTCCAGCTCCGAAAAAAAGCCGCATGCGTAGATGGCGGGATCTCTGGATCGCGTCTTATTATAAGAACAGCTATATTGTACGAAATGCGATTTTTAAAGCGATTTTTTATACAGCTCAAAAGTGGGTTCCTAAAAATGGGAAACGGGTGTTGTTTTCTTCCGATTCACGTTCGACATTAAGTGGGAACTTTGAATATGTGTATAATAAAATGGAAGAATTAGGGATTACAAAAGAATACAAGGTGCATATGACATTTAAACCGAATATTCGCTTGCGCCGCAAACCAATGGACAAGTTTAAGTTTCCTTTTTATCTAGGGATATCAGATATTATTTTCATTGACGATTTCCATCCGATGATCTATGAAGTGAAATTTTCTAAAGAAGCAAGACTCGTGCAATTGTGGCATGCTTGTGGTGCTTTTAAAACAGTTGGTTTCAGCCGGGTAGGGAAGAAAGGCGGACCATTTTTTGATGGCGAGGCGCACCGGAATTACAGTAATGCGATCGTTTCAGCGGACATCGATGTTCCGTTTTACGCGGAAGCTTTCGGTATCAAGGAAGAAAAAGTACTGCCGCTTGGTGTTTCCAGAACAGATATTTTCTTTGATCCGGAATACAAGAAAAATATCGTTACAGAAATGGAGCAGTTATTCCCGGAAACGCAAGGAAAGAAAGTTATTATGTTTGCACCTACTTTCCGCGGTAATGGGGCGAACAACGCCAATTATCCTTTTTTCAAAATCAATTTTGGCCGTCTAGCTGAATATTGCCGGGCGAACAATGCGGTCGTGATTTTCAAAATGCATCCATTTGTCAAAAATAAATTAGTCATTCCCAAACAGCATAAAGACGTCTTTTTTGATGCGACAAGCTACCGAGAGATCAATGATATTCTTTTCATTACTGATATTTTGATCACGGATTACTCCTCTGTTATTTTTGAATTTTCGACATTACAACGTAAAATGCTGTTTTATGCATTTGATTTAGAAGATTATGTCACCAGTCGAGATTTTTATGAAGAATATGAAGGGTTTGTGCCAGGAAAGATCGTACGAACTTTTGATGATTTGATCACGGCACTAGAAGAAGAGGATTTTGAAGAAGAAAAAGTGAAGCCGTTTTTGGACACGCATTTCAAATATCAAGATAACCGTTCCGCAGAGCGCGTTGTGAAGACGATTTTCAATAAAGAATAAAAAAGAGAGATCATTGCGATCTCTCTTTTTCTTACTTATTTTTTCGGCGTACTGCCTTTTAATTCAGTGCCTAGTTTTAAAATCAATTCTTTTACTTCGTCTTTGATCTCTGGATGATTTAATGCGAAACGCAGTGTTGTCTCAATGAAGCCGAATTTATCGCCGACATCATAGCGAGTTCCTTCAAAATCATAGGCAAAGACGCGCTGGAATTTGTTCAAATTGTTGATTGCATCGGTCAATTGGATCTCACCGCCGGAACCAGGACCTTGTGTTTCCAAATAGTCAAAAATTTCTGGTGTCAGAAGGTAGCGCCCAAGAATGGCAAGGTTAGAAGGTGCTTTGCCTGCTTCTGGCTTTTCAACAAACCCTTTCACGTTGTATAAGCGATCCGAGATTTTTTCTAATGGATCGATGATACCGTAGCGGTCCGTTTCATCTTGTGGAACTTGCTGAACACCGATGACAGAGCTATGCGTTTTTTCGTATTGGTCGATCAATTGTTTGGCACAAGGTACTTTCGATTGTACGATATCGTCACCAAGCATAACTACGAATGGTTCGTTGCCGACGAACCCTTTTGCTTGAAGAATGGCATCACCAAGACCTTTAGGCTTCGACTGACGAATAAAGTGCAATTTTATGTTGGTTGTTTTTTCGATTTGCTCCAATAATTCGGTTTTTTGTTTGGCGCGAAGATTATTTTCTAACTCAGGAACAGAATCAAAGTGGTCTTCAATCGCTCTTTTCCCTTTTCCGGTCACGATCAAGATGTCTTCGATTCCTGCATCTACTGCTTCTTCTACGATAAATTGAATTGTCGGCGTGTCGACAATGGGTAGAATTTCTTTTGGCATCGCTTTTGTGGCAGGTAAGAATCTAGTTCCTAGCCCCGCCGCTGGAATGACCGCTTTTCTAACTTTCATGATTTTCCTCCTTAGAGTTGCATATTCTTCTTCATTATATAAAAGTTTCGCTAGTTGCACAAGCTGGATAAAAAGTAGCAGAAGGGAAAAAGATGAATTTATCGAGATAATGAATTATACTAGACATAATAGTTTTGGATAAAGGAGCAATAGAAGTGAAGGATATTCCTGCGATAAGTTACATACAATTAGAAGAAGCAACACCGCTTTTTGATACAGAAGCGATCGCGGCGAAGGATGAATGGATCGTGAGCAGGCCGCTGCCGACATTTTTCGAGCGGATGCAAGCCATTCTGGCAGCGGCGAAAAATGAATGGATCAGTTTTCTTCCACCAGAAGTCCTAACAAAAGCGGAAGGAACTGCCAAATTGATCGTCTGTCAGCATGGTTCGGAGAATACGATCGTCAGTATTTATCAAGCGCCTCTTTTATTGGGGGCCTCTCTTTTGGGAATCGCCTTTCACCGCGATCTCGCTAAAGAAATCTTAACGCCATACATTCTGGATGAGTCTGCTTTCCTATATGCCTTGCTCACACGCGCAAGAACTGTTCAAGTCGTGGCAGGAACTTTGCAAGGGAAAGACGCTGCAGAGGTGGTACAAGCAGTAGCGCCGATGGAAACCAATCCCTATCAAAAGCAATACCTGCTGCAGAAATATGTGGAGAGCTATTTCAGAGCGAAGCAAGGGGATCTAGCATCAGAATTGTTAAAAGTACTGCCGTTGCTTGATGATAAAGTGGTTGATCAGCTAACTGATTTAAATAAGTGGATCACTGCTTTAGTTCAAGAAACTCCTAAAAACAAGCTGACAAGTGATGTGATCCCGCTAGTTAAATGCTATGTGGCGAAACTAACACCGGAAAAAGAATGGTTGCCGTCTTACAGCGGGTTGTTTCAAATTGCCAAAAAGGGACGATATAAAGCCAGTTATTTAAAGCACAAAGCCGTTTCACCATTTCAGAAACGGCTTGGGCAATACATTGGTCGCAAACTTATTTATCCCATTGCCAAGCGCTTAGCGATCCGAACGAAGCAGGTCGTGTTCTTATCACAAAAAATCGTGCATCCAGATGACACCTTCTTGCCACTTTATCAGGTCATCAAACAGCAGAAGCCTGAAAAAGAAATCGCGATGTATTTTCGTTCCGACAATTATAATTTCCGTTATTATCTGCGATTTTTTTATGCGCTTGGACGGAGCAAGTATTTATTTGTAGATGATTATTATTATCCCTTCTACAATATTCGGATTCGGGAAGAAGCTGTGGTCGTGCAATTATGGCATGCTGCCGGAGCCTTCAAGAAATTTGGGCACAGTGCGATTGGCTATGCAGATTCTCTATCTCCTGAATTCGAAACGCGTGCGCATCAAAATTATACGCATGTGATCGCTTCTTCGGCAGAAATCAAAACGCAGTATGCAGAAGCTTTTCAAATCGATCAGGAAAAAATATTGCCACTAGGACTGCCGCGATTATGGAAGTTCTATGATGAGGCATACAAACAATTCAATCAAACCTACTACCAAGAAATGTACCCGGCGCTCAAACGCAAAAAAGTGATTTTATATGCTCCGACTTTCCGCGGTAATTCGGAGCAGCGGAAAGCGTTCGATGTTCCGCTTGATTTAAATGCTTTGCAGGAGCAGCTGGGCGAGGAATACGTATTCTTTGTAAAATTGCACCCGTTAGTTGATAAGGGATCGCTCGATTTTACGGATACTGCTGATTTTGCCTTTGATGTGAGTGATCAAAATATTACCGATCTGATGTTGCTAGCTGACATGCTCGTGACCGATTATTCTTCGGTGATCTTTGAATTCGCCTTGCTTGGTAAACCAATTCTCTTCTATGCTTACGACCTGGAAAATTATTTGGAGGAACGCGATTTTTATGAAGCTTATGAAAGTTATGTCCCAGGACCGATCGTCAAAACAGAAGCAGCATTGATCCATGCGATTCAAACTGAAACAGGTGAGACGGTAAATGATGCATTCGTACAACGGAATTTTACATACCAAGATGGGCAGGCGGCAGAACGGATCATTGCCGAATTAATGCCAGAGTGAAAGAAGATTTCTTAGAACGAGTATGCTATAATGGCAATATATTTATCTAGAAAAGTGATAAAGGAGATTAAACATGATTTATGCAGAGATTTTAGCTGGCGGTAAAGGAACACGCATGGGAAACGTCAACATGCCAAAGCAGTTCTTGCCTTTAAAAGGGAAACCAATATTGATCCACACGCTTGAAAAATTTATTTTAAATAATCGTTTTGATAAAATAATCATCGTAACACCGAAAGAATGGATCAACCATACGAAAGACATTATTAAAAAGTATATCAGCGATGATCGCGTTGCAGTTGTAGCTGGCGGTTCTGATCGCAACGAAACGATCATGAATGGGATTCATTATATCGAAAAAGAAGTCGGCTTGAATCCAGAAGATGTCATCGTAACGCATGACGCGGTTCGTCCGTTTATCACGCACCGGATCATTGAAGAAAATATCGATGCTGTACTGGAACATGGTGCTGTCGATACAGTCATCCCGGCGATCGATACGATCGTAGAATCCAGCAACCATGAATATGTAACTGATATTCCTGTCCGCGACCATATGTATCAAGGGCAAACACCGCAAAGCTTCAATATCCAAACATTGGTAAAACACTACAATAATCTATCTGCAGAAGACAAACAAATTTTGACAGACGCAGCTAAAATTTGTTCGCTTGCAGGGGAAAAAGTATTTTTAGTAAACGGCGGAATCTCTAACATCAAGATCACAACACCTTATGATCTCAAAGTCGCCAATAGCATCATACAGGAGAGGATCAACTAATGATAAACCAAGTTTTTCGCCTTGTATCCGAGAGGCAATTTGAAGAAACCAATATCGAAGAAAAATTAACGCCGGAAACAGTAGTTGTGCGTCCTACTTATCTGTCGATCTGCGCAGCCGACCAACGCTATTACACAGGATCTCGGGGAAAAGAAGTACTTTCCAGAAAACTGCCAATGGCGCTTATCCATGAAGGTGTGGGCGAAGTCGTTTATGATGCAGAAGGAGAATTTCCGGTCGGAACAAAAGTAGTCATGATTCCGAATACGCCTTTTGAAGAAAATGATGTGATCGCCGAAAATTACTTGCGGACCAGCAAATTCCGCTCTAGTGGCTATGATGGATTGATGCAGGAAAATGTATACATGCGTCGCGACCGAGTAGTTCCTCTTCCAGAAGGAATGGATCTTGAAGTTGCCGCATATTCTGAATTGATCTCCGTCGCTTACCACGCGATCAGCCGCTTCCAAAATAAAGGGAATCGCAACCGCGAATCTTTTGGTGTTTGGGGAGATGGGAATTTAGGCTTTATTACGTGTCTGCTACTGAAAACGATTTATCCGGAAAGCAAAGTATACATCTTCGGAAAAACGCAATATAAACTGGATTTCTTCTCGTTCGTGGATGAAGCTTTCTTGATCGACGAGATCCCAGCTGACCTAGTCATTGACAACGCCTTTGAATGTGCCGGCGGAAGAGGTAGCGAGCACGCCGTCGAACAGATCATTGACCTGATCGTGCCAGAAGGAACCGTCGCACTGCTTGGCGTTTCAGAAATGCCGATCGAGTTCAATTCGCGCATGGTACTCGAAAAAGGACTTACCGTCTTCGGAAGCAGCCGAAGTGGTAGAGTGGATTTTGAAAACACAGTGAAGTTTTTAAGTGAAAATGAAGGTGCAGTCGAGTACCTTTCCAATTTGATCGGGCTACGAAAAGTCGTTCGCAACTTGCAAGATATCACCGAAGCATTTGAAGATGACCTACGCAATCCATTTGGTAAAACAGTAATGGAATGGCGCGTGTAACTTTTTATAAATCTCAGTTAAGCAGGGTTTGTTTACTTATCTGAGATTTATTTTGGCTTAATTCAAAAAAGAGAGGAAATAAAAAAGTGAAAAACATTGCGATCCAATTATATCTCCTTTGCTTAAAAATAGTATCCGTATGTTTTCACCTTTTGCCGCTCAAAAAGCGTATTTTCCTAGTAGCAACATTTCCAGAGAATGCTAAGGCTGTTTTAAAAGAAGCGAGCAAGCAGAATAAAGAAGTCATCTGTATGTATGATCCACGGCTGGAGGCAAGTGATTTTGCTGGAGCCGTAGTCAGCAAACAAAATAATTTGAAAAATAAATGGCATCTATTATATTATTTAAATACAAGCGCGGTCGTGCTTATCGACAATTATCTCCCTGAACTTGCTGCAGTTGATTTTAAGACGGAAGCAGTTTGTATCCAACTTTGGCATGCAAATGGCGCCTTGAAGCAATTTGGCTGGGAAGATAAGCTGGCGCAAACACGTCCGGATAAGGATAAAGCACGTTTCCAAAAAGTGTATGCACGTTTTGAGCGCGTCGTTGTCAGTTCAGATGAAATGGCAGCCATTTTTAAGCGCAGTTTCTTAATGAAAGAAGAACAAATGCTTAAAATCGGGATGCCGCGGACGGATAAATTCTTTGATGCTACACTTCAAGCGGAAGAACGTCGCTATTGGCGGGAAAAGTGGAACCTAGCAGACGAAAAAGTGATTCTATATGCACCGACTTTTCGCGATGACAGTTTGGAAAAAGCAGAGCTGGCATTGGATATCAAACAGTTGGAAGCTACATTTGGGGAAACGCACCGTCTTATTCTGAAACTCCATCCTTCGATTCAGACAGAACTTACTATTGCTGAAGATCCGTTTTTGATCCCCGTTCCAAAACAAACTTCGATCGAATCGATTCTTGCTGCAACGGATATGCTTATAACCGATTATTCTTCGATTCCATTTGAATATGCCCTTTACAAAAAGCCGATGTACTTTTTTGCATATGATCTGGCGAGCTATCAGAGTGAGCGGGGGTTGATTTCTGGTTATGAAACGATCGTTCCAGGAGAAATCGTCCAAACGACGGCCGATTTGGTTCGTGCGATGCAACGGACTCCAGACTTGGAAAAAGTGGAGCAGTTTGCGAAAAAATGGAATAAATATGCAGACGGCAATGCAACGCAGCGCCTGCTTGCTTTTACGGAGGCATATTTAAGAAAGGAAGACTAAAATGAAAAAAGTAATCACATATGGAACTTTTGACTTACTACATTGGGGACACATCAACTTGTTGAAAAGGGCAAAAGCTTTGGGGGATTATTTGGTCGTTGGTCTTTCCACAGACGAATTTAATGCAAAAAAACATAAAGAAGCGTATCATAACTATGAAAACCGCAAATTGATTTTAGAAGCGATCCGTTATGTCGATGAAGTAATACCGGAAACGGATTGGGAGCAAAAAGCAACGGATATCGAGAAGTACGATATCTCCGTCTTAGTTATGGGAGACGATTGGGAAGGGGAATTCGATGCTTTGCGGGCTTATTGCGAAGTAGTCTATTTACCAAGAACCAAAGGGATTTCAACATCGCAAATCAAAAACACAAAATTTTGACTTAAAGGAGCAGGACGTTTGAAACCTTTAGTGAGCATCATTATTCCCATTTACAATATGGAAAAATATTTAAAGCGCTGCCTTGATTCCGTCTTGGCGCAAACTTACAGCCATACTGAGATCCTATTGATCGATGACGGTTCGACCGATGACTCAAAGCAGATCGCCATGGCTTATCAAGATCCCCGCATCCAGTATTTCTATAAAGAAAATGGCGGTCAAGCTTCGGCACGCAATTTTGGACTTGATAAAATGAACGGCAAATATGTGATCATGGTGGATAGTGATGATTATCTCCATCCGGAATTGATTACACGCTGCTTGGAAGAAGTCGAACAGACGGAAGCAGACCTCGTGATCTTCACGTCTTACAACGTCAATCAAGCTGGCGATCAGCAGTATATCCCCAGAAGCCGCGGCGAGCTGATTCTGGATGCCGGCAGTGTTCCGTGGAATAAGTTTTACTTGGCTACGCTTTGGGAGAACTGCCGCTTCCCAGATGGCTTCTGGTATGAAGATCTTGGGATCGTGCCGGTTGTCTGTCTGAAAGCAAAACTGCCGGTGGTGATCAGCGATGCTCTTTATTATTATCAAGTCGATCGTGAAGATTCCCAGTCCAATATCCAAGATCCGCAGAAGTTTTTAGATGTGGCAAAAATGCTCGCTAATGTCGAGGCGGAACTCGAAAAATGGGGACTGCTGGAACAAAATAGAACGGCATTGACCTATTTATATATCGAACATTTGATTTATCGCTTAGTTCTGCGTAAAGTAATCTATGTACCAGATAAAACAGTACGACGGCAATTATTAAAACAAATCAACCAGTTATGCAAGCAAAAAATCCCGGATTGGCGGAGCTATCACTATCAAGCTGGTGGAAAAGTAACCGCTGCTTTGAAAAGAACAGCGATTTTCTGCTATTTACACGGTTGGATCCGCTTAGGGGATCTGATTTGGAAGAAGCCATTTGCGATTGCTAGTAAAAGAACCGGTTTTTAAGGAGGATAAAAATGCTTCGATTATCTGTCATCATTCCCGCATATAACGTATCTGAATATATTGAAGCGTGTCTATACTCTGTTATTCAGCAAACCTATCAAGCACTGGAGATCATTGTCATAAACGACGGTTCAACCGATGATACATTAGAAAAAATCACTCAAGTAGCAGCGGAGCATCCACAGATCCAAGTCTACTCACATGAGAATATCGGTTTATCAGCCACTCGAAATAAAGGTGTGGCACTCGCTAGCGGTGAATACATCACTTTTGTCGACAGTGATGACGTCCTAGACGCTCGGATGTATGAAAAAATGGTTGGTTCTTTATACGAAGCACCAGCTGATATCGTCACGATCGGTGTAGATCGCCTAGCAGAAGATCAAACGTATACATCGGTGTTACATAAACGCTTTATGAAAGAAACGATCTATAATACATCGATTTTTGAATCGACCAGATTATTGTATGATACGACTTCTTGGAATAAGATCTACCGTAAGTCGTTCTGGGAAAAAGAACAACTCGAATTCCCCGAAGGCTACTTATTTGAGGATATCCCTGTTGTGATGAAAGCTTACTTAGCGACGGAACAAGTAAACTTGATTGCCGAAGTCGGCTATTTGTGGCGTTCAAGAACGAGCGGCAATAAGTCGATCACGCAGCAGAAAAATTCGCTCAAAATGACAAAAGATCGCTTGCACGCGCTACACTTAGTAGACAGTTATTTTGCGGAGAAAAATGTCGGAGAAACATTACAATATAAAAAAGAACTTAAATTTTTGAAGATCGACCTGTTTTCGATGATGGAATGGGCCTTTCTTTCCAAAACGTATTACAAGGAGATCCAGCCGCTGATCAAAGCATATGTCGAAGCGCATATCCACACAGATGCGATGCAAGGTCTTTCCAAAATCAAACAGCAATTTTACCGCTATTTATTGGCAGATAATTATCCTTTATTTGTTTGGACGAGCTGGCGTTATGCCGCCAAAAAAATATTCAAGAAAATCAAAAACTAAGCAGATAAACGTCTCGCGGGCTTTTTCGTTTCCCGTGAGGCGTTTTTATGCTATCATATTGTATTATAAAGCTGGAAGATTCCAGAAGAATGGAGCAAAAACATGAAACATTTGCACAAAGATGACAGTTTAGCATTACATACAGATCTATATCAATTAAATATGATGAAAGCATATTTTGAAGATGGCATCCATGAACATAAAACGGTTTTTGAAGTGTTTTTTAGAAATATGCCCTTTGATTCTGGTTTTGTGGTATTTGCAGGTTTGGAGAGAGTTATCGATTACATTGAAAATCTGCGGTTCACACCAGAAGATATTGCATATGTCCAAGAAGAATTGGGCTTTGACGGGGCCTTTTTAGAATACTTGAAGAATTTCCGTTTCCGGGGAACGATCCGGGCAGCACGTGAAGGCGAATTTGTTTTCAAAACGGAACCGATCATTCAAGTCGAAGCAAGTCTAGGTGAAGCGCAATTAATTGAGACAGCTATTTTAAACATTGTGAATTTCCAAACGTTGATCGCTACGAAAGCAGCACGGATCCGCAGTGTGGTAGAAGACGAATCACTTGCAGAATTCGGTACTAGACGTGCGCAGGAAATGGATGCGGCAATCTGGGGAACACGCGCTGCATATATCGGCGGCTGTGATTCGACCAGTAATGTTCGTGCCGGAAAGATTTTCGGTATTCCAATCTCCGGAACGATGGCTCATGCAATGGTGCAGGCTTACCGTGATGAATACACGGCTTTTAAAAGCTATGCTCGGACGCATAAGAATTCGATTTTCTTGGTAGATACCTATGATACACTCAAATCAGGCGTGCCGAATGCGATCAAAGTAGCCAAGGAAATGGGCGATGCGATCAATTTCATCGGTATCCGCTTGGACAGTGGGGACATGGCCTTTCTTTCTAAAAAAGCACGACAAATGCTGGATGAAGCAGGATTTCCAGATGCCAAGATTTTTGCTTCCAGTGATCTGGATGAACACACGATCCTTTCATTAAAAGCGCAAAAAGCGAAGATCGATGCTTGGGGCGTCGGCACGAAATTGATTACCGCTTATGATCAGCCGGCATTAGGTGCTGTTTATAAAATGGCGGCGATCGCAGATGAAAATGGCGTATGGCAGGATTCGATCAAACTGTCCAGCAATACGGAAAAAGTATCGACACCGGGCAAAAAGAAAGTATACCGGATCATTACGAATGAAACGGGATTGAAAGCAGAGGGGGACTACATTGCGTTGGATGACGAAGCATTAGATACTTCGAAGCCGCTGACGATGTTCCACCCGGTCCATACCTATATCACGAAAACAGTGACGAACTATCAAGCAAAAGAATTATTAGTTTCCATTTTTGAAAATGGGGAATTAGTTTACAAGAAGCCTTCCTTAGAAGCAATCAAGGCGTATAAAGAAGAAAATCTGGCATTACTATGGGATGAGTACAAACGTACGATCCGGCCAGAACAATATCCAGTGGATCTAAGTGTCAAATGCTGGAAAAATAAAATGCAGAATATCGAAGCGGTTCGTAAAAGCGTCCAAGCGCATTCACCTGTAGATTTAGAAATGCCGTTTTAAGTTTAGGGAGGAATCGAGAATGAGTTTACAAGAAAAAATTATTGCGGAAATGCACGCCATTCCGGAAATAGAACCGGAAGTAGAGATCCGCAAAAGCGTAGATTTTTTGAAAAGCTATTTGAAAACATATCCGTTCATGAAAAGCCTTGTTTTGGGAATCTCCGGCGGACAAGATTCTACACTTACAGGAAAGATAGCACAAACAGCGATCGCTGAACTTCGCGAGGAGACAGGCGATTTGAGCTATCAATTTATTGCTGTTCGTCTGCCGAACGGAACACAGATCGATGAAGAAGACTGCCAAGATGCGATCGAATTTATCGGTCCGGACCAAGTGATCACCGTTAATATCAAAGCCGCTGTGGATGCAAGTGAAAAAGCCTTGCAAGACGCCGGCATCGTTTTATCTGATTTTGCAAAAGGTAATGAAAAAGCAAGGGAACGAATGAAAGTCCAATATTCGATCGCTGCCATGAATAATGGAGCTGTAGTCGGAACAGACCATGCTGCCGAAGCAATCACTGGCTTCTTCACAAAATATGGCGATGGCGGGACTGACATCAATCCGATTTTCCGCTTGACCAAACGTCAAGGCAAACAACTATTGAAAGCACTAGGGTGCCCGGAACATTTATACTTGAAGCAGCCAACAGCAGATTTAGAAGACGACCGCCCAGCTTTACCGGATGAAGTAGCGCTCGGCGTGACATACGATGATATCGATGACTATTTAGAAGGCAAACAATTGCCAAAAGAAACAGTAGCCGTGATTGAAAACTGGTACTTAAAAACCCAACATAAACGTCATTTACCGATCACGATATTCGACGATTTCTGGAAATGAGGGATAAAAATGGACGCTGTGTTTGGATTACTAACAAATTTTCACACCAAACCTGAAGATCAAGAAAAACTAGCAGAAATACTGCTGAGAGCGGCGGAGGCACTAGAAGACTATCAAACCTGTCTGCAGTATCAAGTCATCCTAAACGCTAATGACCGCGAAGTAGTCAGTGTACTAGAAGTGTGGACAGATAAGGGGCATCATGAAGCTTCTTTGGAAAATCCTGCAACAGTAGAAGCCATTAATGAAGCCAGACCACTTATCCTTTCCATAGAAAGACAAAAAGAATTTGATTTTATTGGTGGAAAAGGAATCTAAATATCGTAATTGAGGTTGCAAGTTTCGCTTATAAAAGTTAAAATGAGAATAATTGAAAAAGGACAGACGGCGATTTGTCCTTTTTTTATAAGCATTTTAACAAGCCGTATTACTTGCGGCTTCATTTTATAGATAAGGTGGGTATAATAGGAATTATGAATGATTTTACAGATCAAGAAAAAATTATCGTACTAGACTTTGGTAGCCAGTACAATCAATTGATCACACGCAGGATCAGAGAATTTGGCGTGTACAGCGAATTACATCCACATACGATCACCGTAGAAGAAATGAAGGCACTCAATCCGACCGGGATCATTTTCTCAGGAGGCCCGAACAGTGTTTATGACGAAGGAGCTTTCCGTTGTGATGAAGGCCTCTTTGAAATGGGTATCCCGATTCTAGGGATCTGTTATGGCATGCAGCTGATGACACAGCATTTCCAAGGAAAAGTAGAAAAAGCGAAAGATCGTGAATATGGGAAAGCAAGTGTCCACGTAGAACAACCCAATCATTTATTTGCGACATTGCCGACTGATCAAGTCGTTTGGATGAGCCACGGCGATCTAGTTGTCGAAGCACCGGCAGATTTCGACGTTATTTTAACAAGCAAATCTTGCCCGATCGCAGGGATCGCTAACGAAGAACGCCATCTCTACGGCGTGCAGTTCCACCCAGAAGTGCGCCATTCCGAATTCGGGAATGAATTGCTCAAAAACTTTGCCATCACGATCTGTGGCTGCAAAGGCGACTGGACAATGGAAAACTTTATCGAAGTCGAAGTCGAAAAGATCCGTGAAAAAGTCGGCGACAAAAAAGTCTTGCTGGCACTTTCCGGCGGCGTAGATTCTTCCGTAGTCGGAGTCCTTATCCACCAAGCGATCGGCGACCAGCTGACCTGTATTTTCGTGGATCACGGCTTGCTACGCAAAGGCGAAGCAGACCAAGTTATGGAAACCCTACAAGGCGAATTCAACATGAACATCATCAAAGTCGACGCCAAAGATCGTTTCTTGAATAAACTAGCAGGCGTATCCGATCCAGAACAAAAACGTAAGATCATCGGTAACGAGTTTATCTATGTATTCGATGATGAAGCCAGCAAATTAGACGGCGTTGAATTCCTTGCACAAGGAACGCTATACACCGATATTATCGAAAGCGGCACAGCAACCGCCCAAACCATCAAGAGCCATCACAACGTCGGCGGCCTTCCTGAAGACATGCAGTTCGAACTGATCGAACCACTGAACACACTATTCAAAGACGAAGTACGCGCCCTAGGAACAGAACTAGGCATGCCAGATGCGATCGTTTGGCGCCAACCATTCCCAGGACCAGGCCTAGGCATCCGCGTATTAGGCGAGATCACCGAAGAAAAACTAGAAATCGTTCGCGATTCTGACTTGATCCTCCGCGAAGAAATCAAAGAAGCAGGACTCGAACGCGAGATCTGGCAATATTTCACCGCCCTTCCAAACATCCGCAGCGTCGGCGTCATGGGCGACGGCCGGACCTATGATCATACCGTTGTACTCCGCGCGGTAACAAGCATTGATGGCATGACAGCAGACTGGGCACGGATCCCGTGGGATGTGCTTGAGAAGATCTCCGTGCGGATCGTGAACGAGGTTTCGCATGTGAACCGGGTTGTTTATGATATTACGAGTAAGCCGCCTGCGACGGTGGAGTGGGAGTAGCTTTTAGCGATATAGTGCTTTAGGAGCTGGTATTGTATGGCTTGTAGCAGATTGGTATAGAATGCTATCTGCTACATACTACTACTGTTGCTTGAAGAGCATCTATTATTATTTTCGCCTTCAATTTATTACAAATTGGAGGTTATTTTTATGGGATTAGAAGAATTATTAAAGGAACACTTGTTGAACATGCGTATTTTAGCTCGAGCAGAGAATACGAAGTTTAGCCATAATTTTTATATGAGAAGGCTATTGACGTATTTAAAGATCGAATTCAACCTTACAAAAGTAGCAGACGTGAGAAGTATTCATATAAAAAATATATTGCATATTTACAAGATCAAGGTCGTGAGGCAAACATAAGGATTAGTAAAAATATTGCAATCTTTAAAGTATTCTTTAAGTATGCCGTAGAAGAGGAAATAATAAAAGAGTTAGCCGACCTTATGCGCCATATTAAAAATTTAAAAGTTGAAAAGACAGTTATCGGAACTTTTACGGACAAAGAAGTAAGTGCGAGGATAAATGCGATTACAGGGAGCACATATAGTAATATACGTGACAAAATGATTTTACTTCTACTACTTGATTGTGGCGTTCGAGTGACAGAATTAATATCGATTAAGAATGCCGATGTGAACGATAATAACATTTTAATTCATGGCAAAGGCAGTAAAGAGCGCGTAATATACATTAGAGCAAGGCTAAAAAACACCTCACTCACATTGCAGACTATTTTTTGCTTAGCCAAACAGCTGAGAAAGTAGACAGAAGCCGCAAGGACCATTGCTGGCGTCCGCTCGAAGGTGCGTGTCAGCCTTCATACATGCCATCTTTGCGCAAGCACAGTTGCGGAACGGGCATGACGTGTATTCCTTAAGTCGTCTAAACGGGTTCTTTTTTATTTTTTTACGGACGACATTTTGAAGAATGCTATTGATGCAATAATGGGAGCTAAGGCTACTAAAATACCTATAAATAATGTCATACTAGATTCCTCCTTATTTGCGGTTTACACATTTTACATTTATAATAGTGCCTCTCATAGACATTATATGTTGTTGCGAAACTTTATTGATGAAATTGAAAGAATATGTTTTTTTCTTATTTATAGAGCCATATCTTTTTAATGCAGCACGTTTGAAATTTCCTTGACCAATCTTATATAATTCAGAACCTTTTCTTGGTTGTCCATATACGGGTATCATATAGGCGCCCTTACTGTTATCCCAGTAAGGTTTTAGATTACCGCCTCCACCACCATCAGTTTGATTGGATCGAACTGATATAGTAGGTTTCTCTATTTTTAAATCATCCTTAACTAGAAAATTATCAAATTTAAAATCATCAAAATTTTCTGCCACTTTGGCTTCATTGTTTTCTGGTTCTGGCATGCTCGTAGCTGATGCTACAGAAGGGGTTAAAATGCTACCTAAAGCTAACAAAAGTGTTAATGCTGATGCTAAAATTCTCTTCATGTGGGTTCCTCTTTTCTATAGATGTGTTATTACATTTTCAATGTTAGCATAAACTTGCAGAAAAGTCTGTGAACATTTTGTGACAATTTTCAGAAAAATAAAAAAATCATCAGAAAATACTTGACAAAGAAATTCGACATATTGAATTAAATAATTACGTTTGTCTACCGGTACACTGGCTAGCAGTCAAGTTAAAATACTCCGCCACTAGTTTGATTTTCGACAAACTGGGATCAACTTCGCGCAATGCCTAGCTTTCATCCTGCTTTTAGTGAATCCTATAGGCTTATTTGGTAGTAGCTTGCTACTATTATTAGGCTTTCAAAATTAAAACATCAAAGGGAAATAACAGTAATAAAAAAATTCGCAAAGTAGGGATTAGTAAAAAAGTTATTAATCTTTGTTGGAGAAAATCTAAAGCTACAACAGTCATTATCGATTAAAATTCTGCAATAGAACTAGGAATTATATTTTTGCCTAGTTTTGAATCGTCATGAATAGCATATGAAAATCTCGGCTACAGTTTTTTTACTCACAAAACAAACTTCTACTAAAAACAATCACTCCTACATACGCTATTTCCCCCCAACCCAATCCCCTAACTTCCCATTCTTCAAAATCAACTTCTGCACCTGCCGCTCCTCCTTACTATCCCCCCAATCTTCCAATTCCGCCACAATCACTTCCGGATACTTCTTACTAATATCCCGCAGTGCATTCCCGCAAGATTTCCGCACATAGTCGCTCTCATCGCATCGAAGGGATGCTAGCAATTGAACCGCTATTTCCGGATGATTCTTAAAATAAGGCCTATTAGTCCATATCCGTAGCCCCTCAGAAACGGCTCTTCTTGTATTAGGGCAGGAAGAATGAAGCCATTCTTTGATCGTAGGTAGTGCTTTTTCATAACCGATGGCTTTACAATATGTATCAAAAGCCATTGCTAATATTTCTTGAACTCGCCAGTTAGTATCTTTAGACACAATGTTTTTCATAAAAGCAAATATCGTTTTATTTTTTACAGCCAGTTTGCCAAATAAAAAAACAGCAACCATTCTAATCTGATACGTTTCGGATTGATAGAAGTCGGATGCTGTTTTTTCTAGTTGTTCTTCTGGATACGTTTCTGCCAATCTGTTAGCAAAGTTCTCCATTGGTTTAAAGCCATTGGGGACTGCGGCAATGATTTGTAGTTCTTCTTCGATATTCATTTGCTCACTCCTATAAAAACGCTTTTTGAATTTCTTAAATAAAAGGCTCTTTCTAGTTCAGTTTATCACATTATGCAAGGTTTGTTCAGTTCTACTAAATCTGTTCAAGCACTTCATCCCAGCAAAACCGCCTGACTCTGCTATAATACACTTACAGACACCAATTACTGAAATTATGCCTGAAACCACAAGGATGATCCAATTGAAAACGAACCAAACTGAAATTCTCAACCAGCTTTATAATCTTATCCTAAATCTGGGAACGCGTGATTGGGAGCGCTCTTTGCTTATGAAAGCCAAATCAGGTATCGAAAGTGGTGCTAGCTTTGACGCGCAGCTGGCGAAATTGGAAGCTGATTTGCGGCCACTGGCGCTCAGAAATAATCTCACTCCTGATGTGACGGATTTTTACTTAAAAATGACGGATGATTCGGCTGCGAGTGAATCGTTTGATGTAACCAAACATAATCAGGGAACGCTTCCTTATCAAGAACGTGCGATTTTTGCGGGTGGCTGTTTCTGGTGTATGGTCGAACCGTTTGAAACAAAAGAAGGTATTCTTTCTGTGTTATCGGGCTATACAGGAGGGCATGTGGAGAACCCGACGTATGAACAGGTAAGTGGTGGTTATACGGGACATGTGGAAGCTGTGGAAGTGATTTTTGACACGCGAGTCCTGTCTTATCAAGAACTTGTCGAGCTTTATTGGTTGCTGACGGATCCGACAGATTCCATGGGGCAGATGGCTGACCGTGGAAGCAATTATCGACCTGTCATTTTTGTGGAAAACGAAGTGCAGCGACAAATCGCAGAGGACTCCAAGCAAGCTTTGGCAGCGTCTGGCAAGTATAAGCGTCCGATCGTAACAGCTATCGAACCAGCTTCTACTTTTTGGCCGGCTGAAAATTTTCATCAGGAATTTTATAAGAAAAATCCGAAAAGGTATAAGAAGATCAAACGTGCTCGGCAGCAGTTTTTAGCTTTTCAGCGGTTGCAGGGCAGGGTGCGCAAGTGGAGAGGAAAGACGCAGTAAGTGCGATCTCACAAAAAACAAAAGTCCAGGGTAAGGGGACTTTTGTTTTTTTATATACTAGTTATGCTTCCTTTAAGATCCGTTCGATCTCATCCAAAATCGCCTCAGTATTATTCGAACCGATTACCATTTTAGCAGCTTGTTTCACTTGCTCCTGTGCATTCTCCATGGCAAAACTATACGCCGTATTCTTGATCATCTCCAAATCATTTCCGCTGTCTCCAAATGTTGCTATCTCCGAATCCTGAATACCCCATTCTTTCCCAACCAGCGTCAAGCCGCGGTGCTTATGCACGCCTGGGATAATCAAATCGATATCGCCATGTCCACTGGAAACAGGGACCAACGTGTTTCCTAATGCATGTTTAAGCGTTTCTAAATGCTGCTTTGCTTCATGTGCTTCAAAGGTCAACGCAAATTTGAAAATATCATCGTTTTCTTGTTGGATCTCGAATAAATTGTCGATTTTTTTGATTTGGGGATAATAAAAGGATACTTTCTTGAAATTTTCTGCTGGCATATTTTTGGAAACGTAAGCACTGTTTTGACCACATAGAACTAAATTGACTGGATCTAGCGATTCTAACAGGATCAATGTTGCGAGAATCGTTTCTGATTCTATTTTGGCATGATAAAAGGATTCGTCTCCCATCACGATATTTGCACCATTTTCGGAGACAAATGTGATATATTGATAAATATCAGGAAAGAACGAGCGAAGTTGGAAATATTGGTTCCCGCTCGCTACTACGAAACGAATCTCTTTTTCTTGAAGCTTAGAAAATAAGTTGTAAAATCTTTTGACATTATACGTTTTTTGGTCATTTAAAAACGTTCCGTCCATATCGACTGCTATCATTTTGATTTTCATGGGTTTGACCACCTTTCCAATCGATTGTAACGTCTGGAACGCGTTTCATGTCAATAAAATAGTTTGGAGATGGTGTAATTTGGTTAATATTCACGATATTGCGGCGATGAGTGGTGTGTCGAAATCAACTGTTTCAAGGGTGATCAATAATAAAAAGCATGTTTCCGCTGAGATCCGTGCCAAGGTGCAGGCTGCTATTGAGCAGACGGGGTATCATGCGAATGGAAATGCGGTCAAGCTGAGCAGTGGGAAAAATTTCACCTTAGGGGTGACATTGCCTTACAATAATGCATGTTATGATGATCTGATCAACAGTATTCTTTATCACACAAAGGAGCGGGGCTATCAGGTACTGCTGCTCCCGACTTATTACGAGGAAGATACAGAACAAGCATATTATGCATTACTGGAACAAAAAATGATCGATGGGTTGATTTTGACTTCGCGTTCCGGCAATAATTTGGATTGGGAAGATTTGAAGAAGAAGGGCCGGATCGTATCCGCCGAAAAAATAGCAGCCGGTGGCCTCTCGATGATTTATCCAGATAGGAAAAGGGTCTATGAAGATTTATTTTCAAGACTTAGGCAAGCGGGCAATACGAACGTGGTTTTCACAGTGAAGCGTGGCCCACGGCTCAGTACTAGCGCAAAAGATAAAATCGATAGCTTTGAAAAATATTATGGTGCTGCAGTTTTAGGACGCGATTATTATACGGAGATCGAAGGCTATAAGGATGGCGCTAAGTGGGCGACTGCGACCTTTGAAAATAAGACGGTCCCTGAAGTGATCTATGCTAATGGAGACGATACTGCTGCGGGAATTATTTCAGGTTTGAATAAACTTGGATTTGTCCATAAAACAGATTATCAGATCATTGGAGAAGGAAATGCGGCTTATAGTGAGTTGCTGGCTTTCTCGACAATTGATTTTTTACCGGCAGAAATAGGAAAAGACGTGGTCGATTTTATTTTGTCAGAAGAAAAAAGGATTACGATCTCTAAAAATCCGGTTATTATTTGGAGGTGAATGCTACCAACTTGAATCGACGTCAGTCAAATAAGGCGATCTATTTTAGCCGAAATCAAATAGATATTACTTCTCCCGTTTGAAAAATTCAAGTATAATTCAATCAACACATAGCAAAAGGATTGGAGCGATGAAAGTTGGAAAAAGCAAAAAGTGTAGATGCTTATCTTGACGCGGCTACTGAACCAGCCCGATTGATTATGCAAGAACTGCGCGATACTATCCAAACGACTATCCCAAACAGCGAAGAACAGATCAAATATAATGTACCCTTTTACAATTATCATAGGGAATTCGTTGGTTTTTCCGTCCATAAAAAGCATGTCAGCTTTGGTTTTGGTGCGGATGTACTTTCCGATGAAGCACGAATGAAGCTGGAAGAAGCAGGCTATAAGCTTGGAAAAGGAACGCTGCAAATTCGATTTGATCAACATGTACCAAAGGAAGCGGTCAAACAGATTTTACGAAAGAAAGCAGAAAGTATAGAAGAAAGAAGGTAAAACACCATGCACGTTGCTATTTATTGCGGGGCAAGTGCCGGAAATGATCCGGTGTATAAAGAATGCGCGGTCAAGATCGGGAAGTGGTTAGGCGAAAAAGGACATACACTTGTTTATGGTGGTGGCCGTACAGGACTGATGGGCGAGGTGGCTCAAGCAACTTTGGAAAGCGGCGGGAAGGCGATCGGCGTCATGCCTGCCTTCTTGAAAGAACGTGAATTAGCATATGATGGGCTGACAGAGCTTCATATCGTGGATACCATGGATGAACGTAAAAAAATGATGATGGATATGGCTGCGTGTTATGTTGCTTTACCAGGTGGCCCCGGCACGCTGGAAGAAATAACGGAAGTGATCTCTTGGGCCGGTTAGGACAACATCAGAATCCCTGTGTTTTCTTTAATGAAAAAGGATACTATGATGGCGTCAAGCATTTCTATCAGCAAATGGTCACAGAAGGATTTTTAACACAAGTAGATTTCGAGAAAATATTATTTACAAATTCTACCGAAGAAATTGAAGCATTCAAGCGGAATTATCTCCCGCCCGTCATTCGAACCTATACCAAATAAAGCATTAAGATTTTTCCAAGAAGTTTAATTTTGGCAGCAATGCGTGTTATTTATGCTATATTTGGTGATATGCGAGGTGGATACAACATGAAATATTTGGTAGCTTTTACCTATAAACAAATCAGCTGTTGCTTGTTCCCTGTACTGCTGTTTGCTTCTTTGGCGGTGACGAAAGTTGTTCATGTGCCGGGCGTCTATCGGTATGATCTCCTGCTTTATATCGCGATCTTGATCCAAATTATTTTAATCAAGACGGGGTATGAATCTTGGGAAGAGGTACGGATTATTTTCTTATTTCACATTGTCGGGCTTGGGCTTGAGATATTCAAGATCCATATCGGTGCTTGGAGCTATCCGGAAGCGGGGATTTGGAAGGCTTGGGATGTGCCGTTATATAGCGGTTTTATGTATTCGAGTGTCGGGAGTTATATTTATCGGGCATGGAAGGTACTTCAGCTGGAATTTGAGAATTGGCCGAATAAATGGGTAACAGGATTACTTTGTCTAGCGATTTATGGGAACTTTTTTACGCATCACTACATGTGGGATATTCGCTATTTACTGATTTTTTGGATCCTATTTTTATTTCGGAGAACAAATGTCCATTTTGGATTACTTGAAAAGCGGTTTTACATGAATGCAAGTGTAGCATTTCTCTTGATCGGGATATGCATGTGGATCGCGGAAAATATTGCCAGTTTTTTTGGTGCTTGGATCTATCCGAACCAAGAAGCAGGCTGGCATCTCGTTCATTTAGGCAAGATCTCCAGTTGGTCGTTATTGATTATTTTGAGTATCTCACTGGTCTATTATGCACGAAATGCAAAAGCTAGAGGAGGAAATCAGTATGAACGAGGCACAAGTTTATTTACAGGGATTAAAAAAATTTTTGCCAAGCGCAGTATGGACTGAATTACAGGTAGCAAACGGCGCACCGCCTGAAGAGTTAGCATGGCTTCGCGAGGCGTATCCTGCTGTTCCAGAACTATTAGTGCGAATGCTAAGCGAAATAAATGGCACTTATCATCAAAAATACGGAACAGAAACGATCGCGATCCCAATATTAGGGTCGGATCTAGACGCCTATCCCTACTATTTAAAATCAGCCGAACAGATCGTCGCAGATAAAAGCCTATCTTATCATCAAGAAACGATTGCTCAGCGCTATGCGGAATGGATCGGGGATGATGAGATCATTCAAGTAGACGAGAAGATCCGCTTGGATGTCCCAATGGGCGAATGGCTATGTTTTTCCGACTGTATCAATAACGGCGGGACTTCAAGTTTATATCTGGATTTTTCACCGACCGAAGCAGGAAAACAAGGGCAAGTAATTCGCTATCTACATGATCCAGACAGCTTTAAAGTGATCGCGCCTGATTTTGGTAGTTATTTGGAGATGATTCGAGGCGGGTCGTATGCTTTTACGGAAATTTTTGAAGAGGATTGGGAGTAAAAAAAGCTTTCTCAGCGTGAGAAAGCTTTTTTTATTTATCTAGTGTTCCTAGATAAACAACGGTTTGATTTGCTAAGCATAATTTCCCGCTTGTTTCGTGGCGCCGAAAGAGCTTGATCAAGGCATCTACAAACGCGGGGTAACTGGAATCATTTTCTGTTGGGGCATAAGAAGCGGAGAGATTACGTCCGATAAAGGTTTCCAATGAATAAAAGAGGGGATTATCAAACTGTAGGACTTTATAATTTTCGTGACCGAAGAAAGTATGAATCTTCGCACTATCATCACCAATTCCATTACTTAAACCTTGATACCCAGGGCAATGCGCTTTATTGAGTTGCTCCAATTCCTGAATGATCGGATCTTTCTGATCACGCCTATTCCAAATCAAATGAACGGTACCAGCAGGTTTCAAAATACGGCGGCACTCTGCTTGAAAAGCAAGTGCGTCGAACCAGTGAAAGGCTTGGGCAGTAGTGATCAAGTCGATCGTAGCAGCTGGGATATGAGTATTTTCTGCCGTGCCGCTTTGGAATATAAAGTTTGCGAAACGTCGCAGATCTGTTTGGAGAACGCCGGCCATTTCTTCATTTGGTTCTACGGCGGTAACTTGAAAATCATTATTCAGCAGTTGGGCTGTCAAAATGCCAGTTCCAGCACCGATGTCAGCAATTTGTGCCATGGGAGCATATTCTTTTTGAAGGAAATCAAGATAGGATTTCGCATAAGAAGGACAGTATAACGCATAATTATGCGCTTTGTTTGTAAATTTACTGTAGTCATTGGACATCATTATCACAGCTTTCTATTAGATTTCACAAGCGATTTGCTTTTATTTTGGTGTTAAAATTAGTACTATACATATATGTAATTAAATACATAGAAAGAGGCAAAGTCATGGGCAGAATGTTTCAATTTATCAAACCATATAAGATAGCAGTCATCATGGCTGTCTTGATGAGTTTATTAGAACTATCCGTAGAATTAACACAACCGCTTATTTTATCCAGGATCATTGACCACGGCATTATCGGCAAGGATATGCGCACGATCTATGTTTGGGGCGGTATTTTAGTTGGAATGGCTGTGCTGTCATTGGCAGCAGGAGTGATCAATTCCTTTTACTCTGCACACGCCGGGCAAAATTTCGGACTTGATTTGCGGAGAGCGATGTACAAAAAGATCCAGTATGCGGATTATGCAAGTTTACAACACTTTTCATCGCCGTCGTTGTTAATAAGATTAACAGATGACGTCACACAAATCCAACAATTCTTCTTTATGGGGATGCGTTTTTTACTACGCTCGCCTTTGTTGGTTATTGGCAGTGTGATTGTTTCGCTTGTGGTAAACTTTCGATTAGCACTGGTGCTTTTATGTGCGATCCCACTAGCAATTATTCTGTTGCTGTTTTTAGTGAAGCGCGGGATCGTCACATTTGAATCGGCGCAGGCACATCAAGACGAAGTAAACCATATCATGCGTGAAAATTTGATTGGTGTAAGATTTATGAAAGCTTTTGTACGGAAAAAACAAGAAACGGGCCGCTTTGTGGAAGAAACGGGTAGATTGACGAACGTAACGGTCTATGCGATGCGTTTGATGCAGGTCATTCAACCAGTAACCTTATTTTTGATGAATATCGCCGTTATTATTGTGGCCTGGATCGGAAGCAAGCAGATCGACCTCGGTAATATGGAGCTTGGTAATACAGTCGCGATCATTAACTATGCGATGCGGATCAGCAGTTCGCTCTCCATGATGTCCTTTATGGTGATGGCTTATTCGCGCGGACAGGCTTCGGCGAAACGGATCTGGGATATGTTAGATCATATCGAAGAAGAGGAAACCGATAGCGGTGCGGAACTGTCTGCTTTTAAAGGAGATTTGGCATTTGACAACGTTTCGTTCCATTATCCGGAAATGAATCGACTGGCACTTAAAAATATTTCATTCAAAGTAGAAGAAGGTGCTACTGTTGCTGTTTTTGGAGCGACTGGTTCCGGGAAGACAAGTTTGTTCAACTTGATCCCAAGGCTCTATGAACCGAGTAAAGGGATGATCAAACTTGGCGGACAGCCGATCCAAGATTTATCACTGCAAAGTTACCGGCAGCATATTGCTTATGTGGCACAGGAAACGCTGTTATTCAGTGGGACGATCGCTGATAATATTTCTTGGGGAAGCACAGGGGCACCATTTACAGAAATCGAACAGGTGGCGAAAGATGCCCAGATTCATGATCGGATCGTCCAGCTTCCTGATGAATATGAAACGCGAGTCGGACAGCGCGGTACCAATTTGTCTGGTGGACAAAGACAGCGGATCGCGATTGCACGGGCACTGCTGACAAAGCCGGATCTGCTATTGCTCGATGATGCGACTAGTGCACTCGATGCCACGACAGAAGCAAAATTACTTCGAGTACTCCGAACTTATCCGCAGACCACGATTTTGATCACACAAAAAATCGGTTCGGCGCGCGCGGCCGATAAAATCCTCTTTTTAGATAAAGGCGCAGTTCTGGGATTTGGAACGCATGAAGAATTGATGGCAGCCGTGCCGATGTATCGTGATTTGATCCAGTCGGAAGCGCAGAAGGGGGCTGAGAACGCATGAAAGAAACACTAAAAACACCTTTTCAATATGAAAAACTAAATGTCCCCTTAGCGAAGAGCGGCAAGCGCTTGAAAACAGATAATTTAAAGGCTGGTTTCAGCAGTACGATTTTCAGAGTATGGCATTATTTGACAAATTTTCGATTGAAGTTGCTACTGGTGATCTTCATGGTCATCATCAATGTAGCTGCTACGATCTTAGGACCATTCCTGATCGGGGAGATCATTGACCATTATCTTGTTCCATTCCACGCCGAACAATTGCTGATGATGCTGTTTATCACACTATCCGTTTACTTTCTGCTATCAGCCAGTACTTGGTTTGAAAACTATTTTATGATCGATGTCGGTCAGCAGACTGTTTTTAACTTACGGGAAGAATTATTTGTTAAATTTCAAAATCTGCCAATGGCATTCTTTGAAAAACGGCAAAATGGTGATCTAATGAGTCGGATGACCAATGATATCGATAATGTCGGCCGTTCACTCAATGATTCGATTATTGAGATCTTATCCAGTTTGCTCACATTTGTCGGTATCTTATGTTTTATGCTGTATTTGAGTCCGATCCTAACGTTGATCAGTTTAGTCGTTATCCCGATCATGTACTTTGGGATGCGCTGGATCACGAAGCGTACAAGTGTTTATTTCAAAGAGCAACAGCGGGAATTAGGGAAATTGAATGGCTTTATGGAAGAAACAGTCTCCGGCCAATTGACGGTCAAAACATTTCACCGCGAGGAACAGACGTTGAAGGAATTTGACGAACAAAGCATGCGCTACCGAAATGCCGGCTTTTGGTCGCAAATCTTTTCCGGGATTATTCCAAAATTGATGAATGCTCTGACAGCATTTGGTTATGCGATCGTTGCCTTTGCTGGTGGTGCGCTAGCGCTTCAACCACACACTGGAGTAACAATCGGAATGATCGTGGTATTCCTTGAGTATGTGCGTCAGTTTATCCGACCGTTAAATGATTTGGCTAATCAATTCAATGCGTTATTGTCGGCAGTGGCTGGAGCAGAACGGGTCTTTGAGATTTTAGATGAAGAACCGGAAAAAGATGCTGCTGATGCGATCCAGGTAACATCAATCGAAGGACAAGTCGATTTTGAAGCTGTTTCATTTGGATATGATGATAATGAGATTCTGCATGAGGTTTCTTTGCATGCTAATAGCGGGGATACGCTCGCTTTAGTCGGCCCAACCGGCTCAGGGAAAACAACGATCATCAGTTTGCTTTCGCATTTTTACAAACCAGATCATGGGATTGTTAAAATCGATGGTATCGACTTACAGAAAATAACGAAAGAAAGTTATCGCCGGCAGTTGGCATTTGTTTTTCAAGAAACATTCCTGATCCGCGGTACAATTGCAGAAAATATTCGTCTCGGCAAGCCTGATGCGACGCAAGAAGAGCTAGAAGCGGCTGCAGAAATGGCGAACGCAGATAGCTTTATCGAGGAACTGCCGGATAGCTATGAAACCTATCTAGAACAGGATGGGGCGGGGATCAGTCAAGGTCAACGACAGCTTCTTTCGATCGCCCGGGCATTTTTGGCTAATCCGCGGATTTTGATCATGGATGAAGCGACTAGCAATATCGATACGGTGACGGAGATGAAAATCCAAGAAGCTATGCAGCGCTTAGCTTCCGAGCGAACTACGTTTCTCGTTGCTCACCGTTTGAACACAGTGCGTCAAGCAGATCAGATCTATGTCTTGGAAAACGGTTCGATCAAAGAGCACGGCAACCACGAGGTATTGATGGAAAAACGAGGATATTACTATGAACTGTATCAAAATTATCAGCAAAGTAATAGTATTGAAGTATAAAAAAAAGCGTGATTTGCGATAAACAAATCACGCTTTTTTGTTATGAAAATGTTGTGAAAATCAGCCAAATATTAAGTAGTGTCAAAATAACCGAGATACCCCAAGCAATCCAGTTTGTCACTTTGCTGTTGCTAAATTCCCCCATTAATTTCTTATCGCTAGTAAACATGGTGAGTGGAATGATCGAGAACGGTAGAGCGATACTTAGGAAAACTTGTGTATAAATCAATAGTTTTTCGACGACTGCTTCTGTATCTCCAAAGATGATGATACAGATGATGACGGGGATGATCGCAACGACACGTGTGATCATTCGACGTGCCCACATTGGCATCCGCATATGGATATAGCCTTCCATAATGATTTGTCCGGTCAATGTCCCGGTGATCGTTGAGTTTTGCCCGGAAGCAAGCAAGGCGACGGCGAATAGAACACTTAACGCAGGACTCGCAATCGCGCCGACAATCGAATTATCGTTCAAAGCCCGATATAGCTGACCGAGTGTATCAAGCGGTCCATCATAACCGAAGAATAAGGAAGCACCAAGGATCAATAGTAGACAGTTGATGATAAAAGCGATCGTCAATTGAATGTTGGAATCGATCGTGGCAAATTTGATTGCTTCTTTTAACGATTTTCGATCCGTCCGATCATATTTTCTTGCTTGGACAATCGAAGAATGCAGATAAAGGTTATGCGGCATGATCGTGGCACCAACGATACCAAGAGCAATCAAGAGCGCTCCTTTATTCGTGACGATCTCAGGCTTTGGAATAAAGCCACCGAAGATTTCTGATACTGCCGGACTGGAAATAATCACTTCATATAAAAAGATAACTAAAATAGTGGCGATCAGCGTCGCAACGATCGCTTCGATTTTCCGGAAACCGAATTTGGTTAATAATAAGAGCAAGAATACGTCTAAAACAGTAATAAATACACCTAACAAAAGCGGCAAATTAAAGAGTAAGTTCAATGCTACAGCACTACCAATCACTTCGGCGATATCAGTGGCCATAATAGCAAGTTCGGTAATCAGCCAGAGGGCGATCCCCCATTTTTTTCCTGCTCTGATCCGTGTGACTTGAGCAAGATCCATCCCCGTTACAATACCTAGTTTTGCGGACATCGCTTGAAGCAACATCGCAATCAGACTGGAAACTAAAATTACTGTTAAAAGCAAGTAACCAAACTGTGCGCCACCAGCAATCGATGTCACCCAGTTTCCGGGATCCATATAGCCGACTGCTATCAAGGCTCCAGGTCCAGAGTAGGCAAATAATTTTTTCCAAAAGCCGGCATTATGCGGGATGGATACAGTATTATTGATTTCAGCTAAGCTAAGCCCATTTTCTGTTTTAGTAAATAAGCGATTTTCTTTCATGGTCAAAACTCCTTTTTCAGGGAACTAAAAAAGTTTCCCTCGTGCAACTAATACCTATTTTACATAAATTTTTTCAAAATGCAAGTAAAACATTTTAACAGTCCAAACAATCTAGTGTAGAATCCAGTATATTCATAGTATACTAAAGGAATAATAGGAGGATAGGCAATGACTATATATCAAGAAGCCCAAACATTTTTAACCAGGATGTATCAAGAAAAACAATATTCAGCTGAAGCATTGAAAAACAGGCTACAGACTGTCATGCAAGAAATAGAAGCAACAGGAACATACACACATACCACTGAAGAGTTGGAGAGTGGTGCAAAAATGGCGTGGCGCAATAATAATCACTGCATTGGTCGGTTGTTTTGGAATACCCTCCAAGTAGTGGATGCGCGCGAAGCAGATACGCTAGACAGAGTGAAAGCGTATTTGTTTTCTCATTTGGAAAAAGCGACTAATAATGGAAGAATCAAACCATATATTACAATATTCAAACCAGATACAGTCAAAATCTGGAATCACCAATTGATCCGCTATGCTGGTTATCGTGCTGAAGAAGAGCAAATCGGTGATCCGCATTCCAATTCTTTCACCGAATTATGCCTGAAATTAGGCTGGCAAGCTCCGAAAACAGATTTTGATATCTTGCCACTACTTGTACAAGTCGACAGCAAGACACCGCCTAAGCTGATCGATATCCCGCAAAAACTTGTAAAAGAAGTGCCGATGACGCATCCGGATTATCCGGCATTTGATGAGCTGGGATTAAAATGGTATGCAGTACCGATCATATCCGATATGGTCTTGGAGATCGGTGGGATCATTTATCAAGCAGCGCCCTTTAACGGCTGGTACATGGAAACGGAGATCGGCGCGCGTAATTTTGCTGATGAAGATCGCTATAATCTATTACCTCAGATGGCAGATATTATGGCATTGGATAGAAAAAGAACCGATACATTATGGAAGGATCGTGCCTTAGTGGAACTGAATGTTGCCGTGCTGCATTCCTTTCACCAAGCAAAAGTACAAATCGTTGATCATCATACCGCTGCTAAACAATTTGGTACTTTTGAAGAGAAAGAATTAGCTGCCGGAAGGGAACTAACGGGCAATTGGGCCTGGCTGATCCCGCCCGTATCGCCAGCAACGACAGCGATCTTCCACCGTCGTTTTGATAATACGATCAAAAAGCCAAACTTCTTTTATCGGAAAAACGGAAAAAACGAATTAAAATGTCCGTTCCCACATTAATCATTTCTTTAAAGTATTTTTAGGATTTTTAGAAAAGATTCTTGTATAATAGAAGGAAAATGATAAAAAGGAGTTTGGAGATGAAGATTAATCAAGTAAAAAGGGATGCAAGACCATTTTTAAAGGGAAATTATCTCACATTGCTCGTCACGATGATTGTCTATATTATTTTGTCAGGAGATCAGATCTATATTCAGTTCAACGATATTTCTCTTTCCGGTCTTATAAGCGATAAAATCACAGATTTATTCGTAAGTAATCAGATATTGGGTAGTCTACTATTCTTATTCTGGATCTTTATATCGGCACCATTAAATTATGGAAAAGATGGTTATTTTTTAGAAGTAATAGAAGGGGACAAGCCGAAAATTTCGCGATTGTTTCAAAATTTCACACGCCAAACATATTTTCGCTCGTTAGGGCTTGTCTTACTAACAATACTTTATACGTTGCTATGGTCATTGCTTTTTGTTATTCCGGGAATCATCAAAGGATTTAGTTACAGCCAAGCAAATCGTATTGCCCGTGACAATCCGGAACTGACTGCGAATCAAGCTATTACCCAAAGTCGTGAAATGATGGACGGCTATAAATGGAAATTATTTGTCATGTATATCAGTTTTCTGTTATGGTATATCCCCGCTATCATACTTTCGTTTTTTGGGTTAGCTATCGCACCAACTGTGTTACCTATCCTCGCAACCATTGTTGCAGTAGCGACCGGAATTTTGATCAGACCCTATTTTGAAACAGCAAATGCAATTTTTTATACCCGCGCTAAACAGCGTTAAGCAGTATTAACAAAGGAAGTGAATCAAACTGGTACGGAAAAGAATTTCTAAAAAGCAAAGACAGAAGCGCAACTGGATGACAATTGGAATTCTCTTGTTTTTGATATTGGTTGGCGTTATTGCTTCCTTTGTTAGGCAGCAATATCTCATTATCACAGCGCCAAAACCTGATCCTGCCTATCATACGAAAGAACAAAATTTTATCAACGAATTATCCGTTCATGCGCAGGAGATCCAAGCTAAGCATAATATTTTAACAAGTGTGACACTTGCGCAGGCCATCTTGGAATCTAACTGGGGCGAGAGTGAGCTAGCAAGTAGCGCCAACAATTTGTTCGGTGTGAAGAGCACGACTAGCAAACCGCATGTCAGCATGAAGACCAAGGAGTTTGAGAAAGGAAAGTGGAAAGAGATCACCGCCAATTTCCGAAAATATCGGGATTGGGAAGAGTCGCTGGATGATCATGCCGCATTGTTCTTAAATGGGACTTCCTGGCACCGCGATAAATATCGTTCTGTCATTACTGCGAAAAATTATAAACAAGCCGCACACGCGCTGCGGGAAGCTGGCTATGCCACTGATCCAGGCTATACGGAGAAACTGATCGAGCTAGTGGAAAAGTATCATCTTGAAAAGTATGACCGGATCTCGGATAAAATCTACTATAACGCAAAAGCGGACCGGCAAGCGAAAGTGAAAGCTGGAGTTGATGAGACGATCTGGTCAAGGCCATATGGATTGAAAGGAGCACAGCCGTTAGAATCCACCAAATACTACCAGCGTGACAAATTACAGATCACACGCGAAGTGAAAACTGATAGCGGCGTCTGGGTACAATTACATCAAAAAGACAAAAATATCGGCTGGATTCAATCCAAATACCTAGAAAAGAAATAAAATACACTGACTTATTCATGAGCAAAAAGTCCTAATGTAGGCTTTTTGCTTTTTTTATTTTCAAAAAGAAACCGTTAGCAAAGGGTTTAAGCAGAAAGATTCGTTCTTCTTCGTAATATTTGTAACAATAAAGAAAAGTATATGACAGAAATATTTTGATAGAATGAAGTGGTTGTCAAACGAGAGTAGTAATTATTTCAAATCATGAAAGGAATGTGCAAACAATCATTATGCTAAAACTTGTAAAAAAGCATATTGTTATTCTAGGGATCAGCTTATCCATTACGATGGTAGCCTGTCCAGTTGTTTCAGAGGCACGAACAACTGCAGAAAACAATAAGCAGGAAAGTTTCATAAATGAGATTGCGCCTTACGCCAAAAAAGTTCAGCATGAACATCATATTTTATCAAGCATCATCATCTCACAAGCAATCTTAGAATCTAACTGGGGCACAAGCAAACTTGCAAAACAAGGAAAAAATCTCTTTGGAATCAAAGGTGCTTTCAAGGGGAATGCCATTTATCTGCCTACCAAAGAATTTCGAAAAGGGAATTGGATCGCGACTAATGCTTCTTTTTGTGTTTATCCGAGCTGGTATGAATCACTAAGCAGTCATGGCGAACTTCTTGGAAAAGGTCCAAGCTGGAACCGCAATCTCTATAAAGGCTTGGTAAACGAAACAAATTACAAAAAAGCCGCAGCTATCATCGGCAAATCCGCTTATTCATCTGATCCGGATTACACAGAAAAATTAATTTCGCTAATTGAGAAATTTAAGTTGCAACAATACGATAATGATCTTGTCGCAGAAAAACAAAGCCGCAAAAATCTTGTCGACTTTGCTGGGATCTTTCCGAGAAAATCTATGTTGACCACGGTGCAGTCAGATACTCAATTTGCACAAGCTGCAAAATTAGGATTGACGATCAGTAGTCCACTGCGTTTTGAACGGAACTCTGTCGGACGCACGCAAGTGACATACAAAGTCACGCATCCATTCCAATCGAGCGCGAATTTATTAGTCGAGGCTTCCATTACAAATGGGATGATTTTACGCTGATAAAAGCATGAAAGTTCGTCTTCGCTCTAAAAACTGGTATAATAAACGAAACAATAGGTTTTTAGGGAGGAATAAGTAAATGGATGAACAATTAAAAATGTTGAAAGCATTGACAGATGCGAAAGGTATCCCGGGCAACGAGCGCGAAGTTCGAGAAGTTTTTCGCAGCTACATAGAACCAGTAAGCGATACATTTGAACTAGATGGACTAGGCAGTGCGATCGCTGCAAAAGTCGGCGATGCAGAAGGGCCGAAAGTCATGATCGCGGGTCATTTGGATGAAGTCGGTTTTATGGTCACACGAATCGATGATAAAGGCTTTATTCGTTTTCAAACAGTAGGCGGCTGGGTGTCACAAGTGATGCTGGCTCAAAAAGTAACGATCGTTACCCGCTCCGGTGAAGAAATCGTTGGGGTGATCGGTTCGAAGCCACCACACGTTATTTCTGCCGCAGAACGGCAAAAGGCATTCCCGATCAAAGACATGTTTATTGATGTCGGCGCCGTGGATAAAGAAGAAGTAGAAGGTTTCGGGATCAGACCGGGCGACATGATCGTGCCTAGCTTTGATTTCACCGTTATGAAAAATGAAAAATTCTTGTTGGCGAAAGCATGGGACAACCGTATTGGTCTAGCGATCGCGATCGAAGTGTTGAAAAACCTGCAAAAAGAAAAACATCCTAACACAGTCTACGGAGTGGGAACTGTGCAAGAAGAAGTCGGGACACGCGGGGCGCGAACATCGGCTCATTTCATCCAGCCAGACATCGGTTTTGGTGTAGACGTTGGGATCGCTGGTGATACTCCAGGCGTTACCCCAACAGAAGCTACAAGCAAAATGGGGAAAGGCCCGCAGATCATTTTGTATGATGCCACTATGGTAGCGCATGCTGGACTTAGAAATTTTGTTACCGATGTTGCAGATGAATTGGGGATCCCCTATCAATTTGAAGCGATCCCAATGGGCGGAACAGATTCAGGTCCGATCCATTTGACTGGTGATGGTGTGCCATCATTATCGATCACGATTGCAACTCGTTATATCCATTCGCACAGCTCGATGCTTCACCGCGATGATTTTGAAAATGCAGTAAAACTGATTACGGAAGTAGTGAAACGCTTAGATAAAGAAACAGTGAGTGCCATTCGCTTCGGTAAATAAAGGAGAACACAAAAAATGGAAGTAATTACTTCATTACAAAACGTGCACGTGAAGACATGGAAAAAGCTACAAACTCGAAAAGGTCGGCAAAAATCGGGGCAATATCTGGTCGAAGGCTTTCATCTGGTGGAAGAAGCATTAGCGCAAGATGGGCTGGTAAAAGAAGTCATTTATACCAAAGACACGATATTACCATTTTCGCTGACAGAAACAGCTTTTGATGTATATGAAGTAACGCGTGAAGTCAGTCATGCGATCAGCGATACTAAAACCGACCAAGGCGTTTTCGCTGTAGTGGAAATGCTGGAACCATCGATCCTGATGTTATTCGGCAAACGCTTTTTGTTGGTAGATGCGGTTCAAGATCCGGGCAATGTCGGAACGTTGATCCGTACTGCTGATGCAGCTGGGTATGACGCCGTTGTCTTAGGCCGCGGTTCGGCAGATCTTTATAATCCGAAAGTTATTAGAAGTGCGCAAGGTAGCCACTTTCATATTCCTGTTATCCAAGCGAATCTGTTAGAATGGATCGGTGGTCTGGAAGAAGAGGGTGTCCCTGTGATCGGTGCCTTGCTGGATGAGCATGCAACGAAATTAGAAGATATCGGTCCAAAAGAGACACTGGCACTGGTAGTCGGCAATGAAGGGGCTGGAATATCAGCTCCAATCGTGGAACGGCTATCCGAGCGTGTCTACATTCCGATTTATGGGAAAAGCGAATCACTGAATGTAGCTGTTGCAGCTGGAATATTGATGTACGGTATCCGTAAATAAAAAACGAGCTCGCCTAGTCAATAAGCGAGCTCGTTTTTTCTATTAATCAGGTGACTTTTCCTTATTACTGATCAGTACAGGCTTCAGTGCATCTGTAATCGTTTTTAGATAATTTTGAGCCGCGCCCCAATCGAACTTGAAGAGCATACTTTGGGAACTGCCTGTCGAAATGGCAGTAACCTCCGTTACCCCGCTGAAATTGTGGATCGTGATGAATAAGGCGATCCGGTTACTCGTTCGAATGTAATATTGTTCGCAGGCGATCGTGGCCATTTTTTTGTCATCTCCAAAGTCGCGTAACTCCTTAAAGACAACGGAATCCATACTTTGAGAGAGACGGATCATTTGGTAGGTTTCTTCAACAGAACTCTTGACGACATATCTTCTTGTGGGCATTTTCCTCAACCTCCTTGCTTTTATTTTATGACGGAGAAAAGGATAATTCAAGCCTTTGTTTTCACTTACAAAAAATAACTAAGTTACTTTTTTATGGTTTTGTGGTATACTATTAGTGAGGTGATAAAAATGGCTGAAGCACATAAATTATGTCCAAAGTTTGAATCTGCCTTTCAGATCTTAGGCAAAAGATGGACTGGTTTGATTATCAGTGTATTGATGTCTGGACCGATGCGGTTCAAGCAAGTAGCTTCCGAGATCGAACCAATGAGTGATCGCGTTTTAGCAGAACGTTTGAAAGAACTAGAAGAACTTGGACTTGTAACACGCCAAGTATATCCGGAGACGCCTGTGCGGATCGAATATGAACTGACAGCAAAAGGTAAAGACTTGCAAAAAGTAATGCAAGAAGTACAATGCTGGGCGGATAAATGGATCGACCCAAATCAAGTTACAGCATAATTAGAGATGAGAAGCGCTTGAAAGTTTAGGGGAAATATACTATAATCAAACTTGAATACGAATAAAAACGTAGATGGAGACAAGTATCTGCGTCAGGGACCAAAGAGGGAATAGAAGCCATAGACTGGAAGCTTCTAAGGTTATCCGCGCATGAGAAAATTTCAACTCCGGAGTTGCCCGCTGGGGAATGCGATTCGGCATGAAAAGCAGGCCGGTATTGATACAATGCCGTTATGAACGATGAGAGAAGGCGATTTTTTTGCCTTTAATTGGGTGGTACCGCGAGCTAAACCTCGTCCCTTTGTGGACGAGGTTTTTTTATTTTGAAAAAAGGAGTTGTTGAGAATGCTAGAACAATTAGAAGCGATTCAAACAGAAGCGATCCAAGCGATCGAACATGCTGCTGACTTGAAACGTTTGAATGAAGTTCGGGTCGAGTATTTGGGTAAAAAAGGCCCCATCACAGACATCATGAAACAAATGGGGAAACTTTCCGCAGAAGAACGTCCGAAAATCGGGGCAGCGGCCAATATCGTCCGCAATAAAATCACAGAAGCAATAGAAGTAAAACAAAAAGAATTGGAAGAGGCAAAGTTAAATGCCCAGCTAGCGAATGAAACAATCGATGTGACCCTTCCAGGCACACAAGTGGCAGAAGGCACACCGCATTTGTTGACACAAGTAATCGAAGAAATGGAAGATATGTTTATTGGGATGGGATATTCGATCGAAGAAGGTCCAGAAGTGGAACTTGATTATTACAATTTTGAAGCGCTGAACCTCCCGAAAGAACATCCCGCACGCGATATGCAAGATAGTTTCTACATTACAGAAAATACATTATTGCGTACTCAAACATCGCCAGTTCAAGCTAGAACAATGGAAAAACATGACTTCGCCAATGGCCCGATCAAGATCATTTGTCCGGGAAAAGTTTACCGCCGCGACAATGACGACGCGACCCATTCCCATCAATTCACGCAAATCGAAGGATTGGTAGTAGGCGAGAACATTACCTTCGCAGATTTGAAAGGAACGCTTACGGTACTTGCAAAACGAATGTTTGGCTCTGAACGCGAGATCCGTTTACGCCCATCTTTCTTCCCATTCACAGAACCATCCGTGGAAATGGATATTTCTTGTTTCAAATGCGGCGGCGCGGGCTGTCGTGTTTGTAAGGGCACAGGCTGGATCGAGATCTTAGGTGCTGGAATGGTGCATCCTCGCGTGCTGGAAATGTCCGGTATCGACTCGACCAAATACAGCGGCTTCGCATTCGGACTTGGACCAGAACGTGTAGCAATGCTGAAATATGCAGTCGATGATATTCGTCATCTTTATACGAATGATCTTCGTTTTATCAAACAATTTGCAGTGAAAGAAACGGGGGAATCAACATGTTAGTATCTTATAACTGGGTAAAAGAATATTTCCCAAACTTAGAACTTTCAGCCGCTGAACTCGGTGAAGCGATCACACGCACGGGAATCGAGATCGAAGGCGTGGAAGAACTTGGTAGTGCGATCAAAAATATCGTGGTCGGTGAAGTTATCAGCTGTGAGAAACACCCTGATGCGGAAAAATTGAATAAATGCCAAGTCGATGTTGGCGAAGAAACAGTCCAAATTATTTGCGGTGCTCCAAATGTAGCTGCTGGACAAAAAGTAGTTGTTGCCAGAGTCGGTGCACGTCTTCCGGGCGGTGTTAAGATCAAACGGGCAAAATTGCGCGGTGAAGTTTCGGAAGGAATGATCTGCTCGCTGACAGAACTTGGTTTTGAAAGCAAAGTTGTGCCGAAAGCCTATGCCGATGGTATCTTCGTGCTTCCAGAAATGGCAACAGTTGGAGAAAACGCAGTGCTATTATTGGGACTGGATGATGCGATCCTAGACATGGCGATCACGCCCAACCGCGCCGATGCGCTCAGCATGAACGGCGTTGCGAACGAGGTAGCTGCGATCGTAAACGAAAAACCACAACTGGCAGAGCAACCCGATATCAGAGAAACAGGCGATGTGGCAGATTATATTTCCGTTTCGATTCAAGATCGCGAGACAACAGATTATTATGGAATGAAAATCGTTCGGAATATCCAAATCAAAGAATCACCAATGTGGCTCCAAACTAAATTGATGAAAGCAGGCATCAGACCACTTAATAATGTAGTAGATGTTACCAATTACATCAATCTATTATATGGACAGCCATTGCATGCTTTCGACTACGACCGTCTAGGCAGCAAAGAGATCGTAGTCCGCTTGGCTACAAAAGGAGAAAAAATCCAAACATTAGATGGCGAAGAACGGAATCTTGCAGAATCGCATACAGTGATAACAAACGGTTCCGAAGCACTTGCGATCGCCGGAATCATGGGCGGCGCTTCCTCCGAAGTTACTGATGGCACCACTACGATCGCATTAGAAGGCGCGATCTTTGCCAGCAGTTTCATTGGAAAAGCTTCTCGGGAACTTGGCTTGCGCACGGAAGCAAGTATCCGTTTTGATAAAGGATCCGATGCTTGGAAAGTGGAAGAAGCATTAGCACATGGCGCTTCATTGATCGCTGAACTTGGCGATGGGGAAATGATCAGTGGCTATGCGGAAGTAGATAATCGCAAGGCATACGAAAATATCGTTACCACATCGATCTCGCGGATCAATGCGCTACTAGGTATCCAAATTTCCAAAACAGAATTGACGACGATTTTCGAGCGTCTGCAATTTGAAGCAAGTATAGGCGAAGAAGAAGTAGCCGTATACGTGCCGTCAAGAAGATGGGACATTGAACTAGAAGCAGATATTTTAGAAGAAGTAGCTCGCATCTATGGCTATGATAATATCCCTACTACGCTACCAAGCACGGCCACAGCAGGATCACTAAGCATCGAACAACAGAATCGCCGTTTAGTTCGACGCTATTTAGAAAGTGCCGGACTGAACCAAGCCCTTACCTATTCACTTATCAGCGAGAAAGACGTGAACCGCTTTGCATTGAAAGAAGCGGCCGCAGTCAAAATCGCCATGCCGATGAGCGAAGAACACAGTGAGCTTCGTACTAGTATCATCCCTGGCTTACTGCAAGCTGCTAGCTATAATGTAGCCCGCAAAAATAAAAACGTTGCTTTGTACGAAACAGGAGCTGTTTTCTACAAAAACGAGGGTGACAATCTTCCGGACGAAATCGAACACGTAGCAGGATTGATAACAGGAGAATGGCAGGTAAATGATTGGCAAAAACAAGTAAAATCTGTTGATTTCTTTGTACTGAAAGGAATCGTGGAGGGCTTACTGGCAAAACTAAATGTTAAAGAAACGATCCAATTCGAATCGATCCAAAAAGCTGAAATGCATCCGGGAAGAACGGCTCGGATCTTATTAGGCGATAAGGAGATTGGCTTTATCGGCCAAGTACATCCACATACTAGCAGCACCTATGACTTAAAAGATACGTATGTTTTTGAGCTTCGACTTGCCGACTTGCTGGCAGCTCCGAAAAACGCAGTTGTTTACCAAACGATTTCCCGCTATCCAGAAATGAGTCGTGATATCGCGATTCTTGTAGAGGAAGAAGTGACCAATCAGCAAATCGAAACCCTGATTTATGAAAATGGTGGCAAACAACTTGCTAACGTGGAAATTTTCGATATTTTCGCAGGCGAAAGCGTAGGGGCAGGCAAAAAATCAATGGCTTACTCGCTGACCTTCAGTGATAAAGAACGTACTTTGGTAGAAGAAGAAGTAACCAAAGCTGTGGAAAAAGTTACGAATGCCTTGCAAGAAGAATTGCAGGCAACGATCCGTTAATGAATTTGAAAGAATCCTTTCTATCGTAGAAAGGATTCTTTTTTTTGAAAACCTAAGCTTCCAGGGTTGCTTTTTCAGAAGGATACCGTTAAAATGTAAAATAGTTAAGGGGGTGTCCTTTTTGGGAAAGGAAAAAATCAGTCGACTGATCGAGAGTTACATGGATACTTATATTTTTGCTTTAAATAGTATTCATCAACTGATTGCAGATACTTCCATGGGAGGTTCCGATCTGTCACTCGAACAGTTTTTCACATTGCGGGAGATCGCTTCTAACGATACGATCAATGCAGGCGACATCGCCAAAAAGTTTGCGGTAACAAAAAGTGCGATCGCAACAAAGATCAAACGCTTAGAAGAAAAAAACTACATACAAAGACAGAAAAATCCGGAAGACAAGCGTGAGATCCTTTTAAAGATCACAGATTCAGGCCACGAAATTTACATCGAATACGAGCAACGGATGGAAGAATTTGTTTCTAAGTGGGTAGAAGCTCTGGGCGAAGAAGATAGTGAAGCATTTATTGCTTTATATAAAAAACTGAAAGAAAGTATCATTCAGGTTGATCAAGGAAGTAGATTCAAGGAGGAAGATAAATGAAGTGGATTATGAAATTCCGGTGGGTCATTTTGGCACTCTGGATCGCTGGTGCTGTCATATTGATGTTCACAGCTCCAAACATGGCTGATTTAGTAAGAGACAAAGGGGAAGTCAAACTTCCAGATGGTTATTCTTCCACCCTTGCAAGTGATTTGCAGAAAAAACATAACCCCGATTCTAAAGGGGAGGATTATATTGTCGTTTATCATGCCGATAAAGCATTAACAAAAGCAGATAAAGACAAAATCGAAGCGACACAATCGAAAATCGAAGACAATAAAGCAGACTATCATGTCGAGTCGGTTGTAAATAGCTTCAAACACCCAGAATTAAAAGATGAATTTTTGTCGGATGACAAGAAAACATTATTGGCAACGCTGACAGTGGATGCTGGGAATACACCTGTCAAAGAGATCAGAGATAAATTAGAGGATGCAGTTTCTGTCAAAGGGTTAAAAACCTATCTGACTGGGAATGCGCTGATCCAAGAAGATGTAGTCCAAAACTCAGAAAACGGTCTTCATAAAACAGAAGGAATCACAGTCATCTTTATTTTAGTAGTTCTTTTCCTTGTTTTCCGTTCTGTCATTGCTCCATTTATTCCATTACTTACAGTTGGGCTTACATTTGTCGTTTCCCAAAGCGTCGTTTCTTTCTTAGTAAAATATCTGGATTTCCCGATCTCGACATTTACCCAGATATTTATGGTCTGCATCCTTTTTGGTATTGGGACAGACTACTGTATCTTGCTGATGAGTAGGTTTAAAGAAAGTATCAGCAGCGGGCAAAGTGTAGAAGATGCTGTGACTGAAACGTATCGCACAGCCGGAAAAACCGTTTTATACAGCGGGATCGCTGTACTTGTGGCTTTCATGTCGCTATGGTTCGTGAAATTCGATCTTTACCGTTCAGCAGTTGCTGTTGGTGTAGGGATCGTGGTGCTCTTACTCGCACTTTATACGATCGTGCCATTCTTCATGCGGACGATCGGTCGGGCATTATTCTGGCCACTAAACAAAAATATTCAGCATAAAGAAAGCAAGGCATGGGGCGCAGCAGGATCATTTGCACTGGCAAGACCATTTATCGCACTATTGATCGTAGCAGTCATTACATTGCCACCGATCTTCTTGCATAAAGGAGCAGAATCATTCAATTCACTCGATGAATTAAGTGACAGCTCTCCAGCTAAAAAAGGATTTGAAGTCGTTTCCGACAGCTTTGGTGCAGGACAAGTATCGCCAACGCAAGTCTTGATCGAAAATGATGACAACTTAAAAACACCTGAATACATCGCTCAAATCGAAAAAATATCCGATGACCTTGCAAGTATAAAAGGCGTGGATATGGTCATGAGTGCCAGCCGTCCTGCCGGCACACGTCTAAAAGATATCTATGTCAATCAACAAGCTGATAAAGTAAACAGTGGTGTGAAAAAAGCAAATGACGGTATCGGCGACGTCAAAGACGGTTTGAAAGAAGCCGGTTCAAAATTAGAAAAATCCGGTCCGCAAATGGATCAAGCAGTATCCGGTATCGATAAACTGCAAGACGGTACGCTGTCCACCAAAGACGGCCTCGGTAAGTTGCAGGATGCCCTGAAACAAATCTCGACAGGGATCAAAGGTGGCAGTGACGGAGCCGGTCAGCTAAAAAGCGGTATCCAAACGGCAAAGGCTGAACTTGGCAAACTGCAAAGCGGCAATCAAAAAATCCTTGCTGGCTATCAAGAAGTCGCAAAGAATTTGGATAATATCAACAAACAGCTAGATCAATCTGCTAATCCAAGCGGAGATATGCAGATCGATACCTCAGCGCTTGAAAATCAATTTAAGAAAATCGGGGCTTCCCTGCAAAAAGTAGCTGCTGCTCATCCAGAACTCGCAAACGACCCTAATTTTGTTCAATTATCAAAAGATGTACAAGGTCTAAACGGAGCAGGTCAAGCTTTCCAAACACAATTGAAAACAGCGATCGGGAAACAAATGGCGCAGATCCAAGGGCAAATGAAACAGTTGAATAGCGGTTTGAAATCTTTGTCAGGGGCGATGAAAGAACTAAATGCGCAATCTGCAAAAGTAAATGCCGGACTCGGACAATTCGGCAGCGGACTTGATCAAGTTTCAAACGGCTTGGATCAGCTAGAATCTGGACTTGATAAAGCCGGCAACGGTCAAGACCAAGTTATCAGCAAGATTCCGCAGATCCAACAGGCACTAGATCAAATTGCATCCGGACAAGGAGACCTGAAAACGGGCTTTGGCAATATGAATGATCAGATCGGCCAATTATCTGGAGGATTGAAATCTGGAGCTAACGGTCTCGGTAAAATCCAAAACGGGCTCGATTCCGCAAATGGCTTGATCGATGACTGGTCGAAAGAACCATACGCGAATTCCGGAATCTACGTTCCAAACGAGATTTTCGACAATCATGATTTTAATCAGGCACTTGATCAATACATCTCGAAAGATGGCAAATTGGCAACAATCAATGTCGTGCTGACGAAAAATCCATATTCCAATGGAGCAATGGAAATGACCAGCACCATCAAAGATCGCCTAGATGCGAGTCTGCAAGGAACGAAACTAGAAAATGCTCACATTGGCATCGGCGGTATGGCAAGTAACAATCATGATACGAAAACAATGTCGACACATGACTATAATCTAGTTCTGTTGATCGTTCTTGCAGCGGTATTTGTTGTCCTTGTCATTGTACTCCGCTCACTCGTAATGCCGATCTACTTGATCGCATCCTTGGTATTAACTTACTTCGCAGCAATCGGCTTTACCGAGATCATCTTTGTTCGTCTGCTTCATTACAGCGGACTGACTTGGGCAACGCCATTCTTCGGATTTGTTGTACTAGTCGCGCTAGGAATCGATTACTCGATCTTCCTAATGATGCGCTTCAATGAATACAACGGCATGCCGATCAAAGAACGGATGCTATTATCCATGAAAAATATGGGCGGCGTCATCTTCTCCGCGGTCATTATCTTAGGTGGTACTTTCGCAGCAATGATGCCAGCAGGAGTACTTTCCCTCTTGCAAATCGCGACCGTCGTCTTAATCGGACTTGTGCTATACGCGATCCTCTTGCTACCGCTATTCGTACCTGTTATGGTTCGACTTTTCGGCAGAGCAAACTGGTGGCCGTTTATTACGAGGAAGGGCGATCATCAAGAAAATAGTCATCATCCAAAATAACCTAGCAAACCCGAGGAAATTATTCCTCGGGTTTTAGCTTGACTAGAAATGATTCGATTAGGTTTTCTCTTTTTTCTAACTGCTATTTTCGATATAATAGAAGAAACATTACGTAAAAGGAGTGACACCATTGGTAAATATAGGCAATGACTGGGATGACGTTTTAGCAGAAGAGTTTGAAAAAGAATATTATCAAGAACTGCGTCAATTTTTGAAATATGAATACGGAACTAAAACGATCTATCCTGATATGTACGATATTTTCAATGCACTGAAATACACCGCCTATAAAGATGTGAAAGTGGTTATTTTGGGGCAAGATCCTTATCATGGCCCAAATCAAGCACATGGTCTGTCTTTTTCTGTGCAAAAAGGAATCCCAACACCACCATCACTACAGAATATCTATAAAGAGCTTCGTGACGATCTGACCTGCGTCATTCCCGATAATGGCTATCTCGTTCCTTGGGCAGAACAAGGTGTACTCATGCTGAACACCGTTTTGACCGTGCGAGCAGGACAAGCGAATTCACATCGGCACAAAGGCTGGGAAACATTCACCAACCGGATCATCGAACTTTTAAATGAAAAGGAAGGGCCAGTTGTTTATCTGCTGTGGGGGAATAATGCGAAGGAAAAACAAGCTTTTTTGACAAACGAGCAGCAGTATATCCTCACATCGGTTCATCCAAGCCCACTATCAGCACATCGCGGATTTTTAGGCTGCAGGCATTTTTCAAGAGCAAATGCGTTCCTCGTGCAGCATGGCGAACAAGCGATCGATTGGCAGATCCCGAATATTCATTAAGCAAACTGAAAGGAACTGCAGGAACACCAAGGAGATGTAGGCAGATGAGAGCCACAAAGAAATCGAAACTTTAAAAAACAGCGTGATAAGAGAGGCTTTGTGGATAACTTAAAGTAGTCACTTCAGTTTTTAATCTATACAGGATTTAGGAGTATCTATATATAGATACTCCTAAATCCTGTATTAAGTTGATATATGTAACGAATTTTGCTTGATTTCTCCATAAACTGTTCGTATTTTGTTCAAACCTCGTTCGTACTTTCTTATGCTAAACTTAAAATGATTGCAGCAAGCATACATAGAGAGGAGCCAACGAGATGCGAGAGATCCAAGTATCCGAACAAAAATTCCAGCAACATGCCGCGAGGCTCGGTGAAGCAAGTCACGCCGTGCGGTATCGGCTGAAAGGAAATAATCTAGCCTATTCGAGAGCCAACTCAACGAATCATTTACGCACCGCCATCTTCGACTTTATCAGCGTCGTTGATGACCTCCAGCAGTTAGGACAAAAAGACGCCCAGCGACTCAAAAAAATCGGGATTGCTTATGCGAAGCACGATCAAATGACCGGGCAAAAAATCGGTCAGCTGGAGGTGCGCTGATCTGGATACGACAAGCCAAAAATTAGAGGAACGTGTCTTCCAAAAACGCAAGGAGATCCAGAAAGCAGAAGCCGAAATCGAACAGCTCAAAGAAACCATGCGAGCGGAAGAATGGCTGGAACAAGATCTCCGGCAGCTGGAACGAGCAGAACAAGAAGTCCTAGAAATACTTCGCCAGAGCTGGCAGGGAAGCAAGGCAAATGGTTTTCATCATTATATCGAAGACGTGCAGCTAGAAGAATCACGGGCATGGAAAAAAGGTTTTGCGCAGCGCCAGATGAATTTAGAACAAGCATGTTCTGAGCAAACGAAGTCGCTTTTTCACTTAGAAAACCAACAACAAGACTTACAGAGGGAGTGGACATCCTATGAGTCGCATTGACATTGCCGAAGTAACCGCTTTTCATCGGGATCTCCAGCAAATGAACCGAGAGGCACGAAGCGCTATCCAAAAGATGGAACAAGCAGCCATGAACTATGCCCAGGATAATTCCCTAAAAGGGCAAGCCGTCACGACATCGAAACACTATTTTGCAGAAAGCTACCGAACGATCTGCGATACCGTGATCGGGGTCATGAACGAAAGTGACCACTTACTGGCACGCTACATCCAAGATTTTCACAGCCAAGTGGATCCATCGCCAAATGCCAAGATCGATGCCGAAATGTTGCAGGAAGCTATGGCCAAAATACGAACGATCGAGCGGAAAAAAGAACACTTGCAACAATCGCTATCCGGATCAACGGCCGGTCTGCATGAAGGGCAGATGCAGCTGTTCCGCATGCAAATGGCCGCAGCTGTCAAACAAGAAAAGATCTTAGAAAAGTACATCCACTTTGAACAGTCCCACGGCAATTTCTTTTCTACGATCGAAGAACTGGTCCATCGAGCCGGAAAAGCAGTTCGCCAGCTGCTTCGGGAATCGACGTTTAACGAAAAAACTGGCGCGATCCATTTACCGACTGGATATGGAAGATCGTTGAAGGATTTGAAAAAATCGTTAGCCAAAGCGCGTGGGATCGACCCGAAAATGGAGAAGAAACTCAAGGGCTACACCGTTTATGCGGTCGTCGTTCCTGGCGCAAAAGACAAAGCGACGGTTACCTGGTTTATAGAAAAAGATGGCGTAGTCGTCAGGGAAGCAGAACTACAAAACTATCTGGAACATGCCGGCAAATACTTAGATCCAAGCGATTATTACGTGATCCCGTATGAAGTATTAACGAAAAAAATCAATGATTCATGGAAACAAGGAATTGATTACTTGAGTGGCAAGGAGTATTCCGGGCTGATAAAAGGCACTGTTTCCGCATCGGCCTATGCGGAGGACTGGGTAGAACGTTTTAATAAGAGCGAATTCGGGCAAGCTGTGTTAGGATTGGGATTGAGCATGGCAGCGATTCTGTATCGGCCGGTTGTTAAGAAAGTTAGTGGACTTAAATTTAGCGATGTAGAAAAATTAGAAAACCATTTTACAAAACATGGAGGAGAATTTAAAGGAGCATATTCTAATGTAGATGAATATCTTAAAGGTGCAAATGACGTAATTAAAAATGGTGAAAAAGTGCAATATAACTATCCATTGAAGGATGGAACAACAGAGTTGAGAACTGGCTATGTGAAGTTTATGGGGAATACTAGTAAAGGAAAAGCAAAATTTGAATTTGTTGGAACTAACTTATCAGGAGATATTACAACTTACCATGTGAAACGAGGAGAGGATATTTATAAATTATTGAATGGCAGCAAGCATATAAATGTAATAAATCCGTTAGAATAGGGGAATTGCAAATGAAATATGAAGCAAAAATAATTTCAGAAAATCCTGATATTGAAGAAGAATTAAAAATTAAAATAAAAGATATTGAGCTTTTATGTTTTGTTGAAGAATACAGGTGTTCAGTAGAGGTCGGACAAGAGTATATTGTTGATTTAGAGATAGTCGTTTTTGATGATTTAGATATTGAGAAAAGTACTGTACAGGCTAGAGAGATGACTCAACAAGCAGATAGTTTTGCATACTGTATCAGAGGTGTTTTTAACCCATCTAATAAAAAAATAGATTCTGGGATAGATATTGATTTAGCAGATGAAGATATTTCTGGTTTTTGGTATTTGGAAAATCAATTTGTTGAATTAAATATTGATAGATTCAATATAGACATTATAGAAAAAGTAAATAAATAAAAGGCACTCTGTAACTTGGTGCCAACTAGGAAATAGAGCCTTGCATTAGTCAGAATCACTAATTAATCAAGACTTATCAAAAAATGCAAGTTTACCAGTAAAAAGAATTTTAGAAGCTTTTTTACAGCAAAATAAATAAATAAAGCACTCCACTTCTAAGCTGAAATTGATAAAGCTGAACTTTGAATTAGTCAACAAGAACTACTTAACCAAGTTGCCAATAGCTAACAAAAACAAGCTTGCTCAAAGTCAATAAACCAGATACAAAAAAGGCAGGAAATCCATTCTTAGACGGATATATCCTGCCTTTTTGTATCTTTTATATGGCTTGAGATCAGCACTACATAGTATTTAAGTTGATTGCTTCAAACCAAGCGTTTCGCTTTCTCCGTATTTGCAAAATGAAGTTTTGCGATCTGAGAAAGTTTTTCGGAACCGAAACGGCGAATGATCTCTGCGGCTTCGGCATCGACTTTTGCTCCGGCACCTTTTGTAAGGGGGAGGCCTACTTGTTGCTGGATCTCTTCAAAGGCTTTGACAAAACGATAGCGGGCGATGATCGAAGCAGCTGCAACGGCAAGATGATGGCCTTCTGCTTTGGTCGCGAAATAGACATTTTCACGCATGATCGAAGGCTCGTTTGCTAGATAACGATAATAGACGCCTTTTTCAGCGAATTGATCGATCAATATCGCATCGGGATGGAGGGGAGCTAGTTTTTTGAGTACATTTTCGATCGCGCGGTTATGCAAGATCGCTTTCATTTTCCCTTGGTTCATCCCGCTTTGCTGTAGTGCATTATATTTTCCGTTTGGACAGATCAAGACACTATGTGGAACAAATGGAATGATTTTTTCTGCGACTGTTAAGATCTCAGGGTCGCGCATGTCTTTAGAATCACGTACGCCTAAAGCAGTAAGCTGCGGCATCATCTCGCTACTTACATATGCAGCACAAACGGTGATTGGACCGAAATAATCGCCGGTACCAACTTCATCGGAGCCAACCACGTTCTTTTGTGCAAAATTAACCGGCAGACCAGCGATCGTTGGTTTGGCTTTTGAGGCTGTCGTATTTGCAGTTCCCCATTTTGCTGCTTCTTTTTCCGCTAGATTACCTTGGAACATGACTTTTCCCGATTTATAAGCGGTAATAGTGATCCCGTTTTTCTTTGCGGCGAAAACAGCACCATTCGGCAGTTTTGGCAGTAAAAAGCTTTGATAATAAGTGTGCAGTTCCCCGAGTTTTTCTTTGCTGACAGTGATAACTTGTGTAGCGATAACAATCTCCCTCTCTTTTTCTTTTTATTCTATCATATTTTCTAAGTCTTAAGATGTAAAAATTGCTGGATAAATTGTAAGTCCTTTCTTTTCGAGGGTAAACATGATAAGATATGTTACGAGAGTAGGGCAATTGAAGGAGAGCGGGGGAAGACAATGGCGGAGAATGACAAGTCAAAAATCGTAACGAAGATTTACGGAAGAGAATACACCATCGTTGGAGAAGAAACGACCGATCACTTACATCTAGTAGCAAGAACAGTAGATGAAAAAATGCGCGAGATAAGTGCACATAACCAAGCCCTCGACAGCGGCCGCTTAGCAGTTTTGACCGCAGTGAATGCAACACATGATCTACTAAAATTAGAAGAAAAATATCGTGAGCTAGAGCGTGAAATGGCTCAGCTAAAAGGAAGATAGTACATGATTTTAAATGCAATAATTTTAATTCTCATCATCAGTAATTTCTTCAAGGGATTCTATGTTGGGTTCATTAGACAATTGATCACATTAATTGGTTACATCTTGGCAATCGTCGTTGCCTCGATGTATTATGACAAACTGGCGCCATATCTGAACTTCATTCCACATCCAAACTTTGATACGACAAGCAATGCCACAGCGTTTCTCGATGCGCTTCAAAATGAGGCTGTCTATTATAACGTATTGGCATTTATCATCATTTTTATTGCCGCAACGATCATCGTGCATATGATCGCTTCGCTTTCCCGAGGCATCACGAATTTACCTGTCTTGCGTCAGATCAACGGATTGTTGGGAGCTGTTCTTGGAGCAGTAACATCTTATATTTATATCTTTGTGCTGCTTTATTTCGCAGCATTGTTCCCAATTCATTGGCTGATGGAAGCAATCAATGATTCAAGCGTTGCGCAGTGGATGATGCAGAACACACCGATCCTATCTGAGCAGTTTGTAGATTGGGTAACAAAAGTATTGACCAATTAAACGATAAAATGAACCCAGATGTATCTTGTACCCTTTGAGGTGTGCAAAGGTACATCTGGTGTTTTTATAAAGTGAGGTTTTTAAAGTGGCAACAACGAAAAAAGAAGTGATCCAGTTACTCGAAAAAATCGCCGTCTACATGGAATTAAAAGGAGAGAATCCGTTCAAGATCAGTGCTTTTCGCAAAGCGGCGCAGTCTTTGGAAATGGACGACCGCAGCTTATCTGAAATCGATGAATTCACCAAACTACCTGGCATCGGTGAACGAACAGGCGAGATCATCACCACATTTGTAGAAACAGGCGAAAGCCCGGAATTAGAACAACTGCAAAAAGAGGTTCCAAAAGGATTGATCCCACTATTAGATGTTCAGGGCTTAGGCGGGAAAAAACTTTCTCGGCTCTATAAAGAATTGGGAATCACGGATAAGGATTCTTTATTAAAAGAAGCAGAAAACGGCAAAATCGCAGCCTTGAAAGGATTTGGCCAAAAATCTGTGGATAAGATGGTGGAAGCAGTCCGCGAGATTGGAACTAGGCCTGAACGCTATCCGATTTACGATGCACTGAAAATCGCTGATCAAATCGAGGCTTATTTGGATACGATCCCAGCCATTGAGACCTATTCTGAAGCCGGCAGTTTGCGCCGTTTGAGAGAAACCGTCAAAGATCTTGATTTCGTGATCGGAACGACAGATGTGGAAAAAGTAAAAACAGCATTGCTCGAATTTCCGCTGATCCAAGAAGTGACGAATGACGGCAATACAAAAGTGTCTGTGGAGCTGAAAGACGAGATCGAGATCGCTGTTGATTTCAGGTTGGTAAGCCCAGAAGACTTCCCTACTACGCTGCATCATTTCACTGGCTCGAAAGATCATAATATCAAAATGCGTCAGCTAGCCAAAGAACAAGACGAAAAAATCAGCGAGTACGGCGTCGAAAATAAAGCGGGGAAAAATCTGCATTTTAAAAACGAATCTGCTTTTTACGATCACTTTAGTCTGCCATATTTACCACCGGAAGTGCGTAAAGACGGCCAAGAAATTGAGCGGATCAAAAGGCAGTCGACTTTTATTGAAGAAAAAGATATTCGTGGTGACCTGCACATGCACACGACTTGGTCTGACGGCGCATATTCCTTGCCAGAAATGATCGAGGCTTGCATAGCAAAGAAATATGAGTATATGGTCATCACCGATCACGGTGGTTTTCTGAAAGTCGCCAACGGTCTGGAAAAAGAACGTTTACTGGATCAGGTACAAAAAATAACCACGCTGAAAAAGGAATATCCCGAGATCGATATTTATGCAGGAGTGGAAATGGATATCTTACCAGATGGCACACTCGACTTTGAAGATGATGTCTTGAAAGAATTAGATTTCGTCATCGCGTCGATTCATTCCAGTTTCTCACAAACAGAAGCACAAATCATGAAACGGCTGGAAACGGCCTGCAAAAATCCGTATGTTCGGTTGATCGCTCATCCGACAGGACGTATCATTGGCAAGCGTCCCGGCTACCAAGTGAATATGGAAAAACTGATCCAACTAGCGTCAGAAACAGGGACAGCACTGGAATTGAATGCTAATCCACAGCGGCTCGACTTGGCTGCGGCACATTTAGAAGCAGCTAAAGCAGCTGGTGTGAAGATCGCGATCAATACAGATGCCCATGACAAAAAACATTTGGACTTTATGAAGATCGGCGTTCGCGCGGCTAAAAAAGGGTGGCTGGAGCAAGGGGATATCCTAAACAGCATGACCAAGCAAGCCTTTCGCCAGTTTATCCAGAATAAATAAAAAGAGGAATCAATATGGAAAAAAAAGTAGAAAAAATATTAGAATTTCATAAAATAAAAGAACAGCTGGTGGAATATGCTACTTCAAGCTTAGGTGCGCAAGTAATTCGTGAATTGGCGCCAAGCAGCGAGTATGACAAAGTCCGTCAAGCTTTACTAGAAACAGAAGAAGGTGCGAAAATCTTTCGCCTAAAAGGAACAGCTCCGATCGAAGGCGTCAATGATATCGGTTCTTCTTTGAAGCGTCTAGAGATCGGCGGCGATCTGAACGGCGTAGAACTTTATCAAATCGGCAGTAATCTCAGAGTCAGCCGGCTGATGAAGCATTTTATCGAGGACATGACAGAACAAGGAATCGATATCCCGCTATTTGACACAAGCGCCGAGGAACTCGAGCTGTTTCCTGAATTAGAAGAAACGATTTCCTTGACCGTAGATGAAAGCGGAGCAATTCTCGACTCAGCAAGCGAAACACTTCGCGGGATCAGAAGCGGCATGCGACGTGCTGAGTCACGCGTCCGCGAAAAATTGGAAGAGCTACTTCGTAATTCCAATACAAGCAAAATGCTGAGCGATGCGATCATTACCATTCGGAATGACCGTTTCGTTATCCCCGTCAAACAAGAATATAAAAATCATTTCGGCGGTATTGTCCACGATCAATCGGCTTCCGGTCAGACGCTGTTTATGGAACCGGCCCGTGTCGTTGAACTGAATAATGAACGCCGTAGTCTAAAAGTACGTGAAAAACAAGAAATCGATCGAATCCTAGCAGAAGTTTCAGCTGTAGTGGCCGAATGGACGCCTGCGATCCATCACAACACCTACTTGCTTGGCCGTTTTGATTTTATATTTGCCAAAGCAAAATATGGTAAATCGATCCGCGCAGTCACACCACAGTTAAATACGGAAAAGAAAATCAAACTTATCAAAGCCAGGCACCCGCTTTTACCGGCAGAAACCGTAGTGGCCAATGATATCTATCTAGGCGAAGATTTTTCCGCGATCGTGATCACCGGTCCGAATACAGGTGGTAAAACGATCACACTTAAAACATTAGGTCTGCTGACATTAATGGCACAGGCCGGACTGCAGATCCCGGCAGAAGAAGAATCAGTGGTTAGTGTTTTTGATGCCGTCTTTGCCGACATTGGTGACGAACAATCAATCGAACAGAATCTCAGTACCTTCTCTTCACATATGACAAATATCGTCAGTATCTTAGAAAAAACCAATGACCGTTCTCTTGTCCTGTTCGATGAATTGGGTGCTGGTACCGATCCACAAGAAGGCGCTGCGCTGGCGATCGCGATTTTAGATGCCGTCCATGATTCAGGCGCAAGTGTCGTTGCTACGACCCATTATCCGGAACTAAAAGCATATGGCTATAATCGCCCTTTCGCAACAAACGCTTCCGTCGAATTTAATGTTGAAACACTAAGTCCGACTTATCGATTATTGATTGGGGTACCAGGTAGAAGTAACGCCTTTGATATTTCCAGCCGGCTGGGATTACGAGAGGAAGTCATTCAAAACGCTCGCAACCTGATCGATACCGAAAGTGCTGATTTGAACGACATGATCTCCAGCTTAGAAGAAAAACGTAACCAAGCAGAAAAAGAATATGAAGCAGCTTATCAAATCGCTCGCGATGCAGAGAAACTGCAGAAAGATTTGCAAAAAGAAATCATCCAGTACCACAATCAGAAAGAGAATTTAGTAGAAAAAGCAAATAAAGAAGCAGCTGCGATCATTGAAAAAGCTGAAACAGAAGCAGAAGCCGTGATGCATGATCTACGGCAAATGCAGCTTAGTGGGGCACAAACGATCAAAGAGCACGAATTGATCGATGCTCGAACGCGTCTAAGTCAGGCAAAACCAAAAACGATCTCGAAACAGCCTGTACCGGAACATGTCGTTCAAGTCCATGTATTCGCTCCAGGTGACAATGTCCGTGTGCTTTCCCTCGGTCAAAAAGGCGTGCTGCTCGATCAGACGGGCAAAAAGGAATGGAACGTACAGATCGGGATCATCAAAATGAAGATCAAAGAGAAAGACCTTGAATACATCAAGCCTGAAAAAGAAACCACAAAACGAATGATCACCAACGTACGCGGCAATGAAGCTGCTGTCAAAACAGAACTCGATCTGCGTGGCGTTCGTTATGAAGATGCACTTCAGCAAGTCGATAAATACATTGACGAAGCTTTACTCGCAGGTTATCATCAAGTGTCGATCATTCACGGTAAAGGAACCGGGGCGCTTCGTAATGGCGTGACCGAATTTCTGAAACACCACCGACTCGTCAAATCGATTCGTTTCGGAGCGGCAGCAGAAGGCGGCAACGGAGTGACGATCGCTGAACTCAAATGACAATGAGCAAAAAAATAGCAGCCCCTAATAAAGGGTGTTATACTGACGTTACAGATTGAAAGAGGAGTTGAGCAAAATGGTACAAGCAATTACAGATGCAAATTTTGCAGATGAAACAAAAGATGGTTTAGTATTAGTTGATTTCTGGGCAACATGGTGCGGACCTTGTCGCATGGTAGCTCCAGTTTTAGAAGAAATAGCAGAAGAACGCGGCGATGCACTTAAAATCGTGAAAATCGATGTGGATGAAAATCCAAAAACATCCGAAGCATTTAAAGTAATGAGTATCCCTACTTTATTGATCAAAAAAGACAATGAAGTCGTTGATACTGTTATTGGCTACCGTCCAAAAGAAGAATTGGACGAAGTAATCAACCAATATCTATAAAAAAGCGATTTTATGCATAGGCAGCTTGCCGGCCGAGGGAAGAACCAAAATTGCCTCTTGCTTTCCACTTTTGTATTTTATTGATACAATTTAAAGGAAAGTAAGTGACTTTGGTTCATCAATCGAGCTGGTAAGCTGTTTTTTTGAGCGAAGATCCTTCTTATATAAAAGGAGTGGAGCAGGTGTATTCCAAGAAAATCCAAGACAAACTCGCATTGCTTCCTGATCAACCTGGCTGTTATCTCATGAAGGATGATCAAGGAACGATCATTTATGTGGGGAAAGCAAAAGTTCTGAAAAACCGAGTCCGTTCATATTTCACCGGGACTCATGATGGTAAAACACAACGATTGGTACAAGAAATTGCCGATTTTGAATATATCGTCACCTCTTCCAACGTCGAAGCCTTGTTACTTGAGATCAATCTGATCAAGAAACACGATCCGCGCTTCAATATTCGGTTGAAAGATGACAAAACGTATCCGTTTATCAAGATCACAAACGAACGCCATCCGCGGCTGATCATTACCAGGCAAGTAAAAAAAGATAAAGGAAAATACTTTGGCCCGTATCCGAATGTCTATGCGGCAAACGAAGTGAAAAAAATCCTTGACCGTCTTTATCCACTGCGGAAATGCAATACGCTGCCAAATAAAGTCTGCCTTTACTATCACCTAGGCCAATGTCTGGCGCCTTGCGTTTTTGAGGTCGATGAAGCGAAATATCGTCAGATGGAAGACGAGATCGTTTCCTTCTTAAACGGTGGATACAAAAAGGTAAAACAAGAATTGAACACCAAAATGGCACAAGCCGCAGAGAACATGGAATTTGAAAAAGCAGGCGAATATCGCGATCAAATAAATGCGATCGAAACAACGATGGAGAAACAAAAAATGACTGTGACCGATTTTGTCGACCGAGATGTTTTCGGTTATGCGATCGATAAAGGCTGGATGTGTGTCCAAGTATTCTTTATTCGTCAAGGGAAATTGATCGAACGCGAAGCCTCACAATTTCCGTTCTATAATGATGCAGATGAAGATTTTCTTACCTTTATCGGTCAATTTTATCAAAAGGCAAACCACATCCCGCCGAAAGAAATTTATCTTCCAGATGACGTAGACGATGAGGCCATCCAAGCCGTCGTTCCCGAAACAAAAGTTTTGGTACCGAAACGCGGCAATAAAAAAGAATTAGTAAAACTAGCATATAAAAATGCCAAAATCGCCTTGAATGAAAAATTCTCGCTGTTGGAACGAAATGAAGAGCGAACGGTCGGCGCCGTAGAACGATTAGGCGAAGCAATGGGAATCCCTACTCCAAGCCGGATCGAAGCCTTTGATAATTCCAATATCCAAGGAACTGATCCCGTTTCGGCAATGGTCACCTTTATTGACGGGAAACCGAGCAAAAACGACTATCGTAAATACAAAATCAAGACCGTTGCTGGACCCGATGATTACGGTACCATGCGCGAAGTCGTACGCCGGAGATATTGGCGCGTGCTTAAAGAAGGACTCCCACTGCCTGATCTGATTCTGATCGATGGTGGGAAAGGGCAAATCGAAAGTGCTCGCGATATTCTAGTCAATGAACTCGGACTCGATATTCCTGTAGCTGGATTAGCCAAGGATGACCGCCACCGGACGAGTCAGTTGCTGTTTGGCGAACCGCTCGAGATCATCCCGCTCGAACGTAACAGCGAGTCATTCTATCTGCTGCAACGGATCCAAGATGAAGTCCATCGTTTTGCGATCACATTCCATCGCCAGCTACGAAGCAAAAGTGGCTTCCAATCCGTACTAGATGGCATTCCCGGCGTTGGTCCCGGTAGAAAGAAAACCCTGTTACAGCACTTTGGCTCAATGAAAAAAATCAAAGCAGCCAGCGTGGAAGAACTAAAAGCAGCGGGCGTGCCACAAGCAGTGGCTGAAGCAGTCAAAGCCAAAGTCGATTCGCTGAATAAGAAAAGTGAATGAAAAAGGAGTCCGAAACGGCGGACTTCTTTTTTGAAAGGAAAGATTTTTCTTTTCAAGCAGAGACGGATACGCTAAAATAGCTATAACTAGAGGAATCGGAGGGGAAAAAGTCTTGGGAATCGTAGTATTAAAATTTGGCGGTACTTCCGTCAGCACCGTAGAAAAAATAGCCAAAACAGCAGAACAGGCTATTTTTGAAAAAGAAAAAGGCAATCAAGTCGTCGTTGTCGTTTCCGCAATGGGAAAATCGACCGATCGATTAGTCGCCATGGCAAATGAAATCGCAGAATACCCCGATAAACGTGAAATGGATATGCTTTTGACCACTGGAGAACAAGTGACCATATCTTTACTGGCAATGACATTAAAAGCGCGTCAGCAGCCTGCTATCTCGTTTACAGGCTGGCAAGCAGGAATCGAAACAGAGACCGTACATAGCAATGCCCGCATTGCAGATATCGATACGACCAATATCCAAGCAGCTTTAGATCGTGGCGAGATCGTTATCGTCGCCGGCTTTCAAGGCGTAACTGCAGATGGAGCGATCACGACATTAGGCAGAGGTGGATCCGATACGACAGCAGTGGCACTCGCTGCGGCTTTAAAAGCAGAAAAATGTGCGATCGGAACCGACGTGACTGGCGTTTACACCGCTGATCCTCGTTATGTTCCTGATGCGAAACAACTACCAGCCCTTACTTATGACGAAATGCTGGAACTAGCACATTTAGGCGCCGGAGTCTTGCATCCGCGTGCTGTAGAATATGCGAAAAATTTCGGTATCCCGCTAGAAGTGCGGGCAAGCCACGAACAAAAAGCAGGAACGATGATTGAGGAGGTCAACAAATTGGAAAATACAAAAGCGGTAACAGGAGTTGCCTTTGAAGATAAGATCACACGCGTGACGATCCATTGGCCGACCAAAGAAGAGATGCGGGTCTCTAAAGTATTCACGACACTCGCAGCACAAAACATCGATGTCGACATTATTATCCAAGGTATTACCGGTCTTGGCAGCGGCAATTTGTCCTTTACGATCCAAACCGACGCATTGCTTGATACATTAGCTGTTTTGAATGACAATAAAGAACTGCTTCAATTTGGGAAACTAGAATCCGAGCAGCAACTGGCAAAAGTATCGATCGTGGGCTCCGGAATGGTCTCCAATCCAGGTGTAGCAGCGCGCATGTTCGAGGCTCTGACAGAAAAAGAGATCCCGATCAAAATGATCAGCACCTCAGAAATCAAAGTCTCAACAGTTGTGCCTGAAAAACAAATGGTAAATGCAGCTAAAATCCTGCATCAAACCTTTGAATTAGATAAATAAAAAAACAGCACCAAACACATGTATAATGTTTGGTGCTGTTTTCGCTTATTCAGAAGCCACGATTTCTTTGCGGTCCCATTTGACTACGATCTTTGCCTGACGCTTGCGGATATCCAGCTCATCGTAACTCTCTGTATAGAGGTTGCGCTGTAATTGTAGCTGTTCCGCAATAAACCCTGCTTCCAGCTTGAAAGTAGGTTCATTTTCGACTTCATAGCGATGATTCACGAATTCGCCCGTCAGCAATAACTGCAGCTCTTCTTTTTTCTCTTTGATGATCGATAAGTCGCCCCATGATGCTTTTTGAAAAAAAGCTGCGATCGCATCAAAGTCTTCTAATGGATATTTGCGGGCCATGCTTTTTCCTGCCCAGTATAGAATATGTCCTGCCTCATCACCTAAAAGTTCTGGGATCAGCTCATCGCGCAGCAGTTCTAGTCCAAAGCTAGGAACGAGTAAAGACTGTTCATGTTGTTCGGTCGTTTCCTTCGGCGTTTCTTCTGTCATTTCGTATACCTCGCTTTCTTTGTTTTATTATAACCAAAAATGACCAGAATTAAAAATACAAATCGCAAAAATTTAGAAAACCTTAATTTTATGATAAAAGGCTTGCGAAAATCACTAAAAAATAAGAAAATAGATAGGTATAGAAAAAATTAGCAAGAATAAACAAACTAGATAGTCAGCAAAGCTACTAAAACAAGAAATAGAGGCGATACTGTGAAACAAGCAATTGGTTTTATAGATTCTGGTGTAGGCGGTTTGACAGTAGTGAAGGAAGTTTTAAAACAATTACCTCATGAACAAATTTATTATTTAGGGGACACGGCGAGATGTCCATATGGCCCCAGAAAACCAGAAGAAGTATTGAAATTCACAAGAGAAATGTCCCACTTTTTGATTGACCGAGGTATCAAAATGTTAGTCATTGCCTGCAATACGGCAACAGCAGCAGCTCTAGTACAAATCAGAGCAGAACTGGATATTCCTGTTATTGGCGTTATTCAACCGGGATCCAGGGCAGCTTTAAAAGAATCAAGAAATAATAAGATCGCCGTACTGGGAACGATCGGAACGGTAAAAAGCGAAGCCTATCCGAAAGCATTGAAACGCCTGAATCATCAAGTCGAAGTCGATTCGCTGGCATGTCCGAAATTCGTTTCTGTCGTAGAATCCGGCGAATATAAAAGTGCGATCGCGAAAAAAGTGGTAGCAGAATCTCTATTGCCACTAAAAAATACAACGATCGATACCGTTATATTAGGATGTACCCATTATCCGCTTTTAAAACCGATCATCGAGAATTTTTTGGGTGCTGATGTAGCAGTCATCAATTCCGGTGAAGAAACTGCCAGCGAAGTGAGTGCACTGCTCGATTATCATGGATTATTGGACAGTGGCGGCGATACGATCAAACATCGTTTTTTCACAACCGGTTCCACATCGATTTTTAAAAACTTAGCAGAAGATTGGCTCGGCATGCAAGACATGCATATCGAGCACATCAAATTAGGAGAAGGAGGGAAACAATGAGACATGACGGCCGTAATAAAGGGGAACTGCGTAAAATAGAACTTATCAAAGATTATTTGATCCATCCCGAAGGTTCTGTATTGATATCAACGGGGGATACAAAAGTGATCTGTTCCGCCAGCATTGAAGAAAAAGTACCGCCATTCATGCGCGGCGAAGGCAAAGGTTGGATATCCGCAGAATACGCCATGCTGCCACGAGCGACAACGACTCGAAATATCCGCGAATCATCAAAAGGCAAAGTGGGCGGTAGGACGATGGAGATCCAACGCTTGATCGGCAGGGCACTCCGCGCAGTCGTGGACTTAGATGCCCTCGGTGAACGGACGATCTGGATCGATTGCGATGTCATCCAAGCAGATGGTGGCACCCGCACTGCATCGATCACTGGAGCATTCGTAGCACTTGCTTTGGCAATCGAAAAACTGTACCAAACAGTACCATTAGCCAAGTTTCCGATCAAAGATTTCCTTGCCGCAACTAGCGTTGGTATCCTTGAAAATGAAGGAGCAGTCTTGGACTTGAATTACATCGAAGACAGCGCTGCCGAAGTCGACATGAATATTGTGATGACCGGCGCAGGTCAATTTGTAGAGTTACAAGGAACCGGAGAAGAAGCTACTTTTTCTGAAACAGACTTACAAGAGCTGATCACGCTTGGGAAAAAAGGGATCCAAGCATTAAATATCATGCAGCAGGAAATATTAGGAGCAGCACTGACAGCGAAAATAAAGGGGGAATAAGACATGAAAACACTCGTGATCGCCACAGCTAACAAGGGAAAAGCCCAAGAATTCCAAGCACTTTTTGCCGATTATCCCGTGACTATCAAAACGTTGCTGGATTTTCCGGAAATCGGTGAAATCGAAGAAACAGGGACCACCTTTGCAGAAAATGCAGCTTTAAAAGCAGAAACCGTCGCAAATTTACTGAATATCCCAGTACTTGCCGATGACTCCGGCCTGATCGTTGATTACTTAGACGGAGCACCAGGTGTCTACTCCGCCCGATATGCCGGCGATGGACATGACGATAAAAAAAATAACAAAAAACTGCTGAAAAATTTAACCGGCGTACCTTATGAGCAGCGAACAGCAAGGTTTCATTGCACATTAGCCATTGCAGTACCACAGCAACAAACGATTTTCTACAGTGGAGAAGTGTCAGGATACATAACAGAAGAAGAGCGAGGCGCAAGCGGTTTTGGCTATGACCCGTTATTCTATCTGCCAAACTATCAGAAGACCATGGCAGAAATCGCTGCCTCCGAAAAAAATAAAATCAGCCATCGAGCAAATGCCTTAGCCAAATTAGCTAAAGATATCGACATACTGATCCAGAAAATCGACTAAAGGGAGCGAAAAATAGTGAAATTGTTAGTAGTGAGCGACAGCCATAGCGAACGAGATTGTTTGATCCATTTAAAAGAAAAATACCAAGGTAACGTCGACGCCATGATCCACTGCGGCGACTCCGAATTAGAAGCAGATGACCCTGCTATGCAAGGCTTCATTACCGTACGCGGCAACTGCGACTTTGGCTCAGGATACCCCAATGAATGGGTAGGCGATGTGGATGGATACCGTATTTTTACCACTCACGGCCATCTGTATAATATTAAAATGACATTGATGAACCTGCGCTATCGAGCACGGGAAGTAAATGCAGATTTTGTATTCTTCGGTCATTCCCACGAATTAGGTGTAGACATTTTGGACGATACCATCATTCTGAATCCCGGCAGTATTTCCTTACCAAGAGGCCGCATTAGAGAAAAAACATACGCCCTGATCGACGCAAATGATGAAGGCACCTTAGTTCGCTTCATGAGTGAAGACGATCAAGAACTAAGCGACCTTACACAGCTTTTCCCCGCTTTTAAGAAGTAATTGTATAAATATACAAATTGTGTCGACAAAAAGCTAAAAAAAGATTGACAAACAAGCGAAATAAACATAAAATGGTATTTGGCTGCGATAATTGCAAGCCAATCTGTCCTGATAGCTCAGCTGGATAGAGCAACGGCCTTCTAAGCCGTCGGTCGCAGGTTCGAATCCTGCTCAGGACATTGAAAAACCCGCTGGTATAAGCGGGTTTTTATTGTTTTATTAAGTCCAAACGATTAATTGTTTTCTTCTTTTGAGACTTAAGGGTAGAAAAGGGTCTGAAAACTTTTCTGCGACTTGTTTATCCACTTTTTTAGAGCATGAGAGTAAATGTCCGTAGTTGTATTATATTTTTCATGGCCGAGACGAGCTTATATTACTTTTGCATTTATTTTGTTTATGAACCTTTCGTATTCCAAAGAGAGGCGATGTGCCAATTCTACAGTTCCACAGTAAGCGTTGTGGCCCCCTTCTGTTATACTGTAGCGTTTTTATTGATTATTACTCGAGAAAATGTCCGGGATTCGCCATTCCTAAATGTAGAATGTTATTATAACAGCTACTTATTCATTCGAGTTTAAATGAACTTAATTCATGTATCTCTCCTTCTCTTATCACTCCCAGACATTTTTTTGACACAAAAAGTTCGAAAAAACGACATAAAACGTTCGTGTGCTTTCATGATAAAATGACGGAGGAAAACGTATCTTTATTTTATTAATATTAATAACGGAGTTGAGAGTATGAAAAAGTTTTTAATTGCTCTATTAAGTAGTGTGATAATTATCAGTATGCTTGGAGCATGTACTAATTCGAATAGTAGCGAAGCACCTAAGCAAGTGGATAAAAAATCTCCAGATAAAGCGGAAAAAACGCAAATGTATGTCATGGATTGGAAAGATACATGGAAAGGTCTATCTTCTGAAATCAAACATGTCACGGTGGTCAAAAATGGTAAGGTTAAGGGCAAAGACATTGATGTAGTAGGTCTGAAATTAGACTTAGTGAACAAAACGGAAAAAGATTTTACCATCGGATTAGGTAAAGCAAAACTTATCGTGGATGGCAAAGTGTATAAATTATCAAAAGAAAACAGCCGGAATATGGGCGAGAAATTTCCTAAGAAAAATAAAAAGAATGTATTACTTGTCTACCAACTCCCAAAAAAAGAAGCACCTAAAAAATATAACAAGATTACGCTGAAATGGGATGTGAAAAAGGCAGGGGTTACGGATAAAAAAGTATATAAACCAACACTAGAGCTAACTAAAACAGCAGAATAAGCAAAAAAAAGCAGTAGAGCCTACTGCTTTTTTTTATTTAGAATCACCACAATGCTTAATAAATCCAAGTGTGCTTTTTGTAACTTATCATTTCACTTCATCAACAAAGACAATTTCTTCCACAGGATGTCTTACTGTCGTGTGCCCTTCTTTCACACCCTTTCCAACACTTAACAGCATGATATCCTCATAATACTCAGGAATATTCAACAATTCAAAAAGCGCCGTCTTATCATAACCTGACATGGTAATGGTCTGATATCCGCGCTCGTTTAAAAGCAGAACTAACGTCATAGCGGCTAGACTACCGTCGCGAACCAATTCTTTGATCTGATCTTCATGAGACATATCTTGATAATAAGCAACAGCTGCGTTGGTTAAATAATTTTTGATTTCTTGTGTGATATAGTTCTTTTTAAAAGCTTCCTCTTGAATAATACGAATATTTTCCGTTTCAAAGGCACGATAGTCGCCTAAAACCAAGATTAGGTAACTGGATGTTTCCACCTGTTCCTGATTATTCGCAGCCACTTTGATTTTTGAGCGGAGGGCTTTATTTTCAATTATTAAGTAACGCGTACTCTGAATATTATTCCCATTTGGAGATTTAGCCGCCAGTTCGATAGAATCAAGTATTTCCTTTTTCTCAATGATATAGTTTGGATCATAATGTCTTACAGATTTCCTGTTTAAAATAATAGATTGTAAACTCATTTTGAGACCTCCATTTCCTTTTTCTGCTATAATCATAGTAACTTGAACATGAAAAATTGAAAATACTGCACTTTCTTGTCACTAGGTTACCTGAAAGTAAGGGAGGATATAATGGGTAAAATAAATACGGGGTTTGATGTGGTTCAAAATATGATAAGTGGGAAATGGAAAAGTATTATTCTTTATCAATTGGGAGCGGGGAAAAAGCGCACGAAAGATTTACTTCGAATTTGTGAAGGTGTTTCTCACAAAGTATTGAACGAACAGCTAAAACAGCTGCAGCAAGATGGCTTGATTCAACGTACGGTTTATGCCGAAGAAGTTCCGATCAAAGTTGAATATGCACTAACAGATTATGGACGATCTTTTTTACCTTTGCTAAAAGAAATGTGTGACACTGGCGATCAGCATCTCCAAAAACAAGGAGTAACCGCATATAATAATAGCGTGTGTGAGGAATATACATCAGAATCATAAGCTATTAGGTTTTCGGAATTACTGGACGTTATAGAATTTTCAGCAGATGACAATCGAGAAGATGATCAAATGAAGTTGAATGAAAGATGTTGGTATGACAGTAGAACTACTAATTTCACATGGTATACCTTAAATTTATCTCGAAACATCCTTTAGTTAGTAAAATTTCATTAATGGGACTGATTTTCTTTATTTACTGCGAATGGTATGCTTGTTTATTAAAATACGAAAACATTAATAACCATTCTTTATAATATAAACGAGCCAGTTCCAAAGAAACTAACTCGTTCTGCTTTTTTTCTTGGCGTAAAAAGCTTTGTAGTCTTACGATTCAGAAACAGGCTCAGCTTGAAAATTACGCTTCATTTTTATTTGTTGAATAATTTCAATTTCCAATTTTTGATTGTTCTTTTTTTCAATAGAGGGGATTAAAAATAAATCGACAAGTAACCAAATCCCAACGACTAAAAGGAAAATAACTCCGACATATAAAGCAATGGTCACCCAACCAATTATAGTCAGGATTAGCTGAGTTACAGCTGTACCGACTTTTCCTAAATAGAATCTATGAATCCCTAAACTGCCTAAAAATATCAAAAGTACGTAAGCCAGACCTACGCTTTTTTTCCTTTTTTGAATCTCTGAGTTGACTAGCATTTGTTCTTCATTTGTTAAATCGTAGTTAATCATTTCTTTCTCTCCCTTTTGCATAATATCAGTGTTTAACGATTAACGCTAAAATATTTTATAACAAAATAAAAATGCGATTTTAGCATTAATAAAGAAGCACTAAATTAGATTATAATATATTTTTTTAAAAAATGACACAAAAAATAACGGAAAATAAAAGAATGATGACCATTTCTAGTTAAAGTTATAAAATACTATAAAAATTTTTGATTATAAGGCTTCTGCCATGAGAATAGTAACAATTCTTACTAGGCTAACTCCTTCACTCCACCCCCTCAATCTGCTATCATAAAACAAAAACCAAAAGAAAGAAGGCAATCGAATGCATGCATTTTCCCCAGAAGATATGACTTCTAAAGCTTGGAGCAAGCTAATAAAGGGTTCGATCATCCCACGCCCGATCGCTTGGATCACCACTCAAAATAAAGATAATGTCATCAACGCTGCTCCATTCAGCTATTTCAATATATTTACACCGACGATCCTAGCGGTATCGATTCAATATGACCCAACCCAGCGCAAGGATACTGCGCGCAATCTTATAGATAGAAAAGAAGCGGTTGTTCATATTCCTGATAAAGCATTGCTTGCCCAAATGGATCAGACTTCTTCGCCGCTACCGTCAAATGAAAGTGAGATCGAGTTGGCAGGGCTGCATATCGTTGCCAGTGATTTGGTTCAGCCGCCCGGGATCCAAGAAGCGAAAGTCCGGATCGAAACGAAGCTGGAAGCGCATATTCCATTGACGGTAAAAGACTCAGATGCCATTGAAACGGAATTATTCTTGCTGCGGATCGTTAAGGCGCACCTTGCTGCAGATATCTATGATGTGACAACTGGTTATGTGGACAGTGAAAAATTGGATCCAGTTGCACGACTTGGAGGACCTGATTATAGCATTATTGATAAAATAAAAGATTTCAAACGAAACTTTTGATAAAGCTCCCTTAGCGATTTGCTAGGGGAGTTTTTTGAAGTAAGTACGTCTATGAAAAATTTTACATATCTTTTTTAACGAATTTTGTGTTTCTGGTGTTTACATATTCACAAAAAGAGGTAGAGAACAAAGGATTGCCTAACCAAAAATAAAAGAGGTGGTTATTCACGGATCTAGTAAACTTTATAAAACACATTTACTCCAAGAAATTTGCTTACCTTATCATTTCAAAGACGGGTGATTTCATTCCATACATATACATAGCCTCACTTTACGCCCGAAAAAATTGTAAGTATTATTTTCTCATCAAGTGCAGCCGCATGATGATAGCAAGAAGTATTACCTAATTTAAAAAGGAAAATTCTGGTCGGAAAGGAGTTTTCCAAAAAACGGGAGGTTGGACATGGGAGATGTAGTAGATTTGAGCAAAGTGTTAAAAGTTTTGAAGCAAAATCTTAAATGGATCGTGATTATACCTGTAGTATTTTTAATTATCGCCATGGCGCTCACGTATTTTTTCATGACGCCAAAATATGCTTCTTCTACACAGATATTGGTGAACAAAAAGGAATCCAATAGCCAATTCATGGCCCAAGAAGTGCAATCCAATTTGCAATTAGTAAATACCTATGCGGAAATCATTAAAAGCCCACGCATTTTAGAAAGCGTTTCCAAGAATCTTGATCGTGAATTTTCTAGTTCGGAAATATTAAGTATGTTGACTGTCAATAATCAATCACAGTCGCAGATTTTAAATATCAGTGTTAGGAGCAATAGCAGGGCTACGTCTAAAAAAGTGGCAAATGAGGTAGCGAAGGTATTTAGTAAAGATATTAAAAAAATAATGAATGTCGACAACGTATCTATTCTATCAAAAGCGGATGTCAAGGCCGTGCAAGTTTCGCCTAAACCGCTTGTAAATGCTGGGATCGGTATTTTTTTAGGCCTGATTGTGGCACTTTTGTTTATCTTTTTGAAACAGGTACTGGATAAAAGTCTCAAAACAGAAGAAGATGTGGCTGAAATTCTTGATCTACCAGTATTGGGAATCATTCAAGATTTCAGAAAATAGGGGGCGCGATTTGAGATGAAAAAGAAAGAAACCGGAATGAGAAGAGGACTGTCGCTCATCGCTCACAATAAACCAAAGTCGATCGTCAGCGAAAAGTTCAGAGGTATACGAACAAATATCATGTTTTCAACGGCGGATAGTGAAGTGAAGACGGTAGTTGTGACATCGGAAAAGCCGTCGTCAGGAAAGTCGACTATTTCGGCTAATTTAGCGATCACTTACGCACAAGCAGGCTTCAAAACATTGCTGATCGACGGGGACATGCGGAAACCGACGCAGCATTATCAATTTAATAAAAGTAATATAGAAGGCTTATCCAAACTTATTATCAAAAAAAGTGATTTTGAAAAATCGATTCTTGATACAGGGATAGACAACTTGCACTTGCTGACATCAGGACCAATCCCCCCATATCCATCGGAGTTGATTGGTTCTGTTAATTTTTCGCTTATTTTTGAGGAATTGCAGAAAGAATATGATTTTATTGTGGTCGACACACCTCCTGTCAATACGGTGACAGATGCGCAGCTTTTTGCTGAACTGGCAAAGCATGTGGTGTATGTGGTCGATGCGAAAAAAAGCCATCGTGATGATGTGAAAAAAGGAAAAGAATTGTTAGAAAAAGCCGGAGCAAAGATTCTTGGGGTGGTTCTCAATAAAGCGACACCGGAAAAGGCGTCTAGTTATTATTATTACTATGGCGATGATAAAAAATGATCGATATCCACAATCATTTACTTGTCGGCATAGATGACGGGCCAAGATCGAAAGCGGAGATGATCGCACTTGTCAAACAGGCAAAATCGGAAGGTATCACGGGGATCGTTGTCACACCGCATCACTTGCATCCACGTTACTCCAATGTTTTTCCACAGATAGAGGCGATGCTTACGGAATTGAAGAGAGACGATTCGATCCAGAAACTCGGCGTGGCGTTATATCCGGGTCAGGAGGTCCGAATTACCGATACGATCTTAACCGATATTGAGAGTGGTGATATAAAGGGGATCAACCATTCGAAATATCTGCTGATCGAATTGCCTACAAATGAGGTGCCAGCGTTCACGAAACAATTGCTGTATGAAATCCAAACACGGGGATTTATCCCTATCATTGTTCACCCAGAACGGAACCGGGCAATTGCAAAAGATGTTGACTTGCTATTTGAATTGATTAGCGTGGGGGCTTTAAGTCAGCTCACATCTGCTTCGTTAGCTGGGATCTCGGGGAAAAATATCCAGCAACTCTCGATTCTGATCATGGATCTTAATTTGGCGCATTTTATAGCTTCAGATGCCCATCATGCAGAACGGCGGCCATTTTTGATGCAATCGCTTTTTAAAGAGAAAAAGCTGCAGGGAAGACAGCAGATGATGGAAGAAATGATAGAGAATGGCAAAAGGCTCATTGAAAATAAGGAAATCAATAAAGAAATACCACTTCAAAAAAAAGAGAAGAAAAAGTTTTTCGGCTTATTTTAGAAACTAAAAAGTCATACGGGGGAATCGGATGTGCCAAATCTATCTGTTAAATGGCGGCTTATAACGTTGTTAGTCATTGATTCGATTATTGTTACTTTTTCAGTGTTTTTAGGGTACTACATTTTAGAACCTTTTTTTAAAGATTACTCAATGTCGCTGCTGATTTTGTCTTCGGTGATCTTGCTTATTTCTCATCATGCTTTTGCTGAGCTATTCAATCTTTATCATCGGGCTTGGGAATATGCCAGTGTGAGTGAGCTGATGCTGATCGTTAAGTCAGTGACCGGTTCTGTATTGACAACGGTTGTTCTTATTTCGCTGATTACGCGGGAACAGGCTTTTTTGCGTCTCTATTTTATTACTTGGATGATGCATCTCCTGCTGATCGGAGGTTCCCGTGTTTCCTGGCGAATGTATCGACGAACGTTTACAGACGACAAGATAAAAAAGAAACCGACGATGATCGTTGGTGCAGGAAGTGGCGGCTCCTTGCTGATCAGACAGATGCTTTCTACGCCTTATATGGCGATGGAACCAGTTTTGGTCGTGGATGATGATCGAAATAAACAAAATCTGTCTATTGCCGGCGGGGTCAAAGTACAGGGCTATATAAAAGATATACCCAGCCTTGTAAAAAAGTTTAGGATTCAGAAAATCATCATCGCAATCCCGACTCTCAGTACTAAACGGTTGCGTGAGATAAACGAATTATGTGAAGGCTTAGGGGCAGAAGTTTTCAAAATGCCGAATATCGAGAATGTCATGTCGGGCGAACTGGAAGTCAATCAATTGAAGAAGGTAGATGTAGAAGACCTTCTAGGAAGAGATCAAGTAGAGCTCGATATGGCGATGATCTCCAGAGAATTATCACGTAAAACGATTTTAGTCACCGGTGCGGGCGGATCGATCGGTTCCGAAATTTGCAGACAAGTTTGTAAATTCGAACCAGCAAGACTGGTGCTTGTCGGACATGGTGAAAACAGTATTTATTTGATCCATCAAGAGTTGAAAAATCTTTATAAAACGATTGAGATCCTACCAATCATTGGCGATGTGCAGGATAAAGCGCGAATGCAGAGCGTGATGCAGACTTATAAGCCTTATGTTGTTTATCACGCCGCTGCTCACAAACATCTGCCACTAATGGAATGCAACCCGGAAGAGGCTGTGAAAAATAATATTCTCGGTACTCGAAATACCGCGGAGGCCGCGAAAGAAGCAGAAGTCAGCAAATTCGTGATGGTCTCCACAGACAAAGCCGTTAATCCACTCAATGTGATGGGGGCTTCCAAACGACTCGCTGAAATGGTGATCCAAAGCATGAATAGTGAGACTAGTAAAACGGATTTTGTTGTCGTTCGGTTCGGAAATGTCCTCGGCTCAAGAGGTTCCGTTATTCCTTTATTCAAGAAGCAGATCGAAGCGGGCGGCCCGGTAACGGTAACGCATCCGGAAATGACGCGCTATTTTATGACGATACCAGAAGCATCGCGGCTAGTTTTGCAAGCCGGAGCATTGGCAAAGGGAGGAGAAGTATTTCTTCTTGATATGGGGGAACCAGTCAAGATTGTGGATCTAGCAAAGAATTTGATCCAGCTTTCGGGTTATTCGGTCGATGATATCGGAATCAAGTTTACTGGGATCAGACAAGGTGAAAAGCTGTATGAAGAGCTGCTCAGCGATAATGAGATCCACCCAGAACAAGTATATAAAAAAATTTACCGCGGGAAAGTAAATCAATTACCAAAAACACAAATTGATGGAATGATCAACGAGTTGCTTCATGATTTTTCAAAAGAAAAAATTATCGGCTACACAAATCCAATTTGATAACGGGTGATGAGATGTTTAATGGTAAAACGATTTTAATAACAGGTGGGACAGGTTCATTCGGCAATGCAGTAACCAAACGGTTTTTAGATACCAATATCAAAGAGATCCGGATTTTTTCAAGAGATGAAAAGAAGCAAGATGATTTGCGTAAAAAATATCATAATCCAAAACTGAAATTTTATATTGGGGATGTGCGGGACCCTGCTAGCATTGAAGTAGCAATGCGCGGTGTGGATTTTGTTTTTCATGCGGCTGCTTTGAAACAAGTTCCTTCTTGTGAGTTTTTCCCCATGGAAGCTGTGAAAACAAATGTTTTAGGAACAGAAAACGTTGTGGAGACAGCGATCAAGGCGAATGTCAAAAAAGTGATCTGTCTATCTACGGATAAAGCTGCCTATCCAATCAATGCCATGGGGATCTCCAAAGCAATGATGGAAAAAGTGTTTGTCGCCAAATCACGAAATGTCGATACGAATCAAACCTTGATCTGTGGCACCCGCTACGGAAATGTCATGGCTTCACGCGGCTCAGTCATTCCGCTATTTATTGAAAAAATCAAAAATAAAGAACCGCTTACGATCACCGACCCACAAATGACGCGTTTTCTAATGAGTTTGGAAGAAGCGGTCGAACTGGTGATCCATGCATTCAAACATGCGGAAACAGGCGATATCATGGTTCAAAAGGCGCCGGCCTCTACGATAGGCGATCTGGCAAAAGCCTTGCTGGAACTATTTAAAGTTGATAATGAGGTTCAGATCATCGGAACCCGTCACGGAGAGAAAAAAGCGGAAACATTGTTGACACGGGAAGAATATGCGCAAGCAGAAGATATGGGAAACTATTTTCGGATTCCTGCCGATTCTAGAGATTTGAATTACAGCAATTACTTTGAGGACGGCAGCGAAGCAATCACCGAAGCTTACGAGTATAATTCCGAAAATACACACAGGTTGTCTTTAGAGGAGATCAAATCAAAATTAATAGCGTTGGATTATGTCAAAGCAGAACTTCACATGTATCACAATAGCAATCAATAAAAGGGGGGATGAGCATGAAATCAATCGCTATAACAGGGGCAAATGGTTTTGTTGGTAAAAACCTGGTCCAAAATCTCCGGCAATTTTCTTATGCTATTTATGAAATCACGAGAAGCACACCGATTGCGGAGCGAGATGCATATTTGAAGCATGCAGACTTTATCGTGTATTTAGCAGCTGCAAACCGCCCAAAAGAAGAAAGCGATTTTAAACGGACGAATGTAGATCTGCTAACAGAGATGCTGAATGTGGTCAGAGAAAACACTAAAAATCCGACCATCCTTTTGTCTTCCTCGATCCAAGCAGAGGCAGAAAATGCTTATGGAAAGAGCAAGAAACAAGCAGAAGACGTTCTGAAAGCTTTTTCCGCAGCAAACGGCAACCTTATTTATATTTATCGTTTTCCGAATCTATTCGGCAAATGGTGCCGTCCCGATTATAATTCAGTGATTGCTACTTTTTGCCATCACATAGCCCGCGGGGAAGCTATTCAGATCAATGATAAAAATGCACTGCTGATTTTAAACTATATCGATGATGTCGTCTTCGAGATCATCAGAGCGATTAAAGGTCAGCCGACGATCGAAACAGGGATGCCAAAAGTTCCAAATGAGTATCATGCTACGTTGGGAGAGATCACCGAACTGCTCGAAACTTTCCACAACTTTCGAGAAACTAAAGCCCTTCCCAAATTGGACGAACCATTTGAAAAAGCATTGTACAGCACCTATTTGAGTTACCTGCCTCAAGATGGATTCCGCTATCCGTTGCAAATGAATACGGATGAGCGCGGCTCGTTTACCGAATTTCTCAAAACGCCTGATCGTGGTCAGGTATCGGTCAACGTTTCCAAACCGGGAATCACCAAAGGCAATCATTGGCATAATACGAAGAATGAAAAGTTTCTCGTTGTTTCAGGAAAAGGTGTGATCCGTTTTCGCCGCCCTGATACGGAAGAAGTCACCGAGTATCATGTCAGCGGAGCAAAACTGGAAGTGGTCGACATTCCGGTTGGCTACATACACCATATCGAAAATATTGGCGACACAGATATGGTAACGATCATGTGGGTGAATGAAATATTCGATCCGGAAAATCCTGATACGTTTTATTTGGAGGTGTGAGATGAGCAAACTTAAATTAATGACGATTGTAGGCACTAGGCCGGAGATCATTCGTTTATCTGCAACGATCAAAGCATGTGACCAGTATTTCGAGCAGATTTTAGTCCATACCGGTCAAAATTATGACTATACCTTGAATCAAGTGTTTTTTGAAGAATTGGAATTACGCGAACCAGATCATTACCTTGAAGCGGTTGGCAAAGACCTAGGAGAAACGATGGGGAATATCATTGCCAAAGCTTATGAAGTATTGGCGCTCGAACAGCCGGATGCTTTACTGATCTTAGGCGACACCAATAGCTGTCTTGCCGCCATTGCTGCGAAAAGGTTAAAGATACCCGTCTTTCACATGGAAGCAGGCAATCGCTGTTTCGATCAAAATGTGCCAGAAGAGATCAATCGCAAGATCGTGGATCATATCAGCGACATCAACATGCCCTACACGGAACACAGCCGTCGCTATCTACTAGATGAGGGGTTCCCGAAAGCACATATCTTCGTGACAGGTTCCCCAATGCGCGAAGTACTGGAAACGTATGCCGCTAAAATCGAGCAAAGCAAGGCACTGGCAGATCTTGATTTAAAACCGAATGGCTATATCCTGGTATCTGCCCATCGTGAAGAAAACATAGATCATGAAAAAAACTTTTATTCATTGATGGAAGCGATCAATGCAATAGCCGAACGCTATCAGCTTCCTATCATCTATTCGACACATCCAAGAAGTTTTAAACGAATCGAAGAACGCAGCTTCGTTTTTCATCCATTAGTCCGAAAATTACAGCCGTTCGGTTTTTTTGACTACAATGCGCTGCAAAAAAATGCTTTCGCAGTATTATCGGACAGCGGAACATTATCCGAAGAATCCTCGATACTCAAGTTCCCAGGAGTCCTTATCCGCACATCGACAGAGCGGCCGGAAGTCTTGGATAAGGGAACAGTTATTATTGGAGGGATAGAGTTTGATAATCTGGTGCAGTCTGTGGAGTTAGCCAGAGCAATGCATGAAAATGGTGAACCGATGCTTGATGCAGTCGATTATAAAGATACGAATGTTTCTCGAAAAGTCGTGAAGATCATCCAAAGCTATACAGAGATCATCAATCGGGATACGTGGAAAAAATGAAACCAAAAAGCTTATTCCAACTCTTAAAAAACAATCGCGTACCGGACAAAAAGAAGAAGAATATTCGTATCAGCCGTTTTGCTTATATCCATAATTGTGAATTCGCTGGGAACAATTATGTCGATCGTTTTTGCAAAATGCGAAATGTCCAAATGGGAAAGTATTCTTATGTGGGATTCAACTCTGATTTCAACCAAGTCCAAATCGGCAATTATTGCTCTATCGCTTCGGATGTCAAAATAGGTCTAGGCCATCATCCGACTGAGTTTGTGAGCACATCGCCAGTTTTTTATTCCTCGCAGAATCCATTTGGTCTGCAAGTAAACAAGATCACTTATGATGTTGCCCCGCGAAAAACAATAATCGAAAATGATGTTTGGATCGGAGCAAATGTCATTATCATGGATGGCGTCCAAATCGGCAACGGTGCGGTGATCGCCTCTGGAAGTGTCGTTACAAAAGACGTCGCTGACTATGCGATCGTTGGCGGCGTCCCCGCAAAAATCATCCGAATGCGGTTCGATGAAGCAACGATCCAGCGACTTTCAGCAAGTAAGTGGTGGGAGAAAGAAGCAGCAACATTGATTCAATCAGAAATAAAGTGGGATGATCCGAAAAACTTTCCAAAGGGATGACTGCCAAATGAGAATATTGAATATCGTATCAAGTAATATCGTCCAAGATCCACGGATTCTAAAACAAATGGAAACGATCAAACAAGTGACTGACGATTATATAGTATTGGGGAAAATGAATGCAGAGGTAACAGACGAACGTTTAGCAAAACTAGATTTCCACTACAAACTGATTGGCTCTAAAGTAAATGATACTACTTTGCTGAAAAAAATCGTCCATCGCATCCAATTTGGTCGGCAAGTGATCCGCTATATTCGTAACTATCGACCGGCTGTGATTCATGCCAATGACTTCGATGTCTTGCTCATCACTTATTTAAGCAGATATAAAGGCGCCCGAATCATTTACGATGCGCACGAGATCTACTCGAAAAATGCGTTTATCAATAAAATCAAGATCTTGTCTCATTTTGTCCAACGCTTAGAAAAGCATATCATCAAGCACATTGATCATTTCATTACCGTCAGTCATGCAGCCAAAGGATATTATCAAGCCGAACATTATCCGAAGATCCCGGTGGTGATCACAAATGCTCCTATCAAACAGCTGAATGAAAAACAGACATGGAAAAAAGATACGTTTGAAGTCGTCTACCAAGGGCAGATCGTTTCTGACCGCGGTTACGAAGAGTTTATGGAAGCAGGAACAATGCTGGCAGATGAAGAAATTGAGCTGGTGATCCGTGGCTTTGGCCCCTTAAAACAAAAGCTACAAGACAAGCAAAGCGAAATGGGAATCCGAAATGTCCGCTTCGCTCCGCCAGTGGAAATGGATGAACTGGTCTCCAAGTTGAGAGAAAGCAGCGTCGGTGTCATTTTAACAAAAGGGATCTCGATCAACTTTGAATATACCGTTTCCAATAAAATCTTTGAATGTATCCATGCCGGATTGCCTGTCATCTTATCGCCAGTCAAAGAACATATCTATTTAAATGACACCTATCAGTTTGGTATCGTCCTAGAGGAAGTGACACCGCAGAAAATCGCCACGGCGATCACAACATTAAAAAACGATACCCGCTTGTACGCCGAGCTGGAGAAAAACGCAACCGCAGCTGCCCAGCAGTTGACATGGCAAGTGGAAGAGCAAAAACTGATAGCGCTGTATACGAAAAGCTAACAAGGTTAAAAGTAATTCACATTCAGGTGAAAATAACGGGATAGAGTGGATGAAGATATGAAATATATATTTTTACTATCAATAATAAGTATGAATTTTTTCATCGTTATATCGACTTTTCTTAATGAAGTGCTGAAAATAAATATTTATCCGTATTATTTTATTACCATGGTAGTGATTGCAGCGTTTACGATCCTTTATGCTTTTGTTAAGATCGGCATGGATAAAGCTATTCCGGTGAAACTGTTTTACGTTCTCTTGCTGTTTCTGGTAGTTACTGTTTCCTATGCGATTTCGCCCTATCATAATGTAAAACTGGCAACGAATAACTACCTGTTTTTCTTACTATGGAGCATACCCGCTGCTGTTTGTGGCGTTTTCGCAGCCAAATTCACAAAAAAAGAAATCGAAAATTTCTTTAAATGGATTTTCTGTATTTTCTCTATAAGCATGGTGTTCATCATTTTAGTGCCATTTTTATTAGGGAAACTACCTTCCTACATAAACTTTGGCTTAATGAATTACCAAAATCTTTCTTATATTACTGCTTTTGTGATTGGACTGGGTTTTTATTTTATTCTTCAAAAAAGTACCAAGGCAAAGCTGTTCTATATCATTATGATCATTCTTCTCATCCCAGTGATTTTGATTTCCTCTGGACGTGGCGGCGCTGTTTTGCTGATTCTTTATATTTTACTAACGAGTGTCAAAATAATGACAGACAAGCAGATTTCCACTTTGAAAAAAATCATATTAGGCGGAATGATCCTATTGTTTATTGTCATGTTCTTGAGTTTAGTGTTTGTGATCGATAAAGACAGCCGAATTTTTTCTTACATCTCGGACGAGGGCATTTCCTTAGATCAAACTTCTGGAAGAAATTTTATTTATGAAAATGACATCACTATTATCAAAGAACATGTATGGAGAGGGCATGGACTTTTCAATTATTACCATTTGATCAATAATATCCCGCATAATATAATTTTGGAATTTTTGCTGATCGGCGGCGTATTTGGCTGTATGATCTTTTTATTCCTCGCTGGCCGGCTGATCGTCAAATATGCAAGCTTCTTTAATAAAAATTCGCCAGACGGTATCGTCGGTTATATTGCGTTATATCCGCTGACGATGTTGATGTTTAGCTCTAATTTTTTGATCACCAGCGAATTTTGGTTTGTCGTATTTTATCTATTTGCCAAGATAAAGGAGAAAACTTATGACGAAGCTTAGTTTTTTAAAGGACAGCATCAAAACCGTTATCGGCTCGTTGATTATCGCATTTGGCTTACAGCTGATTGCTTATCCATTTATTGTGAACCAAGTGGGAAACACGCACTTTGGAGAAATATTAAACATCTATACCATTTTGACTTTGGCAAGTGTGGTCTTAGGAAATACCTTAAATAACATTCGCTTGATCAATATGGCTCGCTATGATCCAAGACGAATCTACCGAAATTTCCGTTATTTGCTTGGGATTTCAATTCTAGTAGAAAGTGTGCTTTTAGCTGCGGTGCTCGTGATTTTTTACAACGAAAACCTGATTTCGATCTTATTGCTGGTCGTTATCAATATGCTGATGTGCCTGCGGATCTATTTGAACGTTTTTTACCGGATGTTGTTACACTACAACAAAATTCTTTTCGTAGCTGTTTTCCAATTCCTAGGCCTGTTAGTTGGGCTGCTCTTCTATCAATACATCAATTATTGGGAACTGATATTTTTGGCAAGTGAGATCGTCGCGATGGGCTATATTATTTTTTCTTTGCGCCACCATTTTGTAACTAGGGAAATCGCCAATGCGCATGGAACCAGCCCAACTAACGATTATCTCATGTTGCTGGGTACTAATTTTTTAAATAATATTTCGATTTATCTGGATCGGCTGATATTATTGCCGCTGATAGGTGGTTCAGCTGTAACGCTGGCTTTTCTAGCGACTTTTATCGGGAAAATGCTAGCAACCTTCTTATATCCAGTCAATAACGTCATCCTTTCTTATATTTCGGTGAACAATGTCCAAAATAAAACCAAACAATACTTTCGCACACTTATCTTGGGTACGCTGTTTTCTATAATAGTTTTGGCGATCTGCTATCCATTGACCATCTTCATCGTGGAAAAAATCTATCAGCAGAATAGCGCCATCATCAAGCCATATATCATTATCGGGAATATGGGGATGCTGTTCAGCGTCATCGGGAATATTGTCCAATCGCTAAATGTTAAATTTATCTCTATTTCTATCCAAACCATTTTCCAAGTGGTGTTTGTGTTTGTTTACGTGATCTCGGAATTGATCTTGACTTATTTCTTTGGATTAACGGGCTTTTTCATCGGGGTACTACTGCTAAACTTTATAAAAATGATTTTTTTAGCAATGTTAGGAATCAAGTACTCAAAAGAGAGGATTGGATGATATGAAACTCACAGTGATAGGGTTAGGGTATATCGGACTGCCAACGGGATTATTATTCGCATCAAAAGGTGTGGATGTGGTAGGAGTCGATATCAATAGCAATGTGGTGGAAGGACTTAACAACGGTAAACTGCATATTGAAGAAACTGGAATGGAAGAGTTGCTCCATGCTAGTTTAGCAGCAGGGAATTTCAAAGCATCACTGGAAGTAGAAACCGCAGATTATTATATTGTAGCCGTACCAACGCCATATTTGCCAGATAATTCTTGTGACTTATCTTATATGAAAGAAGCGATCGCAAAGCTGAAAGACGTACTGAAAAAGGGGGATACTATCATCATTGAATCAACGATCGCACCGCGGACGATGGAAGACGTTGCAGCACCGATGATCGCGGCATATGGTTATGAGATCGGGGAAAATATCTTTTTAGCACACTGCCCTGAACGAGTTCTGCCGGGGAAAATCATCGAAGAAATGGTCCATAATAATCGGATCATTGGCGGCATCACACCAAACTGTGCTAAAAAAGCTAAGGAACTATATCTTACACTTGTCAAAGGCGAGATTTTCGAAACCAAAGCAAGTACCGCCGAAATGTCGAAACTAATGGAAAATACCTATCGTGATGTCAATATCGCTTTGGCAAACGAACTTGTCAAAATAAGTGATTCCTTGGGGATCAATGCTCTAGACGTGATCCAACTGGCAAATGAACATCCGCGCGTTAACATCCATTTCCCAGGACCCGGAGTGGGTGGACACTGTCTTGCGGTCGATCCTTATTTTATCGTTGCAAGTGATCGAGCAGATGCCAAATTGATTGCGATCTCACGTGAAATAAACAGTAGCATGCCGGCATTTGTCATCGGAAAAGCGAAAAAAATAATGGCAGCTAAAAATGGAAAGCGAATAACTGTGCTAGGACTTACGTATAAAGGAAACATCGATGACATAAGAGAATCACCAGCCTTAGAGATCTACCATCAATTAAAGCGAGAAACGGATTTTGAGATTGTTGCGCAAGATAGCCATGTAAACTTAGATTGGGTCGAGGCAGACATCAAAAAAGCATTGACCGGCAGTGATTTGGCACTGGTACTGACGGATCATAAAGAATATAAGGAGCTAAACAAATATGTGACGGAGGACATCGTTGTGTTCGACACTAAAAATATCGTCGACGAAGTAGGGATCGATCATTATTATAACTTCAATTCGATTTCGGAAATAAAGTAAGGGGATGCTACAAATGAAAAACAAAAGAATAGTCATACTCTGCCAATATTTTCATCCAGAATATGTTTCCTCCGCCACACTCCCAACTCAAATGGCGGAGGACTTGGTAAAAAAAGGGATGGATGTAGATGTGATCTGTGGCTGGCCCAAAGAATACACTAACGCAAAAGCTGTCCCCAAAAAAGAGAACTATAAAGGCATCCAGATCACCCGCTTAAAATATACGCAGTTCAATAATAAATCGAAAATTGGTCGCATTATCAATTTCTTTTCCCTTTTTACGATGTTCTTGCTACGGGCACCAGCAATGTTGAAGTACGATCATATCGTCGTATATTCCAATCCCCCGATCCTTCCGTTTGTCCCGGATTTGATCCACCGGCTCTGCAAACGCGATTATTCGTTCGTCGTTTATGATATTGCTCCCGACAATGCCATCAAGATTGGTGCCACCAAACCAGGTAGTATGATCGACCGGCTCATGAAATATATCAATAAGCACGTCTATAAAAATGCTGAGAATGTGATTGTTTTAGGAACAGAAATGAAAAATTACCTCCTGACGAACCATATTTCCCATACACCAGAAAATATCCATATCATCCCTAACTGGTATGAAGATAATTTCCAGAGCCCCATTATCCACAATGAAAAATTTAAAACGATTCGGGAAAACTATCAAAAAATCTTACTCTATAGCGGAAATATGGGGAAACTGCAAGACATGGATACCATTCTTGATTTTCTGGAATCAGCAAAAGAGAATCCAGACCTCTTTACGATCTTCTGCGGACATGGCGATAAACAGGCGAAAGTGAAAACTTTTATCGCAGAAAATAATATTTCTAATGCGATCGTGTATGATTTCTTAACAGGAACCGATTATTCCGATGTTTTAATAATGGCGGATTGCTGCATTGTTTCGCTAGTCAAAGAAGGTGTTGGACTGGGCGTTCCGAGTAAGATATATGGCTACCTTGCGGCTGAGAAACCCTTGATCGCGATCATGGATCAAGATACGGATATCGTCCGTCAAATAACCGACTATCAAGCAGGCATCCATCTTCATAATGGAGAAGCAGCGCAAATGAAAGCTTTCGTTGAACAAAACAGTCCGGCTGACCTAGCGCGAATGGGGAAACAAGCTTACGAGATTTTCAAAAATAATTACACGAGAACGCAAAATACAGATAAATACTATGAACTACTGAAATGAGGGGGATGGAGAATGAAAAGAGTATTTGATTTTTTCAGTGCATCCATTGCTATTATGATTCTCTCTCCGGTTTTCCTAATTGTCGCCATATTGATCAAAGCAGAATCAAAGGGGCCGGTCATTTTTAAGCAAAAACGCTCAGGACTGCAGAATCAGCTGTTCAATATTTATAAATTTCGCTCGATGAAAGCCGATACCCCGCATCTGGCTACCGACAAGATCGATGCCAGCATATATATTACCAGATTCGGTGCCTTTATCCGCAAAACATCACTCGATGAACTACCGCAACTCTTCAACATCATCAAAGGCGATATGTCCGTTGTCGGCCCTCGCCCCGCCTTATTCAACCAGTACGAGTTGATTGAAAAAAGGACGCAAGCCAATGTACATAGGATCAAACCCGGCTTGACTGGACTGGCACAGGTGATGGGAAGAGACGATATTACGGATGATGAAAAAGTAAAATATGATAAATATTATTTGGAAAATCAAAACTTTTTCTTAGATATGCGGATTATTTATAAAACGATCCAAAATACAATTACCTCAAAAGGTGTGAAGCACTGATGCCAAAAAAAATACTATTGACAGGCACATCCAGCTACGTCGGCAATCATTTGGAAGACGCTTTTCAGAAAAAAGGCGAAGTGGTGGAGCGGATCAGTATGCGTACGCCGGATTGGAAAACTACTGATTTTAACGGTTATGATGTCGTGATCCATTTAGCGGCACTCGTTCATGGTAGCGATCCCCATGCGTCGTTAGAAGATTATCTGCAAATCAACTGCGAACTGACAAAAGAAGTAGCAATAAAAGCAAAAGCGGAGGGCGTCCGGCAATTTGTTTTCTTCAGTACCATGGCAGTTTTTGGATTAGAAGGAAAGATCGAACAGCCCATTCAAATCGATGGAAGCACGGTGCCCGATCCACAATCCCCGTATGGGAAATCAAAATTAAAAGCCGAAAATCATCTTCAACAGATCGCAGCACCCGATTTCCATATTTGTATTGTTAGACCACCGATGATCTATGGCCCAGGAGCACCCGGTAATTTTGCGAGACTGGAGAAATTGGCACGTATCCTCCCATTTTATCCGCGAATCGATAACGCGCGAAGCAGTATATATATCGGGAATTTGGAAAGGTATATCATGCAGCTGGTCGCAGAGAACAAGACAGGGTACTATCACCCACAAAACAGCTATTATCTACATACAAATCAAGCAATTGCAATTATGCGAGCCACGCAAGGAAAGAAAATCCATACCATTCCTATACCGAAAATGCTGAAAAATTTACTAGGAGGAGTTTCTACAGCAAACAAAGTTTATGGTAGCTTGGTTTATTCACACGATTTGGATAAAGAAAAAATCGTGTTGGAAGAAATAGGCTTAGAAGCATCTTTATCAAGAAATGGAAATAATTAAATCCAGCATTTAAAAAAGACGATAGGAGCCCCCATCGTCTTTTTGGTTATTTATAGGCAGTCACTAACCACGCATAACTATTTTGCTGCTCAAAGGAAACAGTAAATCCCGCTCCCTTGAAAAGTGCTTCCAACTCACTGATAAGCGGATAGTATTCACTGATCAGATCTTCCAAAAGTGCGTCGTAGCCTTGCTCTTTCGCATCTCGTAAGATAGCTTGGAATGCTTGGAGGGAAAGGAACATGGTATCGGCAAAAATTACTTTCCCTCCTTGAGGAAGTAAAGCATAATATTTTTCAATAGCAGCACGCTTTTCTTCTGCATTTAAATGATGAAAAACAAACGAACTGACAATCGTATCAGGAGTGAAGGGCGGCTCTGGAAATTCCAACAGATCCCCGTCGTATTGAGTAAAGCCTTTTGGTAGTTTGCTACTAGCTTTTTTTCGCATAGCAGCAGAAGGTTCGACTGCCATCACACGTTTTTTCTGGTGAAGCAACTGAAGTGTCAAATTCCCCGTGCCGCTTCCGAATTCGATGATTTTTTCTCCGCTTTGTACGGCGATCTTTCCCAACATCTTGGAATAATTTTCGAAAACAGCGGCATAAGCCGGGTCCTTTCCTGTAACAAATGCATCATATGTTTCGGCCCAATTTGAAAAGACCGGTAAAAATTCTCTGCCCACTTGTGTTCCGCCTCCATTAATTTTGATTAAAAGCATGCTCCAGATCCGCGATCAAATCCTCTTCGTCCTCGATTCCAACAGAAATGCGGATCAAGTTATCTTTGATCCCGGTTTTTTCACGTTCCGCTTTAGGGATGGAAGCATGGGTCATCAGCGCAGGGACTTCGATCAATGTTTCCACTCCGCCGAGACTTTCTGCCAAAGTAAAATACCTTAACGCTGCAATGAATGTTTCAACATTTACCTCATCGTTTAATTCGACTGAAACGATTCCGCTGAAACCAGTCATTTGTTTTGCAGCAACTGCATGATTGGGGTGTGATGCCAAGCCAGGATAATAAACTTTCGCTACTTTCGGATGTTTTTCCAAATAATGAGCGATAGCCAACGCATTTTTTTCATGTGCTTCCATGCGCAGACCCAATGTCTTGATCCCACGCTGCAACAGCCAGCTGTCTTGCGGTCCAAGCACACCACCGATCGCATTTTGCAGAAAACCGATCTCTTCAGCGAGCTTCGGATCATTTGTCACTGCGACCCCTGCGACAAGATCACTGTGACCACCAAGATACTTCGTTGCACTATGTACAACGATATCAGCTCCCAAATGAAGTGGACGTTGAAAATACGGGCTGGCAAACGTATTATCGACCACAGTCAGCAAGCCGTGTTTCTTCGCCAATTCACTGATTTGTGCAATATCGACGATTTTCAGCAGCGGATTACTTGGCGATTCGAGCAATATGACTCGTGTATTCTTTTGGATAGCGCGCTCTACGTCTTCCAAATTATTGAGATCCAAGATCGAAAAGTGGATATTTTGTTTATTGAGTACTTGGGTCAACAAGCGATAGGTACCGCCATAGACATCATCGCCCACGATCACATGATCACCAGCTTTTAATAAGGAAAAAACGGTAAAAATCGCTGTTAAACCAGAAGAAAACGCAAAACCCTGCACGCCGTCTTCCAACTCTTTTACCAATTCTTCCAGCGCCAGTCTGGTTGGATTCCCAGAGCGCGAATATTCAAATCCTTTATGTTTCCCGATTGCTGTTTGCTTGAAAGTAGAAACTTGGTAAACCGGCACATTCACTGCGCCCGTCAATTCATCGATACTGATCCCACCATGTACAGCCGTTGTTTTTAAATTCATTTTTTCTCCTCCAATTTGTTTGTATAATGGTAAATATCCTTGCTTAAATAGCGCTCGCTACTATCTGCAAAAACCGTTACGATGTTACTGTTCTCGATTTGTTTAGCCTCTTTCATTGCTGCTGCAAAAGCTGCGCCACTTGAACTACCAACAAAAACGCCGGTTCGGCGAGCTAATTCTTTCGTAAAGTAAAAGGCTTCGCTGTCAGCGATGGTATAAATCGCATCGATAGCAAGCTGTTCCATAAACGGCGGAATAAACTCGACCCCGATGCCTTCTGTATCATGCGATCCTGCCGATCCGCCATTTAGGATCGAGCCTTCAGGTTCAACCATTGCCAAACGAATAGCAGGAAACTGTTCTTTTAAATAAGCTGCTGTTCCGGAAAATGTCCCGCCGCTTCCGACTCCAGCGAGAAAAGAATCGATCTTAGCCAAATCTGCTACTAATTCAGGACCCAGTGTTTCGTAATAGGCCTTGGGATTTGCTTGATTATAAAACTGAAGTGGGAGATAAGTGTTCCCAATCTCTTCCTGCAGCGATTTTGCTTTGGCAATCGCTCCTTTGATACCAAGCGAAGCCTCTGTATGAATGATTTTCGCACCCAATGCCTTCATCAATTCTTGTTTTTCAAAACTGAACTGCTCTGGAACCACTAAAACAACTGGCAAGTGATGCTCCAAAGCTGCTAGCGCGATCCCGATCCCGGTATTTCCTGCTGTAGGTTCGATAATCGTGGTGTTTTCCGTGATCAGCCCGCGCTTGAACCCCTCTGCGATCAGCATCGCACCAAGTCTATCCTTCATACTTCCCCCAGGGTTGAACATCTCAAGCTTTGCGTAGATCTTATTATTATTTGGAACCGAGAATCCCGTTACTTCTAAAAGCGGGGTATTACCGATCAGCTCCTGAATTCGTGATATTAACATCATGATCCTCCTGTCCTTTTGGAAATCAAGGTAAAAAAAGAGAGTGAAATGGACATACGCCATTCACTCTGAGAACCTATTTTACATACATAAAAAGGTATATTGTTATTCAGAGAGAACGCAAATCAAACAATACAAATAGCACAACAGCAATATGCTCTTGTGAGACAGCAACTTTTAGTAGCTAATGTCGTATTGTTTTTCATTTGAATTCTCCTTCATCTATAATTCCTACTAAATCGATAGGGTTAGTACAAATAAAATATACTGCAAAGAAGAGTAGATGGCAAGAAGTGTACGGAAAACTTTCTTTTTTCAACTCATCCACCGCCCGCACCTAAGGCAAAAAGGATTCCATTTATAACAAGCAGCAGGAAATTTGTACAAAACAAGGTATAGGAAGAAAATTTATATTTTGTTACAAATAAACTAAGAAGTGCACCAATAAGGGCGAGAACAGGAATCCCCAAAAACGCAAAGATCGCGAAAGCGTTATTGATGTGGTCATTGGCAAAATGCGGAATAAAAAACCCTATTAAACGATTGAAAGTATCGCTATTGAGATTGGTTGAGGCAAGTACGAGAAGAAGATTAAATATAGAAATAAAAGAAAATATATTGATAAGCAGCCATTTCTTCATAGATGTTCCTTCCTTCATTTTATTTATGCTCAAAAGGTAACATAAATACAAGAGGAAAACAATCCCTAGCTGAGATCACAGATTTTACTAGTATAAATAAGAATATTGAAAAATCAGCCTTAGGGAGCGCCATTATATGTTTCCTATTTTTCACCGTTCTGCCAACAGCACATGGACGGCAATTGTTCCTGAAGAAAAGGAAAATTCTATGGATTCATCGCAATAAAGATGGCGTTTGCTAGAACTTTCTGCAGGAGTTACACCTATTCAAAACTAGCTAGTTACTATATAATCAATATGAAGAATAAACAGAAAGAGGTTACAAAATGAATAATAGAAAAGCAGAATTTATTTTAGCCATCATTGGTGCAAGTTTAGCAGTCCTCGGGGTGCTCATCATGGGAGGAATAGTACTTCTCGCAACCTTTTCAGCTGTTAGAGAAGCTCCTCAAATGGCTACGGACGATCAAATTGGGATGGTTATTGGCGGAGCATTCATCGGTATCAACTTTATTTTAGCGGTCATTGCTAGTGTATTTGGATTTATTGCTGCATTTAAAATGAAAAATGGCACATCTGTTAAGGGTTGGTCCATCGTATTAGTTGTGGTCGGCGGGCTTTGTTTCTTTAGCTATGGCTCGATCACAGGCATTCTTTTCTTGATTGCTGGAATCCTATCGCTTGTAAAATCGGCAAATGAAAAAAAGACATTCGATACTTTTTAATAAAAATACGTAAAAAAGAGGCTGCTTATGACATTTAAAACAAAAAAAATCATGATCTACAGCATATTGATACTTATTGTCATTGGACTTGCATTCGGAGGCTATTGGTTTTATAAACTTAAACAATTTGCTTATTTAGAAGTCAAAAATTATCCGATGCACGTGAAAAAAGCATTTCCTTATAATTATAATGTCGGGGAAGCAGAGGGTAAATCGGGGCTGGAAGTACATTTTAAAAAAGCAAACAAACTTTCTGAAATAAGAATGGATTCCCCGAATAACCTTAGTTATTCCGGTGAAAAACAAACCTCGCGAGCTGCTATTTATTTTGATGACAAAATTTCGACACAATTGGAACTATACAGCTTAGTGGTGAAAAGTAATCAGAATGATAAAGTGACGATCCATGTGGATGCTGCACACACGCAATTTACGATCGGCATCAAAAACGGGGAAAGCATCGATGTCGCTCTTGTATCCCATGATCGAGAAAATGAACTCACTGTGAATCCTAGCGATGACCCAGAATATGAGTATCATCATTATACACTCACTGGCAAACAACTGGTTTTCAAACTTGTTCCGCATGATAAGCGCTCTGAAAAAAATGAATGGTCTGTAGAGGGCGCAGGAAAAGTACCCAAAAAAATAATAGCAGAGTAAATATTCGAAAAAAGTGTGTTAGGATAGCTAGCGCACTTTTTTAGTTTGGCGAGAAGCAAATTCGTGGTATATTCTTTATAACAACCATTCAGTGGGGATTGAATGAGCATAGCACGGGATAAGGGGGAGAGGACATGTGGCAGCCGAACCAAAAACAAATCCAGGAAGTGATCCGTTTAGTGAAAGATCCTAATTTCGCTATGCCGATTTTTAATTATGATAGTTTTGATACCTTTCATGTGGAAATGACGAAAAACGAACTGCTTCAAACTGCTTATTGGCTAGAATACAACGGGTACATAGAGCGGCGTCCAGTAATGGCAAATAATCCAAAACGGTATTATCTGACAGAAGTTGGCAAACTATTAGAAAGATCCATTCACGAATAACAAGTTTACTTGCGAACAAGTAGACTTATTGATTTTGGAAGAAAAAGCGTATATTAGGTGTCATTGATTACAGTTTAGTGAAATATTATTTCATTTAATTAACAATTAGCCATCTATTTGCTTACAGTCATTGTAAGATAAGCTGTAGTTCGTTATCCTGTTACTATAAGTGATAAAACACAGGGGGCAATAAATAACTATGAAACGCTTTTTAATACGTTCTGGCATCTCTCCATTGGATGTCAAAAGTCCAGAAGAAATCATTGCGAAAAATTCAATCGGCGGGAATGTCGGCAACCTTATTTATGCGTATAGTGTCTATCGTACATTAACAACAGAAGACGTTACTTTTGTGCCAGATAATTACCGCATCAATCCAAGTGATGCTGATAAGATCAACAAAGAATATGATTGTTACATAATTCCATTAGCGGATGCATTCCGCCCAGATTTTGTTTCTAGTTTAAGAAAGTATGCAAAATTGATCAAAAAACTCACCATTCCTGTTATTGTGATCGGAGTGGGGTTAAGAGCGCCTTTTGAACCGAAACTCAACGAAGGCTTCCCATTTGATGATGACGTAAAAGCATTTGTAAGTGCTGTTCTTGAAAAGTCATCTATCATTGGTGTGCGGGGACAAATCACTGCAGATTATCTGACAAGACTAGGTTTTAAAGAAGGCAAAGACCATATGGTGATCGGCTGTCCTTCCATGTATGCGTTCGGTCCAGAGCTGAACATTCGCGATACCACGATTACAAAAGATTCCTTGATCGGAGTTAACTCGTCCAAACTTTCGCCGGACAACGTATTAGATTTTATACAACGATCAACAGAAGAATTTCCGAATTATTACTTCATTCCTCAGTGGTTGACGGAGATGAAGCTTACTTATCTCGGCAATGCAAAGATCAAAGCGACTTCTGCATATTATCCGAATGATTTGAGCCATAAATTTTATCAAGAAGGCCGTGTGAAATTCCCGCTAAATGCGCCGAAGTGGATCGACTTTTTGAAAGAGGCTGACCTTGTTTTCGGTGCTCGTCTTCATGGTAATATCACAGCAGTCATCGCTGGAACACCAAGTATTTTGATTCCAAAAGATGCACGAATGAGAGAACTGACAGAGTTTCATGACCTTACGCACATTTGGGCAAACGAAATTACTGCCGAAACAAAATTGGCGGACGTTATCGAGCAAGTAGATTTTAAATCGCCAGAAAAAAACCATGCTGCTCATTTCGAGAATTACATTGAATTTCTAAATAAGAACGAGCTAGATCACATTTACAAATCCGGCAACTATCCAGCAAGTGTCCCATTGGATGATCAGTTAGCTAAACTGGATCTGTTAGAGCCAGTTGACGCGATCACGAGATTGAGTATGGCCGAAGCAGGAGAACGTTGGGTCGAACACCAAAGTTATGTGGATAAAATAATGAAAGAAAAAGATCAAAAAATCAAAGATCTAAACGCGACAATCAATAAGAAAAACAAGAAATTATACAAACACGAAGGCACGCTTAATCGCAAAGCTGTAAAACTAGCACTTAATATTGCGGATCGTTTTTCTTCTAAATAATTGCTTCTATCCGAAAACCTCACGCTATTTAACGCGTGAGGTTTTTTTCGAGGGAAAATATTGAATTTTTCAACTATAACAAACAAACTATTTACAAAAATATAAGTAGTAAACAAGTGATTGTTATGATATTATAAATTTTGTTAGTATTGTGTTAAAAATTTGTAAACAACCTCGATAAAAAAGGGAAAGAAGTGGGCATTTTGAGGAGACTTAAAGCAAGGGCAACTACTTTTTTTATAAATGGGTTCATGCGCATCTTTGATTTGTTGCCAAAACGAAAAAGAGTCATCTTCGAGAGCTTTTTCGGTAAACAATATAGCGACAGTCCAAAAGTGATTTATGAATATCTAAAAAAACATAAGCTTTTTAAAGAAAAACAATTGATCTGGGTAGTGAAATCAGGATTTGAGAAGGAATTTGAAGATCTTGATCTTATTTGTGTACGAAGAAATAGCCTTAAGTGGTTGTTCTATTTAGCTACATCCAGTTACTGGGTCAATAACATTCGAATGCCGAACTGGGTCTACAAAAGTAACCGGACGACTTACCTGCAGACATGGCACGGCACACCTATAAAAAAATTAGGTCTGGACATTGAGCATGTGACTATGCCGGGAACCAATACGGCCAAATATCACCGGAATTTCGTGGAAGCGACCTCGAAGTGGGATTATATGATCGCTCAAAATGATTACGCAGCTAAAATCTTTGAAGAAGCATTCCACCTCGAACAAGAGAAAATATTAACCATGGGCTATCCGCGAAATGAAGAATTGACCAAGGTCGATGAACAAGAAAACCAACGAATAAAAGAGCGGCTGCATTTGCCGCAAGATAAAAAAATTATTCTGTTTGCACCGACATGGCGAGATAATCAGAATTATAAAAGAGGTGAGTATATTGGAGAAATCCTCTTTGACCTCGAAAAAATGTATGAAGCACTACACAAAGACTACATTTTATTGATAAAATGGCATTATCTCATCAGCGATAAAATGGTGATCCCAGAGAAATATCAACATTTCGCTTTCAAACCGCCACAACATATCAATATCAACGAATTATTCAAGATCAGTGATGTTTTAGTTACAGATTATTCGTCAGTGATGTTTGATTTTGCGAATTTAGATCGAAAAATTCTTTTTCATATTCCAGATTATGAGGAATATAAGAGCGATACCCGCGGATTATATTTTGATTTGACAAAGACTTTTCCATTAAGTACCTCATTTAGAACAAAAGATTTGATCCGTAACATTTTAAACGAAGAAAATGAGTCCGCTGCATTTTTTGAACAGCTTTGCTACTTAGATAAAAGACATCCTACGGAAAAAATCGTCAATAAAGTCTTTTATCATAGGTAAACGAAATAGAGGAGGAGACAGCATGAAAAAAGTAATCACTTATGGAACGTTTGATTTATTACATTGGGGACATATTAATTTACTGAAACGAGCAAAATCATTAGGCGATTATTTAGTGGTAGCGATCTCGACTGATGAATTTAATGCTGTCAAACATAAGCAGTCGTTCCATAATTATGAGAACCGCAAACTTATTTTGGAAGCGATTCGTTATGTAGATGAAGTCATTCCAGAAAATGACTGGGAACAAAAAATATCGGATGTGCAGGCACATGATATCGATATTTTTGTAATGGGAAATGATTGGGAAGGTAAATTCGATTTTTTAAAAGATTATTGCGAAGTTATTTACTTGGAACGGACAGAAGGAATCTCCACTACGCAAATAAAAAAGGATCTTTCTGGATCCAATAATAAGGATACAGATAAATAAAAATAACCTCCGCTGACCAACGCAGCGGAGGTTATTTCTTTTGATTCCAGTAATACGCGCATAAAACCCCAATGCCCCCAACTGTGAGCATGATAATACCGATCACCATATTTTCAAAATTACTAAAATCCCAAAACAGTGAAATCCCAATGTTGATAAGCCCTAAAATAATAAAGATGCAGCCAATAACAAGCAAGGTAATTAACGAATAAGAACTATTTTTCATCACTGTTACCTCACTTTTAAAATAGAATGCTTCTCTAGTATAACAAAAAAGGGAGGTTATTCGCTGGTAATCTGCTTCGTAAATCCTTCACCAACGACACTTTGTGCATCATTGATGATGAAAAAGGCTTTATCATCATGACGATTTACGATTTTAGTGAGCGGCAAAAGTTGTGCCCGGCTGATCACGATATACAGAATCATTTTATCTTGTTTCAAATAATAGCCTTGTCCATGGAAAAGAGTGATGCCACGTTCCAATTCTTGATCGATATCCGCAGCGATCGCTTCGTATTTCTCGGAAATGATCGTAACGGATTTTTTCGGGTTATAGCCTTCCAAAATGAAATCTAATACTTTGGTAGAGATATAAAGGGAAACGATCGTTAGCAACATATTTTCAAGTCCAATAACAAAAACGGACGGAATAACCACGATCAAATCAAAGAATAGAAGGGCATAGCTAGTATTCCAGCCCAGGTATTTATTGGCGATCTTTGCTAAAATCGCGCTTCCTGCTGTTGTTCCGCCGCCATTCATAATCAGCCCCATCCCGATTCCCATCAAAGATCCGGCAGCGAGTGCGCCGATGATCGTTTGGTGCGGGTGGAATGCAAGTGGTTCTGTAAAATGTAGGAAAATAGCTGTAAAACTGATTGCCACGATCGTCCATAGGATCGTGCTGCGGTCTAAGTAACGATAACCGATAATCATTAGGATCCCATTGAAAATCAGGGTTGTGATCGCAGGTGCGATCCCTACTAGATAATAGAGCAGCATTGTAAGGCCGGTGACGCCGCCTTCCCCTAAATGGCTAGGAATCGCAAAGACATTCACTGCCAAGGAAAATAGAAAAGCACCAACCACAATTTTTATTAAGTTCAATACGGTTTCTTTTTTCATTTTTTTCTCCTTTCTGTGCATAAAAAAAGACCCCAAAGAATAACCAAGACGGTAATTCGGAGTCTTTTTATCAAAAAAGCATTAAGGCATCGATTTGCCATTAACTGTCTCACCATAAAAAAGCTATATTACAAAATTAATATATCATAGTAATAAAAAGTTGACAAGCTTCCTTTTTAAGAGCAAACCAATCAGGAAAAAATCGCCATAAACGGCATGAAATTAAGTATCAGTAAACCGAGTAAAACGCCGATGACGATTTTAATGACAAGTGGTTTTTCACTTTGCTCGTTCTTCATTTGGTAGCCTCCTTATTTGTCCAATGTGCAAATTCATTTTTTAATGGGAAATAGGTCGTCGTCTTTTTCTTATAGATTTGAAGGATAAACAAGACCGTCAAATAGACAGGTATCGATAAAATGAGCATCATAAAAAGTCCTTTTTTCATCCAATCACTCCTTTTCTTAGCAATACCAATTCTCTCTCTAGTGTACCAAAGTATAGGACTGATATGCAATTTTTGTAACATAAATTTGGAAAACACCCCAAAAATAATTTTTTGGAGTGCTTTTCGTTATAAGCTTAGAAAATAGTTGGGACCATACCGCCATCTGCTCGAATAGCCGCGCCACTGAACCCGGTTGCTAGTGGGCTACTGATGAATGTCACCAAACGGCCGATTTCTTCCGGCTTGATCAATTTCTCGATTTGCGAAAGGGGACGATGCTTCACCATGAAAACGTGTTCTTTTTCCGTAAATTCCATGTCATCCGGATACATATCATTCAACATATCCGTCACGCCTTCTGTTAATGTGGAGCCGGGCATCACCGTGTTGACAGTTACGTTAGTTCCTTTTGTAAGTTTGGATAGGCTTTTAGCAAGGGAGAGTTGCATCGATTTCGTCATACTGTATTGCGGCATTTCTCCAGAAGGCATGATGGCCTCTTCACTGGCAATAAAGATAATTCTGCCAGAATTGCGATCCAGCATTTTGGGAAGATAAAATTTTGCCAGTGCATTTCCAGCTAAGACATTTAGATGGAAAAAGCGATTCCACGTGTCATCATCGATATCATAGTAATCCATTGGTTGAAAGATCCCCATGTTATTGACAAGGATGTCGACTTCCGGAAAAGCCTCGAATAAGGCTGTTTGATCCTCTGTCTTACCTAAGTCATATGCCGCAGATCGAGGCTCTGTTTCTGGAAAGCTTTTTTTCAGTTCTGCTACGGCTGCTGCTGTATCCGACTGACTTCGTCCATTAACAATAACGTGTACACCTTCTTTTGCTAATTCTTCGGCAATGGCACGGCCGATTCCTTTTGTTGAGCCAGTAACAAGTGCTGTTTTTCCTGTTAATTTCATTTCCATCTTTTTACACCTCATTATCTTATTATTAGTAGTTATACCATTATTATTATATAAGTAAACAATGCCTTTGCTAAGTACGGACTTTTTTCTCCTATAGACACAAAAAAGTAATAAAAAACAGCCTACCCATATTTGGCAAGCTGATAGCAGTTTCTTTTATTTATCTTTAGGATGGACGAGAGATCAATCGTAAAATTCCCGAATATCGCACATCAAAATCTCACTTAAAATGATCGCATTTCGATAGGATAAACGAACCTTACCACTTTCAATGGCGCTGTACCCGCTCGTATAGCGATATCCCATTTTTCTTGCAACAAAGGCTTGAGTAATTCCCCGATCTAAACGCAACTGTTTGATTTTAGCAATGTTAATTTGCTTAGATGCTGATAGTTTCATCGTGCTGCCTCCTTAACACATATTGAGTGATATTATTCATAATAACAACTCTAAACGAATGTGTCAAATCACTATACATTCTTGTTGTGTTGAATTATAGTTAAATTGACCAAGATATTATATAATGTAGGTCAAAGGAGTGAAATCTATGCCTATATTAAGTCAGCGACTAACTTTACTTAGAGAGAACCAAGGTTGGTCAAAAGCAGAAACAGCAAGAAGATTAGGATTAAAAGCCCCTTCAACCTACGGCAATTGGGAGTATGGAATACGGGAGCCAGACTTGCAAATGGTTGCAAACATTGCCGAGCTTTATGATGTAAGTGTAGATTACTTGATCGGACAAGACGATGAAACAGATGCGCAGGGAAATGTTTTAAATGTAGATATTCAGTTGGAACGACTTTGCATGGATTTGAAAGGTAGTAGCTTACTAAAGCTGAATGGCCAGGATCTAGCACCGGAGATCGCTACTTTCATGCGGGAATCATTGTTATTTGTTCTCGAGCAAGCAAAAACATTAAATGAAAAATAAAAAACACACGGAAGCTGTAAAGATCATTTTTACAGTTTTCGTGTGTTTTCCGTCGTAATATCTATTTTTATTATACCAGATATCGTTCAAATTCCCAACAAAAAAATGAATAATGCGTGAAATACCTGAAAATTCGCTCAAAAATACTTTGTAATCGGTTGGATTTTAGTTTATAATTCAAACTAAAATCGTGAGAAGAAAAGGGGAAGAAGAGCATGCGTAGCGCGCTAAAAAACTGCGAACGAATCGTTGTCAAAGTTGGAACTAGTACATTGATGTATGACAATGGGAATGTCAATCTGCGGGCGATCGAAAAGTTAGCCCGTGTCCTAGCCGATCTGAAGAACGAAGGTAAGGAAGTCATTCTTGTATCTTCGGGAGCGATCGGAGTAGGTTGCCATAAATTGAATCTATCGATCAAACCGCAGACGATCCCTGAAAAGCAGGCAGTTGCTGCGGTCGGACAAACAGAGCTCATGCATCTTTACAGCAAGTTTTTCGGAGAATACGGCTATATGACCGGACAAGTTTTGCTGACTCGCGATGTGACTGACTTCCCGCAAAGCCGCGAAAATGTTGTCAATACCTTGGAGACATTGATTAAAAAGGGGATCATTCCGATTGTCAATGAGAATGATACGGTGGCAGTGGAAGAAATCGAGCATTTAACGAAATATGGCGACAATGACCGTTTGTCAGCTATTGTGACTAAGTTGATCCAAGCGGACATTTTGATCATGCTCTCCGATATTGACGGTTTTTATGAGGAAAACCCGCTTGTTAATCCGGAGGCGAAAATGTTTCATGAGATAACAGCAGTCACTCCAGCATTAAAACAGCTTGCTGGCGGTGAAGGGACTGTATTCGGAACTGGTGGCATGTATACCAAACTGCTGGCTGCGGAATACTGCCTAGCTGCTGATAAACAAATGCTGCTTATCAATGGACAAGATCCAGCCTTGATCTTTGCAGCAATCAATGGGGAAATGCACGGCACGCTGTTTTCAAAAAGAAAGCAAATGATCGGAGGCGAATGAAATGGCAGATCTAAACAAACAAGGCAGGTCAGCTCGGCAGGCTGCTCGGCGTCTGGCAGCTGCTACTAGAAGCGAAAAAGATGAAGTGCTATTGGCACTGAGTCGAAATATCGTAAAAGCAGAAAGAGACATACTGGCGGCGAATGCCAAGGATCTGGAAGCTGCAAAGGCAAATGGTATGTCCGCGTCGATGCAGGATCGATTACTGCTTGATCACGCTCGGCTAGAGAGCATTGCACAAGGGGTACGTGATGTGGCTGCATTGCCCGATCCAATCGGCGAAGTAGATCGAATGTGGAAACCGGAGAATGGTTTGACGATCGGCAAAGAACGGGTACCACTCGGTGTTATCGGTATTATCTTTGAGTCGCGCCCAAATGTGACGGTCGATGCCGCTGTTTTATGCTTCAAATCAGGAAATGCCGTGATTTTAAAAGGCGGTAGCGATGCATATCGATCCAACTCAGCGCTTATTCAAGTCATCCAAGCCACCCTTCAAACATACGGATTTCCCGTCGAAGCTATCCAGCTGGCAGATGCTTCCAGAGAGACTGCTCAAGAAATGATGCGCTTGAATGGTCTCATCGATGTGCTGATCCCAAGAGGCGGTGCGAATTTGATTAGAACGGTCGTTGAGAATGCTACCGTACCCGTTATTGAGACGGGCAGTGGCAATTGTCATATCTACGTGGATAAGGAAGCAGATATCGATATGGCAGTTTCGATAGTAGTTAGTGCCAAATGTTCTAGACCCTCTGTTTGCAACGCCTGCGAAACCGTGGTCGTCCATGAAGCCGTAGCTGCTGAGTTTTTGCCTAAAATGGAAGCGCTGATGCAGGAAAAGCAAGTAGAACTCCGCGCAGACAAAGCTGCTCGCCATTATCTCAAAACGGCTGTCGCAGCAACGACAGAAGATTATGCTGCCGAATTTTCCGATTTGATTCTTGCAGTTAAAACTGTGGATTCATTGGATGAAGCAATCGAGCATATCAATCTTTATAGTACGGGACACTCCGAATCGATTATTACCCGTGATTATTTTACAGGCCGGATCTTTCATCGCGAAATCGATTCTGCTGCTGTTTATATCAATGCTTCGACGCGCTTTACAGATGGTTTTGAATTTGGTTTTGGAGCAGAGATCGGCATCAGTACACAAAAACTACATGCTCGCGGTCCGATGGGACTGGCGGAACTGACTTCTACCAAATATATCATCTTTGGAGAAGGCCAAACGAAATAATAGTACTTTGATGAAATATTGATGGTGAAACATGCAAATCAAAAAAATGTTTCCATTACTTTCAGCGATGGGCAGCTTGCCAGTCAAACGATGAAGTTGATCGTTTTTCTTCAAGTTGCTCATTTTTGTGCGGATGCTTGACAAGGTGTTTTTTATCCCATAGAATAAAGCGAATCAAGCTCAAGGGAGTTCTGTAGAATGGATGAAAATAGAAGGTTTCCCACGATCGTAATGAAATTTGCAGATGGTCATAGTGATACGCTATCTGAAGCAGAATATGACAAAGTTGGGATCTACCTAGAAGATAATTATTACCATGATCCGAGTTCTGAAGCTCTGACGTATTTGCTGATCCGTTACTATAATGAAAGAAAGCACTATCTCGATGCCAAAGAGATCGGCCAAGCTTTTTTAACAGATAATGGTTACAGTAAGGCGGTATTGGGAGAATTATCAACCACATACTTAGCGACTGACGAAATGGATACTTATTTTACATTAGTACGAAAATACGTGGCCGAAGAAAAAATCGTCCAAGCGGAGCAGGCGACCGTAATTCCTTTTCCCCGCAAGAGATTGACCGCTAGTAGTGAGGAAATGTATTCCTCTTTTCTGGATTGGAATATTGCCGAACAATTGCAATTTCTACAAAATGTTCGTTTTGAAAAAATAGATTCGTACATTGCGGATTTTCGGCTGCTCTTAAAGACAGAGACCATTTCCCCCTTTGTACAGTCGATTATTTTTGAGATCTTACAGGAAAACCATATCGATGAAAATATAACCGTGCAAAAACTGGGGCGTCAAGCGGTTTTCAATCCAGTGAAAACACCGATCATGGAAGAAAATCCATTTATCCAGACATTCTTTTCCATTTTAAAAGAAAGTTTGGAAAATGATAATCCGAGTTTGCTGATGCAGGTGACGGACATCGTGCAGCAGCATTTATTCCTGCTCTATCCATTTTCACTCGAACCGGAAGAACCCACATTATGGGCACAAGCCTATTATAATTGGATCTCGACTATGTATCATACGCAGCCAATTAAACGGATTGCCGAAACGGAAGAATTGGAACGAGCGCAGCAATTTATCGAACAATTAGAAGAAGCGCAGCAAAAAAATCTCTCATAATGATCTTCCTAGTTTTCAGCTATCAAAATCTGTGTTATTATAAACTAGTATGGCTAAGTGAGGTCATGAGAAAAGAAAGATGCTTAAAAATTGAATTTAATAGATGATGGAGGGAATTGTACCATGTCAGTGAAATGGGAAAAAAAAGAAGGTAACGTGGGTACACTTACTTTTGAAATTGAACAAAGCAAAATCAAAGAAGGTTTAGACAAAGCGTTTGTTAAAGTACGCAAAACTTTGAATGTACCTGGATTCCGTAAAGGAAAAGTACCGCGTCAAATCTTCAACCAACGTTTTGGTGAAGAAGCACTTTATCAAGATGCTTTAGATATATTGTTACCTGAAGTATACTCCGATGCAGTAGACGAAGCTGGTATCGATCCTGTTGATACACCACAAGTAAACGTGGAATCAATGGAAAAAGATCAAACTTGGGTTCTTTCTGCAGAAGTTACTGTGAAACCTGAAGTGAAACTTGGCGATTATAAAGGCTTAGAAGTAGAAAAACGCGATCCAGCATTGACAGATGAAGAAGTGGACGCAGAACTTAAAAGCATGCAAGAACGTCAAGCAGAACTTGTGATCAAAGAAGACGCTGCAACTGATGGCGACACTGTCGTTTTAGACTTTGAAGGATTCAAAGACGGCGAACCATTTGAAGGCGGAAAAGCGGAAAACCATTCGTTAGAAATCGGTTCCGGCCAATTTATCCCAGGTTTTGAAGAACAATTAGTTGGTCTTAAAGCTGACGATGAAAAAGAAATCACGGTTACTTTCCCAGAAGAATACCATGCGGAGGACCTAGCTGGTCAAGAAGCAGTTTTCAAAGTGAAAGTACACGAAGTAAAAACAAAAGAAGTTCCTGAATTAGATGATGAATTAGCAAAAGATATCGACGAAGAAGTAGAATCTTTAGCTGAATTAAAAGAAAAAGTAACAAAACGTCTGCAAGAAGCAAAAGAAGACAGCGTAAAACAAGCGAAACAAGACGAAGTTGTTGCAAAAGCTGTGGAAAATGCAGAAGTGGAGATCCCTCATTCGATGATCCATCATGAAGCAGATCACTTGATGAGCCACTTCACTCAAGATCTTCAAGCTCAAGGATTAACGCCTGAATTGTACTACCAATTCACTGGTCAAACTGCTGAAGGCATGCACGATCAAATGGAACAAGATGCTGAAAAACGCGTTAAAATGAATCTTGTTTTAGAAGCGATCGCAGAAGCAGAAGGTATCGAACCAGCAGAAGCAGAAATCGATGAAGAAGTTTCCACACTAGCTGAAAACTATAATATGGAAAAAGATGCTGTTCGTGCTGCATTAGGCGACTTAAAAGAACTTAAAGCAGATCTTAAAATCCGCAAAGCAATCGAAGTGCTAGTTGATAGCGCGAAAGAAGTTGCGAAGTAAAGCGAGATCTGGCGCTAATGAATAATAAGAGCAGGGCATGAGTTCAACTTATGCCCTGTTTTCCTTAGTACAGATGATTAGTATTTTGAAAGAAGACATGCTATCATAATGAAATAAACAACAAAGAATCGCTAGTTTAGAAGTGGAGGGGTGAAAGTCTTGTTTAAATTTAATGATGAAAAAGGTCAGCTAAAATGTTCTTTCTGCGGCAAAACGCAAGAACAGGTTCGTAAGTTAGTAGCAGGACCAGGTGTATATATTTGTGACGAATGTATCGAATTATGCAACGAAATAATTGAAGAAGAGCTAGGAACATCTGAATTCGTAGATTTTGGTGAAGTGCCAAAACCACAAGAAATCAGAAATATCCTTAGCGAATATGTCATTGGTCAAGAACGTGCGAAAAAAGCATTGTCGGTAGCGGTCTATAACCACTATAAGCGCGTGAACGGTCTTGGTTCCGAAGATGAAGTAGAGCTTTCTAAAAGTAATATCTGTCTGATCGGTCCGACTGGTAGCGGGAAAACCTTGCTTGCCCAAACGTTGGCACGTATTTTGAATGTTCCATTTGCGATCGCGGATGCAACTTCGCTTACAGAAGCTGGATATGTGGGGGAAGATGTAGAAAACATCTTGCTTAAACTCATCCAAGCTGCTGATTTCGATGTTGAAAAAGCGGAGAAGGGCATTATCTATATCGATGAGATCGATAAAGTAGCACGTAAATCCGAAAACCCTTCTATCACAAGAGATGTCTCTGGTGAAGGCGTTCAGCAAGCATTGCTGAAAATTTTAGAAGGAACGGTTGCAAGTGTTCCACCTCAAGGAGGAAGAAAACACCCGCAACAAGAATTTATCCAAATCGATACAAGCAACATTCTTTTCATTGTCGGCGGTGCTTTTGACGGTATAGAACAAATCGTCAAAAATCGCATGGGTGAAAAAGTGATCGGTTTTGGTAGTGATAACCAAAGATTGAAAGAAGACGAAACGTATTTATCGAAAGTCGTTCCAGAAGATCTGCTTCGCTTTGGACTGATCCCAGAGTTCATCGGTCGTCTTCCAGTTATTGCGACATTGGAACAATTGGATGAAGAAGCCTTAGTGTCGATTTTGACAGAACCAAAGAACGCGCTTGTGAAACAATACGTGAAGATGTTGGAACTAGATGACGTAACACTCGAATTTGAGCCAGAAGCACTAAAAGCGATCGCGAAAGAAGCAATCGCTAGAAAAACAGGAGCACGTGGCCTTCGTTCTATCATTGAGAAATTGATGCTAGAAGTGATGTTCGAGATCCCTTCTCGTGATGATATCAAGAAATGTGTCATCACCAAAGAAGCAGTCGAAGGAAACCAAGAACCGCAAGTCGAATTAGCGGATGGTTCTGTGATTCCGATCAAAACTTCCGCTTAAAACAAAAAATGACAAAATTCTGCTTTATGGCAGAATTTTGTCATTTTTTATGTATATGTAATTTTTTATATAATTTGCATGTTTTAAGTATTCCATAAGGTAGCAATCATGGTATACTTTATAGCATAATTGTTAGAAAGGAATAATTGTATGGCAAAATCTAAAAAAACTGAATCAACAGCAGCGAATATATGGAGCTGGGTAAAAGTCATCGTCATTGCTGTAATCATTGCTGCCGGAGTTCGATATTTCCTTATCTCACCGGTAACTGTCAACGGACACTCGATGGATCCAACGTTACATGATGGCGAACACCTTTTTATCAATAAAGTAACAAAACCTAAACGTTTTGATATTATTGTATTTCCTGCACCGGATGATACCAAAGAAGAATATATCAAGCGTGTGATCGGCCTTCCTGGAGATGAAATCGAGTATAAGGCAGATCAACTTTATATTAATGGCAAAAAATATCCGGAAAAATATCTGGATTCGGAAAAAGAAGAATTGGCTGGCGGCTTTTTAACGACGATCAGCAATAAAGAGAACTTCACGATGGAAGATATACCAGGAAGTAGTGGCATGACGGTGCCAAAAGGACAGCTATTTGTACTTGGCGATAATCGTGCTATCAGTAAAGACAGCCGTTATATCGGCTTCATTAAGCAGAAAAATGTCTTGGGGAAAGTGATTTTCTTTAAGAAGAGATAAGAATGACCGTTTGGAAAGGAAGAAATAGATGCGCATAACAACAAATAGACGGCCTTTTCTACGTGGTTTATTTAGCTGGCTTATTATGCTAATGATCGCATTTGTGCTTGCCTTACTACTTAGAATGTATGTGCTCGCGCCAGTTAAAGTTGACGGCAGTTCCATGTTGCCGACTTATCACAATGGAGAACGTCTCTTTATTGAAAAATTGTCAAAACCGAAGCGCTTTGATGTCATCGTTTTTAATGAGCCGTCCGCATTTGGGAAGAATGGCCACTTTATCAAACGAGTCATCGGTTTGCCGGGCGATGCCCTTCGATTTGAAAATGGTGATCTATATGTGAATGACAAGATGTATAAAGAGCCATATTTGAAAAAAGGAACAAAGACGACCATTAGCCCTGATCGCCTTGAGACCACGTTTAGCTTGCAACAGGTCACTGGCGAAAGCAAGGTTCCTCCTCACAAGTACTTTGTATTGGGGGATAACCGCAGCGGCAGTTCAGACAGCCGGGTGTTCAGTTTTATTGATGCTACAGATATCAACGGGAAAATAATTCAATTTTAATAGACAAATCCGCGAAGGAATTTCGCGGATTTGTCTATTAAATGGGCTCTATTTCGTTTATAATGAAAGAGATAAGAGATAGAGGTTGAGAGCGAGGGTGTCAGATGAAAGAGAAAAATTTAAAGCGGTTGTGGTCGTGGATCTGGGCTGCCGTTATTGCCATACTCCTTGCAACCATTATTCGTTTTTATTTATTTGTGCCTATTTTTGTAGACGGGATCTCGATGATGCCGTCGCTTCATAATGATGATCGCGTCATTATCAATCGATTTGCCAATATCGACCGCTTTGATGTGATCGTTTTTCGTGAAAATGATGGAACAGAATATATTAAACGTGTGATCGGTCTGCCCGGTGATCATATCCGTTTCCATAACGATACGCTTTTTATCAATGGCAAAAAATACGAAGAGCCATATTTGAATCGGTATAAAGCAAAATTAAAAGATGGTAATCTAACTGATGATTATGATACTAAAAATCAGTTGAAAAATGGAAAAGTTGCGCAAGGTTCTTATTTTGTACTAGGGGACAACCGCCGGGCAAGTAAGGATAGCAGGATTTTGGGCGAGATTCCTGAAAGCAAGGTTATTGGCCGAGCGATCTTCAGCTACTGGCCGATCCAGAATGTAAAAATAATTAAATGAAATAGGAGTATGATATGACGATACAATGGTTCCCAGGTCACATGGCCAAAGCCAGAAGACAAGTGACGGAAAAATTAAAATTAGTAGATGTTATTTTTGAATTAGTGGATGCCAGATTGCCGCTTTCTTCTGCTAATCCAATGTTAGCAGAGATCATTCATCAAAAGAAAAGAGTCATTATTTTAAATAAAGCGGATCTTGCAGATGAAGTGAGAACAGCGGAGTGGATCGATTATTTCGCTGAACAAGGCTTATTAGCAGTGGCAGTGGATGCACAAGCCGGAAAAGGGATGCACAAAATCAGCCGCGCAGCAGAACTGCTGATGAAAGAGAAATTCGATAATTGGAAAACCAAAGGAATGAAGCCCAGAGCGATTCGGGCGATGATATTAGGTATTCCCAATGTTGGGAAATCCACACTGATCAATCGGTTAGCCAAGAAAAACATTGCCAGAACGGGCAATAAGCCGGGCGTCACCAAAGCGCAGCAATGGATAAAAGTGGAAAAAAGCTTAGAATTATTAGATACGCCGGGGATTTTATGGCCGAAATTTGAGGATCAATCTGTCGGGTTCAAACTGGCATTAACAGGTGCCATTAAAGATGATCTCTTACAAATGGAAGATATTGCTTCTTTTGCCGCTGAGTTTTTCCGCAAAAACTATCCAGAACGTCTGCTCCATTATTTAGAGAATGATACGATCCCGGAAACGAGTCTTGAATTCTTAGGAATGATCGCGGAGAAAAAACGACTCTTTGACCGTTATCAAGACCCGGACTATGATCGTGCCGCCGAAACATTTATTCGCGATATACGCACTCAAAAATTAGGTCGAATAACTTTAGATGATCCGCATGAGAGCAATGATGGAGAAGAACAATGATAGAAAGTATTTCTACAATCAAAGCAAAACTTGCTGAATTAGAATTTTCCATGCAATCTGATTACATCAAGCGGCTTCGCTCTGATTCACGTAAAGGTGTGCAACAAGTTATTCGCGCTTGGGAAAAGAAACAGCAGCAAGCGCAAGAAAGTCTTCTGAAATTACAAGAAATGAAACAATTTGAATCGGAATATCTAAAAGCAGGTTACTCGCGAATCGCCGGTGTCGATGAAGTTGGCAGAGGTCCGCTTGCAGGTCCGGTAGTTGCCGCTGCAGTGATCCTTCCGAATGATTTTTCGGTAACAGGCATCAATGATTCTAAACAGCTCAGCGAGGAGAAACGCCAATATTATTATGATATTATCCGTGAACAAGCAGTAAGTATCGGTATTTCCATCCAATCTCATGAAGTGATCGATCAAGTGAATATCTACGAAGCTACCAAATTAGCGATGGCAGAAGCTTTGGATAATCTGGATCCAGCTCCTGATTTTACTTTGATCGATGCAATGAAGTTGGGTTACTCCAAACAAGAATTAGCAATCATCAAGGGAGATACGAAAAGCATTTCTATTGCTGCTGCTTCGATCATTGCGAAAGTCACGCGTGATTCTTTGATGAAAGAAGCGGAACAACTATATCCGGGCTATGATTTTGCACATAATATGGGTTATGGCACGAAACTGCATTTGGCAGGATTGGATCAGCAAGGTGTTTGTCCGATTCACCGTTTGACATTTGCACCAGTCAAAGCAGCGAATTCGCGTTTTCAATAAAAAACGCAGTCTATTTAATAGAAGAAAAAAGCAAAAAAAGTATTTCTCCATGGAGAAAACTTTTTTTTACGACAGAAAGGAGGGATTTGGTTTTTTTACAACCAGTCTCAAACCGCTTATACTGAGTTCATTACTTGTTAGAAAAGGAGTAGAGACTTTGAATCTAAGGGATAAACAAACTTGGCTGGAACTCGCTTACTGTCCCTCCGTCACAGCTAAGAAACGAGCACAGATATGGCAAAAAACAACGGAAGAAGAATTATCGGATATATCGCTCCGGCAATTCATTCAGCTTTTTTTTCAACCAACCAAAATAGAGCAATTAAAACAGGAATTAGCAGCAGCACCATCTCTTGCGAATGACAAAAATATACTTTTCATTGAAGAGGACACATATCCGTCCTTGCTCCGCGAAATCTATGAGCCTCCACCTATATTATTTTATGAAGGTCAGTTATCCTTGCTAAAGGAAAAAGGTCTGGCAGTAGTGGGAGCTAGAAAAATGACGCCATATGGCAGCCATGCCACCGAACATATCATAAAGGAACTGGTGGCATGTCCATTAACGATAATCAGCGGTCTAGCAGTGGGGATCGATGGTAAAGCGCACCATGCGGCACTGGATCATGGTGGGAATACCATTGCAGTTTTAGGAAGTGGTCTTGCCAATATCTATCCCAAACAGCATCTGGAACTGGCGAGGCGAATTGCGGCAAAAGGCTTGTTGCTGACGGAACATCATCCGAGTATCAAGGCTAACAGTTGGCATTTCCCCGAGCGTAATCGAATCATCAGTGGCTTGTCCAGGGGAACATTAGTGATCGAAGCAGCGACCAGTAGTGGTTCGCTAATCACGGCAAATTTGGCATTGGATCAAAATCGGCTCGTCTATGCCGTCCCCGGTAATATTTTTGACAAAGCCAGTAGTGGAACGAACCAGCTGATTGCAGAAGGGGCGATCGTGGTGCGACAAGCAACAGATATCCTTGAAACTTTTCCTACGTTTGAGCCTTTTTGATCTTTTCAAGTGTTTTAGCTTGTATTTCCCGAGATTTTCAGATAAGTTTGCTTCAGAGTGTTTTTATTTATTCAATTAAAGATTGACAAACCTTTTGATAAAGGATAATATTTACAATTGAATTATGTGCACCAAAGAGAAGCAAATAAGAACATGAGGTAAAGTAAAGAGAATTACCCATGTTGTGGCCCAAATCGGGGAGGAATTTAATCATGGCAGATTATTTAGTTATTGTAGAATCACCTGCTAAAGCTAAAACAATTGAAAAATATCTAGGTAAAAAATTTAAAGTAAAAGCATCAATGGGACACATTCGTGATCTACCCAAAAGTCAAATGGGTGTAGATACTGAGCATGACTTTGAACCACGGTATATCACTATTCGTGGAAAGGGACCAATCTTAAAAGAATTGAAACAAGCTGCTAAAAAAGCTAAAAAAGTATATCTAGCAGCCGATCCCGATCGCGAAGGTGAAGCGATTGCTTGGCACTTAGCGAATAGTTTAGAATTAGATCAATCACAAGAATTACGCGTTGTTTTCAATGAGATCACGAAAGACGCGGTCAAAGAATCGTTTAAACATCCACGTAAAATCGATATGGATCTGGTAGATGCTCAGCAAGCAAGACGTATATTAGACCGACTTGTTGGCTATAATATCAGCCCGATTTTATGGAAAAAGGTCAAAAAAGGACTTAGTGCAGGCCGTGTTCAGTCTGTAGCTTTACGTTTGATCATTGATCGTGAAAAAGAAATCAATAATTTCAAACCGGAAGAATACTGGACGATCGATGGTAATTTCAAAAAAGGTAAGCAAGAATTCCAAGCTAATTTTTACGGCGTAGACGGGAAAAAGAAAAAGCTGTCTAACGCAGAAGAAGTAAAAGAAGTAATGTCCCGCTTAAAAGGAAAACAATTTACGGTTACTGATGTTACGAAAAAAGAACGTTATCGTAATCCAGCTGCACCATTTACCACATCTTCCCTTCAACAAGAGGCAGCACGTAAACTAAACTTCCGTACACGGAAGACAATGATGCTAGCACAACAACTATATGAAGGTATCGCACTCGGTAAGCAGGGAACAGTTGGTTTGATCACGTATATGCGTACGGATTCCACCCGTATTGCTGACTCCGCCGTAGCAGAAGCGAATCAGCACATCATAGAAAAATATGGAAAAGAGTTTACGCGTTCCAAAAAACGAACAGATAAAAATACCAAAGGGGCACAGGATGCGCATGAAGCTATCCGCCCAACAAGCGCACTTCGCTCTCCGTCAGAAATGAAAGATTATCTGAGTAGAGATCAGTATCGCTTATACAAACTGATATGGGAAAGATTTATTGCCAGCCAAATGGCACCGGCTATTTTAGATACGATGCGTGTCGATCTAGATAACAATGGCGTTCAATTCCGCGCCAATGGTTCTAAAGTGAAATTTGCCGGCTTTATGAAGGTGTACGTCGAAAGTAATGATGATAATAAGGAAGAAAAAGAAAATATCTTACCTGATCTCAAAAAAGAAGACAAGGTAGAATCGCAAACTTTAGAACAAAGACAACACTTCACACAGCCACCACCACGCTATACCGAAGCAAGATTGGTGAAAACATTAGAAGAAATCGGCATCGGCCGTCCTTCTACCTATTCTCCTACGCTTGATACGATTCAGCGCCGTAATTATGTATCGCTTACAAATAAACGATTCATCCCAACTGAATTAGGAGAAATCGTCAATGAACTAATTGAAGACTATTTCCCAGAGATCTTAGATGTCAAATTCACAGCGAACATGGAAAACGAGCTAGATGAAGTAGAACATGGGAAAGTCGCATGGGTCAAAGTAATCGATGAGTTCTATAAACACTTTGAGCCGAACGTAGAACGCGCGGATAAAGAAATGGAAAAAATCGAGATCAAAGATGAACCTGCTGGTATTGATTGTGATATCTGCGGATCGCCGATGGTCTATAAAATGGGGAAATACGGAAAATTCCTTGCTTGCAGTAATTTTCCGGAATGCCGAAATACGAAGCCAATCGTTAAAGAAATCGGTGTAACTTGTCCGAAATGTGGCGAAGGCCACGTGATTGAGCGGAAGAGCAAGAAAAAACGGATTTTCTATGGCTGTGATCGTTATCCGGATTGTGATTACGTGTCATGGGATAAACCAGTCGAACGTGCTTGTCCAAAATGTGCGGAACATGCGCTTGTGGAGAAAAAGCTCAAAAAAGGAATCCAAGTTCAATGTACCAACTGTGATTATAAAGAACAAACGCAACAATAAAAGGCTTTAAGGCTTCGCGCTTTAGCCTTTTTGTCTGGGGGGATTAGATTGGAAAAGAAAGTAAATGTGATCGGTGCTGGGCTAGCAGGCAGTGAGGCAGCTTGGCAACTTGCTCAAAGAGGGATTCAGGTAGCACTATATGAAATGCGTCCTGTCAAACAAACTCCAGCGCATCATACGGACAAATTTGCTGAGCTTGTCTGCACCAATAGCTTACGTGCTAATTCTTTAACGAATGCAGTCGGTCTTATTAAAGAAGAGATGCGGATACTTGACTCTATTATTATCAATGCTGCTGATCGAGCTTCTGTTCCAGCGGGAGGAGCGCTCGCAGTGGACCGGCATGAATTTTCCGGCTATATCACTGAGCAAGTCAAACAGCATCCATTCGTTACCGTTTATCAGGAAGAAGTCACGGCCATTCCAGAAGGGCCGACGATAATTGCGACCGGGCCGCTGACAAGTCCGGAACTTGCAGAGAGTATCAAAGCATTGACCGGTTCCTCGTATCTTTACTTTTATGATGCGGCTGCTCCAATAATCGAAAAAGACAGCATCGATATGGATAAAGTCTATTTGAAATCCCGTTATGATAAAGGAGAAGCTGCTTATCTGAACTGCCCGATGACGGAGCGGGAGTTTTTCGCATTTTATCGTGCACTCGTGGAAGCGGAAACAGCGGAACTGAAAGATTTTGAGAAAGAAATCTACTTTGAAGGTTGCATGCCGATCGAAGTAATGGCAAAGCGGGGGATGAAGACATTGCTCTTTGGTCCAATGAAGCCTGTCGGATTAGAAAATCCACATACAGGAAGGCGTCCATATGCGGTCTTACAATTACGGCAGGATGATGCAGCTGGAACGCTTTATAATATGGTTGGCTTCCAGACACATTTAAAATGGGGCGAACAAAAACGAGTATTTCAAATGATCCCCGGTCTCGAAAACGCGGAAATCGTGCGTTATGGGGTCATGCACCGCAACACTTTTATCAATTCGCCGGAAATCCTACTCCCGACTTATCAGCTGAAGGCACGCGAAGATCTATTTTTTGCCGGTCAGATGACTGGTGTGGAAGGCTATGTAGAATCTGCGGCGAGCGGACTTGCAGCGGGCATTAACGCTGCGAAGTATGTCTCGGGCGAAGAGCCGATCACTTTCCCACGTGAGACAGCTATCGGTAGTATGGCACATTACATCACCCATGCGAATCAGCATTCTTTTCAACCGATGAATGTCAATTTTGGTTTGTTTCCCGATTTGACAGATACGATCCGTGAAAAAGAGCTGCGCAACGAAAAAATAGTAGAAAGAGCATTAAATGCACTAAAGGGACTTGCGAAAGAAGTATAAACTATTTATAATGATTTGAGGGATTGTGTAAATAATGCCAATTCTTCAAATCTTTTTTATGATTTTTTATGTTTAGTTGCTCACATAATTACGAATTGATATGCAATTCAAAAAGTTTTGAAAAGTGTCTATAATTATTGCAACTCTTCCATACTTATGTTACCATGAAAGTGTTTGAAAGGTATGAATATAATGGATAATGATATTTCCTTCGTGCAATCTTTCTTGACTTATTTAGAGAAAGAGCGCAACTATTCCGCTTACACAGTTGCAGCATATAAACAAGATATACACGATTTTCAGACTTTTTTAAAAGAAGAGATTATTGAATCTTTAACCGACGTAAGGTATTTAGAAGTACGCGTCTATTTGACGAGACTTCGCGAGAAAGAGTATTCAAGATCGACCGTATCAAGAAAGCTATCCAGTTTAAGAAGTTTTTATACTTTCTTATTGCGCGACCAGCAGATAGCAGAAAATCCCTTCTCTTATGTCAGTCATTCGAAAAATCACTTAAGGCTTCCAAAATTTTTCTACTCAGAAGAAATGGAGGCTTTGTTTACGGTCGTCTATCAAGATGACAAACTATTGACATTGCGCAACCGGGCCCTGCTTGAAATATTGTATGGGACAGGTATTCGTGTGAGTGAGTGCGCAGATATTCGGCTCGCTGATATCGATGCTACCTATCAGTCGATTTTGATTCGCGGGAAAGGGAATAAAGAACGATATGTCCCTTTTGGTGCCTATGCCGAGGATGCTGTCCAGCTTTATCTGGAAGCGAGTCGCAAAGCTTTGATGGAGAAATATCATAAAGAACATGATTATCTATTTGTAAATCATTACGGTGATCCTTTGACACCACGCGGTATCAGGTATTGTCTTTCTAAGACGATCGAAAGTGCGGCGATGACGCGCAAGATCCACCCGCATATGCTGAGACATACCTTTGCGACTGATCTGCTGAACAATGGCGCAGACATGCGGACGGTCCAAGAATTATTAGGGCATGCGAGCTTGTCTTCCACTCAAATCTATACCCATGTTACGAAGGAGCATCTGAAGGCGACCTACATGAAATTTCACCCGAGGGCATAAAGGAGGAGATAAAAATGGAATTACATGCAACAACGATTTTTGCTGTTCAACACAATGGAAAAGCAGCAATGGCAGGAGACGGACAAGTAACGCTTGGTGAATCTGTCGTGATGAAGCATACCGCTAAAAAAGTGCGGAAACTTTTTAATGGCAATGTGATCGCAGGTTTTGCCGGATCTGTAGCAGACGCTTTTACGTTATTTGAAAAATTTGAAAATAAATTAAATGAATATAACGGTAATTTAGAAAGAGCTTCGGTCGAGCTAGCGAAACAATGGCGCAGCGATAACGTGCTTCGCAAACTGGAAGCAATGCTGATCGTAATGGATAAAGAAAAATTGCTGCTCGTTTCGGGGACAGGGGAAGTAATCGAACCAGATGATGGCATCTTGGCAATCGGCTCAGGCGGCAATTACGCCTTGGCAGCTGGTAGAGCATTGAAACGCTACAGCAGCGAAGTTATTGAAGCAAAAGAGATCGCCCGAAATGCGCTTCAGATCGCCTCGGAAATTTGTGTGTTCACAAACGACCATATTACCGTGGAAGAACTCTAAAGGAGTGATAGTCATTGGAAAATACAGCGGCATTAACGCCTAGACAAATCGTAGAAAAACTAGACCAATATATCATTGGTCAACATGGCGCCAAGAAATCTGTGGCCGTTGCTTTGCGAAATCGTTACCGTCGTTCTTTGATGGAGGAAACGATCCGGGAAGAGATCATTCCTAAAAATATCTTGATGATCGGACCAACTGGTGTTGGGAAAACCGAAATTGCCAGACGAATCGCAAAACTGGTCAAAGCACCATTTACGAAAATAGAAGCTACTAAATACACGGAAGTCGGCTACGTGGGACGTGATGTAGAGTCGATGGTACGCGACCTTGTCGAAGTTTCTGTTCGGATCGTGAAAGAAGAAAAAATGAGCGAGGTTTATACGAGAGCGCAAAAAAATGCAGACAAGCGGGTTATCAAATTGTTGGCACCCGCCCAAAAGAAACAAAAAAGTCAAACGACAAATCCTTTTGAAGCTTTGTTTAATCAACAAGCACAGGAAGAGGAAGAAGTTGACGCAGAACTTCGTGGTAAACGTGATCAGTTACTATGGCGCTTGCAAAACGGAGAACTCGATGATCAAATGGTGACCGTCGAAGTGAAAGAACAGCAAAATCCCATGTTCGATATGCTGAAAGGGTCGGGAATGGACCAAATGAATGGGATGTCGGATGCTCTTTCTAATCTAATGCCGAAGCAAACGAAAAAACGAAAAGTGACAGTAGCAGAAGCACGTAAGATCCTACACGAAGATGAAGCTGCCAAACTGATCGATCAAGATGAAGTTGCTGCGCTTGGGATTGAACGTGCAGAACAGTTAGGAATTATCTTTATCGATGAGATCGATAAAATCACCAGCGGTTCGGAAGCAGGAAGCGGACAAGTTTCTCGCGAAGGGGTACAGCGTGATATTTTGCCGATCGTTGAAGGATCGCAAGTAGCTACGAAATATGGAACAGTTAATACGGAATATATCTTATTCATTGCCGCAGGAGCTTTCCATACTTCGAAACCAAGCGATTTGATCCCAGAGTTGCAAGGACGTTTTCCGATTCGGGTCGAGCTGGAAAAGCTAGGGCAAGAAGACTTTGTCAAGATTTTGACAGAACCCGACAATGCACTTATCAAGCAGTATCGAGCATTGTTGAAAACAGAAGGGATCGATCTTGTCTTTACGAAAGAAGCAGTAGAGCGCCTTGCTGCGATCGCTTTTGAAGTCAATCAAGATACAGATAACATTGGTGCCAGGAGGCTGCATACGATCCTAGAGAAATTACTAGAAGATCTATTGTTCGAGGCACCTGAGATCACGCTTGATACAGTGACTATCACCGAAAGCTATGTCAATGAAAAACTAACTTCAATCATGCAAAATCGAGATTTAACTGAATTTATTTTATAAGAAAACTAGGAGGAAATAAGAATGAGCTTATTAGCAAAAACAAGAAAAATCAATGCAATGTTACAGAATACATCCGGTAAATCCGTCAACTTTAAAGAAATGGCAGATACATTGGCTGAAGTGATCGACGCAAACACGTATATCGTCAGCCGTCGCGGGAAATTACTTGGTTTTTCGGAAATTTTACCAATTGAAAACGAACGTATGAAACAAATGCTGGTGGATCGTCAATTCCCGGCAGATTACACGCACAGCTTGTTTAACGTGAACGAAACATCTGCAAACTTAGAAGTGTCCAGTCAATATACGGCGTTTCCAACTGAAAACAGTGACTTATTCACCAAAGGCTTAACGACGATCGTGCCAATCGTTGGCGGTGGGGAACGTTTAGGAACATTGATTTTATCTCGTTTGGAAAGTCACTTCACGGATGACGATTTGATGTTGGCAGAGTATGGTGGTACAGTAGTTGGCATGGAGATCCTCCATGAAAAATCCGGCGAGATCGAAGAAGAAGCTCGCAGCCGTGCCGTTGTCCAAATGGCGATCAATTCCTTATCCTACAGCGAATTAGAAGCCATCGAGCATATTTTCGATGAATTGAATGGCAAGGAAGGACTTTTAGTTGCTTCCAAGATCGCTGACCGTGTCGGCATTACTCGTTCCGTTATCGTCAATGCACTTCGTAAACTAGAAAGTGCTGGCGTCATCGACTCGCGTTCACTTGGTATGAAAGGAACATTTATCCGTGTTCTGAATGATAAATTCTTAGTAGAATTAGAAAAATTAAAAAATAATTAAGTGTCAAAAAGCTTCTTCCTATCATTAGAAGAAGCTTTTTTTGTGCATTTTTGCTAAAATATAAAGAAACATTCGGTTATTTGGAGGTTGTAAAATGAAATTCACAGAAACGGAAATCGAAGTACGCTACGCTGAAACAGACCAAATGGGAGTCGTCTATCACACGAATTACCTTGTCTGGATGGAGATCGGCCGGACAAGACTAATTGAAGAATTAGGATTTCGTTATTTTGATATGGAGGAAGCAGGATTCCTTTCTCCTGTCGTGGACGTTCATCTAGCATATGGAAAACCACTGCGTTATGGTCAAACAGCGATCGTAAAAACCAGTATTCTCTCGTATGACGGTCTGCGCGTCACGTATCAATATGAGATTCGCTATAAAGATGGCGGAGAGATCGCGATCACAGGCGAAACAACGCATGTTTGTGTGCGTAAAGATAATTTTAAACCTGTTGCCCTTCGCAGAGAATTCCCGGAATGGCACAAGGCTTATCTCCAAGCCATGGAGCAAGAATAAGATGGCTTTCGGAGTGAAACGAGCCGAACTGCTTGCTTTCAAAGAAAAAGCGCAGGCTGGAGAGATCGCGATCTTAACACATTATTGGCTGGATGATCGTTTCCCTAACTCAAAAACGGTAACTAAAGTTGCTTGTCAAGATGAGCAAGTGTTGCGTGAATGGGGGAAAAAATACGGATTGCAGCCAGAATGGATCGATGATCGGCATGCTGGTTTACCGCATTATGATCTTTTTGGAGAAATCCAAGTTTATGTATTAGAAGCAGAAGGAAAAAACGACCAAATCAAACGATTTCACTTAAAGGAGGAAAAATGAATTGTTGCAATTAGAAAATGGCCAGCTTATTGTAGAACTGAAACAGCAAGGTGCTGAATTGACGCGTATTTATAATAAAGAAACGGAATTGGAGTATCTATGGAAGGCAGATCCAGCTTTTTGGGGTCGTCATGCCCCGATCCTATTCCCTACGGTGGGAAGATTAGTAAACGATACGTATTATGTGGATGAAAAAGCTTATCATCTTGGACAGCATGGCTTTGCTCGTGATCGTGGATTCGAAGTGATCGAGCAGACTGACACAAGCATTGTCTTTAGCTTGGTAGCCGATGAAGAAAGCAAAGCGATCTATCCATATACCTTTGCTTTACGAATTCGCTATACGCTGGAAGGAAATACGGTGAAGGTTGGCTATGAAGTTGAAAACATGGACACAAAACGGATTTACTTTTCAATCGGCGCACATCCTGCCTTCAATGTACCATTACTGGATGGCGAAAACTTTGAAGATTATTACTTGGATTTTCATGCCGAAGAAAGCATGGAGACACTGGTACTAGACGGCCCTTATCGCAGCGGGGAAATCAAAAAGCTTGTACCTGAAAAAGCGCAAAAACTACCATTGAACTATGATTTATTCGCCAATGATGCGTTGATCTTTGAAGGATTGATGGCAGATAAGATCTCGATTCGTTCACATAAGCATGCCCATTTTGTGACAGTTGCCTTTCCAAACTTTCCATTTGTAGGAATTTGGACACCTAAACCGGGAGCACCTTTCCTCTGTATCGAACCATGGTTTGGAGTGGCTGATAGCGCTGGGGATCCTGTGGAGATTCGGGATAAAGCAGGTATTGAACAGCTTGACCCAGAAGCGATATTTGCAACGGAATATGAGATTACACTTGGTTAATAAAAAAACGTTCCTGCTAAAATAGCAAGAACGTTTTTTTTACATCCACGTAATTTTCGGCTCGGTTCCGTTTTTGATACGGGCGATGTTCGTACGGTGCCGGTAGATCACAAAAATCGCGATGCAGGCGATCAGTAATGAGAGCACCCAATCTTTTGCAAATACTGACAAGAGCAAGGCGATCACAGCAGTAATCATCGAACTAAGCGATACATACTTGCTGATTTTGAGCGTGATCAAAAATACGATGATCACAGCAATAAATAGCAGTGGCGCATATCCTAAGATGATCCCGGCCGACGTGGCAACCGCTTTTCCGCCTTTGAAGCCAGCAAAAATCGGGAAGCTATGACCGATGATCGCAAAAATCCCGGTCAGCAGATAAAAATGATGATCGACATGAAGGTGGAAAACTAGCGGTAAAAGTGTTGCTAGCGTACCTTTCAAGATATCGATAGCCGTTACGATACTGCCCGGTAGCAAACCAAGTACTCGAAACGCATTCGTAGCACCCAAGTTGCCGCTTCCATGTTCCCGGATATCTTTTTGGAAAAATAGTTTTCCAATCCATAATCCAGAAGGAATGGAGCCAATCAAATAAGCTAAAACAATTAGTAAGATAAAAGGCAAAATCACGGTATTATCTCCTTTTATAAATCATATTCTGTACGCATTATAGCATAGAATGGCAAAAAAAACGATGCGTTTGTGTCGGAAATGTCAAGAAATGAGCGCTTTACAACAAAGCAGGATAGCGCTAAAATGTTTTATTGAGAATACAGAGGAAAGTTGGGAAAGTATGAAAAAAGGAATTGCGGGAATCCAGTGGATGATTTTTATGATCGCAGCGGCAATTGTAGCACCGATTTCAATCGCCAATCAGTATCATTTAACCACCACGGAAACGTCAGGACTTCTGGCGCGAACTATTTTTGTATTAGGGATCGCAGGTATCTTACAAATTATTATCGGTCATAAACTTCCTATCCACGAAGGACCAGCAGGATTATGGTGGAGCGTCTTTACCGTTTATACAGGGTTTATCGGGGTGCTTTATAGCACCAATATTGCCGCTCTACAGGCTTTATCTGGCGCAATGATCGTGAGCGGAGGATTCTTCATCATCCTCTCTTTTTTTGGGTTCATCGAAAAATTGGCTAAATTATTTACTCCGACTGTGACATTTATTTACTTGATGCTGCTCGTATTGCAGCTAAGTGGTTCGTTTATCAAAGGGATGTTTGGGATAACAGGAGAAAATGGCACGATTAATGTCAAGACAGCATTGCTCAGCCTAGTTGTCGTTTGTCTATCCTTTTTCTTTGGTAAAACAAGAATTTTATGGGTACGTCAATATTCTGTCGTTTTTTCTTTATTGATAGGCTGGTTATTGTTTATTGTTTTCCGTCAAGCACCAGCAGTAGCACATACTAGCAGTTGGTTTGCGCTACCAGAATTATTTCCGTTCGGCGCACCGTTATTTGACTTAGGCGGGATAACGACCGCGTTTTTCTTGACCTTCTTGCTGATCACAAACCTTGTCGCTTCCATTCGGCTTATGGAAACGATCGTCAACCCAAGCGGTACAGAAGACTCTTCGCGTTATCGTCGCAGTGGCTTTGTATCAGGGTTTAATCAGCTACTAGGCGGAGGATTCGGCGCAATTGGTTCTGTACCGATCAGCGGTGCGGCAGGCTTTGTCGCGCAAACTGGGGAAAAAAGCAGATTGGCTTTTTTGATCGGTTGTGTACTTACGACAGTGATCACATTTTTCCCACCACTGATGCACGTAATGGCGGCTATTCCTGCGCCAGTTGGATATGCAGTTGTGTTCGTCCTATTTTCAAATATGGTCGTAATGGCGTTAAAAGAATTAAAAAATATTATTCGGCTGGAAAACGATACTTATTTGATTATCGGGATCTCGCTGATGACAGGCGTTGGGATCATGTTTTTACCTCCATCTGCAACTAGCCAGCTACCAGCTGCTTTGATAGCACTCCTCAATAACGGCTTGATCGTCGGTAGCATGATCGGTATTTTATTAGAACAGCTACTACTTTATCGAAACCGCACTCAAAAGTGACGGTTATTGAAGAAAAAGTTGCGGAAGCAGAGTGATTTAGTATAATATGAGAATACATGTTCTTTACATATAGCCCTTTATTATTTTAAAGGATAGTGCTATTCTGATAAGGTAGCTGATGAGAGCAGACACATCTCAGTGAGAGGAGAAAGAATGAAGTATGAGCAAACCTATGAATGAATATAATGATGACTCCATTCAGGTACTGGAAGGTCTTGACGCAGTTCGCAAAAGACCGGCAATGTACATTGGATCGACAGATGTGCGCGGTCTACACCACTTGGTTTATGAAATCGTGGATAATTCTGTGGACGAAGCGCTCGCTGGCTTCGGGGAAAGAATCACTGTGAAAATATATAAAGATCAAAGTATCAGTATAGAAGACGAAGGACGCGGGATGCCAGTAGGTACCCATAAAACTGGAAAATCAACGGTAGAAGTTATTTTGACGGTCTTGCATGCCGGAGGGAAATTCGGTCAAGAAGGCGGTTATAAAACAAGTGGCGGGCTTCATGGTGTCGGATCTTCCGTAGTAAATGCATTGTCGGAATGGCTAAAAGTCACTGTTTATCGCGATGGTGCCATCTATGAACAAAATTTTGCCGATGGCGGGAAGCCTGTCGATAAATTAAAGAAAATCGGAAAAACGAAGCGGAGAGGAACCAAGATACACTTCAAGCCAGATCCAGCGATTTTCCCCATGACTTCGTTCAATTATGATACACTTTCTGAGCGTTTACGTGAATCTGCTTTTCTTCTAAAAGGAATGGCGATCGAACTTAGCGATGAACGCACTGGCGCTGAAGAAATTTTTCAATTTGAAGAAGGCGTCAAAAACTTTGTGGAATATATCAATGAAGGAAAAGATGTCCTTCACCCAGTTGTTGATATTGATGGGGAAAGCGGCTCGATCGAGATGGAACTTGCTTTCCAATTCAATGACGGTTATTCCGAGAATATTTTAAGTTTCGTAAATAACGTTCGTACCAGAGGAGCTGGAACGCATGAATCCGGTATGAAAGCAGCCATGACACGTGTGTTCAACGATTATGCACGCCGCGTCGGTATGCTAAAAGAAAAAGATAAAAACTTAGAAGGAAGCGATATCCGCGAAGGGTTATCAGCTGTGCTTTCTATTCGTGTGCCTGAGAACTTGCTTCAATTTGAAGGACAAACCAAAGAAAAACTGGGAACGGCAGAAGCACGAGCAGCTGTTGATGCAGTCGTGACAGAGCACCTGGCGTACTTTTTAGCAGAAAATCCAGATACAAGCTCATTACTTGTCAAAAAAGCAATCAAAGCGCGAGAAGCGCGAGAGGCAGCTCGTAAGGCACGGGAAGAAACCCGTAACGGCAAAAAACGCAAACGCTCGGAAACGATTCTGTCAGGGAAATTAACGCCGGCACAATCACGGAATCCGAATAAAAATGAATTATATCTTGTCGAAGGGGACTCCGCCGGTGGATCTGCTAAACAAGGACGAGATAGACGCTTTCAAGCTATCCTGCCACTGCGCGGAAAAGTTATCAACACGGAAAAAGCCAAATTACCGGATATCTTAAAAAATGAGGAGATCAGCACGATCATCCATACAGTCGGCGCAGGTGTCGGTGCAGAATTTAATTTAGAAGACTGCAACTATGACAAAATCGTGATCATGACCGATGCCGATACCGATGGTGCGCATATCCAAGTATTACTATTGACATTTTTCTATCGTTATATGACGCCACTTATCGAAGCCGGCAAAATTTTTATTGCCTTGCCGCCGCTTTATAAAGTCAGCAAAGGTGCGGGCAAAAAAGAAGTGCTTGAATACGCTTGGACAGATGATGAATTAGAAGGTGCCATCAGCAAGATCGGTAAGGGTTACATGATCCAGCGCTATAAAGGGCTTGGTGAAATGAATGCCGATCAATTATGGGAAACAACCATGGACCCGGAAACACGCACGCTGATAAGAGTTCGGATCGATGATATTGCAAGGGCAGAGCGAAGAGTGGCGACACTCATGGGCGACAAAGTAGAGCCACGTCGCAAGTGGATCGAAAAACATGTCGAATTTACCATGGAAGATGATCAAAACATCCTCGAAAATGAAAACATGATGATTGAGGAGGCGACTGACGAATGAGTTTACCAGAACAGCATATCCAAGATTTAGCACTGGAAGAAGTAATGGGAGACCGTTTCGGCCGTTACAGTAAATATATTATCCAAGAACGTGCGCTTCCAGACGTTCGCGATGGATTGAAACCCGTTCAAAGACGAATCTTGTTCGCTATGAATGTAGAAGGCAACACCTCTGAAAAGGGTTTTCGAAAATCTGCTAAAACAGTAGGGAATGTTATCGGGAACTATCACCCGCATGGCGACTCTTCTGTATACGAAGCAATGGTGCGGATGAGCCAAGATTTTAAAGTCCGCAACAGCCTAATCGAAATGCACGGTAACAATGGGAGTGTTGATGGTGATCCGCCCGCAGCAATGCGTTATACGGAAGCCCGGCTCTCCAAGATCGCCGCTGAATTGCTACGCGACATTGAAAAAGAAACCGTAGATTTTATACCAAACTTTGATGATACGTCGAGTGAGCCAACTGTACTGCCAGCAAGATTCCCGAATCTGCTAGTTAATGGTTCTACCGGGATCTCCGCGGGTTATGCAACCGATATTCCGCCTCACAATCTCACTGAGATCATCGAAGCAGTGATCAAGAGATTGGATAAACCCGACTGCTCCTTAGCAGATATTATGAAAATCGTGAAAGGCCCGGATTTCCCAACTGGAGGTATCATCCAGGGGATCGATGGTATCCGTAAAGCATACGAAACAGGAAAAGGGCGCATTATCGTCCGCTCTAAGACGGAAGTAGAAGACCTGCGCGGTGGTCGCAAGCAGATCACGATCCATGAGATCCCATATGAAGTCAATAAGGCTAATCTTGTAAAACGAATCGACGAACTACGAATCGAAAAACGGATCGAAGGGATTTCCGAAGTCCGTGACGAAACGGATCGCACAGGGCTACGGATCGCGGTGGAATTAAAGAAAGACGCCAACAGTGAAGGTGTTTTGAACTATCTTTTCAAAAATACGGACTTACAAATCAGCTATAATTTCAATATGGTCGCTATCCACAATAAGCGACCAGAACTGATGGGCATTATCGCCATGCTAGATGCTTATATCAGTCATCAAAAAGAAATTATTACGAAACGATCAGAATATGATATCAAGAAAGCAAAAGCAAGACAGCATATCATTGAAGGTCTGATCAAAGCATTATCGATACTGGATGAAGTGATTCAATTGATTCGCGGGTCGAAAGACAAACGCGATGCGAAACTTAATTTGCAGCAAACCTATCAATTCAGCGAGCGTCAAGCAGAAGCAATCGTTTCCCTGCAATTATATCGCTTGACCAATACAGACATCCATGACTTGAATAAGGAAGCAGCCGAATTAGCGGCACAAATAGATGCTCTAGAAAAGATCCTCGGTGATGAAGGCGAATTGGTAAAGACATTAAAAGCTGAACTTACAGAGATCAAGAAAAACTATAAAACACCGCGACTCACTGCAATTGAAAACGAGATCGCAGAAATCGTTATTGATAAAGAAGTGTTAGTAGCAAGCGAAGACGTTATTGTTTCTGTAACAAAAGAAGGCTATGTCAAACGCACTTCTTACCGATCCTATACCGCTTCAAAAGGCGACGAACTAGCAATGAAAGAGACCGACCATGCGATCTTTATCGAGAAGATGAATACTATGGACGCACTGCTCTTATTTACCAGCCACGGTAATTTTATTTATCGGCCAGTCCATGAGCTACCCGATATCCGCTGGAAAAATCTCGGTGATCACGTCAGCCATATCGTCACAGAAATGGGCAGCGGCGAAGAAGTGATTCAAGCGTTGCCATTATCTAAAGCGAATGAAACCCAAAAATTAGTCTTTCTGACGCAAGCAGGAATGACAAAAGTCTCGCTGATCGCCAACTACCGGCCGCAGCGTTATTCAAAAGCGATGATGGCGATCAAATTGAAGGCTGATGACAAGCTGTTAAATGTGGCAGTTGCAGATGGCAGTGAAGATATTTTCATTGCGACTCGTAATGGCTACGGTCTTCGCTATCCAATCACTGAAATACCAGAATCAGGTACAAGAACGGCCGGCGTAAAAGCCATCAATCTAAAAGAAACCGATGAAGTTGTCGGTGGCGTATTGTTGCAAAGTGAAGAAAATCGCGGTATCATTTTGACAACGCAACGAGGTTCGATGAAGAAAATGAAGGCATCTGAATTTGAGGCGATCTCGAGAGCGAAACGCGGCTTGCTGATGCTACGCGAATTGAAAGCAAACCCGCACCGCTTTATCGATATCCGTTTAGCTGATAAAGACGATCGCCTGATGGTACTCACGAACAAAGAACAGACTGTCGAAATCCAGGTGGAAAATCTCCGTACCACCGATCGCTATTCCAATGGCTCGTTCATCCTTGATGAAACCTTAGAGGGAACACCGATCGAAGTTTGGACAGAAATCCCAGAAATCAAAGAAGAAGAAGGGAAAGGTGAAGAAAAATGACGGAAAAAATGAACGTCGAAAGCTTCAACTTAGATCACACAAAAGTGGCCGCTCCTTACGTTCGCTTAGCAGGAACAAAAACAGGCTACCACGGCGATGAGATTTATAAATACGACCTTAGATTCAAGCAACCGAACAAAGAACACATGGAAATGCCCGCGCTTCATTCCTTAGAACATTTGATGGCGGAACTTTCCCGTAACCATACAGACAAAATTGTCGACATCAGTCCAATGGGCTGCCAAACTGGTTTTTATTTATCCGTGATCAACCATACAGATTTTGATGATGTCTTACGTATTTTAGAAGCTACACTGAAAGACATCTTACAAGCAACTGAAGTTCCAGCTTGCAACGAAGTACAATGTGGTTGGGCAGCAAGCCATAGTTTAAGCGGCGCCCAAGCATTAGCCAAAGAGTTCTTAGACAAAAAAGCAGAATGGAAAAACGTATTTGCAGAATAAAAAGAAGCGTTACTCAGATAATGAGTAACGCTTCTTTTATTTTTTCATTTTGTTGGTCAAAAGATCGACATATGTCTGGGAGCCACGACCGGTCAGATGCACACCGTCTTTGGCGAAGTAATGGTTATTGTCTAAAGATTGTTTGTGCCAATCTATGACCGTGACATTATCTTTGGAAGCAGCTTTTTCAATATATTGATTCACTTCCGATTCCCAGTTCCGCGGCACTCGAGTATTAATAAGGTAAATATGTGCTCTATTGAAGCGGCTTAACAACTTATCCAGCTGGTCTTCAGTGAAGGGGCCATTTGTCCCTAGTTCAAGAATGACCGCACTGCTAGAATTATTGAATTTCTGATAACTGTTCGCCAGCGGGATCGTGTCCCGAAGCTGTCTTCCTACTAAGCCGTCGATCGTAACATTTGGAACAGCATCCTTCAAGTCGGATTCAATATCGATCATGATCGAATCACCGATCGCCAATGTTTGCGCGTAAGGAATAGTTCCCGACTTCTTCACAGGATCCGCTTTGCCAGTTTTTGCAGGCACATTTTTCTTGGCTTTCTTAGCTTTTTTCGCTGGTGGATCTTCTTTTTTCTTTGCTTTCGTATCAGGAGATTTAGAAGTCACTTTTACATGCGTGGTTTGATTAGTTGCCTCTGAATGCGGAACAAACAAATTTGTCATTCCAAGCAGGAAAAACAGACTAAAAAGCGATACGCCTGAAATCGCGAGCCATTTGCCTACTGGTTTGTCCTGATAGGTAAAATAGCGGACATTTTTAAACCCTTTAAAGTAAGCAATAAAACCAACTTTCCGAATCGGCATTTCAAGGAAGCGATAGGAAAGTTCGGCAACAACGAAAGTAAGTAAAATCTGCAAGCAAGCTCGGCCGATATTTGGCTGACCGATTTCTAAAACCGGGGTCGTAAGCGTAATAATGGGATAATGCCATAAATAAAGACCATAGGAGCGTTTTCCGATATAACGAAGCGGTGAAAAACTGAAAATCGACGCTAAGAAACTGGCAGGATGCGAGATGGTCGCGATCATTACTCCGCCGATCAATGCCACGAGAAACAATCCGCCGCGGTATAAGAATGGCTGATATTCACTGATGAAGAAAGTGAAGAGACCAAAGAATAGCAAACTCATCGATCCAGCTATATTCAAAACGAGTTTACTTTGTTTTGGAATTGTTGGGCTGAGCTGTTTGAATGGCCAGATAAATGCTAGCCCGCATCCGATCAGCAGGTCAAAAGCCCGGGTATCTGTTCCATAATAGACACGGCTTGGATCTGCGCCTGGCGAATACAAAACGCCCATTAAAATAACAGAAAACAAACTCAGGCCAGCAATGATTTGAAGCAGCAATTTGGGATTCTTTACCCATTTTAGAAAGATCAATAAAAAGAGCGGCCAAAAAACATAAAACTGCTCTTCGATCGCCAGCGACCAAAGATTTTTCAAAAGCGATGGTGTACCAAAACTATCAAAGTAAGAAACATGGTGGAAAATAAACCACCAATTGCTACTGTAAAAGAAAGAAGCAATGGCGTCCCCATGCAAGCTTGCAAGTAATGGCCTAGCAAACAACGTTGCTAAAACGACCACAATAATGATCATAGTATATACGGCTGGTATCAAACGTCTAGCACGTCTGATCCAGAAAGATTTCAAATCGATTTTTTGGGTATTGTCCCATTCAGTAAGTAATAGATTGGTGATAAGGTAGCCGGATAATACGAAAAAGATATCCACGCCGATAAATCCGCCTTTGGCCCAATTAAATTGTAAATGATAAAAAATAACAACTAAAACTGCGAGCGCACGAAGACCATCCATACTCGGAACATATTTCCTACTGTAGCGAGTAGTTCTTTTCAAAATAACATCTCCTAAAACATTCTGTCTATATGTCTTGTTCTATCTGTCTATAATACCATATTGGCACAATGTTGTAAGCGAGAAAGGTAGATATTTAAAAAATCTTTCTGAATCAGTTATAATAAAAACAGAAGCGAAATGGAGGGAATGACAATGACAATGATCATGGCTCATCGAGGAAGCAGCGGAACACATCCAGAAAACACACTCGCAGCGATCAAAGAAGCAGTAAAAGCTGGTGCCGACTCGATCGAAATAGACTTGCAACTTACCAAAGATAATATTCCGATCGTGATGCACGATAAAGACGTTAACCGCATGACAAATGGCAAGGGTTTGATTCGTTCTTTCACATATGAAGAAATCAAAAAACTACATATCAAACGATCCGGCTGGAGAGCAATGTTGCCAATGAAGATCCCGTCGTTCCAAGAAGTATTGGACGCATTGAAAGAAACACCGATCCTGCTAAACATTGAATTAAAGACAGATGAATTTGATTACCCGGGTATTGAAAAGATCGTGTTGGATCTTTGCAACGCACAAGGCGGAAAAACAAAGTTCTTATTTTCCTCGTTTAATCCGGAAACACTAAAACGAGTTCGAACATTAAATCCAGTTGCGGACCTGGCATTGATAACAGGACGGGATCTGAAGACACTAGCTGAGATTCAGCAATCGATCGAGATTCAAGCCATCCATCCTGATAAACGGACTTTAGGCGATCCATTGCTAGCAGGTTTAAAGGTCCGCTATTGGACAGTGAATAAAGAAGCGGACATCCGGAAATTTCTTTTAAGCGGTGCAGACGGTATCATCACCGACTACCCGGCACGTGCGAAAGAGATACAGGCGAAATTAGCCGATCAATAAGCAAGCTGCTTTTCTTTTTGAAAAGAATACGCTATACTAAAAATAAGTTAATAAATTGTCCGAGATTTGGAGAGACTGCAAAAAGCGTGCGCACGCTTATTTTGCAGTCTCTTTTTCTTTTGTTTCGTTTTCACCAAAAAGTGGAAAAGAAGAGAGTAATCGAATGGACGATTTAGTATATATCAAGGGGGAACATTAAATGGTGCAATTATTTTCTAGTTTTGACCGTGAAACGATCACACGCAAGCTGCAAGAGAAAAAATATGATATCGTCGTTATCGGCGGAGGGATCACTGGCGCAGGAATCGCGTTAGATGCCATTACCCGGGGACTTTCCGTAGCGTTAGTAGAAATGAAAGACTTTGCTAGCGGGACCTCTTCCAAATCCACCAAATTAGTACACGGCGGATTGCGTTATTTACAGCAATTCCAAGTAAAAGAAGTAGCAGAATTAGGGAAAGAGCGGGCCATCGTCTATGAAAATGGACCACATGTCACTACTCCCGAGTGGATGATGTTGCCATTCCATAAAGGCGGCAATATGGGTAAAACCACAGCTTCATTTGGTATCCGCGTTTACGATCATTTGGCTGGTGTCAAAAAAAGCGAACGCCGCAGAATTTTAAGCCCAAAAGAAACATTGGCAAAAAATCCATTTGTTAAAAAAGACGGCTTAAAAGGTTCCGGCTATTATGTGGAATATCGTACAGATGATGCTAGATTGACGATCGAAGTTATCAAAAAGGCAGTAGAGCTAGGCGCAGAGATCCTGAATTATGTAAAAGTAGAAAATCTATTATATGATGATGATCACAACGTTTCTGGCGTGACTGCTACGGATCAGGTTACTGGGAAAGCGTTTGAAATCAATGGACGCCGCGTTATCAATGCAGGTGGCCCTTGGGTAGACAAGATTCGTAATATGGATCATACCCGCAACAATAAACACTTACGTTTAACAAAGGGAATCCATTTAGTTATCGACAAAAAACGCTTCCCGATGGAACAAGCAGTTTATTTTGATACACCGGACGGTCGAATGGTATTCGCGATCCCACGTGATAAGAAAGTGTATGTTGGTACGACGGATACTTTTTATGAAGAAGAAATCATCCATCCGCGTGCTTTGGAATCCGATCATAATTATGTTATCAAAGCGATCAATTACATGTTCCCAGATGTGAAGATAACGGAGAAAGATATTGAATCAAGCTGGGCTGGAGTAAGACCGCTGATTTATGAAGAAGGAAAAGATCCTTCCGAGATTTCGCGAAAAGATGAAGTTTGGTTTTCCGAAAGCGGTTTGATCACGATGGCTGGCGGTAAGCTGACCGGGTACCGCAAAATGGCGGAAAAACTATTGGATGATATCACCAAAGGAATCGAAAAAGAAACCAAGACCAAATATAAAAACGTACAGACCAAACATTTGCCGATCTCCGGTGGGGATATCGGTGGCTCGAAGAACTTAGAAAACTTCCTTGCTAAAAAAGCGCAAGAAGGAAACAATCGTTTCGGTTGGACGCTCGAGAAAGCACGCGAATTGGCAAAACGATATGGCACAAATATCGATCAACTCTTCACCTATGCGGAAGCGCATAAGGAAGATCCAGAAAATCCGCTACCAAATAGTTTATATGCGGAGCTTCATTACAGCATTTATCATGAAGCAGTGCAGACCCCGGTCGATTTCCTCTTCAGAAGAACCGGTTATCTATTATTCGATATCGACTATTTGCAAGAACACAAAAAAGCAGTGGTCGAAGAAATGAATAGAGTCTTCCACTGGGAAGAAGAGCGCCGTCAAGCATACGAAGAAGACCTGGAAAAAGAAATCCAAGATGCTGTAGAACCAGCTGACTGGCATGACCGTAAGTAAATCATCTAAAAACCCCTGCGTTTCGCAAGAAAACGCGGGGGTTTTCTTTGAAAAATAAATTTTATAAGAAACTATTTTCAATAATGTCAATTCGTGATACATTTGTATCAGATGTAAGGAGGTTTTTGTTTGAGTGCTATTCCTGTAATCGTCATTGTAGGTCCGACTGCTGTAGGCAAAACAGCGTTAAGCATCGCTGTAGCTGAGAAATTCAGCGGTGAGATTATCAGCGGCGATTCCATGCAAGTCTACAAGGGTCTTGACATCGGTACAGCCAAAGTGACCACTGAAGAAATGCACACGATTCCCCATTATCTGATCGATGAGGTCGAGCCGCAAACGCCATTTACAGCAGCGAAATTTCAAAAGGCGACGAAGCAATATATCCACCAGATCGCAGGCCGAGCCAATTTACCTATTATCGTCGGCGGAACCGGATTATATATCCAATCCGTATTTTACGATTACAACTTTGGCACGATTGCTGAGGATCGTACATATCGAAAAGAATTGGAAAAACTAGATAACGATGTTTTGTGGGAACAGTTGAAAGCGTTAGATAGTTTGAGTGCAGAACGTATCCATGCCAACAACAAGCAGCGTGTGATTCGTGCTTTAGAAGTCATCAAAGCTACGAACAAGCCTTTTTCAGCGATGCACACGCATAAAGAGCCGGTGGCTGATTTTCGGCCGCTATACATTGGTCTTGACCTTCCACGGGAACAGCTTTACACGAGAATCAATGCGCGTGTCGAGCTCATGCTGCAAGCAGGACTTGTCGAAGAAGCAAGAAACCTATATGAACAAGGCTTGGATAAAAATCTTCCGGCAATGAAAGGAATTGGCTATAAAGAACTATTCGCTTTCTTTGAAGGGGATACTAGTCTAGAGGCAGCAACCGACCAGATCAAGCAGAATTCACGTCGTTTCGCCAAACGGCAGTTGACGTGGTTTCGCAATCGTATGGATATTCACTGGCTAGAGGCCGACAGCCAAATGCTAAACAATACGGCAGAACAATTGATTACTGACTTTTTAAAGAAATAAAAGCGGATATCGGTTTTATTTCGACCCAGAAGGGTATTGGAAATCAGTACGACTTTAAAGAGTAAGAGAGAGATAGGAGAGATATAACATGAAACAAGGTGGACAAGCATTACAAGATAATTTTTTAAATCAACTTAGGAAAGAAAAAATCCCGGTTACTGTTTTTCTAACTAACGGCTTTCAACTACGCGGAAGAGTAACAAGCTTTGACAATTTCACTGTTTTGCTTGATGTAGAAGGAAAACAGCAATTAGTATTTAAGCACGCTATCTCTACCTTTTCACCACAAAAAAATGTTACGCTCGTTACGGAATAAAACAAAAAAAGTGAGCAGTATCTCTGATAGAGGAGATACTGTTTTATTTAGAAATACATAGAGAGAGGTACGACGAATGGATATTCAAACGCTGAAAAGCAATGTTGAAAAACAAATCGAACCGCTGCAAAAAGAAACGGATAAGATCGCGGAGATCAACCAAGCTAAAGTACTGGATAGTTTTCAAAAAAATCATGTCAGTGATCAGCACTTCAATCCGTCGACAGGGTATGGCTATGACGATGAAGGCAGAGATACGCTAGAACGTGTCTATGCAGATGTTTTTCACACGGAAGATGCTTTGGTGCGCCCGCAGATCATCTCAGGGACACATGCGATCTCTACTGCATTGTTCGGCGTGTTACGTCCGGGCGATGAATTGATCTATATCACAGGTTCGCCCTACGATACGCTAGAAGAAATCGTTGGGATAAAAGGAAGTGGCAAAGGATCGCTGAAAGAATTCCAGATCGGGTTCCAAGCGATACCACTTACAGAAGAAAAAGAAGTAGATGTCGATGCGGTAAAAGCTGCGATCACAACGAAAACAAAAATGATCGGTATCCAGCGCTCAAAAGGATATGCAGATCGCCGCTCTTTTTCAATTGCAAAAATAGCAGAAATGATCCAAATGTTGCGGACGATCAATCCAGAGCTGATCATATTTGTAGATAACTGCTATGGTGAATTTGTGGAACTGCAGGAACCGACAGATGTTGGTGCGGATCTGATTGCCGGTTCGCTGATCAAGAATCCCGGTGGCGGTCTCGCTAAAATCGGTGGTTATATAGCTGGGAAAAAAGATTTGATCGAGCTTTGTAGCTATCGACTCACTACCCCCGGAATCGGAAAAGAAGCAGGAGCAAGTCTGTACAGTTTATTAGAGATGTATCAAGGTTTCTTTCTTGCCCCGCATGTGACAGCTCAAGCGGTAAAAGGCGCACGTTTCACTGCTGGAATGCTTGCAGGTTACGGTGTTGATGTCGAACCAAGCTGGGATGCACCGCGCACCGATCTGATCCAAAGTGTTTCCTTCCATGACAAAACAAAAATGATCCGTTTTGCAGAAGCCATCCAGCAGGCCTCTCCCGTGAATGCTTATGTCAGACCTGAACCCGCTTACATGCCTGGCTACCAGGACGATGTCATCATGGCAGCAGGCACATTTATTCAAGGTGCAAGTCTAGAACTGACTGCGGATGGACCAATAAGAGCACCTTATCAGCTCTACATTCAAGGCGGTTTGACATATGAACATGTAAAAGTCGCAGTAACACGCGCCGTCACATCGATTTTATAAAAAAAGTTTATCTTTTTAGATAAACTTTTTTCTTATATCCACTAACCTGTTGTCTATCAATGCATTTCATTTATGTTAGATTATCTTACATAAATTTGACAAAAGAACTAACGTTATTTATAATGCATATAAAGATGACATATAAAAGTGGTTGGAGGGAATAGGATGAGTGAAAAAGAAATTCGGAGATCGATGCCGCTTTTTCCAATTGGTCCAGTAATGAAATTAACGGATTTAACTGCAAGGCAAATACGTTATTATGAAGATCAAGATTTGATTCACCCTGCAAGAAATCAAGGAAACCATCGCCTCTACTCCTTACAAGACATTGACACTTTACTTGAGATCAAAGATTACTTGAACGATGGCTTGAATATTGCAGGAATCAAGAAAATGTATCAAATGCAACACACCGATGATAAATCACCATTGACTGACGAAGACGTGCGCAAGATATTGCGCCGAGAAATGCAGCAAGCAGGACGTTTTATCAAACAAGATGATTCAGGCAAGCGGCAGCTACCGCATTTTTAATCGATATTTACTTTTTTAAAGTTAATATAATTTGAATTTTGGGAGGATTTAGAAAATGGCACAATATACGAAAGAAGATATTTTCCGCTTCGCAGAGGAACAGAACGTAAAATTCATTCGCTTACAATTCACGGATATCCTAGGTATCATCAAAAACGTAGAGATTCCGATCAGCCAATTAGAAAAAGCGCTGGATAACAAAATCATGTTTGATGGTTCCTCCATCGAAGGTTTTGTAAGAATTGAAGAATCGGATATGTACTTATTCCCTGACTTGGATACATGGGTAGTGTTCCCATGGACAGCCGAAAAAGGAAAAGTTGCGCGGATGATCTGCGATATTTACAACCCGGATATGACTCCATTTGATGGCGATCCTCGCGCCAACCTGAAACGTGTACTTACAGAAATGGAATCACTTGGCTTTACAGATTTCAACTTAGGACCTGAACCGGAGTTCTTCCTTTTCAAACTAGACGAAAACCGCAAACCAACATTAGAGCTGAACGATAGCGGTGGTTATTTCGACTTAGCACCGACTGATTTAGGGGAAAACTGTCGACGCGACATCGTACTTGAATTAGAAGAAATGGGCTTTGAGATCGAAGCGAGTCATCATGAAGTAGCACCAGGACAACATGAGATCGATTTTAAATACGAAGATGCTGTAACGGCATGTGACAATATCCAAACATTCAAATTAGTTGTAAAAACAATTGCTCGTAAGCATGGTCTACACGCGACATTTATGCCAAAACCATTGTTCGGTGTAAATGGTTCCGGAATGCACTTCAATATGTCGCTCTTTAATAAAGAAGGCAACGCATTTTTCGATGAATCCGGTGAATTGCAATTGAGCAAAGATGCGTATCACTTCCTAGCAGGAATGATCAAACACGCGCCTAACTACACAGCAATCACAAATCCAACAATTAACTCATATAAACGTTTGGTACCAGGTTACGAAGCGCCATGTTATATTGCATGGTCCGGTAAAAACCGCAGTCCATTGATCCGTGTACCAAGTTCAAGAGGGTTAAGCACACGCCTAGAATTACGAAGCGTTGATCCATCTGCCAATCCTTACTTAGCAATGGCTGCATTATTGCAAGCTGGCTTGGACGGGATCAAGAACGAATTAGAGCCGCCAGCACCAGTGGATCGCAATATCTATGGTATGAACGAAGAAGAACGCCACAAACACGGAATCTATGATCTTCCAGAAAGCTTAGGCCACGCGCTGAAAGAGCTTTCGAAAGATGAGATCATTAAAGAAGCACTAGGAGAACATATTTACGAACACTTTATCGAAGCAAAAGTAATCGAATGCGACATGTTCCGTACTGCAGTTCATCCGTGGGAAAGAGATCAATACTTAGAAATCTATTAATAAAAAAACGCTCCAGTCACTCTGGGGCGTTTTTTTATTTTGATATTTAGATGATATAAAACGTGATCAGCAAGAGGAGAATCGTGAGCTACCCGCGGATGTATAAACGCTCCTGCAAAAGTCATCCCGATCCTCTGCATGACTTTTTGAGAAGGGAGATTTGCTTTTGCAGTGAAACTGATGGCCTCTTGGAGAGCAGTTTTCGCTGCTGCATAATCAAGCGCTCCTCTCGCTGCTTCTGTTGCATAACCTTGATGCCACTTTTCCTCGCAAAGTCGCCAACCAATCTCGGTAGCAGGTGTAAAGCTGCTTTCAAAATCAGCAAGATGAAAGCCAGTAAAGCCAATAAATGCTCTCGATCGCTTTTCTTCTAAAGCAAAAAGCCCGTAATTATTTGCCATCAGCAATAATTGGAGCTTTTCCATAAATACTTTCGATTCTGCCGCGTTCAACTTGTGCGGGAAGTAGCGCATCACAGCATCATCTTGATTCATTGCTGTAAACGCAGGCAAATCCTCCGGCTGATAATCTCTGGCGATCAGTCGTCTTGTTTCAAAATATACGGTCACACGATATCTCGATAAAGCCCGATGACTTTGCCTAAAATAGATACTTGTTGCAGAATGATCGGTTCAAAAGCATCATTTTCGGGTTGTAGGCGGAAATGATCTTGTTCTTTATAGAATCGTTTGCAAGTCGCTTCATTATCTTCGGTCATTGCTACAACGATCTCGCCGTTGTTAGCATTGCTTTGTTGTCTAACGATAACGCGGTCTCCGTCTAAGATCCCCGCTTTCATCATACTCTCACCATCGATCTCCAACATGAAAACATTGCTTTCGCCACTCGTCAAGTGTTCAGGAAGAGGAAAGTACTCTTCGACATTTTCGATCGCTGTTATTGGAGTACCAGCTGTAACTTTCCCGATGATAGGCACAGCAACTGTACTTGGGATATCGATCTCATCTTCCAATGAAAGGATCTCGATCGCTCTTGGCTTCGTAGGATCGCGGCGGATAAGGCCTTTGGTTTCTAATCGTTCTAAGTGACCATGGACAGTGGAACTGGAGGCAAGTCCAACAGCTTCACCGATTTCCCGAACGGATGGCGGATAGCCTTTTGCTTTAACTTGTGCTTTTATAAAATCATATATATCCTGTTGGCGTTTGGATAGTTTCATGTTTTCACCTCATCATTAATATGTATTCTTCTTATAACATAGTATAGCAAATGTCTGTTCGATATGCAAACAAAGGTTCGATTTTTCTGTTGACAAAAGGGAACAGTCGTTCTATAATAATAAAAAGCGAACATATATTCTAGTGGAGGGATTTTCATGACTTTGAAAACATTTTGGAATAAATTTTATATGTCGATTATTTTCATAGCGATCTGTACGGTATTTGGTATGATATTACTCTTTATGTATGCAGGGGAGAATACAAAAGATTACAATAAAGTCTCTATTAAAGAAGGGGATTCTTTATGGGCACTTGCGGATAAGTATGCCGATGAAAGTTCCATGAACAAAGCACAGTTTATCAGTTGGGTGGAGAATGAGAACGAGTTACAAGACGGCGAGGTAAAAGCGGGCGAGGCGATCGTCATTCCTGTGAAGCAGGATAATCGGTTAGAAAAGAATGGCGAAATACAACTAGCAGACCAATAATTAAAAGAATACGCTGATTTATGTTATAATGAATGAAGTGGTCTTAGACTGCTTTCTTTTTCATTTTATAAAAAAAGGATGTTACGTGATGTTAGAAAAATCGAAAATTGAACGGCTTAATTTACTAGCAAGAAAGAAAAAAGTAGGTACGCTGACGCTTCAAGAAAAGAAAGAGCAAGCGATCTTACGTGAAGAATATCTAAAAAATTTCCGTACGCACATGCGAGGTACGATTGAAAATACAACTGTCATCGATCCGAAAGGAAACGATGTCACCCCAGCAAAAGTAAAGGCTCTCAAGAAGAAAAAGAAATAAGCAGCATAGAGATAAGATAGTTGTACAATCGGCTTAGAAAGATTATTATAGTGTATAGGAAGTTGTAAAATCAAAAGAAGAGAGGATGTTAAACTTGTTTGATAAAACAGATCAATTAGCGATCAACACAATCAGAACGTTATCTATCGATGCGGTACAAAAAGCGAATTCAGGACACCCTGGATTGCCAATGGGGGCAGCTCCAATGGCCTACACATTGTGGTCAAAAGTATTGAACACAAATCCGGCTAATTCGCATTGGTTCAACCGTGATCGTTTTGTGTTGTCTGCTGGGCATGGTTCCATGTTATTATACAGCCTGCTTCATTTAAGCGGTTTCAAACTTCAAATTGAAGATCTGAAAAATTTCCGCCAATGGGAAAGTAAAACTCCCGGACATCCAGAATATGATTATACAGACGGCGTAGACGCAACTACCGGTCCATTAGGACAAGGTATCGGCATGGCTGTCGGTATGGCAATGGCAGAACGTCACTTAGCAGCATTATACAATAAAGAAAATTATCCAGTCGTGGATCACTATACATACGCGCTATGTGGTGATGGTGATTTAATGGAAGGAGTTGCGGCAGAAGCTGTTTCTCTTGCTGGTCACCAACGTCTTGGCAAATTAGTATTATTATACGATTCCAATAATATCTCATTAGATGGTGATTTGGATAAATCATTCTCAGAAGATATTAAAGGACGCTTTGAAGCATACGGCTGGGAACACTTGCTAGTAAAAGATGGCAATGACACAGCAGAGATTCTTGCAACAATCGAAAAAGCTAAACAAAATACATCCCAACCAACCATTATTGAAGTGAAAACAACAATCGGTTTTGGTGCTCCAAATGCTGGAACAAGCAAAGTCCACGGTGCTCCACTAGGCGCTGAAGGCGTAAAAGCAGCGAAAAAAGCATATGGCTGGGATTACGAAGAAGATTTCTACGTACCAAGTGAAGTGTATACACGCTTTAAAGAAACGATCGCAACACGTGGTGAAGAAGCAGAAACAGCATGGAATGAATTATTCGGTGCTTACAAAAAAGATTATCCCGAACTTGCCGAAACATTTGAAGCAAGCTTAAAAGGTGAACTTCCAGAAAACTGGGATGCGGATCTGCCAACATACGGCGATGACAAAGCATTAGCTAGTCGAGCATCTAGCGGGGAAGTAATCAATGCGTTAGCAGATAAAATCACAACATTCTTTGGTGGTTCTGCCGACTTAGCAGGCTCCAATAATACAACCATCAGCTCTGACGGTGAATTCACAAAAGAAAATCCAGCAGAACGTAATATCTGGTTCGGTGTTCGTGAATTTGCGATGGCAGCAGCATTGAATGGTATGGCACTTCATGGTGGCTTGCGTGTATTTGGAGGAACATTCTTCGTATTCTCCGACTATCAACGCGCAGCGATCCGTTTAGCTTCTATCCAAAAACTACCTGTCACATACGTGCTGACACATGATAGTATTGCTGTTGGTGAAGATGGTCCAACTCATGAACCAGTTGAACAACTTGCATCGCTTCGTGCAATGCCTGGCTTATCCGTTCTTCGTCCAGCTGACGGAAACGAAGTAGTCGCAGCATGGAAGATCGCGATTAGTTCTAAAAACCAACCTCATGCACTCGTCTTGACACGTCAAGGCTTGCCGACATTGCCGAAATCTGCAGAATTAGCAGAAGAAGGCGTTGCTAAAGGGGCTTACGTGATTTCACCAGCTAAAAATGACAAACCAGAAGTCATCTTGCTTGCAAGCGGCTCTGAAGTCAACTTAGTAGTGGAAGCACAAAAAGAACTTGCGAACCAAGGAATCGATGCATCAGTTGTCAGTGTTCCATCTTTCGACTTATTCAGCAAACAATCAGCGGAATATAAAGAATCCGTTCTGCCAAACGACGTAAGAAAACGTGTTGCAGTAGAAATGGGTACAACATTCGGCTGGGAACGTTTCGTTGGACTAGACGGAAAAATTATCGGGATCGACAAATTTGGTGCTTCTGCTCCAGGTAACACAATCATTGAAAACTACGGCTTTACTGTTGACAATGTTGTCAATGCCGTTCGTTCTCTTTAATAGAAAAGCTTTGAAAAGCAGAAGACACATGTCTTCTGCTTTTTTTGCTAGGGTAATAATCACATTGCGAAAGCGTTATGAAGATGATATAATGAAATGGTTGTTTGACAATGGGAGTCTTCTTTTATTGAATGAATAAACAAGAATATTTTTATTGTTTATAACAAAACAATCAAGTAAAATAAAAGAGGTAATAGGTCAAGGAGGAGAAAAAGTTTATGTGGATATACATTCTCGTGGGTATCATTTGCTTGCTTCTAGGAGCAGTCGGCGGATTTTTTATCGCAAGACAATACATGATGAGCTATTTGAAAAAGAACCCACCTATCAATGAACAAATGTTGCAAGTAATGATGGCACAAATGGGTCAAAAGCCATCTCAAAAGAAAATCAACCAAATGATGAGCGCAATGAACAAACAATCAGCCCAAGCATCAACGAAGAAAAAATCGAAGTAAAAAGCTTATAAGTGTTGATATAAAGCCATTCTAACAGCTTGCCAAAAAGCTGTCAATCATCAAATTTTCACGAAAACTTATCCTGTTTCATTAAACCATCGCAAAAATTCACAAACGTGAAAACTTAATGAAATAGAGTATAAAACTTAATCAAATAAAAATCTGTTCGGTTATTTCATTAATCTATCAGTTGGAAACCCCTTTTCAGGGACTTTAATCAAAAAGTCTTTGGAGAGGGGTTTTTGTGTTGTCAGAAATAGAAATGATAGCGAAAGAATTTTTGCTAGATTGCGAGATTAGGGGGCTAAGTGTAAAGACAATTAAAAATAGAAAGTTTGAGATTGGTAAATTTTTGGATTTTCTTTATACCGCAGGAGTTAAAGAAATAAGCGGAGTGAATCGAATGGTTATTAAGCAATACCTAGCTTTTAAATCCAGTCAAAATTTAAGCAGGAGCAGCATACGAGCTTTCTATTTCTGCGTTAGTTCTTTCATAACCTTTTGCGAAAAGGAACGGTACTTACCGAAAAACATCATGGAAGGATTGGAGCCGCCGAAAATCGAACAACGCCAAGTAAATGCACTGACCTATGAGGAAGTTATCAAATTGCTAAATAGTTATACCACGCAAAGTTTCAAACAATTAAGAGGTAAGACGGCGATAGCCTTGCTTGCTGATACAGGAGTACGCTCGAATGAGTTGCTGAATATTAAACTTGACCACATTCAGCAGGACAGCATTTTTATTGAAAAAGCGAAAGGAAATAAGCAGCGCACCGTCTATCTGTCAGCACTAAGCACGCAAATATTAAGCAAATATCTTAGGAGGCGTCAAGACTATTTTACAGACCATGCGTTGATTGATGAAGAATATTTATTTGTTTCTTCGACGGTAGGACGACAACTGACCTATGCGGGCTTGTATCAGATTATAAAATTTGCAGAGAAAAAAGCAGGACTGAAAGATGTTAGACCTCACAAATTCCGTCATTTTTATGCGGTTCAAAGTCTGTCAAATGGCTTGGATTTGTTCTTCGTGCAGCGAGTCCTTGGGCATAAAAGTGTCTCGACAACAGCAAAAGTTTATCTCGGTTCCATGCAAGAAGCAGAAGTAAAACGAAATGCTAAGTTAAATAGTCCGTTGTTAAAAAGGAACAAGAAATAAATAAAAAAAGCCTCCCTGTTACTAGCAGGAAAGGCTTAAGGAATGTTGCAATAACAACACCTAAACTACTGTTATTGTAGCATTTCTATCTGAAAAATTCAATAGATAGGAGTGTATTTTATTATGTACAATTTTAGTCACTTATCAGAATATGAAACAGATTTTACCAATAAAGAAGAAATGAAGGAAGCAATCAGCAAACATTTGGAAGCCCACAGCATGAAACTGAACACGAATCAAAGAAGAGTAATCGAATATCTTGCATTAATCGCAGGCAATAATAACGGCGTATGTCACGTATATCGTCAAACGATTGCAGACAGCTTGCAAGTGTCCCCTGTGACCGTTTCACGTGCGTTTAGAGCGCTGAAAAAGCTAGGCATCATCAAGGTGCAGGCAACCGCTAAAAAGAGCGTAAACGGCGGAAGAGGGGCGTCTATTATCACTTTTTGTGCCTACGATGATAAGCAACATGATAAGCAAGATGATAACTTGTTGATGTCCGATGAAGTAAGTGATAGCAAGGCGTTAGCTGGTGAAAATGGAGTTATAACTACTTTAACTACACAAAAAACATTAGTTAAAAACTTATTAACAGACGACCAGATAAATGAGGTATATAAGTCTTTTCCTAACCTGTCAAAGTCCTTATTTAATCGTATTATGGTGGAGTTTAATAGACAAGCTAATCAGAAGTGTAAAGGGCCATATTAAAATGTAGGAAAAGGGCCATCGAAAATGTAGGTACATGACAAATCTGATATTCTTTTTCATGAAACTATCCAAGGAGAGTGAATCATGAGAAAAGATGTCTTAGAAGGAGTGTTACTACACATTATGAATGAAATTCATCCTAATTTCGCAGCCCTTGCCAAACAATATAATTGTGATTATCGAACGGTTAAACGCTATTATGAAGCTGGATTGACGGGGGATTTAGATAAGCTTAGAGAGAGAAAACCTTCGGTCCCTCCTTTGCTTCATGGTTTTGAAGAAATTATTCGTGATAAATTAGAATTAAATTGTTCGGCAGCTTCTATCTTTTATTTCTTAGGTAAAAAAGGTTATAAAGGGAGTTATACAACGATTAAACGTTATTGTCGTAAATACCGGGAAGAAAAAGTACAAAAAGCAACGATTCGTATTGAGACCACACCCGGTCTTTCTGCTCAAGTAGATTGGAAAGAAAACGTTAAAATGGTTAGCCGAGACGGTGAAGTGTTTTATTTCAATATTTTTCTCTATATTCTTGGTTACTCAAGAATGAAGTACTTAGAGCTCACTTTTGATCGAACACAACCGACGGTTTTTCAGTGTTTAGTCAATGCCTTTGAATATTGCGGAAACGGTATTCCTCAAGAAATTTGGTTTGACAATATGAAAACCGTTGTCGACCGTAGTAAGAGTCAATTCACACAAACTGTTTTCAATGAAAAATTCCGGCAATTTGCGAAAGATGCTGGATTCCATCCGATTGCTTGTCGTCCTTTTAGACCCCAAACAAAAGGGAAAGTGGAAGCATTAGCCCGAACAGTTGAGCGTTTAATGGTCTTTAATTATGAATTTACAGATGTACAAGAGTTAAAACAGATCATATATGAATTGATGCAAGATCTGAATGGCTCCGTCTCACAAGCCATCCACAACAAACCGACGGTTTTACTAAAGGAAGAGCTTCCCATACTAGCTCCCATCCATCGTTTAGAATTGCTCAGCTATGTTTCTAGAAATAAACGTCTACTGAGAAAGGTATCGATGGAGTCCATGGTTCAATATCAAAATGCTAAATATTCTGTTCCTGTTAAATATATTGGGAAAGAAGTGACGTTAGATATTCGTAGGGACAATCTATTTGTTTGGTATGGGGATAAATGTATTCGAACCCATCCTATAAGTGAAAAAGCGCTTAATTATCAACGCGAAGACTCGCTTGAAATTTTGCGTTCCGATGTATTTAAATATTTAGAAGATGAAGAATTAGAGCGATTTGTCGATGATAATTTACATGCATATGACGATCTATAAGGAGGAAATGATGTCCCATTACCATCAATTGTTAAATCAACTAAACGAATTGAATTTATCTTGCATGAAAGAAAATCTACCTGCCCATTTAGATGAGGTTGCCAAAAGTGATAAATCGCTTGTAGACTCTTTATTCGAGCTCACCCAACAAGAAATTAGTTATCGTAAAAAAGAAAGTCAAAAAAAGGTATTAAAGCGTGCAATGTTCCCCTACCACAAACGACTCCATGATTTCAATTTTGATTTTCAACCAAGGATAAAAAAGAAGGAAATGCAGGATTTATTAACATTACGCTTTTTAGACACATATGACAATATTCTCTTTATTGGAAATAGTGGTGTTGGAAAGACCCATTTAGCCGTTTCAATTGGATTAGAATGTATCGATCGTGGTTTAAGTTGTTTGTTCATTACGAGCACTGAATTAGTGAATCGTTTGATCCGCGCTCACAAGCGCGGAACTAGCGAAACGATGCTAAAAAAATATTCGGGTTATTCGGTGTTGATTATCGACGAAGTCGGCTATTTACCTTTCTCCAAAGAAGGTTCCAACTTACTTTTTCAGCTGATTAATATGCGGTATGAAAGAAAATCTACGATTGTTACAACCAATATCCCACTATCCCAGTGGTCCGAAATATTTGGAAACAAGAAGCTTACCAACGCGCTACTGGACCGGTTGGTCCATCACTCTAAATTGATCCAAATTACGGGGCCCTCTTATAGAATGAAGAGTTATAGCGAAAACAAAGAGGTGAAATCGTAAAAACGTTTAAACGATTTTCACCTACATTTTCAGTGGCCTAAAACCAATATTTTAATATGGCCCTTGACACCTTGCCTAATTGACAGGGCTTTTTCTGTATAAATAAGCAGGCATAAATACCTATTTATTATGTGATTCTGTATACAGAAATTGTAAATTTACATAAAATTTCAGTCGTTTAAGACAAAATATAAGCCGTTTAAGATATTTATTACAATTTAAAGACAAAATATGTTAAAATAATTACTGTTGCGCAACTAAGACTACATAGAAAAGGATGATTAACTTGAAGAAAAATTTATTTTTCATAGCTATTGCTTTGCTAGCTTCTTTTATTATTTTTTCCCCTAGCCATGCTAAAGCAGCCGAAAACATTGCTACTATCCATTCAGACGATATTGCAGCAGAATTTAAAGTAAATAGTGCATTGAAAGACGATAAAATAAATGTCGTTAGAGTGGTATCTGATAAAGATAATGCTAATACCACGCCTCCGAAAATTATGGCAGGAGGGACAAGCGCCGTCAAATATGACATTCGTCATGTTAAAAAGGCACCTGATTACATAGGCAAAACTGTTGTAAGAAAATTAAATGGAGAACCTGGTTTTAAATTGAAACTTAATTTTACAAAAGACGTAACGGCTACAACCTCCGCAACATTCGGGGCAACAAAAAAATTAATTAGCACAAGCGTTGGTTTTACGATTAGTAAAAAGTATAGCGTTTCGTATGACGGCGAATACAAAGTTCCTTCTAAAGTAGGTAAAAAGAAAGTGAAAAAAGTATCTATTGCTACCTATGTTGTATACGCTACTAAAAAATACGATGTATACAAGCTGACAAAAGTTACTTGGTGGGGCAAGCATGAGTTCAAGAAGCAAGGCACTGGGAAAGCCCATAAGCCATATGGTTTTGAATATAGAAAAACGTTCACATATAAAAAATAGGGTAGGTAAATGAAAATGAAAATAAAAATTATAATGTGTATTTTTGCAGTAATCGTTTGTGTATTGATATTTCTATCTCCTAGCATGATTTACAATAATCTAAGCGCAACTTATGATAATATCGAAAGTAAATTATTTAGTACAGATTATGCTATAAGAACCTGTGCAACAATTATTAGCTTGTTAGGGATATTGGCAAGCGGTTTAATAATTTTCAATAAGAAATAAAACTGGAAGCTCGTTTATACGGGCTTTTTTTGTGCCTAAATACCTATTGATAATAAGAACGTTTGTTCGTAAAATAAAGGTAATAAGATGATAGGAGAGGGATAACATGGAAGATATTTTCAATTTATCCAGCCAAGACACTTACACGGACAGAGGAATGCTAAAATACAATGGATTTATTCTAAAAGAACATAGGGACACACTGAAAGAGTTTGAACGCCTATACGCTTTAGTAGACAAGCCTGTCATAGACGAGCAAGCCATGCAGGAGAACTTACAGGCGCTCAAAGAAGCGCATGCGGATAACAGAGGGGTAACGGTCAAAGTGTTCCAGGAAGCTAATTTAAGGGACTATTTGACGGTCACAGATAGGGACAGCGTACTATTAAGAGATTACGAGGGAATGGGAGAGATACTAACGTTAGAATGGGCGGTGCCTGTTTACTTTGAAACCGATAGCCAAATGGTTCAATTTGAATTACCTGTAGAGGTTATGGAGAGAATAGCCTTTGATGATATTTTGGAAGTGTATTAAAGTAAAAAAATCAGCAAATTTTGCGAGTGAAAAGGCAGCGCATTGACAAAATTTTTTTATTTGATAAAGTTTCCTTACTGACGTATTTATTAAATAAGTCTTTTTGATTAAACCATCTGCATGGATTTACCCAATAATTAGCAGAATTTTATAATTTGATTAAAACGTGAAAACGGTTGGTATAACTGGATTTTCGCTTATTTTGATGGCACAAATGGGTCAAAAGCCATCTCAAAAGAAAATCAACCAAATGATGAGCGCAATGAACAAACAATCAGCCCAAGCATCAACGAAGAAAAAATCGAAGTAAAAAGCTGTTTTGATCGTTTCCAAACATTTGAGGTATTATTATAAGTAGCTATTTTAGACTAGATACTAGTGGAAAAGAAACTAAATAATACGACGCATTTATCACATATTATTTAATTATCTATAGAAATTCCCTTTCTAATGACACGTACCAAAGTCATGGAAAGGGTTTTTTGTTATTATCGGAAATTTCCTACTAATTTTAATGATAGTTAGACAAATTTATAAACCGCTGATAAGAAACGATCTTAACTTGAAATAGAAGAAGCTTTCTAAGCATAAATCAATGGAATTTAATTCATTATAAGGAATTTGTATAAGATATTAAGAAAGAACTGATCCATAAGTACGCCATAATATCGTCACATTTGGAAAATAATTATGCTCATGAAAACCTAGTACCCTTTAAAAAATAACAATGAGTAAATAACGGCTAATTTATTCAAATATAGCGCTTATGAAACAATTGATCATTCTCTTTTTTGACATTTTGAAATAAAAGTTTTACGTGTTGAATCAAAATGAACCCCCTTATTATGCGAAAACACAGTTACAAATATATCTTTTTGTAACACATGACTCCTTTTTAAAAATTTTTTTCTATATGCATGAAAGTTGCATAAAATTACATTTGGCTAAACCGAGCAGAGAGTGGGGTATTAAAAAGAAAACGGTTAGTAGTCTATAAAGTCAGAAAATTGAGAATGTAAGGGCGACCAAGAGCGGAAAAAACCTTGCAACTCACTTCATTGAATTAATAGCTGGAATAATCAGAATTTAATATCAAGGCTTACTATTCATCTGCTTGAATATTCGATTTACAAAGGCTTTACAAAATCTATAAAAAATAAAAACGTTTAAACTATTGGTATCAAAGGGTTTAGAAGTGCTTTTGTCATGCAAAGTTACAAAGTGTGCAAGATGTAACGGAGGTCTTGTAAAGTTTCCGTAAATCCGTATACTTAGAAAAGGCTGGAAGGAATACCAGTGGAAAAATACCGAGGGGGCAACAATAAAATGAAAAAAGTTTTGATCCGAGTTTTTATTACTTTAGCACTGACAGTAGTGATGTTCGTTGGGGGAACATACGTCGCAGATGCTGCCAACACAATCTTACATGGTAAGGAAGACAAGATTCAACAAATTAACGCAGTATTAGATTCCTTAGACGGAAAACTTACTAGTAAAGTAAAACAAGTAAATGATTTAAACACACAAGTAAGTGACCTGCAAACACAAATCCAAACGTTAAAAGCGAACTACAACACTGCACAAGCAAACTACACACAATATCAACAACTATATGATGTGAAATCACAACAATATGATCGTGATATGCAACAAAAAAATGTAGAATTACAACAAAAAGATGTGCAAATTCAACAAAAAATCGCTGAAGGTCAACAACAAGTGGCTCAAATCCAAACACAGCTAAACGCCAAACAATCCGAATTAGATGCAGCTAACCAAAAATTAGGTACACTAAATCAACAAGTTTCTGATTTGACAAGCCAAAAAAATACATTGACAGCACAATTAGCGGACAAAGATAAAAATCTAAGCGACATCACTGCTAAATATGAAAAACTAAAAGCTGATGTTGACAACACTGCGTCCCATGCTGCACAAGTCCAAAACAATCATTCCAACGATTGATTTTACAGAAACCTACTTGCGTTCCTATGCAAGTAGGTTTTTTTGTGGGCAAAAACAGGATTAGAACTTGAGGGAAACTCAAGTTCTTTTTCTTTATTTTGAATTTTTTTGAAAAATTTAATTTTTCTTATTGTAATTTTGTTTTAGATACGATAGAATAATATCGTTGCGAAAAATAAGAAGGAGGTATGGAAAATGAATTTACTACGAGGAAAAAATTCAGCAAAACATTATTATCAGCTATTATTCTGTCCATTTTCTTTCCATGCCTATGGGATGCTTCCTTAGGGAAAAAAGTGTCTTCTTATTGCATAGTATATAAAAATTGGATAAATGATATTTGATAATAATGGACTTAGGTTAATGTCCATTATTTTTTATTTGTCCAAAAAAGGAGGGAACGGGCTTGAAAATTTTTAAGGAGCTGAGTTGGTTTTTTAAGGAAAGGTGGAAACATTATTTATTAGGCGTGAGCATTTTATTCATGATTTCTCTACTCCAATTGATTCCTCCGCAAATCATCGGGATAACGATTGATGCGATTACTCAGCAGGTGATCACTTCCAAAAAATTATTTAATTGGATGCTGATCTTAGTTGTTACTGGTATTTTCACTTATCTGGGAAGGTACGTATGGCGGAACATGATCTTTGGTTCTGATAATCGTTTGCAGCGGACATTGCGACTGCGACTGTTCGAGCATTTTACAAAAATGTCGCCGTTTTTCTTTCAACGTTATCGTACGGGGGATTTAATGGCGCATGCGACGAATGATATCAATGCGATCCAACAAGTGGCGGGAGCAGGTGTGCTTCAGTTAGCGGATTCTGTATTGACCGGCAGTACAGTCATTATTACGATGGCAATCACGATCGATTGGCGACTGACGCTGATCGCGCTTCTCCCGATGCCGTTTATGGCGCTTGGGAGTTCGATGCTGGGAAGACGGATGCACGCGCGCTTTCACAAGGCGCAGGAATCTTTTTCAAGATTAAATGATAAAACGCAGGAAAGTATTTCCGGAATTAAAGTAACACGCACATTTGGTCAAGAAAAAGAGGATGTTCAGGACTTTAGCAATCAAGCGGAAGTGGTCGTGAAAAATAATGTTTCGGTTGCAAAAGTCGATGCCTTATTCGAACCGATGATTTCTGTGATCGTTGGGATCTCCTTTGTATTATCTATCATTTTTGGTTCTAAGTTTGTAGTGGATGGTTCTTTGACGATTGGACAGGTCATCGCGTTTACGAACTATTTATTCTTATTGATTTGGCCGATGTTGGCGTTTGGCTTTTTGTATAATGTCATCCAACGCGGAAGCGCTTCTTACGACCGGGTCATGCATTTGTTGAATGAAAAAGAGGATATTATTGAAGAAGAAGGGGCAATCACAACCAAGCCTTCTGGAGCGATTCAAATGAATCTGGAAAGGTTCACATATCCTGATGAAAATGAAGCTGTTTTGAAAGCGATCGACTTTATACTTCCAGCTGGCGGGACGCTTGGGGTCGTTGGGAAAACAGGCGCCGGGAAGACGACATTATTGAAGCTATTGATGCGGGAATTTGATGACTACGAAGGGGAAATCAAAATTGGCGGGAGATCGATCAAACAATACTCGTTGAAAGCACTTCGAAGTTCGATCGGCTATGTTCCGCAAGATCAGTTTTTGTTTTCGACAACGATTGAAGGGAATATTCGTTTCGGGAAACCAGAGGCGTCACATGAAGAAGTAGAGCAGGTTGCTGATCTAGTGGCCGTCCATGAAGATATAGTCGGATTTGAGCAAGGTTATCAAACTGTGGTCGGGGAGCGCGGGGTTTCACTTTCCGGTGGACAAAAACAACGCTTGGCGATTGCTAGAGCTTTGATTTTAGATCCAGAACTATTGATTTTGGACGATGCTCTCTCTGCGGTTGATGCAAAAACCGAAGAGCAGATCCTGCATAATCTTAAAACAACGCGTACTGATAAAACCACGATAATCGCGGCTCACAGACTTAGTTCAGTCGAACATGCCAATGTCATTATTGTTATTGATGGTGGCCGGATCATTGAGCGCGGGACGCATTCGGAACTTATGGCGCAAGATGGTTGGTATGCCGAAATGTTCCGTAATCAGCAGCTTGAACAATCTTTAGAGAAAGGGGGCGAATAAAATGGAGAAAACGGTAGAAGAGCTGGAACTGACGACGATGTCAGGAAAAGAGCATCGATATGTCATCAAACGAATGCTTAGCTACACGAAATATCATATTCCACTATTGATCGTTATCATGGTACTGGTTTTATTAGCGACAGTGGCAGATGTTTTTGCGCCGCTTGTGATCAAGACGTTTTTGGATGATCATTTAACAAAATTGGATATTTCGACAAAAATTATTTTGATTTTTAGTTTTGGCTATTTCGGTATTATCTTGGGACAATCGATCATTCGATATTTTCAATTATTCCTTTTTCAAAAAATTGCTTTTAAGATCATCAAACAGATGCGGGTCGATATTTTTTCGAAATTACAGTCGCTGGGAATGCGTTATTTCGATAAAACGCCGGCCGGAAGTATTGTTTCGCGGGTGACGAATGATACGGAAGCGGTCAAAGATATGTTTATCGATGTTCTATCTACTGCGATCCAAAGCTTCTTCATGCTGATCGGTATCTATGCGGCAATGTTTGCGCTGGACGTGACATTAGCACTTTATAGTCTGATCGTCTTCCCATTGATTTTGTTGATCATCTTTGTTTATCGGAAGTACAGTTCCAAATTTTACCGAGCACGTCGGGAGAAGCTGAGTCAGCTAAATGCCAATATCAGCGAGTCGATCTCCGGGATGTCGATCATTCAGCAGTTTAATCAAGAAAAACGGCTGACAAGTGAGTTTGAGGAGATAAATGCGGATTACTATAACGTAAGTTTAAAAAACATCAAGTTCAATGCGCTCTTACTTGGGCCTGCGATCGATCTGCTCTATGCTTTCGCAGTCGTAGTGATATTAAGCTTCTTCGGTGTTAACGCGCTTACAGGCACTGTAGCGATCGGGATGATCTATGCCTTCATATCTTACTTTGACCGCTTTTTAGAAGCAATCTATGCAGTTATGGAGCGGCTGGCGATCTATCAAGAAGCAATTACCTCGGCAGCACGGGTTTTTCGGGTCATGGATGAAAAAGAAGCGGCGCCGAAACAGCTGGAAACTTCAGAAAACCGTATCAGTGCCGCTAAAATCGAGTTCCAAGATGTTTCTTTCGCCTATGACGGACGAAATGATGTCCTCAAGCATATCAGTTTTACCGCGGAACCTGGGCAGACTGTTGCCTTAGTCGGGCATACTGGTAGTGGGAAAAGTTCGATCATCAATCTAATGATGCGCTTTTATGAGTTTGAGCGTGGCGAGATTTTGATTGATGGCAAGTCGATTCGCTCCTATCCGATCGCAGAACTGCGCAAGAAAATGGGATTAGTCTTGCAGGACAGTTTTATGTTTTACGGAAATGTTAAGGACAACATCCGGCTTTACAATAAAAATATCTCTGATGAAGAAGTCGAATCAGCAGCAGAATTTGTTCAGGCGGATAAATTTATCCAAACGTTAGATGGGAAATATGATCATAAAGTGATTGAACGGGGCGCTTCGTTTTCAAGTGGACAAAGACAACTGATCTCCTTTGCTAGGACGGTGGTGACCAATCCGCAGATCTTGGTGTTAGATGAAGCGACTGCCAACATCGATACAGAAACAGAAACACTGATTCAGACAGGACTTCAAAAAATGCGGAAAGGGCGTACAACGATCGCGATCGCGCATCGATTATCGACGATCAAAGACGCAGACCTGATTCTTGTGCTTGCAAAAGGAAGCATCATCGAAAGCGGGACACATGAGAGTCTCATTGGCGAAAAAGGTGTGTATTATTCGATGTATCAGCTGCAAAAAAGCGGAATGGATATCGAATAGCTCAATTTTGTGTTTTTCTTGAAAAACGTATATAATAAATGGCGGAATTGAATTGCATAGGGAGGAATGATTGTGTCATTACTTGTATCAATCATCATAACATTTATTTTCGGGACAGGAATCATCTTTATTCGGATGAAAGCATCGAAACGCCCGGCAAATGTAAAAGGTATCCTGATTCCGCCAATTATGATGTCAACTGGCGCATTGATGTTTGTGATCCCGTATTTTTGGGTGACGACGCTTGATATTATCGAAGCGGTGGTTCTAGGATTGATTTTCTCAGTTATTTTGATCGCAACGACAAAGTTTACAGCGAAAGATAATTTTATCTATATCAAGAGAACCAAAGCATTTCCCATTATTTTGATGGCACTACTTTTGATCCGAATCTTTATCAAATACTGGATCAGTGGCAGTGTAGATGTCAGTGAATTACCAGGGATGTTTTGGATCATGGCATTTGCGATGATTGTTCCATGGCGAATTGCCATGTATTACCAATTTAAAGCAGCAGAGCGCCGACTTTTAACAACTGGAGAACTGACGAAATAATGTTGTAATCATTTAGTAAAATGTTTATAATATAATAAGTTACATCGCGAGTAACATATGAAAAATCAGCACGTGTAATGGCGAGAGTTCCCTACTGACGCGGCCAGTAAAATAGGCAGACTCCCAAGACACCGCAAACCAAGGAGGAATTTAGCAATGAAAAAATGGCTCGTAGCAGCCTTTACTCTACTATTAGCAGTAGCTTTAGTAGCGTGTGGTTCCGGCAATGATTCAAACAAGGACAAATCGAAAAGTGTTTCTAAGACAACCGTGTTAGACTACTACATGAACCTTTCTGATAAAGTCAGCGACAAAGTACATGATCTAAGCGCTTATCAAAATATGACTGGGCTAGATCCAAAACCTTCGGAAGCAGATCTTAAAAAAGCAGCTAAACCAGCTAGCGAATCTGCACAACAAGCAAGCGATGAACTGAAAAAAGAAAAAGTTCCCGCGAAGCTTGGTAAATATCAAAAAGACCTGCAAGCAGGGGTAGATCAATTAGCGGAAGGCTATGCCGATGAAGCAAAAGCATTGCAAACGCCTAAGCGCGATACTGCTGCAGCAGATAAGAAATTAGCTGAAGCTTCTTCTAAGATCGGTAGCGTTCTTGAAAAAGCTGGTCTTAGCAAATCCGATATTTTAACAGACGTACATTAATAAGAAAAACGGATATCATTTTTTGATATCCGTTTCTTTTATTTCTGCTCGTAATTTCGTAAATGTTTCCATCAATGCTTGTGACTTTTCTTCTAATATTTCTTTTTGTTCTTGTTCTGTGGATTCAAAATCGATCGCATCACCAAAACGAATGGTGATTTTTTTGCGTTTTAGCAGTTCTTTCACTGTTTTTGGACCCTCATATACTGCGGGTAGCATTGGAACGCCTGCTTTGTAGGCAATCGTCACAGCACCTCTTTTTAACTGGATATTACTGGTATTGCGTGTGCCGCTTGGAAAGATACCTACCACTTTCCCTGAGCGAAGCAGCTTGATTGGCGCTTTGATAGCACTTGGTCCCGGCTTTTCGCGGTTGACTGGAAAAGCTCCTAAATGGAGGAGGACCCAGCTGAACACTTTGTTCTTAAAGAGTTCTTGCTTCGCCATAAAATAAATCTGCTGCGGTGTGAGCGCACGGCCCAGATAGAGGATCTCGATCCAAGTCGAATGCGGAGAGACGACAACAAAAGGACCTTCAATGATTTTCTCTTTGTTTTGTATACGAAAATGGCCGCCGATAAGAAATAAAATGACGGCAACAACGCCTTTGGCAAATTTATAAAACAAAATCTTCACTCCCAAAATTGACTAATCTTTGTTACTATTAAGTATACTGAAAAAACACGGAATTTGCATTAAAAACTTCTAGTTTGGAATAGAAAAGAGGATGAACATGAAAGTTTTACATACAGCCGATCTGCATTTAGGTAAAATCGTTGCCGGCGTGTCGATGCTTGCGGAGCAACGAGAGGTATTGAAACAAATCACGACCATCGCGCTCGAAGAAAAAGTAGATGCTATCATCGTTGCAGGTGACCTTTATGATCGTTCGATCCCGCCTACAGACGCGGTAGAGTTATTAGATGAAGTGCTGCAGACTTGGAATGTAGAACATCGCTTTCCGATTTTAGCGATCAGTGGCAATCATGACAGTCAAGAGCGGCTTGCTTTCGGCTCGACATGGTATGAAAATAACAAGCTGTTTTTAAAGGGGAAATTGACAAATAAGATGCAGCCGATCGAGCTAGATGATACGCAATTTTGGCTTGTTCCTTATCATGAACCGGCTCAAGCAAGAGAGATTTTTCAAGATGATGCTATTCGCAGTCATGAAGATGCCATGCAGCGTGTCGTTGCGGAAATCAAGAGAAACTGGGACCCGACGAAAGCACAGGTATTGATTGGGCATGCTTTTGTTGCCGGCGGAGTTCCAAGTGATTCCGAACGTCAACTGGCAATTGGGAATGTCGACCGTGTCGCGACCCAATTCTTTGAAGCGTTTACGTATACCGCGCTTGGTCACTTGCACCACCCACATGCAATCAAACATCCGACCATCCATTACAGCGGTTCGCCGCTCAAATATTCCTTCTCCGAGGCCGAAGATCATAAAAGCGTCCGGATCGTCGAATGGGATGCAGAAGGGCTGATCTCTGTGAACGAACGCGAATTAACGCCTGTCCACGATATGCGGATATTGACAGGGACATTGGAAGCACTCACGACTCATATAGATGGTTCCCCGGAAGATTATTTACAAATTCGTTTGCTAGACGCTGGTGCGTTGATCGATCCAATTGGAAAATTACGCGCCTTTTATCCGAATATCTTGCACTTGGAACGTGTGAAGCCAAGACTTGAAAAGGCGAAAAAAGAAGCTTTTAAAGAAGTGATCCAAAAGGACGAACGTGATTTATTCCAGCAGTTCTTCCATTATACAACGGGAGAAACATTATCGGCTGATCAAAACGAGGTCTTAGAGGAAGTTATTGCCGAAGTCAGAGGAGCGGATGAAAATTGAAACCTTTAAAATTAACGATGCAGGCTTTTGGCGCATATGCGGGTAAAGAAACAATTGATTTTACGGAACTACAGCACGAACAGATTTTTATCATTTCCGGAAAAACGGGAGCAGGTAAATCGACCATTTTCGATGCGATCAGTTTTGCGATCTTTGGTAAAAACAATACCAGCGATCGTGATGGAATCTCCATGCGAAGCCATTATGCGAGTGCGGACGAACTGACAGAGGTGAGTCTTCTTTTTAAATTAGGAACACGGATCTTCCGAATCGAACGAACACCCCAACAGGAGATCACAAAAAAACGCGGTGAGGGTACACGTACCGTCAACCAAAAAGCGGTCTTATATGAAATCATGGATGGCGAAGAAAAACTGCTCGCCAGTGCGATTCGTGATGTCGATAGCAAGATCAGTGAACTCATGCAGCTGACAGTCGATCAGTTCCGCCAGATCTTGATGATCCCGCAAGGCGAATTTCGCGAACTGCTGACATCAGACAGCAAAGAAAAAGAAGCAATCTTACAGCGGCTAGCACACACCTATATTTATAAGCAAATGGAAGATAAGTTATGGGAAAAAGAGAAAAAATTGGCAGATGAGATCCAGCAAAAACGTCAAGCGGTAATATTGCTTGCAGAAAATGGATTAGATGAAAAGGCCATGCTCAGCGGGATGACGACTGAGGAAATCAGCCAGCAATTTCAAACAGAGATCAGCCAAAAAGAAGAAGAACAGATCGAGAGCGAACTGCAGTTGAAAAAAGTGCGGAAAGAAGCAGATGAAGCTGCAGAAAAATGGACACTCGCAAAAAATATCCAAACGGATTTTCAATACTTAGAACGATATCAAGCAGAATTAGCGCAATTCGAGGCTAAACAAGAAGCAGTCGAGTCTCAAATCCACACCCTACAGCGTGCCAAACAAGCACTGCGCCTCCAATCTCAAGATGCAAACTGCATACAGCTCAAAGCAAGGCTTACAAAACGGGAACGTGAACTAGCTGAGATCGAACGCGAACTAGCCGAAGCGACCACACGTTTGCAGACGATCCGGAAAGAAAGCGACGCTATCGAAGCTAAAGCAGGTTGGATCGAAGAAAGACGCAAAACGTTCTATTATTTGGAAAATCTAGAACCAAAAATCATAAAATGGGAAGCTTTAAAAACCAAGGCAGAAGACGAGCAGTTGGCAAAGTTAGCAGCAGCTTTAGAACAGAATGCGCAGCAAATCAAAGACCTGGAGCAGCAAAAAGCGGGATTTGATCGGCAAAAAGAACAGCTTGTGGATGTGGAAATAAACCAATTAAAGCGGGCAAATGAAAGTGCACAACAGGAACGTGAATTAGAAATTTGGCGTCAAAAAAAACAGCAACTTGCGGAATTAACCATTTACAGAGAAAAGCAAGCCTCAACTCTGGGGCAACTAGCTGCCTATGAACAGCAATTAGCACCGCTGGAAGAACAGGTGGAAGCGCTAGAATCCCAGCAAAAAAATCAGCAAGCCGCCGTCTTAGCCGGTCATCTGCACGAAGGAGAAGCCTGCCCAGTATGTGGTTCCACTACGCATCCAGAGCTAGCCGTTTTCAGCAACGAAGTGGATCTGGAATTACTGGCACAAACACAAGAAGATTTACAGCATTTGCAGAGTAAAAAAGAACAATTAAAGGCGGAAAATCAACAAATAACCTGGCAAATGAGCCAATTGACACGGGAAGAGCTGCCAAATGCAGAAGAAATAAACGCCAACATCGCCAGCCTTACTGAAGCCTTGCAAAAGCTTGCTTCTCAAGCCGCCGAAGCTGAGAGGATGCTACAGACCAAGCAAACACTTCACTTGGAAATAGAGAAAGCGATCGCTGCCCAGCAAGAACTAGAACAGACCATTACGAAACAGCAGCAAAGCTATGAAACGCTCAAACAGCAAAGCGAACAAATAGCCGCCGAACGAACTTTCTTGGAACAGGAAATACCAGCAGAATACCAAAATCTACAAAAGTTTCAACAAGAAAAGCAGCAGCTACAAGAACAGATCGTCAGCCATGATAAACAAGCAAAACAACTGCAAGAAGAACTTCACAGCATAATAGAAGAAGTTAGCCGTAAAGATGCTGCGAAAGGCAACGTGAAGCAGGATATGGCACGCACGCAGCAAGAATTGGACGAAGAACGTGCAAGTTTCAAGCAATTGCTAAAAGAACAAGAATTTGCTTCGTATGACGCTTATAAGCAAGCGTCACTTACCGATGAGGAAATGGACAAACTCGAAAAGCAGATCCAAGCTTTCCAAAATGACTTTGAAATCGCCAAATCAAGGTATCAGGATCTATCGACTAAGCTCGCAAATACAACTTATCCGGATCTAGATCACTTAGAAGAAGTCTGGCAAGAGAAACAACAGCAAAGGGAACGTTTGGAAGAGCAGACCGTGAAACTTCGTGATCGCCTGACTTTCAAGCGAGAGAACTTCCAACGTTTTGAAAAAGAAATGCACCATGTTGCTAAACAAGAGCAGAAATATGCTGAACTCGGATTCTTAGCAGATACGGCACGAGGGAAAAATGAACGCAAACTCACTTTTGAACGTTATGTGCTAGGAGCTTTCCTCGACACGATCATCGAACGAGCTAATCTGCGTCTTGCAAAAATGACAGGTGGCAGATTTCAGCTCAGCCGCAAACTGGACCGTTCTAAGGGGAACGCACAAAGTGGACTCGAATTAGAAGTTTATGACGCATATACAGGCTATATGCGCCATGTGCGAACGCTTTCGGGAGGTGAAAGCTTTAAAACCTCTCTTGCGCTGGCACTTTCCCTGGCAGAAGTCGTTCAAGAGATGGCTGGGGGAATCTCCTTGGAAACGATGTTTATTGATGAAGGATTTGGCACATTAGACCCCGAATCACTCGAAATGGCTGTAGAGTGCCTACTAGAAACACAAGAGAGCGGGCGCCTAGTCGGAATTATTTCCCATGTGCCGGAACTGAAAGAACGTATTCCAGTTCGGTTAGAAGTCACTGCCACTAATCACGGTAGCACGACGGAATTTATTCATATGCTTTGATAAGAAATGCTTCGTAAAATGGATGATGCTAATTGCGGTTTTTACTGCCTAAAAAAGCATTTTCCGTGATACGGAGCGTTTTTTTGCCTTATCATAGCAACTGCCTGCGAGTTGTTGTATAATGATATATTAGAGTAAGAGAGAAATAGAGGAGGAATTTCAGTGTATATTTCACTTGAAAAACAAATGATCCCATATAGTATCAAGCAAAAGGGACGGGCGCTGTTCAAAGAAAATGCGATGACTGCATTTCGCGTGCCTGAAGATTCTTCCATCTATAAAACGATGTTTACAGATCACGAAACGGTCAAAGACGATAATAACGGGAATTATCACTGCAGCTGCCAGACATTTGCCGAAAAGCAGTATTGCGAACATGTTTATGCCGTTTCTCTGCAGATAGAAGAAGAAAATCAGCAGAAAAATAAAATCAATTTTAAAAACCGTATTTTACAGCAAGAAGCCGCGACACTTTTATCTTTATTTCAAGAAAATCTATCCGCACATTATGACAGCGGGGCATCACAAAAGAAAAAGCTCCATGTCGGTTATTTTCTCCGGCTGAAAATCGAAGAGGATGGTACCAGTCTGTCACTTGAGATCAAAGTTGGGACAGAGCGTGATTATGTGGTGAAAAATATCAGTAATTTTGTTACAGCCGTTGATAAACAGCAATTAGTCAGCTTTAATAAAAATTTCACTTATGATCCTAACGAATATTACTTTTCCGAAAAAGACCAGCAGATTCTCCAGCATTTATTCCAAATCAGTAAAGTAGCTGAAATGTATGATACCGATACGATCTATTGGAGTAAGAGTTATGAGGAAGAAAAACAGTTGATCATCCCGCCGACATTCGCGACCGAGTTGTTGCAACTGTTGGACGGGCAAGATGCTTCTTTGACAGTGATGCGTGATAAAGAAGCCTTATTCAAATATAACCGTATCGTACTTGAAACGACAAAACCAGATTTTACCTTTAAATTAAATAAAGATAGCGAAGCTCACTACATTTTGGAAATGGAAGATGTTCAGCAGTCGATCTTTTTAGAAAGCTACCGTCTGCTTTTTTTGGATGGAACTTTCTACGCGCTATCTACTGAGGATTGGCAGGCGCTGCAACCGTTTATTTCTTTTCAACATATTACGAAGAATGAAATCGTACAATTCAGCGAACAGCAGCTTAGCGAAGTGATCTCTTACGTGCTTCCGAGTTTGCAAAAGAGCGGCGAACTAGAGATCGACACAGCGATTCAGGATCGTTTGGTGAAAAGACCGCTGGAAATCGAAGTGCATGTTCAGAAAGTGGAGAGACAGCACACTGTTGACATTGCTTATCACTATGGCGAGCAAAGTTTTCATCCCTTCCAAATCGAGGAACAGTTGGAAAATCAAGCCGCGATCATCATTCGCGATGTGGAAAAAGAGACGCATTTTATGCAGATCATCGAGAATGCGCCGCTGCATATCTCTTCTAATCAGCTAGTCGTGGATGATAAAGAAGCATCTTATTACCAGTTCTATGCACGTACAGTCCCGGCTTTATCAGCGCTTGCGGATGTTTATTTGGACGAAGAATTAGAAACACTGGTAGAAAAAGATGTACTGCCGACAACGACACTCGATGTTTCGACAGAACTCAATTATTTATCGATCGCTTTTGATTTCAAAGGGATCGATCCAGTAGAAGTCCCGGATATCTTAAATGCGATCCGCGAACACAAAAAATATTATCGCTTGGAAAACGGTCATTTTATTTCGCTAGAAGAAGAGCGCTTCAAACAGATGGAACGAATCTTGACATTGATCGATATTCGTAAAAAAGATTTGACTACGGAAGTTCACGTCCCGCTTTATCGCGGACTACAGATCTATGACACGATTGCCAGTACTCCCAATGAAAATCGAAAGTTCACACGCAGTTTCAGACATTTGATTGAAGACATCACGGCATTTCAAGAGGAGATTTTCACATTGCCAACTAATATCCAAGCAGAACTGCGAGATTATCAAATCGTTGGTTTTGAATGGATGAAATCATTGGCAAAATATCAATTGGGCGGGATTTTAGCTGATGACATGGGACTTGGAAAAACCCTACAGACGATCACTTTCTTAGCATCGGAGATCGAGGGAGCGGAGGCGCTTGACCCGATCCTTATCGTTACCCCAGCATCGCTTTTATACAACTGGCAAAATGAATTTGAGAAGTTCGCTCCAGCTTTAAAGGTGCAGATCATTGACGGCAACAAGCAAAATCGGGAAACGATCATCGCGAATCTAGAATCAAATGCGGTTTATTTGATTTCTTATCCTTCGCTGCGGCAGGATATCACCTCTTTCCAAGAGCATACTTTTTCGTCTGTTATCCTAGATGAATCGCAAGCAGTGAAAAATTATCATACAAAGACATCACAAGCTGTTCGGGCGCTTCATCGCTATCAAACTTTTGCACTCAGCGGGACGCCACTGGAGAATAATCTAGATGAGTTGTGGACGATTTTTCAAACCCTAATGCCGGGATTTTTCCCCTCACTACGAAAATTCAAACTGTTGGAAAACGATCAGATCGCCCGTATGATCCGTCCATTCTTGTTAAGACGAATCAAACAAGATGTGCTTAAAGAGCTACCCGATAAGATCGAAACGAATTTATACTCTGAATTGACCGAAGAACAAAAAGTCGTTTATCTGGCATACTTAGAGCGAATCCAAACAGAACTTGCCCAGGATGATGAAACGAACCGGATGAAATTGCTAGCCGGATTGACGCGCCTTCGCCAGATATGTTGCGATCCAACTTTATTTGTCGACGGCTATCAAGGCGGTTCCGGGAAATTACTCCAACTGCTGGATACGATCCAAACAGCAAGAGAAAATGGTAAGCGGATGCTGATTTTCTCCCAATTTACAAGTATGCTTGGTATTATCCAGTCTGAGCTGAAAAAAATTGGCATGGAATATTTTTATATGGACGGCCAAACACCTTCTAAAGAACGAGTGAATTTAGTCAATGCGTTCAATGAGGGAGGAAAAGATATTTTCTTGATTTCCTTGAAGGCTGGTGGAACAGGACTTAACTTGACGGGTGCGGATACCGTGATTTTATATGACTTATGGTGGAATCCGGCAGTGGAAGAACAAGCAGCTAGCCGTGCTCACCGTATTGGACAAAAAAATGTCGTACAGGTTATAAGAATGGTCGCAAAGGGTACAATAGAAGAGAGGATCTTCGACTTACAGAAGAAAAAACAAGCATTGATCGACGACATCATCCAACCAGGCGAAAAACTCCTGAATACACTTTCCGTCGATGAATTAAAGGCCTTATTATTAGAAAATAGGAAGGAATGATCCGTATGAAACCATGGCAAGTTTACACCGTATTAGATATTCAAACCGCAAAAACCACCATTGAGAATTTGATTGCAGAAGGCTACGACAAAGAAGATATCTCGTTGCTTGTCAAATCTTCCAATGAAGAAATCAATGCGTTTATTGAAGCGGAAAATATTTCCTTGGAACATCCAGTAAATGAAAATGCGTTTGGCGTTATTTCAGGAATCTTACAATCTTTAAGCGGAGGTTTGGTTATCCCGCAAGTTTATAATCCTGATTACGGCGCTCTATATGCAGCTGGTCCATTCGCCAAATGGTTTTCCAAGACAGATGATAAGACTGTCAGAAATCTGTTAGAAGATTTTGATCTAACCGAAGAACAAATCGATTCTTTTATCCGTAATCTTGACGCCGGTAATTTACTTATATTAGCGCGATGAGCAATGGATTAGCTGAAAATCTACCTTTTGAGGTAGATTTTTTTGTATAAGTAAAACTTATTGATTATTTCTAAAAACAATTAGTTTACTTATCAAAGATATTTAAGTAAAATAAAAGATGTACTCGCAACCGTTTCGAGAATAAGGAGGAAGCGAAAATGCCTAAATGGAAAGAAAAAGCGAAGTCATCCTTTGAATTGCATAATAAAACGTATCATTATTATCAACTAAAAAGTGTAGAAGACGAACTGAATACGAAGATCGACAAACTACCCTATTCGATTCGGGTATTACTGGAATCGGTCATTAGACAGTCAGACGGAAAAGTGATCCAAGATGGTCATGTCGAAAAGCTAGCGCTATGGCAGCCAAAAAAAGAAAACAAGGGGGAAGTTCCATTCAAACCAGCGCGCGTGATCTTGCAGGACTTTACCGGAGTTCCGGCAGTCGTGGATCTGGCGTCACTGCGAAAAGCGATGGCAGATATTGGCGGCGATCCAGAAAAAATCAACCCTGAGATTCCTGTTGATCTCGTGGTCGATCACTCCGTCCAAGTAGACAGTTACGCGACGCCGGAAGCACTACAAATCAATATGAATCTGGAATTTGAGCGCAATATGGAACGCTATCAATTTTTAAATTGGGCGCAAAAAGCATTTGACAATTATCGCGCAGTCCCACCAGCAACTGGCATCGTGCATCAAGTCAATCTGGAATATCTGGCGAACGTCGTAAATGTGTTGGAAAAAGACGGGGAAGTTACAGCTTTTCCAGATACATTAGTAGGAACAGATAGCCATACGACCATGATCAATGGCCTTGGCGTACTTGGTTGGGGAGTCGGCGGAATCGAAGCCGAAGCAGGAATGCTTGGACAGCCGTCTTATTTCCCTATCCCAGAAGTCATTGGTGTCAAATTAACAGGCGCATTGCCTAACGGCGCGACAGCAACTGATTTTGCTTTGAAAGTCACCCAAGCACTGCGTGAGAAAAAAGTAGTGGGCAAATTTGTGGAATTTTACGGACCAGGTGTTTCCGAACTACCACTTGCGGACCGGGCAACAGTAGCCAACATGGCTCCAGAATATGGTGCGACCTGCGGCTTTTTCCCTGTGGATAAAGAGGCGCTTACTTACCTGCGTTTAACTGGCCGTTCTGAAGAACAGATCGATTTAGTTGAAAAATATCTAACAGCAAATGATCTATTTTTCACTCCAGATAAACCAGAGCCGTCCTATACGGATACGCTCGAAATCGTTCTATCTGATATTGAACCTAACTTAGCTGGACCAAAACGTCCACAAGATCTAATCCCGCTTTCAAAAATGAAAGAGACTTTCCAACAATCGATCGTAGCTCCAAGTGGTAACCAAGGCTTCGGTCTGGAAAAGACTGATTTAGACAAAGAAGCGGTCGTGAAATTTCATAACGGCGATGAAGCAGTAATGAAAACCGGATCGATCGCGATTGCTGCAATCACAAGCTGTACCAATACATCCAATCCTTATGTTATGCTCAGTGCCGGTTTAGTGGCTAAAAAAGCTGTAGAAAGAGGCTTAGAAGTTCCTAAATTCGTTAAAACATCATTAGCGCCGGGCTCTAAAGTCGTAACTGGCTATTTGGAGAAGGCCGGTTTACTGCCATTCTTGGAGAAACTAGGCTTTGACTTGGTTGGTTACGGTTGTACAACGTGTATCGGTAATTCCGGTCCTTTAAAAGAAGAAATCGAAACCACTATTCAAGATAACGATTTGCTGGTTTCTGCTGTATTAAGTGGGAACCGTAATTTTGAAGGAAGAATCCATGCTTTAGTAAAAGCGAACTTCCTCGCTTCACCACCGCTTGTCGTTGCCTATGCACTTGCTGGGACAACAAATATCGACTTGCAAGGTGAGGCGATCGGCTACGATCAAAATGGCGAAGCAGTTTATCTGAAAGATATTTGGCCGGCAACAGATGAAGTAAAAGCATTAGTAGAAGCAACGGTCACACCAGAACTTTTCCGTGAACAGTATGAACATGTCTTTACAGAAAATGAAACGTGGAATGCGATCGAAACTACAGACGAACCGCTTTATCAATGGGATGATGCTTCTACCTATATCGCTAATCCGCCATTCTTTGAAAACCTAGCGAAAGAAGCAGGTAAGGTAGAAGCATTGAATGATTTGCGTGTAATTGGAAAATTTGCTGACTCTGTCACGACGGACCATATTTCTCCAGCCGGAGCAATCGGAAAAGATACTCCCGCTGGTCAATATTTACAGTCACGCGACGTGAAGATCCGCGATTTCAACTCGTACGGTTCACGCCGAGGGCATCATGAGGTAATGATGCGCGGAACCTTTGCCAACATTCGGATCAAAAATCAGATTGCTCCTGGAACAGAAGGCGGGTATACGACTTATTGGCCGACAGAAGAAGTGATGTCAATCTATGATGCATCCAGATTATATCAGCAAACAAACACCGGGCTTGTCATTTTGGCTGGCGATGATTATGGCATGGGTTCTTCCCGTGATTGGGCCGCGAAAGGTACTAATCTACTAGGTATCAAGACAGTTATCGCGAAAAGCTATGAACGTATCCATCGTTCCAATCTCGTAATGATGGGTGTCTTACCACTTCAATATCAAGCGGGGGAAGATGCCGATTCACTTGGATTGACTGGAGACGAAACGATTCATGTCGCAATCGATGAATCTGTTCTGCCACACGATCTTGTTGCAGTAACAGCAGTAAAACCAACTGGTGAAAAAATACAATTTCAAGCAGTTGTCCGCTTTGATTCCGAGGTGGAGATCGATTACTATCGACACGGCGGTATCTTACCTATGGTATTGCGCGGCAAGTTGAGCGAAGCCTAAATAAAAGTATGACCCAAGCTATTAATCGGCTTGGGTTTTTGCTTGCATAGCAGGAACAAACGTTCTATAATGAGAGTAAGAAATACATATTGAGAGGATGTGCCTCGCTTTGAGGACCAGAGTGCTTCTTTTAGGTATAACGATACTTGCCGGCATACTTAGTGGTTGGGCATTGATTTGGAGAGGCGTTCCTGTTCTCGCATCCATACCGATTTGGGCGCGTCTACTTTTTTTGGCAGCCTGTATCGGCATAGCCGTTATGGAATGGAAAGGGCGCTTTATCTGGGCACTAGCAGGTTTGTTTTTCGCAGTTGTGATCAGTGTCTTATATGTTTTTGACTAATAGAGTGGAGTGAGAAAATGACAGAAGGAACGATTTGTACATGGGCACAAAACGATGAAGTAATGGAAGCTTACCACAATACCGAATGGGGATTCCCAAGTTACGATGACAACTATTTATTTGAGTTGCTTAATTTAGAAGGTGCGCAGGCTGGTCTCTCCTGGAAAATAATCTTACATCGGAGACACGCCTATCAAGAAGCTTTTTTCGGATTTGATATTGATCGCTGTGCTGCCATGACTGATGAAGAAATTACCGAGATCCTGCAAAATCCAGGGATTATCCGTAATAAACTGAAAGTAAATGGTGTACGAAAAAATGCTAAAAGTGCGCTTCGTGTACAAGCAGAGTTTGGCAGCTTAGCAAATTATTTCTGGCAGTTTACTGACAATAAGCCAATCGTCAATCATCGGAAAAGCGATAAGGAGCTCCCGGCAAAAGATGAGTTATCAGAGAAAATCAGTAAAGATCTACGAAAACGCGGCTTTACCTTCGTTGGTCCGGTCATCATTTATTCCTACTTGCAGGCGATCGGCATCATTGACGATCATGTGACGACCTGTCCTTATCATACCGATAATCGCAGCAAATAAAAAAGAGTCCATATATGGACTCTTTTTTTGTTACGTTAAAGCAACATCTCGTTTTTTGAAGATATAGAAGCTTAATCCGAGAATAATAACGGTATAGATCGCTAAGCCGACTAATGCCTGCCAAAAATCAAGATTGCCGGGAATCTTATCTCCAATAGCATAATAATTAATGTTCAGCAGGTTGAAAAATACCCACTTGATCCATTCGTATTTGCCGATCGCGATTTGTAAGATCCCTCCTAAGATATTGCTGGCAAACATCACACCTAAGCCAACACCGATCGCTAGCGCTTGCGAGCGAATTACAGATGAGAAGAAGAAGGACAAGCTTGCGTATACGATCATCAGTACAAAGGAGATCGCAATCGAGCGAAGTGCGATATCAAAAGCACTTAATGAGCCTGTGTAAGTTGCCATTGGCAGGAACGCTGATTGATGTGGCAGCATAAAGGAACAGAGGTAGCTGACGACGATCAAGATAATGAGCGTTACAAGTCCATATAATAAAGTCACGATCAATTTAGATAACAGGATCTGACTACGGGAATAAGGACGTGTCAATAACAGTTTGATCGTTCCACCTGAGAATTCCATTGCTACCATCATGCTGCTCATGATCACGACTAAAACTAAGGCTATAAAACTCATTCCACCTAAGTTAGAGAAGAAAGAAGCACTTCCGTAACCGCTAGGAACATCAGGCGTTTTGCCTGCATCCGCATATCCTTGATAATAATCGATCTCTTTTTGAAGTGTTTCGCGCTCTTCTTTACTAGAAACAGCCGTTTTTTGTTTTTTTAGTTCGGTAACAGAGTCTTTAGGAGACAATATTTTTTCTTTATAGGCACTTGATTTACTATCAGAGAGCGATTGGTACTGTTCTTCGGAAATCGTGCTGCCGTCACTAGATTGATAAACGATCACGCCGTTTTCTGAAGTTGTAACACCGTCTTCTGCTGAATTTCCTAACATATTGGAAAGGGAAAGGAGCAGGATAGCAGAACCAATAATAAAAACAATTAAAATTAATTGCAAAATCCATGAAGATTTACGCGCCATTAGTTTGCGCCATTCGTTATTTACTAAAGCCATCATTGTTGAGTACCCCCAGTGCTTGTTAATTCTAAGAATCGTTTCTCTAGTGAAGCCTTTATTTTCACGAATTCCAAAACATCGACATTAGCGTGGATGAGGTTGCGGACCAAGTGAACGCTTTGTTCGTGAGTCAACTCGATCTCAAACTGATTGTTTTGCTGATTGATGATCTTAATGCCGCTATCTTCAAGCAGCGAAGCAGTGATCGCGGGATTAGTCACTTCCAGCAGATAGCTGATGTGATTTTCATCCGTCAATGAAGCAATATCTTCAATATGTGTTACAATACCTTGATTGATGATCGCAAAACGTTGGGTGATCTGTTGGATCTCGCTGAGTAAATGGCTAGAGATAAGAACAGAAGTACCGTTTGCTGCTAACTGCGTAATCAAATCGCGAAATTCAGCCATCCCTTGTGGATCAAGTCCATTGGTCGGTTCGTCCAAAATCAAGAGGCCAGGGGAGTGGATAAGCGCCTGTGCTACACCTAGACGTTGACGCATCCCAAGGGAATAGGTCTTTACTTTTTTTCTAATAGCAGGAGTAAGCTTGACCGTTTCCACGATGCGCTTTAATTCGTCATCGGAGATTTTTTTTCGGCTCATCCTTGCAAATTGTTTCAGATTATCCCAGCCGCTCATGAACTTGTAAAATTCAGGGTTTTCAATGATCGCGCCGACATTAGAAATCGCGGATTTAAAATCTTTTTTGATATTTTTTCCAGCGATCCATACCTCTCCTTCAGACATTGAGATCAGTCCGACAATCGAGCGGATGATAGTAGTTTTTCCGGCACCGTTTGGTCCGAGAAGACCAAATACCTCGCCTTTATGTACGTCGAAGGAAATATCTTGGATAATCTTTTTCTTACCGATTTTTTTGGATATTTGCTTGACTTGTAAAATAGGTTGTTCCATAGTAGCCCTCCTTATGTAGTATGTTTTCAGTATAACAATTAATATTGGGAAAATCATCTGTCAATAGTATAAGAAAAGTATAAGTCCTAAGACGTAAAAAGGCTGGAGACGATTATTGTCCCCAGCCTTTTTACAAGTGGCACTTAGATCAAACGCCTTTATATGCTTCTTGATAGATTGCTTTTAGTTCACTTACAAGTGGTTGTTTTGGATTGGCAGTTGTACATTGATCCATGAAAGCACGGTCTGCCAAAGTGTCTACCACTGCATCGAAGTCTTTTTTATCGACATTTTGTCCTTTTAGACTCATATCGATGCCAACATCTTTTCCAAGTTTGATGATCGCGTCAACTAATGATCTTACCCCTTGTTCTGTCGTTGCGGCAGGCAAACCAAGGATGCGAGCGATTTGTGCATAATCTTCGTCTGCTTTGTATGATTCGTATTTAGGGAACAACGCATGTTTTTTCGGTTTAGTTGCATTGTAGCGAATAACATGGGGCAGTAAGATCGCATTGGCACGGCCATGCGGAATATGGAATTCTGGCCCGATCTTATGCGCCAAGCTGTGATTAATGCCAAGGAAAGCATTGGCAAATGCCATTCCGGCAAGGGCAGAGGCGTTATGCATGCTTTCGCGAGCATCTGGATCGGCTTTCAATACTGAGTTGCGTAAGTTTTCAAAGACTAACTGTACGGCACGGATCGAAAGTCCTTTCGTATAATCGCTTGCCATTACAGAGACATAAGATTCGATCGCATGTGTCAGTACATCCATTCCGGTATCTGCAGTGATATGTGCAGGAACAGTTGTGACATATTGTGCATCTACAATAGCTACGTCAGGTGTTAATGAGTAATCAGCTAGTGGATATTTGATATTATTTTCTTTATCTGTGATAACAGCAAATGGTGTTACTTCGGAACCTGTTCCGCTGGTAGTAGGGATAGCAACGAATTTTGCTTTGTCACCTAATTTAGGATATTTGAAAGTACGTTTGCGGATATCCAAGAATTTTTGTTTTAATCCGAAGAAGGAAGCTTCTGGGTGTTCGTAGAATAACCACATACCTTTCGCTGCATCCATTGCAGAACCGCCACCAAGGGCAATGATCGTGTCGGGTTTGAAGTCGCGCATCAATTCCGCACCTTTATAAACAGTCACATCGGATGGATCTGGTTCAACATCAGCGAACACTTGATAGTCTACTTGATTGCTACGTTTTTTCAGATGTTCGATGACAACATCGACATATTTGAATTGTACCATTCCCGGGTCAGTTACGATAAAAACACGTTCGACACCTTCCATTTTTTGCAAGTATTGTGTGGAGTATTTTTCAAAGAAAATTTTAGGTGGTAATTTGAACCATTGCATATTATTTCTCCGATCAGCAATTCGTTTGACGTTTAGAAGATTCGTAGCACTAACATTTTGAGAAACAGAGTTTTTGCCGTAAGATCCACAGCCAAGCGTTAGAGAAGGAATGAAGCCGTTATAGATATCGCCGATTCCGCCTTGTGCAGAAGGTGCATTCACAATGATCCGGCAAGCTTTCATGCGAAGGCCAAATGCTTTTTGAGCGGCTTCATCTGTGGAGTGGATAACTGCCGAGTGTCCTAGACCACCGAATTCAAGCATCGCTTCTGCTAGATCGAATGCTGCTTTTTGGTCTTTTGCTTCCATAAATGCAAGTACTGGACTTAGTTTTTCATGAGATAGCGGATAATCACTGCCTGCACCTTTGATTTCAGCAATAAGGATCTTGGTATCTTCAGGAACGCTGAAGCCAGCTTGTGCTGCGATCCAAGCAGGAGATTTACCAACAACATCCGGATTTAAAGTTCCTTTTTCAGGATTGATCACATAGCTTTCTAATTTTTTGAATTCCGCACCTTTAACGAAATAGCAGTTGTTGCGAGTAAATTCTTCTTTTACTTCTTTAACAACTTCCTTATCCACGATAACGGCTTGCTCAGAAGCACAGATCATGCCTTGGTCGAATGTTTTAGAAAGGATCAGGTCGTTGACTGCACGTTTGATTTTTGCCGTTTTATCGATGTAAGCAGGTACGTTACCAGAACCAACGCCTAGAGCTGGCTTACCAGTAGAATAAGCGGATTTGACCATTCCTGGTCCGCCTGTTGCAAGCACTAATGCAACTTTTTCGTGATTCATAAGTTGTTTGGTAGCTTCGATCGATGGTGTCTCGATCCATTGCACACAGTGTTCCGGAGCGCCTGCTTTTACAGCTGCTTCATAAACTACTCTTGCAGCTTCAGCGGAACATTTTTGAGCGCTTGGATGGAAAGCGAAAATGATCGGGTTACGTGTTTTGATAGCGATGATCGCTTTGAAAAGAGTAGTAGATGTCGGGTTAGTTACCGGTGTTACACCAGCGATAACGCCAACCGGTTCTGCGATCTCGATCACGCCGTTTTGTTTATCTTCATGGATGATGCCGACTGTTTTGTTTGTTTTGATGCTATTCCAGATGTACTCAGTAGCGAAGATGTTTTTGATACATTTGTCTTCGTAAAGACCACGTCCTGTTTCTTCAACTGCCATTTTTGCAAGTGGCATATGTTGATCAAGTCCTGCTAATGCCATTGCGTGCACGATGTTGTCGATTTGTTCTTGTGTGTAAGTATCAAATGCTTTCAACGCCTGTTGTCCATTTTCTGCTAGTTGGTCGATTGTTTGCTGTACTGCTAAAACTTCTTTTTGGTCGGTTTCTTTTACTGCCATGATAAAGTCCTCCTTATTTTTTCGGGTCATTCAATGTCCCTGTGTTACAATAAACGTCCCGATAGGTTTAAAAAAATAGGCTTTGCCTGCATGCATGATGTCATTTCTTTTGTTTACAAGCTTAGTATAAAACATCCAAAAAAGTTTGTCCACTATTTCACGTGAAAAGTTTCACAAAAATAGAAAATAAGAAAAAAGACCTATTTTAGCAGAAAATAATCGGTGTTCTTGACAGAGGAGCAGAATTTTTGTATGATAGGGACAATATAAGTGACGTAGAAGAAGAGTAAGTAGTCTAGTGGCTATTTTCAGAGAGCTGATGGTTGGTGAGAATCAGTAGTAAAAGCTAGGTGAATGGGCTTCTGAGTCCTGTACTGAAAGCAGTTTGCGAGTAGGTGGCAGCGTGTATGTCTTGTCGTTATCCAAGACACCATTCAATGATTGGATGGATAAAGTGAATTGGTATTTTACCAATTAATTAAGGTGGCAACGCGGAGCTTTCGTCCTTGTTTAATTTATTTAAACATGGAGGAAGCTCCTTTTTTATAGTCTAAAACGATGAGTAGGAAGAGTAACAAAACAGATGCTGATCCAGAGAGCTTACGGGTGGTGTGAGTAAGCAAAGCGGTTTTGCGAATGGGCCTATGAGTAAGATCCTGAACGAAGAGTAGGGATTTTCGGCGCTCCCGTTAACGAGTGATTCCAGATATCTGGAAATAGAGATGATCAGTGTTTCTGCTGATCAACATGAGGTGGTACCGCGATAATTCGCCCTCTAAAGCTGTAAATACGGCTTTAGAGGGCTTTTTTATTTGGAAAGACGAAAGGAGAAAAGAAAATGCGATTATATAAGAAGCTACCAGCTGATACATTGACTGCGATCGTGGTGTTCAAGCGAATCCAGGGTGAAAATAAATGTTTGCTTGAAGGAGCTGCGAAAGATGCTGATTCTGGAAGATACTCTTTGCTAGCAAGTGATCCTGTGCATGATATCCAAGTTTATCAAGACCGTTTTTTCTTTGATGGCAAAGAACAGCGCACGCAAGATCCACTTCGAGAAATCGATCGATTGACGCTAAAAGAGGAAAAAGAAAGCGAGCTTCCCTTTGAAGCGGGAGCCATTGGTTATGTTGGTTATGATACCGTTGCTTTATATGAAAGCATCGGTACGATTCCAGAAGATGATCTCCAGATCCCGGATTGTCACTTTTTCCTCTATGAATCATTTGTTATTTTTGATCATCAAGAAGAACAATTGTTTATCGTCGAAGATAACTGCTACAGCGGCCGTCCTGAAGAAGTACTTCGCGAGGCAATGGCCTTTCGTGAAAAACAGCTAACGACACCGCTGGCGGACGAAAATACGATTACAGCAATCAAAAAAATGACTTATACCAGCAACGTTACCAAAGAGACCTATCAACAGATGGTAGAACATGCGAAACAGCATATTGAAGCGGGAGATTTCTTTCAAGTGGTTTTGTCGCAGCGTTTAGAAGCAACATTTACAGGTGATGCTTTTGATTATTACCGAAAACTGCGGCTGCTTAATCCCTCGCCTTACTTATTCTATTTAGATTTCGGCGAAACAAAGCTGATTGGGTCTTCGCCGGAGAGCTTGATAAGTAAACAAGGCCGCAAGATCACGACAAATCCGATTGCCGGAACTCGAAAACGCGGTCAGACCAAAGCAGAAGATCGCGAGTTGGAGGAAAGTCTGCTGAGCGATGAAAAAGAACTGGCAGAACATCGCATGTTGGTAGATCTCGGTAGAAATGATATTGGTAAAGTGGCCAGAATCGGCACTGTTAAAGTGCCGGTCTATCTAACAATCGAGCGTTATCGCTTTCTCATGCACTTAGTATCCGTAGTGGAAGGCGAATTGAAGGAAGGTTTGACAGCACTTGACGCCTTGCGATCGACATTGCCGGCCGGAACCGTTAGCGGCGCACCAAAAATTCGGGCAATGCAGCGAATCTATGAATGGGAAAATCGCAAGCGTGGTCCTTATGCAGGAGCAATCGGTTATCTGACAAAGCACGGTGATGCTGATTTTGCGCTAGCGATCCGGACAATGGTACTTCATAAGCAAAAAGCATACGTCCAGGCTGGTGCGGGGATCGTTTATGACTCAGATCCAGAATCGGAATATCTGGAGACATTGCAAAAAGCGAAGGCACTTTTGGAGGTGGGAGAATGATCGTTTTAGTAGATAATTATGATTCTTTTACATTTAATTTAGAACAATATCTGTCTGAGTATACCAAAGTTTCCGTGATCAGAAACGATGATCCAAAGCTACTGGAAGCAATCCGACATGCCGATGGTATCGTACTCTCACCGGGACCGGGACATCCGAGCGAAGCAAATTTGCTTGAAAAAGTCATTCAGAGCTATCAGCATACGAAGCCGATCCTGGGCATTTGCCTAGGACACCAAGCGCTTGGTGAAGTAAATGGTGGAAAGGTAGCACGAGCCTCCCAGATCCGTCACGGTAAAGTTTCGATGATGCAACGAATCGCGGATCCATTGTTTGCTGACATCCCCGAAGAGTTTCCGGTCATGCGCTACCATTCGCTGATCGTGGAAAAAGCCAGTTTGCCAAAAACGCTAATATCGATGGGAACCGCGCTGGATGATGGCGAAATGATGGCGATGAAGCTCCAAGGTAAAGCCGTATATGGCTTGCAGTTCCACCCTGAATCGATCGGAAGTCCTTATGGGAAAACAATAATTCGTAATTTTGTTACGTTAGTAAAGGATGAGGTGAAAAATAATGGAAAATTTATTACAGAAAGTTTATGATCAAGAAAATTTAACTCGGCAAGAAATGAAACAATTATCAGAAGCAATTTTTAAAGGTGAAATCGCAGATGCCCAAATCGCAGCCTTTTTAATGGCTCTTAAAATCAAAGGTGAAACAACTGCGGAAATGGTCGGGATTGCCGAAGCGATGCAAAGCATGTCACTTTCGATTCCTTATACAAACGCGGATGCGATGGATAACTGCGGAACTGGCGGCGACAAATCAAACAGTTTCAATATCAGCACGACCTCTGCTTTCGTACTTGCCGCAGCAGGGATAAAAGTGGCAAAGCATGGCAATCGCAGTATTTCCAGCCGTTCTGGGAGCGCCGATGTCTGTCAGGAGCTCGGTATTGATATTGACTTAGAACCAACTGCTGTAATGGATCTATTAGATAAAACCGGCATCGCCTTTTTATTCGCACCGCATGTTCACCCCAATATGAAATATGTGATGGGTGTGAGAAAAGCACTTGCGACGCCGACGATCTTTAATTTGATCGGGCCGCTTACTAATCCGATCAAATTAAAAACTCAGCTGATGGGCATTTACCGCAGAGATTTATTGGAACAGACAGCAGTTGTATTAGGTGAGCTAGGAAGAGAACGTGCCATTGTAGTAAATGGGGCAGACTATTTAGATGAAGCAAGTCTGTCTGGTGAAAACCACTATGCATTGCTGGAAAACGGTAAAGTGACTTTGCATACGATCACGCCAGAGGATGTAGGGCTAAATCGTTATCCGCTGGAAACGATCCGCGGGAACGGACCAATCGAGAACGCCGCAATATTACGCGATGTGCTAGCTGGGAAACCTGGCGCGCCATTAGATACTGTTTTACTAAATGCCGGTTTAGGTTTACTGGCAAATGGGAAAGTGACAACGGTGCAAGCAGGTGTCGAGTTAGCGAGGGAATTGATCCTCTCCGGAAAAGCAGAAGCAAAATTGAAGGAACTATTGCACATGCAGAAAGAGGTAATGGCAGGATGACATTTTTAGAAAAAATACTGACCGCAAAACGCGAAGAAGTGGCGGCAATGGAGCAAGAAACGCTTCGGCCTATTAGAGAGACCTATTCTTTTTATGATTATTTACAAGCACATCCGGAACGCATGCAACTGATTGGAGAGGTCAAACGTGCCTCACCTTCCAAAGGAGCAATCAAATTAGATGTGGATCCGATCGAACAAGCCCTTGCTTATGAACGTGCGGGTGTGGCAGCAATTTCCGTCCTCACTGATCCAAGTTATTTCAAAGGATCCATTGAAGATCTGCGGCAAGTTGCAAGCCGAGTAAGTATTCCTGTGTTATGTAAAGATTTTATCATTCATGAAAAGCAGATCAGCCGGGCAAATAATGCTGGTGCCACGATCATTTTGCTGATTGTGGCTGCGCTAGAGGCAAAACGGCTGGAAGAACTATACCGCTTTGCCCGGTCGATCGGATTGGAAGTACTGGTGGAAGTGCATAACGAACAGGAGTTGGAAACAGCAACTAAATTAGGCGCTACGATTATCGGTGTCAATAATCGCAATCTCCACAGTTTTGAAGTAGATATCGCGGTAAGTGAAACATTAGCGACGAAAAGGGCTGCAAGCGGTGAAAAAGTCTGCTATATCAGCGAGTCCGGCTTTAAAACACCGGAAGATGTCGAACGAGTAAAACAAGATTACCGCGCTGTCTTAGTCGGCGAAGCATTGATGCGGGATGATCAGCCGGAGAAAGCAGCAGAACGTCTGCGGGTACTGCGATGAAAGTGAAAATTTGCGGACTTAAAAAAGCAGCGGACGTCCAAACAGTCATTGAGAATGGCGGTGATATGATCGGCTTTGTTTTTGCTCCGAGCAAACGGCAAGTTTCCATTAAACAAGCACAAGAGCTGACGAAACAAATCCCCGCGTCAATCAAAAAAGTCGGTGTATTCGTGAACCCGACTTTAGAAGAAGTAAAGACAGCCATTACGCAAGTGCCGCTCGATCTTGTTCAACTCCACGGCGAAGAATCTGAATCTTTGATCGCACAAATCGAACGACCGGTCATTAAAGCGTATAAAGCAGATGGCGATCTAGCTCGATTCGAAGAGTGGTTGCCAACAACAAAGGCTACTTATATTTTATTAGACACGCCAGGAGAACAATTTGCTGGTGGGAGCGGAAAAACATTTGATTGGGAAAAATGGCAGCATATCAAGCTGGCAAATAAAAAAATCATCATTGCAGGCGGATTGACTCCTGAGAATGTAAAGAAAGCCGAGGAAATTTTCCAACCTTATGGAGTGGATGTTTCTTCTGGCGTAGAAACGGCGGGTGAGAAAGATCCGCAGAAAATCAAAACCTTTTTACAAAATGCTAAAGGAGTGTGAAGCACCATGTATCAAGCACCAAATCAAGATGGCTTTTACGGTGAGTTTGGTGGGAAATTTGTCCCGGAAACATTAATGAAAGCTGTAAAAGAATTAGAAAAAACATATGAGGATTCTAAACAAGACAGCGACTTTCAAAAAGAATTGAACTATTATTTAAAACAATATGTAGGCCGGGAAACACCGCTTTATTTTGCTGAACAGTTAACAAAACATAGCGGTGGAGCGAAGATCTATTTAAAACGAGAAGATCTCAATCATACCGGTGCCCATAAAATCAATAATACAGTAGGACAAGCTTTATTAGCGCGAAAAATGGGGAAACGGAAGATCGTGGCAGAAACTGGTGCTGGTCAGCACGGCGTGGCAACTGCGACTGTAGCTGCTTTATTTAAAATGGATTGTACGATCTTTATGGGGGAAGAAGATGTCAAACGACAAGAACTGAATGTTTTCCGCATGGAGCTTTTAGGTGCGAAAGTTGTAAGTGTCAAAGCTGGGAGCCGTACGCTGAAAGATGCAGTCAATGAAGCGCTGAAATATTGGGTCGCGAATGTAGAGGATACGCATTATGTGATGGGCTCTGTTTTAGGCCCGCATCCATTTCCTGAGATCGTTCGGGATTACCAAAGTGTGATCGGTTCCGAAGCAAGGCAGCAGCATTTAGATGCGGAAGGCAAACTGCCGGATGCATTGGTAGCATGCGTTGGCGGAGGAAGCAATGCAATGGGGCTTTTTTATCCGTTCGTCAATGATAAGGATGTGGCAATGTATGGTGTGGAAGCTGCTGGACTTGGACTAGATACGGAAAAACATGCGGCTTCGCTGACGAAAGGGAGCAAAGGAATTCTGCACGGGGCATTGATGGACGTGCTTCAAGATGAAAACGGGCAGATTCAAGAAGCATTTTCGATTTCTGCTGGACTGGATTATCCCGGCATCGGACCAGAGCACAGTTATTTCAAAACGCTTGGTAGAGCTACGTACGTATCAGTTACAGATGCACAGGCAGTCGAAGCTTTTCAATTGCTTTGCAAAACAGAAGGCATTATTCCGGCACTTGAAAGTTCGCATGCGATCAGTTACGCTGTTGAACTAGCTGGTCAACTATCGCCTGAGCAATCGATCGTTGTTTGCTTATCTGGAAGAGGCGATAAAGATGTAAGTCAAATCAAAGACCGATTGGAAGGTGAACAACATGACTAAACCTCTGACAAAAGCGATTCGAGACAAACAAGCAAATGGAACTGCCGTGATCGTTCCTTATATCATGGCTGGAGACGGCGGTTTGGAAAATTTGGAAGCCAAGCTACAGTTATTAGAAGCAAGCGGGGCGACTGCGATTGAAGTCGGCGTTCCATTCTCTGATCCGGTAGCAGATGGTCCAGTGATCCAATCAGCCGGATTACGCGCCTTGCAAGACGGCGTATCTCTGCGAGTGATCCTGCAAACCTTGCAGACCAGCCGCGTGAAGCTTCCGCTCGTTATTATGAGTTATATCAATCCGATTTTCAAATATGGCATCAAGGAATTCATCCAAGCTATTCAAACGACCCCAGTAAAAGGATTGATCGTTCCAGATCTACCTTATGAACACAGAGAGCTGATCAGTAATTTGTTGGTGGATACAGATATCGCTTTAGTACCGCTCGTTTCACTTACTAGTTCCGAAGCAAGGATGCAAGAGATCGCTTCCGAAGCAGAAGGATTTATTTATGCGGTAACAGTAAATGGCATCACTGGTCAGCGCCAAGCGTTTGCCGATACATTAGAAACACATTTTGCACAATTGAAACGTGTTAGTCCGGTTCCGGTATTAGCAGGTTTCGGAATCTCGACCCAAGCACATGTCGCACATTTCCATGCGATTTGTGATGGCGTCGTGATTGGTAGCAAGTTCGTGCAACTATTCCATGAAAACAAAGAGCAGGAAGTTCAGCAATTTCTAGAAGAGGCGACAAAATAAGTTGGAAAGGAGCAAACATTCCCTTTTTTAGGAATGCTTGCTTTTTCAATAGGAATTAGTGGGTATTTTTGCTATATTTTAAGTAGCGAAAAAAGCATAGAAAAGGTGACTTATGGAAAAAATATTGATTGTTGATGATGAAAAAGAACTTTCCCTGCTTTTGAAACGAATATTGGAAAAAGAGGGGCTTTCGGATATTTCTATCGCGCAAAATCTAGCAGAAGGCTATACAAAATTTGAAGCTGAAAAGCCGGATCTTGTGTTACTGGATATCATGCTGCCAGATGGAGAAGGTTATGACCTCTGCAAAAAAATCCGCGAAACTTCCATTGTACCGATTTTATTTATGTCGGCCAAAGGAGAAGAGATCGATAAACTGCTAGGATTAGCGATCGGCGGCGATGACTACATTACGAAGCCATTCAGCCCGAAAGAGGTTGCTTACCGCGTCAAAGCGCATCTTCGCCGTGCTAATTTTACCGTCCCGCAACAAAAAGCACTACAGGTCGGCCCATTTCAGTTCAATGACAATGAAACAGAACTGCGAAAAGCAGGCGAACCGTTGGAACTGACTGCAAAAGAGATCGCATTGATGCGTGTGTTCATGCATAATCCTAACCAGATCATCAGTAAAGAAACACTTTTTGAACGGGTCTGGCAGGAAACTTTTTTAGGTGCAGATAATACATTGATGGTCCACATTCGCCGGTTGCGCGAAAAAATCGAAGCTCAGCCTTCAAAACCGGAATATCTGATTACGGTGAAAGGATTAGGATATAAATTCCTAATAAGGGATATTTAAAATGAAATGGCGTCTAACAAGTCGATTTGTGCTATCCATTATTACCGTCGTGCTGATCGTTATACTCGTCAACTCGATTCTGACAGTAGGTTTTTTTATTACCCGTGCCTCTGGCTATTGGGGAAATAAGGAAGCAGAATCAGCCGAAGATTTTACAAGAGCGCTTGAAAAACATATCCAGTTAAAAGACGACAAACCTGTTCTCGATGCAAGTGGTAAGAAGAAGCTGACGGAAAGAAAAGCATGGGTCCAATTTTTGAATAAAGCCGGGCAAGAAGTAGGCAGTTACAAAAAGCCAAAAAAAGTACCGACTGCTTATGCGCCAATCGATATCGTTCAACAATATAAATATAAAGAAGTAGATGCACAGACGACGACTTATTTTGGTCAAAAAGGATCGCTCACTTATATGGTAGGTGTGGCAGATTCGAAAAACCAACGAATCGTTTTCAACTTGAATAAAGACAGTTTATTTCTGCTTTCTAATAAGGTCTTGCTGTTCTTTCTAGTTGTTGATTTGCTGATTGCTTTATTAGTGGGCTTCTTTTTCAGTAAACGATTGGCAGCACCACTTTATAAATTGATCGAAGGAATCAGACAGCTTCAAAAACGACGGTTCAACAAACAGCTCCCGATCCCAAGAGGGGTTTATGCAGAAGTATTCAATAATGTCAATGACTTAGCCGCAACACTTGATCATTATGAAAAGCAGCGCCAACAGTTAGAAGAAATGCGGGAAGATTGGATTCGCAATATTTCTCATGATCTGAAAACACCGATGGCATCGATTCGCGGCTATGCAGAATTTATCAAAGAAGATGCCGCAACGCTTAAAGTAGAAGAACTGAAAGAATATACGCAGATCATTGAGAAAAAATCGATTTATATCCAAGAACTGATCGATGATTTGAATTTAACCACAAAATTGAAAAATCCAGCACAATCGCTTACCAAGCAGTCTACTAATATGGTAAGTTTTATGCGCGAAATGGTCATTGAATTGCTGAATGATCCGAAATTTCAAGCCGCAGAGCTAGAATTTATAGCTGAGGAAACAAATATTGAAACTTCGATCGATCAAAAATTGATCAAACGAGCTTTGTTAAATATTATTTACAATGCCCTGCTTCATAATAAGGAAGATGTGCAAGTGCAAGTCCAAGTGGAAAAGGCAGAATCACCATATCGGGTCAAAATTCGGATAGAAGACAATGGAAAAGGCATACCAGCTAGGGAACAGCCCTTTTTATTCGAACGCTATTATCGGGGGACCAATACAGAAAATAATTATGGAACAGGTCTAGGAATGGCGATCGCTCGCGATATTGTCCAAGCACATCAAGGCGAGATCGAACTGACCAGTAAAGAAGGAAGCGGTACGAAGTTGAATATCTACTTATAAAAACAGCCCTCCTAAAAGGGCTGTCAGCTTGGCGAAAAACGCTCATCTTCGTCGTTAAAGCCTGCGTTCCGATTCACGCGTCACAAGTACGCTCCGCTTCGGTACTCGGCTTTGCCTAGAATCTAATCATTTTTCACCAAGCTGAAAACAGTAAAATAATGATTGAAATGGTGTTTTTCTTCTTAGTTTATTAATTTAGCTGTAACCTTATCCGGCAATTCGCTTTGTTTTACTTCGTCATAAGAAGTCACGCGATCTGCTTTTTTGACATAGAGCTTCAGAAAAGCGTGGCTGCGCAATTCTTTAGAAGCAGTGAAAGTGAGTGATTTTTTGTTGCCGTTTTTATCATAGGCAGGCAACTTATAATGATATGTTTTGTACACCACTCCGCTTGCGTCTTTATCCTCTGTGATGTGATCGCTTTTGGTGATCTCTGCGTAATAAGCCTGCTTTCCCAAGCGGTTGAAGTCGACCGATAAAAGAGCCGCAGCCCCAACGACAAGAACCAGTAAGATTCCGATAATGATCCATAATGTTTTTTTCATTTAAATAGCCTCCGTTCGAATGGTTTGTTTGATGACTTTCATATAAGCGTGGACAGTTGCGAAATAATACAGAATATAGATGACTGTAAAGGCGATCATCCACAGCATGATTGGAAGGAACAACTGCACACCTAGCAATGCGGAGAAAGCTTTTAGCGCGATTGCACTATGTGCTAGCCCAATGATCAGTGGGATAACAAAAAAGGCGGCGATCTGAGCAGCGATCGTTTTTCGTAATGCTTGGATGTTATTTCCAAGTTTGAAAAGCATCAGATATTGTTCTTTGTCTGCTTCCGCTTCTGTCAGCACTTTAAAGTAAATAATGCTGCCCATGGCAATAAGAAAAACGATGCCGAGGAAGCTACCGATAAACAGCATGACGCCGATGCCTTCAAAGCTAGATTGGATATCTTCCGGTTGGCTGCTAAACAGTGTTTTCGCAGTGATAAAGCTGTGCAATTTTTTGGTATCATCTGCTTTCAAAAGCGGATCTTGGATCAAGCGGATGAAAGTCGTTTGATGTTTGGCTTGAAATTCCTTGAAAGCAGTATCGCTGACAATAACGGCATTGGATCCGCTGATTGCATTTAAGACTGTTTTGGTACGGAACCCTTGTAACTTGATTGTTTGGTTTTTGCTGGTAATGGTTTTATTGGTATAATCCGGCGAGAAGCGTTTGTCATAAGCACTATCCAGCATAAGGCCGTTATTTTTCGTTAGTTGGAGACGCGGCTTGTGTTGTTTGCCGGCGAGTTGATTGTAATTAGAAACAGCCATGACAGGCAAAATACGTTCATCCTCCGCATTTTGATTGATCGATTTCGCTTCAAATTTTGCTTCCACCACTGGGATGATCATGTCATAGGTCGGATGTTTTAAAATAGCATCGGCGTGTTTGTTGAGAGCGGCGTTTGCTGTGAACATCAGCGTATTTGGATCTGCTTTTTTTACAGAACTGGTCGTATTATAGTAAATGCCAAAAATCGCGCCGCCTGCTGTGATCGTCGTTGCACTTAGAACAGCGATTATTGTAAGGATCCTTGCATTGGCGCGGATACGGTAGGCCAATTGGGAGATCGTGATGAGTCGCAGATTTTTCCACAATAAAGCCGGTGCTTTTTTCATATAAATAAAGAAATAGCCGACTAAGCTGTGGAAAAGGAGAAATGTGCCAGCGATCACGAGCACTAAAATCAGTAACGGCGTGGTCAACATGCCGAATAATTCCCACCATTTTGAGGTCAAGATATTCTCTAACGCTAGATAATACCCTGCCGCAATCGAGAGGATGGCAATCAGTGCCAACCACAAGGAAGGCTTCGGCATCGACTCGCCTTTTCCCTCTGCATGGAAAAGTTCAATCAGTTTAAAGCGATAGATCAAGCGGTAGCCTTGCAAAGAAGTAATGAAAAATAGCAGAAAGAAAACAAGTGCTGTCTGCAAGACCGCAGTTAGTGAAAAGGTAAAACTGACCGTTTCCGAACTATGGATAAAAACGAGCAGTAGCATTGCAAATCCTTTGGAGAACAAGAAGCCAAGTGCGGTTCCGATAATTAAGGCGATCAGACCAATCAATAAGTTTTCAAAAAATAGCATTTTACCGATCTGGCGCTTTCTTAGCCCGAGTAACGCATATAGCGCCACCTCTTTCTTACGCTTTTTCAAGAAAAAAGAATTAGAATAGAAGATAAAGATCGCTACAAAAATCAGTAAAATAACAGAAGCTCCGCCCATCAAGGCACTTACTTTCGTGGAAGTTGTCATTTTTTGAGCTACGCTGTCGCTGTATTTCAACGCAACAAAAGTAAAATAAATGGCAATGCTCACTACCATCGAAAGCATATAAAGGAAGTATTGCGAAAAATTACGGCTGACATTCCGTTTCGCAAGCGTAAAGAGAGTCATTTCTGCTCGCCTCCCATTTGTGCGATCGTTTCAAGAATTTCTTGATAAAAGGTTTCTCGGCGCTGTGAACCGCGAAGTAGCTCATGTGATAATTCGCCATCACTAATAATAAGGATACGACTGCAGAAACTCGCTGCAAATGCATCATGCGTAACCATCATGATCGTCGCGTCTTGTTCTTGATTTAGTTGGAACAAGCTGTTCAATAGGTTAGTTGCAGATTTGGAATCAAGCGCTCCCGTTGGTTCATCTGCGAAAATCAGCGATGGTTTCGTAATGATCGCCCGCGCAACAGCTGTACGCTGTTTTTGCCCGCCGGAGATCTGATAGGGGTATTTATCCTTCAACGCAGCAATCCCCAGTAACTCCAAAATCGCATCTAAACGTTCTTGGATAGCAGCTGCCGTAACCTTTGCAATCGCAAGGGGAAGGAGGATATTCTCCTGAACGGTCAGGGAATCCAGCAAATTGTAGTCTTGAAAAATAAATCCTAGATGATCGCGCCGAAAGTCGGCTAATTCACTTTCTTTCAATGTTTGGATATCTTTTTGATTTAGCGTGATCGTACCGCTAGTTGCATGATCGATCGTTGCTAAAATATGAAGTAGTGTCGATTTCCCAGCACCGCTAGGCCCCATTATTCCAACGAATTCACCTTCTTGGATGGTAAAAGAAATGTCTTTCAGCGCTCGAAATTGATTATCGCTTTTACCGTATACTTTATTTAACTGTTCAACCTCTAATAAATGCTTCATTTTTATGACCACCTTGTCTTTGATAACCTAAGTATAGTGGGGCAACCTTACGTCATTGTTGTTCCAACCTTACATAAAGCTTACTTTTAAAAAAGGATTAAAGTCGCTTTTTCTAAGAAAATGCTATATGATAAAATCTAGTAGATATACGGGTAAAAATATTTGTGATAAAATGCGCACAAACAGAATGGAAACAGCATAAGAAATGAAAAAGATGCTTTTTTTTTAGAAGATAAAATGGTAAAGTATTTAAGATAGATTATTTTTTGGTAAAGGAAGTTAAAACATGGGTTCAAAACTGCTACGAGGCACGTTTATATTAACGCTAGGTACACTGATTTCAAAAGTACTCGGCATCGTGTATGTCATTCCTTTTTATTGGATTATCGGAGGCGATAAACCGGCATTATTATATAATTTCGGGTATGTACCATATCAACTTTTTTTAAGTGTCGCTACAGCAGGGATTCCGCTAGCAGTCGCGAAATATATTGCGAAATACAATGCAATGGAAGAGTATATGATAGGTAGAAGATTGTTCCGAACGGGGATCTATTTAATGATCGTTTCGGGGATCGTGTGCTTCTTGGCGATGTACGGGCTGGCGCCAACGCTAGCAAGGATGCAGCAGCTAAAAGGCGGCTACAGCTTGCAAGATGGTATCCAAGTTATTCGTGCAGTGAGCTTTGCCTTGCTTATCATTCCTGTAATGAGTTTACTCAGAGGATTCTTTCAAGGATATAATTCCATGGGACCGTCAGCGGTCTCACAAGTATTGGAACAAGTGGCTCGGATCGTTTTCCTATTAATTGGTACATTTATCGTCATGTATGTGATGGACGGTGGTGTGGTAAATGCAGTCAGTGTCGCAACTTTCTCCGCATTTATAGGGGCTTTTGCCAGTTTGATCTTGTTGATCTTTTACTTTGTGAAACGAAAGCCTGGCTTGGACAGGACATTATTAGAAGACCGCGGGGAAGTACATATCTCGATACCGCGGCTATATAAAGACATTATTTTATCAGCTATTCCTTTTATCATTGTGGGTTCCGCAACATCTCTTTATCAATTGATCGACCAGTTTACACTAGGTCAAGTACTGGAGTACATCGGTGTTAGCGAAAAATTGGTAAATACGTATGTCGCGATCATCAACTTTGATGCACAAAAATTGATTATGATACCTGGAACACTTGCGATCGCCTTTTCTATGGCGTTAGTACCGCTTGTAACTGGGGCATATGTTCGAAAACAATATGATTATGTGAAGCGACAATTGAATGACGTTTTTCAGATTCTCCTTTTTCTAACTATTCCAGCTTGCTTCGGCATCGCTTTACTAGCACGACCATTATTTACTGTGTTCTTCAATGCAAGCGACAATGGAACAGAGCTGCTACAATTTTTCGCACCATTTGCCATTTTGTTCTCCCTGTTCGCGGTAACAGCGGCAGTGTTGCAAGGAATCGATGAACAGCGCTTTACTGTATTAGGGCTGTTAGTAGGGCTATTAACAAAATCAGTGCTGCAAATGCCGCTGATCATGTTATTTGAAGCGAAAGGCTCGATCTTGGCAACGGGCTTAGGTTATCTCGTGTCTTGTATCTTCATGCTGGTGATTATCAAAAAATATGTCCAGTTTTCCTTTAAGCAGACATTTCGGCGGACGGTCTTGTTTATCATGATGACGCTTGTGATGTCGGTCGTGGTAAAAGCCGTTTATTACCTCGCGTCTCTCGGCATTAGTCCGGATCATAAGCTTTCCGCATTCTTGATCTGTGTGATCTGTGGTGTCGCAGGAGCGGCTGTTTATGGCTATATCTCGATGCGCCTTCATTTAGTAGACAAGTTATTCGGACCGCGTGGCACGCGAGTACGGGAAAAATTAGGAATCAAATAAAAGCAAAGCACTTCTCATGGGAGGTGCTTTATTTCTTAATAAGAGGTGTAAAAGCATGCAAAATAAACGCTATATCGCATATGGAATCAGCGGAGCCGCTTTTCTGATATTTGGTATCTTTCTGATCAGTGTCTTGACGCATGCGACTTGGATCAGCGGCTATGATAGATTTGGAAACGAGTTATTGCGGCACGGTTTCACAAAACAACGGATCGATGTAGTCGCTTTTTGGACGAATATTGGTGGGGTGACATTTATTACTTGGCTGACGATTATTGCGATGGCTGTATTTATTCTAGCAAAACACTATACGATCGGTATTTGGTTCGGATTGACTGTCTTGATCGGAGCGGCAGTCATTCCGTCTATCTTAAAACATACGATCCAGCGTCCCCGTCCAGCTTATAAATTGATCCCCGAAGGTGGCTATAGTTTTCCGAGCGGTCATTCTTCTGGTTCAACGATTTTTTATGGAATGTTATTGGTTTGTTTGTTGCTGTTTATCCGCAAGCAGTGGATCAGATGGACGATATTGCTAGGCGGGATCATACTCATCCTTTTGATAATGGCTAGCCGCGTTTATCTTGGTGTCCATTATTTTTCAGATATCACCGCAGGTTTTCTGTTCGGCATTGGTATCGTTATTTTATCAAGCAGCCTTCTGCACTGGTTTCGCGAAAAAAAACCACATTTCTTTAAAAGTTCATAAAAAAGACACAGCTTTGGGGAATGAAATTCGGTATACTGATAAGTAAGGTGAAGCAACAAGAGAGGTGGCAGAATGAAGGGTGTTATGAAAACAGTAGCACGTTACAGTGCAGTTCTTCTTTGTATACTAGTATTGGTCAGCCTTGTTCCAGAAATATATCGTGCTACCAAAAAAGAAGTTGTTTGTAAAAAAATAAATTACACGGGAATAGTGGCCAAACGGGCAAAAATATATACAGAGATCGGCGGAAGCTGTGAAGAAAAACGGGCTGAAAAAGGTACGCCATTGATCGTTCGCGAGGAGCGGGCAACTGCCGATAATCGAATTTGGGTATTGGCTTATACCTCCGATGATTCGCGGATCGGGTGGATCGAAAGAGAAAATATAAAAAAAAGCACGTGGCGATTAGCGTCACGTGCTTTTTTTGCTTAAAGTTGTTCTTCCATTTCACTGAAAATCTTCAAATAGGTCGGAATACTGGCCGCGATCTCAGTTGGCAGAACAACATATCTTTTTTTTGCTAAAATTTCACCGATATAGCTATGCAGAAAAACCGCAGCCAGCACACCATGTGCGAATTTTTCGGTTTGACCGATCATACCGGCAATCATACCGGCCAATGTGTCACCCATTCCGCCGGTAGCCATTGCTGGTGTGCCGTAAATATTCTGCCAAACACCACCATCAGGGGTATATACGGTCGTTCGATTGCTTTTTAAGACCACGATCCCGCCAAGTTCTTCTGCCCGACCCGCATTCGAATCTTCGTTTGTTAGAGTCTGCAGATATTCCCACTCGCCTAAATGCGGAGTGAAAATCAAAGCGGCTTTCGTTTTTGTAGGCTGTTTGCTGTATAAAAATAGTGCATCGCCATCCAAGATCACTTTCTGCTCTTCTCCAGCAGTTTGCAGAGTCAGCGTCAATAATTCATTTGCAAGTTCATTTCGATCAAGGCCAGGACCAATCAAAATGACATCAAAAGTCGGGACCAGTTCGCGCAAGGAATCTAATTCTTGGTGATCCAAAAACATGCATTCAGGAAGTCGCGAATGAAGTGCCGGCCGATTGACAGCATCTGTCGCAACCGTCACGAGACCTGCTCCGCTCTTCACGCAGGCTTCTGCAGCCATGATCGCTGCACCGCCGTATCGTTTGCTGCCGGCAATGATGAGGACTTTCCCATAATCTCCTTTATAAGAATCATCTTCGCGCTGCGGTACCCACGTACAAATGGCTTTTGGCGTTATTTTTTTCATTTTCATTCCCTCCAAGTTTTGACCCTATCGTTGTATTTTACCCCTTATCACGCTAAAATAAAAGGTGCAGAAAGTATTTTATTAGAAGCTTAAAAGGAGTTGCTAAAATGAAACCAGTTATTCCAGCTGTAAAAGCAGTGATCGTCAAAGACGGAAAATTTTTAGTGCTAAGAAAACAAGGCATGACCGAAGAGATATATGAACTACCTGGCGGGAAAATGAATTTCGGTGAAACTCATGGCGAAGCCCTTTTCCGTGAGGTTTATGAAGAAACCAAACTGCAAGTCCAGCCGTTTATTCTTTACGACACATTTGAAAACTTTCAACCTGATTACCAGATCACAGGTGTCATTTATCTAGTTGAAATGCCAGCCGATCAAACCATCATTTTGTCAGAAGAACACCGTGATTACCAATTTTTACCATTAGAAAAAGAAAGTTTGGCTGTGATCGATCTCGTCTTTTCCAGCCGAATGGAAAGATGGGATTTTGAAGCAATCAAAAGTTTTATGAAAAAATAAGGATTAAGACTTTCAAGGAGCAGTAAAAGAGTTTACAATAGAAATGTCTATATATTAGGAAGGAATGATAATATGAGTACGATTGATTGGCAAAAAGAAGTAGAATCCCGCAAAGAGGCATTCTTAGAAGATCTAAAAGGATTACTTCGAATTCCGAGTGTGCGCGACGATAGCAAGAAAACGGACGATGCACCATTTGGTCCTGATGTAAAGCGCGCGCTTGATTATATGCTTGAACTTGGCGATAAAGATGGTTTTACAACCAAAGAAGTAGGGCATGTAGCAGGGCATGTGGAATATGGCGATGGCGAAGAAATCGTCGGCGTACTCGGACATGTGGATGTCGTACCAGTTGGTGACGGTTGGAGCAACGATCCTTTTGAACCAGTTTTGAAAGATGGTAAATTGTATGCACGTGGTGTGGCAGATGATAAAGGACCAACGATCGCTGGCTATTATGCGCTGAAAATAATTAAAGAACTAGGATTGCCGATTTCCCGGCGCATCCGTGTAATCATTGGTTCTGATGAAGAAAGCGGTATGAGCTGTGTAGAACGTTATTTCGAAACAGAACCACAGCCAACATTAGGATTCGTTCCTGATGCTGAATTCCCGATCATCCATGCGGAAAAAGGGATCTCCGAATTAGACGTTGCTTTCCAAACAGGCGAACAAACCGATGAGGCCGATTTTCGTTTAGTAAGTCTTGCGTCTGGAGCTCGTTACAATATGGTTCCTGATCATGCTGATGCGGTTTTATCCGATGTAAAAGATAACGAAGCACTTAATAAAGCTTTCCGTACATTCTTAGCTGATCATGATGTTGAGGGAATGATCGCCAATAATGAAGATACAGTGACGATCTCAGTTGTCGGAAAATCAGCACATGCAATGGAGCCAAACAATGGTATCAATGCAGGCCTTCATCTAGTTGCCTTTTTAGGGCAATTCAAACTTTCCGGAGCTGCGGCAAACTTTGTTGCTTTTGGACGCGATTACTTATTTGGTGATTCCCGCGCTGTAAAACTAGGAATCAGTTTTGAAGATGAAGAAAGTGGAGAATTGACGATGAATGTCGGCATCATCCGCTTCACACCGGAAGATGGCGGGAAATACGGCTTGAACTTCCGTTACCCTGTAACAGCAAAAATGGACGATCTTAAAGATAAAATGGAAACTGTGGTGCTTGAATACAGTGGTTCATACTCGCATTATGATGATTCGGAACCATTGTTCGTCCCTAAAGATCATCCGCTTATCAAAACGCTTCAAGAAGTTTATACGAAGCAAACTGGCGAAGAAGCAAACTTGCTTGCGATCGGCGGCGGTACGTATGCACGTCATTTAGAAACAGGTGTCGCATTCGGCGCATTGTTCCCAGGACGCGAAGATACGATGCACCAAAAAGATGAATTCAGCTATTTGGAAGATTTGCTTAAAGCGACTGCGATTTATGCAGAAGCGCTTTACAAATTAGCCGAATAAGCGGTATAATTGTTCAAACTAAACTGCTGCAATAATTTAACGTATTGCAGCGGTTTTTATTAAAGGAAGACAAGCTGTTAAGGAGTGAGAAGTAGTGAAAGTATTAGTAAATGACAAATTAGTTGATCGATCAAAGGCTGCTGTGGATATTGAAGATCGCGGTTATCAATTTGGCGACGGTGTTTATGAAGTAATTCGGCTTTATAATAAAAAATTCTTTACATTTGAAGAGCACATCGACCGTTTATTTGCGAGTGCAGCGAAAATCGAACTAGGAATTCCTTATTCCAAAGAAAAATTGCGGGAACTTTTAGAAAATTTGGTAAAAGAAAATGATATCGACACAGGGAATGTTTATCTACAAGTATCTCGAGGCGTGCAACAACCCCGCAACCATATCATTCCAGATGACCTTGCCTTAGTGGGCATCTTGACAGCTTCGGCACAAGAAGTGCCACGCAATCCTCATTTATTCGAAGATGGTGGAACGGCGATCATAGAACCAGATACAAGATGGCTACATTGTGATATCAAAAGTATCAGTTTGCTGGGAAATGTACTGGCTAAAAATCGGGCGCATCGTGCTGGTGCAATGGAAGCGATTTTGCATCGCGATGGTGAAGTTACCGAATGCTCGGCTTCCAATGTATATATGATCAAAGACGGTGAAGTGTTCACGCATCCTGCTGACAATTTGATTTTGAACGGGATCACGCGTCAAGGCATTTTAAAAGCGATTCGTGCAAATGGTATTCCAGTGAAGGAAGAAGCTTTTACTATCGAAGACTTGAAAGAAGCAGATGAAGTGTTTATCTCCAGCGTTACGCTAGAAGTAACACCAATTACAGCGATCGATGGCGTTCCGGTCTGCGAAGGAAAACGCGGTGCTATTACTGCGAAAATCCATGAACATTTTGTAGACTTGATCGTGGAACAATGTGGCGAACTAGAAACAGTTCCTGAACAATAAAATAGGAAAAGCCCACTGGATTTTTTCAGCGGGCTTTTTCTTTTTCCGTAAGCAATGTAGTGTCGCGCAAGTCGATCTTGAAAATTGCAGGATAAATAATCGTTATCAGTAAAATACAAATACCAGCAATAATAAAAATAATAAAGCTAGCATAAAAATCGAATAGCACCGAGAACAATAAGATCCCAAGCGGAGTCAAGAGCTGACCACCGGTATTCAATAGATGGAACGTTCGTCCCTGAAGCTGGATGGGGATCTCTTTTGTCATCCAGATCGTCAGTGGCACATTTGTCCAGGTAATAACAGCTCCAATCAAGAAATTAAAACTGCTGATCAGGAGGATCGCGTAGAAACGATCGAGCTGAAAACTTAAAAAGACCCCTAATAAAATAAATAACAGCCCAAACATATTGATCATCCACCAAGTGCTTAGCAGCGGGTGTTTGATCGCTTTCCTAATGGATAATACGAGACCAGCTAATATCATGCCAATCGAAAGAATCGCTTCTGTGATCCCATAAATATGAGTGGGGAAATGGAGAACATTGATCTGCACAAAGGGAATACCGACATTGATCGCACCAAACAAAAAGTTGATCATCATCGAGAAGAATAAGGTGAAGATCAATTTTTTACTTTTGCCGACAAAGGACAATCCTTTTTTGAACATCAATAAAATCCCTTCCGGCGGTTCATCTGTGGAAGCAGCATCAATAAACTGAAAATTGATCCAGTAAATCGCAAGGACAGCGATTATTTCCAAACCGATTTCAATCAATACGAAACTGTATAGCGGAATAAGATTTACAAACATGACTCCCAGCAGGGGCGAGAGAATCATGATAAACGCACTCAACATCTGTTGAAAGGATTTTAATTTTTGAATGTGTTCTTCTATAACCATAGTAATGATCGCGGCGGTAAAACCGGTGGTTAAAAATTGATCAGATATTTTTAAGAAAATAAGTAATACATATGTATAAATAAGGTTATCAAAGCCTTGAAAGTAAATAAGTATGCTGTAAACTGCTAGGCTGCCAATGCTCAAAAACTGGGCTGCGATCAACACTTTCTTTTTGTCGAACTTATCAATCATACTGCCTGTGAAAGGAAGTAACAACAACGCGACTAAGGGACCAATCACTTGCGAGATCCCAAATTGAATCGCTGAATCGGTACTTTTTAAGATCAATAGGCCGATTATAAAGGTCAAGATACTACTTCCCAAATTTCCTGTCAGCATGCTTAACAAAAATTTGAAAACTTGCTGCTGAGATTGCTTCGCGTGATCTTCCATAATAGTACCCGTCCCTTTCAGTGTTATGTCAAGAATGTTCAGATATTTATTAGTATAGCGTATTTTAAAATCGGGAACAAATTAAATTTAGTTGTTTTTTAATTCATATGTAAATTTTTACATAAAATATAAACGCACTATTTTCAATGATGAACGCGTTTACACTTAGAAATGTAGTTTTCAAAGTCATTGACAATTAGTTTTAACGGTGTATAATTTCTATTGGTTAACAGTTCGTATACGAACTGTTTATAGGCGAACAGTTCGGAGGAGAATTAAAATGGAGGATCAATTTATTCGTGACATTATTTTCTCGTTTCGGGAAGTTCAGAAGAAAACACAGCATTTTTTTGCGGAAGAAGCAAGCAAACGAGACATCACTACCACGCAGCTAATGGCACTGAATTTTTTGAAGCGGGAACCTAGCTTGACGCTTGGGGAACTGGCTGATCGGATGAAATTAGGAAAAAGTACAGTTTCTGGGGTAGTCGATCGATTGGTAAGAGCAGAATTTTTAAAAAGGTCGCGCGATGCGACTAACCGCCGCTGCTTAAACTTGGAGCTTACGGAAATAGGGGAGGAAAAGGCCGCTGTTACGTATGATCTGTTTTTTAAACGGTTGAAGCCAATTGAGGAAATTGATGCAGCGGAATTAGAAAGTATGTTAGAAACTCACCGTAAGATTATCGCGATATTAGAAAGAGAGGCATCTGCAAATTGAATAGTAATATAGTAGAATCACCAAAACAGAGAAATGGTATATTGATTGTTATGCTGATGGGCGCTTTTGTAACAATTTTAAATCAAACGCTCATGAACGTAGCCTTACCAAGTATTATGAATGAATTTAAAATCACTGCCAGCCAAGGTCAATGGCTTTCTACTGGTTTTATGCTTGTTAACGGGGTTATGATCCCAATGACGGCATTTTTGATCGAGCGCTTTACGACAAGACAGCTGTACTTGTTTGCCATGATTGCATTTGCGATCGGGACAACGATCGGCGGGTTTGCTACTAGCTATCCGATCTTGATCGTCGGCCGAATGGTACAAGCAGTTGGTGCCGGAGTAGTTATGCCGCTTTTGACCGTCGTTATCTTAAATTTATTCCCACCAAACCGCCGAGGAAAAGCAATGGGATTGATCGGACTGGCGATGAATTTTGCGCCAGCCATTGGACCGACCTTGTCCGGTTGGATCGTTGAACAGTTTGATTGGCGGAATCTCTTTTTCATTATTATCCCATTTGCACTTTTAGATGTGATAGTTGCCGCATTTTTACTTAAAAATGTTGGGAAACGTACTTTCCCTAAATTGGATGTGCTCGGTGTCATTATGTCGACGATCGGATTCGGAAGCTTGTTGCTAGGCTTCAGTAATGCCGGAGATCATGACTGGTTAACACTGAAAGTATTCGGATTTATTCTAATTGGATTGATCGTGTTGTTCATTTTTGTACTCTATCAAAATTGGGCACGAACTCCTTTGCTCAACTTCAAAGTTTTCAAAAGTTCGACATTTACTTTCACATCGATCATCAGCTTCTTCGTTATTATGGGATTATTCGGCGGCATGCTGCTACTGCCGATTTTCCTACAATCTGTCCGCGGATTCTCGCCGCTTGATTCTGGACTCGTCTTACTTCCCGGAGCAGTCATGATGGCGGCATTGTCGCCGATTACTGGGATCATGTTTGACCGATACGGCGCGAAATACTTGACGATCATTGGCTTAACGATCATGACAGTTGCGACGTTTATGTTTACGAATCTGAGCGAAAGCACGACATTGACGTATATCACTATCGTCCAAGCTGTTCGTTCACTAGGAATGGCGATGGTACTGATGCCGCTTCAAACTGCCGCACTCAATGCATTGCCGCTTCAACTGGCGTCACACGGTTCCGCGATGTACAACACACTAAGACAAGTAGCCGGATCGATCGGTACGGCATTCTTGATTACCGTTATGTCGAAAAGTGCGAGCCACTTTGGTAAAAACTTGGGGGCGAGCGATGTGGTCGGTAAAACAAAACAAGAAATCGCCAACCATGTGCTGATCCACGGAATCGAAACAGCCTTCTTAGTGGCTGCGATCATCTCGTTGGTTGCCGTTATTTTATCTCTATTCATCAAAAATACCACCCGCGATCCAATCGTCACGAAAACGACAGCAGCTACGAAAGATACGCAAGAAACAGCTTGATAGAAATACATCCTCTTTTACTAGGGGATGTATTTTTTTATAAATTCGGTAACAAAAAAGAAATAAATTTCTCCTGAATAATGACTTGCTCGCATTACTGCTTTAGTTTAAAATGGTTTGCTGAAAAACCCGAACGTATGTTGACTTGACGCATAATCGCAAGAGAAGTAAAATCATGAATAGTAGTCCTTTTGCAGCTGTGAGAAAACAGAAAAGGCAAAATCAAAAGGTGTGTATGACAATGAAAGATTATTTCTTTGGGAGAGAATATGAAATAAGTTCTGCTGGTGGCGAGACTGGTCAGGCTTTTATGGTGTCCAATGAAGACGAAAAATTCTTTTTGAAAAGAAATTCTTCGCCTTTTTTAGCTGCGCTCTCTGTAGAAAATATCGTTCCGAAATTAATGTGGACAAGAAGGGTAGAAAATGGCGATGTATTGACTGCCCAAAAATGGATCAATTGTTATATCCTTTCTGAAGCCGATATGCAAGAAGCTCGCGTTGCAAAACTTCTTGCCAAAATCCATCATTCTGAGCCTTTAAAAAACATGCTTGCTAGAATCGATCAACGCTTTTACAACGCTTCTTCGATTTTGGACCAAATCAAAGAAAAAAGTGATTTCTATTCCGAACAGCCGCTTTTCAATCGATCGCTTGCTTATTTAGAAGAAAATATCGGAGCAGTGGAAGATGATAAGCTAGTCGTTTGTCACGGTGATGTCAACCATAAAAATTGGATCGTTTCCGAAGAAGACGATTTGTACCTCGTTGATTGGGATGAAGCCAAGCTTGCCGATCCGGCAATCGATATCGGAGTTCTATTATATCAATACATCCCACGCGAAAAATGGGATGAATGGCTTCATGTATATGGCACAAACTACTCCAAACAGCTCCACCTGAAGTTGAAATGGTACACGACGGCGGGTCTGCTTCATCGCTTGATGCAAGTAGCCAGCTCGGATACATTGCACGAGGCAAAAAAATTATTACAAAAAGTAATGGAAGATAATGAGGTGTAACGAAACATGCGCGCAAAACACAAACCTTGGGCAAAAGACAAACTGCTTGCCCACCCAGAGGTCTGTATCGCCGATCCCGAAACCTATAAAGGGAAATGGCATACACTATTTGGAAATGACCATCCGATTCATATTGAGATTGGTTCAGGGAAGGGGAGCTTCGTCAGTGGAATGGCGAAACAGAACCCGGAGATCAATTATATTGGCATCGAGATCGTAGAGAGCATCATTATTTCTGCACTAGACAAAGTGCTGGAAGCAGAAGTAGATAATGTTCGCTTACTATCTGTAGATGCTGCTTATTTGACGGATTATTTCGAAGATGCAGAAATTGCGCGGGTCTACTTGAATTTTTCTGATCCGTGGCCTAAAAAGCGCCATGCGAAACGACGGTTGACGTATCCGCAATTTTTAGACAGTTATAAGCAAATTTTAAAGCCGGATGGCGACATTCATTTTAAAACAGATAACCGCGGATTGTTTGAATATTCGCTTGTGACCTTTTCCGAATATCCTTTGCAGCTGACTTATTTGTCGCTCGATCTGCATAAAAGCGACTTTGAAGGGAATATCATGACAGAGTATGAAGCAAAATTCTCGGAAAAAGGCTTCCCGATTTATCGGCTCGAAGCAAAATTTGAGTAACAAATAAAAAAGAAGCCGCCGAAAGCTTCTTTTTTTAATGGAGAAAGGGTGCGTAAAATGGATTCGATAAAAATTGGTGATATCACAATTTACTGGCTACGGGGCGGAAAAACAAATTTTGACGGCGGAGCGATGTTTGGCGTCGTGCCAAAACCATTATGGCAGAAAAAATACCAAGCAAATGAGAAAAATCAGATCCTTAACTACACGGACCCGATGTTTTTTGAATACCAAGGGAAAAATTACTTGATCGATAGCGGACTTGGCAACGATCGTTTGACGGCAAAACAAAAACGAAATTATGGTGTGGAAGAAGAATCATTTGTGCTTGAAGATCTAGCGAAACTTGGTATCCAACCAGAAGCAATCGATGTTGTATTGATGACGCACCTCCATTTTGATCATGTGCTTGGTCTGACAGGTAAAGCGGCAGGGGAGGGCTACTATTCCGTCTTTCCGAATGCAACGATCATTGTGAACGACATCGAATGGGAAGAGATGCAACACCCGAATATTCGCTCCAAGGCAACCTACTGGAAAGAAAATTACGAAGCGATCCAGTCGCAAATACAGACGTATCATGACCGTTTCCGTTGTAATGATGCTGTGACGATGGAGCATACCGGAGGCCATAGTAATGGTCACGCTGTGATCTGGTTTGAATCAAGAGGAGAGAAAGCGATCCATATGGCAGATATTTTCCCTACATTCGCGCATCAAAATGTCCTATGGGTCACTGCCTACGATGATTATCCAATGGATTCGATCGCCGCGAAACAACGTTTATTCAAACAAACATGCGGCGCAAATTACTGGTTCTTAACCTATCATGATGCACATTATCGTGCAGTGAAAATCAATGCTGATGGAACGGTAACTGACGAGCTCCCAATTGTCCGGAAAGGGTAGCTAGTGAAAAGGAGATTGCCCCGCGATCTCCTTTTTTTGTGGGGTATATAGATAATAAGAGAATAAATTGATATAATATGCTTATATAAAGCCGTTTATTTATCCTGGGTATGGGGATAACGTTATAGATACGGGAGGAGGGTATAATGGATAAAGACCCAATCATTAAACGCTTAGCTCGAATCGAAGGGCACGTAAAATCTGTTTCCAAAATGGTGACAGAAGAACGTCAAATCGAGTTGATCGAGCAGCAGATTCTAGCTGTAAAAAAGGCTTTGGATGGTGTGTCGAGAGAATTATTTGCAGCTGAAATTGGAAACTGGATTCGCACACAAGAACAAGACGAAAAGAAAATCAGGAAACAAATCGATACTTTTTTACGCTAAAAAAACCGCTTCTGAATAGAAGCGGTTTTTATTATGTAGTAGAAGCTACACTAAATAAATATCAATGATCGTACCGGTATTCGCATCAGCGATAAATTCAAATTGTTTTTTCTCGCCTTCACGGATACAAGTGATGCCACCGTGGTAAACGAAAGTATCGATCGCGAATTTTTTATAATGCTGTTTTTTTAATTGAATCCAAGATCCTTCGATCGGTCCTTCTTTTTTGAAAGCAGTTTTTACTTTTTCTAGGATAGCATCACCAGAAGTGGTTTTTTGATCGATGAAATAATGATAAAAAAGATGTCCAGCTGCTGCACCAGTCAATGCGCCAGCAATAAATGTTTTTGCGTTCACGGTAATTCCTCCTATGATTTTGCCTTTATCATCCATTATACTACAAAGTTCATCATTCGCGAAAGAATAACTGCCATGAGCAAGAAGGGCGGTTATTTTTGTTAAGATTTGCTATAATAGAGGGGATTATATAATAAAGGAATGATGATGGTGGAAAAAGAAACGCTGCAAATGTTTCAAGAACTAACAGAATTACAGGGAGCTTCTGGAGATGAGTTTCGGATTCGCGATTACGTCCGCAAAGCGATCGAACCAGTTTCTGATGAAATTATCCAAGATGGACTAGGTGGTATTTTTGGCGTTCGCCGCGGTGCGGAAGATGGGCCTAAGATATTGGTAGCAGGCCACATGGATGAAGTTGGGTTTATGGTCACGCAGATCACGTCTAAAGGATTGCTTCGTTTTCAAACGCTGGGTGGCTGGAATCCGCAAGTTTTACAAGCGCAACGTGTTCAAGTGATGACAGCTGACGGACCGGTAATCGGTGTAGTCGCTTCGGTTCCGCCGCATTTACTAACGGAAGCGGAACGTAGCAAACCGACTGATCCGAAAAATTTGTTGATCGATATTGGTGCGGATGACAAGGAAGATGCGGAGAAGATCGGTATCAAACCAGGACAATTTATTGTACCGGTATCCGAATTTACTCCGCTAGCTAATCCTAAGAAAATCATGGCAAAAGCTTGGGACAATCGCTATGGAGTCGGCTTGGCGATCGAATTACTTCGCGAAGTGGCGGGTGAAAAACTGCCGAATACATTAGTGGCGGGTGCGAATGTCCAAGAAGAAGTTGGCTTGCGCGGTGCAGGAACGAGTGCGCATTTGGTGAAACCGGATATTTTCTTTGCGTTAGATGCGAGTCCGGCCAATGATGTCGCCGGCGACGAATCGCAATTCGGCAAACTTGGTGAAGGCTTTTTGATGCGTATCTTTGATCGGACGATGATCATGCATCGCGGCATGCGTGAGTTTTTATTAGATACAGCAGAAACGAACAAGATCCCTTATCAATATTTCGTATCGCCTGGCGGTACAGATGCGGGTAAAGTTCATACGTCGCTTAGTGGTATCCCAAGTGCGGTGATCGGCGTGCCATCCCGTTATATCCATTCGACTAATTCGATCTTGCATGTGGATGATTATGCAGCAGCGAAGGAAATGATCGTGAAAGTTATTCGCACGCTGGATAAGACGACATATGAAACGATTAAAAGTAATGCGTAAAGCTTTTCGTTATCCTAGTTTGACTTGGGGTGCCGTGCTTGCGCTCAGTTGTTTAGTGATGACGATCGGTCATTGGTTGGCGATCCCTTATCTGACCGGAACTTCGGTCGGCTGGCTAATGGCTGGTTGGATAGCTGTGATTTTGATAGTCGTTTTCGCGGGGGTCGACGCTTATCGATCCGAACGTATCAGGAAAAGGAGGGAAGAAAATGAAAAGAATTGAATCGGTCGAACAATTTCGACAAGTTGCTGCAGAGGAGAGAGCGGTTTTTATGTTCAGTGCAGATTGGTGTGGAGACTGTAGATTTATTGAACCCGCTATGCCTGAAATCGAACAAGAAAACAGCGATTTTGCTTTTTACTTAGTGGATCGCGATCAGTTTATTGATCTATGTGCGGAACTCTCGATTTTCGGTATCCCAAGTTTCCTTGTCTACGAAGATGGCGAGGAAGCTGGGCGTTTCGTCAGCAAAGATCGAAAAACAAAAGAAGAAATCAATGATTTTTTACAAGCCATTTAAGCAAATAGCAAAGCAGGGGAGGGGATTAATATCGCAAAAATGACCGCTTTCCTAATGAAAGAAAAACTAGAGGCGCTCCTGGCTGATCCAAAGCGAACGTTTCGATTTGATCGCGAGAAAGACACACTTAGTGTTGAGCAGGGAAGCGCTTCTGTCGTTTTGACGCTACCGACGATTATTGGGAATTGGGAAGAAGAGGGCGAACGGGCGCTGGAAAAAATTCGTTATTATGTCGAAGAAGGGTTGCGCGCTTCCGGCCACGAAATTCAATTGGACGGCAATGAAACGAAAATCTTTCCGGTGATTCGTTCCACTTCTTTTCCTCGAAAGACAAAACAGGGTGAACTGTTGGCGGTGGACGAACACACTGCGGAAACAGCCATTTTCTATGTATTGGATCTTGGACGCTCGTATAAATTCATTACTCAGAAGCAACTGCAAGATGAGGCGATCTCGATAGAAGTGATCCGAAAGCACGCGCTAGCGAATGTGAACAAATTACCGGTGGAAGTGAAAAAAGATAGCGTCGGCGCGAATGATTTTTATTTTGTTCGCATGAATGATGGTTACGATGCCAGCAGAATCTTAAATCTTGATTACCTTGCGAAAATGCGCGCGGATCTGACTGGCGAAATGGTCTTGGCGGTTCCGCATCAAGATGTACTGATCATTGGCGATATTCGTGATGAAAGCGGCTATGATGTCATGGCGCATGTGACGATGCAATTTTTTGCTGAGGGGATGATGCCGATCACGTCGTTGTCATTTGTTTACAATGATGGTAAACTAGAACCGATATTTATACTAGCGAAAAATAGAAAGACGGAGGAATAAAACGTGATAGTAAATGCTTTTTATAATGCAAAAGGGGTAGGGGATGTGCTGATCGTGGAAACGATGGATGTCCCATTGACAGAACAATCCTTTGAACGAAAAGGGAATGTGGCTCGAATCTACCGAGAAAAAACAAATGAATTAGCAGGATACAATTTTTTTGAAGCATCCTCGTTTTTTAAAGCAGAAAAAGATGGTCCAGTAGAATTGACGGAGAAACTGGTAGCGGAACTAAATGAAGTTATTCGCAAGGCTGGTTTTGAAGACGAATTAGAAGTTGATTTGTCACCGAAGTTCGTAGTTGGATATGTAGCTGAAAAAGAAAAACATCCAAACGCAGATAAACTTAGTATTTGTAAAGTGGCGGTAGGGGAGGAAGAATTGCAGATCGTCTGTGGAGCTCCGAACGTCGAAGCGGGACAAAAAGTCGTGGTTGCCAAAGTCGGCGCGGTGATGCCCAGTGGACTTGTTATTAAACCGTCCAACCTACGTGGTGTAGACTCTTTTGGAATGCTGTGTGCAGCAAGAGAGTTAGCGATCCCAAATGCGCCGCAAGAAAAAGGGATCTTAGTGTTGGAAGACGGCTATGAAACTGGTGCTGCATTTCCTGTTTCCTTTTAGAAAACAATTGGCTTAGAACGGAATGGCCGTTCTAAGCCTTTTTCACGCTATATATTGTATACAATACATGTTATTATTGCATTTATTTTATCCTTTCAATCAAAGGTTAACAAAAACTTATCGCCGTTTCGTCATGCTACTATCTCATGTATAATGAATCTATTAAAATAAGAATTTATGTTTAGGTGTGATATAGAATGGGATGGTTTAAAGAATTTTTCTTTGGTGATTTGGAAGAAACGCCAGAAGAAAAAGCCGAAAAAAAACAAACAAAAAACGAGCAGGAACAACCAATACAAGCTAGTAAACAAGTAAGTAAACAACAGAATCAACCACCAGCCGCCCCAAAAAAAGCGGCTTTCAACCAACAAAGTATAAGGCAGGAGGCGCAGCCGATCATTCGCCGCAACCCAGTGCCAAAACCGAAAAAAAACCGGGCTGTCAGCGCGAAAATGACCTATCAATATCCCAAGGGTGAATTTCGTTTCCCCTTAATACCTGATGGCGTTCAGCAGCAAGAGGCGAGTTCAGCGCCTGCTTACCGCCAGACAGAACCAGTACATAAGATAAAGGAAGCCGAAGCGCCTTCAGAACCCGTTTCTAAAAAGCCGTTTGCTGCCACGGATGTTCCTTCACCAGTTTTTGCTTTCCAAAAACGGCCAAGTAAATTTGAATTTGGTCTTTCGGATACCAAAGTAGAAACTGTGCAGGAGGAAATCGCAGAAGATATTCAAATCAACCCTGTTGATACTGAATTGCAAGCAGAAACTGCTTCCGTTTCCTTTGATGCGCATTTAGATGCCCAAATACAAACAGAAGCCGAAGTGCAGGAAGTCATGAATCAGCCAGAGCCTGAACTCACTCAATCTGCTATGATTAGCGAATCTGTAGTAGAGCCGACTGAAATGGTAGCACCTATTATAGAAGAACCGGCCGTTTTAGAAGAGCAGCCACTCGAGTCAGAACCAGAAGCACCTTCAGAAGCAGCAGAAGCCACTATAGAGCCTGAAAAGGAAGAAAGTCTAGAGCAACAAGAAGAAAAAGTTGAAACCCAAGCACAGCATTCTGCCGCTCGTGAGCAAAAGTCGAAAAAAACCCATATTCCTTTTAATGTGATGATGATCAACCGTGATAAAACAAAGCTTGAAAAAAAGCCGGAACCCGCATCGCCGGAACCAGCCATCCAAACGGAAGTCGTAACTAGCGAAGCGATGTCGGGATATTATTTCCCATCCGAAGAATTACTTAATCCACCTGTTTTCAGTGCAAAAGATGAAGCATGGCTTGATGATGAACAATTATTATTAGACGAGACTTTTGAAAACTTCAATGTTCAGGCAAAAGTAGTTGATCGTACGCAGGGACCAGCTGTAACACGATTCGAAGTGCAGCCGGAAAAAGGTGTCAAAGTCAGCAAGATCACGAACCTATCGGATGACATCAAATTGAACTTAGCGGCAAAAGATATTCGGATCGAAGCGCCCATTCCGGGGAAAAGCACAGTCGGGATCGAGATTCCAAACCCGCAAAGCAGACCGGTCATGCTCTCTGAGATCATGGGCACCCCATATTTCCAAAATGCCGCTTCACCGTTAACGGCAGCGTTGGGATTAGATATTTCTGGTGAACCGATCTTGACGGATCTGCAGAAGATGCCGCATGGTCTGATCGCTGGGGCGACCGGCTCGGGGAAAAGTGTTTGTATCAATTCATTGCTAGTCAGCTTGCTTTACAAAGCAACGCCTGATCAATTGAAGTTGTTGCTTATCGACCCGAAAATGGTTGAACTGGCTCCGTATAATCACATTCCGCATTTGGTAAGCCCTGTGATCACAGATGCCAAAGCGGCAACAGCGGCGCTCAAATGGGCCGTAGAAGAAATGGAAAGACGTTATCAGCTATTTAGCCATACTGGCGTCCGCAATATGGAAAAATATAATGAATATGCCAGCCACCCAGATCATACCGGAGAAAAATTACCGTACATTTTGATTGTGATTGATGAATTAGCAGATTTAATGATGGTTGCTCCAAGTGATGTCGAGGAAGCAATCAGCCGTATCGCTCAAAAAGCAAGAGCCTGCGGGATTCATATGATTGTCGCAACGCAGCGGCCATCCGTAGATGTGATTACTGGATTGATCAAAGCGAACATTCCGACACGTATTTCTTTCTCGGTCTCTTCCCAGATCGATTCGCGGACGATCCTAGATGTCGGCGGAGCAGAAAAACTACTTGGAAGAGGGGACATGCTATTCCTTGCGAACGGCACGAATAAGCCAGTACGCCTTCAAGGAACATTTGTCAGCGATGAAGAGATCGATACCGTCGTTGCTCATGTCCGTAACCAAGGAGAGCCGAATTATCTTTTTGAGCAAGAAGAATTATTAGCAAAAGCAGTCGATAAAGAGAACACCGACGAGTTATTTGATGATGCTTGCGAATTTGTTTTATCGCAAAATGCTGCATCGACATCGCTGTTGCAGCGACATTTCCGTATCGGTTATAACCGCGCGGCGCGATTGATGGAAGCACTCGAAGCTCAGCAAATCGTTTCCGGAACAAATGGCACTAAGCCACGCGATGTGATCATCACTCGTGATCAACTAGCAAAATTAAGAGAAATCGAGCAGTAAACTATTTTTTATAATTTATATGCGACCAATGACGGATTTTTGCTCAAAGGTTTTTCTAAAAGCGGGAAAGGTGCTATAATAATTTAGGATTGCAAAAAGAGAACTCTAAAAGAAGACGTAGTAAAAAAGATGATGTCTAGAAAAGAAATGAATACGAATAGTTAGCTGATTCAACCATTACCATACTATTTTAGACAACCTCTTCCAGAAATAGTTAACGGAGGTATATAATAATGACAATCTATCATTTTGTAGGAATAAAAGGCTCTGGGATGAGTGCTTTAGCACAGATTCTATTTGATAAAGGCTTAAACGTACAAGGAAGCGATATCGATAAATATTTTTTCACTCAAAAAGCATTGGAAGAAAAGGGTATCAAGATCTTACCGTTTTCCGCAGAAAACATCCAAAAAGGACAAACGATCATTGCCGGGAATGCTTTTCCTGACACACACGAAGAAATCGTAAAAGCAAAAGAACTTGGTCTGACAGTTATCCGCTATCATAAATTTTTGGGACAATTTATTGAAAACTATACAAGCATCGCAATTACCGGTTCTCACGGAAAAACATCCACGACCGGTCTTTTATCGCATGTCCTAGAAGGGATAAAGCCGACTTCTTATCTGATCGGGGATGGAACAGGTAGCGGAACAAAGGGTGCGGAATATTTTGCCTTGGAAGCGTGTGAATACCAACGCCATTTCCTAGCTTATTCGCCTACCTATGCGATCATGACGAATATTGATTGGGATCATCCGGATTATTTCAAAAGTGTAGATGATGTTTTTGATGCGTTCCAAACAATGGGTTCGCAAGTGAAAAAAGCTGTCATTGCCCTTGGAGATGACGAACAATTACGTCGCTTGGATCTAGATATTCCGATCGTTTACTTTGGCTTTGGAGAAAATAACGAATTTATCGCGAAAAATGTCATCAAAAAGACGACAGGAACAGTCTTTGATGCGTATCATTTCGACCAAAAGCTTGGCACGTTTGAAATTCCTACTTATGGAGATCACAATGTGATGAACGCTCTAAGCGTTATTGCTTTGACAGACTATGAAGGTCTGCCTATGAAATCGGTCATTGAAGGTTTGAAGACGTTTGAAGGAGTCAAACGCCGCTTCTCTATTTCTGAAAAAGGAAATCAAGTATTGGTAGATGACTATGCGCATCATCCTTCTGAGATTCGGGCGACGATCAATGCTGCACGCCAAAAATATCCAGATAAAAAAGTAGTAGCTGTATTCCAACCACATACTTTTACCCGGACGCAGACATTCTTACAAGGTTTTGCGGAAAGCTTGAATTTAGCAGATGAAGTTTATCTCTGTGATATTTTCGGTTCAGCACGTGAAAAAACTGGAAAACTAACGATCGGTGACTTAGCTGCTAAAACAAAAGGAAACCACATTATCAAAGAAGCGCATACGGAAGAATTGCTACGCTATCCAGAAGCTGTGATCTTATTCATGGGAGCAGGAGATGTACAGAAATTCCAGGCCGCCTATGAAAAAGTATTAGAAAATAAAAATGTGAATATCAGTATCTGAAATTAAAAAAGCCAAGCGATTCACTCGCTTGGCTTTTTCTGTTTAAATAAGTCGGTCTGGATTCAAAGCCTCTAATTCCGGTAATACGAACAATCCATCTTTTCGGATAAGAACGTCGTCGAAATAGATCTCGCCGCCTCCGTATTCCGGACGTTGAATGTTGACGATGTCCCAGTGGATAGCGGAGTGGTTGCCGTTGAATGCATCGTCGTAGCATTGTCCAGGTGTGAAATGGAAACTGCCTTCGATTTTTTCATCGAAAAGAATATCCTGCATCGGTTCGTGGATATAAGGATTGACACCGATCGCAAATTCGCCGATATAACGTGCGCCTTCGTCTGTATCGAGTACTTTATTGATGCGGTCCGTATCGTTTGCGGTCGCCTCTATGATCTTGCCGTCTTTAAAGGTGAAAGAGATCTGCTCAAAAGTAAAACCTTGATAAGGAGAAGGTGTGTTATATGTTAATGTTCCGTTGATCGAGTCTTTAACAGGTGCTGTGTAAACTTCACCATCAGGAATATTCAGTTCGCCGGCACACTTGATCGCAGGGATATCTTTGATACTGAAAGCTAGATCTGTTCCCGGACCGGTCAATCTGACCTTATCCGTCTTGTTCATCAGATCGACTAAGGCTTCCATTGCTTCGCCCATTTTGCTGTAATCCAATGTACATACGTCAAAATAGAAATCTTCAAATGCTGCGGTGCTCATTTTAGCCAATTGTGCCATCGAAGAAGTTGGGTAGCGAAGTACGACCCACTTGGTCTGTTTGACACGAATATCTGTATGCATTTTGCCAACCGTTCCGCCGTTTATTTTTAGTTTGTCAGCGGGCACATCGGAGAGCTCACTGATATTGCCACCAGCACGCAAGCCGATATAAGCATCCATTTCTTTCATAACATTTGCTTCAAACGCAGCGATTTTTTCATATTGCGATGTAGTTGCACCAAGTAAGAGCGCGCGATCGATCTCTGGTTCTTTTAGAGATACAAACGGCAAGCCGCCTACGCCATATGCTTCTTCTACTAACGCAGCAACGAGTTCTTTTTGCACACCGAAATTCTCGATCAATACTTTCTCGCCTTTGCCTAGTTTTACGGAATAATGAATTAAATTATGTGCTAATTTTTGAATACGTGGATCTTTCATTCCCTTGTTCCTCCCTAAATAGTAAAATGAGATTTCTCTATCTATTTTACGCGAAAAAGTAAGAATTGCAATGTTGTTACCGTTTTAGTTTTCATTTAGAGGTATAATTGGTAGAATGTATATAACCCTAATTCTGGAGCCATTATTTGCATAATTTTTTTGACAGCAAGTTTTACATATTCTAAGAGAGGGTAAGAATTAAGAAAACGGAGGTGTGGATAGATGATAGATATTTTATATATTGCCGCATTAATTGCCGCAATCGCATTACTCATCATTGCTATTTACTTAGGAAAAACATTAAAATCAACATCGCAAACTTTAGACGAGGTAAAAGGATCTCTAGATAAGATCACAGTGGAAGTACAGGGAATAACTGGGCAGGCAACGAATCTGCTTGATAAAACAAATGTATTGCTGGAAGATGTGAACGGGAAAATTTCTAAAATCGACCCTGTATTTGATGCAGTCGGCGATATCGGAACTTCCTTGTTCGGACTTAGCAAATCCGTTCGCGAACTTGCTGAGCTTGCTACAAACAAAGTAGAGCAGAATGATACTAAAATTGCCCAAGCACTTTCTTTTAGTAATTCTATTCTGTCGTTCCGTAATAAGATGAAAGCAAAAAAAGCTGCAAAACAAGCAGCAGAAGAAGCAAGCGAAATTTAAAAAATCAGGAATATGGAGGTAACAAACATGGGACAAAAAGATGGTATTAATTCAAAAGACTTTTTGATTGGTGGATTTATCGGAGCAGCGATCGGTGCTTCCGTCGCATTACTTTTAGCACCGAAATCTGGTAAAGAACTACGCGGAGATTTAAATGACCAAGTAGATAACTTAAAAGAAAAGGGCAATCAATGGAAAGATGTTGCCTATGAAAAAGGAATCGAAATCGGTAATGCTGCTAAAGACCGCAAAGAAAAAATCGTGGATTCAGCTAATGGACTTGTCGATGTAGTCAAAGATAAATCTGGTAAATTAGCAGATACAGTTGTGAAACAAGGTAAAAATGTGAAAGATACGATTTCTAGCAATGCAGAAGAAAACAAAGAAAGCTTTAAAGAAGCAGCAGAAAACATTAAAAAAGATGCGAAAGATGCTGCCCAAGATGTTTCTTCAGAAGCAAAGCAAACCAAGCAAGATGCTGAAAAAGAAGTACAAGAAGCAAAAAAAGAAGCTGAAAAAAAATTAAAAGAAGCTAGAAAAGAAAATAATTAAGTAACAGAAGGAGACCGCTTGCCACCATGGCAAGCGGTCTTTTTCAGTCTACGTTGATAAAATCTAGTGTTTCTCTATAATTAGTTCGTACTTTCTTGTGTTAATCTTAAAAATATATATACAAGGTGCAAGTGATGATCCGAAAATGGATAACCTACACCGTTTATGTAGTCGTCGTTCCCGGCACAAATGACAAAGCAGTGTTTACATAACTTGTAAAACGTTGAACGAGATACCATGCTGATCATCTATCAAAAAAGTAAAACATAAGGGATTGTCACTCCAAACTTTACAACCAAACATTTAAATCACTTGTCAACTTTGCAAATCCATGTTAGTATTATTTATGTGCTTAAAGGCTTTAACGCTTAAAAGCGATTAAGTAGAAAAGCGGATATGTGACAAATCTTTTCTTTTCCTTTATAATTATTGTTAACAAAAGAGCATTCATGAAAGGTGGAAGCAAGAAATGGGTAATGACAGATTAGAAGAATTACGCGCAGAAGTAGATCGATTAAATATCGAACTGCTAGAAAACATCAATAAAAGAGGCAATCTAGTCCAAGAAATTGGTAAAATAAAAGGTGTCCAAGGATCGCTCCGCTTTGATCCGCTACGTGAGCGAGAAATGCTGAACCACATCGTGGAAGCGAATAAAGGACCGTTTGAAGATGCAACGATCCAAAACATTTTTAAAGAGATCTTCAAAGCAGGTTTGGAATTGCAAGAGGAAGATCATTCCAAAGCGTTACTTGTTTCTCGTAAAAATAAAAAAGAGGATACGATCGTTGATGTCAATGGCCTAAAAGTCGGTAATGGCGAACCTGTTTTTGTTTTCGGACCATGTTCGGTAGAATCTTATGAACAAGTAGCAGCTGTAGCGGCTTCCATCAAAGGGAAGGGCTTGAACCTTATCCGCGGTGGTGCATTCAAACCGCGTACTAGCCCATATGACTTCCAGGGTCTTGGCTTAGAAGGTCTGAAGATCTTGAAACGTATTTCGGACGAATTTGGCTTGAGTGTTATCAGCGAGATCGTAACACCAGCTGATATCGAAACAGCACTTGACTATGTCGATGTGATCCAGATCGGTGCTCGTAACATGCAGAACTTTGAATTACTAAAAGAAGCTGGGCGTGTGAATAAACCGATTCTTTTGAAACGCGGTCTTTCAGCAACGATCGAAGAATTCATTGGTGCAGCCGAATACATCATGTCGCAAGGGAACGGAAACATCATTCTTTGCGAACGCGGTATCCGCACTTACGAAAAAGCGACCCGGAACACACTGGATATTTCTGCTGTTCCAATCTTGAAAAAAGAAACCCATTTACCAGTTATGGTTGATGTGACCCACTCCACTGGACGTAAAGATCTACTATTGCCATGTGCGAAAGCTGCCTTAGCGATCGAAGCGGACGGCGTAATGGCGGAAGTACATCCAGATCCAGCAGTAGCACTGTCTGATGCTGCCCAACAAATGAATATTCCAGAATTCGATGCTTTCTGGGAGAATATTATGAATTCACGAGTTGCCCCGCAAGTAGTTCGTTAATCGAATAAGGATCAAACTGTGATTCCTGTAGCGATACTAGGATCACAGTTTTTTTATGGAAAGGAGGTTCCAGATGAAGTATTTGAAAAGACAACCAAAAGTCTTTTATTTCAAGCAAGATACTATTTCCAACGATAAAAAATGGATTGTCCAAGTCAAGCATGGGTCACATATAATAAGACAAGACAGGCACGCCATTTCGGTTAATGGACAGCCTCTGGTCAAAAATGAAGCTAATAGCGATAGTAGCCCAACTTGCGAAAAAATGCTCGCCTTGGGAAACATGGACAGAAAGGAAGTGCACATCGCTGAAACAGCGCTTTATCGTCAAGTAATGAATGAGGAATATTCCACTTATGGGGCACTTTTGCATGCTTGCGAGCCGCTCTTCAAGCTGTTTAAAAGTGGGTATTACCAAGTGGAGGTAAAGCATTTGGTCCCAACAGACGGTGCTGGAAATTGGTTTCAGGAGTTGCCGACAGATTCCCAGAATTTCCCGGCTTCTGTCGATCTTTTTTACCGACAAGAAGGAAACGAACCCTTTGCTTATGAGTCGGAGCCAGCTTTTTTGGTGCCTACACAATCAAAAGATAGCCTTGAGCCTCAGACTATCTTAGAGTATAAGGAAAAATCATTTATGGGGCGGGGTTTTGCTACACATTTTGTTGGGTTTTACGCCTGCTTATTGGATGGACATCATAAAGCAACAGCAGCTTTTCAAAAACGTGAATGGCTAGAATGCGTGGTTGTGTCAACAATCAGAGAGGTAAATAAAAAAAGACTCCAACCAATAAATCTGGATGAGCTTATCTCTGTTCCAAAAGCAATGCCGCAACTGCATGATTTACCAACGCTACAAGAATATTACCATTTGATGGATTTTAGTAAAAAACATACGGAAAAGATTTGTGTTTCAACAGATTTTGCGCAACTAGATGAAAATGAAATCACGCATTTGATTGATTTTACTTATTTCACTGCTCCGGCAGAATATCTGGAACTTTATCCAGTACTTGCTATTGATCCTTATCGTATTCATTTGATCACTATCTTTCGAAATTGCTCAATATGCAAAAACACGAAGAAGAACGAGAAGCGATTCTGTTAGATTATCTCATCCAAGATGACGGGGAAAATCCAAAGCTTACGAAAAAGTGTGTGCATTATTTTCGCTAAACGATAGCACATAAAAAGTTTCAATCACTTTATTAGAACGATGTAGTCTAAATCATGCTAAAATACTATGAAAATTAATGAAAATAAAAAGTGAAATAAATTGCATAAGCTTTAAAACTATCGTATTATATAGTGAGAGCAATATTGTTTGCGTTTTCAAAACGGAGATAAATTTTAGGTAATGGAGAGTGAATAGAGATGAATGTGACCATTTATGATGTAGCTCGTGAAGCTAACGTATCAATGGCAACTGTTTCTCGAGTGGTCAACGGGAATCCGAATGTAAAGCCTGTGACCAGAAAAAAAGTATTAGACGTGATCAATAAACTTGGGTATCGCCCGAATGCAGTAGCACGTGGACTTGCTAGTAAGAGAACCACGACGGTCGGTGTTATCATCCCAGATATTTCAAATGTATTTTATGCAGAATTAGCTCGCGGGATCGAAGACATTGCGACGATGTATAAATATAATATTATTTTAAGTAATTCGGATGAAAACGAGATGAAAGAACTTCAAGTTCTGAACACATTGCTAGGGAAACAAGTGGACGGGATCATTTATATGGGTGAACGTATTTCCGAACAGCTACAAGAAGAATTCGACCGTTCTCCAGCGCCAGTCGTACTTGCTGGTTCAGTGGATCAAGCAAATAAACTTGCTTCGGTAAATATCGATTATCGGGAAGCAACAAAAGCTGCTGTAAAACGCTTTATTGAAAACGGTCACGACAAGATCGCCTTTGTGATCGGTTCTTTAAACGAGCCTGTCAATCGTGATCTGAAACTGGGCGGTTATAAAGATGCATTAGAAGAAGCTGGCATTGCCTACGACGAAACTTATGTATTAGAAGCGGACTATAATTATGCAGCGGGTGTCAAAGCTTGGGAAGAACTAAGCAACCTTGCGCATACACCAAACGCTGTAATTGCAGCTGATGACGAACTAGGTGTAGGTATCTTGAATGCCGCTCTTGACGCTGGTGTCAGTGTTCCTGATGACCTTGAGATCATCACTAGCAACAATACGAAATTAACATTGATGACAAGACCTCAATTATCGACAGTCGTACAACCATTATATGACATCGGTGCGGTAGCAATGCGTCTGCTTACGAAATTGATGTCCAGTGACGAAGTAGATGAAAAAGCAGTGATCCTGCCGCACAGCGAAAAGTTCCGCGGCACAACAAAAAACAAATCTTGACAGTCATAAATAGGATATGATATATTTATGAAAATTTCATAATGCAAAGCAATGAACGGACGAAGTAGTCGCTTTTCCCTATTTCAGAGAGCTGGTGGTCGGTGTGAACCAGTATAAAAAAGCAGATGAATTACATCCGGGAGCATATTCACGCAGGAAATGGCGTGAACGGTGAAAAATCGTTATCTTATCAAGTGGGAAACTTCGAGCCAAGTTTCCAACAAGGGTGGTACCGCGTATCCAACGTCCCTTCGTCATTGACGAGGGGACGTTTTTTATTGCAACTGTTCCGCCGAGAGGCGGTTACAGTTGCAATACAAGATCGAGCAAAGCGAGAGGTTGATCCATGAAGAACTGTTCCGCCGAGAGGCGGTTACAGTTGCAATACAAGATCGAGCAAAGCGAGAGGTTGATCCATCAAAAGATAAGTCCACTTCATTGCATTTCAAAACACACCAACCAAGGAGGAAAAAAATGAATATCATTGAAGAACTAAAATGGCGCGGAGCCGTTTACCAACAAACAGACGAGGAAGGCTTGAAGGAATTAGTAGAAAAAGAATCGATCGCGCTATATTGCGGAATCGATCCTTCCGGTGATTCTATGCATATTGGTCACTTGATTCCGTTTATGATCTTGCGCCGCTTCCAAAAAGCCGGACATACACCGATCGTGTTAGTCGGCGGGGCAACGGGGACTATTGGGGATCCAAGCGGTAAAAAAGAAGAGCGTCAATTGCAAAGCATTGAACAGATTCAAAAAAACGTGGAAGGTCTGCGTAGTCAGCTGGGTCAAATTTTTGAGTTTGAAGGTGCGCATGCGGCGAAAATGGTCAACAATTATGATTGGACCAAAGAATTATCGATTCTAGACTTTTTAAGAGATTTTGGGAAAGAATTCAACGTGAATATCATGCTTTCTAAAGATGTTGTTGCTTCCAGACTCCAAAACGGAATCAGCTTTACGGAATTCAGCTACCAAATCTTACAAGCAATGGACTTTTTACATTTATACCAACACGAAGACTGTCGTCTGCAGATCGGTGGAAGCGACCAGTGGGGCAATATCACAGCCGGACTCGACCTGATCCGTAAAAAAGAAGGCGACAAAGCGAAAGCGTTCGGCTTAACGATCCCGTTATTAACAAAAGCAGATGGTACAAAATTTGGGAAAACAGAAGGCGGTGCTATTTGGATCAACCGCGAAAAAACAACACCGTATGAGTTTTACCAATTTTGGATCAACACGGACGACCGCGATGTCGTTAAATACTTAAAATACTTTACTTTCTTATCGCAAGAAGAAATTGCCGAGTTAGAACAAAAAATGATAGAAGCACCGCATTTGCGAGAAGCACAAAAAAAATTGGCTGCAGAGATCACTACATTTGTTCATAGTGAAGAGGATCTGAACCAAGCTATCAAGATTTCAAACGCTTTATTCAGTGGGGATATCGCTTCGCTGACTGCGGAAGAAATTGAACAAGGCTTCAAAGATGTTCCGACCATCCAAGCTACCAAAGAAGATGCTAAATTAGTGGATTGGCTAGTAGAAAGCGGAATCGAACCTTCCAAACGCCAATCACGCGAAGATATCTCCAACGGTGCCATTTACTTGAATGGCGAACGTTGTCAAGACTTGGAAAAGGTTATCAGTAGTAGCGATCGCATTGAGGATAAATACTTGATCATCCGTAAAGGAAAGAAAAAATACTTTTTGATTCAATATTAATAAAGAGTGAATTTGCTGGGTGAGAAAAAGGCAGAGGAGGGAAGCAGATGGATCGAAAAGCAGAATGGAAACTGACGCATGAAAAAATCTTAACAGTAGCGACGGATCTATTTATGAAAAATGGGTTTAAAGCAACGTCTACACGTGAGATCGCGAAGCAGTGTGGAATCACGCAGCCTAATTTATACCACCACTTTAAGAATAAAGTCACTATCTATCTAGCTGTTATTGAGACGTTGACGAGTTCGGTCAGTCAGACGTTACAAGAAATGGCGGCTGAAACAGGAACAGCGCAAGAGCTGCTGTCCCGCATGATCCACTTCTTACTTGCCACCCATCCAGCAAATTTAACAATGATGATTCATGATATCAACAATGAATTGGATGAAAAAGCAAAAATGGATATGTTTACTTTATTTCAGCAAACGTATAGTCGTCCATTTCAGCTTATTTTTGAAAATGAGTCGCTTCGTTCTGGCGTCACGGCCGCACAAGCTGCTAGTCTTGTACTTACCAATATCAGTTATTTGCTCAATATGAAAGAATTACCGCAAGAAACGGTCAGCAAGCAAGTGGAACTGACAATCGATCTTCTACTTCATGGGATTATGTAAAAACTTGTCAGGAGCCAAAGAAAAAACCAATTATACTAATTGGTTTTTTCTTATTTATTTGATTTATCGAACGATAAGTGATAAAGTTTTAGCGAGGAGGGATAGTATGTTTTTAGGGATCAATGAGATGCGCTATACAAAATTTAAATATCTACTGATCATAGCGGTGATCGGATTGATCGGCTGGCTGATTTTTACGATCAACGGTCTGGCAAATGGACTAGCGGAAGGAAATCGAATGGCAGTGGATCAATGGAAAATCGAGGGAGTCGTTCTTTCGAAGGAAGCCAATAAAAATTTGACAGGTTCCGCTTTGAAAGCAGGTATTGCAGATAAAGTTAACCATGCTAAAGCAGTAACACCTGTAAGCCAGACTTCTGCAGTTATTCAAGGAACGGATGAAGCGCAATTAAATATCAATTTGTTGGGGATTGAAAAGAATGCTTTTATAACACCAAAACTAACAAAAGGAAAACTATTTCAGCATAAGAAAGAAATCATTGTTTCTGATGGTGTCCTTAAAAAGGAATATCGGGTAGGAGACAAGGTGAAAGTAGGCGCTGATAAGGAAAAATGGAAGATCGTTGGCGCATTTGCGGACAGTTCACTGAATTTGGCACCGATAGCCTATAGTTCCATGACCTCTGTCCAAGGAATCAAATCTGCTGGACCAAATACGAATATGGTCAATGGATTATTGATCCGTGCAGCGGATATTTCTAAAGTGAAAGTCAAAGCCGCCAATACGGAATTATTGCCGACCAATACGTTTATTGAAAACTTACCCGGCTATCAAGCTCAAAATCTGACGCTGCAAACGATGAATTATTTTCTGATCGTGATTGCCTCTTTTGTAATCGGTATTTTTATTTATATCATGACCTTGCAGAAGCAAGCGATTTTTGGGGTCTTGAAAGTACAGGGGATTCCAACCGCTTATCTAGCACGTTCGGTCGTGGCGCAAACATTTGTCCTTGCTATGATCGGTATTGTGATCGGCTTTATACTTACGGTCGGAATTTCACTTGTCATGCCAGATACACTGCCCTTTCGCTTAGATTATTTGAAATTGCTGAGTGATATGGGATTGATACTGCTTGTTTCTGTTGTTGGCAGTCTGGTATCGATTCGGACGATTGTGAAAATAAATCCTTTAGTAGCGATAGGAGGTTGACAGAGATGACAGCAATATTGACAATGCAAGATGTGACGAAATCATTTGGAACGGGTCATACGCAAGTGACCGCAGCCAAGCATATCAACTTTACAATGGAAGAAAATGAATTGGTTGCAGTGATTGGACCGTCTGGTTCCGGGAAAAGCACTTTTTTGACATTGGCGGCAGGTTTGCAGATGCCTTCAGAAGGAGTGGTCCAAGTCGGTGATCAGCCGCTCCACCAACTTTCAAAAAAAGAACTGGTTCAGCTGCGTTTCCATGAGATTGGCTTTATCCTACAAAACACAAATTTAGTTCCTTTTTTGACAGTGAAAAAGCAATTTGAACTAATTAATAAAATTAACAAAAATAAATCGACAAAATATGTGGAATTACTGGAATCTTTGGGTATAAAAGAGTTAATGGACAAATTCCCTCAAGAATTATCTGGTGGAGAACAACAGCGGGTCGCGATCGCGATCGCTTTGTACCACGATCCGCAAATTATTTTGGCAGATGAGCCGACAGCGAGTCTTGATTCCGAACGTGCTTTTGATGTTATGCGGATATTGGCAAAAGAATGTAAGCGAACACGCAAGGGGATCATTATGGTAACGCATGATGAACGTCTTTTAAGTTACTGTGACCGTGTAGTACGAATGAAAGATGGTGTGCTTACAAATTGATAAAATGAAGGAGCAGGAAATGACGAAAGTGACAATTATCGGGGCTGGCGTGGCTGGTTTGTGTGCCGGGATCCGATTGCAGAAGCAAGGCTATCAAGTGACGATTTATGAAAAGAATGATAAACCGGGCGGGAAAATGAATCAAATCAAAAAGAATGGTTTTACTTTTGATCTGGGCCCAACGATCGTAATGATGCCGGATATCTACCGCGAAGTTTTTACAATGGCAGGGGAAGATCCGGACTTATATTTAGACATGCAGCCTTTAAATCCGATGTATACCGTTTTCTTTGGGGAACAGTATGAGGAGAAATATGGCGTTTCCTCGGAACTGAGCGAGCTGATGAAAATGTTGGAAGGAATCAGCGAAGAGGATGCGCAAGGCTTTCTGCAGTATCTGCAAAATATTTATAAACGTTATTTGACAGCGAAGAATCACTTTATTCTAAAATCCTTCAATCGCTTTAGCGACTTTTATAATCCGAATACGATTCGTCAAGGACTCAAATTAAAAACTTTTGATACTGCGGAAAAGTCGATTGGGAAATACGTGAAAAATGAACGGATTCGCAATATGTTGAGTTTCCAAACGCTATACATCGGGATCTCTCCTTACCAAGGACCATCGATTTATACCATGATCCCGATGATCGAATTGCTATATGGCATTTGGTTTATCAAAGGTGGCATGTATACCTTAGTGGAAAGTCTAGTAGCTGTTTATCAGAAGTTAGGCGGCGAACTCCATTGTGAGGCAAATGTCGAGGAAATCATCGTGGAAAATAAGGTTGCGAAAGGAATCCGCGTGAACGGTAGCGTTATTGCAAGCGATGTCGTGCTTAGTAATGCAGATTATCCTTACACAATGAAACATCTGCTCAACACAACGGCAGCTGAAAATCAAAAAAGACAAAAGCAGGTAGATAAGTATGAATATTCCTGTTCCTGTTTCGTTATTTATCTAGGGTTGTCGCATAAAGTCTCTACATTGAATGTACATAATTTTTTCTTTGCTGAAGACCTGAAAACAAATCTCGAAGCCATTTTTGCAGGGGAGCGTGCCGAAGATCCATCTTTTTATGTTTACTTAGCTTCTATGTTAGACGCAGAATTAGCGCCAGAAGGAAAGGAAGGTATGTATGTTTTGGTGCCGGTCCCTTCGCTAGATAAACAAGACTGGACGGAAGCAGATACGAAGTTTTATCGAGATAAAGTCATGACCGCGCTTAAAAAGGTAGACGGCTTTGCTACTATCGAAGCGGATATCGAGTTGGAGATGTACACGACACCGCTCGACTTTCGCGATAAATTCCATGCTTATAATGGCGCTTGCTTCGGTTTGAAGCCAACGCTTAAACAAAGCAATCATTTGCGACCGCAAAGCAAGGATAAACACATCAAAAACCTCTATCACGCTGGCAGTAGTACGCATCCAGGTGCCGGAGTGCCAATCGTGATGACATCAGCGAAATTAGCCGCAGAAGCCATAATCGCAGATGAAGGAGAGAGAAGATGAGTAAAGAATTAAAAGCCGACTTCGATTACTGCCGCAAAGTCATTAAAACGAATTCGACGAACTTTTACCGTGCCTTTTCAAAAATGGATACAGAAAAAGCGAATGCGGTTTTTGCCATTTATACATTTTGTCGAAAAATCGACGATATTACAGATGATGCGGAATTGACAATAGCCGAAAAGAAAGCGCGTTTATTGATGTGGGAAAACATCTTGAAGAATCGAGCAGCTTACACAGAGATTGCTGGTGTGCAGGCACTTGATGCTACGATTTCTGCATATCGGATCGACGTTGACCTACTGCAAGAACAAATCGTTGGTCAACGCATGGATCTGGATTTTGAACAGCCATCTGATATGGAACGATTTTTGGAATATTGTTATTTTGTAGCTGGAAATCTGGGTTTGATCTTGCTGCCTATCATTTCTGTGCAGGATCAGCAGGTATGGAGAAAGGCGTGTGTCGAGCTCGGAATAGCCATGCAGATCACCAATATATTGAGAGACATCGGCGAAGATTATCAGCAATACAAGCGGATCTACTTGCCGAAAAGTATCATGACACGCTTTGGTTATTCCGAGGCTGAAATCGCAGCGCAGGAAATCAATGGGAACTTTGTAGCATTATGGGAACATTTAGCAGAGGAAGCAGATCAGCGTTATGCGTTTTTTGAGAGGGAAAGACATAATTTAGAGCAAACCGTCGAAGTCAGTGTTTTGTTCGCTGCTAGAAGCTATAATGAAATCTTGAACAGCGTGCGGAATAATGATTATGATTGTTTCACGAAGCGGGGATATGTATCGAAGCTAAAAGCAAGGGAGATCTACCGACAGTTGATTGGATAAAAAAAGAACTCTTAAACAAAAGTTTAAGAGTTCTTTTTCGATTGCCGCTATTTCGAGATTAACGGCTGTAGAATTCAACGATGAATGCTTCGTTGATTTCAGCTGCAAGCTCAGAACGTTCTGGCAAGCGGTTTAATGAACCTTCTAATTTTTCAGCGTCGAAAGTAACATATTCCGGAACGAAATTAGATACATCTAAGCTTTCTGCGATAGAAGAGTTTTTAGCAGATTTTTCACGAACAGTGATCACTTGACCAACAGAAACTTGGTAAGAAGGGATATCTACACGTTTGCCATCTACTTGAATGTGACCATGGTTAACAAGTTGACGAGCTGCACGACGAGTGCGAGCAAGACCAAAACGATAAACAACGTTATCAAGGCGTTGTTCCAAAAGGATCATGAAGTTTTCACCTTGTTTACCTGGTAATTTACCAGCTTTATCAAATGTATTTTTGAATTGACGTTCCGTCAAACCATACATGTGACGAAGTTTTTGTTTTTCTGCTTGTTGCAAACCATATTCAGATAATTTTTTGCGTTGGTTAGGACCATGTTGTCCCGGAGCGTACGGACGACGCTCTAATTCTTTACCAGTACCAGAAAGTGAAATGCCTAGACGACGAGAAACTTTCCAGCTTGGACCAGTATAACGAGCCATTAGAAGACTCCTCCTTTAATTTGTTTTTAGTATAAAAACAAACAAGACAAGCAACCAAATAAGGGCAGTTTATCTTCATATACCTTCACCTTTGCAGCCGCTGGTTACACAATATACCACAGAAAATTCTGGGGATAAACAACTTACTTATTTTTTACTCATGCTGCGTTTTACACAAATTTCAGTATAATATAGTTTAGGCTCTTTTGTCAACTGGGAGTTGTGAGGAGCTGTTTTTTCATGCTAAACTAGGATAGCAAAGGAGAGATGCAAGGTGATAAGAATAAAACAAGCAACTACGAGAGAAGAGGCCAATACAATCGCAGTTCTAGCAAAAAAAGTGTGGGAGCATACCTATATCCCGATCATCGGCAAAGCCCAGGTCGACTATATGCTGGATAAGTTCCAATCCGCTGCGGTGGTCTGGGAAAGCATCGAAGCGGGCATATATGACTATCGGTTGGCCTACATAGAAGATCAGTTAGTTGGCTACTTAGCTTTCCAGCAAAAAGAAGCAGAAATTTTCATCAGTAAATTATATGTCGATCCGGACAGACAAAAGCAAGGAATCGCAAAACGATTATTTGCGGAAGTGAGTGATCAGCCCATCATTCGTCTGACCGTTAATAAATATAACACCGTTGCGATCCAAGTTTACGAGCATATCGGTTTTGAGAAAGAAGAGGCTGTGGTTGCAGAGATCGGTAATGGCTATGTGATGGATGATTATGTGATGGTGAGAAGGCAATAAAAAAAGACCTATCGATTCGATAGGTCTCAGCTTATCCGAAAAGCGCGTTGCTTTTTATTTCATAGCTGATTATCCACAATAATATCGCGAATCTGTTCCAACCATTTTTGATCCACTTCATCAAAGCGTCCAACTTCTGGGCTGTCGATGTCCAAAACACCGATCAGTTCGTCTTCGATCGTGATCGGCACGACGATCTCGGATCTGGAAGCAGCGTCGCACGCGATATGTCCAGGAAAAGCATTGACATCTTCAACCAGATACGTGGATTGCTCTGCCGCAGCAGATCCGCAGACACCTTTTCCTAGTGGGATTCGAATGCAGGCAGGTAAGCCTTGAAACGGTCCTAATACTAATTGATCGCTACTTTCCTCATATAAATAAAAGCCGACCCAATTGATATTTTCTAAAGCTTGATTGAGGAGTGCAGAAACATTGCTGAGATTAGCGATCAAACTGGTTTCTCCGTCGATCATTGCTTTTATTTGTTTCGCACAAAGCGAGTAATTTTCTTCTTTGGAGCCATTGTATTTTGCGATTTCGATCATGGACGATCCCTCCATCTTCTACAGTCTGAGTATTATAATACGTATAAGTATAGCACATTCACTTTCGCTTGGTTATAAACATGCTTATATTTTGAAAAAAGCGTTCTTTTTTTCAAATAAGAGAAGTAATTCTGTGAAAATCGTGTTAAAATAATAATTGTGTATCCTGTTTATAGGAATAGAATCGAAATCAAAACGTACATAGAGCAAAAGCAACGAAACGGCTTTTTCTTTCAGTAGTGAATCTGATAGGAGGATATAGAATGTTCATATATATATTGCTTGCATTCGTCGTAATCGTCATTGCTATTTTAGTGAGCGGTTACTTATTAAAAAAGAGACATTATCAACAAATCAATGAATTAGAAACGAAAAAGATCACTTTATACGACCGGCCGGTGATCGATGAACTTGGAAAAGTGAAAAAGCTGAAACTAACAGGTCAAACAGAAGAACTATTTGAATCATGGCGGGAATCTTGGGATGAGATCGCGAGTAAATTATTCCCTGACTTAGAAGAGACTTTTATGGAAGCAGAAATGCATGTCGATAAATACCAATTCCGAGCAGCGACGAATGTGGAAAACGATATTGAACAAATGCTCGCTGTGATCGAAAAACAAATGGATTCCATTTTAGCCGGCTTACATGAGTTGCTTCAAAGTGAAGAAAAAAATGCGGAAGAGAGCCGCACGACCAAAGAAAAATTTGCCGGTTTAAGACGAGAAGTCTTGACACGTGGTTTCAAACTCGGCAATACGCGTGCGGAGATCGAACAAAAGCTGGATCAATTAGCACTTGAATTAAATGAATACGACCACTTGACTGATCAAGGGGACCATTTGGAAGCTCGCGAAAAAGTCAAGCATGTCCAAGTGGAACTACAGCAAGTCGAAGTCGAAATGGAAAAAATCCCGAATCTGCTTCATGAAACAGAAGTTGCGCTTCCGGATGACATCGGCAAGTTGAACGAAGGTCATGAAGAAATGGTAAGAGATGGCTTTTACTTAGCGCATTTAGAGATTCCAAGCGAAACGAGCCGGATGCGGGAGCAACTAGAAAAACTCCGTGCGACGATTCAAAATTTGGATTTGGAAGCAGCAGAAGAAGGCGTTGTAGCTTTACATAAAGAGTTGGATCTGTTCTACGATGAATTGGAAAAAGAAGTAACAGCCAAACGATTTGTGAAAGATAATCGTTCTGTGATCGGCGAAAAAATCACCAATCTTATTCAAGTTGCTGATTCCGTCGCCGTCCAAATCGAAGAAGTCAAACAAACGTACCATGTAGGGGAAGACGAACTAGCCACGTATTTGAAAACGAGCGAGAAGTTAGAAAAGCAAAGCGAATCCTACGAGCAAGTAATTACCTTATTGCAAAGCAACGAGATCGCTTTTTCTGCAGCGCAAGATACATTCAAAGAGATCGAGATCGCTCTAAATGAAATTACATTGGAGCAAGATGAATTTACCGGAGAATTACGTTCGCTCCGCAAAGACGAATTAGAAGCCCGCGATGCTGCAAGCGCGATGCGCAGAACAGTCATCGGGCTGGACCGCAAGATCGAACGTGAAAGACTGCCGGGACTCCCAGAAGATTACGTTCAGTGGCGCCTGCACTTAGGCGAATCCATCGACAACCTGGAAGCTGCTCTAGAAGCGAAACCATTGAACATGAAAACAGTTTCGCAGCATTGGCAAGTGGCGGAAGAGGATCTCAGACACCTTACAGAAAAGACAGAAGAAATGATCGAAAACGTGCAGTTGGTCGAACACGTTATCCAATATGCGAATCGTTACCGTTTATCCAATCCGGAATTAGCAGAAAGTCTTTCAGGGGCAGAATATCATTTCTACGAAGATTTCCAATATAAAAAAGCTTTGGAAATCGCCGTTACGGCTTTAGAGAAAGTCGAAAGTGGCGCCTTTAAGAAAATCGAAAAGAAATATACGGAACAAGATAACTGATCGAACTGGCTATGCCCCCGAGCATAGCCAGTTTTTATGTCTTGACAGATGTGATAAAATATATATGGTATAAATTCGGAAGCGGGGAAAACAATGATTTATTTTGATAATAGTGCGACAACTAAACCCAAAGATGCGGTTTTAGAAACATATACAAAAGTAGCGCAGCATTATTTCGCAAACCCAAGTTCATTGCACCGCCTAGGCGGGAAAGTGGATGAGTTGCTGACGGAAGCGCGCAAACAGATCGCTAGTATGCTTGCTGTGAAACCAGCAGAAATCATTTTTACTTCGGGCGGGACAGAGAGCAATAACCTGGCGATCAAGGGAATAGCACGAGCGTATCGTGCCAGAGGAAACCACATCATCACCTCGAGCATCGAGCACCCTTCTGTGCGGGAAGTGATGCAGGAGCTGGAAACGGAAGGTTTTCAAGTCACTTATTTGCCAGTAGATAAGGACGGACGTGTTTCGCCAAGCGATGTAAAAGCAGCGATCACGCCGGAAACGATCTTGGTATCGATTATGTATGTGAATAACGAAGTCGGTAGCATTCAGCCGATTCAAGCTATTGGAGAAATACTAGAAAAGTATGAGCAAATCAAGTTTCATGTCGACAATGTCCAAGGAATCGCCAAGGTGCCACTAGACATAGAAGACGCGCATATCGATCTTTTATCGATTTCCGGGCATAAGATTCATGCGCCGCGCGGAATCGGGATTTTATATAAGCACGAAAAAGTTAGTCTACATCCAGAAATGCTGGGGGGCGGGCAAGAAAACGGCTTACGCAGTGGCACGAGTAATGTGGCTGGCGCAGTGGCTTTTGCGAAAGCATTGCGACTTGCTTTTGATGAGGAAAAAGCAAAGGCTAGCGATCTGCGTGAAGTAAACAAGTATCTGCGCGAGCAACTCACTGATATCCCAGCTATTACTATCCATACGCCTGCTGAAAATGCAGCACCGCATATTTTATGCTTTACGGTAGCAGGCAAACAGCGTGGCGAAGTCATCGTGCATGCACTGGAGAAAAAAGATATTTATATCTCGACAACAAGTGCCTGCTCTTCCAGACAAAAGTTAGCCAGCAGCATCTTAAAAGCAATGGGTGTAAGTGATAACGAGGCAACAGGTGCAGTACGAGTAAGCCTCTCGTATGAAAATAGAGAGAGCGAGGCAAAGGTTTTTATCGAAGCATTGCAAGAAGTTATTGAAAATCTAAATAAAGTGGTGAAATAATGGAATTTGATAGAATCGTTATACGTTATGGAGAATTATCGACCAAAGGAAGAAATCGCAAACAATTTATCAAAACACTAGCGCATAATGTGAAAACAGCGATCTCCGACATGCCGGAAGTAAAAGTTTACGGAGAGAGAGACAGGATGTATTTGATTTTAAATGGAGCAGATCCGACCGCTATCGAAGCACGTCTGCGTCCAATTTTCGGGATCCAGTCCTTTAGTCCGGCTATTCGTACCGAATTAGATGTAGAAGAAGTGAAGAAAGCGGCGGTCGTGTTGATGACCGAACTGCAGGAACCAAATTGGACATTCAAAGTGGCGGCAAGAAGAAGCTATCGTGATTTTCCGCTTGATACGAATGGAATCAATCAAACAATCGGTGGTCATGTATTAAATGCTTTTCCTGATTTGAAAGTAGATGTGAAACAACCGGTAGTCAAGTTAACGATCGATGTTCGTAAAGAAGGTGTTTTTCTTTCAGCGAAACACATTTTAGGAGCAGGTGGTCTGCCAGTCGGAACCTCTGGCAAAGCGATGCTGATGCTTTCCGGCGGGATCGATAGTCCGGTCGCTGGTTATCTAGCTATGAAACGCGGCGTGGATGTGGAAGCTGTCCATTTTCACAGTCCACCCTATACGAGTGAAAAAGCGAAACAAAAAGCAGTGGATCTAGCTGCGACATTGAGCAAATACGGCGGTGATGTCCGTATGCACGTGGTCCCATTTACAGAAATTCAAGAAACGATCAAACAACAGATTCCAGAAAGTGTGATTATGACAGTCACCAGACGAATGATGCTCCGGATCACCGATCAGATCCGTCAAAAAGAACAAGGGCTTGCGATCATTAATGGAGAAAGTCTAGGACAAGTAGCAAGCCAAACCTTAGAGAGCATGACGGCTATCAATGCGGTTACAGCAACGCCGATCATTCGTCCTGTAGTAACAATGGATAAAAATGAGATCATCCAGATCGCCAAACAAATCGATACGTATGACCTCTCCGTACAGCCATTCGAGGATTGTTGCACCATTTTCACACCACCATCGCCGAAAACAAAGCCCAAGCTTGAAAAAATCGAGCGATATGAAAGCTTTGTTGATTTTGAGCCGCTGATCCAAAAAGCAGTAGAAGAAACGGAAAGCTTTGTGGTCGAAAGCAGCCAAAAACAAGCAAAAACCGAATTTGCCGATTTATTTTAAAAGGAAGATGATCAGGCAGGAAGACGCTTTGAACGAAGCGTCCAGCGCCTGATCTTTTTTTAGAAAGGAAAGAGACAATGAAACGAAAATCACCGTGGATCAGTTTGATCATTATCGCGATCATTGCTATTTCAGCAATTTTCAAGATCGATATTTTAGGAGAACTTGGTTTATCTGATCAACCGCAAAAACAGAAACAAACCATTACACGTTCCAATAATGCCCCGCTTTCCAATGCGGTGGATCAGACTGTATATAAAAAGTTGGCAAGCAAAAATTATCAATCAGGAGAAGCGCCCTACATAGAAGTGAATAACGGGCAAAGCAATTTGGATATCCGCAAGTGGAAAGAAAATCGCGTGATTTACGGAAACCTCGATAAATGGAACCGGACAACCTATGTGACAGCGTTTATCGATCGCAAGAACTTAGGTAAATCGAAAGGACGCGACCGCCAAATCTGGCAGCCGACTGGTTGGCACCAAAAGGAGATTGACGGCATGCCGATCTATAACCGTGGCCATTTGCTGGCGTATACATCCAGTTTCAATTTCGATCAAGACGGTAATTATAAAACCGGCGAACAAGGTAGCATCGATAATCCGAAAAACTTAGCTACGCAATCGCAATTTTCAAATCAGCATACGCAGACTTATTTTGAAAACAAGGTCCGAAATGCCCAAGCGATTCGTGGCAATAAAGTGATCTATCAAATCGTTACCGTCTTTCGTGGACAAGAAAAAATGCCGCGGGGCTATTGGCTTCAAGCAGTCGATAGTAAAGGAACTCTCCATTTCAATGTCTATAACTGGAATGTCCAACCGGGGATCGTTTTTAATTATGCGACTGGAACTTCCAAAGTAGCTAAGCAGATGAAAGTATCCACCGATAATCATTTAGCCGAATAGGAAAAAGAACATGCCGCATTGCATGTTCTTTTTTTTGCGATAAAATTTCAGAAAAAACAGTAAAATGTATATAAAATACAAATAATATGTATAAAATCCAATTAAATCGTATATATAATTAATAAAAAAACATTTGACATTATATTTATACATAACTATAATGAATATATTCCAATAAATGTTAGGGGGAAACAGAATGAAGGTAGCGATTGTCGGAGCGACGGGATATGGTGGTTTAGAATTGATTCGTTTACTGCAGCAGCATCCCGATGTTGAAATCGTTTCACTACATAGCACAACAGCAGCAGATCAGCCGCTTGCTTCTCTATATCCTCATTTAGCTGGTCAGCACCTTCCTCCTTTAGAAAGAATCGACCCTGAAAAAATCAGCCAAACCGTGGACCTCGTTTTTCTAGCAACACCAAGCGGGACTTCCAAAGACTTGGCGCCAACTTTTCTCGAATTAGGTATGAAAGTGATTGATCTATCAGGCGATTTTCGTTTGAAAAAAGGAACACTTTATCAACAGTGGTATCAGAAAGCACCAGCCGCGGATTTATATTTGCAACAGGCCGATTATGGTCTCACAGAGTTTCGTGACGATCCAGCAGCGACATTCGTTTCAAATCCGGGCTGTTATGCGACAGCTACTCTGCTAGGTTTAGCTCCGCTTTTGCAACACCAGCTGATTGAACCAGACTCCATCATTGTGGATGCTAAGTCTGGGATCTCCGGTTCTGGCAAAGCACCAACACCACTCACGCATTATTCAGAAGTAAATGACAACCTCATTTATTATAAGGTCAATAAACACCAGCACATTCCGGAGATCATGCAGCAGATCAACAAATGGGATGCTTCCGTTCCAACCATCCAATTTGCAACTGCATTGCTACCAATCACTAGAGGACTGGTAGCCACTATATATGTGAAGCCCAAGCTGCCGATAACAGAAGAAGCGCTCTTCGCGTACTATCAGCATCTTTATGAGAAAAAGGAATTTGTCCGAATGATGCCTGCGGGCGAACTGCCGACAATCAAACAAGTCGTAGGCTCCAATTATTGTGATATCGGTATCACGTATAATCCACAAACAAATACACTTGTGATCGTGGCAGTGATCGATAATCTGATCAAAGGCGCTGCGGGACAAGCAATCCAGAATTTAAATGTAATGAATGGATGGGAAGAAACTAAAGGATTGGGTTTTGTTCCAGTGTATCCATAAGGAGGAAAAAACTTGGAAATTATCGAGGGAGCAATCGATTCGCCAAAAGGCTTTCATGCAGATGGAAAGTTTGCTGGCTTAAAGAGAAAAAGAAAAGATATCGGCTGGATTGTTTCCGAAGTGCCAGCTTCTGCAGCTGCCGTATATACAACGAATATCATTCAGGCAGCACCGATCGCAGTGACGAAAGCATCTATCCAGCAAGATGGAACGCTACAGGCAATCATCGTCAATAGTGGTAATGCCAATGCCTGTACAGGGAAACAAGGCACAGAAGATGCTAAAACGATGCGCCGTTTGACTGCCGAACGGTTACAGTTATCAGAAACGGACGTGGCGGTTGCATCTACCGGAATCATTGGTGAAACACTACCGATGGAGAAAATAACAACAGGGATTAAAATGCTGGAAACAAACGTACAAAATGGCAAAGCGTTTCAGCAAGCGATTTTAACCACGGATACCTTTGAAAAAACAATTACCTGCAAAGCTGTGATTGATGGAAATGAGGTCACGATGTCCGGCGTTTCCAAAGGTTCAGGAATGATTCACCCGAACATGGCCACGATGCTAGCATTCATCACCACGGATGCTGCTATCAGTCCGTTGCTTTTGCAGCAATTATTGAAGCAAAAAGTGGATCAAACCTTTAATCAAATTACGGTGGATGGCGACACATCAACGAATGACATGGTGATCGTCATGGCTAATGGTATGTCGGGAGCAGCGGAGATTTTTCCGAATACTGAGGCTTACGAGATTTTCACAGATATGTTTCACACGATTTGCGAGTTTTTAGCCAAACAGATCGCGCGAGATGGAGAAGGCGCAACGAAACTAATTGAAATCAATGTCAAAGGCGCGACTAATTCAGAAGATGCACGAATGATCGCGAAAAAAATCGTTTCCTCGAGTCTGGTTAAAACCGCTATTTTCGGTGGAGATGCGAACTGGGGCAGGATCATTTGTGCGATCGGCTATTCAGGCGGCAGGATCACACCGGATAACATTACCATCAAAATCGGAGATACGATGATCTTGCAGCAAAGTGAACCCGTCGAATTTTCGCAGGCAGAGGTAGATCTGTATCTACGCCGGGAACATATCGTCGTGGATGTCAACTTGCATATCGGCATCGCCTCGGGGACTGCTTGGGGCTGCGATTTAAGTTATGAATATGTCAAAATCAATGCGTGTTACCACACCTAAAAGGAGCTGACTTGGATGAAAGATATAATTGTGATCAAGATCGGCGGTGTTGCAAGCGCTAATTTGACGCCGGCATTTTTCGAACAAATCAAAGCATGGCAAGAAGCAAACAAGAAAATAATCATTGTGCATGGCGGCGGACATTATATTTCCAGTATGTTAGAACGGTTGGCGATCCCTATTAAGACGAAGGACGGGATTCGTGTGACAAATGAACAAACACTGGAGATTACAAAAATGGTGTTGATCGGCCAAGTACAGCCGCTTATTATGACCGCTTTCCAAACTCAACATATTCCGGCAGTTGGCCTCAATGCTGGGGATTCCGGAATCATTTCTGCTAAGAAAACCGCCGACCCCTCATTGGGTCTAGTAGGAGAAGTGACAGCTGTCCAAACGGAAGTGATCGAGCATCTATTAGCCGCTGATTTTGTGACAATCATCGCGCCGCTAGGGATTACCGAAACATTTGACTGGCTGAATATCAATGCAGATATAGCAGCTTGTCAAATCGCAACCGCTATGCATGCCGAGCAGTTATTTTTACTCACAGACGTCGCTGGTGTCCAAGTAGCCGGAGAAGTGCAAGCGGAAATCACAACAAAAGCAATCACAAAGTGGAAAGAGGACGGTACTATTTATGGTGGCATGGTTCCTAAACTAGCAAGTGCTGAGGCTGCGCTGCAAGGAGGCGTAGAGCAAGTTATTATCACTAATCACTTGGCAAATGCAGGAACAACGATTAAAAGCGAGGTGACGGTTTCATGAAAAATGTCTTTCCGAATTACAAGCGTTATCCGATCGAATTAGTAGAAGGTAAGGGGACAAATGTCAAAGACGCCCAAGGCAAAACGTATTTAGATTTTACAAGTGGTATCGCTGTCTGCAATTTGGGTCATGTCCCTGATTCGGTGAAAACAGTTGTAGAAGCGCAGTTGAACAAAATCTGGCATACATCGAATTTATATGAAAGTTCACTGGAAGAAGAAGTTGCTGCGAAGATCGCGCAAAACGAAGCATATCAAGTTTTTTTCTGTAACAGTGGGACCGAGGCGAATGAAGCGGCAATCAAATTAGCACGCAAATACACGCACAAAGAAAAAATCATCAGTTTCACCCAATCTTTCCACGGACGAACATTTGGTTCCATGAGTGCGACAGGTCAGTCGAAAATCAAAAAAGGCTTTGGCAAACTCGTTCCTGGATTTGAATTTGCTACCTTCAATGAAAATAGCGCTCTTGAACAGATCGATGAAGATACGGCGGCAGTTTTCATTGAATTGGTGCAAGGAGAGGGTGGCGTAAATGTAGCAGATCCTACTTGGGTACAAGCGATCCAAGCGAAATGTGAAGAAACAGGGGCATTGTTGATCGTAGATGAGATCCAGACTGGGATCGGTCGTACCGGAACACGATATGCTTTTGAACAATACGCTATTTCACCAGATATGTATACATTAGCAAAAGGGTTAGCAAACGGATTTCCAATCGGAGCAATGATAGGGAAAAATAAATTGGCGGAAGCTTTTGGCCCTGGAAGTCACGGTTCTACTTTTGGGGGGAATAAGATAGCGCTTGCTGCTGCCAAGCAAGTTTTGACAGAAATCGATCAGCCAGCCTTTTTGGAAGAATTGAACATAAAAGCAGCCGATTTTAAAAAACAACTGACGGCTTTAGTAAAAGGGCTTCCCGGTTCAGAAGTCCGTGGGAAAGGCTTTTTGCTTGGGATCGAACTCCCAGGACCAGCGGATGAAGTCATCGCAGCCTGCCGAGAAAACGGACTACTCGTGCTGAGTGCCGGTCCAAATGTGCTTCGTATTCTGCCGCCACTCACGGCAACGGAAGAAGAGATTGCAGCAGCACTTGCTATTTTAAATGATGCTTTATTAGAAAAATGGATGATACAGGAAGGGTGAGCGGAAATGTTGGAGATGAAAAAAAGTTATCCCAAAGATATGCTTTCGCTGTTAGAATGGTCGAAAGCGGAAATCGAAGAATTGATCCAATTAGCACTGGAAATGAAAACCAATCCCAAACACTTCAGTCATGCACTGAGCGGGAAAATATTAGGCCTTATTTTTGATAAGCCCTCCACGCGGACGCGGGTCTCTTTTGAAGCAGGTATGCTGCAATTAGGTGGACAAGCAATTATGATGAACGGAAAAGAGTTGCAGCTAGGAAGAGGAGAGCCGATCGCTGATACAGCGAAAGTCCTGTCGAGTTACATAGATGCATTGATGATCCGGACATTTAGTCACGAAGAAGTGGAGGCGTTAGCCGAGCACGCTACGATCCCAGTTATCAATGGTTTGACTGATTTGCATCATCCCTGTCAGGCGCTGGCAGATCTGCTGACGATGTATGAATGGAAAGATGATCTCACGAATGTGAAAGTCGCATTCATCGGCGATGGCAATAACGTCTGCCACTCGCTGTTATTGATTTGCGCGTTAATGGGCATCACGATCCACTTTGCGATCCCCGATGCTTACCAGATCGATGCCACGATCTTGGAGAAAGCACATCAGCTGGCGGCAGAAAGTGGAGCAGAGATCGTCGTTACTGCCGATCCAGTTAAAGCAGTAACGGATGCCGATTTCATTTATACGGATGTGTGGACAAGCATGGGGCAAGAGAAAGAAAATCAAACCAGAATGGGGATTTTCTACCCAACTTATCAAGTCAACACAGCATTGGCTGCTTATGCGAAACCGGATTATAAGTTTCTGCATTGCCTACCCGCTCATCGCGAAGAAGAAGTGACAGCGGAAATCATTGACGGCGAACATTCCGTATGCTGGCAGCAGGCCGAAAATCGTCTGCATGCGCAGAAGGCTTTGTTGCAGTTGGTGCTACAACATTAAAAAATGGGAAAACCACTTTTCTTAGTGGTTTTCCCATTTTCGTATGCTACAAAAAATTCCGCTTCACTTTATCCCAAAATGAATTTTTAGGCAGTTTGATAATATTGATGAATCGGTCGCCCACTTCCAAATGAATGTCATAAATATGTTGAATGCTCAGTGCTTCTCCATCCATGCCAATCAATGGGAATTCATTATGCCCTAATTCGGAAGCCATCTTTAAATGCAGCTTCCGCTTAGAACTAAGCAGGAAAGAAGACCCCAACGTCCGGAAACGATTATTGTTCAGGGAGGCAAGTTCACTTACCTGCATGGAAGGCAGCAGCGGGTCAACGATCGAGCCATGCACGGATTTATTATAGGCTGTACTTCCAGTCGGCGTGGAAATAACCATGCCATCACCACGGAATGTCTCAAATAAACTTTCATTGATAAAAACATCTAACGTCAAAGTTCGGATCGTAGAAGAGCGGATATTGAAATCATTCAACACATAAAAAGCTTTGGTGTTATTGACCGTCCCGTGGATCGTCGGATATTTACGAACAAGCCAGCGTTCTTCTGCTGCGGCTTTGATGATCTCATCGAGCTGATGGATATGAAAATCACAGTACTGTCCCAATTGTTCCGTTAAAGCAATTCCTGCATACAGGCAATCCGTTCGAAAACCAGTATCCCGTACTGCTTTCAAAAAGGCACTGTCGCCGCCGATGCTGATGATCACATTCGCTTCTTCAGGATCGGCCGTGATGTCGTAGCCATAAGACTTGGTTATCTTTTTCAATTCTCTGACTTTTTCATGCAGCTGTTCGGTTTTACGATAAAAAAAATAAAAGGTTGTTTGTGGCATAGTACTTCCTCCTTCTTTATCCTTTGTGTCCAGTATAGCATGAAAGCAGCAAAGTTGCCTTTATTTTACTGATAGTTGATAGGGAGCCTGAATCTTGCTACTATTAGTGTATATCTTATGAAAAGGGGTCAATACATATGAATGCAAAACGATGGGTCGCGCTTGCGTTGGTGGCAGGTTTACTACTGGTAAGCGGGTTAGTAAAAATCACCACCAGTCTTTTAGCAGCCGACCAAGAAACTAAACCAAGTTTCATAGATTCGCTGCTGGCGGATGAGGATACATTTGATGAAAAAACGCTAGAAGAAGGCGACGGAGATGCTCGAATCGCAGTTTTGTCTGTTGATGGGACCATCCAGGATACAGGAGAAGCTAGTTCGCTTTTCGGAAGCAGTGGCTATAATCATGCTGCCTTTATGAGACAACTAAAACAGATCGAAGCAGATAAATCGGTAAAAGGAATTTTGATGTATGTGAATTCTCCTGGCGGTGGAGTGATGGAGTCTGCGCAGATCCGCGACAAATTACTGGAGATCAAGAAGAAAAGAAAGCTTCCTGTCTATGTCTCAATGGGCAGCATGGCAGCATCCGGTGGCTATTATATCTCCACAGCAGCGGACAAGATCTTCGCAAGTAAAGAAACTTTGACGGGTTCGCTTGGCGTGATCATGCAGGGCTATGACTACAGTGGACTGATGAAAAAAGTCGGGATCTCCGATAATACGATCAAGAGCGGCGCACATAAAGATATCATGAGCAGTAGCCGTCCCATGACAAAAGAAGAGAAAAAAATCATGCAGCAGATGATCAATGATTCGTATGATGAATTTGTAAATGTCATTGCTACTGGCCGCCATATGTCGAAAGAAAAAGTTCGGAAGATCGCGGACGGACGCGTTTATGATGGTAGACAAGCTAAAAAAATCGGGTTGATCGATCAATTCGGTTATAAAGAAGATGCGATCCGTGCACTTAAAAAAGAAAAAGGACTGCAAGATGCTGATGTTTTTGAATATCAGCAAACTGGCGGAATCGAAAGTTTATTTTCTGCCTCGGTAAAAGGAATCGTCAGCCCGAATGCAGAATTGCTTTCTTTCTTAAAAATGAGCGGAAATATAAGTGCACCAAAAATGATGTACTTGTATGGAAAATAAGGAGGGATAAAAATGACGGAACCACGTGTTTTTTACTACCGCCAAGCAGCCGCTGAAAAAATGCCAGCAAGCGAAGCGATCCCCAAGCCTTATTTTGCAGGTTTTTGGATTCGTTTCTTCGCTTATATCATTGATCTGATCGCAGCAGGATCGATTCAAGTCATTCTGCTGACACCGCTATTCACAGGTGTTGGCTTGCCAAAACATTCCAGCCTTTTCAGTTTGTATGGTCTGGCGAGCGCCCTTCTTTTTCTAGCTTATTTTATCGTTTTCACTAAGCTGGGAGGACAGACACTTGGGAAAATGCTACTAGGGATCAAAGTGATCCGCTTAGACAGGAAGCCGCTGACATTCAGCAATGTACTTTTCCGTGAAGGACTGCTACGCTATCTGCAGAAAGTGATTCTACCGCTTTATTTGGTTGTCGCATTCACTCCGCAAAAACAAAGCATCGCAGATTTACTGGAGAATACGACCGTTGTGCATGTTGGTTATTTAGAATTAGAGACAAAAGCATAATATTCGCTTCTTGAAACAGTTTTTCTTACAATAGAAGAGGAAAGTAAAAAGGAGGAATTTACATGGTACAAGTGACATTTAAACAAAAACCCGTGACACTCGGCGGAGAGCAGCGTAAAGCAGGCGATAAAGCACCTGACTTTAAAGTGCTGAATAACGCGAGCGAACCTGTAACGTTAAAGGATTATGCAGGCAAAACAAAGATCATCAGCGTTGTCCCATCCATCGATACAAGTGTCTGCTCCCAGCAAACGAGAAAGTTCAACGAAGAAGCTGGCGATTTAGAAAACACCGTGGTGTTGACGATTTCTGTTGATTTGCCATTTGCACAGCGTAAGTGGTGTGCGAACGAAGGATTACCAAATGCGATCACATTGTCAGATCATTATGATTTGTCATTCGGCAAAGCATACGGCGTTGTCATGGAAGAACTTCGCTTATTGGCGCGTTCCGTTTTCGTTGTAAATAGCGATGACGAAATCGTGTATAGCGAATATGTAGAAGAAGGTACCAACCATCCTGATTACGAAAAAGCGATCGAAGCCGCAAAATTGGCATAATCGCCATATAAATAAGCATGCAGGAGTTTACTCTTGCATGCTTGTTTTTTTATTTGGCTTGTCTTCTCTTTAAAAACAGCCCAATAATCAATCCCAGTACAATGAAGCTTGCGAGCAGTAAGAAAGTATGCTGATATCCGATCAGACTGGCGCTTTTGATACCGAGCGTTTTATGCGCATCGATCTGCTGCGAAAGAAACACCGTCAAAAAGGCAACTGCCAGAGAATTGACGATTTGCATCATAACATTGGAAATCGGCGTTACCCTGCTAATGAATTGAATGGGCACCGATTGTAAAGCATGATTGTTTACTTGCATATTGACTAGTCCTTGGCCGAGTCCTAACAAAATAACAGCTGCTAGCAAGTAGGAAATCGAAGAAGATGGCTGTACTTGTGATAATAGGAACAAACTCGCCCCTGTCATGAAGAAACCTGGAAGCGCAGCAGCTTTGGTTCCAAATTTATCAAATACTTTACCACCGATGATCATACCGATAAAGCTAGCAATGGCCTGCGGAACCATCATCAATCCGGCATGGAAAGAAGAGTATCCGCAAATCTCTTGTAGATATAGCGGGATTAGGAGCATGGAACCGAAAACCGCCACTTGATTTAGCCAAATCAAAACGATCCCTTTTCTAAACTCGGAAATTTGAAAGGCTTTGACATGCAAAAGGGGAGCATCTGCTCGTAATTCGGTAATGATAAACGTGACCAGCATAATTATCCCAACTATCAAAAAAAATAAAGCTATAGGATTTTCCCACCCCTCGTCTGCTCCAACATGAATCCCATAAATCAAAAACGGAAAAGCAAAAGGAGAAAAGAGTGCCCCTTTGACATCGATTTTTGCATGTTTGTTTGCTTCGAAGTTCGGTAAAAACAGCACGGCCATTAAAAGTGCACCTGCGCCGATCGGCAAATTTATCATGAATATCGTGTGCCAATCAAAGTGATTGATCAACCAGCCAGATAATGCCGGTCCAACGGTTGGTGCGATCAGCATCGGCAGACCTAAAAAGCCCATCATACTTCCACGTTTTTCGATAGGAATGATCCGAAAAGACATAGCAATACCAAGCGGTCCCACGACTCCTCCAAAAATACCTTGAAGAATTCGGAAGAGGATCAGCTGCGTCATCGATCCTGAGATTGCAGCTAAAAAGGAAGAGACGGTGAACAATACGACCGTCATAATAAAGACTTTTTTAGCGGAAAAACGATCTGCCAACCAGCCGGCATAAGGAATTACCGTTGCCATTGCAAGTGTATACGCAGTAATCGTCCATTGGGAAACTGCCAATGAAGAATGAAATGCCTGCTGGATATGCGGTAAAGCAACATTCATCACGGTCGTATCCATCATCACTAGAAGCATTCCCAGCGAAATCGTTAAGATCGAGGGGAGTACCTTTTTTAATTCAAAATTTTGTGTATCCATTTTTATCGCCTCTTATCATTTTTAGAACACTGTTCGATAAAAATACTAACACCGTTCGAATTAGTTGTAAAGAAAAACTTTTCAACGATCGGCTTCAATCTTTTCCATACCAGATAAAATTAATTGCAAGCCAAATTCAAACATGAATGGGCTACCTAAACGATCAAAAATACCCGCTTTTTTGTAGGCAGTTAAAAACGGCAGAAATTTATAGCTTTCTTCTTCCTCCTCTGTAAATCGATTATCCCTTTTTTGGAAACGCTCGCTATCGATCTTAAACGTACAAATATAATTCATATAGGCATTGATCGCAAAAAACTTTTCTTCGGGCTCCATTGTCAAATCACTTAATGTCATCAATAGAGTGTCTAATAATTTTAAATAATTACGGCTGGAAGGTGGATAATCCATCAGTAATTGAGCTAATCCTGGATAATGATCCAAGGTTGTTAAAATATGATGGGCATATTTTTCTAAGCGACCTTTCCAGGTTCGTTCTTCCACAGGAAAAAGAATTTCTTCGCTTGCATGATTGATCAATTCTGCAAACAATGCTTCCTTACTCGGGAAGTGGTAATATAAAGAAGAGACAGTCATTCCTACTAATTCTGCCAGTTTACGCATGGAGAAACCATTTGTCCCATGGGATTGTAATAATTTCCATGCAGCGTTTGTGATCTTCTTTTGAGTTTCTTGCTTTTTCATTTTATTTTCTCCTAAAAATAGACTTTATATCTGTACATTATTATAGCATAGTAGAAAAGTAGCTATCCATAACTATTTTTGTGGCTATTTGCGGAGGATAAAAGCAGGAATCGATCAGTATTTTTAAAAATTGGTTGAACCAGTTAGGATTGTTGTCAAAATAGTAGAAATGAAGAAAAAAACTTTATTTTGGAGGGAGCATATTTAATTGAAAAACTGGATGATTGTAATCTGTATAGTGCTTGCGGGGGTGATTTGGGGAACGATTCCTAATCAGGCAGAAGCGAAAAAGGAATTGTTTGTTTCACCAAGCGGGAGCGATAACAGTAAAGGGACTAAAAACAAACCACTGAAAACCATTTCAAAAGCGGCTAAAATAGCTAAAAAAGGAACGGTTGTCACAATAAAGAAAGGAACGTATCCTGAGCATATCGTGCTGAAAAATTCGGGCACTAAAAAGGAACCGATTATCTTTCAAGCTGAAAAGCCTAATACAGTGAAAATAACAGGAAAGAAAAAAGGGAATCAAGAACAGCTGATCCTCATCAATAATAAGCAGTATATCCAAATCAAAAACATTGAATTGACCAACTTTTGGACAAAAAAAGAAGACTTCACACCGATCGCGATCATGGTCACGGGGAAATCCAGTCATATTCGGATTGAAAAAACCTATATCCATGACCTTGGAACCAAACATAAAAACGGCAACGCTCATGGAATCGCAGTATATGGAAATAAACCGATCAAGGACATTACGCTTGTAAAAAATAAACTGGCTCATTTGAAATTAGGATACAGCGAGGCAATGGTGCTGAACGGTGATGTGTCTACTTTTAAGATCACAGATAATACATTGACGAAAAATGATAATATCGGCATCGATATTATCGGCGGGGAAGGGGTCTCTGCCAGCAAAAAGACCGATAAAGCACGTAACGGCAGCATCCTCCGTAACAATGTCAGCTATCAATCCAGCAAACATAATCCAGCCTACAAAGGAGAACAGGCTGCCGGAGGTATCTATATCGACGGTGGCGAAAATGTTTTGATCAAAGGAAACACATCGAACAACAATGATATTGGGATTGAAGTGGCAAGCGAACATAAAAATAAAGTAGCAAAAGACATCCGTGTGCTGAATAATACGGTCCGGCAAAACAACTATACCGGAATTGCAGTAGGTGGTTACGATTCTAGCGTTGGCGGAATCAAAAATGTTGTTATTTCCGGTAACATACTTGCTGATAATGATAAAATCGGGCAAGAAGCTGGACAACTATTGATCCAGTCCCACATTACTCAATTAAAAGTAACCAATAATAAATTGTATAATAAGAAAGCCGGGTTTTTCATCTCCCAGGGAGAAAAACAAAAAATCAAAGCGGTATTATCCGGAAATAAATACTATCTAAGGACTGGAGACAAGTTCTTGAGTACATGGCAAGGGAAGCGAATAACCAGTTTTTCTAAATTCAAAAAGCTTACCGCCGAAACCGGAAAAATAATAAAGAGAAAATAACAGACTGTATTAATTGATTTGAAAAACTGTAGTAATCTCTTTAAGAAAAAACCCTTTAATAATAAAGCGAATTACTGTATAATGTTTTGTGGTGTTATTAATGAAAAATAGTAGAGGTGTTACTTTTGACAAATTCAGTCGCCGAAGAACTTTTCCAAGTGCTCGACAGTACGACCGTCATTTTGCAAGACGCTTTGGAAATAAGCTATTTGGAAGCGTTGTATGAAACAGGAGAAAATTTGTTTCAGCACGAGGTGTTACAAGTAGAAGAAGTTAGTGCCGAGCAAGTAGCTGATTTGAAAAAAGCATATGCGTCGGTCGCACTCGATGATTATACGCCAGAGGATATCCGCCGAGCACTTCAACTTGCGCTCTTAAAAGGCATGAAGCACGGTATCCAAACGAATCATCAAATGACTCCGGATTCGATTGGCTTTATTTTAGCTTATTTCATTGAGAAATTGACAAAAGAAAAAGCAGAAGTAGCCATTTTAGATCCAGCTTGCGGCACCGGTAATCTCCTCTCTACGATCACGAACCAGCTGCTGCTGACAAAAGATAAAGTCGTTCAGGCAACTGGTATCGAAGTAGACGATCTGCTGATATCTCTCGCCCTTGTATCCAGTGACCTACAAGGACAACGTACCCATCTGCTTCATCAAGATGGACTCAGCAATCTGCTCGTTGACCCGGCAGATATCGTCGTCAGTGATCTTCCGGTCGGTTATTATCCGGATGACGAGCGAGCAAATACGTACGAACTAAAACAAGCGTCCGGGCACTCCTTTGCTCATTATTTATTTATTGAACAAGGTATGCGCTATACAAAGCCAGGCGGCTATTTGTTCTTCCTTATCCCAGACAGTATGTTTGCAGACAGTGAATTTCCGAGAGTCGACCGTTTTATCAAGAAACACGGACACATGCAAGGTATCATCAAACTTCCAGAGACCTTGTTTAAAAGCGAACAGTCGCGAAAAAGCATTTTGATCTTGCAAAAGCAGTCTGCAGAAACAAAAGCGCCGAAAGAAGTGCTGCTTGCCAACTTGCCGACATTATCTGATCCGGCAGTAACAGCACCGATTCTAAGCAATATTGAGAAATGGTTTAACGAGAATAAATAATAAAGGAGTAGAATAATTTATCATGGATAAAACAATTGCAATCAATGCGGGTAGCTCATCTTTGAAATTCCAATTATATGAAATGCCAGCAGAAACCGTCATCACAAAAGGTATCGTCGAAAGAATCGGATTAAAAGATTCTATTTTTACAATCTCTGTGGGAGACGAAAAAGTAACCGAGATCGTGGACATTCCGGATCACGAAGTCGCTGTTCAAATGCTATTAGAAAAATTATTAGAACATAAAATCATCAGCTCTTACGATGAGATCACAGGAGTAGGACACCGCGTCGTTCATGGCGGCGAAGTTTTTCCTGAATCCGTTGTGATCGACGACCAAGTTATCGAAAAAATTGAAGAACTTTCTGAACTTGCACCGCTTCACAATCCGGCAAACGTTATCGGGATCAAGGCATTCCGCAAAGTATTGCCGAATATCGTATCTGTGGCAGTTTTCGATACAGCATTCCACCAAACAATGCCACCAGCAAGTTTCCTATACAGCTTGCCGTACAGCTATTATGAAAACTACGGCATCCGTAAATACGGTTTCCACGGAACAAGTCATAAATATGTATCCGAACGCGCTGCTGAACTATTAGGCCGTCCAATCGAAGAGCTACGCTTGATCACTTGTCACTTAGGTAATGGTGCAAGTATCGCAGCTATTGAAGGCGGAAAATCAATGGATACATCGATGGGATTCACGCCGCTTGCTGGTGTTTCCATGGGAACTCGTTCCGGTAACATTGACCCGGCACTTATTCCTTACATCATGGAAAAAACGGACAAAACAGCGGAGCAAGTGCTAGATGTGCTAAACAAAGAATCCGGGATGCTTGGCGTATCCGGTATTTCCAGTGATTTGCGCGATCTTGAAAAAGCAGCAGCAGAAGGAAATGACCGTGCAGAACTTGCTTTAGAAGTATTCGTAGACCGTATCCACAAATACATTGGTTCTTATGCAGCACGCATGAACGGTGTAGATGCGATCATCTTTACAGCCGGTATCGGTGAAAACAGTACTTTCATTCGTGAAAAAGTATTACGCGGCCTAGAATTCATGGGCGTATATTGGGATCAAGCTCTAAATCAGATCCACGGTGAAGAAGCCTTCATCAACTATCCGCATTCACCAGTCAAAGTAATCGTTATTCCGACAAACGAAGAATTAATGATTGCTCGCGACGTAGAAACATTGAAAGACCAAGCCTGAAAATAATAGAAAGCCCTGTAAGTCAAATAAGTATGTTTTGCCTTGCAGGGCTTTTTTTATGAATAACTTTAGAGAAAAACGGTCTGCTAACGGGGAAGGCAAGCCTGAAATGGGAGGACCTTGAGTGAAGAGAAAATGGCGAGTTACTGGAATATTTATTATTGTTTGGAGTATCTTGTTTTTAATAACAACAACCAATGTGTATGCAAAAAGTACACAAAGTAAAGTGAAGTCAAGTGCAAAGGTGGCGCATGTCAGCTACCGGATCAAAGCGAAAAACAATTATGATGTGTATGCGTATCCGCGGGAATTAAAGGCGAAGAGCAAGCGTTTGCACGCGAAAACAGCTAGCAAGAATACAACATTTTTCGCAGACAAAAAAATCATTACCACGAAAAAACACACGTATTTTCGACTGGTAAAGGGAAATGGGCAAGTATACGGGTATATCGATGCAAGAGGGATCGCCAAATATGCAACGACATATCGCAGCAAAAACTTACCTAAAAAGCTATATCATTTTAGCAATGATACGAAAGATGTCTGGAATTATCCGGCTGGGACTGCTTATAAAGCGAAAGTAGTTTACCGTAGCAAAAAGTATTGGACCACCTCTTTCTATGTTACAAAAGAAACGACTAGAAAGAGCGATAATACCAAATATTATTATTTAAAGCAGACAAATGGCAAAAACTTCGGCTGGATTTATTATAAAGCAATGAAAGTTGGTAAGTATCAGGCGCCAGCTAAGCCTGCTGCTCCACCTGTCTCACCGGCGCTTCAGCCGCAAATATTCGCACAAGATCTTTCCGTACCGATCGGCGGATCTTGGCGGGCTGAGGGAAAAGCGTTTAGCCCTTATGACGGCATCGCAGCTCTTTTGAGTGAAAAAGGGGATTTCCACACGCAAGTAGAACCGGAAAAAGCAACGATCCTCTCCAACAATGTCAATATATCGAAAGTTGGTAGTTATGTCATTACCTATCAATATAAGACGAAATATGGTACAGCTACTGCAAGATCCAATATCCACGTGATCAGCGGATCAGACACACAGGCACTGGAACAATTCAAATCAAGCTACATCACGCCGCTGGAAAATAATGAGAATAATCCTTTTCCACATAAAGCTGCAACAAATATGGATGAACTGTTGAAACCGACTTATCAATATAACAATCAATTCCCGACCAGCGCGACCAAACTGCAAACCTATAAAAATCTTGAGAATAAACCAACAGGTCAAACCTATGCCTCGACACTGATCTTGCCGACATCTTTAAAAGATAATCTCACGCTTTATAATCCGCAAAGTATTGTAAAAGAAGGAAAATATATGTATGTGATTTATGATGAAGATACGTATTACGGCAGGTTAGTACGATATGATCTAAGTTTTCCGCTAAAGAACATCGGCGATTACCGGCTGCTCTCTAAAAAAGCCAGTTTAACTGATCCATATTTGATCCGTTTGCGCGATTCCATCAAAATCAGTCCGAAATTTCCGACTGGTCACGGCCAGACATTGTCGGAAAGTGGCGGCACGCTATACATGTTGTCAGATACGACTACAAGCGCAGGTGCACAATATAACACGGTTATCCAGAAGCTGGATAAAAACACGTTGCTCCCGGTTCGAGAGTGGTCCTTTAAACTGAGCAATCGTTTTTCAACTAGTACTAGCTACTATTACGTAAATAACTTTACTTGGGCAGGCAATAATGAATTTTATTTTGCTTTGAAAAGAAAAGCAAGAAGCGATGCGCGCTTTACTGGCTATCAATTTTACCGTGGAACAATAACAGGGAATAGCGTCAAAGTCAATCTGATCAAACAGAACTTGACGCAATATATCGGCTATTACATGCAGAATATAAGCTACAATCCGTTGAATGACAGACTTTATATCGTTTCCGACAGTATCTATGCCAGTTTCCCACGTGAGAAATTAAAAGAAGGAACGCTGGAAGGAAAAGATATCGTTTATACCAGACTTTTAAAAGATTTGGGTGCCAATGTCATCGAAACACAAGATATCACCTTTGAGGGAACAAATGCATATATTTTAAACGTACGTTATCCCGAGATCCTGCAAGCAAATAACATCACAGACTGATAAAAGAGGAGAAAAACCTGTATGATGGTTTTTCTCCTCTTTTTTAGCTGAAAAAATGGACTTGAATCGAAGGATCCAAATCCATTTTCACGATATTATGTTTATTTAATTAGGCTTCGTAAGTTGGTTCTTCATTTCTTACAACCAATACATCACAAGGAGAATGACGAATGATATACTCGGAAACGCTACCGATCAATAAACGTTCTACAGCGTTTAATCCAGTAGCACCACACATGATCAAGTCAGCTTTGAAAGCTGTTGCTGCTTCTTTTGTGATCGCCGTTTTAGGTGAACCATATTCAATATAACTTTCTACTTTTACAACACCGGCATTAGAAGCATCTTCTTTATAACCTTCTAGCAATTCGTCCGCATATTCCGTTGCTTTGTCTGCCATGCTTGTGTCGTAATTGGCAACAGAAGAAAATGCTCGGGTATCAATAACGTGTACTAAACCTAATGCTGCGTCATTCCGTTTTGCCACTTGGACTGCTTTACGGAAAGCACTTTCTGCTTCTTTTGATCCATCCACCGCTACTAAAACTCTTGAATATTGTTGTAACATATTCGTTACCTCCCTAAATATCTTTTTATATTACTATTGTACCCCTTTTTTTATTGAACAAGCACAAAAACGAGAAAAAAATAAAAATAATTTGCTTTTTTGTTATATAAAGGATATTATAGATATATTAAGTCTATGATTGAAAAGGAGCTAATCATGAAATATTCTAAAGCAACCAATTATGCACTGCATACGATGGTTTATCTCGCACACACAACACTGGAGAATACGCTCGGAGTGAAAGAGCTGGCAGAACGCTTTCAAGTATCCTCCACTTATTTGTCCAAAGTATTGACTACACTTGTTAAAGCGGGGTTGATCGAGTCTGTGTCAGGAGTCAAAGGTGGTTATAAATTGGCACGATCAAGTGAGACCATCACTTTTTTGGATGTTGTCCAAGCAGTAGAAGGGGCTAATCCGCTCTTTGTCTGTGGGATGAATGCGACTCCTGCACACAATGAGAAAATCTGTTTGATTGAAAATGCCATGAAAGAAGCGGAACAGAAGATGGAAGCAGATCTAGCAACTAAAACAATCGCAGGTGTGGCCCGTCAAATGAAGTCCCTAAAGGAGGAAATGAAGAAATGAATAAGCAAAATGCCAAACTGGCGCACAAAATGGCCTACTTAGATAACCCAGAAAGGAATGCTATCATTAGTCCCCAAGAAATCTTCGAACTGATCTCACCGTCTGAAAAACCGACGATATTGGATATTGGAGCCGGAACAGGATTTCTCACTATTCCTGCGGCAAAAGCGTTTGGCGGCAAAGTGGTCGCTTTAGATATGGATAAAGACATGTTGGATATCATTGAGGAACGTGCAAAAAAAGAAGATTTAGAGGATATCGAATTGCTATTTGGCAATGCGGAAAATATTGCGCTAGCAGATAATTCAGTCGATACTAGCTTGGCTTCTCTTGTTTTACACGAAATGCACGATCTAAATAAAGTACTGATAGAATTAAATCGGATCACAAAAGCGAAGGGACAACTCATTTGCTTGGAGTTTGAAAAAGAAGAAGCCTCTGAGAAACACATGCATAACCGTATAAGCTCGAACGAGATGGAAACAGCTTTGATCATGGCAGGATTTAAACCGATTAAAAAATCTCATTTGGCTCAGCACATGTATCTGCTGGTAGCAGAAAAAGAATAAAAGCAAAAAAAGAAGCACGCTTATTATGCGCGCTTCTTTTTTATAGCCTTATACTTAACGGATAACTTGCAATCCTTTTGGATATTCTGTAAGTACTGTACAGCCATTTTCAGTTACGACGATATCGTCTTCGATCCGAACGCCAGCTACTTCTGGTACATAGATACCAGGCTCGATCGTGAAGACCATGTTGGTTTGGAGAGGCATCTCGTTCGTTTCAGTGATCGATGGGAATTCATGCACGCTTGCACCTAATCCATGACCAAGGCGATGCGGAAAATAGTCGCCATAGCCAGCCTCGGCAATGATGTTTCTCGCTGTTAGATCAATATCCTTTGCAGTTTTGCCAGATTGAACAGCGGCAACAGCAGCTTCTTGGGCTTCTAAAACAGTTTGATAGATTTTTTCCTGTTCGGCAGAAATATCACCAAAGGCCACTGTACGAGTGATATCAGAACAATATCCTTTGTGAACGACACCTAGATCGAATAAGACGAGATCGCCTTTTTGAATCTTTGTGTCACCGGGCGTTCCATGCGGAAGGGCGCCATTTTTACCTGTCAATACCATAGTATCGAAGGACATGGCAGTGACGCCTTTTTTCTTCATTTCAAATTCGATCTTCGCTACGATCTCCGCTTCTGTTTTTCCTTCTGCGATCTCGCTGACACCCACTTCTACAGCATAATCAGCAAGCAGTGCTGCTTCTTTTAAAATCTGTAATTCTTCTGGTGTCTTGATCAGGCGGATCATTTGGATTTTTTCTTCTGCATTGGCAAAGGCACTGTCTGGTAGAAGGGATTGAAGTATCTCGTAACGTTCTACAGTCATATGACCTTTTTCAACCGCTAAATTAGAGAGCGATGCACGGTTTTTTAATTGAGAAGTGATGATTTCCCAAGGGTTTTCAATGTCACTATAGCCATAAACCGGATGTGACCAGTCGCCGCCTTTGACGTCCTCGATCTCTAAACCAGGAACGAATAAAAATGGTTCTGCCTCTTGGAATACAGCTAGAGCCAGCACGCGTTCATGTGGTTCACTTACATAGCCGCTAAAATAAGCGACATTTTCTGGATTGGTGATCAAGCAAGCATCGATGGCTTCCTCTGTCAGCCAATGTTGTAACACATCAATATTTTTTTCCATGTCTAATCCTTCTTTCCTTCAATTACTCTTCCTTATCATAACACGAAGCGACGGCTAGTTTAAAGAATAATGTTGAGTGGTACAAATAATGGAAAAGAGAACTGTTATATAGTAGTTTATCAAAAAAAGTGATACAATAAAAAAGTAGAAAAAATTCAAGATGTAGGAAGGAAGTAAGAAAAATGAAAATCACTTTTCATGGTCAATCTTGTCTAAAAATCCAAACAAAAGGAATTGAAATTCTTGTTGATCCATTTATTTCCGGAAACGAAAAATGTGATTTGGAAGTAGAAGCGCAGCAACCTGATTTTATCTTTGTCTCCCATGGACATGACGATCATGTCGGCGACACAGTAGCAATCGCAAAACAAAGCGGCGCAACGATTATTGCCAATGCAGACTTAGCAACTTTCTTTTCATTGGAAGGGGCAGAAAATATCGCGCCGATGCATATTGGCGGCAAGCGGGAATTTCCGTTTGGAACAATCAAATTGACCCAAGCATTCCATGGGTCACAAACGGTAAAAGACGGAAAAATCGTCAACCTAGGTTTTCCGACCGGGGCTGTTTTTACGCTAGAAGGAAAAAACATTTACTTTGCAGGTGATACAGGAATATTCTCCGACATGAAACTGATTGGGCAACTGAATCCCTTGGATCTGGCGTTCTTGCCGATCGGTGACAATTTCACGATGGGACCAGAAGATGCGGCGCTGGCAGCAGAGTTTTTACAAGCTAAAACAGTTGTACCGATGCACTACAACACATTCCCGCTGATCAATCAAGATCCTGAAGCGTTTGTCGGTCTCCTTCCAGAAGGAGTTGCAGGAAAAGTGCTGGCGATCGGAGAAGGATTAGAATTATAAACTATCTAAAGAGCAGGTGTGAAAAATGGCTACCAAGCATGAGCAAATCTTAAAATATATTGAAAATCTTGCGGTCGGGGAAAAAATCTCAGTACGAAAGATCGCAAAAAATCTTTCCGTTAGTGAAGGGACTGCCTACCGCGCGATCAAGGATGCGGAAATCATGGGCTACGTTTCAACAATCAAGCGTGTGGGAACCCTCCGGATCGAGCGCAAGCAAAAAGACAGCATTGAGAAACTGACATTTGCCGAGATCGTCAATATGATCGACGGACAAGTTCTCGGTGGGCGTGAAGGGCTGTATAAGTCGCTTAATAAATTCGTGATCGGTGCGATGACGGTAGAAGCAATGGAACGCTACACGGAAGCAGATAACCTTTTGATCGTAGGGAATCGTGTGAGTGCCCATGAATTAGCGCTGAAACGCGGAGCAGCTGTTTTGATCACTGGTGGTTTCGACACCGAAGAAGCGGTCAAAAAACTAGCGGACGAAAAAGAACTGCCGATCTTGTCGACTTCTTATGATACGTTCACTGTAGCAACGATGATCAATCGGGCGATCTATGACCAATTGATCAAAAAAGAAGTCGTGCTTGTCGAAGATATTTTGACGTCGCTTGAAAACACTGCTTATCTGACGACTGCCGAAAAAGTTTCTGATTGGCATGATAAAGAAGAAGCAACCGGTCACAGCCGTTTCCCGGTAGTCAATAAAGCGATGCGCTTAGTTGGCATGATTACTAGCAAAGATATTTTAGATAAGAATATGACGGCTTCAATCGAGCGAGTGATGACGAAAAATCCGCTGACCGTTGGCGAGAAAATGAGTGTGGCTTCTGCTGCACATATGATGATCTGGGAAGGAATCGAAGTCATTCCGGTTGTCAAAGATGATCTAACGCTAGTCGGTATCGTTAGCAGACAGGATATCTTGAAATCCATGCAGATGATCCAGAAACAGCCACAAGTCGGGGAAACGATCGACGATACGATCGCGAACCAGCTGTTTGAAAAAGAAGACGGTTTTTATGAATTTCAAGTTTCTCCGCAAATGACGAACTCGTTAGGCACACTTTCTTATGGCGTTTCTGCCCAAGTAGTCGGCGAAGTTGTCCAACAAAAATTGATGGCACTCAAAAAGCGGAATGTGGCTATTGAAAATATCAATATGTATTTCTTAAAACCTATCCAGATGGATGCGCAGCTGCAAGTCCAGCCACGAATTTTGGAAATGGGAAGAAAATCTGCTAAATTAGATGTAGAATTATATTTAGAAGGCATTCTGACAGGAAAAGCAATCGTCACCTGTCAAATGATGGAACGATAGCATACAAGAGTAGGGGTATCTGTAATGAAAACAAAAATTTTAGAAGCAATAAAGCAATATGATGTCATTATTTTGCATAGGCATGTAAGACCAGACCCAGATGCATACGGATCGCAAATGGGACTTGCGGAAATTATTCGCGCCAGTTTTCCGGGAAAAGAAGTTTACTCCGTGGGGCAGCCAGAAGAATCGCTTCGTTTCCTAGGTGAGGTCGATACGATCGCCGATGAGAAATATCAAGATGCGTTGGTTATCGTTTGTGATACTGCCAATGAAGAACGGGTTTCCGACCGGCGCTATACTAGCGGAAAACAACTTATCAAAATCGATCATCATCCCAATGATGATCCATACGGTGATTTGCTTTGGGTAGACACAGCAGCTTCTTCTTGCAGTGAAATGATTGTCGACTTTTATGAAACTTTCGCCGCGGAATTGACGCTGAGTACTACCGCGGCTCGCCTGCTTTATGCAGGGATCGTTGGCGATACCGGACGCTTTTTATATCCGAGTACGACCGAGAAAACGCTGCGTTTGGCTGCGAAATTGGTCAGCTTTCCATTTGACCGCTCCGCTATTTATGAGCGCCTATATGAACTACCGCGGCCGATCATTCAATTGTCCGGCTATGTGCTGGAACATTTCGAAATGGATGAATATGGGGCGGCGACAGTATATTTGGATGATGCATTATTACAAAAATATGCCGTTGATCCACGCCGAGCCTCGGCACTCGTGTCCATACTGGAAAATGTCGAGGGAATCCGCGCTTGGATCTTATTCATCCAAGAAGGCGAGTTTATTCGGGCCCGCCTTCGTTCTAAAGGACCGGTTATCAATGAACTGGCGAAAGAATATCATGGCGGAGGTCATCCGCTAGCATCCGGTGCGACGATTCATAGCCCATCAGAAGTAGAAGCAATGACAAGAAAACTTTCTTTATTATGTCAAAACTATTCCAAATAAGTGAGAGCGGCTCTTCCAATAGAAGAGTCGCTCTCGTATAAATGCGAACGTACTTTCTTTTTTTTGGCTGAACCGATATAATAAAAGAAAAAGGCCGAGAAAGGAGTTTCGATAATGGGATTTGTACATCTCCAAGTAAAAAGTGCATTTGATCTGCTTTCCAGCACAGCCTCGCTTGACGCACTCATTGCGAAGGCAAAAGCGTGTGGATTCGATTCTCTAGCGATCACAGATAAAAATGCCTTATATGGGGCAGTGAATTTTTATGAAAAATGTCAGGCTGCTCAAATTAAACCGATTATCGGAATGACCGTTTCCGTTTATGGCTATATCGATACGACACGTTCTTATGAGTTGCTTTTACTAGCTGAAACTACTGCGGGCTATCAGAACCTGCTTAAAATAGCGAGTGCCATTCAAACTCAAGATGAAAAAGTCCTGCCGCTCAATTGGTTGAAAGCTTATGGAAAAGGATTGATCGCGATTTCTCCTGGAGCGACAGGCGAAGTGGAGCATCTGCTGATGGATAGTTCTCCTGAGAGTGCTGCTGAAGTAACAGCATACTGGCAGTCGATCTTTTCACAGGATTCTTTTTTCTTATCGATCCAAGCGGAGAACCCGCGTTTGAAAGAAGCTGTCCAGAACTTCAGTAGCGCGCAAGAAATCGATGTTGTCCTTACTAAAGATGTCCAATATCTGGATGCAGGAGACGTTCGTGCGCAGGAAGTGTTGATGGCGATCCGCGATAATCGAACCGTTGATTACGAAAAGTTGCCGCTTGCCGGACCGAATTTTCTTGCTTCCGCTGATGAAATGGCAGCAAGCCTGACTACTGACTTTGAGCAACAAGCTTATGAACAAACGGCGAAGATCGCAGCAAGATGTCAAGTTGTAATCCCAATGGGGCTGCAGCTGCTACCGCGTTTCCCGCTGAGGTCAGGCAGCAATGCCAGTGCGGAATTAGAAAAGTTGGCGCTGGCAGGATTGCAAGAAAGAAATGTTGCAAGAGACAAACGGTATTTAGACCGGTTGCATTACGAGCTGGATGTTATTACGAAAATGGGATTTCAAGACTATTTTCTGATCGTTTGGGACGTCATGCGTTTCGCCAGAGAAGTAGGGATCCTCACCGGACCAGGGCGTGGTTCTGCCGCAGGATCACTGGTTTCTTATGCTCTTCGGATCACGGATGTGGATCCGATCGCTTATCGTCTGCTGTTTGAACGTTTCTTAAACCCGGAGCGTGTAACGATGCCGGATATCGATCTGGATTTCCCAGATAACCGCCGCGATGAAGTCATTCGCTATGTCGTCGATAAATACGGCGCAGATCATGTTGCTCAGATCGGAACGTTCGGGACATTAGCTGCAAAAGCGGCGATCCGCGACACGGCAAGAACGTTTGGATTGAATGCAGTGCTACTTTCCGAATGGTCGAAAATGATCCCTAGTCAACTTGGGATAACATTAAAAGCAGCGCGTGAACAGAATCCGCGGTTAAACAGTCATATCCATTCTTCCCATGTCAATGAGATGATCTGGGAGATCGCAGAGAAATTGGAGGGACTGCCGCGCCATATCTCCACACATGCTGCCGGAATCGTTATCAACGATGAACCGCTCGTTACCTATACACCCGTTCAGTCGGGAAGTGGAGATGCACGTTTGACGCAATATGCGATGGGCGAGCTAGAACGTATCGGTCTTTTGAAAATGGACTTTTTAGGACTGCGGAATCTCAGCTTGTTGGATCGGATCTTGAAAATCGTCAATTATAACCGTACGAAGCCGCTCACGCTAGCGGATATTCCACTGGAGGACAAGGCGACGCTGAATCTTTTTCAAAAAGGAGACACAACCGGAGTCTTTCAATTCGAGTCAAGTGGGATTCGGCGTGTCCTTCGCAAACTGAAGCCGACTTCTTTTGAAGATATCGTTGCGGTCGATGCCCTGTATCGTCCCGGTCCAATGGAACAGATCGATACTTTCATTGCCCGCAAGCATGGGGAAGAAAAGATCGTTTATCCGCATGAGGATCTGAAGCAGATCTTAGATGTCACGTATGGTGTTATCGTTTACCAAGAACAAATCATTCAAGTAGCGAACCGGATGGCTGGTTTCTCGCTAGGAGAGGCAGATATCCTTCGCCGTGCAGTGAGCAAGAAAAAGCGGGAAGTTTTAGACGGTTTTCGCAAACAATTTGTCTCCGGCGCGAATGCAAATGGTTATGCGGAGACGACTGCCAATGAAGTGTATGATCTGATCGTTCGTTTTGCCAATTACGGCTTCAACCGCAGTCATGCTGCTGCGTATTCCAAGATCGCTTTCCAACTAGCTTATTTAAAAGCGCATTATCCAGCAGCTTTTATGTCCTCTCTATTGAGTTCTGTATTTGGGAACGATGAGAAAATCGCCCAGTACGTAACGGAAGCGAAAAACTATGGAATCGAAATGCTTGCGCCAAGCGTCAATAAAAGTGGCTATTATTTCCAAGTAGAACAGGAGAACAAGATCCGCTATAGCTTGCGTATCATTCGAAAAGTGCCGAATAAATTTATTTTAGAGCTCTTGAATGTCAGAAAACAAGGGGGCCCGTTTGCGGATTTCTTCGATTTCTGTGAGCGTATGCCAAATAATATGCTGACCCACCAAGTTTTAGAAGCGCTGATCTATGCTGGAGCATTTGACGAATTCGGTAAAGATAGAGCGGTCCTTATGGCTTCTATTGAGACAGGACTCCAATATACAGATCTTTTCGGTGAATCGGAAGCAGGAATGAATCTCTTTGCTACAGAAGATTCTTTCTTAAAGTCGATGAAGCCGAAATATCGGGAAGCGGATCCGATGCCGATGGATACAAAACTAGATAAAGAAAAAGAGTTTACCGGTCAATACGTTTCCGCACATCCTGTTACTTCCTATCAACAAGTAGCGCAGACACTTGCGGTTACAGAACTTGCTGATGTGACGAATGGAAATTCTTACGCCATTGCAGTGTATGTACATCAAATCAAGACGGTTCGCACGAAAAAAGGGTCGCAGATGTGCTTTTTAACCATCAGTGATGCCTCCAAGGAATTTCGGGCTGTGGTTTTTCCAGAAGTATATGCAAAGGCGCAAGCAATTATCCAAAAAGGTGCGATCTTGCTGCTGAAAGTAAAAGTAGAGGATCGTAACGGGGAGATGCAAGCTGTTGTGAACAGTATCCAAGATATGAAAACACTCGAGCCTGCCAAACGGCTTTTTTTGAAAATCGCCACAGCTGAAGAACTGAATATGGTCAAAAAGATCTTACTTCAAAATGCCGGTGACCATGCCGTTATCGTTTATCATGCCGGGGAAAAGCAGACGCTACAACTGCAAAATAAATTCTCCGTAAACGGCTCGGACAACTTGCTGCACCAATTAAAACAGACGTTAGGTACCGAAAATGTCGTTTGGAAATAAGGTTTAAATTTCCTATCTTTCCAAAAAGTATGGTATAGTGTAGAATGGAATTTATTTGTTAAGAATCTTTTTCTTTATCTTTCGGCGGGATGGCGGTTGTTCATTTCTGAGGAGAAGAGCTGGTATTGGTGCGAGCACCAAGCAAGACCTTTTCATGCAGAAGGAAGGCACTGTTGTCTCGCTGAGATCAGTTTTTGTTTGAAAAAGTATCATGCACTTATTAGATTTAAAATTATAGAAAGCGTAATGGGGAGGTTTTTTTCCTTGTTAGGAGATTTGTTTACAAAACCGAAAAAAAGGAAGTATGCAAGTGTGTCAGCTAGTGGGGCCAAGACAGAAGTACCAGAAGGCATCATGACAAAATGTCCCGACTGTAAGAAAATCATGTACACCAAAGAACTGCAAAAAAACAAAATGGTATGCAGCCATTGTGGATATCATCATCCAATAGGGGCAATGGCTCGTATCGAGATGCTCGTTGATGAAGGTTCTTTTCAAGCGCTGGATGCAGATCTTACGACTGCTAACCCGCTTGGGTTTGACGATTATATGGATCGCATCGAGAAAGATAAGAAGAAAACCGGATTGAACGAAGCAATCGTGACTGGACATGCCAAACTTGATGGCGTTCCATTTGTTGTTGCTGTCATGGATTCCAGATTCCGGATGGCAAGCATGGGATCTGTCGTAGGTGAAAAGATTCTTCGTGCTGTGGAAGAAGCAGATCGGACCAAAGAAGCATTCATTATTTTCACCGCTTCAGGTGGTGCCAGAATGCAAGAAGGAATGATCTCGCTGATGCAAATGGCGAAAACTTCTGCTGCCTTCAAACGCTTCAGCAATCATGGCGGACTTGCGATCACGGTTATGACGCACCCGACAACTGGCGGAGTCTCTGCTAGTTTTGCTTCCCTTGGTGATTTTAACTTTGCTGAGCCAAAAGCATTGATCGGCTTTGCAGGACGCCGAGTAATCGAACAGACTGTTCGCGAAGAGTTACCAGAAGACTTTCAAACTGCTGAATTTTTATTGAAACATGGACAGTTGGATGATGTTATTTCTAGACTCGATATGAACGAGAAGCTGGCATTCATTTTGCAAGTCCATGCTCCAAAGAATGAGGAAGTAGGTGAACAGGATGGCGAGTGAATTAGAATTTGAAAAACCGATACTCGAACTCAAAGAGAAGATCACCGATTTAAAAGAGTATAATGAAAATGCGGAAGTGGATTTGACCCGCGAGATCGAAAAGCTGGAAAAACGTCTGGCTAAGCTAGAAACAGATATCTATGACAACATGACAGCTTGGGACAAATTCCAAGTAGCGAGACATCCTGAACGCCCGACTACGCTAGACTATATCCCTTATCTGTTTGATAATTTCATGGAGCTGCATGGTGACCGGGCCTATGGTGATGATGCGGCTATCGTTGGCGGTATCGCGACCTTTAAAGGCACACCGGTAACCGTTATTGGTCACCAACGCGGGAAAGATACTAAAGATAATCTTGTCCGCAATTTCGGGATGCCACATCCCGAAGGCTTCCGCAAAGCACTTCGCTTGATGAAACAAGCGGATAAATTTGGTCGCCCGATCATTTGTTTTATCGATACTAAGGGTGCTTATCCGGGTCGAGCTGCCGAAGAACGCGGCCAAAGTGAAGCAATCGCACGGAACCTATATGAAATGAGCGACATGAAAGTGCCGATCATTTCCATCGTTATTGGGGAAGGCGGAAGTGGCGGGGCGCTGGCACTAGGTGTCGGCAACCAGATCTTTATGCTAGAGAATGCGGTCTTTTCCGTTATTTCTCCAGAAGGCGCTGCAGCGATCCTTTGGAAAGATGCGAGCAAAGCCCAAAAAGCGGCAGAATCTATGAAGATCACGGCCGATGATCTATATGAACTGCAGATCACGGATGGTATTATCCCAGAAGTGAAAGGCGGCGCGCATCGCGATTTAGAGGAACAAGCGAAAGCAATCAAAAAAACACTGAGCAAAGCGCTTCATACATTGACAGCTCTTTCAGAGGAGCAATTGGTGGAACAGCGTTATAATAAATTCAAAAAAATCGGCGTCTATGAAGTCGAATAAATAACAATGAGGGAAGAAACGCCTAGATTCGCAGTTCTTCCCTCGTTTTTTTTGTAATTAGTGAAATATTTTTCAAAGTCACGAGAAGGTAGACCAATTCCCGGACGCCCTAATGAAAAACGTTTTCATTGTCTATTCCAATCATCCAGAATAGGAATAAAAGTAGAAAACATTTGAAAAAACGCCGGAATCCTGCTTTCCATTTACATTGTTTTCATGTAAAATGAAATACGAAGAATGACAAATAATATCATTTTCTAAGGTGGTAGAAAAAATGAAACGAATTGCAATTTTAACAAGCGGAGGCGACGCTCCAGGAATGAATGCTGCTGCACGTGCAGTAGTACGTAAAGGGATCAACGAAGGGCTGGAAGTTTACGGAATAAATTACGGCTTTTTAGGTCTTGTCAACGGAGATATCCATAAACTGGAACTTGGTTCAGTAGGAGATCTTTTGCATCGTGGAGGAACTTTCTTATATTCCGCACGCTATCCAGAATTTGCGACAGAAGAAGGTCAGCTTAAAGGAATCGAACAACTGAAAAAACACGGCATCGAAGGATTAGTCGTAATTGGTGGCGACGGTTCTTATCATGGCGCAGAGGCGCTTACGAATAGAGGATTCCCAACAATCGGCGTACCGGGAACGATTGATAATGATATTTGTGGAACAGACTTTACGATCGGCTTTGATACAGCACTTAATACAGCGCTCGACGCACTAGATAAAATCCGTGATACAGCGACAAGTCATGAACGTACTTTTATTATTGAAGTAATGGGACGCGACGCTGGCGATATCGCACTTTGGTCTGGATTAGCTGGCGGTGCAGAAGCGATTCTTATTCCTGAAGAAGAATTCAGCATGGATGATGTTGTCGGACGTTTGAACCAAGGACGTGCTCGTGGTAAAAAACACAGCATTATCGTTGTTGCAGAAGGCGTTATGAGCGGAAACGAATTTGCGGAACGCTTGGCTGAATATGGCGATTATCATGCACGTGTATCTGTTTTAGGTCATATGCAACGTGGGGGAAGCCCGACTGCATTCGACCGTGTACTTGCAAGCCGTTTAGGCGCTCGTGCAGTAGAATTACTATTAGAAAACCGCGGCGGTCTAGCTGTCGGTATCCGTAATAACCACATTACAGAAAATAACATTACAGAAATTTTAAAAGAAAAACACACATTGGATAAAGATTTGTTCAATCTAGCATCGATTTTATCCATCTAAGACAGAGAAGGCTGCCCATAATGGCGGCTTTTCTGCTGCGCGTATGGAATCGTAGCATTGCGATGTTTTTCACAAATAAGCAGATCTTACTAGGTTGTAGCTGGTAAATTCGTTTGTTTATGTATATAATGAAGAGGAATAGGTAGTTCTAGGAGGAGTATTAACATGAAAAAAACTAAGATCGTTTGTACTATTGGGCCAGCCAGTGAATCGATAGATACATTGGTAAAATTGATTGAGTCGGGAATGAACGTTGCTCGCCTTAACTTTTCCCATGGTGACTATGAAGAACACGGTGCTCGAATCGAAAATATTCGCAAAGCATCTGAACAAACAGGGAAACAAGTAGCTATTTTATTAGATACAAAAGGCCCTGAAATCCGCACGAATGATATGGCAGGCGGCAAGTTAGAATTCGCTACTGGAGATATCGTACGCGTAGCAATGGAAGAAGTAGAAGGAACAAAAGAAAAATTCTCCGTTACTTACCCACAATTATTTGACGACGTAGAAGTTGGATCATCTATCTTATTGGATGATGGTTTGATTGCGCTGGAAGTAACTGAAAAAGATGCTAAAAACCGCGAATTAGTAACGAAAGTATTGAATCCAGGCGTATTGAAAAACAAAAAAGGCGTTAACGTGCCAAATGTTTCGATCAACTTGCCAGGTATCACTGAAAAAGATGCTAACGACATTCGTTTTGGTTTAGGTCAAGGAATCGACTTTATCGCTGCTTCTTTTGTACGCCGTGCATCAGATGTACTGGAAATTACGAAAATTTTAGAAGAAAATGATGCGACTCACGTTCAAATCATCCCTAAAATCGAAAACCAAGAAGGTGTCGACAACATCGACGAAATCTTGCAAGTATCGCAAGGCTTGATGGTTGCTCGTGGCGACCTTGGAGTTGAGATCCCAGCGGAAGAAGTTCCGATCGTTCAAAAACAATTGATCAAAAAATGTAATAAATTAGGTAAACCTGTTATTACTGCTACACAAATGCTAGATTCGATGCAACGCAACCCACGTCCAACTCGTGCGGAAGCAAGTGACGTTGCCAATGCTATTTTCGACGGAACAGATGCGATCATGCTTTCTGGTGAAACAGCAGCTGGGGATTATCCAGTAGAAGCAGTTAAAATGATGGCACAAATCGCGATCCGTACAGAAGAAGTGATTTCGACACAAGACAAAGTAGCGCTTAAAATGCATGAAAATACAGATATGACGGAAGCGATCGGCCAAGCAGTTGGTCATACGGCGCGTAACCTAGATGTTCATACGATCGTTGCTGCGACACAAAGCGGTCACACAGCGCGCATGATCTCTAAATACCGTCCGAAATCGCATATCGTTGCCGTAACATTCAACGAACATGTATACCGCAGCTTGGCGTTGTCATGGGGCGTTTATCCTCGTCTAGCAGAGCCAGTTTCCAATACAGATGAAATGTTTGAATTAGCAGTGAAAGAATCTGTTGATTCCGGAATCGCAAAACAAGGTGATTTGATCATCATCACGGCTGGTGTACCAGTTACAGAAAGTGGTACAACTAACTTGATGAAGATCCAATTGATTGGTGAAAAAGTAGTCAAAGGCCAAGGGATCGGCGACAAATCCGTAAGCGGAAAAGCAATCGTTGCCAAATCCAATAAAGAAGCTTTAGCGAAGGCAGAAGAAGGCGGCATCCTTGTTGTAAAAACAACGGATAAAGAAATTCTTCCAGCAATCGAAAAAAGCGTAGCGATCATCGTAGAAGAAGGTGGATTGACAAGCCATGCAGCTGTTGTAGGAATCAACTTAGGTATTCCTGTTGTTGTTGGTGCAAAAGATGCCACTTCCCTAATCAATGATGGGGAAGTAATCACGGTTGACTCTCGTCAAGGCAGTGTCTACAATGGTAAAACATCAACTCATTAAAATAATGATCATCGACCGGTAAAGCCTTGTGCTTTGCCGGTTTTTTTATTTCCATGTCTAATTTACTGAAATTGAGGTATAATAACTGAAATAAGAACTGCAATTTGAATTAGCTTCAATTGTTTTTTCTTATGCTATATAGAAAATAACATAAGGTTTACTTTATGACATTTAGTGATTTTATGTTATAATTACTTCTATCTTGCGAGTTTGCAAGTTTGAAAGGTGTAATGGAATGTTTTCAGAAAGCATGTTATTTTTATTACTTTTTTTACTCCTTGGTTTAATAGCGAAGAACAATTCATTGATTATTGCTGTCGTGGTCGTTTTGTTATTAAAAATTTTCCATGTTGATGGCAAGATCTTAGAAACGATCCAAGCAAAAGGTATTAATTGGGGAGTAACGATCATCACGATTGCGATCTTGATTCCAATTGCCACGAATCAAATCGGCTTGAAAGATCTGATTGAATCTTTTAAGTCCGCAGCTGGTTGGATTGGCTTAACAGCGGGGATCCTTGTGTCGATTCTTTCTAAAAAGGGTGTCGGCTATATGTCCGTTGATCCGCAAATCACTGTCTCGCTTGTTTTCGGGACAATACTAGCTGTTGTACTTTTCCGCGGAATCGCTGCTGGACCAGTTATTGCTGCGGGAATAGCGTACATAGCCATGCAAGTGGTTGGTTTTATCGGTAGATGAGGTTTGTGAAATACACGAATAGTGCAAAGCCTTCTAAAGAGGGCTTTGCATCTTTAAAAGGAGGAATAAATCATGCCACTTTCTAAAGGATTAGAAAATGTCTACGTTGCTGAAACATCGATCAGTTCCATTGTAGATGATACGCTGACTTATGTTGGCTATAGTATCGACAATTTGATGGAGAATGATGCGTCATTTGAAGAAGTGATCTATCTTCTTTGGCACCTGCGCTTGCCGAATGCGAAAGAACTTAAAAAATTCCAAGAAGAAATTGAAGCAAATATCGAAGTTTCCGAAACGATTATTACTAGCCTACGAATGCAGAACCACCAAAATTTGCATCCGATGAGTGTTTTGCGCACAACGGTATCGATGCTTGGGGTATTTGATACGGAGTCGGAACTGGAAGACGGGGAAGCGGTATACCGTAAAGGACTGCGATTACAAGCGAAAATGCCTACGATCGTAGCTGCTTTTTCAAGAATCCGCCGCGGATTAGATCCAATCGCGCCCAAAAAAGGACTTTCGATGGCTGCAAACTTTTTGTATATGCTGACGGGAGAAGAGGCAGATGAACTTTCTGTAACTGCCATGAATAAGGCACTTGTTTTGCATGCTGATCATGAGTTCAACGCTTCCACCTTCACTGCCCGCGTTTGTGTAGGAACCCTTTCGGATGTCTATTCCGGAGTCACTGCTGCGATCGGCGCATTGAAAGGACCACTTCATGGCGGAGCAAATGAACGTGTTTTCGATATGCTCGAAGACATCGCCGAATTAGAGAATGTCAGATCCTATATCGGGAATAAAATCGACAATAAACAAAAAATCATGGGATTTGGTCATCGCGTGTACCGAAATGGTGATCCAAGAGCAAAATATCTACAAGAAATGTCTCAAAAAGTAACAGCTGAATCTGGTGAAGAAAAATGGTATTTGATCTCGAAAGAAGTAGAACAAGTCGTATGGGAATTAAAACATTTGCATCCGAACGTCGACTTTTATTCGGCTTCGCTCTATCACGCGCTCGGAATCGATCATGATCTGTTTACACTTGTCTTTTCTGTAAGCCGTGTATCCGGTTGGCTAGCACATATTTATGAACAATATCGCGATAACCGTCTGATCCGTCCACGTGCGATTTACGTAGGACCGGAAAACAGGGAATATCAACCAGTTGAAAAACGCTTGTAATAAAGGAGGAAAAGCAAGATATGACTATTGGTGAAAAAATTCAAGTAGAACAAGGGACATTACATACCCCGAACAATCCGATCATTCCTTTTATTGAAGGGGATGGAACAGGAAGAGACATTTGGCGTGCGGCGAAGCGAGTATTAGATGCAGCAGTCAAAACGGCATATAAGGGTGAGAAAGAAATTGTCTGGAAGGAAGTATTAGCTGGGCAAAAAGCTTTTGACACGACTGGGGAATGGCTTCCAAAGGCAACATTAGATACCATTCGTGAGTATCTGATCGCAATCAAAGGCCCTCTAACAACACCGATCGGAGGCGGGATCCGTTCGTTGAATGTAGCACTTCGTCAAGAACTCGATCTTTATGTATGTCTGCGCCCAGTTCGTTATTTCGAAGGAGTTCCTTCTCCAGTCAAACGTCCAGAAGATACGGACATGGTGATTTTTCGGGAAAACACGGAAGACATCTATGCGGGGATCGAATTTGCAAAAGGAACAGAAGAAGCTGAAAAGCTGATCGCTTTCTTGAAAAAAGAGTTTGGCGTGAACAAGATCCGTTTTCCAGAGACATCCGGGATCGGTATCAAGCCGATCTCTCAAGAAGGAACGGAACGGTTAGTGCGTTCTGCGATCGACTATGCGATCAAAGAAGGCCGTAAATCGGTTACGTTGGTCCATAAAGGAAACATCATGAAGTTCACAGAAGGAGCCTTCAAAAACTGGGGCTACGAATTAGCAGAACGGGAATACGGTGACCAGGTCTTCACGTGGAATGAATATGACCGTATCAAAGAAGAAAAAGGGATCGAAGCAGCTGATAAAGCGCAAACACTTGCTTTAAATGCTGGTAAGATATTGATCAAAGATTCGATCGCTGACATCTTCTTGCAGCAGATTCTCACAAGACCAGCTGAATTTGATGTTGTGGCTACGATGAATCTAAACGGCGATTATATTTCTGACGCGCTTGCTGCCCAAGTCGGCGGCATCGGGATCGCTCCGGGGGCTAATATCAATTACGATACCGGTCATGCTATTTTTGAAGCAACGCATGGAACAGCACCTAAATATGCAGATCTTGATAAAGTGAATCCATCCTCTGTCATCCTCTCTGGAACATTGTTGCTAGAGCATATCGGTTGGAGCGAAGCAGCAGAATTGATCACGAGATCTATGGAGAAAACGATCGCTTCTAAAGTCGTGACTTACGATTTTGCCCGCTTGATGGAAAATGCTTCTGAAGTTAAATGTTCGGAATTTGCGGATGAATTGATTAAAAATCTATAATATAGAGATTTTAAGCAATCTATAACTAGTCTGTAATTTTGATTTTAGATAAAAACATTCAGTTAATGAGAAATAACTTCTTAGCGAATTTGCTGAGAAGTTATTTTTTGTGACAAGCAATGCGACCGCAAGTGTTTTTCCCCTATACCTATGTTAAAATAAAGATATTGAAGCAAGAAACAAGGAGGATATCCCTGATGAATAAATTGATTTTGATTGATGGTAACAGTATCGCGAATCGCGCATTCTATGCATTGCCACTCTTAAATAATGATAAAGGTGTCTATACAAATGCTGTTTACGGCTTTGCAATGATGCTGATAAACGTGATCGAAAAGGAAAAGCCAACACATGCACTAGTTGCATTTGATGCAGGGAAAACGACGTTTAGACATAAAACTTTTAAAGCATATAAAGGCGGCCGCCAAAAAACACCAAGCGAACTTTCCGAACAATTCCCCTTTATTCGCGAACTGCTAGATGCTTACAGTATTGCCCGTTATGAATTGCCCGACTATGAAGCAGATGATATCATCGGTACGCTTGCTCGCGAGGCAGAAAAGGAAGCGTTTGAAGTCATCGTGATCACAGGAGATCGCGACTTGACACAACTTGCTTCATCGCACATCACGGTCTATATCACTAAGAAGGGTATCACCGATATGGAAAAAAATACGCCCGAATCTCTTCAAGAAAAATATCAATTAACACCAGCACAGATTATTGATATGAAGGGCCTAATGGGAGATTCCTCCGATAACATTCCCGGAATTCCAGGAGTTGGCGAAAAAACAGCGCTCAAGTTGTTACATCAATACGGTGGGACGGTCGAAAGTGTATTGGAACATGCTTCTGAGATTTCCGGCAAAAAATTGCAGGAAAAAGTGATGGAAAATAAAGAACTAGCGCTACTAAGCAAAGAATTAGCAACAATCAATACCGAAGCACCTGTCGAAGTAAAAATCGCGGATACAGCTTATTCCGGCTATGATACCGAAAAAGTTATTCCGTTGCTTAAAGAAATGAACTTTACATCCTTGCTGAAAAATATCAGTGCAGAGGATCCGGAAGAAGAGAAAATAGAGCTACAAGGGATCGACGTAACGATCAAAACCGATGTTTCTCCTGAGGATTTCGGGAAACACACCTCTTTTTATATCGAATTACAAGGAGAAAATTATCACACCGCTGACATTATCGGCGTTGCAATTTCTTCCGATAAAGGAAATTTTTATTACAGTGCAGCAACGATCCAAAACAGCACTGCGTTTGCAGATTGGATCAGCGACCCCAATCAGACAAAAGCCGTATACGATGCCAAAAAAACAATGGTTACATTAAATCGTTTAGGACTGCCATGCGAAGGGATCTTGTTCGACTTTATGCTCGCTTCATATGTGCTCGATCCTTCTCAGACGATCGATGATTTCGCTAGTGTAGCCAGTCGTTATGATTATACGCAAGTAGAGGCAGATGAACTTGTTTTCGGTAAAGGAGCAAAATACAATGTTCCAGACGAAACGAAAGTAGCAGATCATTTGGCCCGCAAAGCAGTAGCTATTGCCAAGCTTGAACAAACAGTCAATGAATCGCTGGAAAAAAATGAGCAGTTGGAACTTGTGGATAACTTGGAATTACCTCTGACATTTGTCCTTGCGAAAATGGAAATGGAAGGCGTTCGTGTTGATACGGAGCGCTTAGAAGAGATGAAATCAGAAATGGCAGTGCGTCTGCAAACAATCGAATCTAGCATTCATGAACTTGCTGGAACGACTTTCAATATCAATTCACCAAAACAACTAGGTGTGATTTTATTTGAGACGCTTGGCCTGCCGCCAGTCAAAAAAACAAAGACTGGTTACTCGACGGCTGCAGATGTTTTAGAAAGCCTCTCTGGTAAGCACCCGATCATTGATGAGATCCTGTTATATAGACAATTAGGTAAGCTCCAATCCACCTATGTGGAAGGACTGCTAAAAGTGACTGATAAAAAGACAAGCAAAGTCCACACTCGTTTCAACCAAACACTGACACAAACAGGACGTCTGAGTTCTGTTGATCCGAACCTGCAAAACATCCCGATCCGCTTAGAAGAAGGCCGGAAGATCAGACAAGTTTTCGTTCCAAGCCATCCAGGCTGGAAAATGTTTTCTGCCGATTATTCGCAAGTAGAATTACGGGTGCTAGCCCACATTTCCCAAGATGAAAACTTAGTCTATGCCTTTAGAAACGATTATGATATCCATACGAAAACAGCTATGGATGTTTTCCATGTTTCGGAAGCGGAAGTGGACAGCTTGATGAGAAGGCAAGCGAAGGCAGTCAATTTCGGCATCGTTTATGGTATCAGCGATTATGGTCTATCGCAGAACCTTGGAATCACCCGAAAAGCGGCAAAAGATTTTATTGATCGTTATTTCGCTAGCTATCCAGATGTAAAAGTCTATATGGAAGAGATCGTCCGTTCTGCCAAAGAAAAAGGGTACGTGGAGACGATCTTGCATAGACGTCGCTATATTCCAGAAATCACCAGTCGTAATTTTAATGTCCGCAGCTTTGCTGAGCGAACAGCGATGAACACGCCAATCCAAGGAAGTGCAGCTGATATCATCAAACAAGCGATGCTACTCATGGATGAACGCTTAGAGTCCGAACAAATGGAAGCAAAATTACTGCTTCAAGTACACGATGAATTGATTTTTGAAGCACCAGAAGCAGAAATCGCAAAATTAGCCGAGATCGTTCCAGATGTTATGGAAAATGCCGTAGCACTTTCGGTACCGCTGAAAGTAGACAGTGCCCATGGCGACTCTTGGTACGATGCAAAATAAGTAGAAAAAGGGGTAACAGCAATGCCAGAACTACCAGAAGTAGAAAATGTCAGAACAACACTCGAACGCCAAGTTATCGGAAAAACGATCGATCAAGTGATTGTTCATGTTCCGAAAATGATTCACGGACTTCCGGCAGATGAGTTTGTCCATATGTTGGTTGGCCAAGAAATCGAAGCGGTAAGACGTCGCGGAAAGTTTCTGCTTTTCGACCTGACGGACTGCACGATTCTTTCACATTTGCGGATGGAAGGGAAGTTTCGCGTTTATCCCGAAACCGAACCAACTACGAAGCATACGCATATCATTTTTCATTTTACCGATCAAACTGAATTACGGTTCTTGGACGTCCGTAAATTCGGAACCATGCAAGTTGCCGCCAAGCATCAGGAAGAAACGACAAATTCTCTCCAAAAGCTCGGACCTGAACCGCTTTCCGCTCATTTTGAGCTAGCTGCTTTTGCAAGTAAACTAAAAAAAACGACCCGCGCGGTCAAAACGGCTTTATTAGATCAAAAATTAGTCGCAGGAGTTGGCAATATCTACGCCGATGAGATCTGCTTTGAAGCAGAGGTGCTACCGATGCGGGGAGGAAATGAATTAAGCGATGCTGAAGTCGCTGCATTATATGAAGCCACCAAAAAAATCATTGGTATTGCAGTCGAAGCAGGCGGTTCCTCCATTCGAACTTATGAAAATTCACAAGGAAAGAAAGGGAATTACCAAGACTTTCTCAAAGTTTACGGTCGGACGGGTGAAAAATGTCTACGTTGCGGCGGTACAGTGGAAAAAATAAAATTAAATGGACGCGGCACTCACTTTTGCCGGGGATGTCAGAAGTAGGTGGAAGAATGAGTAAAACGATTGGATTAACGGGCAGTATCGCTACAGGAAAATCTGCCGTCAGCAAAATGCTTGCTGATAAACAGATTCCTGTCGTAGACGCAGATGTCGCTGCGAGAGAAGTTGTAAAAAAAGGTAGTGAAGGGCTGGCAATGATCGAAGCAACTTTTGGAGCTTCCTTTTTGAATGGAAATGGCGATTTAGACCGGGCAAAGCTAGGAGAACTGATTTTCCAAGATGAGACGCAGCGTGAAAAGTTGAACCAAATCACGCATCCACTAGTGCGAAAGTATATGTTGGAAAAACAACAGGAGTGGATAGCGGAAGGAGCACCATTGATCATTTTCGATATTCCGTTACTATATGAAAGCAAGCTGACCCATTTGGTCGATAAGGTCATTGTCGTCAAAGTGGATCCAGAAGTTCAGCTACAACGTTTGATGTCGCGCAATCATCTTTCCGAAAAAGATGCCAAGCTCAGGATCGCAAGCCAAATCTCGATTTCTGAAAAAGCGAAACTTGCCGATTATGTCATTGATAATAATGGTACGCTGGAAGAAACAGAAGCACAGCTGAATCGGATCTTGGCAGAATTGCGTTAAGAACAAATAGTCAGTCCGCCCGCATCATGGTATAATAAACACAAAAATGCTTTAAGGGAAGTGATAGCATGAGATGTCCCAATTGTAAATATAATGGAACACGTGTCGTAGATTCAAGACCAGCAGATGCTGGAAATTCCATTCGCAGACGAAGAGAATGCGAACAATGCGGGTTTCGATTTACGACATTTGAAAAAGTGGAAGAAAGTCCACTGATCGTAGTGAAAAAAGATGGTGCACGCGAAGAATTCGCGCGCGAAAAAGTCAGACGAGGACTCATTCGTGCTTGTGAAAAACGTCCCGTCAGTGCAGAACAGTTAGAAGAGATCGTAAACGAAGTAGAACGCGAGCTGCGTAACATTGGTGACAGCGAGATCTCTTCTGAATTGATCGGTGAAAAAGTCATGGATAAATTGGCGAATCTCGATGAAGTAGCATATGTGCGCTTTGCTTCTGTGTATCGGCAATTTAAAGACATCAATGTATTCGTTGAAGAATTAAAAGAACTGATGGAAAAAAATAAAGAAAGGTGAGCGCTTTGGCCGGATTTTGGATGGAATTACAAGCGATAGACAGCTATCAAGTAAAACTAAATGGTACATTTAATACGATCGATGCCAAAACACTCACGATGCTTTACCAACCCTTGATGGGAACAAGCAGCCTAGCGCTATACCAAACGTTAGCCGCAGAAGTAGAAGAGAACCGTCTTTGGACAGCAGAAAGCCGCTCTCACATGCAGCTCCTAAGCATGCTTCATGTGGGACTCGAAGAATTATTTGAAGCACGCTTGAAACTAGAAGGACTAGGGCTACTCAAAGTCTTTATGAAAGATGCGGACGATACCCGTGAATACGTGTACGAGATCTTGCCGCCACTCTCGCCAGCCCAATTTTTCGGGGATGGCTTACTGAATATTTATTTATTCAGCCAAGTAGGCGAAAAGCAGTTCAAACGATTACGCACATTTTTCTCAGATAAACCATTACCAGCAAACGATTATAAAGAAGTGACACGATCCTTCCAAGATGTTTTTGAAACTTTTAAAGGTACTGCGATTCCACCCGATGTTAACCATGTTGCTTCCGAAGTTTTTCAGAAAAGTAAACCGACAGTGATCCAATTAGATAAAAAAACATTCGATTTTGAAGCCTTTTATCAAATGCTTTCTCCGCAATTGATCACACGGGAACAAATCACGCCTGCTGTCGAACAAGCACTGGTGAAAATGCACACGATCTATGGCGCTTCAGCAGAAGAATTAGTGACTTACTTATATCGCGCGCTAGAACCGAGCGGCGATATCGATTTAGAATACTTACGAAAAATCGTTCGCAACGGCTATCATATCGAGACCGGCAGACTACCGGCTCTTAGCATGAAAAAAAGCGCCCCAAAAGAAAAAATACCAGAGCAGTCAGAACCGGCCAGCGATGAAGAAGCTTTGCAGATCTATTTGGAGAACATCACGCCGTTTCAGCTACTGGTAGACATTGCGGATGGAGCAAGACCCGCTGAGACCGATTTGAAAATCGTGGAAGAAGTAATGGAACAACAGCAGTTGCCGACACCAGTCATGAATGTCTTGATCGAGTACGTTCTTTTGCGCCTAGATGGCAAGATCGCCCGTAACTACATGATGACGATCGCGGCACACTGGAAACGTAAAAAAGTCCAAACTGCAAAAGATGCGATGGAGCTTGCTTGGGCTGAACACGAGAAATACAAGCGCCTACAGGAAGAAACCAAAGACAAGCCAACGAACTACTCACGCCGCGGCAATGGAAAGAAAGAAGTCCTGCCGGAATGGTTTGATAAAGAAACTGCAGAACCGACTGACAGCAAAATGACGAATAAAGAAAAGCAAACCTTGGAAGAACAGGTTCGCGAAATCAAAGAAAAACTAAAAAAGAGGTAGGTGAAAGAAATGGATAAAATCAATCAGACGCTAGGTAACCTCTTCGACGGACGTGATTTCGATGATCGTTATCAAAAACTGAAACAAGAAGTTTTGGCTTATCCGCGGGTAAAAACGTTTCTTGAAGAAAATAAAGACGTGCTCTCCGAACAAATGGTCAATCAAAATTTATCAAAGCTATATGAATTTATGACCGAAAATCAAAAATACGAAGAGAAACAAGAAACCATGATGCCGGGCTATGCGCCAAGATTATCCTTGAATGGCGAATATATCACTGTCAGTTATTATCCTACGAAGGAAAAAGTCGAAGCAGATAAAAGACGTGCGATCGAAAGACGGATGCGCTCTCTCTACATGCCGAAACAAGTGCTGGAAGCAGATCTCGAAGATTTTTTCACGGACGAAGAATCGCGCCAAGTCGCCTTGGTTGAAGCTTATCAATTTTTGAACAGCTACCCAAGTGCAAACGGTGAGCGTCTAAAAGGTCTCTATATCCATGGTAATTTCGGGACAGGAAAATCCTATTTGCTAGGAGCGATGGCGAAAGAGCTTGCCGTAAAAGGCATCTCATCAACGCTTGTCTATCTGCCTGAATTCATGCGTGAGATCAAACAGTCGATCTCAGATAATACCGTTGGCGAAAAGATCCAGTTTGCGAAAGAAACCGATATTTTGATGCTGGATGACATCGGTGCCGAAGCCATGACAGCATGGACCAGAGATGAAGTTCTCGGTGCGATCCTGCAGTTCCGTATGCAGGAAGAACTACCGACATTCTTTTCGTCCAATTACACCATGAACGAGCTGGAAAGCCATTTGATGTTTACCGGGAACGGAAATGAAGAACGATTGAAAGCAAGGCGAATCATGGAACGTATCCGTTATTTATCCAAAGAAGTCGGTTTGGAAGGCAAAAACAGACGCTATTAAAAAAAGACTTGAAAATTAGCCGATTGTAGCATATAATGCTTATCATATACTAACAAGTAACGATGAGGACAACCATTCTAATTGGTGATTACAGAGAAGGAGGGGTAGCTGCGAACCTCCGAATCGAAAATTAGAAATCGGACCACCTCTAAACTGCTGTCAGGAACGCTTTTGCAACTATTGACAGCCGGCTTGCCTCGTTATTGGCAACAAGAGTGAAGCTTTTTTAGCTTCAGAATCTTGGGTGGAACCACGAGCGTAAACTCGTCCCTTGAGCGTAGTAGGGGCGGGTTTTTTATTTTGCCTTCCTTTACTTACAAAATCTAAAACAAACAAAGGAGTCGATAAAAATGAAAATCACTTTCCCAGATGGTGCAGTAAAAGAATTTGATAAAGGAGTTTCTACTGCAGACATCGCCGCATCCATCAGCCCAGGACTGAAAAAGAAAGCCTTAGCTGGAAAAATCAATGGTGAATTGGTGGATCTGGCAACACCAATCGAAGAGGACGGAAAAATCGAGATCGTCACTCCTGATCATGAAGACGCCCTTGGCATTTTACGTCACAGCACAGCACACTTGCTTGCTCAAGCACTTAAACGCCTTTATCCCGACATCAAATTTGGAGTTGGACCGGCAATCGAAACAGGCTTTTACTACGATGTCGATACAGAAGAACCAATCAGTGAAGAATCTTTCCCAGTGATCGAAAAAGAAATGCAGAAAATCGTCCGCGAAAATCTGCCGATCGTTCGGGAAGTTGTCAGTCGCGAAGAAGCGATCAAACGCTTTGAAGCAATTGGCGATCATTATAAATTGGAATTGATCGAAGCGATACCAGCGGATGAAACGGTAACTATTTATTCACAAGGTGAATTTTTCGACCTTTGCCGCGGGATCCATGTCCCTTCCACTGGCAAACTACAAGTCTTCCAATTGCTTAATGTAGCCGGTGCATACTGGCGCGGCGATAGCAATAACAAGATGCTGCAGCGTATTTACGGAACAGCTTTCTTCGATAAAAAAGACCTAAAAGCTTTCTTGAAAATGCAAGAAGAAGCAAAAGAACGCGATCACCGTAAGTTAGGTAAAGAACTAGGGTTGTTCGCGATCTCCCAAGAAGTAGGGCAAGGCTTGCCACTCTGGTTGCCGAAAGGTGCTACGATCCGCCGCGTGATCGAACGCTATATCGTAGATCGTGAAGAGCGTCTCGGTTATAGTCACGTCTATACACCAATCATGGCCAAAGTAGATTTTTACAAACAAAGCGGTCACTGGGATCACTATCATGAAGATATGTTCCCACCAATGAAGATGGATAACGAAGAATTGGTTCTACGCCCAATGAACTGTCCGCATCACATGATGGTCTATAAAAATGACATCCACAGCTATCGTGAGTTACCGATCCGAATCGCCGAACTAGGCCTGATGCACCGTTATGAAATGAGTGGTGCCTTATCAGGATTGCAACGTGTTCGCGGGATGACATTAAATGATGCGCATGTTTTCGTAAGACCAGATCAAATCAAAGATGAATTCAAACGCGTGCTTGAACTTATCCTTGCCGTATACAAAGACTTCGACATTACAGATTATAAATTCCGCTTGAGCTACCGCGACCCTGAAAATACAGAAAAATATTTTGATGATGATGCGATGTGGGAAAAAGCACAAACAATGCTCAAAGATGCGATGGATGAAATGGAAATGGATTATTTTGAAGCAGAAGGCGAAGCAGCATTTTACGGACCGAAATTAGACGTCCAAGTAAAAACAGCGATTGGGAAGGAAGAAACACTATCGACTGTTCAACTTGATTTCCTTTTACCAGAACGCTTTGATCTGACTTATATCGGCGAAGACGGCGAAAAACACCGCCCAGTTGTTATCCACCGCGGTGTTGTTTCTACAATGGAACGCTTTGTCGCTTATTTGATTGAAGAATACAAAGGTGCCTTCCCAACTTGGCTGGCTCCGATCCAAATGCAGATCATTCCAGTCAATCGCGATGCTCATTTCGATTACGCTAAAGAAGTAGAAGACAAATTAGTCCGAGCTGGTTTACGCGTGGAAATCGATGACCGCAATGAAAAACTTGGTTATAAGATCCGCGAAGCGCAAACACAAAAGATTCCATACGCATTAGTCGTTGGCGATCAAGAGTCGGAAAACGGCACAGTCAATATTCGCAGATATGGTTCTAAAGATTCCGAAACACTTTCTGTAGATGACTTTATCAAACAAGTCGTTGCAGAAGTAAATAAATTTTAAGAAATGAGTCACTCTCCAAATAGGGGAGTGATTTTTTTTGCAATATCCGTTATACTTAGCAAAGAAGCTATTTGAAGTAGGGGGAAATTATGAACGTAAACAACGTTGAACTTGTAATCAGTGCCGTTTGGCAGGAGCAATATCCAGAAGGCGGATTACCAGAGTTCGCACTTGCAGGAAGGTCAAATGTTGGTAAATCTTCTTTTATCAATACGATGATCGGCCGTAAAAGTATGGCACGTATTTCATCGAAACCAGGGAAAACGCAGACCCTTAATTTTTACAACATTGAAGATACACTCTTTTTTGTCGATGTACCAGGTTACGGGTTTGCTAAAGTATCTAAAAAAGAACGTGAAAAATGGGGAGAAATGATCGAAACCTATATCACTTCCCGTGAACCGCTTCGGGCAGTGGTTCAAATCATCGATCTTAGACATAAACCGACAAAAGACGATGTTATGATGTATGAATTCTTAAAGTATTACGACATTCCAGTCATTATTATTGCCACAAAAGCGGATAAGATCCCACGTAGCAAATGGTATAAAAATGCCAAAGTCGTCAAAGAAACACTCGATTTTGATGCCAACGATAAATTAGTATTGTTTTCTTCTGAAACGAAAATGGGGAAAGAGGAAGCTTGGCAGCATATCGAATCATTTCTTAATCGCTAAAACTGCCCCTCCGTCCCTGAAATCTAATCAGCTGGGAAGGGGTTTTTTAGTTTGTCCGAATCAAAAGCAGATTCACAAACGGCGTATTTGGTTTCACAAATGAAAAGTGATAAAATAAACAATGAATTTAAATCTAGGGGGATTATCCATGTTCATACTCTCTATGGGGCTCAATTTTAAGACCGCTCCAGTAGACATTAGAGAAAAACTTTCCTTTATAGAATCAGAAGTGGAAATGGCGCAGATCACATTGCAACAAGAAAAGAGCATTTTAGAAAATGTGATCATTTCGACTTGCAATCGAACAGAGATCATTGCGGTTGTAGATCAAATACATACAGCACGCTTTTATTTGAAACGCTTTATTGCAGATTGGTTCCAAATGGAAATAAGCGCTGTGGAGAATTATCTTTATTTTTATGAAGATGGCGAAGCAGTCAAACATTTATATGAAGTAGCAGCTGGATTAGATTCCCTTGTTCTTGGCGAAACACAGATTCTCGGTCAAGTAAAGAACGCCTTTGATACCGCGCATCAACTAGGCACAACGGGAACGCTACTGAATCAATTGTTCAAAATGACGATCACATTTGCTAAAAGTGTGCACTCGCAAACTAAAATCAACGAAAATGCAGTTTCTGTGAGTTATGCAGCTGTGGAAGTGGCCAAAAAAGTACACGGTGATATCGCTGGAAAGCATTTCAGTATTTTAGGGGCTGGAGAAATGAGCAAACTGGCATTACAAAATATTGCTGGGCAAAAGGCGACCGATTTGACGATTTTAAACCGGACTTTATCTCGCGCAGAAGTACTTGCTGCCAAACATGGCGGGAAAGCAGCACCTATCGATGAACTGGGAGCTATTTTGACAGAAACGGATGTATTCATCAGTTCTGTGAGTGTGGCAGAACCGATTATTTCCAAGGCAGACATGGAAGCTTGGTTGGCTACTCGTCCAGAAAAAGAATTATTGGTCATCGACATCGGTGTGCCTCGAAATATTGCCGATGAATGTGCAGAAATTCCCAATTTGATTTTATACAATATTGACGATCTGGAGGGTGTTGTTTCGGCGAATACCGAAGAACGCAAACGAATCGTTGCCAAACTTGGAGTAGTGATCGAACAAGAAGTAGCCGCTTTCTATGAATGGCAAAAACAGTTAGGTGTTGTTCCAATCATTCGAGAGCTTCGTAACAATGCGCTTCAAATCCAAGCGGAAACAATGAGAAGCTTGACGCAAAAAATCCCTGGATTAACAGATCGGGAAGAGAAAGTGATCGGAAAACATATGAAGAGTATTATCAATCAGCTTCTCAAACAACCGATCTCTGAACTGAAAGAAATGTCTGCGGAAGAAGATGCCGCTTATAAATTAGATATTGCCAAACGAATTTTTCAAGTTGAAGCCACAACAGAAATGAGTGAAACAGAAATAGAAATGGGGAATAAACAGTGAAAAGCCAAATCATTGTCGGCTCTAGACGGAGCAAACTGGCGCTAGTGCAGACCAATTGGGTAATAAACGAACTAAAAAAACATTATCCCACTATTGATTTTCGCATAGAAGAAATGGTGACAAAAGGGGATAAGATTCTCGATGTCACATTAAGTAAAGTTGGCGGCAAAGGACTCTTTGTCTCCGAAGTCGAACAAGCATTAGTAGATAAGCATATTGATTTTGCTGTTCACAGTATGAAAGATGTTCCAGCGGTTATAGAAGAAGGTCTAACGATCGCAGCGATTCCAGAGCGCGAATCTGCAAATGACGTATTCGTCTTTAAAGAAGTCCATGATTTCGGTGATCTGCCAACCCAAGCAATCATTGGGACAAGCAGCTTGCGTCGTGCCTCGCAAATATTAGCAGAACGTCCTGATTTGCAGATCAAATTTATCCGCGGTAATATCGATACCCGGCTTCGTAAATTACGCGAAGAAGATTTTGATGCGATCATTCTCGCACAAGCAGGATTAAGTCGCATGGGCTGGTTGGAAGACGATTCGCTTCGTATTCAAACGATCCCTGAAACGATTTGTCTACCAGCAGTTGGTCAGGGAGCATTGGCAATTGAATGCCGTGAAGAAGATAATGATACCAAAGATATCTTGCGCAGCATCCATCATGCGATCACAGCAAATTGCGTTGCCGCTGAACGCGCTTTTCTAAAGACATTAAATGGCGGCTGCGAAATACCGATCGCTGGTTATGCTACTCAATCTGGAAGTAAAGTATCTTTCAAAGGACTTGTTGGAACACCAGACGGCAAAACGATCTGGGAAGCCGAACGAGTGGGAGAAGACGCGGATCAGATTGGCACAGAAGCAGCAAATGAGCTTCTGGAAAAAGGTGCTGGAGCATTGATCGCCTCGCTCCGAGATGAAAATGTCTAAAACATTCGTATTGACGAGGACGGCTGCTGATAATGAAAAATGGCTGCCCTATTTTCATGAGCTGGGAGTAGAAGCAGTATCATTACCACTCATTGAAACCAAAGCGCTCCCTTTTCAAATTGAAAAGGAGTATGATTGGATTTTCTTTACAAGTGCGAAAGCCATTCATTACTTTGCTGAAAAATATGATCTAGCGGTCGTGACTGCTAAGATTGCGGTAATTGGAGAAAAAACGGCAGAAGCCTTAATTCGATATGGAAGAAAAGCTGATTTCGAGCCTTCCAGCTATGTGGCGGAAACGTTTTTAGAAGAATGGCTGCCTCAATATTCGGCTGACAAACGCATCTTGTTCCCGCGAAGCAGTTTGGCTCGGGAGGTTATTGCGAAAACTTTGCGTGAGCAAGGCTATTCGGTAGAAGAAATAGATATTTATGAAACAGTTATACCTGCTTCCAGTTCAAACCTATTTGCAGCGCTGATCCAAACAGAAAAAGACTTTCTTTTTCTATTTGCCAGCCCCTCTGCATGGCATAATTTTGAAGCAATCTGCCAAACGAGGAACCAGTCCGTACAAGCATGGGAGTATGGATCGATCGGCCCGATCACTAGCCGGGCAATCGAGGCATCTGGTTGCTCTGTGAAATATCAGCCGGCAGATACTTATACGATGGAAGCGATGATTCAGGAAATAATGAGGGAGGAAAAGCAATCATGAACTATGATTTTGATAGACATCGCCGTCTACGCTCAAGTAGCGTGATGCGTGATTTAGTGAGAGAGACCATTTTAACGATGGATGATATGATCTATCCGATTTTTGTAAAAGAAAGCAATGAACCGAAAACGGAGATCCCTTCAATGCCAGGTATTTATCAATATCCTCTAAATGAACTAGCAGCGGAGATCAAAGAAATATCGCAATTAGGTATAAAAGCCGTTCTTTTATTCGGGATCCCTAATGAAAAAGATGCGATCGGAAGTGGGGCTTTTCACACACATGGAATCGTCCAAGAAGCAACTCGGGTAGTTAAACAAACCGTTCCCGAAATGCTCGTAGTAGCAGATACATGTCTTTGCGAATATACAGATCATGGCCATTGTGGTGTTATCCAAGAAGGTCAGATCTTGAACGATGAATCACTGGAATTATTGAAAAAAACAGCTGTCAGTCAAGTAGAAGCAGGAGCAGATATTATTGCGCCTTCTAATATGATGGACGGATTCGTCCAAGCGATCCGAGCAGGTTTGGATGAAGCAGGGTACTTTGATATTCCGATCATGTCTTACGCTGTGAAATATGCTTCCGCTTTTTATGGGCCATTCCGTGACGCCGCAGGAAGCGCTCCGCAGTTTGGGGATCGTAAAACGTATCAAATGGATCCCGCGAATCGCTTGGAAGCACTAAGGGAAGCGCAAAGTGACGAAAAGGAAGGTGCTGATTTTATTATTGTAAAACCATCACTTTCTTACTTAGATGTCATGCGCGATGTTAAAAACCAAACGAATCTACCAGTTGTTGCCTATAATGTAAGTGGTGAATATTCCATGGTAAAGGCAGCCGCTATAAATGGCTGGATCGATGAGGAAAGAATCGTTATGGAAATGTTGACGAGCATGAAACGCGCAGGATCTTCTTTGATCATCACATACTTTGCGAAAGATGTTGCTCATTATCTAAAGAAAGCAGGGATGTAATAGATGGCTAATTATTCTAAATCTAAATCTGCATTCAAACAAGCTATAGACATCATGCCTGGCGGAGTAAATAGTCCTGTCAGAGCTAACAAAGCAGTTGATGCCCCGCCAATCTTTATGGAAAGCGGAACAGGAGCCTATTTAACAGATATCGATGGCAATTCTTATATCGACTATGTTTTATCTTGGGGCCCACTTATTACCGGACATGCTAATCCCCTCGTAGTCGAAGCGATCACTTCTGCCGCGGCAAAGGGAACAAGCTTTGGCACACCGACCGAGATCGAAACAGAATTGGCAAAACTAGTGATTGAACGTGTCCCTTCGATCGAGATGATCCGAATGGTCTCTTCCGGCACTGAAGCAACGATGAGTGCTATTCGTTTGGCACGAGGCTATACGAAAAGAGAGAAAATCTTGAAATTTGAAGGTAGCTATCATGGTCATGGCGACTCCCTTCTGATCAAAGCCGGTTCCGGCGTCGCAACTTTGGGATTGCCTGATTCTCCAGGAGTAACGAAAAATCTAGCGGCCGATACGATCACAGTTCCCTATAATGATCTCGAAAGCACCCGATTAGCCTTTGAAAAATACGGCGATCAGATCGCTGCTGTCATGGTAGAACCTGTTGCTGGAAACATGGGTGTAGTCCCGCCTATCGCTGGTTTCTTAGAAGGTCTCCGCGAATTGACTACCCAGTATGAAAGTCTGCTTATCTTTGATGAAGTAATGACCGGTTTCCGCGTAGATTATTATTCGGCACAAGGATATTACGTGGTCACTCCTGATATTACTTGTCTAGGAAAAGTTATCGGCGGCGGTCTGCCAGTTGGTGCCTATGGCGGTAAAAAAGAGATCATGGAGCAAATTGCCCCAAGTGGACCGATTTATCAAGCAGGAACTTTATCAGGAAATCCATTAGCAATGAATGCCGGATTTGCGACTTTGAAACAATTGACGCCAAATCATTACGATGTCTTTCGGTCGCTGATCAGCCAAATGGAGGAAGGACTAAACTTGCTTTCAGAGCAATACGAAGTCCCAGTCCATATCAATAAAGCGGGGTCCATGTTCGGCTTCTTCTTTACAAAAGAAAAAGTCATTGATTTTGAAACAGCAAAAACAAGCGATTTAGAATTCTTCCGTCAGTATTACCGTGAAATGTTGGGCCAAGGGATCTTTTTACCACCGTCTCAATTTGAAGGGATATTTATTTCCACTGCCCATACGGAAGCAGAAATCAATAAAACATTAAACGCGTTAGAGTATACATTTAAACAGCTAAAGAACAATTGACTAAATCACGCTAGTTTGCTAGAATAAAGGCAATTAAATTTTTAAATGCTAAGAAGAGGAAGAGTAAAATAGTGTTTTTCTCCAAGAGAGAAGGAAAAGCTGAGAACCTTTAGAAAAAACTATTTGAACGTAACCTTGGAGCAGTTTTTCTGAACGAGCAGTAAGAAAAACCGGTGTGTGAAACATCGTTATCGTAATGAAGTGCTTACTTTCAAGTGAGTAAAAAGGTGGTACCGCGAATGATACTCTTTTCGTCCTTTTATAGGATGAAGAGAGTTTTTTTATTGAAAAAAGGAGGATGTTTATGTCAGAAAATAATGAAATAAAAATGCCGACAAAATATGAACCAAATAATGTAGAAGCAGGAAAATATGAATGGTGGAAAGAACAAAACTTCTTCCAAGCCAAGATCACAAAAGATAAACAAGCTTTTTCAGTTGTTATACCGCCACCAAACGTAACAGGCAAACTACACATCGGTCATGCTTGGGACGTTACCCTCCAAGATATTATTGCCCGGATTAAACGGATGCAAGGATTTGATACGCTATACTTGCCAGGAATGGACCATGCAGGTATCGCGACACAAGCAAAGGTAGAAGAAAAACTTCGCGAAGAAGGCATTTCTAGATACGATCTTGGCCGTGAAAAATTCATTGATCAAGTTTGGGATTGGAAAGAAGAATATGCCGGCGAGATCCGCAAACAATGGGGAAAACTGGGCTTGAGCCTTGATTATTCCAGAGAACGTTTTACATTAGATGAAGGCCTTTCAGATGCTGTGAAAAAAGTTTTTGTAACGTTATATGAAAAGGAACTTATTTATCGCGGTGAATATATCATTAACTGGGATCCTGTTGCTAAAACAGCATTATCCGACATTGAAGTTATCCATAAAGATGTTGAAGGCGCATTTTATCACTTGAAATATCCGCTATCTGATGGATCAGGCTATTTGGAAGTTGCGACAACCCGTCCAGAAACGATCCCTGGTGATACAGCAGTGGCTGTTCATCCCGATGATGAACGCTATCAGCACTTGATCGGAAAAACGATTATTTTGCCGATCATGGACCGAGAGATCCCAATCGTAGCTGATGAATACGTAGAGAAAGATTTTGGATCAGGTGCTGTGAAAATCACTCCTGCACATGACCCTAACGATTTTGAAGTAGGTAACCGCCATGATTTGCCGCGTCTCATCGTGATGAATGAAGATGGTACGATGAATGCTAAATCTGGTAAATATGAAGGATTAGATCGTTTTGAAGCACGTAAGCAGATTATTGCCGATATCAAAGAACTAGGATTATTCATCAAACAAGATAGCCATCTGCATTCCGTAGGCCATTCAGAACGAACAGGTGCAATCGTTGAGCCGTATCTCTCTAAACAATGGTTCGTTAAAATGGAGCCTCTCGCGAAACAAGCCTTAGATTTCCAAAAGACAGAGGAAAAAATCAACTTTGTACCACCTCGTTTTGAGAAAACATATGAAAACTGGATGGACAATATCCATGATTGGTGTATTTCAAGACAACTTTGGTGGGGGCATCGTATCCCGGCTTGGTATCATAAAAAAACAGGTGAACTTTATGTGGGAACCGAAGCTCCAGCCGATTTGGAAAACTGGGAACAAGACGAAGATGTACTCGATACTTGGTTCAGTTCTGGACTATGGCCTTTCTCGACAATGGGCTGGCCAGATACAGAAAATGAAGATTATAAACACTTTTTCCCAACAAATGTATTGGTTACCGGATACGATATTATTTTCTTCTGGGTTTCAAGAATGATTTTCCAATCGTTAGAATTTACTGGACATAAACCTTTCAATGATACACTTCTTCATGGCCTTGTTCGTGATGCAGAGGGACGGAAAATGTCTAAATCACTTGGCAATGGCGTAGACCCAATCGAGGTTATTGATAAATACGGTGCAGATTCCTTGCGCTACATGCTATCTACAGGGACATCTCCTGGTCAAGACTTGAAATTCAGCTTTGAAAAAATTGAAGCATCTTGGAATTTTATCAATAAAATTTGGAATGCTTCTCGTTTTGCTCTAATGAATATGGACGGCATGACATTTGAAGAAATCGATTTGAGTCATGTAAAAGAAGTGAGTGACAAGTGGATTTTAACACGTCTTAATGAGACGATCGAGGCAGTTACTAAACTTGCCGAACGATATGAATTTGGTGAAGTAGGACGGGTTTTATATAACTTTATTTGGGACGATCTTTGCGACTGGTATATCGAAATTGCTAAAATCTCACTTTATGGTGAAGATGAGATCGCAAAGAAAACCACAAAATCGGTACTAGCCTATACTTTAGATCAAACAATGCGTCTTTTGCATCCGTTTATGCCTTTTGTGACGGAAGAGATTTGGCAAAATCTGCCACATGAAGGCACTTCTATAACAGTTGCTGAATGGCCAGTAGTAAAAGCGGAACAAATCGATAAAGAAGCTTCGGAATCCATGAAAGTTCTTGTAGAAGTGATTCGTGCGGTTCGAAACATTCGGGCTGAAGTAAATACACCATTAAGTAAGCCAATCGTTTTGCAGTTGAAACCACAAAATGAACATTACAAGACGATCCTAGAAACAAATCTTTCTTATATCGAACGCTTCTGTAATCCAGAGACCGTTGCGATTTCTTTTGATCTTGAGCCTTCCAATACAGCAATGACAGCTATTGTAACAGGAACAGAAATATTCTTGCCATTAGAAGGACTAATTGACATCAATGAGGAAATCAAGCGATTAGAGAAAGAACTGGAGAAATGGAACAAAGAAGTTGCTCGTGTACAAGGAAAACTAGCAAATACACGTTTTATGGAAAAAGCACCAGAAAAAGTAATTGAAGAAGAGCGCGCGAAAGAAAAAGACTATCTTGAAAAACGTGCAAAAGTAGAAGAGCGTATCCAAACGTTACAAGAGGCTTGATAAACTGGTCATATCTGTCAGTTGACGGATATGACTATTTTTTACAGAAAGTTGGGGATCAATGGTGAAATTCAATGATTACGAAGCAGTTATTGCTTGGATACATGGAACTCTCCGTCTGGGAATAAAACCAGGATTAGACCGAATGGAGTTTTTATTGGAACGGTTAAACAACCCCGAACGGAGTAATAAATGGATTCATGTAGCCGGCACCAATGGGAAAGGATCCACAGTTACTTTTATTAGAGAGATTTTAGAACATAGCGGATACAAAGTAGGCACATTTACATCTCCTTATATCGAAACCTTCAATGAACGGATCTGCGTCAATGGGAACCCGATTCCGGATGAGGATCTAGTGACGATTGCAAACCTTATTTATCCAATAACCTTAGAAATGAAAGAGAGCGAATTTGGCTCGCCATCGGAATTTGAGATAATTACAGCTATGATGTTTGTTTATTTTGCAGAAGTTGAAACAATTGATATTGGTGTGATTGAAGTTGGCTTAGGCGGAAGGTTGGATTCAACAAATGTATTAACACCTCTAATCAGTGTCATCACAACCATTGGAATGGATCATATGGAATTCTTAGGCGATAATCTAGCAGTGATTGCCAAAGAAAAAGCTGGGATCATTAAAGACTCACTTCCAATCATTTCAGGAGTTATTCAGCCAGAAGCATCAGAAGTGATCGAAATGATTGCTAGGGATAGACAGGCACCGTTATACAAGATAAATAAAGATTTTGACATAAAAACATCGACTAAGTCAGAATTGCGTTTTGTAAGTAGAAATAAAGAATTGCCCGATTTAAAACTAGGGTTGGAAGGGAAGCATCAATATCACAACGCTGCTTTGGCAGTGGAAACGGTTCTTTCACTGGCAGAGACAACGGACTTTTCAATCTCCAATCAAGCCATCAAATTAGGTTTGGCCAATGCTTTTTGGCCGGGAAGAATGGAAACGATCTCCAATCATCCGCTTTGCATTCTAGATGGTGCTCATAATCCAGAGGGAGTGCAGGCATTTGCTGATAATGCTTCGGCAATTTTGGGTGATAAAGTTATTTTGTGTAGCATCCTAGGGGATAAGGATCATAGGCAGATGTTAGCTACTCTAAAATCCATACCAAATGCCAAAGTTTATTTAACCACATTCGATTATCCAAGAGCGATGGATCAGGAAGAGCTTCGCCACACAGCAGAAATACATTCGATTGAAGCGGTGGTGGATTGGAAGTCCTGGTTACAGACTTATTGGAGTCAAGAAGAATTAGAAAAAACATTATTTATTACTGGTTCGCTCTACTTCATTTCGGAGGTACGTCATTTTATAAAGAATGGTGAAGCGAAAAGTAAATAAAACTGATTGGTTATGCAAAGTGGAGCGGTAATATGTTTCATTATAACAATCACCATTATTTCTTCAACTCCCGATATTCTTTTTTTGAGAGGTAATAGTTACATAAAAACAGCTTTTTCTCTATAGACGAAAAAGCTTTTTTTATATAGAGAAAATATGATTTTTGCCAATGCAGCTAAAATCAATTCCTGCTACTATACAAATAAAAGGAAAGATGCCAATGCTTTTTTTCTGGTTATTTGTGTATAGCGCTATTGCTACCTCATTTGTACTTTTTCTCGCAGAACATTTTTTTGAATGGCAAAAACATTTGTGGCGAAAATCCAAGTGTGATCATTGCGGTTCCATGCTGCATTGGACTCAATTGATTCCGATCTTTTCCTTTCTCAGGCAACGCGGAAAAGCCATATGCTGTCATAATAGATTGAGGCTGCATTATGTCGTTTTAGAAGTCGTATCTCCATTGTTTATCTGCTTGTTATATGTAAAATATAATTTCTCTATCTCCTTTTTTTATTACCTTCTTCTATTTATTTTTTTATTGTTTTTCACAGTTACAGATTATTTATATATGTATATTCCATTACGTTATTTGTACTTCTTGTTGGTGATCCTCTTTATATGGAATTTAACCAACTGGCCCTTTTATCAATCTCTCTTACTCTGTAGTATTTTTTACGCCTGTCTTTACTTGCTCTTTCACCAAGGTATCGGCAGCGGGGATATCCAACTGCTTATTATTTATAGTGCTGCATTAGGATGGAGACAAGGATATATATTATTTACTGGGGCAGTAATAATAGGGTTGATTAGCTTACTATTACTAGTGAAGTTCAAAAAAATCTCTAACTCTGCAAAAGCGCCGTTTGTTCCGTTTATTTTCATCAGTTACATGGGCATAATATTATTTTAGGAGGGTTTTTTATGCAAATGAAAGAAATGCAGATTTTTGATAAACCTCGAGAAAAAATGCAGACAAGAGGGCAAGCGCAACTTACCATAACGGAACTTCTTGCGATATTATTGGAAACGGGAACGAAAGAAGATTCCGTTTTATCATTAGCCAATAAAATCATTCTTAAATATAAATCGCTAGGAGATATCAAAGATCTGACTATCGAAGAATTGCGATCTATCAATGGTATTGGACTTGCGAAAGCTACTAAAATCATGGCTGCGATCGAGATTGGGAAACGGATCTGTCTGCAAAGTGAATCAGAAAAAAATAATATAGCGATCAGAAGTCCACAAGATGCAGTGTCCATTGTTTTGCCAGAGCTTGCTTTTCTTTTTCAAGAACATTTTCATTGCGTGCTTTTGAATACACGAAATCAGATTGTTCATCGTCAGACTATCTTTATCGGCAGTTTGAATGCTTCTATTGTTCATCCGCGAGAAGTTTATGGATTAGCTGTACGGAAATCTGCCGCCCAAATCATGTGTTTTCACAATCATCCATCGGGAGATCCAACTCCTTCTCCCGAAGACATCCAAGTTACTAAGAATTTGGCAAAAGCCGGGGACATCATCGGCATTCCCTTGATTGATCATATCATCATTGGCAAGGGTTCATTTACCAGTTTAAAAGAACAGGGATATTTTTAAAGAAAAGTATAAATTTACGGGAAGCGTGAGAAAATGGATGTCTGTTTCTTTAGAGTATGCTATAATAAAATGGTTGTTTATGTATACTTTATGGATAAATATAAAAGCAGATTTATTGGGTTTAAGAGATGATTTTAAAGCTGATATACATAACGAAAACCGTAGATGAAAAGGAGAATATGGATGTTTAGATTTGGAAATAAAGATATTGGTATTGACTTGGGAACTGCAAATACACTTGTTTATGTAAAAGGAAAAGGGATCGTACTGCGTGAACCTTCCGTTGTTGCTATGAAGAAAGATACACAAGAAATTGTGGCTGTAGGTAGCGAAGCAAAGAATATGATCGGTAGAACGCCTGGAAATATCGTTGCTATTCGACCGATGAAAGATGGAGTTATTGCTGATTATGATACAACTGCTGCGATGATGAAATACTACATCCAAAAAGCGAGCAAAAATATCAATGCAGGTAAGCCGCGCGTTGTTGTGTGTGTTCCTTCTGGTATTACCGGAGTAGAAAAACGTGCCGTAACAGATGCGACGATCCAAGCAGGAGCGAAAGAAGCTTATCCGATCGAAGAGCCTTTTGCAGCCGCAATTGGAGCAGGACTTCCTGTATGGGATCCAACGGGAAGCATGGTCGTTGACATCGGCGGCGGAACAACAGAGGTTGCCGTTATTTCTTTGGGAGGTATCGTGACAAGTCGTTCCGTGAGAACAGCAGGGGATGATATGGATGACGCAATTATCAATTATATCCGTAAAAAATATAATTTATTGATCGGTGACCGTACTGCGGAAACGATCAAAGTTGAAATCGGTTCGGCTGGACATAGTTTTGAGGGACTTGCTCCTTTCAGCATCCGCGGCCGTGATTTAGTAACAGGACTTCCAAAAACGATCGAGATCCAACCTGAAGAGATCAGCGAAGCATTGCGTGATACTGTTTCTGCAATCATCGATGCAGTGAAAAGCACGTTGGAAAACACACCGCCAGAACTTTCTGCAGATATCATGGATAAAGGAATCGTTCTTACAGGTGGCGGAGCATTATTGCGTCAACTGGATGACGTTATTTCAGAAGAAACAAAAATGCCAGTTATTTTAGCTGAGGATGCACTGGATTGTGTGGCGATCGGAACAGGGAAATCGTTGGACAACATGGATGTTTACAGAAAGAAAAACTAACGACTAAGTCCTGTGCGAATAATGCAGGAAGAATATTAGCGAGATGAGGTGTCCACATGCCGCAATTTTTTCTTAATAAACGTTTGATTATCTTGTTGATATCCATCATTGTGCTCGTAGCTTTGGTTGGATTTTCGTTGCGGGACCGAGAAAATGCTTCTTGGCCGGAACAGTTTGTTAAAGACGTTGTTGGGTTTGGAGAGAATATCATTTCTAAACCAGTTTCGTTTGTTGCAAATGTAACTGGAAATGTTTCTTCTTTGAAAAACACCTATAAAGAAAATGAAGAATTGAAAAAACGTTTAGAAAAAGTAGCTCAATTAGAGAGTGATGTAGCAGATTTAGAAAAAGAAAATAAAGACTTGAAAAGCACGTTGAAGATCCCGGCAAGTATTCGTGATTATAAATCGATCAATGCATCGGTCATTTCTAGAAATCCGAATAACTGGAACGATCAAGTAGAACTGGACAAAGGGACCAACGACGGCGTGAAGCCGGATATGGCAGTTGTTACGCCAGCAGGATTGATCGGGAAGGTCACTACTGCTGGGGCAAAATCGTCGACAGTTGAACTGGTTTCTTCTGTTGATGTGAAAAATCGCGTATCTGCGAGCGTTCAAGGAAAAGATAGAGCTTTCGGAATCATCAACGGTTACAATGCGGATTCAAAATTATTGGAATTAACGCAGTTGCCGTATGATATGACGTTCAAGAAAGGGCAAAAAGTCGTTACTTCTGGGCTTGGCGGAAAATTTCCTGCTGGAATTTATATCGGAACGATCCAAAAGGTAGAGACCGATAAAATGGGGCTTTCCCAAACAGCGTCGTTGAAGACCGGGGCTGATCTGTATGACTTGAATCATGTGATCGTCTTGGACCGCAGTGTTCAATCCGGCAGCTCCGATGATGGAGGTAATTGAGCATGGATTTGAGAAAAAATGTTGCGCTACCTGCTATCATTATCTTGACTTTTATCCTAGAAGGGGTAGCCAGTCTGATTTTCGGCAAACAACTTTTTGCTGAAAATCGGCTGTTTATTCCTCATTTTCTTTTAGTTATGCTGATTTTGATGACAGCTTTCTACAAAAGAAATCCAACTTTGATCTATGCTTTTATTTTGGGATTGGTTTATGATATTTACTATACGAATATCATGGGTGTTTTCTTTGCCCTCTTCCCATTGATCGTTTACATTACGGATAAATTTTTGCAGGTTTTCCAGAAAAATATTTTGCTGTTAGCATTGATAACGATTTTTGATATTATCTTGATGGAAAGCATCGTTTATGCTTTTTATCTGCTGATCGGCAAAACGAATATGGAGATTTTTGCCTTTATCGATACTCGTCTATGGACGACGATCTTATTGAATTTTGCATTTTACTTGATTGCATATTTTCCATTCAGGCGCTTTTTATTAAAACTAGAAAATTAACATAGAGCAGCTTAAATCGTTTTCCGCATGCAGGTAAATAGACTGTAGCACGATTTAAGCTGTTTTTATAGAAAAGAAATGTCAAGTCAACTTTTTCCTGTTATAATGGAAACAATGACAGGATACACCATAAAGTGGGGTGAATTTGAAAATGCAAAAAAATGTACAAATCAAAGGTACGAAAGATGGGATCGTGATCAGTCTTAGCGACAAAGCAGATATCATGCAGTTAAGGCAGGAGTTACTGCAATTATTGGTAGAACAGAAGCAAGGTCCTTATTCTGGCGAGAAACTGGAAGTACAAGTTCAATTGGGGAATCGGCTGTTTTCTGAAGAAGAAGAGGCGGATTTTGCTGGGATCATCCATGATAACAGCCAGATGAAGATCAAAGCTTTTTATAGTAATGTCATGACGAAAGAAGCTGCCAAAAAGTGGAAAGAAGAAGAACAAATCTATTCGATGGCAACGATTATTCGTTCCGGACAAGTTATTCATGTTCCTGGCGACTTTTTATTGATCGGAGATATTAATCCTGGTGGGCAAATTCGCGCAGATGGAAATATTTTTGTTTTAGGTCAAATCAAAGGAATCGTGCACGCCGGCTTTGCTGGATCAAAGGATGCAGTTGTTGCTGGCAAATTTTTATATCCGTCACAAATACGGATCGCTAGCGAATTTTACAGCTTTGATGATGAAGCCTATAAAGAAATTGGAGATACCGATTTGAAGGCGGCTTTTATTACAGATACAAAAGACATCAAAGTGGACGGCGTACATACATTAAGAAAAGTAAGACCGCATATTGCTAATTTTCAAGGAGGGCGTTAAAAATGGGAGAAGCGATAGTCATAACTTCCGGGAAAGGTGGCGTAGGTAAGACTACTTCTACTGCTAATCTGGGGACGGCATTAGCCCTGCAAGGTAAAAAGGTATGCTTGATCGATATGGATATCGGATTACGTAACTTAGATGTTATATTAGGACTCGAAAATCGAATTATTTATGATCTCGTAGATGTAGTGGAAGGCAGATGCAAGATTCATCAAGCACTTATCAAAGATAAACGTTTTGATGACTTGCTCTATCTATTACCTGCAGCACAAACGACAGATAAAAGTGCGGTCTCTGGTGAGCAGATGATCGCGTTAGTAGAAGAATTGCGCCCTGATTATGATTTTATTTTGATCGATTGCCCTGCTGGGATTGAAACAGGTTATAAGAATGCAGTGGCCGGAGCTGATAAAGCGATCGTAGTGACGACACCGGAGATCTCTGCAGTGCGTGACGCAGACCGAATCATCGGGTTGCTTGAAAAAGAAGCTATTGAGCCGCCGAAATTGATCATCAACCGTATTCGGACGCAAATGATGGAAAATGGTGATGTGATGGATATTGATGAGATCACTTCCCATTTGTCGATTGAACTACTTGGTATCATTATTGATGATGATGCGGTTATCCGATCATCTAATAGTGGAGATCCAGTGGCGCTTTTGCCGAATAATCGGGCATCACAAGGGTATCGCAATATCGCAAGACGGATTTTGGGAGAATCGATTCCATTGATGTCGATCGAAACCAAGAAAAAAGGCTTTTTTGCCAAATTAAAACGTTTCTTCGGTGGAAAATAATATGTAGAAAAGGTATCGGGCTTTTGCTCTATGCCTTTTCTTTATAAGGATGACGAGAATGAAAGAAATTATTATCAGTAATAAAAATACAGAGGGTCATTTAGCGTTGCTGGAATCGGGGCGACTATTGGAATATCGGCTTGTAAGACCGTCAGAGGATGTTTCTGTTGGCGACATCTATTATGCGGCTGTTGAAAAAATCGACAAAAAAATCAATGCCGCTTTTTTGAATCTGGGAGGATCGGAAAAGGCGTTTATCCATATGAAAGATGCCCCAGCTGCTTTTAAATGGATACAGGGAGCCAAACTTCCTGTGCAGATCACACGGGAAGGAACCGCAATCAAGTTGCCTTTGGCTACCGGCAATATTGAATTTGCCAATGATTTAGTGGTTCTTATTGAAGGCGCACATTATCTTTCTGTTTCCAAGCGTTTGACTTCGGAACAGAGAAGCAGCTGGGTCAAGGCGGTAGAACCTATATTAGAGGCTGATGAAGCAGCTATTCTGCGGTCGAAAGCTGCCGAGAAGAGCATAGAGGAAGTGACTAGCGCGATTTTCGAGCTGCGTCAGCGTTTCCAAACTTTAAAAGAAAAAATCGGTTCCCGCAAAAAAGCAGGGTTAGTACAAAAAAATGTGCTCGACTTCACTGAAGTTATCTCGCAGTGGCAGCAGCATTACCCAGATGTCATGCGAGTCGTCACGGATGATAAACGCGCTTCTATTTATACAGATTACCAGGAAGATACGTTTCACAGCTACCATTTACAACCAGCGATTGAAAACCTGCTCCAGCCGGAAGTTATTTTAGCAAACGGTGTTTCGTTGTTTATTGAAAAAACAGAAGCAATGTGGATCATTGATGTCAACACCCACCGTTATAAGAGTAACCAAGCGAAAAGTGAAGTTATGGCAACGGTAAACCTTGCGGCTGCAGAAGAGATCGTGCGGCAGATCCGGCTTCGAAATATGAGTGGCTTGATCGTGATCGATTTTGTTGGCGGTATGAATGAAACGGGCTTCCAAAAAGTGAAAGATAAAATGGAAGTATTAGCAAATAAAGAATATGTGACTACGCAGGTGGCGGACTTTTCCAAAACGGGACTAATGCAGCTAACGCGCAGAAAAAAGCAGCAATCGCTACTTGAGACTGTCACAGTGGCTTGCCCGGTCTGTAATGGCAGTGGGCATATCCAATCTGCGTTGTCGCTTGCGTATCAGCTAGAACGGGAGCTGATGAGTTACAAAGGGCTTTCTTATGCAAGCGTCTATGTTACAGAACCGGTATTATCTGCTTTTCTGGATCTACAAGTATGCGAGCATATTGATCTGGAATGGGAGATCGGGGAAGAGGCAGTTCCATTTTATGCTATCAGACGCACGGAAAGTTGACACTGACATGTGGATATGCTATTATTTTACTGTTATGTTTGTAGCGCACCACGCTACAACCGCACAAAGCAGGAATTAAGCAATGGCAACATTCTCCTGTGCTGGCGAGTCTTAGTATATGAGGAGGTGCAAGTATGTACGCGATTATCGAAACAGGTGGGAAACAAATCAAAGTAGAAGCAGGCCAAGAGATCTATGTTGAAAAATTAGCAGGTGAAATTGGTGATGTAATTACTTTTGACAAAGTTCTTTTAGTTGGAGGCGACGACTCAAAAGTTGGGGCTCCTTTTATCGACGGCGCTACAGTTACGGCTAAAGTTGAAAAACAAGGTCGTGCTAAAAAGTTAACTGTTTATAAATATAAACCTAAAAAGAATTACCACAAAAAACAAGGTCATCGTCAACCTTATACAAAATTGACTGTTGATGCAATCAACTTGTAAGGTTTGGACTGCTCGTCAGTCGCAAGCGAAAGGACGATAAAAGATGATTCAAGTCAATGTAAAACGTAGAGAAGACCATGTTATATCATTTACAATGAGCGGACATGCAGATTTTGCCGAACATGGCAGTGATCTTGTCTGTGCAGGTGCTTCTTCGATTGCTTTCGGTATGGTGAATGCCATTTCGGAAATAAAAGAAACAGAGCCGATTGTAGAACAAAGTGAAGGCTATCTTCATTATGTAGTTCCTATAGAATGGGAAAATGATACGACTGTTCAAACTTTACTTACAGGGATGGAACATCAATTAAGATCACTAGCGTACAGCTATCCTGATCATATTAAAATTTACTCCAACTAGGAGGTGGAATTTCATGTTAAAATTTGATATTCAACATTTTGCGCACAAAAAAGGTGGCGGTTCGACTTCTAACGGCCGTGACTCAGAATCCAAACGTCTTGGAGCTAAACGTGCTGATGGTCAATTTGTAACAGGTGGATCTATCCTTTACCGTCAACGCGGTACAAAAATCTATCCTGGTGCTAACGTTGGCCGTGGCGGCGATGATACACTTTTTGCTAAAACAGAAGGTATCGTTCGTTTCGAACGCGTTGGACGCGACAAGAAAAAAGTGAGCGTTTATCCAGTAGTTCAAGAAGCATAAGACTAAAAACCATTCTTCGGAATGGTTTTTTTATTTTTCTAACAAGCGTTACTTTTTTCATAACAAGGGTATAAATATATAACTACAACAAAATTTATTGTGACCATTTGTACATATCATTTGATTGACAGCGCTTTCTCCATATGTTTAAATGGGGGTAAGTTAATAATTAGTCAGGAGAAGAGATGACAATCAAATTCGATCGGTGTAGCCACCTGTCGCTTTGTTTGTCATTCTTTTTTTGAATATAAATATCTGCTTTCAATGTAGCAGAAAAACGTAATCAAAAGGAGTTGGAAAAGATGATTGGTACGAGTTTAGCAACACAGTTTTTGGGAGAACTCATCGGCACCGCGGTATTGATTATTTTTGGTGGAGGCGTCGTTGCTGGCGTGTCGCTGAAAAAATCAAAAGCCGAGAACGGTGGTTGGGTAGTTGTATCGATAGCATGGGGGCTAGCGGTCACAATGGGTGTATATGTCTCTGGATATATGAGTATGGCACATCTTAATCCTGCCGTGACACTCGGTATGGCGATTGCAGGGAACTTTCCTTGGAGTTATGTACTTCCTTATATCATCGCCCAATTTATTGGTGCATTTATCGGGGCGACATTGGTATGGCTTCATTATTATCCGCATTGGAAAAAAACAGAGGACCCTGCAGCTAAGTTAGGTGTGTTTTCTACAGGACCAGCAATTCCACATTTCACGTCAAACTTTTTCGGTGAAGTGTTAGGAACTTTCATATTAGTATTTGGATTATTATCTTTAGGATCTAATAAATTCTCAGATGGTTTGAATCCCTTAGTCGTTGGTGCATTGATCGTTGCGATTGGGATGAGTTTAGGTGGAACAACCGGTTATGCTATCAATCCGGCTCGTGACCTTGGCCCGCGGATCGCGCATTTTGTTTGGCCGATCGCTGGAAAGGGTAATTCAGACTGGGGGTACTCATGGGTACCTGTTCTTGGACCGATTGTCGGTGGTGGATTAGGCGCAGTTATCTATCAGTTGATTATTAAAGGAAGTTACAGCAATTGGATGATTCTATTTGCAGTCTTATTCATATTAGTACTTATTTTCACTGTACAATTAGATAAAAGAAAACATTTAGCATAACTGAGGAGGATTTTATCATGGAAAAGAAATATATTTTGGCATTAGACCAAGGAACAACAAGTTCACGAGCAATGATCATCAATCAAAACGGAGAAATCATCGGCGTGGAACAAGAGGAATTTGAACAGATTTTTCCAAAACCGGGCTGGGTGGAACATAATGCTAATGAGATTTGGGCGTCTATCTTAGCAGTTATTGCTGGTGTACTATTAAAAACAAATATTTCTTCTAAAGAAATCGCGGGGATCGGGATTACCAATCAACGGGAAACCGCAGTCGTTTGGGAAAAAGATACTGGGAAACCGATTTATAACGCAATCGTCTGGCAATCACGCCAAACAGAAGACATTTGTAAAAAGCTTCGTAAAGAGGGCTATCAAGATATGGTAAAAGATAAAACCGGCTTGTTGATCGATCCTTATTTTGCCGGTACGAAAGCACGCTGGATCTTAGATGAAGTAGACGGCGCGCAAGAACGTGCAGAAAAAGGCGAGCTGTTATTCGGAACGATCGATAGCTGGCTGGTTTGGAAATTAACTGGCGGGAAAGCGCATATCACTGATTATTCCAATGCTTCCCGTACACTGCTCTACAATATCTATGATCTTGAGTGGGATGACGAACTTTTGGAAATGCTCAATATTCCAAAAGCAATGCTTCCAGAAGTAAAACAATCCTCGGAGATCTATGAAAATACCGTTCCTTATCATTTCTTTGGAGAAGAAGTTCCAGTTGCCGGAATCGCTGGCGACCAACAAGCAGCATTGTTTGGTCAAGGATGTTTTGAAAAAGGGATGGCAAAAAACACTTATGGGACAGGTTGCTTCTTATTGATGAATACCGGCGAAAATGCAGTGAAGTCGGAAAACGGATTACTTACGACATTAGCATGGGGAATCGATGGAAAAGTAGAATATGCTTTAGAAGGAAGTATCTTCGTTGCTGGTTCTGCTATCCAATGGTTGCGTGATGGTCTGCGGATGGTACGTCAATCACCGGATACAGAAAATTATGCAACACGGATCGAATCCTCCGACGGTGTTTACGTGGTTCCTGCCTTCGTTGGACTCGGTGCTCCGTATTGGGACGCTGACGCACGTGGGGCTATTTTCGGACTTACCCGCGGAACAGAAAAAGAACAATTCATCCGTGCCACATTAGAATCACTTGCTTATCAAACAAGAGACGTGATGGATGTCATGGAAAAAGACTCAGGAATCGCTTTGAAAACGCTTCGGGTAGATGGTGGCGCTTCTTCCAATAACTTCTTGATGCAGTTCCAAGCAGATATCTTGGATGTACCGGTCGAACGTCCGGAAAACCAAGAAACAACGGTTCTAGGTGCAGCATTCTTAGCAGGTCTGGCTGTTGGACTATGGAAAGATAAGAGCGAGATCAAGAAACAATGGAAACTAGACAAACGCTTCAAAGTGAAAATGGGTAGCGAAGAACGTAATGACCTGTATGAAGGTTGGCAAAAAGCGGTTAAAGCAACACAAGCTTTTAAATAAAAAAGAGGATGCCGGTTAATCGGCATCCTTTTTTTGCACTATTATTATCTATAGAATTTTCGCTTCCTTGGTTTTGCTTTCGATAATATATCCGTACCAGTTCGTTTGACTGTTTTTGTTGCAATCATTAAGGCGGGAAGGGCGCCGACAAAAAGCGAAATGAATTTTTTCTCTTTTTTATTCGGTTTTTGCTGATTGTTGTAGCGGGTATACAAGATCGCCAACTGTTTTTTATGATAGGCGTTGAAACTGCCTTCCACCGCATAGCTATAATTATCTAAAGCATGTAGCATTTCTCTGCTGATGAGCAAAGCTGTTTTTTCATCAGCTTCTAGCTCCGGTTTTTCACCTAGCGTATCTACTGTATTTTCATAACTGGCGATCGCCAATCTATAAGCGTGTTCATTACGTTTAACGGCTGCTGATTTTTTATCCTTGTTTTTTTCAGCGAACTTATGAATACCTTCTTTTGCCGCTTGTGCAACTAGGTCGGCTACACCAGCTTGGATCGCTAGCTTGACGATTTTCTTAGCTGCAGTTTTTATTAGGAATGGATTCATTTTTACACCTCGCTTTGTCTTTTTTGTAAGGGAACTAGTATTAATTATACCCTTTTCTCATAAATTTAGTCGATTTAGGTCTGATGAGCAAGAAACAGAAGATATTTCTATTTTAACGAACTTGAATTAAATCGCATTATAGAGTACACTTTAGAATATCAAGCAAATAGAATGCTACTTCAGAGATAGAGAGAATACAATAACTTTTTTATAAGAATAGGAGAATTTCATTTACATGTTTGTCGATCAGGTAAAAATATATGTTAAAGGCGGTAACGGTGGTGACGGAATGGTCGCATTCCGCCGCGAAAAGTTTGTCCCGAACGGCGGGCCGGCTGGCGGAGATGGCGGTAAAGGCGCGAACGTCGTCTTTATCGTGGAAGAAGGACTGCGGACATTAGTAGACTTCCGTTATAAACGTCATTTCAAAGCACATCATGGAGAACACGGTATGAGTAAAAGTATGCACGGACGCGGGGCAGACGATCTAGTTGTCAAAGTTCCACCGGGCACGATCGTAAAAGATATTGATACGGGAGAGATCATTGCGGATTTGGTAGCTCACGGTCAAACAGCTATTATTGCTAAAGGCGGACGCGGCGGACGCGGTAACAAGCGTTTTGCGACGCCGGCCAATCCTGCGCCGGAGCTTTCCGAAAACGGCGAACCAGGTCAAGAACGTAATATCCAGTTGGAGCTTAAAGTTCTTGCAGATGTTGGCTTAGTCGGTTTCCCAAGTGTTGGTAAATCCACGCTTCTTTCTGTTGTATCGGCTGCACGTCCGAAAATCGCAGCCTATCATTTCACAACGATCGTCCCTAATCTAGGAATGGTGGATACACATGACGGAAGAAGTTTCGTTATGGCTGATCTGCCGGGACTTATCGAAGGCGCTAGCCAAGGTGTTGGCTTAGGTCATCAATTCTTACGTCATATCGAGCGGACGCGCGTTATCGTTCATGTGATTGATATGTCGGGTTCCGAAGGCAGAGAGCCGATCGAAGACTTTAAAGCAATCAATCAAGAGCTTGAAACATACAACCTTCGCCTTATGGAACGCCCGCAAATCATCGTAGCCAATAAAATGGATATGCCGGAAGCGGAAGAAAACTTAGAAAAATTCCGCAAAGAAATTCCAGGGGAATACCCGATCTTCCCAATTTCTGCAGTTACCCAAACAGGTCTGAAAGAACTGATCTTGGCAATTGCTGATAAATTGGAAGATACACCAGCCTTTCCGCTGGATGAAATCTTGGAACAAGAAGAAGAAAATACAGTTTTGTATAAATTTGAAAAAGAAGAACCAGATTTCGAGATCACTCGCGATCCAGATGGTGCGTTTGTGCTTACTGGGGCGAAAGTGGAGCGCTTGTTCACAATGACGAACTTCGAACGAGATGCTTCCATCAATCGTTTCTCCAGACAGCTTCGTTCACTTGGAGTCGATGAAGCCTTGCGGAAACGTGGAGCTAAAGACGGCGATGTTGTTCGTCTGCTTGATTTTGAATTTGAGTTTATGGAATAGCACGCATAGGAGCCTAATGTATTTTTCGCGAAATGCTTAGGCTTCTTTTCTACATAAGAAAGGGGTATGAAAAATGAAAGTCGCATACTTAGGACCAGCTGCCTCCTTCACGCATTCAGCTGCGTCCAAAGCATTTCCTTATGGGGAGATGCAAGCAAAAAATACGATTCCTGATTGCATCATGGCCATTGAAAAAGAAGAGGTCGACGTGGCAGTTGTCCCAATCGAAAATACAATTGAAGGTAGCGTCAATGTGACACTCGACTACTTGTTCCATTTTTCTAAAGTACCTGTCGTAGCAGAGATCGTTTTGCCGATCTCACAACATTTGATGGTCCATCCGGAGAATAAAACAGCATGGAAATCGGTACAAAAAGTAATGTCGCATCCGCAAGCTTTAGCTCAATGCCATACGTTCTTACAGGCAGAATTATATGGAACCGAACAGGAAGTCACACCTTCTACGGCATATGCAGCTAAATATGTAAGCGAGCACCCGGAAGAACTGCTTGCTGCTATCGCTCCACGTATGGCCTCAGAACGATATGGTTTGGAGATCGTCCAGGAAGACGCGCAGGACTTGGAGCTCAACCAAACGCGCTTCTTTGTGCTGAGTCGGATCCCGATTGAGATTCCGCTCATTAAAGAAGAAGAAAAAACAACACTTACGTTTCTACTCCCACAAAATTTACCTGGTGCATTACATAAGATATTGTCGACGTTTGCTTGGCGCAATATCGATATGAGCCGGATCGAATCTCGGCCGCTAAAAACATCACTCGGAGAATATTTCTTTTTCGTTGATTTGTTATCAGCGGGAAAATCGCAATTAGTAGCAAATGCAGTGGAAGAGATCGAATTGATCGGCGGTGAAGTCCGCAACTTAGGAACCTACCATGTCTACCGCCTTGCTAAGGATTGATGCTTAGCAGGGCTTTATGCTTCTTGATTTGAAGAAAGGATGATAATGATGTCTGGACATTCGAAATGGAACAATATTCAAGGACGAAAAAATGCGCAAGATGCGAAACGCGCTAAAACGTTTCAAAAAATAGCGAAGGAACTATATGTGGCAGCTAAAGGCGGGGCAGATCCCGATATGAATCCGAGTCTACGTCTTGTGATGGATAAAGCAAAAGCGGCTAATATGCCTAATGATAATATCAAACGGGCAATCGATAAAGCGACAGGGGCAAATGCGACAGAAAATTATGAAGAAGTCACTTATGAAGGATATGGCCCGGCAGGTGTTGCCGTCTTGGTCCATGCTTTAACTGACAACAAGAATCGTACGTCTACCAATGTTCGTGTCGGATTTAATAAAAATGGCGGTAGTTTAGGTGAAACTGGAACAGTCAATTATTTGTTTGATCGAAAAGGATATTTAGTGATCGAACGTACAGATACAGAAGTTGAGGAAGACAATTTCATGCTCGAAGCAATCGAGGCAGGAGCAGAAGATGTCTTCGTCTATCCGGAAGTGTTTGAAGTGCTTACGGATCCAAGTGATTTTACAGCTGTAAAGGATAGTCTGCAGGACGCTGGATATGTATTCGCAGAGGCAAATCTGATAATGAAACCGCAAACAACGATTGAAGTTCCTGAGGATAAAAAGGAACAATTAGAGCAAATGATCGATGTGTTGGAAGAGGACGACGATGTCCAAGAAGTTTATACGAATGCAGCGCATCTCATTTAAAAACTACTATAATATTATTATGTAAACAAGAAAATAAAACAGTACAAACGTTCTTTTTTATGCTATCATAAATGGTATGAGTAAAGAAAGAGAGGAACTTTTATGTACGATTATATCAATGGCACCGTTACGGACATTACCCCGGAATTCATCGTGGTGGAAGCCGGACAAGTCGGTTATCAGTTAATCACCGGCAATCCGTTTGCCTTTCAGTCTATGAGCGGACAGACCGCCAAAGTATTTGTATATCAGCATGTGAGAGAAGATAGTCTAACACTTTTTGGTTTTAAAACCAAAGAAGAGCGTTTCCTATTCAAAAAATTACTGAGCGTTTCTGGGATCGGTCCGAAAAGTGCTTTGGCGATCATTGCGACTGGGGACGCCAATGCATTGATCGGTGCGATCGAGGCAGAAGACGATGTTTATTTGACGAAATTCCCGAGTGTCGGTAAGAAGACAGCTAGGCAGATCATTTTGGATTTAAAAGGCAAACTAAGCGATGTGGATACTTCCTTTGCAAAGATGCAGAGAAAAGAAGAAGATTTGACAGCTGGTTTGACAGAAGCGTTGGAAGAAGCTATTTTAGCATTAGAAGCATTAGGTTATAATAAAAAAGAATTAAAAAAAGTCATTCCAAAATTGGAAAAAGAAGATTTGAGCAGCGATGCTTATATTAAATTAGCGCTACAATTGATGACAAAGTAAAGGAGGGATTATGGACATGGAAGAACGGATCATTTCTGGAGAATCTGTGAATCCTGAAGAAGAAAGTTTTGAGATGTCACTAAGACCTCAACTGTTGGCCCATTATATCGGTCAAGATAAAGTAAAAGATAACTTGAAGATCTTTATTGAAGCAGCAAAAAAAAGAAATGAAGCCCTCGATCATGTGCTACTGTATGGACCGCCTGGACTTGGGAAAACGACGCTAGCAATGGTTATCGCCAATGAAATGGGTGCCGGGATCAGAACGACAAGTGGTCCGGCAATCGAACGACCAGGGGACTTGGCTACAATTTTGACCAGCCTCGAGCCGGGGGATGTTTTATTTATCGATGAGATCCACCGTCTATCGCGAACGGTCGAAGAGATACTTTATCCAGCAATGGAAGATTATTTTATTGATATCGTGATCGGTAACGGCCCTACTGCGAAATCTGTTCGTCTTGATCTTCCGCCATTCACATTGATTGGCGCAACAACTCGGGCAGGACAACTATCAGCGCCGCTACGTGATCGCTTCGGTGTTATCGATCACTTGGAGTTTTACACAGAAGCACAATTAGAAGCAATCATCACGCGGACTGCTTCGATATTGGATACCGAAGTAGATGTTCCCGGTGCAGAAGAGATCGCACGTCGCTCACGCGGGACCCCGCGAATCGCGAATCGTCTATTAAAGCGCGTGCGTGATTTTGCTGATGTGAAGGCAGATGGCTATGTGACTGAAAGGCTTGCTAAAGAAGCGCTGGAACTTCTGCGTGTCGACCCCCGTGGTCTGGATACGATCGATCAGCGTTTATTACAAACGATTATTCACTCGTTCGGAGGCGGACCTGTCGGAATCGAAACAATTGCGGCAAGTATCGGTGAAGAACGCGAAACTATTGAAGATATGCAAGAACCTTACCTGCTGCAGATCGGTTTTCTGCAACGAACGCCTCGTGGTCGGCTAGTTACGGAAAGAGCATATAATCATTTAGGAATTTCATATGAAAAAGGTGTGTAGAAATGAAAGTAGAAGATTTTGATTTTGATTTGCCAGAAGAGCTGATTGCCCAAACTCCATTATTAGATAGAACGGCCAGTCGCTTGATGGTATTAAATAAAGAAACCGGAGCCATTGATGATAAACATTTTGCTTCGATCGTTGATTATCTGGAACCTGGGGACGCGCTTGTTCTTAACAATACACGCGTTCTTCCTGCCAGACTTCATGGCCTCAAAGATGAAACCGGCGCCCATATCGAAGTGCTGCTCTTAAAGCAAAAAGCAGATAATGAATGGGAAACCTTGGTAAAGCCGGCGAAGCGTATTCGGGTCGGGCAAACGATCACATTTGGTAATGGCGAACTAAAAGCAGTCTGCAAAGAAGAGTTGGAGCATGGCGGTCGCATCCTTGAATTTCACTATGAAGGTATTTTTTATGAAGTTTTGGAAAACCTTGGTGAAATGCCGCTGCCACCGTACATTAAAGAACAGCTGGAGGACCAAGGACGCTATCAGACAGTATATGCGAAAGAAAATGGTTCCGCTGCAGCACCGACTGCAGGCCTCCATTTTACAGAAGCCTTGCTGGATCAAATTCGGGAAAAAGGAGTAAAAGTGATTTTCTTGACACTTCATGTTGGTCTTGGGACATTTCGTCCTGTCGATGTCGCAGATACGGATAATCACAAAATGCACTCTGAATTTTACCGACTGACGAAGGAAGCCGCAGCAGAGCTAAGCGAAGTGAAAGCTGCCGGTAAGCGTATTATTGCAGTGGGCACTACGTCGATCCGAACACTGGAAACGATCGCTTCGAGAAATAATGGTGCTTTAGTAGAAGAATCTGGTTGGACAGATATTTTTATCTCCCCTGGGTTTACTTTCCAAGCAGTAGATGCGCTGATCACCAATTTCCACTTGCCCAAGTCAACGCTGATCATGCTCGTATCAGCACTTTCCAACCGCGATATCATCTTACATGCATATCGGCATGCCGTAGAGAACCGTTATCGTTTCTTTAGTTTCGGCGATGCGATGTTTATTCATTAATACAAACAATACCGGCTGCGCGAAATAGGCGAAAAAGATTGAATTCGTATTTTCTTCCGTCTGATACTTGTAATAGACAAGTATTTTCGTTATGCTAGTAAAAGAACAAGTAGAAAGAGGTAAGTAATGACTGCGATTCGTTATGAACTTATAAAAACAGATAAGCAAACTGGCGCTAGACTTGGCAAGATCCATACACCACACGGCACATTTGATACACCAATGTTTATGCCCGTCGGAACGCTTGCAACAGTAAAAACGATGTCTCCAGAAGAGTTAAAAGCAATGGGGGCTGGGATTATTTTAAGCAATACCTATCATCTATGGTTAAGACCTGGGGAAGAACTTATTCGTGAAGCAGGCGGCTTGCATCGCTTTATGAACTGGGATCAGCCGATCTTAACAGATTCAGGTGGTTTTCAAGTATTTAGTTTGAGCGATATTCGCGATATCAAGGAAGAAGGCGTTCATTTCCGAAATCATCTAAATGGCGACAAGTTATTTTTGTCTCCGGAAAAAGCGATTCAGATCCAAAATGCGCTGGGTTCCGACATTATGATGTCATTTGATGAATGCCCGCCATATCCGGCTACGCATGATTATATGAAAAAATCGGTAGAACGTACTTCGCGCTGGGCTGAAAGAGGCCTTCGAGCACACGAACGTCCAGAGGATCAAGGACTTTTCGGCATCGTGCAAGGTGGTGCATATCAAGAACTACGGGAATTGAGTGCGAAAGATCTGGTTTCTCTTGATTTCCCAGGCTATTCGATCGGCGGCTTGTCCGTTGGCGAACCTAAATCGGTAATGAATGAAGTGCTAGAATATACGACACCATTGTTACCAACTAATAAACCTCGCTATTTGATGGGAGTAGGTTCCCCAGATTCATTGATCGACGGCGTGATCCGTGGAATCGACATGTTCGACTGCGTATTACCGACGAGGATCGCCCGAAATGGGACTTGTATGACATCGCAAGGCCGATTAGTAATCAAAAATGCTAAATTTGCCCGCGATTTCAGACCAATCGATGAGGATTGCGATTGCTATACATGCCGCAATTACAGCCGTGCCTATGTACGTCACTTAATAAAATGTGATGAAACATTCGGTATAAGGCTTACTACTTATCATAACCTACATTTTTTGTTAAACTTAATGAAGCAGGTAAGAACTGCTATCCAAGCAGACCGGCTTGGTGATTTCAGGGAAGAATTTTTTGAGCAATATGGACTGAATCGTCCGGACGCGAAAAATTTCTAATATATAATAACATATCGGAGAGGGGTTAAGTTTTATATGCAAATGTTAATTCCATTGGTCTTAATGATCGTACTTTTCTATTTTTTGTTGATAAGACCGCAACAAAAACGTCAAAAACAAGTACAACAAATGCAAAGTGGTTTGTCTAAAGGTGATAAAATCATCACTATTGGAGGACTGCACGGTATTGTAGACGCAATCGAAGATAACACTGTTATCTTGAATTGTGGCGGCGCTCGATTGACTTTTGATCGCAATGCGATTCGTACTGTACTTGAAAAAACTGCAGAACCAAGTGTACTTGCAGATGAAGAAGTAGTAGAAGAAGTTCAAGAACCGGATAATGATCAAACCAAATAAGTAAACGGATGCTCTTTATAGCTTGAAAACTGTAAAGGGCATTTTTTATTAGGGAAAAGCTGCTTTTTCTGTTAAAAAAGGAATTCCTTCATTTTTTTCTTTTCATTTGACCCGAGATTAGATAAAATGGAGATATGTTGATTGTTTTTGGAGAAGGAGGGGAAACGAAATGGCGAATAACTACCAAGAGTGGCATGACACACTTGAGCCGGCGATATTGATCAAAGTAGAAGATTTCCATATATTAGGGTACCGCGAAGTGAAAAAACAAGATATCTGGGAATTTCTTACGGAAGTCATATGGGCGAACAAACCCACTCCTGCTCTGCATGAACGGATAAATGATGTTATGCAGATGAAGATAGGGCAATTAATACAATTTATTATGAGGACATCTGAAAAAAACGTACCAGAAGCAGGTGCGAAACTGGATCAGGAATTGGTGGATGCGGTCATCGATAACCCAAAACAGGAAGAAATCGCCCCTGCGGCAAACATTTCAGATGAGGAAGGAACGAGTCATACATGATTAAGAAAAGCAGAATCGTTGCGTTCTTACTTGCACTGGCTATCATTTTCGGCGTCGTTTTTGGAACGGCAAAGGTGGTACTTAGTCATATCAATTTAGGATTGGATCTTCAAGGTGGTTTTGAAGTTCTCTATCAAGTAGAACCAGCAAATGGCAAGGGAACAGTAGATAAATCTACGTTATCAGATACTGTGAGTGCGCTTGACCGCCGGGTAAACACACTTGGTGTTGCAGAACCAAGTATTACCATTGAAGGCAAAAATCGGATCCGTGTGCAATTAGCAGGGATCAAGGACCAAACAGAAGCAAGAAAGTTGCTTTCCACAACGGCCCAATTATCTTTCCGTGATGCGGATGATAAGCTAATGATGGACGGAAGCGATCTAGTTGGCGGTGGCGCAAAACAAGCGTTTGATAACAATAATCGTCCGATCGTAACGTTGAAACTCAAAAGTGCATCCAAATTTGCCAAAGTAACCAAAGAGATCCTAGCAAAAGCACCAACGCAGGAAAATCAACTCGTTATTTGGCTGGATCATAAAAAAGGACAAAAATACAAAGAGGAAAGACAAAAAGAAAAACCGGCTTTCCTATCAGCACCAAATGTCAGTCAAGTCCTAGACACGAACCAAGTGGAGATCACTGGTGATTTTGAAGTAAAAGAAGCCAAAGATCTAGCTAACTTGCTGAATTCTGGAGCACTACCAGTTAAAATGAAAGAAGTTTACTCTACTTCGGTAGGTGCACAATTCGGACAAGATGCGCTAAACGAAACAGTAATGGCTGGGTTGATCGGTGTACTTGCGATTTTCATTTTCATGATGGCTGTTTATCGTTTCCCAGGTTTTGTTGCCTCTGTTACTTTGGTTGCATACACCTACTTAGTCTTGCTGATTTTAAGTCTGCTGCATGCGACGCTGACTCTGCCAGGTATTGCAGGGTTGATACTGGGTATTGGGATGGCAGTCGATGCGAATGTTATCACCTATGAACGGATAAAAGAAGAGATCAAGATCGGTCGATCGATCAAGTCGGCATTTGAGATCGGCGGTAAAGAAGCTTTCCGTGCCATTTTTGACGGAAACTTTACCACATTGCTTGTTGCTGTCGTATTGTTCTATTTTGGAACAAGCTCGATCAAAGGCTTTGCTACGGTATTGATCATCAGTATCTTGATCAGTTTCTTGACGGCTGTTTGGGGATCTCGTTTACTGCTTCGCTTTGCGATCGACAGTAATTTCCTTAATAAACGTCCAGGCTGGTTTGCAGTCAGAAAAGATGAGATCTATGATCTGCATGAAGATATCAGCACATTTAAGTTAAAAACGCATTTTGACCGCTTTGATTTTGTTAAACATCACCGCGGCTTCTTATGGACTTTCGCAGTGATCACAATAGCCGGGGTCATCTTGTTGTCCGTCTTCAAAATGAATCTTGGTATTGATTTCTCGAGCGGTACGCGTGCAGATGTAACAGCGGATCATACGCTTACAGCGGCTGCTGTCCAAAAGGACTTGAAAGAGATCAATATGCCTGCTGAAACGATCGTTTTACAAGGGAAAGACCAAAAAGTTGCGGTTGTTTCCTATAAAGGCGCGCTTAGCCAGCAGGAAATCGCGAAATTCAAGGCAGAATTCAAATCGAAATATGGTCATGAACCAAGTATTAGTACAGTAACCCCTACGGTCGGCAAGGAATTGGCAAAAAATGGTTTCTGGGCATTGGGAGTCGCTTCCATCTTGCTTGTGATCTATATCGGTATTCGTTTTGAACTTTATATGGGTATCGCAGCGATCTTGTCACTCCTATTTGATGCTTTTGTGATCTTTATTTTCTTCAGCATCTTCAGGCTGGAGGTCGATCTTACCTTCATTGCCGCGGTGTTGACGGTTATTGGTTATTCGATCAATGATACGATCGTTACGGCTGATAGGATTCGGGATATCAGTAAACAAATGAAACGTTTCAAAACGAAAGAGGAGATCGCTAGCAGTGTCAATAGTGCGCTAAGACAAACGTTTACTCGTTCGATCAATACGATCTTAACGGTTATTTTCACAGTTGTAGCTTTAGTAGCATTCGGAAGCAGTTCCATCTTGAACTTCTCCATTGCTTTGCTAGTTGGTCTGATCTCCAGTGTATTCTCTTCTATCTTTATGGCAATGCAGTTATGGTACGTCTTCAAGGTACGTCAATTGAAGAAAAAAGGTACGATTACTACAGTCAAGAAGAAGAAAAAACGAAACGGTGGTCAACCAGTCGTATAAATCCGAGACCAAGCAGCTACGGTTGCTTGGTTTTTTTTCTGGGAAAATGGGGTAAATGAGTAAAATGAAAGGGAGGGATTTTTATGAAAGTACAATGGCAAGTGATTGTTGGAATTATATTAGCACTTCTTATTGCTATTTTTGCTGTTATCAATGTAGATGCAGTGCAAGTCAATTTCTTAATTGTCGAGGCGCAGTGGCCACTAATCTTGATCATCATCGGTTCCGTGCTGATTGGTTGTCTGATTATTTTCTGTTTGAATCTTGGCAAAGCTCGTTCACTGAAAAAACAAATCAAACAACTAAACAGTCAAAATGACGATCTAAACCGTCAATTAACGGCTTTCCGCGAGCAAAATGCTGCGAAACCGAAACGTGCTCCAAGTACGCAAACGCCAATCGAATAAAGAAGTATTCCTAGCAGATCAGTGTTCCAGCATTTTGACATTGATTTGCTATTTTTGTATACTTTAACTACTAGATAGTAGCGAAAGGGGAACGTTTTATGGAAGAAAACATGCGCTTCAAAGTAAATCTCGGTGGCATGATCGACATTTTATCCAACCACCTGTATGATTCCAAAGATGTTTATATTCGGGAACTGCTGCAGAATGCTACAGATGCAATTCGAGCTCGCAAAAAAAACGAATCTTCGCTAACAGGAGAAATCGCTGTTAGTTTAAATACATCGGACCAAGGCGGTTCGGTGATTATTTTTGAGGACAATGGGATCGGACTTACCACCGAGGAAGTCCACGAATTTTTAGCAACGATTGCCAGCTCTTCTAAAGGGTCTAAGCGTTTTCAAATCGAAGAGAATGATTACATCGGTCGCTTTGGGATCGGTCTGCTTTCCTGTTTTATCGTCAGTGATGAAATCGTCATGATCTCCACATCAGCAAAAACAAGGCAGACAGTGGAGTGGCGTGGGAATGCGGATGGCACGTATCAGATCCGTGAACTTGATCTGCCGGATCGTGAGCCGGGAACGCATGTTTATTTGCGTGCTGATCCAGAGGCGGAAGAAGGATTGGAGTGCTTCGAAGCGGAGCAACTGGAAAAAGTACTTAAAAAATATGGAGCTTCGCTGGAGATCGCGATTCGCTATGAGGATCAGATCATTAATGAAACAACGAAACAGTTTGCTGACCTAGAAACCTTGCAACAACTTTCTTCGCATGAGATCCTTGCGTTTGGCCGCGAACTCTATCAAACGAACTTTGAAACGTATTGTCTGCTTCAATCAGAAAATAAACGTACATATGGGATTGCCTATGTTATTCCGTATGCGATCCAAATGAATGCGAAACGCAACCATACCGTGTATCTCAACAACATGTTTGTGACGGGACAGTCCGCCGATATTTTACCAGAATGGTCTTTCTTTACTAATTGTGTCTTATGGACAGATGAGCTTCAGCCAGTCGCTTCTCGGGAAGACTTTTATAAAAATGCTACGCTGGAAAAGGTGGCTGGTTCACTTGGAAAAGCACTTAAAAAGGGGATCGAATCACTTAATCAAGAAGTGTTGGAACGAATCGTTTACACACATTTCCACGCATTCAAACTGATGGCATTAGAAGATAATGAGTTTTTAGAATTGATCTATCCTTACTTGCCTTTCCGGTCAGGAAACGGCGAAGAAAGTCTCGCTGCGGTTTTAAAGCGAACAAGCGACATTTATTATACGTATTCTGTTGATGATTTTAGACAGATCATCGATTTAGCAAGAAGTAAAGGCATGGAAGTGATCAATGGTGGTTTTAGTTACGATGCAGCAATCTTGCGTGCGCTAAGCGATATGGTCGAAAACGTGCAGCTCGAAATGATCGAGCCAGCTCAGCTGTTAAATGAGTGGAATGAGATCTCGGCGGACGAACAGCAGTTTTTCGCGGCACTTCTGGAGTCTTTAAATCAGCGGATGGCGGAGTATAAAGTCAAAGTAGCAATCAAAAAGTTTGAACCACGCGACATGCCAGTGCTGTTTATCAATCCGACCGCAACGCAGCAGCTTCGTGAATTGGAGCGTGCCCAAGAAGAGTCCAATAGCTTATTTAGTTCGATCTTAGAGAGCATCCAAAGTGATTATGGAGTGGAACGTGTCTTTGCCGAGTTGTATCTCAACTTGGAAAATCCATTGATCAAACGCTTGTTTTCCCAAGATCGAACGGCGGAGTCGCTAGAAACGATCGTAAAAATGCTGTATATCCAAGCATTGCTATTCGGCCATTATCCGTTGAAACAAAAAGAAATGACATTAATGAACGACAATTACCTGCAAATTTTGAGCATGTTATAGGAGGACGCGATGAATTATTTAGAAGACCTAGAGTTAGCCTACCAATTAGGCGATCAAAACCCGGAAGTCATCCCGATATTGGAACGCGTGATCGCTGCGGCAGATGTTTATCAAGACATTGAAGTGGGCGTTGAAGCACGCGATTTGATGATCGAAGCTACTGTCTATAATGGACAAATGAAAAAAGCGCTGCAAGCGTTTGCCTGGTTGATAAAAAAATATGAAGAAAAAAGCCCATTTGTATCCACGTATGATATTTTATGGAAATACAAATGGATCGCGGGCGACACTTGCGGGATTTTGGCGATTTCTAAAGAACAAATAGAAAACTTGCTAGCCGATATGAAAACAAAATTCCAAGAAAACGGCTTTTCGCTGCGGCCTTATTATAAAACAGTTGCGATCGCAGCGGAAGAAATGGGGAACGCAGAAACCGCGGCCGACTATTTTGCGAAATGGCAAGCGACACCAGCTGATTATATGAATGATTGTGTGGCCTGCGAAACAAACGATGTGGCGCATCATCATTACTTCACTGGTGACAGCCAAAAGGCGATTCAAGCCGCAAAACCGGTCATTAATGGCAAACAAAGCTGTGCAGAGATACCGCATTTAACATATGGCTTCGCAGCTCTGGCATTTTTGGATGTCGATCAACCTGATCAGGCAGCAGCTTGTTTTGCTAAAGGGTACCCGCTGGTGCGGCAAGAACCGGAATATTTAAAAACGATCGGTCAATTTGTTGCTTATCATTATCAAATCGGGGATCTTGTGAAGGCAAAAGAAATTATTGCTGAGAATGAAGTGATCTTGGAAAAATCGGATTCTGAAATGAGTAAGATGCTCTTTATGATCCATGCATTGCCAGTCGTTCAAGCTGACAGTAGTTTCCCGGAGATATCGCGTGATTTAGCGGCAAGATTCGATGCTAGAAATGGTAATGATTATTATTCGAAATTATGGCAAACCTCCATGGATAAACGAGAAAGAGACTTGGAAATTTAACCGATTTCCAGTATAATTGGAAGGTTGAAAGGTGTGGTAATGTGATTCGTTCCAAATATACATGGAAAATAAAGCAGACAGACGAAAAACAAGTGGCTGCACTTGCAGAAGAATTAGCGATACCAGTTCCACTCGCAAATATGTTGTGGAAGCGTAAGATCACTACTGCTGGTCAATACGACAAATTTTTCCACCCTACCAAATACGATGTTTACGACCCATTTCTGCTTCCGGAAATGGACAAAGCAGTAACGCGTATCAAAAAAGCGATCGCAAGCGGAGAACGTATTCTTATTTATGGCGATTACGATGCAGACGGTGTAACAAGTATCGCTGTTCTCTATAAAACATTGATCAAATTAGGTGCGGAACCTAGTTTTTATATCCCTAATCGATTCACAGAGGGCTACGGTCCGAACAGCGCTGCTTTCCAAGCGGCCAAAGCAGACGGTGTGGACCTGCTGATCACGGTAGACAACGGGATTGCTGCGCTTGATGTGATGGAAGAGGCAGCTGCGATCGGATTAGATGTGATCGTGACCGATCATCATGAAGGACGCGACACATTGCCGAAAGCATTGGCAGTTATCCATCCACGTCATCCAGAAAGCGATTATCCGTTCCCGGATCTAGCCGGAGTTGGTGTTGCTTATAAATTGGCGCATGCTTTGCTTGGAGCGGAGCCGACAGAATTACTCGACCTCGTGGCTGTCGGAACGATCGCGGATCTTGTTTCCCTAACGGATGAAAACCGTTTGCTTGTCCAAAGAGGATTGCGGAAACTACGTGAAGAACCAACGCTCGGTTTAGCTGCTTTAGCAAAAAAAGCGAGTGTGAAGTTAGAGGCGGCAACGGAAGAAACGGTTGGTTTTGCCTTAGCACCCCGTCTGAATGCAATTGGTCGTTTAGGCCCGGCTGATCCAGCTGCTGATTTATTATTGACCCCTGATGAGGAAGAAGCAGGCTTTTTGGCTGAGGAGATCGATGAAGCCAATAAAGAACGAAAAGCGATCGTGGCTGCTATTACAGAAGAAGCAGTTACATTGGTAGAAGAAAACGGCCTTGCAGAGGATCGCGTTTTGATTCTTTCTAAAGAGGGCTGGAATGCCGGTGTATTAGGGATCGTAGCATCACGCTTAGTGGATCGCTACGCTCGCCCCGTGATTATGCTTGCTAGCGATCCAGCTACTGGAATCGCAAAAGGCTCTGGCCGAAGCATACCTGCGTTTCATCTTTATCAAGAGCTAGATAAAAATCGTGCGTTGATGATCGCTTTCGGTGGACACCCGATGGCTGCAGGTCTGACTATCGCAACAGAACAAGTCGAGGAACTGCGCAGCCAGCTCAATCAGCAAGCAGCGCTATTAAAGGACGAAGATTTTCAATTGGAATTGATCGTAGAAGATAAATTAGCGCTAGCCGATATCGATGTAGCGTTCATTTCAAAAATAGAGAATCTAGCTCCATTTGGCACGGATAATCCGAAGCCAGTCTTCCGCTTGCAGAATTTGAAACTACAAAATACGAAACGGATCGGCGGAGACAAAACGCATTTAAAAACGTTGCTTGTTGATGAGAACAATACTTCCGCAACGCTCGATGCGGTAGGTTTTGGTTTTGGTGATCTCGCAGAAAAGGTTTCGGCGCAGGCAACGGTAGAAATTGCTGGCGAGTTATCAATCAACGAATGGAATAATGTCCGGAAACCACAACTACGGTTGGTGGACATGCATATCGAAAAATGGCAACTCTTTGATGTCCGTAATAAAACTGATTGGCAGCAATTGATCAAACAGCAAGTTGCCGATCGGATGATTATTTGCTTCCAACCGGAAACAGCAGACAAATTGAGCAGCGAACTGAACAATGAAGAAGTGATCGCGGCCAAAGATGCAGCCACGGTGACAGGTGAGGGCTCATGCGAGGAATTGATCTTTGCGGATCTGCCGGCCGAAGCAGAACAAGTGACCTCGCTCGTGAACAAGATCAAACCGGCACGGATCTACATCCATTTTTCTGATTCAGAAGAAATAGCTGCGATCCCAGACCGTTCTGCATTTGCAAAACTATATAGCTTGATCAAAAAGTTCCAGCCATTTTCCTTAGAAAAATACATTCCGCATTTATCAAAACAATTTGGTTGGACGACCGCACAAATTAATTTTATGTCAAACGTGTTTTTTGACTTAAATTTTGTTACAATGAATGATGGTGTTATTTTATTAAATGAAGTAAAGGAAAAGCGTAACTTGGAAGACTCGACAGTCTATCAGACAAAAGCGAATAAGCTTGCGGTCAAACAAAAACTGCTTTATGCGAACTACCAGGAGCTGCACGACTGGATTGCAAAATCGATGGATTTCTAGGTTACCTAGTTGGAGGAAAAAACATGAATTTGAACGAGTTAAGAGATTATGTAGCGATTGTGAATGATTGGCCCAGTGAAGGGATCGTTTTTAAAGACATCACGCCTTTAATGAATAACGGAGAGGCATACAGATTTGCGACTGATCAAATCGTAGCATATGCCAAAAAATTAAATATCGATATCGTGGTCGGTCCGGAAGCACGCGGTTTTATTATCGGCTGTCCAGTGGCATATTCACTTGGTATCGGCTTTGCACCGGTTAGAAAGCCTAATAAATTACCGCGTAAAACGATCGAAAAAAGTTATGATCTTGAATATGGTTCCAATGTATTGACCATGCATGAAGATGCGATCAAACCTGGACAACGTGTTTTGATCACGGACGATCTGTTAGCAACAGGCGGGACGATCGAAGCGACGATCAAGTTAGTAGAAGAACTTGGCGGCATCGTTGCCGGCTGTGCCTTTTTGATCGAACTAACAGAATTAGAAGGACATAAAAAATTAAACGGCTATGACCGCTTGATTTTGATGGAATTCTAAAAATTACCAAACAGCTTCTTTTTTCAGAAAATGAACGAATTTTAAGGAAAATTCCTTTATAAAGCGCAATTTTCCATGTATAATAAAAATAACCTTTGAAAAGCACTCTGGGAGACCTGGGTGCTTTTCATTCACATAAAAACACACTAAAGGGGTGATGAAGATGGCAAAGGAAAAAAATCTCACTGCTGAGCAAGTGATTGAAATGGCTGCTCATTATATGAATAAAGAACATCTAGCGATCGTAGAAAAAGCCTATACATTTGCTCGCGATGCCCATAAAGAACAATTTCGTAAATCAGGTGAGCCATATATTATTCATCCCATTCAAGTTGCGGGAATCTTAGCGGAACTGCGGATGGATCCTTCTACCGTAGCATCAGGATTCCTGCATGACGTTGTAGAAGATACGCCTGTAACGCTTGATGACTTAAAAGCAGAATTTGGCGAAGAGGTTGCCATGCTCGTTGATGGCGTAACGAAACTTGGTAAAATCAAATATAAATCACACGAAGAGCAACAAGCAGAAAACCACCGGAAGATGTTTATTGCAATGGCACAGGATATCCGGGTCATTTTGATCAAACTGGCAGACAGGCTGCATAATATGCGGACATTGAAACATCTGCCTACTCAGAAACAGCGAAGGATCGCTAATGAGACCTTGGAGATCTTTGCACCGCTCGCTCATCGCTTGGGGATATCGCGCGTGAAGTGGGAGCTCGAAGACACGGCGCTGCGTTATCTCAATCCGCAACAATATTACCGCATCGTTCATTTGATGCGTCAAAAGCGCGACGAACGCGAACGCTACCTCCAAGATGTGATCGACGGCGTCAACGACAATTTAGAAGAACTGAATATTCAAGCAGACATTACTGGCCGGCCGAAACATATTTATTCGATCTACCGCAAAATGTCTATTCAGCAAAAGCAGTTCAATGAGATCTATGACCTGCTTGCTGTACGAATCATCGTTAGCAGCATCAAAGATTGCTATGCAGTCCTTGGAATCATTCATACACGCTGGAAACCGATGCCAGGCCGCTTCAAAGATTATATCGCGATGCCGAAATCGAATATGTATCAATCGATCCATACAACAGTGATCGGCCCACAAGGTGAACCATTGGAAGTGCAGATCCGAACGACAGAAATGCACCAGATCGCTGAATACGGGGTCGCAGCGCATTGGGCTTACAAAGAAGGCAAAGTGGTCAATGCGAAAACTTCTTTCGACAACAAAATGACTTGGTTCCGAGAAATCTTGGAATATCAAAATGAAGCGGATAATGCAGAAGACTTTATGGAAAGTCTGAAACTGGATCTATTTTCTGATGTTGTCTATGTATTCACACCCAAAGGGGATGTTTATGAGCTGCCAAATGGTTCAGTCCCACTTGATTTTGCTTACCGCATCCATACGGAGATCGGGAACAAAACAATCGGTGCGAAAGTGAACGGCAAGATCGTGACACTGGACTATCAGCTCAAAACTGGCGATATCATCGATATTTTGACTAGCAAACATTCTTATGGACCAAGCAGAGATTGGCTGAAACTCGTGAAAACTTCTCAGGCTCGAAATAAGATCAAACAATTCTTTAAACGTCAAACTAAAGAAGAAAATGTCGAAAAAGGTCGCGATGCTGTTGAAAAAGAACTACGACAATCGGGCTATGATCCAAAAGAATATTTGACCAATCCACATTTGGAACAAGTCGCTGCCAAACTTAACTTCTCGCACGAAGATGATCTGTTTGCGGCGGTTGGCTATAACGGTTTGACCCCAGTTCAAGTGGCCAATCGTTTAACGGAAAAAGAACGACGCGAGCGGGAAGCAGAACAAGAAACAGAAAAACTGTTGACCCAATTTGAAAATAAAGTTTCCAACTCAGAAGCAAATAATGAAAAGCTGAAGATCAAACACAACGCTGGCGTGGTTGTCCAAGGAGTCGGAAATCTCTTGATCCGTTTATCACGTTGTTGTAATCCGGTTCCGGGAGATGAGATCATCGGCTATATCACTAAAGGACGAGGCATCTCGATCCACCGGAAAGACTGTCCGAATGTACAATCGATCGAAGAAGAACGGTTGATCGAAGTGGAGTGGGAAGCTGCTGATTTGCAAGCGAAAAATGATTATAATGTCGATATTGAAGTTTATGGCTATAACCGCAATGGTTTATTAAATGAGATTCTCCAAGTGGTGAACAGCCTTACTTCCAATATCAATGGTGTCAATGCCAAAGTCGATCAAAATAAAATGGCGACGCTGGTACTAACTCTACAAATTCATAATATCAATCACTTACAGCGGGTAGTGGACAAGATCAAACAGATCCCTGATATTTATGCAGTAAGACGTTTAATGAATTAAGGAGGTCAAGAGGCAGATGCGTGTGTTAATACAACGAGTCAAACAAGCAGCAGTAACTGTCGGTGGACAGGAAGTCGGCAAAATCAAGCATGGTCTCTGCTTGTTTGTCGGCTTTACGCACGGCGATGACGAAGCGGCGCTTGACTATGCAGTGAAAAAAATAACTGGTTTGCGTATTTTTGAAGATGATGCCCAGAAAATGAATTTGGCATTGGCGGAGGTGGGCGGCGAAATTCTTAGCATCTCGCAATTCACACTTTATGGAGATGTGAAAAAAGGGCGGCGTCCTAGTTTCATCAAATCTTTGCCGGGAGAACAGGCAAAAGCACTATATGAACAGTTTAATGCGAAACTGCAAGATACAGGGACAGTGGTGCAGACAGGCGTGTTTGGAGCCGATATGGATATTTCGATTCTTAATCATGGGCCTGTGACTTTCATGATCGACACCAATGAAATGTAAAAAGGATGGTCAATGTGGACAAAACAATAACCTACCGTTATGCAACGCAGCAGGACGTTCCGCTCATTTATCGATACATTCTCGAACTTGCTGAATATGAGGGGCTGGCTGATGAAGTCAATACGAGCGAGGCAGTGCTGGAGGATAGTTTATTTAACATACAAGCAGCGAAAGTGCTTTTCCCGGAAATAAATGGGAAACCGATCGGCTTTTGTTTGTTTTTCTATAACTTTTCGACGTTTCTTGGCCGCCCAGGGCTCTATATTGAAGATCTCTACATTGAGAAGGCTTATCGCGGAAGTGGCTATGGAAAAGCACTGCTTGAAAAAATGCGATCAATCGCGGAGGCAGAAAAGTTGGGACGGGTGGAATGGTGGTGTCTAGATGAAAATAAAGCATCCATTGCTTTTTATAAATCACAAGGCGCTATTCCAATGGAAGACTGGACTGTTTTCCGAATAGAAAATCCAAGCGATAACAAAAAAAAGAATCCATAACGGATTCTTTTTAATTTGCAAAATAATTGGATAAGCCATCATAAACGGCATTTGCAACTTGTGTGCGGTAACCTGGGGAAGTAATATTTTGTTCATCTTTCTGCGAGCTTAGATAACCTAGTTCAAGTAAGATGGAAGGTTGGGTGTTTTCCCGAAGCACGTAGAAATCACCGACCCTTGTGCCACGATTCGGAGTTGGGAGTTCTTTGCCGAGTGCTTGATTGACAGAAGAAGCAAGTTCCTTATCGCGGTTATGGTAATAATAGGTAGTTTGACCAGAAACACTGGCATCATCTTCTTCGTTGCTGTCGAAGTGAAGGCTGATAAAGGCATCGGCTTTATCTTCGTAGGATTGATCAGCACGTGATTTGAGCGAGATGTATTCATCCGTAGAACGTGTAAGGATAACTTTAGCACCAGATGAACGTAATTTATCTGCCACCACATTTGCCATTTTCAATGTCATATTTTTCTCTTTGATACCATCAGATCCACGCGTACCAGGATCATTTCCTCCGTGTCCAGGATCAAGAACGATCACTGCCTCGGATAATTTTGTTGTTTTCGGTTTAGGAGCGGCATCGCCTTTTTGACTGATATCTACGACCCAGTTTGCGATATAACCGGACTGGCCGTTGGTTGTTTTAACTTTATACCAGTCTCCCTGAACGCCTTCAATGTCGAAGGATTCGCCAGCATCTACTTTTTCGAGGATATTACTGTTTAAAGCTGCTGTTTCGCGAATATTTGTCGCATTTTCACGAACGGTCACTTGTTGAAGTGAACTGTCTTTCTCGCGGGTTGCCGATTCTTTGATCGTGATATAAGAAGAATTGATCCATGCGATCTTGCCTTTGTACTGAACTTGTGCCCAGCCGTTTTGCTGGCTGATCACCGTGACTTGATCTCCTTTATGTAATAACCCGATTGATTCACTAGAAGTACTTGGACTCGTGCGGATATTAAGCCCGCCGTCCGATGTTACGGTAGCGAGACTGTTACTTGCTGCGCTGACATCTTTGTTTTTTACGAGCCAGCTGGCAACATAACCGCTTTCGCCGTTGCTCAAACGAACTTTGTACCATTTATTTTCTTCGCCGATCACTTGCAGAAGATCATGTTTCCGAACCTGACTCGTTACATCGTAGGCTAGTCCAGGACCATTCCGTACATTAAGTACTTCGGTCTGAACTTCGACCGTATTTGCATGAGCCATTGCGATCGTCGTCATAATTCCCGCTACAATCAGTAAAAAGGAAACAATGGTAATAAATAGGAACTTGTTTCTCATTTATCTAATCCTCCACCTGAAGCTTTCTATTCAATTTTGTATAAAAATTTACTGTCATTACTAAAATCCTATCACAAATTCGTCACTGTGAAAACAAGAAAAGCTGAGAATCCGCATTTTTTTGAAATATATTGACTTTTTGATTCGTTTCTAGTAACCTAAACATATTCATACTTTGACCAGAGACGAAGAAAAGTAAGAAACTTTTTCCATTATAGAGAGTTGGACCCTTAGGCTGGAAGGTCCATGAATGTGATGGTTTCCGAAAGACACTTCAGAGGTTTTCTGTTGAAAGCTTTCTATTAGAGAGCTGTGTAAACAGAAACGTATTACCGGCGTTAACGGAATTCAAGTGAGGATCAAACAGGATCCTAATTAGGGTGGTACCACGGGTGTATAGTCAAACTCTCGTCCCTTGTTTTTCGGAACAAGGGACGGGGGTTTTTTTGATAGGGAGGATAAAAAATGAAAATTCAATTACCAAGAGGAACGCGTGATATTTTACCAGAAGAAGTCGCGAAATGGCACTTTTTGGAACGTTCTTTTGAAGAGATCTGTACGGATTACCAATATCAGGAGATTCGCACGCCGATTTTTGAACATACAGAACTATTTGAACGCGGTGTGGGGGACTCTACCGATATCGTAACGAAAGAAATGTATACCTTCGAAGATAAAGGTGGCAGAAGCTTGACACTTCGGCCAGAAGGTACTGCTTCTGTTGTGCGGGCATTTGTCGAACATAAGATGTTCGGTTCTCCCAATCAGCCCAATAAGCTCTATTATAAAGGACCGATGTTCCGCTATGAACGTCCGCAAGGCGGTAGGCAACGTCAGTTCCACCAAATGGGGATCGAAGCCCTCGGAAGTTATGATCCGGCAATCGATGTAGAAGTGATTACTCTGGTGATGCACTTTTTCCAAAAAATCGGACTTAGCAATACGAAATTAGTTATCAATAGTTTGGGTGATAAGGAAAGCAGATTGAGACATCGGGAAGCTTTGATCGCGCATTTCGAACCACGGATCGATGAATTTTGTGCGGACTGCCAAAATCGTCTGTATAAAAATCCACTACGGATATTGGACTGTAAAAAAGATCACGATCATCCATTAGTACAATCGGCACCGTCGATCTTGGATTATTTAAATGAAGCGTCCACGGCTTACTTTGATAAAGTAAAAAGTTATCTAGATGCAGTTGGCTTGGACTGTGAAATCGATCCAACTATGGTTCGTGGGCTGGATTATTATAATCACACTACCTTTGAGATCATGAGTGTCGAAGAAGGCTTTGGAGCAAAAACAACGCTGTGCGGTGGCGGCCGGTATCATGGCCTTGTTCAAGAATTTGACGGGCCGGAAACCCCCGGTATCGGTTTTGGTATCGGAGTAGAGCGAGTGTTGTTAGCGCTAGAAAAAGCAGAAGTGATCATTCCAGAAGAAAAAGCGCTTGCGTGTTATGTTATTACAGCGGGCGAGGGAACCGCAGTCAAAGCGATGAGTATTATGAATACCCTTCGTCAGCAAGGAATCAGCGCTGAAAAAGACTACCAAGATCGCAAATTAAAAGGCCAACTGAAAGACGCGGATCGCAAAAATGCGCTGTTCACGATCATCGTCGGCGAAGAGGAACTCGCAAGCGGGGTATATAAATTGAAAGATATGAAAAGCGGTGAACAAACAGCAATTGCCGAAGATGCGATCGCTGCAACGATTTCTAAAAAATTACAAACATTGAAGGAGGAACATCAATGAAAAAGCGAACGACATATTGCGGACAAGTTTCCGAGCAAGACATTGATAAAAAAGTGATTTTACACGGTTGGGTACAAAAACGTCGTGACCTAGGCGGCTTGATCTTTATTGATTTGCGCGACCGCGAGGGGATCGTTCAAGTGGTCTTTAACCCTGCTAATTCAGCAGATGCGTTGGCTGTAGCGGAAAAGATCAGAAATGAATTCGTTGTTACTGTAGAAGGAACCGTTGCAGCTCGTTCAGAGAGCGCGGTCAACGACAAAATCGCGACTGGGAAAGTGGAAGTGTTGGCGGAATCGATCACGATCTTAAATAGCTCGAAAACCCCACCATTTTATATCGAAGACGGCGTAAATGTGGCAGATGAGCTACGCTTAAAATATCGATATTTAGATCTTAGGAGACCGGAAATGAATCAGATTTTCCGGATGCGTCATCTTGTCACCCAAACTTTCCGTGATAAATTAAATGAACTAGGCTTTTTAGACATCGAAACGCCTTATTTAACAAAAAGTACGCCTGAAGGAGCTCGTGACTATCTTGTGCCGAGTCGCGTTTATCCAGGAAGTTTCTATGCGCTTCCGCAGTCGCCGCAAATTATGAAACAATTGCTGATGTCTGCTGGCTTTGACAAGTACTACCAAATTGTACGCTGCTTCCGTGATGAAGATTTGCGCGGTGACAGACAGCCTGAATTTACCCAAATCGACTTGGAAACGAGCTTTTTATCCAAGGAAGAGATCCAAACGATCATGGAAGAGATGCTTGCCGCAGTGGTGAAAAACGTCAAAGGTATCGAGATCGAACGTCCATTCAGAAGAATGACTTACACAGAAGCGATGGATCGCTATGGAATCGACAAACCAGATATCCGTTTTGGTTTGGAGCTCAAAGACGTTTCTCCTATTGTTAAAGATGTTGACTTCAAAGTGTTTACGGGAGCAATCGAAAACGGTGGTCAAGTAAAAGCGATCAATGCGAAAAAGGCAGCTGGAAACTATTCGCGTAAAGATATCGATGCATTGGGAGCATTTGCAGCTAACTATGGTGCTAAAGGACTTGCTTGGCTGAAAGCAGAGGCAGGCGAACTTAAAGGGCCGATCGCGAAATTCTTTGATGCAGACAAGCAAACAGCGCTCAAAGAAATTTTAGAAGTAGAAGACGGCGATCTATTGCTGTTTGTTGCTGATAAGAAGGACGTTGTTGCCGCGTCATTAGCAGCATTGCGCAATAAACTCGGAAAAGAATTGGGATTGATCGATGAAGATGAACTTGCTTTCATTTGGATCACCGACTGGCCGTTATTCGAGTACGATGAAGAAGCAGGACGCTTTGTTTCTGCGCATCACCCATTCACGCTGCCGCAAGAAGACGATATCGCGCTTCTGGAGAGCGCTCCGGAAAAAGCGATGGCAGAAGCCTATGACATTGTTTTAAACGGCTATGAGATCGGTGGCGGCTCATTGCGGATCTATCAGAAAGATGTGCAAGAAAAAATGTTCCGTGCACTTGGTTTTAGTGATGAAGCAATGCAAGAACAGTTCGGCTTTTTGCTAGAAGCATTGGAATACGGTTTCCCACCGCATGGAGGAATCGCATTAGGTCTCGATCGTATCGTCATGATCTTGGCAAAGCGGACGAATCTGCGCGACACCATTGCCTTTCCGAAAACCGGCAGTGCATCCGATCCGCTTACAAATGCACCAGACACCGTAAGCGATGCGCAACTGCATGAGTTGGAATTGGTGGTTGAGAAAAAAGAAGCTAAAAAATAAAAGTAGTTGAGCACCCCGAATGTCCTAAACATTCGGGGTTTTTTTTAGAGCAAACAAAAAAACACACGGTCAGCCATGTGTTTTTATTCCATACTCGTTTCGATATTCTCGACTTTCACAATCGTGATTTTATTCGCCAACAGTCCACGGTTCGCATCATTCGACCAGAAGGGGCCTTTTAGCGCATCACGTTCTTTTCCTGCCGGTTGTTTCTTGTTATAGTAATTAGCTTCCACATTATACCGTTGGCCCGCTTTTACGTTCTTCCATTGCTGCTTCGATAAGGGAAGGGTAACGATTTTATCGCCGGCACCATCGATCGTGCCATTTATTTTGTGATCCTCTAGCTTTTTAGTTACTAAAAAAGTAAAGGTAACATCTACTTTAGATGATAGATGTTGATAGAAAAAGTAGCCTCCAGCTAAAAGTAGTAATGCTAACAAGGTGAAAATAGGGACTTTACGCATTAAAAAATTGCGCCTCCAATCTAAAATAACGGCTTGCTTCTCTATTATACGAGTTCGTTATTTAGAAAGAAAGAGGGAGGCGCAATTTCTCATGGTATTTTTAGAATATTACTGTTTTTCTTGGTATTCTATCATTTTGCCGCAGGGCTGTCTTGCAGGGCTGCCACGCCATGTTCGCCAGTGCTGATTTTGATCACATCACTTAGCGGATAGACAAATACTTTCCCGTCGCCCGGCTCGCCGGTACGAAGTGTATTTTTGACAACTTCCAAGACTGCTTCTACAGGAACAGTAGATACGACGATTTCAACTTTCATTCGTTCGTGCACATTATTTTCTTTGATTGTACCGCGATAAAGTTCGATCATTCCTTTTTCAAGGCCGGTTCCTACTGCTTTTGTAACGGTGAGTCCGCTTACTCCGATTTCCTTAAGTGCTTTTTGAAAAACGTCAAAGCGGTTGGGGCGTGTAATGATCTCTATTTTTGTTAGTGACATAATGGTTCCTCCTTAATCTTGATAAGCCTTTTCGCCATGTAGTGTCAAATCAAGGCCTTTAAACTCTTGATCTTGATCCACACGGATTGGTACAAACAGTTTGATGATAAGCGTAATGATCGCTGTAACTGCTGCGGCAAAAACGAGTGTGACCACGATCGCGATCACTTGTTTCAGCAAGAGGCTAGGATCCCCATAGAACAGGCCATTTGCGCCACCGTCGTTCACTTTCAGTGTCGCGAACAAACCAGTAGCGATACCGCCCCAAATGCCGCCGATGCCGTGCAAGCCAAATGCATCCAAGGCATCATCATATTTGATTTTCCCTTTTAACCAGAATACACCCCAGAAACAAATGGCGCCACCGACCAAGCCGATAATAAGTGAGCCGGGAACGGAAACAAAACCAGCTGCCGGTGTGATCGATACCAAACCTGCGATCGCTCCGGAAATCGTTCCAAGAATAGTAGGACGCTTGTTAGTCAGCCATTCAACAGCGGACCAACCGATGATTCCGGCAGCAGCAGCTGTATTCGTGTTGATAAAAGCAGCCATTGCTACATTATCGATCGTCAAAGCACTGCCTACATTGAAGCCATACCAGCCGAACCAGACGAGCGTTCCACCGATCAATGTCAATGGCAGACTATGTGGAGCCGAGTTGTCCGCTTCCTTACGTTTGCCGATCATCAGTGCAAGTACGAGACCAGATACCCCGGAACTGATGTGCACGACATTCCCACCCGCAAAATCAAGTGCACCCAGTTTACTTAGCCAGCCACCGTCTCCCCATACCCAATGAGCGATTGGGGCATAAACGAAAAGGGACCAAAGGACAATAAAGATCAAGTAAGCGGAGAAATTCATCCGCTCAGCAAATGCGCCAGAGATGATAGCTACTGTTAAAATAGCGAATGTCATTTGAAACATCATAAAAAGGATATGCGGCAAAGCATCTGAATAGCTGTCATTTGCTGCAAAGCCAACGTTGTGTAGAAAAGCCCATTCCGTTCCGCCAATAAAACCATTGCCGGGAGAAAAAGCTAGGGAATACCCGATAACCACCCATAAGATCGAAATAACAGCCATTGCTCCAAAACTATGCATGGCGGTACTTAGCACGTTTTTTCGTCTTACCATGCCTCCGTAGAATAAAGCGATTCCTGGTGTCATGATCCAAACTAGTAACGTACAGAAAAATAAGAATACTGCTTCCATAACCAACTCTCCTCTTTTTGTAAGATAATATAACATTAAATAATTTATTTATGCCCTCATCATACACGAAAAAAAAGATAAAGCAATAAAAATTAGAAAATTTAATGTATTTTGTAAGATAATCTAACAGAAAACGCTTCCAAAAAGCGGATTGGTATAGACCGGGAATGAAAAAAAGAAGCCCCTTTATGGGACTCCTGCTTTTTAAATATAAAACATGTAACCTGATTCGAGCGCGCGTTCGTTTTCCGAGTGTGCCAGCAAGTCGGAGAGGGTGGTGTTATCAAGCACATCTCGTACTGCATTTCGCATACGAGTCCATAATTCACGCTGAGCCGATTCTTCATTTTCCATACCTTCAACAAGGACGATCGGACCTTCAAGCGTTCGGATCACGTCGCCTGCTGTGATTTCAGAGGGGTCATGATTCAGCACATATCCTCCATAAGCACCGCGGATACTTTTGACGATCCCGGCATTGCGAAGTGGCCCAATCAATTGTTCTAAATAATGTTCGGATAATCCCTTAGCTTCGGCAATACTACGCAAAGAAATCGGACCATTTCCAACTTGGCGGGCAAGTTCCAGTGTGACCGTCAAACCATAACGGCCTTTTGTTGTAATTTTCATTTTAAAAAACCTCCACGTCATTAAAACCACTATTATTATAACCAAACTACTAGGAATTAGCAAACAAGATTCTCCACTATGGAAACAAACGTTCTTATGATATAATAGAGTATAAGAACGAAGAAAAAAAGAGGAGGGCTACGATGGCAATTCAACCCCTTGCTTTCCGTATGCGTCCAAAATCACTGGATGAGATCGTGGGTCAAACCCATTTAGTAGGAGAAGGTAAGATCATAAACCGTATGGTGAAGGCAAAACAGCTTTCCTCCATGATTCTCTATGGTCCGCCGGGCATCGGTAAAACCTCGATTGCAAGTGCGATCGCCGGCAGCACGAAATATGCGTTTCGTACGCTAAATGCTGTAACCAATAATAAAAAAGATATGGAAGTCGTTGCTGCCGAAGCGAAAATGAGCGGGACAGTAATTTTACTGTTAGATGAAGTTCATCGCCTTGATAAAGCGAAGCAGGACTTTCTGCTACCGCATTTAGAGAGCGGTGCGATCATTTTGATCGGCGCTACCACCAGTAATCCTTATATCGCGATCAACCCGGCGATCAGAAGTCGTACGCAGATTTTTGAATTAAAACCATTAACAATAGAAGATATCGAAAAAACGATCGATCGTGCTTTGGCAGATACGGAAAATGGTCTGGGCGATTATCAAGTCGAATTAGCTCCGGAAGCGAGAGAGCATTTCGCAACAGCCAGTAATGGAGATGTCCGCAGTGCTCTTAATGCTTTAGAACTTGCAGTCGTTTCTTCCGAAACCAATGAAAAAGGCGTGATTCATGTTAGCTTGGAAGTGGCAGAAGAATGTCTGCAGCGAAAGAGCTTAGCGCACGATAAAGATGGGGATGCCCATTACGATGTGCTCAGCGCATTTCAAAAATCGGTTCGAGGAAGTGACGTTAATGCGGCACTTCATTATATGGGGCGCCTGATCGAAGCAGGCGATCTGATCAGCATCAGTAGGAGAATGCTCGTCATGGCGTATGAAGATATCGGCCTCGCCAATCCGCAGGCAGCTGTCCACACACTCTCAGCGATTCAAACCGCTGAAAAAATCGGCTTTCCAGAAGCGCGCATTCCGCTGGCCAACGCAGTGATCGAACTATGTTTATCGCCAAAATCAAATTCGGCGATCATGGCGATCGATGCAGCGCTTGCAGATATCCGTAAAGGGCATAGTGGCGAAGTCCCCGATCACTTGCGGGACGGCCATTATCAAGGCGCGGCAAAACTTGGTCGTGCGCAAGACTATAAATACCCACACAGCTATGAAAATGCGTGGGTGGATCAACAGTATCTTCCGGATAAATTGATTAATAAACGTTACTATGAGCCAAAAGAAAATTCTAAATTTGAACAAACTATCGCGGGGGTTTATACAAAAATCAACCAAAATAAAAAGTGAAATTAGAGTATCAATGATTGTAAAATTTTTTAATCTATGCTATTCTAATGATGAAAAGAAACCCTAATGTATTCGAGTAGTTCCCATTATTTTGAACCGAACAATTTTTATTACCTTGGGAGCCTGGAGTTCAGGCGCAGCGCACATGCCTCCACACGAGGAAGTGTAAAACGTCTGACAAGGCACCCACCTGCATTAACTGCGGGTTCAAAGGACGGGAATCCTAACGGTACGATTGGGGTTTCTTTTTTTATTAAAAAAGTCAGTGTTTTTGCTTTCCGAAAGGATAGCTGTTACAATAATTATCGATTCAAATTGATGACAAAAAAGGAAGCGATTTTGGTGGAAAAAAGAATTTACCTGGACCATGCAGCTACAAGTCCGATTCATCCAGAAGTCGTGCAGGCGATGCTTGGAGCAATTTCTGGCAGCTATGGCAATCCATCCAGCATCCACTTTGCTGGAAGAGAAGCACGTAAGGTGCTCGACGAATGCCGTGCAGAGATAGCAGCAAGTATCCATGCGGATGAGAAAGAGATTATTTTTACAAGTGGCGGTACTGAAAGTGATAATACCGCTGTGATCGGCGCTGCATATGCTAATCAAGAAAAAGGCAGACATATCATTACATCTACTATCGAACATCATGCTGTTCTTCGCGCATGTGAGTTTTTAGAGACGAAAGGGTTTGAAGTTACTTACTTGCCGATCAATAGCGAGGGAGTGATCGAACTTCAAGAGCTTAAAACAGCATTGCGAGAAGATACGATCTTAGTCAGCATCATGTACGGAAATAACGAGATCGGCACAATTCAGCCAATCAGTGAGATCGGCGAATTGTTGTCGGAACATCAGGCTGTTTTTCACACGGATGCTGTTCAAGCGTATGGTCTTGCCGAGATCGATGTAAAAGCGATGGGTATTGATCTTTTATCTACCTCTTCCCATAAAATAAATGGCCCCCGCGGAATCGGCTTCTTATACTGTAAAAATGGTGTAAGATTAGAATATCCATTCCACGGTGGTGAACAAGAACGCAAGCGTCGTGCTGGAACTGAAAACTTAGCCGGCATTGCCGGGATGAACGCTGCACAAAAAATCATCCATAAAGAACGCGCAGCGAAAACCGAAGATTATCTATTCTTTAAACAACGAATGGCCGAGTTCTGGCGCGAAAATGGGATAGACTTCAGCGTAAATGGCGCAAGTGCCTCTACCTTGCCACATGTCTTCAGCGTTCGCTTTCCGGATGTGTCGATCGAACAGCTATTAATGAATCTGGATATGGAAGGCATCGCTGTGTCAAGTGGTTCTGCTTGTACAGCCGGAACTGTCGATCCTTCTCATGTACTCGTAGCGCTTTATGGCGAAGAGCATCCCGGTATCCAGGAAACAGTCAGATTCAGTTTTGGGTTGGGAAATTCGTTAGAAGAAGTGGAATACGCAGCAGAAAAAGTAGTCGGGATCGTAAAACGGCTGAAAAAGAAAGTGAGTGAAAAATAGTGAAAGATAACAGTAATATCCGCGTTGTAGTCGGGATGTCAGGCGGCGTTGATTCGTCCGTTACAGCCTACCTGTTGAAACAGCAAGGATATGATGTCGTTGGTATATTTATGAAAAATTGGGATGACACAGATGAATTCGGCGTTTGTACAGCAACCGAAGATTATGAAGATGTTATCCGCGTAGCTAATCAAATCGGTATCCCGTATTATGCGGTCAATTTTGAAAAGCAGTATTGGGATAAAGTATTCACTTATTTCCTGGCTGAATATAAGTTAGGTAGAACGCCAAATCCTGATGTTATGTGTAACAAAGAAATCAAATTCAAAGCTTTTCTGGAACATGCGGAAAGCTTAGGCGCAGATTATGTTGCTACCGGCCATTATGCACGCACTGAAATCGTGGATGGCGAAGTGCAATTGCTTCGCGGAGTAGATAATAATAAAGATCAAACTTATTTTTTAAATCAACTTTCCCAAGAACAACTTTCTAAAGTTATGTTCCCGCTTGGTGGAATGGAAAAATCGGAAGTGCGCGACATTGCACAAAAAGCCGGCTTAGCGACTGCGAATAAGAAAGATAGCACGGGGATCTGCTTTATCGGAGAACGCAACTTTAAACAATTCTTGAGCGAATATCTGCCTGCACAACCTGGGGAAATGCGCACATTGACAGGCAAGCGGATGGGCAAGCATGATGGCTTGATGTACTATACGATCGGTCAACGCCATGGTTTAGGCATTGGCGGAGACGGGGAACCTTGGTTTGTGGCTGGTAAAGATTTAGAAAATAATGTGTTGTTCGTGGAACAAGGGTTCCATCATGACAGTTTGTATTCTGACATGCTGATCGCTACAGATGTATCGTTCACATCGAACCGCCCGAAAGAAATGGTATTTCATTGTACAGCGAAATTCCGCTATCGCCAAGTCGATTCAGGCGTCACAGTTTATCTAACAGAAAATGGCACAGCGAAAGTCGTTTTTGACGAACCAGTTCGTGCGATCACGCCGGGACAAGCCGTTGTCTTTTATGATGGTGATATCTGTTTGGGTGGTGCCACGATCGACACTGTTTATAAAAATGAAAAACAATTGGATTATGTAGGTTAAAAGAGAGTGGTTATCAATAATGATAACCACTTTTTCTTTTGAAAAAAGGACGATCACCATGTTTCTCTACATTTCAAGAGGAATCGCATGGCTACTTTTCTTTTTTATGATAAAATAAAAGAAAGAAACTTGGAAAAAGGGGTTATTATGGATAAAAATCAATTAGGTATTACATATATGCAAGAAGGAAAACTAGAAGAAGCGGTTAAAACATTTACAGAAGTGATCGAAGAAAATCCAGAAGAGCCGATCGGTTATTTGAACTTCGGGAACGTTCTGCTTTCCATGGATGACTTCGAACGGGCAGAATTGTTTTTCAATAGAGCTTTGGAGCTGGACAATACGATTCCTGCTGCTTATTACAGCTTGGGTAGTTTATATTATGAATTGGAACGCTATCAAAAAGCGGCAGAAACATTCACATTGGCGCAGAAGAACGGAATGGAAAATGGCGATCTTTACTTTATGCTAGGAATGTCCTTTGTACAATTAGAGCAAAATAAACTGGCGATTCCCTATTTATTGCGGAGCGTCGAACTAGCTCCAGAAGATAGAGAAGCATGGTTCCAATATGGTATTGCACTTGCGAAATCAGAAGTCTATGAAGAAGCGATCGGCGCACTTGAGAAGTCGTTAGAATTAAAACCGGATGACGCAGACAGCCTTTATAATATTGGTGCCGTCTATTTAGCATGGCAGGGCGATCTCGTAGTCGGAAAAGACTACCTAGAACGCGCCGTAGCCTCTGACAGCAATCACGAATTGGCACTTCGAGCGCTTTATGCGATCGAAGAAATGGAAAAAGAAAACAACGATTAGGAGGATCAATGATGGAAGAACAAGGCTCTTTATTAGAACAGCCAGAAGAATTATTTATTAAAGGGACTATTTTATCCACGATCTTCCATAATGCTGATAACTTGTTTTCTGTCGTTCGTTTGCTAGTAAAAGATACGAACACGAATTGGGATGAACGGGACATCGTCGTTACCGGTTATTTCCCAGCCTTACATGAAGAAGAAGTATATCTGTTTTACGGAAAAATGAAGGAGCACCCGAAATTCGGGCAGCAGTTTCATGCCGAGCGTTTTCAAAAAGAAATGCCGCAATCACGGGAAGGCGTCATCAGCTACTTATCTGGAGAGCTATTTAAGGGTATCGGCAAGGTTATTGCGGAAAACATCGTTGATACACTTGGAAAAGACGCGATCAGTAGGATCTTAGCGGATCCCTCGCTGCTGGATAATGTCCCGAAACTACCAGAAGCAAAAGCGCTGACATTGATCGATACACTTCGGGAAAATCAAGGTCTGGAACATGTCATGGTCAAGCTCAATGAATATGGGTTTGGACCTCAGCTATCCATGCGTATCTATCAGGCTTATAAACAAGATGCGATCGAGGTGATCGAAAAAAATCCTTACCGGTTGATTGAAGATGTTCGTGGGATCGGATTTCAGCGTGCCGATGAACTGGGGCGTAAGCTCGGTTTAAGCGGTGCGCATCCTGATCGTATTCGCGCAGGTTTGCTTTATACAATGGATCAGATCAGTATGCAGCAAGGGCACGTATATATGGAAGAAGAGCCGCTTATCCAAGAAGTGATCCATTTGCTCCAAGAAAGTGAACCGGTAACGATCTCGCATGAGGAAGTAGCAAAGGAACTGCTTGTCTTAGCAGAGGAACAAAAATTGATAAGGGAAAACACACGGATCTATCTACCTTCTCTCTATTTTGCGGAAAGCGGTTTTGCCTACCATGTGAAGCGAATAATGAAACAAACTGAATATGCAGAGCAGTTTCCAGAATCAGAATTTTTGTTAGCACTCGGAGAATTAGAGGAGCGCTTGCAGGTTTCTTTTGGAGAAACGCAGAAAGAAGCGATCAGACAAGCGCTGATGTCACCGATGCTGGCACTTACAGGTGGTCCGGGTACTGGGAAAACAACGGTTATCAAAGGGATCGTCGAACTATTTGCGGAACTGCATGGCCTTAGCTTAGATCCGCATGCCTATAAAGATGGCGCGGCTTTTCCTATCCTGCTTGCAGCCCCAACTGGCAGAGCGGCTAAACGAATGTCGGAATCGACTGGACTTCCGGCGATGACGATCCACCGTTTGCTTGGCATGAATGGGCAAGAGAACTTGGATGATGAATCAGAACGCTCTATCGATGGACGCTTGCTTATCGTGGACGAAATGTCGATGGTCGATGTGTGGCTGGCGAACCAGCTCTTTCGCGCACTTCCTGCGCATATGCAAGTTATCTTGGTAGGCGATCAGGATCAATTGCCGTCAGTCGGTCCAGGTCAAGTGCTGAAAGATATCCTTGAATCGAAACAGCTCCCAACAGTGGAACTGACTGATATTTACCGCCAAAAGGATGGCTCTTCGATCATTGAAATGGCGCATGCGATCAAAGAGGGGCAATTACCTCCGGATTTTACGAAAAACAGCGCAGACCGCTCTTTCTTTCATTGCCAAGTTGGTCAAATCAGTGACGTCGTAGAACAAGTGGTCAAAAATGCCAAAGCAAAGGGATTTCGGGCGAAGGACATTCAAGTTCTGGCACCGATGTACCGCGGTCCAGCCGGGATCGATATTTTGAATCGCCAGCTGCAGGAAATCTTTAATCCAAATGATACGGGTAAGCGTAAAGAAGTTGCTTTCGGCGATATCAAATATCGGATACATGATAAAGTGCTTCAACTTGTCAATCAGCCGGAAAAAAATGTTTTTAATGGCGATATCGGCGAAATCGTCTCGATTATTTATGCAAAAGAAAATACAGAAAAACAAGATATGATCGTTGTGGAATTCGATCAGACCGAAGTGACGTATTATCGGCAGGAATTCACGCAGATCACGCATGCGTATTGTTGTTCGATCCATAAAGCGCAAGGGAGTGAATTCCCGATCGTCATCATGCCGGTCGTGAAAAGCTATTACCGGATGCTACGACGCGACCTCTTGTATACAGCCGTTACAAGAAGTAGTCAGTTTTTGATTATATGCGGCGAAGAAGAAGCTTTTCGAGCAGGTGTCGAACGAATCAATGAGCATACACGCAATACCACGTTATATGACAGACTTGTGAGCGAAGATGTGTTGCTCGATGAAACAAGCAGTTTGAAAGTCCTGACCATGACAAATGTGGAAGAAATCGATCCGATGATCGGAATGGAAGGAATAACACCGGAGCAATTCGCGAGCGCATGATAAATAACGTATCAGTGGATTTCACTGATGCGTTATTTTTTTGCAAAAAAAGCTGCTATCTTCTCTAATAAGAGATATTATATATCCATAGATAAAACTTATCCACGAAAGGAGCGACTCATGAAACTGAAAAATGGCATTGAGCAGACAATCTGTATTCTCATTATGTTAGAAACCCAGGATAAAGCAAAACCATTAAAAAGCTACACGATCAGTGAACGTCTTGGGATTTCCGATTCTTATCTAAAAAAAGTGATGCGGCAATTAGTCGTTGCAGGCCTGGTAACTTCGGAAGCTGGAAAAGACGGTGGCTTTATTTTAGCAAAAAAAGCCGAGGATTTTACGATGTTAGATATCTATGAAGCAATCGAAGGAAAAGAAAGTTTTATCCATTCGACAAACTTAGCGGCAAAAGTTTTCTTGTACGAAGATATCATCGAAGCGAAAGAAAGCGAGATTTTAAATGTATTTTTTGAAGCAGAAGAATTATTTAAAATACGATTGGGACAATACAAATTTTCACAGTTATTAATGAATACCGAACAAATCAATAAGGGTGTAGATTGGAAAGAAATCCCACTTAAGGGAAAGTAAGAGAAGGAAGGTATCAAGTTGATCAAAGCAGAATGGAAGAGCATTTTTAATAAAAAGCTCTTAATAATCGTATTGTGTGTGATGTGTTTCATTCCATCCATTTATACAGTCACCTTTTTGGGCTCCATGTGGGATCCATATGGAAAAATGGAGAAACTACCGGTAGCGGTTATCAATCACGATAAGCCCGTAAAAATGAATGGCAAAAAAATGGCGATCGGCGATGAAATGGAAAAAAACATGCGTAAAGATGGGAAACTGGATTTTCGGTTCCCCACAGAAGCGAAGGCAGCAGCAGGATTAAAAAGTGGTAAATACTTCATGGTGATCACGATCCCGAAGGACTTTTCCAAAAATGCAACCACTCTGCTGAAAGACGATCCAAAGAAAATGACGATCAACTATCAAACGATGGCTGGGCACAACTTCACGGCATCAAAATTTATGGGAAATGCAGTAACAGCGCTGAAAGACAGTATTGCCTCACAAGTGACAGAAATCTATGCGACAAGCGTATTCGGACAATTCAAAGAAGTTGGCAGCAGTTTTACAAAGGCTGGAAAAGCAAATAAAACATTGGCAGACGGTAGCGGGAAAATTCAATCAGGAAATGCAGCTCTGACTGCGAATTTACAAAAGCTAGCGGATAGTACACTTACTTTCCAACAGGGAACCGCCAAATTAGAGCGAGGGTTCGATTTATATCAAGATGGCGTGGGCAAAGTTGCGAAAGGCAGCAGCACACTAGCATCAGGAACGAAACAACTTGCCACACAAACAGCCCCGCTTGCACAAGGAGTCGATGCCTTGGCCGGAGGAGCCGATGAATTAGCGACGGGAACAACCCAATTTGTCAGCGGTGTAAAAACAGTTGGCTCAGGTATGGATCAACTGAATAATGGCTTAATGCAGCTAAATACAGGAATGCCGCAAATGGAAAAGCAATCCAGCCATTTAGAGAACGGCATCGCAAAACTGCAGACCGGCAGTTCGCAATTGGAAAATGCAGTCTCCAGTTTGAATACAAAATTAACAAGCAAAGAAGCGAAAGCGCAAACTGCTCGTTTATCAGAGGGGCTGGAACAGTTGAAGCAGGGAATGACTGCACTGACTAAAGCAAAGATTCCAGCATTGACGAGCACACTACAAACTTTGAATGAACAAATCGCCACTTCCCAGGAAAGCATCCAATCTGCTGTCCAAACAAGTGACAAAGAACAGGCAACACTCCAAGAAATCGACAATCTGCTAGCAGATAAAAGTGACTTGGATGCGGACGGTATGCAAGCGTTAAAAGCAAAACTTGCGGTTTTGAAAAAACAACAAGGAACTACGAATCAATCAGTTCATCAACTACAGACCAATATTTCCACAACAAAACTTACAGAGCAAGTCCGTGATGTGGCTCAAACAGCTGCTGCTCTTCAAGCAGGCTATTCGGGAACAGACGCACAACCTGGCATTTATGGCGGAACTAAACAACTACTGACAGCTAATCAGCAAATTGCATCAGCTATAGGCGGTTCAGGGAAAAGTATTTTAACAGGTGCTGCTCAATTGAACCAAGGTTTAGAAACGACTCACAGCGCTGTAAAACAGGCCAATCAACAACTACCGAAGTTAACGAGTTCCGTTTCCCAACTCGAAAGTAGCAGTAGCAAACTTGCGCAAGGAAGCCGTACATTAGTGGCTAAGTCGGGAGCTTTGCAAAACGGAGCTTCTGGACTGGATAACGGTTTGACTACTCTTAATGCCAAAGTACCGCTACTGACTAATGGAACAGCGCAATTGGCGACTGGGGCAGCCAATCTACAAACCGGCTTAGCGACTTTACAAGCTAAGGGCAGCACGCTAACGGCTGGAGTAAATCAATTGGATAACGGGGCAACCGGTATTCACCACGGTTCTGAGCAATTGGCAGCCGGTTCCTCCGAAATAGAGAAAAATATGAAAAAAATCGTTGATGGGAACCAGCAAATTGCTACTAATCTGCAAACTGGCGGGGAAAAGATCAACCAACTCCATCCAACTGATAAAACCTATCAAATGATGGCAAAACCAGTTAAAACCAAACATGAAGAATTAGCGAAAGTCGTAAACAATGGGACAGGAATGGCACCTTATATGATGTCACTGGCACTATTTGTCGGCGGGATCACATTGAATATGATGTATAACATTTATTCGCCAAAACAATATCCGCGTTACGGCGTCAGTTGGTGGGCGAGCAAAATGTCTGTTCTTGGAGCAGTCGGAATCTTACAAGCGCTCTTAATGGTGATTTTCTTGACATTTGTGAATGGTTTAGAACCAGTGGCGATCTTGCAAACATTCGGCGTTTTAGTAGCCACGTCGTTGATGTTCATGGCGATTATCTGCTTCTTTAACCCTTGCGCTAGGAAAAGCCGGTTCGTTCTTGATGCTGATCTTCTTGATCTTGCAACTTGGCGGTTCAGGAGGAACGTATCCCGTTCAACTTTCCAATGGCTTTTTCCAAGCGATCCATCCATTTTTACCAATGACGTATTCCGTCGATGCGCTACGTAATACGCTCTCCATTGGCGGAAGCATCCAGTAGGATCTGTTTATCATCATTACGTTAGCTATTGTATTCAACCTGCTTATCATTCTCTTTTTCCGTGGACAACGCAAGAAAATATCTCAAGAAGAAGCAGTAGCATAATTAAGCGAAAAACCCTTGTCAGTATAATAGGACAAGGGTTTTTCACTCACAGCGATCAAGCAATTCCCTAAGATAAGCTGTATAAGCCTTTTTCAATTCGCTTGGTTCGAGTATCGAGATCGTTTTCCCGAATGATAAAAAATAACGAACTAGAAAGGGAATTTCCTGTTTGCCGAAAGTACCCTCTATGTAAGTGCCATCGGAGGTGCGCACAAGCTTCATATTCGCATAATGCCGTTTATAAAATTGTTCTTCTCCATCTGGATAAAGTTGGACTTGGAAGCGATAGGGACGATCAGCACGCAACTGGTCCTGATAGCGATGTTCCAGCTCTTCCGGTGTAAACACAAGCGCCGCCTTCGATGACTGTTCTACAGATTCGATAAAGTCACAACGAAAAATCCGAAAGGCCTGTTTAGTGAGGTCATAACAGGAACAGTACCAGTTACCATCTATTGTTTGTAGTTGCAGTGGCTGGATCTCGCGAATTTCTGTATGATAGCGTGTATAGGTAATCACAATGACTTGCTTTTGAAAAATCGCGTCAAAAAGAGCTTTGAGATGCGGCGACTCTTGATGTTGCTCCATTCCGGTGTAGCGGATCATCTGGTCAGCGAACAGGACCTTTTCTTGCTGAGGTGGGGAGAGTACCGCTAATAGTTTTGTTTTGATCTGCTGGTAATCTTGTTCAAAAGGCGTCACAAGCAATGATTTCAATAATTGGAGTGAGAAAAAAATCGCGTGCAACTCATTATCATTGAAATAGATTGGAGGTAATAATTTATGTTCCAGCAAATGATAACCGCCATGACTGCCGCGCTCGGAATATAAAGGCACGCCGATCCGTTCTAGCGCCTCGATGTCGCGTAGCGCTGTCCGTTTAGAAATAGCGAATCGTTCCATAAGATCCCGCAGATTAAACCTTTTACGGCTATTGATAAATAGTAACTCTTGGATCAAGCGTTCATCTTTTTTCATTTTAATTCTCCCGATGGTGCCGTATTTTGACACCATTATAGCATATACTTAGACTATCAAAAAGAAGGAGGATTTAATGATGGCGCATGTAAAAGTAACTACATTTTTATCTCTAAATGGAAAGGCGCAGGAAGCTATTTCTTTTTACCAAAAAAATCTTGATGCAAAGGTTCGGTTCCAGATCACTAATATTGAAATCCAAGCAAAAATGGATCCGGAATATACATTTCCTGAATCAGAAAAAGATTTTGTTTCGCATTCGGTGTTAGAAATCGGTTCGTCAGAGCTATCCATCATCGATGATACGATGGATGAAGGCACAGATGTAGTGACAGGAAATAATCTATCACTATGCCTCTACAGCAGTTCCTTAGCGCAAGTGACCGATTTTTATGAACGTGTTACAATGGATAAACGAACAAAAGTCATTATTCCCTTAGGAAAAAACTTTTTTGCCGAAGCATATGCGATTGTAAAGGATCCATTTGGCGTGATCATTCAGTTCGCTGTGCAGGCGGAAGGAGAACAAAGATGAGAACTTATGCGGATAGAGCAGAATTAGTAGCAGCCATACAAACGGCCTATCAAACATTTATCTCCGAATTTGAAAATGTGCCCGAAGCGTTGAAAGATCTTCGGTTGGAGGAAGTCGACAAAACTCCTGCAGAAATGTTGGCTTATCAATTGGGCTGGCTAGATCTGCTATTGAGCTGGGAGGAAGACGAAAAAGCAGGCAAAAATGTTCAAACTCCAACAGCGGATTATAAATGGAATAATCTGGGAGGACTGTATCGATCTTTTTATAAGCGGTATGAAGCTGCTACTCTACAAGAGATGACAACAGAATTGACCGCATTGGTGGAAAAAGTCTGCGCTTGGGTCTCGTTGCTGTCAGAGCGTGAATTAATGGAGCCGGGACAAAAAAATTGGGCAACGACGAAGGCAATGTGGCCAGTGGTGAAATGGTTGCATATCAATACAGTAGCACCATTCACCAATTTCCGTCCGAAGATCAGAAAATGGAAAAAGCTGGCTCCTGCTGCTCAATAAGTGATATAATCCTTTCATACATACGCAGAAAGGAAGTCGTTCATGGAGCTGGCTGCATTAAGTTTTCAAGTCTTTATACCAATCTCGGTGATTAGCGTCATCGTGATCATTATCGGCCTTATTATTTGGCTGAGTATTCGCGGAAAAAAAAGATGAACCGTTCTTATTGCTAACAAGCCTTTCTGGCTTGTTTCAGCTTGGCGAAAAACGATCATCTTCGTCGTTAAAGCCTGCGTTCCGATTCACGCGTTACGAGTACGCACCGCTTCGGTACTCAACTTTGCCTAAAATCTAATCATTTTTCGCCAAGCTGAAAACAGCACGAAAATGATTGAAATGATGTTTTTTTCAGTCTAAAACAAGCCTTTTTGGCTTGTTTTTTTATGTGCATAACATGTTACGCGAAATGAAACGAGTTACAAGGTTCTCTAGTCTGTTGCGAAACCTTGGAAAAGGCTTTTCCAAATTTTATTCTTGTATTATGATGAGCAAGTAATCAGATTACTCGAGCAAGCCGGCTTGTAATAATCTAACGAGGTGGAAAACATGGTAAAGGATTTTATAGACACAAAAGATTTTTCCAAAGAAGAAATTTTATTTATGGTCGATTTAGCATTAAAAATGAAAGAATCTATCAAAAATGGACATTATCCGAAATTATTGAAAGATAAAACACTCGGGATGATCTTTGAACAATCGTCGACGAGAACGCGTGTCTCTTTTGAAACAGCGATGACACAATTAGGTGGACATGCGCAATATCTAGCTCCTGGTCAGATCCAATTGGGTGGACACGAATCCGTTGGAGATACTGCTAAAGTGCTATCTCGTTTAGTCGATATCTTAATGGCACGCGTTGAACGCCATCATACCGTCGTGGAGCTTTCTGAAAGCGCTTCTATTCCTGTTATCAACGGAATGAGTGATTACAACCATCCCACACAAGAGCTTGGCGATGCCATTACCATGATCGAACATCTTCCAGCAGGTAAAAACATCGAGGATTGTAAAATCGTTTTTGTCGGAGATGCGACGCAAGTATGTGCTTCAACGATGTTCATGGCTACCAAATTAGGAATGGATTTTGTACAATTCGGGCCAAAAGGTTTCCAATTAAAAGAAGAACATCGCAAAATTGGAGAAGCAAACTGTAAAGTGTCCGGCGGAAGCTATACGGTAACAGAAGATTTGGAAACAGCGATCAAGGATGCTGACTTTATCTATACAGACGTTTGGTATGGTTTGTACGAAGCTGAACTTTCCGAAGAAGAACGGATGAATGCTTTTTATCCAAAATACCAAGTCAATAAAGCAATGATCGATAAAGCGGCACCACACGTGAAATTTATGCACTGCCTGCCAGCAACGCGCGGCGAAGAAGTGACGGATGAAGTGATCGACGCACCTTACAGTGTGGTTTTAGATGAAGCAGAAAATCGATTAACAGCAATGCGTGCTTTGCTAGTTTACTTTATGCAGCCGTTCGTTAAACCAGCTTCTGAAAAAGTGGGCGACCATTATGACAGCGAACTGGAATTATTGCTACGCAAGGCACCGAACAAGCAATAGAAAATAGGGGAAGAAGCGGTCAGCTGCTTTTTCCCTACTCATAAAAGAGGCGAGTGCAAATGGAAAAAAAGAAATTCCGCTTATTTGACGCGGTGCTTATGGCTGTCTGCGTTATTCTAGTTGTAGAATCCGCGGCACCGGCAGCTGCGATCGGTCCCAGTCAGTTCTTCTGGTGGATCAGTTTGCTGATCTTGTTTTTCTTACCTTATGGGCTGGTATCAGCAGAACTCGGCACGACGTATGATGATGAAGGCGGCATTTATGATTGGGTAAAAAGGGCATTTGGCAGACGCTGGGGAGGTAGAGTCGCTTGGTATTACTGGATCAACTTTCCGATCTGGATGGCGAGCTTAGCGGTGTTGTTCGTAGAAGTAATGACACAGATTTTTTCTTTTCATATATCAACCATGACATCGATCATTATCCAGCTGGTATTTGTATGGATTGTCACACTGATTAGCGCGTTTCCTGTTAGTGATAGTAAATGGATCTTGAATATCGCAGCGTTTTGCAAAGTTGCGATCATGGTCAGCTTAGGTGTGCTCGGTATTTATTTTGCCGTTACGAAAGGACTAGCAAATGACTTTTCCGGTAAGGCATTGTTACCGTCTTTTGATTTGAACAGTCTATCATTTATTTCGATCATTTTATTCAATTTCTTGGGATTTGAAGTTGTGACGACACTGGCGGGAGATATGGATAATCCCAAAAAACAAATCCCACAAGCTATCATCATTGGCGGGGCTTTGATTGCTTTCTTCTATGTATTAGCAGCATTTGGGATCGGCGCAGCCATACCTGTAGGCGACCTTTCGACATCAGGCGGTTTGATCGACAGCTTCTTGCTGATGATCGGACACAATAATTGGTTTGTGATCATTATCGGGATCATGTTTATGTATACATTGGCTGCTAACTTGATTTCATGGGCGCTTGGTGTTAATTATGTGACCATGTATGCAGCAAAAAATCAAGATTTGCCGAAAGTATTTCGGATCGCTAGCAAAAAAACCGATATGCCGATCGGAGCGAATGTGATGAACGGTGTTGTTGCTTCTGTGTTGATTATCGTGGCACCATTCATACCGAATAAAGATATTTTCTGGGCCTTTTTCGCACTCAATGTGATCGCGCTACTTGTTTCCTACATGGTCATGTTCCCAGCTTTCTTGAAGTTGCGGAAAAGTGATGGAAAAAGAGTTCGTCCGTTTAAAGTTCCTGGACCAAAATGGGTGATTCGCCTTGTAGCATTTGTACCAATGATACTTCTTGGAATCACATTGATTTTCTCAGCGGTTCCTTTAAACGGAAGTTCCGCAGAAATAACTGGAAAAGTTCCGATCTTGATTGGTTTCGTGATAACAGCGGTTATCGGTGAGATATGTATTCGTGTGGCGAATGGTAAAAAGGAGGACAAGAAAGATGAAAACAATTGATGGATTTCCAAAAGCAGAAGGTTTCCGTATGCCGGGTGAATTTGAAGCGCATAAAGGCTGCTATTTAATTTGGCCGGAGCGTACAGATAACTGGCGCTTAGGAGCAAAACCAGCGCAACAAGCATTTACCAATGTAGCAACGGCGATTGCCGAATTTGAAAAAGTGACGGTCTTAGTCAGCAATCGGCAATATAAAAATGCCCGCTATCAGTTGCCGGATGAGATTCGTGTGATCGAAATGGCGAGCGATGATGCATGGGTTCGTGATTGCGGCCCAACATTTGTGAAAAACGAAGCCGGAGAAGTTCGCGGCATTGATTGGACTTTCAATTCTTGGGGTGGCTTAGTGGATGGTTTATACTTCCCTTGGGACAATGACAACATGGTCGCACAAAAAGTTTGTGAGATCGAAGCTTGTGATCGTTATGAACTTCCTGAATTTGTGCTTGAAGGTGGTTCTATCCACGTAGACGGTGAAGGGACATTGATCACAACGGAAGAATGCTTGCTGTCAGAAGGACGCAATCCCCAGTTTTCCAAAGCGCAGATCGAAAAGATCTTGAGCGAATATCTCAATATCCAAAAGATCATCTGGCTGAAACGTGGAATCTATTTAGACGAGACGAATGGACATGTCGACAATATCCTTAATTATGTGCGTCCAGGAGTTGTAGCACTTGCGTGGACCAATGATAAAGAGGATCCGCAATATGAGATCTCTAAAGAATGCTTCGATATTTTAAGCGAGGCAACAGATGCCAAAGGCCGGAAATTGGAGGTCCACAAATTAGAAGTACCGAAACCGATCTTGATCACTGAAGAAGAAAGCTTGGGCGTAGATGCTGTAGCAGGAACACTTCCGCGAGAAGAAGGCGACCGCTTAGCAGCAAGCTATATCAATTATTATACTGCAAATGGTGGTATTGTTTTCCCACTTTTCGGTGATCCAAATGATGAAAAAGCACGAACAGCGCTGACAGAACTTTATCCAGATCGTAAAGTCGTTGGCGTGCGTGCTCGAGAAATATTATTGGGCGGCGGTAATATCCATTGTATTACACAACAAGTACCAGATGGGAAGTAGAGCAGATGAGAAAATTAAGAATCGTTGTAGCACTTGGCGGAAATGCCATCTTAACAGATGATGCTTCTGCCAATGCACAAAAAAAGGTTTTAAAAGAAACCGCAGAATATTTGATCCCACTGATCACCGCAGGACATCAAGTGATCATTTCGCATGGTAACGGGCCACAAGTCGGCAATTTAGTTTTACAGCAAGAAGCAGCTCACTCCGATAAAAATCCGGCGATGCCACTAGATACCTGTGTAGCGATGACACAAGGGAGTGTCGGATATTGGCTACAGAACGCGCTGGATGAAGCGCTCTTAAATCATCAATTACAGAAAGAAACAGCAACGATCGTCACCCAAGTCATCGTGGACAAGAGTGACGCAGCTTTTCAAGACCCAACGAAACCGATCGGTCCTTTTTTGACAGAAACCGAAATGCAGGAAGAAAAATTGCGCACCAAGGCTGTCTACAAAGAAGATGCAGGACGCGGTTATCGGAAAGTAGTGCCATCGCCGAAACCAATCGCGATCAAAGAATATCCTGTGATCGCGCAACTGATCGCAAATGATGTCGTGACGATCTCAGCAGGCGGTGGCGGTATCCCTGTGATCCAGGAAGGAAATGAATATGTCGGCATCGAAGCAGTAATCGATAAAGACTTTGCTGCTGCAACATTAGCTGAAGCTGTTCAGGCTGATCAGCTGATTATTTTGACTGGTGTTTCACACGTTGCGATCCGATTCAATCAGCCTGATCAAAAAGAATTACAGCGAGTGACAACCAGCGAACTAGAGGCTTATAAAGCAGAAAATCACTTTGCAAAAGGGAGCATGCTACCGAAAATCGAAGCAGCGATCCAATTTGTAAGGGGCAATCCGCATGGAAAAGCCGTTATCACTTCACTGGAAAATCTGCCTAATTTATTGACAGAAGGAGCAGGAACGGTTATTACAAGATAAACACTCAGGCCTGCTAGCAATCACTTCAATCAGTGGTTGCCAGCAGGTTTATTCCTATTGTTTCCTTATCCCTTTTTCCTTTATAATAGCAAAGAAGAGATAAGCAACTTCTGGAGGAATGGCAATGGATTTTTTCGAAATGGTAAGTAAACATGTTTCCATGCTGACACGTAACGAACGAATTTTATTCGATTATGTGGTCAAGAACATGGATGTCATCAAGCACCAAAGTATACGTGAAGTAGCGGCAGAATGCTTTGTTTCTACGACTACCTTTTTGAGGTTCGTAAGGAAACTAGGTTTTGTCGGTTATAGTGAATTTACAACAGTTCTAAAATTTACATTATTGGATAAAAAGCGTTCCAAACAATTACCGTTCGTTGTTGATCAGCAAGACTACCGCGAAGAATATTTAAAAAACATCATCGAATCCGTGCGTGTCTTGGAAGTAGATAAGATCAACCGTATCACGGCAGTACTTCAAGATCGTCCGCGAATATACATCTTTGCTAAAGGGCTGAGCAAACATGCGGCCCAATATATCAAATACCTATATACGATGAGCGGCTTTTTTGTAGAATTCCCGGAAGATTATCAATATCGTCAGGCAGCAGCAGTCCATATTCAATCAACAGATATTGTTTTTATTCTTACATATGGCGGCCACGACATCGAATTGATCCAGATCGCCAGACAGCTAAAGAACACAAATCAAGTTCAAATGCTGGTATCGATCACCGGCGCAGACAATAATATCATTCAGAATATGAGTGACATCAATTTGTATATTTTTACAGATGAAATCGAGATTGCTTCACTAGATATCACCTCTAGGATCTCAACAATTGCTATTATGGAATTGATTCTCTATCAATATATGGAAAATAAAAATAAACAGATGTAACTGGAAAAGTGGCTGGGACTTTGCGCTATTGGCAGTAAACTTAAGTAAGTGTATTGCCAAACTTTAGTTGCTACATAAAAACCAGGGAAGAAAAGTAAAATTAATGCTTTTCTTTCCTGGTTTTTATGTCCGAAACTCCTTTCATTTTTAGAAAAATTGCATAGGCCCTTTGCTTGGTGGAGCAGGTGTAGGGTAATTACCTTCGTAAAGGCGTATATTTACTTCCGGTTTTTATTAAGCTGAATTTTAAACAGCCCGTAAAGCTCCGTTATAGTCCAAAAAGTGCTAACAGAGAGACTTTTGAGATCCGAAAGAACGATCGTGATTTTTGTGTTGGGGATATTTCTCCGGTAGAAATGGTGGAGATTTTAAAAATCGATGTAAAGAAAGACATACATATGGAATGTGAATCCAAGTATGGGACAGTCTATTACAGTACCCGAAATGTATAACAAAAGAGATTAAACCGTATTTATCTGATAATCCTTCTATTATGGAAAACAAGTAATTTAATATAATTATTGCTTGGGGTAGTCACGGAGACAAAATTTCCGTGAACTTATATAGAGAGAGGCTGGAATAATAACCATGAATACAAGTGAAGATTTTGGAAAGTTGCGTAGAATGATTGTAACAAAAACGATTAGAACAGTTAGATGTGTTTGGATACTTAAAAAAGTAAGTGCATTTAGGAAATTGAATCAAAAGAAGATATCTGATAGACACTGAACATCTATATAAGACAAAGGAAGAAAATAAAAAATTCACATCGGATGAGATCCAAAGTTGAGGCTTGCAATCGGTTTATATCTGCAATAAGACGGATCTAACAAGTATAAATATACGTTAGTTGATATTGAAAAAAGCACCGATATTTCACGCCAAATGTTAAGCCTTTACCTGAAGGAACTTAAACTAAGTAGGTAGAGCCTTCTATTTTTATCCGATATGTCTGTCGCTCGATGTGATATACCCATTTTCTAGGAAAAGGAGTATGTTTTTTTATCGCGGTTCCTACCAAGATTACTACGAAATCTTTAATAAAATCAGAAAAGCAACTTGACATGTGAACTATTGCGCAATAATATTTTAGAATAGTCACAGATAATTCTACTAAAGGGGGATGATTAGTATTAAGAAATTACTTACATATACTATAATTTTACTGGCATGCTTTTCACATGTTTTAATTTTTTCAGGAACTTATGAAAAGCTACCAAATTGGTTGTTGGATAATAATATTTTCTTTTTGCTTTTTTTAATCGGTTTACCAATCGTTGCACTTTTCCTATTGGGATATTGTATGTTCCATAAGAAATTTTCTTGGCTGATCTTAATAGTATTTATGGTATGTTTTATCGGTTTAATCAATAATAGTATGTTATTGCTAATAGGGTTTCAGATTTAAGTTACATCGCGGGAGTGAAATTAGATAAAATAATCTATGTTAACTATACTTCTTTTGCTAAGAATGATAGCTTTACTTCCTTTTTTTTTAAGCGCAGCCTCTATAAGCAATGAAGATGTTTATGAACTGGGTGCTGAACAAAAAAATATAAATCCGTTTACATATCTATATAGCAAATGGAATAAAGAAATTGCGCAACTATTATATGCTAACTATGAATAGATAAACATATTGCCTATAATTTAAGCGCAGGGACTTTAACAAGAAATCCCAATTATTGTTCCAAGCTAGTATATCAAGCTTATTACTATGGAACAGGGTATTGAAGTAGCGACAACTGGGTTGACATTCGTTTCGCCAGCAGCTATTCCTAATACATTTACTGGAAAGTATGCTCCTAAAAAAGTTGGTACATATTGATAAAAAGAGGTGAAGATGTCTTATGAAAAAAATCGTTATCGGAGTACTTGTGGTTATAGTACTAATTATTGCTGTAGTTGAAGGGAAGTACTATATCAATCTGTACTACCAAAAAATGCAAGCTAAAAAGCCCATAGAAGCTGCTATCAAGACTTCAAAAATCCCTCAAAAGGATATTTATGTGATGAAGGAAAACGAGTATGGTTCTGAATCTATAGGAGATAGTGTTAAAAAAGAAATCACTACAAAGGAAGATTACCAAAATTGGAAACAGTTTGTTAGCAAGGAAAAAAATACGTAGATGGAAGTTCTTGGCATCAGAAGAAGGGTTGGGATAAAATAGATAAATGTGAAACATCCTATCAATTTGTCTATGACACTCATACTAAAAAAGTACGAAAATATTATATCCTTGCAGGAAATTCAGTTAATTACAAAAAGAATAAACAATATTTTAGTTATCTTTTAAATTAGTAAATAAATTTTTTATTATGTGTTCATTCGCAAGCTTCAGTTTTTGACTGGAGCTTTTATTATTCAATAAATTTTTAACTTGCCAAATAGAACGTTTGTTATTGTTGGAGGAGGTCATTTCAATGACGTATGAAGATCAAGACATGCAAATCTATCCGAGCATACAGAAAATCTGTCAGAAGGGCAATAGGAAAATGGTACACATAGAAAATCCCCTATCACGACACTCTTTGTATCGATATGAAATCGTTCTTCGCCAGTGCCAAACGAGAATTAGATTTTTCTTGTTCGTCATAAGTAATGCAGGTCGCAGAGGACGCTCCTCACATCATCATTGTGTCCCGCGTATCGCGTATGGGGGACTGTCTTCCCAAGCGCTCACTGAACAGAAGGAGCGGGGAAGTATAGAGAAAATGTGGTTCCTTCCCCGCGCTTACTTTTTACTTCGATTCGCCCATGGTGTTGTTCTACTAACTGCTTAACAATGGTAAGACCGATACCGTATTCCCCATATTTTGTATCTGTACGCGATAGATCTGCTTTATAAAAACGTTCCCAAATCTGAGTCAATTCTGCTGGATCCATACCGATGCCGGTGTCCGTGATCGTGAGTAGCGTTTCTTTATAATTAGAAGTAGCTTGTAATGTGATCGTCCCTTTTTTGGTAAACTGAATGCTGTTTTTCACCACATTGATCACGATCTGAGTCAGTCGATCATAATCTGCGTAGATCTGGAGCGATTCAGGAGCGTCGATCTTGATCTCATTTCCAGTTTCCTTAACTAGCGGAAGCATTTGATCTTTGATCGTATTTAAAAATGGCAGCACTTTAAAAGAGGTTTGCTGCAGATGGACTTTATTGGAAATAATTCGTTCATAGTCCAGATTTTCATTTACTAATTTGGTCAGCCGTTTTGCTTCTTTTTCAATCAATGCTAAAGAGCGCGGAAATTGGTCGGCTGGAATCAAATCATTGACAAGTCCTTCAGAAAGGCCACTGATCGTGGTAAGTGGTGTGCGCATTTCATGAGACACATCTGCGATAAACTGGCGACGGCGCTTTTCTTGGCGGTTGATTTCTGCTTTGGATCGCGCTAATGCCTGCACCATTTGGTTGAAATCGGTGGTCAAATCATCGATCTCATCAAGTTGTCCGCTCGTGAGTTGGATGTCGTAATTTCCTTGCGTGACCGTTTTTGTTGCTTTACGCAAGCGGTTGATCCGTTTGACCTGCATTTTTGAGAGCAGGAAACTGATTGCCAGGGCGATCACCACAGAGAAGATGATCGTGTAGAACATATAGGCATTGATTTTCCCAATGACGCGTTCTGTTCCGCTTACTGGAGAATTCAAAATAATAATTCCTCGAAGCTCATTTTGCTCTAAAATCGGGATATAAACAATAGACATGGTTTGATTAAAACGATCATCCATTTGATGAGAGATGATTTTGCCTTTTTCTAGCTGCTTTCTCTCAGCCATACTGATTTTGAAACTCGGCGGAAGTGGGCGATTGAAATTGGGATAAACGATTTGATTATTGGGCTTTAAAATCGTGTAATGGATATTTTTCACGCTCAATAAACGCTGATACGTATCTAAGACGGGTTTGGAAAGATCATCATCCGCAATTTTAACACCATATTCGCTTAGTTCATTGACACTACTTTCAAAGAAATAATTTTTAAAAAAATGCGAGGTCAAAAAACCAATCAGCAGACAAGCAATCAAAAGTGAGAGAAATTGGACAGCAAACAATTGATATTGGAATTTAAATCTCATTGATCATCAGCTACTTCCTCAAATTTATAACCTACTCCCCAAATCGTAAACAAGTAATGCTGCTTTTGATTGGCGATTTTTTGACGCAGCCGTTTGATATGGACATCGACTGTGCGTTCATCTCCGTAAAATTGATAACCCCACACTTGCTCCAGCAACTGTTCCCTCGAAAAAACTTGCCGCGGATGCTGCAAAAAGAAATAAAGCAGATCAAATTCTTTCGGTGTAAGTGCACCTAGTGGTTTCCCTAGATGAAGGACTTCGCGAGTCTGCAAATCCACTACAAAATCTTTTGTACGGATGATCGAACTAGGTTGAGAGCCCTCGACTTTATGATGACGCCGTTTGACTGCTTTAATGCGCGCCAAAAGCGTGATTGGACTAAATGGTTTGATCACATAATCATCTGCACCCATTTCCAGCCCTAGAACTTGATCGGATTCCGACTCTTTTGCTGTTAAAATAATGATCGGAACATCGCTTGCTTCTCTTATTTTTTTACAGATCGTCATGCCATCCAAGGAAGGGAGCATAAGGTCGATAATGACAAATTCCCAGTCTTCTTCTAAAAAGCGGTCTAGTCCTTCTTGACCGTCATGAATAAAAGTTGCCGTTATCGTTTCTTTCATGAAAAACAATTCCATCATTTCGCAGACGCTATGGTTATCTTCAATCATTAATAATTTCAAATCGTTCCACCTCTTTTATAACTACTTTAAAGCTAGCGAAAAACAAGCAGATTTGCAAGCACTTTTGCCGATTTTTGAAAGTTTAAAAGCTTTATCATACTTTGTTCACAGTTCGTTCATATCTTGCCGATAATCTAAAAAAGAACCAAGGAATGGAGGAAACTGATGATGAATTTTTTAAAACGTGCACTGCTTAATCTAAAAGAGCGCAGAGGAAGGGCCATTTTACAATTTATTGTATTTACTGTCGTTTGTGCTTTCGTCTTATCGGGATTTGCGATCCAGTCGGCGACAAATATCGCAACCAAGCAAGCCAGAGAAAAACTCGGATCGACTGTCACGCTATCGGTCGACCGCGATAAACAGCGTGAAAAGATGCAGAGCCAGCAAGGAGAACGGCCAAAATTCGAGAGCAGCCCGATCGCTGTATCCGCGGCAGAAAAAGTAGCTTCCTTGAATCATGTCAGCACTTATAATCTATATTCCAGTACCCAAGCGCTTGCCAGCGGCTTTGACCCGATCAAGTCTTCTGGGGATGACTCCGATAATCAAGACAGCTCGAATTCCCAAGGCGGTTTTGGAGGAGCGAGAGGCGGGCAGGGAATGACACAGGCTGATCTCAGCGTCAGTGGGGTTTTAGACAGTGCTAGCTCAACAGATTTCGATGCGAAAACCAGCGTCCTTACCTCCGGCAAAGCCATTACAAGCGATGACACTTCGAAAAACGTCGCATTAGTGGAAGCGACGTTGGCAGAAGCGAATGACTGGAAAATCGGTGATACATTTAAAATCAAATCCAGCGATAAAAAACACACCGTCAAATTAAAAATCGTGGGTATTTATACCAATAAATCCAGCAGCAGCGATTCAGCTGCTAATTTTTCCTTTTTAAATCCCTATAACAAAATCTATACGCCATACACAGTTGCTAATACTTTAAAAGGCTCCAGCTATAAAAACAAAGTTGATTCGGCGGTCTATTCGATGGACGATGCGAAAAATATCAGTTCGTTTGTAAGTGCCGCTAAAAAACAAAAAGCGGTGGACTACGACGTCTATCAATTAGATGCTAATGACGCGCTGTACCAACAAATGGTGGGTCCAATCAACAATGTCGCCTCCTTTGCTAAAATAATCGTCTATGTAGTAAGTATTGCTGGTGCATTGATCTTGGCACTGCTGATCATTATGCAAGTCCGTGCCAGAAAATATGAAATGGGTGTTTTACTTGCGATCGGTGAAAAACGCAGCAAATTGATTGGTCAGTTTTTTGTCGAATTACTTATCGTTGCATTGCTCGCCTTTGCAGTATCAGCAGCTGGCAGCCATTATCTAGCACAAGCAGCAGGGAATAAATTACTGGATAACCAAAATAGTTCAGAAAAAACAACCCAGCCAACCAATCAGCAAAACGGCAGACCAAATGGTGGCTTTGGTGGTTTCGGAGGTCAGCCAACGAATACGAACACAAAACAAACTGCGATCACCGCTCTAAATGTGCACATCAGCTTAGCCGATCTAGTGAAAATGGGATTGATCGGCATTGGAATCACATTCTTTGCTGTTGCTGTCCCAGCCATTTTCGTAGTACGTTTGAATCCAAAAGAAATTTTAACTAAACAGGAGTAGGTGAGAGTAATGACGCAAATTTTAGCATTTCAAAATATCCAATATTGGTATCAAAATCCAGAAAGTAAAATCCTGAATGATGTCAGTCAAACATTTGAAGCAGGTAAATTCTATACGATCGTGGGCCGATCCGGGTCCGGGAAGACAACCTTTTTATCATTGGCAGGAGGGCTTGATAGTCCAAATCAAGGAGATATTTATTACAAAGATCAGAATATCCGCAAAATGGGCTTGCAGAAATATCGTAATAAAGGCGTGTCGATTATTTTTCAAAGCTACAATCTGTTGACGTACATGACGGCGCTGCAAAACGTTCTAACTGCAATGGAGATCACCAAAGTCCGGAAGAGGAATAAAAAGAAAGTGGCACTCGAAATGCTAGCAAAAGTAGGAATCACAGAAGCAATGGCCAAACAGAAAGTGCTAACGCTTAGTGGTGGTCAGCAGCAGCGTGTTGCCATTGCCCGAGCACTATGTTGTGAAACTGAACTGATCGTTGCCGATGAACCGACCGGTAACCTCGATGATAAAAGCAGCAAAGAAGTCATCACTATTTTTCAAAATTTGGCACACGATGTAGGGAAATGTGTCATCATGGTCACGCATGATCTGGAAATCGCCAAAGTTTCTGATGTGACGTTGACATTGAAGGCGGGAAAATTCCTCGAAAAAGCAGGAAACGTTTATTGACAACCTGACGTGCCTTCTATATAATTTGGTTAAATACTAAATCAAGATATGAGTCTGAAGGAATATGATGACGATCATACGCATAACAGAGAGGCAATCCGTTCGCTGAAAGGATGCCATGTAGTAATTGTCCATTGCTCTCCTTCGAAATCAAGACTCCGCAGTTCTGCGTTAACGACTATAAAGAGGTAATGATAAAGTCTACATCATTGCAAACAGGGTGGTACCGCGATCAGTCGTCCCTGTAGCAATGAAGTGGGCTTTTTTTGCTTATAAAAAAGAGGAGGAACTTTGAAATGAAACAATTAAGCAGTCAAGAAGTAAGACAAATGTTTTTAGACTTTTTCAAAGAAAAAGGTCACACGATCGAACCAAGCGCATCATTAGTTCCAGCAAATGATCCGACATTATTATGGATCAACAGCGGAGTAGCAACGATGAAAAAATATTTTGACGGTTCAGTCATTCCAGATAATCCACGGCTTTCTAATGCCCAAAAATCCATTCGGACAAATGATATTGAAAATGTCGGTAAAACAGCCAGACACCATACCTTTTTTGAAATGCTCGGAAATTTCTCGATCGGTGACTATTTTAAAGAAGAAGCGATCGTATGGGCATGGGAATTTTTAACAAGTCCAAAATGGATCGGCTTCGATCCGGAAAAGCTATATGTAACGGTTTATCCAGAAGATAAAGAAGCAAAAGCGATCTGGAAAGAAAAAGTTGGCTTGGCCGATGCGCACATTGTCGAGATCGAAGATAATTTCTGGGATATCGGCGTGGGACCAAGCGGCCCAGACAGTGAGATCTTCTATGACCGCGGCGAAAGCTACGGCAACGATCCGGATGATCCCGAGCTTTATCCAGGCGGCGAAAACGAACGTTATCTGGAAATCTGGAATCTAGTATTTTCACAGTTCAACCACAATCCAGATGGCAGTTATACACCGCTTCCAAAGCAAAACATCGATACTGGGATGGGACTGGAACGTATGGTTTCCATTATCCAAGACGCACCTACCAACTTTGAAACAGACTTATTTATGCCAACGATCAAAGAAACTGAAAAATTGGCAAATGTACGTTATGGCAATTCTAGTGAAACCGATGTTGCTTTCAAAGTAATTGCTGACCATATTCGTACGGTAGCATTTGCGATCGGCGATGGAGCACTTCCTTCTAACGAAGGGCGAGGCTATGTCTTGCGCCGCTTGCTGCGCCGGGCTGTCCGCTATGCAAAACTGATCGGTATCAACGAACCATTTATGTATCGTCTTGTTCCAGTTGTCGGTTCGATCATGAAAAGCTATTATCCGGAAGTAAGCAAGCAAGAAAGCTTTATCCAAAAAATCATTCGTAGCGAAGAAGAACGTTTCCATGAAACACTGAACGAAGGACTTGCGATCTTAGAGACGATTTTAAAGGAAGCAAAAGCATCAGGCGAAGCAACGATCAGTGGCTCGGCGATCTTCAAATTGTATGATACGTATGGTTTCCCAGTGGAATTAACAGAAGAATACGCAGAAGATCATGGACTAGCAGTTGATCATGAAGGTTTTGAAGCAGAAATGAAACAACAACGTGAACGTGCTCGGGAAGCAAGGGCAGACGTGAAGTCGATGCAGGTCCAAGGAGAATTGTTGGCTACATTGACAGAACCAAGCGCATTTATCGGCTATGAAAATACCGAGAGCCGCTCCCAAATCGTTTATTTGATCCAAAATGATACATTAGTAGATGAAGTAAAAGCAGGTGAAGAAGCACAAGTGATTTTCCGCGAAACACCATTCTATGCAGAAAGTGGCGGTCAAATCGCAGATCACGGAACAATCCAGTCCACAAGCGGTCTTGCTTATGTGAAAGATGTCCAAAAAGCACCAAATAAACAAAACCTACACCGCATTTTTGTCGAGGAAGGCGTATTAAAATCAGGAGAAGAGGTCGACTTGCGCGTTGATACGTATAAACGTAAAAGTACGGTCAAAAACCATACCGCTACTCACTTATTGCATCGCGCACTCAAAAATGTCTTGGGGGAACACGTTAACCAAGCAGGTTCTCTAGTAGAACCGGAACGGCTGCGTTTTGATTTTTCCCATTTCAGCCAAATTTCAGAAGCAGAACTTGCCGAAATGGAAGCAGCCGTCAACGAAAAAATTTGGGAACAGATCCCGGTTGTTATTGAAGAAATGCCGATCGATGAAGCAAAAGCACTTGGTGCCATGGCACTTTTCGGTGAAAAATATGGCGATATCGTGCGCGTTGTCCAAGTTGGACGCTACTCGATCGAGCTTTGCGGCGGGGTCCATGTTAAAAACACCTCTGAAATCGGTTTGTTCAAGATCATTTCCGAATCTGGTATTGGTGCCGGCACACGCAGAATCGAAGCAGTTACTGGCGAAGCAGCGTACCGTTTCGTTACCGAACAAGAAACGACTCTCAAAGAAACGGCAGCAAAACTGAAGACAAACAGCAGTGAAGCACCGCAAAAAGTGGATCAACTGCTTGCAGAATTAAAAGAAGTCAAACGAGAAAACGATTCGCTCCTTGCGAAACTTGCTAATACAGAAAGTGCAGCTATTTTTGAACAACCGGAAGAAGTAAACGGTGTGCCAGTAATCGCGAAAAAAGTAAATGCCAAAGATATGAACCAATTGCGCCAATTTGTCGATAACTGGAAAGACAAACAATTGGAAGGCGTCTTAGTACTTGCAACAAGCGAAGAAGGAAAAGTCAATCTGATCGCAGCCGTCAGTGAAGCATACCGCAGTAAATACCCTGCTGGCAAACTGATCAAAGAAGTGGCAGCGCGCGTTGGAGGAAACGGCGGTGGCAAGCCGGATATGGCTCAAGCAGGCGGTAAGAACCCCGAAGCACTGCCAGAAGCACTTGCTTTTGTAAAAGAATGGATAAGTATTCAATAAGAATGATTTAATTCGCGAAAAGCGCTTGGATTTCTTTGTTATTTTCCCCATTATAGTGTAAAATGTAGGAAACAAAGCTGTAAACAAAAGTGGGGTGTGAGGATATGGATTCAAAAGATCAAACAATGTATTACAATTTCGGCGATGATTCCATTGAAGAAGATGTGAAGCGGATCATGAAAGAAGTGTATAACGCTTTGCAGGAAAAAGGCTACAATCCAGTTAATCAAATTGTTGGCTATCTGCTTTCAGGCGATCCTGCTTATATTCCAAGACACAACGATGCAAGAACATTGGTGCGCAAACTGGAACGTGACGAAATCATTGAAGAATTGGTAAAATCTTATATGAAGACTCACCAATCCGACGCTAAATGAGGGTCATGGGCTTAGATGTCGGCTCAAAAACAGTCGGTGTCGCAATCAGTGATGCGCTTGGATGGACAGCACAAGGCATTGAAACTATTGCCATCAACGAAGCTGCCAAACAATTCGGGTACGATCGCGTAAAAGAACTCGCGCAAGAATATGAAGTGTCGAAAATCGTGGTCGGCCTGCCGAAAAATATGAATAACACATTAGGTCCTCGTGCGGAAAGCTCAAAAAAATACGCAGAGGTCTTAGAAAAAAGAGTACAACTCCCAGTAGTACTGTGGGATGAACGGATGACGACTCAGGCCGCTGAACGCACACTTCTTGAAGCAGACGTTTCAAGAGGGAAGCGCAAGAAAGTGATCGATAAGTTGGCAGCTGTGATGATCTTGCAGTCCTACTTGGATACAAATAATTAAAAGAGGTGAAAACATGGCAGAGGAACACAACCATAACCATGCGCATAATCACGAGGAAAACTTGATTTGGATCACAAATGAAGAAGGAAAACAAGAAGCATACGAAATTTTATTTGATTTCGATTCGGAAGCATTTGATAAATCTTACGTTTTGTATTTCCCAGCGGATGCGAGCGAAGACGATGAGATCGAGATTCTCGCTTCTTCTTATATTCAAGATGAAGAAGGAAATCAAGGTAAATTAGAACCAGTTGAAACAGATGAAGAATGGGATATGATCGAAGAGATCCTTGCTACATTCCTCGCAGATGAAGAAGGCGAAGAAGAATAATCGGGCAGCAAAAAAGCTACGCAGACCAGTAACAGGTTGCGTAGCTTTTTTCGTTTTTGGATCAAGCAGCAGGTCTTCTTCTCTTCCATAGTTTATATAAGCCATAAAGGACTAAGAGAATAACTGCGATCAGCATCAAATAACTGATCGGCCGCATGTATTTCTCTACGGCGCCCCAGTGGGAACCGAGCGAGTACCCAAGCCAAGTCAGCATAAGGTTCCAGGGAATACATCCTAGCGTTGTGTAAATCACGAATTTATATATATTCATTTTTCCGATTCCGGCTGGTAAGGAAATGAAAGTCCGGATCACCGGCAACAATCTGCCGAAAGATACAGTAGCTGCACCATAATGTTCAAACCAAAGCGCTGATTTTTCTAAGTGACTGGCATTTAAGAAAATAAACTTACCATACTTCAAGATAAAGGCTTTTCCGCCATATTTCCCCACATAATAAGCAAGAAGCGAACCGAAGAGATTCCCGAGTGTGCCCGCGATGACGACAAGTGCGATGTTTAATTTCCCGGCTTCCGCCATGAATCCGCCGAAGAGCATGATAACCTCACTGGGTAGCGGAATACATACACTTTCGATCGTCATCCCGAGAAAAATCCCGAAATGTCCTAATGTGTCAACAAGCCAGAGTGTGAAAGTTTGTAATAGATGAATAAGTGAATGTAACACGATCAAGGACTCCTTTTAATAAAATCACAGCTTAATCATTATACCGAAAAAAAGCGAAATCGTCATCACTAGATTGCCTTGCTAATTCTAAATATTAATTAAAGTTTTGAAGAAACATAGCAATTTACCGCGAAAGTCTGTATAATAAATAGGGAATTTGCTGAGAGAAAAGAGGTCTATAATGGAAAAGAAAACGAGCAAAATCATCACCGTGGTCATCGTTAGCATCGTCGTTTTACTTCTTCTCATCGCTGGTATCAGTTATTTTTATGTAAAATCAGAATTAGACGCAAAATCACCAGACAGCGACAAAAAAGTAATTGTGGAGATACCAAATGGTGTTAGCAGTAAACAAATTGCTGAACTGCTTGAAAACAAAGATGTTATCAGCAGCGCAAGGATTTTTTCTTTTTATGTCAAATATAATAATAGTAATCTCAAAGCTGGTAATTATCAATTATCACCGTCCATGAGTGTTGATCAGATCGTAAGCAAGATCCAAAGTGGCAAAACGGTCCCGCCAGAAAAATTGGTTATTCCGGAAGGGTATACAGTGGATCAAATCGCCAGTCGCATCGCTGAGTTCGAGCCAAAACTTTCCAAAAAAGCGGTTCTGAAAACGATGGATGATCCTGCTTTTGTAAAAGAAATGATCGCGAAATATCCGGATATGCTCAGCAAAAAAGTATTACATAAATCCGTTCTTCATCCACTGGAAGGTTATTTATATCCAGCTACCTATGAATTCAAACAAACCCATCCAACCGCAGAACAGATCATTGAAGAGATGTTGAAAGCAACTAGCGTCAAGATCACGGATTATGCACCACAGTTGAAAAAGCAAAAGAAATCTGTCCAAGCGTTTTTAACAATGTCTTCTATTATTGAAAAAGAGGCGACGCAAAATACAGATAGAGCAAAGATCGCGAGTGTCTTTTATAACCGAATCAAAGTGAAAATGCCGCTACAGACAGATCCTACTGTCCTTTATGCACTTGGAAAGCACAAAACAAGGACTTATTATAAGGATCTGGAAGTGGACTCGCCTTATAATACCTATAAAAACACTGGATTGCCTCCTGGCCCTATCTCTAATAGTGGCGTCACTTCCATGGAAGCAGCACTTCATCCTGCTAAGACGGATTACTTGTATTTCTTAGCGAATAGCAAAACACATAAAGTTTATTTTTCTAAAACGTTAGAAGAACACAATGCTTTAAAAGAAAAACATATTTCACAAGGAAATTGATTGAAGGAGAATGACAATGGACGACTTGATTCGTACCTATTTGCAAGAACAAATACCCGCACGTCATCCGTTTTTTCAGGAAATGGAGAAACGGGCAAAAGAAGACGGCGTTCCGATCATGGAGCCAGATTCATTAGAGACCATGCTGATGATCATGGAAATCCAACAACCGAAACGCATTTTGGAACTGGGAACCGCGATTGGCTATTCCGCGCTCCGCATGGCAGAACGGTTACCGCATACAGAGATCATTACGGTGGAACGCGATCAAGAGCGCTATGATCAAGCCATCGAAAATATCAATACTTACGGAGCAGAAGACCAGATTCGTGTCGTGTTTGCTGATGCCTTGGAACAAACGGAAGCTATCTTAGCGCATGGGCCATTTGATGCGATCTTTATCGATGCAGCCAAAGCACAATACGAAAAATTCTTTACTCTTTTCACTGCTAGGCTGATAGATGAGGGTGTTATCTACACAGATAATGTGCTTTTTAAAGGCTTAGCATTAGAACTTGAACCCGATTTGCAGAAGAAAAGACGTGTTGCACGGAAAATGCGTGAATTTAATCAATTTTTAACGGCTCATCCTGACTTTACAACCAGTTTCATCCCCTTGGGCGATGGATTAGCGATTACGAAGCGAAAACAAAAAGGGAGCCATGATAATGAATAAGAATAAGAAACCGATCGTGGTAGGAGTAACAGGCGGCTCTGGTTCCGGGAAAACGACCGTGACAAAAGCTATTTATGATTACTTTCAGGGACACTCTATCCTCATGCTGGAACAAGATTATTATTATAAAGACCAATCGCATTTACCGATGCAAGAACGCCGGAAAACGAACTATGACCATCCGCTTGCCTTCGATACCGATCTCTTGATCGAGCATTTGAAAATGCTACTCAACTATGAGACAATAGAAAAACCAGTGTATGACTATACCATCGATACACGCTCCTCAGAAGTAATCATTCAAGAACCAAAAGAAGTGATTATTCTGGAAGGGATCTTGATTCTGGAAGATCCGCGTCTTCGCGAGCTAATGGATATCAAAGTATATGTCGATACGGATGACGATATCCGCTTTATACGCCGGCTCACCCGTGATATCAATGACCGCGGCAGAACAATGGAGTCTGTCATCGATCAATATTTGTCAGTTGTCAAACCCATGCATAATGAATTCATCGAACCTACTAAAAAATTTGCAGATATTATTTTCCCAGAAGGTGGGAAGAACCGCGTGGCTATTGACTTGATGACAACGAAAATAGCATCGATCCTGCAAGCAAAATAACCGCATTTTCAAAAGATATGCCTTTCTGCTTGTCAAATGGCAGAAATTACGGTAAAATTTCCCTAGTGAAAATTGAAACGTTTGCTTACTGGAAGAGAAAACGATGGATGATTCTCACATAAGGTAAATATTCATTTCAAAGTGCGGAGTAGCCTCCGTGCTTTTCTTGCAATAAAGAAATAATGTGTATATAAAGGAGAGAACTAGATTGGCTCAAGAAAAAGTATTTCCAATGACCCTGGAAGGGAAAGCAAAATTAGAAACAGAATTACATGAATTAAAAACGGTAAAACGTAAAGAAGTTGTAGAAAGAATCAAGATCGCTCGCGGTTTCGGTGATCTATCAGAAAACTCCGAGTACGATTCTGCTAAAGATGAACAAGCATTCGTAGAAGGTCGCATCACAACCCTGGAAAACATGATCCGCAATGCGCAGATCATTGATGCTTTAGATGCAAGCAACGATTTAGTGACACTTGGTAAAACAGTAACCTTTACGGAAGTTCCTGACGGAGACGAAGAAGCTTACACGATCGTCGGTAGCGCCGAAGCAGATCCATTTGAAGGACGTATCTCTAACGATTCTCCAATCGCTAAAGCACTTTTAGGACACAAGATCGGCGAAGAAGTAGAGATCCAAACCCCTGGCGGCGAAATGACAGTTAAGATCATCGCGATCAGCGCTTCTTAATCAGCTTTCGTGCTAGTGGATATAAAGGCGGTGAATACACGTGGCAAATAGCAGACAAACAAAAAACAAACGCGTTTCGCAAAATATGGTGGATGCTTCCAGACAAGAGCAAAATACGAAGCGTAAAAAAACCAACTTGATATTAAATATCTTGATTATTGTCGTCGCACTATTGATCGTTTTAAGTTTGTGGTTTGTTTTATTTACAACGAATAAAAAGGAACAAACTCCTTCCAATACCAAAACAGCATCTTCTGTTAAAAATAAAGAAGATGCTGTAGGTGTTTCTAAGAAAGAAAAAACACCTGCAAAAGAGGAAAAAGCAAAAGAAGAAACAAAGACCGAAAAAAGTGATGATCCTAATGTCTCTGAAGTGATCACGAAAAACTGGCAAGCGGTCAAAACGGAACAAACCGGTCAACACATCAATTCGTATGACTCCAGCAGTGTTGATTGGAAAGAAAAGCTGGAAGCAGCAAGCGAAGGTGCAGACATCTCGCGTGACGATATGTCTGTCTGGTTTGTGGAACATGGTAAAAAGCCAGCAACGGAAGCAATTACCACGGTTTCTAAAAAAGAAACGCCTGACAAGGCTTTCCGCGTTTATCTGTCTTGGAAAGACAACGAAGGTTGGGCAGCCACAAAAGTAGAAGTATTGAAAACAAATGATAAACGATAAAAAAGAATGGGACTGCGTCTAAGTGCCATTCTTTTTTTAAGGAGGAAAATTATGCAACGAATCGGAATTATCGGTGCTATGCAAGAAGAAGTAGCACTACTAAAAGAAAAATTAGTACATAGAGAAGAAATCGTCCTTAAAGGGGCAACTTTTTATAAAGGTTATATCCATGACAAAGAAATCATCTTGCTTCAATCTGGGATCGGCAAAGTGAATGCTGCAATCGGTACTACGATCCTTTGTCAAAACTTTGAACCAGAAATGATCATCAACACTGGAACAGCAGGAGGAGTGGGTTCGGAACTTTCTGTTGGTGATATCATTATTTCTGATCAGCTGACTTATGGCGATGTCGATGCCACTGCTTTCGGTTACGAATTTGGCCAAGTACCACAAATGCCAGCTTTTTATCGAGGTAGTGAAAAATTAGCGAGACTAGCGCAATCGATCTATAACACTGCTTTGGAAGAAATTGGCAACAAAGCTTATTACGGTTTGATCGTGACAACAGATTCCTTCATCTCTAACAGCGAACAAAAACAGGCTATCCAGCGGCAATTCCCTGCTGTACAGGCGGTAGAGATGGAAGCAACCGCAATTGCCCAAACCGCTTCTCATTTTGAGATACCATTTGTTATCATTCGCGCGATTTCTGATACAGCAGACGGAAAAGCAGCAGATTCATTTGATACATTTGTCGAACTTGCTTCTAAACAATCCGCGTCTTGTATTTTGAAATTGTTGGAGGAATTGGCTTGAATAGGCAGTGCCTGTGAATGAATCAATAGGAGGAAATGGACATGCAAAGTTGCTAGTTATGCAGATAAAACTTTTTGGAATAGTAGCCATGCTTATAAAAAAAATAAGCACATTAAATATAAAGTTTCCACTGCTACAATGAATAAGAATCCGAATTATTGTTCTAAAATGGTATTTCAATCATATTATTATGGAAGCGGAAGTATAAATGCAATCGAGCCAGCAATGGCCGGCTTAGATTGGATTTCCCCATCTATGATTCCACGAACATTTACAGCGAAATACTATCCTAAGAAAATAGGAACCTACTAAGGAAACGAGGTTTATTATGAAAAAAATAGTAATCGGAATTATTGTAGTTGTCGTGCTAGTTATTGGGGGTTCTTATGGTTATTATTATGGGAACATGTGGTATCTCAAAGCTAAAGCCAAAGTTCCTATTGAAAAAGCAGTCAAGAGTATGGACATCCCTAAATCAGACCTTTATGTCATTAAAGATAATACTTATTATACGGCCGATTCTGTGGATGATGTGTATAAAATAATTACCACGAAAAGTGATTATAAGCAATGGGAAAAGCTGGTTCTAAGACGAGATAAATATTTTGATGGTACTAAGTTGAAGAACAAACGGGACTTAAATAAAATAGAAAATTGTGAGATAACATATTATATTACTTACGAAAAAAACACTAAAAAAGCAACTATTGATTATGTTCTAGCTGGTAACAGTATTAGTAAAAAAAGTGAAAAAAATATTTTCATTACTTTAAAAAATAAATAGTTAAATTTTATGTGTTCATTCCAAGCGACGGAAATATAAAGTTATTGTTCACCTAAAATAAAAGCAAAAAAGAATCACATGGAAACACCATTTTCGAAAATGGATTTCATGCGATTCCTTTGTTATTTGACTTATTGAGTCTTATGATTTCAAAGATAAAGCCATCGCTGTAATGGATAATTATCTATCGGTACAATAATAATGGAGTTTAATTTGTGACGTAAGCAGAGTATGACTATAAAAAACTGTCTGAAAAATTTTTCGTATTTTTCGTTCGAAAGATTGATGTAGGAGCTTGGCACAGCTTTTAAAAAAACAGGAAAGAAAGATCTTCTTTCCTGTTCTCTATTCTAGTCTCAAAGCTCACTCGTAAGCTCTAAAAATTCATCTACATCTTTTGCTGCTGTCTGAACAGCATTTTCCCAGAAAGCGGGTTCTGTCAGATCAACACCTAAATGCTTCTTAGCTAATTGTTCTGTCGTCATCGCACCAGTATCGCGCAAGAGGGCGATATATTTATCTTCGTAGCTTGTGCCTTCTTCTAAAGCGATATGATAAATGCCTAGCGAGAACAAATATCCGAATGTATACGGGAAGTTATAGAATGGCACGTCGGCAATATAGAAATGCAATTTCGACGCCCAGAATTGCGGATGGTATTCATCAAGCGCATCCATATAAGCTTCGCGTTGTGCTTCTTCCATTAATGCATTCAAGCGGTCAACGGAAAGGACACCTTCTTTTCGCGCTTCATAAAAGCGAGTCTCAAATAAGAAACGTGCATGGATATTCATGAAAAACGCAATACTGCGGCCGATTTTATCTTCTAATAATGTGATCTTGTCTTCTTTTGTCGCCGCATCTTTTACCGAAGCATCGGCAATGATCATTTCTGCAAATGTAGAAGCTGTCTCTGCGACATTCATTGCATAATCCGTATTTTCAAAAGCCTCATCTCGGATCACGTGTGAATGGAAAGCATGACCTAATTCATGTGCAAGCGTAGCGACTGTTCCAGGCGCTCCATCATACGTCATGAATATCCGGCTTTCTTTTTCAAGTGGGAAATCGATACAAAAGCCGCCGGGACGCTTGTTATCTCGGTCTTCTGCTTCGATCCATTCTTCCTTGAATGCGTATGCAGCGAATTTCGCCATTTTTGGACTGAATTTGCCAAATTGTTCGATGATAAAATCAGCGCCTTCTTGGTAGCTGTATTTTTTAGGCTCACCAGAGAAGACAAGGGGCGCCTCCACATCGTAGAAGCTTAACTTTTCAAGTCCCAAGATTTTTGCTTTTCTTTCAAGGAAAGTGACGAATTTAGCTTTATGATTGTCAATGACTTGCCACATCGTATCTAAGGTTTTTTTATCTAAGCGGTTGTAATCGAGCGGTTCGGCATGGATATCTTCCCAGCCACGCAACTGATACGTTGCTAAACGGAATCCAGCTAAATGATTGAGCGTGTCGCCGAATAAGCGGCTGTTATCCTGCCATGCTTTCGTATACGCGCGAAATACTTTTTCTCGTACAGCACGATCCGGGTGATTGAGCAGGTTAAGTGCTTGCCCCGCAGAATATTCTTTCTCCTCGCCATCTAGATTGACTGTAACACGTACTTTGCCGACGATCGTATCATAATGATCAGACCAACCACGGTAGCCATCGACGGATAAACTATTGATAGCGGCTTCTTGTTCCTTGCTGCCTTTTTTCTTGCGGTTAGTGCGTGCTTCGTTCAAAATAAACTGGATCTCATTCAATCCGTTTTCGTTCAGTAGTCTTTCCCAAACATCATCACGGATCGAAGCGAATTTGTCATACCAATCATCTTCTGCTGTATGCAAAATCGAAAAATATTCATAAACGAGCGAAGCGAGCTCGTTCGCTCGTGTGTCGTTCACATCTGCTGAAGCAAGACACTCTAAAAAGTTACTGCTATTAAGAAGCCCTTTTGTAATATCAGCATGCTGATTGACCAATAATAAGAATTCCACGGAATCTTCTTTTCGAGTAGGGATCACCCAATCTTTTATATGTAGTACAAAGCTGTCTAAATCGCTTTTTAACGCTGCAAGACTTTCTTTTAATTCTTCTGAACCGCTTCCTCCTGAATAAATCGCGTCCAGGTTCCAATTCAAAGAATAGGAATCACTCATCTTTATTCCTCCCTTCATAATAGGCCTATTATAGCATTTTTTTTCAAAAGGAAACTACTAAAACCCTAGGAAATACGGAAATTTGACATTTTAGGAGGGAATTGTGATAAAATAATGTAATCATATGAATAAATGAGGTGCCAATGAAGTGCTAAAACAATTTTCACCAGACAAAATGTTAAAGACTCCGTTTGGAATAACAGCAGAACATCTTCGTGAGATGGGGAAAACAACTATTTTGACTGATTTAGACAATACCCTGCTGGCTTGGGATCAGTTAGATGCGACCGATGAAGTCATCAACTGGTTTACGATCTTAGAAGCAGAGGGGATCAAAGTCATGATCCTATCCAATAATAATGAAATGCGGGTAGAACGCGTAGCGAAAGCAGCACGGATCCCTTTTTTGGCAAAAGCAAAGAAACCATTAGCTGGCAATTTTAAAAAAGCGATGGAGGCACTTGATGCAACGCCGGAAGAAACGATCATGATCGGCGACCAGATCATGACAGATATATGGGGCGGGAACCGGCAGCAACTTTATACGATTTTCGTGAAGCCAGTAAAAGAAACGGACGGCTTTATTACAAAGTTTAACCGTATGATGGAACGAATGATCTTAAAATCACTTCGTAAAAAAACAAATCTAAAGTGGGAGGATTCACTTTGACAGAAGAATTAAGATGTATTGGCTGTGGAGCCGTTATTCAAACCGAAGATCCTGAAAAGATCGGCTATGCGCCGAAATCTTCGTTAGACAAAGATACGATTATCTGTAGACGTTGTTTTCGTTTAAAGCATTATAATGAGATTCAAGATGTCTCGCTTACAGATGATGACTTCTTAAAGATCTTGAATACGATCGGAGCAAAAAAAGCGCTGATCGTCTATGTTGTCGATATCTTTGATTTTGATGGCAGTTGGCTACCGGGATTGAACCGTTTTGCGGGTGATAATCCGGTACTATTAGTCGGCAATAAAGCAGATTTGCTGCCAAAATCGTTGAAACACGACAAATTGATAAAATGGATGCGTGGCCGTTCGAGAGAGCTAGGCTTACAGGCAAAAGATGCTGTTCTCGTCAGTGCAGAAAAAAATACTGGCTTTGATGAACTGTTAGATACGATCGACGACTTGCGAGGCGGAGAAGACGTTTATATCGTTGGTTGTACAAATGTCGGGAAGTCCACATTGATCAACCAGATCATCAAACGTGCTTCCGGTGAGAGCAATGTGGTGACCACATCGCAATTCCCTGGAACAACACTTGATAAGATCGAGATCCCGCTTGCAGACGGCAAATTGCTTGTCGACACACCAGGGATCATCAATCATCATCAAATGGCTCATTTTGTTTCTGGAAAAACATTGAAGTTAATGATGCCGAAAAGCGAGATCAAACCGCTTGTTTTCCAATTAAACGAAGAACAAACACTTTTCTTCGGTGCGTTGGCACGTTTAGACTATGAGAGCGGCGGCCGGAAATCATTTGTCGTTTACATGTCAAATCAACTCAAAACACACCGTACGAAATTAGAAAAAGCGACGCAGCTTTATGAAACACAAGCCGGTGAAGTATTAGCACCGCCGACAAAAGAAGAAATCGCGGACTTGCCCAAACTTGTTCCGTATCAATTCCAATTAAAAGAAAAACAAGATATCGTCTTTTCTGGATTAGGCTGGGTAACGGTTCCTGAAGGCAATGCAAAAGTCACTGCCTGGGTGCCAGAAGGAGTCAATGTCAGTATTAGACGTTCGCTTGTGTAGTAAAAGAGGTCAACAATGGAAAAATATGCAGTGATCGGCAATCCAATCAATCATTCCTTATCGCCAAGTATGCATAATGCTGCTTTTCGATCAGAAGAGCGTGACGCCAATTACGAAGCGATCCAAGTTTCTGTGGAAGCTTTCGATGCTGAGATCGCCCATCTACTCGCTGGCGATTTTAACGGTTTTAACGTCACCGTTCCTTTCAAAGAACGTATCATTCCGCATTTGGATGAACTAAGCCCCTTTGCCAAACGTTGTGGGGCTGTGAATACAGTTATCAAAGCTGATGGAAAATGGCTTGGTGACAACACAGATGGTGCTGGCTTTATGGAAGGATTACACGAGATCAAAGCAGTCACGAGTGAAGACCGAATCTTGATCATCGGAGCAGGCGGGGCAAGCAAGGCCATTTACTTGGCATTAGCAGATGCATCGCCACAGCAGCTCGTCATCGCCAATCGTACAGTAGAAAAGGCAGCAGCTATGGTACAGAAAACACACGAAGCATGGTCGCTTGCAAAAGCAGAAAAATATTTGGCTGATTTTACGATCATTATTCAAACAACGTCGATCGGACTGCCAGCGTCTAAAAATGAAACACCGATCCAATTGACAAATTTACAAGCGGGCACTGTGGTGGTCGATATCATCTATAATCCTGCTGAAACTGCTTTTCTAAAGCAGGCAAAGACAAAAGGTGCGGTCATCCAAAATGGTCTGCCGATGTTTAGCGGTCAAGGAGCATTAGCTTACCAACGCTGGACGGGACATATGCCCAACCTTGAAGTAATGAAAAAGAAGCTATTAGAAGAACTAGGAGGACAATCATCCCTATGATTTCAGGAAAACAAAAGCGCTACTTGCGCAAAGAAGCACACAAGTTAGAGCCGATTTTTCAGGTTGGCAAAGGTGGCGTCGTGCCTACCATGATTACGCAATTGAATGATGTTTTAGAAGCACGTGAACTTATCAAAGTTTCGATTTTACAAAATTGTGACGTACCGAAAGAAGAAGTGGCAGAATTGATCACCTCACGAACGCACGCAGAACTAGTTCAGATCATCGGCCGAACGATCATTTTGTATAAAGAATCAAAGACTAAAAAGCAAATCATCTTGCCGTCGTAAAGGAGCGAAACAGATGGTTCAAAAAATCGGTATCCTTGGTGGTACATTTAACCCGCCTCATCTTGGTCATTTGATTATGGCTAATGAAGTAAAAGAACAGCTTGATCTCGACAAGATCTGGTTTCTTCCTAATCAGCTCCCACCGCATAAAGAAGAGGAAAACCTCGCAAGTGCTCAGCAACGATTAGAGATGTTGCAGGGAGCTACGGCGAATAATCCCTTCTTTGCGATTGATGAGCGAGAATTGCACCGCTCCGGGAAATCTTACACGTATGATACGATCAAAGCGTGGAAAGCAGAAAGTCCGGACAGCGAACTTTATTTCATCATTGGTGGCGATATGGTTGAGTTTTTACCTAAGTGGTATAAGATTGATGAACTGATCAAGTTCGTGCACTTTGTCGGGGTAAATAGACGCGGGCATCACCGCAAGTCGCCTTATCCCGTTATCAAGATCGACATTCCTGTGATCGAGATCTCTTCCACGATTATTCGCGATAAAGTAAAACAAAATAGCTCGATCCAATACTTGGTACCTGATAATGTGGCGAATTATATAAAGGAGAATCATTTATATGACTAGGGAACAGATCTTAGAAAAAGTAAAAGCAGCAATGCCTGAAAAACGCTATCAGCATTCACTTGGAGTAGAAAAGACTGCTATCCAGCTTGCCAAGCGTTATCAGGTTTCGGAAGAGAAAGCAAGCCTAGCCGGTATTTTGCATGATTATGCAAAATATGTAGATGTGCCAAAAGCGCGGGAAATCATCGAGCGTGAAAAGATGGATCCGCGACTGTTAGATTATCATTCGGAACTATGGCACGCCCCAGTTGGCGCTTTTCTTGTACAAACAGAATTCGGCATTACTGATCCAGAGATCTTGCATGCCATCAAATATCATACGACCGGAACTGCGGAAATGTCTGAGTTAGATAAAGTGATCTTTTTAGCCGATTACATCGAACCTGGCCGCGATTTTCCAGGTGTTGAAGAAGCACGCCGCCTTACCCAACAATCGCTGGATGACGGCATGGTCTTCGCGCTTTCCAGAACAATCGTTTACTTGATCGAAAAAGAGCAAAAAGTATTCCCGGAAACATTAGCCGCTTATAATTACTATATTGCACGAAAAAAATAAAGGAGTGACAAATAAATTTGACTAGTTATGATGTACTTATGACAGTTGCAAAAGCAGCTGATGATAAACGCGCGGAAGATATTATCGCAATAGAAATGAAAAAACTATCCAGCATTGCTGATTATTTTATGATCTGCCACGGTAACTCGGACAAGCAAGTAGAGGCGATCGCAAAGGAAATCAAAGATAAAGCGGATGAAAACCAAGTGGAGATCAAACGACTTGAAGGTGCGGATGAAGCAAAATGGATCTTGCTAGATCTTGGCGATGTGATCGTACATGTTTTCCAACGCGAAGAACGTGCGTATTATAATCTTGAAAAACTATGGGGCGATGCGCCAACTGTGGATGTAACGCCTGCATTTAATTTATAGGTAGCAGAAAGAGATCAATTGATCTCTTTCTTTATGTAAGGAGGAAACTGTGATGAGCTATGAATATTTTCCGGGATTTTATGATCGGTTGATGGATCCTGCCCTGTATCAAAAATGGTTAGAATTTACGCAGCGTCATGTGGACCGGAAAGCGGCTAAATTGCTTGATCTAGCTTGTGGGACTGGAGAACTGGCACTTGAATTTGCTTTTGCTGGCTTTGCAGTCACAGGACTTGACCTTTCATCAGAAATGATTGATGTAGCCACGGAAAAAGCATTGGCTGCCGAAGTTCCCATCGATTTTGCGACCCAAGATATGACGACCTTTTCCTTGCCGGAAAGTTTTGATGTGATTACTTGTTACTGCGACTCGCTTAATTATTTAGACACAGAAGCAGCTGTCAAAGCTACCTTTCGAAATGTGGCGAAACAGCTAAATGAATCGGGAACGTTCCTTTTTGATGTTCATTCTGTCTATAAAATGACGACAGGGTTTCATGCTTTCTCATATGGCGATGCGGAAGAAGAAATCGCCACGATCTGGAATTCTTTCCCCGGCGAATCACCACTATCTGTAGAACACGAATTGACGTTCTTTCTTTTGGATGAAGAAAGCGGAACATATACAAGAGTAGATGAATTACATAAAGAACGCACTTTTCCAAAGGAACAATACATAGCTTGGCTCGATGAAGCCGGTTTTTCGAAAATTGAAGTTTATGCCGATTTCACGGATAATCAGCCTACTGAAACAAGTGAACGGATCTTTTTTGTAGCGAAGAAATAATTCTCAGGATTATTTCTTTTTTTTATGTGACCAACTGGAAAAAGGGAAATCGACATTCGAGTGGAAAAAGTAGTTAAAGGAGGCAGACAACATGAATATTTATTTGCGGAAGTATACCAAACAACTCATAACTGCCGGCATTGCTCTGATCGGTGCCCTCTTACTTTTTTGGTTTTTAACGAGGACTGAAGCACCTGTCGCTGAAGCTACGCCAAAACCAGTGGATCAAACTAAAGCAGCCGAATCTGAAACACCAAAATCATCAAAAACGATTGTAGTAGATATTAAAGGAGCAGTAAGCAAACCTGGCGTTTATCAGGTTGCTAAAGATGCTAGAGTACAGGATCTAGTCCACTTGGCGGGTGGGGTAAACCAAACAGCCGATATGAAGCAAATCAATCTGGCTGCCAAACTGAAAGATGAAGAAAGTATTTACATTGCCAAAATCGGCGAGATAGCAGAACAAACCGATACAGATAAACAGAGGAAAGATGACACCGTTAATATCAATACTGCCTCTCTACAAGAACTGCAAGGTATTCCTGGCGTCGGCCCAGCAAAAGCACAAGCCATCCTTGAATACCGCGAATCAACCGGTTTGTTTCAAAAAGTGGAAGATTTAAAGAATATTTCTGGATTTGGTGAAAAGACCATCGAGCGCTTAAAAAACTTTATTGCAGTAAAATGACGAGAAAAGATTGACGGTTATTTAACGTTAGCACTATACTAGTTTTAATGATGTCTAATTGCTAAAGGAGTTTTTAATATGCAAAGAATTGCGTGGGATCAATTTTTCATGGCGCAAAGCTATTTGATTTCTACACGAAGCACATGTACCCGTTTAATGGTAGGTGCTACAATCGTTCGCGACAAACGAATTATTGCAAGTGGCTATAATGGATCGATCGCAGGTGGAGATCACTGCACGGAACATGGCTGCTACATTGTAGACGGACATTGTATCCGTACGATCCATGCTGAAATGAACGCGATCCTCCAATGTGCGAAGTTTGGTGCGTCTACTGATAATGCAGAACTATATGTGACCCATTTTCCTTGCATATCCTGCTGTAAATCAATCATTCAAGCAGGAATCAAGACGGTTTATTATGGTGAAGATTATAAAAATCACCCCTATGCGGTAGAACTTTTTGAACAAGCGAATGTCACGACCAAAAAAGTAGAAATGAGTAAAGACATCTTTGATCGTGAACCATTTACCTCTGAAAATATAACAGAAGCAAAGTAAATACACCAAAGAGCGGAGGCGAACGGACTGCACAGACCTCTAAGTACGCTTTTTCTGACGCTGATTCTCAGCATCACACTGTTTCATTTTTATCCACAAACTGCAATCTTAATGTGCAGCTTTAGCTGCTGCGCATTTGCTGTTTTAAAAAAAAGAACATGGCTGTTGGTCGCTTTTATCACCCTGTTATACCTGCTTTTCTTACAATGGACACATCATGGAAATTCACAGTTGCAAAGTAGAAGTGAACGGAATGGCTACATCTCAGAGCGGCTAGACATAGACGGAAACCAATTTCGAACGGTTCTCCAGACCTCGACTGGAAGAATCCAAGTAACCTATAAAATCAATCAGCTCTCCGAAAAAAAGCAACTGCAGAAGCTAGAATATGGAAATTATCTTTTTTTAAAGGGGGAAACGACTCCTCCACAGAAGAGTAGAAATTTTGACCAGTTCGATTATGCTGCTTTTCTAGAAAAAAATAATATTAAGGCGGTTTTTCAAGCAAAAGAATTGCGGATAGGTACTAAAAAGCGTAATACACCGCTATTACTCATAAAAAACTATCGCCGCTTTTTGTATACGCATATCGAAAATACATTACCACAACCAACAAGCGCTTATGTTGCGGCATTAATACTTGGAGAACGCACTAACTTTTCCGAAGAAAGCTACCGGGACTTCCAAGAACTAGGAGTTGTGCATTTATTAGCGATATCCGGTCTGCACATCCAAGTACTTTTAAAAGCAGTATACTATCTGCTGATTCGCATCCGGCTACCGCATGAATATGCAAAAATCAGTATTGTTATCTTTATTCCCTTCTATATTTTTTTGACAGGGGCAGGACCATCAGTTACGAGAGCCGGTATTATGGCGCTGCTAAGCTATCTATTACCGCTTTTTATGAAGAAAATCGATCCTTTTACCGCACTTTGTGCCAGTGGTATAATCTGCTTATTTATTCGCCCTATGCAGCTGTTTGATGTGGGATTCCAGCTGAGTTACGCACTGACAGCAGGTATTATTCTTTCTAATCAAAAAATCTTACGCCGCTTTACCTCTAATTGGAGCCAGATGTTTGTGCTTTCTTGGATCACAACATGGATCTCTATCCCCATTGTCTGTTATCACTTTTATCAAATCTCCTGGACAGGTATTTTTCTCAATTTGATTTATGTTCCATTATTTGTTTTTTTCGTCCTCCCATTATCCTTTCTCTCTTTTTGCTTCCCGATAGCAGCAGTTTATGGCAATCCTTTACTGCTTTTCATGGAAAAAATCACGCATTATCTCGGCAGTATTCCGTATCAAGTGCTGATAACTGGAAGGCCCCATCCAAGTTTGATTATCGCTATTCTTGCATTGATCTATCTTTTTTTTCTCCTTTGGGAAAATCGAAAAACCTCCCGCTACATTTGCCTTATTGCTGTTTTCGTATTGCTGCTTCTAAGTAAAAGTAATTGGATAGGGAAGGTAACATTTATTGATATTGGTCAAGGGGACAGTATTTTGATTCAATTACCAAATAACAAGGGGAATTACCTCATTGATACTGGCGGACAAATGGCTTTCCAACAAGAAAAATGGCAAAAACGAAGGCGCGATTTTACAGTTGGGAAAAATATCCTTGTCCCCGTCCTGAAATCAAAAGGAATCGGAAAATTGGATAAAGTGATCGTAACACATAGTGATGCAGACCATATGGGAGCACTCGAAGAATTGGAAGCAGAAATAACCATGAAGCAGTTATATCATGGAGAGGGCGCAGAACAGAAGAAAATCCTGCAAAAAGCCTTACAAAAATGGCCTTCTTCTAAAGTACACACGATGAGAGCGGGAGACAGTTGGGACATAGGCGACGGCATCCATTTTGAATGCCTCTACCCATCCAAACAAGGAAAGGGAGAAAACAACGATTCACTTGTTATCAAAGCAAACTTAGATGGAAAAACATGGTTGTTCACGGGTGACTTGGAAGCGGAGGGGGAGGTACAGCTATTGAATAAAGCAATTCGAGCGGATATATTAAAAGTTGGTCACCACGGTAGTAAAACTTCTACGTCCCTTGCATTTGCTAAAACTGTAAATCCAAGAATAGCTATTATCTCCTGTGGCGTAAACAATCGCTTTGGTCATCCGCATCGGCAAACATTAGCGACGCTGCGGCAGATAGGCGCAGTTGTGTACCGTACCGATCTGCAAGGCGAGATTCGCTATACGTTTGGACAAGGTTTTACATTCAAATTAGACTAGGGCTTGTCATCTTCCGAAAGATGCCTTACGATAGAAGGATAATAAAGTAGGAAGGTGCTAGGGACATATGTTAGCTGAATGGAATCGTATCAACAAAGGAAAGCTCGCTCCGCTCTATCTTATTATCGGAACAGAGGATTATATTATCAATGAAACCAAAAAGAAATTAAGTGACCAAATCTTAGAAGCAGAAAATTCGGAATTTAATTATGCCAATTTTGATTTAGAAGAAACGCCTGTCGAAACGGTAATCGAAGAAGCGGAAAGCATGCCTTTTTTCGGAGATCGTCGTTTGGTGATCGCCAGTAATCCCGTTTTTCTAACTGCTGAAAAAACAAAATCCAAAATCGAGCACCGAACAGAGAATTTGGAACGCTACCTCGCAGAACCAGCGCCTTATTCTGTGTTATGTATTATCGCGCGTACACCTAAATTAGATGAACGAAAGAAACTGACAAAATTAATAAAAAAACAAGCAACTGTGATTGAAGCAAAACCGCCAGCAGAAAAAGAATTGAAACAGTGGCTCATGAATGAAATCGCAAAAGCAGAAATGAAGATAGAACCCGCTGCGTTGGATCGCTTGATTGAATTGACCAATATCAATTTGACTACTAGCATGAACGAACTGCAAAAATTAATGCTTTACGGTCAAGAAGAACGGCTTGTGACAGTGGATAGTGTCGAACAACTCGTAGTTCGCTCATTGGAACAAAATATTTTTTTATTGCTTGATAAAATGATTGCCTTTGATATTGCCGGAGCTTTGCGTATTTATTATGATCTTTTAAAGCAAAAAGAAGAGCCGATCAAGATCATGGCATTGATCGCAAGTCAGTTTAGACTGCTTAATCAATTAAAAATATTGGAAAAGCAAGGATATAGCCAGCAGCAGATGGCAACTAAATTACGTGTTCATCCATTTCGTGTGAAATTGGCTAGCAGACAAGCTCGTAATTTCAGTCAACCAGATCTGGATTTCATTTTAAAACAACTCGCAGCTATTGATTATGAATTGAAAACCGGGTATGGAAATAAAGAACAGAAGTTTGAATGGTTTTTATTTACACTACATGACAAACGAAAAGTTAGATAAAAAAATCCCGCTGAGTATCCAATGACATTCGATAACTAGCGGGATTTTTTATAAAATGAAAAACACCACACATAAGGTGTGATGTTTGCTTCGCTATTATTTAGCTAATTTAGCAGCTAAACGGGATTTGTTGCGAGCAGCATTGTTTCTATGGATCAATCCTTTGCTTGCAGCGCCATCCAATTTTTTGCTTGCTTCTACATACAATTCTTGTGCGTTGTCTGCATTAGTTGCAGCTGCTTCTTCAAATTTCTTGATAGCAGTACGCATTGCGGAACGTTGTGCAGCATTGCGGCTGTTACGAGTCTCAGTTGTTTTTACGCGTTTGATTGCAGATTTGATATTTGGCATTCCATTCACCTCCGTCCAGACTAATGAGGTACTATTTATTTACTTCAAGATACCTTTAATTTTATTCAGAACACAAGTAATTATACCGAAAGTATCTTCATAATGCAATAATACTTTTCGATTTTATAGAAATTTATCATTAAATCCAAAGAGAGATTGAAAGTTATGGCATCTACTGCTATAATCAAGGTTAGTTTGCCATCGGAAATTGAGATGAGTTCTTATCAGGAGCTGGAGATATGAATAAAGAAGAAATGCAAGCACGACAACAAAAAATAAGAAACTTTTCCATCATTGCTCATATCGATCATGGGAAAAGTACACTTGCCGACCGCATTCTGGAGAAAACCAATGCGTTGACCCATCGTGAAATGAAAAGCCAGTTATTGGATTCGATGGATTTAGAACGTGAACGCGGGATCACTATTAAATTGAACGCCGTACAATTGAATTATCAAGCAAAAGATGGAGAAACATACATTTTTCATTTGATCGATACACCGGGACATGTCGATTTCACCTATGAGGTGTCGCGAAGTCTAGCTGCCTGTGAAGGCGCTATTTTAGTCGTTGATGCTGCCCAAGGGATTGAAGCACAGACACTTGCCAATGTCTATTTGGCACTTGATAATGATTTGGAAATATTACCTGTCATCAATAAGATCGATCTTCCTGCTGCTGATCCGGAACGTGTTCGCGAAGAAGTAGAAGACGTGATTGGATTGGATGCAAGTGAAGCTGTCCTGGCTTCGGCAAAATCAGGGATCGGCATCGAAGAGATTCTAGAGCAGATCGTTGAAAAAGTTCCTGCACCAGGAGGAAGCATTGACAATCCTCTGAAAGCGTTGATCTTTGATTCGATTTTTGATCCATATAAAGGCGTTATCGCGAATATCCGGATCATGGACGGAATGGTAAAAGCCGGTGATACGATTCAAATGATGGCGACCGGTAAAGAGTTTGAAGTAACCGAAGTAGGTGTATTCACGCCGAAAACGACCCCGCGCGATAGTCTAATGGTAGGGGATGTAGGTTATATTACTGCTGCTATCAAAAATGTCGCAGATACGCATGTCGGTGATACGATCACACTTGCAAACAATCCTGCAAAAGAAGCGCTACCAGGTTATCGCCGTTTGAACCCAATGGTGTACTGTGGCCTTTATCCGATCGACTCCTCACGGTATAATGATTTGCGTGATGCCCTTGAAAAGCTAGAATTGAATGATTCAGCGCTACAATATGAAGCTGAAACTTCTCAAGCACTTGGATTTGGTTTCCGTGCTGGATTCTTAGGCTTACTGCATATGGAAATCATTCAGGAGCGGATCGAGCGCGAATTCAATATCGATTTGATCACTACGGCTCCGAGTGTTATCTATCATGTCAAAATGACTGATGGTTCCGAGATCGTGGTGGATAATCCAGCTGACATGCCGGATCAAACGAATGTTGCCAGCGTGGAAGAACCTTATGTAAAAGCAACTGTCATGGTACCGAATGATTATGTCGGTGCTGTAATGGAGCTAGCGCAAAACAAACGTGGAAATTTCATTACAATGGAATATTTGGATGATATTCGCGTGAGTATTATTTATGAGATCCCATTATCTGAGATCGTCTATGATTTCTTTGATCAGTTAAAATCCAGTACAAAAGGCTATGCGTCGTTTGATTATGAGCTGATCGGTTATAAAGAAAGCAAGCTAGTCAAAATGGATATTCTCCTTAATGGCGAGAAAGTCGATGCGCTCAGCTTTATCGTTCATCGTGATTTTGCTTATGAGCGCGGCAAGATCATTGTTGAAAAGTTAAAAGAACTTATTCCTCGGCAGCAGTTCGAAGTTCCGATCCAATCCGCGATCGGCACAAAGATCGTTTCGCGTTCGACCATCAAGGCGCTGCGTAAAAACGTCCTTGCAAAATGCTACGGCGGCGATGTTTCCAGAAAACGTAAATTATTAGAAAAACAAAAAGAAGGTAAAAAACGGATGAAATCGATTGGTTCCGTGGAAGTTCCGCAAGAAGCCTTTATGGCGATCTTGAAGATGGATGATTCCCCTTCCAAATAATAAAATGAAAAAGAGTTGTCAGCATATACTGGCAGCTCTTTATTAGAAAGAAGGCCTTGTCAAAATGAGTTCTGTTTATATCCATATCCCATTTTGCGAACATATTTGTTATTATTGCGACTTTAATAAAGTCTTTTTAGAAGGTCAGCCGGTGGATCGTTATGTCGATTTGTTGATCAGAGAAATGGAAATGGTAACAGGAAAGCAAGAATTAGAACCGATCGATACAGTATTTGTAGGTGGAGGGACACCAACGACATTAAATGAAAAACAGCTTGCCCGCTTATGCACAGCTATTCATCGACTTTTGCCACTACGGGAAAACGCGGAGTTTTCCTTTGAAGCAAATCCAGGTGACTTGTCGCTCGAAAAAATCCAGGTTTTGAAAGACCATGGCGTCAACCGTATCAGTATGGGCGTGCAGAGTTTTAATAATGAGCTGCTAAAAAAAATCGGCCGGATCCATACCACAAAAGATGTGTATCAGTCTGTCGATAATCTCCGAAAGATCGGTTTGGATAATGTCAGCATCGATTTGATTTTCAGCTTGCCGACACAAACCTTCGCTGATTTTAAAGATACGCTCACGCAAGCACTTGATCTGGATCTACCGCATTATTCTGCCTATTCGCTCATTATCGAGCCAAAAACGATTTTTTATAACTTGATGCAAAAAGGGCAGTTGATCTTGCCGAAACAAGAAATCGAGGCGAATATGTACGATACCTTAATGAATGAAATGGAAAAACACGGCCGCAGACAATATGAGATCAGCAATTTTGCTAAACCGGGTTTTGAAAGTAGACACAATATCGTTTACTGGAGCAATGAACATTATTATGGTTTCGGTGCAGGAGCGCACGGTTATCTGGGCGAACAGCGTTACAGCAATTTTGGACCGATCAAAAAATATATGGAACCGCTCGAAAACGGGGAACTTCCTGTTTTCCAAAGTAGAGTATTGCCGCTCCAAGAGAAAATGGAAGAGGAGATGTTCCTAGGTTTGCGGAAAGTGGACGGCGTATCAAAAGCGCATTTTTTGCAAAAATTTGGACAGAATTTGAATGATGTCTTCCCGCATGCAATCGAAAAGACGCTTGCGGAAGGTTTATTATATGAAAATGAGGAGCGGATCGCTCTTACTCGTGACGGTCGTTTTTTAGGAAATAATGTTTTCCAAGAATTTATTTGACCTTCTTTGACAAAATATAAAAAAACAAGTGTTTTCTGTTGACTATCACCATATTGTTTGGTAAATTAATAATTGTATTTAGCACTTAGAAGTTCAGAGTGCTAAAAATAGAGGTGATAATCATGTTAACGGAAAGACAGCTGTTGATTTTTCGTGCAATTATTGATCACTTTACCTGGACCGTGCAGCCAGTAGGTTCCAAAAACTTGATAAAAGAAAAGAATCTGCCGTACAGTTCAGCGACGATTCGCAATGAGATGGGTGTCTTGGAGGAGCATGGTCTGATTGAAAAGACCCATTCTTCTTCCGGAAGAGTTCCTTCTGAAAAGGGATATCGCTTTTACGTCGATTATTTGTCCCAACCACAAACATTGACTAGCCAAGACAGACAGATCATCGGATCTTTGTTTTCCAATGATTACGTGGAAATGGAGCAGCTGATCCAAAATTCAGCTTCGATGTTGTCCAACTTGACACATTATACTTCCATTCTGCTAGGACCTGCCACAGCGACGAATCGCCTTAGCGGTTTTCGCTTTGTACCGATCAATCAGCATCAGGCGATGTTGATCTTGATAACGGATCAGGGGCACGTCGATAATCATTTGGTATCTATCCCGGAAGGCATCTCGTTAAGCGATCTGGAAAAGATGGTCAATATTTTCAATGAACGCTTAGTTGGTGTCCCGGTCGAACGACTTCGTTCTCAGATACCAGTGGAAGTAACGAAATTGCTTGAAAAACATGTAGCCAATCATGAAAAACTGCTTGGGATACTAGATAACCCTTTGCAGCAATTTATGCAAAACAAAGTTTATTTTGGCGGAAAGACCAATATGCTCCACCAACCGGAATTCCATGACATCGATAAGGTCCGCGATTTTCTAGGTTTGTTGGAAGAGGAACAAAACATTTATGAATTGTTTCGCGATATCCCAGACAGCCTGCAAGTGAAGATCGGACGCGAGATCGATAATCGAGTGATGGATGATTGTAGCATTATTACGGCTACGTATAAAGTAGGCGGGGAAAGTGTTGGCGGAATCGTTTTGCTTGGCCCTACACATATGGAATACAGCAGGATGATGGGACTGGTAGATGTTTTCAGCCGCGATTTGACAAATGTTTTGACGAAACTCTATTTAGAGAACCAAAATTAAGAGAGGACTGGAAGGCGAACGTTTTTCAGGAGGTGACAAAAAGTGTCTGAATCAAAAAACAAGCAAGAAAAAGTAGAAGAAGAAATTGAAAAAGAAGCGCAAGTAGATTTGGAAGAAGTTTTAGCGGAAGAAGGAGCTACAACTGAAAAAACAGAAACAGATCCATTAAAAGAAGAAATCGAAACGCTCAAAGCACAATTAGAAGAGCAGGAAAATCGCTATCTTCGTCTGCAAGCGGATTTTGACAATATCAAAAAACGTCATATTGCAGAGCGTGAAGCGATCCAAAAATACCGTTCCCAAAATTTGGCACAAGATCTTTTGCCAGCGCTTGATGGTTTTGAAAAAGCATTGGCATCTGCTAGTGAAACACCAGAAACAAAAGCACTGCTTACTGGTATGGAAATGGTATATAAACAAATTCTGCAAGCACTTAAAAATGAGGGGATCGAACCGATCGAAGCGGTCGGCGAACAATTTGATCCTAATTATCACCAAGCAGTGATGCAGGACAGCGATGATAGCGCAGAAAGCAATAGCGTTACCGCAGAACTTCAAAAAGGTTATAAATTGAAAGATCGGGTTATTCGCCCGTCAATGGTTAAAGTAAATCAGTAAAAACAGGAGGAATTTAACATGAGTAAAATTATTGGTATTGACTTAGGTACAACAAACTCAGCCGTGGCAGTTTTAGAGGGCGGCGAAGCAAAAATCATCCCAAATCCAGAAGGTGCAAGAACGACCCCTTCTGTTGTCGGTTTTAAAAATGGCGAACGTCAAGTCGGGGAAGTTGCCAAACGTGCAGCAATCACAAACCCGAATACAGTAAGCTCGATCAAACGCCACATGGGTACAGACTACAAAGAAAAAGTAGAAGACAAAGAATATTCACCGCAAGAAATCAGCGCGATCATTTTACAATACTTAAAAGGCTATGCAGAAGATTATCTTGGTGAAAAAGTAGATAAAGCAGTTATTACCGTTCCGGCTTATTTCAATGATGCGCAACGTCAAGCAACAAAAGATGCTGGTAAAATCGCAGGGTTGGAAGTAGAACGTATCATCAATGAACCAACAGCAGCAGCACTTGCTTATGGTCTTGATAAAACAGAGCAAGACCAAACGGTATTAGTATTTGACTTGGGTGGTGGTACGTTTGACGTATCGATCCTTGAACTTGGTGACGGCGTATTTGAAGTTCATTCTACAGCCGGCGACAACTTGCTAGGTGGCGATGATTTTGATAAAAAAATCATTGATTTCCTAGTAGCAGAATTTAAAAAAGAAAATGGCATTGACTTAGGTCAAGATAAAATGGCATTGCAACGTTTGAAAGATGCTGCTGAAAAAGCGAAAAAAGATCTTTCCGGCGTAACAAGCACACAAATCAGCTTGCCATTTATCACAGCAGGAGAAGCTGGACCACTTCACTTAGAAGTAACGTTGACACGTGCTAAATTTGATGAATTAACTAAAGATCTTGTAGAACGCACGATCGCACCAACTCGTCAAGCACTAAAAGATGCGAACCTATCCGCAAGCGATATCGATCAAGTTATCTTGGTTGGGGGTTCTACACGTATCCCAGCTGTTCAAGAAGCGATCAAAAAAGAATTAGGGAAGGAACCTCACCGCGGTGTGAACCCGGATGAAGTTGTTGCAATGGGCGCAGCTATTCAAGGCGGCGTAATCACTGGGGATGTAAAAGACGTTGTATTGCTAGACGTAACACCACTTTCTCTAGGTATTGAAACAATGGGTGGCGTGATGACGACGTTGATCGAGCGCAATACGACGATCCCAACATCGAAATCACAAGTCTTCTCTACAGCAGCTGACAACCAACCAGCTGTAGATATCCACGTTCTTCAAGGGGAACGTCCAATGGCGAAAGACAATAAGACATTGGGTCGCTTCCAATTGGCTGACATTCCAGCAGCTCCACGTGGTGTTCCGCAAATCGAAGTATCTTTTGATATCGATAAAAATGGTATCGTAACAGTTCGTGCGAAAGACCTTGGAACTGGTAAAGAGCAAAATATTGTTATCAAATCCTCTTCAGGTCTAACAGACGAAGAAATCGAGAAAATGGTCAAAGATGCAGAAGCAAATGCGGAATCCGACCAAAAAGTAAAAGAAAATGCAGAACTTCGCAACCAAGCAGACCAACTAGTGTTCAGTGTCGATAAAACATTGAAAGACTTAGAAGGTAAAGTGGATGAAGAAGAAGTGAAAAAAGCAGAAGCAGCTCGTGATGAATTACAAGAAGCATTGAAAGGCGAAGACTATGACGTGATCAAAGAGAAAAATGACGCGCTTAACGAAATCGTCCAAGCACTTACTGTAAAACTTTACGAACAAGCAGCAGCGGAGCAACAAGCAAATGAAGGCGAAGCTGGCGAGAAAAAAGATGACGTTGTCGATGCAGAATTTGAAGAAGTAAATGACGACGATAAAGAAAATAAATAAGTAGTTTGGATGCCTTATCCCCAAAAAGTCAAAGTCTATCCTGACTTTGACTTTTTTGGCTGATAATGGAGTAATATCTAGAAGAGGAGTGATGCAGAGTTGGCAAAACGTGATTATTACGATGTGCTTGGCGTATCAAAAAGCGCAACCCCAGAAGAAATAAAAAAGGCATATCGAAAACTGTCGAAACAATATCATCCAGACATCAATAAAGATGCAGATGCACCTGAGAAATTCAAAGAAATTTCTGAAGCATACGAAGTGCTTAGCGATGAACAAAAACGCGCCCAATACGACCAATATGGTCATGTCGATCCTAATCAAGGTTTCGGTGGTGGAGGCGGTGGATTCTCCGGCGGCTTTGGCGGCGGCGGATTCTCTGGATTTGAAGACATTTTTGATACGTTCTTCGGCGGCGGCGGAAGAACGCAAGATCCTAATGCGCCAAGACAAGGAAGCGATCTGCAATATCAGATGAATCTGAAATTCAAAGAAGCGATCTTTGGCGCGGAAAAAGAGATTGAGATCCCACGCGAAGAAAACTGCGATACCTGCCATGGTACAGGTGCCAAACCAGGTACTCATCCGGAAACATGTAAACATTGTGGTGGTAAAGGTTCCATCAATGTGGAACAAAATACACCGTTTGGTCGTGTAGTTAATAAACGAACATGTCCACACTGTCACGGAACAGGGAAAGAAATCAAAGAAAAATGTCCAGATTGTCACGGCAGCGGACGCATCAACAAAAACAAAAAAATCAAACTCAAAGTTCCCGCTGGTGTCAACGATGGGCAACAAATGCGCGTAGCTGGTGAGGGCGAAGCTGGTATCAACGGCGGACCAAACGGCGATCTATATGTTGTATTTGTGGTAGCGCCAGATGACTTCTTCGAGCGTGATGGGGAAGATATCTATGCAGAAGTACCATTAACATTCGTACAAGCAGCTCTAGGCGATGAAATCGATGTTCCGACAGTCCATGGCAAAGTCCGCTTGAAGATCCCGGCTGGCACGCAATCAGGAACTACTTTCCGTTTGCGCGGCAAAGGTGTTCCGCACTTACGCGGATCCGGGACAGGTGATCAGCATGTCATCGTCAAAGTCATCGTACCGAAGAAATTAGATCAAAAACAAAAAGACATTCTGCGCGAATTTGCTACTACGACTGGCGATAAAGTAGACGAGCAGACATCAAGTTTTTTTGATAAAATGAGAAAAGCATTTAAAGGCGAATAAAACCAAGTGTCCGAAACAGGTATATATTGTAAAATCATGCAATAGCTTGTTTCGGGCATTTTTTATTAGAAATGAGGGATCAAAGTATGGATTGGTCAGAAGTGGAAATACATACGATCAATGAAGCAGTAGAACCGGTGGCAAATGTGCTTACTGAACATGGAGCGAGCGGTGTTTCGATTGAAGACGTAGCTGATTTTTTCAAAGAACGAGAAGATCGCTTTGGCGAAATCTACGAACTTGCAAGAGAAGATTATCCAGAAGACGGTGTTATTATCAAAGCATATTTTTTGAAAACATCGGAATTTATCCAGCAGATCCCTGCTTTGGAAAAAGCGGTGCAGCACCTAGCGACTTTTGATATTCCGCTGGGTGATTTGAAATTTCAAGTGAATGATGTATCCGATGAGGAATGGGCGACGGCTTGGAAAAAATATTACCATCCAGTTCAAGTAACCGAACAGATCACGATCGTTCCAAGCTGGGAATCATATACACCCTCTGAGCATGAAATCATTATTGAGCTGGATCCTGGTTTGGCATTCGGTACCGGCACACATCCAACGACACAGCTATGTATCCGGGAATTAGCAACGCAGCTGAAAGGCGGCGAAACCATTTTAGACGTGGGAACAGGCTCCGGTGTATTGAGTATTGTCAGTGCGAAATTAGGCGCGGAAACAGTCTTAGCAACGGATCTGGATGAAGTCGCTGTGCGTGCAGCTGCAGAAAATATCGCCCTTAATAATACCGAAAATGTCGTTACAGTGAAACAAAATGATCTTCTTAAGGGCATTGAAGAAGAAGCAGATGTTATTGTGGCCAATATCCTGGCAGAAGTGATCGTCTTGTTCCCAGAAGATGTCCGCCGACTACTTAAACCGAACGGCCTCTTTATTGCGTCAGGAATCATTAAAGACAAGGAAGAATTTGTCAAAGAAGCTTTAGTAAAAGCAGGTCTGGAAATCATTGCGACAAAACAACAGGGAGATTGGATCGCGATCATTTCCAAACAAGGAGGGAACTAAATGCAGCGCTATTTCGTAGATCAAGTGCTGACAACAGACGATGATCCGATTTATATCGAAGCGGCGGATCATCACCACTTGGCAAGAGTCATGCGAATGACCACCGGTGACCAAGTCTATATCGTTTTTGCCGATAATCAGTTCTGCACGGCAGAAATCGTGTCTGTTTCCGAAGATAAGACACTTTTAAAGTTGGTCGAATGGCAAACCAATAATCCTGAACTTCCAATCGCGATCACAATTGCCAGCGGGCTCCCAAAAGGAGATAAACTGGAATGGATCGTTCAAAAGGGGACAGAGCTAGGCGCAGATTCTTTTATTGCTTTCCCAAGTGACCGTTCGATCGTCAAATGGGATGCCAAAAAAACCGAGAAAAAACGCGAACGTCTACAAAAAATCGCGAAAGAAGCAGCCGAACAATCGCATCGCGTCCACGTACCAACGATCACTACCCTTGCAAGTGGGAAACAACTTGCTGAAAGGTGCGGGGAGTACGACGCGGTCGTCGTAGCATATGAAGAGAGTGCTAAAGCAAATGAAAAAGCTGTACTGGCATCTGTATTTGCGGCGCTGAGACCCGGTATGCGTCTATTAGTTATTTTTGGACCAGAAGGCGGTATCAGCGAGCAGGAAATCCAACTATTCAAAGCTCAAAAGGCGCATTTTGCCGGGCTCGGGCCACGAATTCTTCGGACGGAAACAGCCCCACTTTATCTGCTTGCTGCAGCTTCTTATCAGTTTGAATTAAATAATGAATAAAAGTTAGTGGTTACTTATTGACGCATGAGCAGCTATCGTTTATAATTTTTATTGAGTGAATGCTTATTTGCATTATTACTTCAAAGTCAAATACTTTGAAACTTAAATTATGGATTTTAAGTGAGTGCATATAAGTGCCGGAGGGAGGGAAAGAGAGATGTCAAAAACAGTAGTTCGTAAAAACGAATCGCTTGAAGATGCTCTTCGTCGCTTTAAACGTACTGTTTCCAAAAGTGGAACTTTGCAAGAATCCAGAAAGCGCGAATTTTATGAAAAACCAAGCGTAAGACGCAAGAAAAAATCGGAAGCAGCTAGAAAACGTAAATTCTAATTAAAGGCGATGATTTCATTGACTTTGCTTGACAAGCTGAATGAAGATATGAAACAGGCAATGCGCAATAAAGAGAAAGAAAAACTTTCCGTTATTCGTATGTTGAAAGCCGCTTTACAAAATGAAGCGATTCATCAAGGAAAGAAAGAACTTTCGCCTGAAGATGAAGTGAACGTCCTTGCAAAAGAACTGAAGCAACGTCGCGACTCTGTTACAGAGTATGATAAAGCAGGTCGTACGGATCTTTCCGATAAAGTACGCGATGAAATCAAGATTGCGATGGACTATGCGCCAAAACAATTAACCGCTGAAGAAGTTGAAGATATTGTAAAAGCGAGTATAAATGAAGTTGGAGCAACATCTAAAGCTGACTTTGGTAAGGTTATGAGTAACATCATGCCGAAAGTCAAAGGCAAAGCCGATGGATCGATTGTCAACCAGCTTGTTAAAAAATATCTTTCATGAGAAAAATACCTGTCTCCTTGGAGATGGGTATTTTTTTGTATAAATAAGGAAGGAATACCTAATTTTTTTAAAATAGATTGAGATTGTCAGGCTATATTTTTCAACAAACCGCTTTTCGTGTATAATAGAAAGCGAATAAAGAGAATGTACAAAGGGGTTAGACAATGCAAAATGAAAATTATAAAGAAGTTGTCAAACTAGAAGCCCAAATAGATGCAAGGGATTTATTTGGCAATAATGATAGTCACCTGCAGATCATGGAAGAAGCGCTCGATATCCAGCTGGTTACACGTGGTGAAGAAATCAGCATCCAAGGCGAAGAAGGAAATGTGCGCTTAGCAAAAGAGATCTGGCAAATGTGCATCAATCTGCTGAAAAGCGGCGTCCATATTGATGGCAGAGATATTGCTCAAGCGATCAAAATGGCGAAAAACGGCACATTAGAATATTTCCCCGCTATTTTCTCAGAAGAGATCACGAAAACGACCAAAGGCAAACCGATTCGTCCAAAAACATTCGGTCAACGGAATTATGTCCAAAAAGTACGGAGTCATGATGTCGTTTTCGGAATCGGCCCTGCCGGAACAGGAAAAACGTATCTAGCAGTCGTGATGGCGGTAGAAGCATGGCGAAAAGGAAATGTGAGTAAAATCATTTTGACCAGACCAGCAGTTGAAGCAGGCGAAAATCTCGGTTTTTTACCTGGTGATCTGAAGGAAAAAGTGGATCCCTATCTTCGTCCCGTTTATGACGCACTTTATGACATCTTAGGAATGGAACATACGACAAGACTGATGGATCGCGGCATTATTGAGATCGCTCCGCTTGCCTATATGCGTGGTCGGACACTCGATAATGCATTTGTCATTCTCGATGAAGCTCAAAATACTACGATCGCCCAAATGAAAATGTTCCTAACACGACTTGGTTATGAATCCAAAATGATCGTCAATGGCGACAGTACCCAGATCGATCTGCCTAAAGGAGCTACTAGCGGACTTGTGGATGCAGAACGCGTCTTACAAGGCATCAGAGGCATTAGTTTCGTTTACTTTGAACATACAGACGTTGTACGCCATCCGGTGGTTGCAGAAATCATCAAGGCATATGAAAAGCAGTAATCAAAAGATAAGGGAAGGAGTGGCTTTATGAAACAAAAAACACTTAAAGAAAAATGGCGTCATGCCGATCATAAAAAGCTGTTTTATAAAATCGGACTTATTCTTTCCCTTCTTATTGCTTTTTTTCTTTTGATCCAAGTCACTAGACCAGAAACAAGCGATGTGAAGTTATTCCAAGTTGCTGAAAAAACGATCCGCGCCCCGCAAACGATCGAAGACACAGCAAAAACAAAGGAATCACAGAAAAAAGCAGCAGACAGCGTCGAAAATGTGTATTCTTATAATGCCGACACCGGAAAAAATCGGGTCGCGCTCATCCAATCGATTTTTGACTACGTCCATGAAGTGAATGATGAAATAAAGAATAAAGACAAAGCAGCACGAGAAAAGGCGAAAAAAGACGATAAGTCAGCGCCGAAAGCTTCATCTGTCAATGATAAATTGAAATTATTAAAAAGCAAGCTTTCCGACAATGTTTCTGAAGACATCACAGCAGGGTTATCGGACAATGTCTTGCGGATATTGCTCCAAGCACCGGAATCCGATTTAGCGACCATGCAAAAAGTGATCACGGACGAAATCTCGAAGCGGATGGGAAGCAGTATTCGTTCCGACGAATTGACGTCTGAAAAAATCAAAGCACGGGACAATATCGAACTTTCTAACATCCCGAGTGAATATAAGAATATTTCTAAAAATATCGTTTCTTATGGCATCGTCGCCAATGAGCAGCTGGATAAGGAACAAACAGAAGCACAGCGAAAAGAGGCAGTCCAAAGCATTGCTCCGGTTCGTATCCTGCAAGGACAGGTTATCGTCCAAGAAGGTCAGATCATCGACCGGGATACCTATCGTCAGCTGAAATTGCTACATCTTTTGGATAAACGCATGCCAGTCAAACAATATATCGGTTATGGGTTGTTTTTGCTGACATTAGCATCGCTATTATATGTGTTTGCGAAAAAAGAACGTACTTCACTGGAGAACAGACTTCGCTCTATGCTGATTTTCAGTACCGTCTACTTGATCAATCTGCTGCTTTTAATGATCGTTATCTATCTCGAATCAATGAATGTCAGCGGGATATCCTTCTTGTTCCCAGCCGCCTTTGCGCCTATGGTGATCAAGATATTGTTGAATACCAGATATGCTTTTCTAAGCATTATTTTTAGCGCTGTGACGAGCTTGCTGCTTTTTATCAGCGACAGTTCGACCAATATCAATACACTAATAACCGTTTTTTACTTATTAAGTTCTGTAGCCAGTCTGATTGCATTGCGTAATCAAAGCAGAAGAGGCATGATCTTGTTATCGGGGCTGATTGTCGGAGGGCTGAACATCGTATTTGTTCTGCTGCTATTATTGACGAATAATTCCCCGATATGGCAAGGTGCAAATCTAGGCACAATGGGATATGGCTTTTTAGGTGGATTTGGCGCTTTTGTTCTGGGGATCGGATTGATTCCGCTGTTTGAGATCACATTTGGATTACTCACAACAACTCGCTTAGTCGAGCTTGCCAATCCCAATCATCCGCTTTTAAAACGGATCTTGATGAAAGCACCCGGGACTTATCATCACAGTATGATGGTCGCCAATCTAGCAGAGGCATGTGCGGATAAAATCGGTGCAAATGGTTTGCTCGTTCGCGTTGGTTGTTTTTACCACGACATCGGCAAAACATTACGTCCGCCTTATTTTGTGGAAAATCAATTGCAAGGCATCAATCCACATGACCGCCTGCAGCCAAGTCAAAGTCGCGATATTATTTTGGCCCATACTGTTGACGGCGCAGAGATGCTTAGAGAACATCATATGCCGCAGCCGATCATTGATATCGCGCTGGAACATCATGGCACAACGTTATTAAAATATTTTTATTACCAAGCAAAGGAAAACGACCCGGATACCAAAGAAGCGGATTACCGTTATAAAGGGCCGAAGCCACAAACGAAGGAAACAGCGATCATCAATATTGCAGACAGCGTAGAAGCTGCTGTAAGAGCATCGTCCGAACCAACGATGGACAAGATCAAGACGATCATCAAGAGCATTATTGATGAACGAATCTTAGATGGCCAGTTCAATGAGTGTGATATCACCATCAAAGAACTGCATACGATCCAAGATACGCTTATCACGACACTAAACGGTATCTATCATCAACGGATCCAATATCCGGACGACAAATAAAGAAGGGGGCTGAGACACAGCATGCCAAGATTAGAATTAGATATGATCGACGAGACAGAGAAACTACCAAAAGAAACAAATGCCCTAGTATTTGATATTCTCCAGTTTGCCGCTGATTATTTAAAATTAGAAGAAGGTACGGAAATGTCCGTCACGTTTACTGATAATGAACGCATTCGGGAAATCAACCGCGAATACCGCGACAAAGATCAAGCTACAGACGTAATCTCCTTTGCACTGGAAGAATTAGGCGAAGGGGAAACAGAAATCGATTGGGGCGAATTGGAGGTAGAAGTACCTCGGAATTTAGGCGACATTATTATTTCTACAGAAAAAGCAGAAGAACAGGCTGCTAGTTACGGGCACACAAAAGAAAGAGAAGTAGGATTTTTAGCTGTTCATGGCTTGCTCCATCTACTGGGATACGACCACATGGAAAAAGAAGAAGAAAAGGTCATGTTCGGACTCCAAAAAGAAGTGTTGGATGCTTATGGATTACAAAGATAGGAAGTATAAGCGAAGTAAAAATTATGCCGATTCCTTTAAGCATGCCTATACAGGAATCAAAACAGCTGTTATTGAAGAAAGAAACTTACGGTTCCATTTCTGTGCAGCAGTCGTTGTCATTGGATTAGGATTTTTCTATTCTATCACACGAACAGAATGGCTTGTCCTTGTACTTTGTATTTTTGCCGTTCTAGTCGCTGAAATGACCAATACGGCCATTGAACGTGCGGTAGATGTTGCAACTGAACGCTTTATGGAAGAAGCAAAAAAAGCCAAAGATATTGCTGCCGGCTCGGTATTATTAGTATCGACTTGCGCCGTAGTTGTCGGATTAATTATTTTTATTCCGCATATTCTGCATTTTTCTTAACGTTATTTTAAATTATTGGGGGAAAAAATATGACTGAAACATTCAAATCAGGTTTCGTAGCGATCGTCGGACGTCCAAACGTCGGGAAATCCACTTTACTGAACCATATTATCGGCCAAAAAATCGCCATTATGAGTGATAAAGCACAGACCACTAGAAATAAAGTCCAAGGGGTCTATACTACAGATGAATCCCAGATTATTTTCATTGATACACCGGGAATCCATAAACCAAAGCATAAATTAGGCGATTTCATGGTGAAAATCGCATTCAATACTTTTCAAGAAGTTGATCTTATCTATTTTGTTATCGATGCAAGCACTGGTTTAGGACGCGGAGATGAATTTATTATTGAAAAACTGAAAAACGTCGATACCCCTGTTTTCTTACTGATCAACAAAATCGACTTGATCTCACCAGACGCATTGCTTGAATTGATTGCCAGCTACCGGGAAAAGATGGAATTCACAGAGATAATCCCGATTTCTGCACTACAAGGGAACAACGTGCCGAATTTACTTACTGAAACGAATGAGCATTTAGATGAAGGACCAATGTATTACCCGAAAGACCAAATCACCGACCATCCAGAACGCTTCATTATTTCCGAATTGATCCGCGAACAAGTATTGCAACTGACTCGCGAGGAAGTACCGCATTCCGTGGCTGTTGTCATTGAAGGAATCGAAAAGAACCCCAAAACCGAGAAATTAACGATCATGGCAACGATTATTGTCGAAAGAAGTACGCAAAAAGGCATTATCATTGGAAAACAAGGACAAATGCTCAAACAGATCGGCATGCGGGCCCGAAAAGAAATCGAATTATTGATGGGTTCCAAAGTCTTTTTGGAAATCTGGGTCAAAGTGCAGAAAAACTGGCGGGATAAAGAACGCTATTTGCAAGATTATGGTTTTGATAAAGAAGAATATTGATCAAAAAACTGCATCCGTTAGATGCAGTTTTTTATTGCTTAATTATATCGCGCCATGATATAATCAAACTATCAAATATATCGAGGTGCGTTATAGTTATGGTAAAGAAAAAAAACGAGAATCAGATTCCAATGACCGAAACAGCTTTTTATATCTTACTTTCGCTCCTGCAGCCACGGCATGGCTACGCGATCATCAAAAACGTCAACAAAATGACTGATGGTCGGATTACGCTTGGGCCTGGAACGATTTATGGTACTTTAAGCAAAATGAGTCAATCTGAATTGATCCAAATTACAGCAGAAGAAAACAATCGGAAAATCTATCAAGTCACCGCACTTGGAAAAGAATTGCTTGAACTAGAACGTAAACGGATTACGGAGTTATATCAAAACGCCAAGGAGGCATTCTAAATGACTAAAAAAATTTTTAAGCTGATAACCGTCGACAACTTTGAAAAAGAAGAAGTATTTCTAGAAGAAATGGCTCAAAAAGGCTGGTATTTTAGTAAGTATACATCTGGAATCTATCATTTTGAACAAGGAACGCCAAAGAAATATACATATTGCATTGATTATAAAGAAGAGAAGGACGATGAAACGAGCTATCTGCAGCTTTTTGAGGATGCAGGTTGGGAAAATGTTTATGCTTACCCGATCCTTCGCGGGAAGTGGATGTACTTTCGCAAGGAAGAAACAGATGAAACGCAAAAAGAACAGATCTTTACAGATCGTCAGTCCTTTATTACGCTGTGGAAAAAAATACGCCACAGATGGACAGTATTTGGTTTAGCCATGATATTTTTGCTACTCTGTATTTCAACATTTCTTATTTTCAGAGCACAGCAGATATCCGGAATCATTATTTTACTTATGACTGTGCTGATTGTGCTATTATACGGTAAAATGTATATCAACTTAACGCGGAAAATCAGATTTACACAACTGAAAGAATAAAAAAACGCCCTCTCAAACGAGCGCGTTTCATTCCCACATCACCGATCCATAATACACCGCAAAGGGGCTTGTATCATAACTATCATAATAAAGCGTGTACTGCTCTGTTTCACCTGGAGCGATCTGCGAAACTTTCGGCTTGCTGTCAATCAATTCCGCATCTTCATCATTTCGATCAGCGAGCTCGATATCTGCTGGCGAAAAAGCTAATGTCTTGGAAGATTTATTTTGAAATTTAACAACTACCTTGTATAAACCACCGCCATTGAGCGATTTTTGCGTTGTCGTCCATGTCGTTGGTTTTTGGACCGTTATCTGTGCATTGTCTTCATAGAGATAACTTTGACCGAATGATTTGGTAAGTGAATCCGTACTTTCTGAACTATCAGTATCACCATCTGTGTCATCGAAAGAAGAACCGCCATCCAATAAATCCTCTTTTGAAGAAGAACTCGTGCTCATATGATTCATTCCTGACATTCCGAAAAAGGCGATCGAACCAACTGAAAATAGTAATCCACCAATGAGCATCATACTGAAGAATCCTGTCAAGATGATTCCTAGATACTTGGTTTTTAAAACGAAAATCAAAATAATACCTGTTACGATCCCGATAAATGCGACCATAACTACGAAACCTAAAAGTAAAAACAAAAGTGGCATGGTGGTCACGTCCTTTGACTAATAATATATACTGATAGTACCACAAAAATGAAAGTTTGACATATTTTAGAAAGTAGACTGTAACATGGTATAATAAAGGAACCAAAAAAGAAAGAGGCTGAAACAATGGAGAAATGTGAAGGGATCGTCATTCGTCAAACGGATTATCGCGAATCGGATAAGATCGTCGTCTTGTACACGAGAGAATTCGGCAAGATCGGTGTTGTTGCTAGAGGCGCAAAAAAAACAAAAAGCCGCTTAGCTGCAGTTACTCAACCATTCGTGAACGGCTATTTCACGTTTTTTGCAAGCAGCGGGCTTGGCACACTCCAGCAAGGCGAGCTGATCCAGAATTTTTCCTCTATCCAACAAGATATCTTCCTGACAGCTTATGCTGCCTATATCTGCGAACTTCTGGATAAAGCCACGGATGAAAAAAGAGCGAATCCGTCCTTATATGAGTTGGTCTTTCAGATTTTACGCGATATCGATGAGGGCTACGATCCGGAAATCTTAGTCCAGCTATTTGAGATGAAGATGCTGCCGGTAATGGGATTTTATCCTGTCATGGACAAATGTGCGATTTGCGGAGAAACGACTGGCCATTTTGATTTCTCCACTCACAGTGACGGTATCATCTGCCACCGCTGCTTTGAAAAAGATCCTTATCGTCTGCACTTGCCGGAAAAAGTTGTGAAATTACTGCGTTTATTTTATATTTTTCGTTTAGATCGACTTGGTAACATCGACGTGAAACCAGAAACGAAAAAATTGCTGCGTAAAGTGATCGATACTTATTATCAAGAAAAAACTGGATTATATCTTAAAAGCAAGAAGTTCTTATTGGATATGGAAAAGTGGCTTGAAGTCTTGGATAATAAAAAGAGCGATTGACATTTATCACAATATGCAGTATCTTAGTAATTAATATAGATGCATGCGATGAAAGAAATTAAGTAGTAAAAAGCACTGTTGCATAGCGAGATCGGGATAGTGGAAGCCGGTACAATATCTTTTTGCGAAGGCATTCTGGAGCATGAACGAACGAAGGTGGGATTTGCAGCGATCTGCTGTAATTCCAAATAGGGTGGAACCGCGAGCAGCTCTCGTCCCTATATGCATAGATTTTGCATATAGAGGCGGGAGTCTTTATATGCGCTAAATTAAATGGAGGTGCGAATAGGATGAATTTACAAACAATGATACGAACATTGCAAGACTATTGGGCAGAACAAGGCTGCGTCATGCTGCAATCTTATGATGTAGAAAAAGGTGCGGGAACAATGAGTCCCTATACATTCTTAAAAGCGATCGGTCCTGAACCATGGAAAGCAGGTTATGTAGAACCATCAAGAAGACCAGCAGACGGACGTTACGGAGAGAACCCAAATCGTCTTTTCCAGCATCATCAATTTCAAGTCGTAATGAAACCGTCCCCGGACAATATTCAGGAATTGTACTTAGGATCACTGGAAAAATTAGGCATTGATCCACTCGAACATGACATTCGCTTTGTAGAAGACAACTGGGAAAATCCATCGCTTGGTTGTGCAGGGCTTGGCTGGGAAGTTTGGCTCGACGGGATGGAGATCACTCAATTCACCTATTTCCAACAAGTTGGCGGAATCGAATGTTCGCCAGTCACTTCTGAGATCACATATGGCGTAGAACGTTTGGCGAGCTACATCCAAGACAAAGAAAACGTTTTTGATCTGGAGTGGACAACAGGGCTTACGTACCGCGACATTTTTTATCAAGCAGAATATGAAAACTCCAAATATGCCTTTGAGACATCTTCTACAGATATGTTGCTGCATTTGTTCGATACGTATGAACGAGAAGCAGACAAGCAAATGGAACAAGGTCTGGTATTCCCGGCTTATGATTATGTGTTGAAATGTTCGCATACCTTTAATTTGCTGGATGCCAAAGGTGTCGTGTCTGTCACTGAACGTGCGCAGTATATCGGTCGCATTCGTAAATTGGCGCGTAAAATCGCACGAACTTTCTATGAAGAACGGGAAAAATTAGGATTCCCATTATTAAAAGCAAAGGAGGCGGCAAGTAATGAGTAAAGATTTTTTACTGGAGATCGGCTTAGAAGAAATGCCCGCAAAATACGTAACTTCCTCCGTCCGTCAATTAAAAGAACGCGTAGCCGATTGGCTATTGGAAAATAAAATCAGTTATGAGAACATCGAAACATATGCGACGCCAAGACGCCTTGCACTGATCGTAAAAGCAATGGCTGACAAGCAAGAAGACCGCATAGAAGAAGCAAAAGGTCCTGCAAAGAAAATCGCTTTAGACGAAAATGGTGACTGGTCAAAAGCAGCGCTGGGCTTTGCCAGAAGTCAGCAAGTCGATCCAAGTGAATTAGGATTTCAAGCGTTTAAAGGTGTCGATTATCTTTTTGTGAAGAAAGAAGTACCGGGACAACCAACCATCTCGCTACTCCCAGAGATCAAAGCATGCATCACGGCGATGAACTTTCCTGTCAGCATGCACTGGGGAAGCAATGAAATGCGTTTCATCCGTCCAATCAAATGGCTGATCGCACTTTTCGATAAGGACGTCATTCCTTTTGAGATCGCCGGCGTTTCTACTGGCAAGGTAACTCGCGGCCATCGTTTCCTTGGAAAAGAAGCAGAGATCAATGAGCCAAGCGAGTACACAGCACGATTACTGGAACAGTTTGTCGTAGCAAACAGTGAGGAACGCAAAGCTGCGATCCGTGAACAGCTACATGAAATCGAACTTGTGGAGAACTGGAAAATCGAAATCGACGAAACGCTACTTGAAGAAGTCAATAATTTAGTTGAATATCCAACTGTTTTGACAGGCGATTTTGAAGAAAAATACCTGACACTTCCAGAAGAGATCCTGATTACAACGATGAAAGAACACCAACGCTATTTCCCGGCATTTTCACAAGACGGAACGCTACTTCCGCATTTCATTACCGTCCGCAACGGAAACGAAGAACATTTAGAAATCGTAGCGAAGGGAAATGAGAAAGTATTGCGCGCTCGTTTGTCCGATGCTGAATTCTTCTATTTAGATGATTTGAAGCAATCGATCGATGACTGCGTCGCAAAACTTCGGAATATCGTCTTCCATGAAAAACTGGGAACATTGACAGAAAAAATGAAACGCGTAGAAAAAGTTGCCAGCTTGCTTGCAGATCAATTAGCGCTTTCCACTGAGAAAAAAGACAAGCTGATCCATCTAGCTGCTATCTATAAATTTGATCTCGTGACGCATATCGTCGACGAGTTCCCGGAATTACAAGGTTTGATGGGAGAAAAATATGCCTTACTACAAGGAGAAGAAGCAGATGTAGCAGCCGCGATCCGCGAACATTATCTGCCGATCTCTGCTGAGGGAGAATTACCGCAGACAGAACTAGGTTCGATTCTCGCAATTGCAGATAAACTGGAAACATTGATCGCCTTTTTTGCAGTTGGCATCGTGCCGACCGGTTCACAAGATCCATTCAGTCTTCGCAGAAATGCGCTTGGCATCATGCGGATCATGAAAGCTAATAAATGGAATATCCGCTTATTGCCATTGATTCGTGAAGTTATTAAAATCGAACAAGCTGAATTGGATCAAAGTCTCTCCGTGGAAGAACTGCAACAGGAAATCATTCAATTCTTAAAACAGCGCTTAAAAGCAATCATGCTTGGAGAAGCGATCCGCTACGATATTATCGATGCTGTGCTAGACAGTACACAAGATAATGTACCGGAATTATTGGAACGTGCCAGCGTATTAAATAATTATTCCACCGACAGCGGGAACTTCCGGGAAACGATCGAATCCCTTTCTCGTGTTGTCAACTTAGCAAAAAAACATGAAAAAGAAGTTGTGATCGATCCCGCATTATTTGAAAACCAAGAAGAAAAGACATTGTTTGAAGCATTGGAATCTTTAAAACAAAATTTCCAATCTCTACCGGTGGCCGCTCGTTTGGAAAGCTTGATCGCCTTAAAACCAGCCATCGAGGCATATTTTGATAAAATCTTAGTGATGAGCGGCGACGATGCTGTGCGTAATAACCGTTTGGAACTGCTTTTTGAACTTTCTAATTTCATCAAAGAATTTGCCCAAACCGACGTCATTAATGTAAAATAAAAGAAAAAAGTAGCAGGGATTTGCTTTTTAAGGCTTTCCTGCTATTTTTAAGAAGAGAAGAGGAAATCAAATGACACAGCCCGCTGTATATGTTGTTTCTGATTCTACTGGCGAAACAGCAGAATTAGTGACTCGAGCAGCATTAAGCCAGTTCGGTCAAACACCAAAATTTATCCACCGCTTCCATCATGTCGACTCTACAGAGATGCTGGATGAAATTGTGGATCTGGTTGCCGTCAATCACGGGATTATCGTGCATACCATCGTTTTGGAAGACGTCAGACAAGCCCTTAATGAAAAAGCCAAAGCGTTCGGCGTGCCAATCATTGATTTATTTGGCCCGCTTTTAGAACAACTCGAAGCAACCTACAAAATCAAACCGTTAGCAGAACCAGGAAAAGTCCGCTCCATGGACGAGGCTTATTTTGCCAAAGTAGCAGCTATTGAATTTGCCGTCGAAAATGATGATGGTCGTAATCCTCGAGGGATCTTACAAGCGGATTATGTATTGATTGGGATCTCGCGCACCTCTAAAACGCCCCTTTCTCAATATTTAGCTTTGAAGGGCTTAAAGATCGCTAATGTTCCGATCGTTCCAGAAGCCACGATTCCCGAAGAACTTTTCGAGATTGATCCGAATAAGATCATTGGCTTGAAAATCAGCAAACAGAAGCTTTCTCATATCCGTAAAGAGCGCTTGATGTCGATCGGCATGGCAGATGCAGGTCTTTATGCAAGCGATGCGCGGATTGATAAGGAATTAGCTTTTTTCAAAATATTGACCGATAAACTAGACTGTTTTGTGCTCGATGTGACCAATAAAGCCATTGAAGAAACGGCAAATGAGATTTTGACCCACATTGGCAAAATTTTTGATGAAAAATTTGAATAAAAAAAAGGGAAATTCATTTTTACGGTGAATAATATAAATATGCTGATAAAAATGAGATTATCAGACCTTATCAGAGTTTAATAATGGAAAGAAGGATAGGCTGATTGAGTAAAATTATTGTAGATGCAGATGCTTGTCCAATGAAACCGGAAATATTGCGTTTAGGAAAGCAATATCAGCTAGAAGTTACATTCGTTGCTTCCTATGCGCATTTTTCCATTCATACTAGTAGCGAGGAAAACTGGATATACGTTGATACTGGTAAAGAATCAGCAGATATGCGGATAGTTAATCTTGCTCAAAAAGGCGACTACTGCTTTACGCAAGACATCGGTTTGGCAAGTATCTTGTTGGCAAAAGGAGTTTTTGTCTTCTCTAATCGCGGAGAAGCATATTCCGAAGAAGAAATGCCTATGATGCTCGACATCCGCTACCAACGGGCTAAGGAAAGACGGCAAGGGAAATATGCCAAAGGTCCGAAAGCAATCGAAGAACAAGACCGCACGCTTTTTTTTGAACAGCTGGTCAGCTGGTTTGATCAGAAGGAAGGGAAGCGATAACGAAATGGCTAGAAGAATTCCAGAAGAAGTAATCGATAGAGTCAGAAGCGAAGCCGACATTGTTGACATTATCAGTAATTATGTACAACTAAAAAAAGCGGGACGCAATTATTCTGGTCTATGTCCTTTTCATGGCGAAAAGACGCCCTCGTTTTCTATTTCACCGGAAAAGCAGATCTTCCACTGCTTTGGCTGCGGGAAAGGTGGGAATGTCTTTTCATTTTTAATGGAGCATGATGGTTTGTCCTTTGTAGAAGCTGTTAAGAAAACCGCTGAACTCAGCCATGTCGATGTAGGTATCGAATGGGATGACGAACCGGCCGAACAGAAAACCGAGCAGTCGAACGATCAATTTAAAATGATCGACATGCATCAGCTTTCCGCCAAGTTTTATCATTATATCTTGCTCGAAACAGAAGAAGGCAGCGAGGCACTTTCTTATCTTAAAGAACGGGGCTTGTCCGAACAGTCGATCATCTCTTTTCAAATCGGCTTTGCACCGAACCATTCCTCGACGATCACTTCATTTTTAGCCAAAAGAGGGATGAATCTTGATCTGGCTGAGATCGCAGGGCTGCTTGTCCGCCGTGAAAATGGTGATCTAGTAGACCGGTTCCGCAACCGCATTATGTTTCCGATCAAGAACGACCGAGATCAGGCGATTGGTTTTTCCGGTCGGCTGTTTAACCAAGATAACGGTCCGAAATATCTAAACACCCCGGAAACACCGATCTTCAACAAGCGTAATGTCTTGTACCACTTATCGGATGCTAGGCAAGAAATCCGGAGGCGTAAGGAGATCGTCTTGTTGGAAGGCTTCATGGATGTGATCGCTGCTTCATCTGCCGGAGTTGGCAATGGGGTAGCCACAATGGGGACGAGCTTAACGACAGAACATATCGGCTTGATCCGGAAAATCACCAATCAGATCGTCATTTGCTATGATGGTGACTCTGCAGGGATCGAAGCCACGCAAAAAGCCGGGCGGATGTTAGAGGCAGATCCACATTTCGGTTTAGCCGTCCTACAGCTTCCACAAGGGAAAGATCCAGACGAATTTATTCAGACTTACGGTCCAGAAAAATTTGAAGATATTTACGCGCACAATCGCAGTTCCTGGACCGCTTTTCTACTATCTTATCTCAAACAAGGCAAGAATCTCAGCAATCCGCAAGAACAAGCAAATTATCTGGAAGAAGCGATTATGGAGATTGCGAAAATCGACCAGGCGATCGAGCGCGAGATCTATCTTAAACAGCTGGCGACAGAATTCGATCTGTCTTTAGAAACGCTAAGACAACAATTAGCCGATTCGCTACGAAGAAAGCCGGTAGCAAATCAGCATGCAGATATGCCATACAGTGAACCAATCATATTTGAAGAATCAAAACGTAATAAAGGCGCTTTGGTGATTTCGGAAGAGCAATTACTAAAAGCAATGCTCGACAGTCGTGAAAACTTTATGCAGATCCGTCAGTTAATGGAGGGCACCGATTTTTATCATGACGACTATCAGGCGATCTATACGTACTTGATCGGTTTTTATGCAGAAGGAAACACGCCGGACACTAACCGTTTCATGGATTATCTTCCTGAGCAAGAGCAAGCATTCAAGAACTTAGTCGCGACGATCGAGATGCTGGAAGCTCCGGAAGAACAAACCACTGCCGCATTTCGTGATTATATCGCCAGCATCAAAAAGCACGTATGGACGAAAAAGCGCAGTGAACTCCAGAAGAAAATGCAGCGATTGGAAAGTGAAAATGATGCCAAGGCATTGATAGAAACGCTTCAAGAGATCAATCGGATCGACAAACTGCTGACAGCGAGACAATTTGATGAAACGTTTTAAAACCGTTAAAAAAGGTATGTAACAAGTAGAACATGCAAAGCGGTATTTTTGGAAGGAGGAAACAAACAATTATGGCTAAGAAAACAGTAGAAACAAACGAAACTACCGTTGAACTAAGTATCGACCAAGTAAAAGAATTATTGATAGAGACAGGGAAAAAATCGGGGACGCTGACCTATGATAAAGTCGCAGCGCAATTGGCTCCTTTCACATTAGATTCTGATCAAATGGACGAGTTTTTAGTACACTTGACACAAAATGGTATCGAAGTGACTGATGACGTGGACGAAGATGAAGATCCAGATGAAAAAGAATTGATCAAAGAGGAAACAGAGGAATTAGATCTAACGGACATGAGCGTACCGCCCGGTGTCAAAATAAACGACCCAGTGCGTATGTATCTAAAAGAGATCGGTCGTGTCAACTTGCTGACAGCTGACGAAGAAGTCGCTTTGGCAAAACGGATCGAAACAGGCGATATCGAAGCAAAAGGCAGATTAGCAGAAGCTAACTTGCGTCTCGTAGTCAGTATCGCGAAACGTTACGTCGGTCGTGGGATGCTTTTCCTCGACTTGATCCAAGAAGGTAACATGGGGCTGATGAAAGCCGTAGAAAAATTCGACTTTAACAAAGGCTTCAAATTCAGTACCTATGCAACATGGTGGATCCGTCAAGCAATCACCCGCGCGATTGCTGACCAAGCACGTACGATCCGTATCCCTGTGCATATGGTCGAAACGATCAACAAATTGATTCGTGTTCAGCGTTCACTCCTTCAAGACCTTGGCCGCGATCCTTCTCCAGAAGAAATCGGTGAAGAGATGGACCTGCCGACTGAAAAAGTCCGCGAGATCTTGAAAATCGCTCAAGAACCAGTTTCTTTGGAAACACCGATCGGTGAAGAAGACGATTCTCACTTAGGCGATTTCATTGAAGACCAAGAAGCAACGTCGCCATCCGACCATGCAGCTTATGAATTACTGAAAGAACAGTTGGAAGATGTGCTTGATACGCTTACTGACCGAGAAGAAAATGTTTTACGTCTCCGCTTCGGATTAGATGACGGCCGGACGAGAACATTAGAAGAAGTAGGACGCGTTTTCGGCGTTACTCGGGAACGTATTCGTCAGATCGAAGCAAAAGCGCTGCGCAAATTGCGTCACCCAAGCCGTAGCAAACAATTAAAAGATTTCTTAGAATGAAAATAGATGGTGCGGCAAAGCAAACAGGATTTATGGTTTGTTTTGCCAGCATCCTTTTTTTGAAAAGAGGGACTACCTATGAATGAAGTACAATTATCCAAACGCTTAGAAAAAGTAGTAACATACATATCTCCAGGGAGCCGGATCGCCGACATTGGCAGCGATCATGCTTATTTGCCTTGCTATGCGGTCAATAACGGTCTCGCAAGCTATGCGATCGCTGGCGAAGTAGTAAAGGGACCTTATGAGTCAGCCCGCCAGCAAGTTGCTAAAACGGCTTTAACCGCTAAAATCGATGTTCGCTTCGGCGATGGATTAGCTGTGATCGACCACACGGACAAAATCGACACGATCGTGATCGCCGGAATGGGTGGGGCATTGATTCGTTCCATTTTGGAAAACGGAGCTTCTAAACTGCTGACGGCAAAAGAACTTGTCTTGCAACCAAACGTTGCCGCTTGGCAGATTCGAGACTGGGCAGAAAAGAATCATTGGGAAATCGTTTCAGAAGCGATTTTAAGGGAAGATAATAAAATATATGAAGTGCTGCATTTAAAACGTGCGGCGGAGCAAGTGAGTTATAACGAAAGCGAAAAATTATTCGGGCCATGTCTCTTGCAGGAAAAAAATACTGTTTTTCGGGAAAAATGGTTGCATGAAAAAGAAAACTGGCAAAAAATCGGGACAGCGATCAGAAAGAGCGCCGTTCTCTCGGAAGCTAATAAAAAACGCCTAAAAGAGCTGGAAAACAACATTCAATTAGCAGAGGAAGTGTTAAAATGAAAGTAGCAAACGGCTTTGAATATGCAGCGATCTTGGATAAGATCGCGCCCAAGTACTTAGCAATGGAAGGCGATGTGATCGGCCTTCAAGTCGGAGATCTAAGCAAGAAGGTTCGGAAAATCATGTTTACATTAGATGTATTGGAACCGGTGGTCGAAGAAGCCATCGAAAAAAACGTCGATATGATCATTTCGCATCACGCTTTTTTCTATCGTCCTCTTAAAAAAATCGATACTAGCACCGGGCAAGGCAGAATGATCCGCAAATTGATCAAACACGATATTATCGTTTATAATGCTCATACGAATCTGGATATCGCTCCAGATGGTGTCAATGACTATCTGGCAGATGCATTAGGACTTACCGATACTGAAACGATCGTTTCCACCTACCAAGAGCCATTCGTTAAAATCGCTGTTTATGTTCCTCAAGATGCAGAAGAAAAAGTACGGACAGCCCTTTATAATAATGGCGCAGGAGAAGTTGGGAATGATTATAAAGACACCAGCTTCAGCTATGAAGGCAAAGGGCATTTCACACCGACTGGTGATGCTGATCCAGCAATCGGCGAAGTAAACGAACCGACGATCGTCAATGAGATCAAGATCGAAACGATCATCCCCAAACATTTGGAAGAAACGGTCATTAAAGCTGTTCGTTCCGTTCATCCTTATGAGGAGCCGGTCATTGACTGCTTTGATCTCAGTAATCTAACTTATGAACAAGGACTTGGCCGCGTCGGCTTACTGCCGAAAAAAATCAGTATGCCGGCCTTCATCGATCATTTGAAATCAGAACTAGCGATCGAAAATGTCCGCTTTATCGGCGACATCGGTAAAGACGTCGAGAAAGTTGCGATCATTGGTGGCGACGGCAATAAATTCATCCATCAAGTGAAACGCACAGGTGCGGATGTCTATGTGACAGGCGATATCTATTATCATACCGGGCACGACTTGTTAGATCTAGGATTATCCACAGTTGACGCCGGCCATCATATCGAAAAAATCGTCAAAAGTGTTTTAAAAACAAAATACCAAAAAGAAGCAGATAATTTGAAATATGATGTAGAATTGATCGTATCCGAAGCAAATACAGATCCGTTCTTATTCCAATAAAGAGAAAAAAGAATGCTGATTTATCACAGCATTCTTTTTTGTTTGGAGACATCCGCATTTTTTAGGTAGTTAGAAACGTCAATAAATGCTATAATGGCATTTAGGAACAGAACGGAGTGAGAATTTAATGGCGAAATCAACAAGGTTCGACCAATTTGGGTTTCAACCTTTTATTAACAAAGCAATTCACAAAATCGGCTTTTATGAGCCAACAGAAGTCCAGCAAAAATTGATCCCTGGTATCATGCGTGGTGAAAGTATCATTGGACAGTCACAAACAGGAACAGGGAAAACACATACTTTCCTATTACCGCTTATCAATAAAATCGATCCAGAAAAACACGAGATCCAAATCGTGATCACTGCACCAAGCAGAGAATTAGCGACGCAGATCTATAATGAAGCACGTAAGATCACAGAAGAAAGCGAGCAACCAATCTCAACGCGCCTATTGATCGGTGGAACAGATAAACAGCGCATGTTGGATAAACTTAAAACGCAACCCCACATCATTATCGGTACACCTGGACGTATCAATGACATGATTCGGGAAAAAGCGCTTGCTGTTTATACTGCAAAAGCATTGGTGATCGACGAAGCCGACATGGCACTAGACATGGGCTTTTTAAACGATGTCGATGCAATTGCTGGTAAAATGCCGCCAAACTTGCAAATGCTTGTCTTTTCCGCAACAATTCCGGAAAAACTGAAACCTTTCCTCAAAAAATACATGGAAAATCCGCGTTATGAACACATTCAGCCGAAAGTAGTATCTTCTACAGCTGTTACGCATACGCTACTTGCTTCCAAAAGCCGTGACAAGATCGACCTACTAAAGGAAGCCTTGACGATTTTCCAACCATTTCTCGGTATCGTCTTCACAAATACAAAACAAACAGCGGATGAAGTAGCCGCAGGACTTACGGAACGGGGCTTGAAAGTAGCAAAGATCCATGGCGATGTATCACCGCGTGAACGTAAACGGACAATGAAGCAAGTGGAAAACATGGATTATCAATACATCGTAGCGACCGATTTAGCAGCGCGGGGGATCGATATCCAAGGGATCAGTCATGTTATCAACTTTGAACTTCCGGATGATCTGGATTTCTATATCCATCGTACTGGACGTACAGGTCGGGCCGGTCATTCTGGCATTGCGCTTACAATCTATGACCCAGCTGATGAAGATAAATTGGCTCAGCTTGAGAAGAAAGGCATCACATTCCAGCACATGACTATCAAAAAAGGTGCTTTTGTAGAAGTAGAAGATCGCAATCGACGTGATAAACGGGAAGCAAAACGCGAAACAGCGGACCCCCGTGAAATTGGAATGCGCAAAAAGGCAAAACAAAAAAGAAAACCTAACTATAAAAAGAAAATCAACTATAAAATGGCGGAAATCAAACGAAGAGAACGCCGCAAGAAACGATAAGGGGGAATCGGAATGCTACGAATCGGTAGCCATGTTTCCATGAGCGGAAAAGAAATGCTGCTTGGTTCCAGTAAAGAAGCAGCTAGTTATGGAGCAAACACCTTCATGATCTACACAGGTGCACCTCAAAACACACGCCGCAAAGCGATCGAAGACTTAAACATCGAAGCAGGAATGGCACATATGAAAGCAAACGGCATAGCTGAGATCGTTGTGCACGCGCCTTATATCATCAATATCGGTAATAGTATCAAACCAGAGACCTATGAATTGGGTGTCGATTTTCTGCGTTCGGAAATATCCCGTACAGAGGCACTCGGAGCAAAACAGATCGTACTTCATCCTGGGGCTCATGTTGGCGCTGGAACAGAAGCCGGGATCAAGCAGATCATCAAAGGGTTGAACGAAGTCTTAGAGGCGGACCAGTCTGTTCAGATCGCCCTAGAAACAATGGCAGGAAAAGGGACAGAAATCGGAAGAAACTTTGAAGAATTGGCAGCTATTATCGATGGCGTGACGCACAATGATAAACTGTCGATCACATTCGATACTTGTCACACGCACGATGCCGGTTATGACATCGTCGGTGATTTCGATGGTGTTCTTAATCAATTTGATAAGATCATCGGGTTAGACCGCTTGAAAGTGCTGCATCTTAATGACAGCAAAAATATTCGCGGAGCAGGGAAAGACCGCCATGCGAATATTGGTTTTGGAGAAATCGGTTTTGATGCATTAAACTATATCATCCACCATCCAGAACTTGCAGATATCCCGAAAATCTTGGAAACGCCCTATGTCGGTGAAGACAAGAAAAATAAAAAGCCTCCTTACAAATTCGAGATCGCGATGCTGCGTGATCAGCAATGGGATCCTGATTTGTTAGAGAAAATTATAAACCAGTGATAAAGGAGTATGTAAAATGAGTAAAAAACTTGTATTTGGACACAAAAATCCGGACACTGATACGATTTGTTCGGCTATCAGCTATGCAGAGCTTCGAACTGCATTAGGTGAGGACATCGAGGCAGTTCGTCTAGGCGAATTAAACAGCGAAACCGCTTTTGTCTTAGATTATTTCCAAGTAAAAACACCTCGTTTGGTTACAACCGTTGCAGGCGAAGTAGCAGAAGTAGCTTTAGTAGATCACAATGAAAGTCAGCAAAGTGTCGATGATTTGAAAGAGGTCACGATCACAGCAGTGGTTGATCATCATCGCATCGCTAACTTTGAAACAAGCGACCCGCTATATTACCGCGCTGAGCCAGTTGGCTGTACAGCAACGATCCTTTTGAAAATGTTCCATGAAAATAAATTAGAACCCACAAAAACTACAGCTGGATTGATGGTATCGGCAATTATTTCCGATACACTGCTTTTCCAATCCCCAACTTCTACGGAAGAAGACAAAGCTGCAGCAGAATATTTGGCGAAAATAGCAGATCTCGACCTTGATACATACGGACTTGATATGTTGAAAGCAGGTGCAGATGTTAGTTCGAAAACGGTAGCTGAACTATTACTGGATGCCAAAGAATTCAACATCAATAATCAAAAAATCGAGATCGCTCAAATCAATGTCGTTGATGTACAAGATGTATTGGCACGTCAAGAAGAAGTGGAAGCCGTTATCAATAAGGCGATCGAAGCGAAAGGTCTAGCCCTTTACCTATTCGTGATCACAGATATTTTGAAAAATGACTCCGTAGGTCTTGCGCTTGGAACAGAAACAGCCAAAGTGGAACAAGCTTATAATGTCAAACTTGAAAATCACCTTGCACCGCTTAAAGATGTCGTTTCTCGTAAAAAACAAGTGGTTCCTGTTTTAACAAAAATTTTCGAAGCATAGAAAGGAGGATCCCGATGAGTAAACAGGCGTTATTGGTTATCGATATGCAGGTAGGCGTTTGCTGTGGGGACGAAGTGCTTTATCAGTTAGATGAATTAATAGCGGGTATCAACAAGCGGATCCATCATTTTCGCAAAAACGATGCCCCAATTATTTTCGTTCAACACGAAGACGAAGAATTAGTCGCCGGCGAACCGGCATGGGAATTGCTACCGGAACTACTGGCAAGACCAGATGATTTCTATATTCGTAAGACACATCCGAATGCGTTTTATCAGACGGAGCTGCAAAACTTGTTGGATAGCCTCCAAATCGATGAACTGGAAATATGCGGTGCTCAGACCGAATACTGCGTGGACAGCACCGTCAAGTTCGCACACGGCCTCGGCTATCGCTTATATATGAAGCCAGGCTTTTCCTCGACCATAACGAATATACAGATGGATGCTCAAACCACGATCACTTTTTATGAAGCTATTTGGAATAACCGCTTCTTACAATTTATTTAAAAAAAGCCAGTTTTCCTGCTAATGCGGCAAGAAAAATGGCTTTTTTATTTATAGCAAGCTAGTAACGCTTACGAAGGAAAAGCGAGCAACCAATCAGCAATGCACCGATCATACTGAAAATCGCGATTCCGGTATGCGCCCCATATAACTTAATACCGATTCCTATGTAAGCCCAGACAAACACCAGTGGATAACATACATCTTGCTGACGTAAGCGGAAAACAATTGCGATGATAATGCCGACTAGTAACGCGAGCACCGTCCAAATCCCTTGAATACCAGTGATGATATGGCTATTTACAAATACATAACTGATATTCGTTAAAAAGGCAACGGTGATCCAGCCGAAATAAATGGAGATCGGAAGCAGGAAAGGACGCGGTAACACGGATCGTTGAAGCGCCTTGTAAAGCAAGAAAAGCGCGGAAAATAATAGCAACATCACCAAAAGAGAAAACCAGAACCATTCAAAATGCCAAACGATCAGCCAAAGCATATTGAGTAGATTGCTGGCAATAAAGTTCGCTGTCACTGGCAGTTGGATGTCGCGATAACGAAAAGACACCGCGATCAGCCAGATAAACAGCAAGAGATAAATAAGCCCCCAAATACTGAAAATAAAATTTGCTGGTGTGAACCAAACATCGATTTGATTGCTGACTTCCCCCGTCGTCACACCGTTGAGCGGCAGTGTCTCTGCAAAAAAGTTCACAGCCACCGTGAGGAAAAAGGTTAAATACATCCACATTAAGCGCATAAAATACTCCTTTATATCATAAAATTGAGATAATCCATAATCATTACGATTTACAAGTATGGAAAAGTTGTATATACTGAAACTATAGTTTATTTAAGAGATTAAGAGGTGAGTAAAGTTGACTCTTACAGTAACAGAAGCCATTGATAAAATGAAAGACCAAGGCTATAAACAAACAGAGAAAAGATGTTTTATCCTTGATTTATTTGCTAAAAAAAATAGTTATTTAACTGCTAAAGACGTCTTGGACAATATGAAAGACAGTTTCCCCGGGATCAGTTTTGATACGATCTACCGGAATCTTTCACTCTTTGTTGACCTGGAAATATTTGAAGAAACCGAACTGTCGGGCGAAAAAAACTTCCGTCTAGCGTGTTCGCATATGCATCATCACCATCATTTTATCTGCATGGAGTGCGGTAAAACCAAAGAAATCATGCTTTGTCCAATGGACTTCCTGCAAGAAAGCTTACCCGGCTATCAAATCAATGGTCATAAATTTGAAGTTTATGGTCTTTGCCCAAATTGTGCCGCAAAACAAGCTTCCTGATACCGGTAAAAAAAGAAATCGTTCCTAGCGAAAAGTTAGGGGCGATTTTTTTGAGCCTTGCAAGATATTTCCAATTATAGCGCTATTGAAATGTTTTTACCACCGAAAACCCTATAAAAATCCCTTCTACATGGATGCAGAAGGGAGAAAACGCCTTATTCTTTTTCGCTTGAAACAGTGATGGTCCGAATCGCTAGGTAAACAAAAATCAGTGAAACAACCAGATTGATCTCCATATTGAATGGGACCGTAACTTGAATAATCTCCATGACCATCGTAAATATCGTCGCCAATGTAATACTATACGTCCCGATATTCCAAGTTTGCTTGAAGGTAATACCATTTCGTCCAGCACCAGCTAATAAAAATCCTAGGACAGCAAACAACAATACTTCCATCGCGGTAGAAAAGAGAATAATGATAAAAACAAACAATAGGATAAATGGCACTAAGATCGTTGCTAATTTTTCAACAGATTGATAAGCGTGGATCAAACTGGCTTTATCAGTGATGCCGACCGTTTCATAGGCGACTTTTTGTGAATTCCCGGCTGCACTGATATAAATCCCGTCCGTTAGAAAGGCGATCGCACTATCATAAGAACCAATGCGCGCATCTACATAATTCGGAGTGATTTTATCCGTCGCATCAAAGTAAATATGCAAGTTTCCTTGGTCAATAGAGATCGGTTCTTTTTGCTCCTTCGAATCCGTCACTTTCAATTTCCCGGCATCCACTTGGAACTCAGGTATTTGCTGACTGATCGTTTCTTCCCCGACATGGAGCGCGTCTTTCGTGGTGCTGTAAGTATAGTAAGCAGTCGGCAGAAAAGCTACAAAAGATAAAAGGATCAAATAAATAATACTTTTAGCTAATTTATCTGAGCGAAAGGTCGCGATCGTTTCCGGCGCATACAAACTTTTCCAAAAACGTTTAAAAATATTCATCTGTAATTTCAACACCTCTTCAATCATTGGTTTAGCTTTTAATAAAGCGGGAAAACAAAAGAATGCGAGACATAATCTCGTTTCATTGTTTTTCACAAATCTGGTGCGCAAAAATTTATGCAATACTGGTATAATGATAGCTTGATTTTCCGATAAAAGCAAACAGTTCTGTTTTGAGCAGAAAAATTGCCCCACATGTGAAAGCGTGATAGGCTAAAAGAAGTAAAAGAAAACGCATTACCAAAAAGCGATGTAGGTAGATTGCCTCTCATGGCGGTTCATTTGAACCATTTAGTATTGCTTTCTTTTTGCGCAATTTCATTCATTTTAAGGAGGAGATTCATAATGGCATACGAATTACCAAAATTACCATATGCATACGATGCATTAGAACCGAATTTCGATAAGGAGACTATGGAAATTCACCATACCAAACACCACAATACTTATGTAACCAAGCTAAATGACGCTTTAAAAGGTCATGATGACTTAGCAAGCAAATCTGTAGATGAACTTGTTGCAGATCTAAATAGCGTTCCGGAAGATATCCGTACAGCAGTACGCAACAATGGTGGCGGTCATTCTAACCACACATTCTTCTGGCAAATCCTAAGCCCAAATGGCGGCGGTGAACCGACTGGCGCTATTAAAGATGCGATCGAAAGTACTTTCGGTAGCTTCGACGCTTTCAAAGAAAAATTTGCTGAAGCAGCTACTGGCCGTTTTGGTTCAGGTTGGGCATGGCTTGTCGTGAATAACGGCAACTTGGAAATCACTTCCACAGCCAACCAAGACTCTCCATTAACAGATGGTAAAACACCTGTTTTAGGATTAGACGTTTGGGAACACGCTTACTACCTTAAATTCCAAAATCGTCGTCCAGAATACATCACTACTTTCTGGAACGTTGTCAATTGGGATGAAGTAAACAAACGTTTTGAAGCTGCTAAATAATTGAATTTAAAAAGCGGTGAAGCCTCTGTGCTTCATCGCTTTTTTGCATTACTTACCTCCTTGACTTTGATAGATGTCTTATTTATACTTTTAAGTGCATCATAAAAAAAACAGAAAAGAGGCTACCTAGAATGAATTTTATACTACCAAGAAAGAGAAAGTTACTTTATACGGGAGGATTTTTACTTATTTTAATTTTAAGTTTAGTTACTTTTGTACCTAGTGCTTATGCTATGGAATCGAAAGGGTCATCAAGAGTTGCATTTCATACGGATGCTAACACTTATTCTAAAAAGGCTACCACAATAGTTGTACGAGGTAAAGCTACTGGAGCAGGTGTCCAAGTATCACTTATGAAAAAGGGCAGCAATAAAATTTTAAAATATATCAGTGTTCAAAATAAAGAAACTTATAAGGTTTCCTTTTCTCTCAAAGGTTTAAAATCTGGGAAATATGATATTATTGTAAATGGAGAATGGGGATATGGGTCCTTTCATGCTGAATTAAAACATTATCTTACAGTAATTAGATAAATAAAATTTTGAAAAACGATACTTTTTATTTTATAGAGTATCGTTTTTTCTTAAGGAAAAATTAACTTTCTATCTCTGGAAAAAAACCTCATTATCCGCTACAATAATACTATGAGTGAAAAAGAGAGGAACGAGACGCGTGAAACTTAATTTTAGAAAAAAGAAAAAAGATGTAGATAAGAAGAAACGTGCCATTATTCCATTGCGGCTCAATATATTGTTTTTCGTTATTTTTGTGTTGTTTTCCGTATTGATCTTGCGCTTAGGTATCGTACAGATCGTTCAAGGGGATACCTATAAACGACAATTGGAAGAAACTGATAATGTATCAATCTCCAAAAATGTCCCACGCGGGGTCATCTATGACCGCAATTATAATTTGCTCGTGGGGAACTCGGCAGTTAAATCGATCACATATACAAAGAGCACCCAGACAAAATCCACGGAAATGTTTAAAGTTGCCAATAAATTAAACAAATTGATTCATGTAAAGAAAGAAAAAGTTCCGAAACGCGATTTGATCGATTACTGGATCTTAAAGCATCCAACGGAATCATTAAATCGATTAACAGCAAAAGAAAAACAAGCAACAGACGGTAAAAAAACCTATGAATACCAAGTTGCGCATGTAACCGATGCTGACTTAAAAGGGCTAAGCCAAGACGATTTGAAAGCAGCGACGATCTTCAAACGAATGAATACCGGCTATGCGATGTCGGAAGCTATCATCAAAAATAGTGATGTAACGGATGAAGAAGTAGCACGCGTCAGTGAAAACCTTACGGACTTGCCAGGTGTCGATACAACTACCGATTGGAATCGCTACTACACCTACAAGAATACACTACGTTCTATCCTCGGTTCGGTTTCCTCCGAAAAAGAAGGACTGCCGAAAGACAAAGTCGATTATTATTTGGCGCAAGGTTATAGTCGCAATGATCGTGTTGGGAAAAGTTACCTTGAAGCACAATATCAAAGCATTTTAGCTGGTCAAAAATCAAAATCCGACAGCGTTCTGGACAGCCAAGGAAATATCATTGAAACGGTTCAAAAATATGAAGGCTCTAAAGGAAAAGACCTGGTGCTATCTGTGGATGTTGATTTCCAAAAAGCAGTAGAAGATATTTTGAAAAAGAATATCAGTAAAGGGAAACAAGCTGGCCAATCGGATTTATTCGACCGTGCCTTTGTGGTAGCAATGGACCCATATTCTGGTGAGGTTCTTGCACTTGCGGGTGAGAAGTTGAATGATAAAGGTGGATTTGATGATTATTCGTTAGGGACATTTACCACTGCCTACGCAATGGGTTCGGCTGTTAAAGGAGCAACTGTATTAAGTGGTATTATGGATAAGGCGATTACACGGAATACAGTGTTTGATGACCATCCGATTCAATTTAAAGGTACGAAGCCGAAAAGCTCTTGGTTCACAACTGGCGGAGCATTTTCTCCTCAACGTGCTTTAGAAAAATCTTCTAACTCATATATGTATCAAGTTTCCATGAAAATGGCGGGGTATAATTATGTTTATGATACCCCATTTTCGGCATCGCCCTCTACCTTTAATAAAATGCGCTATTACTACAACCAATTTGGTTTAGGTGTAAAAACAGGGATCGATCTTCCTGGTGAACAAGTAGGTTTTAAAGGGGATGACAAAACGGTCGGAAAAATCCTCGATTTTGCCATCGGTCAATATGATTCGTATACGCCACTGCAAATGGCACAATATGTTTCTACAATTGCTAATAACGGCAATAGAATCGCACCACGAATGTTAAAAGAGATTCGCAACCCAAGTACAAGTGGAGACAAAGTTGGTACCTTAGCAACATCAGTAGCTCCAAAAGTGATGAATCGAATCAATGTAACGCAATCAGATATCGACACTGTTAAAGAAGGTTTCCATCTGGTAACACATGGTCCAGAGGGTACTGGTAAAGCTTATCTTGGTGATGCCAAATATGATATTGCTGGAAAAACGGGGACTGCTCAAGCATTTTATGATGGTCCTAAAAAAGAAAGTCGTGGAGCAAGTGTATGGAATACGACTTTCGTAGGTTACGCACCGGCTAATAAACCGGAAATAGCAGTTTCTGTGGTTGTTCCATGGGGGTATCGTGAGAACGGCACCGACCCTAAAGTCAATATGTCCATCTCACGCGAAGTATTCGATAAATACTTTGAACTAAAAACCAAACGCGCGAAAGCGAAAAAAGATAAATCGGTTGTCGATCAACCCATCAACAATCGGAAAGCGGCTTCCAAAGCACAATCAGAGCAAACGAAAAAAGACCGCTAAAATGCCTTTTGCAGAAAGCCTCTTGCCGCCTGAGCAGGAGGCTTTTTGTTAAATTTCTTCCAGCAAAACACTGCGAAAACCATGATATTATGGTATTATTAAAGAATGTAGGAAAACGATTTAGGTAATCGGCAAACACAAAGGAGGAATTTACCATGACAACCGGCTATCATGTCGCTGTTGTAGGAGCAACGGGAGCAGTAGGAACCCAAATGATCAAATTATTGGAAGAGGCGACATTTGAGATAAAGCAAATCTCTTTTTTGTCTTCTGCGCGCTCAGCAGGAAAAAAACTGTCGTTCCGAGGCGAAGAAGTAACAATCAAAGAAGCGACGCCTGAAAGTTTTGCAGGCGTAGATATTGCTTTATTCAGTGCTGGGGGAAGTGTTTCCAAACAATTAGCGCCTGAAGCAGTAAAACATGGAGCAATCGTTATTGATAATACAAGTGCCTACCGCATGGATGAAAATGTTCCGCTGGTAGTGCCTGAAGTAAATGAAAAAGCATTATTCGAACACCACGGAATCATTGCTAATCCAAACTGCTCCACGATTCAAATGGTAGCAGCTTTAGAACCGATTCGTGCGGCTTTTGGTCTGAAACGCGTCATTGTTTCTACCTATCAAGCGGTATCGGGTTCTGGTGTCAGTGCGATTCGAGAATTAGAAACACAATCACAAGCTATCTTGAATAAAGAAGCGTTCACGCCGGAGATCTTACCAGTCAAAGGCGATAAAGAGCATTATCAAATTGCGTTTAACGCCTTGCCACAAATCGATGTCTTCACTGAGAATGACTATACGTATGAAGAAATGAAAATGACCAATGAAACGAAAAAAATAATGGAAGATGACTCGATCGCGGTTTCTGCGACATGTGTGCGTCTTCCGGTTGTAAGCGGTCATTCTGAGAGTGTTTATATCGAAGTGGACGCGGATGACCTTACTGCTAAAGATTTACAAGATAAACTTCGAAACGCTCCTGGTGTTGTTTTAGAAGATGATCCAAGTACGCAGCTGTACCCGCAGGCAGCAAACGCTGTCGGTAAAAAGGAAGTATTTGTGGGGCGGATCAGAAAAGATTTAGACCAAGCAAATGGATTTCATTTATGGATCGTATCGGATAATCTATTAAAAGGCGCTGCATGGAATTCCATCCAAATTGCAGAAAGTCTGATTCGTTTAGCGATTATTTAAGAGGTGTAACAAATGGAACTAGTCGTACAAAAATTCGGTGGTACATCCGTTCAATCAAAAGAAACTAGAGAAATGGCATTCAATCATATTCAGAAAGCGATCCGTTCCGGCAAAAAAGTCGTCGTTGTTGTTTCCGCTATCGGACGCATCGGGGATCCTTATGCCACTGACACATTGTTAGAATTGATCGGTGCAGGTGGTACTAAGCTTACAGAACGGGAACAGGATATGTTAGTTGCGGTGGGTGAACTGATCTCGACTTCCGTTTTCACAAATATGTTAAAAGAAGCCGGCGTTAAAGCAGAAGGATTTTCGGGCGGACAAGCAGGTATCCATACAACTTCGGATTATCAGCAAGCAAAGATCACAAAGGTGGACCCGGGCCGGATATTAGCTGCATTAGAACATGTCGATGTCGCCGTTGTAGCCGGATTCCAAGGAATTGCCCCGAATGGTGACGTAACTACGCTTGGGCGTGGTGGTAGTGATACTTCAGCCGCAGCACTTGGTGTGGCACTAAAAGCACACTACGTCGACATCTTTACTGATGTCGATGGGATGATGACCGCAGATCCGCGGATCGTCGAGCATGCTCATCGGCTTAATCAAGTGAGTTATGAAGAAGTAAGCAATATGGCGAACCACGGTGCAAAAGTGATTCACCCTCGAGCTGTGGAGATCGCGATGAAGGGAAATATCCCAATGCGAATCCGATCTACATACTTAGATGGCATGGGTACATTGATAACAGGGCAAGAAGCCCTTACGGAGAAAAAAGATGTGGGCGACCGCCTTGTGACTGGTGTCGCGCATGTTCCAAACTTGACGCAATTCACAGTACCTGCTAATGGTACTGCTATCCAAAAACAAGCTTTTCAAGTACTTGCTGATGCAGCTATCAGTTTGGATTTCATCAATATCTCCACAGAAAACATTGTTTTTACAGTGCCGTTCAGCAAAAAAGAAGAAGTTATTGAATTATTAAAAACCTTAGACCTAGAAGCAAAAGCAATCGATAATTGTGCTAAGGTCGCAGTAGTGGGAGCAGGAATCACCGGTGTGGCAGGCGTTACTGCGAAAATAGTTAGTGCGCTTGCAGAGCACCAGATTCCGATTCTACAATCTGCAGACAGCCATACGACCATTTGGGTCTTAGTGAACGAAGCAGATATGATCATCGCAGTAAATGCCTTGCATGATATTTTCTGTTTAGGTTAATTTAGAGGAGGAACAACCATGGATTTTGGGAAAGTCGTGACAGCAATGGTCACACCATTTCATGCAGAGAAAGATAAAGTTTGCAAAAAAAGAATACATCATTTAGTCGAACATCTCATTAAAACTGGTTCCGATGGTCTTGTAGTCGGAGGAACTACAGGTGAATCGCCAACGCTGACACATGATGAAAAAATCAAGCTATTTAAACAAGTCGTTGAGACGAACGCAGGTCGCGTAAAAATCATCGCAGGTACAGGATCGAATAATACGGCAGAGACGATCGCTTTCACGCAAGAAGTTGCTGAAATCGGCGGAATCGATGCTGTCTTGGTTGTTGCACCTTATTACAACAAACCAAATCAAGAAGGCTTATACGCGCATTTTAAAGCAGTAGCCGAAGCTTCTCCGCTGCCAGTAATGATTTATAATATTCCCGGCAGAAGTGTTGTGAACATCGAACCGGAAACCATTATTGCGCTTTCCAAACTACCGAATATCGTCTCTGTAAAAGAATCAAGCGGCAACTTAGATAACATTTCAAAAATCATTGCAGAAACAAGCGAGGATTTTACCCTTTATAGCGGCGATGATAGCTTGACCCTGCCGATTTATGCAGTAGGAGGAAACGGAGTCGTTTCTGTAGCGAGCCACGTAGCCGGCAATGAACTGCAAGAAATGCTCAAAGCTTTTGATAATGGCGATGTGAAACGCGCAGCTGCGCTTCACCGCCAGTTATTGCCGCTGATGAAGGAGCTTTTCAGTGTTCCGAATCCAGCGCCAACAAAATATCTGCTCAATAAGCAAGGAATCAGTGTTGGTCACGTTCGCTTGCCGCTGACCGAAGTAGATGAACAAACCGGAAAACAATTAGAAAAACTGTTAAATCAGTAGATAAGAAAGGAGGATGACATTTGACTATCAAAAAAGTAAAAGCCATCAAAATCATCCCGCTTGGTGGGGTAGACGAAAATGGTAAAAATTTATATATCGTAGAAATTGATGAAGACATCTTTATTTTAGATGCGGGCTTAAAGTTCCCAGAAGATGAATTACTAGGGATCGATGTCGTCATCCCAGATTTTAAATATTTAGAAGAGAACAAAGACCGGGTAAAAGCTATCTTTTTATCCCATGGACATGAAGATGCGATTGGCGCACTCCCTTACTTACTCCAAAAAGTGAAAGCCCCTGTTTATGGAACAGAACTTACGATCGCTTTAGCAAAATCAGCAATGAAAGCATTACCGAAACTAAGATTCCGTAATTTCCATGTCGTAGATGAAGAAAGTGTCTTATCCTTCAAAAAGATCGATGTTTCCTTTTTCCGTACGACGCATACGATTCCTGATTCAGTTGGGATCGTTCTGCAAACAAGCGAAGGAGCCGTGGTCTATACAGGCGATTTCAAATTTGATCAGTCCGCTGCAGTAGGTTATCAAGCAAACTTGAGCCATATTGCTGAAGTGGGTGAAAAAGGCGTGCTTGCGCTTCTGTCTGACAGTTCAGAAGCGGAACATCCGGGCTCGACTGCGAGCGATCACTTAATCAATGAAGATATTCGTCATGCCTTTCGCTCCGCAGAAGGAAGAGTTGTTGTAGCTTGTGTTGCATCTAACTTTATTCGTCTGCAGCAAGTGCTAGACGCATCATTCGCTGTAAAAAGAAAAGTAGCGATCGTCGGAAAAGAATTGGAACAAGTCGTTTCTATCGGGAAAAAATTAAATAAATTATTGATTGATGATGAATTATTGGTATCACTGAAAACAGCTAATAAATTGCCGGATCATGAAGTAACGATCATTGAAACCGGTAATCTAGGAGAGCCAATCAAAAGCTTGCAACAAATGGCGAATGGACATCATCCCCAAGTCAACATCAAGGAAGGCGACACAGTGTACATTACTACAACATCTTCACCTGCCTTGGAAACGGTGATGTCAAAAACATTAGACATGCTTTATCGCGCCGGCGCCAAAGTACTTACAATGAACAGCAACCTGTTCATTTCCGGACATGGTAGCCAAGAAGATCTGAAATTGATGATGAATCTACTTAAGCCAACCTACTTTATTCCTGTACATGGAGAATATCGTCTCTTGATCGCTCATGCGAAACTAGCTAAAGAAGTAGGCATCCCGCAATCAAACACATTCGTTATCAGTAAAGGTGATGTTGTCGAATATAAAAACAATAAGATGTCTGTTGGTAATCGTGTGTATGCTGGAAATACGCTGATTGACGGACTAGGTGTGGGAGATGTGGGCAACATCGTCTTGCGTGACCGGAAATTGTTATCCGAAGATGGGATCTTCATCGTGGTGGTAACATTGAACCGTCGTAGCAAAACGATCGTTTCCGGGCCAGAGATCATTTCCCGAGGCTTTGTTTATGTAAGAGAGTCCGAAGATCTGATCGAACAGTCTTCCAAAGTGATCACCACGATCGTTGAGAAAAATTTGGCGGATCCTGAATTTGAATGGGCAAAACTGAAGCAGGATATTCGTGATAAGCTTAACCGTTATTTATTTGAACAAACAAAACGCCGTCCAATGATCTTACCGATCATCATGGAAATTTAGTCCAATCAAAACAACTCTCGCTATAGCCGAGAGTTGTTTTTTTTACTGCTTTTATGATATATTGAAGTACGAATAAAGACAAGGAGCTATCAACTATATGGAAATTTGGATCGTTATCGGGATATTTGCTTTTCTCGTATTTATCGCCGGTTTAGTCATGTTGTTCTTGCCGATCACGAAAAAAATTGGTGCTATTATACTTATTGTTGGGATGCTTGCTATTGTGAGCTCCATTATTGGTGTCGTTGTGAGCCTTAAACACTATCAGGATGTTCAAAATCAAGTGTTTGAATATGGCAGCAAAACGACAGATTCTGCAGAAAATACAGAAACGAAGCAAATACATAAAAATTACTCCGTAGACTGGAAAAATACAGACGACGCCATCAATAAAGAAATCAAAAAAATCACGATTACTAAAGGAAAAACATTTTCCACAATGGAAAATAAAGACATGCCGGGGAGTGTTACGGTTTATCTGACGATCACTAACAAAACAGGGGAGACCATCGACACTTATCCAACACAAGGCGAGCTGACTACTGACGCAGAAACTGTTAACGGCGCAGATGCCTTGCTATCAGATTTTGATAAAACCAAGCTAAAACCAAACGAGAAAACTACTGGAAAATTAGTTTTTCCGATTGCTAAGCTGAAACAGGTTGGGGACGTGTCGCATATCCAGTTAAACTGGCTGAATTATATCGGCAAAGCAACTGATCCGAAGCGAACGGAAACAGAAGAAATCAAGCTGCCTGCTAAATAATGACATAGAAAAAGCACTGCTTTAACGGCAGTGCTTTTTTTTATACATGCAAAGCTTCTTCTAAATACCCATCGTACGTGATTTCCTTATTGTAAAACTCGTCTTTGGAAATATTTAACACACGTGTTGCTAATGATTGTAGTAATTGGTGGTCATGCGAAGCAAACAGGATTGCACCTTTAAAGCTTGCCAAGCCATTATTTAAAGAAGTGATCGATTCCAGATCCAAGTGGTTGGTAGGTTCATCCAAGATAAGCACATTAGAATGCGATAACATCATTTTAGACAACATACATCTCACTTTTTCGCCCCCAGATAACACGCGGACTTTTTTCAACACTTCATCGCCACTAAACAACATACGTCCTAAGAAGCCGCGCAAGAACGCTTCGCTGTCATCTTCAGGAGAGAACTGACGAAGCCAATCTACTAAGTTCATATCATTTTCTTCAAAGAACTCCGAGTTGTCTTTCGGGAAGTACGTTTGCGAGGTTGTAACACCCCATTTGTAGCTTCCTTCGTCTGGTTCTAATTCACCAGCAAGAATTTGAAACAACGTCGTTTTGGCAAGCTCATCATCGCCGACCAAAGCCACTTTGTCATTTCGATTGATAGTAAAGCTTAGATTATCTAATACTTTTACACCATCAACCGTTTTAGAAAGATTCTCTACCGTCAGTAAGTCGTTACCAATCTCTCTTTCCGGTGAAAATTGAATGAATGGATAGCGTCTGCTGGAAGGTTGGATATCTTCCAGTGTGATTTTATCCAGCATTTTTTTCCGGCTGGTCGCTTGCTTCGATTTGGAAGCATTCGCACTGAAACGAGCGATAAAATCTTGGAGCTCTTTGATTTTTTCTTCTTTCTTTTTATTGCGGTCGCCCATCATTTGTTGTGCTAATTGACTGGATTCATACCAGAAGTCATAGTTACCGACGTACAGCTGGATTTTGCTGAAATCAAGATCCGCAATATGTGTACATACTTTGTTTAAAAAGTGACGGTCATGTGAAACAACGATGATCGTATTTTCAAAATTGATTAGAAATTCTTCCAACCAGTGAATGGCACGGATGTCTAAGTGGTTGGTAGGTTCATCGAGTAATAGCACATCTGGTTTACCAAACAGCGCTTGTGCAAGCAATACTTTCACTTTTTCAGAACCAGTAAGTTCTTTCATCAGTTTATCGTGAAGACTGGAATCGATTCCCAGTCCGCTTAGTAAAACAGCAGCTTCTGATTCTGCTTCCCAGCCGTTCAGTTCCGCAAATTCACCTTCTAATTCAGCGGCGCGGATACCATCTTCATCGCTAAAGTCTGCTTTCATATAGATCGCATTTTTTTCTTCCATGATTTTATAAAGCACATCATGACCCATGATGACCGTATTCAAAACAAGTTCTTCATCATATTGGAAGTGATCTTGCTTCAAAACGGCCAACCGTTCACCAGATGGCAAGTGAACATTTCCAGCTTGAGATTCGATCTCACCAGATAAGATTTTCAAGAAAGTGGATTTACCAGCACCATTAGCACCAATCAATCCGTAGCAGTTTCCAGGTGTAAACTTAATGGAAACATCTTCAAATAATTTTTTATCGCCGTAGCGTAATCCTACGTTATTTACAGTTAACATGTTTTTCCTCCCATACAAAGTACACAATTAGTTCTATTTTAACATGAGTTAGAGCACAAAGAAACCCAGTAAATGATAGAAAGGTCATTTATCGGTTGTCTATAAAACTTGTTTTCCGGTATAATTGCTGTTAGATAATGGAAGGATGGCGAAAAGATGAAGCACACCATAGCATTGTTAGCAGATGTGTATAGTAATAGTACAGCACTTGAAGCTGTTAACGTTAAAAGGAGATTTGGAGATGGAAAAAGATATTCTTTTACTGCAAAAAATAAATAAATGCCTCGCCTTACCAGGTACAGAAGAAGTCTTCCCATTCGGAGCGGAAACGCATGTCTTGCGGCTCGCCGAAAAGATGTTTGCGCTGATTCATCGTATGCCGACAGGGGAACTATACATGTCCTTAAAATGTGATCCTGCCAAAGCAGAGATACTAATGCAAGAATATCGCTCGATCATGCCGGGTTACCATCTCAATAAGCAGCATTGGATCACGATCGTCTACCATGATGACGCCGCGACCGAAGTGGAGGCTGAACTCGAACAGAAATTGATCGAAGCCAGTTATCGCCTAGTATTTTATAAGTTGACAAAGAAAAAACAACAAGCATTCCGCCTAAAATACGGGGGAGAGCTTTTTGATAAAAGCGAGTAAGATACTTTACAAACGAAGAGATACTGGTATAATGATACGAGTAAGACAATTACATAAACGTTACCACAGGGGGAGCTTTATAAGCTGAGACTGAACACTTGATGTTCTAACCCTTTGAACCTGTTCGTTAGTACGAGCGTAGGGATTGTGGCAAGTAGCATTTCGATATCGAACTGCTTTCTTCTGGGGTGCGTTTAGCAAAAAGAAGAAGGGAGTTTATTTTTTATGGTCAATAAAAGATTGTTAGTGCTGCTGGAATGTGCTATTTTTGCAGCGATCGGACTTATTTTAAGTCTAGTACCGACCGACATCGGTTCGAGTTTTTCGATTTCACTGGGAATGATCCCGATTTATGTGATCGGGATTCGCCGCGGCTTCTGGGCGGCTGGTTTCACAGGGCTATTATGGGGATTACTGCATTTTGTAGTTGGGAAAGCGTATATCCTGACTCCATGGCAAGCAGTCATTGAATATGTCATTGCATTTGTATTTGTGGCATTTGCTGGTATCAATTCGAGTAAAATTCGCTATCTCATCATTGCAAAATCCTACAAAAAAGCAATCAGCCTAGCGTGGGTATCGATGTTTGTAGGGGGCTTTGCAAAATACTTTTGGCATTATGTAGCTGGCGTTATTTTCTGGGGAGCCTATGCCTTTAAAGGTTGGAGCGCGCAATTATTCTCCATTGTTATGAACGGAGCGAGCTTTTTAGCCACTCTGATCGTGGCCGGAATCGTTGTTAGTTATCTCATAAAATTAGCACCAAACTTATTTTTTTCAAAAAAATAGTACTTTTTTATAAAAACGGCTAACCCTTTGATAGAGAAGCGGTCAGTCAGTTCAAAAAGGAAAGCTTATTGTAAAATAAAAACACAATAAGCTTTCCTTTTTGTTTAGAAATGGGGAAAGTAGGGCATGTTAAGGGAGAGTAGTTTAGTTTTATATAGAAAATGACCTTGGGAGGTGTAGGGCGTGTTAAAATTTGAACACGTATCAAAAACATACAAAGGTGGTAAAAAAGCGGTAAATGATTTGAACATCGAGATTGAGAAAGGTGAATTTATTTGCTTTATTGGACCTAGTGGTTGTGGTAAAACAACGACAATGAAAATGATCAATCGACTAATCGAACCGACAGAAGGAAAAATCTGGATCAATGACAAAAATATTTTTGAGGAAGATCCGGTGAAATTAAGACGATCGATCGGCTATGTTATCCAACAGATCGGTCTCATGCCGCACATGACGATCCAAGAAAACATTGTGCTGGTACCAAAACTTTTGAAATGGTCGGAAGAAAAGAAACGGGAACGTGCTCAGGAACTTATCAAATTGGTGGATCTACCAGAAGAATTCTTGGATCGTTATCCGTATGAACTAAGTGGCGGACAGCAACAACGGATCGGCGTGCTCAGAGCATTAGCAGCGGATCAAGACTTGATCTTGATGGATGAACCATTTGGAGCACTTGACCCGATCACTCGAGATGCCTTGCAAGAACAATTCAAAAACTTACAGCGCGAACTCGGCAAAACGATTATTTTTGTTACCCATGATATGGATGAAGCATTGAAATTAGCAGACCGTATTGTTATCATGCATAGCGGAGAAATCATCCAATTCGATACACCGGACGAGATATTGCGTAATCCGGCTACAGACTTTGTAGCAGATTTTATCGGGAAAGAACGTTTGATCGAGGCAAGACCAGACGTGACGCAAGTAGGTCAGATCATGAATCCGAATGCGATCTCGATCACTGCGGATAAATCGCTTCAAGCAGCCATCCAAATCATGAAAGACAAACGGGTCGATACCTTACTTGTTGTCGATGATCGGCATAACTTAAAAGGCTTTATCGACGTTGAAGCAATCAATAATAATCGTCGCACAGCTACATCGGTTATCGATATCATGGAAAGAGATGTATTCTCTGTGACGGAAGATACATTAGTACGTGATACGATCCAACGTATCTTGAAACGCGGTTATAAATATGTTCCAGTTGTAGATAATGAGAAAAAACTGGTCGGGATCGTAACGAGAGCAAGTCTTGTCGACATTGTTTACGATTCTATTTGGGGAGAAGTAGAAATTCCAGAAGCAAAGGATGCCTCTCCAGTAACAAGTGAGGGGGAATAAAGAATGGATTCATTTTTTGGTTTCTTTCGCGAAAACGGCCATAGTCTGCTTGTGCAAACATGGCAGCATCTCTATATCTCCTTATTAGCAGTTTTGCTTGCGATTGTGATCGCAGTTCCAGTCGGGATTATGTTGACACGCTCGCCAAAATTAGCAAATATAGTCATCGGAATCGTCAGTGTCTTGCAAACAGTTCCATCCTTAGCGATCCTGGCTTTCATCATTCCATTCTTGGGCGTAGGGACATTACCGGCAGTCGTTTCCCTATTTATTTACGCTTTATTGCCGATCTTGCGAAATACATTTATCGGTGTCAAGGGCGTCGACAAGAATTTGATCGAATCAGGTAAAGGAATGGGAATGACTAACTGGCAGCTGATCGTCAATGTGGAGATCCCGAATTCTATTTCCGTTATTATGGCTGGGATTCGTTTATCTGCAGTATATATTATTGCTTGGGCAACGCTTGCATCTTACATAGGCGCTGGCGGTCTTGGTGATTTCATTTTCAATGGTTTGAATCTATATCGTCCGGATCTTATTCTCGGCGGTGCCATACCGGTTACGATTTTGGCATTGCTCGTGGAATTTGCACTTGGAAAATTAGAATACCGAATGACACCGAAGGCAATTCGTGAGTCTAGGGATAATAGGTAGGAGGAGGCAGATAAAATGAAGATTATAAAACGATCAATCATACCCATCATGCTGATCGCCGTCCTTTTAACTGGTTGTTCCTTACCGGGGCTCGGCGGTGGTTCAAAAGATACGATCAAAGTAGGTGCGATGAGTACCACCGAATCACAGATCATCACTAATATTTTAAGCCAATTGATCGAACATGATTCGGATTTAAAAGTAGATATTGTCAATAACTTAGGTTCTTCCATCGTTCAGCAGCAAGCGATGAGCTCAGGTGACATCGATATATCCGCAACGAGATATACCGGTACAGACATAGCAGCGCTTGGACTAGAACCGATCAGTGATCCTAAAAAAGCATTAGCGGCCGTAAAAAAAGGCTTTAAAGAACGTCATCAAACATGGTTTGATTCTTATGGTTTCGCTAATACCTATGCATTCTTAGTACGAAAAGATACTGCAGAAAAATATAATTTAAAAAATGTAAGTGATATGCAAAAACATCAAAGCGATTTAGTAGCAGGTGTCGATAACTCATGGATCGACCGTAAAGGGGATGGCTATCAAGGTTTTTCGAAAACCTACAATATTTCTTTCAAACGGATTTTCCCCATGCAGATCGGTTTGATCTACACCGCGCTCAAGAATAATCAAATGGATGTTGCATTGGGTTATTCGACAGACGGACGTATCCCGACCTATCATTTGAAAATGTTGAACGACGACAAACATTTCTTCCCGCCATATGATGCTTCGGCAATGGCAAGCGACAAGATCTTGAAAAAACATCCTGAACTGACCAAGATCATCAACAAGTTGAAAGGTAAGATCTCTACTGAAGAAATGCAGCGCTTGAATTATGAAGCAGATGGCAAATTAAAAGAACCTTCCGTTGTCGCAAAAGAGTTTTTAGAGAAAAACAATTACTTTGACAAGGAAGGGGGCAATAACAAATGAATACTTTACAACAACTGATCGATTATTACCAAACGAATGGATCATATGTCGCATTTGAATTCTGGCGTCACTTTCTAATGAGTATTTACGGTGTCTTATTTGCCGCGATCATAGCTATTCCAGTAGGCATCTACATTGCTAGGCATAAAAGGCTTGCAAACTGGGTGATCCAATTTGCTAATATCATCCAAACGATCCCTGCACTTGCAATGTTAGCAGTGCTAATGCTGATTATGGGTCTCGGAACAACAACGGTAGTGGTAGCACTCTTCTTGTACTCCTTGTTGCCAATACTTAAAAACACCTATACCGGTATCCAAAACGTTGATAATGCGCTATTAGAATCCGGAAAAGCTATGGGGATGACGAAATTCCAAGTATTGCGGATGATCGAACTGCCGCTTGCTTTATCCGTTATGATGGCTGGTATTAGAAATGCACTTGTAGTTGCAATTGGTGTCGCAGCGATCGGTACATTTATCGGTGCGGGTGGATTAGGGGATATCATCGTTCGTGGTACAAATGCTACCAACGGAACGGCGATCATCCTCGCAGGCGCACTTCCAACAGCATTGATGGCCATTATTACCGACTTGCTGTTAGGGTGGCTAGAGCGTGCTCTTAGCCCCGTGAAAACGAAGAAGAAAAAAATGCAGGAAGTTCTATAATAGTTTCAAACAGGGAGTGGTTAAAACCACTTCCTTTTCTTTTGAATAACATAATAATATTATGTAAACTAAGTAAGATTCTTATGACTTTCTCTCGAAATTTTCATTTTTTTCCTTTATAATAAGAGTATAAATAGCTTCGCATAGGAGTGATGATGAGATGACCTACCGGTTGCCGAAACAAGCGAAAAAATTATTAGAACAACAGCATACTTTGCCATATCTACTCTACACAGATAATGGTGGCTATCAAGTCACTATTTATACGACCTTAGGTAAAATCAGTGGCATTGTGATCCAACATGAATCAGGGAAGACTGCCGATGAAAAAGAAACAGAAGCAATATTATTCCAACTTCAAAAATATTATTTTTACTTTGAATACTTGCGGAAGCGTTTGGCTCTTGTAAAAGAAAAAGACAGTAGTATCGCAGAAAAAATCGAAGTTCAATCCGCGATCTTAGAAGAACAAGTGCTTTTTGATGAAAAAATCCAGCCAAAAGCGGATGCCTTAAAGACGATGCTACATGTGTTTGATCAGCAGCAATGTAAAATGGATGTCTATCAAGAAGATATTTCCTTATTAAATGAAAAAATAAAACTGCAACAAAAGATCACCAGTGAAGATTGGGAAGCAGCTGAAGACTTGGCAATTGCTTTTGGTACTTCTGCTTATGCGCAAAGTATTTACTTGCAGGATTACCGCTCCTTGCGCAAAGCGTTGCAAAAGTGGACCGCAGAGCAACAAAAACAACTGCCGGCTGCCAAGCGACGAGAGCTTAATAAGTTGCTGACATTGCTTAGTGATACCAATGCTGGCCTTGTTTTTGATCATATCCTTTCATTAGTCCCTCGTTTAGAGGAAAACTTAATGCTGGATAAGGAACGCTCTAAGGCAGCCCGAATCTCCGAGTTCCAAAAAGAATTCGGTAATTACGTGAAGTTCTATAAACCGGATATCGCGAAAGTAAAAGCATTAGTTCGCAAATAAAAAACGCTCTGCACTTGGCAGAGCGTTTTTTATGTTCTATTTGATAATCCCTTTTTTCTCAAGAAAGTTTTTTGCCACTTCTTTGGCAGATTTTCCATTCACATTGACTTCATAATTCATTTGACGCATCTCATCGTCTGTAATGATATTGCTGAGTTTGGACAATGGTTTTTTGAGTTCTGGATATTTCTTGATCGTCTTCGTAAGCATCAATGGTGCTCCTTGATAAGGAGGGAAAAGGTGCTTATCGTCTTGTAGTACTTTTAGTTTGTATTGTCTGATCTCGCTATCCGTAGAATAAGCATCCAGTAAGTTGATGTCGCCTTGCTTATAGGCACTGTAGCGCAATTTCGGCTCCATCGTTTTGATATTAGGGAAGTGGATGCCGTATAATTTTTCGATCCCTTTATAACCATCGCCGCGATCTTTGAATTCGAGTGTGAATCCGACCTTCAGTTTATCCGTTACATCTTCTAGATCACTGATATTCTCGATCTTATTAGCTTTGGCAAATTTAGGAGAGATGGCTAGTGCATACGTATTATTATATTTCATTGGAGGCAAATAAGTCATATCGTATTTCTTGGCGATCCCATCTCGTGCTTGTTCATATACTGCTTTTTCGTCCCGTGATTTTGCTTTTTCCTGTAAGAAAGTTTCTAAGACTGTTCCGGTAAATTCTGGATAAATGTCGATATTTCCGGATTTGAGTGCATTAAACAAGAAGCTTGTTTTACCCATGTTCGGTTTGACATTCACTTTCAGATCCGTTTCGTCTTCAATCACATATTTATACATGTTGATCAAGATCTCTGGCTCCGCGCCTAATTTACCGGCAATCGTAATTTCTTTCTTTTGTCCGGAAAAATAGGGGATCGCGATGACAGAAGCAGCTAATAGGACTGCAACAATCAATGTAATAATGGTACTTTTGAAAGAAGCACGTTCTAAATAACGCAAAATCGCGTCAAAAACGATTGCTAGTAAAGCTGCCGGGATCGCACCGAGGAGGATCAGATAGTTGTCATTACGGTCAATACCAAGTAAGATCAAATCCCCAAGGCCACCAGCGCCAATCAAAGCAGCAAGTGTAGCAGTCCCGATGATGAGTACCATCGCTGTGCGGATACCGGCCATAATAACGGGCATTGCAAGGGGCAGCTGAACTTTGAACAACCGTTTACTACGGTTCATCCCCATTGCTTCACTGGCTTCGACAAGCGCCGGGTCGACTTCTTTGATCCCGGTATATGTGTTTCGTAAAATCGGTAGTAGCGCGTAAATGAACAGCGCAATGATGGCTGGTAAAATGCCGATGCCGACTAATGGAATCAATAGACCTAACAGAGCAAGCGAGGGAATCGTTTGCAAAATCGCTGCTACTTGAATGATCGGTTCTGCGATTCGCTGATGCCGTGCTAGATAGATTCCTAACGGCAAAGCAATGATAACAGCAATAAACAGGGCAATGAAGGAGATCTGCACATGTTGGAGCAATGCTGTCAGAAGCTCTCCTTTACGATCCGCTAACGTATTTAAAAAGGTATTCATACATGCTCACCTTGCCTTTCCATCACGATCGATAGGAAGCGCAAGACGTGCTGATTTGTAACAGTGGCAATAAAATTGCCATCTGCATCTTTTACAGGAATCGATTTTGTGTCTGCTAAAGTTTGAATCAGTGAATCAAGGCTATCAGAAGCATTCACATACAAGCTACCGTCATCTGTTTGGTAGGATAAATGCAGGTTTTCATCTAATAGATCCTGAACCGTATAGCTACTTCCCAAGACAGATTGGCTATGTGCATTACCGGAATCCAAGAAATTACGAACAAACTCATTTTCCGGATGACGTAAGATCTCTTCGGGCGTGTCGATCTGTACTACTTCGCCATCTTGCATCAAACAGATCCGATCGCCGAGCGCGATTGCTTCCTGCATATCATGAGTAACAAACACAATCGTTTTTTTGATTCGTTTTTGCAGATCAGAAATATCTTGCTGCAACTTTTGACGAGAGATCGGGTCAAGCGCGCTGAATGGTTCATCCATTAAAATAATATCTGGATCAGCTGCTAGGGCGCGAACCACGCCTACACGTTGCTGTTCGCCACCAGATAATTCTGCTGGCTTGCGGTGACGGTACTTTTCCGGTTCTAAGCCAACGCTGTCGAGCAGTTCTGTGATGCGTTCCTGGATTTTTTTCTTATCCCATTTTTTCAACTCTGGAACGATCGCGATATTTTCTTCGATGGTCATATGTGGAAAAAGTGCGATTTGCTGCAATACATATCCGATATTCCAGCGTAATTCGTGAATATCATAATCACTGATTCGTTTGCCGTCTATGTAAATGGTTCCCTTTGTCAGTTTATTGAGTCGATTGATCATTTTCAGTGTCGTCGTTTTTCCGCAGCCACTAGGACCAATAAACACAAAAAACTCACCATCTTTGATCTCAAGATTGATGTTTTTTACTGCTTCTAAGCCATCTTTGTAGGTTTTAGAAACATCTTCAAATTTAATCATGCTGCACCTCCTGTATGGAATGGATTTTATTCGTATAAAACGAATGCGTGTCGTGCGCGTAAGTCACTTCGTTCTTTTACCCTCTTTTTTAGTTTTTACACCTAGAATCGCGAGGTAAACCATTGATGTTTCTTTTTATTTATAATTTTACATGTTACAATAAACTAAGCTACATAGCAACTAGAAAGAAAGGTTTGAAATAAACAAATGGATATGAAAAAATTTGCGGAAATGCTACAATCGAAATTTCCTTTAATGCCTTTGAAAGAGAAGGAATCATTGGCTAAATATAGTTATACAAAAACAGGTGGACAAGCAGATCTTTTTGCGATGCCGCGTGATATGGAAGAAGCAAAAGCATTGATTGCCTTGATCGATCAGCATGATGTCCCGCTTACTGTCATCGGCAATGGCTCTAACCTTGTTATTCGAGATGGAGGCATCAGAGGGATCGTGGTTCATTTTGACTTGCTTTCTTCTATCAAAAGAGAAGGGACAAAGGTCATTGCCGGTAGTGGTGCGAAAATCATTGCTGTATCGGAATTTGCCTGCAATGAGAGTCTCAGCGGCCTAGAATTTGCCTGTGGGATCCCTGGTTCAGTCGGCGGAGCACTTTATATGAATGCTGGGGCATACGGCGGCGAGATCAGTCAAGTTTTAGTGGAAGCAACGGTGCTTGATCAATCTGGGAACCTGCTTCATTTGGAGAAAGAGGACTTGACGGCGAGTTATCGGAACAGTACGATCGCGAATAAAAATTATATAGTTTTGGAAGCTGTTTTCCAGCTGGAGCTTGCCGAAATGGCTGTCATTCGGGCACAAATGGACGAATTAACGGCACTGCGTGAAGCCAAGCAACCGCTAGAATATCCATCGTGTGGAAGCGTCTTTAAGCGGCCACCTGGTTATTTTGCCGGGAAATTGATTCAAGATGCCGGCTTGCAAGGCTTGCAAATCGGCGGAGCGCAAGTTTCCGAAAAGCATGCTGGTTTCATCGTGAACGTAGACCATGCGACCGCCACAGATTATATGGATGTCATTCATCACGTTCAAAAAGTAATAAAAGAAAAATTTGACGTTATTTTAGAAACGGAAGTTAAAATCATCGGAGAAGAGAGGCCAAATGAGTGAATGATTTAATTCGATTTGTGAAGCAGAAAAGTGTTACACGTGTTTTAGTGTTTTTACTATTAGTATTCGTGCTCTATCTAGTTAGGAGCATGATTGATATTATTTTGATGACCTTTATTTTCTCTTATTTGATCACGCGGTTAGAAAACTTTATTTTAAAGCGCGTGTCGATCTACAGACCGATCATCGTTATTATTTTGTATGCACTGATCGTTGTGTGTCTGACGTTGCTGCTTGTCAAATATGTTCCGATCATCATTGAACAACTGAATCAGCTGATTAAATTCGGGAATGCTTTCTTTACAACTAAAAGTAATAACCAAATCATTGATTACATCGTAAAAATGGGGAATGATTTCAATATCACCAAATATACAGATAAAGGTTTTACATTCCTGCTCAGTTCGCTGAAAAGCACGGGAACGGTAATGATGAACATTTTTATCGCACTGATGTTGAGCCTGTTCTTTTCACTTGGCAGAGAACACCTATTAGTATTCACAAAACAATTTGAAACGAGCAAGATCGCTTTTATTTATGAAGAAATGAAATTCTTTGGCGTGAAATTTGTACGGACGTTTGGAAAAGTCATCGAAGCACAATTTTTGATCGCATTAGTCAACTGTGTGCTGACAACGATCGTCTTATGGTTCCTTCACTTCCCGCAACTGCTTACACTATCGATCATGATCTTCTTACTCGGATTGATACCTGTCGCCGGCGTAGTTTTATCATTGATCCCGCTTTCAATCGTTGGGTTTTCGATCGGTGGTATCAAATATATTATTTATGTGATTATTTTGATCGTGGTGATCCACGCGATCGAATCGTATATCCTTAACCCAAAATTGATGTCGGCAAAGACAAACCTGCCTGTATTTTATACGTTCATCATTTTGATTTTCGGTGAACATTTCTTTGGGATATGGGGATTGATTGTCGGCATCCCTGTGGTAATGTTCTTCTTAGATGTTTTAGAAGTGACAGGGCAGGAAGGAAAGCTTGGTGGAAATAAAAAAATGACTTAGGACATCCCTAAGTCATTTTTCATACAGAAAAGGAGGCTACGTCATGCTGACGTTACAACAAATGTCCAGAGAAGAATATACGAATTACCTATCAAATGCGGTTATTGATTATGCGGCTGATAAAATAACAGCTGGAACTTGGACGAAAGACGAGGCAATTGGATTAGCAAACGATGCATTTGCTGATTTATTACCTCAAGGAATCGATACACCTAACGAGTATTTATATACGATCCACCGCTCCAATATTCCAATTGGTCACATATGGCTACATTACAAAGACCAAGCAGCATTTATCTATGACTTCTTGATTTTCGCCGATTATCGAAACAAAGGATACGGTTCAGAAGCCATGACCTGCCTAGAACAAAGAGCTAAACAGATAGGTGCGGTGAAGCTATCCCTACATGTTTTTGCGCATAATAAGCAGGCGGTTCATGTTTATGAAAAAGCTGGCTTTCAGTATACGGATCATACAATGGCAAAAAATATTTAGAAACCAGCTACTTGTTATATCGAAAATTATAACCAAGCAAGGTGTCAGCAGCTTTGTAAGCTCTGAATTGATAGATCAGCGGCGACCAAGCCTCGCTATTGATTTGGCCGTTTTGATCTAGAATGGATTCAGCAGCTAGGACCTGCGAGATAGAAAGTTCGACAATCGCGAACTGCTCTCTCTCCGTTATATTTTCGATATCCGCAGCTATTTGTAGCGGGCACTCAGCAATTGCCGGTACAGCTGTATCAGGAATATGTTTAGGCGAGAAGCCACTTGTTGCAAATTTGTCGGCATCATAGGTATAGCCCATTTTTTGTTTATACGCCGGCACTTCAAGCATTCCTGTCTTTTGGGCGATTTTTTCGACCTCGTTCCACTGATGACTTGCCGGCACATTGATTACTGCCTGCGATCCGGCCTGAATATTACGGAAACCTTGGCTTTGCTGGGCGATCCCGATAACGATCTTATCGATCAGCGTCCACGAAGAAGACAAAGGGGTGATATTGGCTACGCCGGTAATTGGATCAATGGTCGTTAGTAAAAGGACCGGAAAACCATAGTATAGACTGTTTGCTTTTACTGCTTGATGTTTCATAACTATCATCCTCACTTTCTAACTCAACCATATCATCTCAATGAATCGATGCACATCGAAGTGTCAAAAGGAGGGCTTTTTTTGGAAATCAAAGAGGCAGATCTTTATGCTGTTACTAGATTATTAAATGATCAAACTCGAATCGCGATTTTGGAAATACTTATGGACGGTCGTTTCCATACCGTCAGTGAATTAGCTAAATACTGCAAAGTAAAAACCAACACTGCAAGCTTTCATATGACAAAGCTACTGGAAATAGGTTGGCTGGAAACCCATAAGCAGGGGAGATATCGTTATTATCGGCTAGTGGATGAGCAGTTGGCTGGTCTATTGGAGCAGCTCCTTATCTTAGCTCCTGTAAAAAAACATACGACTTTGATGAAAAGTTTGGAAATGGAGCGGCTGATAGAAGCGCGGACTTGCTATAATCATCTCGCGGGAAAGTTAGGAGTAGCGCTACTGAAGTATCTATGCGAGCAGCAACTGATTTCCCGTCAAAAAGGACATTTAATAGTTACCGAAAAAGGCCTGTTGTTTTTCCGCAACTGGGGGATCGAGGTGGAAAAACTGCAGGATCCGCTATGTAAAGATTGCTTAGACTGGACGGAAAGAGATTTCCACCTCGCTGGAAAACTTGGCAATGCAATATATCAGACGTTTCGAGATAATGGCTGGATCGAAAGTCACCCAACAGATCGCTCTGTTACGCTCTCAGTTAAGGGTAGAAACAGGCTCCCATTTTTAATATAAAAAAGAGACGCATGGTGCGCCTCTTTTTATTTTATAATTCTTCGCCGTTGCTTGCGATCACTTGCTGATACCAACCAAACGATTTTTTCTCAGAACGTTTTAGTGTACCATTACCGGCATTGTCTTTATCTACATAGATGAAGCCGTAGCGTTTTTCCATTTCGCCGGTCCCGAAGCTGACGATATCAATGATTCCCCATGGCGTATAGCCAAGTAGATCTACACCATCTTCTTCGACTGCTTTTTTCATTTGGATAATGTGTTCTTTCATGTAGCTGATGCGATAATCATCATGGATCTCGCCGTTTTCTTCGACTTTATCATATTCGCCGAAACCATTCTCAACAATGAAAAGCGGAAGGTTATAACGCTGATAGACAACATTCATTGTATAACGTAAGCCGATTGGATCGATTTGCCAACCCCAGTTGCTCGCTTTCACATTTGGGTTTTTCTTCGTGACGATCTCGCCATTTTCTTCTGCAACCGTACGCGACATATAATAGCTGAAGCCAATGTAATCGACTGTTCCTTCGCGAAGAGACTGCAACTCTTCTTCCGAGTAATCGATATGATATTGCTTACGTTTCCATTCATTCAGAGCATAAGCAGGAATCTCGCCACGGGCATGGATGTCATTGTAGAAGAAACGTTCGTTCATTGCTTTGACAGAAGCCAACATATCTTCTGGCTTACAAGAATAAGGATACACAGGAACATAGGCCATCATACAGCCGATTTGGAAATCTGAATTGATCTTATGACCTAATTTTACGACTTTGCTGCTGGCGATCAGTTCGTTCAAAGATGCTTGATAAATGATTTCTTCCGCATTTTCGCCGTCTTTGATCTGCACTGCAGAGTTCGTCCAATTGTGTAAGCGTTCGGATCCATTTGCTTGATTATTGATTTCATTAAATGTCATCCAGTATTTAACTTTGTCTTTGTAGCGATTCATGACCACATCTGCAAAGCGGACAAAAAAGTCGATCAATTTTTTATTACGAAAACCACCATATTCGGTATAAAGATGATAAGGGATCTCAAAGTGAGATAGCGTGATAATTGGTTCAATATCGTATTTTAACAATTCATCGAACAAGTTATCATAAAATTGAAGACCCGCTTCATTTGGTTCGGTCTCGTCGCCATTTGGGAAAATCCGGCTCCAGGCAATGGAGGTACGAAAACATTTTAATCCTAATTTCGCAAATAATGCAATATCTTCTTTATAATGATGATAAAAATCGATCGCCTCATGATTCGGATAGTTTTTGCCCGGTATCACGCCCTCAGTGATCTCGCGTGCTACACCATTTGCGCCTGCCGTCATGACATCTGCAATACTGAGGCCTTTTCCGTCTATATTCCAAGCACCCTCGATTTGATGAGCAGCTACTGCGCCGCCCCATAAAAATTTTTTGTCCACTATTTTCGTGCTCCTCTCGTTTGCCTACTTCTCTAGCAATTTTCTAGTTAAATATAGCACTAGGGTTCCCCACTGTAAACGCTTTTCCGACAAGTTGAAACATGTTTCAAACATTAGGAATAAAGCCATTCGATTCTGTTTCTATCTGATTGGTCTTAAACAATGAAAAAAGGGTATATGGAGAATGAAAAGTTATTTTAGTAATGGGAAAGGGTGGGGGAAGATGTCTCTTTATAAACGTATCTTAGTTGGTGTTGACGGGTCTAATGAAGCAGAAGCAGCTTTCAGACGCGCGGTACAATTTGTCAAAGCAGAAGAGGATGCTGTACTGGGAATTGGTTTTGTTGCAGATGTTCGCAGAATAGCCCCGTTGATCGATTATGAACAAACATATGCAAAGAAAGCAAAGGCATACGGCGAAGAGTTGGTAGAGATCTATAAGCAAGAAGCACTTCGCTTTGGCGTCCAACATATCGAAACCTTCGTCCATTTTGGAACCCCTAAATCCACATTAGTCCGTAAAATATTAAAAAATTTCCAAGCCGATCTGATCGTTGTAGGAGCTACTGGATTAACGCAGACCGAACAGGCTCTTTTAGGAAGTGTCACGGATTATGTTACCCGAACCGCCCAGTGCGATGTCTTTATCGTCAAAAAATGATACGAATGTTACCAACAGCGTTTCCTAATGAAACGCTGTTTTTTTGTATGTAAATATAAAAAGCTGTTTGACAACATACAACTCGAATGATAGTATTGGATTGTCTGTTTAAGAGGCAACTTGTTGTAAATGAGAAGTTGTTTCTTTAGAAAAGGAGGATAGCTAAGTTGACTAAAATAAAAGTAGAACATCTAACTAAGATTTTCGGCAAACGTAAAAAGCAGGCACTGGAAATGATCCAGGCCAAAAAGTCGAAATCAGAAATTTTGAAAGAGACAGGTGCATCCGTTGGTGTATACGATGTCAGCTTTGAAGTGGAAGAGGGAGAAATATTTGTCATCATGGGACTTTCAGGAAGTGGGAAATCCACGTTGATCCGATTATTGAACCGGTTGATTTTCCCGACAAATGGCCATGTTTTTATTGACAATCAGGATATTTCCTCTGTCAGTAAGAAAGAATTATTGCAGATCCGCAGGCAGAAAATGAGCATGGTCTTCCAGAATTTCGGATTATTCCCGCATCGCACGATTCTGGAAAACACAGAATTCGGCTTGGAAGCACGTGGCATTGGCAAGAAGGAACGCATCGAGAAAGCAAGAGGAGCTTTGCAAAACTCTGGACTACTGGATTATCAAAATCAGTACCCGAATCAGCTTTCCGGAGGTATGCAGCAGCGCGTAGGATTGGCAAGAGCGATCGCCAATGATCCGGAAATCCTTTTGATGGATGAAGCTTTTTCTGCATTGGATCCTTTGATAAGAAGAGAAATGCAGACCGAACTGCTCAACATCCAAGATCAGCTTAAAAAGACGATTATTTTCATCACCCACGATCTGAACGAAGCATTGCGGATCGGGGACCGAATTGCATTGATGAAAGACGGAGAAATCGTTCAGATCGGGACGGGTGAAGAAATATTGACGAACCCGGCAAATGACTATGTCGAAAGTTTTATTGAAGATATTGATAAATCACGTATTTTGACAGCAGAGAACATTATGATTCCAGCAGTGACAATCAATATAGATGTCGATGGACCAAGAGTAGCACTCAATCGGATGCGCCAAGAAGAAATCAGTCTATTGATCGCAACAAATGCGAGTAAACAATTAGTAGGCTATATTACTGCCGAAGATGCCTACACAGCCAATAAAGAGAAAAAAGAACTTCGCGAATTCCTCAAACAAGATATCCCCACCATTGAAAAAGATATGAAACTCCATGATATTTTCAACATCATTCACCAAGTTTCTTCCCCAGTCATTGTTCTGGATGGAGGAAAGATCGCTGGCGTCATTGTTAAAGGAATTGTGATCGAGGCGCTTGCAACAAGCGAAAATGCAGCAGACAGCGAAGCGCGAAAGGGAGTTGAATCATGACAACTACATTTGTATTAGGAAAGATCCCTGTCGCTGAATCCGTTGAAAACTTGACAGATTGGATGACAACGAACTTCGCATCCTTCTTCGATTTTTTCCAAACGATCGGGCAGGGACTAATGGACAATATTACGTACTTATTGGGATTGATCCCGCCGCTCGTATTTATTTTGATCCTTGCCGTATTAGCCTTTTTTATTTCTGGTAAAAAAATCGGCTTGACCGCGTTTGTGATTATTGGGCTATTATTTATTCGTGACCAAGAATTATGGGACGCACTTGTCAATACGATCACCTTAGTAATCGTCTCCAGTTTAGTTGCGATTATTATTGGTGTTCCCGTAGGTGTCTGGATGTCGAAGAGCAAGATCGCAGAAAGTATTATCAAACCGATCTTAGACTTTATGCAGACGATGCCGGGATTTGTATACTTGATTCCAGCCGTCGCCTTTTTCGGCATTGGAGTTGTTCCAGGTGTATTTGCTTCCGTGATCTTCGCATTACCGCCAACTGTGCGCTTTACGAATCTCGGTATTCGGCAAGTGCCGGTTGAATTAGTGGAAGCCTCTGACTCTTACGGAACAACAGGATGGCAAAAGCTGATCAAGGTGGAGTTGCCAATCGCGAAATCAACGATCATGGCGGGAATCAATCAAACCGTCATGCTGGCATTATCGATGGTAGTTATCGCCTCAATGATCGGTGCACCTGGTTTAGGACGACAAGTACTACAGGCATTGCAACGCGCCCAAGTCGGAAATGGCTTCGTTGCCGGCGTATCACTTGTTATCTTAGCCATCATCATGGATCGCTTCACACAATATTTCAATACACGCAAACGGAAGACAAAAAACCAATAAGGAGTTTGTTAAAATGAAGAAAATAAAGTTAGCAGTTAGTTTAGTAGCAGCACTAGTTTTAGTGCTGGCAGGTTGTGGTGCTGGGGGAGCATCCTCTGACAAGAATAAGAAAATCAATTTATCCTATGTGGAATGGGATACAGAAGTTGCTTCGACACACGTTATTGGTAAAGTACTGGAAGACCAAGGCTATAAAGTGACGTATACCCCACTGGATAATTCTGTTATGTGGCAATCAGTTGCCAACAAAGAATCTGATGCTATGGTAGCAGCATGGCTTCCCAATACACACGCTGCACAATACAAGAAGTATAAAAGCAAGGTCGATGATCTAGGGGTCAATCTGAAAGGTGCTAAGATCGGCTTGACCGTTCCCGCATATATGAATGTCGATTCCATTGAAGATCTGAAAAATCAAGCAAATAAAAAGATCACTGGAATCGAACCAGGCGCTGGGGTCGTGAGCGCTGCTGAAAAAGCAACCAAAGATTACCCGAACCTAAAAGGCTGGGAGGTTGATACCTCATCTTCAGGCGCAATGACCGTTTCATTAGCAAAAGCACTGAAAAACAAACAAGATATCGTTATCACTGGCTGGTCACCACACTGGATGTTCGCTAAGTATAAACTGAAATATTTAGAAGATCCGAAGAAAAGCTTTGGCGATGCTGAATCGATTCATACCATGGCAAGACAAGGTTTGAAAAAAGACGATCCAAAAGCATATAAGATCCTAGATAAATTCAACTGGTCCAAACAAGATATCGAAGACGTCATGCTTGAGATCAATGATGGTAAAGATCCAAAAGATGCCGCAGCTGATTGGGTCAAGAAACATAAAAAAGAAGTTTCGGAATGGACAAAATAAAGAATATCCGGACAAACGCCTTGCGAAATTTACAGGGCGTTTGTTTTTTATAGGTAAGAGGGGCTATCTTTACTATTTAACTAGCGAAACTCCCTTATTTCCGCTATCATATGTATATATATATTCAATTTCTAGTGGGGAGGAAATTGCAATGAAAGAGACAATAACGGTAAAAAAAGGCGGTTTCTTAAATAAATATCGCACCATCCAACAAGGAATCAATGATGTGGATGAGGGCGGGACTGTCTATATTGAAAGTGGTGTTTATCAAGAAAGAATAATCTTGGACGGAAAAAATGTGACCTTGGTTGGTCAAGGAAATGTAACCGTCACAGGAGAAATAGATTATCCGCTGATCACAACCATTGATACAACACTTTCGTTAAAAGGACTTACGTTTATCCAAAAAGGACACACAAACGCAGTATATATAAAAGAAAACTCTAAGGTCAAGATCGATTCATGTACAATCGAAGGTGAGGATCACAAAGACGTCAAAACAACTTATCCAGCGCTATGGGTAGGGCTGGATAAGTTGTTTTTATTCAAGATTCAACACTGATCGGACATACTTCGAACAGCATTCATCTGCAAGAATCGACGATGCAACTAGAAAACTGCACCATCAAAGGCTTTGGTATCTATGTCTATCAAAAAGCTAAGCTGACCACAAATGGTCTGAAAATAAGTCATCCCAGCAGTTATGGCGTGTTTGCAAAAGAAGGGCATTTCGAGATGCGTGACACTAGAATGACAGGCGGCGGTGTAGCAGCGATCCTGGAAGACGGTAAAGGGGCAATTCATGGGATCACGACCAATCACACTTATCGCGATGTTTTTCGCGTCGATCATAGTGAATTGACAGTGACCGATGCTGACATCCAACATTTTTGCGAGATCAAGGATGTCGATGAAAAGGCAAATTATCCAGCCGTGTTTGTGAAAAACAATTCCACTGTCACTCTTGAAAAAGTGAATATCCACGATTCTAAGCTAGATGCTATCCAAGTATATCAATCCAGATTAAAAATAAGTGATAGCCAGATCTCTAACGTATATATGGGGATTTTCATTCGCGAACAAGCCAAAGTCACCCTGGATAAGGTACATATTTCTCAAACTGTTTTTAACGCCCTGAGCATCGCTGGTAATGCAGAAGTAACTGTCAAAGACTCTCATTTTGATGAATGTGTCATTGGAAAACATGATAAAAACTATCCGGTCGTGATTATGCGCGAGCAAGGAAGTTTGCATGTAGAAGGGACGACCATCAGTAATTCCGCGAATGATGCTATTTATATGGCTGAACTTCAAAATGCCGTATTGAAAGACATGACGATCGATGCCACAGACGTCGGTATCTATGTAGAAAAAACACCGCTCTCCGTTGAAAATATCACCATCAAAAATTGCTTGAAAAACGCGGCATTCTTTGTGCAAAGCCCCGTTACTATTACTAACAGCCACATCGAAAGCAACAATCTGCTCAGCAAGCCAGAATATGAACTAGATTCCGAGATCCCTAAGAGAGTAGATGCGTCGGTTTCCATTATCAATGCTCGAGTTTCCGCGACGAATCTCACTATCAGCGACAAGACGGCATCGATCTCCCTGCAAAAACAAAGCCGTTTCCAAGGAAACTCCCTTAGACTATCCGGCGGTGTTTTTAATATGGAAAGCGATTTCCAAGCCGAACACCTTATGTTTATCAATTTGGAAAAAGAACCGATCCATTTTAAATTGTTGCTACATGCAACCGCCAATGTTCAATTCGATAACCCAAATGATTCGATTTCCTATGTTAAAGATCTGACTAGTAAATTGGAAAGCAACTTGCTAAAGCCGGCACATGCGATTGTGCAACATGATTTTACAGCGAATACAAATCCGGCAGTAAAACCAGTGCCGCCACTGCCGGAAACAAATCCAGCGCCACCAACAGAACTACCACCTCAAGCATCCTATTCGCTGGCAGGGCCAACTGCTTATAAAGAAACAATGCAACGCTTGTTAAAACAGGCCTCCCTTTATCAAGTCCGCCTTAGTCAGGGAATAACGCTACCACATAACTGGTCCATGCTTTGGATTGAAAAAGGAATCACGGATGTCATCGATTATGTAGCACAAACAAAACAAGCATTTTACGAGTCTAACCTCATTTCCGAAGATAATACTTATCGCTTATCTGAAACCGATCCCTCTCTTTATCTAGAGACCGCAAAAAATGGCTTACTTTGGATCGACCAGCTTGAAAAGGTTTGGAGCGATACAGCCTTTCTAACAGAAATCACTCGTATCGTGGAAGAAAGAGCGATTATTTTCACCGGGACAGAAGAAGAAGTACATGCGCTTGCCCAAAACGCTCCCGAACTATACGCAAAAATTGGACATCAAGTGATTTTCGATGATTTTACAGCAACGGACACAGCAGCGATCATCCAATCAAAATTAACAGATCTCCAGTTTGTTTTTGATACCGCATTCTTAAAGCAAGCTGTAATGGATAATTTTCCAGCTAAAAGCCAAGCCGGATGGCCTGAAGAAGTCATACAAGCTATCATTCAGAGCCAATCAGACCGACTGCTGGCTGAACCAGACCAACAATTGGTTAAAGACCAAATCGTGACATTGACACAGGCAGATATCTATAAAGGGATTTTAGCTACAATTAAGTAAAAACTTTCATTTTCCTCCTTGCTTGATAGAACACTCTAAGGTTTACACTAGAGTCATATCATTTAAGGAGGTTTTATTCATGGCAAAATTGGATACTTTAAAAGACAAAGTTGTAGTTATCGCAGGAGGAGCAAAAAACTTAGGTGGTTTGCTCAGCGAATTGTACGCGAAGGAAGGTGCTAAAGTCGTGATCCATCATCATGATGGCCAATCACTAGAAGATGCAAAAGCCACTTTAACAAAAGTCGAAGCACAAGGAGCAGAAGGTAGCTTATTTTCTGGAGACCTCACGATCGTTGAAAATGTAGAAGCTCTTTTCGTCCACGCTAAAAAAACTTTCGGGAAAGTAGATATTGCTATCAATACAGTTGGAAGAGTATTGAAAAAGCCTATTTCGAAAACGACAGAAGCTGAATTCGACAGCATGTCCGATATCAACGCTAAATCTGCTTATTTTTTCATTAAATATGCGGAAAAGTATTTAAATGACAACGGTAAGATTATTACATTAGCTACTTCGCTGTTAGCAGCATATACTGGATTTTACTCCACTTATGCCGGTGAAAAAGCACCAATCGAACATTATACGCGTGCAGCATCCAAAGAATTTATGGCAAGAGGCATCTCAGTAAACGCAGTAGCGCCTGGACCAATGGATACACCTTTCTTCTATCCACAAGAAGAAGAAGAGGCGGTAACATTTCATAAATCACAAGCGCTGCACAATCAGCTCACGAAGATTGAGGATATTGCTCCGCTGATCATGTTTCTGACGTTAGATGGCTGGTGGATCAATGGCCAAACTATATTTGCAAATGGTGGTTACACAACAAGATAACAAAAAAAGCCTCTCCAATTAATTTCTGAGAGGCTTTTTTTGCAATTACTTCTTTATGTCGCTAAAATAGAGGGACAATCTCATTTAAAGGTGTTGAAAATGATGAATGTAAAAGAAATTTCAGAAATGCTTCAAATATGTACACATACTATCAGTTATTATGATAAAGAGGGACTATTTCCTTTTATCGACCGCGATGAACATGGTTATCGCAATTTTTCCGAAGAAGATGTTTATTGGGTGGAATTTATCCGCTGCATGCGTTCTACACACATGCCAATCACAGAACTTCGCAAAATCGCTGAGTTATTTGAAGAAGGCCGATCCACCAAAGAAGAGCGGCGACAAATTTTTGAAAATCATCGCGCTAATTTGCTTCAACAAAAAGAGTTGATTGATATTGCACTTAGGAAGTTAAATGAAAAGTTTAAGATCTTGGATAATGAGTGAATTTACGAGGTTGCTTTGAAACAGTGTGTCTGATCATTTACAAAGAATGGGGTAAACAAACGTGAGTACGAAAAAGGGTTCTAGAAGATTTAATTCGGAGAAGATATCTAACAGCATTGCTACTAAATTTGAAGATTTTGATGCTCAAATAAAAGCTTTTTTTGCAGAGAAGGGCTTTAAAGAAGGCGATATAATATATCAATCCGTCTCAATCCAAAGAGATCATAAATAATTTACATAAGATATTGATATAGAAAATCTATAAACAGTTAATTACATTCATTGTATGCTAACTGTGTTATTTAATAGTGAATACAATTAACTGTTTATAAATCAAGAGAGGAAGCCAAACTTCCTCTTCATAAGTCTAAAATTTTCTAGTTTACATAATATATATTATAGGAAGTATTAGCTTTACTTAAATCTCAATATCGATCTTACTAATTTGTGCTATTGATACGTCATCCAGCATATTTTCAATCATTTCAATTGCTTCTTCATTATATTTCTTATAATCAAATCGTTTTTGTTTAAATTCGTGCGTATACATTTTTTCCATCCCATTGACCAAACCTGTTGTATCATTGTCTACTAATAAACCGTAGCCATCTTTTAAAATACTATAACAACCAGGGATATTTGTGGACAGGATATTTGTATCCAATACTAAAGATTCTAACAATACCATTGGCTGGCCTTCATGTACAGATGATAAAACAAACGCATCAGCAGCTTTTATTGTTGGGAACGGATTATCGAGCTGACCTAACAAATGCACTTTTCCTTGTAATCGTGGATCAGCTACATATTCCGTTAATTCAGCTTCCAATTCACCAGAACCAATGATATATAAACTAGTAGCCGAGTATTTTTCTTGTAACTGATAAAATGCATCAATCATCATTTTCTGATTTTTTTCAGGTGCTAAACGGCCCATTGTAACGAAATTAAAAGTATCTGCCGGTAATTGTACGCCGTTTTCTTCGTCAGAGGCTTCTAAGATGCGCTTATAATCAATGCTATTGTGTACATAAGTCATTTTGGACGTATCTTTTACTAGATGCTTCAAGAAATCTTTGTTGACATCTCCAGTGTGCTCAGCAACGGAAACAACATGGTCAAAATAGTTGTATAACGGGAAAATAATATTTAAGTCGTCACGATGTTTATAATTTCCAGCTGTTTTTTTGCTATATTCATGCATCATTTCATTATGTTGGAAAATAATTTTCTTGGAATCTTGTGAAGCAGCGAATAAGAGCGTCCAATATTTGAAATAGCCATCAAAATCTAAGGCGATATCGATCTTTGTTGGCCCAAGAATCCGTTTAAGTTCACGTTGGTAGATTGCTTTGATATCTGCTGTTAAAAAGTTAGCTTTTCCATTTTTTATAAGATGTGGCAGTGGTTCCTCATGAAATTGGGTGAATGCTGCTGTTTCTTCTGGGAAAATATTACAATCGCCGGGAATTTGTACTTTAACAACGTTTGCTGGGATCTTGTCAAAGTTTTTCTGTTCATAGTAACCCAAATTATCTTCTTCTATAACAATCAGTTGATATTTTTCCTTATCGAGATTATGCATAAGATTCAGCGCGGAAGTTGTTACTCCATTCTTTTTAAAGCCACCACAATACATTACGATATTTTTCTTCACTTTTTGTTGTATAGGTGTTTTAGTGAAAACATATTGAGCCCAGTCTTTAACTGAAATGAAATCAGCCGTGAGAATTGGTTTGATCTGCGCGAGCGATTGCGGTGCATTTTCCTGCATGATAAAATCTGCGTGCAATAGTAGTCGTATTTGGTTGGCATTTAATGTTTCTTCAGGCAAGATTTGCAGGTAATTTTGGTTTTCTTTTTTGATAAAATAAGTTGGTAATTCTATTGTAGAAAGAATCCACTCTGCCTCAGCTAGAGCGATCGCAGCTTCTTTTGTGGTTATATCTTGTAAATAAGAAATGCTCTTTCCAATAAAATGTAGATTACTTGCTAATAGCGCTTGAGCTTTTTCCTTTTCTTTTGTGAAAAAAATCACTTTATTGTGTATTAGTTGATTATTTTTATAAGCCTTTACATATTCTGTTTTTCCATTCATGCTACATGTTCCTCTCGACGTACCTATATTTTTCAATCAATCTGGTACCTCTGAGTTAGAATGTTACTTCCTTCTTTTCCCTCTTTATAAAGCAACTAAACTCCAGAACTCCCTTTATACTCAGGAATACTAAAGTTTAGCTGCTTTTGTTTACAATATCGGCGACAATAAGCTGGAAAGATTTTCCTTCAACCGGACGTATAATGATTTCGCTCGCATATCGCCCATTGTATATAGTGTGCTTTCCAAAAAATCAGCCTGAAAATCAGTTTCCATTTGAACAATGGCTGGATCACGGTTATATAAAAACACCATCAATTCATGATTTAAACGGAAACTACGGATATCAAAATTAGCCGTTCCGACAGCGGCGCGTTTTCCATCTACTAGCAAGAGTTTGCTATGCACAAAGGAGTCAGCCCGATAAGCATATACCTTCACGCCTGCTTCAATCAGTGTTTCGATATAAGCATTGCTGCCGTGAAACGAGATGCCACGGTCACCTTTTCCTGGTAAGATGATTCGGACATCGATACCGCTCATGGCAACGCGCCTGACAACGGCTAATGCCTCTTCATCAGGCACAAAATAAGGCGAGGCAATCCAGACGCTTTCTTTTGCAGAATCGATCAGATCTAGCATGGCATCTCTTACCCACTTCTCTTTATCATAGGGTCCACCGTAAATGACCTGTGCCCAGTCCACGCCGGCTGCTGTGGGACTGAAATAGCGAGCAATCCCATTTTTACTGATAAATTCAGTTGCCGAACCAGCGCGGTTTTGCATATAGATCCAGTCGACCAAAAAGGATTCCTGTAATTCCATAACTGCCGGACCGGCTAAGCGGAGATGTGTATCCCGCCAAATCACAAAGTCAGGCGTATTACTGCGATACTCTTCGCCGACATTAAGCCCACCAGTAAAAGCAGTTTGCCCGTCAATGATAATGACTTTTCTATGATTACGGAGATTGGCTGTGCGGGCGAACGTCAATGAGCTTATCGGATCAAAAGCAACTGTCTCGATCCCAGCATTTTTGAGTGGTGCTAAAAAGGCTGGTGTGAGCTTGGCGGATCCCCAAGCATCATACATAAAGCGGACTTTGACACCTGCTTGCGCGCGTTCGATCAAAATATCGCGAATCTCAGTACCGATCGCATCAGCCTTGTAAATATAATATTGCATATGGATATGATTCTTCGCTTCTTTCAGTGCAGCGATTATAGCAGGGAAAGTTTCTTCCCCATTTGTCAAAAGCTGGACATCATTACCGCTGATTGGCTGGATACCAGTTAGGTGTGCGATGCTTTTAGATAAAGTTGGCGGTTCTCCTTCCGAATGATAACTAGGCAAGTGGTGTATCTTGTCGGTTAATTTGTTCATTTCTCTAGTTTGATTGGGTAAAAAAATGCGCTTTTGCGGATTTCTTCCAAAAAACAAATAGAAAACAACACCGAAAATAGGAAGAATAAAGATAACCGCAATCCAGGCAACTTTTGAAGTAGTGACGCGACGATCCCAAAGTAATAAACGGATCGTGATAATGACCCCAACGATTTCAACTAAGGTTCCTAAAATAACAATTAGCGTTCCAGAACCAGACCATTGCATGAGAAAATAGCCGATTGCTAAGATAACAAGTACAATAAGTGGTAATTGAAAGCGTTTTTTCATATGTATTCCTCCTTTTTGCGGCATTCTTACAATATGTAAAGAGCGAATTAGAAAGACAATTCCCCCAACCCGCATTACTACCTTTATTATAATGACCTGAAATGGAGGAATACAAGTAATATTTATTTATTTCGTAATAATCGTTTCATCATAGCAGTAATAAAACGGTCATACCAGCTTACCGGGAATTTTCGAGCGATAAATGTAATCATTTTAGCGCTGAAACTAGGTAAATAGCGATATTTTGGTTTATTATCCGAGATTGCTTTGTAAATGAGTGAAGCGATGTCCTCTGCGCTGTCAGAACTTCCAGCAGCATTTTCAAAATTACTGTAAGTATGGATCATTTCAGAATAAGCAGAACCTTGACTAGTTGCTGCTTTTGCATTATCGGAGGCGATCGCCCCCCATTCGGTCTTTGTTCCTGATGGTTCAACCACGATCACTTTGATTCCGAAGGATTTAGTTTCCATCCTTAGGACATCGGAATAAACCTCTAGCGCATGTTTAGAAGCATGGTACCAACCTCCAACTGGAGAATATATCCTTCCTCCGATCGAACTGATATTAATGATCCGTCCTGATTGCTGAGCCCGCATCGTCGGTAAAACCAGTTGAGTGATATTTGCGAGTCCAAATAAGTTCACATCGAACTGTTTCTTAGCTGCTTCTGTAGTCACTTCTTCCAATGCTCCATACTCTCCATAGCCAGCGTTATTGACTAATATATCAATCCGTTTTTCTTCATTCAATACCCGATCGATAAGCGCTCGGTTCGATGCTTCATCAGTGACATCTAGTGCTTGCACGCGAACACCTTGTACTTTCAGTTCTTGTAAACGGTCTACCCGGCGTGCTCCTCCATATACGATAAAGCCTTCTTCTACCAATCTCAATGCGGTTGCCTTTCCGATTCCCGAAGATATTCCTGTAACGACTGCAATTTTCTTTTCTGTCATTTTAATTTACCATCCTTTCAATTATAAGTGAATAATCATTTATTTAAGCGTTGAAGAAAAGCCGATTTTAATCGGCGCAAAGAGATTGAACCACCATTTCGATCAATTCTTCTATTTCTTCATTCGTCGTCACGCGATCATGTACTTGGCGTGTTTCAAGCAAATAAGTAAGGGGGCCAGCAAAGAATGCGTAAATGATATCTCGGTTTTGGGTCACCAACAACTTATGAGTTATGGCATATTCGATGACATCATTAAGTGGTTTAGCGATCTCATCCGCGATTTGATGCGTTTCTGTTGTCACAAATTGCGGATTGGAATGGATCGCACGCATAAATTGAGCTTCGTCCGGGTACTCTCTAAAACGACTGGCAAAGTGTTGCATCGCAGCTCGTATCTGTGCTTTGACATTTGTTTCACTTTGTAATTTTTTCGCCAGCCCTCTATCCATCAATTCTTTTACTTGTAGATAGATTTTACTGAGCATATCGCTTTTATCTTGATAATAGATATACACAGTAGCAGGACTTACACTTGCAAGTTTGGCGATTTTAGAGATACTGGCATTATTTAGCCCTTCTTGCTTCGTGATTTGAAATACAGCTTGACTGATCGCGGTAACTTTCGCTTCATCTTTTATTCTCATAGACATATAATAAATGATTATTCACTTATTTTCAACAAGAAAGAATCTCCAAACAATTTAATGCTTGGAGAGATCCTTTTTATTTATGGAAAGCCAGCGCAATCGTCGCAATACCTTCCATTAAGAATAAAATAACAATAATTGCTGTGATCCCGATAACGGCCAAGACTGGATTGAATAAAGTTGCGAACCCGATAACGGCTTCCAATACTCCAACTCCTAGCAACCACGACCATCTACTGCTGCCTAGCTTCTTCACTTCAACGGAACCAACGATCCGCATGATTCCTGAAAATTTGATATCGACCATTAAATTGATCAAAAAGCTATATTTAAAATCCCGGTCAAATTGGTAGCCGTAATCCTTCTGCATTTCTTCGATCAGTATCAGGACGACTTCTTTTAAATGGTTGTCGAAGATGATCTTGTCAAGCGGATTATCTGTTTGAAATTCAGCAAGATTATCAAATAGCAACTCTTTTTGAAAACGATGGAACGAATCCAAGATCGCTGTCTTGATATTTTTCCGCCGTCCTTTGATCTGTGTGCCATCTTTATCACGAATCAATTGGAGCTGATATTCCATTAGCTGTGGTTTGATCGTATTCAGGTCAGCTACAATCGAATTCTTGCCCACAAAGTATTTAGCGACTAATTGCTTGATCGAAGTCTTGCGCGTGTAGCCATTAAAATTGAAGAGCAAAAAAAGTTTGAGTTTTTCCCGGCGAAGCGATGCCGAATCTTGATGAAGCGCTTCCATTTTTGTTTCTGATCGGTCCTTTTTGCAGTGGAAAGTAGCTTCAATCCCCGTCCTCTTTTTCGCAATAATTGATATTGATGCGCCGCAAAGTATGGCTCCATTTGCTGCAAGTAATTTTGAATCGTTTTTGTACTTACATCCAATCCCGCCGCAAAATATTCGGCCGATTGGTACTCATGTTCATTCAATAATAATTTTAAAAGCGTATACTGATTTTCCTTCAACATTTTTTCACCTGAATTCCTATCAACTTTTAAAACTATGCAAGAAGGCCTTCTTGATAGTTTTATCCTAACTTCTTTTATTCGTTCTGCAAATCCTAATTTTTTTCCAGTAATGAGGTAAAAAAAATAAACCCCCTCTTAACTATAGCAGTTTTAGGGAGTTTATCCATTACTTATTATTCTGTAACAGCAGTTGTATCTTCAGATGTATGTGGTGTTTTCAATGTGAGGAACAGTAGCCCCATACCAACAAGGCAGATCACAGCTGCAACAACGAACGGTATATTGAAGCCAAATGCTTCGCTGATCAAACCAGAACAAATTGGAGCGAAGGCAGCGCCAAGCCAGCGGACAAAGTTGTATGCCCCACTTGTCACGCTTCGTGCATATGGGGAGTGCTCCATGACGGTCGTTGTGAATACTGCGTTATTGATACCTAGCACAAGTCCGGATAGAACGATCAAGACGATCTTCACGGCTAAGCCTGGTAAGAAACCAAGTCCGATCAAAATCAAGGCACAGATGAATAGTGAACCTCGTAAAATTGCTTTCGAATCAAATTTCACTTCCAGCATGTGCGAGATTTTTGCGGATCCTAATGCTAGGCAAAGTCCCCAAGCAAAGAATACGAATCCGATCTTGATAGCGCTCAAACCAAGTACTAACGGTGAATAGGCTAAGATTGTAAAGAAACAATAGTAATAAAACATACCGCTAAATGCGATTTGCAAAAATGGTTTGTACGTAAATAAGTGCAGCATTTGCTTGATCGGCTGCTGTTTGACAGCACTTGGATCAGCAAGTATCTCTTTTTCAGGTTCTTTCACTTTTAATAAGATAAGTAAAAAGGCGATAAAAATCAAACCAGCAGTTGCGAAAAACGGAAAACGCCAAGATTCATTCCCCAGTACGCCACCAAGTAAAGGACCAAATGCCATTCCCAGTCCCATGGCAGCCTCATAAAGGCCGATCGCGTGCCCAGGTGTTCTCGATAAGGAGATCAACATAGTCATCGCTGTAGCTAGAAACATCGAGTTCCCAAATCCCCATCCTGCACGAAAAATCGACAGTGCGCCAATCGAATTAGAAAAGCCGCATAATAAAGCGAAAATCGTGACAACAAATAAGCCAGTAACAATCAATTTTTTATCTCCAACTTTATTTGCAATAATACCAATTGGTATCATCATGATCGCCATTGTAAAGATATAAGCCGTAAACAACATTTCTACTTGCGAATGTGATGCACCAATACTTGCTGCGATCGAAGGCAATAACGGATCAACTACCCCGATTCCCATAAATGCAAGCAGACACCCTGCTGCTGTGATCCATTTCGCTACCCCATTTTGATTCGGGTTTTCTTCTATCATTTCTTCATACACTTCCCTTTCCAAATTCTATCTATTATTGTACGCCTGCGTTAAATAGATGTCAATATATACATATGTAAAAACTTACATATGTTAGTATTTTACAATTAGGCGGAAAAAGCTTACAATAATAAAAAAAGCAAAAGGGTGGAAATAATGCCTAATTTACTCGGTTATACACTTCTGCAGATGATTGCCAGGGAATCAACAAATGGTTATGAGCTGGTGCACCGTTTACGGATCATGCAAAACACGCATCATAGTCAGATTTATCCCGCTTTATCAAAATTAGAAGAAGATGGCTACTTGACTGTCCACAGGCAAGCACAGGAAAAACTTCCTGATAAGAAGATCTATGCGATTACAGAAAAAGGGATCGATGCCTTAGCAGAATGGTCGGAAACGCCTTTAAAGAATCCAGTCACCAAAGATGAATTTATTATTAAGTTACAGCTTGATTGGGTCAATAAAATCCGGACAGAAAGTTTGCTGAAGGAACGTCAAACCTATTTAGAAGAACAGCTGGAAATGGTCGATGAAACACTTCATCATTTTGAAAAACTGCTACATTTAGATACGGATGCTGCTAGGCAAGCGGATATGCCCTACCAAGTATATGCTCGCAAACGAGAATTGCTTGTTGTAGAGTTGGAATGGTGCGAGCGTATGCTAGCCAATCGAGCTAATTAAAAAACGCCATCTATGTTAGATGGCGTTTTTTATTATTTAGCAAACTCTAAAATGTCTTTTGCTAATTTCACACTTGCTTCTTCTGGCGGTTCGATTCCTTCAAGCGGATAGCGAATCCCCATTTCTTTCCATTTATAAACACCCATTGTGTGGTAAGGAAGTACCTCTACCCGCTGCACATTGGGAAGCGTATCAATGAAATGGCGCAAGTTGGTCAAATCATCCACATCATCTGTTTTCGTTGGTACTAAGACGTGGCGAATCCAGATCGGCTGATTTTTTTCTTTCAAATAATTTGCAAAGTCCAAGATTGGTGCATTTGGACGCGTTGTGAGCTTCAAGTGTTTTTCCGGATTGATCTGTTTGATATCTAATAAGATCAAATCGGTCACTTCCATCAAACGATCCAATTTTTCAATAAATTCTGGATCTCTGCTGAAACAGCCACCGCAAGAATCAATAGTCGTATTCACACCTGCTTGTTTGCATAGCGTGAATAATTCGATCAAAAAATCGACTTGCAGCAAGGGCTCTCCACCGCTTACTGTGATACCGCCGCCGGATGCGTCCCAAAATTCTTTATATTTGATAGCCTCATCAAATACATCTTGTGCGGTGCGTTCTGTTCCTTTTCCGATTTTCCAAGTATCTGGGTTGTGACAAAACTGACAACGAAGCAGACATCCCTGCATAAAGACAATAAAACGAATTCCCGGCCCATCTACTGTCCCCATTGTTTCTATCGAATGAACCCTTCCAATTGTGTTTGTCATTTTTTATCCAATCCCTTCTCTTTTCAATCGAGAGGCGGAAAGTCCGCCTCCAGCTTTTGATCACTATTCTTACATGGATTCGTGCATCGTACGGTGAATAACATCTAATTGTTGTTCACGCGTTAATTTGATGAAGTTTACAGCATATCCGGAAACTCGGATCGTTAATTGCGGATATTCTTCTGGGTGATCCATCGCATCTAATAATGTATCGCGGTTGAAAACGTTGATGTTCAAGTGATGTCCCATTTTTGTAGAATAACCGTCTAGCATTGCTACTAGGTTGTCGACTTGCGCACTGTCATCACGGCCTAGTGCTTTCGGTACGATCGAGAATGTGTTGGAAATTCCGTCTTGCCCGTATTCATATGGAAGCTTAGCAACGGATGATAAGGATGCTAATGCACCTTTCGTATCACGGCCATGCATTGGGTTAGCTCCTGGTGCGAATGGTTCGCCTGCGCGGCGTCCATCTGGTGTGTTCCCTGTTTTCTTACCATAAACAACATTGGAAGTAATGGTAAGCACTGAAGTTGTATGAACAGAGTCACGATAAGTTTTGTGTTTTTTCACTTTTGTCATGAATGTTTTTAGAAGGTCGACTGCGATTTGGTCAACGCGATCGTCATTATTGCCGTATTTCGGATAATCGCCTTCGATTTCAAAGTCAACTGCTACGCCATTTTCATCGCGGACTGCTTTTACAGTTGCATATTTGATTGCCGAAAGAGAATCGACCGCTACAGATAATCCAGCGATACCAGTTGCCATTGTACGTAAGACATGTGTATCATGAAGCGCCATTTCTAATCTTTCGTACGCATATTTATCATGCATATAGTGAATAACATTCAATGTATTCAAGTATAGTTCTGCGATCCATTCCATCATCGCATCGTATTTTTCAAGCACTTCTTTGTAATCTAAAACGTCGCTTGTGATTGGACGGTAAGCAGGTCCAACTTGTGCTTTCGATTTTTCATCGATACCACCATTGATGGCATATAACAATGTTTTCGCTAAGTTAGCACGTGCGCCGAAGAATTGCATTTGTTTGCCGACACGCATTGCGGATACACAACAAGCGATCGCATAATCATCGCCCCATTTAGGACGCATCACATCATCGTTTTCGTATTGGATCGCACTTGTTTTGATCGACATGTTGGCACAGAATTTTTTAAATCCTGATGGCAAGTGTGTGGACCAAAGAACAGTCAAGTTAGGTTCTGGAGCAGGTCCTAAGTTATCTAATGTATGCAAGAAACGGAAGGAGTTTTTTGTAACAAGCGGGATGCCGTCTTCTGAGATACCACCAATGGATTCTGTTACCCATGTTGGGTCGCCAGAGAATAATTCATTGTAATCTGGAGTACGAGCAAATTTCACTAGACGTAATTTCATGATGAAATGATCTACGATTTCTTGTGCTTGTTCTTCTGTTAATACACCATTTCTAAGATCACGTTCTACATAAATATCTAAGAATGTAGAGGTACGGCCTAGACTCATTGCTGCACCATTTTGTTCTTTGATTGCTGCTAGATAGCCAAGGTATAACCATTGGAAAGCTTCTTGAGCTGTTTCTGCAGGGCGGGAAAGATCGAATCCGTGTTTTTCGCCTAGTACTTTTAATTCGCCTAATGCACGGATTTGTTCGTTAAGTTCTTCACGCAAACGGATAATATCATCGCTCATTGTGCGAAGACCTGTGTTGTTCAAATCTTTTTTCTTTTCTGCGATCAAGAAGTCGATACCGTATAATGCTACACGGCGATAGTCACCGATGATACGTCCACGACCATAAGCATCTGGAAGTCCAGTGATGATACCAGATTTACGAGCTGCGCGCATTTCAGGTGTATAGGCATCGAACACGCCTTGGTTATGTGTTTTACGATATTCTGAGAAAATGTGGCTGATCTCTGCATCGATCTCAAAGCCGTATGCTTCTGCTGCAGTTTCTGCCATGCGGATACCACCGAATGGTTGTAAGCTGCGTTTGAATGGTTTATCTGTTTGGAAACCAACGACTTTTTCCAAATCTTTGTTCAGGTAGCCAGGATCATGAGAAGTAATCGTGGAAACGATTTTAGTATCCATATCAAGGACGCCGCCATTATCGCGTTCTTGTTTGGTAAGATCCATTACTTGTTCCCATAATTTATTGGTCGCATCAGTTGGGCCGACTAAGAAGGAATCATCACCTTCATAAAGTCGATAGTTTTTTAGGATAAAGTCTCTTACATCGATTTCCTCTTGCCAAGTTCCACCGACAAATTCTTTCCATTGTTCTTTCATTTAAATAGCCTCCAATTTTTGTTCAATTTTGAGCGTTAAATAATGAGCATAACTATTTGTAAATGCTTACACTGTTATGATACCACATTTCTCAAAAAATGCTACAGTTTTTGAGAAACTTTTTGTGAAAAAATTATTAAACAGGCTAAAAGTCACTAATAGCCCCAATTACTTTTTTACTGCTCTTATTAAAGTGGCGTTCTGTATTAGCCGAATGGTGAAAATTGTTATAATACAGATAAAAACGCTTGTGTACTGTGACACAAGCGAAATTCGCTATAAACAAGCGTTTTCATCAAACTGTTTTTCATGAAAAAAGTGAGGAGAATTCCCCCTCACAGATTCCATAATTTTTTATTGGAAGTTGTGATCGCGATAGCCCCATTTTCTAGTGCAGCGTTCACTTGTTCCTCCGTCTCGATCAATCCGCCGGCAATGAGTGGTATATTCATCATCGCTTTCATGCGCGCGATTTGATTTGGCAAAATACCTGGCAGTAATTCGATCGCATCTGGATTTGTTTTCTCAATCATCGCAATCCCTTTTGTATACGCGCTTGAATCGATCGTAAATAAGCGCTGGATCGCAATAATGTGCTGCTGTTTAGCTTTGATCACGACATTACTTCTTGTAGAAACGATTCCTGCTGGCCGAATCTCTTGACAAAGATATTCCGCACCATAATCATCGTTTTTTAACCCATTGATCAAATCTGCATGCAAGATGACTTTTTTATTTGCAGACTTAGCCAGATTGACAAGCGATTTTAATTGCGCAATATGCGTTTCCAGCATGACGAGATATTCTCCGTCTAAAGCGATTATTTTTTCAATGTCACGCTCTTGGTGCGCTGCAGGGATGATTTTCTGTTGTCCAAACACTTTTGTCCACTCCTTTGGCTACATAACACGTTTAAACATTTTTTCCAGTTCATAAGTGGTATATTCGATAACGACTGGTCGACCGTGCGGGCAGGTAAATGGATCGCTTGCCTCGCGCAACGTATCCAGCAAAGCCTCCATGTCTTCTTTTGTCAAATAATGGTTGGCTTTGATCGATTTTTTGCAGCTCATCATAATGGCTGTATCTTCCCGCAATTTATGGATACTGATGCTCGGCGCATTAAGCGCTTCGTCAATGATCTCCCGCAAGGTCTCCTCTTCTTGGTCTTTCGGGAACCAATTCGGATGCGAACGAATGATATAACTGTTTTGACCAAATGATTCCAAGAAAACGCCCACTTCTTCCAGTTTCTGTTTTTGCTCTTCTAACCGCACATATTCATCTGTTGAAAATTCCAACACGATCGGAACAAGCAAATCTTGTAATTCTCTTGCTACTTCACCGATTTTTTCGCGATAAAACTCATATTTGATTCGTTCTTGTGCAGCATGCTGGTCAATGATATAAAGGCCTTTTTCATTTTGTGCCAGAATGTACGTCGCATGCATCTGTCCGATCGGATATAGTTTTGGCAAACGTTCCGTTGGTGTGATGGTGACTTCTTCTTGCTCCTCCTGCTTTTCTTCTGGACGATCCAGGAGCGCATCTAAACTTTCATATAAAGCATTTTCTTCGGCCACATAGGAATTATCTTGTTCGGGCGGCTGCTTGTAATGAAATGGTTGATCGAGTCTTGGCGGTTCCGACTGTTTTTTATCAAAGTCGATCTGCAGTTGCTCGGAAGCGAGTTTCTGCTTTTTGGAAACTTCACCGCTTGGGATAAGCTGTTGCTGGTGGAAAGCTCCTTTCAGCATTTGCGCGATCAATTGCCCTAATTCTTTTTCTTTGCTGAGTCGCACCTCCAGTTTAGCCGGATGCACATTGACATCCACGATGATCGGATCCATTTCGATCTGCAGGACAATGATCGGATAACGACCGATCGGCAGGAGCGTATGATACCCTTCCTGGATCGCTTTTACAAGGGCAAAATTTTTGATATAACGACCGTTAACGATCATGGAGACATAATTACGATTGGCCCGGTTGATCTCTGGCAAGATCGCATAGCCATTCACTTTGAAATCAAGCGATTCAGCACTTACCGGAAGCGCTTTGCGGGCGATCGACACGCCGTAGATCGCAGCGATCACTTGACGCAGATCTCCATTCCCGCTTGTTTGCAACAGTGATTTTCCGTTATGAGAAAGTCGGAAACTGATTTCCGGATGGGATAGCGCTAGGCGATTGATGATATCTGTGATATTTCCAAGTTCTGTCGGCAGACTCTTTAAGTACTTCAAGCGAGCCGGTGTATTATAGAATAATTGTGTGACTTCGATTTCCGTACCTTTTCGAGCATCACTGCTTATTTCTTCTAAAATTTTTCCGCCTTGGATCGTTAAATGCTTGCCTTGCTTTTCTCCGGTCGACGTGGTGATTTTCACTTGCGCGACAGAGGCGATACTTGGTAATGCTTCCCCGCGGAAACCTAATGTGTGCACGCGGAAAAGGTCGTGCTCATTTTTGATTTTGCTAGTAGCATGACGCAGAAAAGCCGTTTCTACATCTTCAGGCTCGATTCCGCTACCGTTGTCGATCACGGTGATCTTATTTAGACCAGCTTCTTCGATCAAAATATCGATCACGGTACTTCCGGCATCGATCGCGTTTTCCGTCAATTCTTTGACAACGGAAGCCGGGCGTTCTACTACTTCGCCAGCTGCGATCTTATTGGATAAAAGTTCTGTCAATTCAACAATTTTATTAGCCATTTGGCTCACCTTCTTTTTCTTTACATCGCTTTTTGCTGTAACTTGTAAAGTACGTTCATTGCTTCCATTGGCGTCATTTGCATCAAATTAAGTTGCGCGATTTCTTTGCGGAGATCGCGATCTGCTTTTTTAGGAGCAGGGATATCTTCTACTTGGAACATCGCAAGCTGGATGTCTTCTTCTGTTTTTTCAACTTGGGGAGTAGTCTGTTCTTTTTCCGCTTCCAGTTCCGCCAAGATCTGGCTCGCCCGTTTGATAAGATCAGCAGGAAGTTCTGCCAGCTGAGCAACATGGATCCCATAGCTTTTATCTGCGGGTCCCTCTTTTATTTTATGCAGAAATACGACTTTGCCGTTTTCTTCGACAGCACTTACATGTATATTGGCAAGGGATGCAAGTTCTTGATCCAAAACAGTTAGTTCATGATAATGGGTCGAGAATAATGTTTTTGCTTTGACATTTTCATGGATATATTCAATGATCGCTTGGGCAAGCGCCATTCCATCATAAGTTGCTGTCCCGCGGCCGATCTCGTCGAAAAGGATCAAACTGTCTTTCGTTGCATTAACGATCGCATTGCGGGCTTCAAGCATTTCTACCATGAATGTACTTTGACCAGCAATCAGGTCGTCTGCTGCACCGATTCTAGTAAAAATCTGATCGAAAACTGGCAAGGTTGCTTCTTCTGCCGGTACAAAACAACCAATTTGAGCACAGATCGCGGTCAAAGCGACTTGGCGCATATACGTGCTCTTACCGGACATATTCGGACCGGTGATCAATAATATCTCTCGGTCATCATCCATTTGACAGTCGTTCGCTACATAGCTCTGTGCCCCCATGACGCGTTCGACTACGGGGTGACGTCCCTGTTTGACAGAAAGTTTGCCTGTTTCACTCAAAACTGGGCGAATAAAGTGATTCTTTTCGCTGACTTCTGCGAAACTCTGCAAGCAGTCGATCTCACTAACCAATTTCGCAAGAGCTTGCAAGCGGTGGATAAAGGACTTCACTTGCTCACGCACTTCGATAAACAATTGATATTCGAGCTCCACACTTTTTTCTTCGGCTTCTAAAATCAATTTTTCTTTCTCTTTTAATTCAGGCGTGATATAACGCTCGGCATTGGTCAATGTTTGTTTGCGTTCATAACGTCCTTCGGGAAGGTGGTGGGTATTTGCTCTTGTTACTTCGATATAATATCCGAAAACTCGATTAAAGCCGACTTTGAGTGACTTGATTCCAGTGATTTCTCGTTCTTTACTCTCTAATTCAGCGATCCAGCTTTTGCCATTGCGGCTGGCATCGCGATAAGTGTCAAGCTGTTCATTGTAACCGTCTTTGATGATGCCGCCTTCGCGGATCGAGATTGGCGGACTGTCAATGATCGCTTGTTCTAAGATCGTCATCAATTCTTCGCATGGATCTAATTTATCAGCAATCGTCTGCAGGCTATCTGACTCGATCGAAGCAAGAATCGCTTTGATTTTCGGAATCTGATATAAGGAATTTCGCAGCTGGATCAGGTCTCTAGCGTTGACGTTCCCATAAGCCACACGTCCAGCAAGTCGTTCTAAGTCATACACATTTTTCAGATGTTCGACGAGATCCATGCGCTCAAAGAAGGCACGGATAAAAGCGGCAACATCATCTTGCCTTTGCGTGATGATCTCTTTGTCGATAAGCGGTCGGTCGATCCATTGCTTGAGCAGCCGTCCGCCCATTGCTGTTTTGGTATGGTCGAGTAGCCATAATAGGGTTCCTTGCTTACCTTTCCCGCGATTCGATTCGGAAAGTTCCAAATTGCGTTTCGAATAATAATCCATTTTCATGAAATGGCTCGTTTCATAATGAACCGCTTGCTGCAAGTGGCCAAGATCGCGTTTTTGTGACTCTGCTAGATAAGTAATCAGTTTCGCGACCGCTTTTTGCTCGACTCCCCCCCATTCGCCGTCAACTAAATGCTGGTAGTCAGCTTGGAGCGCGGTGGATTCTTCCAGTGAAATCGTCAGTCCAAGTTCTTCTTTTAAATTATTAGATAAAAGGGCTTGATTGGCGCTGTCGACGATCAGTTCTTTTGCTGATAGTGTTGTCAGTTCATTTAGCAGCTTATTGGTCTCTGCCTGCAAGGTCGTTGCTTTTAATTCTCCGGTGGAAAGATCGCAGTAGGCAAAACCAAAACGAGCATCGCCATCACTGTATAATGCCGAGATATAATTGTTTTCTTTTTCTTTTAGCCCTTTTTCATCCATGACCGTTCCTGGCGAAATCAATTGGACGACTTCTCGCTTGACCATGCCTTTGGTGGTTTTAGGATCTTCTACTTGCTCGCAGATCGCCACTTTATAGCCTTTATCGATCAATGTTTCGATATAGCCGCTTGCAGAATGATACGGAACGCCGCACATCGGGATTTTCTCCGTCCCTCCGCCTTCTCTACCTGTCAGTGTAATCTCCAAAATTTGCGATGCTTTCAGTGCATCATCAAAGAACATTTCGTAAAAATCTCCTAGCCGGAAGAATAAAAAGGCATCTTGATAGTTTGCCTTGATCGTTAGGTATTGGCGCATCATCGGTGTATATTCTGTCATCCCTCATCAGTCCTTCTCTATGTTTTTCATTTCTCCATTATAGCATAATCGCCGTAAATTCTCTTGTCTTGCTCCACAAAAAAAGCCACTTTCCGGAGAAAATGGCTAATCGGCTGATTCCGAAACTTCCACATTGATTTCTTTGGTCACCGATTGGAGCAATTCATTTGCTTCTGCTTGTGCCCGTCTGAATTCGGCAACGATCGGCAAGTTATCGATTTCCGCCTGTACTTGATCGATTTTCTTTTCTGTCAGTTTCATAGCTTCATACTTTTGATAATGCTCTAAATTAACAGCTTCCTTTTGTAAAGCCTTGATCTGCGCTACTTTGGCTGCTACTTTTTTGTTGGCATTGATCTTTTCTTCCGCTAATTTATAAAACTGGATCTCTTCTGTATTTTCAAGCTGCTGTTTCAGCTTTTCAGCTGCCTGCAGAATCTCTGCTTTTGAATAGGTCACTTCGCAAACCTTCTTTCTAATCAAACAAATAAGGATGATCTTCATTGATCAAGACACGCTCGATCTTTTTCGCTTTCCCAGTTGTATCATCAATGTCGATCAGACAGCCGGACAGCACCGTCCTGCCTTCTTTAGGAACTTCAAAACGAGTAGGTAGGGAAGATAAGAAACGGCGTAATACAGCTTCTTTGTTCATTCCCAGCACCCCATCATAAGGTCCAGTCATCCCGACATCGGTCAAATAGGCTGTTCCATTTGGCAAGATGCGTTCATCAGAAGTCTGTACATGAGTATGTGTGCCAACGACAGCACTGACACGGCCATCCAAATACCAACCCATGGCTTCTTTTTCACTTGTCGTTTCTGCATGGAAATCAACAAAAATCAGCGGAGTACGTTTTTTAGCTGTTTCGATCAATTCATCCGCTTTTCGAAATGGGTCGTCGAGATCCGCTAAAAAAGTGCGACCTTGCAAGTTGATGACGGCTATCTCTACTTGGTTGCTTTTGACAAATACGATTCCAGTTCCCGGGGTAGTGTCTTCGGGAAAATTGGCCGGTCGTACTAAATATTTTGCTTCTTCAATAAATTCAAAGATATCCCGATTATCCCACGCATGGTTTCCAAGCGTTACGGCATTCGCGCCTAGCTCAAGGAATTGTTTATAGATCTTTTCAGTGATCCCTCTTCCTGAAGCAGCATTTTCACCATTAATAATAGTGATCGTCGGTTTGTATTTCTTTTTTAGTTGTGGAAGAAATTCAGTTACGGCATTTCTTCCTAATGAGCCAACTACATCCCCGATAAATAATATTTTCATACGTCTAAAACTCCTATCTTCGTCCAGTATAGCTCATTTTTCTTTATCTATCTAGTCCAACTGTCTGACTGCGGCGTTCTAATAAAAGAACATCTCTAAAAATCCCATCCATCTCGCCTAGACGAGGATGTCTGGCCCGCAGCTCGAAGCCGGCTTTATGATGCAGGGAAATACTGGCTACATTTTCTGGGAATATCAAGGATTGCAAAGTCCAATAGCCCTCTTCCTCGCTCGCTTCGATCAACTGTTGCATCAATAGCGAACCAATACCATTTCCTCTTGCTTTGCTGCTTATGTAAATACTGACTTCGGCAACGCCCCGGTAGCTTTCCATACTAGAAAATGGCAATAACGCAGCAAACCCGACTACTTCCTTTTCAAGTACCGCAACTAATCGACAGGTGGATAAATATTTATGATCCCATTCTTCAAAAGCCATTACTTCTTTTTGAAAGGTCGCGTTTTTCGTCAAGATACCTTCTTGATAGATGGCCTGCATAGCCGGATAATCTTCTGGTTGCATCTTTCGTAGTAGCGGCTTGGTCATATAACTTCCTCCTCTTTTTAAAACTGATTATACCCGAAAAGCAGACTGTTCTGCAATCACAAAAAAACGCTGCCGGCTAGCGGCAACGTTTTTATTTGGCATATTCTACTGCTCTTGTTTCACGAATGACCGTTACTTTGATATGACCAGGGTAATCGAGTTCATCTTCAATCCGTTTGCGGATATCGCGTGCTAAACGGTAAGAAGCTAAATCATCGATCGTGTCTGGTTCCACCATGATACGAACTTCACGGCCAGCTTGGATCGCGTAAGATTTTTCTACACCATCATAAGATTCGGAAATTTCTTCCAGTTTCTCAAGACGACGGATGTAGTTTTCCAACGTTTCGCTTCGTGCACCCGGACGCGCTGCAGAAAGTGCATCTGCGGCAGCAACAATGACAGCAATAATCGAAGTTGGATCGGTATCCCCGTGATGGGAAGCGATACTATTCACGACTACTTCATTTTCCTTGTACTTCGTAGCAAGCTCAACGCCGATTTCGACATGGCTTCCTTCAATTTCATGGTCAATTGCTTTCCCAATATCATGAAGCAAACCAGCACGTTTGGCAAGTGTCACATCTTCGCCTAGCTCACCAGCCATGATGCCAGCCAGTCTCGCTACTTCCAGCGAATGATTCAAGACGTTTTGACCATAACTTGTACGGTAGCGCAAACGACCAAGGATCTTAATAAGATCGGGATGAATCGAATGGATTCCGATGTCAAATGTCGCTTGTTCTCCGATTTCACGAATGTGTTCATCCACTTCTTTGCGCGCTTTATCGACCATTTCTTCGATACGTGCAGGATGGATACGTCCGTCTTGGACAAGTTTTTCAAGTGCGATTCGAGCAATCTCACGACGAATCGGATCAAAGCCAGATAATATAACAGCTTCCGGCGTATCATCAATGATAAGATCAATACCAGTCAATGTTTCCAGTGTACGGATATTTCGTCCTTCACGACCGATGATGCGGCCTTTCATTTCGTCATTTGGAAGGGTAACAACGGATACAGTGTTTTCAGCTACAAAATCGGCTGCACAACGTTGGATGGCTAAGGATAGAATGTTTTTCGCTTTCTTATCCGCATCCTCTTTTGCTCTTGCCTCTGATTCTCTCACCATAATTGCTGTATCGTGGCTAAGTTCTTCCTCTACCTGGTTCAGGATGATCCCTTTCGCTTCTTCTTTGCTAAGCGCAGAAATGCGTTCTAATTCCACCTGTTCTTGTCGAACCATCTCAGCAAGTTTGCTTTCTTCCTCTTCAATATGTTGTTGTCGTTTACTGATACTCTCCTCTTTTCTCTCAAGTGCAGCTTCTCGCTTACTTAGAGAAGTATCTTTACGGTCGAGGTTTTCCTCCCTTTGCAATAAGCGATTTTCTGATTTTTGTAACTCTGTTCTTCGCCCACGAAGTTCATTTTCGATTTCAGTACGTAACTTATGGTTTTCTTCTTTAGCTTCAAGCAACGCCTCTTTTTTCGCAGTTTCTGCTTCTTTTTTCGCATCTTCTACTATCAATTCAGCAGTTCCTCTGGCAGCTGCTAATTTTTTCTCTGTACTAGACTTAAAGAATACATAACCAACAACGAGACCGACGATTAAGAAAAGCAAACCGGAGATGCTGGTGAAAATAATTAGATTCGTCATCCTTCCACCTCCTTTGCTATTCAATTTATCTTTTGATTATGTCGGTGGTTAGCAAATCCATTGCTAACACAATGTGTATTTTTAGAAACAATTAGAATGGTCTAATTGAAACTGACTTAATGGGTAAGTCAGCCGTATAAAATATACAATTTAATTTTATAGTTGAAAATGTTCATTGTCAAGGAAAGCTATATATATTTCAACTTTTATGTATAAAAATAAGTTGCGCGTATAAATAACGCGCAACTTAGCTAGTTAAAAACGATCCACTTGGCTTTTTTATTCATCTAATAAATCGAGAGTTTCCTCTGTTTCTTCAGCAGGAACTACAGCTGTACCATCGATATCGTATTCTCGTCTTACTTTTTTAGAGATCTCGTCCAGCAATTCCGCATGTTCTTTCAGGAATTGTTTCGCATTTTCACGACCTTGGCCGATTCTTTCTTCGTTATAAGAATACCAAGAGCCACTCTTATTCACGACATCCACTTCGGAAGCCATGTCTAATAGTTCGCCTTCGCGAGAAATTCCTTCTCCATACATGATATCCACTTCTGCCACGCGGAATGGAGGAGCCACTTTATTTTTTACGACTTTGACTTTTGTTTTGTTACCAATAACTTCTGTGCCCTGTTTCAATTGTTCTGCACGGCGCACTTCTAATCGAACCGTTGAGTAGAATTTAAGCGCACGTCCCCCTGGAGTAGTTTCCGGGTTACCGAACATAACGCCGACTTTTTCTCGAATTTGGTTGATGAAGACAGCGATCGTTTTACTTTTATTAATAGCACCAGAAAGTTTTCGCAATGCTTGAGACATTAAACGTGCTTGTAAACCAACGTGAGCATCGCCCATTTCGCCTTCGATTTCAGCGCGGGGAACTAATGCTGCAACAGAGTCAATGACTAAAATATCTACCGCACCACTACGGACTAAGGCTTCTGCGATTTCAAGCGCTTGTTCGCCCGTATCTGGTTGCGATAAAAGTAATTCGTCGATATTGACACCTAAATTTTTGGCATAAGTAGGATCAAGCGCATGCTCTGCATCGATAAATGCAGCGGTACCGCCTTGAGTTTGTACTTCTGCGATCGCATGAAGCGCAACAGTTGTTTTACCGGAACTTTCAGGACCATAAATTTCAATAATACGTCCGCGCGGATAACCGCCGACACCTAATGCAACATCTATTGCCAAAGAACCACTGGATACGGTGGAAACGTTTTGATCAGAGTGTTCTCCTAATTTCATAATGGAACCTTTACCGAATTGTTTTTCAATTTGTTTTAACGCTTGGTCTAAAGCTACTTGACGATCAGTCACGATTTTGCCTCCTTCAAATAGATAACGAGTAACTATTCTCTTTGTTTTTTTACCCTACACATACTATACATGATTTTAAAGCAAGAAGCAAGGAAAAAGCGAATAAATGTTCGCTTTTTTATTTGTACCGGTACATATCATTAGTATACGTTTAGTAGGGGCAAAATGTCGATGTTTTTTTTAGCGGCGCTAACTGACTTTCAAGTAAAAAAGCAGCTTTATTGTTGGTCTAAATAGTTTTTTATCAGTTGAAATCCTTGTTTGACCGCGCGGTGGCGATTATGGTTGCGATCGCGACCAAATTGATAGAAGAATGCATCGGTTTTGCCATCTGGAGTGCTGAGTCCGATCCACACAGATCCGGCTTTTTGACCTTCTAATGAGTCCGGTCCGGCTACTCCGGTAAAACTGATACCGATCTCTGTATCAAACTGTTTTTTCACCTGCATTGCCATTTCTCTAGCACACTCTTTGCTGACCACACCATACTTGTTGATTGTATCAGCGGAAACCCCTAATAGTTTTTGTTTAGCTGCTGAGCTATAAGTAACGACTCCACCTGGGAATATTTGCGAGATCCCTGTTTTTTCGCCTAATGAAGATTGAAATAATCCAGCAGTCAGGCTTTCCGCAGCAGAGATCGTGATATTTTTTTCTAACAGCTTAGAAATCACCACTTCGGCAAGAGATTTATCGCCATAGCCATATAAAAATTCTCCATCGCGTCTCAAAATCTCAGCTTCAAGTCCAGCAATTTTTTCTGCTGCTTCTTCTTTTGTTTCACCCGTGGCGGTTATGCGGATCACCACTTCGTTTTCCCCTGCATAAGTGGCTAAAGTCGGGTTGGTTTGTTGATGGATCAGATCTTTCAAATCATCAGCAAGTTTTGATTCACCGATTCCGAAAAAGCGTAGGATCTTGGATTGCAGATGACTGTTCCCCTCTGCTTTCGCCAAAAGCGGAATCGCTTGATTTTGAAACATCGGCTTCATTTCAGAAGGTGGACCTGGCAGCAATACATAGCGGTGTGTTTTCGTTTCCAAATACATCCCTGCTGCAAAACCGAATTCATTTTTAAGCACGGTTGCTCCTTCGATCACCATTGCTTGCAGTTTATTATTTTCGGTCATGACCTTATTTTGCGCTTCATAATAGTGGATGATTTTTTGCATATGTGCTTCATCCACAACTAGTTTTTTCCCTAAATGTTTGGCTAAAGTTTGTTTGGTCAAATCATCTTCTGTTGGTCCTAATCCGCCCGTTAAGATGATGAGATCACTGCGGTCTTCGGCATTTTTAATGACCTCTGTCAGTCTACCCGGATTATCACCGACTGCAGTATGGTGATAGACATAAATGCCTTGATTGGCTAATATTTCAGAGATAAATGCCGCGTTAGAATTGACGATCTGTCCCATTAAAATTTCTGTTCCTACTGCTATGATTTCTGTTCGTGTCATGTTTCCATCCCTTTCCGAATCCTCACTAAAAATAAAAAATAGTGCAGCTATGGACAAGCTGCACTCCAGTTGAAATACTATCCATGTCATAAGCTGAGTAAAGCCGTAACTGCATGACTATACCCACTTACATGGAGCCTTTAAACACACCGCGATTTTTGTAGAAATAGTCGATTCCCGACCAAACTGCAAAAAAGGCACATACATATAAGAAAATCAGATCAACGCGAATTCCTGACCAAGCAAATGGGAAATTATGTAGCAGCATCAACGGAATCGCGATCATTTGCGTAAATGTTTTGATTTTCCCTAATTGTCCAGCTGCAAGAACTTCGCCGCCTTCTACTAATAACAAACGTAATCCTGTTACTGCCAATTCTCTGGAAATGATCAAGATCACGACCCAAGCCGGCGCGATGTTCATTTCGACTAAAATGATAAAGGCAGCAGCCACCAATAATTTATCTGCCATTGGATCGGCAAATTTTCCGAAGTTCGTGATCAAATTATATTTACGGGCTAAATAGCCGTCGAACCAATCCGTTGCAGCCGCAACAATAAAGATGATCGTCGCAACGAGATGTGTGACTGCAATATCTGAGCCTATCCAGTGCACGGTTCCCCATGTATATGGAATAACGGTAATAATAACAAAAATCGGAATCATAAAGATCCGCAAAACAGTTAATTTATTAGGTAAATTCATTTTCATCCCCTCTTTCTTTCCTTTTAAAAATGGAAGAGCACAACTTCTCATTTAACAGAAGCTGAACTCTTCATCATTTTATTCATCTTTTTGCAACTGGATCGTTACGAGTTGTTTCACAAGGTTTGCCGGTAATTCAAGTGTCTTGCCATTTACTTTTAGCGAAGTAGCCGGAGCATTTCCGATCGTCAACTTCACCGTTTGGCTGTCTTTGGCATCCACGGTCTCAGAGTCGCCTGGATTCAAAGTCTTTGTGAATAAGCTTGCACCGTTCGCATCTGTTACACTTACCCAAGATTGGGCATTCGTTGCACCAAGCGAGATAGACAACTTGTCGGTGTTTTTAACGTTGAAAGTTGTGCTGTTTCCCTGCGTTTGTCCTTTATCGACGCTTACCTCTTTTTTCTCTTTTTCTTTGTCTTTATCTGCTTCTTTAGAATCGTCCTTGTCCGCTTCTTTTTTGTCAGCATCTGTATCTTTTTTCGAATCTTTCGCGGTATCTTTTGATTTATCGTTATTCGATTCTTCTGTGCTGTTATCCACTTTGATCGCATTTTCAGCCGTTTTATTTTTCACTTCCTGCGCGTCGTTCCCTGGACGGTTGAAAACAAATAGCCATACGATAAATAAAATGAATACAATAAAAACAGCGATCAATATCTTCGGCAGCACATCTAAAAAGCGATTACGATGAGCACTTGCTGCGCCTACTTGTCTTGAGGCGATAGAAGCACGTTTCTGCGTCGCACGCGACAATTCTGCCCCTTGTTCGTTTGGTGTATCCGGAACTTCTTGTTCAAACTCCGCAAACAGTTCTGCACTATTAAGATCCACAGCTTCTGCGTACTGCTTGATAAAGGCCCGCGCGTAAAACTTCCCTGGCATAACAGAGAAGTTTCCTTCTTCGATCGCGATCAGATACCGCTTTTGGATCTTGGTAATTTGTTGTAATTCGTCTAGACTGATTCCTTTTTGCTGTCTAGCTTGTTTCAATTTCTCTCCTAATTCTGTCAATCGTAAACACCTGCCATTATTTTCTTTTCGTTTTTCACATCAGCCAACCGCCGTTGATCCGTAGCACTTGTCCTGTAATATAATGGGAATCCGAACTTGCCAAAAAAGCGACGGCTTCTGCGACATCATCACTTTTCCCAAAATGTCTTAACGGGATCTCTGCTTGGATCGCCTGCTTTTCCCCTTCATCAAAACCTTGATTCATTGCTGTTTCGATATAACCTGGTGAAACAACATTTACAGTCACTCCGGAGGAAGCTATTTCCTTGCTTAAAGCACGGCAAAATGCAATCTGCGCACCTTTCACAGTAGAATAGGCTACTTCCATGGACGCACCAATTTCTCCCCAGATCGAACTGATAAAAATAATTCGTCCTTCTTTATTTTGAAGCAACTTTGGCAGGATACCTTGCAATAATTGCATCGGAAAACGGACATGGATATCCCAAAGTTCGTCGACCGTTGCCATTTCGGTATCTTGAAAAAGCTGATAATAACTATTTCCCGCTGCATGAACAAACAAATCGATTTGAAAAAGTTGCGCCTCCACATGACTCACATCTTCCGATTTCGAAAAATCGGCTTGAATCGGAATCACATCGACCCCTTCTGCTAACAACTTCGGTATCAACTGATCGATCGAGTCCTTGTTCGCCCGGTAGTGTAAATATAAATGAAATCCCTGCTTCGCGAGTTTCAAAGCAATCGCTTGTCCGATCGCGCCGCTAGCACCAGTAATCAGGGCATACTTCACCTTCGTGTTCAAAGCTTGCACACCTTTCTGATCCATTTATTTCATGATAGCATGTCTTGTGTGAATTTGCCATTTTTTCTTTGCTAATTTGATTTTTTTTAGAAAATATTAAACTTTATGTAGAAAACACGAAAATAAGAACGAAGAAATCGCCTTATTTTCGTGTTTTTTATTATTCTTCCGGTATTAATTGAAACGAAGTGATGCGGTCTTCGTGCGCTACAAGTGAAGTTAAAAACTGATTAACTTCTTCCAATGTGACCTCGTTTAAAGCCGGCAAGATATCGAATAACGAGGCATCTCGCATTACATATTGTGTAAATTTATTGGCAATAAACTCCGGCGAGTTCAATGCTCCGAGGAAACCACCGATCCGTTTTTTACGAACCAGATCCAGACTGGCTTGATCCAATCCTTTTTCGGCGGCTTCTTTCAAGATCGTGAGCACGGCTTCTTTCTGTTTATCAGGATCTTTCGCATCGCCACCGATCAAAACAAAAGAGAAGCTGTCTTGATTGGTGTAGTCGAATCCGAAAGTATCATCGATGATTCCTTCATTATAAAGTGTCAGGTAGTTGTCGGAAGTCGTTCCGAACAGCATTTCAAGTGCCATGTCTGCAACGATCTCATGCTTCACGCCGGCAATTCCTTTTAACGGGCCAAAGTCTTCTTTGATACCGATAAGGTTTTTAGCAATCTTGACAGGAAATGCCAATTTTCGTTCAGGAATCGCTACACTAGCAGGCTCTTCAGGGAATTCACGCTCTATCTCAGTCGGTGGCGCAAAGGTCTTGCTGGATTGATTTGCTTTGATTTCTGCTAATAATGCTTCCGGTTCCAAATTCCCTACTACGAATAAGACCATGTTGTTCGGGTGGTAGAAAGTATGGTAACACAAGTAAAGCAGATCTTTGTCGATCTCAGCGATTGATTCCACAGTTCCAGCAATATCGATCTTCACCGGATGGTTGTGATACATGTTTTCAATTGCTCCGAAATACACCCTGAAATCAGCATCATCGTCATACATCCGAATCTCTTGACCGATGATCCCTTTTTCTTTTTCAACGGTTTCTTTGGTAAAATACGGCTCTTGGACAAAGTCGAGCAGCGTTTCTAAATTCTCAGATACATTTGAAGTGCTGGAAAAAAGATAAGCGGTTTTTGTGAAGGATGTAAAAGCATTAGTAAAAGCGCCTTTTTCACCAAATTTGAAAAAGACATCCCCATCTTCTTTTTCAAATAATTTATGTTCTAAAAAATGGGCGATCCCATCTGGAACAGTAGTAAAATCTTTTTCACCAAGCGGGACAAAGCGATTATCGACCGAACCATATTTTGTCGTAAAGATCGCAAATGTTTTATGGAACCCTTCTTTAGGCAGCAAGTAAACTTCTAATCCGTTTTCCAGTCTTTCGTGCACTACTTGCTCTTTTACTTGCTCGAATTGGATTTTTTCCATCAAGCTTCTCCTCCTTTGCTTAGGAAATAGATGGTATCTGGCAAAACATCTGCCATAGCCGCTATGATTTCTGCTTTGGTCACGGCTTTGATTTTGCTGATCCATTCCGAAATAGCCAAATCGCTTGGTTTCACGATATTATTATAGGTCAGTTCTACTAATCCGCCGGCTTGATCGCTTGCTTCAAGCATTTGATTGACTAACAACTGTTTAGTCTGTTCGATATCTTCGTCGGTGAAATCGCCTTGTTTCATTGCTGTTACTTGTTCTTTAATGATCGCAACGGCTTGCTCATAATTTGTTTCTTCGATTCCTGCTTGAATCAATAGATATCCTTTAAAAGAATCGATCCGGCTCGAAGCATAATATGCCAGGCTCGCTTTTTCACGGACATTGATAAAAATTTTCGAGTTAGCAAAACCGCCCAATAATCCGTTCGCGATTTGTAGCGGAACAAACTTTTCATCCCCGAAGAGAATGCCAGTTTGATAGCCAAGAACGAGTTTCCCTTGATTGATCGCTTGCGTTTCATGGATCGTATGCACTTTTCCCGGAGCAACCTTAGGAACGGAATGGAAAGCCCGATTTGGTCTTTCGGCAAATGGAAGCAGTTGCAAATGATCGAGCAGTACGCTGGAATCTATATCCCCACACACAAAAACATCGATCACGTCATTTTTCAAAAAATCAGTTTGATAGTAGTCGTATGTTTCAGCAGCAGTAAGGTTATCCAAATCTTCAATGATCCCATTTGCCGAATATTGATAACCTTCCGATTGATACATCTCTTCAATCGTCCGCTTGGCAGCATATGTGATCTTATCATCATAAATACTTTCTAATTGGGACTTCAAATTTTCTTTTTCCCGCTCAAATGTCGCCTTTTCAAATTGATTGTCACGGACATTTGGATCGAAAAAGATCGTTCTCAAAAAGTGAACAACTTCCCGAAGCAGGTCTGTTTTCTCCATTAAGTACTGCGGATCGACAAAGTCGAATACAGCTGAAATGATGTGCTCATCGCCTTTTTTACTTGCAGAAGTATAAAAACTGGCACCGTATAATTCAGCTAATTTACGACGAAATGCCGTCTGCGTTGGATAAGCAGCGTTATTTGTCTCAAATAGGACCGCCAGTAAGGAGCGTTTTGTCACAGTCGCACGATCAAGCGGCGCACGGAATTTGAATACAATTTTTGTGGTTTTAAATTTAGTTGTCGGGATGATCGTTACATTCATTGCCCCGACCTGTTGATTAGAAATCGTTTCTGGATTTGCCATAGGTAAGCCCCTTCCTTTATTCTCTTGTTCATTGTATCGTACGCATTCCCGATACACAATTTTATTGCATAGCTGTTAGTTGGTAAACGAACTCGAGTTTTCCAAAGCTAGCACGTTATCGCGGAACTTCTTCATTTCCGCACGATCGATCTTGCCTGTTTCAAAATATTGCTGGATTAGTTTTCGTTCCTCTTGAATCGCCACATCCATCCATTCCTGTAAAGATTCGCTCGAAAAGTTTCGATTTTCGTTGCCGATGCGTTCGTAAGTAAAAATGTAGCGGTCGATCAAATCTTGTGAAAAATCATTAGCTGGCAGTTTTTCCAACTGTTCAATAATATACGTATTATTAGAACGAATGATTTTATACCGCTGTTTTCTGCGTTCTTCAAAAGTAAGCGGCAGTATATTGAGCGCTCGCAGGTTTTTACGGAAAGCTCTATCGTAGAAAAGATTGGATTTATACTCTTTTTTCTTAGTAAGCCCGTAAAGTCGTTTTTTCAAGCGCCTTAAAGTAGGATACGCTGCCTGCATGGTGATTTCTCTTTTATATAGCATGTGCAGGATATTTTCATATTGCCATTGCATCACAAGTGTGCGTATTTTCCGATTTTCTTCATTATTATCGAAAAAATTATTAAGTGTGAGTATCCGGTCATTATACATGCTGATCACACCGGCAACCTCTTGCTTGTTTTCGTCGGTTTGATAACTTTTTAACTTATTGATTACTTCCCGCAAGATATCTGCCTCGATTTCAGTATCGGATTCTCCCAGTGCCTCAGCTTTTTTAGGGGCAAGCAATGGCATTGTGAAATTAGCAAGTAAGAGCGTTACTGTAATTACCCCGGCAGCAATAAATACGAGCAAGTCTCTGGCGACAAAATCTTGATTTCCACTCAACACAAATGGTAGTGATAACGCACTGACGAGGGTGATTGTTCCTCTGACTCCAGAAACAGTATATAGCAGCGCTTGTTTCAGTCGCTCACCGGGCGCCACTTTTGTGTCGTCGAAATTCCTTGCAAGCCATATCCAAATAAACCGAATCGCTAACAAGATAGCTGTTATGGCGAAAATATAAAGAAAAACAGTAACATTGCTTACTTTATTTGAGAGCCAGATGGTACGAATGATATGCGGCAATTGTGTTCCTAGAAGAATGAATACCAAGCCATTCAAGCTGAATGTCAACACCGCCCAAGTATTGCGTGACAATAAGTTTAATTGAGCGATACCGGGATCTAATTTGCGATAACTAAAAGAATGAAGCATACCGCCACTGACAACTGCCAAAATACCGTTGACACCGATCTTTTCTGCGGTAACAAAAATGAAAAACGGTAATAGTAACTCCATTAAAATAAAGGACACAGCATTTTCAATGCCCGCACTACGAAGCAGCGACATTACTTTGATTTTCAGTGCAGTCATGACAAGTCCAAGCAAAATACCGCCAATCGAAAGCATCAAAAAACTCGTTCCAGCATTTACAAAGGAGAATGTCCCCGTCAAAAGTGCTGCAACGGCAAACTGGAAGGAAACTAGGCCTGAAGCATCATTGATCAGTGATTCTCCTTCTAAAGTGTGCATCATTTTAGAAGGGATCTTCAATTTCTCGGCAAGCGCTGATACTGCGACAGCATCAGTTGGAGCAAGTGCTGCAGCTAACGCGAAACATGCAGCTAAGGGAACTTGCGGTAAAAGCCAGTGAATGAAGCCGCCTAAAACGCCCACTGTGATAAACACTAATCCAACTGATAAGGATAAGATCGATTTCCGATATTTCCAAAATGATACTTTATCTGCATTCGTCCCGTCATTAAATAGCAATGGTGCTAGGAAAAGCAGTAAAAACAATTCGGGACTGATCTCAATCAAATGATCATTTGCTGCTAGTGGTATCGTCAGACATACTCCTAAAAAAACTTGAATGAGCGGGATAGCCACATTTGGCACGAAACGGCTCAATACATTAGATAAAAACACAGCGCTTAACATCAATAAAATGTTCTCAAAAATTTCCATTTGCAATTCCCCTTTTATGTAGGTTTTCTATATACAGTTGTCTCTATTTCAATATGCTTCATCATACAATACTCCGACTGAAAAATCTAATCATAACCGCAAAAAAAGACTGCAATCATAAGATCGCAGTCCTTCGAAAGTTCCCTTTATTTTCCTTTGATATAGTTCACGCCATCTGCTTTTGGTGCTTCGGATTTTCCGATGAAACCAACAAGCGCCAAGATTGTTAAGACATAAGGCGCAATTTGCAAGTAAACGTCTGGAATGTTTTGGAACAATGGCAGCGAACCGCCAGTAATTGCCAAACATTGGGCGAATCCAAAGAAAATAGCCGCGCCCATTGCGCCAAGTGGGTTCCATTTACCGAAGATCATGGCAGCTAGTGCCATGAAGCCTTGTCCCGAAATCGTTGCGTGACCGAAATCAAGTGTAAATGATTGGGCATAAACAGCTCCGCCCAGTCCGCCTAGGATCCCCGAAATGATGACACCTTGATATCGCATCCATTTAACTTTGATACCCATTGTATCAGCTGCTAGTGGGTGCTCGCCGACAGAACGAAGGCGAAGACCGAATCTTGTTTTATAGATGATAAACCAAGAAATAATGGCAAAAGCAATCGCGACATAACTCATTACTGGGACATTTTTGAAGAAAATATCGCCAACAAAAGGAATGTTTTTCAAACCAGGAATATCCGGTTTGCCAAAGTAATATTTAATTTGGTCTGTTTGCCCTTTATCGTAAAATACTTTTACTAAGAAGAGCGCCAATCCTGTCGCTAGCAAGTTGATCGCAACCCCGCTGATCACATGGTCAGCACGGAAGTTGATCGTTGCAACGGCATGGATCAATGAGAATAATGCTCCGACGACCATGGCAGCGATCAACGCGATCCAAGGAGTCAAGTTTCCGAAAACATTTTGGAATGTCAGGTTAAAGACGATCGCAGAAAACGCACCGACTACCATCATTCCTTCTAGTCCAATATTAACAATACCGCCGCGTTCAGAGTAAACTCCGCCAAGCGCTGTAAAAATTAGTGGGCCAGCCATTAAGAGCGTGCTCGATACGATTGTCGCAAGCATAACTGTAAGCGTCATTTTACATTCGCCCCTTTCTTGAATTTCGCCATTGCCCAGCGAATAATATAGCTAGAAGCGACGAAGAAAATAATTAATGCAATAATGATGTCGACTAATTCGTTCGGAACACCTGCAATAGCAGACATATTCAACGCACCGATCTTAAGTGCTGCAAACAGCAATGCCGACAGGATGATTCCAATTGGAGAGCTTCCGCCTAGTAATGCTACCGCAATACCATCAAAGCCGATTCCTGGCGATGAACTTAGCACATACGCATTAGCGTAGTTGCCTAGGCCTTCCATAACACCAGCAAGGCCCGATAACGCACCAGCTAGTACCATTGCCATTATGATTGTCTTTTTAACACTCATACCAGCATATTGGGAGGCATTTTCGTTAAAGCCGACCGCTTCGATTTCGTAACCGAATGTTGTCTTTTTAAGGACAAACCACATGATGATCGCGACGCCAAGTGCGATCAAAATCCCCCAGTGAAGAGAAGAATGGGTGGTAATGTTTTGTAAGAAAGTAGATTGCAAAGAGGCAGAACTGTCAATCATTTTCGTTTTATCCAGTCCTTTTGTCAATCGATACTGCACGATGTAATTGAATACATAAAGAGCCGTATAATTGAGCATGATTGTGACAATAACTTCATTCACACGCAATGTTGCTTTTAAAATACCAGGAATGAATGCCCAAAAAGCTCCGAATAGCGCGCCGACGATAATGGCGAATGGCAAGTGGATCCATTTTGGCAAATCATGGAAATTGGTAGCAATAATGATAGAACCGATCCAGCCCATCAGCATTTGACCTTCTGCCCCGATATTGAACAAACCAGCTTTGAAAGCAATCGCTACTGAAAGTCCGATCAAGATATAAGGTGTTGCTTGACGGATCGTTTCCCCAATGTAAAACGGTTGACCTACGACACCTTCAATTAGAGAGGAGTAACCGCCGATTGGATCATAACCAAAGACAAGCATAATGATCGCACCGCAAAGCAGTCCTAAAATAACTGCTGTCACCGGGATAACAAGCGTTTGTACACGTTTAGACATTTTCTTCTACCCCCACTTCTGCAGTTTTAGAACCTGCCATAAGCAGTCCTAATTCTTGTTCCGTTGTTTCTTCGGGTTTTACGATCGCAACGATCTTGCCCTCGTAGATAACAGCGATTCGATCACTGACATTCATGATTTCTTCTAATTCAAATGACATCAATAAGACCGCTTTCCCCTTATCACGTTGCTCGATCAAGCGACGATGGATAAATTCGATCGCTCCGACATCAAGACCACGCGTCGGTTGTGCTGCGATCAAGAAATCCGGATCACGGCTGACTTCACGAGCAATGATGGCTTTTTGCTGATTACCACCGGATAATGATTTAGCTGGCACATATTCGCTGCTTGTCCGAACATCGTATTCTTCAATCAATTTTCTCGCAAAATCATACATGCTGCGGTGATTGATGAAGCCGTGGTTCGAAATCGGTTTTTTATAATAAGTTTGCAAAGCAATATTTTCACCGATCGACATTTCCAATACTAAGCCATGTTTATGGCGATCTTCGGGAATATGCCCAAGTCCTGCTTCTGTGATCTTACGCGGTTTTTTATTCTCAATCGATTTGTTGTTCAGCTTGATTGAACCGCTGGCAACTTTAGTCAGTCCGCTGATTGCAGCCAATAATTCACTTTGGCCGTTCCCATCTACGCCGGCGATACCGACGATCTCACCAGCACGCACCGAAAGGTTTAACCCACGTACGCTTTCCACGCCGCGGCTCTCTTTCACCACGAGATCTTTGATTTCTAGTACATCTTCGCCTGGTGTCGCTGGTTTTTTCTCTGTTTTGAAAACAACTTCGCGGCCCACCATACGATTAGCTAGGTCTTGCGGACTTGTCTCGGAAACATCTACTGTTCCCATCCCTTTACCGCGCCGGATAACCGTTACACGATCACAAACATCCATGATCTCTTTTAACTTATGGGTGATCAAGATGATCGATTTTCCTTCTTTGATCAAGGTTCGCATGATTTGAATCAACTCTTTGATTTCTTGTGGTGTCAGTACAGCTGTTGGTTCATCAAAAATCAGGATATCAGCACCACGGTACAATGTTTTTAAAATTTCTACTCGTTGTTGCATACCGATCGAGATATCGCGAACTACTGCATTCGGGTCAACGCGCAATCCATAGCGCTCCGAGATCTCGCTGATTTCTTTGATAGCTTTTTTTCGCTCAATAATACCAAGTTTCGTTGGCTCTTTTCCAAGCATGATATTTTCAGCGACGGTAAATTTGTCGACTAACATAAAATGCTGATGCACCATACCAATGCCGAGATCATTTGCTACGTTCGGATTATTGATCATTTTCTTTTCTCCGCGTACACGGATCTCGCCGCCATCTGGCTCATAAAGGCCAAACAGAACATTCATCAGTGTGGATTTACCAGCACCATTCTCACCTAACAACGCATGGATCTCTCCCTGCTTTAACTGTAAGGTAATGTTATCATTTGCTACAAATCCAGAAAATTCTTTTCTGATTCCTAACATTTCAATAACATAATCCACTTCCTCACGCTCCTTAATTCTTTTTGAATTACGGAAAAACAGCCACACGCGTGATTCTCTCGAATAACGCCGCCTCTCCTCAATCAGCTTACTAAAAGTTTTTGAGTTTTTTATCCGTTTAAAGAATGTCTCTTTTAACTGTGGTGAACAATATAAAATTGCGACATCACTTTATTTTATTTCTAAACCTGGCCTATTGCAATCTAATTTTTGGTTTTAGAAGAAATTATTTGATAATTTTAAATAGTAAAAGGTTTTACCTAACCAGGAAGCGCTTTCAAATTTGATTGAAAAGGAAAGCCGAACGTTGAATTCGGCTTTCGTAAATTGTTTTACTAAGCATTAAAAACGGATCAAGGTTTTTCTGGAACAGTGATGTCGCCTTTTCCGATTTTTTCTTTGTATTCATCTACTTTTTTAAGAACGTCTTTAGAAATGTTTTCTTGGTGATCAGATAGACCTACAGCATCTTTGTCAAGACCGTATTGGATTTTTTCGCCACCAGGGAATTTACCATCTTTTGCACGTTTCGCTAAATCTTCTACTGCTACGTCAACACGTTTGATTTCAGAAGTCAATGTTACGTTGTAGCTCTTGCCGTCGTTAGCTGTAACTTTACCTTCGTCCCATTGGTCACGGTCAACACCGATTACCCAAACGCCACGTTTTGGATCTTTTTTCTTCAAGTTTTTTGCTTCAGCGAATACACCGTTACCAGTTGCACCAGCTGCATGGAAGATAATGTCAGCACCGCCGCTGTACATTGTTGCAGCGATTTGTTGCCCTTTATCTGCTTTTGCAAAGTCATTTGCATATTGTACTTCTACTTTCGCTTTCGGGTTCACTGCTTTTACGCCTTTTGTGAATCCAGCTTCAAAACGGTCGATAACGGGACCTTTTACGCCGCCGACAAAGCCGACTTTGTTTGTTTTAGTTGTTAGACCAGCAACAACACCAACTAGGAATGAACCGTCGTTATCTTTGAAACCAATGCTCGCAACATTTTTAAGACCGTCGATTTGGTCATCTACGATAGCAAAGTGTTTTTTCGGATTTTGTTTCGCGATTTCTGTGATTGCATCTTTTAATTTATATCCAATTCCGTAAATCAAGTCATAGTTACTGCGAACTGCTGTGTTCAAGTTTGTTTTGAAATCTGCTTCAGAAGCGGATTGCAAGTAATTGTAACCATCTTTACCTTTTGTTAAATCGTTGTCTTTACCAAATTTAGTGATACCTTCCCAAGCTGATTGGTTGAATGAGCGATCATCAACACCACCAGTATCTGTTACCATTGCTAATGTGAAATTATCACCTTTCTTACCACTTCCGGACTTACTGTTAGCTCCACAAGCACCTAGGATAACCCCAGTAGCTAGGACCAATGATAGTGCTAAAGCAAATGTACGCTTTTTCACCTTTAAACCCCTCCCAAGAGATAAATAGTATGGTTATAATCACCAATTCACGAACATTGTGGAAAAAGTATGAAATTATGTAAAGAGTTAGGCGATTTCCGCTTTGTTTAATGAAAAGGTTTTCTAACTGTTTTTAATATATCATGTAACTAAAAATAAATAAACAACGAATTTCTATTTTTACTAATAGCAGTTTATTTTGAAAATTCATGTAATTGCTAAAAAGACACTTAGCGGGGAAATCTACTAAGTGTCCTGAGCTTTATTCGTTATCTGGAAATGCTTCGATGTTTACTTTTCGGGGTTTACTTCCCTCATGAGGGCCAACGACTCCTCTTGCTTCCATTTCATCGATCAATCTGGCAGCTCGATTATAACCAACGCGAAAACGCCGCTGCAGCATTGAAACGGAGGCAGTCTGCATTTCGACTACCAGCTCCACTGCTTCTTGATATAATTCGTCCTCTGCTTCGCCTTCGACATCTTGGATCTCATCCGGAATCATCTCTTCGTTGTACTGCGCTTTTTGTTGAGAAACAACATAATTGACGATGTCCTCCACTTCTTGATCCGATAAAAAGGCGCCTTGCACCCGTGTCGGCTTGCTCGCTCCGACAGGCAAAAGTAACATATCGCCGCGACCAAGCAGTTTTTCTGCACCGCCCGTATCGAGGATCGTCCGGGAATCGATCGCGCTGGAAACAGCAAAAGCGATCCGGGACGGGATGTTGGCTTTGATGACGCCGGTAATGACGTCAACGGAAGGACGCTGCGTTGCGATAATCAAATGGATTCCGGCTGCTCGGGCCATTTGTGCTAATCGAGTGATCGCATCTTCGACATCATTGGAAGCTACCATCATCAAGTCAGCTAATTCATCTACTATCACCACAATGTAAGGTAATTCCGGCTGTTTTTCCACATTCTCTTCGTTGTGCCGGCGCACCTGCTCATTATATCCTTGCATATTTCGCGTACCTGTATGAGAGAATAAATCATAACGACGCTCCATTTCTGCTACTACTTTTTGCAGTGCCTGTGCTGCTTTTTTCGGATTCGTAACGACAGGTGCAAGCAGATGAGGAATACCGTTATAAACATTTAATTCGACCATTTTCGGGTCGATCATCATCATTTTGACTTCATGTGGTTTGGCGCGCATCAAGATACTGGTGATGATTCCATTGATACATACAGATTTACCACTTCCCGTCGCTCCTGCAACGAGTAAATGCGGCATTTTATCCAAGCTGATCATGACTGCTTCTCCGGAAATATCGCGGCCAAGGGCGATCTGAAGTTTTTCATCCGCTTTGTTTTGTGGGTTGTTTTCCAAAACTTCGCGCAGAGAGACCATCGCGACGTTTTGATTCGCCACTTCGATTCCGATCGCGGACTTCCCGGGAATCGGCGCTTCGATCCGAATATCTTTCGCAGCAAGTGCCAACGCGATGTCATCTCCTAAGGAAACGATCTTGCTTACTTTTACGCCGACTGCTGGTTGCACTTCATACTTTGTCACCGCCGGTCCCAGATGAATCTGGGTGATCTTTGCTTTTACGCCAAAACTGTCAAATGTTTGCTCTAATTTACTGGCATTTTCTTTGATTTTTGCGTATTCTTCGCTTTGATCCGTTGGTTTGGCTTTTGCAAGCAGGTCAATCGAAGGCAATTGATAGATCTCATTTTCAAAAGATTCTTGTTCAAACGATACTAACTCCGGCTCTTTTTCTTCGGCTGCTGGATCTTTTTCTGCCGGACGTTCTTCTGTTGGAGGTCTAAAACCGGAAATGATTGGTGGCACCGCTTCGGAACGCTCTGAAGAGATCGGTTCTGCCTCAATGATTGGTTCTGGTTTGACTGCTCTCTCTGCTTGTTTTGCTCGTTTGGTGGTGCGTCTTTTTTCAAAAAAGCTGCGGGCTTTCTGACCGATAAAACGACCCACTCCGGCTATTTTTCCTAATTGCTCTCTCACCGGGATATTCGTGATACAGGAAATCCCGATCAAAATGAAAAGGAGCGCCAAACAGATCGTCCCGATTTTTGCGATCAAAAAATACCCAAGCGCCGTCCATGCTGCGCCGTAGATGCCTCCACCGGTTGAAATGGACTGTGCCGGATGGAATAAATGACTGATCAATTGCTTGGCACTCGAAGTCAAAATAGTACCTGCTTCTCGGTAGTGATCCGCCAGCGGGATATGTAAGAAAATGACGAGTGCCGTTACTAACGCATAGCAACCGACCAATCGTTTTGAGAAAAATATCGGTGCTTGGCGCTTAACAAATAAATAGCCGCCTAATAAGATTCCTGCCAGCAATAGTAAATAACTTGCCGATCCGACTACTAATTCTCCGAGTGCGAAGAAAAAGCGTCCGATAAACCCAAGGCGGAACAAACCGATCAATCCGACCAAAACAAATATACTGCCTGTTATCTCATAAGAATAGGAGGTTTTTTTTGTATTTCTGCGTGTAGTTTTTTTTCGCTTGGTATTCGTCTTCTTTCGTTTTGTTGCCACTTTATTTCCTCCCTTTCCTTTTTTGCTTATTATACCACAAAACCATATGTATTCCGTCATTCTTTAGTCCTAATAAAGTACATACGTTCGCCGCTTGGACAAAAAATAAAAACGCCGGCGACAGGATGACGTTGGGCGCCTTCCTTGTCGTTTTTATAATTTCGGCGTCTTTTGGTTCATAACTCGGCCGCCCTTGATTTCAGACATGCTCCCTCCTACTGCAAGAAAAGCATCTGGATCAATGTCGTCGAGGATTGCTTTTACTTTTACTTCTTCAAAACGAGAAATAATGATGAAAATCAATTTTTGCCCGCCTTCTAAGTAATTACTCGAAGTTTCGATATAGGTCACACCTTTTCCAAGCTGTTCGCCAAGGGCTTCGCCGATCTCTTCATAATAACGACTAATAATAAAGGCACTTTTCCGTTCATCGACGCCTTGAATAACGATATCAATGATTTTGTAAGCTAGAAAATAGGTGATCAGTGAATACATTGCTCTGTCCCAGTTAAAAACCAAGCCAGCTATCAAGAAAATAACGATATTGATGGCCATGATGATCTGTCCTGTCGAAAATGGCGTTTTGCCGTTGACGATAATAGAAACGATCTCTGTTCCATCTAAAGCACCGCCATTACGAATGACGAGTCCCACTCCCAAACCCAGTGTGATCCCGCCAAAGACGGTAGCCAGCAGTAAATCATCGGTTACAGGGTCGACTTTATGTAAGAGCAATGTCATTGCCGACATAACAGCAATGGCATATAACGTACTGATGGCAAACGATTTGCCGATTTTTTTGTAACCGATAATAAAAAACGGGATATTCAAGACAAATGTCAATATTCCTAGCGGTAGCGGTGTAAGTTGCGAAATAATAATGGAGATTCCGACGACTCCGCCATCTAGGATCTGATTATTAACTAAAAATAATTCCAGTCCGATCCCCATGCAAACAGCACCTACTGTAATCAGTAAGAATCGATAGACGAATGTGCTTAACCGTCTTCTGCGATGCGCTTTTACATTACGAAGCGCCATTTTTTCTAAATACTGTTCGTTCAGCTGCACAATAACCGAATCCCCACCTTTCTTCTATGTCTTTTTCTTATTATAGCATAAGAAAGCGCTGTTTTTCTAGGTATAATTCCTTTGGACTTGCCACAAAATCGCGGCTATAGTATAGTATATTATGCGCAACTTGTGGAGAATTTTCACAGGAATAAATAATAAGGGTGATAAAAGAATGAATAATTATCAAGTGTTGTTATATTACAAATACACAACGGTTGATGATCCAGAACAATTTGCTAAAGAACACCTCCAATTTTGCAATAGCATCGGTCTTAAAGGACGGATCTTAGTTGCAACGGAAGGTATCAACGGAACAGTCTCTGGAACAATCGAAGCTACAGAAAAATACATGGAGCATATGCATGCCGATAGCCGTTTCCACGACATGGTATTCAAAATCGACCCCGCTGACAAGCACGCATTCAAAAAAATGCACGTTCGGCCTCGTCCAGAAATCGTCTCACTCTCGTTGACAGAAGATGTCGATCCACTAGAAGTGACTGGTGATTACCTTAGCCCTGCTGAATTTAAAGAAGCTTTATTAGATGAAGAAACTGTGATCTTAGATGCTCGTAATGATTATGAATTTGATTTAGGTCATTTCCGCGGTGCCATTCGTCCTGATATCCAAACATTCCGGGAACTTCCTGAATGGGTAGAAGAAAACCGCGAACAATTAGATGGCAAAAAAATCGTTACTTATTGTACAGGTGGTATCCGCTGCGAAAAATTCTCTGGTTGGCTAAAAACAGCTGGCTTTGAGGATGTAGGTCAGTTACATGGCGGAATTGCAACTTATGGTAAAGACGAAGAAATGAAAGGTCAATATTGGGATGGTCAAATGTATGTCTTTGATGAACGTATCAGCGTGCCGATCAACCAAGTCGACCCAACGATCGTCGGACATGATTATTTTGACGGTACACCTTGCGAACGTTATATCAATTGTGCGAATCCGTACTGCAATAAGCAGATCCTTGCTTCGGAAGAAAATGAAGAAAAGTATCTGCATAGCTGTTCGCATGAATGCCGCGTTCATCCCGATAATTTATATGTGAAAAAACAGGAACTGAGCGAAGCAGAATTAGAAGCTCGCCTTGAAGCGATCGGCGAAACTCTGCAAGCTGAAACGTCTCGTTAAATAAAAAAAAACGCGTGAGCACCATGTAGATGGTTTTGCTCACGCGTTTTTATTTGCTGCGATTTTCCTGCCATTCTTTCAGATGCCCGTATAAAGCGATCGGTGTTTGTCTTACTTCTTGGATATCTTTTGCATTGGCAAGCAAAAATAACGATGTCAATTGTTCTTTCCACGCTTCGATTTGCGCGATCGTTTTTTCGACCCCATGTTCTTTTAACTTCAGCAACAATGGACCAGACATGCCAACCGCATTTGCACCAAGAATCAGTGACTTAAGCATATCAAGTGGATTTTTCACACCGCCGGAGGCAAGAAAATCAACATCTGTGACTAATTGACAGTCAAGCAGCGACTGTGGGGTCGTGATTCCCCAATCTGTCAAATAATCATAAGCATGATCGCGTCGACGGTCATTTTCAATCGCTGCAAAATTAGTTCCGCCTTTGCCTCCTACATCGATCGTTTTGACACCGATTCGTTTCAATAATTCCGCTGTTTCCCTCGTGATCCCGAATCCGACTTCTTTGACTATGATCGGAATCGAAAGCTCTTTCTGATACGTTTCGATGCTTTTAAGCCAATGGGCAAAATTGCGATCGCCTTCTTTCATCACAAGTTCCTGAACCGGATTGATATGAATCTGCAGCGCATTGGCTTCGATCATTTCAACCGCACGAAGCCCGTCCGCCACTTTTATTTCTGGGCTGACATTAGCAAATAAGACGCCATTCGGGTTCCTTTTCCGCGCGATTTGAAAGGTGTCTGCTAATTCGGCATTTTTCAAAGCAGAAGATTGTGAGCCAACAGCCATTGGTATTCCAGTAGCTGCGGCAATTTCAGCAAGGTTGCCATTGATTTCCTTAGTATGTCTGCTTCCGCCAGTCATTGCATTAATGTAAAGCGGAAATGGTATGGCGATGTCTGCGATCGTCGTTGATAGATCAATATCTGCATAATCATATTTTGGAACGGACATGCCAATGACTTCTATCTCTTTGAATGTATCGCCCGCCAGCTCTTGATTTTGTTTGAGCGCTAGCGTGACATGCTCGTCTTTTCTTCGTTCTCTTTGCAGGTTTTCATTTTTATCCATTTTCTTCTCCTGTCATTTTTCTTTTCTTTCAAAGTAGGTTTTTTTCTCCATTGCGTTGGGCTGATATACTTCTCCGTCTGCGAGCAGTAAGAGTCCGTGATAATTTTGGATATCATCTTCACAATCTTCGCAGTAGACGACTTCTTCTGGATTCCATGCTGCCAGAAGAATATCTTTTTTGACAGCGTGTTCCGGATATTTTACGCGCCAATCCGAGGCGATCGCATGATATTTTTCCAGCGCTTCGTTCTTATCTTGAAATTCGTAGGTTTCTGTTATTGTTTCTTCCCATTCTTCAAAAAACCACCATGGTTCATAATCAGCTTCTGTTACTAGTACTTGCCACTGTGTCATGGTAAAACCCCTAACTTTTCTTAATGGGTTTATTATAACATACTACATTTAACAAATTCGCATTCTATGTTTTGAAAGCGGGTAAAAAAACGGGTACACTAGAGATATAGTAGATACGAAAGGAATGGTGAGTCACTTGACACAGAAAACAGCAATACTACGTGTTACTGGAATGGTGCAAGGTGTGGGATTCCGTTATACGACGAAGCACATTGCGTATAAATACGACATTAGCGGTACCGTCAAAAATTTGGATGACGGCAGTGTGGAGATCCAAGCGCTCGGTGAGGAGTCCAAGCTAGATCAATTTATTGAGGCTGTCAAAAAAGGGCCTTCTCCAAGTGCCCGCATCGAACATGTCTATATGTATATGAACGCTCCCGTCGAAGAGCGCCGTACATTTGATATTATTTACTAATAGTTGTTGAATTAACAAGTCGTTTGGATTATAGTTAGAGAAGTAATCTATAATGATAAAGGAGCGACAATTCATGTTGTTATCCACCCTACAAATATTCCAAGAACCAGATTTCATCGCAATGACAGTCACATTCCTCTTGGTTCTTACTGTGCTAAGGTATTGGACCGTCATTTCGTTTCTGAAACCTTCTATGACAGTGGGACAGGGATTTTTTCCAGCGATCGAATTACCGCTCAATAAGGAAAAGGAAACCTTTCCGATTCTACTGGACTCGCTGATCGTTTGGTTAAGTCTTTTGAAGCGGCAACATACCTTTACGGATGAAGATGCCTCTATTTCCTTTTCTAACTGACGAACATAGATTTTTTAATTAGGAGGAAATAGTAATAGTGAAAAAGAAATATGTCATACTCATGTTAGTCGCATTGGGAGCGCTCTTAGTATTAAGTGGTTGTAGTTTAGACCCTTCCCAAAATCAAGATGGTTTCTTCAATGTTTATTTGATCAAGCCTTTCGCAAGCGTTATTAAATTCTTTGCTTCTTTCTTTGATGGTAGCTATGGGATCGCGATCATTATCACAACGATCATCATCCGTGCCATCATCATGCCATTAAATCTGCGTACGGCAAAAGCGCAAATGGGCATGCAAACAAAGATGGCTGCTGCCAAACCTGAGATTGATGATATCCAAGCACGAGTAAAACGAGCTGCTACGAAAGAAGAACAAGTCAAGATCCAGCAAGAAATGACGCTCGTATATCAAAAATATGACATCAATCCATTGCAAATGGGCTGTTTGCCACTGATTATCCAAATGCCGATCTTGATGGCATTCTACTATGCGATCCGTGGTTCCCAAGAAATCGCAACACATACGTTCTTGTGGTTCAACCTTGGACATCCTGATATGGTTTTAGCGATCCTAGCCGGACTTGTTTACTTGCTGCAGTACTTTGTTTCCATGATCGGCAATACGCCGGAACAAAAGAAACAAATGCGAGTGATGGGACTGATTTCCCCAGCGATGATCCTGTTCATCTCTTTCTCAGCGCCGTCAGCACTTGCGCTTTACTGGGCAGTTGGTGGTCTTTTCTTAGCCGGACAAACATTATTGACCAAAAAACTTTACATGAATAAACATCCGGAGATCAAAGAGATCGAAAAAGAAGAGCAAGAAATCCAAGACATGCTCGACAAAAATAAAGAAAAATAAGAAAAAGTCACTTATCCAGCGATAAGTGGCTTTTATTTGTTTGCTGTTTCAGCAACACGATACTTCGTCATTTTCGTGATCAGATCATATGGAATTGGTTGATCGTATGGAAACTGGACTGTTCCTTTGGACGTTTGATAGTTGGCCAACTCTTTTTGAAAGTGGACGATCGCTTTTGGTGTCGGATAAATCCCTAAATGTTTTTTCGCTGCGGCAAAATGAATCAGATTTTCTCCTTGATGAAATGTCGGAATGCCGTAACTTATTTTTTCATTGGCTTCCGGCGCAGCTGCTCGAATCGTCTTCCTTACCTTCTCTAAGATTGGTTGCACTGCCGCAGGAGTATTGGCGATATACGCTTCAACTGTTTGGCTATTCATACTAACTGCTCCTTTCTAAAAAAAGCACCAATGGCAAGCATTGGTGCCTTTTGTTAAGCTTTCTTTTCGATCCGATCGATCATTGGCAATGTGATATGGATGGAGGTCCCTTTATCTACTTCGCTTTCTGCAGAAATAGTACCCAGATAGCCTTCTACTAGCTGTTTCGCGATAGCAAGACCTAAGCCATTGCCGCCTTTTTCACGGCTTCGAGCTTTATCTACCCGATAAAAGCGATTAAAGATCTTATCGATTTCTTCGCTGGAAATACCGACACCGTAATCACGGACGGTAATAACCGCCTTATCATTGTTGGCAGTGATCTCCACATCGATTTGCTTGGAATCACCAGAATATTTCACCGCATTATCCATAATGATGATAAGAATCTGCTCCAAATGGTTAAGCTGAATCAGTGCGCTAAGCCCCTTCACCTTCTCATCGAGATGAAAAGTAAACTGCTCATACATCACTTCAAAGTTACGGCATACTTGCTCGACCGTAGCGTTGATATCTGATATTTGTAGTTCTTTTGTTTGTGAAACTTGCTCAGCACGGGAGAGATCCAGCATTTCCTGGACTAGTTTTTTCATTCGTTCTAGTTCTGTTAACGAAGCATGCAGCGACTCGTCTAAAACGGCAGGGTCATCTTTCCCCCAGCGGTTGAGGAGCTTCAAATGTCCTTCCATGATCTGTACAGGTGTCCGCAATTCATGCGAGGCATCCTCTACAAATTGTTTCTGCTGTTCAAAGCTCGTTTCGATCCGTGTCATCATATCATTGAAGATAACCGTCAATTCGCCGATCTCATCTCGGGAATTTGTTTTTGGTTCGATCCGCTTTTGAAAGCCATTTTTACGAATATCATTCATTGTTTTTGCCATTTTTGTGAGCGGGTTTAGGAAATTTTGCGCTAACAAATACCCTAACATACCACTTAGAAACAATGCAACGGCGCCAAGCACAATGATAGTGATAAGTAGTTTGTTCATCATCTTATTATAAGAAGTGAGCGGATTGACGACTTGGGCATAGCCGATGATCTTGGAATTATCACGGCCAACGATCGGCATTTGGGCAATGATCATTTTTTTACCGTCGATCTTTGGTTTACTTGAAAAAGAAAAGCCCGTATTATTCATAAAGTATTTGCTGAAATCATGTTTTGCTACTTCTTTACTCTGTAGGAAGATATATTTATTGATAAAATCGCCGTTCGCATTGTACGTGATCAACACTTGATCCTGGATCTTTCCGCTCACACTAAGGTTTTCACGAAAAAGTTCCATGACTGCTTGCGAATCATTAAGATTGCGTGCTTTCAGCAAACTAGTCGTAGAAGCTAACAGGTCGTTTACTTTTTTCTCTTCTTCGTTTAGCAGCATTTGGCCGATCCCTTGAAAAATCGCGTAAGAAAACAAGAAAAATGTCAGAAAGATCGCTGCGCTCGCACCAAATGTCCATTTAAATTTCAGTGAGCGGCTTTTTAATGAGAATACGCTCTGCTTCATGTACGCATCACATATCCCGTACCGCGTACTGTTTGGATATAGCTCTCTTCGGAAGGATGGTCGATTTTATTCCGCAAATAACGGACGTATACATCGACTACATTCGTCTCCACCTCAGTTTCATAGCCCCAAACTTTATTTAACAATACTTCTCGAGTCAGTACGATATTGATATTTTCCATCAATGTCAACAATAACTCGTATTCACGCTTCGTCAGGTCGATGATCTCATCGCCACGTTTGACGATACGGTTTTCTTTTTCAACAACGATATCCCGATATTCCAATGTGGTCTGTTTTGCGGCTTCTTCCGCATGCTCTACGCGTCGCAATAAAGAGCGCAGACGTGCCAGTAATTCTTCGATCGCAAATGGTTTAACAATATAATCATCCGCACCATGATCAAGTCCAGAAACACGGTCGATCACGGAATCACGGGCAGTGATCATGATGATCGGTGTTTGTTTGACCTGGCGTAAGCGGCGACAGACTTCTACACCATTCAAATGTGGTAGCATCAAATCGAGCAGGATCGCATCCCAGTCTTCATTCAAAGCAAGTTCCAAACCGCTGCGTCCGTCATTGGCAACTTGTGTTTCGTAATTTTCGTGTTGCAGTTCTAGTTCAATAAACCGCGATAAATTCTTTTCGTCTTCTATGATTAAAATTCTACTCACTAGTCTCTTCCTCTCTTTCGAGCATTCCTATTTCTATTGTAACGAACTTTTGGTTAAAAACAACTAATAATAGGCGGAATGATAAACATTTCTTGCTAAACTCAGCAAGTTATCAGAATAAGTCGTTTTTTGTCATGGAATTCTCATTTTATGCATAAAAAAAGAGCACTTAGACACCGTTCGTCTAAGCGCTCTTTCCAATAATTATTCTTGGATTTCTGGCCATTCTGTATGGAAGATGCCTTCTTTATCCACACGTTCATAAGTGTGAGCACCGAAGTAGTCACGTTGTGCTTGGATAAGGTTAGCAGGTAATACTTCCGCACGATAGCTATCGTAATAGCTGATTGCAGCGGCAAATGTCGGTACTGGAATACCAGCTTTGACTGCTTCTGCAATGACATTACGCAAGTCATCTTGATAGTTATCCGCGATGTCTGTGAAGTATGGATCCAATAATAGGTTGTTAAGATTTTTGTCGTTATTATAAGCATCTGTGATTTTTTGTAAGAAACGAGCACGAATAATACAGCCGGCACGGAAAATCTTCGCGATCTCACCGTATTGCAAGTCCCAGTTATATTCATCGCTTGCAGATTTCATTTGTGCGAAACCTTGTGCGTAAGATGCGATCTTACTGAAGTATAGGGCACGGCGTACGGATTCGATAAATGCTTTTTTGTCGCCGCTGAATGCCGCTTTTTTAGGACCTTTTAGGATCGAACTTGCATGAACACGTTCAGTTTTAAGTGCTGAGATATAACGGGCAAATACAGATTCTGTAATCAAGGAAAGCGGCACGCCAAGATCTAATGCGCTTTGGCTTGTCCATTTACCTGTACCTTTTTGTCCAGCTTTGTCTAAGATGATATCAACGATCGGTTTACCAGTTTCTGGATCTTTTACTTTTAAGATATTTTTAGTGATCTCAATAAGATAGCTATCTAGTTCGCCTTCATTCCATTCTTCAAAGACATCTGCTAATTCTTCATGAGATAGGCCAGCAACATCTTTTAAAATGTGATAGGCTTCGGCGATCAATTGCATATCTCCATATTCAATACCATTATGCACCATTTTTACGTAGTGTCCAGCACCGTCAGGGCCAATGTAAGTGACACATGGTTCTCCGTCTGCTACAGCTGCGATTTCTTGTAAAATAGGAGCAACTAGATCGTACGCACGACGTTGACCACCAGGCATGATAGAAGGACCTTTTAGCGCACCTTCTTCACCGCCGGATACACCAGTGCCGATGAAGTTGAATCCTTCTTCGCTAAGTTCCTTGTTGCGGCGGATCGTATCTTCAAAGAAAGCATTTCCGCCATCAATCAATATGTCCCCTTCATCAAGGAAAGGTTTCAAGGCATCGATCATCATATCGGTAGCTTCTCCAGCTTTTACCATAATCAGAATGCGGCGTGGGATCTCAAGGGAACCAACAAACTCTTCTAAACTATAAGTCGGAACCAATTTTTTATCTGCATTTTCTTCCATTACTGCTTTTGTTTTTTCAGAAGAACGGTTAAAAATAGATACGCTATGTCCACGACTTTCAATATTCAAAGCCAAGTTACGTCCCATTACGCCCATTCCGATAACGCCAATTTCTTGTTTTGCCATGTTTTTATTCTTCCTTTCCAATATAATTGAACAATATTACTTGTTCTCTTGTGATGTTAGCTAATTCTTTCAACAGTATTTACTATATCAAAGAAATAGAACTCTCGCAATGTTTCAGCTTGATGTTTCTCTTCATTTAATCTACCGCTTTTGTGCAAAGTGAGCAAACTAATGCAGCTAAAGTTTGCAAGTTATGGATCGATATATTTTCTTCGGCTGTATGCATGTTGGCAAAGCCTGCTGCAAGAAGCAGTGTCGGTTTTCCTTTTGTATTCCAAATATTTGCATCGGTGCCGCCTGATAATTTCATTTCATATAAAGGTATATTAGTGGATTTGCGTAATAACTGGATCGCTGGATGCCCATTTTCAAGTGCAAAACCAGGGTAAATAATTTCCAACTCGCTTTTGACAGCACCTAGGATTTCTTGTTGTAGCATCGTTACAGCTTGATGGAGATAAGTAGACAATCCCGTCACTGCTTCTGGTGTCTCTATACGGACTTGAAGCGTGAAACTAGCTGCTGCCTTGCCAAAAAACTGCTCGACTTGCCAAGTTATTTTGCCAGGATACGCTTTTAAAATTTGCAAAAATCGTTTGGTTAAAGCGGCTCTTGATTGCGTTTCTGGCAAATCCATGTCGATTGTCCAGATAAAAAGGCTATCGCTGTAGGACTGGTATCCTCCCACATCTCCTGGAGCATCTAGACAATAGCCAAATTCGGCAGCAATTTTCTCAGCGGGAAAACGTTTGCTCCCGATCAGTCCGGCTTCTTCTTCTGTTGTAAAGATCCAGTCTATTGGCCCATGTGCCACCTCTGCTTTTACGAGATATTCCATTGCCGCAAGCATCGCTGCCACCCCAGCTTTGTCATCTGCTCCCAGATATCCCCCATCTTCAGCGCGAATGACTCCTTCTGTGTTACGAACTCCATTAAAATGACCTAGAAAAGTACTTGTATCTAAATGGCTTAAGAAAAATAAATGTGGATGATCGCCATAGCTTCCTTCCTGATGGACTACAAGACAGCCTGATTCCTTCGCTTCCGCTGTAAGCTTTAATCCCAATGTTCTTGCTTTCGTCTCTATGTAAGCGATCAATTCATCTTCACCACCCGATGGAGTTGCCATCTTGGCGATCGTTAAAAAATAATCGATTGCGTTTGTTTCTATCACGTTTTGCTGCCTCCTTTTTTCTAGTATACCAATAAACCTATTTAATTTGCAGAAATGACTTGCAGTTTCCTTTATTAATCAGTAAAATAAGGGTAATGATTCAGTCGGGAAGGAGCAAAATGCTTTCATGTCTAACAAAAAATTTGTACGTTTTGTGGTTATCTTGATGTTAGTCGCAATCGTGGCTTCTAGCGTCATGACTGGCGTTTTAATGCTTTTATAGTTTTAAAAGACCCACTCCAGGAGTGGGTCTTTTTGTGCTTTACTGGTGCAAAAAAAAGAGTAGTACAAAGCGTACTACTCAAAAACATCTAGGGAGTTTAGGGGTATGGATCTAGATGTATGATACTTTACCCGCATGCCTATAAATCAAACCTTAATAAATTTCTGTATTTGCTTCGGAAATCTTTTCGATATTCGCTTTCACAGCTTGCAGGAACTTCCCTGCGATCAGCCCATCTAATATACGATGATCGATGGAAAGACATAAGTTGACCATATCGCGTACAGCGATCATTTCATCAATGATGACCGGACGCTTTACGATAGACTCTACTTGCAAAATAGCTGCTTGCGGGTGGTTGATGATCCCCATCGATTGGATCGAACCGAACGAACCCGTACTGTTGACAGTGAAAGTTCCGCCTTCCATATCGCTTGAGGTCAATTTGCCGCTGCGAGCTTTATTGGCAAGTTCGGTGACTTCTCTGGCAATACCTTTGATCGATTTTTCATCGGCATGCTTGATCACTGGCACATAGAGCAGGTCTTCTGTGGCAACGGCGATCGAAATGTTGATCGCTTTGCGTTGGATGATCTTTTCGCCAGCCCAAGTGCTGTTGAGTTCAGGAAATTCTTTCAGCGCTTGTGCAACTGCTTTGATGAAAAAGGCAAAGTAGGTAATGTTGTAACCTTCTTCTTTTTTGAATCCCGCTTTGATCTTATCACGGTAACGAACGAGGGACGTTGCATCCGCCTCTACCATCATCCATGCATGCGGAATCTCTTGTACGCTTGTTACCATGTGCTTCGCTATTGCTTTCCGAACGCCGCCTACAGGAATCTCTTTATCACCTTGTTCAGTAGTTGCTACAGGGCTAGCAGTAGCCGGTTTAGCTGGTTCTGATGCTGAGACATTTGTTGCTTGAACTGTTTCGGTCTGTGGATTTTCCACGTAACGAAGAATATCTTTTCTAGTGATTCGACCGCCTTTCCCAGTTGCGGAAACTTGCGCGAGATCAATATTATGTTCCCCTGCTAAACGAAGTACTGCTGGCGAAAAACGTCCAGTTGCTGCCGACTTTTCGCTAGCTATTTCTGTTTTCGGGGCTTCCTTTGGTTGTTCTTGTTTCGGTTCAGAGGTTTCTGTGCTCTCAGTTGTTCTTGCTTCCGTCGTTTCGATCGTACAGATCACTTCACCGACTTCTAGTGTTTCGTCTTCTGCAGCGATTAATTCTTTGACGATACCACTGAAAGAAGATGGTACTTCTGCTGTTACTTTATCTGTCAAAACTTCTGCTAATGCATCGTATTTTTCGACTTTGTCTCCGGGAGCGACCAGCCAGCTGCTGATGGTTCCTTCTGTCACACTTTCACCTAATTTGGGCATCGTTATTTTTTCAATTGCCACGTTATTTCACTCCTCTATCCACGATTAGAACTCTGCTAATTCCCGCATCGCCGCTTCTACTTTTTCAGGATTGATCATAAAGTATTTTTCCATTGTTGGTGCAAATGGCATCGCCGGTGTATCTGGACCTGCAAGTCTATTTATTGGGGCATCCAGCTCAAACAAGCAATGCTCTGCAATGATAGCAGCAACTTCGCTGATGACGCTTCCTTGTTTATTATCTTCTGTTATTAATAATACCTTACCCGTTTTTTTAGCAGCCTCGATGATAGCCTCTTGGTCAAGTGGATAAATCGTCCGCAAGTCGAGAATATGACTGCTGATTCCATCTTCTGCCAAAATTTCCGCGGCTTGCTCCGCAAACGAAACAGCTAGTCCATAAGTGATGACTGTAATGTCGTCTCCTTCGCGAACTACATTTGCTTTGCCGATCGGAACCGTATAATCTGTTTCCGGAACTTCGCCTTTTAATAAGCGATAAGCCCGTTTATGTTCAAAGAAAAGCACGGGATCTTCGTCGCGGATAGCAGCTTTCAATAAGCCTTTCGCATCGTAAGGATTCGATGGTACGACGATTTTAAGACCCGGTTGCCCAAAAAAGACTTTTTCAAGGGATTGTGAATGGTATAAAGCACCATGGACACCGCCGCCAAATGGAGCACGGATCACGATCGGACAGCTCCAGTCGTTATTAGAACGATAGCGAATACGCGATGCTTCGGAAATGATTTGGTTGACTGCTGGTAGGATAAAATCGGCAAACTGCATTTCGGCAACAGGACGCAATCCGTACATTGCTGCACCGATCCCAACCCCTGCTATTGCTGATTCGGCAAGCGGTGTATCTAAAACGCGGTCTTCGCCAAATTGGTCATAAAGACCAACCGTCGCTTTAAAGACGCCTCCTTTTTTACCGACATCTTCTCCTAAAATAAAAACGTTATCGTCGCGCTCCATTTCTTCGCGCAACGCCATTCTAATGGCATCGATATATGATATGACAGGCATTTGTTTGTATCCTCCTTTACTTCGCGTCTTCTGCATAGACATGACGTAGTGTATCTTCTGGAGCTGCATAGGCAGCATTTTCGGCATAATCTGTTGCTTCATTGACTTCTTGATTGATGGCCTTTTCCATTGTTTCAATAGCTGCTTCATCTAAAAAGCCGGCTTCAATCAATTCTTGTTCAAATATTTTAAGCGGATCTTTTGTTTTCGCTGCATCTACTTCTTCTTTGGAACGGTAAGAACGATCATCGTCATCGGAAGAATGCGGTGTAAATCGATACGAGACGGTTTCGATCAATGTTGGTCCTTCGCCATTTCTAGCGCGTTCAACGGCACGTCTGAAAGCACTGTATACACTTGCCATATCATTGCCGTCCACGCTTTCGCCAGGAATGCCGTAACCGATCGCCCGGTCTGCTAATGTTTTGGCAGCATATTGTTTTTCTGCTGGAACGGAGATCGCATATTTATTGTTGTGGATCACAAAAACGACTGGCAATTTATGTACACTCGCAAAGTTGATCCCTTCATGGAAATCGCCTTGGTTGGAAGATCCTTCCCCTGTAGAAGTATAGATCGCAATATCCTCTTTTTTCATTTTTGCTGCCAGACCGATTCCTGCTGCATGCGGGAATTGCGTCGTTACTGGCGAACTTTGAGTGACGATTCGATTTTTCTTTTGGCCAAAATGAGCAGGCATTTGTCTGCCACCGGAGTTTGGGTCTTCTGCTTTTGCAAAAGCAGATAACATCAATTCCTTAGCGGTCATCCCAAAAGCAAGTACTACAGCTAGATCGCGGTAATACGGAAGTGCATAATCTTTTTCAAAGTCAAAGGCAAAAGCAGCACCGATCTGTGCAATTTCTTGTCCTTGTCCGGAGATCGTGAACGGGATCTTCCCGGAACGGTTAAGCAGCCACATCCGTTCATCTAATTTACGTGAAAGTAGCATCACCCGATACATTTCCACGGCTTTTTCTTTTGATAAATCAATATCTTTCAAATTCATTTGTTTCTGTCCCTCCTTTGATCTTTATCCGTGAACCGCATTTCCGTCTACTGCCAGAGCAGCTTCATTCAACGCCTCTGAAAGCGTAGGGTGCGGGTGGATCGTATTGCCGATCTCCCATGGAGTAGCGTCCAATACTTGTGCTAGCGCAGCTTCACTGATCAGATCCGTCACATGTGGACCGATCATCGCAACGCCGAGGATATCCTCTGTTTCTTTATCAGCAATGATTTTTACAAAGCCGTCTGAATCACCGAATACAAGCGCTTTGCCAATACCTCGGAAAAAGAATTTACCTTTTTTCACTTGATGACCACGTTTTTTAGCTTCTTCTTCGGAAATGCCGACGCTTGCGATTTCTGGCGCAGTATAGACACATCTTGGTACCAAGTCATAATCCAAAGCTTCCGGTGACTGGCCTGCGATATGTTCTGCGGCGATCGTTCCCTCGTGCATAGCTACATGAGCAAGCTGGAGTGTCGGGATACAATCACCAATCGCATAAATATGGCTTTCTTTAGTTTGGTAGTTGCTATTTACTTTGATAAAACCCTTTTCAACAACGATATCTGTATTTTGCAGGCCGATCGATTCGATATTCGCTGCCCTTCCTACAGAAACTAACATTTTTTCAGCGGTAAAGCTTTGCTCTTCGCCACCAACGATCGCTTTGATCGTCACGTGTTCAGCCGTTTTTTCTAGGCTGTCCGCTTGCACTTCTGCGCTGGTCACGATCGTCATTTTTTTCTTTTTATAAAGGCGTGTCAACTCTTTGGAAATTTCTTTGTCTTCTAAAGGAAGCAAGCGATCTGCATATTCCAAAACAGTAACCTCAACACCGAAATCGTGCAACATGGATGCCCATTCCATTCCAATCACACCGCCACCAACGATCACGATCGACTTAGGAAGTTCTTCAAGGCGAAGTGCACCATCCGAAGAGAGCACTTGCGATTCGTCGATTGTCAGACCAGGTAAGGAGCGTGGTCTTGAACCAGTTGCGATGATCAGATTTTTGGGGATCAGCATTTGATTTTCGGAACCGTCAGCTGGCTCTACAGAAATCGTTCCCGCAGTTGGCGAGAAGATCGAAGGGCCTAAGATCGTCCCTGTTCCTTCATATAGATCGATCTTTCCTTGTTTGAATAGTTGATGGATCCCTTTTTCAAGTTGATCGACCACCTTTTGTTTACGCAGTTGTGCTTGGATAAAGTTGACACCGACAGCCTGTGTGCCTAGTTCGATTCCAAAGTCTCCCGCATTTTTGACAGTCTGCAAAACTTCTGCAGATCGTAGCAGTGCTTTCGTGGGGATACAGCCGCGGTGCAAGCATGTTCCGCCTAATTTGTCTTTTTCTACAACAGCCACTTTTTTACCAAGTTTTGCTGCGCGGATCGCCGCGACATAACCTCCTGTGCCGCCCCCTAGAATGACAACATCATATTCCGTAGCCATTAAATAGCCTCCTTCAAATCTTTCAGTTTCAAATAAACCGCTTTCTGTATTATTGTAACATGTCTTTTTTTGATAATAGAGCGGTTTGGGCCAGTCGATAAAAAGTCTTTTAATTCAAATTTTTGTGTAAATTTCGTTTTGCAGACAAAAAAGCTTGCAAATTTATTAGTAGTTGTTTTTATGACCTGGTAATAATTTTTGATTACCAATTCATTTTAAGCAAAAACAAATAAATTTGCAAGCGAAATCTTTTTATTTAACAGCGGTTTTGACTTTTCCCGCTTGGCTGATCATTTCTCTGGCGTGATTACGCGTCAATTCGGTTACTTCGATACCAGCGATCATTCTGCTGATCTCATCGATTTTTTCATTTTCTTCTAATATCTCTACTTTGGTAGATGTCCGATCGTTTTCCGTATGTTTTGTGATGTAATAATGATGGTCTGCCATTGCTGCTACTTGCGGCAAATGGGAGATACAAAGCACTTGCGACCCAATCGATACGCCGTAGATCTTTTCTGCGATTGCTTGTGCCACGCGGCCGCTCACACCTGTATCTACTTCATCGAATATGATCGAGGTGACACTTTGATGTTTGGAAAAAATCGTTTTCAGTGCCAACATCATGCGAGAAAGTTCTCCGCCTGAAGCAACTTTGGCAAGCGATTTGAGTGGTTCCCCCGGATTCGTAGTGATATAGAAAGCAATATGATCCTGACCAAGTGGTCCAAGTGTCTTCCCTTCCAAAAATTGAACTTGGAAAACTGCTTTTTCCATGTAAAGCTCTTTTAATTCGGCTTGAATCTGCTGTTCTAATTCCAGCGCAGCTTTTTTGCGGAGCACTGTCATTTCTTCTGCTTGCTGTTCCAAAGCCACTTTTTGTTTCGCAAGTTTTTCTTCCAATTGATCGATATGCGTTTCACTATTGGTGAGTTTTTCTAACTCGGTGCTGATCGTTTCTTCATATTGAATGATTGCTTCGATCGTTTTACCGTATTTTCGTTTCAACTGATTTAGTTCATTCAGCCGTACCTCGATCTGTTCCAATGTTCCCGGTTGATACTCGAGTTGATCTAGCGATTGACGGATCTGACTGGCTGCGTCTTCTAAAATATAGAAACTGGAAGAGACAGATTCCGTAAGTGCCTGATAATCGGTATTCAGATCGGCGACACTTTGCATTTGTTGCATCGCTTCGCCGATATATTCGATCCCGCCCGGTTCACCTAGTAAGGCATTATAAGCCCCTTGTAGGCTGTCATTGATTTTTTCAAAATTCATTAAGAGTGTCTTTTGTTCCAAAAGCTGATCTTCCTCTTCTAGAGTGAGTTCTGCATTTTGGATCTCTTCTTGCTGAAAATGGAGCATGTCGATGCGTCGCGCGATTTCCTGCTCATTTTTTGTCCAGTTTTGCCATTCTTTTTGTAAAGCTTGATAGTTTTCATAGGCTGTTTGGTAATTCTCCAGCCGCTTTGCTATTTTATTACCGATAAAACGGTCTAATAGTGGCAAATGATAATTTTCATCCATTAATTCTTGGTGTTCATGTTGGCTGTGGATGTCGAGCAGCCGTGATCCCAATTGACGTAAGAAAGTGGTAGTTACTAATTTACCATTGATTCGGCAAGTGTTTTTGCCACTTTTATGCAAACTTCTTTCTAAAATCACTTCATTGTCATTGAATTCAATACCATTTTCGTCCAATAGTTCTTTGCATGCTGTATTCGTTTCATGAAACGAGAACAATCCTTGCAGCTCCAAACGCTGCTCACCATGACGAATAAAATCGGCAGACCCACGCCCGCCGATCAAAAGTCCCAGTGCATCAAAAATAATCGATTTCCCTGCTCCTGTCTCCCCGGTTAGAACTGTCATGCCTTCTTCAAACGACAATGCAAGCGAGTCAATGATCGCAAAGTTTTTAATAGTTAATTCTTGAAGCACTTCTTTCACCTCCGCTTATTAAAGCATTTCAATAAAACGTTGTGCTACAATTTCCGCATCTTTTTCCGAACGGCAGATAATCAAACAAGTATCATCGCCGCATAGTGTGCCGACTTTTTCTTCCCATGCCAAGTTATCCATAAGTGCCCCAACGGAGTTGCCGTTGCCCGGCATTACTTTCATGATGATCATGAATTGGACGCGATCTACACTGATAAAGCAATCGATCAGTGCTCGTTTTAGTTTTTGCAACGGGTTGAAACGATTGTCAGCCGGCAAGCTGTATTTATAAACGCCATTCTGTGTAGGGACCTTTACTAAATGCAATTCTTTGATATCACGAGAAACCGTGGCTTGTGTCACTTGGATATCTCTGTCAAGCAACAACTGGACTAATTCTTCTTGTGTTTCGATCTCATTGGATGTAACTAATTCTCGAATAATGATATGACGATGACCTTTGTTCATTTTTCTCACCTCACGTGTATTTACTACCTATAGTTTATACGAAATAATGCATAAAGTCACGAAATAATTGCATTATTCCATTTTCAGCGCGAAATGAAAAACTTGATAGGTTATTTTTCCCTATCAAGTCTTTTTTTATTTATCCAACTGCTGATGCGCATTATCGATCAATGCTTTCAATTTTTCATCTGGAAATAGATTTTCTTCAACAGCTTCTTTTTCCCCTGTCCAGACTAAATGAGCAATAAATTCGATATTTCCTTCGCCTCCTGTGATTGGCGAGTAGTCAAGGCCTTTAAGTAGATATCCTTGTTCCCGCATGAAGCTGGTCATCTGTTTCAACACATCAAAGTGGACTTTGGGATCACGAATAATGCCTTTTTTACCGACTTGTTCTTTACCGGCTTCAAACTGAGGCTTGATAAGCGCCATCACATCTCCTCCGGGTACTAAACAGTCCCGTAATACAGGTAGGATCAGCCGCAAGGAAATAAAGGATACATCGATCGTTGCGAATTCTGCTAATCCTTCTGTAAAATCAGCAGGCTGTGTATGCCGAAAATTCGTTCTCTCCATAACGGTTACGCGCTCATCATTTCGCAATTTCCATGCTAGCTGATTGTAGCCGACGTCCAGTGCATAGGAATGAATCGCGCCGTTTTGCAGCGCACAATCCGTAAACCCTCCAGTCGAGGCACCGATATCAAGCATTTTTTTACCTTTTACATCAAAATCAAATACTTGCAGTGCTTTTTCAAGCTTCAAGCCACCGCGACTCACATATGGCAGCTGCTTGCCTTTTATTTGCAAGTTACTATCGACGGGGATTTTTTCACCTGGTTTGTCGACACGTTCTTCGCCATTATAAACGATTCCTGCCATAATTGCCCGTTTTGCTTTTTCTCTTGTTTCTGCGAGTCCTTGTTCTACCAACAGGATATCTACGCGTTCTTTTTTTATTGTCATTATAACTTCGCCCTTTTATGTTCGCTTTGCGCGAGTATTTCTTTTATTTTTGCTTGGATCGATGGAGCTGAGATCCCATAGTTTGTTAATACTTGTTCCACTGAACCTTGCTCAATGAATTTGTCCGGCAGACCGATCCGATTGATCTGCGAACGCGTATAGCCTGTTTGTTCTGCAAACTCCAATATAGCAGATCCGAAACCGCCTTGCAATAACGCCTCTTCGACAGTTAGGATCGGGATCTCTCGACTTAATAGGTCTGTCAGCATCTCCTCATCCACTGGTTTGATGAAGCGAGCATTGACCACTGCTACAGTAATACCTTCTACCTGTAATGCCATTGCCGCTTGAACGGCCATGGGAATCGTGGTACCGAATGTCAAGATCGCGAGCTGGATTTTTTCCGGCTGATGAATATATTCCCAACTGCCGATCAAAACACTTTCGCGCGGTTCTACCGGCACACCTTTCCCATTCCCACGCGGATAACGCAGGGCAAATGGTCCTTCTTCGTATTCATACGCCGTTTGGATCAATTTACCCGCTTCATTCTCATCTTTCGGCATTGCGATCACTAAATGAGGAATGCTCCTTAAAAAACTGATATCAAAAATACCTTGATGTGTTTCCCCATCTGCACCAACTAAACCAGCACGATCAATTCCGATCAATACATTTAGTTTTTGTCTGGCAATATCGTGGACGACTTGATCATAGGCACGCTGCAGAAAAGTAGAATAGATTGCCAAAAATGGTTTCATCCCTTGCGCAGCTAAACCGCCCGCCAGCGTTACCGCGTGTTGTTCTGCGATTCCAACATCAAAAAAACGGTCTGGAAATTCGGCTGCAAATTTTTCTAGTTTGGAGCCGACTGGCATTGCTGGCGTGATCGCAACGATCCGTTTGTCCGTTCGAGCGAGCTCAAGGACGTTCTCACTGACGATTTCGCTCCATGTCGGCGTATTTATCTCTTCGGAAATGAAATCTCCTGTATCGATCTTATATGGCCCCGTGCCATGCCAAGTTCCGCGTGTATCAGTTTCAGCTGGATGATAACCTTTTCCTTTTGTCGTGATAACATGCATCAGCACAGGTCCTTTCGTTTTTTTCGCGATTTCGAAGTTGGTGATCAGGTCATTCAAGTCATGACCATCGATTGGACCTAAATACGTAAAGCCCATTTCTTCAAAGAAAGTGCCCTGCACTAATAAATACTTCACGCTGTCTTTGATTCGCTCGGCAGTCGTTGCCAATCGATATTCCGCTGGCATTCGCTTCATAGCGGCTTCGATATCTTTTTTTGCATGTTTATATTTACCGGAAGTGCGTAATTTTCCAAGCACATTGTGAATGGCGCCTACATTTGGTGCGATCGACATATTGTTATCATTTAGAACGACGATCATGTTCGTGTTTAAATCACCGATATGATTCAGTGCTTCTAAAGCCATCCCACCAGTAAGCGCTCCGTCACCGATCACAGGCAGCACATAAAATGTTTCTCCCTTGATATCACGTGCGATCGCCATACCAGCTGCAGCAGAAAGCGACGTCGAACTATGACCGGTTTCCCAAATATCATGGTCTGATTCTTTCCGCTTGGGAAATCCATCCAATCCGTTATATTGACGAAGTTGGGTAAATTCCGGTGCCCGCCCCGTTAAAATCTTATGCACATACGATTGATGGCCGACATCCCAAATGAACGTATCTTTAGGGCTCTCAAACACATGGTGCATCGCGATCGTAAGTTCCACAACACCTAGATTTGGTCCGATATGTCCTCCCGTTTTGGAAGTAGTCTCAATCAAGAATCTCCTGATTTCTGCTGCTAATTCCTTCATTTCCGACTGATTCATCTTTTTTATAAAGGAAGGATCCTTGATTTGTAAAAGATCCACATTCATCACTCGCTTTCCTCTTATCCCAAGCAAAAATCAATGTAGTCATTATATCATCTAGTTGGGAAATAAACCAATCCTGTCTGGAAATGAAGACAATAAAAAAGCTGTAAACAAATTGTTTACAGCTTAATCTATATGGTTAAATCAAATTAGTTTTTTTGAACGTTAGCAGCTTGAGGTCCGCGTTGTCCTTCTTCTACGTCAAAAGAAACTGCTTGACCTTCGTCTAGAGATTTGAACCCGTCACCTTGGATAGCGCTGAAGTGTACGAATACATCGTCACCGTTTTCGCGTTCGATAAAACCAAAGCCTTTTTCTGCGTTAAACCATTTTACTGTACCTGTTTCCATTTAAAAATTCCTCCTCGTGTGTTTTGCACACAAAATATTAACTATTCTTGCTTAACGGCACGAGATGGAATGTATATAACAATCATATCTTTCACCTACAAAAATAATGTTAATGTAAATATACCACTAATCTTTCTACTTTGCAACCGCTTTTTAATTTTAAATGATAAAAAGGGAAATTAATGATCCCTTCCAGCAATCAAATCTGCCAGTTCAACCAAGTAATTACTTGTCAAAGAGAGTCCGCTAACTGCTTCTTTTGCACGAGAAACATGGTCGTTTAGAGCTTCCTGTGCGCCTACCAGCGTCAATAAGCCTGGATAAGTGCTTTTATGCATAATGGCGTCCATCCCAATCTTTTTACCGAGTTTCTGTTCGTCACCCACAACATCTAAGATATCATCGGCGATTTGGAAAGCAACTCCGATGTTGTCTGCATAAATATTCAATTTTTCGTATGTTTCTGCGTCGGCATTAGCAATGATCGCGCCTGCCAAAACTGCGCTTTTCAGCAAAGCTCCTGTTTTCTTACGGTGGATAGCAGCTAATTCTTCTAAGGTTACGGACCGATCTTCTGCTTCGATATCCGCTTGTTGACCCGCGACCATGCCTTCTGGACCGGCATGTTCCGCAAACAATTGGATCAGCTTCACACGACTTTCCGCAGGGAGCGCTTCTTCTTCTGATAAAAGTGAAAATGCAAGAGTCAACAGTCCATCTCCTGCGAGGATCGCCGTAGCGTCGCCAAACACTTTATGATTAGTTAATTTTCCTCTACGGTAGTCATCGTTATCCATAGCTGGAAGATCATCGTGGATCAGACTGTAGGTATGGATCATTTCTAAAGCCGCCGCTGTCTTTTTACCTTTTTCTAGCTCTGTTCTCAAGGAAATCAGTGTAGCGAACAGTAAAATCGGACGAATTCGTTTTCCGCCCGCTTCCAAAGAATACCGCATTGCTTTTTTCAATGTCGGCGTGATCACACGTGCATCAACTTCCGCGAGCAGCTGTTCATCAACGAGTTGTTTGCTTGTTTTTAAAAATTGCTCCAGTGGCTGCAAAACTATTCTCCTTCCACTTCAAAAGGTTTTTCTACGTCGTCATCGCCAACTACTTTTGCCATTTTTTCTTCTGCCGTTTGCAGTTTTGCTTGGCATAATTTCGTTAGTTCAATACCTTTTTGATACATATCTAAAGACTCTTCTAATGTTGCATTGCCGTTTTCAAGCGCTTCAACGATTGTTTCGAGTTCCTTCATTGCTTCTTCAAATGTTTGTTTTTTCTCTGCCATTAGTCTTCCTCCTTCGCTGTCACTTCTGCTTTTATTTGTCCGTCTTGCAATTTCAGCAAGAATGAATCGCCGACAGTCAGTTCTTTTGCAGAACGGATAACTTGGCCTTCTTTATACGGCAAAGCGTAGCCGCGTTTTATCAATGCTAGCGGACTTAGATGTTCCAGTGCTTGCACATGCCGGAAAAAGCTTTCCCGCTTGCGGTCGATCTGGGTACGAAGGGCGCGCTTCAGACTTTGTTCCCGCAGTTCTAGGCGTTCTCGCTCGGCGCGGATATCCTTTGCCAGCTCGACGTGTTCGATGCGATAAGCAAGCTGCTGCCAGTCTGTCCTCTTCTGCGTTACTTGTGTTCGCAAAGCGCGGACCAAGCGTTCCGAAAAATAATCGATCTTTTCCGCTTGCTGCTCCATTTGTCGTTTAGGGGTCAATAGCTTTAGCCTGTCTTGCAGACGTTTCATTTGGACTTCTTTCCGCTCGACCACACGATTCATTTGGTTCACTAATCGGTAATGGCGTTCCAGGAGTCTTTCTTTCAGATCACGCTGATCCGGAACGGCTAGTTCTGCCGCTGCAGTTGGAGTAGCGGCTCGGACGTCAGCTGCGAAATCTGTTAAGGCAAAGTCTGTTTCATGACCGACTGCCGAAATAATCGGGATATCAGAATGATAGACAGCTCGGACGACGGGTTCTTCATTAAAAGCCCATAATTCTTCCAATGAACCACCGCCTCGACCCGTAATAATCACATCAATGTCATTACGTTGATTGATTCGCTCAATATTTGCGACAATCGTCTTTCCTGCGTGGTCGCCTTGAACAACGGTTGGATAAACCAAAATCTGCGTGGTCGGCATGCGTCTTTGGATCGTCGTGATAACATCCCGAATCGCTGCGCCAGTCCGGCTAGTAACAACCGCGACTTTTGCCGGAAAAAGGGGCAGCGGTTTTTTATGACTATCCGCAAACAGTCCTTCCTCAGTAAGCTTGCTTTTCAACTGTTCTAATTTCACATATAAAGCACCAACGCCATCCGGCTCCATTTCTTCTGCATAGAACTGATAGCGTCCAGCTTTTGTAAAGACGTTCACACGACCTTGTAAGCGTATATTCATACCGTCTTCAGGATCAAATCCAAGCTTTGCTACCGATTTAGCAAACATCACGCAGCGAATCATTGCTAAATCATCTTTGACGGTAAAGTAAATGTGTCCGCTTGCCGGTTTCTTTAAATTCGAGATTTCCCCTTTGACATATACATGCTTTAAATACGGATCCGCATCGAATTTGCGCTCGATATATTTCGTCAGTGCAATGACGCTTAAATATTTATCTTGTTCCATTTGCTCACTTCCAGTTAGTTTGTTTTTTCCCAGATCTGTTTGGCCGCCCGCAGTGTATTTGCTAACAACATCGTGATCGTCATTGGACCTACGCCGCCTGGAACAGGAGTGATATAGCCTGCTTTACTAACAACGTCATCGTAATCCACATCGCCGCACAGCTTATTATTCTCATCGCGGTCCATTCCGACGTCGATCACGATCGAACCTTCTTTGACTGCTTCTTTTTTAATAAACTTCGCGATCCCGATCGCTACAACCAAAATATCAGCTTCACTGGCTACTTTTTCCAGGTCACGCGTACGACTGTGCGCGATCGTAACCGTGGCATTTTCTTGTAAAAGTAGTTGCGCAACTGGTTTTCCAACGATATTACTTCTACCGATCACGACCGCTTTTTTTCCTTCGATCGATTCGCCCGTGGATTTAATAAGTTCGATGATCCCAGCTGGCGTGCATGGGAGGAAAGTTGGTTTTCCGATAAAAAGGTTACCGACACTAAGCGGATGGAAGCCATCCACATCTTTTTCACTGCTGATCGTGTCGATGACTTTATCTTCAGAGATATGTTTAGGGAGCGGCAATTGAACTAAAATGCCATGGATCGTATCATCGTGATTCAGTGTTTCTACGGTTTCCAACAATTCTTTTTCAGATACCGTCTCTGGCAATTCGATCAAGACAGATTTCATTCCGACTGCTTCTGTTCGCTTTTGTTTGTTACGAACATATGTACGAGACGCTTGATTATCGCCTACTAAAACTACTGCTAGGCCTGGTTGTTTTCCTCGTTCTTTTAAAACTGCTACGTCTTTTTCTATTTTCGCTTGGATCTCCGCTGCAATTTTTTTACCGTCGATTACTTTTCCCATTTACCAAAATGCCCCCTTGAAAAGTAAAAAACTGGGAAACCCACTCCACGAATCACTCGTATTTGGCTGTTTCCCAGAATATTTTTACTTCAAATAGTTTATTTGTCATCGCTCTCTTGCACGATATTTGCCAAAACACCATTAATAAATTTACTAGACTTTTCATCACTATATACTTTTGAGATCTCGATCGCTTCGTTCAAACTAACGCGATCAGGTATATCTTCACAATACTTCATTTCAAAGACGCTTAGACGCAAGATAGAAAGATCCACCTTGTTTAAGCGGTCTTTCCGCCAGTTGTCCAAATGCGCTTCGATCGCCGTGTCGATATCCGCTTTATGCGTATCTACACCGCTAACGAGTTTTTTGACATAGTCATCCTGTTCTTCTGGCATTACATTACTGACAGCCTGTTCAAATGACATTTCATTCAATTCCATTTGAAATAGCGCTTGAAGTGCTACCTCTCGGGCTTCTCTTCTTTTCATTCCTTGTTCTCCTTTATGCTACAAATTAAAATCGTCAAGTGAGAAGGTTTCCGTTTTATCGAACTCGATCCCTACGATATGCACATTTACTTCTGCTACTTGGAGGCCCGTTGTGTGGTAAAGTGTTTCTCTGACTGCATCTTGAATGTTTTGCGCCACAAGCGGAATAGAAGCGCCAAAGGCAATCGTACAATATAGTTCGATCGCAATGCCTTCTTCTGTAATAACTACTTTCACACCCTTACGATGGTTGACACTGCCAAACCGTTCGCGGACTTCTGTTGCAAATCCGCCTTGCATGGATGCTACGCTTTCTACTTCACTGGCTGCAAGTCCCGCGATCACACCGATAACTTCCGGCGCGATCTCGATTTTCCCCAGCGATACTTCTTCTGATGTATCTTTCCAATTGCTCTTTTCAGACATATTATCCCTCCTTAGATAAACTACTCAAGACGTCGTTTTCTTCTAAGAATTTTGTATTGAAGTCTCCAGATAGGAAAACATCATTGTTCAGCACGTTCATATGGAAAGGAATCGTAGACGGAATACCGTCGATCGCAAATTCCGAAAGTGCTCGTTTCATTTTTTGGATTGCTTCTTCTCGTGTTTCACCATAACAGATCAACTTAGCGATCATTGAATCATAAAATGGCGGTATCTTGTAATTCGGATAAGCGGCAGAGTCAACGCGAACTCCTGGGCCGCCCGGTGCTAGATAAAATTTGATTTCTCCTGGTGCTGGCATGAAATTCTTCGCCGGATTTTCAGCATTGATCCGACATTCCATTGCCCAACCCTTCATCACGATATCTTCTTGCTTTAGCTCCAATTTCTCATTAGAGGCAACTAAAAATTGTTGTTTGATCAAATCCACACCAGTAACCAGTTCCGTCACCGGATGTTCTACTTGGATACGTGTGTTCATCTCCATGAAATAGAATTTATGCTCATGATGATCATAAATGAATTCAATCGTCCCCGCACCCGAATAATCAACAGCTTTGGCAGCTTTTACCGCTGCTTTCCCCATTTTTTGACGCATTTTTTCGTCGATTGCCGGAGAAGGGCTCTCTTCGATCAATTTTTGCAAACGTCGCTGTACGGAACAATCACGTTCTCCTAAGTGGATCACATTGCCATGATTGTCAGCAAGTACTTGGATCTCCACGTGGCGGAAATCTTGGATATATTTTTCGATATAAACACCTGGATCACCAAAAGCCGCTTCTGCTTCTTGCTGAGTCATTTGAATCCCGGATACCAATTTTTCTTCGTCTTCTGCAACACGAATCCCTTTACCGCCGCCACCTGCAGTCGCTTTGATGATAACCGGATAACCGATTTTCTTCGCGATTTTTTTACCATCTTCGACCGTTGCAATGATTCCTTGAGAACCAGGAACGATCGGAACACCTGCTTTTCGCATTGTTTCGCGGGCTACATCTTTCGTTCCCATTTGCGCGATTGCTGCTGCACTTGGTCCGATAAATGTGATATTGCAGTCTTCGCATAGTTCAGCAAAATCCGGATTTTCTGATAAAAATCCGTATCCCGGATGAACAGCGTCACAATTGGTCAAAACTGCGACACTAATGATATTAGACATATTTAAATAACTTTCTTTCGACGAAACAGGCCCTACGCAATATGCTTCATCAGCAAGTTGAATATGTAACGCTTCTTTATCTGCTTCCGAATAAATCGCAACTGTCTCAATTCCCATTTCTTTCGCAGCACGAATAATACGGACAGCGATTTCGCCGCGATTCGCTACCAGCACTTTTTTAATCATGTTCACTACTCCTTATTTTTTTCTTACTTTAAATAACGGTTGGCCAAATTCCACCAATTCTCCGTTTGTTACTAATACTTCTGCAATCTCGCCATCGATATCTGCTGTGATATCATTGAACAGTTTCATTGCTTCAATAATACATACGATCGAATCATTTGCTACTTTTGAACCAGGATTGACAAAAGGTGCATCTTCCGGAGTTCTAGACGCATAAAAAGTCCCTACCATTGGTGAAGTAATGACTTCTAAATTTTCCGATTCTGCGGCAGGCGTTTCTTCAACGGCAGCCTGTCTTGGTGCTGTTGTCTGCGGCGTCGGGGCAGCTGGAGCGGCAACTGGTGCGCTACTAACGACCTCTGTCACTTCTTTGTTTTTCTTTAATTTAAGTTTTGTATCTTTTACCTCTAATTCTAATTCGTCTAGTTTTGATGCATCCACTAGCTCGATCAGTTGTTTGATTTCTTCAATAGAAAGCATTTTTATTTTACACTCCTTCAACCATTTTAAAAAAATATATAGTAATGCATGATGTAATTGTATCACACTTTCCAATCAAAAGGGAAAGAGGATACCCCTGCTTTGCACAAAAAAACAGAAGCACTTGTTTAATAATAAACAAGCACTTCGGTGTCTTATTTTAAGCTCTGGAAACGTAAGATCCTTCGACGGTGTTAATGATCAGTTTGTCACCTTCGTTAACGAAAAATGGTACTTGTACCACTAAACCAGTTTCTAAAGTTGCAGGCTTGGAACCACCAGAAGAAGTATCTCCCTTGATTCCAGGTTCGGTTGCTGTTACTTCAAGCACGACGGTATTCGGAAGATCTACACCAATCGTTTCGCCTTGATACATCATAATCGATAATTCCATATTTTCTTTCAAATATTTCAATTCATATTCGATTTGACTAGCTGGCAACTCGATTTGCTCATAGCTTTCGTTATCCATGAACACGTGGTTATCGCCATCTGCATAAAGATATTGCATTTTACGGTTGTCGATTTGCGCTTTTGCTACTTTTTCGCCACCACGGAATGTTTTTTCTTGGATCGCACCAGTACGTAAATTACGAAGTTTTGAACGAACGAATGCCGCGCCTTTACCTGGTTTTACATGTTGAAAATCTAAAACACGCCAAATACCATTATCTACTTCAATAGTAAGACCTGTACGAAAGTCATTTACTGAAATCATATTATTCCTCCTGTAATCCATTTTTCACGGATACTTTTTCTAGAATTCCAATATTCCTTTTATATTTAACCATAAAAACAGCCAACTTACAAAGGAATTTTATAAAATAATCAATTCTTTCGGCGCTTTTGTCAATACTTCATTGCCGGATTCGGTGATCAAAAGGTCATCCTCGATCCGAACCCCGCCGATCCCTGGTAAATAGATTCCCGGTTCGTCCGTTACGACATTCCCAGGACGAAGTGCAGCCGGACTTTTCACAGATAGATTAGGTCCTTCATGGATTTCAAGACCAATACCGTGTCCAAGCGAGTGACCGAATGCTTCACCATATCCGTGAGCAGCGATATGATCCCGCGCGATCTTGTCGGCTTGGATCCCTGTCATGCCAGGCTTCAATTCTTTGATCACTTTCAATTGTGCCTCTAATGTCACTTGATAGATTTCTTTCAGTTTCTCGCTAGGCTCTCCAAGTGCGACCGTACGCGTCATATCCGAGCAGTAGCCATCATAATAACAACCATAGTCCATGGTGATAAAGTCGCCTTTTTCCAATACTTTTTCAGAAGCAACGCCATGTGGTAGAGCTGAACGAAGCCCAGAAGCTACGATCGTATCAAAAGAAGAAGAAGTTGCTCCTTGTCTGCGCATAAAGAATTCTAATTCATTAGAAACCTCTAATTCCGTGATCCCCGGTTTAATGAAAGTAAGAATATGCGCAAATGCCGCATCCGCGATTTCACAAGCTTTACGAATCGCTTGAAGTTCCTCTTCCGATTTGAAATGGCGCATTTCTTCAAAGAACCCAGCGATCGGTTCTAATTTCGCTTGGATCTGCTTTTCTAATTGATGGAATTCAGCAACAGTCACATACGCTTCTTCAAAAGCTAGGCGCGAGACCCCATCTTTTTCAAGCAGTTGGTTTACGGTTTCATAAATCGGGCCTACATGACGCACCACTTCATACCCTTGTGCTTGCTTAGCAGCTTGCTCCGTATAACGGAAATCAGTAACAAAATATGCTTTATTCGGCAGAATTAACGCTACACCACTTGTTCCTGTAAAACCGGAAACATATCTCCGATTATATTCACTCGTTACTAAAACAGCTTCAATATGCTTAGCCTGAAGCTCCGTTTGGATTTTTTCTAATTTTGACATTTATTCTACCTCACAGTCTATAGATAACTTTATTTAGCCCAATGGCTCATCCACTTTATTTTAACACAATTTTTTGAAAATAACTGATATGAAATGTTTTTTGTGTACGAAATCGCTCTTTTAGCGTAAAATGTAAAGTAGAAATTTAGAAGGCTGGTGTGAAAATTTGGTAAATAATAGACAGGCCACTTATGGCGGTCAAGCAGTAGTTGAAGGCGTCATGTTTGGCGGCAAAAAGCAAACAGTTACTGCGATCCGTAAAAAAGATGGCTCTTTAGAATATTATTATTTGGAAAAAACCTCCCCTACTTGGGTAACACGACTAAAACGCATTCCTTTCCTACGCGGGATCGTTGCACTCGTGGAGTCGAGCGCGATTGGTTCGAAACATCTTTCCTTTGCTACGGATCATTATGCCGAAGAAGAGGAGGAGGAAGCACCGAAAGAAGAAAAGAAGGAATCTAAACTAGCCATGTGGCTTGGAGTTGCCGTTATTGGAATCATCTCATTTATTTTTGCGAAGTTTGCAATGACGCTCATCCCGGTTTTTCTAGCTGAACTGTTTCGTCCTCTCTTGCCGGGCGATGTAGCCCAAGTATTGCTGGAAAGCGCCTTTAAATTAACGTTACTGTTAGTATATATTTATGCCATCTCGCAAACACCACTCATTAAACGTGTTTTTCAATATCATGGCTCCGAGCATAAAGTAATCAACTGTTACGAAGCAAACGAACCTTTAACAGTCGCCAATGTTCAAAAGCAATCACGCCTGCATTATCGTTGCGGCAGCAGTTTTATTTTATTCACTGTTCTTGTCGGTATGTTTATTTACCTACTTGTCCCTACTGATCCATTCTGGCTCAGAATCGTCGACCGGATCTTGCTGATCCCAGTGGTACTCGGCGTTAGCTTTGAAGTTTTGCAACTAACAAATAAATGCCGCAATATTCCTGTACTGCGCTTTCTCGGTTATCCAGGATTATGGCTGCAGCTGCTGACCACAAAAGAGCCTGACGATAGCCAAGTGGAAGTTGCCATTGCATCTTTCCAAGAACTGCTTCGCGTGGAAAAAGAAGGCGTTCCTGTAAAAAGCACCGAAAAACTCCCTGAGAACCTAGAACTGTTAGATTAGGAGGCTAATTTTGAAACGTACACCACTTATTATCATCATTCTTTTAGCATTAGTTGTGATCGGGATTTTTCTAAATGGCATTTCTAGTTTTTTACTATTTCTTTTGGAGATTCTTTTTGTGGCGGTTATTTTGACCAGCATCTTCTGGTTTTTCTTTATCCGAAAAGGACCGGATCCCGCCTATCGAAAAGCTCTGAAACAACAGAAGAAAAAACAAAAACAACAAACAAAAGCGAAAAAAAAGAAATCTCCTTTCAAAGTTATTGAAGGTGGGAAAAAATAAGGTATAATAGAAACGAATGTTTATAGAAAGAAAGGGGTATACTACTTTGGCTAGTTGGATAATCGCTGTCCTTATTTTGCTTGTTCTACTTGGTTATGAAACCTATCAATTCATCATGCGTAGAAAAGCATTAAAGGTATTGAACGAAGAAAAATTTAAAGAAGGATATCGCAAGGCACAATTGATTGATGTACGTGAACCTAATGAGTTCAACGCCGGTCACATTCTTGGAGCAAGAAACATCCCGGTGACACAATTAAAACAACGCACAAGCGAGATTCGCAAAGATCAACCTGTATATTTATATTGCCAAAGCGCTCAACGGAGCACTCGAGCAGCAGTCATGCTTTACCGTCGCGGCTACCACGAGATTTATCAATTAAAAGGCGGCTACAAAAAATGGACAGGCAAGACTAAAAAGAAATAAAGCAAACACCAGCTTAATCAGCTGGTGTTTTTTATACCCTTTTAAGATTTTTGATAACGTAAAATCGGTTTTCGCGCCGCCCTCGTCTCATCTAGCCGTTTGACATAAGTATCGTATGGCGCATCTTGGACGATTTCCGGATTCTCTTCCGCTTCTTTCGCTATCTTGAGCATCGTTTCGATAAAACGATCAAGTGTTTCTTTCGACTCAGTTTCTGTTGGCTCGATCATGATTGCCTCTCCGACGATCAGCGGGAAATAAACCGTTGGCGGATGGAAATTATGATCTAATAAGCGCTTGGCAATATCAACCGTTCGCACGCCAAGCTCTTTTTGTCTGTTTCCGCTGAGCACAAACTCATGTTTACAGATCTGATTAAATGGCAAGTCATAAGCTTCTTCTAAGCGTCTCATCATGTAATTAGCATTCAGCACCGCATATTCTGTGACTTTCTTCAATCCATCCGATCCCATGGAACGAATATACGTATAAGCACGCACATTGATGCCAAAATTACCATAGAACGGCTTAACTCTTCCAATGGATTGCGGGTAATTATAATCAAAGGTATAACCTATATCGGTTTGTTTCAATACCGGAGTCGGCAAAAACGGTAGTAAATCCTTTTTCACGCCAATCGGTCCAGAACCTGGTCCCCCACCTCCGTGTGGTCCAGTAAAGGTTTTATGCAGATTCAAATGGACAACATCAAATCCCATATCCCCAGGACGAACTTTCGCCATGATCGCATTCAGATTAGCGCCATCATAATATAGCTTTCCGCCAGCTTCATGAACGATTTTTGCGATTTCTACTATGTCCTTTTCAAACAATCCTAACGTATTTGGGTTGGTCAACATGAGTGCTGCAGTATCTTCACCCACTACTTGTTTCAAATCTTCTACATCTACTAGTCCTTTTTCATTTGATTTCACTGTTACAACTTCAAATCCTGCCACGGTTGCGGATGCTGGATTAGTTCCATGTGCCGAATCCGGAATGATCACCTTTGTTCGTTTGGTGTCTTCGTTAGCTTCATGAAATGCTCGGATCAGCATTAATCCCGTCCATTCTCCATGTGCTCCGGCAGCGGGCTGCAAGGTCACTTCATCCATTCCCGTTATTTCTCTCAGGCTTGTTTGTAGATCAAACATCAATTCCATGGCACCTTGGACTGTTTCTTCAGGCTGATGAGGATGAATGTGTGCAAATCCAGGAAAACGTGCCACTTTCTCATTGATTTTCGGATTGTATTTCATGGTACAGGAGCCTAGCGGATAAAAGCCTGAGTCCACCCCAAAATTATGATTGGAAAGATTCGTATAATGTCTCATAATGTCGAGCTCGCTAAGTTCCGGCAAGTCTGCAGGATCATTGCGAATATAAGCCGCATCGACCACACTACTCAAGTCGATCTCTGGAACATCACTTTCTGGCAAACTAAACCCGATTCGTCCTGCAACAGAACGTTCAAATACTAATGGCATTACTTCTTCTTTATTCATTTGAACCCCTCCAAACTAGCCACAAATTCATCTATTTCTTCTTTTGTACGCATTTCGGTCACTGCAACTAGCATATGATGATCATATTTGGCATTGTCGCGGCCTAAATCATAGCCACCAATAATATCGTGGTGAACGAGTTCTTTATTGATCTCAGAAATCGGTTTTGCCAGTCGAACCACAAACTCATTGAAAAAGCTATCAGCAAATAAAACCTCAAAACCGCTTTCTTTGAATTTATTTTTTGCATAATGCGCTTTATCCAGATTTTGCTTCGCCATTTGCTGTAAACCACTTTTACCTAATGCTACCATTGCTACGGAGGAAGCAAGTGCGTTTAAAGCCTGATTGGAGCAGATATTGGAAGTTGCTTTATCTCTACGGATATGTTGTTCCCGAGCCTGTAACGTCAGCACATATCCCCTTTTCCCATTTTCATCTACTGTTTCACCTACTAATCTGCCAGGTACCTTGCGCATCAGTTTGGAAGTAACTGCAAAATAACCACAATGTGGTCCACCAAAGGATTCAGGGATACCGAACACCTGCGTGTCTCCTGCTACAATATCAGCACCTAATGCTCCTGGAGGCGTCAAAATCCCTAAAGCCAGCGGGTTGGAAGCTACGATAAAGAGGCTTTTGTTTGCATGGATAATTTTTTCCACTTTTGCTAACGGTTCTATCTGTCCATAAAAATTAGGATACCCCAAAACTACCCCTGCTACTTCGTCAGATATTGCTGACTCAAGGGCACTTATATCTGTAAGTCCGTCTTTTTCAGGTATTTCCTCAACACGGATGTGCTGGCCTTTCGCATAGGTCTTAATGACGTTTTTAGTTTCGGGATGTAGGGTAGCGGCAACTAATATCTTGTTCCGCTTGGTATGACCTGCTGCCAGCATAGCCGCTTCTGCCAATGCTGTTCCGCCATCATACATAGAAGAATTTGCTAAATCCATACCTGTCAATTCTGCAATCATCGTTTGAAACTCAAAAATCGCCTGTAATTCACCTTGCGAGATCTCTGGTTGATAAGGAGTATAAGCCGTATAAAACTCGGATCTTGAAATCACATGATCAACTATCGTTGGGATATAGTGATTATAGACACCCGCACCTAGAAACGATGTCGCCTCGAGGGTGTTTACATTTTTAGCAGCTAATTTCGTCAATTCTTTTAATAACGCCGGTTCTGATTTAGCCGGCTGCAAATCAAATTCGCGATCGAAGCGGATGGAACTCGGAATATCCGCAAATAATTCCTCTATCGAATCAATACCGATCGTTGCCATCATCTCTTTTTGATCCGCTTCAGTCATTGGTAAATAACGATGTACACTCATTTTTATCCCCCTTATTTTGAACGCTTATAAAATGGCGTTGGTATAATTTTCGCCTTCAATTTTTTAGCACGTATTCCTATCACTAATTCTTCGCCTTCTTGTGCATAGTCGCTTTCAATCAATGCTAGGGCAATATTTTTATCTAAGCTAGGAGATGGTCCCCCAGAAGTAATCTCACCTATTTCTTTTTCACCAGCTGCATCATAAACTGGATAGCCATGGCGTGCGATCCCCCGATCAATCATTTCGATCCCGACTGATTTACGCTTTAAGCCGTCATTTTTTTGTTTTATTAAGGCTTCTTTACCAATAAAGTCTGCTTCTTTCTGCAATTTTACAGCAAAGGAGAGCCCTGCTTCTAATGGTGAAATGTTTTGCGATAGTTCTTGGCCATATAGCGCCAAAACTGCTTCTAAACGAAGGGTGTCACGCGCACCAAGACCAATCGGTTTTGCTCCTTTCGCAACAAGTGCTTCCCAAACAGAAATCGCATCTTCATTATTCAAATAGATCTCAAAGCCATCCTCGCCTGTATATCCACTTTTAGAAAGCAGTACCTGACAGCCGAATAACTCTACATTTTCTTGAAAACCAAAGAACGGGATCTTAGCGATGTCAATAGATACTTCTTTTTGCAACAGTTCTGCCGCTTTTGGTCCTTGTAATGCCAGTTGAGAGATTTCCCCAGACCGGTTTTTTAACTCAGCTCCAATTCCGTTATTCCCAATCATCCATTCCCAATCTTTCGAAATGTTGGCTGCATTCACAACTGCTAAGAACTTATCTTCTGCAAGGCGATAGACAACGAGATCGTCCACTGTCCCGCCATCGGGATAACACATAATCGTATACTGCGCTCTCCCTATTGCTAATTTTTCAATATTGTTTGTCAATAAATGCTGTAAAAAAGCAACACTTTTTTCTCCTGAAATCTCGATCTCTCCCATATGAGAAACATCAAAAAGTCCTACTTCATTTCTCACAGCTAAATGTTCGTCTTTAATGCTTGTAAATTGAACTGGCAGATCCCATCCGCCAAAATCAATTGTTTTCCCCCCGTATTTCGCATAAATAGGAAATAACGGTGTTTGTTTGCGCTCACTCATTCATGATCCCCCCTAAAAGTTTCCATAAGAAAAAGGCTTATGTATAGAAAATAAGCCCTGTCGAAAACCTCCAGAGTTGCGTCCAATAATCATCCTTTTGCCTGAGAGTTTCACACTATCGTGCTTTCCCCGTCGGCGCTGTTACAAACAGTCTCTCTGATTATCTTCATCCGCCAATATGTAGTATGTTTTGCCTCTAAATATAGAGTACCACGTCTCGCATCGTTCGGCAATTGTTTCCTCATACCTATTTTATCGCTTTTTTCTAGCAATTGGTTCGCTTTGTAAGGGGTTTAATTGGCATTTTATGAATATATCGTACGGTTTAAAATGAAACGCTTTTTAAAACTTTTTTATTTTTATTTTCTGTTTTTTCAACTTTAATTTTGTTTTTTTAAAGCATATCCCGATAAAACGAGTCTCTCCTAAATAAATCAACATAATATCTTGGTTTTATTCAAAAAGGAATTTTGCTATCAAAGGAGAAAATAATAAGCAAGGAGGCATGATTATGTGGGAAGAATTAATTACCTTTATTATTCAAGCAGCGCTCGCCTACCAGGCAAGTGATATCCATCTCCAATTAAATGGTCAACGCTATTCCGTACAATTACGAATACACGGTGAGCTTACTACGCTAGTGACCCTATCTAAACCAGATGCCAAGCAGTTGATTGCTCATTTTAAATTCCAATCCGGTATGGAGATTGGGGAAGCAAAACTTCCTCAAACCGGAATATATAAAATGCAGTTAGCAGAACAAGAAGTATTGTTGCGGATCTCAATCATTCCAGACTATCGTTTCTATGAGTCGGCAGTTATGCGGATTTTCACCCACAAAAAAGCCATTTCTTTCGGAAATTCTTCCATTTTTGCGCATCAGCCCAATCTCATTTCAACACTATGCACTGATAAAGTTGGCTTGTATATATTTGCCGGGAGCACAGGAAGCGGAAAGACTACATCAATGTATAGCCTTATCCGTCAGATTGTTTCTGATAAAAAATCTACAAAAGTTATTACGATTGAAGATCCTGTGGAACAATTTTGTCCGGATTACTTGCAGATAAACACCAATGAGAAAACCGGTTTAAATTACGAAACTGCCATTAAAGCAACATTAAGACACGATCCCGACTTATTGATAATAGGAGAGATAAGAGATTTAAATACCGCAAGAATGGCTTTTCGTGCCGCTTTGACTGGGCAACTTGTTATTACCACGCTCCATGCTAATAATCGTTACGGAATTATTCTACGTCTCTTAGAGCTAGGTATCACGCAACAAGAAATCGGGCAGGTCTTATTAGGAGTAAGCTATCAAAAGATATACGCTCTTTTTTGTCCACTTTGTAATGGAAAGTGTCATCGCCTTTGTAATCACTATCCAAATAAACAAACCGTCCTCTATGAATGCTTAACGAACAAAGAAATCCAAGACTTCATTGGAAATGGATTTCAGCAATATGAGCAAGGTTCTCTAAAATTCACCTACCAGAAGGGAGTTACATATGGCTATCTTTCGTAAAATCAGCTGGAAAACAGGTGGAGATTTCTTGATTCGGATAGCCAAATTATTGGAACAAGGACTGCCATTAGAAACAGCAATCAGTTTTTTGAGTATAACTTTACCAAAAGAAAGAGCACGATTTCAATATATAATCGCGGAATTGCGAGCTGGCAAGGAATTTGCTGTTTCATTGAAAAACGCCTCGTTCCCTGACTTTATTTGTGCACAGATTTTTTATTCTAATCGGCACGGCTACTTTATCACTACATTGCGCGAAACTGGTGAGCATATGCTCAGAAAAGCGGATGAATTAAAGAAGCTTAGAAAAACATTTCAATATCCTGTGATTCTTTGCGTGACGCTCTCCACTGTCTTTATTCTTTTACGCTTATTCTTGCTGCCAAAATTCGACCTGCTTTTTAATCAACTTCAAAAGCAGGATATAGCTACAACTTCTCTCCTCTATTTTTTATTAGAAAAACTGCCACTTCTAATTGGAGTTATCATGTTTATATCCGCATTACTGATTACATTTTTATTTTTTCAACAAAAACGAAAAAGTTATTTAGACAAAATCACTCTCTTATCACACATACCTATATTGAAACGCTTTATTCAAGCACAGCATTCCCAAATATTCGCAAGAGAAATCGGCTACTTGAGCAAATGCGGATTATCACTTCATGATATCTTAGCTGTTTTTACAGAAACCCATTCCCCACTATTTCTACAGCAATTATCGCAGTCGTTAAAAAAAGCGCTTGATTCCGGTGTTCCGATTCATATTGTGTGCAGTCAATTTTTATTTTTCGAAAAAGAACTGATCTATATCATTCAGCATGGCGAAACTAATGGGAAACTTGCAGAAGAATTATTATTTTATTATAAGCACAGTCAAGAAAATAGCACTCGCCGACTAGAACGCCTTTTCACATACATCCAGCCGAGCATATTTTTACTGATAGGAACATTCATTGTTCTAACTTATTTGGCAATTCTTTTTCCAATGTTCAGCTTAGTAGATCAACTTTAGAGGAGTGATACAATGAAACATAAAAAAATAAATGGTTTTACGCTAGTGGAGATGCTGATTGTTCTGTTAGTTGTAAGTGTGCTTCTTTTATTAATGCTTCCAAATATCGTTAACCAAAGTAAATCGATCAATAATAAAGGCTGCAAAGCATTAGTTACTATGTTAGAGGGACAAGTACAGACCTATAAGCTAGAAAAAAATAAAGTTCCCTCTCTCAGCGAACTTGTACAAGGAGGATACATTAAGGATGAACAACAAACATGTCCTAACGGGAACAATATCATCATTGACAAAGACGGCCGCGTGTCGACAACCTCTTAATAAGAATGGTTTTACTCTAATAGAAACTTTGCTTGTTTTAGCAGTAGTAAGTATCATTTTTATTTGTTCCTTTTTCCCTGCCGCAGATTTACTGGCAAGATTGGCAGAAAAAGAATTAATCAGCGAGATCCGGAGCACTATCATTTATACGCAACTTTACGCGCTTTCTTCAAAGGAAGATGCAACCATAATCTTTGATAATAAAGCAAATTGTTTTTCTGCCTCAGGCAAACAAACCACTTTAAACACTATCGCCCTGTCCCCACACTTAAAACTCACCGCCAATAATGCTGTTTCTATGAAGTTCTCTGGTCAAAATGGAAATATCAACAAGTTTGGCAGCATAAAGCTTCACGGCCATAATCGGGAATATCGCTTTATCTTCCAGATCGGGAAAGGACGATTTAGAATTGAAGAAAAATAATGGTTTCTTACTTTTGGAAAGTTTATTCTCTCTTTTCTTACTAACAACCTTCCTAACACTATTTCTATCTTTCTCCATCCATACCGTTAATAAGCTCAGCGATCAAAAACAAAGCACTTATCTCTATCAGCAGTTATACGAGCATAGTTTACTGCTCCCTCAAAAATCATTTAAGTCGGTAGAACTGCAAATCACTAGCGAACAAATAGAAAAGGAGCTGGTGCTTTGTGCAGCAACACCCACTAAGAAAATCTGTACAAAATAAAAAAGCAAATGGCTTCACCTTTCTCGAAGCACTACTTGCTCTTTTGATCACAGCTCTATTACTATCTTTCTATCCGCTTATTCACCATCTATTCGAACGGGTCGTACAACAATCGGAATTAGATCTAACTGCCCAATGGGAATTATTTTTGCAACAATCTCAAAAAGACATGCAGTTTTATAAAAAGATCGAAGTGAAAGAGAATCAATTATTCATTACGCAGCCTGATAATAAAATTATTCAATATAATTTACACAAAACGACATTTCGCAAGCAATCAGAAGGAAAAGGCCATGAACCTTTGTTGCTGGATGTGCAAGCCATCTATTTTCAACATATTGATAATTATTTACTCTTAAAAATCACCATGACTAACGGAAAGGAACGATTGACACGCTATCACACCCCATTAAGAAAGGAAGGAAGCTAATGAAAGTAAATGGTTTTTCTTTGCCACTAACGCTCTTTTTACTTCTTCTATTGCTAATTGCTTTTCAGGGCACTGCTCAACTATTTCAAATTCAATATCGCACCGAGAAAATAATCCAAAAACAGTACCAAGCAAAAAGCCATTTACGACTTGGCTTAGAAAACCATCAAAAACAGCTTTCCACTGGCACCACAAATTTCACTGTAGAGTATGCCAAAAATATTATCCGATGTCAGCTAGAAGAAAGTACCGAACAGTATTATACTTTCCAGGCTATCGTGAAACTCCCAAAAGAACAGTCCGTTAATTTAACCTTTTATTGGGATAAAAACAAAAAAGTTATTCACTTTTGATTAAAATTTATCGCTATCTTTTTCTAAGATTTGATATACCTTATTTGTCTTCAGATCTATTACTTTCCCATAATCATACCCATATAAAACGAGATGCTTATCCTCATTTGACAATAAAGGAGCATTATCCATTAGGTCAAGCAACTTCCGGTGCTTCCCTGTCTTAGGATCCACTTGTACCAATTGATATTCTTCCAATCCATTTTTCATTTTTCCGTTCTCATAGGGTGTAAAAGTCAAGAAAAGATCGGAGGTGAAATTGATATCAAAATAAGGAACAAAACTCCCTGCCTCGTCATAGGTACGAGGTGGTTTATATTCACTCAATGTTTCAAAACCAATATTTTTAAAATCATAAAGCAATCGCTTATCATCACTAAAATTACTAATAGTGACCAAGCTCGATTTATTACTAGCAAATTCCAACACATTTTCGGCAATCAAATTTTTGATAGATGTATCTCGGATGTCTTGTAGATATAGGTCCCCCTCATCTTCTTGTTGTTTTTTGCTATTATATAGAACAAGATTATCCGTATACCAGGTTAAAAAAGGCGACCCTGCATAAATATGTTTTGTTAGATTAGAATTATAGTCCCATAAAAAGGCCTTAAATCCCCAGTTTTGGTCGTAATTTATCAATAAGATTTTGTTCGGCGACTCCGCATTCCAAATAAAAGTATTGTTTGTTGGTTTTAATTCCTTGGAAGCCATCTCTTTTTTACTATGAATATCAATAATACGGATAGTAGACGTCTCTTTATTAGCAGAATCATAAATCAATAGAGCACTTTTATCAGGGCTGATTTTAACATCTGCAACTAAGTTCTTTGTTTGATAAATTTGCTCCTGTTTTCCCGTATAGAGCTGATACGTGTATAGTTTTGTAGTATTCTTCTCACTTGTTTGTATCAGTACAGTGCTATTAGATAACCAACCAATAACTCGCTTAAAGTTCACATTATTCGTCTTAAAAGATTGTATTCTTTTTTCTTTTTTTGGTAACGAAGGCTTCGGTTTCTCTCTTTCCTTGGAACACCCGCTAACAAAAAACAATGTACAACTGCATACAACAAGCGTAAGTAATAGCCATTTCTTCTTCATTGCTTACGCCCCCCATTTTGATGCTATTCTTTTTTACCCGTCAGAAGAGGAAATAAAACAAAAAAAGGCGGCAATAGCCTTGTAACGCTATCACCGCTTTTTGAAAATTTTATTCTTTAGGTAATACAAGCCAACCTGCCCCAATAACGCCGGCATCATTTCCTTTTGTTGCGATGGACAATTTTGTCGACTCAAGTACAGTTGGGAAAACCATGCTTTCATAATATTCTCTAACTGGTCCTAAGAGTGCATCGCCAGCAGCAGATACACCGCCGCCAATAACGATCATTTCAGGATTTAACATGTTGCCGATATGGCTAAGAGCTAATCCTAGATAGAAAGAGATTTGATCAATGACTTTTTTGGCTAATTCATCGCCTTCAGAAGCATATTCAAATACTAATTTAGAAGTAATCTTTTCTTCGCTCTCAATACTTTGCTTTAGTTTAGAATCGTCAGCAAATTCTTTGGCCATATCTTTTGCGACGCGCACGATTCCTGTGGCGGATGCTACTGTTTCTAGGCAACCCGTTTTTCCGCAAGTACATTGGTAACCATTATGGGCTTCCACTGTTATATGACCTACTTCACCAGCAGCACCACGAACACCATGCAAAATCTGATTTTCAGCAAAGATTCCTCCACCTACGCCTGTACCTAATGTAACAAAAACGACATTCTCGCCGCCTTCTCCAGCGCCTTTCCAACGTTCACCCAGCGCCGCCACATTCGCATCATTATCAAGCAGTACATGTAGTCCAGTTAATTTTGACAAATCTTCTGTTACATTTTGCTCTTCGGCCCAGCCAAGATTATAGGCACCTTTAACAGTACCCGTTTCATAATTGACAGTTCCAGGTGTTCCCATCCCGATTCCGTAAATGGAATCCTTGGCAATATCAGCTTCAGAAAGTGCTTTATTGATGCTTTCCCCAATATTTTTTACGATATTTTCGCCGCCATTATCGATATTGGTATCTACTGTCCATTTCTTTTCGATATCACCGTCTTTTGTCAAAATAGCTATTTTAGCTGTTGTTCCACCCAAGTCGACTCCAATGATTTTTTTGTCCATACCACTATTCTCCTTTTAATGAATGTTTTATATGATTGTTTTGCTTTTTCTCTTTTAACAATTCTTGTTTCAAAATACCACGTGCTGTACCATAAAGATCTCGATCGAGAATATTATGTTTAAAAAGTTCTGTCAGTTCAAACTCCATCATTTCGATATCATATTCTCTTTTTCCGAGATAAACGATGATACCATGTTTTTTTAATAATTGAGCTACATCATAAACCGTTCGCATTGGCATTGCCTCATTTTTCAGTATTTTTTAAGCTTTCATAATAGGATTTATAGATATCGTTATCAGCAAGTTGATTTGCGCGTTTTGCTTCGCGTAATGCTGCTTTTCGGTTACCTGTTTCTAAATAGTGGAGCGACAACAAGTAATGGCTATTTGGCATTTCTGGATTCAGCTCAATGGATTTTTTCGCATAAATCCCGAGTGACTCTAAATTCTTTTCATGTTGGGCAATAGCACCAGCAAACACATACGTATATTCATCTGCACTGTTGCTGCTGATCAATGTATTAATTAGTCTATCTGCTTTCTTATACTCGCCTTTATTAAGGTCGTCTTGGATAACAGCATTGCTCAGGGCTGGATCATATGGCTTTGTACCATTTTGATAGCCTGCATAAAGAAATAGCCCGATCAGTACCAAAGAACTCAGGCTATATAACGCCCGCTTCCAGTTGAAATATTGATTTGGCAAGGAAATACTGCCGGCGATCAAGAATCCACCTACTAAGCCGCCGATATGGCCCATCATATCGATCTCAGCTGAAAACAACCCGATCAAAATGTTTACCACGACAAGTGTTGCAACATTGGTACCAATTGTTTTGGCATAAAGGTTGGGTTTTAAAACAACTAAATAAAGCAAGGCTCCAAAGACTGCAAATACAGATGTACTTGCGCCAACAGATAAATGGTTATTTAATACAAAACTAGCAAGGTTCCCTGCAAAACCGCCGATCAACAAAATTAGAGCAAAACGCCATTTCCCATAGATTTTTTCAGCCCAAGGTCCAACGATATAGAGCATTACTGCATTTGCGGCAATGTGCATCCAACCATTGTGAAGAAACATCGGCGTGATGAGTCGCCACCACTCTCCAGCATATATGAGAGGATTGAATTTACCGCCCCATTTGATTAAATTAAAGGAATTAGTGGAACCGCCTGTAAATGTTAAAACAAGGAACATCAGCACGAGTAAGCCGATAAAGGTATATGTCACATAAGGCTTCTCTTTCCGTGCTTGATGCTGTTCCTCTTGAACACGCATCGTAATATAATTGATAACTTGTGTTCTTGCCTCTTCTACCATTTCTTCTGTAATAGTTTCAGGAATCGCGAGCTGTTCTTTTGGTATTCCTAATTTCTCAGCGAAGTCAGTTAATTGCTGGTCGGTGTTCTCTTGGGTTATCAAAATATTTTCAGCAGTTACTTTTTTATTTTTTGATTGCACTTGTGTATGAAATAATTCTCCCGTATCACCGTGTGGTGGAAAAGGTGTAATATATACATTAAATAATGAGATCTTGGGTTTGCCTAATTGTTTTCGGATATTGTCTGCAATACGGAGCGTTTGAAAAACATCTCGATTTGCAGCGTTTGCCCAGCTAAGCTCTTTCATTTGCATCCTAATAATCGGGCGCGTCTTTTTAGTAGGATTATCCAACCATAATTCTTGGCTTTCTTCATGTAAATGAATCAAACGATAATTTTCACTAGTTAAAAAATAATTTGTTAGATGCCAAAAAATATATTGATCTTGGAAGCTCAAAAAATTACCTGCTTTCTTATATTATTGCTACTTTACCTATTAATACTATACGCAAAAAAAACAGGCTTGTAAACTTTCATCTACTGATTTTCTCTTATTAAAAAGGTTACAGGAATATCATGAGCTTCCGGTTGAAAAGAATGGTATTGCTCATCTAAACACAAAGATATGCTAGTCCCTTGATAATCTGCCAGAAAACGGTCATAAAATCCCCCACCAAAACCAATGCGGTAGTTTTCGGCGTTAAAAACAACTCCTGGTACCACAACGAGATCAATATCTGTTGGGGAGACTGTTTCAGCTGTTTCAAGTGGTTCTAGCAAGCTAAGTTTCTTTTTTTCTAAAGCATCATTTTCGCTATATTTTTTAAAAATCATTTCTTTTGTGGCGTTGTATGTTCTTGGCAACACGATTTGTTTTCCTTCTTGTAGCGCTTTCAAAATAATAGCTTCTGTCGCAATTTCGGGATGTCTCGCTAGGGTCGTTGCAATTGTCTGTGCTTCTTTCCATTCTTCCGTGGCGAAGAGTTGCCCGACTAAATGTAAACTGCGCGTTCTATGTAGATGCCTGTCGATTTTATGCAGCTCTTCTAAAACGGAATTTCTTATTTCTTGTTTTTCGCTCATCATTATCTCCTTCTACAAAAAAACAACAGGCTGGTTCTCCTGTTGCTTACTTTGTTTCGCGGTGTAATGTTACACGACGTAATCTTGGACAATATTTTTTAAGTTCAATACGTTCCGGATTTTCACGTTTATTTTTAGTAGTGATATAATTACGATCGCCACACTCTGTGCATTCTAATGTGATATTGACACGCATGCTTTTCCCCTCCAACTCTGACTGTATATATTATTCAACCTGTATTATAATATCATTTTTATTGCGTTCATGCAAGAACTCTATAACTTTCTTTTCAATTTTTTTATAAATTAGATTTCAGATAGCGTTTTCTACTGATTTATGCTATAACTATTATTAGGGTTTAAGGAAGAGAGGTGTAAATAAAAATGACTTCCGTAATCATTATTTTGTTGGTAGCAGCTGTTCTCTTTTTCATTCTATCATTCTTCCAAAAGAACGAGAACAAACATATAGATGACAAGATAGATGAAATTGCTGGCCAATGGATGTTTGAGAATTTTGAACTCAGAAAAAGAGTAACTGATTTAGAAAAGGCGCTTAAATTGGAATCACAAGAAGAAATTATTCCTGATAAGACGCCAATCACTCCAAGTGTTCGTGAATTATTAAAAAAACAAGTTATTACCTTGTATACTTCTGGCGTGATTGCTTCTGAAATCGCTGAACAATCCGAGCTTTCTAAGCAAGAAGTAGATGAGATTATAGAAGAATATTTGCGGCATTGATAGTAAAAGATAAATATTAAAAAGGAGGATCCTTGCGTGAAAAAAAATCTACAAATGCTAGCATTGGGTTTTTTGATTTCTGCTTTGCTACTGTTTGTCTATGTGCAGTTCTTCTCTACAGATACGCAAGCCAATCAAAAGAAAGATACTGCTAATAGTACAGAAGTTAAAAAATGGAAACAAAAATATTCGGATTTATTAGCAAAACAAGAGCTTGAAAAAACGAAACAAGCTGAAGATTCTGCTAAAAAAGAAGAAGAACAAAAACAAGCGGATGCTAAAAAGCAAGATGCGTCAAAAAAAGAACAAGCTGAAAAAAATAAAGTGAAAAAATATACCCTTAGAATTGCCAAAGGTGACCCTTCTTCTAAAGCTGGAGAAGTTTTGGAAAGTGAAGGAATCATCAAGAGTGCTAAGGATTTCGATAAATTCTTGCGTAAAAATGACTATGAAAAATATGTTCGCGATGGTAAATATAAACTATCCAGTGATATGAGTTATGAAAAAATCGCGAAGATCTTAGCGCATAAAAATTAATTAAAAGCTGCCAATGAGCACGGAGTATTCCGTTTGTTGGCAGCTTTTATTATGGTTTTCATTGTCGAAACAAACATTATAAAAAAGCCTGCATGAGCGTAATTGTTTCATGCAGGCTTTTTTACATTTATTTCGATTCTTTTTTATAAGGAGGCTTTTTCGTAAATGGTTTACTGTCTGATTTTGTTTCTTCGCCTTCTTTTTTCTCGATCAATGCTTTTCTGGAAAGATTGACGCGACCTTGGTGATCGACTTCAATGACTTTAACTTTGACTTCGTCGCCGAGTTTCAAGATGTCTTCCACTTTTCCGACACGTTCGTGAGCTAATTCAGAGATGTGAACGAGGCCATCTGTCCCTTTGAAGAGTTCAACGAAAGCTCCGAATTTTTCAATACGGCGGACTTTACCGGTGTAGATTTCGCCTACTTCTACTTCGCGGACGATATCTTCAATGATTTGGATGGCTTTTTTGTTCATTTCTTCATCTTGAGAAGCTACATATACTGTACCGTCTTGTTCGATATCGATTTTCACGCCAGTTTCATCAATGATATTATTGATTTGTTTACCACCTGGTCCGATAACATCTTTGATTTTTTCTGGTTTAATAGATAGTGTAACGATTTTCGGTGCATATGGTGACAATGTTTCACGAGGGCCGGCGATTGTCGCATTTAAATGCTCGAGGATGTGCAAACGACCTTCTTTTGCTTGTTCCAATGCTTCGTGCAGGATCTGACGGCTTAGACCATCAATTTTGATATCCATTTGCAAGGCGGTAATACCATCTTTTGTCCCAGCAACTTTAAAGTCCATGTCGCCGAAGTGATCTTCCATCCCTTGGATGTCTGTCAAGATCGTATAGTCATCACCAAGTTTTACAAGTCCCATTGCGATACCTGCTACTGGTGCTTTGATCGGAACACCCGCGTCCATCATTGCCAGTGTAGAGCCACAAATACTTGCTTGCGAGCTTGAACCGTTTGATTCCAATACTTCGGATACTAAACGGATCGTATACGGGAATTCCTCTTCGGAAGGAATAACGTATTGAAGTGCGCGTTCTCCTAAAGCTCCGTGACCAATCTCACGACGTCCTGGTGCTCGTCTTGGTCCTGTTTCCCCTACGCTGAATTGCGGGAAGTTATAATGGTGCATAAAGCGTTTATATTCTTCTGTACCGAGTCCGTCGATGATTTGATGTTCGCGTAACGGTGCCAAGGTACAAATACTAAGCGCTTGGGTTTGTCCGCGAGTAAATAGACCGGAGCCGTGGACACGTGGAAGCAGACCGGTTTCGGAAGATAATGGTCTGATTTCATTTACTTTACGGCCGTCGGGGCGGATTTTGTCTTGAGAGATCAAACGACGCATCTCGTCTTTTTCGATCATTTCAAGAATGTGAGCTACTTCAGCAAGAACAGCAGCTTCATCCTCTAATTCTTTTGCTTTATAAGTTTCTAAAATTTCTTCTTTGACGTCTTCGATTGCTGCTTCGCGTGCTTTTTTCTCTTCTGTTTTGATAGCAGTCTTCATTTTAGCTTCGCTCGCTGCTTTGACTTCTGCTTCAAGTTCTGGATCGCTGACAAAAAGTTCGATTTCACGTTTTTCTTTACCGACTGCTTGAACGATTTCTTCTTGGAATTTGCATAGACGTTTGATTTCTTCATGTCCAAACATGATCGCTTCTAGCATTGCTTCTTCGGAAACTTCTTTTGCACCAGCTTCTACCATGTTGATTGCTTCGTATGTTCCGGCAACTGTTAAATTGATATCGCTTTTCTCAAATTGTTCTGGGGTCGGATTGATCACGTATTTCCCGTCAATCAAACCAACATCAACGCCTGCGATCGGACCATCAAATGGAATATCGGAAATGCATAAGGCGATAGATGATCCAAGCATAGCAGCCATTTCTGGTGAGCAATCTTGATCCACACTGAAAACTGTAGAAGTGATTTGTACTTCGTTACGGAAGCCTTCTGCAAATAATGGACGGATCGGGCGGTCGATCAAGCGTGCCGTCAATGTTGCTTTGTCGCTTGGACGTCCTTCACGTTTTAAAAATCCGCCTGGTACTTTACCAACGGAATACATTTTTTCTTCATAATTGACTGTAAGTGGAAAAAAATCGCCCGGTCTTGGTTTTTTAGAACCTACTGCTGCTGTTAAAACAACAGTGTCGCCGTAGCGGACAAGTGCTGCGCCGCTTGCTTGTTTTGCTAGTTGTCCTACTTCGATAGACAGTTTCTGACCTGCCCATTCTGTACTGAAAACTTGTTTTTCGTTTGTCATTTTTACGCTCCTTTAGGAAACGCATGGCTCACGGTCTAAACTTTATCTTGCATAATATGCTTCACGCACACCTTCATTCAAAGGCACACATAAATCCAAAAACCTAAGTCAAATTGCTTTGGGTCACGTTTTTGGATTCATGCGATAAAGTTTATCTGCCTGTGCCAGCTTTCCGATGATTTTAAAAAAAAGCGGGACATATCATCCCGCTTTTGGTTGGTTTTTATCGACGTAAACCTAAACGCCCAATAAGTTCGCGGTAACGTTGAACATCTTTTTTACGCAGATAAGTAAGTAAGTTACGACGGTGACCTACCATTTTCATTAATCCGCGGTAAGAATGATGATCTTTTTTGTGTACACGAACGTGGTCATTCAAACTATTGATTTCTGCAGTTAATACAGCGATTTGGACTTCTGGAGAACCAGTGTCTGTATCGTGTACACGGTATTCAGCAATAATTTCGTTTTTACGTTCTTTTGTTAATGCCATTCTTTCCACCTCCTTCTATTCTATCCCCATATACTGAGCTAAGCGTTGGTGATTCGCAGATCAGCCAAGTATAGGTTCATTTCGTACAGGTTTAAAGATACACTATTTGCTGCTTAAAAGCAAGTCTTAATCTCTGTTTACTTGTTTTTTTGGAAATATTCGCGAGTATCTTGTTCGTCTTTTTCCAATTGTTTGATCAAGCCTTCCATTCCGCTAAATTTTAGCTCTGGGCGGAAATATTGGAACCATTCGATTTCTACCTCTTCGCCATATATCTCACGGTTGAAATCAAGGATGTAGACTTCGATCGATAAGGATTGATCATCTTTGAATGTAATATTATAGCCGATACTTGCCATGCCAAGATGCGTTTCGTTGCCGATCTTGAATTTAACTGCATAAACGCCTAGTTTGGGAATGAGATAGTCTTCTTCCACTAAAATATTTGCCGTTGGAAATCCGATCGTGCGACCGCGTTTATCACCATGAATAACGGTTCCTTTAGTTGTATAAGGTTCGCCTAGCAGTTTGTTTGCTTCTTCCATGCTACCTTCTTCAATTGCTTGACGGATCGCAGTCGAACTGATTTTCTGATTGTCTGCTTCTTGCTTATCAACGATCGTAACTTGCAGTTTGTTTTCTGCATAAGTTTCCATATCTGCCATTTTTCCGGCTCCAAGGCGGCCGTAGGTGTAGTCAAATCCGGCTACGATATGCACAGCGCCGAGCGGAAGTAAGTATTTTTGAACGAAATCTTTTGGTTCGAGTTCGGAAAATTTCGTAGTGAAGCGGACGACGTAAAAATAATCCACGCCCATTGCTTCTACTTTGCGAGCTTTTTCTTCGATTGGTGTAAGGTATTTCGCCTTATTCCGCTTTTTACTCAGTACAACAGAAGGATGCGGATCAAACGTCAATACGGCTGTTTTGATTCCTGCTGCATCTGCAATACTTTTTGCGGAACGAATAACAGCTTGGTGGCCAAGATGCACACCGTCGAAGAAACCTAGCGCGATGACTTTTGGTTCTTGTTCTACTTGAATCGTATTAGGTTCATGCAAATAAATCGTTTCCATAGCTTGCTTTCACATTCCTTTATTTTAATTTAAATTTCCTGGCCGTAGTTCGATGACTTTCTCGGGTTTCCAACATGCGGCTTTTTCAGGATGTGGTTTATAGATCGCCACGAGCTTTCCTTCATGGAAAACGGCTACACGAGCTTCGTTATTAACCGCAGCGAATAAATATTCTGGCATCACTTTGCCGTTTAGGATCTCACTATGAACGGCTGCATTTACTTCTATACGGGGCATTTCTGCGATTCCCTTTTCAAGTGGGAGCAGAAAATGCTGATCCTCTGCTTTCATCATTGCTTCGATCTCGGCTAGTCGGAAGCAGTGTTCGGTTTCAAAGTAGCCGCTGCGGGTTCTTTTTAAGGCAGACATATGGGCCGGATAGCCAAGTATCTCGCCGATCATGACGGCAAGGGTACGGATATAAGTGCCTTTCCCACAACTGATCTCAATAGTAAAAGTAGGCGCTTCTGCTGTAATCGATTGCGGGGCGTCTAAGCGTTTGATGGCGTGGATCTGTACTTTGCGTACGGGCCGGTCCACCGTCTCCCCATTGCGTGCATATTCATAAAGTTTTCTGCCATTCACTTTAACCGCAGAATACATTGGTGGTACTTGTGCGATCTCGCCTTCTAACTGATGGATCGCTTCTTCTATTTGCTCGGCGGATATCTCGGAGACGGCCTTTTCTGCAATGATTTCTCCCGAGGCATCTTCTGTCGTTGTTGCTGTGCCGATAGAAACATCGGCGATATAGGTTTTTCCTTCTGCTGTCACATATTCTGCCAGCTTGGTGGCCCGACCAATGCAGATCGGTAAGACGCCAGCCACGTCAGGATCCAATGTGCCTGTGTGTCCGACTTTTTTAGTGTGTAGTATCTTTCGCAGTCGAAAAACACAATCATGACTTGTCATTCCCGGCTCTTTCCACAAGGGGATAATGCCTTCCATACCCTTTTCCTCCATTCTGGATCATTCATGACGCAAAGAAAGGACAGAGCAAGTGCTGCTCTATCCTTAGTGGTTTTATTCCCCTTTATGAAGATCGCGTAGCAATTCATCGATACGATTACCGTATTCGATCGAACCATCTAGTGCAAACTGCAATTCAGGAACTTTGCGAAGGCGGATTCGGCTGCCGATCTCGGAACGAATAAAACCATGTGCTTTTTCCAAAGCTAATAATGTGTTTTCACGTTCTTTTTCTTCTCCTAAGACGGAAATGTAGATCGTTGCTTGCTGTAAATCACCCGTGATCTCTACATCCGTGATCGTTACGAATCCAAGTCTTGGGTCTTTGAGTTTGCGGTTCAAAATATCCCCAAGTTCTTTCTTCATTTGTTCAGCTATTCGATTAGCTCTTACGTTCATTACCTTTCACCTCGTTTATATATGCTCCATATGCGTATTTGTTCGTTCCCATTCCGGGAAAGAATCGAGGAAATCAAGTACCTGGTAAGCCTCTTTTTCTGACTGAGTGGAGGTGCCAGAAATAATCACAAAACTTATTTCTGTGCGTTGCCATTTATCTTGAAATCCTGTCTCCGCGATCGAAGCATTAAATTTCTGCTTCGTGCGGGACAGAATTCGCTGTAAAATTGCTCGTTTTTCTTTCAAATTTTGAGGGGTACTCAGAAAAAATTCTGCCTCAACGTGATAGATCATTTTCTTTCGATTTCTTCCATTACAAATGCTTCGATCGTATCGTCTTCTTTAATATCATTGAAGTTCTCGATAGTGATCCCACATTCGTAGCCATTTGCTACTTCTTTGGCATCATCTTTGAAACGTTTTAATGTCGATAGCTCGCCTTCAAAAACGACGATGCCGTCACGGATCAAGCGAACGCCGCTGTCACGCGTGATTTTTCCGTCTGTTACGAAACAGCCGGCGATCGTACCAACTTTAGATACGTTGAAAGTTTGACGAACAAGTGCTTGACCAATGATTTTTTCCTCAAATTCTGGATCAAGCATACCTTTCATCGCTGCTTCGATTTCTTCGATGGCTTTATAGATAACGCGGTGAGTTCGGATATCTACGCTTTCACTGTTGGCTGCTTCGCGTGCTTGTGGCGTTGGACGAACGTTGAACCCGATTACAATCGCATTCGATGCAGCTGCCAGCGTAATGTCTGATTCATTGATCGCACCAACGGCAGTATGAATGATCTTGACGTTGACACCTTCTACTTCGATTTTACGAAGGGAGGCTGCTAATGCTTCTACCGAACCTTGTACATCCGCTTTGATGATAACATTGACTTCCTTCATTTCGCCAGCTTTCATGTGTTCAAACAGGTTATCCAAGCTTACGCGGTTAGTCGCTGAACGTTGTGCGACCAATGCACGGCTCGCACGAGTTTCCCCAACACTGCGGGCTGTTTTTTCATCTTCAAAGACAACAAAACGATCGCCGGCTTGTGGAACTTCGTTAAGCCCTGTGATTTCCACTGGTGTGCTTGGACCAACACGTTTTACGCGGCGTCCCAAGTCATTTACCATCGCACGAACACGTCCGAAAGCATTTCCGACAACGATTGGATCCCCGATGTTGAGCGTACCGTCTTGAACAAGCAAGGTCGCTACAGGGCCTTTCCCTTTGTCGAGTTCTGCTTCGATGACTGTGCCGATTGCATGGCGTTCTGGGTTTGCTTTTAATTCTTCTACTTCAGATACAAGCAGGATCATATCTAACAAGTTATCCAAGCCTTCTCCGAATTTTGCAGAGATCGGAGCGAAAATCGTATCGCCGCCCCATGCTTCTGGAACTAATTCATATTCTGTTAATTCTTGCATCACGCGGTCTGGATTTGCTTGTGGTTTATCGATCTTATTGACTGCAACAATGATTGGCATCCCAGCTGCTTTCGCATGGTTGATCGCTTCGATCGTTTGTGGCATAACACCATCGTCGGCAGCCACGACTAAGATCGTAATATCTGTGATTTGCGCACCACGTGCACGCATTGCCGTAAATGCAGCATGTCCTGGTGTATCAAGGAAAGTGATTTTCTTGCCACTTACGTCTAATTGATAAGCACCGATATGTTGCGTGATACCGCCTGCTTCGCCAAGCGTCACTTTGGTATTTCTTAGTGAATCCAGTAGTGTCGTTTTACCATGGTCAACGTGTCCCATGATCGTAACAACTGGTGGACGTTCAACTAATTTAGAAGTATCGATTTCTTCATTTTCGTTTTCAAAGAATACATCTAGATCGGTAATATCGATTTTGATTTCTTCTTCTACTTCTACACCGTAATCGGCACAGATAAGTTCGATCGCATCTTTATCCAGACTTTGATTGATCGTCGCTACGATACCAAGCATGAATAATTTTTTTACGATTTCTGAAGGCTCGCGGTATAATTTTTTCGCAAGTTCAGCAACAGTCAAGGATTCGCTGAAAACGATCTTTGCTGGTAATTCTTTTGGTTTTGGCGGTGTAGGCGCTACTGTACTGTAGTTTACTTTACCTTTTTTCTTAGTGTTTTTTCCTTTGTTACGGAAATTGTTGTTGCGATTACCACCGGATTGACCGCGTTTATTGTTGAAATTGGATTTATTGTTGTTGTTTCCGGCTGGTTTTTTATTTTCTTGTTTAGCAGCAGGACGTTGTGCCGTATTTGTGCTTGTTGGCGTTGTCGTGCTTGGTTTATTTGCTGGTTTTGAAGTTCCTGTATTTTTAGAATTCGTCATATTTGGTTTGTCTTGCCCCTTACTTTTACCTGCTTCTGTAGTTGGTTGTTTCTTCTCAGATGTCGTCGGTTTATTGGATTGTTTAAACGTATTGTCTAGCTGTCTCAGCGCGTTCTCATTGATCATTGACATATGATTCGCGACCTCGATACCTAGACCTTTAAGTGTTTCGATTACTTTCTTGCTAGATACTTGATTATTTTTTGCATATTCATATACGCGTACTTTACTCATGTCTTACACCTCCGCGATAGATTTCAACCGAGTAATGCGACTAATTGTTTCGCAAATCCTTTATCAAGCACTGCAATGATAGCGCGCGACTCTTTGCCAATGGCACCTCCTAACTCTTCTCTGGTACCGACTTTCAGCAAGGTCACATTGTAGTACTTACATTTATTTTGGATTGTTTTCTCGGTCTTTTCAGATATATCTTCTGAAATGATAACAAGTTTAGCCTGCTCATTTCTGATTGCCTTTAATGTTAGCTCCTCACCAGTAGTGAGTTTTCTAGCTCGATTAGCAAGTCCTAGTAATGAAAGAAATTTCTTAGTCATTTTCGTTACCTGCGATTTTCTTTACATATTCAATGAGTTCATCATAGAAGCCAGGCTGTTCAGGAATTCTCAACTGATGAAAAACACTGTTTTTTGCTTTCGCCTTTTCACAGACTCCTACATCTTTTTTGATATAAAAACCTCGTCCTGGCGCTTTGCCGGTTGGATCGATTGTTAGCTCTCCATCTTTTGTGTACGCGATTCGAAGCAGTTCACCTTTTGGCAACCGTTCATTTGTGACGATACACTTCCGAAGTGGTATTTTTTTACTTCGCATGACAATTTTCTCCTTTTATTCTTGTTCTTCCGGTTCTTCTTCTACTTCTAATTCTTCAGCAGCTTCGCGTGGGAAGATACCCAGTTCTCTAGCAACAGTTTCGCTCTTGATATCGATTTTCCAACCAGTCAATTTTGCTGCTAAACGAGCATTTTGACCGCGTTTCCCAATTGCAAGCGATAATTGATAATCAGGAACGACAACTGTCGTCGCTTGATCTGCTTCATTCACGATAACATCTAGTACTTTAGAAGGGCTAAGTGCATTGGCCACAAATGTGAATGGATCTTCTGACCACTCCACGATGTCGATTTTTTCGCCTTTTAGTTCATCGACGATCGCTTGGACACGTGCACCTTTTGGTCCAACGCATGCCCCAACCGGGTCGATTTCTTTATTTGCTGTATAAACAGAGATCTTTGAACGATCCCCTGCTTCTCGTGCTACAGACTTGATCTCAACGGAGCCTTCATAAATTTCAGGTACTTCCATTTCAAATAAGCGTTTCAATAATCCCGGATGCGTACGTGAAACAAAGATTTGCGGGCCTTTTGTTGTTTTTTCTACTTTCGTCAAGTAAACCTTGATACGATCATGTGCGCGGTATGTTTCATTCGGCATTTGTTCATTTTGAGATAAGATCGCTTCGATTTTCCCTAAGTTTACATAGATAAAGCGGGAATCTTGACGTTCTACGATCCCTGTCATGATATCGTCTTCACGGTCGATGAATTCATCGTAGATAATGCCGCGTTCTGCTTCGCGAACACGTTGCGTTACAACTTGTTTTGCCGTTTGCGCGGCGATCCGGCCAAAATCTTTCGGCGTTACTTCTAATTCTACCACGTCCCCGACATTATAAACGGGATTGATTTTTTGCGCTTCTTCTGGTGAAATTTCTAAGCGGGAATCGAATACTTGATCGACAACGTCTTTTCTAGCTAAAACGCGGATCGAGCCATTTTCCATGTTTAAATCGACACGAACGTTCTCTGCTTTATCAAAGTTGCGTTTATAAGCAGACACAAGTGCTGCTTCGATCGCATCTACTAAAACCTCGCGCGAAATCCCCTTATCATTTTCTAATACGTAGAGAGCTTCCATAAGTTCTGAGCTCATTTTTTCCACTCCTTATCTCGATTTTAAAATTGAATTGCAAGTCTTGCTTTCGCCACTTTTTCTTTTGGCACTTTGCATGTCAGTGTGCGCGTCTTATCTTTTACAGTAATTGTGAGATATTCGCCGTCATAAGCTTCCAGCGTACCTTCCCACATCTTGCGTGAGTCGATTGGTTCATAGCTGGTTACGTGAACATACTTGCCGACTGCATTTTCAAAGTCTTTTTCTTTTTTCAATGGTCGTTCCGCTCCTGGTGAAGAAACTTCAAGAAAATAATTCTCCGAGATTGGATCTTGTTCGTCCATTTTTTCACTTAGCTTTTCACTAACCGCAGCACATTCATCGATATCGATCCCGCCTGGTCTATCTACAAATACACGTAGAAACCAATTTTTACCTTCTTTTTCATAAGCGATATCTACTAACTCTACACCTAGTTCCTCTGTGATCGGTAAGACGATTGCTTCGACTTGGTCGGTGACTTTACTCATACCTGGCCTCCTTACTGGGGATAACATCAAGCACTCCTATGCTCATTCGCATAACGAAAGCGTGGGCATTTGGCCCACGCTTGGCTGAGTTATCGACGTTTTTCTATATTTATAGTACCATACTATTCCCTTTTTAGCAAACAAGCCTATTTCCTGCAAACAAAAAGTATTATTTTTATATTTTCGTTGTTCTGAAAGTAATATTTAGGGTATTAATGCTGTAAGGGAAATCGATTATTTCGATCGCAATCAGGCTACTCTTAACATTCGTTATGACTCACACTTTAACCATTACTCCTATCATGTGTAGGTGGTCGGCGTGCAGCCCTAAAAAAGTTTAGGAGGGTCTCTATGAAAAAATGGTTAGTTGGTTTTATTTTACTTTTTTCACTCCTTAGTATCTCTACCTCACAAACGCTCCATGCCTCGGCAGCAACAACACATCTCACCTATGAATATGTAGATTACGCAGAATTGACGGCAGCAGAAAAAGTCAAGATATCCCCAAAAAACCGTTGATTTCTGCCACCCATGAGAACGAAACATATCAACTTGTGTATCAAAAACAAGGAAGCACTGCTGGTACAAATCAAAATGGCCACCATCTCTTACCAGCTACGGGAGACAGCACACGCTCTCTTCCATTGCTTATTTTTAGCTTGGTTTTCATCGTCTCTGCTTTATTCATTGGACTGCGGAAAGGAAAATGGTTCCATTTTCTGCTTGCTTTCGTTGTTTTCTCCAGTCTCTTTTTTATCAGTCCAGTTGCTGATGCAGAGAAAACTTCCTCTATAAAATCAGCTACATCCGCATCGGTTCCGCAAAATCAACCCTTCACCCATCAACCAGAAAAAATAAACGGTTTTGATTATGTTGGCTATATCCCGATATTTAATAGTGACAAAGACACAGCTGCACCTGTTACGATCAACTATGTGGATGAAAATGGCAAACATATTCATGACCCCCAAACACTGAAGGGCGAATACGGAGCGAAATACGATGCTTCTACTACTGCCTATAAATTGAAAATCAATGGTTATACATTGGATGTAGACAAATTGCCAAATAATGCGACAGGTACTTTTTCAAATAAATCACAAACCGTTACTTATATATACAAAAAGAACCCAGTCACAGCTGCAGGTATCACCGTTTGTTATGTCGATGAAAACGGGGTAGAAATCCATGCCGCTCAAACTTTGAAAGGAAATATCGGCGAAGCATTTGATGTCTCTACTTCCAAGTACAAATTGATCATTGATGGTTATACATTGGATCAAGATCGTTTACCAACTAATACAACTGGCACATTGACGGATCAACCACAATATGAGCAAGATCCTGTTCCTGCCGGCGATGTCACCATTCGCTATGTTGATGGTGACGGCAATACGATCCATGATGCTAAAACTATAAGCGGGAATGTCGGGGATAACTATGATGCCTCCACTTCTGAGTATAAACTTGCAATCGACGGCTATACGCTAGACCAAACTCAATTGCCTACTAATGCAACTGGCACATTGACAGATCAGCCGCAAACGGTCACTTATGTGTATGAGCAAGATCCTGTTCCTGCTGGCGATGTCACCATTCGCTACATTGACGGTGACGGCAATACGATCCATGATGCTAAAACTATCAGCGGAAATGTCGGGGATAACTATGATGCCTCCACTTCTGAGTATAAACTTGCAATCGACGGCTATACGCTAGACCAAACTCAATTGCCTACTAATGCAACTGGCACATTGACAGATCAGCCGCAAACGGTCACTTATGTGTATGAGGCCGAAGATGCTACTATTACGATCAGATTTACGGATGTAAACGGCAATCCTTACCAAGCATATGACTTGACCACGTTTGGCGATGGAAGCCTCTCTGCGGAATATCCAAATCTAGAACAATACAGTTATCAATTAGATTATGATCAATCCATTCATCTACAAAACAGCACGATTCCAGATATAACTGTGCCTACAAAAATCGGTGACAGCTATACCCTTCCTGATAAAGTAAGATTTTATATCTTGGATCCAAATGGGAACCGTGTAGAGGAATTACATTATTACGATGAAAATAGTGCTGGTCACGAGATCTTTAGTTTAAGTAATGGCAGTAGAGTCCCCACTAATGTTAGTGGGACAGTCACACAACCAAATACTGTTATCACTTACACGCTCTCCACAGATGTTGGTTTCATACCAGAACCATAAAATTCATTCGACCAAGAAAAGATTGCATGCAGACCAATTTAAAGCCAGAAGGCCAAGTTAGATTTAAGCTAACTTGGCCTTCTGGCTCTTTTTAAATGATCAAAATAAGGATAGTTGATTTTGATCTGGCAGACCTTCCAAACAACCTTGATCATCCAAGTATTGAATAATTGTTTTTGAAACTTTTCCGCGTTGTTGCAAGTCCTCTTTCGATAAAAACTCACCATTTTCACGAGCTGCAACGATTTGCTTAGCAACGTTGGTCCCTAAGCTTGGAACAGCATTGAATGGCGGGATAAGTGCATCACCATCGATAATGAATTCATCTGCGGATGATTTGTAAAGATCCACTTTTTTGAAATGATAACCACGTGCTAGCATTTCATTGGCGATTTCAAGAACAGTAAGCAGGTTTTTTTCTTTGGTAGAAGCTTCCATTCCCTTGCTATTGATTTCTTTCATTTGTGCTTTGACCGCTTCCCGACCATTGACCATCGCGGTCAGATCGAAATCGTCTGCACGAACGGTGAAGTAAGTAGCATAGAAAAACAGTGGATGATGGACTTTGAAATAAGCGATCCGAACAGCCATTAGAACATAAGCTGCTGCATGGGCTTTCGGGAACATATATTTGATTTTTTTACAAGAATCGATGTACCAATCCGGCACCTTATTCTCGATCATCGCTTGTTCCATTTCTTCTGTTAAGCCTTTCCCTTTACGGACAGATTCCATGATCTTAAAGGCTAAAGAACTTTCAAGTCCTTGATAGATCAGGAACACCATGATATCATCCCGACAACCGATAACATCCGGTAATTCACAGATCTTATTTTTGATCAATTCTTCTGCATTTCCAAGCCATACATCAGTACCATGCGATAATCCGGAGATCTGAACGAGTTCTGAGAAAGTCGTCGGTTTTGTTTGTTCCAACATTTGTCGGACAAAGCGCGTCCCGAATTCTGGGATCCCAAGTGTACCTGTTTTCGAGTCGATATCTTCTGGTTTTACACCAAGCGATTCAGTGGAGCCGAATAATTTCATCACTTCTTCATCATCAGTTGGGATCGTTTTTGGATCGATACCGCTTAGATCCTGTAGCATCCGGATAGCGGTCGGATCATCGTGTCCCAGAATATCGAGTTTCAATACATTGTCATGAATCGAGTGGAAATCAAAGTGGGTCGTTTTCCATTCAGAATCAGTGGCATCTGCTGGGAATTGGACTGGCGAAAAATCATAAACATCCATGTAATCCGGAATAACAATGATACCTCCCGGATGCTGTCCTGTCGTTCGTTTTACTCCTGTACAACCAGCCACTAGCCGATCAACTTCTGCGCCGCGGATCGTGAGACCATTATCGCGTTCATAACCGCGGACGAAACCAAAGGCAGTTTTTTCGGCAACTGTTCCGATCGTTCCAGCGCGATAAACATAATCTTCCCCGAAGAGTTCTTTGGTATAGGCATGGGCGACGGGTTGGTATTCGCCTGAAAAGTTCAAATCGATATCGGGAACTTTATCCCCCTTGAATCCAAGGAAAGTTTCAAACGGAATATCCTGTCCTTCCTTTTGATATTCTGCTCCGCAATGCGGACATTTTTTATCCGGTAAATCAAAACCAGAACCGATCGAGCCGTCATCAAAGAACTCGGCATGTTTACATTCTGGACATAAATAATGTGGCGCTAATGGATTTACTTCGGTGATCTCCATCATCGTGGCGACTAGAGAAGAACCAACTGATCCCCGTGAACCAACCAAATAACCATCGATCAGTGATTTTTTAACCAACTTATGCGAAATCAAGTAGATAACGGAGAAACCGTGTCCGATAATACTTTTCAGTTCTTTTTCAAGCCTTGCTTCAACGATCTCCGGCAAATTTTCTCCATAAAGATGATGCGCCATGTCGTAGCTCATATTCCTTACTTCATCTTCGGCTCCTTCGATCTTCGGTGTGTAAAGTTCGTCTTTGATCGGTTTGACGTCTTCGATCCAATCAGCGACCAAATTAGAATTTGTCACAACGATCTCTTCTGCTTTTTCCTCGCCAAGAAAGGCAAACTCTTCCAGCATTTCGCTTGTCGAACGGAAATGGACTTCTGGAAGTTCGGCGCGGTTCAGCGGGTTAGCCCCACCTTGCGAGAAAATCAAGATTTTGCGATAAATTTTGTCATGTGGATCTTTATAATGGACATTTCCCGTCGCAACAACTGGTTTTCCTGTTTTCTCGCCTACTTTTACGATATTTTTGATGATCTCTTCTAACGCCTTTTCATCGCGTACTAATTCGCGTTCGATCAATGGTGCATAGACTGGTTTGGGCTGCACTTCGATAAAGTCGTAAAATTCGGCCACACGCTCTGCTTCCTGCATCCCTTTTTGCATCATCGCTTCGAATAGTTCCCCTTGGTTGCAGGCAGTTCCGATGATCAAGCCTTCTCGCAGTTTTTTAAGCTGCGAACGCGGGATTCGTGGTACACGGAAGAAATAATTGATATTCGACTGTGAAATCAGCTTGAATAGGTTTTTCAAGCCAACTGCATTTTGTGCATAGATTGTTGCGTGGAAAGGTCGTGCTCGTTTATAAGCCTCGCCTTCTCCCATATAGTTATTCAATTGATTGTGGTTGGTGATCTCGTGCATCTCATTCGCATCTTTGATCAGTTTCCAAGCCAAATAAGCAGTCGCTTCCGCATCGAAAACGGCACGGTGATGTTGTTCTAATACAATATTAAATTTCTTTGTCAATGTGTTCAAACGGTGATTTTTAAAGTGCGGGTATAGAAAACGTGCTAATTCTAGTGTATCGATAACGGCATTTTCTGCTTTATCGATTCCTGCTTTGGAATACGCTGTGTTCAAGAACCCCATATCAAAGGATGCGTTGTGCGCAACAAGGACAGCATCGCCGCACCACTCTTTAAACCGCTTTAAAACGGTTTCGATATCGTCCGAACCTTTCAGCATATCATCAGTGATCCCTGTTAAATTAATGATTGTTGCCGAGAGTGGACGCCCAGGATCGATAAAAGACTCAAATGTATCGACGACTTGTCCGTTCTCCATTTTTACAGCCGCAAGTTCAATGATCGTATCGTAAACAGCTGATAGACCAGTGGTTTCGACATCAAAAACAACGTAGGTCGCTTCCTTTAAATCAATAGACTGATCATTATACGCAATCGGAACACCGTCATCAATCAAATTTGCTTCTACCCCGTAAATTACTTTTAAACCGTATTTTTTACCAGCATTATAAGCTTCCGGGAAAGACTGCACTGCAGCATGATCCGTTATGGCGATTGCCTTATGTCCCCAATCAGCCGCTTGTTTGAACAAACTATCTACCGAGCTGGTCGCATCCATTTGGCTCATTGGCGTATGCAAATGCAATTCCACACGTTTGTTTTCCGCGGTATCTGGGCGCATTTCGCCTTTGATCTCATTAATATCTTGCGCCATCATGATCAAATCACGGACAAAGGTATCATTTTGGACACTGCCTCGGACTTTTACCCACATTCCCTTTTTCATTTGGGCAAACATCGCAGCATCCTCATTATCCCGGGAAAACATTTTGATAATGATCGAGCTAGTATAATCAGTGATCTTAAATTGCAGCAAACTTCTTCCGCTGCGAAGTTCACGTATTTCAGTGGCAAAAACATAGCCTTGCACGGTTATGCGCCGTTCTTCATCATAAATATCACCAAGACGTTTAATTTCTTCATCGTCTTTGATCTTATAGCCGATTTGGAATGGTCCTGTTTTGATTGCAAGATCGCCATTTTGTACTTCAGACTGTCGTTTTTGCATGACTTCCACCGCTTTGGCAGCATTGGCAGCATCTTCCGCTTCCTTCGCTTCTGCAAATGCTTTGAAAGCCTCAGTCTCTGATTGATCTAGTTTCTTTACTTTCAATGCTAATCGCGGGAAGCCCATTCTTCCATAGCTTTCCAATAAGGTAGCTTGAAAGCGTTGCTTGATCGTATCTTCTTCCATATCATTATGCACCGCGATCTGAATAAAATGCGGTTCCACAAATTCTGGTTTTTGATTTAAAAGCAGTTGGCCGATCATGGGCGACTGCTTGAAGATCGGTTCGACGATCATATTCCAGTAAGACTGGATCAATTCTTCGGATAATTGGCTGTCAGCAGTTTGCAGTTTAAGTGTTGTTGCAGCGATCTCCCGAAATGTTTGTGTAATACCTAGATCCAACATTTGGAAAAAATCTGCTGGCAATATACGCGGAGCATCGATATGAAATTCCCAGCTTTTATTTGTTTTATCAGCCACTAATTTGTCGATTTTCATTTCATCCGTGAAATCTTGATAAGTCGTCAGTTCTGATAAGCCGATCTGTTGTAAGAGCAGCTTAAAACGTTCTTTTTTTTCATTTTCTGAGGCAGCCATCTCTGTCACTCCTTTTTCATCGGCATAAGACGAATTATTTCTAAAGCCAGATGATCTCCAAAAAAGCTGGAAAGCATCTGGCATCTATAATGTCCTGTTATCTAAATAAAATTGGTAATGTGTTCAGCAGTTCTTCTTTTTTCACTTCGATCATTTCGCCTGTTTTACGAATTTTCACTTCTACGATTCCCTCATCAGCTTTTTTACCTACTGTGATACGAATCGGCAAACCGATTAGATCAGCGTCGGCGAACTTGACGCCGGCACGTTCTGCACGATCATCGAATAAGACGGTAAATCCAGATTCTTGTAGGGAAACATATAGTTCTTCCGCGAAAGAAGCCTGCTCTTCGTTTTTCATATTGACTGGGATCAAATGCAGATCAAACGGGCTGATTTCACGATCCCAGACCAGACCATTTTCATCGGCATTTTGTTCGGCGATCGCAGAAAGCACACGCGAAACGCCGATTCCGTAGCAACCCATGATGATTGGATTAGCACGTCCGTTTTCATCCAAGAAGTTAGCTTTCATCGCGTCACTATATTTCGTTCCTAGTTTAAAGATGTGGCCTACTTCGATTCCTTCCGCAAATCGAATAACTCCTTCGCCATCTGGAGAAAGGTCGCCTTCTTGGATCATTCGTAGATCCAAGAAGTTGGAAACTGTAAAATCTCGATCCAGGTTAACATTTTTATAGTGATAGCCATTTTCATTAGCACCCACTACGCTATTTGTCATATCACGGACAGCATTATCTGCAAGGATCTTGGTTCCTTCCGGTAGGCCGATTGGTCCCAGTGATCCGAAATCAGCACCAAACAATGCTTTGGCAGCCTCTTCGGAAGCGATTTCCACTGTTGTTGCATCCAATGCGTTTTTGATTTTCACATCGTTTACTTCATGGTCCCCTCGCACAAGCGCCACTACGACTTCTTCATCTACTTGGTAAACAAGTGTTTTGATCGTTTTTTCGATCGGCACTTCTAAATACGTTACGACTTCTGCGATCGAACGCTGATCCGGTGTAGCCACTTTTTCTAGGTCTGCCAGTAATTCGTGCGATTTCTTTTCCATATAAAGAACAGGCGCCATTTCGATATTAGCTGCGTAATCCGACGTATCACTGTATGCGATCGTATCCTCGCCAATTGCTGATAAAGCCATAAATTCTTTGGTTTCTTTTCCGCCAATTGAACCAGAATCAGCAATTACCGCACGGAAATCAAGCCCGCAACGCGTAAAGATATTGGAATAAGCGGTATACATATCTTGATAGGTTTTATCCAAGCTCTCAAGGTCAGCGTGAAAGGAATAGGCATCCTTCATGATAAATTCGCGCCCACGGAGCAAACCAAAGCGCGGACGTTTTTCATCCCGGAACTTTGTTTGAATCTGATAAAGTGTCAGTGGTAAACGCTTGTATGATTTGATCTCATCGCGCAGCAATGCAGTGATCACTTCTTCGTGGGTCGGACCAAGAGCGAAATCTCGATTGTTACGGTCTTTCAGACGCATGAGTTCCGGACCATAATCCGCCCAACGTCCTGATTCTTCCCATAATTCAGCGGGTTGTAATGCCGGCATCAAAATTTCCGATGCACCTACTTTATTTAATTCCTCGCGAATAATTCGTTCGATATTTCGTAATGTTAATGTTGCAAGCGGTAAATAACTATAAACACCACTGGCAGTTTGTCTAATAAAACCCGCACGTAAAAGCAGTTGGTGATTTTTCACTTCAGCATCTGCTGGTACCTCTTTTAACGTCGGAATAAATGTCATTGACTGACGCATGTTCACACCCCATTTTTTTGTTAGCTAACTTTTTAAAAGAAGGCTCGCTGGATATCGTTCCAGGTCACCAATATCATTAGGATCATCAGTAAAGCAAATCCGACAAAATGAATAATTCCCTCTTTTTTCGGATCGACCGGTTTTCTTCTGATCAATTCATACAAGAAAAATAATAATCTTCCGCCATCTAGTGCCGGTAAAGGCAGCAAGTTGACGATCCCTAAGTTGATACTCAGAGCGGCTGTCCAATTTAGTACGGTCAAGAAGCCGTAGTGGACGACTTGTTGCGTGCTGGTATAGATACCAACTGGTCCATTCAGCATATTCAAGGAGAATCCGCCTGTAATCATATTGCCCAGGATCGTAAAGATTTGTTTGATCCAAAAGATCGTTTGCGTAACGCCATGCGTGATTTTAGCTCCAAAAGAATGATCGATCGGAACCTCCGCACCAATCCTACCGATCTCTTTGCCATCTGCTTTTACTTTTTCCGGCGTAACAGCGATAGTTTGATCGTTCCCGCTTCGTTTGATGTCAAAAGCGACTTGCTTGTCTGGATGTTTCGCGATCTCTGTAACGACCGCCTGCCAATCTTTTGTTTTTTTACCATCGATCGCAAGGACTTTATCGCCTTGTTTCAAGCCCGCGGCTGCTGCCGGGCTTTTTGGCGTGATCTTGCCAAGTTCGTTATCTTGTTTCACGACACCGCCTTGTGCAAAGGCTAAAATCGTGAAGATCAAAACTGAAAGAACAAAGTTGAATAGCGGACCGGCAAAAATCGTGATTGCGCGTTTGCCAAGCGATTTCGCGCCAAACGTGCGTTCATAAGGAACGATCTGCTCTTCTAATTTACCGTCGATAAGCGTTGCATCTGCTTGGATCGAATAGCGAACCAATTTCGTTTCGTCATAATCTTCATAGCCTTCAATAAAAAGGTTCTTCTGCAGATCACTCGCTGATACTTCTAAAGGTTGCGCGTTCACGTACTGATCGCGTCCACTAACGATGATCTTGGTAACTTTTTCATCTGGTGAAAGTTCTAAGCCAACTCTGGTACCTGGCTTTAATTCTAAAGATTCACCGTCTTCCCCCGCCATACGAACAAAACCACCAATCGGCAAAAGACGAATCGTATATTGGGTTTCTTTTTTTCGGTAAGCAAATATTTTCGGTCCAAAACCGATCGAAAAATCTTTCACCATGATGCCTGATAGTTTCGCAAATAAGAAATGACCAAATTCATGAAAAAAGACAATCAGACCAAAGACAAATATAAACGCAATGATAGTTATCAAATAAATTCACCTCTAAAATAGTGTTTTCACGTAAGCTCTCGTTTCTTTGTCAACTTCCAAAATCGTTTCCAAATTTGGTGAATCGATTACTTGATGATTGTGGATCGCATTTTCAACCAATGCTTCGATATTATGAAAAGCAACTTGGCCATTCAAGAAACCTGCCACTGCGATCTCATTAGCAGCATTCAAGACTGTTGTCATCGTGCCACCAATTTTCCCAGCATCGATCGCCAATCGCAGCGCTGGAAACCGCTGATAATCTAATTTTTCAAAATGCAGTGCAGTCAAACTCGTGATATCGAATTCGGAATCGAAATGCAAGGGTGCTCTTTCTGGATACGTCAGTGCGTACTGGATCGGCACCCGCATATCCACTGCTCCAAGCTGTGCCATAATACTACCACCTGCGAATTGGACCATGGAATGCACGATGCTTTCGCGGTGGATAACAACATCTATATTATCATATGGAATCCCATATAGCCAATAGGCTTCGATTACTTCGAGGCCTTTATTGAACATTGTCGCTGAGTCGATCGTCAGCTTATTTCCCATGTGCCAATTCGGATGTTGCAATGCTTCTTTTACCGTAACGCGTCTAAGCTCTTCCCGCGTTTTATCGCGAAAACTGCCACCGCTTGCCGTTAAGATCAGTTTTTCCACATACTGATTATTTTCGCCTTGCAAACACTGGAAAATGGCCGAGTGTTCACTATCTACCGGCAGTAGTGTCACGCCCTTACGTTTGCTGGCTTCCGTAATAAGATGTCCCGCTGTAACTAATGTTTCTTTATTGGCGATCGCGATTTGTTTACCGGCTTCGATCGCATCAAGCGTTGGTAATAAACCAACGCTTCCAATAACTGCTGTGAGGACAACATCGCCATTTGGATGAACCGCTACTTCGCGCAGTCCTTCCATTCCGTATACGAATTTGATTTCCGGGAATTCACTGGCTAATGTTTCTGCATCCGCTTTATTTTGAACACTTACTAATGTGGGGCGAAATTCTTGGATGATTTTTCTTCCTAATAGAATGTTGCCGCCAAATGATAGAGCGACAACTTGAAAAAGATCCGGATGTTCTCTAATGACCTCTAGTGTCTGGGTGCCAATCGAACCTGTTGCTCCAAGTAAAATAATTTTTTTCATTTTTCATCGCTCCATTTAGATAATTTGAAGTATATGTAATAGCGGCAATACAAAAAGCAAACTATCAAACCGGTCTAAGATCCCGCCATGACCTGGCAGTATTTTCCCGGAGTCTTTCACATCGTAATAGCGTTTCAGTGCTGATTCCACTAAGTCGCCCAATTGTCCGAAGACAGAAAGAATAATGAGTAGGATAAGTATCAATACCCAGCTGATACCTAGATCAGCAAAGTAATAAAAACCACCCGCGATAACAACTGCACAAACGATTCCACCGACAAAACCAGCAACTGTTTTATTCGGGCTGACATGTGGCGCCAGTTTAGCTTTCCCGATCGCGCGTCCGATGAAATACGCACCTGTATCCGTCGACCAAACGATCAATAGTGCAAAAATAACGTAGCTTAGCCCTGCCTCTCTTGTTGGTGCAAGATAATGGAAGCCAAAACCTACATAAAAAGCGGCGATAAAAACAACACCTGCTTGATCAAAATGAAATTTGTTTTTAGAAAAAACAGTATAAGCTAAAAGCAATGCAACTAGTAAAAACAAGATTTCCCATTTTGTGATATAAAGATCTTTCAGCCAATCGAGATAATGATCCGGCACAGTAACGAGCCACATCAACAGAAAGGCTAACACACCATTTACTGAAAAAACGGTTTGTTTTGCCATTTTAAGCACTTCATACATGGCGATCGTTGCCAGTAGAATGCTCATCATCTCAAATGGCAGGTCCCCGATCCACACAAATGGTAAAAAAACAATCAATGCTACAACCGCTGTGATAATTCGTGTTTTCAATTCCCTTTTCCTCCTATAGACCGCCGTAACGGCGAGACCTCTGTTGGTATTCCATGATTGCCTTCGTCAAGTCGTCTTCTGAAAAATCCGGCCAATGTGTTTCCGTAAAATAAAATTCGCTGTACGCAAGTTGCCATAACATAAAATTACTTAAGCGTAGTTCTCCGCTGGTTCGAATCAATAGATCGGGATCGCCAAGACCATTGCTCATCAAATGCGCTTCAATGTCTTCTTCATTCAGACTGTCGATGCTCTTCCCTTGTTTCAGCATTTCTGTTGCTGCTGCTTTCATCGCAGAAACGATCTCTGACCGGCCGCCATAATTGAGCGCAAAATTCAGTGTTAAGCCATCGCAGTGAGCGGTATCCCGAATCGCATTCTCCACTGCTTGCAGCGTGTGGGCTGGCAGGTTTTCACGATAGCCCATCACATTGATGCGAACATTATGGTCGATCAGATCGGGAACGAAAGTATCAAAGAACTCTACAGGCAGTTTCATTAAGAAATCCACCTCTTCTTCCGGTCGTTTCCAATTTTCCGTAGAAAAAGCATAGAGCGTCAATACGTCGATTTTCAATCTGCTTGCAAATTTCGTGATCCGTTTGACTACTTCCATGCCTTCTTTGTGTCCGGCTATCCGCGGCAAAAATCGCTTTTTTGCCCATCTGCCATTGCCGTCCATAATGATCGCAATGTGTTTCGGCATCGGCAATTCATTGGAAAGCTCTATATTTATCAAATCGTCTTGTCGAAATAACTTTTTAAACATTTCATATCCTCCAATTAGAGAATGCTTCATCACTATCTTTTTGAGCGTTTCGTGCTACGCCACTTTTTCTCAAAGCATGTCTAACCCTATCATACCAAAAATCTAGTGATTAATGTACTAAAAATTTGCTGTGATCCATTAGAGTTCTATGAGAAATCTAAAAAAGAAAAAGCATTCCCTTCCCATTATTTAATGGAAAGAAACCGGAATGCTTTACGGTGATCAATTGTTTGCTTCTCAGGACCACGTCTATCTGTTTAGATTAAACTTCCATGATTTCTGCTTCTTTATTTTTCGCGATTTCGTCAATGCGTTTGATGCTTTCATCTGTGATCGCTTGAACGTCTTCTCCGTAAGAACGAAGATCGTCTTCTGTTATCTCGCCACTCTTCTCTAGTTTTTTCAACTCTTCATTGGCATCACGGCGAATGTTACGAATCGCTACTTTTGCTTCTTCTGCTTCTTTTTTCACTTCTTTTACAAGTTCGCGACGGCGTTCTTCTGTTGGTTGTGGGATCGATAAGCGTAGAACTGTACCATCATTATTTGGGGATAGCCCAAGATCTGATTTTAAGATCGCTTTTTCCACATCTTCCAAACTATTTTTATCAAATGGTGTGATCACAAGGAGGCGTGCTTCTGGGATGCTGATCGATGCGATTTGATTGATCGGTGTTGGTGCACCGTAATAATCTACTGTGATACGGTCAAGCAAAGAAGCGTTTGCCCGTCCGGCACGGATAGTTCCCAATTGTTTACTTAATGAATGTTCCGCTTTTTCCATTCTTGCTTTTGATTGTGTGATAACTTCGTTTGACATTTTTATTTCCCCCTGACAGTTGTACCGATTTTTTCACCTAAAATAACACGTTTGACATTATTGTCCTTCTCTTCAAACGAAAAGACAATAAGTGGGATATCATTATCCATGCTAAGCGACGAAGCGGTAGAGTCCATCACTTGCAGTCCTTCTTTGATAACATCTAAATAGGAAAGTTCTTCATATTTAACAGCGTTAGCATCTAATTTCGGATCTGCATTGTAAACGCCATCCACATTGTTCTTCGCCATTAAAATCACGTCTGCTTCAATTTCTGCTGCCCGAAGCGCTGCAGTTGTATCTGTCGAGAAATATGGATTTCCCGTACCACCAGCGAAGATTACGACACGTCCTTTTTCCAAGTGTCTGATTGCTTTCCGGCGAATATAAGGTTCAGCGATTTGGCGCATATCGATAGAAGTTTGTACACGTGTTGCTACCCCAATATTTTCCAAGGAATCTTGAAGAGATAAGGAATTCATGACCGTTGCAAGCATTCCCATATAATCTGCTGCTGCACGATCCATTCCCATCTCGCTGCCTAATTTGCCGCGCCAGATATTTCCGCCTCCAACGACGATGGCAACTTCTACACCTAGTTCCACTACTTCTTTTACCTGTGCTGAAATCGAATTGACAACACCTGGGTTGATTCCAAAACCATCTGTTCCAGCAAGGGCTTCACCACTTAATTTTAATACTACACGTTTGTATTTCGGGGTATCCATAATAACCTCCATTTTTATAATCTACTACATAGATAAGGCTACGCTCTATCCATCGTATCTATTTTACTAAAAAAAAAGCATTAGCAAAAGCATTTTACTTAAAAAAGTTGAATTAACTTTACATGTCCTTTTTTATTTTAACAGAATAAACGTATTTTTGCGCACATAATACAGAAGAAAATGATATTCGCAGATGTCATTGTGATGACAGCGTATTTGTGGTGTAGATGTCATGCTTCTCCAACTCCGTTTCTAAAAAGCGAACATTCAATGTTATATTATTCATTAAAATACATTATTTTTATCACATATCGCACGCCGAAGAAAATGAAAAGGGTTACTTTGCTCAATATTTACCATAATTAATATAATTTACATAAAAACACGAACTATCCATCGAAAATTTACAATAAAAAACTGGCTATCTCTTTTAAATTTTGGTAAGATTTGAGTAGTGATTTTATTACATAAAATTACATAGTTGTAATGGGAAAGAAATCTTTCCTACATTCCAAAGGGGGAAATTTATTCATGAATAGTTTCAAAAAGGCAACCATTATGGCGCTTGGATTAATCCTTGCCATCGTGCTGACAGCATGTGGAGGCGACAAACAAGCAAGCAGCAAAGACGGCTATGAGCCGAAAGAGTTAAAGGTGCAGTTTGTTCCATCGCAATCCGCAGAAACGCTTGAAGCAAAAGCAAAACCTTTAGAAAAACTATTGTCTGATCAACTGGATATTCCAGTAAAAGTAAGTGTCTCAACAGATTATAATACAATCATCGAAGCTATGGACTCAAAACAAGTCGATGTAGGTTTCCTACCTCCAAATGCTTATGTTTTAGCACATGAACAAAGCAATGCAAAAGTGCTTCTTCAAGCAGAACGTTTCGGTATCAAACAACCAGGCGGAAAATCGACAGATAAATTAACAGACTCTTACCGTTCGATGGTAATTGTCAAAAAAGGCAGCAAAATCAAAGACTTGAAAGATCTGAAAGGTAAAAAAATCGCGACGCAAGACGTAACTTCTTCTGCCGGCTATGTATGGCCAGTTGCAGAAATGAAAAAAGCTGGTGTCGATATTGAAAAAGACGGCATCAAGACAGTACAAGTCAAAGGCCATGACCAAGCCGTTCTTTCCGTATTGAATGGTGACGTGGACGCCGCTTTTGTCTTTGAAGATGCTCGTAATACAGTAGCAAAAGATGTTCCAGATATCTTTGACAAAGTAGTTCCCGTTTATTTCACAAAACCGATTCCCAACGATACAATCACTGTCCGTTCGGATATGAGCAAAAAATGGGATAAAAAAATCCAAGATGCTTTTATCAAAATCGGTAAATCGAAAAAAGGCCACGATATCATTTCTTCTGTTTATTCTCATGAAGGCTATAAAAAATCAAAAGACAGCAACTTTGATATCGTTCGTGAATACGCTAAAGAAGTCGGTCAATGATAACCGATACGCAGTTTAAGTAAGAAAACCGATAGAATGAGGTTGTCTTCTGCTTCGGCGGGAGATAACCTTTTCTGCTATCAAAAAGAGAAACGCAATCTACTGGAGGAATATAATTGTATGGAAGCACTAAATGCAAAACAATCGATTATTTCATTTAAAAATGTCAGCAAAATCTATCCAAATGGGGTTAAAGGATTAAAAAATATCAATATTGAAATCGAAAAAGGTGAATTCGTCATTGTTGTCGGATTATCTGGAGCTGGAAAAAGCACCATGCTTCGTGCGATCAACCGGCTTCATGAGATTTCTGAAGGCGATATCCAAATCGATGGCAATTCGATCACAAAAGCAAAAGGCAAAACACTGCGCTTGATCCGCCGTGATATTGGGATGATCTTCCAAAGTTTCAATCTAGTTAAGCGCTCTTCTGTTTTGCGAAATGTGCTGACTGGGCGTGTCGCGTATCATCCAACTTGGAAAACAATGTTCAACCTCTTCCCCACTAAAGATAAAGAACTCGCTTATCAAGCATTACAGCGCGTAAACCTTGCAGAAAAGATCTATACACGCGCCGACGAACTTTCCGGTGGTCAACAGCAACGTGTTTCCATTGCCCGCGCCTTGACACAAGAGCCGAAAATCATTTTGGCTGACGAGCCGGTCGCTTCACTTGATCCGCTTACGACTCAAAAAGTAATGAATGACTTGAAGCGTATCAATCAAGATCTACATATCACTGTCGTTGTCAACCTCCATTCCGTGGAATTAGCTAGAGAATACGGGACACGGATCATTGGTCTGCGCGATGGCGAACTGGTTTTTGATGGACCTGTTGCTGCGGCGACAGATGAGACCCTTCGAGAAATCTATGGAGAAAAAATCCTCGAAGAAAATGAGGGAGTGGAATAATGAAAGAAAACGCTACACTTTTACCGAAGCCAAAAAGCAAATGGAAAAATTGGCTGTGGTTGGCGATTTTTATCGTTGCTTTGCTCTACAGTTCCGATCTTTCCGGCGTAGATATCGCCTCTTTGTTGACAAATGGCAATCAGATCACATCTATCCTTTCCAAAATGGCACACCCAGACTGGGCATACATTACAATCATTATCGAACCTTTATTAGAAACGATTCGCATGGCGGTCCTAGGTACTACGATCGGTGCAATTGTCGCGCTGCCTTTCTCGATCCTAGCCGCGCGTAATATCATTAAAAATCGAATAATCAACGCAGTACTGCGTTTTGTTTTAAATATCATTCGTACGATCCCTGATTTGATGTTAGCCGCTATGTTTGTGGCGATCGTCGGTATTGGCCCTGTGGCTGGTATTATCACCCTTGCGATCTTTTCATTCGGAATGATCTCGAAACTATTTTACGAAGCCATCGAAACTATCGACGAAGGACCGATCGAAGCAATGACAGCTGCCGGCGCTAACAAATGGCAGATCATTCGTTTTGCAGTTGTTCCTCAAGTAAGTAGCCATTTCTTCAGCTATTTTCTATATGCGTTTGAAATCAACGTTCGTGCTTCCACGGTACTTGGCTACATCGGCGCTGGCGGGATCGGGATCTTCTTACAACGGTCACTCAGTCAGTTTCGTTATGACCGTACCTCTATTATTGTTATCGTTATTTTTGTGGTCGTACTTATTATCGATACAATCAGTAATAAATTAAGGGAGCGATTATTATAATGTTACCACTTGAACCGCGAAAAAATAGATATAAAATGATTGCCACCATTATAATCATCGCCTTGATCTATGTTTGGGCAATCGCAGGCACACCATTTGTCGGCATCAAAGATTCCGCTGGTGAGATAACAAAATCGATTTTATCCGGAATCATTCATCCGGATTGGCACTATATTTATACAGGTGACGGCGAAGATTTGATCAGTATGCTGATCCAAACGCTGGCAATTGCCTTCCTAGGAACATTCATCTCCGCAATTTTAAGTTTACCACTTGCTTTTTGGGCTGCTCGAAATCGGAAAAGCAACCGAGCAATCTCTGGTTCTGGAAAGATCATTCTGACCGCGATCCGGACATTCCCAGAAATCGTACTGGCGATCATCTTTATCAAAATGGTTGGACCAGGTTCTTACGCCGGCGTTTTAGCCGTGAGTATCCATTCGATCGGCATGCTGGCAAAACTTTACAGCGAAGCAATCGAAAATATGGATCATGGCCCGAGTGAATCGGTGATGAGTTCTGGTGGTAGTAAAGTAAACATTCTGTTCTTTGCTACTTTGCCACAATTGATTCCTGAATTTATTTCCTACACCCTTTATCGATTCGAACTCGCTGTTCGTTCCGCTTCGATTTTAGGTATTGTTGGCGCCGGCGGGATCGGGACGCCGATGATCTTTGCGATCGACGGCCGTTCTTGGGACCGTGTCGGCATTATTTTGATCGGGATAATTGTTATGGTCACCTGTATTGATCTGATTTCAGGCGCCCTCCGCAAAAAATTAGTTTAAGAAGTGAGGTTATAAGAAGATGAAACTAACTATTTTAGCAACAAGTGACCTGCATGGCTATATCGAACCAACCAATTTCGGCAGCCGCGGACAGAACCAGCCATTTGGTGCCGCAAAAGCTGCAGCAGTCATCGAAGCGACTAGAAATCATGCGGACGGACCTACAGTTGTCATTGAAAACGGCGATTTTATCCAAGGCTCACCATTGAGTTATTATATTGCTAAGCAGCAAGCTGGATCCCCCGAACTGTTGACGAATGTCGCAAATGCAATCGGCTATGATGCCGGCATTTTAGGAAATCATGAGTTTAACTATGGTCGCGATTATCTAGAACAAGCGACAGCAGCCTATCACTATCCCATCCTTTGCGCAAATATCATTGATGCAAATGGTTCACCAGCATTTGGCAAAGCCTACACGATCTTAGAAAAAGCAGGTCTCAAGATCGCTATTCTAGGTCTGACGACTTCCTATATTCCAAACTGGGAACATCCTAGCCATATTGAGGGCCTGCAGTTTTTAGATGTAGCCACAACTGCAAAAAAATATATTCCCAAGCTTCGCGAACTGGCAGATATCGTGATCGTTAGCTACCATGGCGGTTTTGAGCGTGATTTAATAAGTGGCGAACCAACCGAAGCGCTGACCAAAGAAAATCAAGGCTACCAACTTTTGGAAGAAGTCCCAGGCATCGATGCCCTCATTACCGGCCATCAGCATCGCGTGATCGCAGATACTATCAACGGTGTCCCCATTATCCAGCCAGGCTTTCGCGGGGAATATGTCGGGCAGATAGTTTTAGAATTGGCAGCTGATAACGGCAATTACAGCATTACAAGTGCCACGCCTTCCCTATTAGCGACAAAAGATGCTATACCGGATAAGACCGTCAGCGAACAAATCGCGCCAATTGCTGCCGAAGTAGAGAATTGGCTAGATGCCCCCCTGGGGACAGTAAGCGGCGATATGCGTATCACAGATCCCGATAAAGCCCGCCTCTTTGAACATCCGTACGTGGAATTTATCCAAAAAGTACAAATGGAGGCAAGCAGTGCAGCCATTTCCGGGACAGCTTTATTTAATAACGAAGGAACTGGATTCAGTCATACCATTACCATGCGTGACGTTGTGACCAATTATATTTATCCAAATACATTGGCCGTTTTAAAAGTTACTGGCGCGGATCTACGCGCTGCTCTAGAGCGTTCCGCTTCCTTCTTTCAAATGGAAGCTGACGGTTCGATTGGTATCAATCCAACATTCATCAGTCCTAAACCCCAATATTATAATTACGATATGTACGAAGGCATCAATTATACGATCCACGTTCAGCAACCAATCGGCGAACGCGTTTCTCCGATTCTTTACAAGGGAAAACAAGTTCAACCTGACGATGTGCTGGAAATCGTTATCAACCAATATCGAGCGGTCGGCGGCGGTGATTATCCTATGTTTGATGCCAGTAAGATCATCCGCGAGATCCAAATAGATATGACAGAACTGATTGCTGACTACCTGAAACGGCACCCGATTGTTAAAGCAACGGTCAATAATAATTTTCAAGTTAGAATTTAAAAAGCACATGGAAACAAAGAAGCCAGGAAAGAAAATCATGAATCTAGATTTTCTTTCCTGGCTTTTATAAAAAGTAAATACTATATTAACTACTTAAGGAATTTTTTTAAGGTCATTGCCCTAATAGCGTAAGACTAAATTTATTCTTACCAATAAGATCAGCAAAAAAACCTTTAAACGTCCGAAAGTTACTTTCATAATTGTTTTTACGTTATTTATAGATTCGGCTCATAAAAAGTTCTATGATCTAAAAAATAATAATTCCGGGCCGAAGCGAGGTTTATTTTAGTTCCACTCTAAGTTTGGAACTTGCTCAATGAATGTTTTCCCATCAATTATACCTTGCATAAATAAAGCTTCTGCGGTTTCAAAGTATTGTGTATCTGAATTAGGAGCGGACAGAAGGAAACTTTTTTCTTCTGGCACTCGGCTAATCCACCACTCCTCGTTCTTATAGTCAAAAGAAAGTTCTTGATCGTGCTCTTCAATTTCTTTTCTAAATTGCTTCCACTCTTCTTTTGTCAACTGTTTTCCTCCTCATTAGTACCATTTCTTTTTCAATTTCAGTTCACCTTTTTTATCCTTATACCAATCGTGCCGATGCGGTACTTTTGGATGTTGCTTAGGATTATTATGGTCCGTGTAATGGATGTCTGTTTGAGCTTCTCTATTTTTCCCATAGTAACGCCTCTTCATAAGTTTGCCATTTTTATAGTAATCAATTGAAGAATATTTTTTATACTTTCTCGGAAAGTTTTTCTCGCTCGTGACTTTCTTATTATTCCCCTTAACCTTTTTACCTTTTTTCTTAGCTGACTTGTATTTTTGAGCTTTAGTCTTTTTCTTTTTCTTCTTCTTTTTCTTTTTACTCTTCTTTTTTCCTTTGTTCGATTTTGGTTTTGGCTTTGGTTTCGGAGCTGGCTTTGCATTCCCTCCGCCCGATGCATGTGCACGTCCTACTCCAACACCCGGTGAAGGTGCACTCCCATCTGTCTGATTTGCCGCAGGGCTAGCAGTTTGTTCTTTTGCTATTGCTACAGTCGCTGATACACTTACAGAAAATAACATTAAACTAGCTGCTAATATGTACAGTAGATGCTTTAATTTCATTTTCTCACACTCCATTATATAATATCCCCTTTAGGATAACAAAATGGGTGTTTAATTTGTATAGGAACGTCGTGAAAGGTCTATATTTTGTCCTAAACGATCAAAAGTTGTAAGTTTGAATCCCGTTTCTGGAAAGCCTTGGGCCATTACTAGATTAAATGAATTACTAAAAAAAGTAGAGCAAAAAACTGGCTTTCACGTCCATCCACATATGTTAAGACATACGTTTGCAACACAAGCTGCATTATCCGGAATAGATCGATCAGAAGTGTAAAATTTTATTGGCCATAAAAACATGAGCATGACAGATTACTATACGCACTCGACAAAAGAAGGAAAACAAAAGCTCGTTGATATTATGGATAAAAATTTAACTAATATGGGAACTTTTGTTAACTAGAAAAAGTTCCCATTTAGTTCCCATTTTTAAATACCCTTTCATACCTTTTAACACATCGATAATTAAAGAAAACCCGCTAATCGCGATGATTAACGGGTTTTTAAAAATCATATAAAAGTATAGAAATCGACTTCTACTTTTTAACTTGATTCATAACTTCTTCAACAAAGTTATCTTCTTTTTTCTCGATACCTTCTCCAACTTCAAAGCGGGCGAAGGAAGCAACTGTTGCGCCTTTTTCTTTTACTAGTTGGCCAACAGTGATGTCAGGGTTTTTAACGAATGGTTGATCTAATAAGGAAATTTCGCTCAACCATTTAGTTAGGCGGCCTTCCACCATTTTTTCAACGATTTTTTCTGGTTTGCCTTCGTTAAGCGCTTGTTGTGTTAGCACTTCTTTTTCGTGTGCGATTTCTTCTGCATCGACATCGTCACGCGAAATGTATTTAGGGTTGATTGCTGCAATGTGCATTGCAACGTCTTTTGCAAGTTCGTTATCGGTAGTTCCTTCTAGAAGTGTCAATACGCCGATACGTCCGCCCATGTGGATGTATTCACCGAAAGCAGAGCCTTCTGATTTTTCTTTGATTTCAAAACGACGCAAGGAAATGTTTTCACCGATTTTAGTGATTGCTTCTGTGATCGTGTCTTGAACAGTTTTGCCGTTCGACATTTCTGTTTTAAGTGCTTCATCCAAGTTGTCTGGACGCACTGCAAGCAAGTGATCACCTAAGTCGCTAACTAAGTTTAAGAAGTTATCGTTTTTAGAAACAAAGTCTGTTTCTGCATTAACTTCTAATACGATCGCATGTTTGTCATTGCTTACTACACGTGTAATACCTTCAGAAGCCACGCGGTCTGCTTTTTTAGCAGCTTTTGCGATTCCCTTTTCACGAAGTAAGTCAACAGCTTTTTCCATATCGCCGTCTGTTTCAACTAATGCTTTTTTACAATCCATCATACCTGCACCAGTTTTTTCGCGTAATTCTTTAACCATTTGAGCTGTTACATTTGCCATCTAATATTCCCTCCAAGATTAAATTCTTTAAAAAAGGTGATAAGATTTTTGCCTTATCACCTTGTCTGTTTAAAATGAAAAATTAAGCTTCTGCATTCGTTTCTTCTGCAGCTTCAGGTTTTGCTTCTTCAGCTGGAGCAACGTCTGCTTCTGTTAATTCTTCGCCTTGGTTTACTTCGATGATTGCGTCTGCCATTTTAGCAGTCAATAGTTTAACCGCACGAATTGCATCGTCATTTGCAGGGATAACATAATCGATTTCATCTGGATCACAGTTTGTATCTACAATACCGATGATCGGGATGTTAAGTTTACGAGCTTCTGCAACTGCAATACGTTCTTTACGTGGATCAACGATGAACATAGCATCAGGAATGCCTTTCATTTCTTTGATTCCGCCTAAGAAACGTTCTAGTTTTTCTTGTTCTTTTTTAAGCAAGACAACTTCTTTTTTAGGAAGTACTTCAAAAGTGCCGTCTTCAGCCATTTTTTCGATTTTTTTAAGGTGTTGGATACGTTTTTTGATAGTATCGAAGTTAGTCAACGTACCACCCAACCAGCGATGGTTTACGTAGTATTGACCAGAACGTTCTGCTTCTTCTTTTACGGAGTCTTGTGCTTGTTTTTTAGTACCTACGAAAAGGATAGTACCATTGTCAGCAGCAACTTCGCGCATGAAATTGAACGCTTCGTCTACTTTTTTAACTGTTTTTTGTAAGTCGATGATGTAGATTCCGTTTCTTTCTGTGAAGATATATTTCTTCATTTTTGGGTTCCAGCGGCGTGTTTGGTGACCGAAGTGAACACCAGCTTCTAGCAATTGTTTCATTGAAATAACAGGCATGTTATTCCCTCCTATTGGTTTTATTTTTTTGCGACTAATCGCCCTCCGCATAGGTCAGCCAAATGAAAGACTTGAAATTCATCAAGCACCCTTTCGCTTGTCACCATGCGTGTGTGATTTAACACCATTAAATATCATAACATAAATGTTAATATCGCGCAATATGCGAATGTGTATTTGTGCGCGTCTTTCACGTTTTTTATTATACCTCATAGTTTTTTGAACATTGTATTACAAGCAGTTTTATTCGGTGTTGGCGCGAAGTTATCCCAACTTCTCAATGATCAAATTAGTGGGGATTATTTTAACCTGACTGCCAGCCAGTTGATTAGCGATAACATAGGCTTTGATGTTGTAGAACTATTGGCCAATATATCCGTAGGCAAATGTAATGATTTAATTCAATATGCTTAATTTCTTGCAATCAAAAAATTAAGCCGCACTGTGATTGCAAGGCTTTTTCTTTGTCAAGTTTTCTATAAAAATTTTTATTTTTCTGAAAATTATCGCAAAATGTTCACAGACTTTTCTGCAAGTTTATGCTAACATTGAAATTGTAATAACACATCTATAGAAAAGAGGAACTTACATGAAAAAAATCTTAGCATCAGCATTAACACTTTTATTAGCTTTAGGTAGCATATTGACCCCTTCTGTAGCATCAGCTGCGAGCATGCCAAAAACAGAGGAGAATCAAGCAGAAGTAATTGCTGATTTTGATTATTTACAACTTGATGATTCCTTAATTAAAGATGGATTCGACGTAGCAAAACCAACTATATCAGTTCGATCTAATCAAACTGATGGTGGTGGAGGCGGTAAAAAAGGAGAATCCGGATGGATGCTTGCAAACACTCTTAAGTATAGTAAAAAAGCCCAGAAATTTACAGTTAGTGCTATAGGAATTACAATCTCTTCTATAATTCCTTGGGCTAAGTACCGTGTGCCGCTACAGATTGCTCAACTTTTTTATAGTATGTATGGTTCAGAGGCCTACGTAACTCAATTAAGTTATTATAAATGGAGATATAATAAAAATGGGACTCGATATCTTTATCAAGAAAAAGTAGTCTATAAGTTTTATGGAGATAAAGCTCGCAAAAAACATGTAAAGACAGTCAGTCATATATATACACGTTAAGGAGGATCCAATTTGAGTAAAAAAACATACGTAATGACTCAGATTATTTTAGCTGCTATGTTCTTACTATTCGTTTATGTAAACTTAGATAGTCCTAAAAGATATTTTCTTTGGGGAGCTATCGTTTATATAGTGGCTACTAATTTGATTCAATTTACAAAAAAGCGAAACAACTAGATGTCTTATATTAAATGGATTCTATACATCGGTTTTTATGCTATTCTTTTCACAGCGGCATCACCTATTTTTAATAACTTTAATATTATTATGCTAATAATTACTACAGTGATTTATACAGTTGCGATTATTCCCGCTGTGAAAAAAGAAATAAGTATTAAAATGTCGTCCTTTGGGCGACTTTTCTTTAATTTTAAACGAACTTGTACGGACATTTCCCAAACAAGTTTTACCCTTGTTTATATAGAAGCTGATAACCAATCGGATCGTTCCCGTTTGATTTTTAAAATAGTCTTTGAATCTATCTATATACAACAACAATCCTTTAACACTCCCCACACAAAAAAAGCACTGCCACATGCAGTGCTCTTCCCTCTTATTTCTCCACAGCTTCCATCGCGTCTTTCGGTGTTCCAAATAGATAAGTCAAAATAAAGCCACCGATATATGCAGCAATCAAACCAATCACATATGCCAACCACATATTATTCGCAATGAGCGGGATCAGTGCGACGCCGCTTGGACCGATCGCGATCGCGCCGACGTTTCCGAAGAAGCCGACGACTGCCCCGCCAATACCGCCACCGATACAAGCGGTGATGAATGGGCGACCGAGTGGGATCGTTACCCCATAAATAAGTGGTTCCCCGATGCCGAGGATGCCGACTGGTAGACCACCTTTGATCATAGTAACAAGCGGTTTGTTTTTACGGCAACGGATCCAAAGCGCGATCGCTGCTCCTACTTGTCCGCCGCCTGCCATGGCAAGGATCGGCAGTAAAACTGTATAGCCGGTTTGATTGATCATTTCTACGTGGATCGGGGTCAAAACTTGATGAAGCCCTAGCATAACCATTGGTAGGAATAGTGTCCCCAGTACGAACCCGGCAAATACGCCGCCAACACTGATGACCCAATTGATTGCGGTAACCAACCATGTCGAAACTAGTCCAGCTACTGGCATGATCAAAAAGATCGTTATTAGGCCGATAACAAGCAATATGATCGTCGGTGTGACAATGATATCGATTGCGTTCGGGATCACTTTGCGCAAGTTACGTTCGAGCACACACATTAGCCACACTGCGAACAAAACGCCGATGATTCCGCCTTGACCTGCCGTTATGGGCGCACCTGTAAAGATGTTTTTGATGATATGCCCGTCTAAAAGGCCAGGAAGCAATGTCACACCGGCAACGCCTCCGCCTAAAATTGGCGTTCCACCGAATTCATTGGCGGTATTGATACCTACATAAATGGCAAGAAAAGCAAAAATCCCTTTATTCAAAACACCTAAAATGTCGACAAATTGATTCCATGTTGCGGCATCTAGATTTTTAGCAAGGATATTATTTGTTATGATAGCGGCAATCCCAGCAATCAGTCCGGCTCCGACAAAACCAGGGATCAATGGGACAAAAATATTAGAAACAGATTTTAATAATCTTTTGAAGCTGGACGAATTGTTTTGCTTGGCTTTCATTTCTGCTTTAGTAGCAGCTGCACGTTCCTCTACTAATTCTTTTCCAGATTTATTGGTGTCGGTCAGTTCATGGTCTAAATTTTCCGGAATCGTATCGCCGATCTTAACACCTGCCATGTCAGCCATTTCTTTAGCTACTTTATTTACTACTCCCGGTCCGACGATGATTTGCAAGGTTTCATCTTCTACAACTCCCAAAACGCCAGGAATCGCTTTCAATTCTTCCAAAGAAACTTTTGCAGGATCTTTGATGCCCAGACGAACTCGCGTCATACAATGAGCGATTCGTGAAATGTTTCCAAGTCCGCCGACTTTACTGGTGATCTGTTTTGCGATTTCTTGTTCTTTTGTCATGCTGAACACTCCCTTTTATAAAGTTTTTCTTACAAAACCATTTGCTTGTTCAAGCTTTTTAATTGCTTCTAACTTCGTTGAATTCGTTAAAAGCATGACAATCGCTACTTTGACATGGGTATCTGCTAATTGATAAAATTTAGCGGCTGTTTCATAATCGCAATCGGTTGCTTCCATAATAATGCGTTTGGCGCGCTCGACTAGCTTCTCATTGGTCGGTTTGACATCGACCATCAAATTTTTATAAATTTTGCCTACCCCGATCATAGAAGCGGTGGAGATCATATTGAGGACCAACTTTTGAGCTGTTCCAGCCTTCAAGCGTGTTGAGCCGGTCAAAACTTCTGGACCTGTCACCACTTCGACTGCTAGCTCTGCATGTTTGGAAATAGCAGCATCCGCATTGCAAGAAACAGCGGCCGTTCTAGCCCCGATACGCTTTGCATAGTCTAGCGCTCCAATGACATAGGGCGTTCGGCCGCTTGCTGCAATACCGATCACATAATCATTTTCCGTAAGCGCTAGTTCTTTTAAATCTGTTTCTCCGAGAATCATAGAATCTTCGGCGCCTTCTACAGCTTGGACAAAAGCTTTTTCGCCACCTGCGATCAAACCAACTACTTGTGAAGGTTCAACGCCGAATGTCGGCACACATTCCACCGCATCCAGTACGCCAAGTCTACCACTTGTCCCGGCACCGAGGTAAATCAACCTACCTCCGGCTTGGAAAGTAGAAATGACACCGTTTACTATTTTTTCGATCGTTGGTAGCACTTGTTTGATTGCCTGCGGGACAGTTTTATCTTCCTCATTCATGATCGCCAGGATTTCCGCAGTGGTTAGTTCATCTAAACGCAATGTTTTGCTGTTTCGTTTTTCTGTTGCTAAATTTTCCAACATGATGATCACTCCTTATGCCACTATTATAAAACTACTGAAATATAATTTCAATACTTTTATTTAATTTTAAAATATTTTTTTGTTTTAGTGGCTTGTCGCTGTTTATTCCTTTATAATAAAAGTAGAAACTATCGTTAGAAAGGAAGATCCTTTATGCTTGGAATCAGTGTTTATTTGCAAGATCTCTCGGCGGCTCCTCAAAAAATCAAGCAGGCAGCTGAAAATGGTTTTCAGCTTATTTTCAGCTCGCTGCACATTCCGGAAGGTGATCCTGAAACTTATTTTCAAACACTCTCTTCCTTAAGTGCTCTTGCTAAATCACATAACATGCAGCTGATTATGGATATTTCGGAAAAATCATTGCACTATTTAAAGGCGGATTATCGGCATGCAAAGCCGTTAACGACACTTGGCGTAACCGGCTTGCGCATTGATGACGGAGTCGCGGCGGCTGATATTGCTTCGCTTTCGCAGCAGCTAAATGTTTATTTGAACGCCAGTACCATCACGGCTTCGTTTCTTCACGAATTGGCCCACTATCATCCGCGAATGGAAGCAATCGAGGCATTTCATAATTATTACCCAAAACCAGGAACAGGCCTTAGCAAATCCTTTTTCACTGCCAAAAATGCTTTTTTAAAAGAGCATGACCTGCGAATATCTGCTTTTATTCCCGGTGATGCTGCAAAACGATTTCCGCTTCATGAGGGGCTACCGACATTAGAAGCTCACCGTTATGCCTCGCCCTATGCGGCTTTCTTAGAATTAAAGTCGCTGGGGATCGATGATGTTTATATCGGCGATGCGGAAATGAAGACGGAGCGATTTTATTTTTGGAAAAATATTCGTCAGCGCGAACTTGTTTTGCCGCTGAAACTTGCTCATCCGATTTCCCCGCAGTTGGCAACCTATTTAACTAACGGCGATTGTGACCGACCAGATACAGCGGCCGACTTTGTCCGACTCAGAAATAGCAGAAGTTATTTTCAAGATCAGTTGATCCCGCCGCAAGACTCAAGTCCAGTTCGGGAAACAGGTGCCGTTACAATGGATAATTCGCTTTTCGGGCGATATCAAGGTGAAGTCATGATCAGCAAAAAAACGCTTCCTCCCGAACCTAAGACCAATATCATTGGTTATATCGATCCGGCATTTCACGATTGTCTGCCATATGCAGCACAAATGAAAAAGATTCGCTTTTTATTGCAAGAATGAAAAAAACGGTTTGAAATCCGCTAGCCTTGATATCAAACCGTTTTTATTATTGTCGAAACCGATCCGTTGCCTGACGCGATTCGCGAATCTGTTCGATCATTTGGTCATAATGTCTGGAAACATAATGATAATACAAGACATCAATGATAAAGAATTGCGCTTGCTTGGAACTGGTCGCGGTGCTACGGAATTTTGCTTCTGGTGCCCTGGAAGTCTCTAAGAGGAAGTCGGCTTTCGCTTTCAGCTTGCTTGGTCCAAAACGTGTAAGCCCAATAACTGTCAAATTATTTTGCTTCGCCTGTTCGGCCAACTCGATGACCGAAGTGGTCTCGCCGCTGTTGGATACGGCAAAGAACACACCAGACTTTCGGGCAGCGAATGCCATCGCAAGTACATGTTCATCTTGACTAATAACGACTTGTTTACCAGCCCGCAGCCATTTTTGCGCGATGTCTTGTGCGACTAGCCAAGAAGCTCCCACCCCGTAGGTATAGATCGTGTCGGCTTTTTCCAGCTGTTCAGAAACCGTTCGGATTTTCGCTTCGCTGATTTGCCCCGCAGTATCGTTTAGAGTCTGGAAATAATTTGCCAGCAATTTTTGCGAAATACCATCAAAAGATTCATCTTCTTCAAAGTCATAATAACCAGAGGCGACCGGCGAAGACAGCTCGGAGTACAGTTGCCTTTTAAAGTCGGGAAAACTTTTTAATCCCAGCGATTTGCAAAAACGGACGATCGCCGCAGCGCTTGTGTCCGCTCGCTTGGCTAATGAGTGGATCGAAGAAGCTGAGGCAAAGGCCGGGTCCTGCAATACCATTTCCGCGACCTTCTTCTCTGATTTAGGCAAATCCTTAAAAAGCGTTTCGATACGATTAAGAATACTTGCTTGGCTCATGTCGATTCTCCATTCTACCTAGGACTTTAATTGGCAACGATATTAACAAGTTTGCTTGGAACGACGATTACTTTACGAATGGTCTTTCCGCTAATAGCCGCCTGCATTTTATCATTTGCTTTCGCGATTCTCTCCAATTCATCTTTACTGCTGTCTTTTGCTACGTGGACTTTATCTTTGACTTTGCCATTTACTTGCAAGACGATCTCCACTTCGGTTTCTACCAGTTTGCTTTCATCAAAAGTCGGCCATTCGGCATACGCCAAACTTTCCGTATGGCCAAGCAGTTGCCAAAGTTCCTCGGAAACATGTGGTGCGATCGGTGCTAGCAGACGAACGAATCCTTCTACATAGTCTTTTGGCAAATGTGCTTGCTTATAAGCATCATTGATGAAAATCATCAATTGTGAGATACCTGTATTGAAACGAAGGTTTTCAAAATGTTCGGTCACTACTTTGACGGTTTGATGATAACTCTTTTCTAAATCGTGATTTGGTTCCGCTGTGATCTTGTCACTGATCTCGCCCGTGTCAGTAACAAATAAACGCCATACGCGATCCAAGAATTTGCGTGCTCCTTCTAGACCGTTGTCGTTCCAACCGATTGATGCTTCTAGTGGTCCCATGAACATTTCATACAGACGAAGTGTATCTGCACCGTATTTTGCAACAACATCATCAGGATTGACTACATTACCACGCGATTTAGACATTTTTTCATTATTTCCACCGAGGATCATTCCTTGGTTGAATAGTTTTTGGAATGGTTCTTTCGTTGGTACGACACCAATATCGTAAAGGAACTTATGCCAGAAGCGCGCGTAAAGCAAATGTAGCACCGCGTGTTCTGCCCCGCCGATATAGACATCTACTGGCAACCAATGTTCCAATTTCGCTTTATCGGCAATGGCTTCTTGATTGGTAGGGTCGATATAGCGAAGGAAATACCAGCTCGAACCAGCCCATTGCGGCATCGTATTCGTTTCACGGCGTCCCTTTCTGCCATTCTCATCCACCACATTTACCCAGTCTGACAAATTCGCAAGTGGTGATTCTCCAGTTCCGGACGGTTTGATCTCGGTTGTTTTTGGAAGCAATAGCGGTAGCTCTTCTTCCGGAACAAGCGTTGTTTCGCCGTCTTCCCAGTGGATAACTGGAATCGGCTCACCCCAGTAGCGTTGACGGCTGAACAGCCAGTCGCGCAAACGATAGGTCGTTTTGCGGGTGCCATGATGATTTTCTTCCAACCAGTCGATCATTTTCGCGATACCAGAAGCTTTATCAAGACCATTTAGAAACTCGGAATTGATAATTTCACCGTCGCCGGTAAAAGCAGCTTCTTCGACATTTCCTCCCGCCAAAACAGGACGAATATCCAAAGCAAATTGTTTCGCAAATTCATGGTCGCGTTCGTCATGAGCAGGAACAGCCATAATTGCACCAGTTCCGTAATTCATAAGTACATAGTCCGCGATCCAGACTGGAATCGGTTCGCCATTAGCAGGATTGACGGCATATGCGCCTGTGAAAGCACCTGTTTTTTCTTTAGAAAGATCGGTGCGCTCTAGTTCGCTTTTCAGCTCTACTTCTTTTTGATAGGCCAAAACAGCTACTTGCTGTTCAGGAGTAGTGATTTTCGCGATCAGCGGATGCTCTGGTGAAAGCACTGTGTAAGTTGCTCCAAACAAAGTATCTGGACGAGTAGTAAAGACCGTGAAACTTTCGTCAGTATCTTGAATGTGGAATTCTACTTCGGCACCTTCTGATTTACCGATCCAATTGCGCTGCATGTCTTTGATGTTTTCCGGCCAGTCGACTAATTCCAGATCATCCAATAGACGATCTGCATACGCGGTGATTTTAAGCATCCATTGGCGCATTGGCTTACGATAGACTGGGAAGCCGCCGCGTTCGCTTTTGCCGTCGATAACTTCTTCATTCGCAAGTACGGTTCCCAGAGCCGGACACCAGTTTACTGCGACTTCCGCTTCATAGGCAAGGCCTTTTTCATACAGTTTTTCAAAAATCCATTGCGTCCATTTATAGTATTCCGGATCGGTAGTATTGATCTCACGTTCCCAATCATAGGAGAAACCCAGTGATTTGATCTGGCGTTTAAAAGTAGCAATGTTTTTTTCAGTAAAGATCGCTGGATCATTCCCAGTATCGATCGCATATTGTTCAGCAGGAAGCCCAAATGCATCCCAGCCGATCGGATGAAGAACGTCAAAACCTTGCATCCGCTTCATTCTGGATAGGATATCAGTTGCTGTATACCCCTCTGGATGTCCAACATGAAGTCCTGCTCCTGATGGATAAGGGAACATGTCCAGTGCATAGAACTTCTTGTTCCCATTTTTTTCAGTTGTACGGAAAGTATGATTTGCTTCCCAATAGTGCTGCCATTTCGGTTCTACTTTTTGATGATTGAATGTCATTTCTAGTCCTCTCTTTCATTTTCTGCATAAAAAAAGCCCTCCATCTCATAGCCTTCCTTCGGCCATGGGACGAGAGACATCTCCCGCGGTACCACCCACATTAGTGTTTTACCACTCAACTTATTTTTCCTTAACGCGGAAAACGGGGCAATGCCCAGCTCCAAGGCAAGTTCATCTTAGTCGATGTTCAGCTTGCACCACCCGCTGACTCTCTTCTCATCCACTTATAAGATTACTACTCCTCTTCAACGCCAATTTATATTACCCCAATTGTAGCTGATTTCACGGAAATTAGCAAGTTTGTGTAAAAATCTATATAAATCTAAAGAAGACTATTACTAGGGGCATGAAGGAAAGTTAATGAGACTGAGAAATAAGCCGAAATAACGATAGAATCGCTTAAAATCCATTTGCTGTTTTAAGCGATTCTTTTTTGCCGTTATTCTTTATTCCAAGCAAGGAACTGATTTATGCCCCCAAGCTCTTTTAAAAAATAAACACTCTGCAGAAGCGAGGTTTAAGTTTTAACTTCATTTATTTTTTTTCGTCCTTCTCTCCTCGAATAAATCATAAATAATCCCAATGATTATTAAGATAAAGAAAATAGTATTAACAATTAATACTATCAAGCTATCCTGGAAAAGTAATGGTAGAACAATAAATGAAATTATAAATAAAATAATAACTATCCAAGTAGTTTTATTGAATTTCATTTTAACCTCCTACTCAAAATGCTATAGCCGTTAATATTTTTGTGATCCACCATGCTGTAGTTTTTCCAAATCCCATTTTTCTAAGTCCTTTTTGCATATTGCTCTCTACACTACCAGTAAAATGATCGATATATCCTAATAAGGTTTCAAATCCAGCAACTCCTCCAAGCTTCTTTTTAACTTTTTTAGGAATTTTTTTCCATACTGCTCTTAAAGCCTTTACTGCCCATGACAGCCTTCCTCTCTGCATAGAATTGCCGTCTTTTAAAACTTTTCCATCTTTATAAGCAACACCATTTTCGAGGGTAATTCCAGTATCTTTAATATTTTTAAGTTCATTGATCTCTTCATCGGTCAGGCCAAGCTCTTTTAATTCGTCATAACTAGGTTGATACCCTACTTCCTCTTTTTCAGAAGTTTGCATTTGTTCTTTTTCAACCGCATATACCCCAATAGAAGGTGTAACAACAGACATACCCATTGCTAAAGCAAGGGATGCGCATACGGACTTAATCCAACTTTTTTTATTCTCTTTTTTCATTTGATAGTCAGCTCCATTTTTGTATAATCTAAGTTGCGCAACTAACAAAATTTTAAAATAATAGAAATAGGATTTCAACATTCTTATCGTGAAAGGTCTATATTTTGTCCTAAACAATAAAAAAACAGTTGTAAAATTATAATTTCTGTATACGGAGTTATATAACTTGTAGGTCATTGTTCCTAGATGCTTGCAATACTGTAGATCTTACAATTCACTCTCGGAACGAATACATTCGGTTATTGGAAATCTATATTTATCTCAAGAATCAACGCAGATTCAAGAAGAATATCACCTCTTTTGTTTTTTGGAAAAGTGAAATCAACATGCTTTTCTAAACAATGCTTCCTAGAAATGTTCCTTTTCTTTGTCTATTCTATCGACATCTTCCAATAGCGATTTCACAAGAATAATTACGCACTTTATGTTAAAATAAAAACAGTTTGTAAAAGGAGACGAAAAATTGATGACTACCAATCCCTTCCCATACAGCAAAGACAATAAACGCTACCATACTTGGAATTATTGTCTGCGCGAACATTTCGGTGAAAAGATCTTTAAAGTTTCATTAGACGGCGGTTTTGATTGTCCGAATCGTGACGGTACAGTTGCGAAAGGCGGTTGTACTTTCTGCAGCGTTGCCGGTTCAGGCGATTTTGCGGGCGATCGCGCGCTTGATTTAAAGACACAATTCGCAGTGGTCCGCGATCAAATGCATCAAAAATGGAAAAAAGCGAGTTATATCGCTTACTTTCAAGCGTTTACTAATACGCATGCGCCAGTGAGCGAACTGCGAGAAAAATATGAACAAGTCATGAATGAGCCCGGCGTTGTCGGTTTGTCCATCGCCACTCGCCCCGATTGTCTGCCTGATGATGTGGTAGACTATTTGGCAGAATTAAATGAGCGTACTTATCTTTGGATCGAACTCGGCCTTCAGTCCGCTCATGATGAAACCGGGATCTTGATCAATCGGGCTCACGATTATGCGTGTTATTTAGAAGGTGTACAAAAGCTAAAAGCCCGCGGGATCCGTGTTTGCACGCATATCATCAATGGCCTACCAAAAGAAACGCCGGAAATGATGATGGAAACAGCACGTAAGGTCGTGGACAGTGGCGTAGATGGTATCAAGATCCATTTACTTCATCTATTAAAAGGAACACCGATGGTAAAAGATTATCAAAATGGTGATCTGACTTTTCTTTCAAAAGAAGCCTATGTCAGCTTGGTTGCAGATCAGTTGGAGATCCTCCCTCCCGAAATGGTCATTCATCGAATCACTGGAGACGGTGCGGTCGAAGATTTAATCGGACCAATCTGGAGTTTGAGTAAATTTGAAGTATTGAATGCGATTGATGCGGAACTCGTGCAGCGCGGCAGCTATCAAGGCGCTAAATATAAGCAAAAGGTGGAAAGCTGAGATGACATTATTACCCATTCTCCCTTTTGCACATGATCTTTTAAAAAAAGCAATTCGTCCGGGTGGTCAGGTCATTGATGGCACGTGTGGAAATGGCAATGATACCGTTCTTTTAGCCGAATTAGTTGGGGAAAATGGTCAAGTTTTTGCATTCGATATCCAATCGCAGGCGATCGAAGCGACCAGACAGAAATTGACTGAGCAAAATCTGCTGGCTCCCGTTACCTTGATCCAGGATTCGCACGACCAGATATCCGAGCACGTCAAAACACCCATCCAAGCTGCTATCTTCAACCTCGGTTATCTACCAGGCGGCGATAAACAAATCACGACGCGAGCTAGCTCTACGATTAAGAGCGTGGAACAGATTCTAGCGTTGCTCGAACCGAACGGCATTTTGATCATCGTGGTGTATCACGGTCATCCTGAAGGAAAAATCGAAAAAGAACAACTTGAAGCGTTCACTACCGAGCTACCTCAGCAGGAATTTCATGTGTTGCAGTATCGCTATGTAAATCAGAAAAATAACCCACCCTATGTTTTAGTGATTGAAAAAAGAAAATAACCACCTCTTCCTTTTTCTGAAAACTGATCTTCTGCTTAGAAGGTCAGTTTTTTTTTCAAAAATATCGCTAACGCCTCTCCCTTCTTTGATAACGCTTACTAAAATTAAACTTAAAAAATCGAAACAATTATGTTGACTTTTACATAGAAAAAGTTAAAATAATAGTTACCCTAGAAATAATTACTACAGAAACTATTTATAAAATTAAAGAAAGGAGCACGCCATGAATAGCCCTGGGGAATTAATTCCAATCATCCGAAATGTTAGTCGCTTGGCAAAAATCGAATTTGCAAAAGTGTTAGCAGAGAAAAATTTGACATTGCCGCAATTTATTATCCTCAAAGAAATCAAAGCGAATCAAACAACCTATCCTGATGGAATTTCGCCTGCTGTTTTATCTGAAAAGACAAATGTATTGCGTTCGACGATCACCGGGATTTTAGATCGTTTGGAAAAAAGCGATCTGATCATTCGGAAAGATAACCCGCATGACCGCAGAGCGCAGTTGATCCGTACAACTAGCAAGTACGAAGAATTGTTTCAAGAAGTAACCAAACAAATGGATGAATTGACGGAACAATTGGTTTCGCCTCTTGATGAGACCCAATTGGAAAACTTGATCCATTCCGTAAAATTAATTGAGCAGTCGCTTATCGACAAGCACTGTGCGCAAACTGAGGAAAAATAATCAACGAATAAAGGGGTAGAAATAATGAGTCGTTTAGTAAAAGGAATTATTTTAAATATCATCATCATCGTGGTGTTAGTTGGAGGCGGAGCACTTGGCTACTTCTACTATTACCAATCCACCAATTTTGTAAAAACAGATAACGCTATGATCGATGCCAAAGTCATCCCACTTAGTGCCTCTGCATCCGGTACGCTCAGCACTTATGACCTAACAGTCGGCAAACATATTTCCAAAGATGATACCATTGCAGAAATCACTACACAAGATGCTTCTGGAAAAGCCAAAAAAGTCCCTGTTAAAGCACCACAAGAAGGTACAGTCGTACAAGCCAATGATGTAGAAGATCAATTAGTACAACAAGGCGCTTCTATCGGCCAAGCATACAATAAAGATGACATGTACATCACAGCAAATATCGACGAAGCAAAAATCGAAAAAATTGAAAAAGGGCAAAAAGTAGACATCAAGATCGATGCTTTCGCAGATAAAGACTTTACTGGTCATATCGAAACGATCACCAATGCGACAGCTAGCTCTTTCTCCTTGCTTCCTTCTTCTAATTCTGATGCGAACTATACAAAAGTCGGTCAAGTCGTTCCGGTCAAAATCTCGATCGATAACGCGCAAGGCTTTGATCTTCGCCCAGGTATGAATGTTTCTGTCAAGGTACACATCTAATGAAGCAAATCGAATCTATACAGAAAGGTAGCTGAAAAAAATGACATTTATTTTGGTTTACTCTCTTGCTGCCTTAGCTTTTCTGATTGTTTTCAACTTACTTCTAAAGAAACGTTCGTCCAGAAACAATACCTTAAAAAACAGACCTAAGAAAACGAGGAAACCAGCTGCTACTGAGAAAGATACTGCGCTGGCAAAAGAGGAAACGCTACAGCAAAATCAAACAGAAGAGTTGCTTCCTGCCGCTCCTTCTGAAGAACCAAAAGCACAAGCACCTAGCAAAAATAACAATTACCCCGATCATCTCGTCACCTTATTGATGGTTTTGATCTTGGGTGCCTTTGTTACTATTTTGAATCAAACCTTACTAAATAATGCCCTACCAAAAATCATGAACAGCTTCAATGTCACCACGAATACAGCGCAATGGCTTTCTACAGCCTATATGCTTGTAAATGGTGTCGTTATCCCTTTTAGTGCTTTCTTGATTGAAACGATCAGTTCACGTAAACTATTCATCTTTGCCATGAGTATGTTTGGGATCGGTACTTTGATCGCTGGGGTCGCACCTACATTCTCGATCCTATTGATCGGACGGATGGTTCAAGCAGTCGGTGCTGGTATCATCATGCCACTTATGACTACTTTATTCATGGTGCTTTTCCCACCAGAAAAACGTGGTTCCGTCATGGGGATCATGGGGGTCGCGATGATCTTCGCACCTGCGATCGGACCAACACTTTCCGGGTATATCGTTGAATATTCTACGTGGCGATTACTCTTCTGGGTCGTGCTTCCAATCGCGCTTTTAGATATTATTCTAGCGCTAATCTACTTTAAAGATGTTGGTGAAAGATCTTATCCGAAATTGGACGTATGGGGACTCATTTTCTCCACGATCGGTCTTAGTTCCCTACTTTACGGATTCAGTGAAGCTGGTAATGACGGCTGGACAAGCACTACCGTGGAAGTGACGATTGCCATTGGGGTTATCTTCCTAATCGCCTTCGTCGTCAGAGAATTCTTGACGGATCATCCGCTGCTCAATTTGCGGGTCTTCAAGTTCCCGATTTTCACCCTTGCATCTGTGATCAATTTGATCGTGACGATGTCTTTATTCGCAAGTATGATCTTACTACCTGTTTACTTGCAAAACATCCGTGGTTTTACGCCAGTAGAATCCGGACTCTTGCTACTTCCAGGTGCGATCATCATGGGGATCATGTCCCCGATAGCCGGTGCCCTTTTTGATAAAGTCGGTGCCCGCCCGCTTGCGATCGTTGGCCTTTTGGTCATGATCTTTACGACATGGGAATTCGGGAATCTAACACTAGATGATTCCTTACTTTATATTGGAACATTATATACGATCCGCTCATTTGGTATCTCACTTGTTATGATGCCGATTATGACCGAAGCTCTTAACAGCGTACCACGTGAACTTTCGGCTCATGCTACAGCGACATTCAACACACTACGGCAAATCGCTGGTTCACTAGGAACAGCCATTCTTGTTACGGTAATGAGTACACGTACTAATGTTCATCGTGAGATTGCAAATAGTGTTTACACCACGAACAATATGCATTTTATGCAAAGTCTTCAAGAAAAAATCATGCACCTCATGCAAAGCATGGGTATCAGTGCACAAGAAGCGCAGCAAACCATCATTGGTCAAATCGTGACCTATGTTTCCCGTCATTCCGCTGTACAAGGCATCAACGACGCTTTCATCGTTGCTACCCTTGTTACGATTTTAGGATTGATCGTTTCTATCTTCTTATCACGTGCGAAGATCCCAGGTATTCATAAAACCTATGATGCTTCTAACGAAAGTAAATAAACAAAATCCCTCAATCATGATTGAGGGATTTTTTATAACTGATAATGCAGCCGGAATATTTTCGGATCCTCCTCCGCATAATCGATGCTGACCCATTTGCCCTGCTCAAACATGCTACGGTTTTTCGTTGCGGTCCAAACTTTTCTGGTCGCTTGATAAGTTTCTCCGTTTTTAAGTTTGAAAGTCACTGTCAGTTTTACTTTACGACTTGATTCACCGCGAGCACGGCTGATATCATTTCCTGATGTATGGCTTGAAAATTCACTGGCAGTTATTTCTGCATTAGTCTCGACCCAAGTAAGTTTGGACCGTTTAGCGCTACTGATCTGGATCAAGATAATTGCCGTGATCACAAAAACAATAAGTACAATCAAGAATCCTAGCAAATCTATTCACCTCATTTTAAAAAACGCCCTCCGCAGGGAAATGCAGAGAGCGTTTATTTTTTTATTATTTACCAAAGTCATACTTATCTTCTACATAGATCGAATACCAGATCATGAAGATAACGACGGTCCAGATCTTACGGCTGTAATCAAATTTGCCAGCACAATGATCATCTAGCAATTGCAAGACATATTCCTTGTTGATCAAGTGGTCCGTGGCAGATTCGCGGATGATCGTTTTCACCCAGCTGTTCATTTCATCTTTCAGCCAATGACGGATCGGAACTGGGAAACCTAGCTTGCGGCGGTTCAGTACATGTTCCGGTACAAATGTTTCTGCAGCTTTTCTTAAGATATATTTCGTTGTTCCTTGGGTTGTTTTTAAGGATGCTGGAATTTTTGCTGCCACATCGAATACTTCTTTATCCAAGAATGGTACACGTACTTCTAGCGAATTGGCCATCGTCATACGGTCTGCTTTCAGCAAGATGTCGCCGCGCAACCATGTGTGAATATCGATGTACTGCATGCGTTCCACTGGATTGTAGCCCTCTGTTGCGGCATAAAATGGATCGGTGATGTTGGTATAATCATGGCCTTCTTGATATTTCGGCAACAAGATCCGTTTTTCTTTTTCGGTAAACATTTTAGCGTTTCCGATGTAGCGCTCTTCCATCGGCGTTGTTCCGCGTTCTAAGAAACTCTTTCCTTTCATTCCTTCTGGCATGATGCGGGAAACGCGGTTAAGCATTGTTTTCAGTGCTTTTGGCATTTTGTTAAAGCCGGCTAATGAATTGGGTTCATTATAAATATTGTAACCGCCGAACAATTCGTCAGCACCTTCTCCCGACAATGCAACTTTAACTTGCTTGCGTGCTTCACGAGATAGGAAATAAAGCGGAATCGCAGCAGGGTCAGCCAATGGATCGTCCATGTGCCAAACGATTTTCGGCAATTCATCCATATATTCCTGTGGTGAGATCACGTAGCTGATATTTTCCACGCCTAATTTATCAGCCGTTTCTTTCGCAACGTCGATCTCGCTGAATCCGTCGCGTTCAAAACCGACAGAAAATGTCTTGATGGCTGGGTGGTATTCTTTGGCGATCGAGGCAATGATCGAAGAATCGATCCCGCCGGATAAGAATGAACCAACTGGTACATCAGAACGCATATGTACGTTGACAGAGTCATACAGCACATCGCGGATTTCTTTGATCAATGTTTGCTCAGCCGTATTCACGGGTGCAAAACTTGTTTGCCAGTATTTTGTGATCTGCATTGGTTCTCCAATTTTCTTCGTGAAATAATGACCTGGCAGTAATTTTTTCACAGAAGTCGTCAATGTATCTGGTTCGGGAACAAATTGGAATGTCATGTAATTTTGCAAAGAAACTTCGTCTAATGTTTGATTTTTCAGCGCATGCAAAATCGATTTCTTTTCAGAACCAACATACAGCTTGCCGTCTTCTTCTGCATAGAAAAATGGTTTGATCCCAAAATGATCGCGCGCACCATAAACTTGGTTTGTTTCTTTGTCCCAAATGACAAATCCAAACATACCGCGCAGGTGTTTTGCCGTTTCTTCTTTATGTTTAGCATACATTGCGATAATGACTTCTGTATCACTTTCTGTTTCAAAGTGCATACCCTCTTTTACCAATCCTTCACGTAGCTCTACATAATTATAGATCTCGCCATTGAAAATGATCCAATAACGTTCGTTTTCATAAGTAAGCGGCTGATGCCCGTTTTCTACATCTATAATACTCAATCGTCTAAATCCAAATTGGATATGTTCATCTGTATAATAGCCTTCGTCATCTGGACCACGATGAGTGATCATTTTATTCATTTCTCTAAATACGTCTTTTTCTTCGCCTGTAATCTCGGCGATGCGGTCATGCACGCATCCGATAAATCCACACATGCTCATTCTCCTCATCTTCATAATTCTTAAATCTAGTTATATCACAACGTCTATCATATCATAAAAAAGCGGTATTTGAATAGTGAAACAATGAATAGTTTTACAAGCAAAAATGTCCCTTGCCGGTTACTTGGCAAGAGACATTGAATCAAGCATTTTCTACTAAGGTACGCAAAGCATCTTTTTTATCGGTTTTTTCCCACGGCAAATCGATATCCGCGCGGCCAAAGTGACCGAATGCAGCTGTTTGCTTGTAGATCGGGCGTCTTAGATCAAGCATTTGGATGATTCCTGCCGGACGTAAGTCGAATAATTGGTTCACCGCATCGATCAAAGCCTGTTCCGAATAGTTGCTTGTTCCATAAGTATCGATGGAGATACTCACTGGCTTAGCAACACCGATCGCATAAGCAAGCTGCACTTCTGCTTTGTCCGCCAAACCGCTGGCTACAATGTTTTTCGCTACATATCTAGCAGCGTATGCACCGGAACGGTCTACTTTGGTTGGATCCTTACCGGAAAACGCACCGCCGCCATGTCTTGCATAACCACCGTATGTATCTACGATAATTTTCCGGCCAGTCAACCCGGCATCCCCTTGTGGTCCGCCAATGACGAAACGGCCAGTTGGATTGATGAAGTATTTTGTATTTTCGTCTAATAATGTTGGATCAATAACAGCACTGATTACATGTTCATGCAGATCTTTTGCGATTTGCGCTTGCTCGATGTCCGGATGGTGCTGCGTCGAGATAACGATGGTATCGACACGGCTAGGCTGATCATTTTCATCATATTCCACTGTAACTTGTGTTTTTGCATCTGGACGTAAATAATCGATTGTCCCATCTTTGCGCAATTCGGCGATTTTCCGTGATAAGCCATGTGCCAAGTAAATCGGCAGTGGCATTAACGTTTCTGTTTCATTCGTTGCAAAACCGAACATCAACCCTTGGTCTCCAGCGCCGATCGATTCGATTGCTTCATCCTTTGTCAACCCTCGCGTTTCTAATGCTTCATCCACACCTTGCGCGATATCTGGTGATTGTTCATCAATAGCTGTCAATACCGCACAGGTTTCTGCATCGAACCCGTATTTAGCACGTGTGTATCCGATCCCTTTGATCGTATCCCGTACGATCCTTGGGATGTCTACATAAACAGAAGTGGAGATTTCCCCTGCTACAAGCACAAGGCCAGTAGTAACTGTCGTTTCGCATGCAACTCGTGCATCTGGATCTTTCGCAATGATTGCATCTAAAATCGCGTCAGAGATCTGATCTGCGATTTTGTCTGGATGCCCATCAGAAACGGATTCTGATGTAAATAAGTGACGATTCTTTGCCAATTGTATTTCCTCCTTTAAATCTTACAAGGCGTCCGGGCTAAATAAAAACCTTTTCTCTAATATGGCCATAGGCGCACAGAGAAAAGGCAGAATTTGTATACCTTCGCTCTCATCGTTCAGGAAATCACTTTCCTGCAACAGGTTAGCACCTTACATCAATTTCATGTAGGTTGCTGGGCTTCAAAGGGCCAGTCCCTCTACCGCTCTGGATAAGATTAAATTTAATATTTGATTGTACTTCCACATCTTTAGAAGAATTCATGCGCTTCTTCAATCAGTGATAAAACTAATTATAAATTAAACTGTGGATAAAAGCAATATGAAAATCAAACAATGTTGGGTTCTTGCAAGATTTTCATTTAAACAGCCGGAGTCGCCACTCCGATCGCATTTAAAAGCTCCATGATCTTGCCACGATACTTCGCCACAAAAGCATAGACGCGGTCGCCAAACCATTTTGCAAAAGGCAAATATAGTAGTAAAGACAGAATCGTTGTCAGTGGCAGCTGCCAAAGGATCCTTCTGATCGCGCTGAAGCCACGCAGAACTTTTCCACTCGATGTCACTAGATGGATCTCTGATTCCAGTTCTTCTTGTGAAAACAGAACACCTTGATAGCGCTCTAGTTCGATCCATTCCAAATTTCGCAGCCAATCTAATTTTTTCGCCATATTTTTGGAAAGCCGGCAGAACCCGCAGTTTCCATCATACAAGACAATATCTTTCATCATAACCCCTCCTACTTTTCTTTTTCCGCTTATCATTAATTTAAACATATGGTATGATAGGAAAATAGAAATATAGTTCCGTTATCGAGCGTGGTAGTAGCAAGTCATTGCTTGAACGGAAACTGATTTTAATTTGGCAAGATGTATAAAGGAGTTTTTTTATGGATATTTTTCCTCTAGCAGGCATTATTTTTATTGGCTTTTTTGCAGTGATTTGTTTATTTGAATTTATTTTAAAATGGCGCTGGTTCAAATACTTGATCGTGACGCTCGCATTGATCGCAAGTGGCGTGATCTTTTTCTTCAGCTTTTACGGGGCTGGTTTAAGTCAAACCAAAATCGCGATCTCATTATTTTTAGCAACACTTGCAGCTTATATCTTTTCCCTGCTGCTCAGCCTGATCCACCTCTTTGTTCGGCGCGGCTCTAAGCCAAAAAAAGCAACCAAAGCATAAAATCTGAGCCCATTCTGTATAGAGTGGGCTCAGACTGAAGAAAAACACCATTTCAATCATTATTTTACTGTTTTCAGCTTGGTGAAAAATGATTAGATTCTAGGCAAAGCTGAGTACCGAAGCGGAGCGTACTTCTGTACGTGAGCACCGGAACGCAGGCTTTAACGACGAAGATGAGCGTTTTTCGCCAAGCTGAGCCCATTCTGTGTAGAGTGGGCTCTTTATTGAAAGGAGATACAAGCATGCGAAGATACCAAAAACAGCTTTGGTTTGGCATCGTCTTTCTGGGAATTTTGCTGGTATTCTTTTTTTATTACAAAACTGCCCAGCCAAAACGAGCGCAAACTGATAAAACAGATAAAAAAATCTCCAATCTTATAAAACAAAAACATGTGAGTGGAACGCTTCTGCTTGCCGCTGATCACAAAGTCACCTCGATACATACTTATGGAGATGCGAATCATTCGACAAATAAGGCGAACCAAAAAGCGCAGCTCTATCCAATTGCCTCCTTGCAGAAATTATATACGGCGGTAATTGTCGGACAATTGATTGAAGAACACCGGCTTCGCTATGATAGCAAATTATCCGATTTTGTAAAAACTGCCCCTCAAGCTGATAAGGTCACTGTCGAGCAGTTACTGAGCCATACCTCAGGCTATTCCATGCCGGAAACCGCGCCAAGCACTCTATTGACTACCGAATCTACTGAATTGAGGAATGCAATCCAGCATACGACTTTTTCGGATAAACAGACGTATGCCTATTCTAATGTCAACTATACCTATTTAGCAGCGATCATTGCTGATTTAGAACAAAAAAGTTATCAAGCGGTCGTTCACAAGCGACTGCTCGATAAATGGCAACTCGCCCATACCCTTTTCTGGGATGAACTTCCTACTACTGCCTTTCTCCCGAATGAGTACCGATATGATGAAGCAACCAAGCAAGAATATACACAGAAAGAACTGCAATATTCTCAGAAATTAATGAGTAGCCTGCTCGGTGCTGGTAATTTATACAGCAATGTCGAGGATCTCTGGCGTTTTCAAAGTTTGTTGACAACGAATAAACTGCTGACTGCGCAAACAACGAAAAAGATCTTGCTAGTTTCCGGATTTATGGATCCTGCTACAGATAAGATCCGATTTAGCGGAAATATTTCGGCAGATGGACAACGAGGCGGCTTTGGTTCAGTCATCTACGGCGATCCAGACACAGGAAAATTTGTGATTTTCCTAGGTAATCAAACAGCTCATGCTAACTTGAATGATATCGCCGAAACGATTTATTCGTATACAAAATAAAAAAGACCGGAACTGTCCGGTCTTTTTATTTTACAGTTTGATAAGCAGCGGAAATCACTTGCGCTGATGCTTCTAGCGCTGCTGTTTCGCTCTCTTTTAAATGCATCGCTACGGAGTGAATAATTCCTTCTTTCCCAAGTAATGCCGGTTTGCCGATGTAGACGTCTAGTGCTTCATCGTAAACAGACAACGGGAAAACTTGTCTGGCGTCATTGAAAACTGCTGCTGTGAGCTTCGCTGCAATCGTAGCGATTCCAAAGCTGGTCCAACCTTTACCAAGCAGAATTTTCCAGCCACCACCCCGCACACTGTCTTTTAATGCTGGCAGGTCAAAGTCTTTCGCTTCTGGAAGCGATTGGATTGCTGTACCCGCCACGTTGACAGTTGACCAAGCGATAAATTGCGATTCGCCGTGTTCACCCAAAACATAGCCATCTACACTCTTGGGATTGATCGCAAGTGCTTCTCCGACAACACGTTTCATTCTCGCCGTATCCAAGGAAGTCCCTGTTCCAAAGACGCGGTCCTTTGGAAAACCGCTTTCCGCTTGAATCATCATCGTGATTACATCACATGGGTTTGTGATATTGATGATGATCCCTTTAAATCCGCTCGCAACGATTTTAGGAACGATTTCTTTAATGATTTTACTCGTTGCTTTTAATTCTTCCATTCGATCTTCATGAAGCAGATCTGATTGCCCAACAGCAATGACAATAACGTCTGCCGTGCGAAGTTCATTGTAATCCTGTGTATGTATAGTGGTATGAAAAGCTGTCAGCGAAGCCATATCGCGTAGTTCGATCGCCTCGCTTTCTGCTTTTTCCTGATTCTTGTCTATTAAAACGATTTCATCACAAATGCCTTGCGTCACTACGGAAAAAGCAACTTCTGCCCCGACATGACCTACTCCGATAATTCCAAGTTTCCGCATGCCCTCGCCTCCTCTTTCTAATTACTTGAATTAAGTGTCATCAATTCATATTTAATAATCGTTTGGTTATTTTCCCAAATCAGTTTGCGTGCGATCCCTTGCCCATTTGTTTCCCCGTCTCTTGTTTTACGTACATCAACCGGGATGTCGATCGGATAGATCCGATATCCTGCTTTCGTCAATTCAAAAAAGTTATCATCTAATCGTTTTTCTTTTCCTTTTGTGACAATGATGGTATTGACTTCAAGTGGCATTCCCATCGCTCTCACCTCCATTACCTTTATCATAGCAAAAAATATCGCTGCTGCCTACCAATCTTTTTATTCCAGAATACCTTTTTCCAGCAAAAGACTGACAGCAGCTTCAGCAATAAACTGCATTCCCGCATCCCGCATGAAAAAACTGTATTCCGGCTGTCTGATCAATTTCTGCAGTTCCCCGCCAAGTAGCAGCGGACCATTTGTTTCCAGGTAATTGGTTCGTTCTTCTAGGGTCGCTATCTCTGCGCAGAACACACGCTTTGTAAACGTTCGCTCTTTTCCTTCTACTAAATAATCCGCCACAAAATAAAGCTCCTCTGCACGGGCGCCAGTTTCTTCTAATAGCTCCCGATGAGCAGCCATGAGCGTTGTTTCACCGTGCTCGCCTTTCCCCCCCGGAAATTCGATTCCTCTGGTCTTGTGCATCGTAAAGAGAAATTTCCCTTGATAAACAGGGATCACTAAACAGTCGTCTGCTTCCTTTGTTTGTGCTTTTAGCGAGATCGTTACCTGATTGCGGAATTCATCTTGATATCTATACATGGATTCTTCTTCCTTTTCTTTTTCAAAATTTATGATAAGCTAGAACTAACATATCAAAGAGGTGACGATTTTGAAACATATCTTGATCGGAGCGATCCGGCTTTATCAAAAATATATCTCTCGTTTCACACCGCGGACTTGCCGCTTTTATCCAACTTGTTCTGCTTACAGTGTAGAAGCGATTCAAGAACATGGTGCCCTCAAGGGTTTGCTGCTTTCCATTATCCGAATTTCTAAATGCCATCCCTTTCATAAAGGCGGCATTGATTTTGTTCCTCAAAAAGGACAAGCCTGCTCGCATCATCATCATAAAAAAAGCTAGAAACGAAAAAAATTCGTCGCTAGCTTTTTTTGTGCATAGATTCTATCAGCCGATGACGCTGGACCTTATTGGATGCGGTGCGCGGCATCGTTTTGATAAAATAGAAAGCTTTCGGCACTTTATAAGAAGCAAGCTCCGTTTCGGCAAACTGCTTGATAGCTGCCTCTGCCGTTTCATCCCCTACAATAAAAGCAACTGGCACATGGCCCCACTGTTCGTCAGGTTTACCTACCACTGCAATTTCGTGGATACTGGGATGGGCGCTCAGAATATGTTCGATCTCGGTCGGGTAGATATTTTCTCCGCCGGAAATAATCAAATCGCTACGCCGTTCTTGAATGTATAAAAAACCTTCTTCGTCAAGAAAGCCGATGTCGCCTGTCTTAAACCAACCATCTGTAAAAGCAGCTTCCGTAGCCGCCCGATTATTCAGATAGCCTGCCATGATGCTAGGCCCTTTCAACAATATCTCGCCGTCTGCTGCGATTTTCACCTCAGAAGGAAATAAAGCTTTCCCTGATGAACCGCGTTTCCGAGCTGCATCCTCTTTTGACAATGTCACGATCTGCGAAGCTGTCTCTGTCATCCCATAAGATTGGATCAAGGGAATATCATACTTCGCACATGCTTCCAGCAAAGTATCACTAACAGCACCACCACCAAGTAAAACAGTTCGCAATCGAGACGAATATGCTTCCGAGCGAATAGCTAAAAGCCGCTGCAACATCGTTGTAACGACGGAAATCGTTGTAATTTCCCCATGTACGAGCAACTCATTGATCCGTCGCTCATCAAATTTTTCTTCCAAATAAACAGGGATCCCATAAATGACTGAACGCATAAGAATCGACAGACCGCTGATATGAAAAATCGGGACGGTACACAGCCAACTATCGGAATCAGAAATCCCTAAATTAAGGGCAGAAGCCATCGCACTCCAAAAATGATTCTGATAAGTCTGGATCACGCCTTTTGGATTTCCAGTTGTTCCGGAAGTGTACATAATCGAAGCAGGTCGCTCCATCTCAAAAACAGCCACCAATTCTGCAGCTTGTTCTGCCTGTAATTCAGAAAAGCGATAAAGAAATGGCACGGTTATTTTCTCGGCAAATTCATCAGCCGCTAGGACATATTTGGAATCACTTTGTTTGATCTGATAGGCAAGTTCCCGTGCAGTAAGCCGATTATTTAAGAAAACAGTTACTGCTCCCAACTGCTGTAGTGCGTGGATCAACATAAACGTAGCACGATCATTTTTCCCGATCAGCGCTACATAATCCTCTTTGCGGATACCGATCGCATATAAGCGGTCGGCATATTGACGTACAACCTGATAAACTTCATTAAATGTTTCACTTTTATTTTGAAAAACAAGCGCGGTCTTCTCTCCAGAAAGCCGCACTCGTTTTTCAAGCCAATTTGTTAGTTCCATTTAAGCCACCCCTAAATCAAGGGAATTTTGGAAATTGATCAAAATCAGGATCGCGTTTTTCTTTGAAAGCATCGCGTCCTTCTTTTGCTTCGTCCGTTGTGTAATAAAGCAAAGTTGCATCGCCGGCCAATTGTTGGATACCAGCCAAGCCGTCTGTATCTGCGTTGAAAGCAGCTTTGATAAAGCGCAGAGCAGTCGGACTTTTCTTCAACATTTCTTTTGCCCAGCTCACTGTTTCGGTTTCGAGTTCGGCAAGTGGAACAACAGTATTGATCCAGCCCATGTCAAGCGCTTCTTGAGCATTGTATTGACGACACATGAACCAAACTTCTTTTGCTTTTTTGTGTCCGATGACACGTGCTAGATAGCCAGAGCCGTAACCAGCATCAAAACTACCGACGTTTGGTCCAGTTTGTCCGAATTTCGCATTGTCTGCTGCGATCGTGATGTCACAAACCAATTGCAAGACGTTTCCGCCGCCGATCGACCAGCCAGCTACCATCGCGATCACTGGTTTCGGGATCACGCGGATCAAGCGTTGCAAGTCAAGGACGTTCAAGCGAGGGATTTGATCATCGCCAACATAGCCGCCGTGACCGCGAACTTTTTGGTCACCACCAGAACAGAATGCTTTTTCACCTTCTCCTGCTAAGATGATCACGCCAACATTCGTATTATCACGTGCTAAGTTGAAAGCATCGATCATTTCCATAACTGTTTTCGGGGTAAAAGCATTATGTACATGCGGTCGGTTGATAGTTACTTTCGCGATTCCTTCGTAGCTTTCATATTTGATTTCTTCATATTCTTTTTCTGTTTTCCATTGGATTGTCATGATAACTTTCCTCCTATTTGGTTCATTAACCAATTATTTATTGTCCATTGTACCACTTCTGGCTGTTCTAAGTAAGCAGCATGCCCAGCCCGTTCGATAATTGCGATTTCGGATATCGGCAACAATGTATGCATGTTTGCCGCGATCTGTTGGAATTTTTGATCGTATTCTCCGGTGATCAATAAAACAGGGAAAGTAAAGCGATGCAGTTTCTCCCAATAGCTTTCCTGTGCTCCCGTCCCCATCCCGATCAAGCTGTTTGCCAAACCAAGCGGTTGCTGTTTAAGACGTTCGCTCCGGACGGCTTTCTGCTTTTCTACTGTCAGCTGCTTTTGTGAGTCAAATAATGGCAGCTCTTGCCAGTAATCAACAAATTCTTCGATACCAGCTGTTTTGATCCAGGCAGCTAGCTTTTCATCACTTGCCCGGCGCTGTTCACGTTCTTCAGCAGTCGGCAAGCCAGGCGAGCTGCCCATAAGGACTAAGCCATTTACCATTTCTGGAAATCGGCTGGCAAAACTGATGGCTACCCGACCACCCATTGAATAGCCGATCAGTACCACTTGACGAATCGCTTTTTCCTGGAGAATCTGCCAGATATCAGCAATAACATTCTCCATGTGATAACGGCTGCTAGTTGCGGGCGAATCTGTTTTGCCATGTCCGATCATATCGAAACTTAGGCAATGATATGCTTCCGACCATGCTGACATCCATGCTGCATATGTTTTCGAACTTCCTGTGAAACCATGTAAAAACACTAATGTCGGTTTATTCGGAGATGACTCGCCTGTTTCCACTACATGATAGGCGACACCATTTATTTGCAAACTTACTCACCTGCCATTTTACCAGCGATCTGTTCCCATAGTTCCAAATGGTTTGTTTTGTTCGCTTGACGACTTGTTTTGATCTCGATGATATCGAGCCCTTTATGATAAGCTGCTTGGTCTAATGCATCTTTAAGTGCATCGATTTCTGTAACTTGCTGATAATCAGCACCATATAGCTTAGCTGCGTGCGTGAAATCAAGGTCCGTACTTGTACCGAATAGCGTCTCAAAATACTTAGGATGATCATTTTGCGGTAAGAAAGAGAATATACCTCCGCCATCGTTATTGATCAGTACAATCGTTAAATTCAACTGATATTTTTTAGCCATCAAAAGGCCATTCATCCCATGATAAAAGGATAGATCGCCAATCAGCAGATACATCGGTTGCGTCACGGTACTTGCGCCTAATGCTGCAGAAACGACACCATCGATCCCATTTGCTCCGCGATTAGCAAGCATTTTGATTTTCTTTTTCGTTTGCGCAAAGTACGTATCGACATCACGGATCGCCATGCTGTTTCCGATAAACAAGCCGGCATGATCTGGTAAAGCTGTCCGAAGAACGTCTACTACCTTTCCCTCATCAAGGCTTGTAGCATTCTCCATAACTTCCCGAACGACTTCGCTGGCGATGCTATTCGTTTGTTGCCAATCCGCTAACCACGCTTCCGGAGCACTTTCCGCAATTTCTTTTAGCAGTGCTTCGATCAAAAAACGTTCGTCGCAATGGATCATATCTGTTACGGCTTTAATAGGATCACGCCATGCTGCTCCTGGATCTACAACAAATAAGCGTGTATTGGTCAAAGCTTCCATCCAGTTTTTCAGTGGTTTGGAAACGGGCATGCTCCCGAAGCGGACAATCACTTCTGGCTCTAATTGGCCTAGTTGTTCCGTATTTTTCAAGAAAGCATCATATTGATCTAATACAAAATCATCGGTGTCGCCATAACTGCGAAGTCCCGATAATGGATCAGCCAGAATTGGCCATTGCAGTTTTTCTGCTAGGCTTATCAGCGCAGGTTCCAGTTCCTTTTTATCCAAACTGCCGACCACGATGACCCCTTTCTTATTGTTTAATTGTTCTGCCATTCTTTTGACAGCACGTTCTTCCAAAACTTCATGCGTATAATAGATATGTACATGACGTCTTGGCGTATCGCTGATTGTATAAGGAGAAGGATCTAAAAGCGGCATCAATGGTTCCCGCAGTGGGAAATTGATATGGACCGGTCCACGCGGTGTCTTCATCGCGATGTCCACAGCACGGCTGCCATGCCATTTTGCATAACGCAACATTTCTGGATTGTTTTCCGGCAGTGCCATGTCCGTAAAGTCTTTTACATGCGAACCGTATAAATGCAGTTGGTCGATCGCTTGCGGAGCGCCAACTTGACGTAATTCATGCGGGCGATCAGCTGTCAACACGATCAACGGCACTTGCGCAAGATTTGCTTCCGCGATCGCCGGTAAAAAGTTGGCTGCTGCTGTTCCCGATGTGCAAAGCAAAACGACCGGACGCTTGGAGTTTTTTGAGATTCCTAGTGCAAAAAAGCCGGCAGAACGCTCATCCACATCGATAAATGTTTTTAACGTTGGATGTTCTTCCATTAATAGCGCAAGCGGCGTTGACCTTGAACCAGGACTGATAACGGCTTCTTTAACGCCTGCTTGTACAATTTCTTCTACAAAAGCTGCTAAATAATCTGTCATTTGTTTCTGATGTTCAGTCATTTTTCAATCCTCCCATAATGCGCAACATTGGCTGAAACTTCACTGCAGTTTCTTGCAGTTCTTCTTCTGGCACAGAATCTGCTACGATTCCGCAGCCAGCATATAAATAACCGTTTGCATCCGTGATCAAACCTGAACGGATCGCAACCGCAAAGTCACCATTCCCGTCAAAATCGATCCAACCGATCGGAGCGCCGTAAAAGCCGCGGTCCAATTCTTCTTTTAAGCGGATGATCTGCATCGCCATTTTTTGCGGAGTGCCTCCAAGTGCGGGTGTCGGATGGATCGTTTGCAAGATATCAAGCAACTCTGCTTCTGCTTTCTTCTCTGCCTCGATCCGAATGTAAAGATGCTGGATATCACGATTTTTAAGCAAGATCGGATCGGTTGCCAACGTAAGATCATTTGTAAATGGTGCTAATTTCTCCTGCATATAATCTACGACATAATGATGTTCTTTGACATTTTTACCATCCTGCAATAAAACGCTTCCTAATTTTTCATCTTCTTCTGGGGTTTTCCCGCGCGGCGTTGAACCAGCTACACAAGAAGACATCAATGTGTCGTCGTTGATAGCGATCAATCGCTCCGGCGAAGCACCGAAGAAACTAGTATTACCATTTTCCATAATGAAGAAATAACTGTTTTCTTGTGTTTCCAACATTTTTTCTAAGACATAATTATTATCGACTTGTTTTCCGAATTTAAGGGACATTCTTCTCGACATGACTACTTTATTGACCTTTTCGGATTGGTTGATCAAATCGATCACTTCTTGTGTTGATTGCAAGAAATAATCCTTATCTAATTCTTTCGCCAAAGTGAGCTCCGGTGCTTGTAATTTCGGTACATCACTGGAAATGATTCTTTCCCACTGTTCCTTCATTGCTGCCCATTTTTTAGTGCTGTCATCTGGAAAAACAAAGGTATTGACGGTCAGATATACTTTCCCGCCTACTTCGCTCAACAAATAAAGTGGCAAGTAAAAAGTCGCCTTACGGAAACTGTGCCATTCCTTTGCCACAGCTTTTTCTTTATCAAAACGGAAACCGCCCATAAATAATGGCCCTGTGCCCACTTCGACCTTATTTGTCACAAGATGTTTTTTTAGCTCTGCCATTCGCTCTTTTAATCCTTGGAAAGAATCTTCTTCCTCGGCCGTATAACGGTTCGTTACGCCGAGACCCACATACGTAAACCCTTGCTCAGGGTCTTGCCAAAAAAAACGTTCTCCCCGAAAAGAAGAAGCTGCTTTTTCAAAAACATTTATTACATTTGTATCAGCAGGCAGTTCTGTTACCCAGCTGAGTAAGGTATTTTGTTTCGTCGCAGCGACTTGTTTTGCTTGCTCAAATAATTCAAGGGCATCCTTTACGCTCATATTTTTCAACTCTCCTTTAACGTTCACATCTTCCATTATATCAAAAATCGGCAGATGCTGCTTGGTTTGTGTTTATTTTCCTTTAGAGCGATATTCATTGACTACGAACCCGTTATTCTCTAAAATGTAAAGAAGAGCGTCTGTTCAAAAACAGACATAGAAAGGGAGAGAATTAATGGCGACAGCTTCAAAACCAGTCATTGCCAAACAAACTGGATTCCAAAAATGGTGGCAGCTCCTCAGACCACACACACTTGTTGCTTCTTTTGTACCAGTCTTTTTAGGAACAGCAGTAGCAATGAATTACTCTAATTTTCACTTCACACGTTTTCTCGTGATGTTGATCTCATGCTTTTTCATTCAAACATCAGCAAATTTATTCAATGAATATTATGATTACCGCAAAGGCCATGATGATGAACATTCAGTCGGAAATGGCGGTGCGATCGTCCGGAACGGCATGCGTCCTGGCTTTGTTCTTTTCTTAGCTATTTTCCTATATGCATTATCGATTCTAGGCGGTGTCTATCTTTCCTTGGAAACGACCTGGTATGTAGGTCTACTTGGGGCAATTTGTATGATCGTCGGCTTTCTTTACACAGGGGGGCCTTATCCGATCGCTTATACACCCTTCGGAGAGATCATGGCCGGTTTTTTCATGGGAGGCATCATTACCTTCATTTCTTTTTTCCTGCAAACCGGTTTTGTCGGTCCGTTTATCGTCTATGTATCGATCCCGATCATGGTACTCGTCGGCAACTTGCTGCTAGCCAATAGTCTGCGAGACCTTGTTCCTGACAAACAAAATGGTCGATTGACACTGGCTATTCTTTTAGGACGCAAAGCTGCAACCTTTTTATTCGCTGCCGCTTTCCTATTTGCCTATATTTTCGAGATCTCATTGATCTTTACGCATCAGGCAACATGGTGGATCCTCTTGATCTTACTCAGTCTGCCTCATGCCATCAAAGCGGTTGTTGCTTACATCGGCAAATCGGAACCAGTTTCCATGATGCCGGGAATGAAAGCTACCTCGAAAGCGATCACGATTTTCGGCGTGATGCTTGCCGTTGGATTTTTATTAGGATTATTGTCACGCAATTTATTGAATTAAAAAAAGAGACCCTGCTATTTTTCAAGCACATGGGTCTCTTTTTTATTTTGAATATATGTCGCAAGTTCCACCGACAAATCATAGCGAAGAAAAGGTGTAATGATATAAATACCATTGAATTCGGTATAGATACTGTCGATAATTTCCTTCGCGATCTTCATTCCTTCTTCTTTGGAACGATCCGCCGCCTCAGCTTCCCGCATCCGTTCCCTTACTTCATTTGGGAGTCTGATTCCCGGAACTTCATTGTGCAAGAATTCGGCATTTCTACCTGACAAAAGCGGCATTACGCCAATGAAAAGTGGCACCTTGATATCTGCTTTTTGCAGTGCATCCTTTAAGATCGCAATTTTTTCTTTATCGTAGACTGGCTGCGTAATAATATAATCCGCGCCGTACTCCACTTTCCGCTGAATCAACTTGACTGCTTTTTCCACATTCAATACATTCGGGTTAAAAGCTGCTGCTACATGGAAACGGCCCTTTTCTTTTAACGATTTTCCAGTATAGGAAATACCGGCATTATATTTTTTGATCAGCTGGACAAGTTCGACTGAGCGTAGGTCGAAAACGGAAGAAGCTCCAGGGAAATCACCTACCTTCGTTGGATCACCAGTGATCGCTAAAACATCATGGAGGCCTAGCTTGTGGAAGCCCATGATATGAGAATGCATACCGACTAGATTATGATCACGCGTCGTTAAATGTACCAATGGTTTGATGCCGTATTGGTGTTTTAAGATCGAAGCCAGCGCCATATTGCTGATTCGCGGAGAAGCGAGTGAATTATCGGAGATCGTAATGGCATCGACACCATTTTCATGCAGCGCTTCTGCTCCCTCAAAGAATTTATCGGTATCAAACGTCCGGGGCGGATCCAGTTCTACCAAGATCGTATGCTCGCGCTTCACTTTATCCAACAAACGCTCTTCGCCATCGTCTTCTAATTTTTCAGCAGGAACCAGTTCAATGATCGGTCGGACTTTTTTACTTGTTACTGGTTCAAAGGATTTCAGACCTTCGCGCAATGCTCGTATGTGTTCTGGAGTTGTTCCGCAACAGCCGCCAATGATCCTTGCACCTTCTTGGCGAAAAATCTCTCCATAGTTTTGGAAATATTCTGTTTCCGTATGATAGACGACTTTTCCCCCGCGAACTTCTGGCAGACTGGCATTCGGATAAACGGCTAAATGACTTTTTTGCAAAATCGGTACTGTTTCAAGGGCTCTCGCCATGTGATAAGGACCTAATCGGCAATTCATACCCACACAATCCGCGCCAAGTGCTTCAAGTTCCTTTAAGACCTCCGGCAGTTGCTGGCCATTTTGGAGAAGTCCTGGTTCATGCATCGAAACATTGGCGATAACTGGCAGATCGGTCGTTTCTCGTACGATCTTGAGTACCGTTTTGAGCTCATCGACATCGTAAAAAGTTTCGAGCAGCAAACCATCAACACCTTCTAATAAAAAACAGTAAAGCTGTTCTCTAAAACTGCGTTTGACTTCTTCTTCGGAAGCAAGCGGCAACTTCGTATCGCTTGAGCCGTTGATACCACCCATCGTTCCTAGAATATATGTCCCAGTCCCTCTAGCAGCTTCTTTCGCAAGTCTGATTGCTGCTTGGTTGATTTTTTTCACTTCATCTTCCAGACCATATCGAGAAAGCTTGATGTAATTCGCGCCATACGTATTGGTCTGAATAATATCTGCACCGGCTTCGATGTAGGCACGATGGATACCGCTGACATCATCCGGATGAGAAAGGTTCAATTCTTCAAACGAACGGTCGATCCCATAGGAATATAGCAACGTCCCCATTGCTCCGTCAGCGATCAATACTTTTTCATTCAAATCTCTACGAAGATTCATTATTTCACTTCACACCCTTCTGAAAGTACTTGAAGAGCATTCTCAAAATCAGCAAGCAGATCGGAAATCGCTTCCAATCCAACAGAGAAACGCAGTAGTCCATCCGTTATCCCCTGATTAAGTCGTTCCTCCCTCGGCATCGCTGCGTGACTCATCTTCGCTGGGTAGGAAAGAATACTTTCTACTGCTCCAAGGCTCACAGAAAAGACCGGAATCTTGATTTGTTCAACAAATTTGCGAGCATTTTCTTCGCTACCAAGATCGAAGGACAATACCGCTCCGCCATTTCTAGCTTGCGCCTCCTGGATAGTATAGCCTAAATGAGAGATCAGCCCTGGATAATAAACACTTTCCACTGCTGGATGGCTTTCTAAAAAAGTAGCCAGCTGTAATGCCGATTCGGCGCTTTTTTCCATTCGCACATGAAGCGTCTTGATACCGCGCAATAATAACCAGGCATCTTGCGCACCGAGCACACCGCCCGTTGAATTTTGCAAAAAGTAGATCTGCTCCGCTAATTCCGAGCGATTGGTAGCAATAGCTCCTGCTAAAATATCACTGTGCCCCGACAAAAATTTCGTCGCACTATGGATAACCAGGTCTGCGCCAAGTTCAAGCGGTTTTTGAATGATTGGCGTTAAAAAGGTATTATCCACAAATAAATAGCTGTTATGTGCCTTTGCTAGCTTGGCGACCGTCGCGATGTCTGTCACTTGAAGCAGTGGGTTGGAAGGAGTTTCCACATAGACCAGTTTTGTTTCGACTTCAAACGCTGCTGCTACCTCATCCAGATTCGTCGTGTCAACAAATGTATAACGAATCCCAAAGCGTGGCAATACTTGCTCGACCAAGCGATACGTCCCACCGTACACATCTTTTGAAATAATAAAGTGGTCGCCGGCTGATAATGTGAATAAAGCGGCAGAGATCGCTGCCATTCCACTGGCGAAAGCAAAACCATGTTCGGCACCTTCCAGAGCTGCAACCGCTTTTTCAGCAGCCGCTCGAGTCGGATTTCCGCTTCTGGCATAATCATATTCATGATAATCATCAAAGTCATGCTGGTGGAATGTCGAGGACAAATAAATCGGTGTATTGAGGGCACCTGTATGTTTATCGATTCCAAGAGCTGCTTCGATCACTTCTGTTGCTGGCTGTTTTTTATCAGACATTTTGCGTCACCTCTTTCGTGAGGGTATCAAATGCCTGTTTGAGATCGTGAATCAGATCATCGCTGGATTCGATACCTACCGAAATACGCAAAAGTTCATTCGTAAGTCCATATGATTTTCGCAAGTCTTCGGGGATATCAGCATGCGTCTGCGTTGCCGGATAAGTGATCAGGCTCTCCACGCCGCCCAAACTTTCTGCAAACGAAAATAATTCCAAGGCCTTTAGAAGCGGAGAAACTTGTTTTTCGTTTTTGATGTAAAAACTGATCATCCCACCTTTTCCGGGATAAAGTACTTTTTCCACAAGCGGATGTGATTCTAGGAAAGAAGCAACTTTTCTCGCATTCTCCTGATGTCGTTCTACTCGCAAGACCAGTGTTTTTAAACCACGGATCAATAACCAACTGTCAAACGGAGAGAGCACAGCCCCCGTCGCATTCAGCTGATCAAAATAAAACGCGCCTAAATCATCATCATTTACTACAACGACCCCAGCGAGCAGATCATTATGCCCGCCAAGATATTTCGTTGCACTGTGGATAACGATGTCCGCACCATCATTTAGCGGCTGCTGTAACACAGGTGTATAGAATGTATTATCAACGATTATTAGCAAATCATGCGTATGTGCGAATGCGGCTACTGCTTTGATATCCGTTTCCTGCATCAATGGGTTAGTAGGCGTTTCAATATAAATGGCTTTTGTTTGATCCGTGACAATTTCTTTTAACTCCTCTACACCGCCATTCCAATAAGAAAAATCAATGGCATATTGAGTTTCCAATTGTTTAAAATAGCGAAAAGTCCCGCCATATAGATCTTGATTCGTAATGATGTGGTCGTGGCTTTTAAAACATTGGAATACAAGCTGGATGGCGCTCATTCCAGAGCTCGTTGCAAAAGCGTGTTTCCCATTTTCCAGCTTGGCAAGTGCCTCTTGCAGCACATCTCGAGTCGGGTTACCAGTGCGGGTATAATCATATCCAGTAGAAACGCCGAGATCTGTATGACGGTAAGCTGTAGAAAAATAAATCGGCATATTAACTGCACCAGTCGTTTCACATTTTCGATTTCCAATTTGCGCCACTATTGTTTCTTTATTTAGCTTAGTCATCCTATCTCCTCCTTTTCTACTTTTCCGTTACTTGGTATTCCGCACGAATTTCTTTAGTCGCTTTGACCATGTCTTTTAAGGCTGCAATCGTTTCTGGCTCTTTTCTCGTTTTCAGTCCACAATCAGGGTTGATCCAAAATTGTTTGACATCGATTGCACGAAGCGCACGTTTGATGTTGTCTTGGATCTCTTCCACGGTTGGAACACGTGGACTGTGGATATCATAAACACCCAGACCGATCTCTTTATCATAAGTTACTTCTTCAAACGTAGAGATGATCTCACCATGACTTCGCGAGGTCTCGATCGAAATCACGTCGGCATCTAGTGCGCTGATCGTATCGATAATATCATCAAAATCCGAGTAACACATATGCGTATGGATCTGCGTATCATTTTTGACAGAAGTCGTTGTTAGCTTGAATGAGTAAACGGCATCCTCTAAATATTCTTTCCAACGTGATTCTTTAAGCGGCAGTCCTTCGCGAAGTGCCGGCTCATCAACTTGGATGACCCGAATGCCATTTGCCTCAAGCGCCTCTACTTCTGTACGGAGTGCCAAACCAACTTGATTCGCGACCTCGCTTTTTGGGATATCGTCACGCACAAAGCTCCAGTTGATGATCGTTACCGGTGCAGTGAGCATTCCTTTTACAGGACGATCTGTCAGCGATTGGGCATATACACTTTCTTTTACAGTGATTTCTTCTGTAAAAGCGACATCTCCGTAAATAAGTGGTGGACGTACCGCGCGGGAACCATAGGATTGTACCCAGCCGAATTTTGTCGCCTTAAAGCCAGCTAATTTCTGACCGAAATATTCGACCATATCCGTACGTTCGAACTCACCATGTACTAATACATCAATATCTAGATCTTCTTGGATCTCGATCCAACGTTTGATTTCTGCTTTGATATACGTATCATAATCACTGTCGGATAAATTACCTTTCAGCCATTCTGCTCGTTTTTTCCGTACTTCAGGTGATTGTGGGAAGCTACCGATCGTCGTCGTCGGAAGTAATGGTAGTTTTAACCATTCGTGCTGCTGTTTGATACGTTCTGCAAATGGTAAGTCCCGTTCTACCGTGACATTTTCTAAATTCTTGATCGCTGTTTGGACTTCATTATTATTACGGTGCGAGGAAGCATTCAGTGCTGCAACCGCATTGGTAGAAGCCGCGAAATCAGCAGTTTCTTCACCATTCAGTGCTTTTGTCAAAAGAACGATCTCATCTAGTTTTTCATCAGCAAATGATAAGCCATTCCACAATACCTCTTCTAGATCAGGTTCCGTCTTTTTAGTTACAGGTACATGCAGTAAAGAGTTTGACGGCTGGACGAAAATGATTTCGGCCTTTGCAAGTGTAACGATTTTTTCAAGCAATGCTTTTTGTTTTGCCAAATCACTCCGCCATACATTACGCCCATTGATGATACCGACACCCAAAATTTTATCAGCTGGAAAGCCAAATTTCTCAAGTGCTTCCAAAGATTCCCCATGATCATGTACAAAATCGATACCAATCGCATCGACAGGCAATTTAACAATATCTTCATAATAGTCCAAACTTTCAAAATAAGTTTGGAGCTCGATTTTTATTTCTGGTGCCGCAGCACGGATAGCTTCATATGTTTTTTTATAAAGTGCCAGCTCTTCTTTCGGAAAACTTGTTGCTAGATAAGGTTCGTCGATCTGTACCCACTTCACGCCGCCTTCTTCTAGTTCTTTGATCAATTGAGTATATAGCGGGATAAATTGATCTAATAACCCTTCAAAATCGCCTTCGCTTCCTTTCCCTAATTTTAAATAAGTGATCGGCCCCACCACAACTGGTTTACCATCGATCCCAAGCTCTTCCTTTGCTTCCAAATAATATTTTAACGGGCGGTTGAAAGCTAAATGCGGTGCTGCATCTTTTAATTCCGGCACGATATAATGATAATTCGTATTAAACCATTTCGTCATTTCTGAAGCAACTGCGTTTTCTCGTCCTCGGGCAATTTCGAAATATGTATCTAAGGAAGGTTGATCCGTTTCGAAACGCTTCGGAATAACACCGAATGTCAAACTTGTATCCAAAATATGATCATAATAACTAAAATCGCCTACAGGAATCAGTTCTACACCCTTCTCCTGTTGTTTCTTCAATGACTGCAACCGAATTTGTTTCGTTTCCTTTTCCAATTCTTCTTGCGAGATCGCACCATTCCAATAGCGCTCTAATGCTCGCTTCCATTCTCTTTTCTCCCCTAAACGCGGATACCCCAAATTTGAACTAATTGCTTTTACCATATATCTTTTCTCCTTTCTCCGAGCTTCCAACACACGAAAAAACCTCCCTAGAGAATTAGAGAGGTTGATTTATCACTGAAAAAATAATATCGCATCTCTCTTATCTCTCAAAGCTTACTGAAGCTTTGCAGGAATTAGCACCTTTTCAATAAAAAATTGAAAGGTTGCTGGGTTTCATCGGGCCAGTCCCTCTACCACTCATAATAAGAGCTAATATTTAGTTGGTGTTAACTTGTATTGTTTTCATAATTATACATAGCCATATCATGAAAAGCAACCCCTTTTTTAGAAATTAACTGAATTTTGTTTATTATTTCCTCCATTAAAAAGCAACACTGTACCGGCCAACAATAGGGCGGCCACCGTGTAATAAAAACTAGCCGGACCAAAGTGACTAATCAAATTCCCCGTAAAGATCGGCCCCACGATACTCCCAGCACTAAAACACATCCCTACGAGGATATTTCCAGCCGGCAATAGCTCCAATGCCGTTAAATCTGTCATATAGGATAAGCCGAGGGAATACAGCGAACCAAGAAAAATCCCTAGAATAAAGAACAGGAGAATAAAAAGTAGCGTGTGATGAACAAAAGCAAGTATTAAAAACAAAAATGCTCCCCCAATCGTCAGAAACGGCAATAAGTTTCCTCTTCCTACCCGGTCGCTAAAAATCCCGATCGGCAGTTGAAATAGAATCGTCCCTACTGAAAATGAGGATATAATAATGGTAATAACAGCCGTCCCCATCCCTTCACGCAGGCCAACAACTGGAAAAGTAGCATTCAATCCTGTTTCCAATACGCCATATAGAAATGGCGGAATCATTGCGACCCAGCTTGTTTTCAGCACGCTGGAAAACCGTTTAAAACTATCAAAGAAAGAAATCGCTCGGATTTTTTTGCCCGAGGAAATAAAACCATTATCTAATTTCCACAGAATGATCCAAGTGACTAAAATTAATAGTCCAGACAAATAAAATGGCAAATTTTGTGAGAAACTTGCTAGATTAACTAACTGTGGTCCCACGGCAAACCCTACGGAGAAAAACAGTCCATAGATGGACATGTTCCTTCCTCTTTTAGAAGGGTCGCTTATCGCCCCGATCCAGGTTTGTGAAGAAAAGTGAAGCATATGATCACCGACTCCAATTAGCAAGCGCAGTAAAAACCAAAAATAAAGATTAAAGTAGATCGGAAATAAAAGAATGGCGACCCCTACTATCGCTGCTCCGACTAAAATAACTGGTTTAAAGCCATATTTATGAAGAGGTGCCTCAATAAAAGGTGATACTAGCAACACGCCAATATAAATTCCCGTGGCATGCAATCCGTTGATACTCGAAGAAATACCTTTTTCTTCAAAAATAATTGCAATCAAAGGCAGCAATAACCCCTGAGATAATCCTGATATTGCAACTACTGTAGTTAAGACCCAAAATCGGAATCTATCCGTCATGAAGACACCTTCTTTCTACATACATAAAAAAAGTAATACCAAAGTTGGCATTACTTTTTTAAAATTATGACCCGTACGGGAATCGAACCCGTGTTACCGCCGTGAAAGGGCGGTGTCTTAACCGCTTGACCAACGGGCCTACATCTGGCGGAGAAGGAGGGATTTGAACCCTCGCGCCGCTTTCGCGACCTACACCCTTAGCAGGGGCGCCTCTTCAGCCACTTGAGTACTTCCCCAAATGTTTTAAAAAATCTATTCTTCTAAAGAATAACTCCACAGGTAGGACTCGAACCTACGACCGATCGGTTAACAGCCGATTGCTCTACCAACTGAGCTACTGTGGAATAAAATGGGCCTAAATGGACTCGAACCATCGACCTCACGCTTATCAGGCGTGCGCTCTAACCAGCTGAGCTATAGGCCCTTCACAGATAAATAGAATATTAACAAAGAGCGGGTGATGGGAATCGAACCCACGACAACAGCTTGGAAGGCTGTAGTTTTACCACTAAACTACACCCGCATATATAAAACGGATTAACAAAGGGCGGATGATGGGAATCGAACCCACGAATGCCTGAACCACAATCAGGTGCGTTAACCACTTCGCCACATCCGCCATGGCAAAAGCATGTAAAAGTGGCTTGGGACAGAATCGAACTGCCGACACCTTGAGCTTCAATCAAGTGCTCTACCAACTGAGCTACCAAGCCAAATGGCGGTTCCGACGGGATTTGAACCCGCGATCTCCTGCGTGACAGGCAGGCATGTTAACCCCTACACCACGGAACCGAATTGCGGGGACAGGATTTGAACCTGCGACCTTCGGGTTATGAGCCCGACGAGCTACCAGACTGCTCCACCCCGCGATAATAATATAAAATTTTTGTCCACCAATCACAACAAAAAAGGAGGAAAGGGGATTCGAACCCCTGCGCGGTCTTACCCGCCTGTCGGTTTTCAAGACCGATCCCTTCAGCCAGACTTGGGTATTCCTCCATTACAATATAGCAATAACGTGATAAGTGGACCTTGCAGGACTCGAACCTGCGACCGGACGGTTATGAGCCGTCTGCTCTAACCAACTGAGCTAAAGGTCCATAAAGAGATAGCGGCGGAGGGAGTTGAACCCACGACCTTTCGGGTATGAACCGAATGCTCTAGCCAGCTGAGCTACACCGCCATAATAATAATGGTGCTATCTACTCTAAATATGAGTATATTTACCTGTAAAGTGGAGCCTAGCGGGATCGAACCGCTGACCTCCTGCGTGCAAAGCAGGCGCTCTCCCAGCTGAGCTAAGGCCCCAAAAAGAAAGAATAAAAATCGGGAAGACAGGATTCGAACCTGCGACCCCTTGGTCCCAAACCAAGTGCTCTACCAAGCTGAGCTACTTCCCGTACTAAAGAAGTGCGCCCGAGAGGAGTCGAACCTCTAACCGCTTGATTCGTAGTCAAGTACTCTATCCAATTGAGCTACGGGCGCAAAAACAATATAGATTTATAAAAGTGCCGAGGACCGGAATCGAACCGGTACGGTGATCACTCACCGCAGGATTTTAAGTCCTGTGCGTCTGCCAGTTCCGCCACCCCGGCAATATTTGGAATAAATTGGAGCGGAAGACGGGGTTCGAACCCGCGACCCCCACCTTGGCAAGGTGATGTTCTACCACTGAACTACTTCCGCAACTTATAACAAATATAATGCGGGTGAAGGGACTTGAACCCCCACGCCTTGCGGCGCCAGATCCTAAATCTGGTGCGTCTGCCAATTCCGCCACACCCGCATAAAAGTGAGCCGTGATGGGCTCGAACCATCGACCCTCTGATTAAAAGTCAGATGCTCTACCAACTGAGCTAACGGCTCAAACAAGAAAAATGGTGCCGGCTGCAAGAGTCGAACTCGCGACCTACTGATTACAAATCAGTTGCTCTACCAACTGAGCTAAGCCGGCAAAAATGGTGGAGGTTAACGGGATCGAACCGCTGACCCTCTGCTTGTAAGGCAGATGCTCTCCCAGCTGAGCTAAACCTCCAAATTACTGCCCGGCAGCGACCTACTCTCACAGGGGGAAACCCCCTACTACCATTGGCGCAGAGAAGCTTAACTACCGTGTTCGGGATGGGAACGGGTGTGACCTTCTCGCCATAACTACCAGACAATATAAGAGAAAAACATTCTCTCAAAACTAGAGAAGAAAGATTGTAAAGTTTTCACCGATAATCATTTTTATTGGTTAAGTCCTCGATCGATTAGTATTTGTCCGCTCCATATGTTGCCATACTTCCACTCCAAACCTATCTACCTGATCAT
>NZ_GL538352.1:1033148-1128148 GCF_000148995.1 Listeria grayi DSM 20601
TGGCCGATCACCCTCTCAGGTCGGCTATGCATCGTCGCCTTGGTAGGCCTTTACCCCACCAACTAGCTAATGCACCGCGGGCCCATCTGTAAGTGACAGCCGAAGCCGCCTTTCAAACCTGCTCCATGCGGAGCTGATTATTATTCGGTATTAGCTCCGGTTTCCCGGAGTTATCCCAATCTTACAGGCAGGTTGCCCACGTGTTACTCACCCGTCCGCCACGAACGACCAAAGGAGCAAGCTCCTAAGGTCATTCGTTCGACTTGCATGTATTAGGCACGCCGCCAGCGTTCGTCCTGAGCCAGGATCAAACTCTCTTTAAAATAAAGTGCGTTTGAATATTTATTCGTTTGACCGAATAAATTCCTCGCGTCATAAATTGACTTCGCTAGCAATTACTTACTAGTTTGTTACTATTTGGAAACAACTTTTTGTTTCCGCTTGCGATGTTCCGAAACATACTGTTCCGTTACCATTTCGTCTTCTTTTTGTTCAGTTTTCAAAGGTCGTTTTTTCGCTTAGCTGCAATGTTTCAACAGCTTTTTGCGACTTTTAAATCATATCATTTATGGCGGTTACTGTCAACAACTTTTTAAATTAATTTTTAAAATGTTTTTTCGTAAACAGCTTATTATCAGCGCCGAAAACTAATATATCAATTTTACAACAATATGTCAATATAATTATGCATAAAAATTAAATAAAGTGCTTTTTTAACTATTTATCTCTCTTTTCTTTGTGTATATTGCATGAAAATCATCATTTTATGCATTCTCTACCCACAAAAAAACTGTTAGCTATTGCTTAATTCTTTAAGCCAATGCCAACAGTTTTATCATTTATTGAATTTTATTTTTGCAATCGGGGCATAATCCATAAACTTCCAAACGATGATTATCTACTTCATAACCAGTCATATGTGCCGCAAAGTTTTCCACTTCATCTAACCCCGGATAATGAAAATCTACTATTTTACCACAATTGTTGCATATCGCATGATAGTGATCAGAGGTACTGAAATCAAATCTGCTGGATGCGTCGCCGTAAGATAATTCTTTGATCAGCCCTGCATCACGGAAAACGCGTAAATTATTGTAGACAGTCGCAACGCTCATATTGGGATAAGTGCTTTCTAAAGCTCGATAAATATCATCGGCAGTTGGATGGGTATGCGAATTGATCAGAAATTCCAATATCGCATGCCGTTGTGGAGTGATCCTGACGCCAGTCCGTTTTAAAACATCAATTGCTTCTGCTAAATGCGAATGTGAATGAGACATCGCCACGCACTCCTTTCTCATTTTAATTATATTCTTATTTTAACGGAAAGTGACGAACGATGTCAATAAGCCAATTTCCCTAGTAGCCCTTCTCAAGATCAACTTCGTTAGTCAGCGGTTCTTCTTTTTTAAATTGTTCAAAGACCTCAAGCCAAATATCGAAGCCCCGATATACATATTTATCTGATGTCCCTGATACATGCGGTGTTAGAAAGACATTGTCAAGTGTCCACAGTTTGCTTTCTTTCGGAAGCGGTTCTTCCGGCAAGACATCTAAATAGAAGGCCGCGATTTGTTTTGTTTCAGCCGCCTTCACTAAAACACTTTCTTCTACTGCACTCCCTCTACCAATGTTAATGAAAACGCCTTGCTCCGGCATGTTCTCAAAAAAAGTATCCTTATATAGACCTGTAGTTGCCTCGGTGTTTGGAAGTACAGATACGAAATATTCTGCTTTAGCTGCCACTTCTTCTAATTGTTCAATAGGAAATGTTTTGTCAAACGCAGGTACATCGTGTCCGGTTGTATTAAGTCCATATACTTCCATATCAAAAGCTTTTGCCAATTCAGCAACCTTGGATCCGATCGCTCCAGTTCCAGCAACAACAAGTGTGTGTCCTGCAAGCTCTGTCAAACTACTTCCTTTTTCCCATAAGCGGTAGCCTTGTGATTTAAAGAAACGGGATAGTTTTTTTGCGTGATCTAGCATGAACCCGATTGCAAACTCGCCCATGGGGATGGCGTGTATACCGCGGACATTCGCTACCTTCACTTGCTTTTCTTTTAAAATATCTACTGGCAGTGAATCAACTCCTGCTGAAAATACCATCATCAATTTTAAATTCTTGGCTTCTTCTACGTACTTCGCGGTGCTTTTACTACTATAAGCAATAAGGACATCCACTTTACTGATGACGTCGCTGTCTTTCGCTTGTTCTTGGTAATAAAACTCATCATCTGGCCATTTCTCTGCTTGTATTTTCTTTAATTCTTCTGGGATATCCATTGTAAATAATACTTTCATTTCTCTACTCAGCACCTTTATTTATTATTCTATAGTAAAAGTGTAGGACTTTTCATAGAAATAAGCAATCAACTTGCGTTTGCTACTCCGTAAGTTTTTATATAAAATAGAAGAGATGAAATTAATAAGGAGATGTCAATTGTGAATCATAGTAAATCAGAAGAACTGCATAAAGAGGCCTTGGAACATATTGTTGGTGGGGTAAATAGCCCTTCTCGGTCTTATAAAGGTGTAGGCGGCGGAACGCCTGTAACAATGGAACGAGCTGTCGGTGCGTATTTTTGGGATGTAGACGGCAATAAATATATTGATTATCTGCAAGCATTCGGTCCGATTGTTACCGGTCACGCGCATCCGCACATTGCTGCTGCCTTACGTAAAGTGGCGGAAAATGGATTGATCTTCGGCACGCCTACTGTCCATGAGATCCATTTTGCGAAAAAATTAAAAGCAGCGATTCCTTCTTTGGAAAAAGTTCGGTTTACCAATTCTGGAACAGAAGCAGTTATGACCACGATTCGCGTAGCTCGTGCTTATACCGGTCGCGACAAGATCATTAAATTCGGAGGAAGCTATCATGGCCACTTTGATCTAGTGCTCGTAGAAGCCGGATCTGGTCCGTCTACGCTTGGTTCGCCGGACTCAGCAGGCGTGACAGAAGCGACTGCAAAAGAAGTGATCACCGTTCCATTCAATGACATTCCTGCTTTTAAAGAAGCATTATCAGCTTGGGGTGATCAAGTCGCTGCGGTTCTTGTAGAGCCGATCGTTGGGAATTTCGGGATGGTAGCTCCGGAACCTGGCTTTTTAGAAAGTGTCAATGAGCTTACTCATCAAGCAGGAGCACTCGTAATCTATGATGAGGTTATTACCGCTTTCCGCTTTATGTATGGCGGTGCGCAGAACTTACTGCATGTAACACCTGACTTGACCGCGCTTGGGAAAGTGATCGGCGGTGGATTGCCAATCGGAGCTTACGGTGGCCGAATCGATATTATGGAAAAAGTAGCACCACTTGGACCTGCTTATCAAGCTGGAACGCATGCTGGTAATCCTGCTTCTATCCAAACCGGGATCGCTTGTCTAGAAGTACTGGAACAGCCCGGTATCTATGAGGAGTTGAATCGGCTTGGTGAAAAACTCAAAGCAGGCTTGCAAAACGCTGCGGATAAGAACGGAATTGCTGTAACGATCAACCAGATCGGTGGATCATTAACAGTTTACTTTACAGAAAGATCGGTTAAAAATTATGAAGATGCTAAAGCCTCCGATAGCGAACGATTCGGACGTTTCTTCAAGGGCATGCTCGAAGAAGGAGTAAATCTAGCTGCTTCCAAGTATGAAGCATTATTTATCACGACAGCGCACACCGATAAGGATATCGAGGATACAATCACAGCAGCGGAACATGTCTTTGCCGATATGGCACGTAAATAATCAAGACATCCGCGCAATTACTTGTTATAATAGCAACAAGAAATGTACTAAAAAGGAAATATAAGAGAGAGGAATACGACAAATGAAATTCGGAGCAAGAATTTTAAAAACTGGAATCGCCATTTGTCTGGCGCTCTTCATTGCAAAATTGTGCCATTCACCATCTCCGTCACTTGCTGGTATTTCAGCAGTCTTCGCCATTCAGCCTTCCCTCTACCGCTCCTACCTAACCATTTTGGAGCGTGCACAAGGGAATATTATCGGAGCGATCATTGCTATTATATTTGGATTATTTATCGGCCATGATTTTATTTTGATCGGTGTCGCGTCTATCATCTGTGTGGCCTTACTGATTCAACTCAAGTTGGAAAATACGATTGGATTGACTGTCGTAACGCTGATCGTCATCATGGATTCTCCTGGAACAGAATTTCTTCAAATCGCCTTGATTCGTTTCGGAACGATCATGCTGGGACTGGTAGCAGCCTTTATCGTAAATATGCTGTTTATCCCGCCCAAATATGAGATTTCTTTATTTCAATTGATCTATCAGACCAATACAGAGATCGTTCGCTGGATAAAGCTTAATTTACGGCATGCCGCCGACTTTCCGCTTTTAAAGAAAGACATGAAGTGGATGGAGAAACAATTGGGGCAAACGCGTAGTATTTATGATCTTTATCGCGAAGAACGTACGTTTTTAAAGAAAAATGAAGTATCGAAAGGTCGGAAGATCGCGGTCTATCGGCAGATGATTCTTTGTTCACAGAAAGCTTATGAACTGCTTAAAATCCAAAACCGCTATGAAAATGATTATCTTCAGCTTTCCGATGAAAAGCAAGAATTGATCAGGCAACAGATCGATTATCTGACCGAGAAACATGAACAGCTGCTTCTCACCTACATCGATAAAGTATCGATCGACGAAGAATATGCAGAACAGAATCTCGTACAGGATTCTCAAGAGTTGCTACAGCTATTTATGAAAGAGATTGATCCAAATGGTTTTGAAAAAGATGATGAAATGTTAGATAAATATCATTTGATGCGCATTATCGCCAGTATTTACGGCTATCAGGAAACACTTGATTACTTGGAAAAGCTGATCCACAGCTTTAAAATTCGCCACCGCGAAGCCAACAAAATCAACATTTCTATTACAAATGACTAAAAAAAAGAACGCCGGGATATCCCAGCGTTCTTTTTTTAACGATACTCTTTATACTTATCATACCAAATATCAATATAATCCGGAGAGAACGGTCCTTTTTTATCTAAAATCCAGTGACTCAAGATATCGACATTCTTTCGAAGTACACGATCAATAGCGTCAGGGTAATGCATTTGCTTACGATGTTGCTCATATTCTCCTTCATCCAGCAAATGAAATCTGCCGTCCGGAAAGACTTTAATGTCAAGATCATAATCAATATACTTGAGTGCTTCCTCATCCATTGCAAATGGCGTTCCCAGATTGCAGTAGTGATAAATCCCGTCTTCTCTGATCATCGAAATCACATTGAACCAATACTCACTGTGAAAATAACAAATCGCTGGCTCGCGGGTCACCCATTTTCTCCCGTCTGATTCTACAACAAGTGTATGATCATTGCCGCCGATAATGATATTTTCTGTGGATTTTAGGACAACCGTTTTCTTCCAAGTACGATGAAGTTTACCGTTATGTTTGTAGCTTTTGATTTGAATTGTTTCTTTTTCTCTAGGTAGGTACATACTTTATCCTACTTTCTTCATGTACTAACATATCCAAATCCATTATAACACAACTATTGCTTTCTAAAAAACTATATATTCTGTAACTTGCCCAAAATTCATTATAAAATCTGATTTTAGCTGTAAAAACCTTCCTTTATACTAATAAAGTCCGTCCACCGTCGACCACGATCGTTTGACCACGGATCATGTCGGCTTTTCCACTAGCCAAGAATAAAACAGCTTGGACCAAATCATCCAGTGCTACCATTCTACCTGCTGGTGTTTTACTTGTTGCATCCGCGATCAGTTCCGCTTTATTCGGAAAATGGTCCAATGCTTCGGTTTCGATCAATCCACCAGAAACCGCATTAACGACAATCCCAAGAGGTGCCAATTCTACTGCTAAATATCGAGTCAGTGATTCTACCGCCGCTTTCGATACGCCAACTGTCGTATAGTTTTCTAAATAACGAATCGCTCCGATCGAACTCAAACTGATGATCTTGCCGCCCCCATTTTTAGTCATTCGTTTCGCTGCTTCTTGTCCAGCGAACAGTAGTGCTTTTGCATTGATATTCATCGTCCAATCCCAGTGAGATTCTTCGAGTTCCATCAAAGGCCGAAGCACTCCGCTCGCTGCGTTGTTGATAAATAGATCAAGCCGTCCGAATGCTGCATCGACTTCTTCAAATAAGGTTTTTATTTTCGCGACATCTCCGACATTTGCCCGGAAAATCTCGCATTTTCTGCCTAGCGCTTGGATCTCTGCTTGTACAGCTTCTGCTTTTTTGCGATTTCTTGCAAAGTTGACTGCAATGTCATAGCCTTCTCTCGCTAAAGAAATTGCGATCTCTCTGCCAAGGCCTCTACTACTTCCTGTTATTAATGCTACTTTAGTCATTATTTTCCTCCTTATATTGACGCCACATTTTCTGATAAGGCACGGGAAAAGCAAATTGTTCTAGCTCTTCTTCCCGGACAAATTCCCAACTGTCTTTCTTTTCATAACCATCGATCACTGCGGTATAAACATCTACATTCCACACCAAATGAGAGAAAATGTGTTTGACCGCAGTGACAGGTGTTTGGCTGAGATGGATATCTAAGTGATATTCTTTCAAAAACTGCAGTTTGATTGCGGCAGGAGAAAGATCTTCGGTGATATCGATCGTTGGGAACTGCCAAAGTCCAGCTAATAAGCCTGTGTTAGGGCGCTGCTCAATGAGATATTTGCCATCTTCTCGTATTGCGATCACTGCGATCCGTTTTTTCTTAGTCACTTTTGTTTTTTTGATTTTAACTGGATAATCGAGCTCCGTTCCATCTTGATGCGCTTCGCAAAACTCATTCAGCGGACACAACAGGCACATTGGTTGTTTTGGTGTGCAAATCAATGCACCAACCTCCATGAGTCCTTGATTAAAGGAAGATGGTTTTGTTCCTGCCAGTAAGGGTCTTAATTTACTATCAAAAAGTTTGCGCGTTGCCGGTTTCATGATATCGGCATCGATTTTGAACACCCGCGACATGACCCGCATGACGTTACCGTCGATCGCCGGCTCTGCCTGTTCATAAGCAATACTTAAAATAGCGCCTGCTGTGTAAGGGCCTACACCTTTAAGTGACAATATCGTCTGCAGATCGCTGGGTACTTTACCAGCATGATCCAGTAAGACTTGCTGCATCGCTTTTTGAAGGTTGCGTACACGTGAATAATAGCCCAGCCCTTCCCATATCTTCAAAATAGCAGCTTCTTCCGCTTCTGCAAAATCCCGCATCGTTGGAAAAGTTGTCATAAAACGTTCAAAATACGGAATAACGGTGTCTACTTTCGTCTGTTGCAGCATCACTTCAGATACCCAGATGCGATAAGGATCATTATTCTCACGCCATGGCAATATTCGCTTATTGCTCTCATACCAGCCAACTAGGGCTTTTTGGAAAGCATTGATTTTTGATTGGTCCCAATCTAAACTATCGTTTTTCACTAAATATCCCCTAAATTCTAATAAATTTCTAATGTGTAGTTGTTCCCAATGTGTAGTATAATGGAAACAGGGAATAATGTATACATGACCTGTTTGACCGTTTTCTATTATACAAAATATCTACTTACTTGAATAGTCTTCTAGAAGAATTCGTCAAATCTAACAGGTGAATCGGCTTTTATTCCTAGCACATCCTAACGTCCCGATTCCATAAAGGAGGAATATTCTTGGACACAGGTACTCACGTCGTAATGGGAGTAGCATTAGGTGCATTAGCTACGGCTGACCCGATGATTGGAAGCCACCCGACCGCTACAATCGGCATTATGGCAGCGACGATAATCGGTTCACAAATCCCCGATATCGATACTGTCTTGAAATTAAAAAACAATGCAGACTACTTGCGAAATCACCGCGGGGTCACACATTCATTGCCAATGCTTGCTATTTGGCCATTACTATTATCATCGATTCTATATTTATTATTTCCACAGGCAACTTTCCTACATCTCCTGCTTTGGACCTTCATTGCGGTTGCCGTGCACATTTTCGTCGATATATTCAACGCCTATGGTACACAGGCTATCAGGCCATTCAAAGATACTTGGGTCGCTTTTGGATTTATCAATACATTTGACTGGTTTATCTTTTCCACACATATTATCGCGATTTTGTTTTGGCTACTTGGCGCTCCGCCATTGCCAACGTTTATTACCTTGTATGTCGTGCTTGCCGCATACTATGTCTTGCGTTTCATCACGCAGCAGGTCATTCGCGGTCGCGTGTTGAAACTGATTCCGGATGCAGAGGAAGTGATCACTGCTTCTACCATTCATTTTTTCCAATGGCGTATCGCAGTAACTACGAAAGACCATTATTATGTCGGTCGTTCTTTCAAACGAAATATTTCGATCTATGAAAAATTTGAACGATTACCGGTACCAGATAATGAGATCATTCGTAAGGCAAAACAAGACAAAAATTTAGCGGCTTTTCTCTCTTTCTCAAAAGTGTATAACTGGCGAATCGAAGAAAAGCTTGATGGAACTTACGTGACTTTTACCGACTTACGTTATCGCAGTAATGGTCACTATCCTTTCGTTGCAGTAGTGAAGCTGAACGATGATCTGGAGATTCTCTCTTCTTACACCGGTTGGATCTTCAGCAACGAAAAATTGCATATGAAATTAGCAACTGTTTAATTAAAAACCGGCTTATACATCTAAGCCGGTTTTTCTATGTTTCTTATCTACCTGTACTCCCGACCCCGCCGATCCTAGCTTCATTGGCGACGTTATCTTCATCAGCAAGCAAATATTTTTCAAAAATACCTTGGGCGATTCGTTCTCCTTTTTCAACGCGAACGTTTTCGCCTGATTGATTGCGGATCGCGATTCCAATGTTCCCGTCATTGCCGGGATTATTGTAATAGGAGGCATCGATAATGCCTGTTCCGTTAGAAAGGACCAATCCTTTTTTGATACCTACTGAAGAACGTATGTAGACTTTTAATACCTCGTCTTCTAGCATATAGCTTTTCACATCTGTCCAGAAGATGTGCTGTTTAAGAGGCGCTATATCAACGGTTTCATTCGAAAAGAAATCATAGCCCGCTGAACCTTTGTCCCCTCGAAGTGGCAGGGAGATCGTTTCCGCTGCAAATTTACGATTTTCTGTTTTTACTACTTCAAATCCTCTTGTTTTCACTACTTATTCTCTCCTTTATTGATTTCATGTAAATGTTTCCCATGCTGTTGGATTTGTTTAGCAACATAATCAGCCGTATAATCGGGTCCTTTATAGGGATAACCAGCTTTTGCATAAGAACTTTCAAAATCATTCCATAGCATTTCGACCCACCAAACTGCTTTTTCTTTATCAAGCTGCGGATTCTCCGCAAGTAGGCTGGCTACTAATTCATCTAAATGTTCGTACAACGTTTATTCCTCCTCTTCCAATGGATGTTCCATTAAATAACCCTGGATACTATGATAACTGAAGCCTTTTTGCATCAAAGACTGAATGATTTTTTGTTTGGCTTTTTTTGGATCATGACGGCTATTTTTGCGGACGGCTTTGGCGAATTGTTCGGCCAAGATAGCATCTTCTTCTTGGGTATCAAGCTCACTTACAACTTCCGCACTAATTGCTTTCGCATCGTCTGTGCCATACCCTTTTTGAATTAGATCGGTCACGATTTTTTGGATAATATTGCGCTTTGCCATTTTTTTAGAACGCCGCATGATTTTCTCGGCTGCTTTTCGACCATTTTCAAATTGCGCTTCTTCAGAATAAGTTGCCATCACACGCTCAATGATTTCTTTACTGATTCCTTTTTCTATCAATTCGCGTTCAATTGTTTTGGGACCTTTTAAAGTTGTTTTGATTTGTGTGCGGACAAATAATAAGGCAAACTCTTCGTCGTCCAAATATTTGCGGTCGACCAACATTTCCAGTATCACTTCGATCTGATCATTCTCGATCTCTTGTTTTTTTAAAAACTCCCGCACTTCTTTTTCCGAACGGACACGATGTGATAAAAAGTGAATGGCTTTATTTAATCCAGTACGAAGCATATCGGCTTGTTCGATCTCCGTTATCTCCGCTTCGGTGATTTCTCTGCCTTTCAGCAGATGGAACCTAGCTACTACTTCTTCGTCGGCGCTAAAGCGATAGGTTTCGTCAATAAAAATATTATAGCGTTCTTTTTTCTTTTGCTGCACTTGGATCGCTGTCACTTTCATTTGGTCTCGCCTCCTTTATTCATTGTAACCTATTTTTGCTTCTTAATAAATATTCACGTTTCTTTATGTGCGAAAAGGGAATATACTAGTTAATAAAACGAGGTGATAGATATGCGTATTTTAATGAGCGGAGCAACGGGGTTTATAGGTAACCATCTCGTCTCCTACTTTCAAAATGAAGGACATACCTTATATATATTAACGAGGCATCCAAAAGAGGATCAAGATAATATCCATTATATCGAGTGGCTGACAGATGATAATGTTGTTCCGGACCTTGGGACAACAAGGATCGATGTGTGCATCAATCTCGCAGGAGCCAGTATCAACGGTTCGCGTTGGACCGATGAGTATAAAGAAAAAATCTTAAAGAGCCGTTTGGAAGCAACTTCTGCATTGCTGGAGATCGTCAAACGCTTGGAGCAGAGACCAACTACATGGATCAATGCCAGTGCGATCAACATTTATCCGTCTTCTAAACGAACGATTTATTTAGATACGGTAAAAAATCCGCATAAAGACGATTTCCTAGCGGATACTGTCGCGCGTTGGGAGGCAAAAGCAAAAGAAGCCGAAGCACTAGGTATTCGTGTTGTTTTCACTCGCTTTGGGTTAGTACTTGGAAATGATGGAGGGGCATTCCCAGTTTTCCAAAAACTATTTGCATCTTTTCTTGGTGGACGATTCGCTCATGGGAAGAACTGGTATTCCTTCATCCACATCGACGACCTAGTTCGCGGCTATGGACACATTATCGACCATCCAGAGATTTCTGGCGTCGTCAATTTGACAGCTCCCCATCCCGTTACTCAGAAAAAATTTGCAAATATCTTGGGACATGCCTTGCATCGCCCTAGTAAGGTCAATATTCCCAAATTTGCTCTTCGCATCGGTGCCGGGGAACGCGCCACTGTTTTACTGGAAAGTCAGCGTGCACAGCCGCAGAAACTGATCGAAAGTCAGTTCCATTTCCAATATCCAACGATCGAAGAAGCTGTGGATGCTCTAATCGACGATAAATAAAGAAACAGTGCCTTTCCGGCACTGTTTTTTATTTGTCCCCTTCCTCCCTCTTTTCCGTCAATGGAAAGTCTAGGACCATTTGATTTTTAGTGAGTGGACGCTTTTTACCTACTAAAATCATTAGCTGTAGCATTGTAAAGGCGATCGAGCTGCGTTTACGGAAGGCTACAAATTTTTGATCCCATGTGGTAACATATTTCGCTTTAAATTTACGAATCCCTTTAAAACCATAAAAGCCTTGGCTATATCGATATACCAGTCCAGCCAAGCGTTCACCAAGAAAAGCAAATTTGGATTCGCCAACATTAGCAAGTGGGGCCATGCCGGTATTGAAGCTTTGATAGCCCTGCTCTTTAGCGCGTTCAAACAAATGAATGAAAATATAGTCCATGATCCCAGACGGGGCAGCTTTTCCATAACGCATCAAGTCGATCGATGTCACTTCATCATTGTAATTAGGCATCATCGACACAAAAGCAATAATCTCTTGTTCGGCATCACGAACGATTCCGATTTCTGCCTGCTGCAAATAATAAGGATCAAAAAATCCTAATGAGAACCCTTTTTCCATTCGCCCATCCAGCCATTCTTCTGAGATGATCTCCAATTTTTGCAGCAATGCATCGTCAAAAGGTGGTGCTAGCACTTCAAACTGGTAGCCCTCACGTTCAAAACGGTTCATCGTTGCCCGCTCACCTTTACGTTTTTTACCAGTCAGCGAAAAATTCTGAATGTCCACAAACCCTTCTTCTCCGAGCTTGATAAAGTCAAATCCATGGTCATGCAGGTAAGGAATCAGATTATTGCTCACCTCATAAAAGACCGCACGATAACCAAATCGATCTGCTTCCAATATTACCTCTTCGATCGCATCATCGAATTTGGATCTATCTCCAACCGGTTCCCCCATGATCACCATCTTATCTGCGATCAATCTAAAGATGAATAATACCTCTCCTTCTGCTGCCCAAAACAATAATTTATCGCGCAGAAAGACTGTATGGGTTACTTCATTTCCTTCATATTTTTCTAAATGCTCTCGCACCCGTGTGGCATCAAATGGAGAACCGATTTTTTCTTTGGAGGTCGTCAAATAGAGATAAATGATCACCAAACTGATCACAGCAATCATCACGCCGATAAATCCAACGATCCAAAGTCGTTCTGAGGTGATCTCCAAAAATTCCGGAATTGGCCTGCCATGATGCATCTTGGGTGAATTATAGATTCCGATCAACAAATAGCCTAATAAACAAGCTAGAAAAATAATCGAATCCTTGATGATCTTGCTCCATGTATAAACAAGTTTTTCACGGTAAAATTCATTTCTTGCTAAGAATACACATAAGAGCACGATTCCTAAGAAAATCGCTTGTTTCAAAGAGAAAACTCGGAAAAGCGTATTGAAAATCGCACAACCGAGGACGATGATCGTTGCCAAATAAGCCTTTTTCGTTTTCCGTTCGATCCCGCGTGCAAGTCCGAGTAACAAAAAGCCGAATGCAACGGTGGTGATTTGTGACATAAAGATAAAGCTGAACGGCAACAAGCGATATAAGAATGGTACATGGAAAATAAAATATGGCGCTGAGGCAGACAAAATCAGCATCAACCCGGCAAAGTATACAAAGATAACTAAAAATTGGTGCGCCACTTTCTGCAGAAATAGTAATGGCAGTCCCTCTAAAAATTGGTTGAATCGCGTACCTGCTTTTTGAACAAAAAACAACAATCCGGCCAGAAAAGGAATAATATAATAGAAGATCCGGTAAAACAACAGCCAAACAACTGCAAACTCGCTGGAAACGCCTAAAACTTCCAGACCACTGATCATAACGATATCAAAGGCACCGATACCACCGGGCGTCATGGAGATGATTCCTGAGAAAGAAGCAATAATAAATAGTAAGAATAATTTCGTATCATAGATCGGTATGTTCAAAAAGTAGCCGATCACAGCAAAACAAACAAATGCCATTCCCCATTCCAGTAAAGAAGCACCAATCAATGTCACTTCTCTACGCCAAGGTAAATCAACAAATAATGATTTGCTCTTCCATTTCATGACTGCAAAAACGATTGGAAAATAAAGGCCACCTAGTAAAAGGATGATCCAATATTTTCGAAACGGGACAGCGAAGTCCGGGAACAACAGTAGAATAAAGCCGATTAAACTGTAGATGGAGAGGCCAGCTAATAAGAATAAGGCGATTTTCGAAATAGCAGCTAAAATCTGCTTGTGTGTCGCATTTTTCCCATAAAAACTAGCACGTAGCGAAGCGCCGAGTACGCCACCAAAACCACCGATATTCGTAAATGTGTTGGTAATCCAACCGGAAGAAAAAATATGCATTTTCGAAAATTTTCCTGGTAGCAGTTGAACGATCACAAAATCATACAGTAGCATCGGAGTAACTGAGATAAGTCCGATCAATGTCATCCAAAAAACACTCTCTGTCGATTGAGAGGTCAGATTTTGTTTTAGTTCACCGTAATCGATATCGCTGAAAATTTTTACCACTTCAAATACAACAAAGACCAAAATGAATAGTATAAAAACAATCTTTACGATCGTCCCGTTTTTTTGAAACCATTCATAAAATTTTTTAAAGAGATTCTTCATTTTTCTACCTCGCATTTCGTCTGTTTGTCTTTTTATCTATTTGCGCCCCATCCGCTTACGCACTTTCGGGATAAGATAAGCAGCGAGAATGCCAAGCAGCCCGCTGCAGCTGTTTAGAATAATGTCATCAATATCTGCGGAACGATGGCTATTAGCTGGCATTAGCTGATACATCGAAGCAAATGTCGTTTGCAAGAATTGGATACATTCGATCCCAATTGCTACTGCTACGATCCAAAGAAAAGTTTTGCCCGCTTTTTTTGTCAATTGAAAATACAGCAGGAAAAATGCCAATGGTGCGAGCATCAAGATATTGCCAATCACTTGGATCGTGACCGAAAAATTCGGATCGATCTGGTTGAAGGTTGCTTCGATCGTTGCAAACGGTACAAGATTGATAGATTGGAACTGCAGATGAGGATGTCCCGTCAGCTGCCCTTTGATAAAATTGCCGATGTATAAATAAGTGACCAAATAATGTAAGATCATCAAATATAAGCTGAAAACAAAAAACCAAATAATATCTAAAAATTGCTTGATATTGGCTTTTCTTGCGATCAGTAAAATGATAATAAAAAGAATCAAGCTATTACTCAATGCATTGATCTGATCAGCGGAAGTACCTAATTGTTTTGCTAAATAATAATCGTAAATAAAATAAAGAACGGGCAGTATCAATGCACCGTATTTCCACGTTTGAAGTTTCATCGTTTTTCCCATACTTTCTTGGTTAATCTGCTTTGTGTTTATTATCAAGTTTAGCAAAAATATTTTTGAAAAGAAAGTAAATCTTTTGCAATATGTAAGTCGGTACTCTTCTATAATTGGCTTTTAGCTCATAAAATGCTATTATTTTTTTAGAATGGAGCGAAGAAAATGAAAGAATTGATGCAATTACTGAAAAAAGGGAATAAATCCGCATTATTAGCGGCAGTTGTTAATGCGGTGGTTTCGCTAGTTAAAGGAGTGACTTTCTTTTTTACTGGAAACGTTGCTATGTTTGCGGAAACGCTGCATAGCCTTGGTGATGCGGCGAACCAACTCTTTGTGTTTACTGGATCGGCATTGAGCAAAAAACGGCCTACCCGTCGTTTTCCGAATGGCTTTGGGCGCCTCGTCAACTTAGTGCTGCTTGGTGCAGTCATCGTAGTTGGGATCATGGCTTACGAAACTATTAAAGAAGGATTTTCCCATATCTTTGAGCCGAATGAATCTACTGGATTTTGGCTGAATGTCATCGTGCTACTAGGATGTACGCTATTAGAATCTACGGTATTGATCAAAGCTATGCATGAGATCACGGAACATGCTGGGATCGAATCAAAGGGACTTAGCCTGTTTACGGATAGTCTGAAACATTTCAAGACCGCAAGCGGACCGACGAAACTCGTATTCCTAGAGGATTCTGTCGCAACAGGCGGTGGACTGTTGGCAGTCATTTCGATTTTCATTTCCCACTATACGCCGTTTCATCAAGCAGAAGGAATCGCTTCGATTTTGATCGGGATCTTGATGTTCTTGGTAGTTGGACGCGTTTTCCTTGATAATGCGGCCGGTGTTATCGGCGAATCGGATGAAAGCATGTACTTGAAAATCGGGCAATTAGCGATGAATGATCCAGATGTGCGGGATATTGAGAAATTGACGGTCATCAAAGAAGGCGACCATTTTCATGTCGCGATCGAGATCGAGTTGGATGCATCGCTGACTATAGCCGAAGCAGATGATATCAAAGATCGTTTGGAAGAAGCAATTTTGAATGAGCAAGGTGTTCAGGATGTAAGTGTTTCTTTCGATGAAGATGATTCCATTCCAGATTGGGATTATGGAGATGGCAGATAAAAAACCAAGGCGCAATGCCTTGGCTTTTTTATTGGGACAAGCCTTCGTAAATTTTGTCTAGATTCCACTTCATCATCGCATAATAACTGTCACCATTTTCACCTTTTTTAGCAATAGAATCTGTAAAGATTTTTGCATAGATCGGAATATCCGTATCTCGAGAAACAGATTTCATCGGACGTTCATCGACGCTGCTTTCCACAAATAATGCTGGTACATCTGTCTTTTTCAACTTGTCGACAAGGTCTTTGATTTGATCCGGAGTTCCCTCTTCTTCTGTATTTATCTCCCAAATATAAGCAGATGGGATACCGTATGCTTTCGAGAAATATTTAAAACAGCCTTCACTCGTGACAATCATTTTTTTCGCTTTAGGAATCGAATGGAACTTCTGTTTTGCTTCTTTATCCAATTTTTGCAATTTCGCTACATATTTGTGTAGATTCTCTTGATAGAAGGCTTTATTTTTTTCATCTTTTGCGGAAAGTTGTTTTTCGATGTTTTTTGCGAAAATAATGCCGTTTTCGATATTCAGCCAAGCATGTGGATCTTCTTTACCTTGTTTTTTTTTGCCTTCTAAATGAATGACAGCAACACCGTCGCTAACTGCAAAATAATCACGATCCGGTTTTTTATCTGCATTTTTCATTAATTTAGTAAACCAAGCATTGCCACCCGTTTCTAAATTGATCCCGTTGTAAAAGATTATATCTGCATGGGTGGACTGACGCACATCATTTGGAAGTGGTTCATATTCATGCGGATCTTTTCCTACGGGAACGATGCTGTGCAGATTGATTTTATCTTTGCCGATTTGTTTGGTGATGTCAGCAATGATCGAGTTGGTTGCGACGACATTTAGTTTGCCATTCTCCTTTTTGGGAGCGGCGTTATTTCCACATGCAGTAATGATAAAAACGGCAGCGATGAGTATTAGTGCGAGTCCATGATATTTTTTCATTTTGTTGCCCCTCTCTTCCATAATGTAGTGAATTTTTGCTTTGGTGAAATAAAGAAACTGATTGTAAAGATGATAGCGGCAGTTAATACAATACAAGAGCCGACAGCAATATTGAAACGATAACCGATAAATAACCCTAGAACGGAAGATAATGCGCCTAAACTTGCGGAAAGCAACATCATCTTTTTCAAACTATTGGTATATAAGTAAGCCGTTGCAGCCGGCGTGATCAGCATTGCCACGATCAAGATCGTCCCCACACTTTGCATTGCTGCGACAGCTACCAATGTCAGTAAGACCATAAGTAAGTAGTGATAAAAAGAAACATTCATACCGACAGCCTTTGCCATCGCAGGATCAAAGGATGTCAGCAACAGTGGTTTGAAAAATAAAATGATGGTTATGATGACGATAACTGCAACGCCGATCGTCAGCCACTTATCGATATCTTGAACAGCAAGGATATTTCCGAATAAAATGTGGAATAAGTCTGTAGAGCTGTTAGCTACACCAATCAATATGACACCGAGCGCCAAAAAAGAGCTGAATGTGATCCCGATAGCGGTCTCACCTTTGATCATGCTGTTGTTTTTTACATAAGTAATGATAATGGAGGCAAGTAAGCCGAAAAGAATTGCACCGATAAAGAAATTGATGCCAAGAATAAAGGAAATCGCAACGCCTGGCAACACCGCGTGAGAGATCGCATCGCCCATGAGTGACATCCCTCTAAGAATGATAAAACATCCGACTACTCCGGAAACGATCCCGACCACTACAGCAGTGATCAAGGCATTTTGTAAAAAATGATATTCTTGGATCCCCCAGATAAATTCATTGATCATGTCAAAACTCCCCTTTCGTCAACACGCTGCTTCCATAAGCATCATGGAGGTTTTCTGGTGTAAAAATTTCCATTGTTGGTCCAAAGGCAATTCGCTTTTTATTAAGTATTAACAGATGATCAAAATAATGATTTACCTTACTCAGATCGTGATGCACAATCAAGATCAGCTTGCCTTCCTGCTTTAGTTGGCGCAAGATCGCCATAATGATTTTCTCGCTTGCCATGTCGATGCCGACAAATGGTTCATCCAACAAAAAAATATCCGCATCCTGAGCAAGTGCTCGTGCTAATAATACGCGTTGAAACTGACCATCGGATAACTCGCCGATTTGTCTCTCCTTATAGTACGTCATTTCTACAGCTGCCAAAACTTGAGCAACCTTTCTTTTATCGGCTTTCTTCACTCGCCCAAAACGTTTTAGGCGTGGATAGATGCCTAGCTCCACGCATTCCGCAACTTTAATGGGGAATGTGTAGTCGATCTGGCTTTTCTGCTCCACATACGCCACATTGGCTAAATGCTGGATCAGTGAAGATTTCCCTTGATGCGGGATCATATTCAACATCGCTTTGAATAAAGTGGATTTTCCCGCCCCATTTGGACCAATGATCCCGACAATACTTGGTTTATCGATGGCGAAAGTAACGTCTTTGATCGCATATTCCACTGCATCGTAAGAAACAGTTAGATTTTTCACTGCTAACATAGCACCCCTTCTTTCCTTAGAGAAAATAAGTTTCCTTAGGGAAAATTTATAAGGATATGCTAACAATAATGAGAATGAATGTCAATCGTTAACAAAAAAAACGTTCCTTTTTGAAGGAACGTTTTTTGATACTTATCGTTTTTGCATTACAGTGACTGTCTCCACATGTGCCGTTTGCGGAAACATATCCACCGGCTGAATGGAATTTATCTGATATTCTTTCGAAAATAACGCCAGATCTCTTGCCAATGTCGATGGATTACAAGATACATAGACGATCTGTTTCGGCGCGTAATCGAGCAGTGCGCGTATCAAGGATTGGTCACATCCAACTCGTGGCGGGTCTAAGATCACTGCATCTGCTTGGAAGCCCTCTTCTAGCCATTTCGGCAAGATCGTTTCTGCTTTTCCTACTTCATAATAACTGTTGGTCACTTGATTGAGTGCGGCATTATGTTTCGCATCTTCAATCGCTTCGGGAATAACGTCCATGCCTCTTACTTCGCGTACTTGTCCGGCTAGCGACAAGCCGATCGTTCCTGCCCCGCAATACGCATCAATGATTCGTTCGGTACCACTCAGGTTTAGCGCACGCCGAACTTCGTTATATAGCTTTTCCGTTTGCACTGGATTGAGTTGAAAAAAAGCGCGGGCGGAAAGATCGTATTTCATTTCGCCTAATGCTTCCTGCATCGTTTCCTCGCCATCTAAGTGCATGGTTTCTTCACCGAAAATCAACGAAGACTTTTGCGTATTTACGTTCTGCATGATGGATATGATTTCCGGGTGTTTTTGCTTGATGATTTCTAAAAGTGCCCGTTTTTTCGGTAATTTTTTACTATTAGTGATCAGCACCAGTTGAGATTGACCTGTTTTGAAGCCAGTTCGAACCACGATCGTCCTTACAATCCCACTGTTTTGCTTCTCATTATAAATGGGGATATTTAATTCTTGCAGAGCTTCCTTGACGGTATTCGTGATCGCAACAGTAGCCGGGTCTTGTACCAGACAGTCATCGATGGGGACTAAGTCATGAGAATTAGCGCTGTACAATCCCGCCACCACATTTCCATCCTCAGAATATCTAGTTTGAAACTGGCTCTTATTTCGATAGCGGAAAGGCTCATCCATGCCAATTACGTCTTTGATCGGTAATTTGCCGATGTTGAATTTCGTATGCTTTTCGAGTGCTTGAATCAAGATGTCACGTTTCAGTTCTAATTGTGCCTGATAGGAGATATGCTGCAATTGACAGCCCCCGCATGCTTCATATACTGGACAAGGCGGTTTGACCCGATTAGGAGAAGGGATGCGGATCTTCTTGATTTCTGCTTCTGTATAGCGTGGGGCTATTCTTTTCGCTTCCACCACCACTTCTTCTCCTGTGATCGCTCCGGGCACAAATACGATCGCCCGTTTATAATAACCGATTCCTTCTCCATTTATCCCCATTCTTCTAATCGTGAGCGGGAAGCGTTGTCCTTCTTGGACAGGGTTTGTCTTCATCCTTTTTCTCCTTTTTTATTCAGAAATGATTTCTACACTTTCCGTAATTTCGATGCTACCTTCTACAGAACGTGCCATGGAACAATGTTTCGGTACTAATTTCAATGCCTTGTCTAAACTAGTTGCATCAAGATCTGTTCCTGTTATTTTAAAATGGATATGGACAGCAGATATCCGGTTTGCTTCTTCCGGTACTTTTTCAGCCGTTGCCTCTAGCCATAGATCCGTATACGCCATTCTTTTTTTGCTTAGAATATTCCGGAATACGAGCGCACTGCATCCTGCTAAAGAAGCGATCATTAGATCGGATGGGCTGTGTCCATTGCCCTTATTATCAATAATAATGGTTTCTGCTGGAAGTTCTGTTTCAAAACCTTGTTCGGTCAACTTAATTTTTAATGGTTCACTCATGTCTTCGCCTTCTTTCTTTTACCATTGTACAAAAAAATTACGTTTTTGGCACTATTTTAGCCCAGAAGATATTGATATTATTTAAGTAAGCCTAGCAGAAACAAAAAGTCTTATATATCAACGTTTTATACATTAATAAATAGAGTCTTCAAAATCTATATAAATCTAATCAAATACTATTATTAGGGGCAAACTAGGGGCATGAATGAAATTAAGACCTTTACAATTTTCAAAGTAGGGGTCTTTTAAATATAAAAACCCCGCCGAAGCGAGGTGCTTATATAATGTGATCCTATAAAATCGTTTCAACTTCTATATCATTATTTGCAAGCAGCTCTATCCACGGTTTACCATCGATTTTGCTCTCCATAATTAGTTTATAATAATTTTTTTCAGGCCCTACTTCCCAGCCATCATCTTTGCAAAAATAAAATCCTTCTTTAGCATGCAGGAAGATATATTTATCATCATTATAACTGAATTCGATTTCACGTCCCGAATCAATAGCATCCAATAGTTCTTGATAGTCTTTTATATTCATAATTAATCTTCTCCTTTTATTTAATGCCCTTCTCTTTTCATTTTTCCATTTTTCCATGTTATTTTGTGTCTGTGTGGAAACTTAACTGTTTTTTTCAAACTTTTAGACAGAGCATGAAAGTAATCAATGTCTAATTCTGCTTTTCCGTTTTTCCCGTAATATCTCCGTTGTTTTACTTTACCATCGACAATTAAGTCTTTTGAAGAATATTTTTTACCAGTTTTTGGCAAATTACTATCGCCTTTTTTACTTACTTTCTTAGAATTATTCCCCTTAACCTTTTTACCTTTTTTCTTAGCTGACTTGTATTTTTGAGCTTTAGTTTTTTTCTTCTTCTTCTTTTTCTTTTTGCTCTTCTTCTTGCCTTTTTTACCTTTGTTTGATTTTGGCTTAGGCTTAGGTTTCGGAGTTGGCTTTGTATAACCTCCACCCGATGCAGGTGCTCGTCCTACTCCACCACCCGGCGAAGGTGGGCTACTGTCTGTTTGATTTGCTGCTAGGGTAGCAGTTTGTTCTTTTGCTATTGCTGCTGTCGCTGGTACACTTACAGAAAATAACATTAAACTAGCTGCTAATATGTACATTAGATGCTTTAATTTCATTCTCTCACACTCCTATTTATTTTCAAACATTTATTTTACTTGATTTACTGATGAATGTCTGCGGAGATTTTGTGACAATTTGGAATGAAATGTGTCGTTTTATTGTGTAAGTATGTAATTTCTTTGATCGTCCAGTCATTATTATCTACTAAAAGGATCAAGAACAACACGGGTTTATAGCCATGCTGATGATAAACTTAATAAAGACACACTTAGCAAATATACAGCGTATAAAAGTGTAAAAGGACTCTGAATATCTTTTAGGGGCACGGCTAGGGGCAAAACAGCAATATAGCGTTTTACAAGTCCCCTACCGTTGATAAATAGCAATTTCTTTAAAAAATAGCACTATTTTAGCCCAAAATGTACTATAGTAGTAACGGAGGGGTCCAAATTGAAAGGAGACGACATGAGTGTGATTGTACTTGCAGGAATGATAGGTGCTGGTAAAAGCAGCTATACGGAATTATTGGCTAGTAGCTTAGAAAGCAAGGCTTTTTATGAAGAGATCCAAGATAATGCCTTGCTGGAGAAATTTTATGAGGATCCAAAGCGATGGGCTTTTGCTTTGCAGATCTATTTTTTAAATACTCGTTTTCGCAGTATCAAAGCTGCACTAACGGATAAACATAATGTGTTGGATCGCAGTATTTATGAGGATGCGTTATTTACACAGATCAATTATGAGAATGGCAATATGTCTAAAGCGGAGATGGCTACATACCTAGATCTGCTCAGTAATATGATGGAAGAACTTGACGGCATGCCGAAAAAAGCGCCGGATCTGCTTATTTATCTGCGTGGTAGTTTGGACACGGTACTTACCCGGATCAAAAAACGTGGACGTTCCTATGAACAGATTCAGGAGCACCCGGAATTATTTGCATATTACAAACAGCTCCACAGTAGATATGATGACTGGTTTGCTTCATATGATAAAAGTCCGACGCTGCTTATCCCGATCGATGAGATCGATATATCTGATCCGGCTGATGCGGAAAAAGTAATCGCGCTGGTAAAAAAACATTTATAACCTTGCCCCGCCTATATTTAAAACAGGTACTCATTGGAGTACCTGTTTTTTAATTCAAATCGCCTACTTCTTTCTTTTGTTTGATAAAAGCAAGTGTCCCATTTAATTCGCCGCCAACGATCAATATGATGCCTGTTAGGAAAAACCATAGCATGAGAACGATCACGATCCCGATACTGCCGTAGGTTGCTGTGTAGTTGCCAAAATTATTGACATAAAAAGCGAAACCAATCGAAGCAAGGCTCCAGCCAATCGAAGCGAACAAAGCTCCGGGCAACACTGTTTTGATCGTCCCCTTGCGATTAGGTGCAAACCAGTATAAGAATGTAAATACGACCAAGATCACAAGAACCGAGAGCAGTTCACGTAGTCCATTCCAAACATCGATCACCTGACTTGGCATATGTAGAGAGTGTAGTAAAAAGTCCCCGATTTGCTGTCCGAAAACAAGCAATACTAATGTGATCGCAACGGTTACCAACATCGCAACGGTAAATAAAACGGATAATAATTTTTGGATGATAAAGTTGCGGCGATCAATGATCCCGTACGCTTTATTCAGAGCTTTCATCACAGCCGCCATCCCGTTTGATGCCGACCATAACGTTGCCAAGATACCAACTGACAATAATCCGCCACTCCGGTTAGAAAGCACTTGATCCAAATTTGTCTGGATAAAATCAATGATTTGTTTCGGAGCAAAGTCTTCTACCATTTGAAATATCGAATCTTTGTCTAAATTTAAAAAACCAAGTAAAGCTACAGCAACTAATAACAGTGGAAATATAGAAAATAGCATATAATACGCTAACTGCGCAGCATTCCCGGTGACGTCATTTTTTTTCATTCGCGCTAATAATAATTGCACAAAGCGAAAAAAATCTGAGTGCATGAACCTCGTAAGCATATTGATCCCTCCCGTTTTTTAGTGAATTCCCCAATTTCTGAGGCTCCAAACGCCCAGCTACTAGCTTAGACGAAAGAATTATGATAAAATCTTTCTATTGAACCTGAAAGAGGTGCCGCAATGGACTTAACGAATCCCACGCAAGAAAATGTGGATTATATGATTAAAACAATTACGACCAAACTGAAAATGGTAAATGCTGGCGTTTTTGAAAATCTACAGCTGGAAAATATCCACTACGACACATTGCTTGATCTTTATACGCTTATCGATCGCAAAGCGAACTTTAGTCCGCGCGATATGCAACTATTTGCAGAAGAATTAAAAGCGATACGCAAGTAAAAGGCTCAGATCCTATTTTTCATAAGGATCTGAGTCTTTTTTCTGCAAATAATCCACTGCAAAATCGATCAGTTCGCGCATTTCATACAATTTGCAAGGTGCTCCTGCAAATCGCTGCTTATGATACTGCGTTGCTCTTTCATATGCAGTCCCGATCTCGAGAAATCGATCGCTGTCATAATCAGGCTCTTCAAATTCTGCCCACTGCGTTACTTTTTGCCGGCTGACTGGCGCTCGTCTGACCACTATTTTCGCTGTACCGGCACGTTCTTCTGCCAAATGGAGCGAAGTATTATTATCGTTGTCTACGCCGAGCAACAGGATCTTCGTCCGCAGCTGATATAATTTAGCAAGCGGCGACTGTTCTCCAAATCCGTGACCAAGAGAATGGTCTGCTACAAGCCATTCCTTTTTCGAGCCCCATGCCACAAAAGAATGCAAAGGGTGACTGCTGCGAACTACATCTGGAAAAGAACGGAACGTTTCGGGAATAACACCCATGCGATAGCAAGGCGTCTTCGCTTTATGAAAGGGAGGCATTTCTTGGCGGATCGTTTCCCACCATTCTTCCGGAACGGGCGGGTTCTGCCACGTACTGGGATCAGAAAGATTCTCTGTTTGCGATGGCATGACAAGATTGCCTTCTGTCCCGACGCTTTCCTGTAGCGCTTCAATAAAAGTGACCGCGCCACCGCAAACCCAGCCTGCCTGACCCATTGCGGAGTGGAAAATGAGCGTGTCCCCATTCCTCACACCTAATTTCCGCAATCCTTGCACCAGTAAATCTTTGGTATACGGCTTTTTAGACCGCCAAACTGCCATTTTCTCGCCCATTCTCGTTCTCTCCTATAGTTGGTTCATTTTTTAATCGTTTTCGCCTTGATACGTCAATATTTCCGGACCATCTTTGGTAATCGCCAAAGTATGCTCATACTGTGCGGATAGCGAACCGTCAACGGTTCTTGCTACCCAGCCATTATCATCCATTTTAGCTTTCCAGCCGCCTGTGTTGACCATCGGTTCGATCGTAATAACCATTCCTTCTTTCAAGCGCGGTCCCTTGCCAGGATTGCCGTAATGTGGGACTTCTGGCTTTTCATGCATCGTTGGTCCGATTCCATGTCCGATAAATTCCCGGACAACAGATAGATTTTGACTTTCGACGTAGCTTTGGATCGCATGCCCAATATCGCCGATACGGTTACCGACTTGTGCTTGTTCAATTCCCAAGTAAAGCGATTTACGCGTTACTTCCATTAATCGGGCAACTTCTTCCGAAACTTCCCCCACACCATAGCTCCAAGCAGAGTCTGCAAGTGCGCCATGATGATTCACGACCATATCGACCGTGATCAGATCTCCTTCGTTCAGTTTCTTCTTCCGCGGGAAACCGTGGCAGATCTCATCATTGATACTTGCACAAATGGCATATTCGTAACCTTCAAATCCTTTTTGTTCCGGTATCGCATCGTGTTTACGGATAAATTCATCGGCAAATACTTCCAGATCCCAGCTTGTGATCCCGGGTTTGATCAATTTTTTGATCTCTTTGTGCGTCGCTACCAAGATATCGCCCGCTTTTTTCATTTCATCGATTTCTCGTCTCGATTTCAGTGTGATCATCTTTCTTTCCCCTCTCTCTACATTTCACTGCCTTTTATTATAGCATCATTATCTGTATCTGACGAATGAAAAATGTAAGAAGGACTTGCTTTCATTTCCGGATATTTGCTATAATTATCTGGATTATAGGGTAGGATTCAAGTGCTACGGACTCGTTTCTTTTGGCAGCTTTATTAAAAAGTGCGTAAAGGACAGATCATCCACTTGGTCTAGCAGATGATAAAACTAAAAAAGATGGTGATAATGTTGGCAAAAGTAATGATTGTATATGCGAGTATGACTGGTAATACTGAGGAAATCGCTGATATTCTCGGCGAAGAATTGGAAAAATACGATATCGAAGTCGAGATCGAAGAATGTATCTCTGTTACTCCAGAAGATCTTTTGGAATATGATGGTGCATTGATTGGCGGCTATACCTATGATGATGGCCAATTACCGGACGAATTTGTTGATTTTTATGAAGATATGGCGGATGTCGATTTCAGCGGCATGGTCTGTGCTTCCTTTGGTTCAGGTGATACATTCTACGATGAATTTTGCCTGACAGTAGATCTTGTGGAAACAAGATTGAAGGAACAAGGAGCGACCGTTCCTGTGGCAGGTTTTAAAGTCGATCTTGATCCAGATGAAGACGATGTTGCTAAAGCAGAAGAATATGCGAAAACTTATGCGAATGCCCTTTTAGGAAACGCATAATCGATTTAGCCGACCTAAATAATGGTCGGCTTTTTATTTTGCTTTGATTTTTCTGTTTTTTTTGAAGTTTCGATCTCATGGAGTTGCTTTCTCATGCCCTTTAAGCTACAATTTCAATATTGAGAAAAAAAAAGAGGTGTAATTATATTGGCAACATTTGAAGAAAATCTAAAAAAATATGCAAAACTGATCGTGGAGGTTGGCGTGAACGTACAACCTGATCAAAAAGTAGTTGTTAATGCAACACTTGAAAACGCACCGCTTGCTAGACTTATTACAGCATTTGCGTTTGAAGCAGGTGCAAAAGATGTCATTATCAACTGGTCCGATTCAGAAGTAACGGCACTTCGCTATAACAATGCTCCCCTCGCTGTCTTTGAAACGCCGGATAAACACCGCGCTGCAAAATTGACAGAATTAGCTAAAGAAGGTGCTTGCTTTATTTCCATCACTTCGGAAGATCCTGATCTACTCAAAGGCGTCGACGGTGCTAAAATTGCCGCTAACCAACGCGCTAATGGCGATGCACTGGCCGAGTACCGCGAATTAATGATGTCGAACACCGTGAGCTGGACTGTTGTCGCTGCTGCTTCAGAAGGATGGGCGAAAAAAGTATTTCCAGATGCAGCAGAATCAGAACAAGTGGATAAATTGTGGGAAGCTATTTTCCAAAACACACGTATCCACACAGATGATCCGGTTGCAACATGGAAAGCACATGATAAAAATCTAGCTGCTAAGGCGGATGAACTGAACGAAAAACAATTTAAAACATTACACTATACTGCTCCCGGCACTGATTTATACATCGGACTGCCGGAAAACCATTTATGGGTCGGAGCTGGCAGTTATAATCAAAAGGGACATGAATTTATGGCAAACATGCCGACAGAAGAAGTTTTCTGCTGTGCGGATAAGTATGCTGTATCTGGTCACGTTTCCAGCACGAAACCACTTAGCTATGGTGGCAATATCATCGATAACTTCACCATCACATTTGAAGAAGGCCGTATCGTTGATGTAAAAGCAGAACAAGGTGAAGAAATCTTGAAAAACTTGATTGAAACTGATGAAGGTTCGCATTATCTTGGCGAAGTTGCATTGGTTCCAGATCCTTCCCCTATTTCGCAATCAGGTATTCTTTTCTACAATACGCTGTTTGATGAAAATGCTTCTAACCACTTGGCTATTGGTAGCGCGTATGCCTTTAATGTAAAAGGCGGCGAGGAAATGTCCCGCGAAGAGTTAGAAAAAATGGGTGTCAATAATAGTCGTACGCACGTCGACTTCATGATTGGTTCCGCTCAAATGGATATTGACGGTATCACACAATCTGGCGACTCAGTTCCCGTTTTCCGAAATGGAGATTGGGCATTCTAACCTTTTACGTTATAACATATGCCTAAGCGATACAGACCCTTAGAAACTTAATGTTTTTAAGGGTCTTATTTTATAGAGAGAAAGAAGGTATATGATGAAATTCAATACTTGGGATATTAATTTAAAAGTACGGTTGTTCGGGGAAGCGTTACTTGATATTTCTTTTTGGACAGTTTTCCCCTTTTTAACGATTTATTTTTCAAAAGAACTTGGTATTCAGATCACTAGTTTTCTACTGATCGGTTCTCAGGTACTCACTGTGTTCACTGGTCTATTGGGAGGGTATTTTGCTGATAATATTGGCCGGAAAAAGATGATGAGCATTTCGGTGATCGGCGAATGTTTTGGTTTCTTGTTGTTTGCCTTCAGCGCTACAGAAAGTTTCCACCAACCTTATCTCGGTTTTCTCGGCTTTACGATCGCTAGCGTATTCACTTCTTTTTATCAGCCTGCCAGCCAAGCAATGATTGCAGATGTGGTTGCTGCAGAACACCGCTCGCATGTGTACGCTGTTTTCTATATGATGATCAATGTAGCCGTCGTCATCGGTCCGATTATCGGCTCGGTCGTTTTCTATAATTATCCTGTTGTGACCCTTGTGGCAATCGCACTTGCCGACCTGCTGCTGCTTGTATTGCTGCAAAAATTCGGTCATGAAACGGCGCCGCTCGTACTCCATCCAGAGGGAAAAATCAAAAAAACGGTGTGGGAAGCTTTGCGGGAGCAAGTCAGTCAATATAAGATCATTTTCAAAGATAAAGTGTTTTTACTATTTATCGTAGCCGGAATCATCATCGCACAAGCCTTTATGCAGCTGGATCTATTATTCCCGCTTTACATTAAAGATGTGATCGGAACCAGCTCGCTTTTTCACTTCTCATTGCGCAGCGAGCAGCTATTTGGCGTTAGTGTAGCGTTGAACGGCTTTATCGTTGCTACGTTTACTGTCATTATCTCCCGGCAGATCTCGCGGTTCAAAGAGAAGTTCGTTTTTATGAATTCTTCCTTTCTTTACGGGATCGCACTCTTTATTTTTGGTTTCTCCGCTGGGCCTTGGGGTATTATTATCGCGATCATCCTGTTCAGCTTTGCCGAATTGATGACCGTTGGGATCCAACAGAATTTTATTTCTATTATCGCGCCTGAAAAATTACGTGGTATGTATTTCTCTGCCTCCAGTCTGCGTTATACGGTAGGAAAGGTGGTCGCACCCTTTGCGATCACACTAGCTTCTGTGATCGACTATCCACTCACTTTTATTATCATTGGTATTTTGGCGATCTTCAGCGGTTTTGTTTATTACTATATGTACTTCTTGTTTGAAAAACAGCGTTGATTTGTTAGAATGACACTAGAGAGAGAAAAAAGTAATGATTTTTACCAGTTTCAGATCCGTGGTAGATGGCAAGCTGTCGTTTCTTTTTTTACAAGTTAATGACGCTTTGCATTATTTCTGGGCAATATGTATTAAACTTTTTTACTATTTCATGTCAACTTTATTGTATACCCAACATATTGCCCAAATTCCTTTATACTGGAAAGGGAGTTTTTGAAAAATCTCGTATTATTAGAAAGTTAGGTGGAAAAATGTTTGGAACTACAACGATAGGAATCGATTTAGGAACAGCAAATATTCTAGTTTACAGCAAAACAAAAGGAATCATTTTGAATGAGCCCTCTGTAGTTGCACTGAATCGTGAAACGAATGAAGTACTGGCAATCGGCCATGAAGCTAAGGAAATGATCGGAAAAACACCGGCCAACATTATCGCTGTCCGTCCCATGCAAGATGGTGTCATTGCAGATTTTGATTTAACAAGTGGTCTACTTAATGCCATTATGCGCCGAATCGGCAGTAAATCCGGCAACAACATCCGTAAACCTAATGTCGTTGTTTGTACGCCTACCGGTGCTACATCTGTAGAGCAACGTGCGATCCAAGATGCAGTACGCTCTACAGGTGCAAAAAATGTCACATTGATCGAAGAACCTGTTGCAGCAGCAATCGGAGCAGACCTGCCGGTCGACGAACCGATCGCAAATGTGATTGTTGATATCGGCGGCGGAACTTCTGAAATCGCGATTATTTCGTATGGCGGTGTCGTTTCTAGCACATCCATCCGTACCGGCGGCGATCATATGGATGAAGAAATCATTCAATACATTCGTAAAAATTACAATGTGCTTATCGGGGAGGCAACTGCTGAACGCATCAAAATGGAACTTGGCTATGCGCCAATCACGCACGAAACTATCACTTCTGATGTTCGCGGTCGCGACCTTCTAACTGGTCTGCCAAAAACGATCCAAGTAGAATCTACCGAGATCCAGCGTGCACTGACCGAAACATTGAACCGTATTTTGGAAGCGATTCGTCATACATTGGAACAATGCCCACCAGAACTCAGCGGCGACATCGTTGATCGTGGCATCATCCTTAGCGGCGGCGGTTCCCTTTTACACGGCTTCCAAGATTGGCTTAAACAAGAAATCGACGTACCTGTCCACATGGCACCAAGCCCGCTGGAATCCGTTGCAATCGGAACAGGACGATCACTTCAAACGATCGAATCGTTGGGGAAAAAGGTGAAATAAAAAAACGCTACTAGTTTAGCAGCGTCCAAACCGAAGTAGCTCTCTACTTCGGTTTCTTTTTATGTCTGTAAACAGCTATCCCAATGTAGATAATAAGACATAAAACAAAAACATTTACGGCGAAAAAGCCTATTGTATATACCATATCAAATTTCGAGAATTCGCTAGCGATTATTAGATTCAACCTGTTGGCTCCTCTCCATTTCTTACTCAAAAAAGCTGTGATCATATAGAGCACAGCAATCTAAATTACACCCCCTGCCGGAGTCGAACCAGCGACTAATCCTTAGGAGGGATTTGTTATATCCACTTAACTAAGGGGGTAATACACAACTATTCTATTGTATCAAAATTCCGTTTACAGCGCAATTTCTTACGGATGTATTCGTTTTTCAATAAATAAGTCGAAAATAATATTGCAGATGGTGAATAAAGCAAAGAAATACACGCCGACAATGAGTGCTCCAACATCCGTTGCCTGGATACTTGGTGCAAAGTAGCAGTAAATAAAAGCGAAGGCGATCATGGAAAAAAGACCGACAATGTTTTTCACCACGTGTTTGGCAAATCCAGTTTCGGGCATGTATGGTTGCAAGGTGAATTCATAGCTGATATCAAGACAGAATAAATAAACAACGCTTGAGATTCCTAGGATGACGCCGTTTCCTACAAAGTCTAGCGGGTTGACGATCGTGATGTCGATAAATGGTAAGAAATTTAAGCCACCAAAGGCAAGCAGATAAAGTGCAAACGGAATTAGGAGAGTGAAGCCAACAAGAATAATAAGTAAAAAGCTTACAATGACGACATCTACTATTTTTTTCATTATCAGCCCTCCTTTAAACAGTTTACTTCTGTAATATAGCATAAATATGCTGTTTTGTCAGTTCTCATCCGTTGTTCTGAGCACCTTCTTAGGTTATACTAAATTACGTATCGAAGACGAAAGGAATGATGCCGATGATGTGGGGTCCTCTTATCACAGCAGGAGTACTGGTCATTATTATTATTGGTATCGCTGCCGGATATCATATCGAATATCGCAAGCGTGAGCGGTTTGTTCAAAAATACCATATCACAGAAAAAGATATCAAAGGCCAAATCAAATTTTATGATGATTAAAAAGACCAAGCATTCGTTACAAATGCTTGGTCTTTTCGCTTTATTTTTCGATAACGCGGAAATGCTGCCACGGCAGGATGCTATCTAGCAGATATTTTTCTTCAGGGATGACTCTGGCTACAATATTTGTGTTGCCGGAATTATTCATTTGCCGAAGTGCTACTTGCATCTCGCCTTTATAGCGTTCATACCCATTATTATCAACGGTGATGTCGCCGCGTTCGATCGTGTCTGTATCGTGAGTTGGGAAATCGAACTGTTTATAATTGACACGTGTCATTGTGGAACGAATAACATAGTCAGAAACATCGCCACGATTAAAATGTTTTTGCGTCAGTACCAATTCTTTTTCTGTCGCCGTAGTTTCTGGTAAAAATTCGACTGTCAATTCCAATTCATTGCGGTTCAGTGCCGCTAGAGATTGCAGTTCTTCTTCGGATGCAAACATATTGCCAACGATCACGTCATCGATCAAACCGGTATTCCATAGATCTTTTGCCTGTACGGCGATCGGCAAGCCGCGATGTTCTTCTAATGTCGGCAGTCCTCCGTCTACTACAAACCAAGGACCAAACTCTCCGCTAGTTGATGAAACGAAAGCCGCTGTGCGGATATTCAAGTCTTTGAACTGCTTGCTCGTTTTTAGGAAGTGCTCTCGGCTAAGCGCTGTATATTTACGTGGATAGAAATTATGACAGCCAACTATATTCGCTAAATTGGGACGATAAGAGAGAATATTTTCTACATATCTTGTCCCATTACTGATATTTAATTCGATTTTCAGATCCGTATCATCGAAAGACATCATCGCTTCTTCCGCACCGGAGAATCCCATATCGAGACGCAGCCCCGCTAGACCGATCTCCTTAAATTTTTCTAATTCCCGATACGTAATACCAAGGGACTCAAATACGCCAGGATCGACATCGGCAATCACTTCAAAGCCTAATTCTTTCGCACGTTTGCAGATCACTTCTAATTTGCTGAATTCTTCTTTGTCATTTGCCGAGATCAAGCAAGTGAAAATTCTGCTGAAACCGTGTTTAGCTGCAAGCTCAATATAATCTAAAGATGCTTGTAATTCCACATGCTGCGGAAAAACGGAAATTCCTAATTTTCTCATCTTAGCTACCTCTTTTCTTATTTAGCGCGGTATAATTCCACGATTTCTTTAGCTAGATCTTTGAATGTAATCGCATTCATCAAATGGTCTTGGGCATGAACTAAAAGTAAAGAAACTTCTGTCCGGTCGCCACGAGCCTCGCCTTGGATTAGTGCTGTTTGCGAATGATGTGCTTCAAGCAAGGCATCATCTGCCAATTTAATTTGTTCATCTGCAGTTTTCAGATCGCCTTTTTTAGCTGCTTCAATAGCTAGCATGGCATCGCTTTTCGCATTTCCCCCATAAATAATCAATTGCATGATGGTTTGTTCTAATTCTTCCATTTCCAACATTCCTTTCTATCTCTTTCTCTCACCTACCAGCTCGATTGCCCGTTCCAGTACTTTCGCGCCATTCATCGTTCCATAATCGATGCCACCCATTACTTCCACTGGGACAGATTCGCCCATTTTCCGCTTGACATTTTTTTCTAAAAAACGGACTTGCGGGGCAAGAAAAACGACGTCAACCTGATCGCGATATTTATCATAATCGACTTCCGCCACTGCCATGACATTCGCAGCGACTTGTTTTTTTTTGATGGCTTCATTTAATTTTTTGACAAGCAAACTAGTAGACATGCCAGCTGAACAAATAAGCATGATTCTAATCATAATATGCCCTCCTCCATTCAAACTGTCACTAAATAAAAATGCAAAAAGCGTGCCAACTTTTACATTGCAATAGCGTGCTTTTTCGTTACACATCTCAAAAAGCAAGTGTGTAAACCTACACACTTGTTTTTTTTATCTACTAGGACTGTTGATTTTATTAGCGATCATCATCTGAGTCAAATAAGCGATCTCGGATTGCGGGATCGTAACGCTGTATTCTTTTTCAATATTTTCCATCATTTGCTGGGTGATTTGCATTTCGACCAGATGTGTTTTTTCAAACTCGTTAAGGTTAGGAAATTCTCGGTCGACAGCACCTAGTCGAATTCGCTCGATCAAGAAGGCCATATGAAGGATCAGTCCGATATCGACATCGGAGTCTAGCACGATATTAAGCTGGACTTGCAATTCGGAAATGACTTTTCTTAAGAAGTAAACAAGCTGTTCTGGAGAATCCACGACCTTTAGATTGCCTTCTAAGGAAGCGATAAGTTTTTCATAAGGGACTTCATCATTAATGATCCGCTTGATAATATTGATGCCGCCTTCTGACAGCACTTCTAAAGCACTGAAAAAAGGAATATCGCGATATTCAAATTCGACAGAACCCATAATGGCCAAGATATTATAGTTTTCCATCAGCTGGTCGATCCGCTCGCGAAATGCTTCTTTATGCAAGAACTGCAGCAGGATCAGTTCGACATTGGTATTGCCAATAAATGGGGCAACGACGCTTCGCAGCTGTTCTGCCACTCCCTCGCCAGTAAAACAAGTCAATACGACCGCATTTTTTGTCGGTTTGGCACGCAAGACCCGTGCTTTGTATTTATTTTCGAAAAGCTGCTGGCAACTTTGGTAAATATCTTCCAGTCCTCTCCCCATCGATGCTTTGCGAATCGCTTCCAAAACGACAGGAGTACTGACCATAGAAACGCTTTTGGTTCGAATACCTAGCTCTTCGGTCAGCATATTTCCAAAAGATGTCAAGGAACCCATGTCACTGAGTAGTAGCACGCCTTTTTGTGGATTCAACTGTCTAACGGTATTTTTTAATTTTTCATACATGGTCTGCACATCCATCGAAAGTGGCATGTCCATTGCCGTACCGGTTTCAATGCTAAGTAGTTCTTGGACCGTTTCGACCATGCTGCTTGCTGTCGAGCGACCATGCATCATGACAATCACTTCGACTTGTGATTCTGGGGAATTATCGGTGTCCACTGTTTCTTCTGTTAAGAACATTGTCAGGAAACCGATTTCATCAAATGGAATCTCAATATCCAGCGATTGCTCGATCGTTGCGGAAAGATCGATCGCGACTTGGAATTCTTTGGGATAGCGTTTGCGAATGTTGTTAAGATCGGGATGAATGATATGTTTCTGTTCTTTGATACGCTCGATCGTACTTTGCAAGTGCAGCGCAAATGCAAAACGCATTTTTTCGTTATAGGTCCTGCCCAAACTTTCGCCTGCTTGCTGATAGATTGCTCCAGCCAACTCCCAGATCGGCGGCGCAATGATTTCTTTGGCTGTTTGTTCGGAAGGTAGCTGAATCATATACTCATGAAAATATTTATCGACATCGATGTAAAGCATTTTTTCCATTTCTGTCTGATCTTTACCCTCTTTTTCCAGGCGTTCTGCTTTTTCTTGGATGACTTGGTAAACATCATCAAAATCTTCGTCGGGATCAGATTTTGCGCTTGTATCGGTGAACTTGAAAATCGTTTGGTTCATATCGATCAAACGATTGATTTTATCCGGTTCGTCTTTGACATGAAGCAGTCCTTTTTGAACATGGATCGGCAAATCATTTTGTTCGATCAGGATATATGTGCTCGCTTTGGTTTTATAATGTAAAAATGCTTTGGCACAAGCGAGTTTCAAATCGCGTTGCAATTGGCCGACATTTGCACTTGCTTTATAAAGTAAAAATGCGAGCAACGTCTTGCGATCAATGTGAATCGTTTGTTTTAAACGAGAAGCTTCTTGTTTCAGGAAAAATTCGATCAGCTCATAGCGTTCATTCAAACTCCGTTCTGCTAGGGAAGGTAGCGTGATCGTCATGGGAATGCGCCGTGTAAATGTTTCTAACAAGAAGTTGTCTGGCGATTCCGTTGTGGCCCCGATGATCTGCACATCTGCATGATGCACTTCAGCGCTTTCGCCAAGCGGGCGATACTCTCCTTTGTCAATAAAAGTGAAAAGCATTTCCTGCCCTTCTGGAGGCAGTCGATGAATCTCATCTAGAAATAAGATCCCACCGTCTGCACTGCTGAGCAAGCCATCTTGAGAAACTTCTGCTCCGGTGTAAGCCCCTTTTTTCACGCCAAAAATATGTCCGAACAAAAGCTGCGGATTTTGTGCATAGTCCGCGCAATTAAAGGCAATAAATGGAGCATCTGTTTTGATCATCCCTACTTCTTTTGAAAAATAATACATACATTCAGCAAAGAGTGATTTCCCTGTCCCGGTTTTACCGAGTACAAGCGAATGAAGACCGCGGGGAGGATAAAGCATCGCAGCTTTTGCTTGCTGGATGCTCACTTTAAGGCTCTCCTCAGAACCGATCAATCGATCAAAAGCCGCGGATTCTTCTGCAGCTTTCGTTTCTAATTCTTGCGCTAGACACTTATATAAAACTGGCTTACCGTTTATTTTTTCGATCTTGTTTTCTTTATATAATTCATTTAAATATCGACTGCTGTTTGCGCGGTCCATGTGGAGGTATTCAGCAATTTCGGCTGCTGAAACATTTTTATTCCATTCGTTTAAAAGTGCAAGTATCTCTTCTTTTCTACTCGACATCTACTCGTCTCCTTTAGACAAATCTCTGTACCTTCATTATAACGGTTGCCTAGAAACAATCAATAGATTTTGTTCACTATTTTAAATAAAACAGCTTATTTCTTCTTTTTCTTGTGAGGTTTTCTGACATTTACGTTTGTTCTAACCGGTTTGGTCGTCTTGGCTTGAATCTCGCCGTGGTAAAATTGCACAAATTGACCTTTGACATCCATATCTCGGTAATACTGTTTTAATATCCGGATTTCACGTGGAGAGGCAAATGTGATCACATTCCCTGCTTTTCCCATTCGACCGGTACGTCCGCTGCGATGGGTATATTCGCGGGCACCAAGCGGCATATCATATTGGATAACATATGGTAGATCTGGAATATCCAATCCTCTTGCCGCTACATCTGTAACCACAAGAAATGTGATTTCCTTGTTTTTAAATTGTCTCAGTACTTTTTTCCGAATTTCACGATTGATATCGCCATGGATACCTGCTGCTTTGACGCCATCAAATTGTAATTTTTCAAGCAGAATATCCATTCGTGGCTTGTCTTTCACAAATACAAGTGCTTGCATCCCTTTTACAAACGACAATCGTTTCAGCAAATTACCTTTTTCGCGGCGCTCGACTTCCATGTATTGATGTGCGATATTATCCGTGCTTTGTTTACTAGTCTGGATATCGATATAAGTGATCTCATTCTCGACCTGTGCAAAGAAACGTTCGGGTTCTTCCAACTTTGTCGCGGATACTAAAATCAATTGTCGATCTCTTTTAGCACTGTTTACGATCTCCAAGGTAGAAGCGAAGTTTTCTTGACGCAACAGCTGATCGGATTCATCCAATGTGATTGCTTCGATCTCGTGCATTTTCAGTTTCTTTTGTTTGATCAGTTCAAGCGCTCTTCCGGGTGTAGCGACCACGATCTGTGGTTTCTTTTTCAATTTCTCGATTTGGCGTTTTACGTTGGCGCCTCCAATTATTGACATCACATCGATTTTTTCTTCTGGTTCTATCCAGCTTCGGATCACATCACTGATTTGCATGACTAATTCATGGGCAGGTGCCAGAACCAGCCATTGTGTCTTCGGCTCTGGTGTTATTTTTTCTAACATTGGGAGTAGATAAGCGACAGTTTTACCTGTTCCTGTAGCGGAAGCAGCAATAATGGCTTCTCCATTTTTTATCGGTTGATATAACGCTTTTTGGACATCGGTAGGTGCTTCGTAACCATGCGCTTCCCACTGTTTATTCCATCTTTGATTCAGCATGCTTTTATCTCCTTTATTTCATTCTTATTTCATCATATCATGTCTACTAAAAAAAAGCATCGCCATGAAAGGCGGAGTTTATTAAAATAAGCATGTTTCCTAAGAAAATAGGAAACATGCTTTCCGATCAAAGTTCTACTTTTTGTGAGCGGATCTCAGCCAAAATGGTTTGTGCGTTTGCTTGATTCATTCGACTACCTTGAAGTTTTTCCGCCAGGATCTCCACTTCTTTCCCCGTAGCTCCAACAGAAAGCGCTAAAGAGCGAGCTTGAAGGGACATATGACCTTGCTGGATACCTTCTGAAACAAGCGCCCTCAAAGCGGCTAGATTCTGCGCCAGACCAACTGCGGCTGTCACTTCTGCAAGTTCCTTCGCTTCCGTGATGCCCATGATCTCAAAAGCAGCTTTTGCTTTCGGTAAGACCTCGATCGCGCCGCCGACACTTCCAAGCGCCAGTGGCAGACTGATTTCGCCATGTAACGCACCTTCCGCCACTTGCCACTGGCTTAGGCCTCGGTAGTGCTGGTCTCTCGAGGCATAGGCGTGTGCCGCAGCTGCGACCGCTCTGGTATCATTACCGCTTGCTAACACCACTGCTTCGATGCCGTTCATGATTCCTTTATTATGGGTCGCCGCTCGGTAAGGATCTAGCTGAGCAAATTTAGAGGCTGCTGCCACTTTTTCAGCAATACGTTTTCCATCCCCCTTTTTGCTTAACGCTTCATAAGGGATGCGGCAGCTTGCAGTAACGATCGATTCTGTCGCATAATTGCTGAGGATACTGAAAAGGATCTCTTCTGTGAGTATTTCCCGCAGAAAGCCTGCTACGCCTTCTAAAATCGTATTGATGATATTCGCACCCATGGCATCTTTCGTATCCACAATCAAATCGATGGATAGAAAGGTTGGATCATCATCAAAAGTACGGACTACTATTTCTTTTAAACCACCGCCGCGCTTGACGATCGACGGATGACTTTGCGCTGCAGCACGAAAGATTGCTGCTTTTTCGGCAGTGATCGTATGCTCGATTGTGGCAGGCTCTTTTACATTCATCAACACGATTTGACCGCGTAAGAATCCGTCTTTCAGTTCGCTTTGAAAACCGCCTAAATGGTTTGCCATTTTTGCTCCGTTATTACATGCGGCAATGACGGATGGCTCCTCTGTTGCTAGCGGAATAGTATAACTTTTATCGTTGACACGCAGATTCAACGCGACCCCAAGCGGGATTTCCATCTCACTGATTTGATTTTCGATCAAATTGTCGGCAATATCCTCCGGCAATGTCATTTCTGCTAATACGTGTTTCGTTGCCGGAGAAATGACTGCTTGTTCCTGCAGCCTAGCTAGACGGTCTTCTCTAGCTAATTGGTAGAACTTTTTTACAGGTTGGTCCTCCTGTGGGACTTCTATTAATATCGCTAAGCCCAATCCGCCACCAATACAAAGGGAGGCGATCCCATATCTACCGTGTGTTCGTTTCAGCTGATGTGCCAATGTCGTTACGATCCTTGCACCTGTGGCTCCAAGTGGATGACCGAGTGCAATGCCGCTGCCGCCGATATTGATTTTTTCATCAGGAATACTTAATTCTTTTTGAACTACGACTGAAGAAGCTGCAAAAGCTTCATTGATCTCAAATAAATCGATCTCTTCCATCGAAATTTGGTTACGATCGATCAGTTTGTTGATTGCAGAAACTGGTGCGATACCCATGATACTTGGATCGATTCCGATCTCGGTAATATCATGCACGATAGCTAAATATGGGATTTGATTTGTTTCAGCAAATTCCTTAGAAGCGATAATCACGGCAGAAGCACCGTCATTGATTGTTGAAGCATTGCCGGCTGTTACAGTTCCGTCTTCTTTAAAGATCGTACGCAATAGGCTTAATTTTTCCAGCGTCGTTTCTTGGCGGACACCTTCATCTTGTGTAATGACCTCGTCGCCGATTTCAAGGGGCAGGATCTCTGCTGCAAATATACCTTGTTCCTGCGCCTTGGCTGCTTTCATTTGTGAGCCATATGCAAACGCATCTTGAGCTTCGCGACTGACGCCATATTGCTCAGCTACATTTTCAGCAGTCAGCCCCATTATTTTCCCGCTAAAAGCATCCGTCAAGCCGTCGAACGTCATCGTTGGCACCGGTTTGCTAAGCGTATCTTCTTCTTTATTATAATAAGTGATCGAAGGCGCATTTGTCATACTTTCAATGCCACCTGCAACAATAACCTCTGCTTCTCCTAGCAATATCTGCTGGCGAGCCATACTGATTGCTTTGAGCCCCGATCCACATACTTGATTGATAGTTGATGCTGGTATTTCCGCACTTAATCCGCTATTCAAGGCGATTTGCCTTGCGGGATTTTGACCATTACCTGCTTGCAAGACATTTCCAAAGATCACTTGCTCTACATGGTCTTTCACTTGGTCATTTTTTTCGAATAATGCTTTTGTAACGGCAGTTCCTAATTCAACCGCTGTCATTTTGCTTAATTGGCCTCGGTACTTACCTATCGGTGTTCTCAAGGCATCGATAATCACGATATCTTTCACCACGCCACCTCCATTTAAAATATATCACATCTCTTCTATAAAAACACCTCGCGAAGCCCAATAAAAGTTATTTTGTGGAACTTTGCGAGCTTACTTTTTTAAAATCTTGTATTCTATGGTAAAGTTATAAAAGTATACTATATATAAAGGAGAATGACAATGAACGTTGGTATAGATAAAATGAGCTTTTTTGTCCCACCTTACTTTGTGGATATGACTGACTTAGCAGTAGCAAGAGATGTTGACCCAAATAAATTCCTTATCGGGATCGGCCAAGATCAAATGGCAGTGAATCCGAAAACACAAGATATCGTGACATTTGCCACGAATGCTGCCAAGAACATTTTGTCAGCGGAAGACCTAGACAAGATCGATATGGTCATTGTCGGAACTGAGTCAGGCATCGACGAATCCAAGGCCTCCGCTGTTGTGCTACACCGCTTATTAGGCATTCAAAAATTCGCCCGCTCCTTTGAGATCAAGGAAGCATGTTATGGTGGTACTGCTGCCCTGCAATTTGCGGTCAACCATATTCGTAATCATCCAGAAAGCAAAGTTCTAGTGGTTGCTTCCGATATCGCAAAATATGGACTTGCCTCTGGAGGAGAACCGACGCAAGGGGCTGGTGCCGTCGCGATGTTGGTCTCTACTGATCCTAAAATCATTGCTTTTAATGATGACAGCCTGGCACTGACGCAAGATATTTATGATTTTTGGCGTCCAGTCGGACATGACTATCCAATGGTCGACGGTCCGTTATCTACAGAAACTTATATCCAGTCTTTCCAAACTGTTTGGCAAGAATATACCAAGCGTTCTCAGCATGCGCTTGCTGATTTCGCGGCACTCAGCTTTCATATTCCTTATACAAAAATGGGCAAGAAAGCCTTACTTGCTATTTTAGAAGGTGAAAGTGAAGAAGCACAAAACCGGATTTTAGCCAAATACGAAAAAAGTATTGCTTATAGCCGCAAAGCCGGTAATCTTTATACTGGCTCTCTGTATCTTGGCTTGATTTCGTTACTTGAGAATGCAGAAGATCTTAAAGCTGGCGATTTGATTGGTCTGTTTAGCTATGGCTCCGGAGCAGTGGCAGAGTTTTTCAGCGGTCGCTTGGTAGAAGATTATCAGGAGCAACTGTTAAAAACAAAGCATGCCGAGCAGCTTGCGCATCGCAAACAATTGACGATCGAAGAATACGAAACCATGTTTTCTGACCGTCTGGATGTAGATAAAGACGCGGAATACGAGGATACGCTCGCTTATAGTATTTCGTCAGTTCGAAATACGGTTCGGGAGTATCGAAGCTAGGAATTGATTTAAAATAGAGACGGAGCTCCGTCTCTATTTTTTTTGCATTAGTCGCCAAATGCAGGATATAATCGAAAACTATCAGCGTTAAAGCAAAGACCAACCAGCTAACATGACTGGTTGGTCTTTGCTTTAGGTCACTTCGATACCGAAGGACTTGTGATCAGTGTCGTATAAATAATCTCATTCGTTGCTTCTTTTCCTTCCAGCAATTTTACCAGCTGTTCTGCTGCCAAGGCTCCCCACTTATACTTCGAATATTCGATCGTCGAAAGTCGAGGGTTTAAGTATTCGCTGATTGGCGTATTATCGAATCCCACGATGCGGATATCTTCACCGATTTTTAGATTGGTTTGTTGGAAGTGGCGGTACATGCCGATCGCCATATTGTCGTTGAGTGCAAATACGGAAACGGGTTTTTCCCATTCTTTTTCGATTTTTTTAGCAGCAAGCTCACCACTTGCCTCGCTGAAATCCCCTTCAATGATATGCACTTCTTTATCACCGAAACGGGCTAACTCATCTTTTGCCGTCTGCAATCGGATCATTGCATCGTACGAATCATCTGGACCTGTCACGATATAAAAATCGCCGGAAAAATTGGTTGATAGATAATCGATCGCCAGTGTTGATCCAGCTCGGTTATCCAATAATACCTGACCGATATTCTCATGAGTGATCTCACGGTCCAAGACTACTAATTTATGTCCGCGATCGGCATAATTCAAGATTTCTTCGGTCGGGAAAGTGGCATCTAGGATAATCGCACCATCGATCATCTTTTCGGGTAGAAAGCGATGACTCTTTTTACCGCTACAGGCAATCAGTTCATAACCATGCTTATAAAGCGAATTTGTAAGTCCATCTAATAATTCACTGTAAAAGACGCCGCCATACGAAGTCAGGTAAACGCCGATGATTTTCGTTTCTCTCGTTTTCAGCGTTCTTGCCGCCATATTCGGGATATAATTTAAATCGTTTGCGATCGCCATGATTTTCGCTCTGGTCTTTTCCGTAACTTTCGAACTATTGTTAAGTGCATAGGAGACCGTAGAAATAGAAACGCCAGCCTTCTTTGCAATATCTTTGATCCCTACCACATTAATCGCTCCTTTGTGTTTTATTTCATTATACATGAATTACGGCTATTTAACGACTTGTTTCCTTAAAAATAAATCGTCAGCTGTGCATTGTTCGGCAGTTGATTTTTATCGATTGAAAGCGCTCCCTCACGGTAAGGATTTGCTTCTTGTTCAAAGACGGCTGTTTCACCATTTATTTCGATCGACCGCTTTTCTGCTGCTATAAATTGGATATCGAAGCGTTTGCCAGCCAACTGGATATGGGCTTCCAAACCATCTAGTTCATTCGGCAGTACTGGGTCGAATAACAATTGCGTTTGTGTTTGCCGTATCCCAAGAACGGAGCTGATCAATTGATTCAAATAAATGCCTGGTCCACTGGAATAAATTCGCCAGCCTCCTTGTACCGGTATCCCGCCTTTTTTCACCAAATCATATTTTTCTTGTGCTTCATAACGGTTTATAAAGGCGGCATCTGAACTGCTGAAATAGGTATTTGCTTGGCGTGCGGCCGCATTGGGAACGGCTTCGCTGATATTGATCGGATTGATTTTTTCCAGCATTTCCCATGCTTCGGTATTCCCCACTTTTGCCAATGCTTCTACATAACGAATGTGTGCATGGACATATTGTAAACCGATCTCTCTGCCGAAATTCGCTGCTTGTTCGGCACGTTTGAAATGTCTGCTCACTCCGCCCGTATAATTTGCCGGTCGATCCATCAATCGAACGCCATCTGGATAGAATAAATGCTCTCGAATAATATCGAAATTCGCTGCCGCTTGTTTGGCATCGACCAATTCGGAGATCACACTTTGCGTCATCGGGATCAAACGATAATGGCTGTTTGTTTCCTTGTCATTTGGATGGATCATGTAACGAACTTCTTGTGGGTCTTCTAAATTTAAAAAGCCAGGGATAATATCCGTTTCTCCAAGCATATATTGGTGGAAATCCTTATAGATACCTTCTGCAATCGTTTGATAACGTTCGCTCTCAGGTAGCCAGTCTGCTAGCTTCCCTAGAACTTGATAGGTCAAGGCAACGGTCCAGCTCGATACCATTGAGGCTTTCAGCTGACTATTAGCAGGCTGCAAGGTATCATCCCAATCCCCATCGCCGTAATTAGATAGATACGTTCCTGGCATAAAGCGTGCTTCGATCGTTGCGACTGCTTTTTGGACATGCTCCAATAACGTTGCTTTCTCCGCTGTAAATGCTTTGGCTTCACTATCGACATAAGGTAATTCTGCGCTCAGGATGTCTGTATCTCCGGTTGCTTCTAAATAATCGCCCAGCATTTTCAGCGGCCAAACAATCACATCCCCATGACTTTCTTCTTGCTGGATCGCTGTATATTTATCAAACATAAACCACTGTGGCCAGTCGCCCGTCTGTTCATATTGATGAGAAAAGACCGTTTCGATAATGGCTTTCATCACTGGTTGATTTCCCGTTGCATAGAAAAATTCAAATGGTCCCTGACTGACATCCCGCGTTCCCCATGCGGCTCCGCTGTACTGTTCCAAGCCATGTGGCGCTGCATAATGAACGAGCATTTGATGCGTATACCAGAAAACAGTGATGTTTATTTTTTCGGTAAAGCGACTTGGATGTTCTAAATAAAGTTCCGCTGTCAGTTCATCATAATGCGATCGGAACTTACGGCGATCTTCTGCATGGTCGATTTCTAGCTGAGAAAATTCTCCATCGAAACTTGCTTGTACATAAAAATGCGCTTCCGATGTAGTGGGATAAACAAATACATCCAGTTCCGCAGTCCCTTGATAAACGTCCGCAAAATAGCGTTCATCTGTGATTTGGTCGTAATCGCCTGTCACTTGATAAGCCAGTTCTGGATAGATCTGTTCTCCTAAGCTATTAGCAGGCAGCTGATAAGTCACCGTTTTACCGCTGATGTGTTTACGCGGTGTTTGTTCATATTCATTTGCTCCCATTGTCACTTGATTGGTGATCACAAAAGAGTAGGCACGTTGTCGAGCAGAAGAAATGGCAAGTTCGATCGTTTTAGAAGTTGCTGTGATAAAAGCGCGAACAGTAATGACATCATCTGCCAACCAGTAATGCCAAACTGCTTCGTTCGTTGTAATCTCCCAAAGCGAAGGCATCCCCAGATTTTGCAGACCAGCTTCTGTTTCTAAATAAACACGGACACCGCTTGTTTTAAGCAGATTTAATGGGTTGCGGGCATTGCTGTTCCACTTATTCATATTTGTGTTCCCCAGCACGGCTTGCGATAGGAACAATCCATACATATACGAAGAAGCAGACAGTGTATTTTCAGGATGGAGCGGATCGACTTGATCCAGTAAAATCGTCCCGTGCGGCCGGAGCAACTGTGTTTCTTTTACGGGAAGAACCACATGCTTATAATCAGGCGTAAAGAAGGACAATAATTCTTCTCCCTGCCATTCTTCTTGGATACGATCCGGGTATCGTTCGTCGATGATTTGCATCTCGACTGCTTTCCCACTGATTGTAGGGCCAAGTGGACGCTTCCACTGAACTTCTGTACCAGCTTGCCAAGCGATTTCCCGTTGCTTCACATATGCTTGGCGAATGGTTGCCAATGCGACTGGTTCTCCCGACGCCTCTGGCTGATTCGAGCTGAATTTCCCATAGAAAACAAATTCCGCCTTATCTCGGAAACTTTCTGTCTGCAGGACCGCTTCTGTAAATTCATATTGATACACACGATTGGGCAATTGTTTTTGATAGAGACCTGTTGGCTCTTCGGTCGTTTTATAAGTAGTCCCGTAAATATCAAAACCATCCGTAGCAAAGCCGATAGTTTTTTGGAAAGAACCGATCTGAACGGCAGGAAATTCTCCGTTTTGCGGCTGATTTTGTCGCGCTTGGATAACGTAACCACTATCGGTAGTATCAGTCACTTTCATATCAATATATTGCGAAATGTATGCTTCATTGGAACGAACTGCGCCGCTGTCTGCCAAACTCAGATCTTGGATATACACAAAATCAAATGTCCCGCTTCCTTCTATCGCTACTTCATAAAACCAATAGTTTTCCATCAGCGTAAATAACACGGTGTAAGTAGCATCAAATGCCTTCCCTTCATATTTAACACCACTAGCGCTGTAAGAAAAACGCGCCGTGTCAGTTAACAATGGGGCGATCAAGATTTTTTCGCCTTGATGCTTCCGTACATAAAGCTGAGTCAAACGATTTTCCAGCGGATTTTGGATCACTTGATTGATCATCTTATCATTGCCAGTTAGTACTGCAAGCTGACCGGTTTCATGAAATTTTGCTTTTAATTGTCCTGTTTCGACTGAAATTGCTGGTTTAAGCATTACTTTCTTCCTTTCTGATTTGAATTAGTGCTACTTCTGGTGCTAAACTGCTAGTCCCCACGAAAATCCGATGTCTGCCAGGTTCTTGGATTTTTTCCAGATTAGGAAGGTAGAAAGAAAAATCATCGGCAGTCAATGTGAATTGCATTTGACGTTCTTCACCGGCAGCTAAATTTACTTTTTCAAATCCTTTCAATTCTCTTACAGGCCGGGAAACAGATGCGGTTTCATCTTGAAGATAAATTTGAACAACTTCTTTTCCGGCACGCGAACCGCTATTTTTAATACGCAATCGAATCGTTACTTCTTCGCCAAGAGCAATTTCTGTTTTAGATAACTTTACGTCTGAAATCTCAAACTCTGTATAGCTTTTCCCATAACCGAATGGGTAAAAAGGTCGGTTCGGGATATCGAGATATTTAGAAACGTAGCGTTCTTCTGCGTTTTGTCTTGTTTTCGGTCTCCCGGTATTCAAGTGATTATAATAGATCGGGATCTGTCCTGTCGTTTGCGGGAAGGACATTGGTAATTTCCCAGAAGGATTTGCTTTTCCAGTCAAAAGATCTGTGACCGCGTGGCCAGCTTCCGTTCCCGGGAACCACATCTCGATCATTGCTTCGCTATTTTCGGCAAGTTCTTTGATCTCGATCGGGCGGCCACTGAATAATACAGTCACCACTGGTTTTCCAAGGGTGTGTAAGTAGGCCACTAATTGATATTGCGATTCGGGGAGCCGAACTGTTGCGAGACTCCCCGCTTCGCCTTCCCACTCCGTTTTTTCTCCGACCGCTGCGATAACGATATCGCTTCCTTCGACTGCTTGTTTGATGGCTGCTTTGTGGGTTTCTGTCAAAGTGGTATAAGGAGTTGGAATAATTGCAGAGTTTGTAAAGGTTTCTTGGAAAGCTGCTTCTAGCGTTACCGCCTGCTCTTTTTCTCCATACACTGTCCAGCCGCCTAATACATCATTGGAATCAGCAAGTGGTCCTACTAAGGCTACTTGTTGATTTGCTGCAAACGGAAGTGTATGTGCTTTATTTTCTAATAAAACGGCAGATTCGGCTGCTATGATTCGTGCGATATTACGATGTTCCTCGGAAAAAATTTCCTTTTGACGGTCATTCGCTTTTAAGCCGCGATATGGATCTTGGAATAAGCCTAGTTCTTCTTTCAACGTTAAAATCCGCAAAACAGCCTCATCTAAAATAGTCGCTTCTAGCTCACCGTCTTCGATCAATGCCTGCAGATTTTGCATATAACAGGATGTCATCATTTCAATATCGACACCTGCTGTTATCGCAAGCTTTGCTGCCTCTCGTTTGTCAGCAGCGGTACCATGATTGATGACTTCTTGGATAGCTCCCCAATCGGAGATCAGCACACCGTCAAAGCCAAATTCTCCGCGGAGAATATCACGATTTAGCCAACGGTTCATCGTTGCTGGAACACCATCGACAACATTGAAAGAAGTCATGACCAATTTGGCGCCAGCGTCTAATGCAGCACGATAAGCTGGTAAATAATTTTGATATAATTCACGATTTGACATATCTACTGTATTATATTCACGGCCACCTTCTGGCTGTCCGTAAGCAGCGAAATGTTTTACTGTTGCTGCCATTTTTGTATAGTCCTTTTCTAAATCAGCTGTTTTCCCTTGGTAACCGCGTACCATCGCTACGCCTAGTTCGCTGTTCAAATATGGATCTTCTCCTGTAGATTCCATCACCCTACCCCAGCGAGGATCTCTGACCAGGTCGAGCATTGGTGAGAAGTTGACATGGAGCCCATCTGCAGTGGCTTCTTTTGCAGAAACTGCTGCCATTTCTTCTGCTGCTTCGCGATCAAAGCTTGCGCCTAATGCGAGCGGGATCGGGAATACGGTCTTGTAACCATGAATCACGTCTGCCATAAATAATAGTGGGATATTCAGGCGACTTGTTTCTAAGTGTTTTTCTTGGATCGCGATCATTTCTTCTGCTGAGCTTGAGCCAAGCGTAGATCCGACTAATTGCACATCCTTTTCTGTCAGTTCTAGTTCTGCAAGCGGTCCTGTTACTTCTCCTTCTACTTTTGTTCCCGGGAAGAAAAACGGGGATAACTGCATACATTGTGCGACCTTTTCTTCGATCGTCATTTGTGCTAATAGATTTTTCATAGTTTCAGATGCCATAGCAACCTCCATAAAAACGATTTTGTCGAAACGTTTCTATTTAGATATAAAGTCATTATAAGCGCTTTCTTTTATAACGTCAAATCAAATAATTATTTTGTTCGATTTTTTGGGTTTCTTCTTATTGTTACTGCTAGCATCCGCATCAGTACAAGTTTTTATTTTCTTCGATTAAAACTTGAAACCGATTTCAATGTGTATTATAATAATTTTGTCGAAACGTTTCTATAAATCAAATATGCTTATAAATGGCAGTTTTAGGCTGTCATATCAATAAAAGAAATCGTTGGTTTCTTTTAAGGAAATGGAAGGAGCGTCTATGAAACAGTTTTTTAACCGTCACACCCCTTATTTTTTCATCTCACCTGCGCTTTTACTTTTAATTCTATTTTCATTACTTCCGATTGTTATTGCTTTTGTCATCAGTTTTACAGATATTGATTTGGTCGGACTTGCGGATTATTCGCAGATCCACTTTATCGGATTAGAAAATTACATCAATGTAATGAAAGATCCGACTTTTTTAAAAGCAATAGGAAATACACTTTTTTATGTTATTATCGGTGTTCCGCTTGTTATCGTTTGCTCGCTTGGTATTGCGCTGATGATCAATTTCTCGCAAGCAAAGATCTTTCAATTTTTCCGATTGATTTTCTACACACCCTCGATCACAAACGTTGTCGCTGTTGCGGTCGTATGGAGCTACTTATATAATCCGCGCTTTGGATTATTGAATTATCTGCTTTCCTTCTTGCATATCGGTCCGATTCCGTGGTTGCAAGATCCTGTGATGGCAAAGATATCGCTGATCATCCTTGCTGTATGGCGGGCGATCGGTGTAAATATGATCATCTTTTTGGCCGCTTTGCAAGGTATTCCAAAGGCTTATTACGAAGCAGCACAATTGGACGGCGCAAACAGCTGGCAACAGTTATTCCGTATCACAGTGCCACTACTTCGTTTTGCGATTTTCTTTGTGACGGTTACAACTATGATCGCTTGGCTGCAATTCTTTGAAGAGCCATTTGTCATGACTCAGGGCGGGCCGCTCGACAGTACTACTTCTGTTGCCCTCTTTATTTACCAAAACGGGTTCCAGTTGAGTAAATTCGGTTATGCGGCAGCTGGATCATTTATTCTGTTTATTGTCATCATTATCATTACCTTGATCCAATTCCGGATCCAGCGTAGAGATAATGAAGAATATTAAAGGAGAGGAGTCTTTTTAATGGACCAATCAACACACAAATCTCGGCTTTCCAAATGGCTGATAATCCTTATTTTAACTTTTGGCGGCTTCTTCATGATCTTGCCTTTTATCTGGATGATCCTCTCTTCTGTCAAAACAGATGCAGAGATTCTTCAGATCCCGCCGACCATCTGGCCTCGAGGTTTTACTTGGGATAGCTTTGTCAAACTATTTACGGAAATGAATTTTGCTGTTTATCTTAAAAACACCTTGATCATCGTCGTGTTCTCTTTCTTGGGACTTTTCTTAAATGCGATGGCTGGTTATGGTTTTGCGAAATTTAAATTTAAAGGAAAAAACAAGTTGTTTTATTTAGTATTAGCAACTATGATGATTCCCGGACAAGTGACCATGATTCCTGTTTACCTGCTATTGAATGCAGTAGGTCTTACCAATACGATGACAGGTATCGTACTGCCCGGCCTTGTTGGAGCGTTTGGGATCTTCTTATTCCGTCAGTTCATGTCCACGATCTCCAACGACTTGATCGAAGCTGCCCGACTTGACGGCGCTAGTGAATTTTATATTTTCTGGCGGATCATCTTGCCGATCTCACGTCCAGTACTGGCAGTTCAAGGTATCTTGACATTTATTGGGGCATGGAACTCCTTTATCTGGCCACTTATTATTGCCAACGACGAAAAATTCTACACGCTTTCCGTTGGATTGCAACTTCTCAAGGGCCAATACGGCAGCAACTACGCGCTACAAATGGCTGGTTCCACGTTTATGGTCATTCCGATCATTATTATCTTTATGATTTTCCAAAAATATATTCTGAAAGGATTCAATGTTTCAGGAATGAAATGATTTATCCTTCGACCAATGGATTTGTTGCTTCTTTTCAAATAGAAGCTTCAAATCCATTTTTTATAGACAATTCATCGAAAAATGATTCTCGCTGTTGCTTCTTGAGAGTAGAAGTGCTACTATGAATATGAAAAGAGAGAGCTATGCGCTAACATAGCCCCCTCTCAGCAGCACCGTTAAAAAGACGGTAGCTTAATAGAATAAATGATAATCATCTTTCCTACTCTGCTAAAGCGTAAAGATGATTATTTTTTTGGCTTATGGAAGTCCAGTATTAGAACGACTAAGGCAGCAAAAGCTACTGTAAAAGTCATTGCTTCATACACAGACATGATTAACCCTTTCCAGGAGTCAGACCATCAAAAACCATTGGCATCACCCCTTTGTTCAGGATTAGCCACCATCTTTTTCACTTTACTGCTGAAGAATATTAACCATTTTCCGAAGATTATCACGTTCTTTAATTTGAGCGATGATTCTGGATTTTAGGATATAATTATCTCCCATTATTAGCTTAGCTTGCACAAAGAATCAAAAAAGATCAAAATCCTAGATTTTGATCTTTTTTAGTACTTTTTTTATGCGCTACTTCATGGTAAAAATGTTTCTTCCATCAAATAAAAATCTACTTCCCGAGCTGCTTCTCTGCCTTCTGCAATTGCGGTTACGACAAGGCTTTGACCATAACGGGCATCGCCGCAAGCAAATACGCCTTCTTCGCTTGTTCGGTAAAATCCTTTTCTTGCATCAATGGTGTGCCGTTTTGTCTTATCGACGCCAAAGTTGCTGAAAATATCGTCAGTCGCACCTGCAAAACCAATAGCGATCAGTACCATATCTGCTTCCCAGAAACGTTCTGTTCCTTCTACCGGCGTATAACGTCTATTGCTTCCTTCTTCATTCATGGTCACGTCCACCGTATAAAGTCCGATCAGTGTGCCATTGTCATCTTTCACAAATGATGTCGTGCTGACTAAATACTCACGCGGATCTTTACCGTACACATTAGCTGCCTCTTCGTGGGCATAATCCATCTTGAAGACTTTTGGATATTGCGGCCATGGATTTTTTCCTGTTCGGTCTTCTGGAAGTCTTCCTGCTAGACCAAATTGGTGGATGCTTTTTGCCCCTTGCCGCAATGCTGTAGCCACGCAGTCAGCACCTGTATCTCCGCCGCCGATAACGATCACGCGTTTGCCTTCTGCAGAAAGAGTCTGCTTACCGTCATTTTCTAAATTATCACGAATACTTTGCGTAAGATACGGTACCGCCATATGGATGCCGTCCGCATCTCTGCCTGGTAAAGAAATATCACGTGGCTTACTTGCGCCAGTTGCCAGAACGATCGAATCATAGGTAGCTTTTAATTCATCATAACTGATCGTTTCGCCGACATTGACACTTGTTTGGAATTGTACGCCTTCTGCTTCCATCAATTGCACACGTCTTGTCACTTGCTCTTTTTCTAATTTCATTGTTGGGATGCCGTACATCAGCAACCCACCGATCCGGTCGCTTTTTTCAAAAACGGTTACCAGATGACCTGCTTTATTTAATTGGTCAGCACATGCTAAGCCTGCCGGGCCTGAGCCAATGACAGCAATGCGTTTTCCGGTCCGATGTTTCGGAATCTCTGGTTTGATCCAACCCATTTCAAAGCCTTTATCGATAATAGCTTTTTCAATTGACTTGATGCCAACAGCCGGTTCGGAGATTGCTACGGTACAACCGCCTTCACATGGGGCAGGACAAACCCGTCCCGTGAATTCCGGGAAATTATTCGTTTTAAGAAGAGCTTGTAGCGCTTCATACCAGTCGCCTCGATAAACCGCGTCATTCCACTCAGGGATAAGGTTATGGAGCGGACAACCAGAAACGCCATTTTTGATTTCCATTCCGACACTACAGAATGGAACACCGCAGTCCATACAGCGAGCTGCTTGGACAGTCAAGTCTGCTTCTGGCATCGGTAAACTATATTCGAGCCAGTCACGCACACGTTCCCGCGGTTTCCTTGTGGGCGATGGAATACGCTCATATTCCATAAATCCTGTCGCTTTTCCCATGGTTATCACTCCTTTCTATTTTCCTGCACCTGTTAGTAGTTTGCCGTCTTTGTGCTCATAAAATGCTTGTAGTTCCGCAGCGTCGTGTTCATTTCCTTCTGCTTCTAACGTCTCGATTCGGTCACGCATCAGTTCAAATTCATTCGGGATCACGTAAGCGAAGTTTTTAAGTTCTGCTTCCCAGTTTGCGAGCAGTTGTTTTGCAAAGTTGCTTTTCGTATAGCGATAATGATTTTCGATCAATTCTTTCAGCAATCTGATCTCACGATTTTTTTCTACACTGCGGATACGGACCATTTCATGATTCGTTTTGATCACAAAGCGTTCACGTTCCGGTGCATAGATGAATGCTTCCCCTCCGGACATCCCAGCGGCAAAGTTATTTCCGATCTCGCCAAGAATGACTGCCACGCCGCCTGTCATATATTCACAGCCATTATCGCCGATTCCTTCTACCACGACTTTTGCACCACTGTTACGAACAGCAAATCTAGCACCCGCTTTGCCATGGAGGTAAGCCTCTCCACCAGTCGCCCCATAAAAAGTAACATTTCCTGCAATTGCAGATTCATGTGGATCGATCGGTGTTTCTTTTTGGGGACTGACGATCAGTTTACCCCCAGAGAGTCCTTTTCCAAGGTAGTCATTGGCATCGCCATGAACTCTCAGTGTCATACCGCGCGGGGCATAAGCTCCGAAACTTTGACCAGCAGAACCAATAAAATCAAGTTCGATCGTATCTTCCGGTAAACCGACTGCTCCGAATTTTTTACTTACATAAGAACCAGCAATGGTGCCGATTGCTCGATCAATATTGCGAACAGCAAATGTCCCCGTCACTTTTGCTTGTGTTTCTAAAGCTGGTTGGATCAATGGAACAAGTTCTCGCATATCCAATGTTTGGTCGATTTTATGATTTTGTGGTTTTGTACAATACTGGATTTGATTTTTATAGAAATCGTCTTGATACAACATCTTGCTGAAATCAATATATTTAGCTTTCCAATGACTGTCCTTCCGTTCATGTGTGGTCAAATATTCTTTATGTCCAATCAACTCTTCTAGTGAGCGAACTCCCATTTCTGCCATCATTTCCCGCATTTCCTGTACTACAAACTGGAAGAAATTCACGACATAATCTGGAGAACCACCGAATTTTTTCCGTAGCTCCGGGTTTTGGGTCGCGACGCCGACTGGACAGGTATCCATGTGGCAGACACGCATCATGACGCAGCCAAGTGTTACGAGCGGAGCGGTTGCGAAACCGAATTCTTCAGCTCCTAACATGGCAGCAACTAAAACATCTTTCCCGGTCATCAGTTTGCCGTCGGTTTCCACAACGACTTGATTACGCAGACCGTTCAATAGCAATGTCTGATGGGCTTCGGCAAGGCCGATCTCCCACGGCAGACCAGCGTGACGGATACTTGTCCGCGCCGCTGCTCCTGTTCCACCTTCATATCCACTTACTAAGATGACATCAGCAAGGCCTTTTGCTACCCCGGCTGCGATAGTACCGATCCCCGTTTTCGATACCAATTTGACATTGATCCGAGCTTCGTGGTTAGCATTTTTCAAGTCGAAAATAAGTTGCGATAAGTCTTCGATCGAATAAATATCGTGATGCGGCGGTGGCGAAATAAGTCCCACGCCTGTCGTAGAGCCACGTGTTTTTGAGATCCACGGATAGACCTTCTGTCCAGGGAGATGTCCGCCTTCACCTGGTTTAGCTCCTTGTGCCATTTTGATCTGCAATTCTTCGGCATTTACCAAATAATGACTGGTAACACCAAAACGTCCTGAAGCAATCTGCTTGATAGCACTTCTACGCCAATCTCCATTTTCGTCTTTGACAAAACGCTCTGGATTTTCGCCGCCCTCACCGCTGTTACTTTTCCCGCCGATCCGGTTCATTGCGATCGCTAATGCTTCATGTGCTTCCTGACTGATCGATCCATATGACATCGCACCAGTTTTAAAGCGTTTGAAGATGGCTTCAGCTGGTTCGACTTCCTCGATTGGGATCGGCTTGCGGTCGCTTTTGAACGTCAATAAGCCTCTTAGAAAGGCACTGTTTTGATTTTGCATCAAGTCCGCATAAAGATCATATGTCTCGCGGTTATTTTCCCGCGTTGCTTGTTGAAGAGAATGGATGGCTAATGGATTATAGACATGATATTCGCCGTTAGACCGCCATTGATATTCACCGCCAGTATCCAGTGTGAACGACTGATAGCCGATATCATGGAAAGCTTCGCGATGTCTGAGCCATGCCTCTTGGGCAATGATTTTGAGCGGGATTCCGCCGATTTGTGTAGCTGTTCCTGGAAAATAGGTATTGATCACAGCATCACTGATCCCGATCGCTTCAAAGATCTGCGCCCCACGATAGCTTTGTACTGTCGAAATACCCATTTTTGACATTACTTTCAGCATGCCGTCCGTAAGTGCTTCAGCATAGCGTTGTTCCGCTTCTTGAAGGGTAAAACCTTTGATCCGCTGTTCGTCGATCAAACCTGCGATCGTATCGATAGCCAAATATGGATAAACCGCATCGGCACCATAACCAACTAATAAGGAAAGATGATGAACATCTCTGGCCTCTGCTGTTTCCAAAACAAGACTTGCTTTGGTACGTAATCCCTGCTGAACGAGATAATGATGCAGACCGCTGGTTACTAACAGCGAAGGAATCCCGATCCGGTCATCATTCACGCCGCGGTCGGAAAGTACGAGCAACTCGGCGCCATCTCGGATTGCTTCCGCCGCTTCCTCAAATACTTCCTGCAGCCTCGCTTCTAATTGATCACGTTCTTTTTCAGAAAAATGGATCGCGATTTTACGAGTTTTTTTGGTAAAAACATTCTGCTCCATCAGTGCTTGAAATTCAGCGCGCTTTAAAACAGGCGTTGCCAATCTGATTCGATGTGCATTTTTTGCAGAGGGTTCTAAAATGTTCCCTTCGTCTCCCAAGAGCGTCATCGAAGAAGTCACGACTTCTTCCCGAATACCATCAATTGGTGGATTGGTTACTTGCGCAAACAGCTGCTTGAAGTAATTGAACAATAGCTGAGGCCGCTGGGATAGTACAGCGAGTGGTGCGTCATAGCCCATTGCTCCCATTGGATCTTTTTTCTCTGTGACCATTGGAATCAAGATCTTATTGAGCTCATCTTGCGTATAACCAAACGCCCGCTGCTCTTTGAAACGTTCCGATTTGGAAAGCTCTGCTTGTTCGCTTGGCTCTGCTTTCGCAAGATCTGCTAGCTCTGTTAATTCCGCCTTTAGCCATTCTCGGTAAGGTTTAGCAGCCGTCAAATGCATCTTTACTTCTTTATCTGTGATCAATTTCCCCTGCTCTAAATCGATGAAAAGCATTTCTCCAGCGCCGACAGTTTCTTTGCGGATCACTTCTTCTGCCTCTACAGGTACAACGCCTGTTTCGGAAGAATAGATGATCGTGTGATCTTTGGTTTCGTAATAACGCGCTGGACGAAGCCCGTTTCTATCTAAAATCGTACCGATAACCCGGCCATCTGTAAATGAGATCGAAGTTGGTCCATCCCACGGCTCCATCAGCATACTGTGATATTCGTAAAAAGCTCGTTTGGGATCTAGCATGTTTGGATTTTTATCCCATGGTTCCGGGATAAGCATCATTGCTGCGTGTGGCAATGAACGGCCGGTCTGCACGAGAAATTCCAAGGCGTTGTCTAAGGCCGCGGAATCACTTCCGTTCTCATCGATAACTGGAATAACTTTTGCCAAGTCATCGCCAAACAGACTGGATGCGGCACGTTTTTCTCTTGCTTTCATCCAGTTGACATTGCCACGTTGGGTATTGATCTCGCCATTATGGACAAGATAGCGGTAAGGATGTGCGCGTTCCCAGCTTGGAAACGTATTTGTAGAGAATCTGGAATGCACAAACGCAAAGGAAGAGGTATACGCTGGATCCGCAAGATCCAAGTAATAGCGGTCGATTTGTTCTGGTGTAAGCATCCCTTTGAAAATAACCGTACGTGTCGAAAGACTAGGAATATAAAATACTTCTGTCACTGCTTTGCTATTCGCCGCAAAATTTTCGATCTGACGGCGGATGAGATAAAGCTGTTTCTCAAATTCTCGCTCCGTGAGTCCGCGTTCCTGTTCCACAAATAATTGGTAGATCGCTGGTTCCGTTTCCCGCGCTCCTGCTCCAACTTTGCTAGCATCCGTTGGTACTTTACGCCACCCTAAGAAATGCTGCCGTTCTTGCTGGATCAATTTCTCCGCCTCTGCCATCAATAATTCCCGCTGTGCTGAATCTTGGGGGAAGTTAAACATACCGACTGCATACGTGTATTTGGCAGGTAATTCGATACCCATTTCAAGGCAAACATGACGAAAGAAAGAATCCGAGATCTCTAGGAGGATGCCTGCTCCGTCCCCAGTATCGCCGCCAAGCTCACCGCCACGGTGCTTTAACTGACAAAGCATGTGGATGCCTTGCTCAACGATTTTATGCGAATCACGGTGTTTAATATTAGCAACAAAACCGATGCCGCACGCATCATGTTCTCTGCTCGGATCATACAAACCGTGTTTTTCAGGCAAATTCGTTACTTTCATTAGGGGTTCCTCCTCTTTCAAAGCCATTTATCGAAATAATTGATTGAATAAACTGACTATTCGACTCTCATTAATTAGCTGACATTATTTGTAGTTTCCATTTTAGTCCTTTTCATTTATCTAAACAATATATATAATAGAATAAAACAATATCAAATTGAGAACAATCGAGGTGTAGGTATGGAACTTAGACAATTGAAGTATTTTATGGAGGTCGCAAGTTTTGAACATATGACTCAGGCTTCGGAGAATTTACACGTTGCGCAATCTGCCGTCAGCAGGCAGATAACAAAATTAGAAGAAGAACTTGGGATCAAGCTTTTTGACCGAGTTGGCCGAAATATGCAGCTGACAACCGTTGGTGAGGATTTTCTGAATCAAGTCAAAGTCGCATACAATGAACTGCTCAAAGCAGAAGCGATCGTAACCGAATACTCTGATCCAACGAAGGGTTCCGTCCGGATCGGTCTGCCCAATTCACTTGCTTCAAAAGTATTGCCCGCTGTTATTTCTGCTTTCCGAGCAGAGTATCCAGATGTGACCTATCATTTTGTCGAGGGATCTAATGCCGAATTGAAACAGTTATTATTGGATGGTGAAATCGATATTACTTTCTTATCTCCCGTCCCGGTAACAGATGATTCCGTAGAAGCAGTGAAATTTTTCGATGAAAAGTTGAAAGTGATTTTCCCCGCAACTCATCCGTTGGCAGATCGCTATAATGTCTCGCTGGAAGAGTTAGCAGCTGAAAAATTCATTTTGTATCCACCCAATTTTGATTTATTCAAAATCGTGACCACAGCAGCCGAAAAAAAAGCAATATCGCTTGATATTGCTTTCCAAAGTCAAGATTTTTATACGATTCAAGGGCTTGTTGGAGCGGGGCTTGGCATCAGTATTTTACCAGAAATGATCTTGGATGGTACCATTTTCAAAGACACCAAAGCGCTTCCGCTCCGAAATAAAGAACTGCGTCGTTCTGTCGGCTTAGTCGTGACGAAAAAACGCCAATTATCGCCGACTGAAAAATTATTTTACCAGTTTATCAAGAAATTTTTCCTGAATCATCAGTAGTTCCAGCTAACTGATGTAAGGTTTGTTTTTTATCTGTCGAGCGAACTAGTGCCGAAATAAATGATAATCCGGCAACTCCCTGCGCCAAGATCGCCCGCGCATTTTCTGGATAGATGCCTCCGATCGCAACGACAGGATAATCACTTGCTGCTACCAATTGCTGTAGACCATTTAGCCCTAATTCAGCTTCTGCATCTGCCTTTGAAATCGTTTGAAAAACTGGTCCGATACCTAAATAGGCAAGTTGCCGCAGTTGGTTAGCTTTTTCCACCTCAGCCAGTGAGTGACAAGATAAACCAATAGAAAAACGATCCGAGTGTTCGTGCAATGCTTTTTCCACCGCGTAATCCGATTGACCCAAATGGATTCCATCTGCTTCCAGCTGGATCGCTAAGTCGACATCATCATTTACGATAAATGGAATGGCATGCAAACGGCAGATTTCCCGCAGTGTTTTTCCTAATTCGATGATTGCTTCGTTTGACTCCAAACTTCCGGCACCTTTTTCCCGGAACTGAAATGCCGTTATGCCTGCTCTGATCCCTTCTTCTAGCATGTCTGGCAAGGATTGCCCTGTTGCCAGATCTTGCGTACCAGCGATCCAATACAACCTAAGATCTGAGGCTGTCACTCGCATGGCTATTCCTCCTTTCGATAAGCCCAGTGATTGACTGGACCATGGCCGTGTCCTACTTCGATCGATTGCTCAATGCTTGCTGTGATAAATGCTTTTGCTGTTCGAATCGCGGCTTCGACATCCGCCTGTTTAGCTAATTCGGCTGCAATACATGCAGAGAATGTACAGCCTGTTCCATGCGTCCGAACGGTTTCGGTTTTAACACTCGAAAGCCAGAATGATTTGCCATTTTCCAGCAAAACAAAATCTTCTGCTGCTTCGGTATCTAAACGATGTCCACCTTTGATAACAACGTTTTTCGCTCCAAGCGCTTGTAACTTTTGGGCCGCTTTCTGGATGGCGGACTGCGTAGGAAGCTTTTCATCTACCAAGACTTCTGCTTCGGGAAGATTAGGCGTTAGCACAGTAGCAAGCGGCACTAGCTGTTCTTTTAAAGTTTGAATGGAATCTGCCGCTAATAGGGAAGCGCCTCCCTTAGCAATCATCACTGGGTCGATCACAAGTTGCGGAAGTGACTGCTGCTGGGCGAATTGCACGACTGCCCGCATCGTTTCTGTATCTGCCAGCATACCCGTTTTCACTGCTCGAATATCGAAATCAACAAAGATCGAGGTCAGCTGACTAATAAGGACATCTTTTGGCAATGTATAGCTAGCCTGCACGCCCTGTGTGTTTTGAGAAGTGACCGCAGTGATCGCACTGGTACCGAATACCAATCGTTCTTGAAAAGTTTTCAAATCTGCTTGGATTCCAGCACCGCCACCACTATCAGATCCGGCGATCGTTAATGCTTGTGGATACGTTTCAACCATTTATAACGACCTCCATTTTCACTTGGGTCTTCACATCTGCCTCATTAAGCTGATAAAGTGCATCCATCAGCTGCAAGCGAAAACTTCCTGGCCCTTCGGCGATCTCACTTGCTTTCTCTCCAGCGATCGCATATGTTGCTGCTGCGGTTTCAAGCGCTGTCAGTGAATTTTCCATTGCTAAAAAAGCTGCTGCGATTCCGCCAAATAAACAGCCCGAACCGGTCATCTTCGGAAATAGCGCCGTCCCATTATCGATCCGAACGACTTGTTTGCCATCCGTTATAAAATCAGACACACCGCTAACCGCTACAAGCGTTTGATACTGCTGCGCGACTTTTTTCGCTGCTGCCACTACTGATTCATGATCTCCCTCTCCCGCATCTACACCTTTACTTTGCCACTCTATTTCCGCGAGCGCCGCGATTTCTCCGGCATTTCCGCGGATCGCATCTACCCGGATCGCTTGCAGTAATTGTAAGTTGAAATTTTTACGATAAGCAGTTGCTCCGATCCCGACCGGGTCAACCACCACTGGGATTTGCCTAGCATTTGCTTTTTCAGCTGCTGCCTTCATCATCTCAAAATTACCACCGGAAAGTGTGCCCGTATTGATCAAAAGTCCACTGGCATGCGCCACCATTTGCACGACATCTTCTACTTCATCTCCCATAACTGGCGAAGCGCCAATGGCAAGTAATCCATTTGCCACGTCATTGATCGTGACTGTATTTGTCAAACAAACCACAAGTGGATTCTGCTTTCGTAATGCTGTTAAAAGTGCTGGTTGAATCATTTTCCTTCCTCCTTAGGCAACAAAAAACCACTTCCCAGACAAAGGAAAGCGGTTAGACAGCTATTTAGCAACTATATCCACTCACTTCCCTACGTTGGTGCTAACCAAATCAGGTTCAAAGGGACCAATCTCTCGATTATCTCAGCTAAATAGCGCCCCTAGCGATTTATTGTTTTTAGTTATCTTCTGTTTTAGGATAACGCTTTTTTGATGAAAATGCAATGCTTCGTAAATAATAAAAAAGCTTCCCTATGTCGTTTCGCATAAGGAAGCTTTTTTCACACTTGGATCCTTTTTTTCTCCATAAAGATCTCTAATTGATCGATCGCTTGCAACACTTTATCCGCAGTCATCTTACCAGGCATCAAGTGGATCGTTTCGTGTTCCGAAGCTGCACGATCTGCCACTTCTGCTAATCTCTCTTCTGGAAGCTCTGCTAAGCCAAGATCTACAAGGCTTGCTGGAAGTTGCAAGGATTGATAGAACGGCAGTAGCGTATCGATCTCTTGCCAATTGCCTTCTAAAACTAATTGCACAAAAATACCATAGGCTACTTTGTTTCCATGGAGGAGATGATGCGTTTCCGGTAAGATCGTCAACGCGTCATGGATCGAATGCGCACCAGCACAGCGACCGTAATCGTCACCAAATCCGCCGACCATTCCACCAACCATAATGTTTGTCTCTACGATTTTCACAAATGCTTCATTCAATTCGCCTGCTTCCATTGCTGTCAGAGCTGCTTCGCTATATTGCAAAAGATTATCGCGGCATAATTTCGCAGTAAAGTGAGCAATCTCGACTTCGACTGGTTTTTGCTCCAGCTGACGAATGATAACATCGGCTTCGTACCATTTTGCAAGCGTGTCGCCAATACCGGCGATCAGTAGTTCTTTCGGCGAATGGAGGATCACTTCTGGATCAAGTAGAACAAGACCATTGCTGCGGGGGAAAACATCATAACGAATCATACTTCCCTCTGGCGAGTACATAACACTAAGTGGGGTATAAGCTGCACAAGTAGAGGCTAATGTGGGAAAAATAATAACAGGCTTATTCGAGACGATAGCGGCCGCTTTTGCCAGATCAGTTATCTTCCCACCGCCAACTGCAACAACTGCTTCCCAGTTTTCCTCAACTATTTTTTCTACTAAAAAGTCACGTTCTTCATACGTGCTTTCACCTTGATATGTGTGAAAAGCTACCGTGTAATTTGGCAGTTCCGGGAAAAAGCGTTCGGCAACTTCCCATGATTTCGTTCCCTTTAAGACAAGGATGCGCTGCAATCCACGACGTTCTAAGTGACGCGGCAACGTTTGCCATGCCCCCGTTTCGCATACAAATTCTTGCGGTGCTCCGCGTACGATCAGTTCTTTTTCCATTTTTCATTCCTCCAACTTAGACGCAATCGATAATAGGGAATATTGTAAAACAAACAATGATAATTGTCAATTTTCAGGCTGTTTGGATATTTCATCTTTTCCAAACCATTTTTTGCTGATCTGCTGCATTTTTCCTTCTTTATATAACTTGTCAAACGCCTGGTTGACTTTTTTCTTCAGCGTTTTATCTGTTTTGCGCATACCTACTGCAAAATCTGCTGGTTTAAAGCCGCCGGTGGTGATTCGGTAATCCGCCCGGTTCTTTTGTTTGGCGATAATATACCGCGCGTAGACATTGTCAATGATCAGTCCGTCGATCCGATTGTTATTCAGATCGATAAAGGCATCATTAAAACTGTCATAGAGTTCTGGCTGCTTATTTTTGATGATATTTGTCAGCACTTCCGGCTGCTTCGCCATATCATCAAGGGCACTGGCACCATTTTGGGCACCTAATAGTTTGCCTTTCATTCCTGCAAAGGAGCGAATGTTATTCTTTTTGAGTGTCACTAGCACTTGTTCATTTTTCATATACGGCTGCGAAAAAGCCACTTTTTCCGCACGTTCTTTATTCACTGTATAGCCATTCCAGATCAAATCGATCGATTCGTTTTTCAATTCGGTTTCTTTGAGCGTCCAGTCGATCGGCTGGAATTTTACTTTAATGCCATATTCTTTGAAAACCGCCTTTGCGAGATCGACGTCAAAGCCGATGATCTTATCTTTTTTATCACGAAACCCCATTGGCACAAAAGTATCATCTAAGCCAACAACGATCTCTTTCTCTTTTTTTATCGCTGTCCATCTATCACTACCGGCGATCCTGCAGGCAGAAAGTAAGACTGCAAGTAGTGTCAGAATGAGCAGCAGGTAATATTTGCGTTTCATATGATTTGCTCCTTTATCATCCTTTTGGTTCCACTTCCATCAATTGATCCGCGATATTTTTCGCAAAGTCATGGTCATGGGTAACGACGATCTGCGTGATGCCTTCTTTTTTCAAATCTAAAATCAATTTTTCCACGTGCCCCTTCAGATCCGGGTCAAGCGCAGAAGTCGGTTCATCGTAGCAAAGCACTTTCGGTTTCATCGCCAAAGCTCTGGCAATCGCAGCCCGCTGCTTTTGTCCCCCGGATAATTGGAATGGCAAATGTTCTTTTTTATCTGCCAGCCCAAGCAACGCCAAGATGCGTTCTGCTTCTTGTTTGGCTTCTTGCTTCGATTGTTTGCCGACCAGCTGCGGCGCTAAAATAATATTATCCAACACTGTCAAATGTGGGAAGAGGTGGAACTCTTGAAAAACGACACCAATCGGTTCAACTGGCTTTTTCTTGTTTTCAAAATCGATTTTTTCCTCATCGATCCAGATCTCTCCACTATCCATCGTTTCAAGACCGCTGATACAGCGCAGTAATGTCGTTTTCCCGCCGCCTGACGGACCAACGATCGATAGTATCTCATTATCCGCCAGTGTCAGCGATACGTTATCTAAAATCAATCGATCATCAAATTTTTTCGTTACATTTTTGATTTTTAACATATGATCCACCCCTTATTTATAGTAATTGTAGTGTTTTTCGATCCGTTTGAAAAGCAGTGTCAAAACGGCTGTGAGCAGCAAATAGATAAGACCGACTAATACGAGTGGTATCAACGTCACATCGCGGTTGGAAGCAATTTTCCCAGCTCGTAGCAGGTCACCTAATCCTAAGACATAAACTAGCGAGGAATCTTTCACTAGGTTGATGACTTCATTCCCGATTGCCGGTAAAACACGTTTGATAACTTGTGGCAGCACGATTTTTCTAACCGTTTGTCCATAACTCAGACCTAAAACTTTCGCACTTTCATATTGCCCTTTTTCAATCGATAAAATGCCGCCGCGGAAGATTTCCGCAAAATAGGCTGCATAATTGAGAACAAATGCGAATAATACCGCTTCATATCGTTCTAGGATCAAATGGAAATAAGGTGCGCCATAATAAATAAAAATCAATTGTAATAATAGCGGAGTCCCTCGCATGATCCACACATAGGTATCGATGATCCAGCGAAGCGGTCTGATTTTGCTGACATTCCCCAGGGCTATGATCGCTCCGAGCGGAATGGATAATAGTAGTGTGTAGAAAAATACTTGTAGCGTCGTCTTCAAACCTTCAAGTAACGCTGGCATGATTTGTAGTACATAAGTCATTTGTTTTCGCTCCTTTTTTGTAAAAATAAAAAATCCCGTTCTCCGGGCAGCAGTGCTGCTCAGAGGACGGGAATATCATTCACGTGGTTCCACCTCAGTTTTATTGATATCTCACAATATCAACCTCAACCAGTCATAAAATTGACTGTCCGGCTTTAACGGGCCGTCCCGAATTTACCTACTTCTTCCTTCAATAAACCTGCTCCCAGATGTGTTCACCTAAGTGCCGTTACTCTTTCCCAGCAATCAAGAGCTCTCTATAAACGGCTAAACCTTAAATTACTATTCTGTTCTTCACATTTACTTCTATTTGCTAATACTGTACCATGATAAAGCAAAGAAGTCAACTATTCAAAAAAAGAGACCAAAAAATCTCTTTTCCGGTCTCCAATGCGAACTAAATTGTTTTTTTTCGTTTATTTTCGATCCCCACTTCAATTTCTCCTTTAAATGTATAAGAAGAAATGATTTCTTTTCGAATAATAATTACGCCATCCGCACGTCCGTCCACATCAAAACTTTGAAATTCGATGGCATCTTCTACATTTTCCAGCACATAGCCATAAAAGCTTTCACTGTCATCAAAAAGCTCTACACCAAGCACGAGCTGCTCTATTTTCGACAAATCTGTGATATATTCCATTAGTGAATATTTCTTTTTCAACTGGACTTCTAGAAACGGAGCTGTATGCTCTGTTCCTCTGTGTTTTGCCAATACCAGTACATCCTGCATAGCTAACGTATTCGTCTCTAATTGATAGATGGATTCGATTGGAATGGCCCGATACCCATTCGCTTCGCCATTTTCGCTGATTACTCGGAACAAGCATTCCAAATTGGTCACTGCTTCAATATATCCCGCGTAATGAAAATCAGCATCCGGATTGGCATAAATAGCTACTAGCTCTTTCCTCTCTTGAAAGCCAATTAATTTGTCTACGATAAATTTACTCATCTCTTCGAACTCCCTTTTTCTATATTTTTATCTTGCTGATTTTTTCAGACCGACTAGCAAAAGCGCAATCAAACTACCTAACGTAATAATGTCTGCCAACCAACCTAAACCTACTTCTTCCCATGCTCCGCCAAACAAAGAAAAAAAGTCGGCTATAACGATGAATGCTACTAACCATGGGATAAGATTACTATTCATCCCAATATCATAACAGCGCCTAGAAAATAACGCTAAAGAAGGAATAAAAGTAATGACGTTAAAAAGAAAACTTACGCCAAGCGAATTATCTTGCGAGAAAAACGCTAATATAAATTCTGCTACTACTAGCCATAAAAAATTAAACCAAAATTCGCTTCTGCTTGTTCTTGTTGTAAAATTAAAATAATTTTTCCAAAATGATACGAATGCTTCTTTGAATGTCATGATTTCTCCTTTTTAAAATAATTCGATTAATTTGTCTATCCATTCAATCCCCCAAAAAATTAAAATCGGCATATTGATGTAATAAGTGATTTTTCTTTTTTTCGTTTCTCGATGACTTGTTACTGCACTAATAATAAGTGACACAATTAAAAAAGCAGTGATCACTAAAAACATTTCTTCTCTCCTTTAGTTAACGTAAAAATGGATAACTGAAGCAACAAACGGAATTGCACAAATAACAATAATAAAAAGGAATAGCCCAATTATCGACCAGCCAAACCAGCCCAATTCTCCCTCATCGCCAATCATTTCCGCATATTCATCTTCTAAGTAACGCCGATATTTTTGTTTCGTCACAACCATTTCTCCCTTTTTGCAAACTATGTATTTATTACATAAACATTACATTGGTTTCATTTTTTTGTCAAACGCTTTGAGGTAACTACTGCTTTTCTCCTCAAAAAAAGCGTAAGCATTTGGTCAAATACTTACGCAAAACTATTTTTATTTCATTTATTTTCTTACTATTCTACTTCCACCGGAATCACCTGGAATTTTTCAAAATCAAACAATCCGTTATCCGTTAATTTTAATGTCGGGATAACTGGCAATGTTAAGAATGATAGTGTTAAAAATGGATCAAACCCGCGAGCTGTACTAATGCTGTGGAATGCTGTTTCTAATTCCAGTAGCCCGCTCTGGACGTTTTCAAAAGTGTCATCGCTTAGAAGACCGGCAATTGGCAGCGGCAGGCAAGATAATACTTTCCCGTCTGCAACCACAACGATACCGCCATTTTTCTCCGTGATCGTTTCAATAGCAAGCATGATCGAATCGTCATCGGCACCAACGGCCACGATATTATGCGAATCATGTGCCACTGTCGTAGCGATCGCGCCTTTTTGTAGTCCAAATCCTTTGACGATGCCAAGACCTACGTTTCCGGTATTTTTGTGTCGTTCGACCACGACCATTTTTTGTTGATCGGCATGAATCGAAGGCATAAATTGACCACTTTCAAGGGAAACGGTCTCTTGAAGTGGATCAGTAAATAATTGGTTCGGACGAATGCCGATAACATTACATAATGAAGAATGAAGGTGCAGTTCCAGATCTTCTGGCTTCAACTGATGTCTAACGGTTGGCGATTGGAACTCCGTTTTTCCAGTCGAATGGAAATAACTTTCCTTACGAACATGGTCGGCTACGACAAGTTCTCCTTTTTTCATCACATCTGTGATAGAGACTTCTGTTAAGTCATCCATGAAGAGGATGTCTGCTTGATAACCTGCTGCGATCGCACCTAAATAGGGAAGTTGATGGCAAGTAGCCGCATTGATCGATGCAAGCTGGATTGCTGTGATCGGATCCATTCCACTGGCGATCGCCATCTTCACATGGTAATTGATCGAACCTTCTGTCATAATATCGGAAATCAATTTATCATCGGTACAGAAACAAAAACGATGACTATTCGTTTCATTTACAGCAGCTAATGTATGCTTCAGATCCCTGCCGACTGTTCCCTCACGAAGCATCACATACATCCCTGCACGTAACCGATCGAGCGCTTCTTCAGCGGATGTGCTTTCGTGGTCGGTGCGAATCCCTGCTGCTAAGTAATTATTAAGATCTTGACTGTGCAGGCCGGCGCCATGTCCATCGATTCGGCCGCCTTCCGCTTTGGCATCAAGAATCTTTTGCAAGATATCCTCGCTTCCGCTAGCTACAGAAGGAAAATCCATCACTTCCGCTAGACCGATCACCTTTGGATGTGCATAAAGTGGCTTTAGCTGTTTTGCTTTTAATTCTGCACCATTATTTTCTGTTTGGGTGGCTGGTACGGAGGAAGGCAGCATGACAAACATATCCAGCGGAATCCCCTCCGCATTCTCAAGCATAAACGTAATACCTGCTTCTCCAGCAACATTTGCGATCTCATGTGGATCAGTAACGATCGTTGTCACGCCATTTGGAAGTAGGACCCGAGCAAATTCTGCCGGTGTCACCATTGCGCTTTCGACATGCACATGACTATCGATAAAACCTGGGACCAAGTATTTTCCTTTTGCATCGATAACGGTCTTTGCCTTTTGAAACTCGCCGATTCCAGCGATATAGCCGTTCTTGATCGCAATATCACCTGTCATGATCTCTTTGGAAAACACATTCACAATTTTTCCATTCTTAATAACGATATCTGCAGCTTCTCGATGATTGCTCACCGCGATACGTTCCTGCAGCTGTTTCACTGTTTCCAAATCCTCTTCCTCCTATCTATCGGTCAAGCTTCGTAAAAACCTTCATCTAGCAAGTAGCCTTGCGCAGCTTCCAAACTAGGAAAAACGGCTTCCACATTATCACCTGTATAGATGATCCACATTTCATTTTCATAACTGGTACGTAATTCTTCGCCGCGGTCATTGCGGAAAAGAATCGTATCCCCATTTTGATAGGGTTCGCCATCGGTCTGTAGATAGCCCATCGCCCCTTTTAAAACGGCTTCCAATTCCGTGGCATTATAATCGCGGATGTTTACAAAGCCATCTTTGCCGGCTTCGGGAGAATCTGGCAAATAAACAAAGCCATTGCCGTTCGGGTGTAAAAATTTAACTACGATCTGCTTATCGCGCTTGCTTTCGGGATAATGGTAATTGATGCGTCCAAGCGAGACCGGATTTGCTTCTAAGCCATCCATTTTTTCAATAATTGCTTGTTTTTCTTCAAATGAGAGCATATTTTTCTTCCCTTTCTATTTACCAGATTGAATCAAGGTATCGACTAATTTTGGAAACCAATCTTCTAAATTCTCAAATTCAAATCCGGCTTCTTTTGCTTTAGCTGTATTCAGCGTGTTCGTTCCTGGAATGTCAAATGGCGAATTGTCCTCTTGGTCGGCGATAAATTCTAATTTGCATTTTCTTGCTACTTTGCTTTCAATGATCTCGATAATTTTTTGAAGGGTATAGCTACCGTCCGAACTAGCGTTGATCGGTCCTGTTACATCTGTTTCTGTTCCTACCCATTTCAAAAAGCGTGCTGCTTCCTGATCTAAGATGAAATCAGTCGCCGCATGTTCATGCGTGATCGCGATTTCTTTTCCACGACGGATATGTTCAATATGAAATTCCAACCGCTCGGTATAATCTGCCTCACCAAGCACGATCGGAAAGCGAACAGCCACTACTGGGAATGTTGCTTTTTGGAAAAAAACTGCCTCGGCAAGACGCTTGCCTTCACCATAATCGAAATCATCTTTTGAGCCATGAATGATCTCATAGGTGCTTGGTTCAAAGTCGCTTTCCGTAAGTTCGCGGTCTTTGTTGCGGTAGACAGCTTTAGAAGATGTGAAGATATAGCGTTTCACTTTGTCTTTAAAGGCACTCACTGCATAGCTGGCTTCTTGTGGTGAATAACAGATATTGTCATAAACAACATCCCACTTTTCATTCGCGATTCGAAACACATCATCACGTAAAGTACGGTTGAGCACGACGGTCCTCACTTTATCTCCGAATGGATGCTCCTGTTTCCCACGCGTTGCGATCGTTACATCGTGTTCCGCATCTATCAATGCCTCTACAAGCTGTTTCCCAAAAAATCGTGTCCCACCAAAAACCAAAATCTTCACTTTTATTGCCCCCTTAGCAAAAACAGGAACCTCCTTTTCCGAGATTCACTGCTATTTCTTTTAATTGAATTCTACCGTTTCTGTACTTGTGAACTGCCGGTAAGTATTGATCCGCACTAATAGTTGTTCTAAGTCCAACTGACTATCCGCAGCGGTGATATTCCAAATGACTTCCTCACGTCCTTTGATCGACGTTGTCAAATGCAGTTTTTGGGTAAACGCCAAACCGAGTTTCCCCGGGATCAATTCTATCTTTTCGATCTCCTCCCATGTTTTGAAATCCGTGCGATACGTCAGCCCGGCTTCCGAGAGGATGATCACAGGGAAAACTTGTAGTAGTTTACTTCCCCGCCAAATCATCACGAGTAGTAAAAACAGGAATAAAATCGTTTTTTCCAAACCAGTAACACCTTTGATATGGACAAAGCCGATGTAGATAAAGAGACAAGCCGCTAGCCAAATCAAAATCTCCGAAACAATGAGACGCTTATTGGTATATATTTTTTCTTCGCTCATAGACGCTCCTTTAGCTAAAGTTATTATCTCTATTGTACAATGAAACCGTATGATTTAAAACCATTGATTCCTATTTTCGGAAAATCGTGTTTTGTGCTATACTTTCTTTAGCGCTTTTATGTATAAAATAAGGAGGGACGCAACATGAAGCAAGTCATCCTTGTCGGGTTCATGGGTGCCGGCAAAACGACGATCGGAAAGTTACTGGCGAAACGTAAGGGCATGCCTTATTATGATATCGATGAAGAAATCGTACAGGATCAGAAGCAAACGATTGCGGCGATTTTTGCGGAAAGCGGAGAAGAAGCTTTTCGGAAATTAGAAACAGCGAAATTACAGGAATTGCTAGGGAAAAATGGTGTCATCTCAACTGGTGGTGGGATTGTTCTGAATGCCGATAACCGCGAATTACTCACCTCGCATCCAGCTGTATTTTACTTACAAACATCGCCTACGACATTTTTAGAACGTTTGAAAGAAGATACCTCACGGCCATTGATCCAGCAAAAAACGATGGCAGAAGTAGAAGCGATTTTTGAGCCACGAGTTCCGTTGTATGAAGGAGTCGCGAGCCATATTATTACGACGGATGAAAAATCGCCGGAGGTTATTGTGGAGGAGATCATAGCAAAAACGACTTGCTAGCGAGACGAGTGTCTTACTTGCAAGTCGTTTTTTTATTGTAGTTCTAGTACCGTCACTGCCTCAATATGATTCGTCATCGGAAACATATCCACCGGCTGAACCGTCTTCGCAGTATAACCACCTGCAGTCAAAATCTGCATATCTCGGGCAAGTGTAGCCGGATTACAGGACACATAAACCACTTTTTTCGGTTTCATATCAATAATCGTTTCTAAAAGCTTTTCATCGCAGCCCTTGCGAGGTGGATCGACAACTAAAACATCTGCTTTGATGCCAGATCGATACCAATTTGGGATCACTTCTTCTGCTTTTCCGGTTTCAAAGGTGACATTGTCCAGCTGATTCAACTGGGCATTTGCTTTTGCGTCAATAATGGCTTGTGGTACAATTTCCACGCCATAAACATGTTTGGCATTTTTGGCTAGGCAAAGGGAGATCGAGCCGATTCCGCAGTAAGCATCGATTACGATTTCATCCCCTGTCAGTCCTGCTGCGTCTAGTGCTTCTTGATATAATACTTCCGTTTGCTCTGGGTTGACTTGGTAAAACGACTTCGCCGAAATAGCAAAATGGATGCCGTGGATCGTATCGGTGATCATTTCTTTTCCCCATAATGTACGGGTCGTCTCGCCCATGATCACATTCGTTTTTGCGGCATTGATGTTTTGCACGATGGAAGCAATGTTTGGTACTTCTTTTTGGATATCAGCCACTAATTCAGTCAGGTTTGGAAATTTTTTGCGCGTTGTTACGAGCACGATCATCAGTTCGCCGCTTGTTTTGCCATAACGTGTCATGATATGGCGGATATCGCCGCGGCCTGTTTCTTCTTGATAAGGCATAATCGCATATTTTTCGAGTAAGCGGCGTACGATCTGAACAGCATCGTCTCCGGTTCGATTATGGATCAGGCAGGTATCCATATCAATAATGTCATGGCTTCGTTTTTGATAAAAACCTGCTTGGATCTTGCCATTCACGTAACCAACAGGGACTTGTGATTTGTTCCGATAGCGAAATGGCATCTCCATTCCCAGTGTTGGCTTCACTTCCACATCCAGTTTTCCGATCCGTTTCATGTTTTGCGCGCCTTGGTTCTGTTTGAACGCTAGCTGCCCGTCATAACTTAAATGCTGCAAGCTGCAGCCACCGCATTTAGCATAAACTTCGCAAGGGGGTTCCACACGCTCTGGACTTGTTTGGGTCAGGTTTTCTAAACGGCCAAAACCGTACTTTTTATTCGCCTTCACTACTCGGACACTTGCCTTTTCACCTGGCAATGTATTGGGAATGAAAAGCGGATATCCGTCGATTTTTGCAACGCCGTTTCCATCGTGTGTTAAATCTTCTATTTCTACATCAATGATGTCATTTTTCTTTACTAATTCTGTGCTCATTGACTTCGCCCCTTTCATTCGGAAAGTACCACATGATAAAAATGTCCCGACTCCGGGTCAAAGGTTCTGCTTTCCTTTTCCTAGAATCTGAACATTTCATCGTGCTGCGGATCATTTTCCGCCTTTATTTTTCGATAAATAGATCTGTATCAAGTAGTGCCACGCTATCAGCGAAAAATTCAATGTGTTGTTTTAAATTCAAAAATGTCATTGGTGTCTCGCCGCCAAGTTCGCCGTCTAAGTTAATCAACATTTTGTCTTTCGAGGTTACGACAACTTTGCTCGATTTTGTATAGATGATATTCGGTTCTTTGATGTGATCGCCGCGTAGTGCCAATGTAATCAGCCGAATAAGTTCTGGTAAATTCGTCTTTTTCACGATGATCAAGGAAAATTTTCCGTCATCGAGTTTCGCATCTGGAGCGATTTTCTCAAAACCGCCGATCGAATTTGTTAGTGCGAGCAAAAAAAGTAAGGTTTTGCCTTCAAAAACGCCGTCATCATATTCAATTCGTACTTTTGTTGGTTTCAAAGAAGGGATCATTTCGATTCCTTTTAAATAGTATGCCAATTGGCCAAGCATCGTCTTCAACTTGCTGGGAACGTCATACGTAAGCTCAGTCAAACGTCCGCCTCCGCCGATATTGATAAAGTAGGTATCATTTGCTTTTCCGATATCCATCGCAATGCTGTCACCTTCCGCAATGATCTTCGTCGCTTTGATAACGTCGCGTGGAATATGTAATGCTCTGGCAAAATCGTTAGTCGTTCCAGTTGGGATAATACCGACTTTCGGACGATAAGGTTTTTCAGCGATCCCGTTGATCACTTCATTGATCGTCCCGTCGCCTCCAGCAGCGATCACAAGATCATAATGTGCTTCGACTGCTTCTTCGGCAGCTCGCTTGGCATCGCCTGGTTCAGCCGTTGTTGCGTGAGCGGAAGCAACATACCCTGCCTGCTCTAATATCGATAGCACGTCTGCTAAGTTTTTTTTGATAATTTCACGGCCAGATGTCGGATTATAAATCACTCGGGCACTTTTTTGCATGATGGTCATCCTCTCTTACTAAACAAACAAGCCTAACGGCCAATCTCATTTTTTCCTCAGTATTTCTATTATAGCAAATTTAACTGGCAAAAACTATTCTGATACTTTTTTTGCAAACAAAAAAGGAATAAAGACATGAGCTTTATTCCTTTTCTTATGTTTAGCGCTTGTTCATTTCTTCTACTAATAATTTATTGACCATTGGCGGGTTTGCTTGGCCTTTCGTTGCTTTCATTACTTGACCGACTAAGAAGCCGACTGCGCGATCTTTCCCATTTTTGAAATCAACGATCGATTGTTCGTTGTTGTCTAAAATATCGGAAATGATTTTTCGCAATTCACCTTCGTCAGAAATTTGTACAAGACCTTTTTCTTTCACGATGACTTCTGGATCGCCGCCATTTTCAGCAAGCTCACGGAAAACCTTTTTGGCGATTTTGGAAGAGATCGTTCCTGCTTGGATAAGTTTGATCATCGCTGCTAAGTTTTCCGGTGTCAAACCTGTATCATGCAATTCTTTTTGTTCCGCGTTCAGATAAGCAGACACTTCGCCCATCAGCCAGTTCGATGCTTGTTTTACGTCTGCACCTGCCTGTACCGTACCCTCAAAGAAATCAGACATTTCTTTTGTGAGTGTTAATACCATAGCATCATAGGCTGGTAATCCTAGTTCGGAAACGTAGCGTGCCTTTCTTTCGTCCGGCAGTTCTGGAATGGTACGCTTGATTTTTTCCTTCCAAGCTTCGTCGATGAATAGATCCACCAGATCTGGTTCCGGGAAATACCGATAATCATCGGAACCTTCCTTGACACGCATCAATGTCGTTTTCCCAGTTGCTTCTTCATAGCGGCGTGTTTCTTGCAAGATCTCACCACCGGCTTTAAGTACGGCGATTTGGCGTTCTACTTCATATTCGATTCCTTTGCGTACGTTATTAAACGAGTTAAGGTTTTTAAGTTCCGTTTTTACACCAAATGCTTCTTGTCCTACTGGACGCACAGAAATATTCGCATCACAGCGCATCGATCCTTCTTCCATTTTCACATCGGAAACGCCCGTGTATTGAATGATCGATTTCAATTTTTCTAAATAGGCATAAGCTTCATCAGCTGTACGCATATCTGGTTCAGAAACGATCTCGATAAGTGGTGTTCCCTGACGATTGATGTCGACCAGCGAATAACCATGAGACGTATGGGTGTTTTTACCAGCATCTTCTTCTAAATGCAAACGCGTGATACCGATTTTTTTCTTCACGCCGTCTACTTCTACTTCCAAAAAGCCATGCTCGCCGATTGGTTTATCGAATTGCGAGATTTGGTAGGCTTTGGGATTATCGGGATAAAAATAGTTTTTACGGTCGAATTTTGTGTGCGTAGCGATTTCGCAATTGATCGCCATGGCAGCTTTCATTCCGTATTCTACGGCGCGTTTATTCAAGACTGGAAGGACACCCGGCATCCCTAAATCTACGACCGTCGTATTGGTATTCGGTTCTGCACCAAAATGGGCCGGCGCAGAGGAAAAGATTTTTGATTCTGTTTTTAATTCTACATGGACTTCAAGTCCGATTACTGTTTCAAAGTTCATTTCTACAGCGCCTCCTATAAATTTGGTCTTTCTTTATGGAATGAAGTTGATTGTTCAAATGCGTGGGCAACTTTATAGATCGTTGCTTCATCGAAATAATTACCGATGATCTGCAAACCGACAGGCAATCCATCAGAAAAGCCACATGGAACAGAAATCGCCGGTACGCCGGACAGATTGATCGGGATCGTAAGTAAGTCATTTAAATACATGGTGATTGGATCATGGATCATACCGTCAATATCGAAAGCCGTTGTCGGTGCAGTTGGTCCAATGATCACATCGTAATCCGCAAACACATCTGTGAAATCTTTTTTGATAAGTGTACGTGCTTGTTGGGCTTTTTTGTAGTAAGCATCGTAATAACCGGAGCTAAGAGCATAGGTACCAAGCATGATCCGGCGTTTGACTTCATCGCCAAAACCTTCTGAACGTGTTTTCGTATATAATTCTTCTAAGTTTGCAGCGTTTGGTGTGCGGTATCCATAGCGGACACCGTCGAAACGTGCAAGGTTGGAGGATGCTTCACTGGAAGCTAAAATATAATAGCTTGCCACGCCATATTCAGAATGCGGCAGGGAAACTTCTTCCCATACTGCTCCAAGTTCTTCTAATTTTTTCAGTGCTTCCATGACGGCCTTTTTCACACCGGGTTCGATACCATCGCCGAAGTATTCTTTCGGTACACCGATTTTCAGACCTTTGATGTCGCCTGTTAAATGATCCGTATATTTAGTGATCGGTTCATTGATCGAAGTCGAGTCATTTTCATCCACGCCAGCAATTGCTTCTAATAAATAAGCATTGTCTTCTACTGTACGTGTGATTGGACCGATTTGGTCAAGTGAAGAAGCAAACGCGATCAATCCAAAACGGGAAACACGGCCATATGTAGGCTTCATTCCGACAACTCCGCAGAAAGCTGCTGGTTGACGGATCGAGCCACCAGTATCGCTTCCTAGTGAAAATAGTACTTCGCCTGCTGCAACAGCTGCTGCGCTACCACCAGAGGAACCGCCGGGAACTTTATCCAAGTTCCATGGATTACGTGTTTTATGGAAATGAGAAGTTTCCGTAGAAGAACCCATCGCAAATTCATCCATGTTGAGTTTACCGATATTGATCGTTTCCGCTTGTTTTAATTTGCTTACAACAGTTGCGTCGTAGATCGGATCAAAGTTTTCCAGCATTTTACTGGCTGCTGTCGTACGCAGATTTTTGGTTACGATATTATCTTTGATCCCGATCGGCAAACCGCTCAAGATATGTTTGGCGTCAAAACCGGCATCATCTAGTTCTTCTGCAACGCTTAGGGCTTGTTCTTTATTTAGTTCCAGAAAAGCACCTACCTTGTCCTCTACTTCTTCAATTCGATCATACGATGCTTTTACTAAATCATAAGCCGTGATCTCTTTATTTACTAACTTATCATGTAATTCTTTTATTGAATAATCCAATAATCCCAAAGTACTTTCCCTCCTTGAATGTTCGCTTAGTCTTCTAAAATCGTTGGCACTTTGAACATGCCGTCTTGTGTTTCCGGTGCATTTTTGAGTACCAATTTGCGGTCTAAACCAGGATGCGCGACATCTTCACGCAATACATTGGAGACATCGATCGCATGAGAAGTCGGCTCGACATTTGCCGTATCCAAAGTGTTTAGTTTTTCGACCATTGTAATGATATTCCCAAGTTGCTCCGCGAATACTTCTGCCTCGCGCTCACTTACTTCTAGTTTTGCTAAATGAGCCACTTTTTCTACTGTTTCTTTTGATATATTTGACAACCAAAATCCCTCCTAATTATAGATATGAGCCACTGCTTTATCGTCCTCTTTGGAACGGGTGATCAATGCTGCCGGACCTTCCGAAGTGGAAATATTGATTTGGATATCCGCATCTTTCGGTAAATATTTCCCGACTAAATCGGTGATATATTGGCTAAATCCGATAATCTCTGCTTCCCCGTAGAACTGAAGCGGAATATCGATATCTAGTTCTGACAGCTGATTGTTTTCATATCTTGCACGACCGACTACACCGGTATAATTCGGATAATAGTCTTCAATATCAGCTTTGAAATTCAAAAAACTATCGTTATCTGTTTTGTATTTTTTGGCTGCTTCGCTTGATCCAAGCACATAGTATTTTTCATTGAGATTTTTCCAGTTACCGACATTGTCATTATCCGTGGTCGAATATGCCAAGAAATTCCCCGGAACAACGGCATTACGCTGTCCTTGTTTGTAGATCGCAATGGTAACAGGAACATTGCCTAGTCCTTTTGTTTGGCGGATACGATTCAATATCGTGTTTGCCATGCTTTTCCCTTTACTTAACAATTCGCTATCGGAAATCGCTTGTTCAAAGGTATCGCCGTACTCTTCTTTTTGGTAGTAATCGACGGAGTTCATTGCCAGCGCGATCGAGATCCCGCCGAGTGCGACTGTGTCTTTATCTACTTTCTTCAAATAATCCTGTTCCAAAATATGGGCAAGATAAATCGGATTCCGATTTTCCCCGAAGCCGTTATCAGTTGGATTCAAGCCAGCACTGTTTTTCTTGCTTTTACGATCCAGCCATTTCGTCAACGTCTCTTTGTCTAAGTACTGCCCTTCTTGGAAAAGATAATTGTCTGGAGAGTAGTCATTTTGTGAGATCCGCATCAATCCCGTTTCAAGCTCATTGATATCGTATCTGGAATTAATGTTGGAAACGACTAATCCTCGCGATTTACTCGCTTTGTAAGGCAAGACAGTCTTATAAAAATCAGAGGAGATCTGATTTTTTGTCATGATACCTGTTTCTGCTTTTTTCGTTTTATTCTTTTGTACGACTTTGTCATTTGCATCGAGTTTCGGTGCACAACCTGAGAGAATCAATAATAGTCCCAAAGCTGCGATCAGTATTTTCTTCATTTTATCAATCCGCCTTCGTCTGGTAAATATTCTAAAAGGTCGTTTTCGGACCAGATAGGGATGCTCAGTTCTTCTGCTTTCTCCAGTTTGGAACCTGCATCACTGCCAGCTACAACAATATCTGTATTTTTACTTACACTCCCAGAAACACTGCCGCCCAGCGATTCAATCAGCGCCTTTGCTTCGTCTCTTTTCAGTTGTTCCAATTTCCCAGTCAAAACAACTTTTTTACCAGCAAACACGAGGTCTTCTTCCGGAACTTCTTCTAAACGCGGACCAGTATACGTCATATTGACACCTGCACGTTCTAATTCCTGAAGCAGACTGTGGACTTCTTCATTTTCAAAATAAGTCACGATCGAATCCGCCATGATTTCCCCTATATCATTGATAGCTATGAGGTCTTCTAAAGATGCTTCTTTCACATTATCCATGGTTTCAAAATGAATCGCAAGTGATCGTGCTGCCTTCGCTCCGACATGTCTGATGCCAAGCCCGAACAGCAGCCGTTCTAATGAGTTTTGCTTACTTTTTTCAATGGCTGCCAGCAAATTGGTGACTGACTTTTCACCCATTCTTTCTAATTGTAACAATTCCTCTTTAGAAAGGAAATAGAGATCTGCGACGTCGTGGATCAATTCATGTGTAAACAGTTGCCGAACTACTTTCTCTCCCAAGCCGTCAATGTTCATCGCGGACCGGGAAACAAAGTGGATAAGGCCTTCTTTAAGCTGTGCCGGACACTTCGGATTAATACAACGCAAGGCAACTTCGCCTTCCAGCCGTACTAATTCACTGCCGCATTCCGGACAATGCACTGGCATATGAAATTCTTCCTCACTGCCTGTACGTTTCTCAGGGAGACTGCGGATCACTTCAGGAATGATGTCGCCTGCCTTTTTGATCATGACAGTGTCCTTGATACGAATATCTTTTTGTTTGATCAGGTCTTCATTGTGAAGGGATGCTCGGCTGACAGTCGTTCCCGCCACATGAACGGGATCAAGGATCGCCGTTGGGGTAATGACACCCGTCCTGCCAACGCGGAGTTCGATATCGCGCAAGACCGTCGGCACTTCTTCTGCTGGAAACTTGTACGCGATCGCCCAGCGCGGCGATTTGACGGTGTAGCCAACTTCTTCCTGCTGCCTAAGGTCGTTCAGTTTAACAACGATCCCATCGATCTCGTAGGCTAGATCGGAACGTTTGGCGGTCCATTCTTCGACGTAAGCAAGTACTTCCTCGATATTTTTGCAGACGCGGCGCTCCTTATTGACTTTTAATCCCAATTTTTCTAAATAATCAAGGCCTTCGCTATGCTTTGTCACACCCATATCGCCGAAATCGGCAACGGAATAAAGAAAGATATCCAGATTCCGTTTTGCAGCGATCTTCGTGTCTAATTGACGTAACGATCCCGCTGCTGCATTGCGTGGATTTGCGAACAATGGTAGTCCCTCTTCTTCCCGCGCTCCATTCAACTTTTGGAATGATTTTTTGGGCATATAGGTCTCGCCACGTACTTCGATCGACAAAGTTTCTTTTAATTTGATTGGGATCGAACGCACTGTCCGTAAATTGGCCGTGATATCTTCTCCGGTTGTTCCATCGCCGCGGGTCGCTCCCTGGCGATACTCACCGTTTTCATAGATCAACGATACTGCCAATCCATCGATTTTAAGTTCACACATATATTCGTATTCTGTTCCATCGCCGATGCGGTCCTGGATGCGGCGGTCAAAGTCGCGCAAATCGTCTTCTCCAAAGGCATTTCCTAAACTAAGCATCGGTGTTTTATGCGTTACTTTTTGGAAACCTTCCAAAATTTCTCCGCCAACACGCTGGGAAGGTGAATCTACTGTGATCCAATCCGGATGTGCTTCTTCGATTTTCAAAAGTTCCTGCATGGCTTTATCGTAAACGACGTCCTCCACGCTCGGATTATCTTGCACATAGTAATCGTAGCTGTATTGATTAAGTTCTTCGATCAATGCTTCGTAACGTTTTTTGTCCCCCATCATCTACACCTACTTCACTCATATTTTTTCTACAGGCGCAAATTCTGCCAGTAAACGCTTGATGCCAACCGGGTCAGGAAAAGCGATATCTAGTTCCATACCTGTTCCTTCACCTTTGACGCTGACAACCGTTCCTACGCCCCATTTTTTATGATTGGCCTTATCCCCGACTGCCCAGCCGAGTTTAGCAGCGCCTGAAGCCTGATAAGCGGGTACATTTTTCTGAGCGGCGATTTTTTTCCGTTTCGCAAACGGCATTTCTTTATTGACTTTGCTTTCATTGCCTGTTTCGACAAGATCAGCGGGGATCTCACCAATAAAGCGAGATTCCAAATTGGAAGACGGACGGCCATAAAGCATCCGGGAATAAGCACTGGTGATAAATAATTCTTCTTCCGCACGTGTGATCCCCACATAAGCAAGCCGGCGTTCCTCTTCCATTTCCGATTCTTCATAGATCGCACGGGAATGCGGGAAAATCCCTTCTTCCATGCCGACAAGGAAAACGACTGGGAATTCCAATCCTTTGGCAGAGTGGAGCGTCATCAAGGTGACGGACCCATTATTTTCTGTTTCATCTTCCAAACGATCGACATCGGCAACAAGTGCCAGATCTGTTAAGAAAGCAAGCAATGATTTGTCTTCGCTTTCCTTTTCAAAGTTTTGAGTAACAGAAAGGAACTCGTCGATATTTTCCAACCGTGTCTGTGCTTCGATCGTCCGCTCGTTTTCTAGCATTTCACGATAACCGGTTTTCTTGAGGATCTCTTCCACCAGTTCTGTTACAGATAAATAGTCCTGCATTTGGGTAAAGCCATGGACAAGTTCGTAAAATTCGACCAGCTGTTTGCTTACTTTAGCAGAGATCCCTGCCATTTCAATACGATTAAGCACTTCAAACAATGGTAGATCGTAGCTTGTTGCGACGTTATTCAATTTATCAAGCGTACCCGCACCAACTCCACGCTTCGGTACATTTACGATTCGTGTCAGACTGATATCATCGTCATTATTGCTTACTAAGCGTAAATAAGCCAAAATATCTTTGATCTCTTTGCGGTCATAGAACTTTGTACCGCCGACCATCGTATAAGCGATATTCGATTTCATGAAATATTCTTCCAGTACCCGCGACTGTGCATTGGTACGATATAAAATCGCGATGTCGCTGTAAGGGCGCTTCAACTCTTGGATCTTGGAAACGACGTAAGCCGCTTCTTCTTTTTCTGTCAGTGCTTTATGATAAAAAATCTTTTTCCCTTCACTGTTGCTAGTCCACAGTTTTTTCGGTTTACGATTGCTATTGTTTTCGATCACGCTGTTCGCCGCTTCTAAAATGCGCTTCGTTGAACGATAGTTTTCTTCCAGCAAAATAACCGCTGCTTTCGGATAATCTTTTTCAAACGATAAGATATTACTGATATCAGCTCCGCGCCAACCATAAATCGATTGATCAGAGTCCCCTACGACGCATAGATTTTTAAATCTAGCAGCAAGCAGTTTGACCAATAGATACTGCGCGTGGTTCGTATCTTGATACTCATCCACATGGATATATTGAAACTTGCGCTGGTAGTATTCCAGCACTTCCGGCACACGTTCAAAAAGCTGGATCGTTACCATGATCAAGTCGTCAAAATCAAGTGCTTGGTTGCGTTTTAATTTCTTTTCATAAGCTTCATATACATCGCCAACCATTTTGTCATAAAAACCGACTGCTTCTTTTTTATATTCCCCGGCTGTGATCAGTTCATTTTTTGCGTTGCTGATCGATGCTAAAATCCCGCGCGGTTCAAATTTTTTGCTATCGACATTCTTATCTTTCAAGATACCTTTGATAACAGATAACTGGTCACCACTGTCGAGAATTGTAAAGTTTCGTTCATAACCGATCCGATCAATATCACGGCGCAAGATCCGAACACACATCGAGTGAAATGTCGAGATCCAAATGGATTCGCCTTCTCCTCCCATAAGACTGCCGACCCGCGCTTTCATTTCGCGAGCTGCTTTGTTCGTAAAAGTAATTGCCAAGATATTATACGGGCTTACTCCTTTTTCACGTACTAAATAAGCGATGCGATGTGTCAGCACCCTTGTCTTTCCACTACCGGCTCCCGCCATGATAAGTAATGGTCCTTCTGTCGTTTCTACTGCCTTGCGTTGTTCCGGATTTAATCCGTGGACTAATTGTTCTGCATTTCCTTGCATTTATCTACACCACCATACAAACATTTGTTCTTATTTTATCATATTGTCTCTGGATTCGTCACGGATTTATCCGCGAAAAGTTTTGCCGTCTGAATCGCTTCATCCACATCTTCGTAAATCACATTGCCGACAATGATCGTATCAGCGACAGCCGCCATTTCGAGCGCCTGTTCTCTATTCCTGATCCCACCGCCATACCATAACTTAGTTTGCTTCAAAAAATGCTTGGCATGTTGGACTAAAGCCGCATCACCATATGTCCCGCTATATTCGATATACAAAATGTTCAATGCGAAAAGCTTTTCTGCCATCAGTGCATAAGCTGCAACATCATCATATGTCAGATCCGTATTCGCATCGGCATGTTTCGCCGCTTTTGCCTCCGGATTCAAAATCACATAACCCTCTGTCCAAATTTTCGACCACGGCATGTAGGGATGATAGGTTTTGATGACTTCTTGATGCTTCCCGCCAAACCAAGCGATATTCGTCGTATTTAAGACAAGCGGAACGAGAAAATGATCTGCCGCTCCAATAATAAAAGCTTCTTCACTTATTTCCATAAAAATCGGCAGCGCTGTTTTATCCGCCCATTGATAGAGCGTATGTACTTGCTCTGCCTCGATATCATCTGTTCCACCAATAATAAAACCATCTGTTCCTGCCTCCGCCAATCGCTGGATAAGTGCTTCTGTATTTGCTTTTGCCGGGTCCAATTTGAATAAATGTCTCATTTTCTTCTCCTATCCCAATCAGGCATCGCATTTGTTTTATTAACCTTACTATTATACCATTAGTTTTTCTCAGTCGCATCTGTCTATTTACCGTTTTTTCACTAAAATAAAACCAGTGATTTCTGCAAGAAACAAAAACCACTGGTTTGCTAACGCCTGCTTAAAATACTGCGAACGAAAAAATTAATTTATAGCGCGCGGATCACTAGGCTTGTCACAAGTAAGAACAATCCTCCAAGCCCGATCGAAAGGCCGACTAAATGACGTCCGCGAATGTTGACTAACAATGTAACGACAAAACAGCCGATGAAAACCCAATGCCATGGCAACGAGTATTCGAGTGGTGTTTTCGTTATCATCATGTTGACAGCGACGATTATAGCAATGATCACAATGATAACAGCAGCTATTCGCCAAATAATTTTACTTTTCATTATCCTGCTCCATCCTTGCAAACACGACTTCATACATATCATTTCCGTAATTGAGCGACCGTTTGACTCTTGAGATCGTTGCCGTGCTGGCACCTGTCTCCGTTTCGATCACACTATAGGTCTTGCCTTCATGCAGCATTTTCGCAACTTGAAAACGCTGTGCCATAGATTGGATCTCATTTACCGTACAAACATCATCAAAAAATGCATAACATTCTTCTAAATTATTTAAAGACAAGATACCTTCAAAAAAGTGGTCTAACCCTTGTCCACGTAACTTTTCTATTTGCATAGTGATACCTCCGCGATTTACTCTTATACTTTTATATTTTAATGTATCAACGCATGGAACACAAGCGTTTTCACTTCGGTGACTGTCCCTATCTAGTTTAACACACAAAAAAGACATTTTGATACACTCAAAATGCCTCCTCCTTTTATTCTTCTCTTGTTCCGATATCCATTCGATAAAAGAAATTCGGATCATCTAGTTTTTCCATTTCTTTATATAACTTCGCTCTGGCTGCATTCATCGACTCCGCTTCCGTTTGAAGCAATAGCACGCGGCCGCCGTTTGATACAAAGGCACCATCTTTTTCTGCTTTCGTTCCAGCGTGAAAAACATGCACTTCGTCCGTTAAGTCCGCCAATCGCTTCAGCGGTTTTCCGGTCTCATAATCACCTGGGTATCCGCTGCTGGCCAAAACCACTCCAAGCGTGGTGCCCTCTGTTTTAAAACGAACATCTGGTACTTTTCCATCCAGTAGATCCGCTACCAAGCTGGCAAAGTCGCTTTCCAATCGTGGCAGTACGACTTGTGTTTCCGGATCACCAAAGCGAGCGTTGAACTCAATCACTTTCGGACCTTCTTCTGTAGCGATCAATCCTGCATACAAGATACCCTTGAAAGGACGTCCTTCCTGTACTAAGCCAAGTGCTGTTTTTTCTAAAACTGTTCGCACTGCCGTATCCACCAAACTGCTATCGATATGTCTGACTGGGGAATATGCGCCCATTCCGCCCGTATTCGGACCTTTGTCGCCTTCGTAAGCGCGTTTATGATCTTGTGCGATCTCCATAGGATAAACTGCTTCCCCATTTACAAATGCCATCAATGAAAATTCTTCGCCGCTCAAAAATTCTTCGATGACTACTTTATGTTCCCCAGCCTTGCTGAACTTATCTTCAAGCAGCATATCTTTGAGTGCGATTGTAGCGATTTCCATCGTTTCTGCCACCACGACGCCTTTGCCGGCTGCTAGACCGTCCGCCTTGATAACGATCGGCGCGCCTTGCTTATCTAGATAAGCCTTTGCGGTCTCATAGTCGGTAAAGGTTTGGAATTCTGCTGTTGGGATCGCATATTTTTTCATAAATTGTTTAGCGAAATCTTTGCTCCCCTCGATCAAAGCTGCCTTCTGTGAGGGACCAAGTGTAGGGACTCCGGCTTCTTCTAACACATCTGCAAGTCCTGCTAGAAGTGGTACTTCTGGGCCAACGATCGCATAATCGACATGCTTTTCTCGTGCAAGGTCTGCTAAGTTTTGATGTTCTTGTTCGCTAATAGCGATCGTTGTGATTTTTGTTCCCGTTATCCCACCGTTACCAGGAGCAACGATAACTTCTTCTACGCGTTCTGATTTGGCAAGCTGAAGGGCGATAGCGTGTTCTCTCCCACCACTTCCAACTACTAAAAACTTCATTTTTTCCACGTCCTTTTAGCTTCTTAATGTTTAAAATGACGTACATGCGTTACGACCATTGCCACTCCGTATTGGTCGGCCATTTCAATCGATTCTTTATCTTTAATGGAACCACCGGGCTGAATGATGGCTTTGATCCCTGCTTTGGCAGCTGCTTCTACTGTGTCATTCATTGGGAAAAAGGCGTCCGAAGCAAGTACCGCTCCATGACTTTTTTCACCAGCTTGTTCTAAGGCGATCACCGCAGAGCCAATCCGATTCATCTGGCCGGCACCGATCCCAAGCGTCTGCTTGTCATTTCCAACTACGATCGCATTGGATTTGACATGTTTCACGATCTTCCACTGCGTGAGAAGTGCTTTCCATTCTTCTTCCGTTGGTTGTGCTTTTGTTACCACTTCATACGTAGCAATGTCCTCCACCTGCGTGTCGCCGTCTTGTACCAACAATCCACCGATGACGGAAGTCTTTTCTAAATTCGGTTTGGTCTTTGTAAACGGAAGTACTAATAAGCGGATATTTTTCTTTTTCGTCAATATATCGAGTGCTTCGGCGCTAAAACTAGGTGCTAAGACGATTTCGAGGAAAATCTCGCTCAAATGTTCGGCTGTTTGCTGATCTACTTCGCGGTTTAACGCAATGATCCCGCCAAAGATAGACGTGCGATCCGCCTCATAAGCACGCAAGAAGGCTGTTTCGATCGTATCACCAACGCCTACACCGCAAGGATTCATATGTTTGACTGCTACTGCGACTGGCTCTTCAAATTCTGCTGCGATCTTGAGTGCTGCATCGGCATCTTTGATATTATTATAGGAAAGTTCTTTTCCGTGCAGTTGTTCTGCTGTGCTGATCGCATCATATTTAGCAATCGGTTCTGCATAAAATGCCGCCTTTTGATGCGGATTTTCGCCATAGCGAAGCGGTTGTTTCAAATCATACGTCAATGTTATTTTCTCTGGGAATGTTTCTCCCGCTTGCTCGGTCAAGTATTCAGCAATAAGAGCATCGTAAGCGGCTGTATGGCGAAATACTTTCGCCGCTAACCGCTCTCTTGTCGCAAAGGTTGTCGCCCCATGCGTCCGAAGTTCCTCTAAAACGGCTGCATAGTCATTTTTGTCGACAACTACTGTCACCGCTGCATAATTTTTAGAAGCCGAGCGCAACATCGAGGGGCCTCCGATATCGATGTTTTCAATTGCTTCTTCTAGCGTAACATCTTTTCTGGTAATCGTCTCCTGAAATGGATATAGATTAACACAAACAACATCGATCGTTTCGATATGATGGGCATGAAGTGCTTCCATGTGAGATTCGTGATCGCGTCTGGCAAGGAGTGCGCCGTGGATTGCTGGATGAAGCGTCTTCACTCGTCCGTCCAACATCTCTGGAAAATCGGTCACTTCTTCTACACCGATAACCGGGACGCCGGCTTCTTCCAATGCGGTCTTAGTTCCGCCAGTGGAAATGATCTCATAATCCAGCGCAACTAATTCCTTCGCAAACTCGGTCACGCCTGTTTTATCTGAAACACTTATCAATGCTCTTTTCATTTTTCAAAACCCTCTCCTTGTTTTAAGATCAATTGTTTCACAACGTTCGGATAAAAATGATGTTCGATTTGATGGATCTTTGCCGTAAGTTCTTCTAAACCGTCTTCTTTCTTGATAAGGACCCGCGCCTGGTCAATGACTGGTCCAGTATCCATTCCTTCATCGACAAAATGCGCTGTCACTCCAGTTTCCCTCTCCCCAGCATCAAGTGCTTGCTGAATCGCATCTTTGCCTGGAAATTTCGGCAAGAGCGAGGGATGCAGATTAATGATCCGGTTTAAAAATTTTGTAAGTAGCGTTGGCCCGATCAATCGCATATAGCCCGCCAATACAACAAAATCAACAGCATATTTTTCCAGCTCATGTAAAATCGCGTTTTCATAGGCCGCTTTGTTCGCAAATGCTTTTGCTGAAAAAGTGAATACTGGAATTGCATGTTGCTCCGCACGCTTGACCACATAGGCTTCTGGACGATCGCAAACTACCAACTCAATATGTGGTCGGATCGTTGCTTCATCGATCAGCGCTTGAAAGTTACTGCCATTTCCAGAAGCGAAAACTGCAAGCTTCATTTGGCACCGCCTTGATCGAAAACGACCGCTGCATCTGTCCGCTTCGTAGTCTGACCGATGATATAACCTGTTTCATTTTGTTCTTCCAATATGCGTAACACTTCCGCAACATCGTTTTCTGAAACGGCAAGTACCATTCCGATCCCCATATTGAAAATCTCGTACATCTCCGCTTCTTCCAGCTGTCCTTCTGCTCTCAAGACATCAAAGATCGGTAGTACCGGCCAGCTGCCAAGTTTAATTACAGCAGCTAGCTCATCGGACAAGATCCGCGGGATATTTTCGACAAAGCCGCCACCAGTGATATGGGAAATACCGTGAATATCGATTTGCTTCAATACTTCTAATACTGGTTTAACATAAATGCGAGTCGGCTCGAGCAACGTTTCGCCTAATGGTTTGGCTAATTCCGAAAAGGTTTGTGTTAGGGGATACTGCTTTTCTTTAAAGAAGATCTTGCGGACCAAGGAATAACCATTGCTGTGGATACCGCTTGAAGCTAAGCCGATCAGCACATCGTTTTCTTTCACTTTCCCGCTTTCGATCAGTTTATCCTTTTCTACGGCACCAACCGTAAAGCCAGCAAGGTCGTAATCATCTTCCGCGTACATATCCGGCATTTCGGCTGTTTCTCCACCGATCAGAGCTGCGCCAGCTTCTTTACAACCTTTTGCAACGCCAGCAACGATCCTCTCCATTTTTTCGGGAATCGTTTTGCCAGTAGCGATATAATCAAGGAAATACAGAGGTTCGGCACCTTGCGCTAAAATATCATTCACACACATTGCAACGCAGTCGATCCCAATGGTATCATGCTTATCTGCTTCAATCGCGATCCGTAGCTTCGTTCCGACCCCGTCCGTACCGGAAACAAGGATCGGTTTTTCCAGTTGTAACGTGCTCAAATCAAACATTCCACCAAAAGCTCCAAGTGTGCCCATTGTACCAAGGCGTTCCGTACTTGCGACATGTTTTTGGATACGGCTCACCACTTCATAGCCAGCCTCCACATCCACGCCAGCTTTACTATACGCATTCTCTGCCATTTGTCCCGCTCCTTTTACCCGTTATTCTTTTCCGATTCGATACTTGCAAGATATTCTTGTTCATAGTCATACAGCGCAGTTGGATAATCACCATTGAAATACGCCATACAAAGACCGCCATAAGGTTCGTTTGGATAAGGTTTGCCAATAGATTCCACCAGACCGTCTTCGCTTAAATATTCTAGGGAATCTGCCCCGATAAGCTCGCAAATCTCTGCTTTAGTATGATTTGCTGCGATCAACTCGTGCCGCGTTTGAATATCGATCCCATAAAAGCATGGAAAAGCAAGTGGCGGTGAAGCGATCCGTACATGTACTTCTGCTGCTCCTGCTTCTCTAAGCAGCTGCACGATGCGTTTGCTAGTCGTGCCGCGGACGATCGAATCATCGATCATCACGACCCGTTTACCTTCTACGACACCGCGAACAGCTGATAATTTCATCCGTACGCCTTGTTCCCGTAATTCTTGTGAAGGTTGGATAAAGGTCCGGGCGACATACCGGTTTTTTATCAATCCTAGTTCATAAGGCAGTCCCGCAGCTTCTGCATAGCCGATCGCCGCGGAAATACTGGAATCCGGTACACCGGTCACGACATCTGCATCAATAAATGCTTCTTCCGCCAATCTTTTGCCAGAACGTTTCCGAGCTGAATGAACATTGATCCCGGCAATATTGGAATCTGGCCTAGCAAAATAAATATATTCCATACTGCAGATCGAGTGTTTGACATCCTCTGTGTAACGCTCAATCTGTAGGCCATCTTCATTAATAATAACTAATTCGCCTGGTTCGACATCTCTGACAAATGCTGCGCCGACCGTCTCAAAAGCACAGGTTTCGGAAGCAACGACATAGGAATCCCCGATCCGGCCGATCGAAAGTGGACGAAAACCATTTGGATCAAGCGCTGCGATCAATGTATTTTCCGTCAATAGCATATAAGCGAAGCCGCCCTTCACTTGATTAAGTGCTACTTTCAGATCTTCAATAAAATCGCCTGTGCGACTTCGTTTGATCAAATGGGCAAGCACTTCGGTATCAGAACTGGTTTGAAAGATCGCCCCCTCTTGTTCTAACTGTTTGCGAAGCGATTTCGCATTTACCAAGTTACCATTGTGTGCCAGTGCAAATGAGTTTTCCTGAAAATGATAGAGAAATGGCTGTACATTGCTGAGGCTTTTCCCACCAGCAGTCGCATAACGAACATGACCGATCGCGCCTTTTCCTTTCAAACGATCTAATTCCCCGTGTTTGAAAACATCTGCAAGAAGTCCTAGGTTTCGGTGTCCTTGCAATACATTGCCATCAGTGGAAACGATGCCCGCCCCTTCTTGACCGCGGTGTTGAAGGCTGTGTAAGCCAAAGTAAGTGATTTCTGCAGCTGCTTGATGATCCCAAATGCCAAAAATTCCGCATTCTTCATTCAAACTTTTTACTTCAGTAAGCATGGAATAGCCCCTTCCCAGAGTGCTTGTAATTCTTCTACTGCCAATTCGATCTTATTTTGCGGATTAGCCACTTTGATTATCGCTGCTTCTGTGACAACTCCGATTTTTTTAAATTTTGCCGCTTTGATCAATTGTTCAAATGCTGCTTCTTTTTCTGGTGCGACTGTTACTAAAAAGCGTGATTGTGATTCACTGAAAAGCCATGCTAGATCAAAATCTACATGAACATCAGCACCCAATCCATTAACAAATGCTGCTTCTGTAAGTGCCACAGCTAAACCGCCTTCTGCCAAGTCATGCGCTGATTTTATGAGGCCTGCTTGAATCGCTTCTAACACAGCAGTTTGATGTTTTGCTTCCGTATCTAGATCCAATGCCGGTGCTTTACCGCTGATTTTACCGGTAAATAGTTTTTGTAATTCGGAGCCGCTAAACTCTGCTTTCGTATCACCAATTAGATAAATCGAATCTCCTGCTGTTTTGAAAGCTTGTGTCGTCACATGTTTTAAATCTTCGACCAATCCGACCATTCCAATGACCGGTGTCGGGTAGATCCCCGTACCGTCCGTTTCATTATAGAGCGAGACATTTCCAGAAATAACAGGTGTATCTAGCTTCAAGCATGCGGCGCTGATACCATCTGCTGCTTGCTCGAGCTCCCAAAAAATCTCTGGTTTTTCCGGATTACCGAAATTCAATCCATCTGTGATCGCAAGTGGTTTCCCGCCGGAAGCAACGATATTACGAGCTGCTTCTGCAACTGCGATCGCACCGCCAGTTTTCGGATCTAAATAAAGATAGCGCGAATTACAATCGGTCGTCATCGCGATACCTTTGTTTGTACCGCGTACACGAATAACCGCTGCATCAGAGCCGGGTGTTACTACTGTATCCGTACGCACTTGATAATCATATTGTTCATAGATCGCCTTTTTGCTGGCAATCGTTGGTTGTGTCAATAATTGTTTCCATGTTTCGGTAAGTGAAGTGATCTCCGGTAGGTAGGCTGTTTCTCTCTGAAAGGCTTGAAAACGTGCGGGTTCTGTAGAAGGTTTATGGTAAACAGGCGCATCTTCTGCCAAACTATCGACAGGAACGCTTGCTACTACTTTGCCATGTTGCTTGATCGTGTATAATTTATCTGCAGTAACGTGACCGATCACAACTGCTTCGAGACCATAATGTTGGAACAAATCATAGATTTCTTGTTCATGTCCTTTTTTTACACATAGTAGCATTCGTTCTTGCGACTCGGAAAGAAGCATTTCATAAGCGCTCATTCCGGATTCTCGAACTGGCACATCATCCATGACAAGTTCCAAACCAGAACCAGCTTTGGATGCCATTTCCGAACTCGAACTCACCAATCCCGCTGCTCCCATATCTTGAATGCCCACTAAAATATCCGCATGATTATGGATCACATCTAGACAAGCTTCTAATAACAGCTTCTCCATGAAAGGGTCGCCAACTTGCACTGCCGAGCGCTGCTGTTCACCTTCCTCGCTAAATTCTGCAGAGGCGAAAGTTGCGCCATGGATACCATCGCGTCCAGTTTTTGCGCCAACGTAAATGATTGGATTCCCGACGCCGACTGCTTGCCCTTTTTGGATATCTTTCTTTTCGATTAGCCCCACACACATGGCATTGACCAATGGATTTTTTGCATAGCAAGGATCGAACTGGACTTCGCCGCCAACAGTGGGGATCCCGATCGAGTTTCCGTAACCAGCGATCCCGGCAACGACTTCATTCAACAAGTATTTCGTATAGGCATTGTCTACTTCGCCAAACCGCAGCGAGTTGAGCATCGCGATTGGTCTCGCACCCATGGAGAAAACATCGCGGATGATCCCGCCAACGCCTGTTGCAGCGCCTTGATATGGTTCTACATAAGAAGGATGGTTATGACTTTCTACTTTAAAAGCAACTCCCAAACCATCACCGATATCCACGATCCCTGCACCTTCACCAGGCCCTTGTAAAACTTGCTTGCCCGTGGTCGGGAATTTGCGCAATACTGGTTTGGAATTTTTATAGCTGCAGTGTTCTGACCACATGACGGAAAAAAGTCCCGTTTCCGTGTAGTTGGGTTTCCGTTTGATAATGGAGCAGATCAACTGATATTCTTCCGTTGTCAATCCCATTTCCTGATATAATTGTTTCGCTTCGATTTGTTCCGCAGTGGGCTCTACATTAAGCATGAATCATATCCTCCTTCCAAGCTTTCACGATCGATTGGAATAATTTGAGTCCATCTTCGCCGCCAACGATACTTTCGACCGCACGCTCTGGATGCGGCATCATTCCAAGAACATTGCCACGTTCGTTTATGATCCCTGCAATATTATGCTTGCTGCCATTCGGATTTTCGTTGGCATAGCGAAATACAATTTGATTCTGCTTCACTAATTTTTCTAGCGTTTCATCATCGCAGTAATAATTTCCCTCGCCATGTGCGATGGGAATTTTAATGAGCGCTTTTTCCATGTATTGATTTGTAAACATCGTTTGCTTGTTTGTTACTTCAAGATCGATCGTTTTGCAAACAAAGTGTAAATTGCGATTACGGATCAATGCGCCGGGAAGAAGCCCTGTTTCTGTTAAAATCTGAAAACCATTGCAAACACCAAGTACAGGTTTTCCCTCAGCAGCAAAGCGCATTACTTCCGGCATGATCGCCGCAAACTTAGCAATCGCACCTGTACGGAGATAGTCTCCATAAGAAAAGCCCCCAGGAAGCAGACAAGCGTCAAATCCTTCCAGTGAGTCTTCTCCATGCCAGACATATTCTGCTTCTTCACCTAACGCATCTTGAATCGCATGAAGCATATCAAGGTCGCAATTGGAACCGGGAAACTGGATAACAGCGAATCTCATTACGCTTCCTCCTCAATCTCATAACGATAATCTTCCATCACAGGATTAGTAAGTAATTTATCACACATTTCATTCAATACATCATGAATGTCACGTTCTGATTTTTCCACCATCAGCTCCATGAATTTCCCAATACGAACGCTGTCGATCTCGGGATACCCCATTCCTACTGCTGCATCTTTAACTGCCACACCTTGAGGATCTAACACACTTTTTTTCAATGTTACGTAAACTTTTACTTTATACACGGAACAAGTCCCTCCCAAAATTAATGATTCACGTTTTGTAATCGCGTCAACACTTCTTCATAAACAGTTGTTAAATTCCCAATATTCTGGCGAAAAACATCCTTATCCAGCTTTTGATTCGTTTCCAGATCCCATAAACGACAGGTATCGGGGGAAATCTCATCCGCCAGCAAAACATTGCCTGCGGTATCTATGCCAAATTCTAACTTGAAATCGATCAATTCGATTCCCATTCTTAAAAACAACTTTTTTAATGCTTGGTTGACAGTAAGTGCTTGCTCCTTGATCGTCTCGACTTGTGCTGTTGTCGCAATTTTCAAATATCGGATGTGATCTTGATTGATAAATGGATCATCTAATTCATCATCTTTATAGTAAAATTCAATGATTGCCGGATCGATCGTCTCTCCGTCTGCTCTTCCTAAACGTTTAGAAAGGCTACCCGCCGTTTTATTGCGAACCACGACTTCCAATGGAATGACCGTTACTGCCTTCACTAATTGTTCGATCTCCGAGATTGCTTTTATGAAATGACTCGGGATTCCTTCTTCGCGGAGATAATCAAACAACAAGCTCGTGATCTGATTATTGAGCCGCCCTTTTCCTGAAAAAACTTCTTTGCGCTTGCCATTGAGTGCTGTAGCGTCATCTTTATAAACAACGCGCAGGATAGTGGGGTCATCTGTTTGGAACAATCGTTTTGCCTTTCCTTCATACAACAAAGTTTCTTTCACTTGAAAAACTCCTTTGACTTATGATTAAAATGCAAAATTCCAGCCCAGCATATGCAACTAGGCTGGAATTTATATTTATAGTCCTAAACGTTCAAATATAAGGTCCACATTCTTAAGATGATAATTATAATCGAAGCAGTCTGCTATTTCTTCTGGGGATAAAAGAGCCGTGATCTTCGGTTCGCCTTCTACTAACTGCCGGAAAGGCTGCTTTGTTTCCCATGCCTCCATCGCTTTTGGTTGCACCACATCATATGCTGCTTCTCTTGCCATTCCCTTGTCGATCAGCGCTAATAATACACGCTGCGAATAGATAAGACCTAATGTCCGATCCATGTTGTTTTTCATATTATCAGGAAAGACCGTTAGATTTTTAACGATATTACCAAACCGATTTAAAATATAATCTAATAAAATCGTTGAATCTGGTAAAATAATACGTTCTGCAGAACTATGTGAAATATCGCGTTCATGCCAAAGCGGTACATTCTCATAAGCGGTCATCATATGACCGCGGATCACCCGTGCCAATCCGGTTACGTTTTCCGAACCGATCGGATTGCGTTTATGCGGCATTGCGGATGAGCCTTTTTGTCCTTTTGCAAAAAATTCTTCTACCTCGCGTACTTCACTTTTTTGCAAGGCACGAACTTCTACGGCAAATTTTTCTACCGATGTCGCGATCAAAGCGAGCGTAGCTACATAAGCTGCATGACGATCTCTTTGCAATGTTTGTGTAGAGATCGGTGCCGGCGTAGTTCCTAATTTTTCACATACATAAGCTTCCACAAACGGATCAATATTCGCATACGTACCTACAGCGCCGGATATCTTACCAAATTCGACTCCTGCAGCTGCTTCTTCAAAACGCGCGAGGTTCCGTTTCATCTCCTCATACCACAATGCTAACTTCAAACCAAATGTGGTCGGTTCCGCATGGACACCGTGCGTCCGTCCCATTGTAACGGTATACTTATGTTCTTTTGCTTTCTCACCTAGGATCGTTACAAATCGTTTTAGATCCTCACGCAAAATCACGTTTGCTTGTTTTAATAGGTAAGAATTGGCAGTATCGACAACATCGGTAGACGTTAACCCATAATGCACCCACTTACGTTCTTCACCAAGTGATTCTGACACAGCACGCGTGAAAGCAACGACATCATGTCTCGTTTCTGCTTCGATCTCTTTGATGCGATCGACATCGAATTTCGCATTTTCACGAATCTTGCGTACATCTTCTTTCGGGATGTCCCCAAGTTCTGCCCACGCCTCGCATGCTAAGATCTCTACTTCCAGCCAAGCATTAAAGCGATTTTCTTCTGTCCAGATCTTGCCCATTTCTTCTCTTGTATAACGATCAATCATTCTTTTTCGTTCCTCCAATTATTTCCAAATTTGCAATTCTTCCAGATCCTGAAGTGTCTCATCCGGTTTATCTGTCAAAATCGTGATATGTCCCATTTTACGATTCTCGCGCGCTTCTTTTTTCCCATAATAATGTACATACCAGCGAGGGTAATTAGGGATTTCTTCTTCTAGCGGAGCGACATGTTGACCGAGGATATTGACCATAACTGCTGGTTTTAATAGCTCGGGTTTCAATAGCGGTAAACCGACAATCGCACGGATATGTTGCGTAAACTGTGAGATCGTACAAGCTTCAATCGTATAGTGCCCAGAATTATGAGGTCTCGGTGCTAATTCATTGACATAGATCGCACCAGATTTCGTTACAAACATTTCGACAGCCAATACTCCTTGCAAATTTAGAACTTCGGCCAATTTATGCGCGATCCCCTCTGCCTCTCCGTGCGTCTCCTGATTGATAAACGCAGGCACCCGAGAGGTATGCAAAATATTTCGTTTATGTACATTCTCGCTTGCAGGGAAAGTTTCAATTTGACCACGTGCATTTCGCGCAACCACGACAGAAATCTCTTTTTCAAATGGTATCCACGCTTCTAAAACGCAAGAACCGTATTTCAAAAGCTTTTCTGCTTCTTCGATATCATTTGCATCAGAGAGCAAGACTTGTCCTTTACCATCATATCCGCCTTGAGCTGTTTTTAAAACTGCCGGATAACCGATACTATTGATTTCCGCTTCGATCTCATCTCTGCTGACAATTACAGCATATGGTGCAATGTTAATGTTTGCTGATTCCAAATAGGCTTTTTCTAAGATTCGATCTTGGGTGATCGATAATAGATCTGTCCCTTGCGGAAGCCGTACGCTTCCTTCTATTTCTTTCAATGCTTCATAATCAACATTTTCAAATTCATATGTGACAACATCAGAAAGCTCTGCAAGCTTCTGAAGAGCTGCTTTATCATCATAACGCGCGATCAAGTGCTGATCGCTCACTTGTCCAGCAGGGCAATCTTCTGCCGGATCTAGCACAGCGATCCGATATCCCATTGCTTTGGCTGCAAGTGCCATCATTCTGCCTAGTTGTCCACCTCCGACGATACCAATCGTCTGATTAGGACGCAAATAATTACTACTCAAGAAAATCACTACTTTCTAGTACATTTTCTTCTAGTTTATCACGTCTTTTTTGTAAACTGTTAGCAATAGCCTCTTCATGGATCGACAATATTTGTACCGCAAGTAAACCAGCATTGGTTGCTCCACTGCTTCCGATCGCCACAGTGGCTACAGGAACCCCGGCAGGCATCTGCGCAATAGATAATAAGGAGTCAATGCCATTCAAAGCTTTCGACTGAACTGGCACTCCAATTACCGGCAACGTTGTTTTTGCTGCGACCATGCCCGGCAGATGTGCTGCTCCTCCTGCCCCGGCAATAATGATTTGAATCCCACGATCTCTCGCACTTTCTGCATAACGAAACATTAAATCTGGTGTTCGATGAGCGGAAACTACTTTTTTCTCATACGAAACGCCAAATTCATCTAGTACTTCACATGTTTTTTTCATCGTTTCCCAATCAGAAGCACTACCCATTATGACCCCTACTACTGCAGACATCGCTGATTCAGCTCCTTTTAAATAGTTATTTCCTTGACTATTTCATTCTAACAATCAGTGTTACGCTTGTCAATTAAAAATCGAACTATTTTTATACTTATATAATTAATGTTCGTGTTTTACCTTCGCAAAAAAATATATCAGGAAATTCCCTGATATATTCTCTCTTATTTATGTTTACGCATTTGTTTGACCCAGAACCCACCATATATCTGCTTCGGCTCTGTAGAAACAATAAACGCTTTTTCATCCAAGGAAATGATCTCTTTATACAGCTTTCGTTCGTTTTTTCGCTGCGTCAGGATTTCCAACACCATCCGCTCACCATCACGCCCACTGGCAAACCAACTCGTCACGCCATAGCCTAAATCACGAATATGATTCGGAAGATCAAGATTATACCCATC
>NZ_GL538352.1:1133177-1486973 GCF_000148995.1 Listeria grayi DSM 20601
GCCTCCCGTAGGAGTCTGGGCCGTGTCTCAGTCCCAGTGTGGCCGATCACCCTCTCAGGTCGGCTATGCATCGTCGCCTTGGTAGGCCTTTACCCCACCAACTAGCTAATGCACCGCGGGCCCATCTGTAAGTGACAGCCGAAGCCGCCTTTCAAACCTGCTCCATGCGGAGCTGATTATTATTCGGTATTAGCTCCGGTTTCCCGGAGTTATCCCAATCTTACAGGCAGGTTGCCCACGTGTTACTCACCCGTCCGCCACTAACGACCAAAGGAGCAAGCTCCTAAGGTCATTCGTTCGACTTGCATGTATTAGGCACGCCGCCAGCGTTCGTCCTGAGCCAGGATCAAACTCTCTTTAAAATAAAGTGCGTTTGAATATTTATTCGTTTGACCGAATAAATTCCTCGCGTCATAAATTGACTTCGCTAGCAATTACTTACTAGTTTGTTACTATTTGGAAACAACTTTTTGTTTCCGCTTGCGATGTTCCGAAACATACTGTTCCGTTACCATTTCGTCTTCTTTTTGTTCAGTTTTCAAAGGTCGTTTTATTTAAGTTACTGTTTTAGCAGCAACTCTTATATCTTACACTCCACAAAACGTTATGTCAAGATGTTTTTACAAAAAAAATCATTTTTTATCAATCTCTTAAAACGTTTAACTGGAACGTTTATAAATATACCACGTTTTATTACCCTTTGCAAGAGAAAATGCGTAAAAAAGTTTCACTTTGGCAAATTTGTTTTTTTCTTACAACTAAACGAAAATCCGAGAATAAAAATCTCGGATTTTCATTTATAAAATCAGGCATCAATCACGATGTTTCATTGTCGGAAATAGCAAAACATCTCGTATTGATGGTGCATTTGTCAATAGCATAACAAGACGGTCGATCCCTATACCTAGTCCACCTGTTGGCGGCAGTCCATATTCTAAAGACTCAAGGAAATCTTCATCCATACTGTGCGCTTCATCATTGCCTTGTTCTCGTTCTTTCACTTGCCCTTCAAAACGCTGGCGTTGGTCGATAGGATCATTTAACTCGGAGAACGCATTCGCATGTTCTCTACCGACGATAAATAACTCGAATCGATCAGTGAAACGTTCATCTTCTTTGTTTTTCTTCGCTAACGGAGATATTTCCACTGGGTGTCCATAAACGAATGTTGGTTGAATCAATTTTTCTTCTACGAAAGTTTCAAAAAACTCATTAAGGATATGTCCATATGTCATGTGTTCGGTTATCGCAACATTATGTTCTTTCGCTAGTGCTTTTGCTTCTTCGTCCGTTTTAACCGTCCAGAAATCTACACCAGCGTATTCTTTAACAGCATCTGCCATATGCAGACGACGCCATTTCGGTGTTAGATCAACTTCATACTCGCCATATTGGATTTTCGTTGTACCATGCAGCTTTTCAGAAACGTAGGCAACTAATCCTTCTACTAATTCCATTACGTCTTCATAATTTTCAAATGCTGCATAAGATTCAAGCATTGTAAATTCAGGGTTGTGTCGCGTAGAAATACCTTCGTTTCTAAACACTCGCCCGATTTCGTATACTTTATCCATCCCGCCGACAATCAGGCGTTTCAGATGCAATTCTAGTGCAATGCGCAGATATAGATCCATATCCAGTGCATTATGATGTGTAATGAAAGGTTTTGCTGCTGCTCCACCAGGAATCGTATGAAGAACAGGAGTTTCTACTTCTAAATAATCTTCTTTATCCATGTATTCACGGATGTAGCGAAGGATCTTACTACGCATAACGAAGCGTTTTTGGCTTTCGTCATTTGTGATCAAGTCTAAATATCTTTGACGATAGCGTTGTTCTACATCTTTAAGGCCATGATATTTATCTGGCAGAGGGCGCAAGGATTTTGACAACAAAGTGAAGGCTTCTGCTTTGACGGATAATTCGCCAGTATTTGTGCGGAAAACGGTCCCTTTGATGCCGATGATATCGCCAAGATCCGCTAGTTTGAATACTGCATACGCATCTTCGCCAACATTATCTTTGCGAATATAGATTTGAAGTTGATGGAAACGATCTTGAATATGTGTAAAGCCTACTTTGCCTTTCACACGTTTTGTCATGATTCTTCCTGCTACGCTTACTTCGACTGCAGCTTCTTCTAATTCTTCTTTGGTTTTATCTTTATATTGTTCTTCTATTTCTTCAGGACTAATAGAGCGAACAAACTTTTCACCAAACGGGTCAATGCCTTCTTGGCGTAATGTATCTACCTTTTCGCGGCGAACCAGCAGTTGATCATTCAGTTCTTCATGGTTCTCGTGACTCATGTACGTACACTCCTATTCTATTCATTTTACAGACTATTTTCATTATACGCTTTTTCACCATCGTTTTTCTAGTTAAAAATAAAAAAAGTTGCTCTAATTTGCTAGAGCAACTTCCGCCTTCTTATCTAACTAATTGCTTTGCTTCATATTGATCTACGAAATCGCGCAGGATCATTTCCATTTCAGCTTGAGTAGTCGCCTGATTTGCCGCTACTTTTGCTCTTGTACTTCCACGGGCACCTTTTAAATAGTATGCTGCGTGTTGACGGAATTCGCGAACAGCGATGTTTTCGCCTTTCAATGCGATCAAACGTTTTAAGTGAAGCAATGCTGTTTCGATCTTTTCTCTTGGTTCTGGTTCTGGCAGGAGTTCTCCAGTTTCCAGATATTTCACAGTACGATAGATCATCCACGGATTTCCTAGTGCAGCACGGCCGATCATAACGCCATCTGCATTGGTGTGTTCTAAGATCCGCTTAGCATCTTCTGGAGTTTTGACATCTCCATTTGCCATAAATGGTATTTTGATTTCTTTTTTTACATCGCGCAAAACATCCCAGTCTGCATTACCTTCATACATTTGTACGCGTGTTCTACCGTGCATTGCTACCGCTGCTGCTCCTGCTCGTTCTGCTGCTTGCGCATTTTCGATCGCGAAGATATGGTCATCATCCCAGCCGATACGCATTTTGACTGTGACTGGTTTGTCTACTGCATCTACAACTGCAGATACCATTTCGTAAACTTTATTTGGATCAAGCAGCCATTTCGCACCTGCTTCACATTTGATGATCTTGTTGACCGGACAACCCATATTGATATCTATAATATCTGCCGTGGTATTTTCTGCCACAAACTTTGCTGCTTCAACTAATGTATCTTTTTCGCCTCCGAAAATTTGGAGACTAAGTGGTTTTTCTTTTTCATCGATGTATAACATATCTAGTGTTTTTGTATTGCGGTAAGCGATCCCCTTGTCACTGATCATTTCACAACAAACCAGCCCCGCCCCAAACTCTTTGACGGTCAAGCGGAACGCAGAGTTTGAAATACCTGCCATTGGAGCTACGACAACTCTGTTTTTGATTTCTACATTTCCAATCTGAAACACGACATATTCCCCTTCCATTAAATACTAAAAAGCGCTAGTGTAATGTTATCATACTACCCAAAAACTGCAAGTGCCAAATTTACCAGTTTACTTGGTTTTTCGTTTTTTTGATGCCTTGCTCTGCTAAAACAGCTTGAGATTCTATTGATCCAGCTAATTCCGGAGCGATTTCGAGCAACGGTATCATAACAAAAGCTCTCTCTTTCATCAACGGATGCGGTACGATTAGGTCTTCTGTTTGAATGATCTGATCATCATAAAGAAGGATGTCGATGTCGATCAGACGCGGCCCCCATTTAAACAACCTTACTCGCCCGATCTTTTTTTCGAGAGCTAAGCAGAAGGTCAGCAGATCGTGAGGTGCAAGCGAAGTAGCTATTTCTACTGCAATGTTCAGAAAGCTGGCCTGATCTTCATAACCTACCGGATCTGTTTCATATATAGAAGAGACTCCTACGACCTTGATTTGCGGATGATCCTTTAAACCGACCACAGCTGCCTCCAAATTGGTTTCCCTCTCCCCCATATTTGTACCTATCGATAGATAAACTTTTGCCACGAAATCACCTTCCTCGTGTTATTTCAACCGCTACGGAATGAAAATGCCCTGCGATTGGTGGATTGGGCTTGATTACTTTTACAATTACTTCTTCAATCAAAGGATAATCTGTCAATACACGGTGTGCGATATTTTCAGCCAGCGCTTCAATCAATTTAAATCGTTTCTTTTCTGTTATCTCTTTTACTGTCTCGTAGACGTCTGCATAGCTGACTGTATCGGCCACGTCATCTGACAGGCCCGCTTGCTTGGTCGATAAACCTAAAGTGAGTGATACTTGAAAAGCTTGTCCTAACCGGTTTTCTTCCGGGAGAACACCGTGATAGCCGTAAAAAGCTAGTTCATTCATGTAGATCTTATCCATTTTTTCGTTCTCCTCCAATACTTCTATTTCCCAAGATCGCATCTGTCATGACCACCATGCGCATCATTGGAAGCACATCGTGGACACGCACGATTTTACATCCTTTAGTGATTCCATAAACAATCGTCGCACCAGTTCCTTCCGATCGTTCTTCTACCGGCAAATCAAGTACGATACCAATCGTGGATTTTTTACTTGTTCCTAACAACACTTCATAGCCTAGCGCGACGATCTCATCAATGCGCCTCAAAACTTCTAAATTTTGTTCTGGTGTTTTCACAAAGCCGAACCCAGGATCTAGAATAATGTGATCATCCGGGATATGGGCTTGTTTTGCTAGCGTGATACTTTCTTGCAGATCCCGCTTTACATCTTCCATAAAGTTATCATAATCGGTATTCGTGCGGTTGTGCATGAGGCAGATCGGCACATTATATGTAGCAGCCACTTTTAAAATCGCCGGATCCTGCTTTCCGCCCCATTGATCATTTATTAGATCCGCACCCGCAACAATTGCGGCTTCAGCAGTTTCCGCTCGCCAAGTATCGATAGATATCCATATTTCTGGAAATTTTTTCCGAATCGCTTCAATGACAGGAATCACTCTGCTGCGCTCCTCTTCCAAATCGACTTCAGAAAAATTTGGTCTCGTGGAAATACCGCCGACATCGATAATGGATGCCCCAGCAGCTACCATCGATTCCGCTTGTTTCACCGCAGCTGCTAAGTCGATGTATTTATTCCCATCGGAAAAAGAATCCGGTGTGATATTTAGAATGCCCATTACTTTCGTTTCGTCAGTCTTTTGCCACTGTTTCACAGTACTCCCCCTTTTTATTTCTTTTTCTATTATAGCAGAAAGCACCTAATTTAAGGCACAAAAAAACCGATGCGGAAAAGGGATAACCGCATCGGTCAAAAAAGGGAGTTTGGGATTTTCATTCTTAAAGGGAGAAAGAAATGAAAATGTTTTGCTTGTTGTTAGCTTATAACTATATATTAACCACTTTTTGCGTGAATCTACTGTGAATCAAATTAGAATTTCGTTAAAGTTTTACGATAGTTTTCTTTTTTTATGCATCAAAAAACCAATGTGGAAAAGGGATAACCACATCGGTCAAAAAAGGGAGTTTGGGATTTTCATTCTTAAAGGGAGAAAGAAATGAAAATGTTTTGCTTGTTGTTAGCTTATGACTATATATTAACCACTTTTTGCGTGAATCTACTGTGAATCAAATTAGAATTTCGTTAAAAGTTTATGATGTTCTTTTAAAAAAGCGATTCACCTGATCAAAGGTGAATCGCTTCGGAAATCGTATTATTCGTCAAAATTATATAACGCCGTGCTAAGGTAGCGTTCACCGTTGCTGGCAACGATCGCTAGAACCTTCTTACCAGTTCCGAGTTCCTTCGCTAGATCTAATGCGGCCTTGATAGTAGCGCCCGAGGATATCCCAACAAGAATCCCCTCTTTACTTGCTACTTCACGAGCAACTTTCAACGCGTCGTCGCTTGTTACTTTGATAATACCGTCGTATACTTTTGTGTCTAAAATATCGGGAACAAAACCAGCGCCGATACCTTGGATCTTATGCGGAGAAGGTGTTCCGCCACTTAAAACAGGGGATTCATCTGGTTCTAAAGCATAAACTTTTACGTTTGGATAATTCTTTTTAAGAACATGTCCTACACCAGTAATGGTTCCGCCTGTTCCTACGCCGGCGATAAAAGCATCTAAGCCTTCTTCTCCAAACGCTTCCACAATTTCCGGTCCAGTTGTTTTTTCATGGATTTCCGGATTAGCTGGATTGTGGAATTGTTGAGGAATGAAATAGCCGTGTTCTTTTGCTAATTCTTCCGTTTTTTCGATCGCGCCTTTCATGCCCAATTTCCCAGGTGTCAGTACCAGTTCAGCACCATAGGCTTGAAGGAGCTTTCTGCGTTCTGTACTCATTGTATCCGGCATTACAAAGACTGCTTTGTAGCCTTTAGAAGCAGCGACCATTGCTAGACCAATACCTGTGTTGCCGCTTGTCGGCTCGATGATCGTATCTCCCGGTTTCAAGGCGCCTGATTTTTCTGCTTCTTCAATCATCGCGTTGGCAATTCGATCTTTTACGCTACCACCTGGATTTTGAAATTCTAATTTCACATATACATCTGCACTTCCTGCTTCCGGTAAACGATTCAATTTAACAATGGGGGTTTTTCCGATTAATTCTGTTATCGAGTTAGCAATTGTCATTTTTTCCACTCCTTTGTGAGTTCTTTCTTCTACTTTAATTAAACCCGAGTAGTTTTGTCAAGTTTGAGCTATAAAAATAAGAGAAGAATAATTTCTTCTCTTATTTCGCTTGTAATTTAAATTCTTTCAATTCGTCTTCTGTAAATGTAAACTTATTCCGACAAAAATGACATTCCGCTTCCGCACCATGATCTTCGTCGATCATTGCTTGGATTTCATCTTTTCCTAGGGAAATAATGGCATTGCCAAATCTTTCTTTGGAACAAGTACATTCAAACTTCACAGCACTTTTCTCTAAGATCTGTACATTTTCTTCGCCGCCTGCAAGTTTGGCAATGATGGATTCTGGTGTTTCGCCGTTATCGATCATGCGGGAAACGGTTGGCAGGTCCTTGAGGATTTTTTCCAACTGCGCAATGATTTTCTCTGTTGCACCTGGAAGTAATTGCAAAATAAACCCACCTGCGGCTTCGATTGTATCGTCCGGATTGACAAGTACTCCTACGCCTACTGCCGAGTTTACTTGTTCGGAGTTTGCTAGATAGTAAGTGAAATCTTCACCGATTTCTCCGGAAACGATTGGTGTTTGCCCTGTGAACTTTTCTCCAAATCCTAAGTCCTTCACGACAGAAAGCGTTCCTTGTGTACCAACGCCTCTTCTAACGTCCAATTTCCCGACACTGTTCAATTCATTGAAATGGACATGCGGATTAGCGACGTAGCCACGAACCTTTCCTTCTGCATCACTATCAGCAACGATATACCCGATCGGGCCGTCGCCTTCTATTTTAACGGTCAATTTTTGGTCGCCTTTTTGCATTGCACCCATCAATAATGTGGCCGTCATGGTGCGTCCAAGCGCTGCGGAAGAAACAGACCAAGTATCGTGGCGGCGTTGTGCTTCTCCGATTGTTTCGGTTGTTGTTACAGCATATATTCTCACTAGACCATCATAGGCAAGTGCTTTTACTAAATAATCATTTGTCATTTAAAAATCTCCTTTATTTTGCTTATATAACTGTGCAAGTCCTTTCAATGTCAAAAAGGGATCGACAACATCGACCTGTTTGGAATCTGCGGAGATCAAGCGGGCTAGCCCCCCTGTAGCAACCACTACTGGATTGCTTGCTACTTCCGCTTTCATCGCTTGGACGATTCCTTCAAATTGACCGATAAAGCCATAATAGATCCCAGCCTGCATGGAACTGACAGTTGTTTTCCCGATCACCCTCTGTTTGGCTTGGATTTCCACGCGCGGTAGTTTCGCCGCTCTCGTGTAAAGTGCTTCGGTAGAGATCATGATGCCCGGTGCGATCGCTCCGCCAAGATACATCCCTTTTTCATCTACATAACAGAAGGTTGTTGCCGTTCCAAAATCCACGACGATAACCGGTTTTCCGTATTCCGCTAATGCGGCTACGCAATTAACGATTCGGTCGGCGCCGATTTCTTTCGGATTATCTACTTTCAAATTAAGACCGGTTTTTATACCTGGTCCGACAACGATCGGTTCGATTTCGAAATAGCGACGGCACATATTTTCTACCGTGTGCATCACTGGTGGAACGACGGAAGAAATAATGATTCCTTCGACGTCTTCTAAGCGATACTTCGCAAATTGGAATAAATTTATTACGGTAATGCCTAATTCATCTGTCGTGCGGTTTTTTTCAGTCGTGATCCGCCAATGCTTTTTCAGCGTTTCATTTTCAAAGACGCCCAACGTTGTATTTGTGTTACCGACATCAATCACAAGTATCATATTTCCACCTCGGCTCATCGATGATTTGCAAAAGCCAAGCATGACTCTTTTAAAAGAGTAAGCTTGGCTTTTGGCATGGTTTTTATTTGTCTTCTTTATCAGAAGGTGTTTGTTCTGCATTTGGCGCATCTTCAGAGCTTACTTCTTTCGGCTCTTGATCCGCTGGTTTTTCTTCGTCTTCCGCTACTTTCTTTTCTTCTTCAAAAGATTTCGGTTCTGCTGCTTCCGTTTCTTTCTCAGAAGGATACTCGATCACATCGTCTTCTCCTCTTTCTGGAGGCATTACGCCATCGTCGAACAAGGAACGGATTTGTCTAGCATCTAGTGTTTCTACTTCAAGTAGTGTTTCTGCAATTAGTTTGTGACGGTCTTGGTGTTCGGTAATGATATTTTTCGCTCTGTCGTAACAAGAACGAATCAAGCTTTGAACTTCTGTATCGATCTCATAAGCGATCTTGTCGGAATAATTTTTCTCATTTCCGAAATCTCTGCCCATGAAGACTTGTCCGTTACCGGAAGAGAATTGAAGTGGTCCGATCTTGTCGCTCATACCCCATTCCGTAACCATGCGGCGCGCGATTTCAGTAGCACGTTCAAAGTCATTGCTGGCACCAGTAGTAACTTCGCCAAAGGTAACATCTTCCGCGACACGTCCACCTAACAGTCCGGTGATCCGGTCAAGCAGTTCAGCTTTTGTCATTAGGAAACGGTCTTCTTTTGGAAGCATAACAGCATATCCACCAGCTTGTCCACGTGGTACGATCGTTACTTTATGCACCACTTCTGCTTCGTCTAATACCATACCAACGATAACGTGACCAGCTTCGTGATAAGCAACTGTCCGGCGTTCTTTTTCGGAGATAACGCGGTTTTTCTTCGCAGGACCGGCAATAACGCGGTCGCTTGCTTCATCTAGATCCGACATATCGATTTCTTTTTTATCAGATCTCGCTGCCACTAACGCGGCTTCGTTCAGCAAGTTCTCCAGATCTGCACCTGAGAAACCTGGTGTACGTTGTGCGATTGCTTTCAAATCAACACTTTTAGCGAGTGGTTTATTTCTAGCATGTACCAGTAGAACAGCTTCTCTACCTTTAACATCGGGACGATCGACCATGATTTGACGGTCAAAACGTCCTGGACGAAGAAGGGCTGGGTCAAGTACGTCAGCACGGTTAGTTGCTGCAATGATGATGATTCCTTCGTTACCACTGAAACCATCCATTTCTACTAGTAATTGGTTCAATGTTTGTTCCCGTTCGTCATGTCCGCCGCCCATTCCTGCGCCACGTTGACGTCCTACTGCATCGATCTCATCGATGAAAATGATACATGGGGCGTTTTTCTTCGCGTTTTCAAAGAGGTCACGTACACGGCTTGCACCGACCCCAACGAACATTTCCACGAAGTCAGAACCACTAATGGAGAAGAATGGTACGCCAGCTTCTCCAGCTACTGCTCTTGCAAGCAATGTTTTACCAGTACCAGGAGGTCCGACTAGCAAGACACCTTTAGGGATCCGTGCTCCTAGATTCGCAAATTTGCGGGGATCTTTCAAGAATTCTACTACTTCAACTAGCTCTTGCTTTTCTTCATCTGCTCCAGCTACATCTGTGAAGCGTACTTTCTTTTTATCATCATTGTAGAGTTTCGCTTTGCTCTTACCAAAGTTCATCACTCTACCACCGCCGCCACCTTGAGATTGGCTCATCAAGAAGAAGAACAAGATGAAAATGATAAGGAAAGGAACGATCGATGTTAGGAAAGTGATCCACCCATTATTTTGTTTCGCGGGCAGTGTTTCAAATTTTACATCTTTATGTTCTTTCAATTGTTTATTGATATCGGAAAGCATACTGTCGCTGCTGATGACATAGGATACAAAAGATGTATCATTTTTTGTTTGTCCTAGACCAGTTTTAGTGGTTTGTCCTTCGCTCGCAACAAAATCGCCTTTAATGGTGTAAACATTCCGATCCGGCTGCATCGTAAACGATTTGACTTTGCCATCTTCCAATTTGGTGATGAACTCATTATAGCTGACATCCTTGGCTGCATCTTTTTTATTGTTCAATGATGCGACGATCCCAATAATGACCAAGAAGATGATGACGTAAAATATTGCATTTCTAAAAAACCTGTTCATTCCTTACCTCCTCCTACGCAAGAGCTTGGATGGCGCTCATTATTTTCTACACATATCCATAGTTTTTTCCTCTTACGAAGTTTCCTAAAATAAAGTTTATTTTATTTAACAATTGATATAAATTAAATTGAATGTGAAAACTATGCTTTATGATAGCATATTGCCTTTTAAAAGCCCACTATTTTGCATAGCATGGGAAATCACATCGCTTCTATATTCTATAGTAACAAATTATTGTTCTGTTTGTGAAGTATTTTAATCTGAATATACTTCCGGCTTCAATACACCGATATAAGGAAGGTTGCGGTATTTTTCTGCGTAATCCAGGCCGTAACCTACTACGAACTCATTTGGAACTAAAAAGCCTACATAATCAGCGCTGATGTCTACATTGCGTCCCTCTGGTTTATCAAGAAGCGTAACCAATTTGACCGACTTCGCTTTGCGGTATTTGATCAAGTCGACCAAATAGCTCAGCGTTCTGCCACTGTCGATGATATCTTCTATGATAAGCACATCTCTTCCTTCAACAGAGGTGTTTAAATCTTTAATGATTTTCACTTCTCCTGAAGAAGTCATTCCATTTCCATAGCTCGAAACGTCCATGAAATCCATTTCCAAATAAGTATCAATGCGTTTAAGCAGGTCTGTCATGAACGGAGTCGCTCCTTTTAAGATACCAATAGCAAGTGGATTGCGACCGTCATACTCGGCAGTTAGTTCGCGACCTAATTCGCCGATTTTTTCTTGAATTTCTTCCTCTGAAAGTAGCACCGTTTGTATATCGTTATGCATGCTTCTATTTCCTCCTAAATTTTGGGTATACCGAATAATATATTGTTTTTGTTCTCGACTTGGTGAGGTTGCATATGCGGAAAGTTTGACACCTGGTATCCACAAGATGTTCCCGGTAAAGTCCGTAATAATCGGTACCGCATCTCGCAAATGGCGCGGCACTTTCGCATCGATCAAAATATCCTTCACTTTTTTTGTGCCTGTCGTACCTTTTAATGTCATTCGGTCACCGGTCATCCGATTACGGATAATCAAAGGCAATGTCACATCCGCTTGATTAAGGATGATCCCATTCAGCCCTGCCGTTTGAACAACGGAGCTCTTTGCTTTTAATTTGATTTCCATGTCGTTTTCCAGATGGATGCGTTCATTCACATCTAGCGCATGATAGAATTCTCGGTTTACGGGCGTTTCTCCAAAGAAAAAGTGCATTTCCTCATAAGAACGTCTGACTTGAAGGCTTTGAGGCAACTGCAAAACAGCAGAAGGATTCTTGCCTTGAATACATAGCAAAATCTGTTTGATGTGTTGGGTAGAAACATAGGAGGTCTCATTCTTATACAGATAGTTTAATAGTAAATGAATTACCCGTCGTTGTAAAGGAATCCCTGCTTTTTTAAGCAGAACGAGATCTAATCGTGCCCCGCCATTTTCCAGTTCTGCGCAAGCCTCAAATAATTCACCAGCTTGTTCATCCAAAAAAGTGAAATCTTCACGGGTCTCTTCAGCGAAACGCGTGATTTGCGATGCAAGCGAAGGGTTCTCGGCTTTTAAGAGTGGAATCACTTTTTTGCGCAGTCTGTTGCGGGTGAAGATCGTTTCCTCATTGGTATCATCTAAGGCGAACTGAATATCTTGACGCTGACAATAGGCAAGAATATCTGATTTAGAGGCTGTCAAGAAAGGTCGGATCACTTGCCCAGCTCCCAATTTCCTAACCGGTGCGATCCCGCTCCAACCTGAACTGAAGCTACCTCTAACCAGACGCATCATGATCGTCTCTACCTGATCATCTGCATGATGAGCCGTGACGACCTGATCGATCCCGGCTTCCTGCATTACTTCTTCAAAGCATTGGTATCTTACATATCGAGCAGCTTCTTCTATCCCTTTTTTACGTTCGGCAGCAATTGCTTTCACATCAATAGTGCGGGAAAATAGATCGACTCCGAGCGTTTGACAGCTGTCATGAACCAATGTTTCTTCATCAAGCGATTCTGCGCGCAATTGATGGTTCACGTGGACCGCAGCTATGTTTTGCAATGGAAAAAAGCGGACGATAAAATGCAGTAAAGCAAGTGAATCTGGCCCACCGGAAACTGCTACCAGTATTTTTTTATTTCTATCGAGCAGCTGTTTTTGCTTGATGTAGGCGTACGTTCGCTGTTCAAATTCATCCATTATTCCGTTACCTGCCTTTTATACCGACTTTGGATTCTCATTGAGCTAGTAAGAAAAAGTGCACCGTATCATGAAAATATACGGTGCATCTCTATTGTGAACCTGTTATTAACCGCGTCTTGCGCCGCGTCCGCCACGTTTTGATTCTGTTTGGCGTTTCAGCGTAGAAAGACGATCTTCGCTATCTTTTAGGAATTTAGACATTTTATCTTCAAAATTCTCTACTGGTTTAGCTGTATTAGCAGGTTTTTTATTATATTTTGGTTTATTGTCATATTTTCTTTCAGGTCTGTCAGGACGATCGACTGCTTTACGAATAGAAAGACCAATCTTTCCATCATCACCAATGTTCATTACTTTTACCGTTACTGCATCTCCAACGGTCAGAATATCATTAATGTCTTTTACATAATTATCTGCTACTTCACTAATATGGACAAGCCCTGTTTTGCCACCTTCCAATTCAACAAAAGCTCCAAAATTAGTAATACCAGTAACTTTACCTTGTACTTTATTGCCTACTTCGATCGACATAAAAAAATGTGTCCTCCTTAAAATTATCACTTATATAGGTTTAATTATAGTCCTTATTGCTGTTCTGTCAATTAGTCTAGCTTCTTATGATCCTATCACTCATCGGTTTCTTGACTGTTGTCTTTATCACCATCTATTTTAAATACGATTTCACCATTTTTAGACAGATAATACTCGCTTCTCGCTAATTTCGCGATGTAATTATCATCGTGTAATTTCAGGATCTGATCATTAAGCAGATTTTCTTTATCCTGTAGCGAGGCTAACTTCCGATCCACCTTTACTTTTTGCTCCTGCTTGTCTTTCAGCATTAGCGTCTGTTTCGTATAGGTGTATACAAGTGTCCCTCCCACGATGAAAAAGGCGATTCCCATGACTAACAGCCTTCTGAAAAGAGCAGTGCGTCTTAGACTACGTATTTTCTTATTTGCATTTTCTTTTTTTGTATAACGATTGTCCAGATCCGCGACTTTTTTATTTCTATTCGTCATGGATAGCACTCCTTCCTTTATTAAGGATACTTTTAGTCAATCTAAAAGGATTATCTAAGTAAAATAATACCAATAATTACGCCGTTTGTCTATTGCCAATCCGATATTTGAGATGTTTTCTCTTGACTTTTTTCACAAATTTAGGTTTTTAAAAAAGCTGCAGGAAAATTCCTGCAGCTTCTACTTATTCTTCATCATTTCGTTTTTCGCTAATAATCGTATACATTTCTGTCGCGGTCTCTTTGCGGGTGTGTTCTTCCAAACGTTCCACTTTTGCAGTTACCGTTTTTGGCCCGAAGCGGATCACAAGTTCATCATTCACTTTGATGTTTGTTCCGGGTTTGGCGACATTGCCGTTTACTTCGATCCGGCCTTTTTCAGCCACTTCCTTGGCAACTGTTCTTCGTTTGATCAATCGGGATACTTTTAAAAATTTGTCTAAACGCATTGTTTCTGCCATGAATTTTCACCTAATTTCTTTTATTTTTCAAAACTGCCTTACTTATTCTAAATAAAACGGTACTGAATGGTAATGCGGTAAAGTCTCTTTGGTTCAATACGTTATACCGCAAACTAAACAAGATAAACAATGCCCCGCCAATAAGGGAACTTCCAATCGCTTGGAGTGCACTTCCGCTGCGAGTAGTAAGTGGGAAGAAAGTCTCCCACAAAAGCGGAATACAAGCCATCAACAGGAGTGCAGCTGCTAAGCCGGCGAGTGTCTTTTTTGTGATAAATGCGAAAGGCAGTGTCTGTTTGAGCGCCAAATAGCAGCAGCCTAAAATGATCAATAGTCCCAAACAAGTTGCAATCGACGCCCCGGCTATACCTAGACGCGGAATCAAAAACTGATTTGCCAGCCATTTGACGACAATGCCGATCAAGACGCTGATAACAGGGATATAGAGTTTTCCAAAGCCCTGCAGAATGCTAGCAAACATCACGATCAACGAACTTAGCAACACCGCCGGCATAAATAACTGTAATTCTATCGTTCCCGCTGCCGTTTGGAAAAGCATCTGGTTGAGCGGCCGCATGATCACGATCAATCCGACCGTTTCTGCGCCTGCAACAAGCAAAGTGATTTTCACCGCCAGCAAGACCGAGCGTTTTAAGCCTCTAATGTCCTGCTTTACTCGTGCAGCAGTTATCATCGGGATCAACGCTAGCGAAAACCCGGTGGATAAAACTAATCCTAATTGGAGGATTGGTTGCGCACGGTCATAGACACCTTTCCAATTCCTTGCCAGATCTGCTGAAAATCCGTGAACGATCATGCCGCGGACAACTTGGAAAGAGTCTTCTAATTGAAATAATATCAACATCCCGCTGACGATACAAATCGCAGCTCCTTCAAGAAAAAACTTTTTGGTAACAGCTCGGTCTTCTGCTTTGGAAACTCGGACGTCTGCGATCTTGTAAGTGCGTTTATAAAAATACTGCAAAATCAAGATCGCGACGATCCCACCGATAATCGATCCGCTCATTGCAATACTGCCGGTTCGATAAAGGGCATATCCCATTTTCGTAGCAATACTGGCACCAATCAAAATAATCGCTACTCGGATGAATTGCTCCACCGTTTGAGATATTGCTGTAGGACGCATTTCCCGCTGTCCTTGAAAATAACCTCTTAGCAGCGCCAATTTTGGCATCAGTAAGAAAACAAAACTGACCACACGAATGATCCCTGCCAAATGTGAATCCCCCATCCCAAGCGCGATCCAATCCGCCAGAACAAATAGAAGGACAAAAGCCAGCACACTGGTTTGGATCAGCCGCTTGCGGACGATCTTGATGATTTTCCGCTGCGCTTCCTCGTTTCCTGTAGATTCAGCGATCAACTTAGAGATCACGACTGGAAGTCCACCTAGCGCTAATGTCATCGCTATCCCATAAATCGGATAGACTTGCTGAAAGATATAGAACCCCATATCTCCGACCATATTTTGAAAAGGCACACGATAGACAGCACTCAATAATTTAGAAATAAAGGAAGCAGCAGTCAGCCAGATCGCGCCATGCATCCATACTTTATCCATTTTAGTCGGCAAACTGCTGACCTCCTCTCTATTTTCCTGTTATCAGGAAGATGCTACTGTTTCTTTACGTGCGTGCTGTAGCTTCTCCACCATTACTTTCAATTGTTCTAGCCATTCTTTTTGCTGTTTGCGTTGGATATTCATTGTTAATTTCAGACGTGTGCCTTCCATGCCGATCCCTACGTTACGGCCATATTCGGAGATCGTTTGCATTACTTTATCACCTTGGATCTGCTGTGTTCCTTTATCGGAGAGCAAGATCGTAACTTTTTTCGGTTCTTGTTTTACAGATTCCACACCGACAATTAACGCGGCGATTTTCAGTTCTGTGATCGTAACCAAATATTCTACTTCATCCGGGTAGTCACCAAAACGGTCGATCAAGTCTGCTTGCAATTCTTCGAGCTCGTCCCGCTCAGTGATACTGCGGAAACGTTTGTACATCTCGATCTTTTGTCGACCGTCAGAAATGTAGTATTCCGGGATATAGGCATCTAGTTCTAAGTCGATTTCGACAGTTGGAACGCGTTCTTTCCGTTCTTCGCTAGGCTGACGAGCTTCGATCGCTTCTTTCAGCATTTGCGAGTAAAGATCGAAGCCGACGGAATCAATAAAGCCGTGCTGCTGCGCTCCTAAAATGTTTCCTGCTCCCCGGATCGATAAATCGCGCATTGCGATTTTGAACCCAGAGCCAAGTTCGGTAAATTCTTTGATCGCTTGCAGTCGTTTTTCTGCTTCTTCCCGTAATACTTTGTCCTTTTGATACATGAAATAAGCGTAAGCAATACGGTTAGAACGCCCGACCCGGCCGCGGAGTTGATAAAGTTGCGAAAGCCCCATGCGGTCTGCATCTTGGACAAACAGCGTGTTGACGTTCGGGATATCTACGCCTGTTTCAATAATCGTTGTCGTTACCAGTACATCGTATTCACCTTCTAAAAAGCTGACAATCACCGATTCTAACTCTGTTTCCGTCATTTGTCCGTGCGCAAAGGCAACGCGGGCATCTGGAACAAGTGCAGAAATCTCGTCGGCTTTCTGAACGATACTTTCGACGCGATTATAAAGGTAATACACTTGTCCTTCTCTTGCCAACTCGCGTTCGATCGCTTCCCGAATCATGACATTATTGCGTTCTGCCACATACGTTTGTACAGGAAAGCGGTTGGCTGGCGGAGTTTCAATGACCGACAGATCTCTAACGCCTAGCATCGACATATGCAACGTCCGCGGAATCGGTGTAGCGGTTAATGTCAGCACATCGATCTTCGCACGGATCGTTTTGATTTTTTCTTTATGCGTAACGCCGAAGCGCTGTTCTTCATCGACAACCAGAAAGCCTAAATCGCTATAAACCACATCTTTAGAAAGAAGGCGATGGGTTCCAACGACAATGTCTACGGTTCCTTTTTTCAAGCCTTCTAATGTTTCGTTTTGCTGTTTCTTTGTACGGAATCTGCTGAGCAGCCCGACTTCGATCGGGAATCCCTGGAAACGTTCTTTCATTGTTTCATAATGTTGCTGGGCAAGGATCGTCGTTGGAACTAAGAACGCTACTTGCTTGCCGTCCATGATTGCTTTGAAAGCCGCTCGGAGTGCAACTTCGGTTTTCCCATAACCAACGTCGCCTACTAGCAAGCGATCCATCGGGCGTGGTCTTTCCATATCTTTCTTGATTTCTTTGATCGAACGGATCTGATCATCGGTTTCTTGGTAAGGGAAGGCATCTTCAAATTCTCGCTGCATTTCGCTGTCTGGCGTAAAGGCATAACCTTTTTCCGCTTCCCGCTCAGCATATAATTTGATCAAGTCATCCGCAATATCTTGCACAGATGCTTTTACTTTGCTCTTCACCCGTTTCCATTCTGTTCCGCCCAACTTATGAAGCCTCGGTGCTTTCCCTTCCGAGCCAACGTATTTTTGGATCATTTCCAGTTGATCGACGGGCACGAATAATTTATCTTCGCCTTGATAGATCAGATTCAAGTAATCTTTGTGTACGCCACCAATATTCAGAGTTTCCATCCCCACATAGCGTGCGATCCCATGATTGATGTGTACCACGTAATCGCCGACTTTTAGCTCGGAATAGCTTTGGATCCGTTCGGCATTCGATAATTTTTGGCGTTTTTTTGTTTTCTTGACGGTTTTTTTATTGAATAATTCCGCTTCACTGACGACTACGAATTTCGCAAGTGGCAGTTCAAAACCATTATTGAAATCGCCAATCAAAAATTGGACGACTCCATACTTCGGCACATCTTGCTCTCTTTTCAGAATAACGCTTTCCATCTCATAATCAGCTAATGTCTGCTGCATTTTTTCCGCACGTTCCAAATTTGGCGCTAGCAAGATAACTGCATAATTATTTTTATGCCAGCTGTCTAATTCGGTTTTCAGAATATTCATCTGTCCATGGAACTGCTGCATTTGTTTGTAAACAAGATTCGTTGTTTTTGTGATTCTAATATTGCCGGCTTTTTGAAATAAAGATAAATAGATCATCGGCAGTTGATGATTGTCCAACAAGGGTTTTAATTGGTGACTCAGTGCTACATCTCGCACTGTTTTTAATGCTTCGAGCTGTTCCACTTGCCAGTCTGCTTCTTCTTTCTCCAAGCGTTCTTCCGTTTCTTGGATACGCGCATATTCATCGAGCATCAGAACGGTATTCTCAGCGGCATAATCCAAAAGGGTGCCTTGTTGTTCATAAATGAAACCAATATATTTGAAAAGCATGTCTGGTTTAATACCGGAACGAAGCAATTCTAAGTCTTCTTCGATGTTTTCCATCAATGTTTGCTTATCTTCGTCTTTACTCAGTGCTTGCAGGGAGGCAGCTAAGTGTTTTTCCAAGCGAGTTACAATTGCCGGGAAATCCTCCTGTTCGATCAATATTTCTGTAGCTGGTAAAAGCTGGAACGTATTGACTTTCTTTTGCGACCGCTGAGTTTCCACATCAAAATAACGTAGAGAATCGATTTCGGTATCAAAGAGTTCGATTCGCACTGGAAATTCTTCAGTAATAGGATAGACATCAATGATTCCACCGCGCACGCTGAATTCTCCTGGCGTATTGACCATTTGACTTGCTGTATATCCCATTGTTACAAGCCGTTCCCGCAGTTGATTCGGCTCGATCTCCTCGCCTTGCGTGATCGTCAGGTTGTTTTTTTGCCATAATGATTTTGGTGGCAAGATCCTTCTAAGTCCTGCTACCGGTACAACCACTACTCCCGGTTTTTGGGACAGCAGAAATTGCAGTACTTCCACGCGCTGACCGCGAAGTTCTGGACTAGAAACGCTCAACTCCGAGGAGATCAGTTCGTCTGCCGGATATAAAAACAGTTTATCTTTATCTACAAGCGATTCCAGATCGTCGTATAGTTTTTGCGCATGATAAAGGTTGTGTGTCACGATCAAAACTGTCCGTTTGCCAGCGCTTTCCACAACACTTGCGAAAAGTGCACGTGCAGAGCCCGATAGTCCTGTTACTAATTGCGCTGCTTTTTTATCGTCCAGCGCCTTTATGATCGATTGGATATCTTTCTGATCATATAATAATTGCTTCAAGCCTTCCATTTCATTTCTCTCCTTCATCATCGCTTATATCTATCAATGCGAAAAGCGCTATTGCTAAAACAGCGCTCCCCTTTTAATTAAATTTATTCATTACTTCCACAAATGAGTGTTCCGCGAACGCTTCTACGGCATCTGCACTTGTTTGTATTGCTTCTATAATAGTCGGCTGTTCTGCTTTGGAAAATTCACCCAGAACATGATGAATGACTTCCCCATTACGTGGACGGTCGACACCAACTCGAATCCGATTGAATTCCTGCGTTTTCAAATGCTGAATAATCGATTTCATCCCATTATGTCCACCAGCGCTCCCCTTCGTGCGCAACCTTATCTTTCCGACTGGCAGGTCAAGATCATCATAAATAACGATAAGATCTTCAACTGCAATATCATAATAATCCATTAGCGGACCTACGCATAGACCGGACTCATTCATAAAAGTCAGCGGTTTTACGAGCAACACTTTTTCACTTCCGATCATGCCAGTAGCTACCATACCATTTTGTTTTACTTTTTTCCACGGCAACTGATAACGGTAGCTTAGCTCATCTACTACCATAAAGCCAACATTGTGCCGTGTCCGTTCATATTTCATGCCGGGATTGCCCAGCCCAACGATCATTTTCATTAATTAAGTCTCCTCAATGAACTAAACCACTTCAAGATTGAAATGGTTTCTTTAAATACATAGTTTTTTTGATTATACCATGCTTTCAGCCTAGAGGAAAGTTCACTGCATTTCGATCACTGCAGATATAATTCGAAAAATAAAGATCCCAGGAAGCGCACTCTTGGGATCTTTATTTTTAATTTTATTGTGTAGCCCCCATACCGCCATCTACCCGATATTGCGCACCAGTGATAAATTTGCTATCGTCCGAGGCTAGGAATAAGACAAGTTTCGCGACATCGCTGGCTTCTGCATATCTTCCGACTGGAATATCTTTTGTAAATTCTTCTTTTGCTTTTTCCGCATCGTCTGGATTGAGATTCTTTTCGATCGATCGCATCATCCGGGTATTGACTGGTGATGGATGGACGGAGTTGACCCGAACACCTTTGTCCGCTACTTCTAGTGCGGCGGCTTTTGTCAGACCACTGACGCCGTGTTTTGAAGCCACATATGGCGCTAAAAAGGAACTGCCATCAAGTCCGGCCACAGAAGCTGTGTTGATAACGCTTCCATTTCCTTGTTTCGTTAAAATAGGTAGCACATATTTAAGACCTAAGAACTGACCGGTAAGATTGACCTTGATCACTCGTTCAAAGTCTTCCAACGTTTGATCCACAAGAGCCTTTATTTCCCCCTCAATTCCTGCATTATTGAAGAAAACATCTAGCTGCCCAAATTTATCAATGGTAGCTGACACATAACGTTTCGTGTCTTCTTCTTTGGTTACATCTGCTTCTACCGTAAATACTCGATCACTGGCATTTAACTCTTCTGCTGCTTTTTGCAAAGCATCTCCAGAGATATCCACCAAAACGACTTTCGCCCCTTCCTCTAAAAAAAGCTCTGCCGTTTTTTTGCCGATTCCTCCAGAACCTCCAGTAATGATTGCGACTTTATCTGTTAATTTTCCCACTACAACCACTCCTCTTTGTAAATTATTACATACCTTTCTATACCCTAATTGGTAAAAACAAACAAAATAATTCCATACAAAAAAGCTGCTTGAAACGAAAATTTATCTCCTTCGTCCCAAGCAGCTCTCGAACATACTTTTTTATTCTACTGGTTCTTCATTTGTACCATGTGCTGCTTCCGGTTCCGCAACTTCTTCAGTTGTCGATTCTTCTTCAACACGTGGTGCAGTTACTGTAGCAATAACTTCTTCACCATCTGTTATGATTTCAAAAGCTTTGCTTGTGGAAATTTTGGAAACTTCAACAGAATCGCCGATACCTAATTCGCTGATATCTACTTCTACGCTTTCAGGAAGTTTGTCCGGAGTAGCCGAAACAGTTACTTCATGTAAGACTTGTTGCAAGACGCCGCCTTCTTTGACACCTGTAGATTCACCAACAAGGTCGATACGAACTTCCGCTTCTACTTCTGCCTTCATGTCTACTGCTAAAAGATCGACATGGACTAATTTGTTTTTCAAAGGATCTATTTGGTAATCATGTAATAATACGTTTACTTTCTTGCCATCTAAATTGACTGTAAAAACAGCGTTACGGCCGTTCTCACGCACCAATTTAAGTAGGTCTAATTCATCAACAGATACAGGAACGTTTTCGGATTGATAGCCATATACAATTGCTGGGATCCGACCACTTTCGCGCACCTCTGTGATATTAGAATGCGGTTTTGTTTCTCTTTTTTTAATGTCTAATACGATTGCCATTTTTATCACTCCACTCATTCATTTGTGTACATCACTTACTTTACCCCGTTATTTTTATTTCAAACGCCCTTATCTGCTAATTTTGCATCAATGATCTCCCAGCCAGCCTGTTTTGCAGCTGAATAATCCCCGCTTTTCCAATTAACAGGTTCCCTGCCGAGATAAGCTTCAAAGCCAAACTTGCGATACATGGCAATCGCAGGATAACTCCACGTTTGTGTAGTAAGATAAATTTTTTCCGTTATTGCTTGTTTCAATATTTTCGACAGTAACGCTTTTCCGATCCCCCGCCCATTATGAGCAGGATGCACAGCTACCCAATGGACTCTATCTAATTCTGTTCCAAAGAGATCGCCCCGCCAAAGGCTGGCAGTGCCGATAATTTCATTTGTCAGACAGTCACGCACGAACCAGCAATTACATTCCGCTAGTTTAATAGAAGGAAGATACTCATTTTCAAAGCGTTGTTCTGCCGCAGCAAGGCTTTCCATCTGTCCTGTTTTCCATTGTAGAAATGCCCATACTTTTTCCATCCCTTTTTGATAGGAAACAAATTCATAATTCGCTGGAAGTGAAAAATCTGGATAAGCTGTGTCGATTTCTTTTGTCATTATGACAGGATAATAAGGAATCGTCTTATCTAATATTTTAAAAATCTCCTTTCAGAATCATTTTAATTGATTTTATCACAATTTACGTTTATAAATGAGAAAATAGGTAATTGTCTAAAAGAGAAAAGATTAGGAACAACTGTACTATAGCGCTTACATAAAAAAACTATAACAATTATGAAAAAACACGTAGTTCAAGTCTTCACAAATTGGAATAACGTGGTATACTGTATTAGTGAAGAGTTAAACAAAGGAGGAAATTAAAATGAAAGATCATCAAAAAATTATCCTAGTAGGCGACGGAGCGGTAGGTTCCAGCTACGCATTCGCATGTGTTAACTTAAATATCGGCCAAGAATTCGGCATAATCGACATAGATAAAGACAGAACTATTGGGGACGCAATCGATCTTAGTCACGCAGTTCCTTTCTCCCGTCCTAAAAAGATCTATTCTGCTAACTACAGCGACTGCAGCGATGCAGATATCGTCGTTGTTACTGCAGGTACTGCTCAAAAACCAGGCGAAACACGATTAGATTTAGTAAACCGCAATATCCGTATCATGAAAGGTATTGTAGATGAAGTAATGGCAAGCGGGTTTGACGGCATCTTCTTGATCGCTTCCAATCCTGTAGACATTTTGACTTACGCAACTTGGAAATTCTCCGGTCTTCCAAAAGAACGCGTTATCGGATCAGGTACAAGCTTAGATACAGCTCGCTTCCGTATGTCGATTGCTGATTATTTGAAAGTAGATGCGCGTAACGTCCATGGCTACATTTTAGGCGAACACGGCGACACTGAATTCCCAGCATGGAGCCATACAACAGTTGGTGGTCTGCCAATTTCCGAATGGATCAACGAAAATGAAAAAGGAGCAATGGACACCATCTTTGTCAGCGTTCGTGATGCCGCTTATGAGATCATCAATAAAAAAGGGGCGACCTTCTATGGGATTGCCGCTGCACTTGCTAGAATCACTCAAGCGATCCTAAATAACGAAAATGCGATCTTGCCACTTTCCGTATATTTAGACGGACATTATGGCTTGAAAGATATTTACATTGGCGCTCCAGCAGTCGTTAATAGAAAAGGCGTGCGTCATATCGTTGAGATGAAGCTCTCGGATACAGAGCAAGAGCAAATGAATGCTTCTGCAGCGACGTTGCAAAAAGTATTGGATGATGCTTTGAAGAGCCTGTAAGAACAATTATCTAAATATAAAACACCTTGCGACTTCGGCAAGGTGTTTTTTTATGAAATAGTTATATCTTCGTTTATCATTTGAGAAAACTAATGCTTCGTGTTACGCTAACTAAAAAACAAAGGCTGTGAAACTAATGTATACAATTGCCGAAACCGCTGAAAAATTTGGGATATCTAAAAATGCCTTGCGTTATTATGAAAAAGAAGGACTGTTAAATCCTGTGACGCGCAATCAAAACGGGATTCGTTTTTATTACAAGAAAGACCTTCTCGAAATCAATAAAATTGTTCATTTACGCAGATTAGGAGCCTCTCTCAAAGAAATCAAAGAATTTAATTTTGATGAGGAAACTGCGACAAGTGAAATTATCCAACACAGAATCTCTTTTTTAGAACATTTGGATCTAAAACTCCAGCAAAATATCTTGTCCATCAAAGAACAGGAAGCCTATCTCCAAAAGAAGATCAAACATCTTAAAAGCATTGAAAAAGACCTATCTAAATAAAAAAGAAAGAGAAATAACTCTCTTTCTTTACCAAGGGACGATTCCGTCTGTGTCACTAAACGTTATATTAGTGGTATTATCTTCATCTGTCGCAAGCTCTACCAAACGTTTGACACCTTCTTCCACAGATTTAGCCCCCATTTTCTTAGCAGCTTCCGGATCTCCACCGCCAAATTCAGTTGCTACCATCCCTGGGCTTACCGCATTTACAGTAATCTTACTATCCTCTAGTCCTTCTAATTCTCTTGCCAGTCTAATTGTAAACATGTTTAAAGCAGCCTTAGAAGCCTGATACCCTACCGCACTCGCATTGTATACTCTTGAACCAGGATCCGTCGCCGCCCCAAGGGAACCCATAATACTCGACATATTGATAATTTTAGCCTGCTGGCTTTTCTTCAACAAAGGCAGCATTGCCTGAGTTGTATCGACCACTCCGAAAAAGTTGACATCGAAATCCTTTCTCATGATTTCTGTTTTCATCGTAGTTGGTTGTTCAAAGTTATCCAATGCGATACCAGCATTATTGATCAAGACAGATAAGTATCCATAGTCTTGTGCGATTTTCCTCGTAGCCTTCTCAATAGAAGCTTTATCTGTTACATCTAGCTGTATAAAAGCGGCATTTATTCCTAATTTCTTTAATTTCTCCGTTGCTTCGCTTCCGCTCTCGCTACTTCTTGCCCCAACCAAAATATGGTGACCGAATTCGCCGATCTCTTTCGCTAGTTCAAATCCCATTCCGCGATTCGCGCCGGTAATAAGTGTTACCTTCGTTGATTTATCCATCGTCTATCTCCTCCTATCAAAGTTTACCTTTATAGCATATCAAGTTCGCGTTGGGCGAACGCAACTATAAACCCATAAAAACAAGTAAATTAAAAAAGCGATGAGAAAATCCCATCGCTCTGCGTTTATTTACCAGGCTAATACGCCATTTTTATCAAAAAATACACCATTATGTCTTTCTCCATCTAATGTATATTTTAAAATAATGCCAGCCGCTTCTTCTTTTGTGATTCCGCCTGGAGCATTATTATTTAAATCCGTCGTAGTAAAACCGGGTGTGACCGCAAATACTTGTGCCGGGCTGTCTTTTAGTTCCAGTGCCATTGAGACCGTCATGGCGTTATTGGCTGTTTTGGAAGCATTGTAGTCAAAACTATTGAGTGCCGCTGTCCGTTCTTGATGATCCATCATTAACGATAGTGATGCCATGTCGATTGAGACATTAACGATTGTAGCGCCATTTCCTTTCAATAATGGCAGCAAAAGCTGATTGAGACGAAATGTCCCAAAGAAATTTACTTCAAAAGCATTTCTTAAACCTTCTTCTGTCGTCTTTGAGAAACCTTTGGCAAATTCTCCCGGCATCCCGGCGTTATTGATCAAAAGCGAAATGTCGGGATATTCCTGCGTTATTATTTTGACTGCTGATTCGACACTTTCTTTATCTACTAAGTCGATTTCTAAAAAAGCAACATCTAACCCTTGCGCTTGTAATTCAGTCACTGCTTGCTTGCCTTTTTCTGCATCGCGAGCTCCCAATACCACTTTCCAGCCTTTTCCCGCCAGCTGCCTCACTGTTTCCAGTCCTATACCCTTATTAGCGCCTGTTACCAATGCTGATTTTGTCATCTCCACTACCTTCTTTCCTTTATTTTCGTGATACAATAGCAGTATACCCTCCTACAGCAACTATAGGTCAAGAAAGGACTGTTGATTTTGTTTACAATCGGGACGACCGCTAAAAAAACTGGCATCAGCATTGGCACTCTGCGCTTTTATGAAGAAAAAGGATTGGTAAGCCCTAGCCGAAATGCGTCAAAACAACGTATCTACACAGAAGAACAAATCTCCTTACTTACCTTTATTCGGTATCTGAGGCGATCCGGCATGCCTATCAATACTATCCATTATTATCTACAATTAGCGGCCACCGGCCCGGAAACACTTTCTGAGCGGCAAGCTATTTTACAAAGACAAAAGGCGAATATCCTCTCTGAAATCGACGAAAAACAGCATGAACTAGCGGCAATCAATTTCAAAATAGCTAAAAACGAAAAGAAAAGAGCAGCATTTAGACTCGACAATAATATTTAATTCATTAGCCGACTCCGTTATAAAACAACGGAGTTTTTTATCGCAAGGTGTGCTTTTTCATAATTGACTAATATAACGATTTTCCGTCCATTTATGTCGATTTTGTGTCATTTTCATTTTGTGAAAAACAATACTGAAATGCTCTAAAAAGGCTATTTAACAAACTTTCTAACCATCACAAATATAAATATTCTGTTTTTTAAGAATATTCGTTTTTCAATTTTAACCTCCAACTCCATTGTTGAATAACACTCATTTTGTTACGATTTTTGCAAGATAAATCACTTAGGAGGTTTTTATTTGAAACGACTATTTTCAATTATAACGATTTGTATCGTATTGATGAGTTTGACAACAACACCAGTCTTTGCACAAACTACTGGTTCTACTGATAGCAACACCTTTGAGATCCCTAGCACAGCATTGAAAGGCTATTTAAATGGATTACTGAACCAGCCTGCCGACTCCCCGATCACCGAAGAACAACTTAGCAAGATCACCTCTATTACTTTAAAAGGTGCCGAGTTTACGGACTTGACCGGCTTAGAAAAAGCTACCAACTTAATTTCTTTCCGCAATGACGACACCAAAATCACGGATTTTTCGCCAGTCTTAAAAAACAAAACATTGGAATATTTAAGCATGAACAGTGAAACACTCACGAATGACAACTTCCCCGATATAAACGACCAAGATAAGATCATTAATTTGACGCTCACAAGTTCGAACTTCACAAATGATATTTTCAAAAAGATTCATTTAATGCCTAATTTGGATTATCTCAATATCCAAAGCAATAGTAAAATAACGGATATCACTTTATTAGCTGACTTGCCGAAACTGAAAACATTGTTCGTCCAATTTGATGGGATCGTCGACTTTACGCCGATCAATAATTTTAAAAACCTTAAATCGTTAGCCGCATTTGGTCAAAATATCGGCGACGGACATGCGCCAAAGAAAATCACGACAACACAATTGAAGTATGATGATAGCGCGGAAACGCTATTTATTCCTTTCTCCATTATGCCAAACCGTTTAACTAGCTTTGACGGGTATCAGCCGCCATTCACAAAATCTAATTCCAGCAGCAACACGTATCTTTCCTTTAATGGCACAAAAGTGGATAATTCGCGTCTTAGCATCGATGATAATGGTGTCACTGTGAATAAGGTTTCTAAAGGTGATTTCGACTCATTAGAAACATTCTACTACAATGCCCGCTTTGATAACCCAACAGGTAGCTATCCGATCCCAGATTTCATGAATAGCTATACGATTTCTTCTGGAACTTACGAACAGACCTTTGAAGTCGCTCATAAATTAACGATCACTTCGAAAGATGCGATCACATTTAATCAAGGTAGCGATCTATCAGAAGCGGATTTCCTACAAGCGATTGATGCAAAAACAGATGACGGTACAGAAGTGACAAGCGATTTTACAGATGTCGTAGATTTAAACACACCAGGCACATATACTGTGACATTGAATGCCCAAAATGAAGGTGGACTAAAAGCAGAACCTACTACGGTCACAGTCACCGTTATAGCGAAACCTGTTATCGAAGCAGATAAGGAAATCACCTATAATGTAGGAGAACCTGTTGATGCTGAGCAGTTCTTAAAAGATATCCACGCTACAGTGACACCGGAAAACTTGGAAATCATGAATGACTTTACCAAGCAAGTCGATTTTGATAAACCGGGCACGTATATCGTGACACTTGATGCTCAAAACGACAGGGGAATGAAGGCTGATCCCGTGGAAATAACTGTTAAGATCTCGCCAAGACCAATCATTCAAGCGGATAAAGAAATCACTTACACGGTCGGTGATGCGATCGATGCTGAGCAGTTCTTAAAAGATATCCATGCCACAGTGACGCCGGAAAACTTGGAAATCACGAACGACTTTACTAAGCAAGTCGATTTCAGCAAGACTGGTACTTATACCGTGACGCTTGGCGCTGTGAATGATCGCTCTCAAGCAGCTGAGCCTGTTGTTGTAAAGGTGAACGTAGTCGCGAAAGAGGATACGAATGAAAATGGTCAAAATCCAGAGGACTCCGATAAGCCGAAGAATGATACCGATAAGCCAGCAACTGATAAGGAAGCATCGAAAGAAGAAGCATCTCATGGTTCGGATAATAGCCAAGCAACTAAGGACCATGCGATGGAAACGATCGCCACAGACCCTATCATGCATCAAAGCGGTCTGCTTGCCGCAGAACACGTAATTTCCCAAACAGCGCAACCAGCAGAAAGAAGCAACACCATAATGCAACAAGTACAACAAAGCTACGTAAAAGCTGCCGGCAAGTATTCTCAAACGGATGATGCACACGCATTATTGCCGAAAACTGGCGATACGGCAAAGCCACTACTTGGATTATTTGGAACAGCTTTTGCAGCCTTTGCCTTTGTTCTTTTACGCCGTAAAGGAAAATAGAAACCAGAATTGACTTCCAGCTTTCTACAGATTATTCTAAAACTAAAAGGAGGCTGATCACAATGATCACGACTACATCCCCAACTATCGAAGGCAAACAAATCATTGAATATAAGAAAATCGTATTCGGTGAAGTCATCACTGGAATCAATGTATTAAAAGACATTGGTGCAGGTATCCGCAACTTTTTCGGCGGACGTTCCGGCGGCTATGAAGAAGAACTCATCCAAGCCCGTGAAGCGGCGATCGAAGAAATGGAGAACCGTGCAGAAGCACTTGGCGCCAATGCGATCATCGCTGTTGATGTCGATTATGAAGTACTGGGTGCAGATAATGGCATGCTGATGGTATCTGTTTCCGGAACCGCTGTGGTTGTGGAATAAATAAAAAGAAGCTGGTTTTTCCTAAATTGGAAAAACCAGCTTCCTTAGTTTATTATTCAAACAACGAGCTCACAGAAGCATTCTCATGCACGCGCACGATCGCTTCGCCAAGCAATGGTGCAACAGACAGTTGTTCCATTTTGTCGATCCATTTTTCTTCTGGTAAAGCAATGGAATTTGTAACCACTAATTTTTCGATCGGTGATTGGTCGATTCGCTCCATTGCTGGTCCAGATAAAACTGGGTGCGTACAACATGCGTAAACTTGTGTAGCGCCGGCATTTTTAAGTGCGTTGGCTGCTAATGTGATCGTTCCTGCTGTATCAATGATGTCGTCGATCAGGATACAAACTTTTCCTTCTACATTCCCGACGATATTCATTACTTCTGCGACATTCGGACGCGGTCTGCGTTTGTCAATGATCGCAATCGGTGCTTTCAAACGATCTGCCATTTTGCGAGCGCGGGTAACTCCACCGTGATCAGGAGAAACGATGACTAGATCATTTCCTAGATGACGTTCGCCAAAATATTTGCTAAGCAAACGAACTGCATTCAAATGGTCGATCGGGATATCGAAGAACCCTTGAATTTGCGGTGCATGCATGTCCAAAGTAATCATTCTAGTAGCTCCAGCTGTTTCGATCAAGTTTGCTACTAATTTAGCCGTGATCGGTTCTCTGCTGCGGGCTTTACGATCTTGTCTTGCATAGCCGTAATATGGCATTACAATATTGATCGTAGCTGCCGAAGCACGTTTTAGTGCGTCGATCATGATCAAAAGTTCCATTAAATTTTGATTTACTGGGTAGCTTGTTGATTGAATGACATATACGTGGCAGCCGCGGATACTTTCTTCAATATTGATTTGGATCTCGCCATCACTAAAATGTGTAACACTTGATTTTCCCAGCTCAATTCCTACTTCTTTCGCAATTTCTTCTGCTAGTGCGCGGTTAGAGTTTAGCGAAAAGATTTTTAACTTCGGATCAAAATACTCGTTTGACATAATCAGCCTCCACTATTTTTATTAAAATTAAATTTAAAAACAAACTTAGTCATTAATTATTATAGTTAAGTCGCTTTGCGTAGCCTTCTTTATTCACTTGCTTGCTTCTAGCGATCGCAAGTGCTCCCTCCGGCACGTCTTTTGTTAACGTCGAACCAGCTGCGACAAAGGCATTATCCCCTATTTTAAGCGGTGCGACTAGGTTAGAGTTGCAACCTATGAATACGTTATCTCCAATAATGGTTTTAGCTTTGTTCTTGCCATCGTAGTTGACAGCAATGGAACCGCAGCCGACGTTGACGTTTTTACCGATTTCCGCATCACCCATGTAGATAAAGTGAGGCAGTTTCGTATTTTCGCCAACCACTGCTTTTTTCGTTTCCACGAAATTACCGATCTTCACGTGTGCACCGATCTCTGACTCAGGGCGGAGATGCGCATACGGTCCAATTTGGACTTCGTCGGCAACTTTGCTTTCGATCACGGCAGAGCTGCGGATAAGCACGCCACTACCGATAACTGAATCTTGGATATCTGATCCGCTTGTAATCGTACAATCATCGCCGATCACCGTGTTTCCTTTGATTGTGACACCGGATTCGATTACTGTATCCTGTCCAATTTCCACATCGACATCAATGTATGTATTTTCAGGATTGATCAGTGTCACGCCATTACGCATGTGTTTCTCATTGATGCGTTTCTGCATCAGTTTCGTTGCTTCGGCCAGTGCCACTCGGTCATTGACACCAAGCGATTCGTCGGACGATTCCATCCGGTAAGCAGCCACAACTTCTTCTGCATCTTTCAAGATCTTAATAACGTCAGGAAGATAAAATTCCCCTTGTGCATTGTCGTTAGTTACTTTGGATAAAGCATCAAACAACGCTGCATTATCGAAACAATATGTTCCGGTATTGATCTCTTTTACTGCTTTTTCTTCGGAAGAAGCATCTTTTTGTTCCACGATTTTCCCTACTATTCCTAGATCATCGCGAATAATACGACCGTACCCAGTCGGATCTTCCAAAGAAGTTGTCAATATAGTAGCCTTTGCTCGTTTCTCATGATGATACTTGAGCAGAGCATCGACTGTTTCGCTCCGAATCAAAGGAGTATCGCCGCATACAACTAATGTCGTACCTTCTTTATCAGCAAGGAGGTCTTTTGCTTGCAAAACAGCATGTGCAGTTCCTAATTGTTCTTCTTGTTTGACGAATTCGCTTTTCCCACCCAATTGTTCTTGGACGTTATCTGCTCCATGCCCCACGATCGTGACGATTTTGTCCATGTTCAGCGTTTTTATTTGATCTACAACATGTTCTACCATTGGTTTCCCGCAAACGGGATGTAAAACTTTATAGAGTTTTGACTTCATACGCGTCCCTTGACCCGCAGCAAGCACAACTGCGTACCGTTTTGTCATATTATTGAACCCCCAATATACACTAATGTTCCACTATGAATAATACAGCAAAATTCGTCAATTTTCAAGGCTACGATCGAACTAATCCCATTATAATGGCTTAAATAAAAAAGTTTAATAATTTCAAAAAATCACGCGCCGCTATAAGGATTTTTAGTACATTCCCTTATAGAACTCCCAATTTATGTATGTTATCTTTCTCGAATATGTTATTTGCAGGAGATGGAAAGGAGGTAAATGTGAATCTATAAACAATTTATTTCTCTACGCATACAAATTTCGCATATTTAGGAGGAAAACATGAAATCACAACTTAATACTACTAAAGCGGAAATGTAAAGCAAGTTTTAAAGGGTATAGAAGAAGCAACAGCTGCTGGCTTTGACCAAATAAAAATCAATACCGTTGTGATCCACGGGCAAAACGATAACGAGATCATTGATTTTCTCCGTTACACACTGGATCATCCTGTCAATGTCCGTTTTATCGAATTCATGCCAATCAGTGAAGAAAAAAACCAGATCTGGCAGCGCGATTATGTCGGCGTCGATAAAGTTTTCGATGTTTGCCACGAACAAGGTTGGTCATATAAAGCACTTCCTCATCTAAAAGGAAATGGACCATCGGAAAATTTTCAACTAGAAAATGCTCAAGGTTCATTTGGCTTGATTCATCCGATCAGCTGTAATTTTTGCGAAAGCTGTAATCGGCTGCGTATCACTGCTGACGGTTGTATCAAATCTTGCTTATATTGGGATGACGAAGCCAACATTCGAGATGTGATCTACGAACCGGAACATTTCGCCGCAAAAATCCAAGCAGCATTAGATCTCAAGCCCGAAAATCATGAAATGGCATTAGTCGAACAGGAAAAAGTAGCTGATAAAAAACCGACTTGGCGCCACATGAGTCAAATCGGTGGCTGATGATAAGGAGATGAAGCGCATGGAGCCAATCCTGATTAAACGTATCTATGACCCTGCCAATAACAACGATGGCTATCGCATCCTTGTGGACCGCCTATGGCCTCGGGGGATTTCCAAAGAGAAAGCGTTGCTCGACGAGTGGATGAAGGACATTGCACCTTCTCCTGCACTACGGAAATGGTTTGATCACCAAGAGAAACGCTTCGCAACATTTCGTTCTGATTATCAAATGGAGTTGCTGACTGATCCAGTAAAAAACGAACTACTCCATCAAATCTTAGAAAAAGCAGCAACCAAAAACGTGACCTTGCTTTACGCTGCTAAAGATCCCCATATCAATCATGCTGTTGTGCTCCTAGAAACACTTCTCCAACAGCGGAAAAGTTAGCTTTTGCTTAAAATCCATGCCACTTTGTGTTATAATGAGCAATAGAGACGAGCTTAAATACCATCCAACATCGACGTGAAATAAGCACCTGTTATTTCACTACTTTTTTTGGTCGATATTAACAGAGGAAGAAGGAGTATTATTTTGTGCGTAAATGATATTCAGCTACATTTGGATAATCTACGTGAAGATATCCAAATTGATTTCATAAGTATAGCGACAACAAGAACTGCCTTTGAACAAGTCCGCAATATCCAGTGGTATTTCGTTTCAGGCAATACAAATAATCTTTATAAAAATATTCGGCTCCAGATCGGCAGAGGCTTGGGTGGAATTGTTTGGCGAACCGGCCGCACACATGAAGAGAATGACATCCAAGCGAAAAAAGCCAAATTATTGACCTATCCTATCGCTAGATCAGAAAAGCTAACCTATGTATACGGGATCCCGCTTCAAAAAGAAGATCAAGTTATCGGCGTTTTGCTGGCCGGGAACCGGACCAACCGAACACTTTCGATAGAAGAAAAGCAACGCATCGACAATTATGTGAACCAACTAGAGCAATTAATAGAGGTGTGGATCAAACATGCAAGTGATGAGTAAATTCGCAGAAACGATTCTTCAAGAAAGTCACAATGGTATTTTTATCGTTCAACACAAAAAAATCATTGATGAAAATGATACTGCCAAGCATATTCGCAAACAATGTATCTTCAATTTGGATAATATTTTAGAAGTATTCAAAGGAACACATTGCGTCATGCACCCAGAACGCGATATCTGCAACGGCTGTGACTTTCAGCAGACATTCAATACGGATTCACTGCCTATCCTTTTAGAAAAAAAAGACGGCTCCAAAATCATTTATGCAGGGAAATTTTGCTTGCTGGATGACATAGCTGACTACTGGCTGCTCCAGCTCACCAATACGAGCGAACAAGATAAGACGCGGGAAATCATCCAGAAAAAACAGCTGATCGAATATGTCAATAATGCGCATGAGCAAGAAAAGAAACTACTAGCGCAAGAACTGCATGACGGCGTTGCGCAAAGCGTTTATAGCCTACTTTTAAATGCTCGAAAGATAAAATGGCTTGAATCCAACGAAGAAAAAGATCAGCAGCTGAAAATCATTGATCAAAGTCTCAGCGAACTGCTCGATGAGATCAAACAGCTAGCTCTTGATCTACGGCCACCAGTCTTGGACGACCTGGGGCTGATCCCTGCGATTCGTGTGCTGATCAAGCGCTTGATCGAAACAACCGGTATCTATATTGATTTTACAACCAACTTGCACCAAGAACGCTTTGATGCAGTAACGGAAACGATTATTTATCGCGTTTTGCAAGAATGCCTTTCTAATGCGATCAAGTATGCAGAAGTTGACGAAATATTTATCAATATCCAATTAGGTATCAAACAGCTGGATATCCAGATCATCGATTACGGCATCGGTTTCGACACTGACTTTCCGATCATTCACGGAACCGGCTTAGGACTGATGAACATGCAGGAACGCGTAGCATCTGTGGATGGGACTTTATCGATCCGGTCCGAACTCGGAAAAGGCACTACCATTACTGCAGAAATCCCAGTCTGATAAGTTAGGAGCGAATAAAATGAAACTATTGATTGCTGATGATCATGCGGTAGTGAGAAGTGCTTTAAAATTTATGATCAATGCGCAGAAAGACATGGAAGTGATCGGCGATGCAGCAGATGGTACAGAAGCCTTTTTGTTTATCGAAAGCAACCGGCCTGACATCGTATTAATGGATCTGAGCATGCCACCAGGCGAAAACGGATTGCTCACTACTAAACGAATCACCGAAGCCTTTCCCGAAACAAAGGTCATCTTACTAACGATGCACGATGAAGAAGCTTATATTACCCAGGCTCTGCAAGCTGGTGCACAAGGCTACATCATGAAGAATTCTAGCGAAGAACTCCTATTGGATGCGATTCGTTCTGTAATGGGCGGACAGATCATCATTGATCCTGTCTTTAATTACTCTTCCAAACAAATCGAACAGTTGAAGCGCGCGGATGCTTCTGAGAACATCATCGAACGTTTGTCGAAACGCGAAAAAGAGATCTTGCCACTTATTGCATTAGGCTATGGTAATAAAGAGATCGCTGAACGTTTGTTTATCTCTGCCAAAACGGTAGAAGTGCATAAATCCCATATCATGAAAAAACTGGAAATGAAAAAATTCTCTGATCTGCTGCGCTTCTGTGTCAAAGAACAGCTGATCGATTTATAAGCATACTAAAAAGCTAGGACGAAGTGTCCTAGCTTTAACTTTTTTTATTATTCAGCAGAAACAGAATCACTTTCCGTTTCTTCTTCTGTTACTTCGCTTACTTCTTCTTCACCCACACGATTATATTCTTCTAATACTACATCTTGAATCTTAGCACGAGTGTCGGAATTGATTGGATGCGCAATATCACGGAATTCTCCGTCTACCCCACGTTTACTTGGCATTGCGACGAACAAACCATTGTTGCCATCAATCACACGAATATCATGTACTACAAATTCTTCATCTAACGTAATGGACGCGATAGCTCGCATTCTTCCGTCTGTTTCTACACGACGTAATCTCACATCTGTTACTTGCATTTCCGTCACTCCTTATCCCATTTGATCCCATTAAATAAGCTTTTCTAAGGTTACTTAATAAGTTTTACTCTGCATCAGTAGAGTTTTCATCTAAAACAGCTTCTTCTGCTTCTGGTTCTTCGGCTTCCTCGAATGCTTTCAAGACGGATTCTTGAATCTTAGCACGAGTGTCCGAATTGATTGGATGAGCAATGTCACGAAACTCTCCGTCCGGAGTACGTTTACTTGGCATCGCTACAAACAGACCATTGTTGCCATCGATGACACGAATGTCGTGAACAACAAACTCACCATCAATCGTGATTGAAGAAATAGCTTTCATTCTTCCATCAGTTTCTACGCGACGTAATCTCACATCTGTAATTTCCATTTTCTTCACCACCTTAGATCTAGTTGCGCTGCTAATAAATTGTCTTCACATGCAACTGAAGTAAAAACGTTAGAAAAACTCGCCCAAGATTGTTAACAAAAACTCACAATCTATTTACAAAATTTCCCTATAGAACCATAATAATAAAAAAACCTAAATTTGACAACTTTGTGAACTTTTTTCTTTTTTTCGAGATATCCTTTAATATCACTTGACATTTCATGATAAAAGAGAGAATTAACCAAAACAGCTTTCATTCATGGGGAGTTTTTTTTCATGAAAACACTGTTAAAATCCACTAAATGTTGGATTCCCACTATTTATATCGCTTAAACCTCCATTGTTTCCCTCTATTTTCCGAGACAATTTCTTTCCCTAAAAATTAATTCCTTATTAAAATAGTAAGAATTGTGATCACGCTTTCAAAAACAACCTTTCCCCTTGGGAGAGAACGCTCTCACCAAATTGGTGATTCATTTAAAGGTTGGTTTGTTTTAATTGTGTTAAATATATTAAAAATAGATAACAGTGTTCATTAAAAGAGCATCAGCCGTGGTAGACACGGCTGATGCTCTCTGTTGGTTGTTATTATTCTGTTCGTAAAGCATCGATCGGGCGTAATTTCGAAGCTTTATTGGCAGGTGCGATTCCGAAGATGACCCCGATACATAGGGAGAATAGGAATGCGAAAATCATAACACCTGCTGAGATACCTGATGGAATATCAGCCACGGATCCAAAGATCGATGCGCCTGCTGCTCCAATGATCATACCGATGATTCCACCGCAAACGCTGATAACTACGGATTCGATCAAGAATTGCAGCAAGATCGCTCGTTTTTTGGCACCTAGTGCTTTTCGGATCCCGATCTCTCTCGTCCGCTCACTGACAGATACCAGCATAATATTCATGATGCCGATCCCTCCGACGATCAATGAGATCGCTGCGATCGCACCTAGTGCAGTTGTTAGCGTACCGCTGATCGTGTTAAAGGCCGTTAAGATCTCCTGCTGATTGATAACTTGATATTTTGGTCCATTTTGTGCCGAATTATCTGTATCATTTTTCTTGCTGTCTTCATCACCGAACTTGATTGCTAACCGTGATTTCAAGGTATTGACCACGAAATCAACGTCATCTGCATCTTTGGTTTCTACATACAGCGTACGCACATTTGTGTCTTTCAGCATACGTTGCGCTGCAGAAAATGGAATGTAGATTTGGTCGTCGCTTGATCCCATCAGCGAATCGCCTTTTTCTTTCAACATGCCGACTACTTTATACGGCATACCGTTCAAGCGGATCGTTTCCCCGATCGGATCAGAAAAACCGAATAGGTCGCTTGCCACATTTGGACCGATGACCGCTACTTTTTGGCCGTATTCGATATCGATCGGCAGTAAGAACCGGCCTTTATCTAATTTCAAACTACGGGCATTTTTGTACTGTTCATTCGTACCGATCACTTTGTCGTTGACCGACTTATAATCGTAGGTTGCGTGCACTTGTCCGGATAATTCCGGCGAAACACTTTTGACGCCGTCAATGCCTTTGTATTTCATCGCTTCGGCATATGTGAACTTATCGTTCGGGTTGGTGGAGTTGTTCATGACGGTCACAAGGTTAGAACCTAGATCGCCCATCTGCTCATTGACCTTTTGTGTAACACCGTTTCCTAAAGAAACAAGCAGAATAACAGAAGCAACACCAATGATGATTCCAAGCATCGTCAAGAAAGAACGAAGCTTGCTTGTTCGCAGCTGTTTAAACGCCATTTTTGTACTTTGGAGAATATTCATTGCCCATCCTCCTCATGGAAAAGTTTGCCGTCTTGGATACGGATCCTTCTGGTACCATAAGAAGCAATATCAGCATCATGGGTAATCATGACGATCGTGTTTCCTGCTTGGTTCAATTCTTGCAGGATACCCATTACTTCTTTACCTGTTTTAGAATCCAGCGCTCCGGTCGGTTCATCTGCTAATAAAATGGAAGGATTAGCTGCTAATGCGCGGGCGATCGCCACACGTTGCTGCTGTCCACCTGATAGTTGAGTAGGCAGGTTTTTATTTTTATCGATCAAGCCGACTTTGCGCAGACATTCTTTCGCTGTTTCCACACGTTTTGCCGGACTGATCCCTGCATAAATCAAGGGCAGTTCCACATTTTCCAAAGCAGATAATTTCGTAAGCAGATTGAACTGCTGAAAAATAAAGCCGATTTTTTTATTGCGGATCTCTGATAATTTATTGTCGTTCAAATGATAAACATCCACGCTATCTAAGTGATAGGTTCCGCTATCGGGAACATCCAGACAGCCGATCATATTCATCAGTGTGGATTTCCCGGAGCCTGAAGGACCAACGATCGCAAGAAATTCGCCTTCTTCAACGGCTAAAGTCACATCATCTAGCGCCTTGAAAGTTTCTCCTCCGAGCGTGTATGTTTTTGTTAAGTTTTTCATGTCAATCAATGGGTTAGGCATTATATCCCTCCTATTTCTAATAACTTTCGGTTTTTATCTTATTAAAAATCGGAGTTATTTCCTGTATCGACTGTTGGCAAGATGACCGTGTCACCCTTTTCGAGCCCTTTAGTGATCTCAATGTTATCTTCGTTATGAAGACCGGTCTCAACGAATTTTTTAACTTGTTTTGTTTTACCGTCTTTGTTTTTCTTCGGAACGTAAACATAGTATTTGTCATCGTCATTTTTTTGGACAGCTTCGATCGGTACGTAGATCGCGTGTTTGTTTTCATGCACAAGGATCGACGCATCTGCGGTCATGCCGGCTTTCAATTTATCTTTTTTGTCGAGTGAGATCGTTACTTTGAAGGAAGAAACACCATTTTGGACTTGACCTTGTTTTGCAATTTCTTTTACTTTTCCTGTGTATGTTTTGTTAGGAATAGCAGCAACAGAAATTTTCACTTTTTGATCTTTTTTGATATCGGGAATATCCAATTCATCCATTTGCGCCACTAGCTGTAATTTATCATAATCCGGCAGCTGTTGATTTTCAGGACTGATAGCACCGGTTCCCGTCGCATTGATCTTCATGTCGCCTTGTTTTACTTTTGTTGTTACTAGCTTGCTGGTACCTGAGGCATCATCTTTTTTGTTCATTGCAAAAAACAGTCCGATTCCACCAACTACTACCACGATAATAATGATAGTGATTAACCATTTGATCCATTTTTTCATTTTGCTTCCTCCTACTTATCTAGCATGATTGTTCGATTTTTATACTTTCTTATTTTATCATATAAGTTGAAAATACTACGTAAGGCGTTAGACTGAATTTCGGGGCCTGACCCGTTAAAATATGATATGATAAGGTAAAAAAGGGGCCTTTTGTTATGACTTATTTCGGTCTGGTCGCGGTTGCTTGTTATTTTATTCACATTTTTGTTGGTAATGCTTACTTTCCTCATTATGATCCTAAACGGCAAGCCGTCAGTGAATTGACTGCTCGCTACTCTCCTTCCCGTAAAAAGGCTGTTCTCTTTGCTGATCTATACGGATTATTCAGCACGCTCTTCAGTATCTTTTTCCTTATAGCGGTCTTTGATCAGTCATTCGGCATCGCACTTCGGCTTGCAGCGATCTTTCTCAGCGGGATGTGCTTCATTTCTTTTATTGGCTATCGGCTCTTTCCCCTTACAAAGTCGCATAATCGGATGCACTTGGTCGTGACTGCTTTTGTCGTAGCACTGACGATCTTAGCATTGATTTTCTTTATGATTGGTTTCATACATATACACGTGGCGTTATTTAGTGTCACGCTTTTTGTTATGCTCTTGCTGCTCATTGGGGCGATGTTGACAAATCTCCTCCCAACACAGTACTTCGGAATTGCGGAGCGGATCAACGCTTACAGCACCGTTCTTTATATTGCTATACTTGCAGTTTGGAGCCATTGGCTGTTTATATGAGCAGAAAGGTTGTCAAATTTCACTTTACCCGTTAGACTTTATATATAGTTTAGTTCTAAACTAATAACGAAAGCAGGGATTTCTTTGGCAAATTCACTTTCTAAACCGGAAAGGCAGAAGCTAGCAACATGGTTTCGCATGGTTCGGTTTATCAATCAAAGCAATAATCACTCCAATGATTTTCTCAAACAATTCGGACTCACGGTCTCTCAATTCGATATGCTCAACCAGATCTTGCTTCATCAGCCACTCACGCAGAAAGAACTGGCGGAGCATTTGATCATTAGCAAGGGCGGGATCTCACAAATGGTGAAAAAACTAGAAGATAATGGTTGGATCACTAGAGAGAAAAAAGCCACGCAGAAATATCTGACATTGACCTTGGCTGGTCAACAGCTGATGGATAAGTGTCAATTGCAGCAAGCACGCTTTCAAGCGGCTATGTTTGATGGCTTATCCGCTGATGAGAACGAAGCACTGGCACAAATCGTCAGAAAGTTAAATAACCAACTAAAAGAAAAAGGAGTTGTCCATTATGTCGAATGAACAATTAAAAGGTATCCACCATATTACAGCAATGACCAGCAGCGCAGAAAAAAATTATCATTTCTTTACAGAAGTTTTAGGCATTCGCCTTGTCAAGAAAACAGTCAACCAAGATGATATCCAAACGTATCACACTTTCTTCGCCGATGATGTGGCTAGTCCCGGAACCGACATGACCTTTTTCGATTTCCCAAATAACCCCAAAGGCAAAGCTGGGACAAACTCGATCTCCCGCAGTGGCTTTCGCGTTCCGTCCGACGAAGCGCTGACATACTGGATCGATCGCTTTGATCAGTTTCACGTGAAACACGAAGGTATTTCTACCCTGCTCGGTAAAAAAATGATTCGTTTTGTTGACGCGGATGAGCAAGCTTATCAACTCGTTTCGGATGAAGGGCAACCAGGTGTGGAAGCTGGTATCCCTTGGAAAAAAGGGCCGGTCCCCGCAGAATATGGGATCGTTGGACTTGGACCAGTCGAGATCACGATCAGTTATTTATCAGTAATGGAATCTTGGCTAGTGAATGTATTGGGCTTTCAAAAAGTAGCAGTGGAAGGGAACAAGCATTTATATGAAGTTGGTAAAGGCGGCAACGGTGGGCAAGTGATCCTTGTCGAGGACAAAGACAGCGTAGCGGCGGTTCCTGGATATGGTGAAGTCCACCACGTTGCTTTCCGCGTAGAAGACCGCGCAGCATTGGATAGCTGGATCAATAAGCTTGCCGAAATGGATTTGCCGAACTCGGGCTATGTGAACCGTTTTTACTTTGAATCCTTGTATGTCCGAGTAGGTCATATCTTGTTTGAATTTGCAACAGACGGCCCAGGATTTATGCAGGATGAGCCCTATGAAAAGCTTGGTGAAAAATTATCGTTGCCTCCTTTCTTGGAACCTAAACGCCAAGAGATCGAGCGAGCAGTACGGCCATTTGATACGAGCCGAAAGGAGTGACCGCAATGGAACATGTTTATCGTGCGGGGGATCCCTCCAAACCGACATTGATCCTTTTACACGGCACAGGCGGCGATGAGCATTCTTTACTGGAGATCGCTTCTTTTTTAGACCCGCAGATGCCGGTCGTAAGTCTTCGTGGGACCGTCAGCGAAAATGGGGCGCTGCGCTTTTTCCGGCGTTTCGCAGAAGGCAATTTCGACTGGGAAAGCATCGAGAAAAATACAGATGAGCTGCTTGACACACTCCGTTCGCTCGCTGAGCATTACGCTTTTTCTTTGGAAAACACGATTATCGTCGGCTATTCCAACGGCGCAAACATCGGAGCACATTTATTCCTAAGCCGTGATAAGGCACCGATCAAGCGTGGTATCTTCTTCCACCCGATGTTTTTGGGTAAGGATGCGGCGAGTTTTTCATTAGCGGATAAAGAAGTCTGGCTATCAAATGGCGAACACGATCCGCTGCTGCCTGCCGGGAATTTTGAGCAGCTGACGACGGCGTTTGAAAAGCGACGTGCAGCAGTCGTTCCCTTCTATACTTCGCAAGGTCATCAGCTGCTTTCCAGCGAACTGAAAGCGGCAAAAGAGTGGCTTATTTGTTTGTTCGATATAATTTTTCCAGCAATGTAAGATAACGACTCAGTAATGACTCTGGTTCATCGATCTGCTGTTTCTCTATTACAAAACCTATTCCTAAGCCATTTCCTGCTTTCATTTCTTCGCAAAAACTTCCATGATCCTTCCATTTCAAGAACGGATCATACTCCTTTCGGTCAGAAATCCAGCACACAGCCTCTGCAAAAGCAGCATCATTCTCGATCTGTTTTAGGGCAATCATTAGCCGCTCGTTATGCGTGAAAACAGAAATCGGTGAAGTGGCTGCTTTATAAGGTCGCCATTCCACACCGATTTTCAAATATTGATGATTCCAAAGCAGTGAGATACACGTCGCCTCTTTCATCCGCAATGGGCTTTTGAACGTCGCATAAAAGTGTCCTTTCAGCTGCCAACCATTGGTCCAGCTTTCGATGTAAGGTTTTGCCAAGTCATCACTGGTTCGAGTTTCATAAATAGCCAAAATAAGCTGCTTCCATTTATTCCAAAGCTTTTGCTGTCTGGTCTTGATGCTATCGATCTGTTCGCTTGTATAAAGCTGTTTCAGCTGTTTGAATTGCTTGATGCCTAGGTCTAATTGGGTAAAGTCTTGTTCGGTCATCTCCATATGTCCACCCTGCCTTATCTAGAATAAAATCCAAAAGCCTCCTGAAAACGAATTTCAAGAGGCCTTTAAGCGTTAATAATTTCTGATCAAATAGTCAAATGCTCCTAATGCCGCAGTGGCTCCAGAGCCCATTGAGATAATGATCTGTTTATAGGCAGCATCTGTGCAGTCTCCTGCAGCAAACACGCCTGGAATATTGGTTGCCCCTTGCTTGTCGGTCAAGATCTCACCCATTTTATTGCGTTCTACGGTTCCGTCCAGCCAGGCTGTGTTCGGCATAAGACCAATCAGTATAAAGACACCTTGAACGTCCAGATGGACTTCCGTTCCAGTTTCACGGTCGCTGTAAGTAAGCCCATTCACTGTATTTTCACCAGTGATTTCTTTTGTTTGAACATTTGTCAAAACAGTAACATTTGGCAGAGAATGCAGCCGTTCTTGCAACACTCTATCCGCTTTTAGTTCCGGTAGAAATTCCAACACTGTAACGTGTTTTACGATACCCGCAAGATCGATCGCTGCCTCGATTCCTGAGTTACCACCGCCAATAACAGCTACATCTTTGTCAGCAAACAGCGGCCCATCGCAATGCGGACAGTAAGCCACACCTTTATTCTTAAATTCCGTTTCGCCAGGAACGCCGATTTTGCGCCAACTTGCGCCAGTGGACACGATCGCCGTCTTACTTTTAAGAACGGCTCCGCTTTCCAGCGTCACTTCGACCAACTCTTTTTTCTCCAGTTTAGCAGAGCGTTGCGACTTCATGATATCGACATCATAGGCGTTTACATGCTCTTCCACAGAAGCCATTAACTTAGGTCCTTCGGTATACTTAGTGCCGATCAAATTTTCAATACCTAATGTATCCATCACTTGACCGCCAAAATTGTCAACTACCATACCCGTTCGAATACCTTTACGAGCTGCATAGATCGCCGCACTCGCTCCGGCAGGTCCGCCACCCACGATCAAAACGTCGTAAGGTTCTTTTTCGGAAAGGTTTTCCACAGGTGCTGTGCTGCCTAATTTTGTAAGGATCTCTTCAATCGTTGTCCGGCCGCTGGTAAAAGATTCACCGTTGACATAGACAGTTGGTACAGCCATGATCCCTTTTGCTTCTACTTCTGCTTTGAACATCGAACCGTCTGTCATCGTGTGGGAGATATTTGGGTTCAGTACACTCATGATATTCAGTGCTTGCACGACGTCCGGGCAATTATGGCACGTCAAGCTGATATAAGAATCGAAGTGATAAGGCACACTGATCGCTTCGATCTGACTTTTCACACTTTCGTCGATCTTTGGTGCCCGGCCGCTTACCTGTAATAAAGCCAGTACAAGCGAAGTAAATTCATGGCCTAGCGGAATGCCGGCAAAGACAATACCCGTTGCCTCCTCTGGGCGATCTACGCTAAAACTAGGGACTTTTTCAGAAGTACCCGCTTCGACTGTGATCTTGGTCGACATTGCTGCGATTTCTTCCACGAATTGAAGCAGTTTTTGAGAGTTTTCATCTTCGCCGACACTTGGTTTCAGAACGATCGGGTTTTCTAGCAATTCAAGGTATTGCGCTAATTGCGCCTTTATATCTGCATCTAACATCTATTCGCGCTCCTTAAATTTTGCCCACTAGGTCAAGACTTGGTTTCAGCGTATCCGCGCCTTCTTTCCATTTTGCCGGACATACTTCACCCGGATTGTTGCGTACGTATTGCGCTGCTCTGATTTTATCGACTAAAATACTAGCATCACGGCCGATACCATCTGCATTGATCTCAACAGTTTGAACGATTCCTTCTGGATCAATGATAAAAGTTCCGCGTTGAGCCAGACCTTCTTCTTCATCTAATACATCAAAAATGCGTGATATCTGATGAGATGGATCGCCAATCATTATGTACTCGATTTTGCTGATCGCATCGGAGTTGTCGTGCCATGCTTTATGTGTAAAGTGTGTATCAGTGGAAACAGAATATACTTCTACACCTAATTCCTGAAGTGTTTTATATTGATCTTGCAGGTCTTCCAATTCTGTAGGGCAGACAAATGTGAAGTCGGCTGGGTAAAAACAAACGACATTCCACTTTCCTTTAAAATCTTCAGAAGATACGTCGATAAATTCACCCTTCTGATATGCTTTTGCTGCGAAAGCTTCTACTTCTTTTCCTATTAATGACATGTTGATTCCTCCCGTGTATATGATTTATGAATGTTTGTTCAACTTATATCAAAGTAGAACATCCAACTTAAATTATCAAGGTGAACGGAAAAAATGTCAAGGAGCTTTTTATAATATTTACTATTTTATAATTACTATCATTATAGTGTCAGACTATGTATATCGGGATTCTATCTTTTGATTTCTCATCTCAATAATTTTTTTCTCATTTACATTTCCACAAAAAAAGCGTGACGAGGATCGCCACGCTGTCTTTCGTATTTAAAATCAATAATTAAAATAATTACCTTCCACAACTTCGATCTGTCTTTCCTTCACATTCACGTTCTTGATTTTTACCAACGACAAATAGTCATCTACCAGTCGTTCTTCTGCATACTCTGATTCTGCCAGAACACCGATCCCTACTAGGTTCGCATTGAATTCTTCCAACAGATTTTTCATGCCGTTAACTGTACCGCCTGCTTTCATGAAGTCATCCACAATTACAACGTTGGAGCCTTCTGGCAAGCTGCGTTTCGACAATTCCATTTTTTCGATTCGTTTGGAAGAGCCGGACACATAATTGATACTGACGGTCGAGCCTTCTGTTACTTTGCTATCCCGGCGCACGATCACAAACGGTACGCTCAGATGCTCCGCCACTGCTTGAGCGATTGGTATTCCTTTCGTTGCTACGGTCATGATCGCATCGATTTTCTTGTTATTGAACTTGGTCGCGATGATCTTGCCGATCGCTTCGAGTGTCGTCGGCTCGCCTAATAAATCAGACAGGTAAAGATAGCCGCCTGGAAGCAAGCGCTCTGGCTCAGCGATTCGGTTACATAATGTATGAATAAAGTCTAATACCATTGCATTGTCGGCGATTGAGATATAACGGACTCCACCGGCCGCTCCCGGCACTGTTTCTAATGTACCGATACCGCGGTCTTCAAATGTCTTTTTAATGATGACTAAATCTTCACTGATGGAAGATTTGGCAGAACTGTACCGCTCCGCAAACATCGTTAAAGGAACCAGTTTACGCGGATGGGACAATAAAAATTGTGTCATATCGATCAAACGCTCACTACGCCGAATTTTCATATTCTATCTCCTTATATACATTCCGTATATTGATTAGCATATCCGTAATTTTGTACGCTTTTTCTCATTATAAATCGTTTACATGCTATTTGACAACTGTTTATTCTTTCCAAGGGTGTACCATGTAAACTTCTTCGCAAAAACCTCGCAAGCTATTATAGATCCGCTTAGCTCGCGAATATTGTTTTACTAATCCAAAAACCGTTGGACCACTGCCGCTCATTAGCGCAGCATCTGCTCCAAAAGCAAGCATTCGTTCTTTGATTTGTTTCACAATTGGATTCTTTTCCAGCGTTACCGATTCTAACACATTTCCTGTCGCTGCAAAAATCTCATTTATATTTTGGTTTTCAATGCCTTGCAGTAAACGTTTGGTATTTGGATGCTCCACTTTTTCGAGATCCAGTTCTTTGTACACACCTGGGGTCGATACACTGATACTCGGTTTGGCAAGTACGATCCAGCAGCTTGGGATCATTGGCAGCGGCGTGATGATCTCCCCGCGTCCCGTTGCTAGCGCGGTACCGCCATAGAGACAAAAGGCGATGTCGGAACCGATCTCCGCACTTAGCTCTGCCAGCTGATCTAAGGATAAACCTAATCCCCATAATTCATTAAGCCCTTTCAATGTTGCAGCAGCATCGCTACTGCCTCCAGCAAGTCCTGCAGAAACCGGGATTTGTTTATCAATGACGATCCGTACGCCTTGTTTGACTTCAAATCGCTGTTTCAGAAGCACTGCTGCCTGATAAATCAAATTGCGTTTATCATCTGGAATAAAATGTGCCTTTACATCTAACAAAATCTCATCTTGTTCTGTCGCTTCCATCGTTAAACGGTCAGAAAGATCGATTGTCGTCATTACCATTTCCACCTCATGGTAACCATCTTCTCTTTTATATAAGGCATCCAATGACAAATTGATTTTAGCAGGCGCTTTGATATTTATTTTCATGATCTATAAAAAGCCTCCTGACTCTTCATCCACATTTCTTTGTCTATTTTATCATAAGCATTCTGCTTTATGTAACTACTTTTTCTATTAAAAGACAGATAAAAACCGAACGCAATAGATCACGCTCGGTTTCCTCATTAATATGCAATTTCTTTATTATCTTCTGTAAAAACTAACTCTACTGTATCTGTTAGAATATCCGTATAACTATAGGATACTCGTTCAAAGTTGTTCTCATCTTGATTCAATTCAACAATGAAAACAGATGGGTAGGTTTCAGCTAAGATGCCACAACGTTCGATAGTTTTTTTACGACCACCGTTCGCTTTCAGTGTCAATGCTTCTCCTAATTTAGAATCTAAACTGGACTTAATACTTGCTATGGTCTTTGGCATTTATTCCACCTCACTATTTCCATTGTAACATAGCAGCTGGAATAAATCAAATAAACAAATATTTTAACAGTAATTACTAGGTACTGTCAACAACAAAATGGCTTTTTTGAAAAAATTATTTTTTCTGTAAATAAGTATCTAAGAAATCGCTCAACACAGCAAACTCCGGTATGCTCATTGTTTCCCCGCGGCGTTTCAGATCAAGGCCTCGAGCGGTAAGTTCTGTTTCCAATTCTTCTTTATTCTCTTTCAGCTCTGGAAATTTAGAAACGAGATTGTTCCACAATGTTTTGCGGCGCTGTGCAAAAGCTGCTCGCGTTACTTCAAAGAAAAAGGTTTCATTTTCTACATGGGCAAGCGGTTTTTCGCGGCGTTTTAGGTGGATGATCGCCGAGTCTACATTTGGTTGTGGCATAAAAACTGTTTTCGGCACGATAAAAGCAAGTTCTGCTTCCATATAATATTGGATCGCGATCGACAAGCTACCATAACTTTTTGTTCCCGGTACGGCACTGATTCGGTCAGCTACTTCTTTTTGAAGCATGAATGTCATGGAATCTACGGGGATCCCCTCATGAAGTAATTTTAAAATGATTGGCGTCGTCACATAGTAAGGAAGATTGGCAACCACTTTGAGTGGTGCTTCCGGATCGCTGAAATTTTCGGTCAGCGCTGCGCGTACATCTGCTTTCAACACATCTTGGTGGATAATTTTTACATTGGGATAAGGAGAAAGCGTATCATCCAAAATCGGGATCAGGCGCTGATCGATCTCAAAAGCCACTACTTCTTTGGCATTTCTAGCCAAGTGCTCTGTCAGTGCTCCGATACCGGGTCCGATCTCCATCGCATTGCTTTCAGCATTCAATCCTGCCGTTTCCGCGATTCTTTTTAAAATATTACTATCGATCAAAAAGTTCTGTCCCAGACTTTTTTTGAATAAAAAATGATACTTTTTCAAAATCTCGGCTGTCCGTCCTGGTGTGGCGATGTCTTTATTCATTTCCTGCCTCCTGTTTCATTTGTTCATAAGCTTCTTGTAGCTTACTTTCATCGATTCCGAACATATTCAACCGCGCTTGTAGCTGCTTACCGTTCGTATAACCGATGCGTAAGATGTCCCCCAGACGCGCTCTCCGCGCTTTTGAGCCTGTTCCACCTAACAAGTGCATCTTGATCAGTAATTCTTTGGAAATAAGCGTAGTATGCGCTGTCTGTGATTCAGCCGTTTGATGAAAATGCGCTAGTGCTTTGCGGATCGATTCTGGTGTTGCATGCTCGACACCGATGCCCCGGCCGTTTTTAGGACGTGCCTCTATTTTTGAAAGAAAAGCATGTTTACAGCCTGGCACTTCCGCATCGATTTGCTTGCGGATCTTTTCTCCTGGGAAATCAGGATCGGTAAATACGATAACACCACGGGTTTCAGCTGCCAGACGAATTCGTTCGATGGTTTTTTCGTTCAGTGCCGAACCGTTTGTTTCGATCGTATCTGCCAGTACAGCACGATGGATCGCCGTAGTATCGTCTCTACCTTCTACTACTATAAATTCTTGAATCATTGGTTTCTGGTCCATATCCGTTCCTTCTCTACTTCGCATTTGACTTTTATCATACCATAATTTGGGCATAAGAAAAACAGCGCAGATCTGCGCTGTTTAATTTAAGATTTTAATCGTTACCGTACGGTTGCCCCATGAGTAGCAAGCTGCCGAAGAAGAGAAATAAACATCGATCTTGTTCCCTTTGATAGCGCCGCCTGTGTCTCCTGCAATCGCTTCGCCATATCCTTCCACCCAAACACGGCTTCCTAATGGAATGACGCTTGGATCTACAGCGATCACTTTGCTACCGCCTTGAAGGTGGATCCCCGTTGCCGTAACACCACCGCCTGTATATGCGGTAGAGCTTACACGGATCGTTTTCCCGGAACTAGCTTGCTCCGGCTTCGCATTAAGATTCGTGACTGGAACATTTTTTGATTTGATTGGTTTATTTGCTAGCTTAGGCTTCACTTTCGTACCGCGAAGCACGATTTTATCACGTTTATCTGATTCCATTTTTTCGGTCAAAATAGCTTTTTTATGTAGCTTGCCATTTTTAAGCGTTAAACGATATCTGATACGCTTCTTACCTTCTTTTCCAGCAATTTTGACTTTTTCCTCGCCTTTTAGAAGGGAATCATCGTTTTTGTAAATTGTTTTATAGCCAACGGTCACTAATTTTTCTCTAACCTTATTCGAAAAATGGGTAACTTTGATTTTCATATTCGCTTTGATATCAGCTGTTTTTGCAGGCGATACTGTATCCGCATTTGCTAAACGGATCGACTTTTCTTGCATAAAATCAGCCACATTGTCAGCAGTCGTCCATGTCTTTTGTTTCTTTGTGCCGAGTACTAATGTCAAAGCAACAGCTCGGTCTATTTTGATCAGCATACCATTTTTAACAGTCGTCCCAGCATCAGCGCTAACGGCATCATGATTGGAAGTAGTAATATTCTCTTCTTTCAAAACTTCGCCAACGTTATCTTTTGTCGTCCAAACAGTGCGTTTCTTATCATTATCATCAATGGTGAGTTTTTTAGCTTCTTTATAGTCGATCTCCATACCATCTTTGAGCGCGGCATTTTTCACTGGTGAAACGGCATCGTGCGCTCCTACGTGGATTCCTTTTTCCGCTAACACTTCTTGAACGGTAGCTGCATGTGTGCTCGTTTCCATTTTGTCACCAGCATTAAAAATAATTACATCCTTTTTCGTTCCCTCGTAAATGAAATAAAAAACCAATGCGATTACAATAACAAATCCTACAATCAATACAGGTAATTTCCATTTTGATAACTGGGCTATGCTATTGCTGCTTTCCTTGGTCATGTATTTCTCCCCTTTCATGCTTCGCTAGTGATTATATACAAGGGCCTAAAGGACTGTCAATTTTGCCTTCCAAAAAAAGAAACCGCCTGTCTAAGTGATTGCTAGACAAGGGTTTCTTCGTTTTTTTAGGCTATTTTCCCCACTTTTATATCAAAAAGGTTACAGCGATAAAAAAGGACGTAGCTCAAGTGAGCGGCAACGTTAAGAAAAATTACTGCTCCGCCAAATTGCTCAAACCTTAATATTCGATTACAGAGGGCGCTTTATATTACATAAAGATTACATTACCCCTTTAATCGAAATAGTTTTTCTGCATTTCTCGTTGTAATGGAAGCGATTTCCTCATATTTCATTTCTTTCAATTCTGCGATTTTTTCGGCAACTAGCTTGACGTATCCAGGCTCATTTCTCTTCCCGCGATTTGGGTGTGGCGCCAAGTATGGCGCATCGGTCTCAATAAGCAGCTTCTCAATCGGGACAGCTTCTGCAGCTAGTTTTGGTAATTTCGCGTTTTTAAAAGTTACTGTCCCGCCAAAAGAGATATAAAAGCCAAGCGCTAACGCCCGTTCCATTACTTCTACCGTTTCTCCAAAGCAATGCATGATCCCGCCAACTTCCTCAGCATGCTCCTCCTCCAAGATCTGGAGCACATCCTCGGTCGCTTCTCGATTATGGATAACGATCGGCAGCTTTAATTCCTTAGCTAGTCCAATCTGCTTACGAAACACCTCGAACTGAACCTCTTTTGGGGAAGTATCCCAGTGATAATCCAGCCCCATTTCGCCAAGCGCAACTACTTTCGGATTTGTTTGCGCCAGTTCCTTGATCCATTCCAGATCCGCCTCTGTAAAATCGATCGCATCAACTGGATGCCAACCAATGATCAGCGAAATGAAGTCATACTGCTCTGCCAGTTCCAAAGCTCGCGTGATCGTTTCTTTATTAAAACCAACAACCGCCATTTTTGTCACATCGTTTTCACGTGCGCGGGCGATCGTTTCTTCTAAGTCCTCGTTGAATGCTTCATCATTTAAGTGGACATGTGTGTCAAAAAGCATAGGAATTCCTCCTTTGATTATGGTGTTATTATACTATTGCGTATGGGAGGAAGTAAAACAGTAGTTCCTGTGAAGCGTGTTTTAATGTGGAGTATGCTTTGGGATATTTATTACTGCTTAAATCACCATTTTTTAAACGCACTTTCCAAATTTTCACGTTTCTTTTCTTCTATTATGTGATTGATTTCTGCTGTAATAATCTTCCTAGCATTCGGATCATCATATCGCTCGATTTTTTTATCGATTTCTTGGAGATCTTTTAATAATTCTTCTTGCTGCGCCATGATTTTACATTTGTGTGCTTTCATCAGTGTTTTGCGCTGCTCAATCGTATCTGGACCTAACAAACATAGTTCGATATATTTTCTTATATCACCGATCGGCATCCCGGTATTTTTCAAACAACAGATCGTATGAATCAATGAAAGATCAGATGGCGTAAAGGCTCTGTGCCCAGACTTGTTTTTGGAAACAAAGGGCAACAATCCCTTTTTATCATAAAAATGAATGGTAGAAATAGGTAATGCAAATCTTTCTGCTACTTCTTTTATCGAAAAAGTTCTCGGCATCGCGCTTCCTCCTAAAATGAAACCTCTTGACCTAAACCATGGTCTAGGTTTTATGCTTATCATAGTTCAAAGAATGACAGTAGTCAATATTTGAATCATCAATAATATATGGAGGTCGATATGATGAAAACTGTATTTATAACCGGCGGAAACAAAGGAATTGGTCTAGCACTTGGCAAGGAATTAGGAAAAGCAGGTTGGCATGTCATTATCGGGGCTAGAAACAAGGAACGTGCACAAACTGCTCTCGGTACACTTAAAAGCGCTGGAATCGAACATGTGGATTTCGTATTGATAGATCTTAGCGACTCGGATTCGATTGCTGCTGCTATCCAAACGATTGAAGCAGACTTTACTGATTTGGACTTGTTGATCAATAACGCTGGCGTTGCAGGAAGCCACGGACCAAGCACTTCCGTTGCACTTGATGAGCTGCACAGCACGATGCAAATCAACTTCTTCGGGACTTTCCAGCTCACACAAGGATTACTGCCTATTTTAGAAAAAAATAAAGGGCGAATCGGGAATATCACCATTACGACTGGCCCAAATCCGTTATGGAACCCCTTGGCTTATAAAGCTTCCAAGGCTGCACAAAATGTGATGATGCACGCCTTAGCACTTGATTTTGCTAAAGAGAATAAAAATATTGAAATCTTCAGTATCCACCCAGGCCCCACAACTACAGATCTAAATGGAAACATGACCGCACCGGGATTCCATACAGCCGCAGAGATTGGTTCGCTTACTGCGGAACTGCTTTTAGATGAAAAAAAACATCAAGGGGAGTTTATTGAACTGTTTACGGAGCTGCGTTAATAGCTCTATCTTTGCCCTCGCTAATGATTGGATCGTTAGCGGGGGTTATTAAGGTTCTTACCGTTTCGCTGTCTTAATATTGATGTTGGGATAGCAATGATGTTATTAAACTTTTGAGTTGAGCACAAGCAGTGGCTTGAAACGAAGCAAGCGAAGTAGCTTCTTTTGCTCCACAAGCTGTTAACATAGTTACAATAATCAGTAAAATTAATCCGCACCATATGCGCTTTTCCAATTTAGATAGTCCCCTTTTTCAGGTTCTTTAAATTGACTTAAATCAACTTTAACATCCCCTGACCAGTTCGATTGCTATTTTTTACTGTCTAGCTCTTTAAATTTAAAGTTATACATAGAACCCGTAATTTCTTTTTTATCAAAAGTGATAACGTCTTTGGTGTAGTTTAATACTCGGAAGGAGAGAGGGACTACCGTTCCTTCCCCTGGATATATTGGCTTTGCTAAATCAGGAGTTATTGCAAAGGTATTTGGTATAACTTTTGCTTTTGGATCTATTACAATTTGCATATCTGCCTCGAACTCGATATTAGTAATTGGGTTTCTACGATTATTTATGAGTACCGCTAATATGACAAGTTTTCGATTTTTTTCATCATAATAACTATCATAGCTTAATATAGTGATGGAATTCTTATAAATTTTTTGTATGGTATTATTATATTCATCCACACCTTCTTGCGATAGTTTGCGATCATCTTTGCTTGTCCTAGGATCATTTAATATTTTCGGCAAAGTTATCTTAACTCGTTTTTTTTCCAACGCTACGTGTTCATTACTTGCGATTTCTACGTAATTGTCTTTAGCTTCTTTCTTTTTTGGTGTTCCTTTTGATTGGCTAGTTTTGTTTTTTTGTTTTTCCTTTATTTCAGAAGAAGTATCTACGTTTGATCCACATGCCGTTAACATAGTAGCGATAATCAATATGCTTACTCCCCACCATATGCGCTTTTCCAATTTAGGTAGCCTCCTTTTTCCGATTCTTTAAATTGACTTAAATCAATGTCTTTAATTCCCATGTTTGTAGTCTGTTTTTCTGGATTTCTTTGTTTAGCTTTTTAATAGTTGGCGAAACCACATATTTGCTTGAAGCGTAGATCATTATGGAACCGACAACAAAAACTACTATAGGAGTACTAGCCTCTATAATTACTATGCTAAACCCTTCTGCCGCAAAAGCCGAAGTACTTCCCACTACAATTGTCGCTGCTGTTTCTACCGGTCGACTGATTAGATTGGCTTCTAATGCTACTTTGTCTTTGGTTCTGCTGTATTCTTTTAGATCTTTGATTCCTTTGTAGAGGATTTCAGAGTAGTTGATTGTTCTTAGTAAACAAATTTTTATTTATCTAGTTCTTTGAATTTAAAATTATAAAAAGAGCCTTCTATTTCTTTTTTGCTGAACGTTATAGTGTCTTTGGTGTAATTGAGTACTCGGAAGGAAAGAGGGACTATTGTTCCTTCGCCTGATTGAATTGGATCATAGTTTTTGGCTTCCAATTTAAAAGAACCTGGCATCACTCTTGCTTTTGAATCAATCGTAATATGCATATTACCTTCGAATTCTAAACTCGAAATAGGCTTAGAACAATTGTTTACAGCCACAGTCAAAACTATCAGGCTACGCTTCTCCACATCATAATAACTATCATAGCTCAGCAATGTTATAGAATTTTTATATACTTTCTGAATTGTATCATTATATTCATCAATACCATTTTGAGCCAATTTGTGATCATCTTTGCTTGCCCTTGGATCATTAAGTGCTTTTGGTAGAGTGACCTTAATTCGTTTCTTCTCAATCTCTTTATTTTTATTACTCACAATTTTTGTATAGTTTTTCTTGGTTTCTTTCTCTTTAGCTGACTTCTTTTTCTTTTGATGAGATGGTTTCGTTGACTTGGGTACTTCTTTTTCATGAGAGTCAGTCTCTTTTAAACCACAAGCCGTTAACATGGCTATGATAATCACTAAAATTACTCCCCACCATATGCGCTTTTCCAACTGAGATAACCTCCTTTTTCCGGTTCTTTAAATTGACTTAAATCAACATCTTTAATTCCCATACGCTTCAATTTTTTCATTGCCGCTTCTTGGCCTTCTTTTTCCCATGTTTGTAGTCTGTTTTTTTGGATTTCTTTGTTTAGCTTTTTAATGGCTGATGAAACCACATATTTGCTTGAAGCGTAGATCATTATGGAACCGGCAACGAAAACTACTATGGGAGTACTGGCCCCTATAACTACAATGCTAAATCCTTCTGCTGCAATAGTTGAGGCACTTCCAGCTACAATTGTCGCTGCTGTTTCTACCGGTCGACTGATTAGATTGGCTTCTAATGCTACTTTGTCTTTGGTTACGCTGTATTCTTTTAGATCTTTGATTCCTTTGTAGAGGATTTCAGAGTAGTTGATTGCACCGGATAGGCCTTTTAGCTCTTTTAATGGAGAATTTTTGTTAAAACTGCTCTTCGAAAACACTTTAAGAGAACTCCTTCTCACATTCCTCCCATAAACCTCCCGAATCCTCGCATTCGCACCATAATACCGTATCTTCCCATTTACACGCTTCACGTATTCACCACTCAAAAAGGTCGCTTCATAAGCCTTTAAAAATCCCTTGACCCTATCATAAGATTTACCCTTCGCTTCATGCATCGCATACAGCTGATCCATTACTGGTATGCTTGAAAGCTGCGCATAGGCGGTCGCTTTCGCATCTCCTCTTATTTGTTTGTATATCGGAGAAGAAGGGTCCGAATAACCATTAAAAATACTTGCGTAAGCTATCTCCACGGTTGTTAGCTGCTCAAATATACCTTTGCTAGGGCTTTTCATTTTTGTTTTAAGAAAATGGAGGTATTTGTTTTCTAGTGCTTTTTTGTTTTTCGAAACGCCTTTCAATCCTTCTAAAACATCTTTATCTTTATGATCTATAGACACACTTTTTTTCGCTTTTATTAACCCTTCCACCGCATCTATATAGCTATCCAATCCTGACTGTAGCGCATTTGCGCGTTCTACTGCACTTTCGATGTTATAACTTAGTTGGCTCATTTCCCTCACCTCGCTGTCGATTAAATATTATTGATGTGGCATCTTCTCGTGATTTCATCTCGCACACCTTGATCGCAATTCAAGCCACGTATTTTTTGCAGCGTTTCTTGCTTCTTCTGCACTCGCTTCACTAAGTCCATTTCAGAAATATGATAGGACAAATGCTGATATGCGCTTAATTCATTATCATAAGCATGTTGCAGTTTTTCCATTCGCTTATCTACCGCTTCGATAACATCTTTTATTTCTTCACCTATTTCTTTTACTTGCTTTTCAATATGTTTTTTTAATGTTCCGTAAGCTTTTTCTGTTTTCATATTCTCCCAATCACGGTTAAAATGCGATTCTAGGTTAAGTACCTGAGATAGTCTCTCCTCTACAACCCTTTCCTTTCCGCTAAGTAATATATGCAATTCTGATAAAGCTTGTATCCGTTGTTTATAGTTCAAGCTCGCTCGCCTCCTCTTGCTGTTTCAGTCCGAGCTCCTCCTCTTGCCATTCCATCATGCGCTTGATCAGTTCCTCCTCGTCATCATCAGAATAACCTCTGTATCTGACATCTGTGATATCTTCTTGATTAAATGCTAAAATCGTTTCATCGACCACACCTTTTGGGTACTCACATCCAGAATAATCGAAAACCACTTGTTCTTCCTTTTCCGAATCAATGATCAGGCGACCGGTAATCATAATTTTTTTAAGACTTTTCTTCAAATAAACGATAGAACCGATGGGTAATGCGTCTTTTGTCAACATTTATAACACATTGCAATATCGAGTTCTTCTACATAATTGATATTATATCTACTGCACTAAACAGAAAAAGAGATGGCACAAACAACCATCCCTTTCAATTTTATCAATTCCGAATACTTCCCTTCTTAATTTGAGAAAGCAATATTGCTAAATTACAGACGATATCATTTGCAATTTTATCCAGCGCTTTAATCGCTGCTGATTCATTAGCACTTAGTTGATACTTTATATCTTTAAAAATCATTTTAGCGCTATCTAGCGCATTTACAGAGGCTTTATTTAAGATAATGACCTCACTAAATTTAGTTCCTTCGAATAAAGCTGTATCGATATATGGCCTATATGCATGTAAAACGTTTCCTATATTTCTCTCCAATTGTCCTACTGCATCTACTGCACCAGTAATCGGTAATCTGCGTTGAGCAATTTCCGAGTAACATAGGCTTAGGGCAACTTTAATGTTTGTATCTATTTTTGTAAAAGGAACATCAATAGAAGCAATACCATTTTGAATTGTTTTTATAGCTTGGAGAAGCTGATAAATAGCAGTATCTAATTGATCTAAAGTGCTTTTAAGACTATGTAAGGCTGGCTTTAAAACATTATTGGTTGCTTTTGAAAATTGTTTGAAATTCTCATCCAATAATTTTTGCTTTTTCCCCATGCCATCTTTTAATGCATTGGATTCTTTTAAAACAAACCTTTTACTAATCGGTGGAGCTGCTACAGAAGCTACTTTTTGATGTGCCGACAATAATCTGTCTGCTTTTTTCAGTTCTTTATTGACGTAATTTACTTGTTTACTGAAAAGCAGTACTTGTTCTGTTACTAAATCCTTATTTCTGTCCAGGACACGATAATGCTTTTTTAATTCCGTCACCATTGCATCGTTAAAAAAATGATTATCAATACCTTTAAATAACTTTGGAATGGCTTGTTTCTCCAGTCTTCCCACAGCCTCGACAAGGACGTCTATTTTTAAAATCGCATCCCCCACAATTAAAGGAATTTCTGCCGCTAGAGCCAGGTGCCCCAATGATGAACCAGATAAAAAGTCCATTAGCTTGGCTAAGATCGAACTATTACTTAGCATCGTCGCAACACTTGATACTTGATTCGCATAAGGAATAATCGCCTTTAATTCACTTTTAAATGCTTCATATTTTCCAATGTTAGCAAGAACTGCGCCAAATGAAGTCTTTTTTAACAAGTCAGAAAAAGCTTCTTGCAACTTTGTTTTGCGATCATCTAGTTTTCCGCCTTCTTTATTCACTATATCGGCTGCGGTATCAAGATAGGATTTTGCCGTTTTCACTTGCCCATTCATTCTAGATGCTAACGCTCTAGCCAATCGTTCTAGATTGGCAGGATTAACATCAATACGCTGACCTCTTCCCCCGCCCAATACTTTTCCGCTCCAAACACCGATCGGGAGAAAATCATCCGCGTCTATTTTCACCTTTACACCGCTTATTTCTATATCGTCGCTGTAACCCGTGTGGTTAGAACCTAGTGTTTCGGATAAAGGTAAGTTATTTTTCAAAATAACACTGGAGCCTGGAAAACGAGATTCATAGCCAGCCGCACGTTCTCCTAGTGTCAAAGGATCGTATTCGCTCATATAATTAGTAATTCTACCATTTTTTTTATTATACGTTCCTTGGATTAGAATTGCCGGGTTGTAGGTCACACTATTAACTGGGTATTTACTGGCAACGTAATTAGATAATGCCCCTGCGAGAGAGTTGCCTGCCACATTTCGAATAGCGTATGTTTTCTTTTCTTTCTCATACGCTTTCATCGCGGCTTTTAGCTGGGTATCTGGGACGAATCCGGGTAGCGTAGCGTCTGTTATCATGTCTTGTGTTCCTTGTGTACCTTCGAAGATCATGCTGATTTCTCCGGTTTTGATGTTTTGGACGATCATGTAGTCAAGGCCGGTGGGTGACTTTTTAAATTCACTTTTTTTCACTTTATAAATGGATTTATTTACTATAAGTCTAGTCCACCGTTCTGGCTTATGGTATACCCACTTCCCACTTAATTCAATAAGATCCATGTCAGAAGTATTCTTTATTTTTGACATTTTGCTATCAGCTCCTCTTGTTGATTGTCTAATGTATATTATGTTGATTTATGAATTTAACAAGTAGTTGCTTAGTTATTGATATACACCTCTATTGATTCGTTTTCTCCGTCAGTTAATGCATGTTGATTAATGATTTCATTTCCAAAGACCGTAAAAGAATACTGTGCTTTAGGAATACCTTTTAAATTTTTTATATCATTTGCTAAAGCATATATTTTCTTTTTATCCGGTTTATCGTTTATGTTCGGCATAAAAAGATTGATAACGATTGATATGTTTTCTTTAGCAGCTTTACTTTCAAACAGTTGCCGTAATTTATTATTAGAAACATTTTTTTCTTCCTTATATATATTAAGTATTTCACTATCATCAAAGAATACCGTGATAAAAAAATATTGGTTTTGATAGCCATTTGTTCCCGTTTTTTCAATAACCTCTTCCGTGCGTGGAACTAATCCTATTTTTTTTGAACATCTCTCAATATTAGCTGTTAATTTTTCAAACTCATTCCTATATAGTTTATGAAATAACCCGCTTACAATCGCATTCTCCAACTCCCCTTCCTCCGACCTCACCATCCCATCCTCCGCTGGATATGGCTTCTTCCCCCGCATATCCAAACTCACAATCACTGAACTGTGAAATGAAATTGGCTCTTCCGCTTCCACCATTACCACCGCTGCATTTCTTGCTGGGACAACATTATTTACTTTCACTTCGGTATGATAGTTCTTTTTCACATACGCTTTCGCTTGTGCGGCAATTTCTTTTTCATATTTTTCTACGATCCCTTCTGTCTTCTCTCCATCTACAAAGGAAAATCCTTGTCCTACATAGTCTTGTACTGGTGTCGTTCCTTGTTTCAATTTTTCTTTTTCATCCATTTTGGAACAGCCTCCTAGAATTAATATCACAATGGTTACGCTGATAATAAGGTGTTTTTTCATCCTATACTCCTTTGTAGTCAAGCAGACTAATTTACTTTGGTATTCTTATTTTTTCTGCATGGCCTTCCTCTAAAAGATAGACTTCGTTTTGCGCCAATGATTGTTCTTGTATTATTCTGACTGACGGCGTATAAATAATTTGATCCCCAAATCTCACCCCTAACATAACTGCTTTGGCTGACTTAAGATATTCTCCTGCATCCTCATAATCTTTGGATAAAGTAGCTAAATCATTCCCGGCGATAAATGAGATGCCGTTTTTCCCTTCGGATTTCAACAATTTGATTAACTGATTTTGACTCTCTAGGTTCAACTGTTTGAATAAAGCAATCGTTGATCCCAGCAAAACAATTATACGTGGATATTCCTCGAAGAATTTTTCTTTTGTTAATGTAGCATCTTCATTTTGGAGAGCCTTTAAGTAGGCTGATTCTCTATTTTGAAGATTCTCATGCAATAGACCTATCTTTGCCTGCATATTTTCTATATTCGAAATATAAGTTATCTGAAATTCTTTTAACTGGACTAATTCTAGAGATGGGGTATCTAATACAACAACTTCTTCATACGATTTATGGATTGTTATTTTCCCTAAGATCATCATCATTTTTGTAACCGAATCTATCGTACCCATTACCACCGCTAGGTTATGTTGCCCTATTGAGGTTCCTACTGTATCTGCATATTCAAATTCCAATCCAAGAGGCAGTATATTCTTTGCTGCTAAATATGTTTTTGTTTTTGGATATGCGAAAAATTCTTCTAATACTAGCTCATCTGGAACCATTGGTATTTTAGCAGGCAAGTCTCCTTCCCAATAGTCACACATTTCCTGTGCTTCTTTTTGATTTTTATTAATGATACTAATCCCATCTTCCCCATCGTTTGGCAATGCGGCTTGAAAAAGTGTCGGTTCATCCATTTTAATTAATCCTCTACCAGGAATTTCTTCTAAGGTTAACTCTGTTCTTCCAACAATGCCGCTTATATCACCTTTTTCAATCAGATAAAAAGCAATTTGTCTTTTAATACTGGATAATAGTTGCAGTCTTATTGCATTTTGCCCTCCTGCTGACATTACTAAATGAATACCCAAGTTCGCTCCTTCACGAGCTATTTGAATTATTAGCGGCTCTAATTCCGTTGTAAATTCATTCACTTCTTTTATTGCGTCATAATTATCGATCATAATTAAAATTACTTCTTTTTGTTCGCCGCTTATCTCTTCATACATTTTCAAGTTAGCAACGCTATAATGACTCAATAATTTTTTTCGTGTTTTTATTTCCTCGCTTATTCGCCTCATAAATTTCATACATTTCTCTACATCATCAAGAGACATCGTGTCTGCTACATGTGGCAAATTTTTGAGTGATAGTAATCCATTTGTGCCAAAATCTAATAGGTAGGCATGCAGCTGACAAGGTGAATTTTTCCTTGCTAAAGCAAATAAAATACTCTGCATAAATGTAGACTTCCCATAACCTGAGCTAGAAAAAATAGCAACATGTCCGTCTTCATTAAAGTCCAGTTCCAAGTTTGATTGCGCTTGTAACTGAGGTTCATCCAATATTCCCACAGTAATTCGCATGGATTTATTTTCTTTCCAACTCTCCTCATACACAACCCGCTCAAGCTCTGGCAAATAAATCCGCTCCTCAAGCGGTGGCAACCAAGGTCTCGCCAGTGCCTCGATCCCCTCCGCTTCTGTATACGCATGAATATGATCGATCACTGCATCCAATTCTGATGGTAGTTTAGTCAATTCATCTTTCTTATCCAGCCCGCTTAAGTCTTCTGTTAAAATATCATACTGTCCCAGGTCATTGATCGCGTACACTGTGGTATCCATGTAGCTTTCATCTTCTTTATCTGGAATATAATCTGCACCGCTCCAAGCGCTTTGGAATAGTTCGTAGATCTCGTTATTGCCGACTTGTAAGTATGCACGGCCTGGGAGGGTGATGTCTGCTGCATCTGGTGTTTTTAAGATCTCGCTGGAATCACTGGCGTTTTGGACTTTTAGTGCTAGTTTGAATTTGGAGTTGGACCAGATTTGATCATCAACAACGCCGCTTGGTTTTTGGGTGGCTAGGATCAAGTGGATGCCTAGTGACCGGCCGATTCGGGCGGTGGAAACGAGTTCTTTCATAAATTCTGGTTGTTCGGATTTTAATTCGGCAAATTCATCGGAGATCAAGAAAAGATGCGGCATTGCTTCTTTTGCTTTTCCTTGTTTATATAATTTTTGATATTGGTTGATATGGTTGACATCATACTCGCCGAACAAGCGCTGGCGTTTTTGCAGTTCTGCTTTGATCGAAGCGAGTGCCCGCATGGATTGTGCACCGTCAAGGTTTGTGATCGTACCAAGCAAATGCGGCATATTGCGGAATAAATTAGCCATACCACCGCCTTTATAGTCGATCAGCAGGAAGGCTACTTCGTATGGGTGGAAATTTACACCTAGGGAAATGATGTAGGATTGAATGATCTCAGATTTCCCTGAACCGGTCGTTCCTGCTACTAATCCGTGTGGTCCATGTGCTTTTTCGTGCAGATTCAGCTGGACAAGGTCGTCCTTTCCTCGTAATCCAAGTGGAACTGCTAGGCTTTTGTAGGTTTCATTTGTTTGCCAGCGCATCGCAATATTTAGATCTTCGACGTGATCGACACCATACATTTCCAAAAATGTAACTGTTTCGGGTATCGAGTTCTTGAGATTTTGAAGGTGATTGAGTGGCGCTAATGCTCGGCTCAACACTTCTTTATCGAAATCTTTCGGCAGATGATCGGGGTGGAAGGCGCGGTTTACCAGTTCGCCTTGCTCCAAAATAATGTTTCCGTTCTTAGAATCGCGGATGTCCACAACTGTTTTGACGTGCTCTGGAAGGCTTTGCATCACATCCTGTACAAATACCAAAGAGACCCCTAGTTCGCTAGGATCTTCGTTGAAAAATTCCATGACTGTGTGATCCAAAATCATTTTTTCATCGGTGATCAACACGACAAAATGCGGTGTGAAATACATTTTTTCATTTTTATTTGGATTTTCTGTAAGTGCTTGCTTGCGTTCTTTCAAAATCTGGTATAGCGAATTCAGCACTTGATCGCGGGAACGCTCATGATAAACAAACCCGCGTACGTTGACATCTCTAAGATCCGCATGCGGAAGCCAGCGCATCCATTCCCAATCCTGTTTTTCTTCTTCTGGAAAGATCGTGATAAACTGGACATCATAATAGCTATGGAAAAACGCTGTCTGCATAACGAGCATTTGTAGTTGTTCGATCACAAGGCGTCTAGGTCCGATATAGCCGACTGGTCCATTCATCAAGTCTGTTGCGACGGGAACATTTGGCACAAAATGATATTGTTCTTTCAATCTTCTCGCGTCATCAATAAGGGCATCTTTTTCCTGCGAGAATTGTTCTTCTTTAAAATCGATTTTAAAACTGCTGTCTTCTGTTCCTAGTCCTACGCGAAATGTAAGGAAATCATGATGAAACATTGTTTTTTCATAGATGCGCGGGTCGATCTGAACAGCTTTTGTTTGGATTTCTTCAATGCTCGGATAATGGTAATTCAACGCATAGTTTTGTTTCTCGCTGATTTCATGCAGTTCTTTTGTCTTCGTTTTGAGATAAGCTTGATACTTTTCTTCTCGTTCTTTTGTATCGACTTTATATTGTTTGCTATTTTTAATAAATGTGGTGAGTGACATGATAACAGTCATGCTGGTCATGCCTAAGGTCATCAAAATATAGATGCCGCGTGGCTGGAAAATCGATACTAATAATGTGATCGCGATCATCACAAGCGGCGGCAAAATAACTTTAAGCAGACCTTCTGTTGGTTTGGTCGGCTTGCTGGCAGGTTTTGCAATCGTCAATTTGTTTTCTGGAGCGCGGTAAATGATCCGCGGCGAGCGGTGGTAGTCCGGGTAATCCTCTGGCAAAGCATTGTCTGCTGCAAATAAAGGAGCTAACCTGCTTGTCGTTTGACCGCTAGCAGCAATGATAGTGATCGCCTCTTTTTCGATTTGAAAATGGATACCACCAACATATAATTGATCGCCTGCTTGCAAAACTTTTTTTTGCGTGACGCGTTCAAAGTTATGATAAACTTCTCCTTCATATAAAGTTAATGTAAAATCAGTCGTTTTTTGATCGCGCAGTAGGACAAAATCAGCGTCCACATCTGATAAGACGATATCACTCGCTTTATCGGAGCCTATGGTGACGCCAAGCTCTGCCGAAATATCATAGTGTTTCGTTTCTAATTCTTCCAATAGGTGAAAAGTTAGGCCGGGCGCTATCTTGACATCTCGCCCAACTGGCAGCGGCTGTTCACCTACCTGCCATTGATTTTCTTTCCAACTAACTTCCAGTGCTTCCGTTAGTTCTGGGTAAGTAATGCTGTCCGTAGGTTTGCTTCCAATTGTAATGACATCTTCTTGATGTAATTGCTGTTTATGACAAGTCGTTCCATTGCTGATAAGCAGTAAGGCTGTTTGTGTCATTTTTCTGGTCTCCCTTATTTGTTTTCATCTTTTTTTGTTGTTTCTTCGTCCAATGTCTTTAATTCTTCTTCGATCGCTTTTTGTTTACTTAATTTTTCATTCCCGCTCAATTTACTGTTATTTTTCACTTGTTCGAGTTGTTTGATCAAGCTGTACATCCGTAAGTCTTTTTGATCCAGTAATTTAGCAATATCATTGGACTTAGCAAAATCACCGCGTCCATTATAGATCCAATAAAGTAGCGTTTGTGGATCAGATTTCAGACTGATGCTGCGCATGATATTTTCTTTTCGTTTATCATCCAACTTTTCACCTTGTAGATAGGCATAAGCTAATTCATATTGTGTTGTTTTCGGCATTTTTTCCGGATTTACTTTTTCTAAGTCGGAAATCACTTTATCATAATCTGTCTTTAAGAAATTTTCATTGGCAGTAAGCAGCGTTGTTTGATAAGGGATCTTCACAAAAGCAAAATAAAGCAGTGGCACCGCAAGCAGGACTGCTGCGATAATGAAACCGATCGCCAAGCCCTTGAAGGTTTTGAAATTCTTCTTGGGAACAAGCAACATATTTTTAGCCACTGTTTTCAACTCAGCTTGGTAAAGTTCTTCCAAAAGTGTCATCAATTCTCGGATGCTCTTCGTTTCAGTGACCTTTTTTTCAAAACTTGTTGCCCGGGCATTATGCAGCGACCCGGAATAGAGGTTTTCAAAACTATATTTCTTCGAGAACATCGCGATAACCAAACAACGATATTGCTTAAATAAGGTTTCTTCATTCATTTCATAAGGTGGTAGAATCCGCTTGATACCACGATGCACGATCAGTGGATTTAAATTCAAATCAAAAACGATATTATCCGGATGTAAGAAAAAAGTGTAACGTGTGCTTAGAAAAGCGGCTAAACTCCCTACATTATGTAGCGCCCGTAATTTGTCTTTTCGTTCCATTCGTTCGATTTCAGCGAATGAATACGTATTTTTGTCGATTTCATAGTGAAATATATAACTGTCGTTCTCGTGCAAGATTTCCACTGGCGCCATCTTTTCGTTTGGTTGTTTCAGTAGTTCCAGTTCATCCATCGCTTTGACCTTTGTTCGTGACTCCGCAAAGGTCACAGACCATTGCGTGTCTTCATACGTAAATTCATAACCTGTTCCATCCATCTCAATTGTTCGTGTCATTTTGTTAGACCCCTTTTTATAAAATTTCTAAGATGTCGCCATTCGCAATCGGATAATCCGTTAATTTATCATTATCACTTAACAAAATGGCTTTATTTGTTACTTTGATACTGCATTTGGAGATATCTTGATAGTCTAGTTTGAGCGTGTCTGCTAAATTAACGATCAATGCTTTAACAGGTTGATGAACCGGGATACGCAGATCATGATTCCCGGCTCCCCAACGGCTGAAATCGATCGTTACATTAATATGAGTCTGGGCTGCCATGTCATTTCCTCCTCTTTCTATTCAAAAACATTACGGCAAGCGGCATAAATACCGGCGATTATGGCAACAAGCGTCCCAATGACGATTCCACCGACTGTTTTATTTTTTTCGTTTTTCAATTCATCACTGTGCGCCTCATCTTCTGTTGGCATCGTTTGTTTGTGGTTGAATACTTGTGTTTTGTAGGCAGCTGCAGTATTTTCTGTCTTGGATGTTCCTGTAAAAAGTGTTTTCTGCCACTTTTCCAATCTTTCCCTTTCTGCTTTCCGCTCTGCTGCAAGCTGCTTATTCATTTTCGCTGTAAATAGTGGAATGCCTGTTTCGTCTAACACTGTTTCTGATTGTTCTTCTTTTTTCTTTTTTTTCTCTGTCTCGCTCATTTGCAAACGGTCCGTTTTGATATCCATTTGTCCATCGTTATCCAAGTATCCGTCCGTCTGTGCGAAGGCGATGCTCGGAATAGACAGACTCAACCAGAAAACAGCCAGTACTGCTGCTAGTTTAGAGATCATCATCTAACACCTCGGTTTCCTGTTTGATCCCTTTTCGCCATACAAACAGATTCAATGTGGTAAAGACGGCTGTCACTCCAATAAGTGCATAAATAAGCACTGTGAAATTCGGCTGCGCGCCAAAGACGTCTCCCAAGAGTTTTTCCACATATTGAAGTGGCGAGAGGTTTCTTATTTTGGCAAAGATAGATTCAGGATCTACTTTCATGCCGACAGCGTCCGTCAAGAACAAATAGCTGCTGATGACTGCCAAAATAATGAACATCCCGAGCATTTGCAGCTGCCGCAATAAATACGTGAATACAGTCACCAGTGTCAGCATGATCAATATGGAGATCCCTAACCATAAGAATATCCCTATTTCTTCAATATGAAATAATTTACCTGTGATCAAACCAACTGTCAGTCCCTCAGCAATTGCGATCCCCACTGCCATGAATGTGATTGGCAAGTTCCGCATGGCGAGTGAGATTTCTGCCAAGAAAATATCTTGTCCCAAACGTTGCTTCTCTTGATAGGCAATGACATAGCTGGTAAAAAGTGCGATGATGATAAAGATGACTACCGTATAATAAGGCGTCGTTTTATCGCCTGCTAGAATGGTACCGGCATTTACTTTTTTTACCGGATTGCTTAAAAAGTCATATAACTTCTCATTCTGGCGTTCCCCCACTCGACTATTGCTCATCACATTAGAGAAGTTCTTTTGAAACGTCTGGTCAGATTGTAGTTTTTCGCCTAGTTTTTTGTTTAGGCCCGCTGCTTCCCCAATCAACGCCTTACCACTGGATTGGATCGCTTTTGCTTCTTTATCGATCGCATCGAAAGTTTTATAAACACCGTCTGCCGAATCCATACTTCCTTTAGCGCCTTCTGCCAGTAATTCACTGCGCATGAGCAAGTCGCTGAAATTGGTGCCCAGCTCCATAACTGCTTGTTTTTCTTCTCCGGAATGCTTTACTACTGTAGCATTATGATCCACGAGTTCCATACTCTTTTCACGCCATGCTTCCAATTCTGCCAACATTTTTGCTAAATTATCATTTTGCGCTCCTGCTTCATTGACTGCTTGTTTTAATCTCGGCGTCAGATCTGCTGACCGGTTGTCGGCATCGAGCATAGCGCTCTGATAATCCTTGATTCGATTCTCAAATACTTGGACGCGCGCCGCATATTCTTTTGTGATTTTATCGGAAGAAACGTAAATCAATTTGTCGATCACATCTTCATTATTGAATATATAATCATAAGAACCTGATTTGGCCACTTCATCTAAACGCCAGTGATAATCGTTCAGATCGGGTAATGTAGAATTATCAGCTGGGTTCAAACCGTAGTAAAGCTGGTAAAGAACATTCAGCTGTTCATAATCCCGCAACGTTTTGTAAAATGCTTTGCCTATAACTTGTGTACTTGCAAACGGTATAGCCTCCGTATCGATGGGGACAGCTGGAATCTCTGCTACGATCGGTGCTGGTGGCGTAGGGTCAGGTGTATCGCCTTCCTCGCCATTTTCATCTGGGGCAGGTTGCTCTTCACCGTTATTGTCTGGATTATCGTTTTTTTGATCATCAGTCTGTTTCTCATTTTCAGGAGTAGACGGATCGGGGTCAGGATCGGGATCAGGTTCCGGCTGTTGGACTTCTGCTTTTTGCTGATACATGACATTCCAATCTAAAGCGCCTAAAAGCGGTGCTTTGCTATCCTCACCCTGAAGATGCACATTCGCCTTTATTGCTACTTTTATAGGCTCTGAATGGGCAGGAAGTGTAAATTTCATTCCATTTGTCCTCGCTGAACCATAGTCATAGGATTCAGGTTCCGAAACAGCAATCGGATCATTATTATCATCTACTAGCGTAATCTGATCAAACTGAAAACCATCAGCAAGCGTCAGATAAAAAGTCGTCTCAAATTCACTAGCTGGTATCGTTGTCCTGCTACTTTTTACTTCTTTTCCACTTCTCCACTCGGCAGCCACTTTGTCTATTGCTTCTTGAAGAGGTAATTGTGATGCGTTGGGATAGAAATCGTCTGGGAACATACTGTGATTTTCATTGTAAAACCGCTTGGAAAGCAATATGATATTTTCATATTTGCTTTCATTTAGTCCCAGATCCTGCAGGTCTTCTGGTTTAAATGTCGGCAGCCGTTGGATAAGGCTGGCCATTTTCTTTTTAAAGCCTTCATTGATGTCTCCCTTGGTCAATTCATTCAAGTGATACTGCTGCGGTTCCGCTCCTTCCCCTTGCAGAATGCGCTTTAGATCTTCGCTGACTGCTTTATTCAGATCACTATCGAGCGTAGCGAGCAGTTCCTTATCCAATGCCGTGATGCGGCCGTTTGTATCTTTGATGTAGTTTTGCAATGATTGCGTTTGCGACAATAGCGAGTTATTGCTACCAATGATCTGAAATTCTGTATATAGATATTGATTTGCCTGCTTTAAAGCCGCTGTTTCGTTTATTATTGAATCCGCAGAAAGAGACTGATCAAAAGTGTCCAAACTCTTGGTCAATAGATCACTGGAAGGCATATTTTTCACCTGTAGATCGGCAGCTGACTGTAGCTGATCATTATATACGCTGTTTGCCTTGCTTCCTTCTTGCAGCGTTTTTTGATAACCGGTCAACAGTTCTTGAAACCCTTTGAAACTCTCTTTTGATGTCCCGGTATAATCTTGGACGGTTTTGAATTGTTTTGTATAGTTGGAAATAGGTGCATTGACATTATTTTGGAAGTGGTTATTATATTCCTTTTCTTTCGCAACCACTTCTTTGATATTATCTTGCGCCTCTTGTAAATTTGTTAAAATGCTGGCAAAATAAACATCGATCACGCGCTTATTCATGTCTTCCAGAATACCGCTGGCTGTTTTTTCCGCTTCGATCTTTAAATCATTGTTCCCGAAATCGTTCACCTTGTAATTGACGGTTATTTTCTCTGGGTCTTTTGAAGTCAGCGAAATCGCTTTTTTAGAAAAATCATTCGGAATCACGATTTCCATATTATAAATATTCCGCTTCAATCCACTTTCACCGACACCTCGGCTAACAACAAACCATTCGTGCTCCGTATCTTTCTCAATACTTTTAACGAATTTTTCACCGAAATTCAGGTTTTTCCCATTGAAGTTGCTTCCTTGGTCTTCATTTACAAGCGCAATCGTCATTTTATGTACATTTTTTTGTTTGTCTTCCGGAGTATCCTTCTTGGTCACTTTTTGATTGAACCCTAGATAAGACACTCCAATCGCAAGTAGAACTGCCAATAGAATGAACAGTAAAATACGCCAGTTAATTTTTTTCATTGATTAAATCCACTCCCGTTAGTTTTGCGCATGCTGTGTGATTTCTTTTTTCAGAAAAAGCCATGCAGACAACTGCACGGCTCTACGACATTTTTTCAAAATCGATTTATTAGTTAAGGCCAAAATTTTGCGATAATTCTCTGTCGTGATTTTCGACAGAAGTCGCTGTTTTTTCTAATTGATTTTGAATAGCATCCAATAAATCGGAAAATTGAACTACTTTTGGTTTTAGTTGATTAAATTGATCATCGAAACGAGCAAATGCTTGCCCTTCCCATTCACTGCGTAGTTGCTCTTGCAAATTCTTCAAATTGTTTAAGATTTGATCGATCTCACGTGCACTGTGCCCGTATTTTTTAGCGCGGTCACGCAACTCTGCAGGCGTCATTCTGATTTGTCCAGCCATCTCGTATCTCTCCTTAGTATGTAGATATATTTGTGTTTAGTGACACAAGTCCATTTTAGCATACCCACTTTTCTGATAATACGAACAAATTCCGAACATTTTACGAACGTTTTATGGCGATATTGACACGAAATGTCGTATTTATTAAAAAGAGGCGCAGCAAATGCTACGCCTCTTTTTTCTCTTGTTCCGCCATCTGAGCATTCACTCGTTCGCTTATTTTCATAAATGGTAGATAAATGAACGCACCCATGAAAATCAATAATGCCTGCAAAACGACCGTACGCCAGTCTCCGGCATTGATCATGGTTTCATCACTACAGCGTGACTCACCCAGCCGGTTGCTGTCCCAAACCACCTCTTCGAATTGCATCAAAACAACAAAAAAACTTGATCTTCTGGATAATGTCCGCAAGATCAAGTTTCTTCTTTTTATTTCACCTTCGCACCATTCGGCAAGGCACTATTCGCTTCGATCACGCGTAATTCGCCGTCTTTTTCACCCGACAAAATCATGCCTTCACTCAGCAAGCCGCGTAATTTGACAGGCTTCAAGTTCGCAACTACGATCACTTTCTTGCCTATCAACTCTTCTGGCTCATAGAATTCTGCGATGCCGGAAAGAACTTGGCGTAGCTTACCTTCGCCTAGATCTAATTGGAAACACAGAAGTTTATCTGCTTTTTTCACTTTTTCTACTTCTTTTACTTCCGCAACACGCAAATCGATCTTGTCGAAGTCTTCGATGCCGATTTGCGGAGTTTCGATTGCTTCTGCTTCTGCCTCAGGCTCTTTGACCGTTGCAGTTGCTTTCATTTGATCTTGGATATAGGCAACTTCTTCTTTTGCTTCTAGGCGCGGGAAGATCGGTGTACCTTTTTTTACTACTTTGGTGCCGTCAGGGATCGCACCAAACGTGTAGATGCTGTCCCATTTCTTCAAGTTCTCAGCTTGTAAGCCAAGCTGCATGAAGATCTCACCCGGTGCTCTTGTCAAGAACGGTTGCAAGAGAATCGCAATTGTGCGCAAGCTTTCTGCCAAGTGCGTCATCACGCTAGCCAGCTCTTTCTTGCGGCTTTCGTCTTTGGCAAGCGCCCAAGGTTCTGTTTCATCGATATATTTATTGGTGCGGGAGATCAATGACCATAACTTCGTAAGCGCTACGGAAAATTGCATGTGTTCCATGTTTTTCTCGTATTCTTTCGCCACATCGTCTTTAAAAGTCCGCAATGCATCGTCAAATGGCGTTACATCGCCTTGATATGCCGGGATCTCACCATCAAAATATTTATTGATCATTGCGACCGTACGATTTAACAGATTTCCTAAGTCATTTGCCAAATCATAATTTACTCGATCTACAAAGTCCTCCGGCGTGAACAAGCCATCTGAACCGAACGGCACTTCGCGTAGCAAGTAATAGCGCAATGCGTCTAGGCCATAACGGTCGATCAGCATATAAGGATCCACGACATTGCCTTTTGATTTCGACATTTTACCGTCTTTCATCAAGATCCAGCCATGACCGAAGATCATCTTCGGAAGTGGTAGATCAAGTGCCATTAAAATGATCGGCCAATAGATCGTATGGAAGCGAATGATCTCTTTTCCGACGATATGTACGTCTGCAGGCCAATATTTTTGGAATTTCGTATCATTGTCCGTATTATAGCCCAATGCCGTAATATAGTTGGATAGCGCATCGATCCATACGTAGACAACGTGTTTTGGGTTACCGGGAACCTTGATGCCCCAGTCAAAAGTTGTTCTGGAAACGGCAAGATCTTCTAATCCTGGTTTGATGAAATTATTGATCATTTCGTTTTTGCGCGATTCCGGCAAGATGAATTCAGGATGGGAGTTATAGTATTCGACCAATCGATCGGCATATTTACTCATACGGAAGAAATAGGATTCTTCTTTTACCAATTCCACTTCATTCCCGCTAGGCGCTTTCCCGCCGATCACTTTGCCAGCTTCATCGCGATATACTTCTGCAAGCTGTGTTTCTGTGAAGTATTCTTCGTCAGAAACAGAATACCAGCCCTCATATTCGCCTAAATAAATATCGCCTTGTTCGACAAGACGTTCAAAGATCGCTTGTACACCAGTCTTATGACGTTCTTGGGTAGTGCGGATAAAATCCGTGTTCGAGATTTCCAGCTTTTTCCAAAGTTCTTGGAATCCCTCTGCCACCTCATCCACATATTGCTGTTCCGAGATCCCTTGTTCCTTCGCTTTCGCTTGGATCTTCTGCCCATGCTCGTCTGTACCAGTTAAATAAAATACATCATATCCTTTTAAACGCTTGTAACGTGCCATTGCGTCTCCTGCTACAGTCGTATAGGCATGTCCGATGTGTGCTTTTCCGCTAGGATAATAAATAGGTGTCGTTATATAAAACGTGTTTTTCTCTTTTGGCAATCCCTTTCCCTCCTCGTTATCACGCTGTTTGTTAGCATTTGTCTTCTATTATATCATTTTTCTATCAGAACGAAATAAGTCCCGCCCAAAAAAATCGATTAAATTTGACTATTGTTTGGTTATTCCAATCATGATTCCGCCGGCGACCACTAAAATAACGCCGAAAATCACAAAGGAGATCTCTTTTTTCGTTTTCTTTTCGCCAAGCAGAATAATTCCACCTAATGTAGAGATAACGACACCAAGCTGCGAAAGCGAGAATCCAGTCGCTACACCGACCAATCGATTTGCATAGAGCATCGCGGCATTACCGGCTGCCCAGATAAACCCGGGAAGCATCAGCCACGCTGTTTTTCCTGTAAAGCGCTTTTCTACTCCTTTTTGCGTCATCAAAAGCGCACCGATCACCATTCCGACTGCTTGTGGCAAAATCGCATCCCAGCCATTGATATGAAAGCCTTGGATAATCACGACATAACTGATATAGCCAAGCGACGAAATCGCAAGTACGAAGAGCCCTTTGCTTAGCTGATCAGCGCCATCCTCTTTTTTCTCCGCATAAGAGGTCAAAAATATGCCGATGATAAGCAGTGCTAATGCTGTAAAACCAAGCACGACTTGCATGGTCTCGCTCCATTCATGGAAAAGAATGACTCCGCATAACGTTGTTCCTACTAACTGCATCCCCGTCGAGATCGGCATTGCTTTGGAAACGCCGATCAATTTGAATGACTGCAGTTGAAATAACTGCCCCACAGCCCAAAAACACCCTGTTAAAAAACCGATCACCAATGTCCCTACAGAAAAAGACGGCGCAGTAAATCCCAGTGCTATCAGCGCAAAAAGCAGCGCACCCATCGTTATTCCCATCGTCTGCTGCCTTGTCGTCCCGCCTATCTTAGTGATGACGATCGGCATACAGCCCCATAATAAAGCTGGTATAAGCGCAATCATGATTGTCAACATATTTCCTCCTCCAGTTTTAGTTGCTTCGTTCATTATAACTTAAATTATTTTCTGAAAAAAGAGATAGTAAAAAGAACTACTTTTATAGTAAAATGAAATAAAATTAGAAAGGGGATTAAAAATGGGATTTTTAGAAGCTTATAAAGCGTATTGGAAAAATTACGTGAACTTTTCCGGACGTGCATCTGTATCCGAATATTGGTTTGCCGCACTATGGAATATATTGATTTTAGGCGTTTTATATACAATCATTACCATTGTTTCTGTCTTTACTTTTGCTAGCGTGGCTGCCATCAATGATCAAGCGTCCTTTATCGGCGCCATTCCACTGATGTTGCTTTCATTAGTCACGACATTGTACAGCCTTGCCTGTATCATTCCATCACTCAGCTTAACGATCCGTCGCTTGCACGATTCAAACAAAAGTGGCTGGATGATCTTGCTTGGTTTGATACCAATGGTCGGCGGGATCATTCTTATTGTATTTATGTGTCTTCCTAGTGAAAATGGACGTGTGTATACGCATCAAGATAATGAGTTTGATATTTGAGCAACAAGAATAAAAACCTTTTTGGTATAAAGCCAGAAAAAGTTTTTATTCTTTTTTGATATGCTTATTTTAAAAGCCTATGATCGACATCCTCTATAATGTTAAATATGGTAAGATTAACTTTTAATAGTGTATGCTATAACTGATAGGTCTAAATACAAAGATGAAAGAAGGGATTTTTATGAAAAGCAGAGCAGCTGTTGCATTTGAAGCGGGAAAACCATTGGAAATCGTGGAGATAGATGTGGCTGAACCAAAAGAGAAAGAGGTTTTAGTGAAAATCTTATATACTTCTGTTTGCCATACGGATGCGTTCACACTCTCCGGCGATGACCCTGAAGGCGTCTTTCCAGCAGTTTTAGGTCATGAAGGAGCTGGTGTCGTCGTTTCAACGGGAAGCGATGTCACTTCAGTGAAGCCAGGCGACCATGTGATTCCTTTATATACACCGGAATGCGGGGAATGTGAGTTTTGTTTATCTGGAAAAACAAATTTATGCTCCGCTGTGCGAGAAACGCAGGGGCAAGGTCTAATGCCTGATGGAACGACGAGATTTTCTTATAATGGTGAACCGATCTATCACTACATGGGAACGAGTACATTCAGTGAATATACCGTGGTCAACGAGATCAATTTAGTAAAAATCGATGAGAGCGCTCCGTTAGACAAAGTTGCTTTATTCGGCTGCGGCGTTACTACTGGCTTAGGTGCAGTAGAAAATACGGCTAAAGTGGAAGAAGGTACAGTGAATGCCGTTTTCGGACTAGGTGCGATTGGATTAGCGGTTATTCAAGGCTTGAAAAAAGCAGGCGCGAAACGGATCATCGCGATTGACCTTAATGCAGACAAATGGGAACTCGCCAAAAAAATGGGGGCAACTGATTTTGTGAATCCAAGTGACTATGACCGTCCTATCCAGGATGTGTTGATTGACATGACAAACGGCGGCGTAGACTACAGTTTCGAATGTATCGGAAATGTGGAAGTAATGAAATCTGCTCTTGAGGCATGTCATAAAGGCTGGGGGGAGAGCGTTATAATCGGGGTAGCCGGTGCAGGAAAAGAAATCCACACCCGCCCATTCCAGCTAGTGACAGGACGCGTATGGCGGGGTTCTGCATTCGGCGGAGTAAAAGGACGCTCCCAGCTTCCTAAAATGGTAGAAGATTTTATGAATGGCAAAATCGATCTGGATTCTTTTATTACCGGACGCTTAGATTTTACCGATATCAATACTGCGTTCGATCTGCTCCATAAAGGCGAATCCATTCGAACGATTTTGAGTTACGGGGGATGATCTCATGAAACTTACCTGCATAGAAACGCATTTATCCTTTGGCGGACATCAGAGAAAATACCGTCACTTTTCTGAGACCCTAAACTGCGAAATGGTTTTCAGTTTATTTCTGCCACAAGACGATCCTGCAAAAAAAACAGCACTTGTCTGGTGGCTATCTGGCCTAACTTGTACAGACGATAACTTCAGTCAAAAAGGAGCGTTTCAAGAATATGCGAACCGTAATCAAATCGCTATCGCTATTCCTGACACTTCTCCAAGAGGCGAGACCGTTCACGATCACAATAGCTGGGATCTTGGTCAAGGGGCAAGTTTTTACCTAAACGCCACACAATCTCCTTGGAAAGAAAACTATCAAATGTATGATTATATAACAAAAGAATTAACAGATCTGATCCATCCTCTTATTCCAAACTTTTCCGGAGCAGAAAGCATCATGGGTCATTCTATGGGCGGGCATGGCGCACTAGTCATCGGGCTGAAAAATCCGCAGCGTTTCCGTTCCATATCTGCGTTTGCTCCAATTTCAAATCCCATAAATGTGCCTTGGGGAAAAAAAGCCTTTACCGCATATTTGGGAGAAAACAAGGAAATATGGAAAGACTGGGATGCAGCTGAATTGATACAAGCCCTTGATACAGCGCCTCCCATCTATATTACTCAAGGAACTGCAGATGAATTTTACGGCGAACAACTGGATGCCTCCCTTTTCCTTAAAAACGCCGCGGATCATGAGGTAAATTATCAAAAAGTTCTTGGCTACGATCATAGTTACTTTACAATAAGTACCTTTATTGGCGCACATTTGGCGTTTCATCAGGCGTATTTGGGGGAGGAATAATCAAAAAGGAGCGTGCAAAATGAAATATACCGAAGCAGAAGCAGAACTTTTAAAAAGGCACACGAAAAACGGTCGGATTCAAACGCTACCTCGCAAACCAAGCAAGCAAAAAATATTACTACAAATCATTATTCGCGACTTTGAAAACGGTAAAGTCTACAATGAACAAGAAGTAAATAGCGTATTGATGCGCTGGTATGATGATTATGTGATTTTGAGAAGATCTTTAGTCGACGCTAAGCTTTTGAATCGTGAGGATGATGGATCAAGCTATGTTGTTAACCTCGACCTATATAAAGAAGCCTAGAACTTTACGTTCTAGGCTTCTTTTCATTTTTACTGTTTCGCAAACCCGATCATCACACCACCGACAATAACCAACAGTACTCCAATCGATACGGCGACAAGCTCTTTCTTTGTTTTCTTCTCGCCAAGGAATAAAATCCCGCCGATTGTAGAAAGTACGACGCCCATTTGCGATAAAGAGAAACCTGTTGCCACGCCGACTAGCTTGTTGGAGAACAGCAGTGCTAGATTACCGGTAGCCCACATGATACCCGGAAACATATTTAGCCACGTTTGTTTGGTAAAGCGGCGATCCTCACTTTTAATCGAGAATAATAAAGCTGCGATCACCATTCCGACTGCTTGGGGCAAGATCGCATCCCAACCATCGATATTGAACCAGCGTGTTACGACGACATAGCCGACATAGCCAACTGTAGAAACTAATAAAGTTAAAATTCCTGCTTTAAGATTTTGATCGCCATCTTCTTTATGCTGCTGATAGCTCGTTAAGAATATACCAATAATAATGACTGCTAATGCTGAAAAACCAAGTACTAATTTTGTCGTCGTTCCCCACTCATGAAAGGCAAATACGCCAAATAAAGAAGTTCCGACTAGCTGCATTCCTGTGGAAAGCGGCATCGTCTTGGAAACTCCGACTTGTGTAAAAGCTCGGAACTGGTTCATTTGTCCTAAACTCCAAAAAGCACCAGAAACAAAGCTGGCAATCAGGATAGTAGTTGTATAATGCGGGTCTGTAAATAAAAACATTCCCACTGCAAAGACAAGGGCGCCCATTGTCGTCCCTAAGATCTGCTGGCGTGGTCCTCCGCCTATTTTAGATACTACTAAGGGCATAAGCCCCCACATTAATGCGGGAATAAGTGCAACAAGAATATTCATTCGTTTGTCTCTCCTCCTAAGTTGTTTTCCATCTACTATACCCCATCTCGATTATTTTCACGCATCATTCGCTTTTTGGTGGTTTTTTTTGTAAAATAGAGAAAATGAGAAGGAGGAGTTATCCATGAAGTCTACTGGTATGGTTCGGAAAATCGATGAACTAGGACGCGTTGTTATTCCTATCGAAATCAGACGTTCGCTCCACTTAGAAGTAAAAGATCCTCTCGAAATCTTTATTGATGACGATAAAATCATTTTAAAAAAATATACCGAAAATTATGTTTGCGACGTGACTGGCGAATTTTCACTTGATAATCAGAAATTTTTAGATGGTAAATTAACACTTAGCAAAGCAGGTGCTGAAATACTAAAAAAAGAGATCCAAAACAAATTCGCCGATCCTTCTCAATAATTTAGTTTCTGGCCTAAGTGAAGCATTCTTCACTTAGGTTTTTTATTTTTCGCAGAATGATAGAGAAATTGCCAAAACAATTGGCAAAAATAGCTTTTTTCATTTTGACAGACTAGCGATACAATACCAATTAAAGGGGGCAGTACTTATGAGGCGTGAAATGATCTTAAATCATTTGTTAAATAAAGAGGTCCATATCAGCCTCGCCGATTTAACGGAGTCTTTCCAAGTCTCAGAACGAACAATCCGTAATGAAGTAAAATATCTAAATGAAGATGGCATAAAAAATGGCTTTCGCATCCAAACACTGCGCGGACAGGGATATCAATTACAGATAGAAAACAAACCATTATTCACAGATTATCTCAAAAAACAAACCGCCAGCTTCGATACGCAAAGCGTTTCGCAGCGCCTGCTCTACTTAGAATTATTATTATTCCAACAGCAGGATTTCATCACGATCGATCAACTTGCTAGCCAGCTTCAAGTAAGTCGCTCGACCATTCAGCAAGATTTGAAGCGGGTCGACACCTTTTTACATACATACGGACTGCTATTAAAGCGCAAGGCACATTATGGCGTCCAGATCGTTGGACCGGAAAAGAAACACCGAGCCGCATTAGCGAAGCTGCTCAACACCTCTTCCGAACAGCTTTCCCAAACGGAGGCTTACCGCAGTTTCCGAAAAACGCTCGACATCCAAGCATTGACGCTATTCATTAAAGAGCGCGTTACCCATTATCAAATCTACATCAGTGATGTCGCTCTCAGAAATATGGTGGATCACGTCTGTATCCTCGCATTCCGCGTTTCGCAAAAAAATTACATTCGGATGACCGGGCCACTCGAAAAAAATCCGATCTATACCGCATTGAGCAAGGATATTGCCGCTTTTATCGAAGCGCAGTATCACTTGGATGTCCCGGAAGCCGAACAGGATTTTTTAGCAGAGCATCTGATTGGCAAAGTTACCGTCGACACAATTTCAAAAGAAGAAAAAATGCGCCTCCAGGCAAAGATCAATGACGCGATGACTGCCATTGACCAGCAGTACGGCACTGCTTTTCAACCGGATGAAGAACTTCAGAATGCGCTTTTGCTCCATATTTATCCGCTAATGCTGCGCCTGCATTATAACTTGCAATTGGATAATCCGATTATCGAAGACCTATACACGCGCTATGCCAATGTCTTTAATATCAGCATTTCATTTGTCCAATATTTGCAAGATAATGAGGATTTCATCATCACAAAAGATGAGATTGGGTACGTTGCCATGTATTTTGCAGCAAGTTTAGAAAAAGAACGCAATCAAAAATTCAGAATGTATAAAAAAATCGGTGTTTTGTGTTCAAGTGGTGCGGGTGCTGCCTATCTCTTGAAAATGAAGCTTGAATCGGCATTTACGAACGCTGAGATCGTGACATTTTCCATGTATGAGTTGGACAAACTGCGTAACTCAGATTGTGATGTCGTGATAACGACTTTCCCCCTTACAATCGACGATCTGGATATTCCGGTGATCGAGACTGCCTTACTTCCTGGTGACCAGGAGCTGGCTCGTTTGAAAGACACATTGGCATTTTCCGCAGAAACTCAAACCTCTCCCGCTACCGATGCCGAACCATTGCTATCTTATTTCGCGGAAGAATGTTTCACGATAACAGAAGCAAATAATTATTTAGATATCTTAAAGACACGTTGCCACTTTCTGATGGAAGCCGGTTATGCCCCGCCGACATTTCTAGATGATGTGTTGGAGCGCGAAAACAAAATGACGACGATCTATCAAAACAGTATTGCTGGCCCGCATCCGATCCAAATGGGTGCACGCAAAGAATGTATCGATGTCATTATTTTGAAGCAGCCAGCTTACTACATGGATAAAAAAGTACGGCTGATCTTCTTACTGAATCTCGATAAAGGACACCTGTTCATTCATAAAGAAGTAAGCCGGCTGATGATTCGAATCATGGAAAACGATACAGTCCGAAAGCAATTATTAGCATGTAAGAACTATGCAGAATTTATCTCGATTTTAAAAAGTATATTATAGGATGTGATTTAGATGGATGGAATCGAACTAGACATTTTTAAATTGATCGCCTCTTCAGGCGATAGCAGAGGTGCCGCCTTTGAAGCATTGCGTTTAGCCAGAAAACAACAATTTTCTGCTGCAAAAGAAAAATTGACCGAAGCAAAAGAAAAAGGAAATGCGGCTCACGAGATCCAAACCAAATTGATCACCGCCGAAACGCAAGGCGAAAAAAACGAAGTGAGTCTTTTGATGGTCCACGCTCAAGACCATCTAATGACTACCCTGCTTGCCAGAGATCTAATCGAAGAAATGATTGGTATGTTGGAAGAATTAAGAACTAAAGGAGACGATGAAAAATGAAAATCTTATTAGTTTGCGCAGGTGGATTCTCGACCACCATGATGATGGAATCAATGAAAAAAGTAATCAATAACTCGGAAAAACTGGATATCGCTGATTTTCCGATGGAAGCGATCGGAGTGGATCGCTTAGAACAAACGATCGATGCTTATGATGTGATCCTTGTGGGACCGCAATTGAGTCATAAATACGATTATATCCGCGAAGAAGCAGAAAAACGCAATAAACCATCTGTCTTGCTTACTTCTGAGATCTATGGCGCAATGGATGGCGGTACAGTTGTCAAACAAGCCATTCTTGCTTATCGTAAACAAAATAACTAAGTCTCATCCCCAATTTAAAAAGAGGAGTGATTAGAATGTCCGAAAAAAATGGTGCTTTTGCAAAGTTTGAAGCGGTGATCCAAAAGACATTAGTCCCGATCGCCAACAAAGTGGATAAACAGCCGCACTTAACAGCGATCAAAAAAGGGATGGTCGTGCTGACCCCGGTATTATTACTCGGTTCAATGGCTGCTATTTTCCCATCGATACCAGAATTTATCAAAACGGTTGGTGTTGAGAACTGGTTTGCGCATTATGGCTATATTTTTGATTTGATCTCCAAATTATCACTTGGCATGATCGGTTTATATGCTGTTTTAGGAATCTCTTTTTTCCTAAGCGAGCATTATAAATTATATACAGTCGGCTCCATGCTGTTATCTGCCATTGCTTTCCTGTTGCTAGCTCTAGATGTAGACAAAAATGGAAATATTATTCCGACCTATCTCGATTCAAAGGGATTATTCACCGGGATATTCGTCGCTCTTATATCTGTCGAGATCTACCGCTTTTTCACGAAACACAAACTCGTCATTAAAATGCCGGAAGGAGTTCCGGATTTTGTTTCCAGCTCGTTTGAATTGATCACTCCTACAGCTACGATCGGCGTACTCTTCGTTATAATCAGAGCGATCGCCGACAACTTATCCGGCGGCGTGCTTGTTCCACAGATCATTATGGATGCGCTTGCACCAGCAATCGGAGGCATGGACTCCTTTATCGTTATTTATATCGTACTCGTTTTACGTTTAGTATTCTGGTTCTTCGGGATCCATTCCGCTGTATTATCGCCAATCATCGCACCGATCGCGGTACAATATTTATCGGAAAATATCGCAGCCAAATCAGCCGGCGAACCATTGACACACGTGCTTACAAACGGAACACTATCCGCTTACGCCAACTTTACCGGTTCCGGCGTCACGATCGGACTCGTCATCGCCATGTTGATCAGCCGTTCGAAGCGATACAAAAAGGTCGGTGCCGTCGCCCTGTTTCCTTCATTATTCGGTATCAATGAACCCGTTCTCTTTGGAGTACCGATCATCTTAAATCCGATCTTGATGTTGCCGTTTATCTTCGGAGGCGCATTTGTCGGCTTGCTACCAATGCTACTGATGCATTTCGGCCTGCTCAATTATCCGATATTCGATCCGCCGTTCGTCCCTGTTTTCATGGAAGGTTTCTTAGTTGGATTCGACTGGCGCTCGATCATTGTCCAAGTCGTCCAGATTATTCTCTCCTTCCTACTTTACATGCCGTTCTTTAAAGTATTGGAAAAACAAGAACTCGACCGTGAAAATTCCATTGCTGCTGAACGTGAAAAAGTGATTTCCAAAGAAGATGAGAAACTTCTCGAAGACTTAGATTTTTAAAAAGAAAGAAGTGGTACTGCAATGGAACAACGTCTTGCTGATTTGCGCGCGAATTTACAAGCAGAAAACCTGGATGGTCTGCTGATCTCCAATAAAGAAAATCGCTTTTATCTATCAGGTTTCACCGGTTCTTCCGCTGTATTCCTAATAACACCGACTAAAAAATGGATTATCACAGATTTCCGTTATTTTGAACAATTGAAAACAGAAGCACCTGATTTTGAAGTCATTGATCATCATGGAGAGAGCCTGCTGGCGCTGGCGAGAGCGATCCAAGAACTCGGTCTTCAGCAAGTAGGTTTTGAACAATCCTATTTAAACGCCGGCGATTACCTTGCTTTGCGTAAACTGATCCCGGATACTAGCTTAGTTCCTACGAGCAACTTGATTGAAAGCCTGCGGATGATCAAAGACGAGCAAGAACTTGCGATTATGGAAAAAGCTGCTCAGCTGACCGATCAGACATTTGATTATTTTCTTTCCTTTATTCAGCCCGGCATGACTGAACAGGCAGCCGCTGCGAAAGTAGATCACTACATGCGTGAGATCGGCGGTTCTGCCAGCGCCTTTGAAACGATCGTCGCTTCCGGTTGGCGCTCGGCACTTCCTCATGGACATGCCAGTGATAAAGTCATCCAAGAACATGAACTGATCACACTCGACTTCGGGATCGTTTATCAGCGCTATTATTCAGATATGACCCGCACCATTTCATTAGGAACTGTGGACGCCGAACTGCAGCATATTTATCAGCTAGTTAAAGAAGCGCATGACATCGGGATCTCTCAGGCTCACTCTGGGATGACCGGCAAAGAAGTCGATGTCTTATGCCGCGACCATATCACAAAGAATGGTTATGGAAGCTCTTTCGGTCACGGAACAGGTCACGGGATCGGCCTCAGCTGCCATGAATATCCGTCAATCAACCAGCAAGCCGAGATTTGCTTGCAGCCAAATATGTTCTTCACAGTTGAACCTGGTATCTACCTGCCGAACAAGGGCGGCGTCCGCATTGAAGACGATGTCCGTGTGCTTGCCGATGGTACAGTGGCTTCTTTAACAAAATCCAACACGGAATGGGTGGAACTATAATGGGAAAACAAGAATTATACCAAGCACTTTCCATGGCAGATGGTGTAGCCGGACGCGAAAAAGAAGTTCGCGATGTGCTCAAGCAATATTTACAACCGCACACACTGGAACTTGACGAAGATTTCTTTGGCAATTTTTATGCAAAAAAACAAAACGGGAATGCGCGGAAAGTCATGATCGTCGCTCACACCGATGAAGTCGGCTTTCTCGTGAAACGTATCACCGCAGATGGATTCCTTTACTTCCAGCCACTTGGCGGCTGGTGGAGTCACCATTTATTAGCCGAAAAAGTAACGATCACCTCCCAAAAAAATGGTAAAAAATTCCGTGGGATCATTGGTGCAACACCTCCCAAAAATCATGATTCCAGCCGCACGATTCCTATCGGCGACTTATACATCGATATTGGTGCAGCTTCTAAAGAAGAGGTAGCGGCGCTAGGTATTAGTCCTGGTGATATGGTCACGCCTTATACGGTATTCGAGCCCTTAGCGGCAAATCCAGAACTGCTACTCGGCAAAGCTTGGGATGACCGGGCTGGCTGCGCTGTCATGGCTCGCGTGCTGGAACAAGTCGCTTCTAAGACTTGGCAGGAAATCGACATCATCGGTGTCGGTTCCAGCCAAGAAGAAGTAGGAACAAGAGGCTCAAAAATTGCTGCTGAGACGATCAAGCCCGATATCGCGATCATTCTAGATGTCGCCACTGCGAAAGATACACCGCGTGCCGATAACTACCAAAACCGTATTCTCGGCGCTGGTCCAGGCGTTGTCTGGTACGATAAAACCGCAATAGGCGATGTCGCACTAGCCTCGAAATTTATCGACTTAGCCGAAGCACATCAGCTTCCCTATCAACACGATATGCTTGCCGGTGGCGGGACAGACGCCGGATCTGTGCAATTATCAGGAAACGGTGTTCAAACTATCACCCTCAGCCTGGGCGTCCGCTACTGTCATACCAGTTCATCCATCGTCCACAGCCGAGACATCGACTCGCTCGTCGATTGGCTGCTGCTTTTCTTAGAAGATCTAGAGGCAAATGGAGGTCAGCTCATATGACCGATTTCAATGAGATCATCGACCGTACCGGAACATTTTCTACCCAATGGGATTATGTTCAGGACCGCTTCGGCGTGGCCGGCTTGCTTCCTTTTACGATTTCCGACACTGATTTCAAGCTCCCCGCCGAAACGATCACTGTTTTAGAAAAGGCTGTCCATAAAGGTGTGTTCGGCTACACACGCTGGAACCATCACGCTTTCAAAAGCAGTGTCACCCATTGGTTCCAAACTCGCTTCAAGGCAGCCACTCAGGAAGACTGGGTCGTTTACAGCCCAAGTGTGATCTATAGTTTATCCGCTTTACTGCCTATCGTTTCTAGCCCACAGGATAAGGTTATGACATTTACCCCTTGCTACGATGCTTTTTTCGCAACAATTCGGGATAATGACCGCGAATTGGTAGAATTCCCGCTTACCGATACCAATCATCGGTATACGATCGATTTTGAAAAATTGGAAAAAGCCTTTCAAAGCGAAAGAATCACGATATTCCTATTATGCAGCCCACACAATCCAACTGGCAGAGTATGGACGCAAGCGGAGTTGACGAAACTGACTGCGTTATGTGCGGAATACCAAGTTTTCCTGATCAGCGATGAGATCCATATGGACATTGTGCGCGCCGGACAGAAGCATATCCCAATCACTGAGTTCTGCGAGGAAATGCATGCCAACATTGCTCTGCTCTCTTCCTCTTCCAAGACATTCAACACCCCGGCACTGATCTGTTCTTATGCACTCATTCCAGATGAAACTGTCCGAGACGCTTTTCTGCAGACATTGAAGCAGAAAAACGGTCTTTCTTCGATTTCTTATTTAGGAATGCTGGCTCAGATCGACTGCTATCAGAACCAAGCAGCCTGGTTAGATGACCTATGTAAGCATATGGATCAGGAAATGCTTTATTTAAAGCAGGAAATCAATGCGTTAGATGGCTTTTCTTTCATTATTCCTGAGGCTTCCTATCTGGCTTGGATCCATGCTGATCCGCAGCTTTACCCGATGACCTCCCTGCAAGAACAGCTGATCAACATTGGAAAAGTAGCCATTATGCGCGGCGATACTTACGGTGCAGACGGAGCTGCTTATTTACGGATGAATATCGGTACGAATCATGCGAAAATCGCAGATGGCATCGCGCGGATAAGACAAGCTATCGGCTCTAACTAAGTTGATAAAAACATTTTCCCTATGCTATACTTATGAAGCAATTTACAAAAACAACGAAGGAGATTGACACATGAAGAAAAAAGCATACCGCAATTCACCCGCTTTTGTGATGTTAGCGTGGGGTTCATTTTTGATCTTTTTAGCCTTAGTTATCATTGGCTTGATTACCTTAAAAGAACCATTAATGGTAAAAGGTTACTATTTTATGGGGGCGATCGGTCTGATATCCACCGCTTTTACATTGGCAAAAGTAATTCGGGATAATCAAGAAGATGAAGAACGCTACAACCAAATGTTCCGGGCAATCGATATTGAAACAGCACGCAAATCAGAAGAAGCTTGAACTTTTTAATTTTCCATTACATAGATAATACTATCTAAAAATCTTCAGCGAGACGACAAATGTCTGCCTCTCTAATTACAGCCATGGTAATTCATCCACTGGTGGCTGTGATTAGATGGAAGGACATTTCAAGCTCGCTTTTTTATTTGTGTTTCATTTTGCAGCGTTCGGGGTATTAGCATACAGCGACTATATTTTGTTATTTCGAAATGTAAGCGCAAACATTCAAGGAAGAGGAGGATTTTTTGTATGTTGAAAAAAACAAAGAAATGGTTAGCAGGCAGTATCTTAACGGGAGCAGCGGTACTTTTCAGTTTTTCATTTAGTGGACAAGCACTTGCTGCAACAGATGCCGCTTCGCAAATGCCGGATATGACTGGTAAAAAGGTTTTAGTCGGCTATTGGCATAGCTGGAAATCAAGTGGCAACGACGGTTACAAGCAAGGCACATCTGCAGATATCGCTTTAAAAGATGTCAACAAAGCCTATAATGTCGTGCCGGTCGCTTTCATGAAAGGTGATGGTATCAATCGCATCCCGACATTCAAGCCAGTCGGAATCAGCGACAGTGCTTTTCGCGCGCAAGTAGCAGAATTGAACAGCCAAGGACGCAGCGTTATCCTAGCACTTGGTGGAGCTGATGGGCACGTTCAATTACAAACAGGCGATGAGCAGGCTTTTGCCAATGAGATCATCCGCCAAGTAGATACTTACGGATTTGATGGACTGGATATCGACTTAGAACAAAGTGCGATCACTGCCGGCAATAATCAAACGGTCATTCCCGCTGCACTTAAAATCGTTAAAAATCACTATCGTGCGGAAAACAAAAACTTTCTCATCACGATGGCACCTGAATTTCCTTACTTGAAACCGGGTGCTGCATATGCCACCTATATCTCTTCCTTGAACGGCTACTACGACTACATCGCACCTCAGCTTTATAATCAAGGTGGCGATGGGATCTGGGTAGATGAAACCAACCAATGGATCGCGCAAAACAACGATGCACTGAAAAAAGATTTTCTTTACTATATGGCTGACTCCTTTATCCATGGAACACGCGGTTTCTTGCAGATTCCAGCGGATAAATTAGTGCTTGGTCTGCCAAGTAACAATGACGCAGCGGCAACTGGGTACGTTGCGAACCCGCAAAATGCGTTCGATGCCTTCAATCAGCTGAAAGCTAAAGGCACACCGATCCGCGGCTTTATGACTTGGTCTGCGAACTGGGATGCTGGTAAAAACAAGAATGGTGTTTCTTACAATAATGCCTTTGCGAATACGTATGGACCATTCTTAGGAACAAAATAAATCAAAATTAATCAGCGGTGCAGCCGGTGCTGAAGTTTAAGCACTGATTGCACCGCTATTTTTATAATCTGTTAATCGTTAATGATTCGGCCGCCATCCATTACTAAAGTCGCTCCTGTAACAAAAGAAGATTCGTCTGAAAGCAACCAAGCGATCCCATTAGCTACTTCTTCTGCTTCTCCCATGCGCTTCAAAGGAATAGAATCGATCAGCGATCCTCGATGTTCTGCCGGGATCTGATCGGTGATCTCAGAATGAGTTGGTCCTGGCGCCACTGCATTGACACGGATATTTTGTCCGGCACCTTCTAAAGCCGCTGATTGTGTCAATGCCTGAACTGCAAATTTACTAGCACTGTAGGTCGCTGAGCCGTTATTTGCTTTCAATCCATTGATAGAAGAGGTGTTGACGATCGAACCGGCACCATGTTTTTGCATCGCCAGCATTTCGTGTTTCATGCTAAGTAGCACGCCAGTGACATTGATATGGAACAATGCCTCAAAATCTGCTTTCTCGATTTGTGTGATCGGCACCAACGGCTGAGCAGTTCCAGCATTATTGACGGCCATATCCAATTTTCCGTAAGTCGTTACGATCTCTTCAACAACTTGCGCAATGTTTGCTTCATTTGTTACATCCAACGGTTTGAATACAGCTTTCCCACCATCAGCAATGATTTCTGCTGCTAGCTTCTGTCCTAATTCTTCTCTTCGTGCTCCAATAATGACTTGCGCTCCTTTTTTTGCCAATAATACTGCTGTTGCTCTTCCGATTCCGCTTGTTGCGCCAGTTACCAATACTACTTTGTCCTTCATTTTGTTCCCTCCAATTTATAAATTGAACGTTCGTTCTAATTTGAATGTATTTCTTTACAGAGAATCAAATAGCATAAAGCTTCTCTTATTTAAGCAGAAGCTTTATGCACAGAGTTCCAACAATAATCGATCATCTTGTTAACTTCTTTCTCCGTTATCTGCATATTGTCTTGAAAATAAGCTTTTAGTAGATAAACAACAGACCCATAGTGCATCTGTACCATAAGCTGCGGATTCCAATCGATAAATAAGTCTGCTTTGACTGCCGACTCGTAAAGTGTAGCAAGTGTTCGGCACCAATTGATTTCTTCAGCCTTTACTTTAGTCGTCTTTTCGATATAAGGAGAGAACGAATACTGCTCCATAAAACGAAATGCGTCTGGCTGCTGAATCGCAAATTCGATCAAATTGCGCCAAGCATTCCCAAAGCGGATCTGCAAGGTCTCATCTACATCAAAGTTTTTTAAGACCGCTTTTGTGGAAGCTTTGATGAGTGCAATGTAAAGTTCATTGATGATCGCTTCCTTGCTGTCAAAATAATGGTAGATCGCACCAGTGGAAACACCTGATTCTTTTGAGATCAGCGACATAGAAGTCGCTTGAAGTTCTTTTTCATTGATCAGTCGCAATGTCGTTTCAAACACTGCTTTTTGCGCCTTATTATATTCTTCAAACATAATGATCCTCCTAGGCATCAGATTAAATCGAACGTTCATTCTAATATTAAGCCTTCTCTTTTGAACTGTCAAATTTAGCGCTTTAGCTTTCTAATCCATGATACGCAGCATATACTTCCCGCTTCGGCAATTTACGCTCTTTCATGACTTGTTTGATCGCTTCTTTAGAGCTGATAGCTTGTTCTGCCATCACTTGCTCGACATGCGCTTTTATACTAAGATCGCTCCACCACGCAGTCTCCTCAAGCACTTCCTCTTGATTACTACCTTCTACGATCAAACAAAACTCCCCACGGATTTCTGTTTCACTACTCCAAGTCAGGACTTCCGCAATCGTTCCACGCACGAATTCTTCATAACGTTTCGTCAGTTCCCGGCTGATCACAATCTGGCGATCATCGCCAAGCGTTTTTTGCATGGCCTTGAGTGTATCTTTCAGCCGATGTGGAGATTCGTAAATAATCCAAGTTGCAGTTCGTTTTCCCAACTGTTCTAGTACCGCTAGCTTTTCTTTCGATCCGCGCGGTAAAAAGCCGTGAAAGTAAAATGGTTGCGGCACTAGCCCTGACGCAATCAATGAAGTCAATGCTGCATTTGCTCCCGGAAGCGGAACAACAGCGATTTCTTCGGCAACCAACTGTTGGACTAGCTCATATCCTGGATCGGAAATACATGGCATCCCTGCATCACTGACAAGCGCGACATCTTTGCCCGCCAAAAGATATTCACGAATCTCTGCTTCGCGGTTTTTATTGCTGAATTGATGGTAGCTGATCATATGTGTCTGGATTTCAAAATGATTAAGCAGTTTGATCGTATTCCGTGTATCCTCGGCCGCGATCACCGCCACTTCTTTTAACACTCGAATTGCTCGAAATGTCATATCTTCTAAATTTCCGATTGGCGTTGGTACAAGATATAACTTACCGTAAGACTGATCCGCTCCAAAACTTTGCTGGATTTTCATTGTAAATTCTCCTTCTCCTTGGCTGCTGATAAATAAGCGTCTTTTTGCTTGCGTGTTTGTTTTTTAAAAGCCGCTTCGGCCTGCATTGCTTCACTTCGGCTGGCAAATCGTTCATAATGGATGACCTTTACCGGTCGTCTTGTTTTCGTATATTTACAACGGATCCCAGCATTGTGCTCGGCTTCTCTCCGCTCCACATCTGTGGTATAGCCACCGTAATACGTATTGTCACTGCAATGCAGGACGTAAAAATAATGATCAGCTGCGGCTGCCATAAAGCATCTCCCTCACTTCATCGGTGTACGCGTGTTCTGCATCGTGGACAATAATCGGTGGCAGATATTTCACACCCGGTTTGCCGTCTTTTATCCCTTCGATCAGTACCGTATTGGCATCTTTATGAATTTGCGGATGTACCATTTGAACGCGTTTCGGTTCTAAGCGATATTTTCTCATGATGTCGATCATATCGATCAGACGTTCCGGACGATGGACAAGAAATACCTTTCCGCCTTGTTTCACTAATTCGGAAGACGTTTTTATCACATCATCTAGTGTGCACATGATCTCATGTCTGGCAATCGCCAAATGCGGATTGCCGTTTTTCAGACTTGTAGGCGGAGTGGCGAAATAAGGTGGATTACAGGTCACGACATCCGCCCGCTCTTTCGGAAGAACGGAAGTGATCGTCCGCAGGTCATGTTCATAGATCTCGATCTGCTCCGTCAGCTTATTATAGCGGATACTCCGCTTCGCCATATCCGCAAGCCGCTGCTGCAGCTCAACACCAATGATCGATGCGTTTGTCCGTGTACTGAGTAGCAAAGGAATAATACCATTTCCGCTGCACAAATCAATGATCTTCCCTTTTTTCTTAGGGATACGGCTAAAATTTGCCAACAAAACAGCATCTAAGGAAAAAGAAAACACGCTGGGACTTTGGATGATCCGCAGATCCTCCGCTAATAAAAAATCAAGTCGTTCATCTTCTAAAAGCACTTCTTCCATTCCGCACTCCTCCATTTATTTAAAAATCCCTCTCTTTAGCAATGAAAGAGAGGGATGCATTTATTTTTTGTTCAGCAAGGATAAGCAAAATAAACAATCTTCATCGTTCCCTCTGGGGCTTCCAAAATGGACATTGCACACATGGAAACCTTCCTTATAAAGTTGGACTAGATTGTCATAGCCTTCACCAAGTTCGATGATCTGTGCCATTTCTTCTTTGCGTTTCGGCTCCAGAACGCTGTCGGAATCTGCGCTTTCTTTATGCTCGCCATCTAAATCAAAATGGCGGCGCAGGTGTTCGTTTTCGATCGTCAAGCGATTATTTTCTTCCAGCATTTCACCTAGCGTCTGTTTCAAATCCCCAAGTTGTTGGTAAAGTTCTCCAATTTGTTCTTCCATATTGCTGACTGAATCAAAAATGGCTTTTTTATCCAATCTCTTCACCTCAAGACTTTACAGGTTGTTTTCGAAAATCATTGTATGGCAATAATTCTTCTAGCTCATATTCCACAACTGCTTCTTCTTCCGGAATACGGACTTGCAATACGCGATTCAGCAAATTGATTCCGTATACTTGTGCTTTGATGCCTTCTGGTGTCTTGATCTTGGTTCCTACATCTGGCATTTCTCGTTTTGCCTGTTCATATTCATCGTTTTCATATTTCAAACAGCACATCAATCTACCGCATAAACCTGAGATCTTGGTAGGGTTCAAGGATAGATTTTGATCTTTTGCCATTTTGATGGAAACAGGCTCAAAATCTCCTAAGAAAGTGGAACAACAAAGCATTCTGCCACAGGGACCGATGCCGCCGAGCAGTTTTGCTTCATCGCGGACACCGATCTGTCTCAACTCGATGCGCGTGCGGAAGACCGACGCCAAGTCTTTGACTAATTCTCGGAAATCCACTCGTCCTTCTGCCGTAAAATAAAAAATGATCTTATTACGGTCGAATGTGAAGTCCACATCCACTAAACGCATATCCAATTTGCGTTCATGGATTTTTTTATCACACAGCGCGAATGCTTTCTTTCGCGACTCCATATTCTCTTCCATTACACGATAGTCCGCTTTAGTAGCAATGCGGATCACGTTTTTCAGAGGAAGAACGACATCCTCTTCTTCTACATCACGCGGAGGGATCACTGCCTTACCGAATTCGATGCCTTGTGCATTTTCCACAATAACGCCATCATTTTGTTCGATTTCCAACTCTCCGGGTGAAAAATAATATATTTTACCGACGTTTTTGAAACGTACGCCCACAACTTTGACCAAATCGCTTACCTCCCTTGTAATTCCAAGACAAGTTGCTCCATTAATAATTGGACATTCATATTGGAATCTAATTTTGACTTTTGTGTTAAAATCAATTGAATATCCGTTGATGTTTCTGACAGCGAATGCTGCATTGCATCTTTTTTCAACATGTCGATTTGTGCGATGCAGACTGGTTCATAGTCTTCCTGCAACGCCAAATGCAATCTATCGCGATACAAAAGAATGAGCAGCTCTAATCCTAGAGCTGTTTTTTCTTTATCTTTAAGCGTCGTCATCCAAGTCTCTTGGATGAGAATGAGTGGGGAAACACCTTGATGATGTATTCCTTCGTATAATTTTACCACCACATTCCGTGCTTCTGCAAACCAATCCTCTGCTTCCCATTCTTGCGCTTGCTCGGTACTGCCAGTGAGACTCGCGTAGATACGTGCTTTCTGCTGTGGAATGCCACTCGCAGTCATCTGAGCGACCAGATCTTGATGTTTAAGTGCTTTAAAGCTTACCGGCTGGAGCCGCGATGCGATCGTCGGCAGGATCTGCTGCGGTCTGTCTGTTAAAAACAACAGTAGCATGCCACCATCCGGTTCTTCTATAAATTTTAATAAACTATTGGCAGATTGAACTGTCATTTTGTCAGCCTGCTCAATGATTACTATTTTTTGATTGGATTCCATACCTCTGCGACTGAGTTCCTGTTTCAGCTGCCGAACTTGTTCGATCTTGATGCTTGCGCCGTCTGGAACGATCGTATGGATGTCAGGATGATTGCCGCTTTTGATGCGGATGCAGTTTTCACATTCGCCGCAGGCAAGTTCCTCCGGTTTCGGCTGCAGACAAAAAATAGCCTGTGAAAGCCATAATGCGATCTCTTTTTTGCCGGTTCCAGATGGTCCTTCGAGTAAGTAGCCATGCGAAAGTCTGTTTTCTTGAATGCTTTGAGAAAACAACTTCATTGCGATCGGCTGTTTATCCATCCATTCTGTTTGTCTTCCCACAAGAAACTTCCTCTCTACAATTCATTCCTTATTATTATAACATGACACCGTTTAAATAGCTTTGGAATTTAATGAATTTCCATTTTTATTCTGATTTCGAAAATTTAAATAGACAGTAAACTTTTTTAAGCATAAAATAAGAGAGGGATGAATTGTATATGCTAGAAATGGGGGGAAAGAATTTCATGGAACAATCACAAAAAAATATGATCACATTTTTAGACGCAAGCACTGCGGAAATTATCGAAGACTGGTTGACTGGCATTTATGCAGAGAACAACTACACAAGTTTTGTATACTCCCCGCAATTTAAAGACGAGCTCAAAGCGGACAGCGAGCAGACCGCCAGCCTTATTTTAGATTATTTCGCGGATAAAGGCACTTTTTATCATTCCTTAGATAGCTGGCTGGCGCACATGTACAAGCGTCGGATGGAAAACGAGGTCCCGCTTCCCGAAGTTATCATGACCTTAGATAAATTGAGACGGCAATTCATCAAAAAAATAACCGATTACTGTGTAGCTGATACCGAAGTTTCCAAACAGGCTTTTGCACATTATATGGAGAGCGTAAACAAAGCTTTCGACCGTATCAACGAAGCATTCAGCAATCTTTACTACCAAGCGATCAAGCAAGATATGGAAACCCAATCTAAATTATTGGAAGAGATCAGCACGCCTGTGATCGCACTGACGGATAGTTTGGCGATCCTGCCACTGATGGGCGAGATCAATCCCGATCGAGCGCGGACGATCATCGAAATAGCAGCAAGCAAATGCGTGTCGATCCAAGCAGAAGAACTTTGCATCGATTTTTCAGGGGTCTCTGCTTTCGATGACGGACTAGGCGAAATGCTTGCCAACCTCGTCAACGTCTTGAACCTGCTCGGTGTATCGATCATCGTGTCGGGGATCCAATCGAGAATGGCAAAACAGATCGCACGAATGGATCTGCCTTTATCACTGAATGTTTATCCTTCACTGAAAGAAGTATTGCGAGAAAAGAATCATCATTGATCAAAATATAGAAATGCCTAAAAACACTTTCAAAACCTTTAGCTGGTTACGAAAGTGTTTTTTATCTTATTAGTTCTCTGCTATAATAAAGGGGATCTTCAAACGTATCCGCTTTTCCAGCAGAAAGGAAGCGTCATAAATGAAACGAAATAAAGATGTAGTTGCTTACAATTTGATTTTCCCTATCTGGGCGATCGTTGTTTTTCCACCCATACTTATCTTTACGCTGCCCGCCAACTTTATCTTCGACAGTATCGTTTGTTTGTTAGGATTATGGATTTTTTCGGATCAAGTTTGGAAGAAATACAAAAAATATATCTTAAAAGTGTTTTTGTTAGGTTATCTAGCAGATATTATTGGTGCGATACCGCTTGTTATCCTTTATCTGAATGATGACGGTTCAGAAAAAACTTTTATTGATGCGATTGCGTATAATGTGTTTTGGCGAGTAGATACTGTAATCTTTATGACAGTCATTGTCGCGTTTGTTGGCTGGCTGATCTATTACTTTAATCGTAAATTTGTGTTTAAAAACGAAGCGCCTAAAACCGCGCGACGTCTATCTATTCTTCTAGCTGTACTTACCGCACCCTATTTCTTTTATTTCCCAGTAGAGTGGTTTTGGTATTGATACGAATAATTTGGTCAAAAAAACAGAGCATTATTGCAGCTCTGTTTTTTATATAAGCACCCGCCTAAAAAATCACATGTTCCTGAATAACTTCCAGCTTTTTAATAATAATACACCGGTTCCGCGTTGTGATAACACCCGCTGATTTCAACTGCTGAAAGATCCGATTTACACTGCTGGCGGAGTTGATTCCGCAAAAATGACCGATCTCCTCATTGCTTACCATGAAATCAATCAAGTATTCTCCTTCTGCTATCTCCACTCCGAATAAATTATATAGTTCATACAATTGTGTACATACTGCCCCCAATTTCCCATTCATCAGCATTTGCTGCATTTTTTTGATAGAGCGCAGCAGCCGTGTGCGGTAATAATCTTTGACATAGATCTGCAATTCCACATCCTGATTGACATCTTTCCAAAACTGGACTCGATCGACTTGATACAATTCCGCACTATCCGATTCCACACGAATATTGAAAGGCGCATTAGTGAATTGGGAATACTCATCTCGTAGGAGCGATACGATATCCAGCTTATTGATATATTCCAAATTGAACTCCCGGCCATCTCGTGAAATAATACTCGTTTTGATAATCCCTTTTTTTAATATATATACATACGAATCTTCTAATCCTTCATACGTTAAATATTTACGTTTCCCTCTTGTAGTTACAAGGAAATCATTTGAACTTACATATTTACTAAGAATCTCATGATCCATCCCTTAACCTCCTTTTTTTATTCAACGCCTGCCTTTACGCATTTCCTTTTATTATTTATACCCTATCATACAAAAATACATACGATTCTTTTTTAACATTTGTTATACATTTTCGTGTTTATCGTAGTTGAATATCAAACTGGAATGTCAGAAAAACAAATCCCCCCTATAATAATGCTTGTCAGCAGAGGCAAATCATCTCCCTGCGAACAAATTTTCCATACAATTCTGTAGCAATTATAAATTATATAAGGGAAGGAAATTCAACTATATGAAAGAAAAATTATTCAACAAAGGATTTATTTTAATCACATTAATTAATTTTATTGTTTATCTTGTGTATTACTTGATGATGGTCATCATCGCTGTGATCGCCCAAGAAAAACTAAACGCCTCCCTAGGGCAAGCGGGCTTTGCTTCCGGCATTTATATTATTGGTACATTACTGGCTCGGCTTTATATGGGGAAAAAACTAGAAGTATTCGGACGAAAACAAGTCTTGCGATATGGCATCTTATTTTACCTTGTAACCACGATCGCTTATGTTTATATGCCTTCGATTTTCGTCATGTTTCTGATACGCTTTTTAAACGGTTTTGCTTATGGTACGACTTCCACCGCGACCAATGCGATTGTAACAGCCTATATTCCTAAATCCAGAAACGGTGAAGGAATCAATTATTATGGGTTGAGCACCAGTTTAGCAGCAGCGATCGGTCCATTCATCGGCATGATCCTGCTCAGCAAAACAAGTTTTTACACGATTATTGTCTTTTCCACCATTATTATTTTCTTGACCGCAGTCCTCTGCTTCTATCTTCCAGTAAAAAATATCGTTTTAACAGCAGAACACCGCAAAGCATTGCAAAAATGGAGCATTTCCAGTTTTATCGAATACAAAGTGCTGCCAATCGCTTTTGTTGCCTTTTTAATGGGGATCTCGTATTCTACGGTACTCACATTCTTGGCTTCTTACGCCAGAGTGATCAACCTTGTTGGCGCAAGTTCCTTCTTCTTCGTCGTTTACGCTTTAGTCATCACTGCGACCCGGCCACTATCAGGTAAAATTTTTGACCTTAAAGGGGAACGGTATGTCATGTATCCCAGCTATATTTTTCTAGCTATCGGATTATTCGTACTAAGTATCGCTTCCAACAGCTTTGTATTACTGCTTTCCGGCGGTTTGATCGGGTTAGGTTATGGAACATTTATGTCGAATGGGCAAGCAGTCTCTTTGAAAGTCTGCGAACCACACCGGATCGGTATTGGCCTCTCCACCTACTTTATCGGACTTGACCTAGGCTTAGGAGTTGGCCCTTACATCATGGGAGAAATCCATAGCATTATGTCATTCCAAGGTCTATATATTATTGCAGCAATCATTGCCGCAGCTTGTATCTTTATCTATATGGTTTTATATAAAAAATATTTTGCAATTAATCAAAATCAACTTTAAAAGGAGTGTATGTTATGAATCCCAACATGCTATTGATCACATCCGCCGGCTATATCGTCGGTATTGCATCCACAGATGACGAAGAAAGAAAACTAGTTACGCTAAAGGACGTTTACATCAACAACGCCGCACAACAGCTCATCGATCATTTTGAAAGTTTGAAAGTCGCAAGAGAGCAGATCATCGGATATAAATCTTTGTCTGCGGCAGATACACAAAAACTACTCGCAAGATGGCAAGCGAACTATTTTACAACTTCTTGATGGTTGAAAGGCGAACAAAAAACTCTGCCTAGTGATGGCGGAGTTTTTTGTTTGTATATGCTTTTACTTGATTTTGCCATTGTGATCACATTGGGCATTGACTCGTATATACTCCATGCAAGAACATCCCAACGTCACTTTTATGTAAATTTCAATTCGATAGGCTCGCTTTATTTCTTATGCCTGTACAAAATCTGATATATTAAAATTATTACTGGTGTTATTAGAATTAAGTTTTTCACCTTTAAATCTCTGACGAGTTTAAATTGATTTTATAACATTCCAGAGAGGAAAAATAAAACATACAAATACAGAATTATACATGTAATATATTTACTTGATACTGCCAAAAAATGATTTGGGTATCTTAGTGATAAGAATAGTGCTATTACAAATAGCGGTAGTGCATAAAACATTGTATAATGATTTCCAGCATCTCCATGTGACCACGCCGGAAGATTTACATATGCTAATACTTTATCTCCAATCGTTTATCTTTCCAAGTAAATGCCCACAATATTCCTAGAATCAAATACAAAAAAGAAAAACTACCTTTTCCTATTACCTTTTTTTCATTCTGAATTCCTATTGTATCTGAATTAAATATTTTTTCCACCTCCGTCTATTTTCTAAATTCCTGCATAAATATTCAGATAATTACAAATATTATCTTTTCCATTTTAGCACAGTTAAGATAAAAAAGCTGTGGAGATTCTGTGACGTTTTCCCAAAAAAGTGTTTCTTTTATAGACAAAAATCCAACTTTTATCGCTTGGATAACATTTCAGCTTTTCATTACGTCTAGAAAATCATGCTCTTCAATGCGCAATTTTTATCTATTCTACAAAAAAAGCCAAGCTCTATGAAGCTTGGCTTTTCTCCTACTTAACGAAACAACCCTTCCGTATTCTCCCACAACTCCAACGCCAATTCCTTATCGATCGCATACTCCTTCACACCAGTAACTTCATTTCCCGGTGTATAAAGGGGGGAAATATCAGCATTCTCGCAATAAACACCGCCTAGCCGTTCCCATGGCTGACATTTCTTCATCGGTAAGGCTGGAAGAAAGTCCTGTCACGATGCCGCCGGGATGCACGGCAAAGGCGCGGATACCTGATTCTTTGTAAAGTTTATCCAGTGCAATCGTGAAGAGGACGACTGCCGTTTTTGCTTGCGCGTATGCTTTCCACTTATCATAAGGCTTTTCCAAGAAGTTAGGGTCTTCAAAATCAAATGGCGCACGCCAATGTGCGCGGGAAGATAGATTGACTATCCGAGCATTGCCAGTTTTTTTCAGCAATGGGAGCAATGCTTTCGTCAAATAATAATGACCTAAGTAGTTACTTGAGATCTGCAGTTCATTGCCGAGGGGATCTCTTGCAAAGGGGATAGCCATGACGCCGGCACAGTTGATCAAGATATCTAGCTGCTGATAGTTGGCTTGGAACCAATCCGTAAATCCAGCAATCGTCTTTCTGTCGCTGAGATCTACAGGAGTTTGATATAGTGTTACTTGTGGCAGGTCTATTAATGCTTGTTTTGCTTTGGATAGATTTCTTGCAAACACCACTACTTCAGCGTTCGCGCTGGCAAGAGTCCTGACTGTTTCTAGTCCTAGACCTGCTGTCCCGCCTGTTACAACAACGATTTTTCCTTTTAAATCGATACCTTTGATCACATCAGTCGTTGTTGTTCTTGCACTTCCACCATTATTTAATGGATTTTGCATTATTTTCCGCCACCTTTAAGTTTATTAAAGTGAGAGACTTTGTAATGGATCTTTGTCAGGATCTGCTGCCGCTTTTGCAGTTCTGATTCGACCTCTAGAGCATGTGCTTGCAAGATCGCATAGCATTCTGCATTATCGCCTGCTTTATATGCATCGACATAACGTTTGATTTTCTCCAGCGACATATCCGTTTCCCGCAAGTTCACAATAAAGCCGAGATAGTGGATCGCGGTTTGGCTGTAAAGTTTATAGCCCCGTTCATTCTTAGGTGCTTCATCGATCAGACCGAGTTTTTCATAGTAGCGGATCGTTGGGATCGAGATGCCTACCTGCCTTGCTGCTTCTGATATTTGGTACATCGTTCTCACCTCACTTTATGACTATACAAGGTAAAGTTGACTTTATGTCAACAAGAAAAACTTTTCTTTTCAAAAAAGCGCGTGAAAACCGCTAAAAGTTTTCACGCGACTATTGCTTATTTTAGGAAGAAAACGCACATTTCATCGCTAATTCTGTCATTGCGATCATTGCTTGATACGCTTCCACGATCGTGTCTGCTTGAAATTCCACTGTCGTTTCCTCCACGATCTTGGATTTCGGGATCATAGATGCCCATTCGGCTTGCCCGTAATTACAAAACTCGATTTTCAGCACAGGCTTTTCTGGTGGCGTCAATAGTACCGCTTTATTACCGGAAAAGGCTTTTTCGGCTGCTTCCCGGACGATTCGTTCGCTTTCGGCCAGTGAATACACGATAGCGGAGGATCTGGAAACTGCTTCTTTTACGATCGCAGTTTCGATGCCATCGATCAGCTGTGCTGCTTCGGCAGCGATCTGATCATCCCCACTAACTAAAATGACTGGAACACCGTAATAGCCTGCTACATAAGCATTGAAACCAAACTCGCCGATGATCTGGTCATTGATTTTGAAATGGCGCACACCGGCCGTCATGGAATGGCTCATCACACCCGGCTGACCTGCTCGCGAATGATACCCCAGAAAGACAGCTGCATCGGCACTTTCATCTAAACCTTGTACCATCGACATTGGTTTCACATCCCCGCTGATCAGTTTTGCCTGCGGGTGAATATCCTCAACCAGCAAATTGTTCATTTTAGAATGGCTGTCATTGAGAATCACTTCGTCATAGCCTGCTCGAAATGCTTCTTCTACGACCCAGTTTGCTTCTTGGGTCATGATCCGCTGTCCGCGCGTGTAGTTGTATTTGCTCGAGTCGACAAATGTATCATCTGGCAAACCGTTTATGCCTTCCATATCTACTGAAACCCATAATTTCATTTTTTGCATCTCCTTATTTTAAATACGCTTCTTTGTAGGAAAAAGTCGTGCCGAAATTATGGTGGACGATTCCTCTTACATTATTTTTCTGCAAGTTCGTGATCGCGGTTTGATAAAGCGGTACGATCACAGCATCTGTTTCGATCAGTTGTTTTTCTGCGCCAATAAAAGTTTCCCAGCGTTTTTCAGGATCGACCGTTAGTGTGGTGGACGCATCTTTTATTTTCTTATCATAGTCCTTATTGGAATAACCTGTCGCATTATACGTATTTCCAGTCGTATAGTTGCCCAAGAAAGTTAGCGGATCTTGGAAATCTGGTCCCCAATTGGAAAGGGCGATCTCATAATCCTGATCACGCGTTTGTTGCAGCAGGTTCTTCTTCGGAACTGTTTTTAGTTTGATCGTCACGCCCGGCAAGGATTTTTCCAGTTGACCTTGTAGGTACTCAGCCACTTTTTTACTAGATTCCAAGTCAGAGTTCAAGATCTCCAATTGAATGGATTTGCCTAGTTCTTGTTTGGCTTTATCTAAATAGGTCTTGGCTTCTTTTTCATTGTGTTCCATATAATTCCCGCTTTCTTTACGGAAATCTTCTCCCGTTTTCGGGTTGGTAACGAATTTTTCTGGTACATAGCCATAGATTGCTTTGGACCCATCAGCCAGCACTTTTTTGATGAGTGTTTCCTTATCGACCGCCAGAGCTATTGCTTTACGCAAATTTTCATTCGCCAACGGAGTTTTTTTGCCGTCTCGCTCTTGATTGAGTTTCAAATGCGTCACGTAAGCATCGACCATGGAATGATAATCTTTGTTGTTTTGTTTTTGTGCGGCATAATCACCGGATAGCGTTGCCACATCTAATTTATTGGTATCGTATAGATTAACAGCGGTGTTTGGTGCTTTGACCGCGTTAAATTCTAAATGCTCTGATTTCACGTGTTTTTTATCCCAATACTTAGGGTTTTTAGTCATTGTCCATTTTTTAGCAGTATTTGTCCATTTGCTTAATGTGAATGGACCGTTATAGATCATTCGTTCACTGCTTTGGGCGTATTTGTCGCCTTGTTTTTTCACATATGCTTCATTTTGCGGATAGAACACATTAAATGCCAGTAAAGAAGTGAAATAGGGAACCGGTCTTTCTAATTTTATTTCTAGTGTATGATCATCCACCGCTTTGACGCCTAATGTCTTAGGGTCCTTTTTATTATTGATGATCGCCGTGCCATTCTCGATCGTGCCATCTAGTAAAAAGGCATATTGCGCTGCTGTATCGGGATTCGCGAGTTTGCGCCATGCAAATACAAAGTCTTTTGCCGTTACTGCGGTTCCATTCGACCACTTTGCATTATTTCGCAAATGAATGGTATAGGTTTTCTTATCTTTGCTAAGTTTCGGCATTTCTTTGGCTACCGCTGGGACAGCTTGATCTTTTTTATTTAATGTATATAAACCTTCAAAAACTTGCCCCTGAGCATTGAAGCTGGGAACATCTTGAGAAAGTACTGAATCCATTGAAGATACTTCTGAATTTTCCATTAATTTTAATGTTTTCGAGCTGTCATCAGCGCCGCTCTTATTGCCGCTCCCACAGCCTACCATAAACACAGCCAATACTACTGTTAGAACTAACAAGCTTGTCATTTTCTTTTTCATCCTTGCTCCTCCTCCTCATCATCTTTCCTGTAATACAGTGAAAATCTGCTTGCCGATATGTTGCATCCACTCAATAACGCAGTTTTCTTGATGATCGTGTTTCGTAAGAGCCGCTGCCCAGATCGTTTTTTCTTGATAACAAAAAACAGCTACATCATGCTTTACAGCTGCCAGTTCTCCCGTCTTGTTGCCGATTCGTAGTTCTGATATCCCATATTCGTCCAGTCCCCCCGGTAAGTTACTACGGTGTTGCTGGTTAAAAAAGGGACGTTGGATCGCGTGCTTTAGTTCGTTTTGTCCCCTACCTAGTGAAAAAATAAATCGCAGTAATGCCAGTGCTCCGGAGGCATTCACATAATTATCCGGCTTCGTCTTTGCCATCATCAATCTATTGAGTTGGACATCAGAATCCCAGCCTTTTAACTGCAGCCATTTTTGGATTGTCGACATTCCCACTTCTTCGATGAGCAGATTGGTAGCTGCATTGTCTGAAACGGCGATCATCAGTGTTAATAATTCCTCGATCGTCCAGCGGTCTTTTTGTGGAAGCAGCGCGAGAATACCTGCCCCGCCTGGATAAGCTTCTGGCGAAACAACAACTATTTTGGCCGCTGTTATTTTCCCTTCGCAGATAAGTTCATAATAATACGCGTATACAGCGAGTTTTATCAGACTTGCTGACGGAAATAGTTTCTCGCTCTTTTCAGCATAAAGAATCTTCTCTTCATTTGCGATCAGCAGCCCATATTCAAAAGGCGGCTGCTTCATGTCGGCTAAATCCATACCGCCGCCTCCTTAAAAATGACGAGCTACTGTGCATAATTCCGTTTCGTAATTGGTTCCGCTGAGTTTCGTGATGATGACCTTGGAACCTGGTGTCTGCGAATGGATCATTTGGTCACTGCCTAAATACAAACCGACATGATGAACAGCGCCTTTGCCTTCTTCATAAGCAAAGAACAGCAGATCGCCTGGTTTTGCATCCGCATAATCGACATGTTTCCCTTCATGGGATTGTTCTTCTGCATCACGGCTGATCCAGATCCCATATGTCCGAAATAAGGCATATACAAAGCCGGAACAGTCAAATCCCGCCGCGCTCGTGCCTGCCCAGACATAAGGCAGTTCCAAAAACTTCCGTGCTGAATGGATCACATTTCGCACGATTGCTTCTCTACTTACTTCTTCATGTAGCATTACCGATATTTTCGGGATCTCGGCTTTGCCATGCGGTGTGAATACGGTATATGTATACGGATTCTCTTTACCCACACGCAATATCGTTCCGAACGAGATCTCTTGGCTGATACCAGCTTCAAATGCTAACTCAGCTGTCTTGGAAATAACCCCTGCTTTGCGAGTTTCCGGATAGTTTTCTGGGATCGGTCCAAGATCTGCCAAAGCGATATAACCGGGATAGCCTTTTTCATCTTGGAAAGATTTTTGCTCCGGCACCACTACTTTCGCAAATTTCTTATCTGTGCTGATCACTTCCACGACATCGCCATAAAGTAGTTCGGAAACAACCAAGCGATTTTCGTAAAGCTCCATTGCTTCTTGTTTCGTAATGTGTCCAAGCAAAAGCGGATTTTCCATGGTGATACGCTTTGCGATCTCATTCTCTTTGTTAGTGGACCATAAGAACGCTTTGCTTTTGATAATAACTCTTTTTTCCATGTGCATCCCCCTTTGTAACGCTTACTTTTATTATAGGCGATAGAAATAGCGGTTGCAAACCAAGTCCTTCTTACTTGGCGATTCCCTCGATGAAATGACGGATCGCATAAGCAACACCAGCTTCGTTATTGGTTTTTGTCTCAAAGTCAGCTACTGCTTTGATGTCTGCTGAAGCATTTCCCATCACAACGCCCAGCCCCGCATAGCGCAGCATCTCAAGGTCATTGACAGCATCCCCGATCGCCATTACTTCGCTGCGTTCGATTCCTAATGATTCCGCGAGCGCTTGTAAAGCCGTCCCCTTATTGACACCTTTTTTCAGAAATTCCAAATTGTAGGGTACGCTGTTGACGATATAATATTTTTCCTTGAGTTCATCTGTTAAAGAAGCAATCAATTGATTGATCTGAATCGGATCATTCAATACCATGATTTTCGCGATATCCATCTCCGCAGTTATTTCCTCTGCAGGCTGATAGTATAGCGGCGTTTGCAGCAGTAATGCATCCTCGCAAGTAATCGGTGCAATATGGCGATGTGGGGTATACATATGATTAGCATCGAAATACGTGATATTCGCATCATTCGCTAAGCAGAAGTCAAAGATCTCTTTCACTTCTGGAAGTTCCAGTGCAAATGACTTCAGTACTTTCTCCGTCTCCGTTTCCAGTACCATACCGCCATTAAAAGTCACTGCGTAATCACCTACATGCAGTAGATCCAGTTCTCCCAGATAGCGTCTGATCCCTGAAAGCGGTCTGCCCGTACACAAAACGATCTTCACACCCATGCGTCCAGCCTCTATGATCGCCTGTTTGACTTCTTCTACCAACTCGTGCGCTCCATTTAATAACGTTCCATCAATATCGATTGCTACCAGTTTATACATGTATCTCTCTCCTTCTGTTGTTTCTTCTCACTATCTAATATAACATGTTCATCAAAATTTAGCGGGTCGTATCTATTTTCATTCTCACAACGAAACTGTCATTTCCCGGCCCATAAAAGGTTTGATTCTTTTTAAATCCCCCGTAATTAGGTATACTAAAAAAACAGAATCAAATACGGAAGTAGGCGTTCATTCATGAAAAAATGGAAATTATCTATTCTTTTTCTAATAAGCATCACTTTTATCTTTCTCATCCTCGGAACTGTCTTGGCCTTTCAAATAAAGCATGTCGTTTATAGTAAAATCGATAACCATCTTGAATTCAGCAAAAACAGTTTGACATTGCGTTTAAAGAAAACGAATTTTTTGCATGAGCAGAAACAAGATCGGATCACGAAGATCTACTTCACTGACAGCAGCAAAAAGATCGAACTGGCAGATGATACAAAAACGAATTTCGCTACTCTTTCTGAGGGTTCTTTGAAGTTGAATCATCCTTCAACGATCCGAGTAGGCAAAGATTTTTTTCGCGGTACGCTCATCAATACGCCCTATAAGCAAGCAAACGGTAAGATGGTAAGCATCAAAGTCGCTTTACTTCAGAAAGTAAATGACCAGCATGAGATCATTCAAACTTCTTGGCAAAGCTTGATCTACATACTGCTACTCACGGAGCTGGCTTGTTTAGGTGTGAGTTATTATCTGCATCGCCGATTCGTCCGGCTTCTTTGACGAAAAAAAGACCCGAAGCAGAACCCATTCAAAATGGTCTACATACGGGCTTTTTTAATGTTTAATTATTTTTCCTTTTCCGAATAAATAGCGATACTCGCTTCCAAATCGCGATCAATATAAATAATACAATAAACATCAGCGTTATAGAAGCTCCCGGCGGTGTTCCCAATTCATATGAGGATACCAATCCAGTGAACATCCCGATCACACCAACAATGATCGCACTGATGACACAGAAGATAAAGCTTCGTGATAGCCGCATCCCGATCGCTGCCGGAAGTACCATCAGCGCTGAAACAAGCAGTGCTCCTGCAATCGGCATGATAACAGAGATCGAAATCCCGGTGATGACACTGAATAACAGGGAGATCAGTTTAACAGGCAATCCGTCTGCCTGCGCAATGTCTTCGTTGAACGTCAAGACGTACATGATCCTACGGAAAACAAGGAATAAGATGACGATCGCGATCCCTAAGACAGCGAGGATCTTTACCTGCTGCGCGGTGATCGTGACGATCGATCCAAACAAATATTGCTGGACACTCGTTGTTATGCCTCCTTCGTTCAGGCTCATCAAAACAAGCGCGACAGCAAGACCTCCTGCCATTAAGATCGCAATAGAGATCTCGGAATAGCTTTGGTAGATCATTCGCAGATATTCGATTCCAAGTGCTGCGATCACGACAACGAGCAACGTCGTGAATGTCGGATTTACATTGATGATCAATCCGAGTGCTACCCCTGCCAGCGAGACATGGGATAACGTATCCGCCAGCAAAGATTGTCTACGCAAGATCAAGAACACTCCAAGCAGCGGTGCAATGATCGCAATGATCATTGAGGCTTGGAATGCGCGCTGCATGAATCCATAGAGAAACATCTCCAAGGGACATCCTCCTTTCGAACCAAGCGAATATGCCGGTCTGCATAATCGATCATATCGTCGCTGTCGTGGGTGATCATCAAGATCGACTTGCCATGCTTAGAAGATTCGTGCTTCAAGAGATCATAAAACCTCGCCTTACTTTCTTTATCCATAGCCGTCGACGGCTCGTCAAGCAGAAGCAGATCCGGGTCCGTCGCAAACATTCGTGCTAAGCAGATTCGCTGCTTTTGTCCGCCAGATAGCTCTCCGATCCGCTTATGACGATAATCCCACATGTTGACAGACTTTAACGCCTTTTCAACATGCATTTTATCCTCTTCTCGTAACCGCTTGAACCACTTTCCGTTTGGATATCTGCCTGATGTTACCAATTCCAAGACCGTGCTGGGAAAACCCACATTGAAAGAAGCGATCTGCTGCGGAACATATCCGGTAAGCAGTCTGCCTCCTTCTGTATTTTTTTTAGCTAGTTTTACCGCGCCGTTATCTGGCTTCAACAATCCCAAAACAAGACGGAGCAACGTCGTTTTCGCTGCTCCATTTTCGCCTGTCAGGATAACAAATTCGCCTGCCTTCACTTGAAAGGAAATGTTCTCTAGCACAGGTTCTTCTTCGTATTTGAATGTCACGTCGTCTACTTCAATATAATTCAAATTCGCTCGATCCTTTTATTTGATGGTTTTTTGTAATGCTTTTAAATTATCTTCCATATAAGAAATATAATCGATTCCTTGTTTTTGTTCTTTTGCAGTGATTCCCTCGATCGGGCTCAGTACTTCCATTTTCGCACCTGTTTCATCTGCAAGTGTCTGCGCGATCTTCGGTGATGCTACTTCTTCAAAATAAATGATCTTAGTGTCATGCTTTTTCACGAACTTTTGCAATTCAGCTAAACGTTTCGGACTAGGCTCTTGGTCAGGTGATAGACCTGCGATCGCAATTTGGTGTAGATCATATTCTTTTGCTAAATATTGGAAGGCAGCGTGCTGAGTTACAAAATCACGGTTTTTTGCGCCTTTCAAACCGTCTTTGAAGTCATTATCCAGTTTTTCCAATTTCGCTGTGTACGTTTTTGCATTTTTTTCATATGTGCTAGTACGTTTTTTATCTGCTTTTTTAAGGCCCGCTTCGATAGTGGCAACTTCTTTTTGCGCTAATGCAGGACTCAACCAAACATGTGGATCATGTGCATGACCGTGGTCGTCGCCATGCTCTTCCTCTTCTTCCACACCTTCCAAAAGTTTGATTCCTTTACTTGCCTCGATGACCGTTGTTTTCTTTCTATCGATATTTTTCAGCACTTTCGGAACCCAAGTCTCCATATCATTACTATTATATACGAAGACGTCCGCTTCTTCAATTTTCGCGATGTCTTTCGCACTTGGTTCATAATCATGCGGTTCTGTACCGGCTTCGATCAACATATGGATGTCGGCGTTATTGCCTGTTATATTCTTTGTAAAATCATACATCGGATAAAAAGTCGTCACTACTTGCAGTTTTTTGCTCGAACTTGACCCAGAATTGCCGCACGCTGCTAAAACGAGCAGAATGGTTAAAACACTGATAATAAGACTTAATTTTTTCATTTTCCACACTCCTTATTCGGAATTATTACGATTTAAGGAGCAAAAAAGAAGATATAACTTTATGTATAAGCGAAATCCTTTGTTATATTTATTAACCGCTCAAATCGTAATCATTTCGATTTAAAGTTTACCACGCGTTAAAAAGCTGGTCAAGCATTATTTTAAAAAAGTTCGGTCAGACGCTTTGCAAGTGGGGAAAGTTCCGCTTCTGCCAACCAGATGATCGCTAGCTTTGTCCACCATTCGGGATAATCAATGGTTTTATAATTCGCTTTATCGACTTTCATCATTTTACCGATCGACGCCGGCACGATCGCAATTCCCATGCCTGACTTTGCCCATGTGATCGCTGTACGGCCATCATCACAAGTACAGCTTATAAAGGTATGGAGCTGTTGATCAGCAAATGTAGCATGGATCAACTGTTCAAATCGTCTATAGATAACTAATGGCTGTTCGCTCAAATCTGCTAGAGCAACCGTTTCTTTTTTGGACCATGATTGCGGAAGCTCGCTAAAGACGGCGATCATTGGTTCAGTATTGAAATACTTGCCCTCGATATTTTGATTGTTAAATGGCGTTCTTACCACGCCCAGTTCGATCATGCCGTTTTTAAGCTTGTCCAAGATATTGAATGTATTATCCTCATATATCTCGAAATGGATATGCGGATAATCCGCGGTCAACTGCTGCATTTCTTTATTTGGCAGCAATCCTGCCGAAGTAGAAACTGTCCCGATCCGCAACGTCCCTGATTTCCCCTGCTGATATTTTCCGATCTCGTTTTTTGTCAATTCTGCTAAAGATAAGATCTGCTCGGCCCGTTGCTTCAATTGTTTGCCTGATTCCGTCAGCGTGATTCCCTTGCTGCCACGAACAAAGACTTTAGCACCTAGTTCTTTTTCTAACAAATGAATCTGATAACTGAGCGGTGGCTGACTGATATGAAGTTTTTGCGCTGCCGCAGTGATTTGTCCTTCTTCCACGATTGCTAAAAAATATTCCAGCTGTTTGAGGTTCATTCTGCTTCCCCCTTATAAATTGCCATACGAAAAAAATATGAAAGCTCATTGAAATATGTATTTTTTATATTATAACGATTATGCTAAAATAAAGCTACAAGAAGCAGAAATGGGGAAATGTAAACATGGTTACACTAGGGATATTCGGGTTCAGTATTCTTGCGGGTATTTTGGGCTCCATATTGGGATTAGGCGGCGGGATCATCTTGACTCCTGTATTGACGCTTGTTTTCGGGCTAGACATCAAATATGCGATCGGCGCCAGCATCATTTCAGTTATCGCCACCAGCTCTGGCTCGACGATTGCTTATTTGCGAGATCGAATGCTCAATTTGCGCGTCGCAATGTTTCTAGAGATCGCGACAACAATTGGTGCGATTCTCGGTGCCGTTTTGACAGGCGTGCTGAACGCTACTTTTATGTATATTTTATTTGGACTTTTACTTGTTTATTCCGCAACCAACATGATTATCAAACTGCGTTCCAAAAAAACCGAGCAACTCAATAAGGAGCCAGATAAGATCGCAGAAAAACTAAAGCTCGACAGCACTTATTATGATAAAGCACTTCGCAAAGACGTCGATTATCGCGTCGAACACGTGCCCTCCGGATTCAGCGTGATGTTCGGAGCCGGCCTTGCTAGCGGGCTACTTGGAATCGGCAGTGGCGCTTTTAAAGTGATGGCATTAGATACTTTTATGAAAATGCCGCTCAAACCTTCTAGCGCGACCAGCAACTTGATGATGGGTGTCACAGCAGCAGCCAGCGCGACCGTTTATTTTTTCAACGGCTCGATTCGTCCGGAAATAGCTGCACCAGTGGCATTAGGAGTCTTGATCGGTGCAACGCTCGGCTCTCGCATCATGCAGATTTTGCCAGCTAAATGGATTCGTATGATCTTCATTCCGATTCTATTCTACATTGGTATCCAAATGATTCTAAACGGATTTGGGGTGAAATTCTAATGACTGCGCTTGACGATGAATTAAAGAAAATCGAACTCGTTATCGGGAAAGTCCTTCGTATTGGGGTTGTGACAGCAGCTGTGATCATCTTGCTCGGCTTGCTCCTCTATCTGATCACAGGCGAATCCGGCTATGCTGCCGGTCATTATCCGGTTACTTTCCAGACTATTTTCAGCGGTATTTTTGCCGGAAAAGCTTTTGCGATCATCATGCTTGGTTTGTTCGTCTTGATTTTGACGCCTGTCTTGCGTGTTGTCGTGTCGATTTATTCGTTTTATAAAGAAAAAGACTGGCTATATGTGATTATTACCGTTATCGTACTGATTATTTTGATCATTAGTTTCTTTATCGGTCATCACTGATAAGAAAAGCACTTTGTCATTATTTCGACAAAGTGCTTTTCTTTATTTTATACATGTTTTCTTCTTCGGATCAGAACCGCACCTGCAATCAGTGCGCTTAGACCTGCCAGTATATAGATGGCTGAATCCATCCATACATCTCCTGTGGAAGGTAAATGGATTTTTTCCGGATCATTTTTTTGATTCTTAGGCGTATTTTTATAATTTTTCTTTGGCGTTTTCTTGGTTGGCTTTGCCTTCTTATCCCCTTGTTTATCTGGTTTCTTAGGTACAGAAGGTTTATTCTTATCACTTGCTTTCTTATATACATAAACGACAGTTTGTTCTTTTGCAGTGAATTTCCCTTCGGCATTGCTTGGAGCAGCCACAAGTTTCCAACCAGCAATGTTTTTCGCCGTTGTTTCATATGGAGTGTCTAATTTTCCGCTTAATTTTTTGCTTGGTGCTAACTCGTTACCTTTTTCGTCTTCATATTTTACTGTTACTGCCGCTCCGTTTGCTTTTTCGTAAACGTATGTCACGGTCTGTTCTTTATCCGTGAAAGTACCTTGCGCATTGCTTGGAGTCGTTTTCACCGTCCAACCGACGATGTTTTTCGCCGTTGTTTCATATGGAGCATCTAATTTTCCGCTCAATTTTTCGTTCGGTGCCAGCTCGTTACCTTTGTCGTCTTCGTATTTCACTGTTACTGACGCGCCGTCTGCTTTTTCGTAAACATACGTTACGGTCTGTTCTTTATCCGTGAAAACACCTTGTGCATTGTTTGGAGTCGTTTTCACTGTCCAACCGGCGATATTTTTCGCCGTTGTTTCGTATGGAGCATCTAGTTTTCCGCTCCGTTTTTCGCTCGGTGCCAGCTCGTTACCTTTGTCGTCTTCGTATTTCACTGTTACTGACGCGCCATCTGCTTTTTCGTAAACGTATGTCACAGTCTGTTCTTTATCCGTGAAAGTACCTTGTGCATTGTTTGGAGTCGTTTTCACTGTCCAACCGGCAATGTTTTTCGCTGTTGTTTCGTATGGAGCGTCTAGTTTTCCGCTCAGTTTCTCACTCGGTGCTAGCTCATTACCTTTTTCGTCTTCATATTTCACTGTTACTGACGCTCCGTCTGCTTTTTGTAAAGGGCCATATTAAAATGTAGGAAAAGGGCCATCGAAAATGTAGGTACATGACAAATCTGATATTCTTTTTCATGAAACTATCCAAGGAGAGTGAATCATGAGAAAAGATGTCTTAGAAGGAGTGTTACTACACATTATGAATGAAATTCATCCTAATTTCGCAGCCCTTGCCAAACAATATAATTGTGATTATCGAACGGTTAAACGCTATTATGAAGCTGGATTGACGGGGGATTTAGATAAGCTTAGAGAGAGAAAACCTTCGGTCCCTCCTTTGCTTCATGGTTTTGAAGAAATTATTCGTGATAAATTAGAATTAAATTGTTCGGCAGCTTCTATCTTTTATTTCTTAGGTAAAAAAGGTTATAAAGGGAGTTATACAACGATTAAACGTTATTGTCGTAAATACCGGGAAGAAAAAGTACAAAAAGCAACGATTCGTATTGAGACCACACCCGGTCTTTCTGCTCAAGTAGATTGGAAAGAAAACGTTAAAATGGTTAGCCGAGACGGTGAAGTGTTTTATTTCAATATTTTTCTCTATATTCTTGGTTACTCAAGAATGAAGTACTTAGAGCTCACTTTTGATCGAACACAACCGACGGTTTTTCAGTGTTTAGTCAATGCCTTTGAATATTGCGGAAACGGTATTCCTCAAGAAATTTGGTTTGACAATATGAAAACCGTTGTCGACCGTAGTAAGAGTCAATTCACACAAACTGTTTTCAATGAAAAATTCCGGCAATTTGCGAAAGATGCTGGATTCCATCCGATTGCTTGTCGTCCTTTTAGACCCCAAACAAAAGGGAAAGTGGAAGCATTAGCCCGAACAGTTGAGCGTTTAATGGTCTTTAATTATGAATTTACAGATGTACAAGAGTTAAAACAGATCATATATGAATTGATGCAGATCTGAATGGCTCCGTCTCACAAGCCATCCACAACAAACCGACGGTTTTACTAAAGGAAGAGCTTCCCATACTAGCTCCCATCCATCGTTTAGAATTGCTCAGCTATGTTTCTAGAAATAAACGTCTACTGAGAAAGGTATCGATGGAGTCCATGGTTCAATATCAAAATGCTAAATATTCTGTTCCTGTTAAATATATTGGGAAAGAAGTGACGTTAGATATTCGTAGGGACAATCTATTTGTTTGGTATGGGGATAAATGTATTCGAACCCATCCTATAAGTGAAAAAGCGCTTAATTATCAACGCGAAGACTCGCTTGAAATTTTGCGTTCCGATGTATTTAAATATTTAGAAGATGAAGAATTAGAGCGATTTGTCGATGATAATTTACATGCATATGACGATCTATAAGGAGGAAATGATGTCCCATTACCATCAATTGTTAAATCAACTAAACGAATTGAATTTATCTTGCATGAAAGAAAATCTACCTGCCCATTTAGATGAGGTTGCCAAAAGTGATAAATCGCTTGTAGACTCTTTATTCGAGCTCACCCAACAAGAAATTAGTTATCGTAAAAAAGAAAGTCAAAAAAAGGTATTAAAGCGTGCAATGTTCCCCTACCACAAACGACTCCATGATTTCAATTTTGATTTTCAACCAAGGATAAAAAAGAAGGAAATGCAGGATTTATTAACATTACGCTTTTTAGACACATATGACAATATTCTCTTTATTGGAAATAGTGGTGTTGGAAAGACCCATTTAGCCGTTTCAATTGGATTAGAATGTATCGATCGTGGTTTAAGTTGTTTGTTCATTACGAGCACTGAATTAGTGAATCGTTTGATCCGCGCTCACAAGCGCGGAACTAGCGAAACGATGCTAAAAAAATATTCGGGTTATTCGGTGTTGATTATCGACGAAGTCGGCTATTTACCTTTCTCCAAAGAAGGTTCCAACTTACTTTTTCAGCTGATTAATATGCGGTATGAAAGAAAATCTACGATTGTTACAACCAATATCCCACTATCCCAGTGGTCCGAAATATTTGGAAACAAGAAGCTTACCAACGCGCTACTGGACCGGTTGGTCCATCACTCTAAATTGATCCAAATTACGGGGCCCTCTTATAGAATGAAGAGTTATAGCGAAAACAAAGAGGTGAAATCGTAAAAACGTTTAAACGATTTTCACCTACATTTTCAGTGGCCTAAAACCAACATTTTAATATGGCCCTTGACAGTATTATTAGGGTGTATGAAAAAGGGGTGCTAAAAATGATAGTTGGTTATGCAAGAGTTTCGACCATTGATCAAAATTTAGATAGGCAAATTGAAAATTTGCAATCTTTTGGTGCTGAGAAAATTTTCACAGAAAAACAATCAGGTAAATCTATAGAAAACAGACCTGTTTTTCAAGAAGTATTAAATTTTTTAAGAATGGGAGATCGTTTAATTGTTGAATCTATTGATAGACTAGGAAGAAATTACGAGGAAATAATTCAAACAGTTAATTACTTAAAAGATAAAGAAGTTCAGCTCATGATAACGAGTTTACCTATGATGAATGAAGTCATTGGAAATCCACTACTAGATAAATTTATGAAAGATTTAATTATTCAAATTTTAGCAATGATTTCAGAACAAGAAAGAAATGAAAGTAAACGTCGACAAGCTCAAGGGATTCAAGTCGCCAAAGAAAAAGGTATATATAAAGGGAGACCTGTTCTGTATTCTCCCAATGCTAAAGACCCACAAAAGCGTTTAGTTTATTACCGAGTTGTTGAATTACTTGAACAGGGTAAATCTATAAGTACTATAGCTAAAGAAGTTGGTATTACACGTCAAACTATATATAGAATAAAAAATAGTAAATAAAATAACATAGACAACAATCTATATAGATGTTAATCTATTTAATGTCTAGGAGGTTTATTCATGTCTTATAAAGAACTATCAACAATATTAAAAATTTTATCAGATCCAAGTAGGTTAGAAATATTAGATTTACTTTCTTGTGGTGAGCTATGCGCTTGTGACTTATTAGAACACTTTCAATTCTCACAACCTACACTAAGTCATCATATGAAGTCATTAGTAGATAATGAATTAGTTACAACACGAAAAGACGGCAATAAACATTGGTATCAACTTAATCATGCTATTTTAGATGATATTATCCAAAACTTGAACATCATTAATACATCTAATCAAAGATGTGTATGTAAAAATGTGAAATCAGGTGACTGTTGATGACTATTTTAGCAATTGTAATTTTTCTTTTAACTTTAACCTTTGTGATTTGGCAACCAAAAGGTTTAGATATTGGTATTACAGCTTTAATTGGAGCTGTTGTTGCTATCATTACAGGAGTCGTAAGTCTTTCTGATGTATTAGAAGTAACAGGTATTGTTTGGAATGCAACTTTAACTTTTGTGGCTGTTATTCTTATTTCATTAATATTAGATGAAATTGGTTTTTTTGAATGGTCTGCGATACATATGGTCAAGGCTTCAAACGGTAATGGCTTAAAAATGTTTGTTTTTATTATGTTACTTGGGGCAATTGTAGCAGCATTTTTCGCAAATGATGGTGCAGCTTTAATCTTAACGCCTATTGTATTAGCGATGGTAAGGAATCTAGGATTTAATCAAAAAGTGATTTTCCCCTTTATTATTGCCAGTGGTTTTATTGCTGATACTACATCACTTCCCTTAATTGTAAGTAACTTAGTTAATATCGTTTCTGCAGATTACTTCGATATTGGATTTATTGAATATTTTAGCCGAATGATCATTCCTAATATATTCTCTCTGATTGCTAGTATTCTCGTTTTATGGTTATATTTCAGAAAATCCATACCTAAAACGTTCGATACAGAAAATCTATCAGATCCTAAAAGTGCAATTAAAGATTCTAAGTTATTTAAGCTTTCATGGATAGTATTAGCAGTACTACTCGTTGGATATCTTGTTAGCGAGTTTATCCAAATTCCTGTATCAATTATTGCTGGTATTATTGCTTTTATCTTTGTAATATTAGCTCGTAAATCTAAAGCAGTTCATACAAAACAAGTGATTAAAGGTGCACCATGGAATATCGTTGTATTCTCTATTGGTATGTATCTTGTTGTGTTTGGACTAAAAAATGTAGGTATTACAACGATCCTTGGGGATGTTTTAACAAACATTTCAAATTATGGGTTATTTAGCAGCATCATGGGTATGGGCTTTATAGCTGCTTTCTTATCTTCGATTATGAACAACATGCCAACTGTTTTAATAGATGCAATAGCGATTGGCCAATCCAGTGCTACAGGAATATTAAAAGAAGGCATGGTTTATGCGAATGTCATAGGTTCTGATTTAGGACCTAAAATTACGCCAATTGGTTCTTTAGCAACATTATTGTGGCTACATGTCTTAACACAAAAAGGTGTGAAGATTTCGTGGGGAACATACTTTAAAACTGGAATTATCATCACTATTCCAGTCCTATTTGTAACACTCTTAGGTTTATACCTTACACTAATCATATTTTAAGAAAAGGGGCTTTAATTATGGATAAGAAAACAATTTATTTTATATGTACAGGAAACTCTTGTCGTAGCCAAATGGCTGAAGGTTGGGGAAAGGAAATATTGGGTGAAGGTTGGAATGTCTATTCTGCTGGTATTGAAACACATGGTGTTAATCCTAAAGCAATAGAAGCTATGAAAGAAGTAGATATTGATATATCAAACCATACGTCAGACTTGATTGATAATGATATTTTAAAACAATCAGATTTGGTCGTAACGTTATGTAGTGATGCAGACGATAATTGTCCTATTTTACCACCAAACGTTAAAAAAGAGCATTGGGGTTTTGATGATCCAGCAGGTAAAGAATGGTCAGAATTCCAACGTGTTAGAGACGAGATTAAATTAGCTATAGAAAAGTTTAAATTGAGATAATCATAAACACCTCTTATTTAGTTAATAAGAGGTGTTTTGCCATTTAAAGAACAAAATTTGTGCCATATAACTCCAAAACTGACAACATATTTACAATGTGTTCTTTTGTATTATAATAAAATAAAACAGGAAAGAAGGTGAATACTGTGAGTTATGTTAATACATTTATCCGTATCTCCGAAGATTCTCCTGTAACAACAAGCAAAACGCCTGAGCAGTATAGGGGGAAAGAAACCGTGGCAACACTGGAATATAAGCTGCTGCATGACCATCCTTATGCGTTCACTCAAGAAGATGTACAGTTTCAAACCCACCTGCTCAAAAATGATATTTCTACAACGGATGAAAAAGCGTTGGCAACCCTTCGGACTGAATTCTTCTCTAAGCCGAAAGCATGTTTCCGCGCCTCGCCGCTACCGAAAAAATATGGCTGGGGACTTCATTATGATGGAGCTGGGAAGATTGCGATTTATGGTGCCGAAACGGAAGCATATACACGTTTTCTCGCAGATGAAAATCTTCAACAGCTGAAAGGTATGAAATCGCGCAGATAAAAAAACGAGGTCACTATCTAAAATTAGTGACCTCGTTTTTTGTAAAATTATTTAAAAACAATATAGAAAATAATCGTTTGGTTACTGTGTCGCAGTGCTTTCTTACTGAAGATATCAGCTGCTTCACCATATGCACGCCCATCAGATGTCCATGTTTGGACGATATATTTTTTACCTAGTTTGATTTTCCCAGATGAGAAAGCATTGAATGAGGAAGCTGTGATGTTCTTATCCCCCCATTTAATTACAGGGAATTTGAAACTTTTCGATGTTTCAGCACTGTCTGTCTTAATAATTCTTATTTTTCCTTCACTCGGCAGTATGACATCATTCGTTTTAGAAAACATTCCCCAATCAAAAGCTCCATTCAAGCCTGCTTTTTCAACGCCAATTTGCATCAATAGCTCATGCTTTTTCCGCTTGTCCTTCTCATAATAATCGATATATGCCGAAATATATTTCGCCTTCGAATTAAATAAAATCTCTCCGCTAGAAGCAAACAACAGCGAAACTGGCCCTTCCACTTTTTTGTCCGCTACCTTTAAATGATCATCCGGAAGCCCGGCGATTTTATCTCCTTGAAATGGCCAGAAGTTCATGTGTTTGCAGTAGATCAGCGCAGCTAAAACAATAATAATGATGATGCTTCCAAGGACCACTATCCCGATTTTTCTCTTTTTATGTGATTTCAATCCATTCTCCCCTTTTTTTCTCTATTATAACATTTCCCGGGTAATAAAAAAGGCTGATCCCTAATTAAGGATCAGCCTTTTTTTATGCTAATTGCTCATATGCTTCTTTCACATTCACAAACAAACGGGAATATGGTTCAATGCCGGTATATTTTGTGATTGCTTTATCTACGCCTTCTTCTTGAATCATTTTCTGCAAGGCAACCGCTTCTTCATCTTCGGGATTATCAAAATGAAGGGCTGCTGCGATCGCATCGATGAGTGCTTTCGGTGTTTCATGGAAAGCTTCTACATATTGATTGGCAGGTTTCACGAAACGATCGTCGCCCCCGATCTTGCGGATTGGCGAACGTCCTACCCGTGTCACGTAGTCCGAGATGTTCGGGTTTTTGAAACGTTTGATGATTTCTTCAATATAAGCTTGATGTTCTGTATGGGAGAATTGGAATTTCCGTTCTAAGAGCGCACCCGTTTCTTCTAGCGCACTGCGAACGGCAAACAGGATCTGTTCATTATGGATGGCAGATTCGATCGAGTCGATTTTACGCATGAAACCAAAATACGCTGTAACAGCATGGCCGGTATTGACGGTAAAGAGCTTCCGTTCGATATAAGGTGTTAAGTCATCTACAAAAGTAAGACCATCAATTTCCGGCAGATCAGCTACTTGTTTTGGACGTTCGACTTTCCACTCATAAAACGGTTCTACTTTTACTGTCAGCGGATCATCATTCGTCTGATTAGGAACGATACGGTCTACCGCTGCATTTGGGAAAACGACATATTTATCGGCATACTGCTTGGTTTCATCATCTAACTGCTCATACACTTTTTCTTTCAAAAATGCGGAGCCACCGATCATATTCTCACAAGCGATGACAAGTAACACATGTTCATTGCCGACGCGTTTTTGGATTCCTGCCGCTAATGATTTAGCAATGATCGCCAGTACATTCGGTCCAACTGCGGTAGTGACTATATTTGTAGAAGCGATCGTATCGATCAATGCTGCTGCTTCATTCGCACTGTGCAATGCCGTTACACCAGAAACAGGAATTACTTCTTCTGCTTCGTCGGCAAGTACGACTTCATAGCTTTGTCTTTTTTTCAATTCATCGACTAATTGTTCATTGACATCTGCGAATACGACTTGGTAACCTGCTTTGGAAAGCAACAGACCGATAAAGCCACGGCCGATGTTGCCTGCGCCGAAGTGCAATGCTTGCTCTGCCATTATAGGTCACTTCCTTCAAAAAGATCGATGACTGCTTGTGCAGACTTTGCGTGGATGATTTCTGCAACATTCTCCTCTTCTGAGCAAACGATCGCGATGTTGGACAATACATCTAAATGTTCACCGTCAGCGCCGGCAATACCGATCACGACTTTCACTTCATTTCCGTCAAAATCCACGCCTTCCGGTACCTGGATGATAACGATCCCCGATTCATTGATCAGCTCGTTGCTTCCTTCTGTACCATGCGGGATCGCTACTTGATTCCCAATAAAAGTGGACGTCAAAGCATCGCGTTCGATCATTTTTTCGATATAAGCAGTTTGGACATAGCCTTGTTCTACTAATAATTCCCCTGCAAAACGGATCGCTGCTTCTTTATCTGCAAATGTTTGGTTCAATTTAATGTCTGTTTGTTTTAATTCCATGGTTAATTCCTCCAATACTAGGCATTCAGAAACTGGTTCAGCTTTTGAATGATGAAACTTGTGATCAAACTGCTGTCTGCGGATTCCAAGATGCGTGTCGTCTGTTCGCTTTCGATCAGCATCGCGCTGATATAGCTCATAACTTCTAACCCTTGCTGCGCGAACTTTTCCGGTGCAAGTAATACAACAAAAGTACTTGCGTCCATGTTGTCTCCGCCCATCGCAGGGACAGTCATTTTATTCTCTAATGGGAAAATTTGAAAAATCGGCGTCTTCACTTCGGAATTACGGGCGTGAAAGAGTGCTAAATTGGTTCCCGTGATCCCGAACCCGCTCCACTTCTCTCTGGAAAGCAATGATTTGATAAGCATTTCCACATTCATTTCTCGATCCTTTTCCATGATCCGCATACATAATGCCCGAAGTGTATCTTCCAGATCCGAGCTGTTTCCTTCGATCCGCGAAACTTGGAAGTTATTTAAAAGATCAATGATGGTGGAAATATAATACTGTTTATTTTCCAGTCGGTGGACGGTTTCTAAGATCGTAGTCTGCCGATTGATCTCTTCTTCGTCTGCATGACGGTGATAGTTTGCCTGCTTTTCATTCAGAAAGACTTCAATCTCCGAAACTTCCCGCTCCGTCAACATTGGTGAAACGAAAAAGTAGGGGAAATCGACATTTCCAAGGTCGATCGTAGAAATGATCACGTCATAGTTTTCTTTTTTCATTTGCAACGGCAATTCAAAGAGCGAGACCGTCTGCAGCTTTTTCAGTGCTGGAATTGCTTGCCTTAGCCTTGTGACCAACATTCTGGAAGTACCGATCCCGCTGGCACAGACTACGATGCCTGAATAAACTTTTTCCTCATTGCCTTGTAGGATCGCCGCACCGAAATGCAGGACAAGATATCCGATTTCTTCGTCCGGGACGTTACCGCTTTGATAAATTTCTGTAAATGCTGCTTTGACAATGTCAAACAGCTCAGGATAGTCCTGTTTGATCGATTTGACTAATGGATTGTGGATACGCATATTTTCATGTAAACGTCTCAGTGTGGGCCTTAGATGTGCTGTCAGACCTTTTAGCAACGTTTGTTGGTCTAAACGACGGTCGATCTTTGCTTCTACGCTTGTGATCAGCTGCTTGGCAACGGTCACCGCTTGGATATGTTCATTACCTGTAAAATCGCCGCTGTCATAATGGAGCGCCTTTGCTCCGCGGATATGCATCGTTACCAGTCCCGCTTCCCCGTCCGGAACAACATCTGCTTCCATTTCCAAACATTCGGCAATGATCTCTTTCGCTGTTTGAAATTCCGGATAGCGTTTTGCATTTTCATTCCGTAGCTCATAAATAAAATGTCCGGCAAGCATCCGATCGATCGAAATAACGATATGGATCACTAAACTGATATAGGCATCATCCGTGATCTGATACTCTAATTGCTGCCGCCAGTTGCGTAAGACTTTCTCGACCTTCTGGATCAGCTTACGGTCGATCAAATGCAGCAACCGCTCGGAAGCTGCTTGCTTTGCTCCCTCTTCCTCCGGCTGTTCCTGCATCAGACGAAATAGATTTGCTTCTGAAAACTGTTCCCCCAATAGATTCGTGAGCAATGTTCGTTTGGCGGTCTCCGTGCCGATAAGCCTAACGCCCGAGCCACGTTTCCGCTCGATTCGCACGGACTCATCCAGTTCTTCTTCCATTTTTGTTAAATCATTGCTTACGGTTGCTACCGTCACCCCTAAATCGTTTGCGAGCGCAATCAGTTTTACCGCTTCATCACTCTTCAAAATCGTTTTTAGTATATACTGCTGACGTTCTAGCGGCGTATATTCGTTATAAGAGAGATCTAATAACTGCCATTTGAAAGCCTGTTTATCGGCTTCATTACCCTCAATCGTGAGAATCGTATTTTCGCGCTGCAGTTCTAAATGGAATCCCTGCAGGGTCGTTTCGATCTCTTTCAGATCTCTTCTGATTGTTCGTTCGCTCACAGACATATAATCAGCTAGCGCGCTTGTTGTAATGGCTTCTTTTGACGTCAAGATATACTCCATGATCAATCTGGCGCGCGCTGACATATACATTTATATTCTCTCCTTCAATGAACTACTGATTATTTTTGAGTTCCTCAACAAGCTCATCGTACTTGGAACTGTTTAGGAAATTTTCTACAGATACGTGATAAGCTGTCGGTAATTTTTCTTTCGCCCGAGGAGTAAGGTCTTGGTGTGTCACGACAATATCCGCATTATCCGGCAATTGGGAGATCGCCGTATTTTTCACTTCGATATCTAATCCTGCTTTTTTGATCTTATTGCGAAGGACACTTGCTCCCATCGCACTTGATCCCATACCTGCATCACAAGCAAAGATGATGGATCGCGGATTAGTAGGCAATGTGTTTTGCTCCGTCACCTCAGCTACTGGTGTTGCTGTTTGAGAAGGTGTCATTGCCTTTTTACCCTTCATTTCGTGCATTTTGCTTTCTGCTGCTGCTAGATCTGTGTCCGGTTGTTTAGATGTTTTAAGCAGTAAGGAAGCTACTAGGAATGAAACGAGTGCTGCGAGCACGACTGCTAGGATTACACCAACGTAGTCTGTTCGTGCCGTCATTGCAAGTACTGCTAGGATACTACCTGGTGATGCGACCCCGACAAGTCCCGCATGGAATAAGGAAAGTGTTGCGATACCAGTTACCCCACCGGCCATTGCTGCCAAAATAAGAATTGGTTTCATCAAGATGTATGGGAAGTAGATTTCATGGATACCACCTAGGAACTGGATAATGATTGCTCCTGGTGCAGTTTGTTTTGCTGTACCTTTTCCAAAGAAAGAGTACGCAAGCAGAATACCAAGACCTGGTCCAGGGTTAGCTTCTACTAAGAACAAGAGTGATTTACCGACCTGATGCGCTTGATCGATCGCAATCGGACTAAGCACCCCATGATTGATAGCATTATTTAAAAATAGTACTTTCGCTGGTTCTACGAATAAACTTACTAACGGAAGTAGATGGACACTCATCAATCCTTCTACACCAGCTGCCAAAATATTATCTAGCCCCTCAACAGCAGGACCAATGACGATTAGAGAAAGAATTGCTAGAATCCCGGATAAAATCCCTGCTGAGAAGTTGTTAACAAGCATTTCAAATCCTGCTTTGATCTTGCCTTCCCAAAGTTTGTCTGTTTTTTTCATCAGCCATGCTGTAAGCGGACCTACAATCATCGCTCCAAGGAACATTGGAATGTCTGTACCGACGATAACACCCATCGTTGCCATCGCACCAACAACCCCGCCTCGTACGTCATAAACTAACTTACCACCTGTATACCCAATTAAGATTGGTAATAAGTATTTGATTGTCGGATCTACTAATTTTGCAATATCTGCATTTGGCCACCAGCCTTTAGGAATGAAAATCGCTGTGATCAATCCCCAAGCGATAAATGCGCCGATATTCGGCATGATCATACCACTTAGGAAACTACCGAATTGCTGGATCTTAACTTTAATGCCACCTTTTTCCCCACTCATGGAAAATTTCCTCCTCTTTGGTTTTCCTTTTTATAAATCGATCTATCTTTTGAAAAATCGTCTGCGCATACAATTTTTCATAGGCACTGCCTTCTCCTATATTGTAATAACAGTGCAAGCGCTTTCGCAATATAAAGTAAAGCTTATTTTGTCCAAAGCGGGGAGGACAAATGTAAAATAACATACTTAATGTGTTGGTATCTCTACAAAAAGACGGACAATAATTATTGTCCGCCAACTAGTAAAACTGTAAGATATTATTGGAATTCTTTCATTTTTGATCAACTATAGGAGATTTCAGGGTTACTTTAAGAGTGACACTTAATGCAAAACCAACGGAATGATCACACTTGCCATGATCGCTGTCCCGGCCATCGTTACCAGCGCGATTCCGCCTTCTTCTTTATTCAATGCCATTGAAGCATTCGTACCGAAGATGTGCGCCGCTGCTGCCATTGCTACACCTCGGGCCACAAAGTGATGGATCCGCATCCAGTTCATGATTTTATGTCCAAAACTAAGTCCGATGCAGCCAGATAAGATCACCGCGATCGAGGTCAGCGCGACACTTCCGTTTGTTTCTTGTGAAATACTCATCGCGACGGGAAGCGTCACATTTTTCTCCCAAAGTGAATGAACGATGTCTGGACTGATTGGCAGTACAAAACTCAGTAAGTAGGTTGCTGTCAGCGAGATACAAATGCCGACGGTGAAACCAGCTACTACAAAGGGAGCGAATTTCCAAACGATCCCACGAATCTGATAAAGCGGAAAGGCAAAGGCGACAATGGCAGGGCCTAATGTGAAATTAAAAAGTTGGGTCGCATGCAGGTATTTCTCGTAGTCGATATGACCGAGTAACAATACGACCATCATCATTGCACTAACAGTAAAGAGCGGCAATGTGAAAACAGATGGTTTCCGTTTATGAAACCATACACCGATCATAAAAAGAATAATCGTTAAGAGAAAGAGCGCGCTATTTTCTATCATTCTAAGCCCTCTTTCCCATGATTTCGTTTATAAAAAAATTTAACAGCCAATTGGGTGAACCAACCTGCTGTGAAAAAAATGATCATCGAGGAAATAATCAGTTCTAGTAAAATAAAAATGCCGTGATGCAGAAATAACGGCCCATAATTGATCAGACCTACCACGACTGGTACAAAAAGAATCGGCATAACGGAAAGTAAAAAGCTGGAACCTGATCCTACCCAATGAGCAGGAATGATTCGGAGACATAGACAAACAAATAATAGAATCAATCCGATCAGACTCCCTGGAATAGAGATATGGGTCAGCCACTGGACACCATTACCAAGCTCATAAAAAATAATGAGAATAGCAAATTGAGCAACCATTTTTACCCCTAATAAAAACGTTGCTTGGTATTTTTTTATCATTCTTAAAAACTCCTTTGATTTCGCTATCTCTATTATATCCAGAATCCAGTGTTATGAAAACAGTTTTCATTACTACCAAATGATAACGTCACAGCAAAAAAGCGGTCCATTAACGACCGCTTTGTGGTTTATCTCGTTCTCACTGCTTATAGATGCGCTGCTTCTACCAGCTGATAATCCGTTCTCTTTTCAAACTGAGCCACTGCATAAGAACAGACTGGCACGATTTTCTTTTCTTCGCGAATCGCTCGAATAACGGATAATTCTACCAATTTGGCTGCCAGACCACGTCCTCTAGCTGCTTCCACGACTACAACACTGTCGATGGTAAAAATATCTGGCTTTGGAAAGCTAAGACTAGCTGTCCCAATGGTTTCTCCTGAATCATTTACAACATAGATCTTATTCGCCGCTTCTCTGAATTCCATTACGATTCCTCCTAGCTTTTTCTATATTATGGTTCCCATTTCTTGTAAAAGTCAAACGAAAAGATATTTGACTTATCAGACAATCATTGAAATAATAAAAGATAAATTAAAATCGAAACCAGAAAGGATGTTAGGTGAAAAAAATGGCATTTTATTTTGAAGAACCATCACGTACTTTTAGTGAATTCCTGCTTGTCCCTGGATACTCTTCCACGAACTGTGTCCCTACGAATGTAGCCCTTAAAACTCCCGTAACAAAATTCAAGAAAGGACAGCAGCCGGAGATCAGCATGAATATCCCGCTTGTATCTGCCATCATGCAGGCTGTATCGGATGATGAAATGGCGATCGCACTTGCCAAAGAAGGGGGCATTTCCTTCATTTTTGGTTCCCAATCGATCGAATCAGAAGCAGCAATGGTCGCCCGAGTGAAAAATCACAAAGCCGGTTTCGTGCTAAGCGATTCCAATATCCGTCCTGATCAAACACTACAAGATGTGTTGGACTTAAAAGAAAAAACCGGTCATTCGACAGTCGCAGTGACCAAAGATGGTACTTCCACAGGAAAACTGCTTGGTATCGTTACGAGCCGCGATTACCGTATCACCCGCATGCAGTTGACAGAAAAAGTTGCTGACTTCATGACGCCTTTTGAAAAGCTAACGACAGCGCATAAAACAACGACGTTAAAAGAAGCGAACAACATCATCTGGGATCATAAACTAAATGCTCTACCATTGATCGACGACGATCAACATCTTGCTTACATCGTTTTCCGCAAAGATTATGATTCTAATAAGGAAAACACATTGGAATTATTGGACAGCTCGAAACGCTACGTGGTAGGCGCAGGGATCAATACTCGTGACTATGAAGAACGCGTGCCTGCACTTGTAGAAGCCGGTGCGGATGTACTTTGTATCGATTCTTCAGAAGGACATTCCGAATGGCAGAAAATCACATTAGATTTTATCCGCAAACAATATGGTGATCGGGTGAAAGTGGGCGCAGGGAATATCGTTGACCGCGACGGCTTCCGTTTTCTAGCAGAAGCAGGCGCTGATTTCATCAAAGTCGGTGTCGGCGGTGGCTCGATCTGTATTACTCGGGAACAAAAAGGCATTGGTCGCGGTCAAGCTACGGCATTGATCGATGTTGCTAAAGCCCGTGATGAGTATTATGAAGAAACTGGTACTTATATCCCGATCTGTTCTGACGGTGGCATTGTGTACGATTATCATATGACCCTTGCTTTAGCGATGGGCGCTGATTTCTTGATGTTGGGACGCTATTTCTCTCGCTTTGATGAAAGTCCGACCAACAAAGTAAACGTAAATGGCACTTACATGAAAGAATATTGGGGCGAAGGTTCCAACCGTGCCCGCAACTGGCAGCGTTATGACCTCGGTGGGGACAAAAAGCTTTCCTTTGAAGAAGGCGTTGATTCTTACGTCCCTTATGCTGGCTCGCTCAAAGACAATGTCAATACCAGCCTAAGCAAAGTAAAATCGACCATGTGTAACTGCGGTGCTCTTTCGATTCCAGAGTTGCAGCAGAAAGCAAAGATCACACTCGTTTCCTCTACATCGATCGTAGAAGGCGGAGCGCATGATGTGTTATTGAAAGATACCTCTAATAATTTATAAACCGCAAAAAAGAAGCAGCCCACTGATAGCTGCTTCTTTTTTCATATCTTAATTCAATATTTCCACTTCCGCGATCGCACTTTCAATATTTTGACTGATTTGGAAGGCTTCTACCTTCGCTCCCCGAACGGCATCATTCGGATTGATAGAAACAAAATAATATCCGGAAGCGGAGGCGAATGTCCCATAATCTTTCCCGCCGACTCTCACAATCACATATGCCCGCGGACTAGCGGTACCGGAAATATTATCTGCCCCAGCGCGAACCGTATTGATCGTTGGTTTTGCCGGATAGATTTGGATGAACTTCCGCTCTACATGCTTGGAAACTGGATCAACAGCGGTAATCTCGACGTTTTGACCAGCTTTATATGTTTTTGCGATCATGATTTGGAAATAACCTTCACTATCTGCATTCCCCTGATAGACGCGATCATTGATACGAACTTTTATTTCCGCATTAGCGATCGTTTTGCCAGTTATCAAACCATCTTGGTCTTTCACCATATTGATTCCCAGTAGAAACGCGCCTTGCACGACTGTGGTAATAACTTCTGTGCTTTTCTGACCATCTTTTGACGCATAGATCAGTACATAAGTCCCTGCTGGATAAGCCTTATCCAAACGCAACGAAAATTTTCCGCTATTGTCGCTGTAACCCTCATATTCATCTGTCCCGACTTTCGCGATCAGCTTAACATTTGGATCAGCCGTACCAGTGATCATAGTATCCTCGCTGCTTACTGTATTAACCGTTGGAGCGGTGATCGTTTTTGCCCCTTCTAAAACCACGGCCGTTGTGACCGAACTTGTGGCTGAACCTTTTTTGCTGTATGCTTCTACCTTTGTACCTGCCGGATAGGCCTTGTTCAGTTCGATCGTAAATGCCCCTGTGGTGGCATTAGGATACGCATAATATGATGTCGTTCCCATTTTCAGATAAACGATTTCTGCATCTTTCGCGATCCCCTTTACCGAAACATCCTTATCCGTAATATTTTCCAATGTTGGTGCTATCAATTTTACAGGCGCCTCACTGACAGTGATCGTCGTTTTTAGGCTTTGGTAATTTCCCCGCCTGCTTTGAGCAGTTATTTTCGTTCCCGCCGGCAATGTCCGATTAAGCGCTACGGTAAATTTACCAGTCACTCTATCCGGATAGCCCCAGTAAACAGCATTGTCGATGTAGATTTCGACACGATCTGCTTCTCTTGCTGTCCCGCTTATGGTCGTATCACTTTCGGTGACCGGTTCTAAGTATGGTGTTGGAACTGCTCGCGGATCTTTTTGTACATATAAAGAACTGGAAGAATAGAAACACGAATTACAAGAAACTTTGATCCATGTATTTACCGGCAGATGACCGCCGATATACCATTTATATCTCCCTGCATTATCAGCTCGGACTTTGTAAACACGCCCGGCTATTTGAATACTCACTGTACTTCTTGCCGCAGCGCTTCCTGTGATATATGTACTCGTATCATAAACCGGATCGATCTTCACTTTCAGAAAGGTACGAGCTGTTACTTCTGCAGCTTCTGCTTTTAGTGGTTTGTCGATAAAATGCACAGCAGTCATTATAACCAAAAGCAAAACGATTCGAAGGAACCATTTTTTATGATTTTTCATTTTCAAACTCCCTTTCATTAGAAAATGTCACGGCTTTCGCAAGCCGTGGCATTTTAATGTTTTTTTTAGAAGACCATAACATCCATTCCACTAGAAGTAATGTTATTAACAACAGAAGTTACATTGACGATATCTCCAAAATCAAGCGGCGTATTCAAGTTTATAATGAAGTTGCCGTCTGCATCTGCGGTCGTTTCATATTTATCATTTCCATTGACCGTAAGCGTTACTTTTGCCCCTGGATCCAGTTGACCGGAAACAGCGCTGTCCCCGTTACGTGGTGATATGGAAGTAGGGTGTCTCGGCATTACAACTGCATGAGCAACTTCCGTGCGGTCATCTGCGTCTTTCGCAAAGACTGTTACTGGAAGTCCTACCTCATACGTACGGTTGAAATCAATAGTGAATTCGCCGTTATCATCGGAATATCCTTCATAGACACGATCCCCGATCTTCACTTGATAATAACTGTTCGGACGTGATGTTTGTCCGTCAGCTGATTCATCTTGGCTCGTAATCTCTAATAGTTCCACTTCTAATTCTGTGCTGCTCAGCACTTTGGATTTGACGCTTGGACTAGTGTTATTTGCTTTGTCCGTCGCGGTCGTTTCAATAATCGTTCCTGCTTTATAGGTGTTGTCTAGCTTGATTGAAAAATCGCCATTTGCGTCCGCTACCGTTTCGTAACGACCAATGACTTTGTCTTTATCAGAAAATGTTACACGGACGGTAGCACCTTTTTCCGTTTTCCCTGTAAATGTTCTTTCATCGTCTTTCAGTACAGCTACGGCTGGTGCTTCCGGCGCTGTAGTATCTGTTATCGTGAAGGTTGCTGCATCGCTCTCTATGCCAGAATTTCCTGTAGCAATAACGCTGCCTTCTGTTCCCTCTGGATAAGTTCGGTTTAGCTGGATGACAAAGTTGCCTTTCTCGTCTGCTTTTCCTGTGTAAACCGCCCCATTGATCGTTACTTGGATATTAGCATTTGCTTCCGCTGTACCCGTAAGCTGTTTGTCAGAGTCGCCTACTGTATTCACTTGCGGAACGGCTGTTTTTACAGTTCCTTTGACTGTCACTACCGTTTCTTCACTGCGTTTTTGGTTCTTATCGATCTCTACGACTGTGATCTTAGTAGCTCCTGGGAACTGACGTTTCAAGTCAATTGAGAAAGTTTTATCATTTTCCACTGTTCCTTCAAATTTTTGATCGCCGATTTTCACTTCGATCTTGCTTCCCGGTTTAGAGCCCTTACCAGTCAAAGTGCTGTCCTGGTCGGTGATCGCATCCACTTGAGGTGCTTCCGGAACAGAATTATCCACCACTTTTACTGTTGTATTCGGGCTGACATTCCCTGCCTCATCAACTGCCACAATATTCAATGTTTCGTCGACTGCCATTTCTTTCGCCAATTTTATTGAAAAAGTGCTTGTTGTGTCGTTGACAACAGAATTGTTGGCAATACCTTGTCCAACGATATCACCGTTCTTGTCGCGAATGATGATTTTCGCATTTGTTTCGGCACTTCCCGATGCAATTTGTTTAGTAAATTCAACATCCTCCGCTTTAGGTGCTTCAGGTGCGATCGTATCTTTTGCTGTTACTTCTGTAGGATCACTTTCTAGCCCTTCGCTGTTGGTTTGTGTGACGAATACTTTCTCGTTATGCTTCAATTTATGATCGATACCCACCATAAAGGAATTATCGGCAGCTACCTTACCTTCGCCGATCACTTCTTGGGCTTCATTATAAGCACGGATCGTGTTCCCGCTTTCTGCCTTACCTTTTAAGACTGTATCTCCGGCTTCCGGTTGTGTTACAGTTGGTTTTTCGACTGTAACATCAACGATGCCATTGTCGCTGTCCGCGATATCACGTCCAACCATCAGAAAGACATTCGTTACTTTCGGCGCTGTGAATTCCATTGTAACGACATACTCCATATCTTCTTTCGCAACTATCTTCTCTTCATATAAGTTGCGGACGTTCGGCGCATTGGCTACCGTTTTCTTCGTTCCGTTAAAATCAACGGTCGCTACTGCTTTCCCAGTTGTCCGAATACCGTAGTACCATTTCAGGTTATACGTATGATTCTTTTTAAATTTGAAAACTCGTTGCGCTTTGAAAATCGCATCGATGTTAGCAAAGTTTACATATGCTTGCTTCAATGTTTCTGTCGGACTCTTTGATTCGACATCTTGTAAAAAGATCTTATCCAGTGGAATGTTCAGCTTACTTTTATAATGCAACACCTGCCAATTCTTGGCGATATCATAATCATCTGCTGCCAGCAACTGTGCTTTCTGCGGCAGTTCCATTTGCATAAATGCTGGTGTTGAAATTGTCTTCGATGCTTTTTCCGCTGCTGATGCTTCCACTCCCATCCCATGATTGAAAGTCAGCAAACAGCCAGCAACTACTAGGCTAGCTAAGCCTTTTTTATATACGTTTTTCATCTTCATTCTCCTTTTTCATCCCTGATTTTTTTCTTCCATGTAATTAATCCGGTTCCCATCACTACCAAACCGATAAATAGAAACAGATCCCAAGTGCTATCTCCGGTACTTGGCAATAAATGACTGGAATCTTGCTTGCCCGGTTTTTTTGCAGGCTGTTTCGCGTCACCGGTAGTGTTAGTGGAAATATCCGTGCGCTTTATCGGTTTCTTCCCGCTTTGCCCGTTCCCATTGGACTCATGTTTATCAGGATCCGGCTTTTTCGGGTCTTTTTCATTATCCTTTTTGCTTTCCTTCTCGTACTGATAAATGACCGATTGCGTATCTTTCGTAAATATTCCTGTTTGATTTTTCGGAATACCAGTTACTCTGTAGCCCTTCAGTTCCTTAGGCTGAGCTTTATACTCTGCTCCTAATTTGCCGGTAAGAATGACTGGAACAGCAATTTCCTTCCCTTGCTTATCTAAAAATTTGACGATGACATTGCTATTTTCCGTTGGTTTAACTGCTTTATACACTACTTTTATGATTTGATCCTCTGTTTGGAAAATTCCCATGCTGCTTGAGATATGTGTTGCTATGTATCCCGGAACAGCTTTGATTTCTGCTTGGAAAGCCGTATTGATCTTACCCGTTAGAATTTTATCCGCAGCTACTTGTTTGCCTTGTTCATCGACATACTTGATCGTTACTTTCCCAGTCGTTTTCTTTTCTTCTTTAACTGGTTCATAAACATAGCGGACGATTTGCGCGGTTTCTGTTATCTTGCCTTTTTCCTTTCCGACTACTTCTTTAAGTTTGTAATTGGGGATTGCTCGCGCCATGCATGTATAATCCTCACCCACGTTACCCTCGATCACTTCGCTGTCTGCTATTTTTTGATTGTCTTCGTTGACATAATGTGCAGTCACAGGTTTTCCTTTTTTGATGACCTTGATACCTTTAGAACCATCTGGATCAATGTCATAGCCTACCATTAGAAAGACATTCGTTACTTTTGGTGCCACGAAGCTCATGGTGATCTTATAATCCATATCCGCCGTCGGTGTGATCGTGTATTCATAGACATCCCACGGCTCTTTGCTAGATGTGAAAGTTTTACCGTTAAAATCAACGGCTGCAGTGGCTTTTCCTGTTGTCACCATGCCAAAGCGCCATTTGAATTTATAGGTCACTCCGTGTTTGAGCGGCAGCGTTTTTACTGCTCGAAACTTTGAGTTCCCGATATTCGCAAAGTTCAGGAAAGCGCGGTTGATTTTCTCTTCCCCGTTGCCAATATCTCTTTTCGCACCAGAGTCTTCAATAAATACCTTGTCCAAAGGAATATTTAAATCACTCGTGTACTCCTCTACACCCCAGCCCTTTGCGACATCAAAATCATCTGATGCTGCGAGCGAATCAGCCGGAAACAATAGTAATACGGCGATAAAAGTAACTAGGATCGCTGCTCCCCATTGGTATTTTTTGCTTTTCATCTTCTTTTCCTCCCTTGCTGCCTTATTGTTCTGTGTCTGGAATTACGGACTTTCTGCACTCACCTCCTTTCCTTCTATAGATAGAGCCCTTTCGAAAATGCTAAAAATTCTTGCATCTCCTCCAGATCGATCAGCATCTTTTTCTTATCCAAAATAAATTTCTCATCAAAAAGATGCTTGCACACTTTGGAAAATGATGTGGGATCGATCCGGCAATAATTTGCTAATGTCGTATTATTGATACTGCTGGGAAACTGATAATAGCCCTCATCGCTTGCCCCAAGTTTGTGTGCTGCTTCCAAGAGTCCAATGATCACTTTATCTTTTTGGTATTTTCCTTTACCGCCTTCTTTCATCATTAATTGATAGAGTCTTTCTGCCATGCGCTTCGTTAAATATTCCATAAACACTGGTCTGATAGAAAGATAATCCAACAAAAATTCACCGTCGATAATCCTGACATTGCAGCGGTCAAACGAATAGCGATAAATGTTTTTCCTGCTGTGCTGCGGCAAAAGCAGTTCATCAAAACCAATCAGATCTCCCTGTTTATGAAAATCGAGTACGCGCTGTCCCTCCTTTCCCATATTCACAAATGTTCCCATGTACCCTTCTTCCAAATAGAGTACTTGCAAAAAGCTGTTTTTTTCTGTAAAGATCATTTTGTCCCGTCCATAAAACTTTTTCTTTATCAATGTACTGCTACACGCATTATTTTCTAACTCTTCCACGATTTGAGCGTGCGAGACATTGTCTTCTAAGGAAACTCTATACATGTTTTCACCTCTTTGAATTAAAATTAGCATAATTCTGTACATTTATAATTGAGAATTTACAACTAAGGAGAAGACTTTGTGAATTTTTCGTAACATTTGCTGACCAATTATTGAAAAAGTTTATTCTTCATAATCTTATAGAGCGCTTTCAGATAAAACGCATTACCACTTATTTTTTTCACAAAGTTAAGGGGTTTTAGGGAAAAACTCTAAAAATATCTTGTATTTATCGCCCATTAGAAGTAATATGAATTAACAAATATAATTTTCGGGGGAGGTTTTATCTATGGTAGAGACATACGCAGATTCTCAAAGACAGCTGACCCAAGAAAGTATTTTTACCGCTTTTACTCGTTTATTGGCTACAAAAAAATTTCATGAAATATCTGTTACTGAGATCACTCGTATTGCTGGTGTATCCCGGATGGCCTTTTATCGAAATTATGCTAATAAAGAAGAAATCGTTACAACTTATCTTGACCGTTTGTTCCAGATATTTTTTGAAAAAATAAGCAAAGATAACGTAATCGATCATTATTCGATTTTTTACGCGTACTTTGAATATATAAAAGCTAATATGGAACAGATCACATTGTTCTTGACGACAGAATTATCCGACCTTGTTCATGAAAAGTTTCAAACCTTCGTAAATAAAACCCAGCAGCTGTTATTCACCCATTATCCAGAGGATGAATTTTGTCCATTTGTAAGGGAATATTCGGCAGCCGGATTGTTCTCCTTAACTAAAAAATGGATCACTGACGGTTGTACAGGGAATATTGAAAAACTTGCCTTATTCCTCTCTCAACAATCACTCAACTAATACAAAAAAGCCTGCAAACATATTGTTTGCAGGCTTTTTTTTTAGCGTTATTTTAACTTTGTAGCAGCATACAGCTTTCCACTGGAAACTTGTTTATAAACCTTGCCCTTCTGCTGCGGTAAAAAAATGGAATCTCCTTCATTGATCAGTATGTATGCCTTTTTGTTTTGGGGATCTTGTTTTAAAAATAATCGAACCTTTTGTTTTTTCGATAAGAGCATACTCTCTTCCAGCTCTACTTTTTTTGTTCCTAATTGCTTGATTGAGATTTTGCGACTAGTTAGCTTATTCGCTCCCCGCCGAATCTTCTCTATTTGGAAAGTATGCTTCGTCTTTGGAATGCTGCCTTTTACTGTCTGCGAGCTAGTAACATAGCCGTCCACTATGATCGGGCTTGCTTTCTGTAGTGATTTTAAATTTGGATATTCTTTTATCCAAGTCGCATGCATTCGTTCTGAAAAAGGATGCACGCCTTTTTTCGGCGCTTTGGCATATCTTTTTTTCATAGCTTTTTTGTCTACATTCGGTACTTTAGTAGGGAGCGCTTTGGTCGGATTTGGAAACATGACAGACTTTTTGTTTTTAGTATTATGGGCTAGCCCCATCGCATGTCCATATTCATGGATCGCAGCACCAATATACATTTTTTTATTATAAAACTTGGCGTTTTTAATATGATGATAGCGGTTCAAATATAACTTCGAGGAAACGATATAATTATTATTGGTATTCACAGTGTGAAAAGTTAATCCCAGCCAATTTGATGCTTCTGTTTTAGCATCTATCGTCAACTTACTCTTGTTTGACTGCTTCTTCTTGATTGAAATATCTTTTGTTTTCCGCCATTCCTGCGCACCCTTATTCCATACTTCATTATAAAATTTAATTTTCGTCACACTACGGTAAGTCACATTTTTGCTTCGGTATCTAGTATTGAGCATTGGTGTCTGCGCTTCTGCATGCACCGTCTCAAAAACTGGCAACAGAACAAAAAGAACTACTAATGTTACGCTGATCAATTTTTTCATGCACCTTCCCAGCCCCTCTTTTCTTGTTGAATTTCATTATAAAAGCTTTTCCACTTCTTTTTTGCGGCATTAGCTTACTATCCGAGTTGAAAAAAGACAACTTTGTGTCACGGGACGTCGCGCTCTCTCCCTAAGAAAAGGACTTTTGTCACAATATCGCCATATTTAATACCATTTTCGCCCTCAAAATGTGGTTTTTATTTAGTACAATAACTACAAAGAAATAATTATTACTAGAGAGGCTGGATAATGTGAGAAAAAATATTTTTATCTCGATATTGATTTGTACTATTATATTTATTACCGTAGCACCCCACATCACCTTTGCTCAAACGACGGATCAGCCTGCATCAACAAAGGCAACTGCGGAAGAGTCTATCGATACTTGGATGCCGGATAAGGTCCTTCAAAAAGCAGTTGCAGCAAAACTTGGCATTACAGATGTCAACACTCTCACTAAAGCAGATATGAAAAGAGTTACCGCTTTAGCATTTGCAGAAAGCGATCAGAACCTTTCTTCTTTAGAAGGCTTACAATACGCAGACAATTTATACTACCTCTATATTCCAAAAAGCAATATTTCTGATATTAGTGCTTTAACAAATTTAACAAAAATGAGTATATTGTACCTCATGAACTCTAAAATCCATGACCTTACTCCCTTAGAGAAATTGACTAATATGACCAATCTACACCTTGACGCCAACCCGATCGCTGATTACAGCCCCATACTTTCCTTGACGAAACTAACCGAATTCGGCTCGCGGCACAGTAATTTAAAAGATGTTTCCTTTTTGAAAAATGCTACAGAATTACGCACGATCTATTTATGGGGAAATGATATTTCCGATGTATCTTTCTTGGAAAACATGAATCAGCTCCAATCATTAGAACTTTCCTATAATAAACTTGAAAACGGCGCTTTAAACACAATTGCTACCCGCACCACTCTACAAACATTGAGTTTAAGCGGCAATCAGCTAAGCGTTGTGACACCTTTAGAAAGCCTACACAATTTAACAAACTTAACCATCTATGGAAACCACATCGCAGACATTTCCCCGATCCAGTCACTTCCGTTGACTACTTTAAACGGCGGTAACCAAACGATCTCGCTTGATAAAATCGCTGTGAAGGGTACAGAATATCTGCAAAAAAGCCCCATCCGCGGGCTAACAAATAACCCAAGCCAGATCGCACCTTATCCTGAAAACGAAAGTACCGGAACCATGGAAGAAAATGCGATCAACTGGACAGATCTTTCTGACGAAGGGACTTTCCTTTCCTATTGGAATGAAACCTACGACGATCCGAACAAAACATTCTCCGGGCAGCTGGTTTTACCTTATGAACGTGCAACCGGAGAAGATGTTACCGTCCGTTACCTGGATAAAGACGGCGAACCAATTGCTGACAGCGTGACGCTTAACGGGAAAATTGGCGATCCTTATACCTCTGAAGCGAAATCGATCGACGGCTGGGAGCTTACGGAAACCCCGGACAATGCAAAGGGCACTTTCTCTGATTCAGCGCAAACAGTTAGCTATATTTATGAGAAAACCGACGCTCAACCGGTCACCGTTCGCTATCTCGATAAAGACGGGAATGGGCTAGCGAAAGATACTATTCTAACTGGCAAGATCGGTGAAGAATATACATCTGAACCTAAATCGATCGACGGTTGGGAACTTGCGGAAACCCCGGACAATGCAAAAGGTAATTTTTCCGACTCGGCACAAACTGTTACCTATGTTTATGAAAAAACAACTGCACAGCCAGTCACCGTTCGCTATCTCGATAAAGACGGGAATGAGCTAGCGAAAGATACTATTCTAACTGGCAAGATCGGCGAAGAATATACATCTGAGCCTAAATCGATCAACGGTTGGGAACTTACGGAAACCCCGGACAATGCAAAAGGTACTTTCTCTGATTCAGCACAAGTCGTCCACTATGTCTACAAAAAAACTACGTCTGGTCCTGACGATCCCAAAAAGGATACAGTACCTAAAAAACAAAAACCAGCAAACAAAAAGCAAACATCACCAAAAACAAATACTCATACCAGCTGGCATTTGATTATTGATCCAAAATCAGATATTACCAAATCTGTTTCTAAGCTACCAACGACTGGCGACAAATTGCTAGATACAGTTTTATATAGCTTTGGAGGCTTACTTTTGATCATTATCGCCTTCTTACTATTTAAAAAGCGTCGAAAAAATTAATCAAAAATAGAGCTTGCTGACGAAAACAGCAAGCTCTATTTTTGATACAACTGCAATAAAAAGTTCCCGCCCAGCCCTGATAACCCTCCAGCCCAAGCCATTACAGCCGGACTTGCGGCACCGGGAAGCCAGATCGATAATAATCCCAATAATACCCCTACACCAATGCTTAGCAGATTTGACCATCTTTTTCTGATGACTCCCGTTTGGCGGATAGCCTTTACTACTAATGGGGTTATAATAGAGAAAAAAGTAAGGTACGTTACTAGTTCTTTACCAAAATCCATAAAATCTTCCCCCTTCCACTATTTATTTTAGCACCAATTCGGTGCTTTGTAAACATATAGGTGCTATTTTTATAAAAAAGTTTCCATTTTGGTGCTTTATATGTTATACTAACCTTAACAATCTATATAAGGAGCAACTATCATGGAACTGAATAAATATATTGGGAATAAAATCAGATTTTTTCGGGAAGAGAATGGTTACAGTCAGGAAAAACTGGCGCAGCTTCTCCGTACCAGCCGTCAAACAGTCAGCCGCTATGAAAATGGCGACCGCAAAGCCAGCCAAGATGTTTTATACGAATTAGCGCAATTATTCGGCAAAAGTATGGACGATTTTTTTCCGCCTCGAGAAATAGATCCGCCAAATAAAAATGGTTTGACGATAGCAGCTCATATCGATGATGACGTGACAGAGGAAGAATTGCGTGACATCCTTGCTTATATAGAGATGAAAAAAAGACTCCATCGCGGGAAGTGAGTTCAATTGTATGAAAAATTTGTAGCGCGGTATGGCAAAGAAATAACGATTCGAGAAGAACGTTTACCGACAAAACTTTCTGGACTCTTTTTGGATAATGTTATTTATATCAACAGTCTGCTAAGCGAACAAGAGAAAACAAGCACGCTGATCGAAGAAGTAATGCACGCCAAATATACTGTCGGCAATATTACCGAGCAGACAGACATCAGCCATCGGAAACAGGAAATGTTTGCTCGCAAGCGCAGCTACGAGTTTCTTATTCCGTTAGATGACATCATCGCCTGTTACTATGCTGGCTTTCATGAGTATTTCGAGGTTGCAGAACATTTGGGCGTTACCGAAGAATTCCTGAAAAAAACGGTCGATCACTATAAAAACAAATTCGGGACAAAGTGTTCGCACCGGGATTACAGCATTACATTTGGCAATACGATACGTGTCCAACAAAATAAAGCATGCAAAAAGTGATTTTTGCATGCTTTATTTTTATAATATATCAATTTTGATAATCTGGCTTCATATCCATCAGAACGCTTTTTACATTTGATTGCGCAGACTGCTCCATTTGTCTATAAATATCGACATCGCGGATAAAAACTGCCTGCATATCTCCTTTGCGATCCACACGTTCTACATATCTGCCATGATCGAATACACGGTAATGACTTCGACCAGCCTCAGCAGTGTCCACCTGCTTCACATTTTTGACGATACCTCCATAGGTATCTTGCTTCCCACATGCTCCTAGAAGCAATGAGAGTACACCAAGCACTACAAGCAGTTTCTTCATTTTCACCTTACCCCTTATTCAGCAACTCGTGATTTCAAATATACTAAATCTTTGATCACGATCTTACGGTTGTTGATTTCAATGATATCAGCTTCCCTTAGTTCACGCATCATTCGATTAACACTATTTCGCGAACTGATTCCGCAAAAGCCGGCAATATCTTCATTAGTAATCGGAAAATCGATCAAGATCTTTTCATTGGATGCTACTCCGAATAGCTCTGCAAGTTCGCACAAAACTGCGCATAATGCTCCTTTTTTACCGTTCATGAGCATGGTTTGCAGTTTATACATATAAGCTTGCTGATTTTCACGGTAGTAATTTTTCACATAGGATTGTAGTTTTAAGTTGCGATTGACATCGCGCCAAAATTCCACTCGGTTCACGCGGTAGAGAAACGCCTCTTCTGATTCGACCCGGATGTTGAACGGAGCCGGAGTACGATTAGAAGTTTCGTCATTTATAATAGAAATGATTTCCCCAGGTCTTACATAAGCAAGATTGAATTCCCTGCCGTCTTTTAAAATCACACTCGTTTTGATGACGCCGCCCTTGAGCACATAGACATAACTATCCAACAAACCTCTATATGTCAGATATTCATGATACTCTTTTCTAACTACTTCCCATTTTTGACTTTCAAGGTATTCTTGAAAATAACGGTTCTGCATTTTGATCCAATCCTTTACTAAAAAATGTTTAGCCGTTTTTCATTAAAATCACGAGCTAAGTATAGCAATTAAATGATAACATAACTACCCTAAATAATATTACCAAATGGTAGCAAAATCGCATAAATTGTGAAAAACCAATCAATATAAAGCAGTAATAGCAACATTCACTTTGTGATATAAATAACAAGAGCCGTCACTTTCCTGTCATTTTAGCGTTAACAATTGATAACTTGATATCTCCTGATAATCAAAAAAACCGCAAGCTGTGATCTTCAGATCAGCACTTGCGGTTTTTTGATTTTATTTTATTTTATCAAAATGCGTAGCCATTGTTACAGCTTCTATTGCATCACTACTTGTAATCGTATAAACGCTTTTTCCTTCTTGCCAGCTGACTGTATTAGCATCTACGCGATTATTTTTCTCGGAATCCAATTTCATATCTCCGACTTCATGTGGGATCACGAGCGTTTCTTTTTCGAGTTTTGCTACTACTTCTTTCGCTAACGGCTCATAGTCACTTTTTCCGTCATTGATCGCATGGACCACGAAAGACCATCTGCCTTCATTCCAATTCAAGTATTTGTTCCCAGCGCCGGCATCTGGATATCCTTTGATGCCATGGCCTAAATCAACTGGCTTGCTACCAGTCGTTTGCGGGTCCGTATGTCCGACAGCTTGTTTCGCTTCATTATTCGTCGCATAAGTTTTTTTCGCTACTGTAGCAACTTCCGAAGCTGATTTGCCATCTTTCAGCTTGGCATTATTGATCGGGATCGGTTTATCACTTTCAAAAAATCGAACCTTATAATTACCTTGATCACCGCTTGTTAATGCGGTTAGATGTTTACTATCAGAAGAAAGCGGGATCGTTGTTGGCAAATAAATATTCTTCGCTGCGATTTGTGTTTTCGTTGCAGCGATGACTTCTTTCGGTGTCAGTGTTTTAGACTTGTTGGTACTGGTGTCACTTTTGGTGCTGCCTGTGTTGTTGCTGTTCATCTTATCTGTTTGATCGTTCGATTTCTTTTGGCTATCTGTCGCTTCTTTCTTTTCCGTCATCTGCTTTTTATCTTTGGAAGTATCGCTAGTAGAACTGCTTCCGCTTGAATTTCCTCCGCCGCAACCGGCAGCGACTAGCAAGAGCGCACCGAGTGTTAGGAAAATTGTCAACCATTTCTTCATATCTATCACCTCGATATTCGATACCCTTTAGAAATTTCACAAAACGTCGTTAGTAATTCGGATTCTCATCTGCTGCAAATTTGATATTCGCTGATTCTTTCGCACGCGTAACTACATCCATGACATTTAGACTATGTGCCAGTCGGTCAAGCATCTCTGCTTCATTTTGTTCGGAAAGAATGCGTTCAAAAGCAACAAACTCATCATACATGCGGTGTTCATGATCTTTTACATCCACATGCACTTCTTCGCCTTTATTCGGCAAAAACTCGAACGAATCAACGACGCTTACCGTACCGTTGACATGGATCGTACCTGCATCGCCTTGGATATTCGCAGAAATAGGTGCTTTACTGTCTTTCGATCCAATACATACCGCTTTAAAGGACTCATAATCAAGGATCAAAATCCCAGAAGTATCGATTCCTTGAGCGATGTTAGCATAATATTGCACGGTTTTCGGTTTTCCAAACAGCCCAACGACGAAGTGGATGTTGTAGATATTAAGATCCATCAATGCGCCGCCTGACATTTCGCGGTTGAAAGCAGGCAGGATATTACCCGCTTTGAATGCATCGTAACGGGAGGAATATTGCGAGTAGTTTGCTTCAATGATCTTGATGTTCCCTAGCTCAGAAACTTTATCTTTGATCGCTAAAAAGTTCTTCATGTATTGATTGGTGATGGCTTCTAAAAGAAACGCTTGTTTCTCCCTTGCTAAATCAATTAATATTTCTAACTCTTGAACATTAGAAGTAAAAGGTTTCTCACAAATTACATTTTTTCCAGCTTCCAACGCTTGCTTTACATAACTAAAATGTAAATGATTGGGCAACGCTACATACACCGTATCAATAGATCCATCTGCTAAAAACACTTCATAATCAGTATGGATCTTTGCAATGTTGTACCGTGTTTTCAAGTCTTCCAATTTCTCTAAACTCTTGGCTCTTCCATAAATTGCCGCCAGCTCGATTTTTGGGATAGAAGTAAAGACTGGAAGTAAATCATGGACGATCATTCCTGATCCAACGATTCCTAATTTCATGGCTATTTACACCCTTTCACGCCGTCTTCGAGAATGCGCATTTGTAATAATGTTTCTTCATCTTTCACTTGTTTTTCTTTTCCATTCACAATCGCCTCATATAGTCCATCATACACGCGACCATAGTCACCTTTTTCAGAAACAACTTTTTCCTCATGATAGACTCCGTTATCATCGACGTAAGTCAATACGCCGTAATGTTCCGGCAGATCAATTCCAAAATCAGCATTGTCGGGCATATAGAATAGTTTCAAATGTTCCTCTTGACGATCTTTCGTTTCTTTTACAAACGAACCTTTTTTACCATACACAACAAAACTTGGTCTTGCTTTCAAGCGGAAATAACTCGACTTGACAGACACTTTTAATTTGTCATAATAAAAATCTAAATCAAAGTAATCATTCATACGTCCTTCTCCAAGTAATTGTCGAACATCGTAATGAATATCGTCCGGTTTGCCAAAATAGCTCAATACTTGATCGATCGTATGACAGCCATGACCGTATAAATAACTATTGTAGAACTTGAATTCATGGGTAGATTCCGGTACTTCTGGGCGGAAGTAGTCGTAGTGCATCTCCACTTCTAGTAAATCGCCAAGTTTCCCGCTTTCGATCACCTTTTGGACGGTGAGAAAATCGGAATCAAAGCGGCGATTTTGGTAACATTGCACTAGCAGATCATGTGCTTTCGCATAAGCAAAAATCTCTTCTGCTTCCGTATATGTCATCATAAATGGCTTTTCTACCAACACGTGTTTGCCGTGTTCCAAAACTTTCTTCGCATACTCATAGTGTGACTGTTGCGTGGTCGAAACAACAATCAGTTGAATTTCCGGATCAATCAGCATTTCTTCCAAATCCGTTGTATAATGGATATGTTCATGCTTATCCCACGCATCGTGATCTGGGTTGCGACGGTAGATCGTTTTTACCTTGATTGTGTCGCGTTCTAAAACGAAAGGCAAATGATAGCGATTCGTACTCTTTCCATTTCCAATATAACCGATAGTTAACATAAAAGTTCCCCCAATTTCATACTATTTATATATACATTATAAGTTTGTTTGCTCAAAAACGCTATTTTCCCCTTCTATCTATAGTTATTTAGGAAATTTAGTCCTGAATCACAGGCTTAAATAATATTTTTCTGCACAAAAAGTTCAATATTCACTCGAGAGGAGCCCTTTTGATGCTGTTGCAAAAAATCAAAACAATGACTAATTTTACCAATACTGAAAAAGTGATCGCTGACTACATTCTTGCAAACACAGCTAATATGGAGCAACTGACCATTCAAGAATTAGCTCGAAAAACCTATACGTCACATGCTTCGATTATTCGTTTCACCAGAAAACTAGGCTTAGATGGATTTAAGTCCTTTAAAATCGAATTATTGAAAACGAATCAGCAAGAAAATCACGTTCTCTCAGAGATCAATCCAAATATCCCTTTTGAGCATGACGATTCTATTCTTAAAATCAGTCGTGAAATGATGGAACTCACTCAGCAAACCATCACCGAGAGCTACCATTTGCTAGACGAGCAAAAGCTTTTTCAAGCTACGCGACAATTGTACGATGCCAAACGTATTTTTTTGTTTGCCCTAGGAGATTCTCAGATTCGCGCAGAAAGTTTTCAAAACAAGCTTTGGAAAATCAACCAATATGCCATCTTGGCTACAGACCGTTCAGAATGGGCCGTCCACACAGCAAATATCACAAGCGAAGATTGTGCTCTGTTTATTAGTTACGATGCTAAGTCGCCGCATGACATCACAGCTGCAGAATGGTTAAAATCTCGTGGCGTGCCGATTATTTTGCTTACTTCTCATATCACAAGCAAACTTAGTAAAATTGCGGATATTTGTATTGCCGTGCCGAACTTAGAAGATAAATCAGAACTAAAGATCGCCACCTTCGCTTCACAAATAGCCTTCGATTATATTCTGAATGTTATTTTCTCGACGCTCTATCAAATCGATTACGAGAAAAACAAGGACTATCAAACCCTAAATCAGCAATTTTTAAGTGATAATAATGCTTGATTTATTTCCCGAGAAATAATAGCTTGAAAGGAGAAGCTGATGCTCCCTAAGAAAAAGATCTTTTCGTGGTTCATAAGTATTGTGTCTCTTGGTATGTTGCTACTTATCCTGCTTCAATTACTAGCAATTATCGATCTATCCATAAGAAGCGGTGAACTGTTGGCTGCCTGCTTTTTGCTGCTTGTGTTCCTATTCCTCACTGTATCTTTGCGGCCACAAAAAAAAGAGCCCTCTGTCTATTATCGACCCAAGCCGCTCGTATATACTAAAGCACTTGAGATCATCGAAATAAACAGCTGGCTATATACGTTTTATAAAACATCAGACAGCATTTATATCATGCAGCTCTATTTCAGCGAGCATACAGAATATGTACAAGTAGATACGTACCGTTGTTATTATTTCCATGCTTCGGAAATTCGCGAAAAGCTGAACACTCGTTCATTAACAGCATTAGCACTTGCCATCCAAGCCGAACCAAATACATACAAATGGAAAGAACTAGCCATTACTTTACAAATACATGGCCGACAAGTTGACTATTTTATGCAGACCTGTCTATTCGCAGATGACGCTGAACATTTGTATACTAATCTACCAGATAAATAGCTTTTATTCCCGCATTTTACGGCGGGTTTCTTTTTCAATGGTCGAAACGATCCAATTGCCAATAATGATTCCTCCGAAAAAAATAACACCACAATAAAAGATGCCTAGTAAAATATCCCAGTTCCTTTCAACATTCGGAAATAGACTATATGAAATTGCTCCAAAAATGTGGAATAACACCCAAATAAAGATAATACTTAATAAATAACGAAAAATCCGAACCACTTTACCCATCCCTTTTTAGTTTTATATTTTGAAGCTCTTTCTATAGCTTAGCTGCTGTAGCCAAACGTCTTGTTTCTTTCCGATAAGTCGTTGGAGAAACTTTTTTCTTAGCGGAAAATTGCTTAATAAAATAGGTTTCATACCCAAAGCCAGTCGAAGCCGCAATCTCATTTACAGTTAACCCTGTATGTGTCAAAAGATCTGCAGCAACTTTCAATCGGTAATTCAACAAATAGGCCATAGCAGTGCAGCCAAAACGCTCGCGAAATTTTTGATTTAAAGTCACACGGTTTGAATTCGTTAACTCTGTAAGCTCCACTAACGTTATTTTTTTTCGATAATTTGTATGGATATAGCTCAATAGCTGGTCTAAGTAGACTTGTTCTTCCCTGTTACTCGTTTCCTCTAACAGATATAAAAATTGAATGAGATATTTTTTGATACGACAGACCCATAAAGAGTCGCTTTTCGCAAAAACTTCCGTGCCCATTACAAAGAAATACTCTAATAACTGCGTGTAGACCGCGTTTGATGCATGATAAACACCTGAATGGCGGGAATCTCGTTTAAAAAGGATCGATCCTGTCTTGATTTCAGGAGCCATAGAAAATGTCTCATTTTTTTGTGAAAGCTGTATGGTTTTTAAAAAGGAAGGCTCAAACCGAAAGGAGGCCGCTGCCAATTCGGCGGAAGAAATAAAAGTAAAACTGTCTTGATTGGTTAGGCAAAGTATATCTCCCTTTCGCAATTTCATGGAAACTTGGTTTAATGATATCTCCAGCTTCCCATTTGTTATAAAAAGAATCCTGTATTCCTCTTCCTCCCACACAAATTGGCAACTTTCTGCAGCAGTAAAATCAATGGGCACATTTCTTTTTTTATAAGGATCGAACTGCATGTTTCCACCTCTTAACAAAAAGTATAATAAAAAACATCATTTTGTTTATTGTATCATAACCGCTTTGCTTTAGAATGGATTTATATACCATTACCGAGGAGTGATAGAAGTGAACCTGGAAGTTTTCAAAATCAGTATCACCGATGATGTGCTAGCGGATCTGCGGCATAGACTTGAGCTTGTTCGCTGGCCTAGCCAGTTAGAAGCGATTGGCTGGGAGCAAGGTACAGAACGACATTTCCTGCAAAAACTGACCGATTATTGGTTGAACGACTACGATTGGCGAAAGCAAGAAGCACTATTGAATCAGTTCCAGCAATATAAGACAACGATCGACGGTCTATCCATTCATTTTGTGTATGAAAAAGGGCAGACTTCCCGGCGCATCCCACTCATTTTGACTCATGGCTGGCCCGATAGTTATCTGCGCTATCAAAAAGTGATTCCACTTTTGACGAATCCCCGACGTTATGGAATCGATTCTGATCTATCTTTCGACATCATCGTCCCCTCCATGCCGGGATTCGGTTTTTCGGAAGTTCCCAAGCAAGCAGGATTTAATAACGCCAGCGTAGCGGATCTTTGGGTAAAATTAATGACAGAAACATTGGGTTATGAAAAATTTGTTGCTAGTGGTGGAGATATGGGTTCGGGGGTCACACGTTACCTTGCTGCAAAATATTCGGAACAGCTTTTAGGCATTCATTTGACAGATGTAGGACTGATCCAAGCACTTATTCAAAAGAGCGGGAGTCAGATAGAAAACAAATCTGAGCAAACTTATGTCGAGACCGTTTCAAAGTGGTTGCGCGATGAGGCGGGATATATGGCGATCCAATCGACCAAACCACAAACGCTGGCTTATGGTTTAAGCGATTCGCCAGTTGGTCTTGCAGGATGGCTGCTAGAAAAATATCGTAGCTGGAGTGATTGTGATGGCGACTTGAGAAAACGTTTTTCTAACGATGAGTTTCTCACCCATGTAATGATTTATTGGGTCACGAATACGATTGCGTCTTCTATCCGGATGTATGACGCCAATAGCCATACACTTCCCAAGCTTGGAACTATAACCATTCCTACATCTATTTCTCTATTTTCCGCTGATATCAATCTACCTCCCAAAGCATGGGTCGAGCGAGCTTTCAATGTGCAGCAATGGTCGGTAAATCCCAAGGGCGGTCATTTTACCGCATTTGAGGAGCCAGAATGGTTTTCTAAAGAACTTTTCCGATTTGCCAAAACTTTATAAAGCGCCGTTATTAAAAAGACAAAGCCACGTTTTCATTAAGTGTGATATAGTAATATTATTACTGACAGGAAAGGACTTTGACTATGGCGATCCCATTTTTGATCTTATTATTGCTGTTTGCTATCAGCTACATTTTTCTAGTGAAAAATCAGAAAGGAAATATTAATGAGACTTATAAAAAAGTCCTACTGATCATCAATATTTTTTGTGTTCTTTTATTCCTATTTTATATCTTTACAGCTGCTTAAAGGTTATTTGTGGCTACATGCATGCTCTTACTAAATAAAAACGACATAAAGGAGTCGATCAAATGAATATTCGATTACAACCAGTTTCTCCTCCGAAAACAGATGCTTTACTAACTCCCATTAACCTAACAAACGAAACGCTTTTGCACCGCAAGCAAAACCTAATGACTGCTATGCGGGAGCAGCATGTTGATTCCGTAATAATCTACGCTGACCGCGAACACGGCGACAACTTTGAATACTTTACTGGATTCGTCCCGCGTTTCGAGGAAGCGCTCTTGATTGTTCATCAAAGCGGCAAAGCTTATGTACTTCTTGGTAATGAAAATATGAAAATGGCAGCTTACTCGCGAATCGACGTAGAAGCCATCCATGTTCCTTTCTTCTCGTTGCCAAACCAGCCTATGAAAGACGATACACGCTTAGAAGATTACTTCCAAGCCGCCGATATTTCAACAGGAAAAAAAGTTGGGGTAATTGGTTGGAAGCTGTTCACTTCCACATCCTACCAAAACCAATATTTATTTGATCTTCCTTATTATTTGATCGATACACTAAAACACTTGGAGATCGAACTGTTCAATTTCAGCGCGGTACTGATCTCCCCTGAGAAAGGCATTCGGACAGTCAACGATGCTAACGAAATCGCTCACTTTGAATATGGTGCTGCACTCGCTGGCAGAAGTCTGCTCGATGCGCTTGATCATATCGATCTAGGAAAAACAGAAATAGAAATAGCTGGTCTCTTGGCTAGCGGCGGGCAACCACAGACGGTAACTACAATCTGCGCTACTGGCGATCGTTTTACTGATGCCGTTGTTTATCCGCGCAACAAAGCCATTCAGCTGGGTGATAAAATGTCACTTACCATCGGCTTCAAAGGCGGACTATCGAGTCGATCTGCCTATGCTGTTTCTACCGCTTCCGAATTACCGGTAAAGGAACAAGACTATGTAGCTAAAGTGGTTACGCCTTATTTCCGCGCCCTTGCTACTTGGCTGCAAACGATCCAAATAGGCATCAGTGGCGACTTTCTCTATCAAAACATCCAAACCGTTCTTCCTCAAGAAGACTTCCACTGGGAGCTGAATCCCGGACATTTTACAGCAACCGAAGAATGGCTAGCGTCTCCGTTTTATCCAGGTTCCACATGCACTGTAAAAAGTGGCCAAATTTTCCAAATCGATATTATTCCAAGTGTAGCTGGTTTTGCAGGTGTTAGTGCAGAAGAAGGCATAGCGATCGCCGATAAAGATCTACGGATAGAGATCCAGAAAGATTATCCACTTGTGTGGGAGCGCATAATGCGGCGACGCAACTATTTAAAAAAGGAACTTGGTATCGAATTATCCGAAGAGATCCTTCCGATGAGTGATACACTTGCTTACTATCGCCCTTATTTATTAGATAAAACGGCGGCTATGGTTTTCAAGTAGTGCATTTTGACGCCTAATAAAAAAACGAGCTGACCGGTTACTTCATCAGCTCGTTTTTTTGATTTTCATTTTAGCGTTTATCCACTGTTATCCTAATACCAGCGGTTTATCGATAATCCGCATAGCAAGACATTTTTCAAAACACTTACTAAGATACCATCTGTTCGTTCACATAATCTGCATACAGCTCGTGACTTTGCAGTAATTCTGCATGCGTGCCCTTACCAGTTACGGTTCCTTTTTCAATGAAATAGATTTGATCCGCATCGACAATTGTAGAAAGGCGGTGAGCGATCACTAATGTTGTCCGGCCTACCATCAAGTGTTCCAGTGCCCGTTGCACTTTTTCTTCTGATTGTGAATCCAGACTCGCTGTGGCTTCATCCAGCATCAGAATCTTTGGATCTCTTAAAAAGGCGCGCGCGATCGCAAGGCGTTGCTTTTGCCCACCTGACAGTTTCACACCGCGTTCCCCGATTTCCGTGTCTAATTGATCTGAAAATTCGCGGACAAATTGATCTGCGTAGGCAAGCGATAATCCTTCCCATAACTCATCGTCGGATAAAATTCGTTCGAGGCCATATTGTAGATTATCACGGATACTTCCTGCAAAAACAGCACTATCTTGGGAGACATAGCCGATCTGCGAGCGCCAGCTAGTCAAATCGACATCCTGGATATCTTGATCTCCGACTTTGATTGTTCCATCTACTGGTGGATAAAACCGCTCTAATAAGGAAAAGATCGTTGATTTACCGCCACCACTCGGTCCAGCAAAAGCAATTACCGTATTCGGCTTGGCCTCAAAAGAAACATTTTTCAAAATAGGACGTTCTGGTGTATAGCTGAAAGAGAGATTTTCTGCTTTGATCGTATTTCCGACAACATCGATATTTTTGCCGGATTTGGCAGGTTCCAATTCAGTATCTAAGATTTCTTGGATTCTTTCTGTAGAACCCATTGCTTTTTGTACTTGCGAGAAGAATGTCGCAAAACTCATAGCAGGCGCAAGGATGTTAAACAGATACAGCAAGAAAGCAACTAGCGCACCACTTGTCAGCGTTCCTGCTTGAACCCGAACAGCACCATAACCCAGCACTCCGACGAATAATCCCAACATCGTTGTCATCATGATCGGCTGCAAAACTGCTTCGACTTTAGCATCCTTGATCCCTAGTGTAAAAATCTTATGAATGATCTTCCCCCCCGTCGTCCGCTCAAACTCCTCACCATTACTAGCTTTGATCAAGCGAACTTCCGACAATTTTTCGCTGACATCAGCATTAAAATCGGCAATTGCGGATTGAAGCTGTCTACCGATCCGGGACATGATCTTTCCGATCGGTACGATGATAAGCGCAATCAAAGGAATCGCGCCAAACATGATGGCAGCCATTTTCCAGTCCATCCAGAATAAAATGATCATCGAACCAACTAATTGGATCGCACCAGTTACAAAGTTAGGAAATTGCGATGTTACCAGTTCCTTGATAACGCTCGTATCATTGACCAAGCGGGAACTGCTTTCACCGGATTTATGATTGTCAAAGTAACCAACAGGCAATTTCAGTAAATGCTTCCATAGCTTTTCGCGTAGTGTCTTGACCGCACTCTCTCCCACATAGCGCAGCAGATAGCCACCGATCGTACCAAAACCGAGCTGGATAACAAATGCCAAAATCAATACTGCCAGCATTTTACCGTCGATTTTGGATAAGCCGCTCGTATCGACCAATCCTTTTGTCAATTGCGGTACGATCAAACTTGCTCCGCTTGTCACTAAACTCAAAAGCATTCCGAACACAAATAGTGATTTTTTAGGATTCACGCTATTGATCAATTGAATAAAGTTTTTAAATTTAAATTTTTTTGTTGCTGCTGGTCTTTCTTCCAACAACACCGCTTCTCTTTCCATAATGCTTTCCTCCTCTTCCAACAGCACGTCAGAAGTTTCCTATAATCGTGTTTATATTTGGCGTTCTAATCATTTTCGGGTTTGTTTCCTCTACGCCAAAAGCCATGTGGAAACTCTCTACCGAAACCTCGAGGACGACCGCCACCATCCCGGTGAAAATCTCGCATCGCATGCGCCATTTCTTCTTGCATTTCTCTTATTTTATCTGGATCCATATCATCTTGATGATCGCTCAAATAGTTCATAAATGATTCTCGCATCGACTGGATCTTCTCAATATCTTCCGGCGACATTTTTTGCAAATTATCAGCGAAACGATTATGGAATGGCCGCTCCATTTTTCTCATCTTTTTAAGAACTTCCGGATCCATATTTTCAAAGCCTTCAAAAAAAGAATCTCGGAATTCTTGGATTTTTTGGAAACGATCCATTGGGTCTGTAAAGCGCTTTGCACTCTCTTTAAAATCTGCGTCCCATCCTTCTGCGACCTTTTCTAAGCTTGTGTGAAACGCTTGTTGTTCCGCTTCCGTCAGCCCTGCAAAAAAGGCTTCGCTGTGATTAGCTTCTTTTAAAGAGGCATTTTTTTCTGCTTTCTCACGACCTTGATCCGTCAGATGGATTCTTTTGATCCGTTTATCTGTCTCATCTTCTAACCGGACGATATCCCCTGCAGCTTCCATTTTTTTCACTAATTCTGCGATAGAACTAGGGCGTAGATCTAACAATTCTGCTAAAAAACTTTGCTTCATCCCGTCTTCCATCTTTAAAATTGCCAGCACACGTTGCTGTCCCGTAAGTCTTTGTTTATTCTGCTTCATAAAAGCATTACCTGCATCACTGATAAACCGCAATTGTTTCATTAGTTCATCTGTAAAACTACTCATATCAGAACCCTCATTTCTAATTTTCAACTATTACTTCGGTACCGAACTTTATTGCATGAGTTATTATAGTTCGGTACCGAAGTATTTGTCAACAGTTTTGATAAATTTTTTTATAAAAAAAAACGCCCCTATGGTAGCAGGCGCTTTTTCACGGCACAATTAGTTAGATTTAACATACTGTGTACGCTGTCTGTGATCCTTATCCGGCAACAATCGTACATTCGGATAATGACCTTGCAAAACCTCACGGCGAAAACGTTTACCCGCCATGACACGGTCTCCGATATAGATTTTTTCCCATGCTTCCTCGCCGTAAAGTTCTGGTAGCGAGAAGGTGCTTTTATCAGGAGTGTGTCTAACTCCTTGTCAATGATTTGAAAAAAATCGCGAAGTACTTCTTTCATCCTCATAGGCCTCCTTCTGCTTATTAACGAAACAACTGCTTAAACCGATTACTGTTGTTCACGATCTTCAAAACGACCATTGTGATCAGACCCGCAACGATTGCTTCCGGAACGCCGTTGATAGCAATAATAGAAATAATCGCTCCATATACTTCCTTGATCGGAATGTTTTGCACCTCCGCATACGCATTCCCAAAGAAGAAATAGATTCCCGCCATAACCAGCACCGTATTGATCAAAGATCCAGCGATCCCCGCCAGCAAATAAGAAACGCTAGGTTTACGGGACTTGAACAACCGAGCAAAAAAGCGGTAAAAATAAAACGGCAAGATTCCGACTAACAGCCGTGGAAGAAAACAGATCAGCAAAGCCAATAAGCTACCGTGTGTCAGACCCGGGATCGGTATAAATGGCGAAAACACAAATGATAGAAGCGCCGGCGAGATCGTGTTGCTGATCAAACTGGTGGCACCAAAAACAACACCCAAGATCGCTCCTCTTTTTGGTCCCAATAAGATAGAACCAATGATAACAGGGATATGGATGATCGTTGCTTTAATGATGCCCAAAGGAATAAATCCCAAAGGTGTGAATGCTAATAATAATATAATACCGGTAAATACTGCTAGTAGGGTGATATTTTTACTTTTAGACATATGAGAATGTCCTTTCTTAATTTTTTATACAGTTCTGATGATTATTATTATAACTTCATTTTCGGGAAAAATATATATTAAATCAACTACGATTCGGCTAATTCATTTATCCAAAAAAAATCACCCTCTCCTAAGAAGATGATTTTTTATAATTATGATTCCGATATCAGAAAAACTTGCTTATCAAGATCTCGCGCTTTGATCGGCCAGCTGCGTTTTTTATTTTTCACTTTTGCTGATACCTTTAAATGTTTGCCAAACTGGAATTTCACTTTGACCTTGTAACGGAATTTCCCCGATTTGGTTTTGATTTTTTTAACAACTTTTCCTTTATAATATACTTTCACATAAGCATTCTTAGGCGCCGTTCCCTTCCCATAGGCATATACATAGCCACGATCGTCCGTTTCCGTCCGCCATTCTCTCTTCATCACAGGCTTTTTGGTAACATACTGACTACGTTTCACTACTAGCTCTTTCCCCCAATAGAGGTTTTGTTCCGGCTTTTTCTGCAAAATAATCGCTTTACTTGCTTTGATTTTAAATGCAAACGTCACTGATCGAACTCCAACTGAGCCATTTGATTGGTAGCGGGATTTTTTGCTTCCCTTCAATTTAGCCCTAAAATCCGTCCACGATTCTCCTTTGACCGTAACATACACCTTTTTTGTTTTATAGTTATACGTTACTTTTTCCAACACAGGAGCAGCCGCGATCTCTTTCGACGGCTCTAAAACTTTCATCGCATAAGCAGGCGAAGGAATTATCGCAAATACTAACATTGCAGTCATTAAGCTATAGATGATTTTTTTAATATGTACCACCCTTTCTATTGATGTTTGTACAAATGATAACTTTTTTCTCATCTTGGATTCAGAGTAACTTTATTAACAAATCCCTTGGGACTTATCACATCTTTTTTATGTCGCAGCCCTTTTCTAGCTGTAACACATCCATAATAGCATGAAAGCAAATTGCATAACAAATACATCTTAAAAAGCTCGATAACGGTCTTAAAAGACGATGAAATGATATTGACACCCTCATTATGAGAGAGAATTTCCCCTTATTTAAGAAAAGGCGTTTCAGTTTGAGGTTCTTTTATCATTATATTCATTGATGCTATGAAAAACACATAAAATCTTCATATTTTTAGTAAGAAAAGAAGTATAAGTAAGATTATTAATAACATTCGCAGAGAAATATTCAACACGCAAGAATGATTATACATTTCCCCGCATAATAAAAAGACCGAAAGTCCCATTTCCAAGCGTTTTAAACGCCAATGGTACTTCGGCCCCGCAAATAAGTGACAACTTATTTATCAATAACTAATCTTCTTGTATAAACCGCTTGCCCCGAGTGCATCACCGCATCATCAATCGTTGAAACTAACCGAACCTGACGCGTAACAGGAGGATCCCAATTTTCATCGATCACCTCATGGAGTGCTTCGTCATCAATATTTTCTAAATAGGTTTTCGCTAACTCCACACTCTCCGCTAAATAATCACTCAGCAAACTTTTATCCGTCACTACTACTTTCGCCGCCTCTTCCGGCGTATGACGCCAATCTTGCGTATCATCCGGCAGATCCAAATCAAATTTCTCCCGCCAGCCCGCCTTCGTCCATAACGGCTCACTATTGTTAAGACCAGAAATCTGCTGATCGATCATTTTGGCAGTGTGCCAGAAAAGCCAGGTAACAGACTTGATGAGCGGCTTCGGCATCGTATTTGCCTCCTCCACATTCATCTGATCAAGCGTATCCACGAAACGCTCCTGAGCTCGATCTAAAGTATCGATAGACAATTGTGTAGCTTTCATCTTATCTCCTCCATTTTGTCCGCAATAAAAACAGACAGCTTTTGTCCTACGTACTTAGTTTTCCCCAAAAACTGGATTTCACACCGTTTAAGAGGCATTATTATTGATCTAACGCTACGATGATCCATCTAGAGATCCTCCAAAAATCTTGTTGCCAATTCATAAGCTTCCATTTGATTGTGGCTTGACTGTTAAAAGATGGAAAAAACCCCGCCGAAGCGAGGTTTTTGTATACTGTGAGCCTATAGAATTGTTTCAACTTCTATATCATTATTTGCAACCAGCTCTATCCATGGTTTACCATCTATTTTGCTCTCCATAACTAATTTATAATAATTTTTTTCAGGTCCTATTTCCCAGTCATCATCTTTGCAAAAATAAAATCCTTCTTTAGCATGAAAGTAATCAATGTCTAATTCTACTTTTCCGTTTTTCCCGTAATATCTTCGTTATTTTACTTTACCATTGACAATTAAATCTTTTGAAGAATATTTTTTACCTGTCTTTGGCAAATTATTACTATCGCCTTTTTTACCCTTATTCGGTTTTGGAGCTGGCTTTGCATTCCCTCCTCCCGATGCAGGAGCTCGTCCTACTCCGCCACCCGGTGAAGATGCACTACCATCTGTTTGATTTGCTGCTAGTTTAGCACAAACGCTTACAGCATTCGCCAAGTCTTTTGCAAGTTACGTTTTGCTGATCCATTTATGTCAGATAACCGTTGAGATAGTTGGAAGCCCCACTTCTCGCGATAAATTTGATGATTTATTTTAAAGTAGGATTTTCAAAAGAGACCGCCAGCCCCGTCTTCCAAGCGTCCTAGGACGCCGACAGTGTTTCGGTCTCGTGGATTTGGCACCCAATGGGTTGTGGGGGCGACCCGCTGATTAAGAGTTTTGATATAGGATGATAAGCTGTGATAAATAATAGGTAATAATGGCTGTATAATGCATCTTATATGGATGTGTTGATAAACAAGGAATGTTGAAAATAAATAAAAGATGTTAAGTTCTGCCCATGGGAAAACCCCATCCTTGTAGCAAGGACGGAGTTTAATTATTTAGTATAATAATGTTTAGGTTTCTTTCCTTTTTCCAATTGACCCACATCTACAAAAATATTGTCTTTCCATTCCTTTGCACCTGAATCATAGAGATATTGATAGGTATAATTTTTATCGTCACTATAATCGACAAATTTATAAAACCCACCTAATTTCCAATTTTTATAGAGCTTGGATTCCTTTATCTTTGCATTATTCTTATTCTCTTTTTTGACAAATTCACTTATTGCTTGATCAGCTTTGTTTGCTGGTATTTTGTACATAAACAGATAACCAGCACCCACGACTAATATTATTGCTAGTATTATAATATACCATTTTTTCATATTACTCCTCCTATACTACTTATAGGTTTTTACTTTGTTAGGCTCATATTTACCCATAAAAATATGTGGCAACGTATACGGATCTACTAATTGAGCAAATGCTTTAGGCGCTACATAATTCAAACTCCCTGAACCATAATAATATGCTTGATAGACCAATTTACTACAATATACTTTATTTGTGCTTGTTAAACCATATGATAAACTATATTTAGGAAACTTATCTTGTTTGGCTGTACCTTTAGAAGAATAATAATGTGTGTCTGCCCATTTAGCAGCTTTTAGGGACACATCTTTTCTTTTTGCTCTCCACACAGCAATCCAATGATAACTTTTTTTGTTGTACATTTTCAGGAAGCTACTTATCGATTGTTGCCTTGTCGTATTCAATGATACTTTCTTGCCGTTTTTAGTAACTGGATGAGCATATCCGGGTGCATCTAATACAGAATTTGCTCCTGTAATAATAGCGGCATGCCCTGTTATACCTTTAAATGAAGTTGCGTTAGTTACCAGAAAGTCGCCTTTTTGAAAGTTAAACCCCGCTTTATATGCTCTCACAGTGAAGTCACCTTCATCAACAACTTCTTTTTCCATTTTGTCTCGCATTTTTTCTGACTCTCTATAAAAGTCTATGTATTGCTTCGATGTAATATTATTATCGATTGTCCCATCCTTTAGCATTTCTTGATAATCACTTTTTAATTTCGCATCCGTTACTTGTTCCTCTGCTGCTTTAACATTCATCCCTGATGGAATTAACAATAACATTCCAAATATAACTACTATTATCTTTTTCATATGCACACCTCGTATGTAATATTTTTGTTACAATGTAACAATATCTTAATTTACATAAGAAGTCAAATACTGCTTCTCAATTTATATAACTCGTATATTAAACCAGCTCCCTAAATCAAGGAACTGGACTCTAAAATTATTTAATTTTAAACGAACTTGTTCTTACATTCCCTAAACGCATTTTGCCTTATCCACATAAAAGCCGATAACAAGACGGAATGTTCCAGCTTGATTTTTGAAGTAGTCTTTAAATCTATATACATCCACTAGACTTTGCTTCGGTGCCAATCCACTTTCAGACCATTCTGCCTCTTGCACTTTTACCCAAGATCCATTCGTTTTTTTGTCCGCAAATAAGCGATAATCTACATTTCCTTTCCGTGTGCTTTTGATTGCGACAGATACCCCTTTATCCTCCTTGCGATCAAAATTATCTTTCGTTAGGTTTACTGAAATTCCTGCTACTTTGACGCTTGTCATTTTACATCATCTTTTTCCAATTATTTGATATAGTAAAAGGCTGCACCGAAATGCAGCCGATTAGACTTATTTAAATGTTCCAAACGCTTTTTTTGTTTTTGCGTTACGCACAGGTGAAAAATAAAGCGAACCAACTATAACTGTTAGGATAGTTGAAAATATAAAAAAAGACCGCAAGCCCCGTCTTCCAAACGTCCTAAAACGCCGACAGTGCTTCGGTCTCGTGGGTTTGGCACCCAATGGGTTGTGGGGGGTTCGAACCCTCGACCCGCTGATTAAGAGTCAGCTGCTCTACCAACTGAGCTAACAACCCGGTTTTGCATGTGTGATTTAGCAAAATCATCACAAAGATTAGTATACTCCCTGCTATGCTTGCTGTCAATAATTAGCTAGGTTCTTTTCGGCGCTTGACAGTGAACGGAAAAATCGCTTAAATGGAAGGTAAGAATATTACCTTGAAGGAGAAGGAGATAAAATGGCTCAACACGCTGTTCGAATATCTAAATACCAACAAATCGCTGTCGATATTGCCACTAAGATCATGGAAAGAAGTTATAAAGAAGGCGACAAAATCCAAGCAAAATCACATATTGCGAGTCGCTATCATGTTTCTGCGGAAACTGCCAGAAGAGCATTGCTGGTATTGGCAGATTTAGAGATCGTAGAGATCCAACATGGCAGTGGTGCCTATATCAAATCCTATGATAATGCGATTAAATTCATTAATCAATATAAGGAAGTCCAATCCATTAGTGAGCTGCATGCTGATATCAAAGACAGTTTGAAACAGCAGTCGGAGGAAAGCCACCGTTTTCATCAATTGGTAGAAGAACTGCTTGATCAAACAAAACGGTTCCAAACAATCAATCCCTTAACACCTTTTCAACTGGAAATCGAGGCGCATACTCCATATATCGGCAAGACGATCCAAGAAATGAATCTGTGGCAAAGCACTGCTGCCACACTGATCGCGATCAAACATGAGGATGAATTGATTATTTCTCCGGGACCCTATGCGAAATTTGAAGAGAATGATATTATTTATTTTATTGGGAATGAATTTTCACTGCAACGGGTCACTAATTTTCTGTATCCCGACAAAGCTGAATAATGGTGTTTCACGTGAAACATACAAAAAAAACGACTAAGCGCTCTGCTTAGTCGTTTTATCATTTTATGCCAAGCGCCAAACGCTTTTTACTACATGTGTTTGGTTACGGTCAGGGCCAACGGAAAACATCGATACTTGAACGCCTGTAAGCTGAGCAATGCGTTCCATATAATGACGCGCATTTGCCGGTAGATCGTCTAACGATTTTACGCCTGTAATGTCTTCTTTCCAACCTGGAAGCTCTTCATATACTGGCTTGCATCGTGCTAAATCTTTCAGACTTGCCGGGAATTCAGAGATTGTTTTCCCGTCTAGTTCATAGGCAACACAGATGCGAAGTGTATCGATTCCTGTCAACACATCTAATAATGTCAATGATAGATCGGTCAGTCCACTCACACGGCGTGCATGACGGACAACCACGCTGTCAAACCAGCCGACACGGCGCGGTCTTCCAGTTGTTGTTCCATATTCATGACCAACTTCACGGATCGTGTTGCCGATCTCGTCGAATAATTCAGTCGGGAATGGTCCATCGCCTACACGTGTTGTATATGCTTTTGCAACGCCAACGACATGATTGATTTTTGACGGGCCAACGCCGCTTCCGATTGTAACACCACCGGCAATTGGATTACTGGAAGTAACGAATGGATATGTTCCTTGGTCAATATCCAGCATAACGCCTTGAGCACCTTCAAATAAAACGCGTTTTCCTTCATCTAGCGCGTCGTTCAATACAACAGATGTATCACAAACGTACTCTTTGATCTGTTGTCCATATTCGTAGTATTCTTCTAAAATATCTTCTAATTGGAAGCCTTCTAATTCATAGAAACGTTCTAACAAACGATTCTTTTCTTGTAGATTATGGCTTAATTTTTCTTTAAATGCTTCTTTATCAAGCAGATCCACCACACGGATACCAACGCGAGCAGCCTTGTCCATGTATGCTGGACCGATGCCTTTTTTAGTTGTTCCGATCTTATTAGCGCCTTTGCGTTCTTCATCCGCTTCATCAATGCGAATGTGGTAAGGAAGAATCAAGTGTGCACGGTTGGAGATACGTAAATTAGAAGTATCTACTCCCTTATCATGTAAATATTTCAATTCTTCTACTAACGCTTTAGGATCTACTACCATCCCATTCCCGATAACGCTGATTTTTTCTTTGTAAAAAATGCCGGATGGAATCAAATGTAATTTGTATGTTTCACCATCGAATTTGATCGTATGACCTGCATTGTTACCACCTTGATAACGCGCGATCGCTTCCGCATTTTCCGAAAGAAAATCTGTGATTTTCCCTTTTCCTTCATCGCCCCATTGCGTTCCTACAACAACAACTGAAGACATTTAAACACCTCATTTAATTGGTCTTGGGCTAAATTTACTTAGCCATTTTTCCACTCCTTATTGTACCGTTTGCCGTTCCATTCGTCAACTTTTTCACGAACGATGTGAAATGGAGTTTTTTTATTGTTCGCTTTTATGACAAAAAACCAGCCCTTAAATGACTAGGACTGGTTTTATTTACGCGCCTGGCGGTGGCGCCATGGCATCATCATAGCGTATTTCTAGGTTTACAAACTTATTATACTCTTTCACAAAGGCAAGTTTGACGTCGCCAACGGGGCCGTTACGTTGTTTCGCAATAATGATCTCGATCGTACCGTCATTTTCGCCTTCACGGTCATAGTAATCTTCTCGATAAAGGAAGGCAACGATATCAGCATCTTGCTCAATGGAACCTGATTCACGGATATCGGACATCATCGGTCTTTTGTCTTGGCGTTGTTCCACACTCCGGGATAACTGCGACAAAGCAATAACGGGGACTTCTAATTCACGTGCTAAGGCTTTTAAAGAACGCGAGATCTCGGAAACTTCTTGTTGTCTATTTTCGCCGCCGCGGCCGCTTCCGGCAATCAGTTGTAAGTAGTCGATCACGATCATGCCGAGACCTGTCTCCTGTTTTAAACGACGACATTTCGAACGAATCTCGTTCACGCGTACGCCAGGAGTATCGTCGATGTAGATTCCGGAATTCGACAATGTTCCCATCGCGATCGTTAGTTTTTGCCAATCATCGCTGGTCAAAGCACCTGTACGCAAATTTTGGGCATTGATATTTCCCTCTGCACAAAGCATACGCATAACTAGCTGTTCGGCGCCCATTTCGAGACTGAAGATCGCTACGTTTTCATCGGTCTTAGTTGCAACGTTTTGGGCAATGTTGAGTGCAAAGGCGGTTTTACCGACGGAAGGTCGGGCAGCAACGATAATAAGGTCGTTTCGCTGAAAACCAGCTGTCATTTTGTCCAGCTCGTTAAATCCTGTCGGGATTCCCGTAATATCGCCTTTGCGGTTATGGAGGGTCTCGATGTCATCATAGGTTTTGACAAGAACGTCCTTGATATTTTTAAAAGCACCTACATTTTTACGTTGGGACACTTCCAAAATATTTTTTTCGGCTTCGTCCATTACCATATCTAGTTCGTTCTCACGCGAATAGCCATCTGTGGCGATCTGTGTTGCTGTGCGGATCAATCTGCGCAGCAGCGCTTTGTCCTCCACGATATGCGCATAATATTCCAAATTGGCAGCGGTTGGAACGGCGCTGGAAAGTTCTGTTAAGTAAGCGAGTCCGCCTACGTCTTCTAATTTCCCTTCGGCAGCGAGCGTTTCATAAACCGTTAAAATATCCACGGCTTTCCCGTGGTCATTCAGATCCAGCATCGATTCAAAGATAAGCTGGTGGGCACGTCTGTAAAAATCATCTGGCATCAATATTTCAGAAGCTGTAATCAGCGCATTGGGTTCTAGAAAAACGGCGCCAATAACTGCTTGTTCCGCTTCGATATTTTGTGGTGGCGTACGATCTAGAAAATTATCATCCACTTCATTACGCTCCTTTGTTCTTATTCTTCTGTTACATGGACGTCAAGTGTCGCACTTACTTCATGATGCAATTTGATTTCAACTTTTGTATGTCCTAAACTACGGATCGCATCCGGCAAGTCGATTTTACGTTTGTCGACTTTGATCCCCTGTGATTTTTGCAATTCTTGTGCGATTTGTTTTGAAGTGATGGAGCCGAATAATCTGCCGCCTTCACCAGATTTTGCTTTCAATTCGACTGTTAAGTTCTCGATTTTTTCTTTCAATGCTTTCGCTTCTTCTAATTCTTCTGCTGCTAGTTTTTCTTCTTTCTTCTTCTGAGCTTGTAAAGCGCTAAGTGTTGTATTGTTTGCTTCTGCGGCATAACCGTTTTTAATAAGATAGTTTTGTGCATAACCATCTGCAACATTTTTCACTTCGCCTTTTTTACCTTTACCTTTTACATCTTGTAAGAAAATAACTTTCATTTTATCTTTCCCCTTTCCAGTAAGCATCTATGGCTTCTTTCAATTGTTCTTCTGCTTCTGCGATCGTGATATCACTGATCTGGGTAGCTGCATTGGACAAATGTCCGCCGCCGCCTAGTTTTTCCATAATTATTTGGACATTGATATCTCCGAGCGATCTTGCACTGATGCCTATTCGGCCATCTGCTCGCAAGGTGATAACAAAGGATGCCTCAACGCCTTCCATGGATAGCATCGTATCTGCAGCCTGTGCAGCGATGACAGTTCCATAAACTTCTTCTTCCTCACCTTTAGCGATCGCCATGCCATCATGATAGATCTCTAGCGACTCTACTAATCTGCTTCGCTGCGTGAAGGTGGCGATGTCCTCTTTTAGAAATTGTTGCACTAACACGGTATCAGCACCTAATGAGCGTAAATAACTTGCTGCATCGAAGGTTCTTGAACCTGTTCGCAAGGTGAAATTTTTTGTATCGACAACGATCCCGGATAATAAAGCCGTTGCCTCGATCTTTCCTACTTGTTCTAGATCCGGCTGGTATTCAAATAGCTCCGTAATGAGCTCTGCAGTCGACGAAGCATATGGCTCGATATAAACGAGCACCGGGCTTTCTACAAACTCCTCTGAGCGTCTGTGGTGGTCCACAACGACAACATGGTTGGCAGCCTCTAATAATTCTGGACTGATCACCATCGAAGGTTTATGTGTATCGACAACGACAAGCAGACTTTTATCCGTCATCGCATCTTTCGCTGTTTGCGGGGAGACGATGTTTTGGATCACATTCGGATATTTCTCGATCTCGCTCATCAGCCGTTCCACATCAGGACTTAATTTATCGGGCTCCACGATCACATAACCTTTGCGTTCGTTCATTTCTGCGATCCGCATGACGCCTAGACTAGAACCGATGACATCCATATCAGGATATTGATGACCCATTACGAAAACCTGATCGCTTTGCGTAATCAATTCTTGCAATGCTTGCGAGATCACTCGCGCTCTGACACGGGTACGTTTCTCCATTGGGTTCGTTTTCCCACCGTAAAAGCGTACTTCCCCCCCAGATTGTTTGATGACGACCTGATCCCCACCTCGTCCTAAAGCTAGATCTAAGCTGGACTGAGCAAGTTCTGCAAGCTCAATCAAGTCTTCTTCATTATACCCTATTCCAATACTAAGTGTTAACGGAATATTTTGTTTAAAAGTGCGCTCCCTGATCCGATCCAAGATCCGGAATTTTTCTTCTTCCAACTTCTTCAACATACCTTCATTTAAGAAAGCCATAAACCGATCCGTTGAAATACGCTTCAAATAGATCCGGTGTTCTCGTGCCCAATTCGTCAGCATCGAGGTCACCAAATTATTTAACGCACTACGTCTTCGATCATCCATGCCTTGTGCCCACTCATCATAATTATCCAAGAAGATGATCGCATAAACCGATTTTTCATCTTCATATTTTTTCTTGATTTCATAATAAGCCGTGCGGTCATATAAGTATAATACCTTTTCTTTATGCTTCACAATAATATCAAAACGGTATTCTTTCCACGTGATCGATACGATCCCTTGTTCTTCTGTCTGCTGGATCGCCTCTACAAATTCAGGCCCCACCTCTTCGATAGGCTCCCCGATCAATTCCATTCTGTCAAAATATTTCTCCATAAACGGATTGACCCATTCGATCTTGAGCGAATCATCATAGAGCAGGATCCCCATCGGCATGTCAATAAGTGCCGCTTCCTCACTCCGCTTGATTCGATACGAGAGATTGGTAACATACATGTGTATATCTTTATCCAGCCGCCACTCGAAATAAAAAATCATTATTCCCAGCAGTATCCCCACTACGACAGTAATTAAAGCTAGCCACCAAGCAAAAAAGGCAGTTATTATAGCTAATGCGATCATACCCGCGGCTAAACCGTAAATCGGATACATCCACATTCTTTTTTCAAAGTAACTTTTCATTTTCTTGTTCAGCTCCCCAAATAAAGCAATCCTCAAACTACCGATAGCTCTTTCCATCTATATAATAATACCATAGCGTGGAAACGATAGAAAACTTTCCGAAAAATGCTTTGATATACGGATTTTAACATAATCCCCAGATTCTGCAAGTAAATGCAAAATAAAAAGCGGCTGGGCGCCACTTTAAAAGGAAAGACTCTTTATCTGCTTTGTCGAGACATAACAATTTTCGCCGTTGATCATCTTGAGAACCCCATTCGACTTGTCCATCTCATGAATATTCTTTTTATTTACAATGAAAGAACGGTGACATCGGTAAAATGTGTCGTCCAGCATTTTTTCAATATTCTTCAATTTCCCATAAAACTCGATCTGTCTGTTTTTGCCATGTAAAATGACTTTATGCGCAGTTGGAGAAGTCTCAAAGAACAAAATATCATCAAATCGCTCGCGAATCACTTTCTTATCAGAGATCTGCAGCGTGAAGACCGCGCCCGCTTCTGGCTTCACATTGACACGTTCTTCCGCTTTCGCCAAGCAGTCATACACCCGTTTCTCCATTTCATTGAAGTCGTCTTTGATAATATAATCGAGCGCCTCCACTTTATAAGTGAAAGTCATGTAACTAAGTTCCGCATGCGTGGTAATAAAAATGATAAATCCACGTGGATCATGCTCGCGAATCTTTTGTGCCAATTGAAATCCATTCATTTCCGGCTGCTGCAGATCAATATCTAGAAAATAAAGGCCCATCTCATTTGTCTCTGCCGCCTTCAATTCATCAATCACTTCAAAAGGGTTTCCCGTAGAAAGTTTCACTTGCATGTCTAGCCGCTGCGACTTGATATACTGATTGATATACCCTGTCACTCTCTTCCGCTGCATCGAACTATCTTCGCAAATAAAAACCGATAACATATCCATCCTCTTTTCTTTAAATAATTTCTAATTCTTGAATAAATTCTCTTTCTGTTATCCGCGTATCTAGCGTTACATTCGAGTAGCCCTGTATCACTTCCCGTAAAGTGGACAAGCCTAAACCTCGATTGGTGCCTTTTGTAGAAAAGCCTTCTTCAAACATTTTATAGATTGGCGGGATCTCCGCCGGTAAACTATTAGCAAAAGCAATGACCGTCGATTCTTCCTGCTTCACGACTGCCACACGAATAAATGGCTTTTCACATAACAACGCCGCTTCCACAGCATTATCCAATAAAATACCCACCGTCTTACATAGATCGATCATATCCATATTGATCTTTTCGATCGGCTCTACTACTTCAATGATCGCATCTACTTTCAATTCTTGCGCCCGAATCAATTTAACCGCCACTAATCCTTTCAGCTCGACTACATGAATGTTTTGGAGCAGAGAGATTTTATAGTTGTTCGATTCGATCGCTTTATTTAAAGGAACAATATTATTTTCAAAATAACGTTTCAATCCGGCCATGTCATCATTATCGATATAACCAACTAAAGAAGATAAGATATTGATGTAATCATGTCTAAAAAACACGCATATCTTTGTGTAATACTTCTAATGTTTCTACATATTCTTGCAATTGCTCCATCTGTTGTTTTTGATTCTGCATCTGGATTTCCCGTGTCGCAACACGCAAGATAATGGTTACGATAACGGCTAAGACCAATACATAGCCAGTAAATAATAATGTATTGCTTTGTAAAACCCGCGTACTGAAACCTGCCATCGAACCGGCATAAATATTGACGTAAAAAGCTATAACCGTAATTACTATGATAGTAAAGAGGATGTAGCCATATTTTCTATATTCAATAAACCGCTCCAAGCGGAAATGATTTAGCAACTTCCTTATCAACAAGGCAAGCCCGATAACGATCAAGAACATAACTAGCGAATAGATAAGACGCGAAAAAAGACTAGAAGAAGCTTTTTGAAAGTCCAATCCGCTCATTTCGATCAATACTAAATTTGTTATAGAATCACTCACGACCAATAAAATGACTGTTAAAAGTGCAATCGATATTGAGTAAATAACTCGTCTATTCTTGATAAAAAGCGAAATAGCAAGGATCAGCGCTAATAAAAATGTCGCCCAGTACTTAATAAGCCCAAATAGAGGGAGCGCACATAAAGCCAAAACTAAGGTGCCTGCTCCCTCTAATTTGTTATATTTACTATTTGCTAGAATTTGAACTCCAAAAAACATTGCCAAAATTTGGATCGTTCCAACTAAAATACCTAACATAATCTTCCTCCATATGATCTATGTAAGCTAGTTCATTTTAGTCTATTTTAGCACGTTTGTTCGTAAAAAAATACTTTATTTTTCCGCTTTCTTTTGTGCTTTTAAAACCATAGGACTTTTCGGTTCATACGCAAACATAGAACATGCCTTTGAAGAAGATGAATCTGCTACTTTGATAGATTGTCTCTCGATGCTTTTCGCCAACATTTTTCCGACTTTATTCATAGCTTTCATAATTATGATACCTCCTATTTAAAATTTTATAAACTAGCGGATTGATACTTACGACCTGATACAAGGCCCCTAACATGATTAGAACTTTCATCTCAGCAATTGGAACGAGTAGTGCTATTCCCGTTAATAGCAGCGTACACACCATTGCTTTTCTTTTTAATTTTTTACGATTGTCTTTCCCGATCAAGGGAAGACTCTCTGTATCTGCTGGAGCGAAAAAAAAGACATTGAGCAAAACAAAAATAAATACACCTAAAACTATCCAATTATTCAAAAGCAGCCCTTTTGCAAAATAAGGAATCAAATCGAACATGCTGACACTCACTACCGTACAGACCCAGCTTTTAGTAGCATGAAGGCCAAAAGAATATCTTCTGATCATCAAGTAAGCTAGATGTACTGTAATCGTTTGCCATACTATCCCCAGCAATAACGCTACTCCATAAACAGCAATGAATTTCATTGCGTTAATTAGAATAATTTCTAAACCGTATTTAACTTTCAAATATCCTTCTTCATCATCTGCCCAGCGTTCTTTTGTTATTATTTTCTCTGCCAGTCTAGCTGATAAAGGAACGTTTGGAGAATAATTGCTCAATTATTTCACCTCCACTTTATAGTTTACAATGTATTTTGAGAAAAGGAATATATTTATCCTAAAAGCCTCTATTTTTGTCTTAAACAGCGTAAAAAATTACATTACGAGCATTTTCTGTATACAGAAAATCCGAAAATTGGGTATAAAGTCCTAAAAACATCATTCGCAGTTCATAAAAAAACACCTTTATTACTACAATAGTAACAAAGGTGTCGGTGTTTGATTATTTTTCTTCTGCGACAAATGGTAATAATGCCATTTGACGAGAACGTTTAATAGCAACAGTAAGTTTACGTTGGTATTTTGCGCTTGTACCAGTTACACGACGAGGTAAGATTTTACCACGTTCGGAAACGAATTTTTTAAGCAATTCAACGTCTTTGTAATCGATATGTGTAATACCATTAGCAGTAAAGTAACATACCTTTTTACGACGACGTCCGCCTCTGCGTCCTCCAGCCATTCTTTTCTCCTCCTATCATTTACCTTTTAGAACGGTAGATCGTCATCTGAAATGTCGATCGGTTTACCATCATTTGCAAAAGGATCATTATTAGTCGTTTGATAACTTTGAGATTGCTGCTGATTCTGATTAAAACCATTGTTTGCAGGCGCCTGGTTATAGCTATTATTATTATTGTCTTGATGTTGACCCGAATTATTTCTTGGTTCTAAGAATTGAACGCTTTCTGCAACGATTTCCGTTACATAAACACGTTTTCCATCTTGACCCTCATAATTACGAGTTTGAACACGGCCGTCCACACCTGCTAAGCTGCCTTTTTTAAGGTAATTAGCTACGTTTTCAGCTGGTTTTCTCCAAACCACACAATTAATAAAATCCGCTTCACGTTCCCCTTGTTGATTAGTAAATGTTCGATTTACCGCCAATGTGAATGTTGCAACAGCTACACCACTTGGAGTATAGCGTAATTCTGGGTCTTTCGTTAAACGTCCTACAAGCACTACACGATTCATCATGCAGAACCAACCTCCTCTCATTTTATAAATCAAGGACTCTATTCCTTGAAAATTGCTTACGCTTCTTCTTTGATTACGATATGACGAATGATGTCGCCGGAAATTTTAGCTAAACGGTCAAATTCGTTGATAGAATTTGCATTTTCAGCGTTCAATTTCACGATGTGATAAAAACCGTCGTTGAAATCATTGATTTCGTACGCTAAACGACGTTTACCCCATTCTTTTGATTCGATGATCTCCGCGCCATCATGTCCCAAAATGCCATCAAAACGTTCTACTAACGCTTTCTTTTCATCTTCTTCAATGTTTGGTCGGATAATGTACATAACTTCGTACTTTTTAGCCATCTACTCTACACCTCCTTATGGTCTTAAACGGCTCTGATATAAGCATACTACTTATATCCTCTTGACGAGAACGAGCAAGGAATAATTTATAATTACTCACAATAAATGATTATACCATAATAGCTGCCTTCCAGCAAGCCTATCTTGGTCGTCATTTCGTTGTAGAAACACTATAACACACCTTTTTAGCCATTTCTATCAAAAGTACGAAAATCGTTTTTTAAAGCTGCTTTCGTGTTTTTCAGACTGGATCTCGCAGGATTGGAAGGGTCATACATCTTGGACCCCCACGGCCGCGTGACAGTTCGGAACTCGGTATCTCATTGACTACAATGCCATGTTCTCTCAGCGCCTTGTTAGAGAGGACATTGCGGTCATAGGTGACCACTTCGCCAGGAGCGATCGCAAGTGTATTAGCACCGTCATTCCACTGCTCTCTGGCAGCATCGATCTCTTCCCCATTCCCGCAATAAATAAAATCGATTTCTGGCTGTTCCAAAACCCGTTTCAATACGGCTTTGAAATCGTCATGACGTTCGATCTGCAAATCTTCTCCGTCTTTTGTCAGCTCGATTTCATAGATATGTAATTGCTTGTTTTTTATCAGTCCTGGGTGAATCACAAACTGGTTGACGCTTACCATCGTAAAAACAGTATCCAGATGCATAAATGCTCTCGTTGTTGGTATTTCTACCGCTAAAATCTTTTCAAATCCAGAATGGCCTCGTAATAGACGACTAGCCAAGTTCTCGATCGCACGTGCATCGGTACGTTCGGAGATCCCGATCGCCAGTACTTTTTCCGATAAAACTAATTCATCCCCACCTTCGATTGAAAACGAATTATTGCGATTCAGCCAGATCGGAATCTGTTCTTTTTGAAATTCTGGATGGTAACGCATGATATATTCCATAAAAACCGACTCTCTACGTCTCGCCGGCTGATGCATTTTATTGATGGTGATACCTTTGCCGACGACTGCCGCAAAATCGCGAGTAAAATAAAGGTTCGGCATTGGATTTAGCAAAAATGGATATGGGTCTGTAAGCATATCGGATAATTGCTTTTTGCGGCCGGGCACCTCTTCCCTTCGGACACCGGCAGTTATTTTTTCAATCATCGTTTGCGGATCTTGTCCATTCAAATAAGCTTTCAATTCAGCAGCTTCTGGTCCCACTTGTTCTGATTCAATCAAAAATGTGTCCAGAAATGTTTCTCGGACTGCTTTTTCTTGAAGTGCATCAGCCAGCAGCTGTTCCAGATATAATACCTCGACCTCTTTTGAGCGCAGTAGATCTATAAAGGCATCGTGTTCCTTTTGCATAATGTCTAAAAATGGGATGTCATCAAATAATAAACCTTGTAAATACTTTGGCGTTAAATTTTCTAATTCTCTACTTGGACGTTTTAAAATCACTCGCTTTAAGCGCCCTACTTCTGAAGTTACTTGTAAATTAGTGTTCATAAAATCCCCCTCCATAAACAAGTTATACCCTATTCTCTCATAAATTATAGACAAACAAACGTTTGAACTCTCCAAATAAAAGCAATATAACACTAAAGGACACTTTTAGGATATCGATTGACAAGTCGTCTTTGGGTGTGAAAAACTGAAGGGGCGAACACGAATAAGAAAGGAGTTACTATTATGACACAAGTCTACATGCTTATTGGTTCGATCAAAGAGAATAGAGCCGGCATCGCCAACGCCATGTATTACCGGAGCACGCATTTCTATAATGAAGGAATCCGCGCCGACATCGTGACGTTAGATTACAATCCCAACTACGCAACGATCATTAAAAATATTAAAGCTGCGAATAAGATGGATTCCCGGACCCAAATGCTTAATTTATTCACGTTTTTTGATGATGAGTCGTTAAAATATTTAAATCCGACTGATTCATCCTACAAACTCGCCAATAGATTAGCCGCCCTAGAAACATTTAAAAAAACACAAAAAAAAGAAGGCACATTTAAATATATCTCACCTTCAGATAACAACATTTGGCATATAGTCAAATATAATGCAGATAATAACGTAAATTACATGGATACTTTCCAAGAAGGAGAACGAAAAGAACGCGCCATTTATCGCCAAGGAAAAATCAAATGTGTCCGTTCTTTTCGCACAGATGGCTCAAAAAAGTCCGAAACGATCTTTAACAGCGAGGAAGAACCTTATTTAGAACGGATATTTGATGAAGAAGAAAAACCGACCACTCATATGTTGCTCGGCGTCCATAAAGAATTTTCGACATTCGATGATCTCTGTATTCATTTTCTTGAGCAGCTGATCGAGGACAAATCAAGTAATGTTTTGCTATGTGATGGTCCGAAAGTATTTCCCAAGATTCTTCAAACGAACCATACGAAAATCAAAAAATATGCTTACATCCATACGAACCACTTTCGACAGCCTTACTGTCCGGGCGCTAAAATCAAAGCCGCATTGTTGTATATCTTCAAACACGCGGATGCCTTGGACGGGATTATTGTAATGACCGAAAAACAGAAACAGCATATTGTAGATGAATTTCATCTTAAAAATGTCTATGTTATTCCCAATTTCCTAGTCGTTGATAAGAAACGGATCTCTCACCGCAAAACGAATGATATCGTTATTTTTTCGCGAATTGTAAAGATGAAAGGGATCCAAAATGCCATCAAAGCTTTTGCGATCGTCTGTGAAAAAAATCCGGCGGCTCGTTTGATCATTTATGGAAAAGGCGACTACGAAGCAGAACTCCGCACGTTGATCTCTGAGAAAAATTTATCTAACAATGTCTTCATGATGGGCTATGCCAACGATATCAAAGAAGTCTTAAAGAATAAGATCGCTTCTCTCTCCACCTCTGAATATGAGGCATTCGGCTTAAGTATCGCCGAGTCGATCAGTTACGGCGTGCCAGTTATCTCTTTTGATATCAACTATGGTCCGTCTGATATTATCAGCGACGGTGAAACAGGCTTTCTTATTGAGAGCGGAAATGTAGAAGCATTGGCGAATAAGATATTGTATGCACTTGATCATAAAAAAGAAATGCGGAAAATGGGTAAAAGAGCGCAGCAAGCACTGAGCGAGCAATTTCCGCCTGAGAGATTACTGCGGTTATGGAAGGATTTGTTTGCAACAGCATAAAAAGAACGGACAAGTTGATTACTTGTCCGTCTTTTTTTTCATAAATTTACTCCGAATAAAGGAAATAATGATTGGCAATACCGAAACGATAATAATCCCGATCGCTACCAACGAAAAGTTATCTTTGATGATCGGCACTTGCCCGAAAAAGTAGCCTGCCAGCGTACAGATCAGCACCCACGCGGTTGCGCCTAAAACATTATACGTCAAAAAGTAACGATAGTTCATTCTGCTGGCACCTGCCACAAATGGTGCAAACGTACGGATAAAAGGCATAAATCTCGCAATAAAAATTGTTTTTCCGCCATATTTATTGAAAAATTGCTCTGCCTTATCCATTTTTTCTTGGTTGATCCACTTGGATATCCAGCTATTCTTAGGGATCGCCGTTCCCACTCGTTTACCAATAGCATAGTTGACCGTGTCTCCCAAGATTGCAGCGAGCCACAAAACAATGATTACCGGCACGATATGCAACGCTGATCCATCCAATACAGACAAGGCTCCCGCGGCAAACAACAACGAATCTCCGGGTAGGAACGGGAAAATAACCACACCAGTTTCTACAAATATAATTAAAAACAAAATGATATATGTCCATATATCAAATATATTTATTATCTCGACTAGATGTTTATCAATATGTAAAATAAAATCAATCAAATTTACGATTATCTGCACCAAGCATCCACTTCCATTCCATGTTTTGTTTATAGTTTAACATATCCATCCCAAGATTACCTTCATACTTTAGCAGTAAAAAAGCAAAGTTCCGCTTAAAGAACTTTGCTTTTCGATTTATTCGTTTACAGTTGATTCTTCATGACTGATCAATGCGATCAAGCCGCCTACCGCTAATAAAACGATCGGAAGCAAGAATAAAATCGACACCGACATCGTACAACCTATCGCCGAAGCAACCATCAATGCGCCACCTAGTCTAGCGCGATGCGGTACAACAAAGGCTCCAATAAGCCCAACCGCAGATAATAGCAGAGTTGCTATGTTCAGCATATAAAAAACGAATGATTCTTCTTCCAATGCTTGGGAAATACCTGGAATCGTGAGAACCATCAGCGAGAAACCAATACCTAACGCTGCCCCTAAAAAACCTAATAATCCTTCTACTTTCATTTTATTCCCTCCTTTGACAGCTTTACTATGTTATTATTTTAACATAAAAATGATTATTAATAACTATTTTATTCTCAAAAAAAAACCGATACGAATATCGGTTTTAAAAAGGGAGTATAAAAGGTAAGGAACACTATTCGCTTAATAGTTGTCCTAACTTACAAATTTATTTTACCAATCAATTATGAATTTCTACTGATGTTTTTATTAATTTATTGTTAATTTTCCATAAGATCCAGCCTAATTTCTTTGCCTAACGGAACAGCTGTCGAAGCAGGTTGATGACCAATGTCCGGTGTATGGAAAATAGGAAGGTGGTAAGCGGAGGCGATTTCTTCGAGAAGACTTGCTAGTTTAACTGTTTCATTTTGTTCACGTAGCTCTGAAAAATCCCCAACAATCAAACCGGCTATCTGGTCAAAAACCTGCATTTGTTCCAATTGTGAGAAATAAGCACTGACCCGCTCTATCCCGCCGCTTGCAGATTCTAACAAAAGGACTTTGCCCTCGACCTCAGGAAAAAATGGAGTGCCTGCCAATTTTAGAAAACAGCGGATATTTCCGCCGATCAATGTTGCTTTTCCTTTTAATTGTTCTCTCGACCGCCAGTATCCGTGAAGTATGATACTTTCTTGGGCAAAAAATAACGTTTCAAAGGAGTGCAAAGCTGCTTTTGTTGGATCTTCCATGATCTGCAGAATTTGAAATAGCACACCGCTAACTCGTGCCTTTTTCGTGATCGCATTTAAGATAACTGTCAAATCACTATAACCAATAAAAGGGATTGCGCGTTGAGCAATTTTTTCATAGTTAAGCAACGGCAGTGTTTGATTGGCGAGATCACCGCCGGAAATGTCAAATATGGCTTTTATCTCCGGGTCCTCATAAAATGTCATCAGCGCTTTCGCTCGTTCGATAGCTGGAACATTTCCTGACTTTACAAAGATCGTTGGTGCTAATACAACTTCTATTTGGTAACTCGCTTTCAGAAAAGTTGTAAGTGCTTCTAATTTCCCGCGGTCTTTTTCCGTCTTGCTATTCGAGCAAGCAACTAGCCCAATTTTATCTCCTGCTTTCAGCATAGCTTCATACCTCTTTCAAAGTTTCACGTGAAACTTTTTCTTTCATGATTTAATAGCCATTCTTTTCGATCGAGACCTCCGGCATAACCACCTAATTCCCCATTTGTATTGATCACACGGTGACACGGAATAATGATTGCAAGCTGATTCGTTCCATTTGCTCTCGCTACAGCTCTGCTCGCAGTTGGACGACCAATATTTTCCGCAAGTTTTTTGTACGAAATACTTGTTCCAATCGGGATTTCCTGCAATGCTTTCCAAACGGTTTGTTGGAATTCTGAACCAATAAGACGAAGCGGTGTTTTGAAATCCTGCAGTTCACCATCAAAATAAAGTTCTAGTTCCTTTTCGATTGCTTCAATGATTGGTGTTTTTGACGGGATGATCGCTGCATTCAAACGGCTTCTCAACCGTTTTATTTCATTCTCCAAACCTCTTCGATCCACAAATTCTAATAACACTAAGGAGTCTTCATCTGAGATTGCTAGCATTGGTCCGAGCTTGGTTTCCAGCCAAGCTGAGTTTAGCAAAGTCACCTCTTTTGAATTAGTTGGTATCGTCCCCATCGTTTTTGTAAACGCATCGCGGAATCCGTTGCTTGATTCATAACCACTTTCATATTGAGCGTCGATGACTTTCTCCCCCTTTCGGATATATTTTAAACCCAAGCCCAACCTTCTAGAGCGGGCGTATTCAATGAATGTCATTCCAAAATGTTTTTTGAACTGTCTTCTAGCTGTATTAGCACTGATCGATAGCGCATCGAAATCTCTGTCCATCCAGCGTTTTTCTGGGTTTGCTTCAATGGCATCTATCAAAACTTTGACTTCTGCCGATAATCCGTTTTGCTTGGATAGTGGCTGACATTTTTTACAAGGTCGATAAGAGGCTAACGCTGCTTCTTGCGCCGTTTCAAAAAACTCGCAGTTTTCTTTCTTAGGCTTACGCGCGGGACAGGTAGGCCGGCAAAAAATGCCTGTGGTTTTCACACCGACAAAAAAAGTCCCTTCGTATTCGCTATTGCGTTCTATCAGCTTTTCATAATAACGATCGATTTTTACCGGATCACTTATCATTGTCATTACTCCTTTTCCTCTTATTACATAGAATATAACAAAGATTCCATACAAGCAAACCAGCAAAGTTGACAGGCATTTTTTTGACAAAACAAATCCCGCTCTCCAAGTGAAGGGCGGGATCAACTTTTTAAATTACTAAGGTAAGAACATGTTCTCCGACAGCGACTTTTCCATTTTCTTGGATGATAACGTCTAAATAATTCGTATAGTTTGTCACGACCATTGGAGTAGTGATGTCATAGCCTTCTGCTTTTATTTTTTCCACATCAAATTCCACTAACAATTGACCTTGCTCTACTTGATCGCCTTGTTTAACATGTGTCGTGAAATACTTACCGTTCAATTGAACGGTGTCCATGCCGATGTGTATCAAAACTTCGGCGCCTTCGTTTGTTTCCATTCCAAGTGCATGTCCAGTTGGAAACAGTGTGGCGATTTTCCCGGAAGCTGGTGCATAAACTTTACCGACTGTTGGAACAAAAGCAGTTCCTTTGCCAAGCGCCCCGGATGCAAATGCTTCGTCGCTAACTTCTGCTAGAGAGATCGTTTGTCCTTCTAATGGTGCATAAAGGGTCTCCTTTTCAATCAACGTTTCAACTTGCGTTTCTACGGGTTTTTCAGCGATTGGATCTGTTTGATCTTTGAATCCGATCAAATAAGTGAGAATGAAGGTAACGATAAAACCAACGATTACTGCAATGACTACTCCCCACATTGTTGCGTCGACGCCATTTTTAGGATGGATGAAGTTCGGGAAACCGAAGATCCCAAGTCCTCCCATGATATAGCTGTTTACATTGAAAAGTCCAATGATCGCACCGCCGACTGCACCACCGATACAGCTGATGATAAATGGTTTTTTAAGCGGTAAGGTGATCCCATAAATAGCGGGTTCTGTTACACCGAAAATACCGGAAACAAAAGCTGGGATCCCAAGCGACTTCAATTTAGCGCTCTTTGTTTTAGCCATAACTGCTGCTACTGCACCGATTTGGGCAAAGGAAGCGGCGAAAGTCAGTGCTAATACTGGGTCAAATCCCTTAGTTGTAAGGTTGTTGATGACGACAGGAATGAAGCCCCAATGCAATCCGAAGATAACAAATACTTGCCAGAAACCACCTAAGAAAATACCGGCAACGATCGGGCTCAAATGATAGATCCATAACGTGAATGCACTTAACAAGTTTCCTGCCCATGTTGCAACAGGTCCAATCACTAAGAAAGTAAGCGGAACAACAACTAGCAATGTACAAAATGGAACAAGGAAGTTTTTCACTACATCTGGAATGATTTTTTTAAAGCCCTTTTCTACTTTGGAACCAAAGTAAGCGGCCAAGATTATTGGGATAACGGAAGATGAATACGTCATTAAAATAACTGGAATCCCTAAGAAAGTAATATGGATCGGCGACTCAAACAATGTGCCGCTGAACAATGTATACAGTGGTTTCCCTGCTAATACGCCTGCCAATGTCGGATAAACCAGCGCGGCACCGATCGCCATTCCGATAAAAATATTCCCGCCGAATTTTTTCATTGCGGTAAATCCTAAGAATATCGGGAAGAAGTAGAATAAGCTGTCACCGATCGCATATAAGATTTGGTACGTTCCAGATTGGTCCGTGATCCAACCAAGTGCGATAAATAAGGCGGCGAAGCCTTTGATCATACCTGTTGCTGCCAGTACACCCAAAACTGGTGTAAATACACCGGAGATCATATCGATAAATCGGTTAAATAGGCTGCCCTTCGCTTCATCATTGCCACCGCCTTCTCCATCAGCAGAAATACCTCCGACTGCTAAAACAGCGCTGTATACATCTGGAACGTGATTACCAATAACTACTTGATACTGGCCGCCACTTTTGACAACGGTAATGACGCCGTCTAATTTTTCGATGACGTCGGTGTTGGCTTTGCTTTCATCTTTTAGCTTAAATCTTAGTCGAGTGATACAATGAAAAACACTGTTGATATTCTCCTTTCCACCGACATTTTCCAGAATTTGCTTTGCTAATTCTTCGTATTTCATCTAACTGACCCTCTTTCTGTTTTGATATTTGGGCAAAAAGAAAAACCTAAGCTCATCCCAGGAAACTCGTATCTAATGACACGATTCCTGTGAATCAGCTTAGGTTTTGCCCAAAAAGGTAACAATCCTTTGTTGATAGTTGAAATATATCATATTCTGAAAGCGATTGCAACATTAATTTTCAACTTCTGATTTTGGTCCGTGGAAACTACATCTTAGGTCTGTTTTAAAAACAGATTATCCGCTGCATAATTAAGAGGAAAGCAGTAATTCAATCTACTTGAAGGAAGGTCTTGTCAGCGAATGAATTTTTTGATTATCTATGCACATCCGAACCATGAAAGTTTGAATTATGCGATTTTGCAAAAAGTTACAGCTAATCTGTCCCAGCAGCACACCATTAAAGTATTGGATCTATATGCGGAAAATTATGATCCTCTGCTTCACTTTGGAAAGGATAAAAAACGACGGGACCTTTACCTTGATGAAACGACAAAAGCAGAGAGAACGCTCGTTGAATGGGCCGATCATCTCGTTTTTATTTTCCCGATCTGGTGGGGCGGAATGCCGGCTATCTTAAAAGGATTTATTGACAAAGTGTTTGTGAAGGATTTCGCTTATGCGTATAAGGGGGTCCGTCCGGTTGGTCTTTTGCCTGGAAAACGGGCTTGGATCATCAATACACATGATACACCCTCATTTTATGCGCATTTGGTTCAGCAAGACTATGGCAAGGTCCTAAAAAAGCAAGTATTAAATATGTGTGGTATCAAACCAGTCACACACACGACTTGCTCCTACATCCGCGGCTCTTCTCTGAAAAAGCGAACTGCTTTTTTGAAAAAAGTCGAGCAAATCAGTAAAACATTGTAATCAAAAAGCACTTCTTAAAAGAAGTGCTCAGACTGAAGAAAAACACTATTTCAATCATTATTTTACTGTTTTCAGCTTTTCGAAAAATGATTAGATTCTAGGCAAAGTCGAGTACCGAAGCGGAGCGTACTTGTGTACGTGAGCATCGGAACGCAGGCTTTAACGACGAAGATGATCGTTTTTCGACAAGCTGAGCACTTCTTAAAAGAAGTGCTTTTCGTTGCTATTATTCGATATCTGCTCCATTAGAAGCAATTGTTTTCTTATACCAGTCAAATGATTTTTTCTTCAATCGTTTGTTGGTCCCGTTTCCTTTATTATCTCGATCGACGTAAATAAAACCGTAGCGTTTCTTCATCTCGCCGGTTCCAGCGCTCACAAGGTCAATGCAGCCCCATGGTGTATAGCCGATCAATTCTACGCCGTCTTCGATCGCTTCACCCATTTCGCGGACATGCTCGCGCATATAGTCAATGCGATAATCGTCCTCGATCATACCTGCATCAGTAACCGTATCCACTGCTCCTAGCCCATTTTCAACGATGAACAAGGGTTTTTGATAACGATCGTAGATAAGATTCATTGTGATGCGCAGACCTAGTGGATCAATTTGCCAGCCCCATTCGCTTGCTTTTAGGTATGGGTTGCGCAGGGTTGCGAAAACATTGCCTTCCGTTTCTTTCATTTTTTCAGGATCAGCACTCGTCAATCTGCTGGAGTAGTAGCTGAAAGCGATGTAATCCACGGTGTTTTCTTTTAACACTTCCTTGTCGCCTTCTTCCATGACGATCTCAATGTTGTTTTCTTTGAAGAAGCGATTCGTATAACTTGGATAATAGCCGCGTGACTGTACATCGATGAAGAAATAACCTTCGCGGTCGGCATTGATGGATTTCCAGACATCATTGGGATTACAGGTGAACGGATAGGTGTTCCCAGCCGCCAGCATACAACCTACTTGATTGTCAGGATTGATTTCATGCGCCAGCTTGGTTGCCTTTGCAGATGCTACTAATTGGTGATGCGCCGCTTGATATTTGACTTCTTCTGGATTTGCTTCTTTTGTCACATCCAGAGCCCCGCCAAGAAACGGAATATGCAGGATCATATTGATCTCATTAAATGTCATCCAGTATTTCACTTTATCTTTATAACGTGTGAAGATCGCTTCACAAAAGTTTAAATAAAAATCGATACAGCGTCGATCTTTCCAGCCTCCGTATTTTTTGAAGATCTCCAGCGGTGTATCAAAATGGTTGATCGTCACGACTGGCTCAATGCCGTACTTATGACATTCATCAAATACTTCGTCATAGAATGCTAATCCTTCTTCATTAGGCTCACTTTCATCTCCATTAGGAAAAATCCGTGGCCAGCTGATCGACATCCGGAAACATTTGAAACCCATTTCAGCAAACAAACGAATATCCTCTTTGAAGTGATGATAGAAATCAATGGATTCGTGGCTTGGGTAAAAGCGATACTTTGTGTCTAATGCTTGCGCTGGATTTAGTAGCGCTTCAAACCGGTCTTCTTCTGCGGCTGGAATGATATCCACTAGAGATAAACCTTTTCCACCGTCTAAGTAAGCGCCTTCACTTTGATTCGCAGCTGTCGCGCCTCCCCAGAGAAATCCTTCTGGAAATTGACTTTTTTGTTGATTCATAGTTATTTGCTCCTTTCAATCTGTCTGATGTTAGTATAAATTATGTAATGCATTACAGAGCAAGGATAAAATAAAAAAAGTACTTATTCGGATCACGAATAAGTACTTTAGCTTGCCCAAAAAACGCTCCTCTTCACTATTACAGCCTAGAATCTGACCATTTGTCGGGCAAACTGGAAATATTTACATTAAATGATTCATATGTCCGATCTCCATGACCCAGTAAGAGCCGATCACGACGATGATCGCGATGAATAGAGCGAACAGGATACCACTTGTGTTGACTTTGCCGTCTTTCCCTTCTGTCATGTGCATGAACATGAAGAGCTGCAACATCGCTTGGATAAATGCGAAAATGAAGATGATAACCACTTTCACGCTATGATCAAGTGTCGAGTAAAGTGCTACCCAAACAGCGAGCAATGTCAGAATGATGGAAAGTGCAAAACCAATGATATGTTGCCAAGGGCCATGAGCTTTATGTGTCTGCGTCGAATTTTTATTTTCCGCCATATTAGTTCACCATCCCATATAGGTAAACACCTGTGAAGATAAAGATCCAAACTACGTCCAAGAAGTGCCAATATAAGCTGGTAATAAATAGTTTCGATGCATTTTTAGGCGTCAAACCTCGTTTAAGTTGAATAAGAATAAAGGTGATCCAGAACAAACCGATTGTTACGTGGAGTCCGTGAGTTCCTAGTAGAACAAAGAAAGAAGACCAGTAAGAACCTACTTGCATGGTCACACCTTCCATGACGTAATGCGAGAACTCGTAGATTTCAAAACCGACAAAGCCAGCGCCTAGAAGCAACGTGATAATCATATAGACCACGAGCATTTTCACGTTACCTTTGCGCATTTCTCCGATTGCAAGACCACAGGTAAAACTACTTGTTAATAGCAAGAATGTCATTACTAATACAAGCCATAATTCAAACATTTCCGAAGGCGGATGCCCCGCATTCGAACCTGCTTTTTCCATAACGAAATAGGTAGCGAAAAGCGTTGCGAACAAAGCAATTTCCGCTGTCAGGAATGTCCAGAATCCAATGATATTAAGACTTCCTTGTTCCGATTGATACTCTAAAGGACGGTCATCATTTTTCTTTACAGATTCCATGGGTTCCCCTCCTTAACACCAGTTTGCTGTTCTTTTTCGATGTGCGCTTCTGTTGCCACGATTTCTTCGACTTCTACGTGGTAGCCGTCATCGACTTGGAAAGAACGATAGATCATACATGCCAGCGTACCAGCGATACCAATGAATCCGATCCAGTACCAGTAGAAAATGAATCCGAATCCGGCGATGAATAAGAACACCGACATGATAAAGCCTAGCATCGTGTTGCTCGGCATATGGATAGACTTGTAATTTTTATTATCATATTTTTTGCCAGCTTGTTTCATTTCCCAGAAACCATCTAATTCATTCCATTCAGGAAGAACGGCGAAATTATATTTCGGAGGAACTGCTGAACTTGTAGCCCATTCTAACGTACGGCCATCCCAGACATCGCCGGAAACTTCACGTTTAGAATGTTTGAAACTGTAAATGATATTGTAGCAAAGAATCAAGAAACCGATCCCCATGACAAAGGCACCAACTGTAGAAATAAAGTTAAGTGTTGTCCAGCCGTCACCTTGCACGTATGTATAAATACGACGAGGCATACCATCAAGGCCTAAGAAATATTGCGGGAAGAAACATACGTTAAATCCGACAACGAAGACCCAGAAGAACCATTTACCGATTTTTTCATTTAATTTATAACCAAACATCTTCGGATACCAATAGATAAAGCCGGCGAAACAAGAGAATACGGTTCCGGCGATCAATACATAGTGGAAGTGAGAAACCAAGAAGTAGGTATTGTGATACTGATAGTCAGCTGCGGCCATCGCAAGCATAACACCCGTTACTCCGCCGACAACGAAATTCGGAATGAACGCTAACGACCAAAGCATTGGTGTCGTGAATGTGATTTTACCTTTATACATGGTGAACAGCCAGTTAAAGATCTTGATCCCTGTAGGTATCGAGATCATCATCGTGGTGATGGAGAAGAATGTATTAACAAGCGCTCCTGAACCCATCGTGAAGAAATGATGGACCCAAACTAAGAAACTTAGTACAGAAATCAGTACAACTGCTGCTACCATTGCTGGATAACCAAATAATTTTTTCTTCGAGAATGTGGAAATAACTTCCGAGAAAATACCGAACGCCGGTAAGACAACGATATATACCTCCGGATGTCCCCAAACCCAGAATAGATTCGCCCACATCATCGGCAAACCACCATTTCCGAGTGTAAAGAACGCTGTGCCGAACAAGTGGTCAAATGTCATCAATGCAAGCGCCACGGTAAGAACCGGGAACGCAAGAATAATAATCAAACATGTCACTAGGACAGTCCACGTGAACATTGGCATTTTCATTAATGTCATGCCTTTGGTTCGCATTCGGATGATTGTTACAAAGAAGTTGATCCCTGTCATCAATGTACCGATACCAGCGATCTGGATCCCCCATAGATAGAAATTGATTCCGTATCCAGGTCCAAATTCCTCTGCCAGCGGTGCATAGTTTGTCCAACCTGCCGCAGGGCTTCCTCCGATAACGAAAGATAAGTTGAATAGCATCGCACCCATGAAGAATAGCCAAAAACTAAGGTTATTCAAGAATGGGAAAGCAACATCTCGCGCTCCGATTTGAAGCGGAACGGCGATATTCATCAAACCAATAATGAAAGGCATCGCCATGAACAAGATCATGATAACGCCATGTGTAGAAAATACTTCGTTATAGTGCTGAGAATCTAAAAATTTCATTCCAGGAAGTGCTAATTGTGTACGCATCATCAGCGCATCAACACCACCGCGGAAGAACATAAGAACTGCTGAGATCAAATACATGATCCCGATTTTTTTATGGTCAACGGAAGAGATCCACTCAGTGATCAGCCATTTCCATTTTTTCGTATAGGTAAGCAAGACGACGACTGCAATCGAAACAAGGGCAATAGATACCTGTGCTCCTAAAATCAGAGGGTCGCCAGTAATGATAAATTCGTTTAATTTCATGACAAATGTTCCCCCTTTTTATTTATCGTCCTCTTTTTTATTGAAGTCATTTGTTTGCATATCATCTTCTAATTTTTTCATTTCTTTCTCACGATGTTGATCTACATGATAGCCTTCGCCGTTTTTGATAAGCTGTGGCTTCATGTTGTGACGTTCAAACTGAGGATTTGTGATTTGAACTTTTCTTGGTGGAAGTAATGGTTCTTTTGCAATATGTTCTTTCACATTTGGATTGTGCGGATTGTTTAATTTATAACCAAAACGCTTGTACGCATAAAATACATATTCCGGATCTGCAGCTGGATCAACAAATGCCAAATGTGTACCTGTATAGGTTTGCTCTTTGGAATGTCCCGGCAAGATCAGACGGTCATATTTATCCTGCGTGATTTTTGGAGCGCTTGATTGTGCCTTTTTGACCCATGCATCAAATTTCTTGTCGCTTTGCGCAACGACTTGGAATTTTTGGTCGGCAAAACCTTCGCCATTAAAATTGGCATTTCTGCCTTTATAAGTACCCGCTTCATCTGCTTGTAAGTACAGATTCATTGTCATACCTGTCATTGCATATTTTTGTCCACCTAATTGTGGTATCCAAAAACTTGTCATCGTATCGACAGAAGTCAATTTAAATAATACCGGGCGGTCGGTTGGAATATTAACGTAGTTTACCGTTTCAATCGATTGATCCGGATAACTGAAAATCCATTTCCAATCCGCGCTTGTTGCATAAATAACAAGCGGTTCTTTATGCGAACTTACTTTTGGTGCTTCTTCGGCAGAATAGATCGTCTTAACGGTCGGTATAGATAATGCAATAACGATAATGACTGGAATCAACGTCCATAAGACTTCCAATTTTTTGCTTCCATGCATATTTGGCTCGTAATTAGAATCATCTTTTCGATCACGATACTTAAATAAAATGATCGTGAACAACACGAAAATCGTAAGCACAATAGCTAACATAAAAATAACAGAGTATAAAATCAAGTTAGATTGTTCTTTTGCTACTGGCCCCTTTGGATCAAGTACTGTCAAATCACCACATCCACTAACAAATGCGATAGTAGCAACTATTCCCGTTAGTAGTAATGATTTAAGTAGCTTTGACACTAAAATCCCCTCTTTCCTTTTGATGTGATTGCAGTATTTTGCGCTTAAATACTTTTGCGAAGACATTATAAAAAGTGTATTGTGATTATTTTCCTTTGCAAAGATTGCGCATCGTTCACAATTATATACCCAATAATAACCCAATCATATCTCTATAAGTCCATACTTTCTTATTATAGCTCGTTTTCTTAATTTATACAAAAAATCTACACATATTTTTTATTTCACAAACTTTTTCATTTTTTTAACTAAAGTTTGTGAAATACTTTAATTTATTTGAATTTGCGCAGTTCCTTCTTTAAATGGTAGTGGTTGAATCCCAAGCGCTTTCCATGCTTCTTTCAATTGCAAAGCAGCTTCTTTTGTTTTCGAAAAAGCGATGCCGCAATCTCCCCCGCCTGAACCAGAGGATTTGCCAACGCCTCCTAATTCCTTCGCGCTATCCGCTAGTTTGCGCAGTAATGCTGTCTCGATCTCCACGCCAGCAGACTGACCTAATTTTTGCAGCCATAAACGATTTTCTGTGATTGCTTCAATCAATATAGCATTATTTTTCTCACGGAAGGCGGTTAAGATTTTTTTGACCGCTTTTTTCGTTCCTTCAATGAATTCTTGATAGCTTGCGTGATTTTCCGCTTTGAATGCAGCAATCTGCGAAACCAATTTCCCTGTACTGACCGGATTCCCCGTCCAGCCTACGGAAAAAATCATTTCCGGAGATTCTAATGGCTCGATTTTTAATTGCGGCCAGTCTGTTTCTAAAAAGTAGTCTAATGTTTTATAAGCCAAACGATGTTTGACCCATTCTTGGTCGAAAGTCGTGTAGGCGATCCAACCACCATACATACAAGAAGCAATGTCGCCGCAAGAACCATTTCCTTGCACGACCAGATGAGATAAGGCAGCAAGTTTAAAGCGTTTGATGATAGAAGTTTCCGGAGCAAAGCGTGCTGTCAAAGCATTTACAACTGCAACGGTAGCGGCAGCGCTGGAACCAAGTCCATACTTCGCCCCTGAGTCATCGATCAACTCTGTTTCGATCACAAGTTTAACAGGACTAAGTGCAATACCTTCTTTTCTTAAATATGTGGTCACAATATTAATAGCTTCCGCTGTAAAGACCCAATGTTCTCCCTCCGGCTTCAGTTCATCGCCGATTTCCCAAGAAACAGGTTCTTTATAATGCGGAATCCATAATTCATTGCGTTCATGGTCGGTCAATGTCAGAGAAATATACTTATCTACCGCTGTTAAAACGGCCGTATTTCCAGACTCCACCACTGCATATTCTCCAGCTACATAAAGTTTACCGGGCACTTTTACTTTTATCTCATGCTTCATCGATACGCACACTCGCTTCCTCACCTGCGTGGCAAATAAATACGTCTTTTACGACTTTAGTCAATTCGCTAGCAACTAATTTTTCATTTTTCCGCTCACACAATACTTTGACGTTAGGTCCAGCATCCATTGTAAAGTAAGCGGCGATGCCTTGCAACCGTAATTCTCTCACTTTATCCATCACCTGTAAACTTTTAGGTTGGAAATAAGTGAACGGTGGATTAGCTCCCAGAGTAGTAGCATGCATCTTCATGGCATTATGTTCGGTTATTTCCCCGATCGTGATAAAGTCTGCGGCTGCGAAAGCCTCTTTCATTGCAACCAGATCTTTCTCAGCTTCCTGCACCCATGTTGGAAAGAAAGGGGAGGTTGCTACAGTAGATTGCATACCTAGCCGACTAGGCACCTTTTTCACTTCGTCTGAAACGACAGCTACCACAATGGCTAGGTCTTTCGTTAGTTCGCTTGTAAAAGGGACGCCAAAAGAATCTTCGCCATCATCGCGATTGCCTTTTTCCCAGATCACCAAGTCCCCATATAAGGACCGCGAGGCAGATCCAGAACCAAGCCTCGCTAATTTAGAAAGATATTTGCGATCATCATTACGACCAGCTGCAGCAGATCCGGCTAAGGCCAAGGCTGCAAAGGCAGAAGCAGAAGAAGCAAGACCGGCTGCTGTAGGCACATGATTTTCAGAGGAGATCCGCGCAAAACTTGTTAACTGAAATTGCTGTCGCATAATGGATAGGAAGCGGCTCACTTTAGCATCTTCGACTTCTTTCCCGTTTAGAACGAAACTGTCCTTTTGCAAAGATTCGTCCCATTCTAAAGCAGTTGTCGTATAAAATTGATCAACTGTCAGCGATAAACTGCTGTTTGCAGGTAACATGAGTGTTTCATCTCGTTTTCCCCAATATTTAATTAATGCCACATTCGTATGTGCTCGGGCGATCGCCTTCATGTTTACCTTCTCCAATCGTAAATATCCATTCTTTGGCAGAACCATTTGCTTGTAAAGCTTTTACTACTTTTTCTGCTATTTCCCTATTTTCTACAATCGAGATCATACAGCCACCACGACCGCCACCTGTCAATTTTGCTCCATAAGCACCTGCTGATAAGGCTACTTGAATCAAATTTTCCAGCTTCGGATCACTGACTGTTAGTTTTTTCAGGATACTTTGCGAACGATTCATTGCTTCGCCGATCCTTATTTTATCTATATTTGTCTCTAAAAGTTCTTTCATTTCCCGGGAAATACCACCAAGTTCTTTGATCAGCGGCATATATTCCAGGGGTTCCTTTTTACAAAGCACACCAACATCTGCTACTGCAGCTTTTGTCTCACTTGGTATCCCTGTATCTGCTACTACAAAAGTCAATTCTCCTGCAAAATGGATAGTCTCCATATTTTTACCTTTTGCATACCAGACTGGTTTTTCTGTTACTACAGTGATCGCATCCACACCACTTGCATTGCCATGGGCAGCGTCTTCTGCATGATTTACGAGTTTAAGCAGCATTTCTTCTGTAAGTTTTTTTTCATAATAATTATAAAGTCCTCTAGTTACGCTGGTGGCTACTGCAGCACTTGATCCCAAGCCTCGGCCGACCGGAACATCTGACAGCACTTTGACCGTCAATGGTTCTGGCTGCTCTAAAAGTTTTTGGATCGATAGGATCAGCCGTTTGATTCCGTCTAAAAAAGGCGGCATTTCTTCGATTGGACCAGTAAAAAAGGTCGAAGCGAATTGATTTTCAGTGGAAGGACTCACTTCCGTTTTGATTAATGCTTGCGTAAAGGGAACTGAAATTGCTGGTTCTCCATATACTACCGCATGTTCTCCAAATAAAATCATTTTTGCAGTCGAAATCCCTGTAGACACTCGAAGCCATCCCTTCCTTGATTAAAATAAGACAGTTACAATCCACGGTGCAGCATAAAGCGTCATGAATAATACGCCAAAATTTATACCTAAGCGGCTGAGCGCACCTGAAACAATTGCTACTAACAATACACCGAATACATTGATCCAGCCACCATCCATATAACTGAGCATCATGACTAATGCAATGAACAATCCAAGAATGGCTTCATGGGGAATATATTTAAAAACAAAACGGCATATCTGCCCAGAATACTTCATTATAACATAATATGTCAGTCCTAAACCAACAATCGAACCGATTGCTGTTGCCCATATAAAGCCGGGCATATCGAGAACATGATGCATATTTCTCCCCAAAGTAAAGACAGGCGGTGCGTTAAATAGCGCATTTGCAGGACCGATCGCGACTGGTGATAAGGGAACACCTAACGCAATAAGGGGAATAAGTAACCCTGCTAAATAGGTCGAATGGGCTAACCCTTCCATGCTGGCTAGGGCTATTTTCGCTTTTTTGATTGGATCTTTTACGCGGCTGACGATTCCCTCACCAAACAGAACCGTCATTCCTACAGGGCTCATAAAAAAGGTAAAGCAACCTGCCAGCGAAGTGCTCACCGTTGCCCACAATTCTTTACGATCCAACACACGGAAAGGATTAGGAAAACCTTTTTGATTTTCTGATCTAACAATGGTGATTTCTTTTTTTCCCAGTTTAGGCAGGCTTTCTCGATATTCTTTATTTAATAATGAAATAATACTGAACACCATTGGCCCGATCGTGATTCCTAAGAAAAAGGAGATCGTCACTGTTTTATCTGTCGGTAGTGCATGAATTCCCCAATATAAATATCGCAAACCTTCAATCAGAAGTGCGAATGGAAAAATAGCTAAGATCGACAAAAGACGATTTTTACTCAATAACGCTAAAAATAGGGCGCCCACAAAAAATACAGGAGCAGAATATTTGGTTATTACCTCAGACAACGGTGCGAGTGCTCCTGCAAGCAGTAAACTCACCGGCACAGCCACCAACGTTCCGATCGCTGCACCAGAAGCCATTTTTCTAATGCCGATGACAGATTGTCCGGCTTGTTTGAGTGTTAGACCATAGGGAACCATTGGTGACGCCATAACGCCTCCTGGAGTCCCTGCTACGGCTACAGGAACGGCATCCGTCAAATTCAATGTAACAACTGCTGAAACAAAAAAAGCTAGCACAACAACTGGAGGGACGCCCAGTAATACAAGCGCAAGTGTTACTGGTGCTAAAACAGCCGTTTCATCCGTTCCTGGGGCTACTCCAATGATCGTATAAAAACCAGCTGCCAAAACCGCCGCAGCAATCATTTCGAGGACAAGTTGTATCGTCATACGTCTTTTTCCTCCTCTTCCCGGAGTTCACGTTTCGGCTTGATTACGATGCAAGCGATGATAAAACCGATAAATGCGCCACCTAATCCGAAGAAAAGCGGCATTGGTGGTTTGTCAGGCGCAAGAAAATAAGCTCCTAAGGTTAAAGTTACACATATAATAATTGCTATGATCAAGTCTTTAATACGAACAAGATCAGCCCAAATTTCAATATTTTGGTCCTCTTTTTGAGATTTACCCATGAGAAGTACCTCAGCTTTCTGTTTTTTACTTACATTCACCATAATAAGCATTTATCCGGCTTTTTTCAATATAAAAAACAAACCATGATTTCGATTTTTCGCCGAAATCATGGTTTGTTTGCTATTAGGTAAGACGGCTTACATACCGCCCCTATAAAATTGGCCTACTACTTGAATAAATGCAGCTTGATTGGTAATCACCCATTTATTTTTGTCGTCTTTATCTGGTTGCAGAGATAATACCGTTCAAAAAATGAATCCTTCTCCCCTTCAATAATAAGGTCTTTCACAACAGCATATTCCTCAAAACACTCATTTTCAGCAAAATATTTTGGTAAAATAATGCGGTCATTATTATCGAATTGCCCTCCTTTTTCATAAACTTCTAGCAGTTTAAAATGAAACGAAAGAATCGCTTAAAATCCATTTTTAGAAATGGCTCCTTTAAGCGATTCTTTTTTACCATTATTTTTCATTCTAAACAAAGATCTGATTTATGTCCCAAGCTCTCTTATGTCTTATATAATTTCTTCTGGCATATTAGTTTTCTGCAAATAATTCAAAAATGCCACTTGCCATTTACTTTCGTTAAAAATCGCAATCGGAATTGCAGGATCATAATGCTGAACAACTGCTACCCATGCTCGTGTCCGAATAGATGTTTGAAGCGTGATCATTTTAATCGATATAAAAATCAGATACACGATCAGTGCAAGTAAAAATACGATCAAACCAATGATTCCTATCGTGAAATCTTGCATAACAAACATTGCTCCGATTACAACAGCTCCCAAAACCAACAAGCCTAAAAACGAAAAAAGTGATTGTTTAAAAAAACGTTTACGGTAAGTACGATAGACGAGCGTATTTGCCTCGATTTCGATCAATTCTAACTGTTTAATCACATTTCCCTTTATTTTCGTATGTATGTTGTATCGCTCCATAAATATTTTTGCCGCTTCTTTTTCACTTTTGTTATTTTTGGGCATCAAGATCACCAAGATCACAAAAGCAATAATGAAAATTAATTGTATCAACCTATTTCCTCCATTATCCTAAATAATACAGGATCAGCCTAATAGGCAGATCCTGTATTTACTTTTATATTTCATCACTTGGCGGGGTATCTTCAAAATTTTCATCTGGAACTTCTACGATCAGTTCTTCTGAAATTTCTTCTTCCTCGTCTAGGATTTCTTCTTTTGGTACTTTGGCAACAGTCGCTACTTTTTCGTTTTCATCTAAACGGATAAGTTTTACACCCATTGCGCTCCGGCCGGTTTGGGAAACTGTTCCGATCTCGAAACGGATCATAACACCGCTAACTGTCATAAGCATGATATCCTCTTCGCCGGAAACAGTTTTCATTGCTACTAGATTACCGTTTTTCTCAGTGATCGTCACCGTCTTAACGCCCATCCCGCCTCGATTACGAAGTGGATATTGCGCAGCTGGAGTTTGTTTTCCATATCCTTTTTCGGTAACGATCAAGACTTTTTGATCGTCTTCCAGGATTTCCATGCCGATTACTTCATCATCCTCGCGTAAGCGGATTCCACGGACACCAGCGGCAGTTCTACCCATTACACGGATATTATTTTCCGGGAAATAAATCGACTGGCCTTGTTTGGTCGCAATAATAATATTTTTATTGCCATCTGTGATCTGAACGGAGATCAATTCGTCATTTTCTCGTAAATCTACAGCACGCAAGCCGCTTTGGCGAATCTTGGCAAATTGCGAGATATCAGTTCTCTTCACGACACCATGTTTGGTAGTGAAGAATAAATGACTGTTTTCCGTGAATTCAGAAACGTTGATCACCGCATTTACCTGTTCTTGGCTTTCGATGCCTAATAAGTTGATAAGTGGAATCCCTTTAGCTGTACGGCCATATTCAGGGATTTCATAGCCTTTCGCACGGTAAACTTTTCCTGTATTGGTAAAGAAAAGAAGCGTATCATGAGAGCTTGCTGCAACTAAATGTTCTACGAAGTCATCCTCATGAGTCGACATTCCTTGGATACCTCTCCCGCCGCGGCGTTGGCTGCGGTAAGTAGAAAGTGGCAAACGCTTGATGTAACCGCGTTTTGTCAAGGTAATAGCTACTTCTTCTTCTGGGATCAAGTCTTCATCTTCAATGTTGACGATATCGCCTGTTAAAATCTCTGTACGACGCTTATCGGCATATTTGATTTTGATTTCTTCTAATTCTTCACGAATAATTTCTAAGATGCGCTCTTCATCCGCTAGAACCGCTTTTAAGTCGTTGATCAGAGTCATCAAGTTTTGATACTCTTCTTCGATTTTCGAGCGTTCTAAGCCTGTCAGACGCTGCAAACGCATATCCAAAATCGCTTGCGCTTGTTTGTCGGACAATTGGAATTTTGTCATCAAGCCTTCTTTAGCGGTTTCCGTAGTATTAGAACTACGGATCAAAGCGATCACGGCATCGATGTTATCCAGCGCGATACGCAGACCTTCTAAGATATGCGCTCTTGCTTCTGCTTTGCGTAATTCAAATTCGGTCCGTCTGCGGATCACGATTTTTTGATGTTCTAAGTAATGATATAAGATCTGCTTCAAGTTAAGGACTTTAGGATGATTATCCACCAATGCAAGCATGTTGATCCCGAAAGTCGTTTGTAATGCAGTCATTTTATATAAGTTATTGATGATCACGCTTGCGCTTATATCACGACGGACTTCGATGACGATCCGCATACCAGAACGGTCGGATTCATCATTGATGTCAGTGATGCCGTCGATTTTCTTTTCACGCGCTAATTCTGCGATACGCTCAATCAAACGAGCTTTATTAACTTGATACGGTATTTCCGTGATAATGATCGTTTCTTTGCCATTTTTTTTCTCTTCGATGTCCACGCGTGCACGAACTACGATCGAACCTCGACCAGTTTCATAAGCACGTCTGATTCCGCTTCTTCCCATGATCAATCCAGCTGTCGGGAAATCCGGCCCTGGAATATATTCCATCAATTCGCGAATCTCGATTTCTGGATCGCGGCTGAGCGCCAGAACTCCGTCGATCACTTCACCGAGATGGTGCGTAGGGATATTGGTAGCCATCCCTACAGCGATACCAGAAGACCCATTGACTAGCAGGTTAGGGAAACGCGCTGGTAAAATAACTGGTTCTTTTTCTGATCCGTCATAGTTATCCGCATAATCGATCGTATCCTTATTGATATCTCGCAATAATTCCATCGCGATCTTCGACATTCTTGCTTCTGTATAACGCATCGCTGCAGCCATATCACCATCGACTGAACCGAAGTTACCGTGTCCGTCAACGAGCATGTTTCGATAGCTGAAATGCTGTGCCATCCGAACCATTGTAAAGTAAACGGCTGAGTCACCATGCGGGTGATATTTACCGATTACTTCGCCGACGATACGCGCTGATTTTTTATACGCTTTGTCGGAGGTCATTCCTAGATCGTTCATTGCATAAAGAATACGGCGATGTACTGGTTTTAACCCATCACGCACGTCTGGCAAGGCCCGAGCTACGATAACACTCATTGCGTAATCTAAAAATGATGTCCGCATTTCCTTATTTAAATTGATTTCTGTAACTCTATCGTTTGGTGTTTCCGCCATTTAAGAGAAACCTCCCTTTCAAATTGCCATTCTAGTCCGTATTAAATGTCCAAGTTTTTCACATACTGCGCATTTTCTTCGATAAATTTGCGGCGCGGTTCTACGCGGTCGCCCATCAGCATCTCAAATGTCTCATCCGCATCGATCGCGTCATTGATGTTGACTTGTAGTAATGTCCGGTGTTCCGGATTCATTGTTGTTTCCCAAAGTTGTTCTGGATTCATTTCGCCCAGACCTTTATAACGTTGGATCGCATATTTTGTGTCGCTGCCGATGGAAGCGAGGTAATCATCTAATTGTTTATCTGTGTAAACATATTCTACTTCTTTGCCGTGCTTGATTTGATAAAGCGGTGGCTGAGCGATATAGATGTAGCCTGCATCAAGGAGCGGACGCATATAGCGGTAAAACAGGGTGAGCAACAGCGTACGGATATGTGCGCCGTCGACATCGGCATCGGTCATGATGATCAATTTGTGATAACGTGCTTTCGCTACATTGAAATCGCCGCCAAAACCTGTCCCCATGGCTGTAAAGATCGTTCTGATCTCTTCATTTGCAAGGATTTTATCTAAACGTGCTTTTTCAACGTTCAAAATCTTACCGCGAATCGGCAGGATCGCTTGAAATAAACGGTCACGTCCTTGTTTTGCAGAACCGCCGGCCGAGTCGCCCTCAACGATGTATAATTCGCTGATTTCTGGGTTACGGGAAGAACAGTCTGCCAGTTTACCCGGCAAGTTGGAAATTTCCAATCCGCTTGTTTTACGGGCTACATCACGCGCACGCTTAGCTGCCATACGCGCACGAGAAGCCACAACGCCCTTCTCAACGATTTTTTTGCCGACATCCGGGTTTTCCATCATAAATTTATTTAAAGCCTCTGAGAAGAGTTTATCGGTAATTGTACGAGCTTCTGAATTTCCCAGTTTAGTTTTTGTTTGACCTTCAAATTGCGGGTTCGGGTGTTTGATCGAAATGATCGCTGTCAATCCTTCCCGAACATCTTCCCCGGACAGGTTATCATCGCTATCCTTAAATAGCTTGTTACGGCGCGCATAATCATTGATAACACGTGTCAGAGCAGTTTTAAAACCAGATTCATGGGTTCCACCTTCATAGGTATGGATATTGTTGGCAAACGAGATCAGGTTGCTGGCAAATCCTGTGTTGTACTGCATGGAGATTTCAACCATGATATCCTCACGTTCCCCTTCTAAGTAAATCGGTGGCTCGTGAATGACTTCTTTGGATTTATTCAAATGTTCGACATAAGAACGAATCCCGCCTTCATAGTGATAATCTTTGCGTACTTGATGCTCCTCACGTTTATCTTCGATCGAGATTCGTAAATTTTTATTTAAAAAGGCAAGTTCTCTTGCGCGCGTGCGTAAGGTATCAAAATCAAATACTGTTGTTTCTGTGAAAATTTCAGGATCTGGTTTGAAATGGACGATTGTCCCGCGGTAGTCTGTTTCGCCGCGTTCTTCCATATCCATAACGACATTTCCTTGTTCAAAACGTTGATAATACTTTTGACCATCACGGTGGACATATACTTCCAGATCCGTCGATAAAGCATTCACGACCGAAGCCCCTACGCCATGCAGACCGCCGGATACTTTATATCCGCCGCCGCCGAATTTACCACCGGCATGCAGTACTGTGAAAATAACTTCGACTGTTGGGCGGCCGACTTTTTCATTGATACCAGTGGGGATCCCCCGGCCGTTATCTCTTACTGTAATACTATTATCTTCTTCAATCGTAATCTCGATCTCCGAACAGAAACCTGCTAATGCTTCATCGATCGCATTATCCACGATTTCCCACACTAAATGATGCAGTCCGCGCTGACTTGTGGAACCGATATACATCCCTGGACGTTTACGAACAGCTTCTAATCCTTCTAATACTTGTATTTGATCATCGTTATAATCAGAGGCATTACTTTGTACATTTGTAATATTCTCTTCTGACATTAAAAATTCACCGCACTTTCTTCAAATTTCTGTTAGCTTTTTTCTACGCTACCTTGTGTCACTGTATAAGTAGTGGCTTGTTTGATCGTATTATGATCGATGCCGCTTATATTTGTTGTCGTCACAAACGTTTGTACTTTTCCTTCGATCGCACCTAGTAAATGAGATTGTCTGAAATCATCCAATTCACTGAGGACGTCATCTAATAATAGAACCGGATATTCTCCGATCTCTTCTTTAAGCAGATCGATTTCTGCCAATTTAATCGATAAAGCGGTCGTTCGTTGCTGGCCTTGCGAACCAAATACTTGAACATCCTGCTCGTTGATATAAAAATGAAGGTCGTCACGGTGCGGACCGATAAGTGTCACGCCACGTTCCAACTCGCGTTTTTTATTTTTTTGCAGTTTTTCCATGACGCTTGTCTTCGTTGACTCGTCTGTTTCCTGCAAATCAATGGATGCTGCATAGCGAATCGTCAGCTGCTCTAGCTCGCGCGATATTTGATAATGCAGAGGGGCGGCAAAACGAATGAGTTTTTTTACAAATTCACTTCTCCGTTTGGTGATCGTGATCGCAATCTCTGCAAATTGTTCATTTAAGATATCCAACATGATCGGATCTGCCTTTTTGCTCATCTGTGCTGCTTTTAAATATTGATTGCGTTGCTGCAAGACTCGCTGATACTGACTCAATTCGTGTAAATAAACGGGCTGCATTTGAGCGATTTCCATATTCAAAAAGCGTCTGCGCACGCCGGGAGCGCCTTTTACCAATGACAGATCTTCTGGAGCGAACATAACTACATTCAGATTACCCACATATTGGCTCAGTTTCTTTTGCTCTAAGTGATTGACCTTTGCTTTTTTTCCTTTTGGGGTGATCATCAATTCAAGCGGAACGGATTGGCCGCGCCTGAATACTCTACCTTCGATCTTTGCTTCTTCGGAATCCCAGTTAATGAAGTCTTTATCGTTTGCGGTTCGATGCGACTTGGCTAATGCCAACATCAAAATGGCCTCTAATAAATTCGTCTTTCCCTGAGCATTTTCCCCTAGAAAGACATTGACTGCCGGAGAAAAATCAACTTCTAAAAAAGGGTAATTGCGGAAATTTCTCAGTACCATATTTTCTAAATGCATATGTGTTTTATTCCTAACATAAAAAATTAGTCTTGCTCAATTTTCAATTTACCTTTGCCTGGAATGAGTACAATGTCGCCGTTTCTTAATTTTCTGCCACGTCTATTATCCTGTTCGCCGTTGATATAGATCGGGTGCTCGCTGAGAAAAGCTTTTGCCATCCCTCCGGTAGAAACTACATCGACCATTTGTAAAAATTGACCAAGTGTTACATATTCACTGTTTATTTTTACCTTATCAGCCAAAATGTCACGTCCATTCTTTTTTGTTTCTTAATTCTATTTTACTAAAGATTTGGGAATAATACAAAATAATTTTTTCAGAAACGGTTTATTTCCGTTTTTTAGTTAAAATAGTATCCCCCTACTATTTTATAAAAAAGCTAAAAAAACGACTTCTGCGCCGTTTAAATGAAAGGGATAAGAAAAAGCGAAATCTAACAAGGATTTCGCTTTTTCTGCTTATATGAATCTATTATACCATAATTATGGGTTTATTTCTTCACGTTCTTGCCTGACAACTGCTTTTTTCATCCAGTTTCCGGAGCTGTAGCGCCAGACACCTAAGCAGGTTGCTGTGATCCATGCTACCGGAGTCGCCCACCATAATCCTAGATAGCCCATCACGAGTGATAGGGCAAATCCGATCGCTAACCGGGAAACTAATTCAAAGATACCCATCGCAAGTGGCACGATCGCATCACCAGTGCCGCGCAGTGTTTCCCGTACAACGAATAAAATACCTACAACGACATAGAATAACGATACTACCACTAAATAGCTCATACCGATCTTGATAACTTCGGTTTCTTTTGCATCCACGAAGAGTAGTAGAAACTGTTTGGCAAATAATTGGACTAAGATCGTGATGATGATGCTGATGATCGTTACTACTTTGATTCCTGCCCAATAACCTTTCTTGACACGATCGATTTTTCCCGCTCCCATATTTTGTCCGGCGAACATGGAAGAAGCTTGCCCGAAAGCTATCCCCGGCTGATAGGTAAGCGAATCGATCCGGCTTGCAGCAGTGTAAGCCGCTACGACAGCAGAACCAAAACCATTGATCAATGTCTGCAGGATCATATTCCCAACTGAGATAAACGACCCTTGCAATCCGGAAGGCAATCCAATCCGGATCATTTCTTTGAGCAAAGAAGGTGTCACTTTAAATTTTGCTCGTTCGATCCGCATAAACGGAACGTGACGATAAGCATAGTAAATACATAAAATAGCGGCAATAAACTGTGATAGTACAGTTGCGAGCGCTGCCCCGCGAACACCCATATGCCAATAAACAACGAGTAAAAAATCCAAGCCGATATTCAGCAAAGAAGAAAAAATCAAAAAGAGGAGTGGCGTGAATGAATTTCCGAGTGCTCTTAGAATAGCTGCGATCCCGTTATATAAACTCATCGGGAGAATACCGATAAACAAAGTAGTCAAGAAAATAGTCGCATCATCCATTATTTCCGGCGGCGTGCGCAAGAGAAGCAGTAATGGTTTCGCGAGAAGAATGCCGAGAACAGTCAGTACAATAGCCGTGACCACTACAGCATAAGTGGCGGTAGCGATTACATCTTTCAGCTTGTCAAAATTTTTATAGCCGAAATATTGTGCTACGACTACAGAAACTCCGCTCATTAAACCAATGATCAATGAGATCATAAAGAAATTGATGGAATTGGTTGCACCGACTGCAGCTAAAGCATCGACATTAACGAATTTACCGACAATCATGGCATCGATCATGGTATAGAATTGCTGAAACAAATTTCCAATAAAAATAGGCAATGCAAATAAAAAGATGATCTTGGTGGGATTCCCAGTCGTCATATCTTTCATCATTATTGGCAGACACTCCTTTCTTATAAACAATAAAAAAGACCCGCCGTCTAAATGGCGGATCTCCTTTTTTAATAAGTTCTTACTGGTGTGATCAATTGTAAGATTTCATTTGGATTCGTAGCATCTTTCGGTCTGATAACAAACGGCCGCATCGTGCCTGCAAAGGAAATAACGATATCGTCACCTTCAAATGCGCGCAACGCATCCATCATATATTTACCATTGAATGAGATTTTAAGCTCTTCGCCAGAAAATTGCTGACTGAAAACACGTTCCGAAACGTTCCCGATTTCCGGTGAGTTAGAAGAAACTTCCACCTGACCGCTTTCTAAAGTCGAAAGTTTGATAACGTTGTTGCGGTTTTCTCTAGCCAGCAATGACGCCCGGTCGATCGCTTGTAGGAAAGATTTAGAATTAATGACAAGTTCAGACTTGATGTCTGTAGGGATCAAACGAGAAGTATCTGGATAGCTGCCTTCTAAAAGTCTCGAATAGAATAGCAGATCTTTTAGTTTGAATAAAATTTGATTGTTCGCGATCACCATTTCGATCGATTCACTGGCATCATCCAAGATCTTGTTTAATTCTGACAAGCTTTTTCCTGGGATGACGACATTGTAATCTTCTTCCAAGGAAGTTTCCAGCGGTATTTCGCGTAACGCAAGTCGGTGGCTGTCTGTTGCGACAGCTGTAAGCAAGTTTTCCTTGATCAGCCAGTTTACACCGGTCAATACAGGTCTTACTTCGATGGCAGAAACCGCGAAAACGGTTTGACGGATAATATTTTTAAGAACATTGATCGGTAAAATGATCTTCTTACCGTCCGTTACTTCTGGTAGTTTTGGATATTCCAAAGGATCGAGCCCATTTAATGTAAAGGAAGCTTGCCCGGAACGAATGTTGGTTTGGTAGCTGCTGACTACTTCGAGTTCTACATTTTCATCCGGCAAACGACGAACGATATCGCCGAAATATCTAGCTTGTAAAACGATCCCGCCGAAAGATTCTACTTCGACGATCACTTCATCATTATCAATAAGTGGAATAAATGCTTCGATGGAAATATCAGAATCACTACCGGTCAAAGTAACACCTTCATCGTTGACGGTAATTTTTATTCCTGTAAGTATCGGTATCGTTGTGCGAGATGAAATAGCACGAGAGACTTCATTAACAGCTTGGACAAGACGATCACGTTTAATTATGAATTTCATGAGTAACCTCCAGATTTTATAGAATTATAGTCTTAATTAATTAATAAAAAATAGTAGTAATAGTAATAGGCGCTGTGGATAAGTGGATAAGTACTGTGGAAATAGATTTTAAAAAGTTTTCCACATGTTGATAACTTGTTGGTAACTTTATTTTGTTATCCACAATTTTCACAGGAAGCTAGCGCAACTGCTTTTCGATTTCAGCAATATCATTTTTTAGATTCATATCGCTTTTTATCAATTGCGTGATTTTTTCATGGGCATGAATGACAGTAGTGTGATCTCGTCCACCAAATTCATCGCCGATTTTCGGCAACGATGCATCCGTCAATTCACGAGATAGATACATCGCGATTTGTCTTGGATAGGCAATGCTTTTCGTGCGTTTTTTAGCTTTGAAATCTTCTAAGCGAACATGATAATATTCGCCGACCGCTGCTTGGATCGCTTTGATCGTGATCACAGTCGGTTTATTGTTTGGAATAATATCTTTAAGTGCTTCTGCGGCAAGGCCAGCAGTAATATCTTTGTTGACAAGTGACGAGTAGGCCACGACCCGGATAAGCGCACCTTCTAATTCCCGGATATTTGAATCGATCTGATTAGCGATGTAAAGCATGACTTCATTAGGAATATCTAATCCGTCCGCTTTTGCTTTTTTACGCAGAATCGCGATCCGAGTTTCCAGATCCGGCGGTGTGATATCTGTTATCAAGCCCCATTCAAAGCGGGAACGAAGTCGGTCTTCGAGTGTAGGGATCTCTTTAGGCGGTCTGTCACTGGAAATGATAATTTGTTTTTGTTCGTCATATAAAGTGTTGAAGGTGTGGAAGAATTCTTCCTGGGTTCCTTCTTTTCCGGCTAAAAATTGAATATCATCGATGAGCAAAACATCGACATTACGATACTTAGCACGGAATTCTTCCGATTTGTTATCGCGGATCGAGCTAATAAATTCATTGGTGAATTTTTCACTAGATAAGTACATGACATTAGCATTTTCTTTGTGCTGCTGCACGTAATGACCAACGGCATGCATCAAATGCGTTTTCCCTAAACCAACACCTCCGTAAATAAATAGCGGATTATAGGCTTTTGCAGGTGCTTCGGCCACTGCCAAAGAAGCCGCATGGGCGAAACGATTTCCAGATCCAATGACGAATGTATCAAAAACATAACGCGGATTGAGCATATGTTTGCTGTTTTCCGGATTTTCTTCTATATCATCTAAATGTTTTTTAGGAGTGACATATTCAAATTTTTCTTCTTGTTCTCCATCAATGAACTGAACATCATACGTATTGCCAGTTATTTCTTGTAAAATGGTGGCAATAAATTGGGTATAACTTTTTTCCAGCCAATCCCGTACAAAATTATTTGGCGCGGAAATAATAAAATGATTTCCCTCTAATGAATGGGCGGTGGTAGATTTCATCCAAGTATCATAACTAGGCTTACTCATATTCTTTTTGACCACTTGAAGTGCCTCTTGCCAAATAGCTTCTATTGATTGCAATAATATCCCTCCCTTATCTATGTAAGAAACCATAGTTATCCACAAAAATAAAAAAATGGTGGATAACCTTATCCCAAGGCTGTTTAAAAAATATCCACAAGTTTAAATTTAATTGTGGATAAATAAAATTATCCCCAGTATTTTTGCTTTTTCGACAAAGTTTATAATAGCAGAAAAGTTCTTTGATAGCAAGGTTTGCCTTTAGTTACTCACAAACTTATCCAGATGTGCAAAACTGCTTGTCCACAGCACTGAACTTGTGTATAACTTGTTGAAAAATAAAAAATAACTTGTTTTTGAAATTTCGATTATCCACAAAGATATCCAAGTGTTTTATCCAACCTGTGTATAACTTTTGAAAAAAGGAACTATTTATCCACAGCTAAATTTCTACTTTTGAAAAATAGATATTTTTTTTGCCGCACGAATATGATATGATTATTAATAGAATGCCGATAGAAAGTGAAATGTCTATTGACAAAATCTAACTATTACCATACAATATTCAAGACTGTCTAATAGATTAAATCGATTGGACCCTTTTATGGGAGGTGTAATTAATGAAAAGAACATATCAACCAAGTAAACGTAAGAGAAAAAAAGTGCATGGTTTCCGCTCACGTATGAGTTCTAAAAACGGACGCAGAGTTTTAGCAAGTCGTCGTCGTAAAGGAAGAAAAGTTTTATCTGCGTAGACCACTGAATACGACTCAGTGGTTCTTTTTTTTAGAAAAAATGACTACATTAAAGTTGGGGAAATAATGAAAAAAGCATATCGAATCAAAAAAAATCAAGAGTTTCAAACAGTTTTCAAACGAGGAAAATCAGTAGCGAATAGACAATTTGTTGTTTATTTATTAAAACAGGAAAGTGCGGATACACATTTTCGCATTGGTTTATCTGTAAGCAAAAAAATTGGAAACGCTGTCTGCCGTAATCGTGTGAAACGATACATCAGACAATCTTTTCATGAACTAGAAGGAGAAGTAGCTTCCGGTCATGACTATATTATTATCGCCAGAAATCCGGCGGCCAATATGAGTTTTCATGAAGTTAAAAAGAGCTTGACGCATGTGCTCAAGTTAGCGCGTGTTTTACGCAAAACAGTCAAGTAATGAAACAACATGAATTCTATCCAGGCGGAAGAAGTGGAGGTTACAGCTTTTGAAGAATAAAAAATTATGGATCGTTGGGATCATGATCGGACTTGCAATGGTGCTATCAGGATGTGGTTATTCCACGGACCCGATCACAAAAGATTCAACAGGTTTTTGGAGCCATTATATCGTTTTTCCATTATCATGGTTGATCAGATGGTTTTCCGACAATCTAGGCGGCAGTTACGCGATCGGTATTATCGTTGTAACGATCATTATTCGTTTAATCATTATGCCTTTAATGATCAAACAGATCAAAAGTCAAAAAGAAATGACGAAGATCCAGCCGAAAATGAAAGAATTGCAACAAAAATATGCTTCTAAAGACAACGAAACGAAACAAAAACTGCAACAAGAAACAATGCGTCTCTATCAAGAACACAATGTAAACCCAATGATGGGATGTTTACCGCTACTGATTCAAATGCCGATCTTGATTGGTTTTTACCAAGCTATCAGTCGGACAGCTGAGATCAAAAGCGATACATTCTTATGGATGACACTCGGTCATCCGGATCAGTTTTTCATTTTGCCGATCTTAGCAGCGATCACAACGTTCTTTTCTTCCAAAATCGGTATGATGGGACAAGTGCAGCAAAATAAATCCATGGCTATGATTACTTACATCATGCCAGTCATGATTTTGGTAATGGGTATTTCGCTACCGTCCGCGCTGGCACTATATTGGATCATCGGGAATATTTTTACATTTTTACAAACGCTTTTAATAAACAATCCTTTCAAAAACAAACGTGAGCAAGAGGCTTTGGCAGCTGCAGCGGCAGAAGAAGAGAGATTGAAGAAGAAAGCAGCGAACATGAAGGCCTCAAAAAAAGGAGGTAAGAAAAGAAAGTGAGAGATATAACTGCTCAAGGACAAACCGTTGAAGACGCTATTCAAAATGCACTAAAAAGTTTAGATACTGTTCGCGATAGAGTCGAGATCGAAGTTATCGATGAAGGTAAAAAAGGTATTTTTGGAATTGGTTCTAGGCTGGCAATGGTCAAAGTGGTGGAAAAAGAAAATGGAATTGAAACCGCGAAGAACTATTTAATGGATGTTGCTGAAAAAATGGGTGCGGATATCTCAATCGAAGTACAAGAAGACGGAAAAGATGTCACTTTCCAGGTCAATGGCGCAGATCTAGGTGTACTGATCGGGAAGCACGGTCAAACACTTAACTCCTTACAATATCTAACGCAATTGATCGTCAACCGAACGACGGAACAATTTTATAACATCATGATCAATGTAGGTGATTATCGGGAACGCCGCTACGAAACGTTATCGCATTTGGCAACCAAGATGGCGACGAAAGCTCTTAAAACGAAACGAGCTGTTCATTTAGAAGCAATGCCTTCCTTTGAAAGAAAAATCATCCATGCGATATTGAGTGACCGGACAGATGTGGAAACACATTCCGAGGGGAAAGATCCTTATCGCTATATCATTATCAAACCAGTAAGAAAACATTAAAAAAAACCTTGCGACATGCTGATTTTTTCGGCGGATCGCAAGGTTTTTTTTAGGGGAAAGTGAGCAAAATCAATCATCTATAAGGGTTATCGTTGGAATAATCTTACTTCCTATGTTAGGATAGACCCTATTATCGGAGGTGGAACATTCATGGATATGGGTACTTACTGTGTGACAGTAAAGACAATCGATGGAGAAAAGTATTCAAAAACAGTTGAAGCAACGGACCAAGGGCAAGCGTTTGGTCGAGCAGTCTTAGAAAAGAATGATACACATTTTGTTTTTGAAGATGACAATAATGCTTTGATTTACGCTTATGACAATAATGTCACTGCTGTAACTGTAGCAGAAGTCTAAAAACGACAAATAAAACTTAAAAAGCAGCTGACTACTTACTCATATAGAGTAGGTAGTTTTTTGGATTTAAGCCGTTTTCTTGACTCATCGTACAGAGCATACTAAGCTAGTAGTGAGGTGAATGTAATGGCGATCCTTCACGCAAAAAAAGAAAATTTTGAAGAGATACTCGAAAACCATCCACTTATTTTGCTGAATTTCTGGGCAGAATGGTGCGCACCGTGCCGAGCATTTATCGAAACGTTAGTGACACTTGACGAAAATGAGCCGGTACAAGTGGTGAAAATCAACACGCAGCGGGAAGAAGAATTGATGAAACGATTTGAAGTCCAGGGACTTCCTTATTCGATCTTATTAAAAAACGGGGAAAAAATAGGAGAGATCAAAGGAAAATGTAGTTATGAAGTACTGAAGCAAAAGATAGATACAATTTTGGCAGAAGAAAGAGAATGATCTAAGGTTAGAGTATAAGGATGATGATCAAGGGGAAAAAGTAATTAAAAGCGCGTGGAAAAGTTCTTAAAGAACAAATTCCACGCGCTTTTTTATATAAGCCATACTTTATTTTTTCATAAATTGTTGCTTTTCAATGAATTGTTTCAGATCCAAACGGCTAGGACGCTCTAAAAAGCGAGATATTTGCTCGGACCAAGCTTCTACTCGATCGCCGTTGGTTCGTTTTTGATAATAGTTTTGGATGGCCTCGTCATAAGCTGCGATGCTGTCATCTTTAAACTGGTAGCTGTCTTCATGATAAATCGCCGCTTCTGGCAACCGCGGTTTTGGCTTGGAAGACTGCACGGGATAGCCGACTGTCAGGCCAAATAAAGGAATCGTATAAGGCGGCAGTTCCAAAATATCAGCCGTTTCCTCAATCGCGTTTCTGATACCACCAATGAAACAAACACCTAATCCCATTGATTCTGCGGCCACAGCCATGTTTTGAGCGGCTAATGAAGCGTCGACAATAGCGACAAGCATTTTTTCCGTGCTGGATAGTGCTTCCGAAGAACTGCCCAGTTTTTGCGCAATACGCTCATGTCTAGCAAGGTCAGCTACAAACACAAAGAATTGCCCGGTTTTTACCACATAAGGCTGATTACCAGCGATTGCGGATAATTTCTTTCGTTTTTCGATATCATTGATGCCGATGATCGAGTAGGCTTGGATGAAACTGGACGTAGAAGCAGCTTGGGCACTTTTGACAAGTTCTTGGATCTGCTCCGTGGAAAGTGGCTTTTCTTGAAAATCACGAATGGAATAGTGATTTTGTAATTGTTGAATGACAGGATTCATTTTTCACTGCTCCTTTAGAAATATTGTAGTTTTTTTCAAAGATGTACAAATTTTAGCGCTATCTTTAGAGAGAAGCAAGTCATTTTACTCAAAAAAAAAACAGAGCTTGTAGGCTCTGCTTTTTAAAAAATTAACGGAATACGCGGAAACGATCTTCGTCAGCGATATATTCTTTTTCACCAGCAGGTTGTGCAATGTTACCAAACGGCATTTGAGCACGTAAGTTCCAGCTAGCTGGGATGTCCCATTCTGCTTTTACCGCATCATCGATAAGCGGGTTATAATGTTGCAAGCTTGCGCCCAAACCGATTTCAGCAAGTGCAACCCATACAGCATGTTGCGTGATACCAGTAGATTGTTCCGACCAAAGCGGGAAGTTTTCTGCATAAGCAGCGAATTGTTCTTGAAGTCCTTTTACAACAGCAGTATCTTCAAAAAATAATACTGTTCCAAATCCAGCCTGGAAAGAATTGATACGTTGTTCTGTTGCTTCAAAAGCATCTTCAGGAACGATGTTTTTCAGTGTATCTTTTACGATCGTCCATAATTTCTCATGGTGTTCACCGAATAAGATAACTACACGAGAACTTTGCGAGTTAAAAGCACTTGGTGTATTTTTAACCGTTTCTTTGATCGTTGCTTCGATCTCGCTTTGAGATAAAGTAACGTTTTTGTCAATTGCATAGATAGAACGACGATTTTTGATTGTTTCTAAGAAAGCACTAACCATTTTTTAAAAACTCCTTTTATATGTTTATTATTAGTAACTTACTTTAGTATAGAAGCTATTTTTTATTTTTCAAGTTATTTTATCTGGAAAATGAAAAAAAGTTGAAAAACGAATTATTCTTCCTTGTAAGCGGATAAAGTTCTGTTTTTAGTGAAATTTGCCAAAAATAAGTCTGTTATTGGCAAAAGAATCTGCTATAATGTACAAATAAGTAAGCCCTAAATTTGAAAAATCGGAATATTATGTGTTATCTACTAATTATGAAGGAGAGATGAGAGTGAAGCGAGTCTATAACTTTTCAGCAGGACCAGCCGTTTTACCGGAGAGCGTGCTGAAAAAGGTACAAGAAGAATTGTTGTCTTATCAAGGGTCAGGCATGTCAGTGATGGAGCTGAGTCATCGTTCCTCCTTATTTGAAGCGATCATTCAAGATGCCGAAGCACTACTCAGGAAATTGATGCATATCCCTTCCAACTATCATGTCCTATTTTTACAAGGCGGGGCAAGTCTGCAATTTGATATGATTCCCCGTAATTTAGTGCGAGAGGGAGAAAGAGTCGGTTTTATCCACACTGGTTCTTGGTCGGAAAAGGCGATTCAAGCAGCGCAGGAATTTTCAGCTATAGAAGTAGAGGAATTAGCCAGCTCGGCAGATAAAAATTTTTCTTATATACCAGATTTCCCATTGCTGTCAGAGGACTATGCTTATGTGCATCTCACTACTAATAATACAATTGAAGGAACTACGATCTATGAGATCCCCAATTACGGCGAGGTACCAATCGTGGCAGACATGTCTTCTAATATTCTTTCTAGCGATTATGATATCCATCAGTTTGGTCTAATCTACGCAGGGGCACAAAAAAATATCGGACCAGCAGGATTGACGATCGTTATTATTCGGGATGATTTAGTAGGCCGCGTTCAAGGAATACCGAAAATCCTTGATTATCAAACGCATATCAAAAACGGTTCGATGTACAATACACCGCCGACATTTGCTATTTATGTAGCAAAACTTGTTTTTGAATGGCTGGATGATTTGGGTGGCGTTTCTGCGATGGAAGCACAAAATCGTAAAAAAGCAGGGTTGTTATATGATTATATCGATCAATCAGACTTTTTTCGTTCGCCAGTTTTGCCACGAGACCGCTCCCTGACAAATATTCCATTTCAAACCACTTCTCCAGAGCTGGACAAACGCTTTATCGAAGAAGCGGAAGCAAACGGGCTAGTTAATTTAAAAGGACACCGTTCCGTTGGGGGAATGCGTGCAAGTCTATATAACGCATTTCCGCAAGAAGGCGTCGAAGCACTTATTTCATTTATGGATAAATTTGCTAAGGTCCAAAAAGGAGGACGTGTCCATGTTTAATATTCAAACATTTAATAATATCGCCAAAGAAGGCTTGCAAGTATTTGACATTGAAAAATATCTGATCGATGGTAATCAGCCACCAGACGGTTATCTGCTCAGAAGTCAGAACCTGCATGAGATCACGATCCCAGAATCTATCAAAGCCATCGCTCGGGCAGGTGCAGGTGTAAATAATATTCCTACAACGGATTGTGCGGAGCGGGGAGTTGTCGTTTTTAATACACCTGGAGCAAATGCGAATGCTGTAAAAGAATTAGTCTTGGCCGGATTATTCTTATCTGCTCGTCCGATCATCGAAGGAAATCAGTGGATCAACCAGCTGGAGAGTGAAGATATCGAGAAAAAAGTAGAAGCTGGAAAAAAAGCATTTGCCGGAACAGAATTAGCTGGTAAAAAATTAGGAATCATCGGTTTAGGCGCGATCGGCGCATTAGTAGCTAATGATGCACTTCATCTAGGAATGGATGTCGTCGGCTATGATCCATTTGTTTCGGTCGACACTGCGTGGAGGATCTCCAAAGAAGTTACGCGGGCAATCACGCTGGAAGAGGTGCTCGCCACATGCGACTATATCACCGTCCACGTGCCACTTATGGAAAATACGAAAGAAATGTTCAATGAAGAAACATTGCAACTGCTGAAAAGCAATGCAGTCTTGCTCAACTTTTCCAGAGGAGAACTCGTTGATAAAAAAGCAGTCAAAGCTTTACTGGATGAAGGAAGCTTCCGCCTATATATGACGGATTTTGCTACCCCAGAATTGATCAAGCATCCTAATGTCCGGGTATTTCCGCATTTAGGTGCTTCAACAGAAGAAGCAGAGATCAATTGTGCGAAAATGGCAGCCAAAGAATTGAAGCAATATCTGGAAACAGGAAATATCCAGAATGCAGTCAATTATCCTAATGTCGATATGCCTTATAAAGGATTGCCACGCATCAGTATTTGTCATAAAAACATTCCCAACATGGTAGGACAAATAACCACGGAACTTGCCAAAAACACCTTTAATATCATTGATATGCGGAATAGTAGTAAAGGCGATTATGCCTATACGTTGATCGACTTGGATGAAGCGAATACGAAAGCAGATCTAAGAGATATCAAACGAGAACTAAGCGCTATTCAAGGCGTTTTACGAGTACGGATCTTGGAACCTGTCAAAACGTATGTATAAATAATTTCCCGGGAAATAAAGGAGGAAATAAATTGGTAAAAGTAAGTCCATTCAAAGCAATCAGACCAAAAGAAGCCATCGCAGATAAGCTGGCGTCACTTCCTTATGATGTTTTAAACACGCAGGAAGCAAGGGAATTAGGAAAAGAAAATCCTTTTTCCTTTTTACATATCGACAAGGCGGAAATTGATCTGGAAGATACGATCTCGCCATATGATGACCGAGTTTATGAACAAGCACAGACTAACTTACAAACCTTTTTAGATAAAGGCTGGTTAAAAAAAGATAGTAAAGCTTTCTTTTACATTTACCAATTAATAATGGGTGGTCGCAAGCAGACGGGAATCGTCGCATGTACCTCCATCGATGACTATATCAATAAAAAAATCAAAAAGCATGAATTTACTCGTGAAGAAAAAGAGTTGGATCGTATTCGCCATGTAGATGCTTGTGATGCTAATACAAGTCCGATCTTTCTCACTTATCGGCATCAGCAAACGATCGATCAAATAGTCGCAAATTGGAGCATTGCCAATGAGCCGCTTTATGATTTTACAAGTTTCCACGATGTTCAGCATCGCGTGTGGGCGATTGATGACGATATAACGATCGAAAGACTGGCAAAAGCATTTGAAGAAGTGGAGGCACTTTACATCGCAGACGGTCATCACCGCACAGAATCTGCCGTCAAAGTGGGGCTTAAACGAAGGGAACAGTATCCGGATCGGAATGAATCTGCAGAATTCAATTCCTTCTTAGCCGTCTTATTTCCCGAAAATGAATTGGCGATCTGGGATTACAATCGTGTGATCGATATTCCGCTAGAAACTACTTTCCGGCAGCAGCTGGAAACGGCTTTTGAAGTGAAAGAACAGCCAGCGCGTTATAAACCAACATCGCCAAAACATGTGGGCATGTATACAGCTGGTAAGTGGTATGAGCTGAAAGTAAAAGCAGCCTATATTCCTAGTGATGCTGTAGGTAAACTAGATGTGTCGATCTTGCAAGCACAAGTATTGACGCCATTATTTGGGATAACGGACATCAGACGAGATGAGCGAATCGATTTTGTTGGTGGGATCCGTGGGTTGGAAGAGTTGGAGCGCTTAGTAGATAGCGGAAAACAAACGATTGCTTTTGCAATGTATCCCACCACGATTGAGGATCTACTGCAAGTTGCTGATGCAAATGAGATCATGCCACCTAAATCTACTTGGTTTGAGCCTAAATTATTAAGTGGGCTTTTTGTGCATGATTTAGAAAGTAAATAATTAGAAATACATACTTGTCCATTTTTATAATAAAAAGGCAGGTATGTATTTTTCTGCAGGCAGAGAATTTTTAATAAATTAAGTATAAAACCTTGTTATTCACATGTGGATAAGTTAAAATATAGGTTATTGAAATAATTGGAAAACTGTGGATATGTGTATAACTTATCCCAACAATTAAATAAAGCTGACAATTTAATTGCTTTGGTGAAAGCGGAGCGTAAGTTGTTGATATCTGAGGCAAATCATGTGCCAATATTTATTCGTGGAGTAAAATGAAAATATTTTACTTAGAAAGGTGGGTAAAGAATGGAGTTTGATACTATTGCTGCAATTTCAACGCCGCCGGGAGAAGGAGCCATTGCTATTATTAGATTGAGCGGCCCCTTGGCGATTCAAATAGCGGATCGTATTTTTTATGCCAAAAAGCGTTTAGAAAAAGTAGACAGTCATACCATTCATTATGGTCATATAAAAGAAAATGGAGAAACGATCGAGGAAGTGATGGTCAGCGTGATGCGTGCGCCACGAACTTTCACAAGAGAAGACGTGGTAGAGATCAATGCACACGGTGGGATCGTCTCTGTTAATCGCGTACTGCAACTGCTACTTGAAAAAGGAGCAAGACTTGCGGAACCGGGTGAATTCACCAAAAGAGCTTTTTTAAATGGGCGAATCGATCTATCCCAAGCAGAAGCGGTGATGGATCTGATCCGAGCAAAGACCGACCGCGCAATGGGCGTGGCTTTGCGCCAGCTAGATGGGAATCTTTCCAAACTTATCCGTAGTCTGCGCCAAGAGATCTTGGATGCACTTGCTCAAGTGGAAGTGAATATTGATTATCCAGAATACGATGATGTAGAAGAAATGACCCAGCGCATGCTACTAGAAAAAACGCAATTAGTCAAAAATTCCGTAGAGCAACTACTTTTGACTGCTAAACAAGGAAAAATCTTGCGTGAAGGATTAGCTACAGCAATTATCGGTCGACCAAATGTTGGAAAATCTTCCTTATTGAATCAGCTTATCCAAGAGGAAAAAGCAATCGTTACCGATATTGCCGGTACAACTCGTGATATCATTGAAGAATACGTTAATGTACGCGGCGTACCACTTCGTCTGATCGATACCGCTGGAATACGCGAAACCGAAGACATCGTGGAAAAAATTGGTGTAGAACGCTCTCGAAAAGCACTAGCAGATGCAGATTTTATTCTGCTTGTATTAAATCAAAACGAAGCCTTGACGATAGAAGACGAAGCTCTTTTCGAAGCAGCGAAAGGACATACTTTTGTCGTGGTTTTAAATAAAACAGACCTGCCATCTAAAATCGACCGAAAACAACTAGAAAAATTGGCAAATGGCAATGCGATCGTCGAAACATCGCTTTTAAAAGATGAAGGAATGAGGGATTTAGAAGAAGCAATCAATTCTTTATTCTTTGAAGGAGAAATCGATGCAGGAGATGCCACATATATCTCGAACGTCCGTCACATCGCGCTGCTGCATCAAGCCATCGAGGCATTAGATGCCGTTGTCGAAGGGGTTTCCGTGGGAATGCCAGTTGATATCGTCCAAATCGATATGACTCGTGCTTGGGATCTACTAGGCGAAATAACCGGAGATTCTGTTCAAGATGAATTACTCGATCAATTATTCAATCAATTTTGTTTAGGAAAATAAATGTGGGAGGCTATCATATGCAAACCTATGATGCAGGAAATTATGACGTTATCGTTGTCGGCGCTGGACATGCAGGCGTAGAAGCTGGTCTTGCTAGCGGACGCATGGGCGCTAAAACGTTGATGCTGACAATAAATCTCGACATGGTCGCTTTTATGCCATGTAATCCATCTGTCGGCGGCCCGGCCAAAGGAGTCGTTGTTCGTGAAATCGACGCGCTAGGCGGTGAAATGGGTCGTAATACAGATAAGACATATATTCAAATGCGGATGCTTAATACTGGGAAAGGCCCTGCTGTAAGGGCACTTCGGGCACAAGCAGACAAATGGGACTATCAACATGAAATGAAACATACAATCGAGAAAGAAGAAAACATTACATTACGCCAAGGCTTAGTAGAAGAACTTATTATTGAAGACGGCCGCTGCGTAGGCGTAATCACAAACAGCGGAGCAAAATACCACGCAAAAACAGTCGTGATCACGACTGGTACATTTTCTCGTGGGGAGATCATTGTAGGAGAGCTACGTTATTCAAGCGGTCCCAATAATCAACAACCCTCTGTAAAATTATCTGAACATCTGGAAGAACTGGGCTTTGAACTACGTCGTTTTAAAACGGGAACACCGCCGCGCGTAAAATCAAGCTCGATCGATTACACGAAGACAGAAGAACAACCAGGTGATGAGCAACCGCAAGCGTTCAGCTACGAAACCGTAGATATGCTCGTGGATCAATTACCATGCTGGTTGACGTATACAAATGAGCAAACACATGAAATTATTAACGCCAATCTTCACCGCTCCCCAATGTTTACCGCAACGAAAAAAGGAACAGGCGCACGCTACTGTCCATCGATCGAGGATAAGATCGTACGTTTCAGTGACAAACCAAGACATCAAATCTTCTTGGAACCAGAAGGCCGCAATACAGAAGAAGTATACGTACAAGGTCTTTCAACAAGTTTACCGGAAGATGTTCAGCGCGAAATGCTACAAACGATCCCTGGCTTAGAAAACGTTGAAATGATGCGTGTTGGCTATGCAATTGAATATGATGCAGTCATGCCTGACCAATTATGGCCAACATTAGAAACGAAAAAAGTAGAGAATCTTTATACTGCTGGACAAATAAATGGTACAAGTGGCTATGAAGAAGCTGCTGGTCAAGGATTAATGGCGGGTATCAATGCTGCACGCAAAGCAATGGATAAAGAACCGGTCATTTTAGGAAGAAATGAAGCCTATATCGGCGTTTTGATCGATGATCTCGTGACTAAAGGAACGGAAGAACCTTATCGTCTGTTGACATCGAGAGCTGAATACCGCTTATTGCTTCGTCATGATAATGCTGATCTAAGATTGACTGAGATCGGTCATGAAATCGGCTTGATCAGCGATGAAAGATATGCTGCTTTTAAAGAAAAACAAGCGCTTATCGCTGATGAGATCACTCGCTTGAAAAAGGTACGCATCAAACCTACAAAAGAAGTACAAATACTATTAACGGAAATGGGTGCCAATGAACTTAAAGACGGCGTATTAGCAGCTGACTTTTTAAGACGTCCGGAAATCACTTATCCGATTATCGAGCAAATTGTTCCACGTGAAACATCTTTAAGTGATGAAATCAAAGAACAAGTTGAGATCCAAATCAAATATGAAGGCTACATTGAAAAAGCTAGCGCTCAAGTGGATAAGATGAAGCGTATGGAAGATAAAAAAATACCGGAAAACATCGATTATGATGCAATTGGTGGTCTTGCTACCGAAGCATTGGAAAAATTGAAGAAGATCGAGCCTTTATCTATTGCACAAGCAAGCCGAATCAGCGGTGTAAATCCAGCTGATATTTCGATTTTGCTAGTGTATATCGAACAAGGGAAGATAGCAAAAGTAGCACAAGCATAACAAGAGGCGGGGAGGACAGAGAATGAATCCAGAAACATTCAAACAGTCATTGCTAGAAAAAGGTATTGAACTAAGTGAAAAGCAGCTGCAGCAGTTTGAAGATTATTTCCATATGTTGGTAGAATGGAATGAAAAAATGAATTTGACAGCTATTACCAATAAAGAAGAAGTTTATTTAAAACATTTCTATGACTCGATTTCTGCCGCTTTTTATGTAGATTTTGAAAATCAGGCTTCCCTTTGCGATATCGGAGCGGGAGCCGGCTTCCCCAGTATTCCAATCAAAATATGCTTTCCGCATTTAAAGATCAGTATCGTAGATTCGCTGCAGAAAAGAATCACTTTTCTAAATTCACTGGCGGAAAAATTGGATCTGACAGATGTTCAGTTTTTCCATAGCCGAGCAGAAGATTTTGGTAAAAACAAAGATTTCCGCGCATCTTATGACTATGTAACAGCCAGAGCAGTAGCCAGAATGAGTGTCCTGGCAGAGCTTTGCTTGCCATTAGTACGAAAAGGTGGTTACTTTATCGCGATGAAAGCTGCACAAGCAGAAGCGGAAATGGAGCAAGGGAATAAAGCAATCACCGTGTTGGGTGGAAAACTAGAAAAGCAATTTGCTTTTGAATTGCCAGTTGAGCACAGTGAACGCCATATTTACACGATTTTAAAAACAAAAGAAACACCGAATAAGTATCCTCGCAAAGCAGGAATGCCTAATAAACAACCAATTGAATAGAAATTTAGAGGAGGGTATGTTTTTCATACTCTTTTCTGCTAAAATAGTAAGAGAAGCAGGACGGCTATTACTGCTTAAGAATTTCAGAAAGGAAGGGTCCTTATGGCTTTTCGTTTATTCGGAAAAAAAGATAAAACAAATGAAGAATCAGAACAAGAGCAGTTGGAGACATTTCAGCGTGTCGAAGATTTACCGATGGACAAGATTTTCCCTAACCAATTCCAGCCACGGACAGTATTTAATGAAGATAAAATTGCAGAGCTAGCGCAAACAATCGAAGAACATGGCATTATCCAGCCAATTGTTGTTAGGAAAATGGACCCAGATTATTATGAAATCATCGCTGGAGAACGCCGTTTCCGGGCTGCCTTATCATTGGAAATGGAAACAATTCCGGCGGTCGTTCAAGAAATGGATGATGAAGAAGTCGCAGCAATCGCACTTATTGAAAACCTGCAGCGTGAACAGTTGACGCCAATTGAAGAAGCAAAAGCCTATCGCAATTTATTGGATATCCAAGATGTTACCCAGGAATTATTAGCAACACGCCTTGGCAAAAGCCAATCGGCAATTGCAAATAAACTTCGCTTGCTAAAACTTCCAGAAGAAATACAAGCTGCTGTATTAGATAAACAGATTTCCGAGCGCCATGCACGTTCGCTATTAGTATTGGAAACAGAAGAACAGCAGTTGGAGATTTTAAAAGAAGTACTTGCAAATCATTGGAATGTCAAACAAACCGAAACACGTATCCAAGAATTGATCACTAAAAAAGAAACCAAGCCGAAAAAAACTAAACCTAAGCACCAATCCATAAGTAGAGATATTCGAATTGCTTTAAATACCATCAAACAGTCAGTCACAATGGTCAAAGATAATGGAATGGAACTAGATGTCGAAGAGGAAGAGTCCGATGATTTTTATCGGATCACCATTCAAATTCCTAAAAAAAAGTAAGGAGCAGGATTATTGACTAAATTAGTTACTAATATTTGGCACATTATTGGAATTATCAGCTCTCTGTTGGTGCTCCCATTCTTTTTTAGCATGTTGACAGAAAGCATGCTTGGTTTCAATTTGAAATATCTCCTTTATTTTTTCACCGCTCCAGCATTAACGGGAGATATTGTACATAGTATTAGGTCTTATGTCATGTACGTCATTGCGTTTCTATATGTGATTTATACGGTCCGAAAGATCTATGGTTGGTATAAAAAGGCGAATGCGTAATAGAAGACTACTCTATATTATATAGAGTAGTTTTTTTGTTGAAAAAGTTTTCACATATTAAGTGCTTTTTTGACAGAAAACCCTTACAATGGAAGTAGGAAAGAAGTAAAGGAGGGAAGTGGAACAATCTGTGTTCCGCGAAAATAATGGCCAAGATAATATTTGCTCAGGATGAACAAGAAACATATAGTGCGTATCAATTCATTCAAGACTTAATTACAAATCAACCCCTTATGGCAACGTTATTATTCCAAGGATTACTTCAACTAGAGGAGGCGCCCACAAGAAAGCTCACAACTGGCAAGCAGATCACTCCCGATATTCACTTAGCGATCGGGAATGGAAATACTTACCAGCTTCAAACAAGAAAGATAGAGAACTCTGTAGATCAACCGATTCAAGAGCTCAGAGTAATATTCAAAGATAAAAGCTGTATATTGACATATTTTGTAGCGATATGGGACGATGAGACTTATTACTGCTTTGTAAAAGGATCATTTCGTGAGAAGAATCCATTTATGGATAAAATAGATTCCTACCGTGAAGAAACCAAGCGTATCTTTATTCGTAGCGGAAACTTAGATATTAGTAGAAGTCCAGATTTCAATGAATTGAAGAAGTTGGCATGGCAAAATGATGGTATCGTGCATTATTTAGAAAGCTTTTCAGCTTCCCTCGGTCAATATATTTTTATAAAACGGATAAAGAAAAAATGGTCTCAATTAGATTTATCATTGAAGACAGGACTTTCTCCAAGTATTGTGGAACGAGTAGAAGCTGGTGATCCAGATATTTCTATGAGAATGTATCAAAAAGCGGTGCAATTATTAGAAATTGAGGCACAGCTAGGTGATACAGGTTTAAATTTGAAATAAAAAGAGCGATTTCCCGGTTATTTAGGGAAATCGCTTTTTTTATGAATGTTTCACGTGAAACATTCGCAAAAAAATTATTTTGCTAAAACTAGGACTAATCACTATTTTTTTGGTAGAATAGTAGAAGAACCGTATATTACGGAAAAATCGAGGGTTGGTGAAACAATTTGAGCAAAATTATCGCACTTGCAAACCAAAAAGGTGGGGTGGGAAAGACTACATCTTCTGTGAATTTAAGTTCTAGTTTGGCTTTTCTTGGTAAAAAAGTGTTGTTAGTTGACATCGATCCACAAGGAAATGCCTCAAGTGGAGTGGGTGTTAACAAAGGGGAAGTAGAAAATTGCATTTATAATGTTTTAGTAGATGATGTCGAATTAAAAGATGTCTTACTACATACAGAACTTGATAATTTAGATGTGATCCCTGCTACGATCCAGCTTGCTGGTGCAGAGGTGGAACTAGTTCCTGCCATTTCAAGAGAAATACGTCTTAAAAAAGCAATCAATACAGTGAAAGACAACTATGACTATATTATTATTGACTGTCCGCCATCTTTAGGCCTTTTGACATTGAACGCATTGACAGCAGCAGATTCGGTTTTAATTCCTGTACAATGTGAATATTATGCACTTGAAGGATTGAGCCAGTTATTGAATACGGTGCGAATCGTGCAAAAACATTTAAATGAGGACCTTCAAATCGAAGGTGTACTGCTGACGATGTTGGATGCACGAACAAACTTGGGTATTCAAGTTATCGAAGAAGTGAAGAAATACTTCCAAAACAAAGTGTTCCAAACGATCATCCCTAGAAACGTAAGACTAAGCGAGGCGCCAAGTCATGGCAAACCAATCATTTTATATGATGCCAAATCGAAGGGTGCTGAAGTATATTTAGAGTTAGCAAAGGAAGTGATTGCTCATGGCTAAAGGACTTGGAAAAGGAATCAATGCACTTTTTAACAATGTTGAGGGAGAAGAAGAATCCGTTCAAAACATCGAATTGAAGTTGATTGAACCCAATCCATTTCAACCACGTAAAAATTTTGATAAAGCAGCGATCAATGAATTAAGTGATTCAATCAAGATCCATGGCGTACTACAACCAATCATTTTAAGAAATGCTAAAAAAGGTTACCAAATTGTCGTTGGAGAGAGAAGATTTCGAGCAAGTAAAGAGGCCGGGTTAAAAGAGATACCAGCTGTTGTACGCGATATGACGGATGCAGAAATGATGGAACTATCCGTAATTGAGAACTTACAGCGCGAAGACTTATCTCCCATGGAAGAAGCGGAATCTTATCAGTTCTTAATGAGTAATTTAGAATTGACTCAAAGTAAATTGGCAGAACGTGTTGGTAAAAGCAGACCATATATTGCTAACTTTGTACGTCTATTGACCTTACCAGAAGTTGTACAAGATTATTTGCGTGACGGATCTTTGTCTGCTGGACATGGTAGAGCTTTATTAGGACTTAAAACCAAAAAAAATATTGTTCCACTTGCTGAAAAGTCGATCAAAGAGGCTCTGACAGTACGTCAATTAGAGAAACTCGTCACTGATATAAATGAGAATGTTTCACGTGAAACAGTGAAAGCGCCTCGTGTTCCAATTTTCATTCGCGAAACAGAAAGCCAATTACGCAATAAATTTGGTACAGCTGTCAATATTAAACGTCGAGATAAAAAAGGGAAAATTGAAATTGAATTTTTATCCGATGATGACTTAGATAGAATTCTTGAAATCTTAGATGTTCAATTTGATGAAGAATAAATTAATAAGATATTGAGGTTGACCATTATGGAAAAAGAAGAATTTGGATTGAATGATATAGTAGAAATGAAAAAGCCTCATCCTTGTGGTGTGAATAAATTCAAAATCATTCGGATGGGGATGGATATTCGAATAAAATGTGAAGGCTGCGGCCATAGTGTGATGCTTCCAAGAAGAGAGTTTGCACGAAAAATAAAACGAATAGTTGTGAAAGCAGAAGAGTGCTGAGAAGCGCTCTTCTTTTCTTGTAAACAGAATATTTGTAAAAAAGCCCTCCGTAAAATATAATTTATATTAGATGATAATAATTCTATTTTAAGGAAGGGGAATACATATGTCAGAAAAGAAACAATTAACAACAAACCAAGGGGTTCCGATCGGGGATAATCAGAATTCGATGACTGCGGGTATCAAAGGACCAACGCTATTAGAAGACTACCAATTGATTGAAAAATTAGCACATTTCGATAGAGAAAGGGTCCCGGAACGAGTGGTTCATGCTCGTGGTGCAGGAGCACACGGTGTTTTTGTAACTAAAAAAAGCATGAGAAAATATACGAAGGCGGCTTTCCTTGCAGAAGAAGGTATAGAAACAGAAGTTTTTGCACGATTTTCGACGGTTATTCATGGACAGCACTCGCCGGAAACTTTACGAGATCCGCGTGGCTTTTCGATCAAGTTTTATACGGAAGAGGGCAATTATGATTTTGTGGGAAATAATTTACCGGTATTCTTTATTCGCGATGCCATCAAATTCCCAGATGTGATCCATTCCTTGAAACCAGATCCAACGACAAATATCCAAGATGGAAATCGGTATTGGGATTTTTTCAGTATGTCGCCAGAAGCAACGACGATGATCATGTATCTTTTTAGTGATGAAGGGACACCGGCTTCTTACCGTGAAATCCGGGGATCGAGCGTTCATGCTTTTAAATGGGTGAATGAAGAAGGAAAGACGGTTTACGTGAAATTACGCTGGATTCCAAAAGCTGGAATCGTTAATCTATCAACAGAACAGGCTTCGCAGATTCAGGCAAAAGAATTTAACCATGCGACACGTGACCTGCACGAAGCGATTGAAGCAGGAGAGTATCCAGAATGGGATCTATTTGTGCAAGTTTTAGATCCAGCGGACTTGGATAAATTTGATTTTAATCCGCTTGATGCTACAAAAGACTGGTTTGAAGATGTTTTTCCTTATGAGTTTGTTGGGACGATGACATTGAACCGTAATCCTGAAAATGTCTTTGCGGAAACAGAATCAGTAGGGTTCAATCCAGGCGTTTTAGTCCCGGGTATATTGCCTTCTGAAGATCGTCTGTTACAAGGGCGCTTGTTTTCTTACTCGGATACACAACGACATCGTGTAGGAACTAATTACCTGCAATTACCAATTAATAGTCCGAAATCGGAGGTTCATAATAACCAGCGTGATGGAGCTATGCCTATCAAACAGCAAACAAGTTCCATTAATTATGAACCAAATAGTTATGATTCAGAGCCGAAAGAAGATCCGACATATATAGAGCAGAATCAAGCACTTCGGGGCGAATTGTTTGGTCGTTTGGCAGCGGAGAAGCCGAATAACTTTGGGCATGCGAAAGAAGTATGGAAACGTTATTCCGATCAAGAACGAGCAGCATTAGTGAAAAACATTGTGGATGATTGGGAAGGTGTAAGAGAAGATATTAAGATCAGAAATTTACGGAATTTCTATCAAATCGAGTCGGAATTTGCTGAGCGTGTAGCAGAGGGAACTGGTATTGATTTAAAAGCGCATATTACGGATTTGAAATAAAATAAAAAGAGCGATGGCTGATTAATTAGCCATCGCTCTTTTTGTTTCACGTGAAACAATTAAACATTGAAACGGAAATGGACAACATCGCCGTCTTTCATTTCGTATTCTTTTCCTTCTAACCGAACTTTACCAGCTTCCTTAGCAGCATGTTCGGAGCCATATTCTACTAAAGCGTCATAAGCGACAACTTCTGCTCGAATAAAGCCTCGTTCAAAGTCAGTGTGGATGATTCCAGCACACTGAGGAGCTTTCATTCCTTTTATAAAGGTCCAAGCACGAACTTCTTGAACACCAGCTGTAAAGTAGGTAGCAAGACCAAGGAGGGAGTAAGCCGAACGGATAAGTTTATCAAGTCCGGATTCTTCAATGCCTAGAGCTTCTAAAAATTCAGCTTTATCATCGTCTTCCAACTCCGCGATTTCTTCTTCGGCGCGGGCACAAACGACGATTACTTCAGAATTTTCTTTGGCAGCAAATTCTCTTACTGCTTGAACATATTTATTGTTATCTGGATCAGAAACTTCTTCTTCGCTTACATTAGCAACGTATAGGACCGGTTTTCTAGTAAGTAAAAACAGGTTGCGTACCACTTTCTCTTCTTCCTCGTTGAATTCAACTGTACGGGCAGGTAAATCGTTCAAAAAAGCTTCTTTTAATTTAGTTAGAACATTAAATTCGATAACAGCTTCTTTATCTTTTTGTTTTGCCAATTTTTCGACGCGGCTGAAACGTTTTTCAACGCTTTCTAAGTCTGCCAAAATCAATTCCAAGTTGATTGTCGTGATGTCGTCGATAGGATCGACCCGACCTTCAACGTGGGTGATATTCTCGTCGTCAAAACAGCGAGTCACGTGACAGATAGCGTCTACTTGGCGAATATGAGAAAGAAATTTATTTCCTAGACCTTCACCTTTACTTGCGCCTTTAACGATTCCAGCGATATCCGTAAACTCAAATGTTGTTGGAACGGTTTTTTTAGGTTTGACTAGTTCTGTTAGTTTATTTAATCGGTTGTCAGGAACTTCGACGATACCGACGTTTGGATCAATGGTAGCAAAAGGGTAGTTCGCTGCTTCTGCACCAGCCTTTGTTATTGCGTTGAAAAGTGTGGATTTCCCGACGTTCGGAAGTCCAACAATACCAGCAGTTAATGCCATTTTTTAATCTCCTTTTCGCATTTTATCACTATCGACTATTATAGCGGTTTTCTTTAGAAATTAAAAGCCTCGTTTTTCTGGGAAAAGATAATCTAAGATTTTGTCGCCTATTTTTTTGCGTTCTCCTTCATAAGGGAAGCAGTGCATATGCATCGCAGGATTGAAATTAAGTTCGATAATACCATGTTTATGCGCTTCGTCATGGATCGAGGGAATGATGATATCAACGCCGCAGATATGCGCATCGACGATCTGTGTACATTGGATCGCGATTTCTTTGTAAAAATCGGGCATTTGATCGGTGAAATCGATGCTGTCTCCGCCAGTACTGATATTGGAGTTCTCACGAAGATAGATCGTTTTGCCTGTTTCGGGAATGGATTCCCAGCTATATTGCTGCATTGAAAGCATCAGTGTTTCTTCCGGACCAGTAAGGATCTTTTCTAAAGGTTTCAAATGATCGGTCCCACGTAATGGATCTGCATTTTTTTGATCGACAAGTTCTTGGACGGTATGTTTGCCATCGCCAGTTACATTTGCCGGAATTCGTTTCAGGACTGCTTCGACTTTGTCATCAATAACTAGAAAACGGTATTCATCACCTTCGATAAATTCCTCGATAATCACAGCTTCATCGTAGCTAAAAGCGATCTTCAATGCTTCTTGAAAGTCTTTTTCGGTAAAAGCATCTTTAAAAATACTGATTCCCCAGCCATAGTTAGTAGATTTTGGTTTCACAACAATCGCTTTTCCCGTGAAAAGGGGATAGGCGCTTTGTGCGGTTTCGATATCGGTGAAATTTTCGCCGAATGGAACGTTCATGCCATGTTTGGCAAGGATCTTTTTAGTTACGACTTTATTTTCCATGACCAAGACAGAAACATAGTTGTCCTTAGCGGTTTTGCTGGCTTGTTTCACGTATTCGATATGATCGCCTACAGAAAATGCCAAGAAATTGTCGGTAGCATCTAACACTTCTGTTTTGATACCGCGTTTTAAAGCGTCTTTCCAGATGATCTGGGTGGATAGCTCCATGTTTTCTGCACCTTTAAGCTGGTACGCAAGACCGTAGGATTTTTCTTGATAATCGGCTGCAAGAGCAAGATTACTTGCGATAAAGCCGTCTTTTTGTGCTGCAGAGATCGATTTGGCTGCGATTGTCTGCTGAGGATCGTCTACCATGGCGCGATGTTCGCTGATAACCTCCAGCAGGTGCTGTTGATCGGGTGCCAATGTTTCAATGATCTGTTGCATTTTGTCTAATTCCTGTTGAGCTGCTTCTTGGAAGGCGATCTTGCCTTCGGGATGGAGTTGTAGATCTGGTTGCGATAAACCGTTTCGGGCAATCAAGTCTTCGTTGGCTTCGATACTTGCTGCTGCTGTTTCCCATGTAATATCATCTTGATTTGTAAGCAATGCTGTTAGGAACATCAAATGGATGAGATGCAGCGTCTTTTTGGAAATGCCATTTAATTCGAACGGATTCAGGTCAATGGAACGAATTTCGAGATATTCAACGCCTTTTTCGGCTAAACTTTCCAATGTCTGATCTGTATGAGCATTTTTCAAGCGAATCGGATTGTAATATTCTCGCATACTATCAATAGTGCCGGCTTCGATATAGTTAGCGATCGACTGAATATAATTTTCAAAAGTATCATATTTAACATTTAAAGGTTCACTGTTTTTATACCCGTGAGCACTGTTTCGGAGCGACATTCCTGTTGGAAGATAGCTGCTGTTTTGATTTAAAGGCCTTGCATTTGAGATCGCAGTAAAGTCGTTTTCAAATACAGGACTTGCACCTGTCAGATATACGAGCAGCCAGCGTTTCTTCATAAAATAGCTAGCGACTTGCATGTACAGCTGATTTTTGAAGGTGTGATAAGTCGTATCTTCTGGAGCGCTTTTTTCGTATAGCTGTTTTAGAAAATCTTCAGCAAAAGAGAAGTTATAGTGGATGCCAGATAATAATTGAATCTTCTTCCCGTATTCTTTCGCTAAATGTTCGCGGTAAACACGGTGTTCGCTATCCTTGGTTTTGTAGACGGCAATAGGGATATCTTTTTCTGGCGGCAAAATCGCCGGATTGCTGGATGGCCATAATAATTCCTCGCCGATTTCATTGTTCACGATATTATTAAGGTTGTGTAAAGCATCGTAAACTTCATTTACGGAACCACACACGGGCGTGATCATTTCCACTTGGCTTTCGGAAAAATCGGTTTTGATGTTGCAATTGTCTTCTTTAGGGCCGAATATCGCTGGATGAGGGGTAAGTGCCAAGTGCCCGTTCCGATCCACCCGTAAATTTTCTTTTTCCAGACCAAAGTTCCCTTTGAAAAATGCTTTTGAGAGAGCAACATCCTTTTCTAAAAGATGCAATAACTGTTTATTGAGTAGTTCCATGTTTTCACTCCTGCCTTCGGATAATTACTAAAATAATAGTACAACAATTAAGGCAAATAGCCTAATAATTGATTTTGTCAATGCAAATGCTTGGATAAAACGATATAATAATGGGGAGGTGATGATAATGCATGTACATGGGCTTGCCAAAACGATTGAAAACAAGTCGGTACTAAGTGATATTAACTTTGATTTGAAGCCAGGGGAGATAACTGCATTGATCGGTAGGAACGGCGTTGGTAAAACCACATTATTTTCGACGCTGACGGGAATCTATACGCCGGATGCAGGGGATGTCATGATCGACGGGAAAAACGTGTACAGACAGCCAGAGGTGAAACGGCATATTTTCTTCTTGGAAGATAATATGAATTATTTCAATACATATAGTGTTAAGGCAGTAGTGCAGATCTATCAGTCTGTTTACTCGTCGTTTGACCGCGAGTATTTTCTGATGCTGATGAACAAGTTCAATCTGCCGATAAAGGCGAAATTGATGTCTTTTTCAAAAGGAAGGAAAGCGCTGTTTTTTATTATTTTAGCATTTTCATTAAATGTAAGGTATCTTTTGTTGGATGAGCCAATGGATGGGTTAGATTATATTGTTAAAGATAAGATCTTGGCATTTTTATCGGAAGCCGTGGCTGCTAAGCAAACGAGTGTGTTGATTGCTTCTCACCGGTTAGACGAATTGGAAGAGATCGCGGATCGGGTCTTGATCTTAAAAGGCTCACATATCGAATTGGACTACTATATGGATGAGATCCGTACGCGTGCTTTGAAGATTCAAGTTGCGTTCAAGACGAACAAAGTGCCTGCCTTTGTTAAATCCGGGGCGAAACTTTTAGCGCGGAATGGGCGGATCTATACATTATTGATCGAAGAAAATGTCGAAGCGTTCTGTAAAGAGATCCAAGGACAACAGCCGATCTTATATGAGGAATTGCCAATCAAGATCGCGGATATTTTCCGAGTATATCTGGCGGATGAAAAAGTGGAGTATTACGAGATCTAGTCTTAATTTGGTAAGAAGGGATGAAGCGCGGAAATGAACACAAAGGGTTTATGGTACAAGGAATGGCGTAATATGAGATGGATGATGTTAGTTGTATTCGTACTGTTTGGTTTGGCGTTTATCTGGGGACTTAGCAATGATGCCAAGCAATGGCAAAGCTCGAAGGATTTCTATGCATCGAAGGAGTTTGCAAAACAACAAAAAGAAGATGATCATCCGGTCACAGAAGCTGAGATCAAAGCAGATCTGACCGTAGTCTATGTAACAATGCCATTATATGATGATTTTCTACCTCAGAAATATCGGGACAATATTCCTTATGTATTATCTTTTACTTCGGACTCATTTATGACGATTCTTTATGTCGCGGTTTTTGCTCTGGGAATAACGGCGGTCGTGTTTGAGAGGTATACGAGAGGAAATCGGTTTACGGCGATGTTGCCGTACAAGCGTTCCAGTATCATGGCGGTGAAGCTGATACTTGGGATTGGGACGATCATTTTTAGTTATATATTTAGTGCCTTTATGGGATGGTCTTATTTCACGAGCAGGATTCCGGATAGATATTTGGACGTGGACGTACACAAATTTCTGATCGATATGGGTGGGGCGCTGATTTCCTTTATTTTGATTTTTATGCTCGCGATCATCATCGGATTATTGGTCGCGTCTCCAGCGGCTGGCGTTATCGTAGCGGCCTGCGCAGAATTGGTACCGCTGCTCTTTATGAGCGGGATAAGTAAAATAAATGATATCATTCATCCCAACTTAGAAGGGTCAGCATCGAAAAAATTCGTGGAGATGAGTGACTATTTCAGCATGTTCAATCCGTTTAGCTATGAAAGTTCAGGCTGGCTGCTATTGACGGTAAGTTCAGGCATTGCTGTTTTTCTGATCGTGATCGCAGTCCTTTTATTCCACTTTCAAAAGTTGGAGCGAAATGGGCAGATGTTTGCTTTCAGATGGGTAAAATGGCCGTTCATTTTTTTGACTTCGTTGAGTATCGGCATCTTGGTAGCGAACATGAGCGGAGGCAATAATTTATGGATATATCTTGGCTGGATGATTGGATTTATGGCGATTAGTATGGCGGTCATTATTCTCATTTTGGTAAAAGCAAAAGGTCTTTTCCAAATGGCGAAAACGAATTAAATTAATCATTCCCCCGAGCTGAGTTATTAGGTATAATGGTAATAGAACCTAAAAAGGGAGGATACAGTTTTGACGAATGAGCAAACGCAAGCAGATAATGAACAAATGAAAGCGCAATTAACGAAGCGCAATCTTCAATATATACAAGAAGTGGAGAAACAATTAAAGCTGCAGAATTATTCTGAAGCGCAATTGACAACTAAAATTGAAGAAATGTGCACTAAAATTTTAGAAAAACAAAAACAAGGAATAACGGCTAGACAGTTATTCAATGCAACACCCACAGAATATGTCCGGTCGCTGAACGCTAAACCAGAACGTGGCGGCAGTAGACAGGAAGAGGGCGAAACGAGCCGATTGTGGATCGGTATCGACGGCGGTCTGCTTATTTTCGGAGTAATGATGCTTGTAACTGGATTGACTTCTCTTTTCCAAAAAAATAGTGGTAATGTGGATCAGCTAGGACTGCTGGTTCTTATCCTTACGGGTGTACTTGGTGGATTTGCCATGATCATTTTCCGTAAATATGCACAGGAAATGAAGCGTGGGTCAAAAGGCGGGACAGCGAGATATATCTTGGTTGCGCTGGGTATCGTAGTAGCGTGGATGATCATTATGACGGTCGTACAAGCGTTTATTCCAAAACAAATCAATATTCCGGTCAATCCGATCGCAGCAGTTATTATCGGAGCAATCGCGATCGCAGCACGTTTTTACGTGAAGAAAAAGAAGAATATCCCATCGATTTAAGTAACAACTGGTCCTAATGGAAACTTATTTCCCAGGAAATGATTGGAAGAAGGAAAGTGGGGATGAGATGTTTTTATATGAAACTGTCAGCAAATTTACAGAAACAGAGCATCACTTGTATCGGTATATAGTAGAGAATAAAGATAGAGTGATGTATATGCGCGTCAGAGAGCTCTCAGAGGCGACACATGTGTCGCCGGCATCCATTGTACGTTTTACTCGTAAACTGGGCTGTGAAGGCTTCTCTGAGTTCAAGGTGAAGTTAAAACAAGAAGCACTACGGATCGGGGAGAAAAAGGCGCTGGATTCGGTCGAAGTCTTGGAAGCCTTTTTTGAGAGAACATTGAACCGTGATTACGACAAGCAGCTGGAAGAGGCTGTCGACATGATTCATGCTGCCAGCTTGGTAGTATTTCTCGGGATCGGGACTTCCGGTATTCTAGCAGAATATGGCTCGCGCTTTTTCTCAAACTTGCGTAAACGAACTTTTTATATCAAAGATCCGTTTTATCCCAATCCTGGCGAACAGTTTGATAACGCGGTAATGATCATTCTTTCTGAATCTGGCGAGACCGATCAAGTCATCGAACAGGCGCAAAATATGCAGCTTTATGGCAGCAAGATCATTAGTATCACGAATAATAACCGCAATACCCTTTCAAAATTGTCCGATATCAATATCCCTTATTTCGTAACGCAAGAGATGGTGGGGAAAACGAACGTTACTACTCAACTACCTGTGCTTTTCTTATTAGAAGCAATGGCGAAGAAAAACTATAATTTGGAACTCAAGCAGCAGCGTGATAGTAATAAATAAACTGAAAGACGGCTCGCTAATAGGGTCGTCTTTTTTAATACAAAAAAAAACAGCTACCTGATTACAGATAGCTGTTTTTGCCTTATTTCTCGATTTTACGATAAACATGGACGAACTCTGCAACGAGTTCTTTCAGTGTTTCAGTCGTGATCAATAGATCTTCTGCGTGGATAAGTAGCAGTTTGAATTCGATCGTTTCGCCGGAAGCCTCTTTTTGAATAAGTCCGTGATGGACGTGGTGGCCGTTATTCAAGTTTTCGTTGCCTTCCTTGAGCTTCGCCTCGGCTTCTTCAAAATCACCTTCACGAGCCGCTCTGAGCCCCTCTAAGTAAGAGCTTCTTGCTGAACCGACTTCACTGATCATGTTGAAAATGATTATCTCTAATTCATTCATTATACATTTACCTCCTTATGCCTGCTCAAATGGTGATAGACAGCACCAAGCAAGCCAGCTTGGTTTTTATGGGTAGCACTTAGCAGGATCGTGTCCCGCAGGCCGAACCAGTCCATTTTTTCTTGTAGTTCTTGGATGAAAGTAGGTCTGCTTGTTATCCCGCCGCCAATAAAAATGTGCGTCGGATCGAACAAGTAGATCAAGTTGTACAACCCCGCGCAAATATCATTATAGAAATTTTCTACAAGACGAATGCAGACAGGGTCATGGTTGTCATACCCAGCAAAAATCTCTTCTCCTGTTACAGCTGCATAGGCTTTGCCTGTTTGCTCCGCGTATTGCTTCCGCAAAATGTGCATGGTAGCTGTTTGATTCAGTGTATAGCTCCCAGGAGAGAAGGAGCCGGGACGGGAACTGAACATATAGCCGAACTCCCCAGCGCGGAAACGCCCCCCACGGATCAATTTCCCACTTGAAAAGATGCCGCCGCCGATTCCTGTTCCAATCGTCAGGCAAAGAAAATCATCTAGTTCTTGTGCTGCTCCCAACCATTTTTCAGCAAGCAGTGCGCAATTTGCGTCATTTTCGATACTTGCCGGCAAATGTATTTCTTTTTCGATCCATTCGAGAATGTTGAAATCATCAAAATCACGAATAGCTCCTCCCATAGTGATCAGACCTGTTTCCGGGTTCACATATCCCGGCGCGCTGATCGCGATTCTTGTAACTTCCGGATGAGTAGCTATCCAGCCCTTTATTCCGTCTAAGATCTCTTGGCCGTTAAAGGCGGTTATATTTTTCGACTCGATGGCAGTTATTTCTCCAGTTGGCAAAACGACCCCCATTTTAAGGGCCGTTCCACCAATATCGAAAGCTGCAAATTGAGTTTTACTTGTTGTCATTATATTCACTTCCTAAGTTGCTTAAAGTGCTTCTTGTGCGTCAGCTTTTGCTTTTTCATCCATGTTTTTGTCAGAAGTTGCTACTTTGTTTGTTACAAGTACAAACGGTAAGTAGATGATCGTTGAGATAACGACACACAGCAACCCGACTAGAAGGGCAAGCCAGTTACCGCCAGTTCCAAGGAATGGAATCAGTGGACCTGGAGTAGTCCAAGGGACTTGATAAGCAACCGGTGGAATGATTTTTAGTGAGATGAAGAAGTAACCAACTAATGTACAAACCGCTGGAGTGATGATGAACGGAATGAACATGATCGGGTTCAACACGATCGGAAGACCGAAAATAACTGGTTCGTTGATGTTGAATAACCCTGGTGCGATCGATAGTTTAGCGATATCACGATACTCAGCTCGGCGAGAAGCGATCAAGATCGCGATCAATAGACCAAGTGTCATACCAGATCCACCGTAGTTTGCAAATCCGTCATTCAGGCCAGCCCATGTTGCTGGGTAAGGAGCTCCCCAAGCAGAACCATGTTTTGCTACATAAGAAAGGTTAGCTAAGTTTGGTTCGGTGAAAATACTGTCGCGGATAGCTGCAACTGTATTTGGTCCGTGGATACCAAGAACCCATAGTAAGTTGGAAACAAGTCCGATAATGATAACAGATACAATGTTTGTACCCATATCTTTAAGTGGTGATTGGATTACAGTATAAACAAGGTCATTGATACCTTTAGGTGCTACTAATGTGATTACGTAGTTCAAGATGGAGAACAATACCATGATGATAACTACTGGGATCAATACTTTGAAAGAACGAGATACTGCTGGAGGAACTTGTTCCGGCATTCTGATCGTCAATCGTTCGTTTCGAGCTAGACGGGAGAAAACTTCCCCAGTGATAACGCCGACAATGATTGCTACGAAAAGCCCTTGAGCTCCCAAGAATTTTGTAGTGACGAATGCTTGGTTGTCGATCATTTGGTATGGTGTATAGACGATAAAGAACGCACCGATCGAGGTCAACCCACAGAGGAGTTCGTCTTGTTTAAAGAACAATGCTAAGTTACGGGCTACTAAGTAAACGACTAAGATCGCCATTATGTTTGTGGAACCCTGCAATACTGGTGCAAAAACAACCTGTGCACTAGCTAAGTGCGGGAAAAGTTTACCTAAGAATAAGATCTTAGCGATAAATCCGTCTGGTGAAAGGACTGCGAAGTTGATTAGCGTGATAATGGAACCAGCCATAATTAATGGAAAAACTAGAATAAATGCGTCACGAATTGCTGCAATATGGCGCTGTGAATTAAGCTTGTTCGCTACAGGAACAAGTGCGCGTTCCATACCACTTTCAAATTTGGACATGATACTCATATTTGGAACCTCCCAATTTTTAATATTTGTTTAACGCTTATTAAGCGGTATAACCTTGATTGTGAAACTCAATAGCAAGAAAGCCATGATTTGCAGACGCTTACATTTGGTAGATCAGAGGATAGATTCCCTTTTTATTCTAAGTTGGCGCCATTAGAAGCGATGACATCCTTATACCAATAGAAGCTGTCTTTTTTGAAACGAGCTAACTCTTTTTCATCCGTTTCATCGCGATCTACATAAACGAAACCATAGCGCTTCTGATAACCGTTCAGCCAGCTAAGCAGATCTGTAAAACTCCATGTGCAGTAGCCAAGCATTTCCACGCCATCTGTGATTGCTTCTTGCACTGCTAAGGCATGAGCACGTAGATAGTCGATTCGATACTGATCATGTATCTCATTCTCTGCTGTCAATTTATCATACTCACCAAGTCCATTTTCCGTGATCAGGATCGGCAGATGATAGCGGCTAGCGATTCGTCTGAGTCCGATCCGAAGTCCTGTAGGATCAATTTCCCAGTCCCAATTGGTCTTTTCAAGATGTGGATTAGTTACCGTTTTGAAAAGTCCTGGAATTCCAGATTCTTCGCTCGTCCCTTTTTGACCAGTCGTATTCATCTTTCCTTCGCTGACACCGTCTAATGGATTATATGCATTGGTGTTTGTCTGATAATAATTGACTCCCATGAAATCCGGTGTTCCTTTTTTTAGAAGCTTTTGGTCTTCTGTAGTGACAACAGGAGCGATCCCATTTGCTTCTAAATAGTTCATGACGATAGGGGGATATTCGCCCCACGCATAAACATCCATCCAGAGATGCGCATTGAATTCTTCTGCATTCTCAGCAGCGAGCACATTTTTAGGAGAAGCATCCAAAGCGTAATTCGGACCGTAAGCAAAACTTGGTCCGATCTTTCCTGCTAAACCGAGCTCTCTGAATTTTGCGATTGCAGAAGCATTTACAAGATTGGCATGATGATTTGCTAAAAACATTCGTTTACTGTCAGTTACACCGGGCGGGTGAGAAGCTCTGCTATAGCCATGCGAGATAAAGACATTTTGCTCATTCAGCGTTACCCAATAGCGAACACGGTCACCATAGCGCTGAAAGACAAGTTCGGCATAATCCGTGAAATCTTTGACGATCTGTCTGGATTCAAATCCACCATACTGGTCTTGCAGGCTCTGAGGAAGATCCCAGTGATAAAGTGTCACGATCGGCTCGATCCCATAAGAGATCAATTCGTCGATAAGATTATCATAGAAGAGTAAGCCAGCTTCATTTGGCTCGCCATTGCCCTGTGGTATAACACGACTCCAAGCGATAGAAAAGCGATATGCTTTAAGCCCTTGCTCTGCCATTAAAGCAACATCTTCTTTATAGCGATGATAATGGTCGACAGCTACATCGCCAGTTGTTTCTTTAAATGTTTTACCGGGAATACGAACAAATTCATCCCAGACCGAACGCCCCTTGCCATCGCTTTCCCAAGCACCCTCCACTTGGTATGCAGCAGATGCGGAACCCCAGAGAAAATCTTCAGGAAAACCTTTCAAGCGTTTGTGTTCCATTGTAGCACCTCCAGTGAAAGAATATTGCATTTATAATGTAAACGTTTTCGGCGGAAAAATAAATACTTTTCTCGTTTTTGGTCATTGTTTCAGGTTAATGGTAAAAGTTTCAGTATTGAAACGTGCTGTTTCAATACAGTTTGACAAGCTTTTTGAGATATTATATTCTATAGGTAATAAATCAAAAAGGTGGTGAAGAAACAATGCTTTTTACAATTGCGCGTTCTAATTTAATGACATTCTTATATTTTGTTCGTGCAATTATTTCCACTATTTTCGTTCAAGGGATCAGTCTGTCCTTTTTTAAACAAACGAATAGTCGAAAAAGAAGCATTGAATCTACCACAACGGTATAAGTATACAGGTTGGAGCGATAGACGTGCTGTCTGTCGCTCTTTTTTAATTGTTTCACGTGAAACAATAGATGATTTGCTTATTGTTCTCAAGGAGGAAATAAAAATGATAATTGCAAGTTTACAAAATGTAAATAAAAGCTTCGTAGGAAATAAAATATTGGAAGACGTTTCACTACAAATAGAAGAAGGCGAAAAAATAGGCTTTATTGGTCGGAACGGAGAAGGAAAGAGCACGTTGCTCAAGATACTGGCGGGCATTGAGCCAGTAGATAGCGGTACAGTAGCCACGAAAAAGAACAGTGTGATCGGACTTTTGGAGCAGATCCCTCAATCACAGGAAAATGAAAGTGTGATCGACTATGCCAAAAAAGGTTTTGAAGGGCTTAACGTGATCGAGCAGGATTTGCGCTTGCTGGAGCAACGGATGGCAGAAGATCTTTCGGAAAAATTATTACAGCAATATGGGGAAAAATTAGCGTTGTTTGCGGATAACGGCGGTTACGAAATGGAAAGTATGATCCAGAAAGTTGCAACAGGTTTAGGGATTCCGCATTTATTGGAAAGACCGTTCAACTCACTAAGCGGCGGGGAGAAGACGAAGGCGGCTCTCATGCGTTTGCTTGTACAACCTAAAGATCTGCTATTACTGGATGAGCCAACGAATCACTTGGATCTAGGCGCTTTAGAATGGCTGGCTGTTTATCTGAAGAATTATCGCGGCAGTATTGTTTTGATTTCACATGACCGTTACTTTTTAGATGAAGTAGCAGAAAAAATCGTGGAATTGGAAAATCAGGAGTTATTTATTTACTATACGGATTACAGTGGATATTTGAAAGAACGAGAAGAGCGACTGCTGTTGGAATTTCAAAATTATAAAGATCAACAGAAGAAAATCAAGAAAATGGAACAAGCGATCAAGCAGCTTCGCGAGTGGGCATTGCAAGCAAATCCACCAAGCGACTCGTTGTTTCGCCGGGCAAAAAACATGGAAAAGGCGTTAGCTAGAATGAAGCGCGTCAAAAAACCGATTTTAGAACAGAAACAGATGGGATTGCATTTTGAGCAGGCAGAACGAAGTGGGACAGAAGTCATCGTATTAAAAAATGCAGCAAAAGTTTTTACCGACAAACCGCTCTGGGAGAATGTCGATCTGCAGATCAGGCAGGGAGAGCGTGTAGCTATTTTAGGTGAAAACGGCGCAGGGAAATCGACCTTAGTAAAAATCATGCTTGGCGCGGAAAAAGTGTCGGAAGGAGAGTGTTTGCTTGGGACGAATGTCAAAGCAGCCTATCTCAGCCAGCAAATGGAGGAATTGGATGAAGAGAATACCGTTTTAGAGACTTTCCGTGATAAAGTTTATGTGACAGAAGGAGAAGCAAGACACTTGCTGGCAAATTTCTTGTTCTATGGCGAAACCGTTTTTAGGCCAGTAAGTCAATTAAGTGGCGGCGAAAAAATGCGGTTGCGGCTAGCGCAATTTATCCATCGCGAGGTAAACACATTGGTTTTAGACGAACCCACGAACCACCTGGATATTGCCTCAAAAGAGGTTTTAGAAGAAGCGCTACAAAAGTTCCCGGGTACGATCATCACGATCTCGCATGACCGTTATTTTGTCGATCAACTATGCAGTCGTGTGCTGTGGATGGAGAATCAACAAGTAGTCAGTTATGAAGGCAACTACACCTATGCACATTTTAAACGAAAAGAAACAAATAAATGATTGGAATAGCCGGATCAGAATCTGCTGAAATAGCGTTTTGATCCGGCTATTCATTGGCAGCGCTTACTTTAAAGGAATTTTATTTTATTCAGAAAACGCATTTTTTTCTGAATAAAATAACTATTCTGAGGTGCTTGACAAGCATAACTTCCTTCTTGTAACATCATATCAATACCCAAGTTTCATGTAGTGAAACGAAGCCATTTAACCTATAGCAAATCGCATCAGAGTGGGAGTCTTTTTTTCCCGCCTTTTTCTTTATAGGAAGAGAGTTATGCGTTTTTTGTTTAGGAAAAAATAAAAAGGAGTGTTTGTTAGCGATGTGGGAAAATAAGTTTAAAAAAGAAGGATTAACGTTTGATGATGTTTTACTTGTTCCAGCTCACTCAGAAGTTTTACCCAATGATGTAGACCTAAGTGTAGAGATGACCCACGCTGTGAAACTAAACGTTCCGATCTGGAGTGCCGGAATGGATACGATCACCGAGTCAAAAATGGCGATCGCGATTGCTAGACAAGGCGGAATCGGCGTTATCCATAAGAATATGAGCATCGAAAGACAAGCAGAAGAAATTGAGAAAGTAAAACGCTCCGAAAGCGGTGTTATCATCGACCCATTTTATTTGACACCAGACCACCAAGTATTTGATGCAGAACATCTAATGGGGAAATACCGTATTTCCGGTGTGCCGATCGTTAATAATGAAGAGGAAAAGAAATTAGTCGGAATCCTCACGAATCGCGATTTGCGCTTTATTTCTGATTATGCGACGGTTATCAAAGAAGTTATGACCAAAGAAAATCTGGTCACTGCGCCTGTAGGGACGACGCTCAAACAAGCAGAAAAGATCCTGCAAAAACATCGCATTGAGAAGTTGCCGTTAGTGGACGATAACGGAACGCTAAAAGGACTTATCACGATCAAAGACATTGAAAAAGTAATTGAATTTCCAAATTCTGCTAAAGATAAACATGGCCGCCTACTTGCTGCAGCTGCTGTCGGCGTCACAGGTGATACCTTTATCCGTGCTGAAAAATTAGTAGAAGCCGGCGCTGATGCGATCGTTATCGATACAGCACACGGACACTCAGCAGGCGTTATCAGCAAAGTGGCGGAAATCCGCCAAGCTTTTGCAGACGTAACGATCGTAGCTGGTAACGTGGCGACAGCAGAGGGCGCTAGAGCATTGTTCGAAGTTGGTGTTGACATTGTAAAAGTCGGCATCGGCCCTGGCTCGATCTGTACGACACGTGTTGTTGCCGGTGTAGGCGTTCCGCAAATCACAGCGGTTTACGATTGTGCGACAGTTGCAAGAGAATTCGGTAAAACGATCATCGCTGACGGCGGGATCAAATATTCTGGAGATATTGTAAAAGCATTGGCTGCTGGTGGACATGCAGTAATGCTTGGAAGCATGCTAGCAGGAACCGATGAAAGCCCTGGCGAAACAGAGATCTATCAAGGTCGCCGTTTTAAAACGTATCGCGGGATGGGAAGCCTGGCTGCAATGGAAAAAGGCTCCAAAGACCGTTATTTCCAAGCAGATGCGAAAAAATTGGTTCCAGAAGGTATCGAAGGTCGTGTTCCTTATAAAGGTTCGATCAGCGACATCATCTTCCAATTAGTAGGTGGGATCCGTTCTGGTATGGGCTATACTGGCTCCAAAGATTTGGCACATCTTCGCGAAGAAGCGCAATTCGTGAAAATGACAGGTGCCGGATTACGCGAAAGCCATCCGCATGACATCCAAATCACAAAAGAAGCGCCAAACTACAGCATTTCATAATAAAAAAATGTCTATATCAAAAACGTGCTTTCTTGCGGGTCAAATCCTCCAAGAAAGCACGTTTTTTCATTGTTTTATGGTAAGTAGAGGAGAATGCTTTAAAAAAACAAAATATCCCAACAAATCTCTTTCGCCTAAAAGGTTCATTTCTATGTGCAAAACCGATATACTAATAGATAGAGGAGGCGAAAAGCTCGCATGATACAACAAGCACAACAAATTTTACAAAATCAATTTGGCTATGAAGATTTTCGCGAAGGACAGCAAGACGTTATTGAGAAACTCATCGACAAGCAAGACGTCCTCGCTATCATGCCGACCGGAGGCGGGAAATCGCTTTGTTATCAAATTCCTGCTTTGCTTTTTGGCGGACTTACAATCATTGTGTCGCCTTTGATCTCATTAATGAAAGATCAAGTAGATGCACTTCTTGCAGAAGGTGTCGCAGCTACTTATATTAATAGTACATTAAACGGCCAAGAAATAGATGCAAGGCTCGAAGCCGCAGCGGCTGGAGAAATAAACATGCTATATGTCGCGCCGGAACGAATGGAAACCCCTAGTTTCAGACGCCTATTAGAACAAACTTCCATCTCATTGATGGCGGTGGATGAAGCGCACTGTATCTCCCAATGGGGACATGATTTCAGACCAAGTTACCGCGTACTTTCCAACGTATTAGCGGAACTTCAGCCAAAACCGCCGATTATTGCGCTGACAGCTACCGCTACAGAAGACGTGGCCCGCGATATATGTAATCAGCTCGGTATTACCTACAATAACCGAGTACAAACAGGATTTTCCCGAGAAAATCTATCTTTTCAAGTCGTAAAAGGCCAAGATAAAGATAAATATTTGCTAGATTACCTTAAGAAAAATCACGAGCAAGCTGGTATTATTTACGCATCCACTCGAAAAGAGGTGGAGCGTCTCACAGCTATTTTAAACAAAAACGGCATCGCAGCCGGTCAATATCATGGCGGAATGTCTGATAAAGCCCGAGCGGAATACCAAGAACAATTTCTATATGATGATATTACCGTGATCGTTGCAACAAACGCCTTTGGAATGGGTATCAACAAATCGAATGTACGCTTTGTTATCCATTATAATATACCGCGCAATATGGAAGCTTATTATCAAGAGGCGGGGCGCGCCGGACGAGATGGATTGCCAAGTGACTGTATCCTGCTTTTTGCTCCGCAAGATGCGCATATCCAGCAATTTTTGATCGATCAGTCCGAACTTAGCGAGGAATACAAACAAAATGAATACTTAAAACTACGCAAAATGACAGGCTACGGCTATACTGAAATCTGCCTGCAAAAATATATCGTCCAGTATTTCGGCGATGAAGCGCCGGAGTGCAAACATTGTAGCAATTGCTTAGATACAAGGGAAAGAGTAGATATCACAATCGAAGCGCAGCAGGCTTTTTCCTGTGTAAAACGAATGGGTGAACGTTTTGGTAAAGCAATGGTTGCCAAAGTTCTTACTGGCTCTCAGGATAAAAAAGTGCAGAGCTGGCGGTTCCATGAACTTAGCACATATGGTTTAATGAAGGGCGTACCTCAAAACGAAGTGCTGCAGCTCTTAGATTATTTAACAGCAGAACGCTATCTATTAGCGACAGATGGACAATTCCCAGCGCTTCAGCTTTCAGAACTTGCCGTAGAGGTGCTTCGCGGCGAACGCGCTGTACTCCGCAAACAAGCAAGACGTGCAGAAAAAGTGAAAATGAATGTAGATGAAGAACTATTTGATGAATTACGAACCGTCCGTCGTTCTTTGGCCTCCGAATTTCAAGTACCGCCATACATTATATTTTCTGATGATACTTTACGCGAAATGTGCCTCTATCTTCCTAAAGACAAAGAAGCGCTACTCGATATAAAAGGTGTAGGGGAAGCAAAACTAGAGAAGTACGGCACTTATTTTTTAGAAGTTTTACAAAATGTGGAAGACAAAAGAGAGGATTGACATAAATGTCCAAGAGATTGATATTAGCAGAAAAGCCTTCGGTAGGAAAAGATATTGCTCGAGTATTAGGTGCAAACCAATCACGGAATGGCTATATCGAAGGAAATAAAGAAATCGTGACATGGGCGTTCGGTCATTTAGTAACATTAGCAGACCCAGAACGTTACGATGTTAAATACCGCAACTGGGAACTTAACGATCTCCCGATTTTGCCGGATAGAATGAAATTAGAACCTATCAAACAAACACGCAAACAATATGAATTAGTAAAAAAATTGGCAAACCGCAATGATATTTCAGAAATCGTGATCGCCACCGATGCCGGACGAGAAGGAGAATTAGTTGCGAGATGGATTTTAGAATACGCGAAAATAAAGAAGCCTTTTAAGCGTCTGTGGATTTCGTCTGTTACAGATAAAGCCATCAAGCAAGGCTTTGCCCGTCTGCAGCCTGGCGACAGCTTCCTTCCTTTATACCGTTCTGCTATTGCCAGAGCTGAGGCCGATTGGGTCGTCGGAATCAACGCTACCAGAGCGCTAACGACAAAGTATAACGCACAACTATCGTGTGGTCGTGTTCAAACACCAACTGTCGCGATCATTGATACGCGAGAAAAAGAGATCCAAACATTCAAGCCAGTAGACTATTATAATATCAAAGCCCAAACGAACTTAGGAAGTTTCACGTGGAACAATGGACCTGTTTATGAAAAGGAAAAAGCAGAGAAATTAGTTGCTGTTCTAAAAAACAAAAAAATGGAGATTTCTGCTGTAAATGAAAAAGAAAAACGCCAATCCGCGCCAAATCTTTATGATCTAACAGAATTACAGCGTGACGCAAATAAGCGCTTTGATTTTTCAGCAAAAGAGACACTTACGATCATGCAGGGATTATATGAAAAACATAAAGTGCTGACCTATCCGCGAACCGATTCACGCTACTTATCTGCGGATATCGTACCTACGCTAAAAGAAAGATTGGAAGCTGTGGAGCACGGTGACTATGCGAAGTTCGCAAAAGCGATCCGCAGCAAGCCGATCAAAGCATCTAAATCATTTGTAGACGATAGTAAAGTGAGCGATCACCATGCAATTATCCCGACTGAAGAACCCGTATACTGGAGTGAGTTTAACGATCGAGAAAAGAAAATATATGATTTGGTCGTGAGACGGTTCCTAGCGGTTCTTTCTGCTCCATATGTGTATATGGAGCAGAAAATCGAAGCCAAGATCGACAAGGAAATCTTTCAGCTGAAAGAAATCAGTGTGAAGCAGCTTGGCTGGAAAGCAGTATATGGGGAAGACTCCCGCAGACAGGAATCTCAAAAAATAGCAATAGGCAGTGCGATCACGCTACAATCATTGCTGCTGGAAACCGGTAAAACGAAGCCGACAGCTCGTTTCAATGAAGCGACATTGTTAAGCGCTATGGAAAACCCAACTAAGTATATGGAAAGCACCAATAAAGAATTAGCAAAGACATTAGATAACGCCGGAGGACTGGGAACAGTTGCCACAAGGGCGGATATCATTGAAAAATTATTCAATAGTTTCTTGATTGAAAAACGAGGTAAGGAAATATTTCTTACTTCTAAGGGCAAACAATTGTTAGAATTAGTGCCGAATGAGCTAAAGTCGCCGATTTTAACTGCTAAATGGGAGCAAAAGTTATCCAAAATAGCAGCTGGTGACCTGGATTATCGTGTTTTTGTCGGCGAAATGCGAGAATATGCGCAAAAAGCAGTGACGGAAATCAAACAAAATGACAAAAATTTTAAACATGATAATATTACGTCGACTAAATGTCCGAATTGCGGGAAGCTGATGTTAAAAGTGAAGGGCAAACGAGGAACGATGCTCGTATGTCAGGATAGAGATTGTAATACAAGAGAATCAGTTTCTCGGACTACTAATGCAAGATGCCCTAATTGCCATAAGAAGATGGAGCTGCGCGGCGAAGGGGAAAATCAAATTTTCACATGTGTGTGTGGACATCGCGAGAAGCTATCCGTCTTCAAGAAACGCAAAGATAAAGACAAAAATAAGAATGTGTCGAAAAAAGAAGTCAATAACTATCTAAAGAAACAAGACAATGATGAATTTACTAATAACCCAATGGCAGAAGCGCTTAAAAAGTTGAAATTAGATAAATAACCTAATGGAATCAAAGGAGTGTTTCACGTGAAACATCAAAAAATCGTTATTGAAACAGATGTGAAAATCAAAATGAGAGACGGTGTAAAACTTTCCGCAGACATATACAGACCCGCTGCGGAAGGGAAGTATCCAGTTCTACTCACACGATTACCTTATGGCAAAACATATGGTTTGCACTTTTTAAGGCCACAAGTTTTTGCGGAAAATGGCTATGTAGTTGTTGTCCAAGATGTTCGAGGAAGATATGGTTCAGAGGGGGAATTCGTTCCATACATCGCCGAAGTAGACGATGGCTATGATACCATCGAATGGCTAGCAGTCCAAGATTTCAGTAATGGCAACGTAGGAATGTTTGGTTTATCTTACTACGGATTTACACAAGTGCTAGCAGCAATAAGTGGTGCTCCTCACTTAAAAACGATTGCACCGATAATGGCGCAAAACAGTATGACAGACGTTTTTAATGACCATGACGGCGCTTTGGAATTAGGAATGTGGGAAACATGGAATCTGGAATCGATCTTACCAGATATGATGGTGCGAAAATATGCAGGTACACCAGAATACGCTGATAAAATGAAGGAGCTGGTCAAGGATCTTTCCAATATCGAGAAATGGTATGGTTACAAACCGTATCTGGATTGGCCACCAATGAAAAAAGCAGATGCAATGCCATATTATACGGAACTGCTTCAATTGGAGCGTGATCACAAGCATTGGGAAACGATCGATGCGTCGAAAAATTATGAAAAAATAAAGGTTCCCGGTATGCATGTTGCAGGTTGGTACGATTGCTTTCTAGATAAAACGATTGCAAATTTCCAGAATGGTCATCGTAAAGGTTTAGGAGACCGCTTGATTATTGGTCCATGGACACATGCGAATTTTGTTCAAATGATCGGACAACGTGATTTTGGAATGGCAGCTAACAAATGGGGAGAAGCTAGTAGACATGATTTTCATTTGGAGTGGTTTGATTATTGGTTGAAAGGTATCGAGCCAAAAACCGCGGCGGCACCGATTGAGTATTTTGTCATGGGTAGTAATGAGTGGAAGGAAGCGAAAAATTGGCCATTGGAAAATACGCATTTCACACCGCTATATTTCCATAGCGAAGGGGAAGCAAATTCCAAATCGGGAAATGGGACAGCAAGCTTTGCGAAGCCGAAAGCAGAAGTACCGGACAGCTATACATATGATCCCGAAAATCCAGTTCCTTCATGTGGTGGCGGGACGCTTCACAAAGAACAACAGCCCGATGGTCCGCACGATCAGTCCGTGTTAGAAGATCGTGAAGATATCCTCTGCTATACTACCGCTCCACTTCAAGAAGCGCTAGAAGTCACAGGTCCGGTACAAGTTCAGTTATGGGCGAAAACAGATGCAGTAAGCACAGATTTTACAGCTAAATTGGTTGATGTAGCGCCCGACGGTACAGCGTATAACCTTGCAGACGGAATTATTCGTTCTACCAAACAACATACGAATGTTCAAGGAGAGCTATTGCTTTATACCATTGATTTATGGTCGACGAGTAATAAATTCTTGGTGGGGCATCAGATTCGTGTGGAGATCTCATCTAGCAACTTCCCGAGATTCGATCCTAACCCGAACACAGGAAAAACTTTCATCGATACAGTAGAATCTGTGCCGGCGCAGCAACAAATTTATCATGATGCGGATCACCCCTCACATATTCTGCTACCGATAATTAAGTAAAAAGTTATCTGTACGCAAACTTCAAACCATGATAAAATAAGAAAGTATTTGTCAAAAAAGAGTTATCTAGCAAGGGGAATAGATACTATTTATATAGAGATTTTGATTAACGAAGGAGAATGACATTGAATAAATTAGTGAAACGAGCAGGCGCTGCTATGATGGCAGCATTGCTGGCTATCAGCACATTTTCACTTGTGCCTAATGACGCTCAAGCGGCGACAACACCAAACGTCAATGCGAAAGCAGCATTTACGATCGAGGAAAGCACAGGTAAAGTTTTATATGAAAAGAATCCTGATCAGCTATTAGGAATCGCATCCATGACAAAAATGCTGGATGAATATATTTTGTTAGAAAAAATCGACCAAGGTAAATTGAAATGGACGGATAAAGTGAAAATTTCAGGTTACGCCCATGAAGTTTCACAAGATACATCACTTTCCAACGTACCACTTCGAAACGGTGAATTCTATACTGTCAAAGAATTATATCAAGCAATGGCAATCTATTCAGCTAATGGGGCAGCAATTGCATTGGCAGAAAAAATCGCCGGCTCTGAAAAAGCATTTGTTGGCTTGATGAACGAAAAAGCGAACAGCTTAAAGTTAGGGAAACATAAATTCGTTAACGTCACTGGTTTGAACAATAGTGATTTAAAAGGGAAACAACAAATTGGTGGTAAAAATAGCGAAAATAAAATGACCGCACGTGGTATGGCAAAGTTAGCAAAATCGCTGATCGATACGTACCCAGATGTTTTAAAGACAGCAAGTACCACAAAACTAGCATTCCGAAAAGGAACAAGTGACCAAATCAATATGAGCAACTGGAACTGGCTACTGCCAGGGTTGATTTATGGACGTAAAGGTGTAGACGGTCTTAAAACAGGGACAACGGATTACGCTGGGATGTGCCTGACAGCAACAGCTAAGCAAGATGGCATGCGCGTTATCACAGTTATCCTGCATGCTAATGGGGGAAATAGCTCCGATCAACATGATGGTACAAGGTTTAAGGAAACAAACAAGATGTTGGATTACGCATTTGATAATTTCAAAGTGAAGCAAGTGGCTAAAGCAGGACAAGCAGTCAAAAAACCGGCTAGCATTAGTGTGAAAGACGGTAAAGAAGATAGCGTGAAATTAGAGACGAACAAAAATGTGAATCTGGTCGTTCCTAAAGACCAAGCTAATCCGAAACTTTCTGAAAATGTAAAACTAGTGAGCAAAGAGATAACGGCACCAGTGAAAAAAGATCAAAAACTCGGTACGATGGAGATCGCACTGAAAAATGATGATGGACTAGGCTATATTGATGGTTCAAAAACAAATAAAATCCAAGTAGTAGCAACAAATGCTGTGGATAAATCTAACGGCTTTGTGTTAATGTTAAAAGGTTTTGGCAGCTATTTTGTGGATGGCGTAAAAGGTTGGTTTAATTAAGTAGAAAAAGAGGCGTTTGAAATCAAGTTTTCAAACGCCTCTTTTTTATGGCTGAAAATAGATAGGCACCCAACCGCGTACGCTGTTGATAAGCCATATTTTTTTCGCTTTTTTAAGATCTTCCAACAGCAAAGTCCGCTCAGTGATCTTGCGCTCAGTAAGCAAAGTCTGCCTCATAACGCCAGGCAGGACTCCGGCATCCAGCATAGGAGTATAAAGCTGATCATCGATTTGCAAGACGATATTTCCCGTTATAAACTCGGTCAATTGACCATTTTTATTAAACAAAATCGTTTCTTGCGTGTTTTCCTGGCGGTGTTTCTCGTATATCGAACGATGAGAGGTTTTGTGCTTCAGCCAAATAGAGTTAGTAGAAATAGGATTTTTAGCTAAAACGGCGCGGGTCGGCTCTTGATATTCAACAAGCGGAAGGACCTCTAAGGACAACTTGCCACCTGGTAATAAACAGCTTCGGAATTTAAAGGTTCCTCGTGGATATTGCTGACTAGCCGACCGCCACTGTTCGCTAGTTTTTGCTCTATCAAATGGAAAAGCAAAGAACCGAGCACTATTCTCCAAGCGATCCAAATGTGCTTCTAAACGTGAGAGACCGCCATTTTCAAGGCGCAAACTTTCAATCAAGTGGAAGGAGGGGTTGCTGTTTAATAATACCTTCGTCTTCGTCTGCATTTCCGCATATTCTTCCTCTATTACCGAATCCCAAACAATCCCGCCACCGACTCCGTAACTTGCTATGGAATCATGGATAGCAACTGTACGAATTGGAACGCTAAAAACGGCCTGTTTAGCAGGTGTAATATAACCGATTGCACCGCAGTAAATGCCGCGGGGGCTAGTTTCCAGTTGTTCAATCAATGACATCGTACTTTGTTTTGGGGCGCCTGTAATTGAGCCACAGGGGAATAGTGCTTGAAAAACGTCTACGAGTGATGTCTGAGGAGCGGTTTGTGCTGTGATCGTAGAAGTCATTTGCCAAGTGGTCGGATAAGGCTCAAGCTGGCATAGAGCTTCCACTTGGACGCTTCCGGGCACAGCGATTTTGCCAAGGTCATTTCTCAGTAAATCGACGATCATGGTATTCTCCGCCCGATTTTTCGCATCATTTCCCAGCCAATCTCGTAGTTCTCTATCTTCCTCAGCAGAAGCACCGCGATGGATCGTGCCTTTCATCGGCCGAGTAGTGATTCGATCCTTTTCCCATTTGAAAAATAATTCTGGAGAAGCAGAAAGAATTTGAAAAGAATCGGTGCAAAGTGAAGCACTATAGGTTGCCTTCCCATTTTGTAAAAGCTTTTCGTAAAACGAAGTGTAGTCAGCAGCGCTTTCTGCGGGGCTATTTAAGCGAACCGTATAATTGGTCTGATAGGTATTGCCTCTTGCGATTTCTTCTTTGATGCTTTGCAACGCATTTTGATACGCAGTGAGATCCGTATCACTCTGCCAATGAAATAGTATATCGGACGACGTTTTGCTATTCTTCATGGATGGTGTTATAGGTTTTTCATAAATTCCGAACCAAATAAGTGGTAGTGAGCCGGAAGGGCTTTTAACCGCAAGATGAGAATCAAAAGCAGGTGCAGCTTCATAACTTACAAATCCAGCGGCATAATAGCCGGCAGCGATTTTGGCTTCCACTGCTTGCATGACAGAAGTGACTTTTTCGAGATCACTTGTTTCGTAAACGGTTAAGGGGGTCTCAAAAGCCAACTGCTTATCTTCAAAATCAAATTGTAGACGATTCACGATTTGGCACATCCTTTACAAGTGTTAAAAAATTTTGCAATAATGCGTGTCCATATTCACTCAAAATAGCTTCTGGATGAAATTGGACGCCAAAGATTGGAAGTTCCCTATGCGAGATCCCCATGATGATACCGTCGGCAGTTTCAGCTGTCACTTTCAACGAACTGCCTAATGTTTCACGTGAAACAGCCAAAGAATGGTAGCGGGTAACCGTATAAGGGGAAGGAATCTTATGGAATATATTTTCTCCAGTGTGGGTAATAGGATAGGATTTTCCATGAACAGGATAAGGGCTTTTTTTCACAGTAGCACCAAAAAAATGCGCTATGATCTGATGACCTAAACAGATTCCTAGAATAGGTATTTTCTGATGATAGGTTTTTAATAGCTTCAATGTCGCTTTAGCTTCAGCAGGATGACCTGGTCCTGGTGATAGTATCAAAGCGGAAGGCGTGTCTTCCAATCCAGCCAGCTCATCCACGCGAATGACTTTCACAGGCGCATCCAACTCAAGAAAATATTGATAAAGATTATAAGTAAATGAATCATGATGATCGATTAAGAGCAACAAGTGGATCGCCTCCTTAATAAGTATACTTCCTTCTTTTATAGCAAATTAACAGCGTTTATACAATAATAACTTGTCAAACAATAGCAAATACGATAAAATAAACGTAATAAAATAACGAAAAGCGTAGATAAGAAATAGTACCTTTTATGGCTATCCATAGAGAGTCGGTGGTTGGTGAAAACCGATGTTAGTATAATAGGGAATCCATCTTGGAGCAAACTAGTCGAAATTTAGCAGTAAACTAGTTCGGTCGAGGTCCGTTAAACCTTATAATGAAGCTGGAGATGTGTTTTAAGCATCTCAATTAGGGTGGCAACGCGGTCTACTTCCGTCCCTTCTCCAATTATAATTTTTGGAGAAGGTGCGGGAGTTTTTTATTTTTGAGGAGGAGGAGAGCTGAATGTTAGATATTAAAGTATTACGAAATAATTTTGACGAAGTGAAAGAAAAGCTAGCTCACCGCGGAGAAAATCTAGCGGATTTTGAGAAGTTTGGTGAGTTAGACAAGCGTCGCCGGACACTCTTAGTAGAAACGGAATCGCTGAAGGGGCAAAGAAATGAAGTGTCCCAAGAAATTGCAGCTTTAAAACGTGAAAAGCAAGATGCAGATGCCAAAATCGAAGAAATGCGTATTGTTGGGGATCGTATCAAAACTTTGGACTTAGAATTGAAAAACATAGATGAAAAATTGCAACGTATTCTATTGTCGATTCCAAATATCCCGCATGAGTCGACACCGATTGGGGAAACGGAAGATGACAATGTAGAGATTCGCAAGTGGGGAGAAGTAAGAGATTTTACATTTGAGCCAAAAGCACATTGGGATCTAGGGACTGATCTAGATATTTTAGATTTCGAACGTGCTGCTAAAGTAACGGGAAGCCGTTTTGTTTTTTACAAAAAGTTAGGTGCTCGGTTAGAACGTGCTTTGCTTAACTTCATGATGGATCTGCATGCGGACGAACATGGCTATGATGAAATCTTGCCACCCTACATGGTAAATCGGGTCAGCATGACAGGTACGGGTCAATTACCGAAGTTTGAAGAAGATGCCTTTTTGGTGGAAAAAGAAGATTACTTCTTGATCCCAACAGCAGAAGTTCCGGTGACGAATCTACACCGCGATGAAATTTTCCAAGCGAAAGACTTGCCTCGGAAATATACGGCATTTAGTGCTTGTTTCCGCTCGGAAGCAGGTTCGGCGGGGAGAGATACTAGAGGCTTGATTCGCCAGCACCAATTCAACAAAGTAGAATTAGTTCAATTTGTGAAACCGGAAGACTCGTATGAAGCCTTAGAAAAATTAACAGACAATGCGGAAGAAGTGTTAAGACGTTTGGAATTACCATATCGTGTACTTAGCATGTGTACAGCTGATTTAGGGTTTACGGCAGCGAAGAAATATGATATTGAAGTGTGGATCCCTAGTTATGACAGCTATCGAGAAATCTCTTCTTGCAGTAATTTTGAAGCATTTCAAGCACGTCGGGCAGGTATTCGCTTCCGTAGAGAAGCAAAAGGGAAACCTGAATATGTGCATACAGTGAATGGCTCTGGATTAGCAATTGGAAGAACCGTTGCTGCGATTTTAGAAAATTATCAAGAAGAAGATGGTTCGATCAGAATCCCAACAGCTTTGCAAAGCTATATGGGTGGTATTACCAAAATCGAAGCTCCAATAGAAAAATAAGGACTTGGCGGGATTTCCTGCCGAGTTTATTTATTTCCTGGGAAATAAAGATTGTTCGGAATTTCATAAGCGTTTGACATGCTAATTTGCAAGCGTTGCGTTATAATAGCACTGTAATGAAAGCGTAGATCAAAAGGAGGACATATCATGAAGTTTTTTATTGATACTGCAAATGTAGAAGAAATCAAGAAAGCAAATCGAATGGGATTTATCGCGGGTGTAACTACTAATCCGTCTTTAGTTGCTAAAGAAGGTCGTGATTTTAACGAGGTAATCCAAGAAATCACTTCGATCGTAGATGGTCCTGTAAGTGGAGAAGTTGTTAGTTTAGAAGCGGACAAAATGGTAGAAGAAGGCCGTGAAATTGCAAAGATCCATCCGAATATCGTTGTAAAGATTCCAATGACTGGTGAAGGAATGGCAGCTGTTAAAATTTTAACTGCTGAAGGAATCAAAACAAACGTAACACTAGTATTCTCTGCTGCGCAAGCGTTGTTAGCAGCTCGTGCTGGTGCGTCTTATGTTTCTCCTTTCTTAGGAAGATTAGATGACATTGGTCAAGATGGTCTAGAATTGATTCGTGATATCGCAGAAATTTTCGCCGTACACGATATCAAAACAGAAATCATCTCTGCAAGTGTTCGTCATCCGATCCATGTAATTGAATGTGCGAAAGCAGGCGCAGACATTGCGACTGTTCCTTATAAAGTGTTTGAACAAATGCTGAAACACCCACTAACAGATTCAGGGATCGATAAATTCTTGGCTGACTGGGATGCTGCAACAGGTAAGTAAAGCAGGAGGCATTTATGAATAAATATTGGACTGTAAAAACGAAACATACAAGTAATTTCCCAGATCCTTTATTTGTGAATAAAAACGAGGCTATCCGGATAGGGCGAGAAGATTCGGAGTATCCGGGCTGGTTTTTTTGCAAAGTAAAAGCTAGCGATAAAGAAGGATGGGTTCCTGACCAGTTGATCGAACGCGATGGCGACGGTCACACGGGTACGGTGAATGCCGATTACTCGGCACGCGAGCTGAATGTGGAGGCCGGCGATAAGGTCGAAAGCAATCGAGAGCTTAACGGCTGGGCATGGTGCGTCACAGAAGAGGGAACTGCTGGCTGGTTGCCTTTGGATAAACTGGAATAGTAAACGTGTAATCTCTAAAAACCAGATGATATTTTCTGGTTTTTAGAGATTTTTTTTATAGAAAAAAATATAAATGACCGAAAAACTGCGTAATTTATGGCTAAAAAGGGAAGAACATAAGGTTAGAAGCCCCCAAAGGAGGAGAAAAAAGATCGACTTACATAAAAGATATTATTTGACTTGGCTATTTGTTATTTGGTGGCTGATCGGCTATATTTTACAGGTTTTTTGGACGGTACCCGAAAGTTTAGGATTTTCCAAACCCTTTTTCCTGCTGCTTTATGCGCTTTGCATGTTGGAGATCAGCGGGGTAATGAGAAATATGAAACTGCTATTTTCTTTCTTAGGATTTGGGGTCGCTTGCTATGTTTTAGAGGTGGCAAGTGTGCATTTTTCGATACCGTTTGGTACTTATGGTTACACATCCGTATTAGGAAGCCCCGTTTACGGTGTGCCGTTCACGATCGTGTTTGCATGGATCGCAGTTTTTATCAATTGTTGGGGGCTAGCAATATCAGCAGGTCGGTTTTGGCAAGCGTTAGAAACAGCTTGTTATATCGTGCTGTTTGATTTGATCTTAGATCCAGTGGCTATTTTTGAAGGATATTGGGAGTGGAACGCCAATGGATTTTATTATGGGATTCCTCTGCAAAATTTTCTATCTTGGTTTGTCATTGCTTTTTTATTTGCTTTATTACTCAACAAACATCATTCAAAATCAACGACCAAACGTATGATTTTTGTCCTTTATGGTATGCAGATCCTTTTATTCAGCAGTATCGCGGCAAAGCATGGGGAATTTCTGGTCTTTCTCATCGGGATAGTTATTTTAGTAATAGGAGGGAGTCTCTATTATGCTCGAAGCAAAAAACAATAACTTTTTTACGGCGATTTTCCGATTTTACCAAAGCAAATATCTACTTCCTCGCTATTTTAATCAAATTTACATACTAGGAGACACCGAAGCGCAAGTAGAAGATGGCTTACCTGTTTTGTATTTAGTGAATCATTCTTCCTGGTGGGATGGTCTATTATGTTTCCAAGCTTATCAGCGCAATACAGTGCCTCTGGAAAATATGATGATGATGGAGGAAGCGCAGTTAGAAAAATTACGCTTCTTCCAGCGACTGGGTGCTTTCTCCATCGCCCCGGATAAACCGAAATCACTAGTAGAGACTTTGCGGTATGTCGAGGAAAAGCTGAAAAACGGGCAAAAAGTCTGGATATTCCCACAAGGTGAGATTCGTCATCAAGACAGTCGGCCTTTGCATGTAAAACGTGGCGTAGCGAAAATTATGGAGCGGTTTGATGAAGTGGCAATCAAATTCGTGAGTATGTACTATTATTTAGGCGAAAAGCAAAAACTGAATGCGATCTTGGAATTTAGCACGCCCGTTGTGGTGAACGGTAGAATGCTTGAGAAAGAAAAAATGCTGCAAAAACGGCTACAATCACAATTGGACGAGTTGCGGGACAATATTCTTTATAACGAGAAAAATACATTGGAAAAGGCAGAAACACTTTTAAAAAGGGAGTCAAAAAGCATTAGTGATTCATTTTTGAAATAAAAAGAGGTGGAGATATGGGGATATTGCTTTTTTTGCTACTCGCACAATTTGCTTTTATCTACTGGAATAAACGGAATATCATGGACTTTTACGAAAATCAGCCATTTGAAGAGCTAGGGATATCGATTTTGATACCTGCTAGGAATGAAGCACGCAATATTTCCAAGCTGTTAGAATCGTTAGAAACGCAGCTGGGGCCTCAAGATGAAGTGCTGATTTATGATGATCAGTCCACAGATGCTACTTCTGAAATTGCTAGCAAATATACTTGCCGGATATTACATGGGCAGACGTTGCCGACAGGGTGGACCGGTAAAAACTTTGCCTGCTATAATCTTGCCGCTGCCGCTCAAAATGAGTGGCTGTTGTTTCTGGATGCGGATGTAGTTTTAAAGGAGGCGGGGTTGAGGAAAATCAAAGCTGCTGTAGGCCAAAAAAAGACAAAATTCGTCTTTTTTTCAGGCTTTCCTCAACAAAAAACAAAGGATCTGCTCTCTTTTCTATTAGTTCCTATGATGAAATTCATTATTTTCTCTCACCTACCATTACGATATATCTCCCAATCAGCTAACCCATTATTTGCGGTAGCGTGTGGTCAGTTCATTCTTACCTCGCGAAAGGTATACATGGAAGCGGGCGGTCACGAAGCGATAAAAGGTAGCATGCTAGATGATGTAGCGTTAGTCAAACAAGTAAAAAAAGCGGGCTTTCCGGTGGCTTTTGTGGATATTGAAGCGCTTGCTGCTTGTCAAATGTACAACAGCCCAAGCGAAGTAATGGCGGGTTTTCAAAAAAACCTTTTTGCCGGAATGGGTTTTCGATTCTCAGTCCTTGTTCCGATGTCGATCTGGTATCTGGGGTTATATATCCTACCATGGATACTGCTGGTTGCTGGTATGGTTTCTGGGGATATTCTATTACCGTTCAGTACCGTAATCGTTTCCTTGGCAATTGGCATTCTTGTACATAAAAGCGTGAAAAAAGGACTAGCTTTGCCTTTAAGTGTTGGATTAGCACTTTTTGTAGCATATAAATCCGCTTTTCAAACTGAAATGAAATGGAAAGGTAGGTCATATAAATGAAAAAAGTATGTATTATCGGCGGTGGGTTAGGAGGACTTTCCGCGGCACTTAGGTTGAGCGCCGAACCGAATTACCAAATCACTATCTTGGAAAAAGAACCTATTTTCGGCGGGAAACTAAAAGCCTTTCGTTGGGGAGACTTTTATTTTGATTCGGGACCGAGCACACTGACATACATAGAAAGCTTTGAAGATGCATTTTATTGCGCGGGAAATAATATTCATGATCACGTGACCTTTTATAAGATCGATCCGCTGCAGCGACATTTTTTTCCTGATGGTACGAATTTAGATCTGACTGCTGATATACATTCGATGCAGCGACAGATAGCGGCTTATAGCGTCCACGATGCTCAAAACTATCCAGCTTTTATCGAGAGGATAAAAACACTATTAAAATACTCCGAGCAGTCGTTTTTTGATAAGACATTCACCTCGAAAAAAGAGATGCTTGATTTAAAGCTGATTTATCATTTTTTTAAGGTGCAGCCTTTTAATAAAATGGCAGCTGTTATTCGTCGCTATTTCCATCATCCGAATACGATTTCTTTATTTTCGAGATATGCAACCTATGTAGGTGGCCAGCCGACACAAACTCCTGCAGTATTCAATCTAATGGCTGCGCTTGAAACGCAAAAAGGTGTTTTCGGTATAAAAGGGGGCACGTATAAATTGGTAGAGGCCTTCCAAAAAGTATTGGCGGAAAGAAATGTAACCTTTCACTACCAAACAGAAGTGAAGGAAGTGCTGAATAGGGAGCAGCAGAGGAAACTTCTAAAAACTACAGCAGGAGATTTTGAAGCGGATATCGTTGTGGTCAATCAAGACATCCTAAGTTTTGAAGAACAGACAGTTCCGAAAGTGGAACCGTCTTTGTCAGGTTTTCAGATGATGCTCAGTGTAGACAAAAAATACGAACAGTTGAAGCATCATAATATTTTTTATCCCCAAAACTATGAACGGGAATTTCAAGAGCTTTTCGAAAAGCGTTTACCAGTATGCGAGCCTGCAATTTATATTTGCAACAGCTCCACTAGCGATCCTCACTTAGCGCCGGCAGGGATGAGTAATCTTTTTGTATTAGTGAATGCTCCAGCTCTCACGGAAGCAACCGATTGGGAGGGCATCAAAGCAACGTATGCGCAGAAGATTATTGGTTTGTTGGAATCACACGGAATGAGTGATCTGCAAGCTCATATTCTTCATCAAAAGATCGTTACTCCTTTAGATTTGCAAAATCAGACATTTGCTTATCGAGGGTCGATTTACGGGCCCTCATCTAATTCTATGAAACAAAGCTTTTTTCGCGCAAATGGGAAGCTGAAAGGAGATAATATGTGGGCAGTGGGAGGGTCGATCCACCCAGGTGGTGGGACACCAATGGTCGTGCTGGGAGGGCGTAAAATTGCTGAACAAATTATAAATATCGAGAAAAATTAATACCTGTCTAATACTTAGAGGCTGAGAGGGTTGGTCGGAGAGCGAAACAACCACGAAAGCGATTATCTATAAAAAATAGTTTATTTCTATGAAAAATTGTGAAATAATAGGTAAAGATCAAAAAGAACAGGTGATTAATTTGGAAAGTTGGAAAAAGAATTTATTTATTGTATGGCTAGGTTGTTTTTTAACAGGAACAGGTCTTAACTTGATTATGCCCTTCCTGCCTTTATACATTGAACAGTTGGGTGTGCATAACCAGCAGGCAGTAAGTATTTGGTCTGGGATAGCACTAAGCTCAACTTTTTTAGTGTCTGCTGTTATGTCTCCGATATGGGGCCGGCTCGCTGATCAAAAAGGAAGACGAGTAATGCTCCTGAGGGCGGCGCTCGGAATGGCGATCGCTATGATTGCCATGGGATTCGTGACAAATGTCTATCAATTTGTTATTTTACGTCTATTGATGGGTATTTTTTCCGGGTACATTTCCACTGCCAATGCGCTAGTCGCAACGCAAGTACCACGTCACCGTAGTGGTTGGGCACTCGGGACGCTTTCGACCGCAGCAGTTTCCGGAGTACTGATCGGGCCACTGATCGGTGGATTCTTAGCGGATCTATTCGGCGTCCGGCCAGTATTCTTTATAACGGGAACGCTATTATTAGGGACATTTTTCTTAACTGTATTTTTCGTGCAAGAAAAATTCACACCAGTGGAAAAAGCGGATATGCTTTCTGGGAAGAAAGTATTTGCTACGCTTAAATATCCTGGCTTGATTATTAGTTTGTTCATTACTACAATGGTTATCCAAGTTTCTTCTAACTCAGTGAATCCGATTTTAACGCTTTATGTTCGCGAGTTAGCAGGAAATACCCAAAATGTTGCTTTTATAAGCGGTATGATTGCTTCTGTTCCAGGGGTTGCTGCATTGATAGCAGCACCGCGGTTAGGAAAATGGGGCGATAAGATCGGGACAGAGCGTATTCTGTTAGGCGCTTTGATATTCTCCATGTTGCTTCAAATCCCAATGGCGTTCGTGACGCATCCATTCCAATTGGGTGTATTGCGGTTCTTGTTGGGTATGACAGATGGGGCTTTACTGCCGGCAGTGCAGTCGCTACTTACTAAAAACACACCACGTGAGGTAGCCGGTCGTATTTTCGGTTACAACCAATCCTTTCAATATATCGGAAATGTGGTAGGACCGTTGCTCGGTTCCTTTGTCGCAGCGCATTTTGGCTACAATCACGTCTTCCTAATGGTTGCAGTGTTTGTACTTATCAACGTTCTGATCACGTTGAGATTTAATCGAAAAATCCATGGGACTATCAATTAAAGAAGGTGAATAAAATGATTGATTTAAAAGCGAGAATCGCTGCGAGCCGCTCCATCGTTATTTTAACAGGTGCTGGTGTATCGGTGCCTTCCGGGATACCGGACTACCGCTCGGAAAACGGCTTGTATGCAGACAAAGTAAGTCCGGAGTATCTACTTAGCCGGGATTGCCTAGAACGTGAACCAGCCAAACTTCATCATTTTGTAATAAGTAAAATGTATTATCCGGATGCTGTTCCGAATATTATTCATCAGAAAATCGCAGCGCTCGAGCAGGAAAAAGAAGTGACGGTGATCACACAAAATATCGATGGGCTACATGATCAAGCAGGAAGTAAATCGATTCTTCACTTTCACGGTAATCTGCAAGATGTTTATTGTGAAAGATGCCAGCTCCATGTTCCCTTTGAAACGTATCAAGCAGATTATATCCATCAAGATTGTGGTGGGCTTTTACGTCCTAATATCGTTTTGTATGGGGAAGGGATCGACGAAGGCGTGATTCGGGCGTCGATTCAGAAAATAAATTTTGCGGATCTGATATTGATTGTCGGTACCTCTTTTCAAGTTAGCCCTTTTTGCAACTTGACGGAATTTCGAAATGCGAAAGCAGAAGTGGTAGCAATAAATAAAGATAATCTGCAACTACCATTCGATTTTCAGATGATCCAGGCTGATGCGGCAGAAATTTTTGCAGACTTATGAAGTTGCTTGTGTTTTCTGAAAATGCTAAACTAATAATAGAATAGTTTCACGTGAAACATATTGATAACAAAAAAGAAGATGCGGTGCTGCCGCATCTTTTTATGTAAGATAGAAAGGACGGGGAAAAGTGACTAATATTCGCGAAATAGCTAAGATTGCGGGCGTGTCAGTGACCACCGTTTCTAGAGTTTTAAATGAACATCCCTATGTCTCTGCTGAAAAGCGGAAACAGGTACTAGCGGTAATAGAGGAGTTGGATTATGTCCCTAATCGTTTGGCAACAAATCTAGCCAAAGGAAAAACGAACACGATAGGGATCATACTACCGTATAACGACCATCCATGGTTCGATAAAATTGCTAACGGTGTTATCGAAGCAGCTTTTAAGCACAAGTATTCGGTGACGCTTTTTCCGACTAATTATGATAGCGAGGCGGAACTGCGTTATTTGATGCAACTCAAAACAAAACAAGTAGATGCTCTCATTATTACATCCAAGGCAAATGACTGGGATGTGATCGAACCGTTTGCGGATTATGGTCCAATCATTGCTTGTGAATATACGGAACATGAGAATATCGCCTGTGCATACATAGAAAGATTTCATGCGTATAAGGATGGGTTTGAATTTCTGAAAAAGGCAGGTTATCAAAAAATCGCTTTTTCAGTGGGGCGTGATTCGTTGAAAAGTCCGAGCACACAGGAAAAACGAAAAGCATATCAAGAAGTGTTTGGGGAAATACCGGAACATCGTTTTTTATCCGAGAGCTATGATTTTACAGACGGAATCAAAGCGGGGGAATATTTTCTCGCGGAAGCAGGGGATACACCAGATGCGATCTTTGCTAATGGAGATGAAGTTGCGGCGGGAATCATGTATTATGCCAAAAATAACGGTTTCCAGATTCCGGGTGATTTAGCGATCCTTGGGGAGGAAAATTTACCGATCGGAAAAGTGCTAGAGATCACAACCTTAGATCATCATCTGAAGAAAATGGGGGAAACCGCATTTCAGCTCTTTTATACCAAAAGCAAGAAGAAACATAAAATCAGCCATCAGTTAATTATCAGAAAAACAACAAAATAACGCTTGACCTGAAACCCGTTTCATCAATTATAACTAGAGTAGGTAAACAAAAGGAGGCGGGGAAAATGCGATTGGAAGGTACTTGTAAGATACATTCAAGTTTAGGCGTAGAGTATCAGTTTGGCGAATTTTCGATTAATCAAGAGTGTCTAGTATTTGAACAGAATTATAGTTTTGGTGGAAAAAAACGAAAGATTTTCCCGTTGAAAATATTGGATGCTGCAGAACTACACACAAATAAAGGCGGAGACTTATTAAGTTTCAGCTGCGATAATCTGGAATTTGAATTGGATGGATCATCGAATAGAGAGATCAATCAGTTTATGGAAGAGTTGAAAACAGGCCTCGCAAGTATCAAACGAGCGAATAGCGGTCTGCATTATAATCGAGAGAATAAGGAGCGACATCATGTATAAAGCGTTTATTTTTGATATCGACGGGACTATGCTAGATAATGAAGGCGCAGTCCTGCACTCACTACAAGCACTGTTAGCGGAAAAAGGTATTGAAGTGGAACAGGATGACTTGCGTTTTGCACTGGGAATCCCAGGGGATAAGGCCTTAGCGAAATTTCCGATTGAAGATCGGGAACGCGCTTTAGATGAATGGATCGAAAAAGAACTTGCTTTTATGGAAGAGATCACGGTTTTCCCAATGATCGAGGAAACATTGCGGGAATTGCCGCTTTGTGGCGTGGTAAGTTCTAAAAATCAGTTTGAGATGGAGCATGGCTTTTATCCATTTGGACTTGCGAAATATTTTGATGGAATCGTTTGTGCAAGCGATACGGAATTACATAAGCCAAATCCGGATCCGCTTTTAAAGTGTATGGAACTTCTCCAGGTGTCGCCTGAAGAGACCGTATATATCGGCGATTCGATTTACGATATGCAGTGTGCCCATGCGGCTGGTGCCGATTTCGCGCTAGCTTCTTGGGGGGCCAGAGATCATACGCCGTTTAAAGAAGCAGAGATCATATTGAAAAAACCGACTGATTTGCTGGAATATCGTTAAAAAGGAGCTTTACTTGAAAAAGTAAAGCTCCTTTTCTGAGCGAATAAGCAACTACACAAAAAAGAGCGAAATCTACTCTACTTGATCCAATGAGCATAAGTAAACGAAAAGCAGATCGTCCATCTTCCGTAGTGATAGGTTAGTTTGTTCGTAAAATTTATCGATCCGGTATTGGATCGTATTCCGGTGGAGAAACAAGTCCTTCGCGGACAAGCTGATATTTCCCTGATTATGAAAAAGCCGTTCTATCAATTTGATATTATCAGGTTCTTTCTTTAAGAATCGTGCGATTTCTTGGAAAATACTTGTATCTGCCAAATTTTTCGAGATCACACGCAGACTGGCAGAACTAACCGTCTGTACGGCATGGGTAAATGGATATTCTAAGAACAGTTTTTGTTCTTCCGCAAATAAACGTTGGATCTCCGGCCCGGATTGGTAGAATAAACCGCTGAAAAAATATGTTTTGGCATAAAAATCATTTTCTAGGGTGGAAGCAACGGCTTCGAGTTCTTCTTCACCAAGCAAGGAGTCTTCCATTTTTTCGATAACGATGTGATAATCAGGAGAGATAGGTAAAAAAACAGCATGAGAGCTGAAAAAACTGTATAAGGCTGCTTTCCATTCCTTTTTCAGGGAAGCAGAGAGCGTATCAGCTTGCAATTGGATCTGAGTGAAGCGATACGAACCGTTTGGAATCTCGTCGTTTGGCTGTCTGGTTGGGGAGAATAAACGTGTATACCAGTTGTTAGCGGCTTTGTCAGAAAAAGTTACGGGCGCAGGCTCGAAAAGCAGCTTTAGTAAGACTGCTTCGTCGTCTGAAATAGCGGCTTTTGGGATATATATGTAAAAGGGATGGGAATATAAGGCAAGCTCCCCGTTATCAGTGGGCAGGGGCTTTTCGGATAGTCTCATATTTTTATATTTGGTTTGAAGGTTTTTGATATTCATTAAGATAGCGCTTCCTTTCTCCTTCTATTCTGACAAATGCTTTCTCGGAAGTCAACTTTCATCATTAAAGTGATTGTAATCACAAAAAATGGGTAAACAGTAACAAGATGAAACGAGGAGGAAGGAACTATGGAACCACAAATCGAAGAATTAAAGGACAAAGATCCTGTCATTTTGGTCACTGCGATCGGATATATCGTGGGTAGAGTGAATGCGAGCAAAAGTGATTCTCCAGCTAGTATCTACTTGGATGAAGTTTGTATAAACTGTGTCGCTTCTGCACGGTTAGACCGTTTTTCCGAAGGGCTCGCCGTCCAAACTGATCAAGTGATCGGGTATAAAAAATTAGTCGAAGGACGTATCAAACAACTGATTGGAGAATGGGAAGCTTCTATTGATCCGACAGCAGTATAAATAGAAAAAGCCGACGCTTAAGGTTGCAAGCGTCGGCTTTTTTATTCACTTATTTTTGCGTTCAAATTCCTGATTTCGTAATTCTACGCGGCGGATCTTACCGGAATCAGTTTTTGGCAATGTTGTGACGAACTCGATACGGCGCGGATATTTATAAGGAGCAGTGCGGTCTTTCGTAAACGTCTGAAGCTCGCGGACTAATTCGTCGCTTGCTGTGAAGCCATCTTTTAAAACGATAAATGCTTTTACAACCGTTCCACGGATTTCATCTGGGCTGGCTACAACGGCAACTTCTTTGACTGCTTGATGATGTGTCAAGGCATCTTCTACTTCAAATGGCCCGATCGTATAGCCGGAGCTGATGATAATATCGTCATTTCGGCCTTGGAACCAATAATAGTTGTCGGCATCACGAACGGCTCTATCACCTGTCACGAAATAATCACCGCGAATGGCTTTTTCAAGGCGCTCGGGTTCTTTGTAATAAGTTTGGAACAATGCTTCAAAATCTTTTTTAACAGCAATATCACCGATTTCATCAACGCCGACGGGCTGTCCGTTTTCATCAATGATCGCCATATATTCCGGCATGATCGGCTTACCCATGGAGCCAGGGCGGATCGGGGTATCGACAAGTGTGCCGATCAAAAGAGTACTTTCCGTTTGACCATAGCCGTCACGGACTTTTATCCCGAAATGCTCTTGGAATGCTTGGATAACTTCGCGGTTTAGCGGTTCGCCGGCGGATACGCTGCTACGGATGCTGCCGAGATCATAGCTATCAAGATCAGATACTTTCGCCATTAAGCGGTATTCTGTAGGGGTACAGCAAAGCACGTTGATTTTTTCTTCACCTAATAGTCGTAGTTGGCGTTCAGGGCTGAAACGACCATTAAAAATGAAACCAGTCGCGCCTTTGCCGAGCACGGATAAGAACGGTGACCATACCCATTTTTGCCATCCGGGAGCAGCAGTTGCCCAAACGATATCATCTTCATGGATATCTAGCCAGTGATCCGCAGCAATACGAATATGGGCGTAACCCCAACCATGCGCGTGGACCACACCCTTGGGATTCCCGGTCGTTCCACTGGTAAATGCAAGCAGACAAGGGTCTTCGCGGTGCGTATCGATCGTTTCAAAAGTTTCGGGTGCTTGATCCATTAGTTCTCCGTAATTCTGCCAACCCTCTAAATGACCATCGATCAGTATTTTAGTATGAACAGAATGATCGTCTGCGATTTTCTCGAATTCACTTGTTAGACCGTCATAGGTAATAACTGCTTTTACTTCTGCATGGTGGATGCGGTATTCCAAGTCGTGTGCTTTCAATAGTTCTGAAGCAGGGATCACGATCGCACCGGCTTTCCAAAGTCCCATGTAGATCGCGTAGGTTTCCAATAACCGTGGCGTCATCACAATAACATGGTCACCCTTTTGGATGCCTGCTTTGGTGATTACATTTGCAAATTTAGCGGATTCTACCACTAATTGATGATAACTCCATTTTTTTGTTTCATCTTGATCGTTTTTCCAGATCAAAGCTGTTTTATTGGAAGTGAATTTTGCGATCTCATCGGTGATATTATATTTTTCTGGTGCTAATAAATTCGCACTGTTCATTGAAAGAACCTCCTTTATATTGACAAAAGATAATAAATTTTTTAACTATTTCATATATTAGTACCTGATTCTAATATATGGTATTACAAAGAACGATAAAATGCAACCAAAAAAGCTACCTCTGTAAGTTTTATGTGGTAAAATGAAGGGGATAAAAAGAAAGCGGAGGTTTGGTCTGGCGATGGAAAAGGCGATCTTCATGGAAGAAGCGATAAAAGAAGCAAGGAAAGCGCAAGCGCTGGGCGAAGTTCCGATCGGTGCAGTAGTTGTTTTGGATAATGAGATAATCGGGCGCGGACATAATCTGCGGGAAACGACCCAAAACGCGATCACGCATGCAGAAATATTGGCCATTCAAGCAGCTTGCCAAAACCGAGAAAGTTGGCGGCTTAGCGAAGCGGAAATCTATGTGACGCTGGAGCCTTGTCCGATGTGTAGCGGCGCGATCTTACTTTCGCGATTAAAAAAAGTATATTATGGGGCTCCGGACCCAAAAGCGGGAACGGCAGGGACTTTGATGAATCTTTTGCAAGATGATCGTTTCAATCATACTTGTGAAGTGGAAGCAGGTTTGCTGCAAACGGAGTGTGCAGAATTGCTGACTTCGTTTTTTCGAGCGCTGCGTGCGAAGAAAAAAGCAGCTAAACAAGCTAAAACAGAATAAGGTTATTTTTACCTAAAAAAGCACTTTTTGAGGCACTGTGTTATAGGTAATTAGAACCATTTTTAAATTCTTGTGAAAAGGATATCATTGTTACATTCTTCTAGTTATGCGGGATTGTGATTAAATTATAATTCACAAACTCCTGTATTATAAAATGACATCGAAAGAACTAAACACATTCTGGCGTAAATAAGTTAAAATAAATAATATACTTAGTAATGATTATTAAATGGGATTGCTTATAATTTGGTTTGTTTATGATCATATTTGTGAATTTAAGAACAACCTGTTGTGTAATTGCGCATTTGTAAACAAAAGGAGGACAACAAAAAGTGGATAAACTATTTTTGGCACGTTTCCAATTTGCATCAACCACGATTTTTCACTTTCTATTCGTACCACTCTCAATCGGACTTGTATTTATGGTTGCGCTTATGGAAACACTGTACGTCGTAAAGAAAAAAGAAATTTACAAAAAAATGTCGAAATTCTGGGGACACTTATTCTTGATCAACTTTGCTGTTGGGGTAGTAACGGGGATCATTCAGGAATTCCAATTCGGAATGAACTGGTCGGACTATTCCCGTTTCGTCGGTGACGTTTTCGGTGCACCGCTTGCGATCGAAGCATTGCTTGCCTTCTTCATGGAGTCGACATTCATCGGTCTATGGATTTTCGGCTGGGAAAGATTAGGTAAGAAACTCCACCTTGCTTGTATCTGGTTAGTAGCGATCGGAACGATCCTTTCTGCTTTCTGGATTTTGGCAGCGAACTCGTTCATGCAGCATCCGGTCGGTTTTGCATTCAAAAATGGCCGCGCCGAAATGAATGATTTCTGGCAATTGATCACGAACGGTCAGCTGCTAGTCGAATTTCCGCACGTTATCTTTGGTGCTTTTGCCACTGGTGCGTTCTTCGTAGCAGGTGTCAGTGCATACAAAATGATGAAAAAACAAGATGTCAATTTCTTCAAACGCTCGTTCCAGATCGCAATGGTCATGGCGGTTATCGGCGGTTTTGGTGTTGCCTTCAGTGGTCACTCGCAAGCGCAATATCTAGTGAAAACACAACCAATGAAAATGGCAGCAACAGAAGGAGTCTGGGAAGATACCGGAAGTCCTGCAGCTTGGACTTTCATTGGCGGCATCAATGATAAGAAGAAGAAAAATGATTGGGAAGTCAAAGTCCCATATCTTCTAAGTTTCTTATCTTATTCTAAATTCTCAGGTAGTGTCGAAGGGATGAACACTCTTCAAAAAGATTATGAAAAAGTTTATGGGCCAGGTAATTATATCCCGCCGGTAAAAACTTCTTTCTGGAGTTTCCGTATCATGGTCGGCGCTGGAATGCTAATGATTCTCTTTGCAATGATCGGAGTCGTACTTGCTTGGAGAAAACGCCTTGTGCACGCAACTTGGTATCTTCGTTTGATGGTTCCGATGATCTTGTTCCCATTCTTAGCAAACTCGATGGGTTGGATCATGACAGAGATCGGCCGTCAGCCATGGGTTGTATTCGGATATATGCAAACGAAAGATGCGGTATCGCCTAATGTATCAGCAGGAAGTATTTTATTCTCGATCATTACTTTCTCCACGATCTATGCGATCTTAGCAATCGTCTTGATTTATTTATTCATTCGAGAAATCAAAAAAGGACCAGATGGACATGAAGAAGTAGAAGAAAATGTCTCTGTGGATCCATTCGATAAAGGGGGAGAAAAACTTGTCACTGAATGAGTTGTGGTTTTTACTAGTTGCCGTTTTGTTTATCGGCTTTTTCTTCCTAGAAGGCTTCGATTTTGGTGTCGGAATGGCTACGCGCTTTCTGGCAAAATCAAGTAACGAACGTAAAATGCTTGTCAATACGATCGGTCCATTCTGGGACGCAAATGAAGTTTGGCTGATCACAGCCGGCGGAGCTATTTTCGCCGCTTTCCCAAATTGGTATGCAACGATGTTCAGCGGGTATTATCTGCCATTCGTCGTCTTGCTGCTAGCATTGATCGGACGGGGTGTATCCTTTGAATTCCGCGGTCAAAAAGATACAAAAACTTGGCTCAAAACATGGGATTGGATCATTTTCTTTGGTAGTTTATTACCGCCATTCCTATTGGGCGTATTATTTTCCACACTGGCAAAAGGAATGCCGATCGATAAAGAAATGAACTTGCATGGCGGGTTTACGGATTATGTCAATATTTTCTCTGTGTGGGGAGGCATCACGATCGTCTTGATCTGCTTGCTACATGGTTTGCAGTTTATTGCTTTACGTGTTGAAGGCGAACTTCGCATACGAGCAACGAAATTGGCGAAAAAAGTCTGGTTCGCAACTGTCGTGGCATTACTGATATTTGTGGCATTAGCATTTGTGTATACTGACTTATTTACGGCTCGTCCGGTATTAGTTCCGTTAATGATCGGACTTGTTGTCGTATTCTATCTGCTTTCTGGCTTTTTCCTATGGAAAGGCCGTGAGATCTTGACATTCACATTTGGTGGGTTAGGAATTGTTTTCACAGTGGGGGCTATCTTTGTTGGTTTATTCCCACGCGTGATGATCAGTTCAATTACAGAAGCGTATAATCTTACTATTTATAACGCTGCTTCGGGACATTATTCACTGAGCGTAATGACGATCGTTGCAGTAACGTTGCTGCCGTTCGTGCTTGGTTATCAAATCTGGAGTTACTACGTTTTCCGTAAACGGGTTTCCGATAAGGAGAAATTGACGTACTAATGGGAAGAGATGTTTTCAAATATCCAGGAATAAAATGGATTCTCGCATCATTAGCTGTTTTGACTGTCATTCAAGGCGCTATGATCATTGTGATGGCACGGAGTTTATCTCGTGCTATCACTGATTTATTTCATAACCATACATTTGCAAGCATCATGATAGAAATAGGTCTCTTTGCGGGGGCCTATTTCTTGCGTCATTTATTGAACGTCATCAAGAAGCAGATTGTTTATCGCTATGCTGCTAAGATGGCTACGGATATGCGGGAAGCCTTTATGGACAGTTTGTTTTTATTGGGGCCTCGGTTTGCGAGGAAAGAAGGAACCGGGAAAATCGTTACGATGGTGATGGAGGGCGTTGCTGATTTTAGACGTTATTTAGAATTGTTCCTGCCAAAATTCATCAATATGGCGATCATACCGGCGATGATCTGGATCTATGTTTTATTTGAAGATAGAACGTCAGCGCTGATTTTGTTTATTACTTTTCCAATCTTGATCTTGTTTTTGATTATTTTAGGGTTGGCAGCGAAAAAACAAGCAGATTCGCAGTTTGAATCCTATCGAATCCTATCCAACCACTTTGTAGATTCGCTAAAAGGTCTGGAAACACTGAAATATCTAGGAATCAGTCACAGCCATGAGCAGAGTATTGCTGGCGTGAGTGAGCGGTACCGCAAAGCGACGATGAAAACATTGCGCGTTGCTTTCATGTCGAGTTTTGCACTGGATTTTTTCACCATGTTGTCGATCGCGATCGTGGCACTTTTCTTAGGACTGGGACTTATTGGTGGTTCGATGAGTCTGGTAGTAGCGCTTGCCGTGCTTATTCTGTCGCCGGAATACTTTCTGCCGGTGCGCGAGTTGGGTTCGGATTATCATGCGACCCTTGACGGACAAGAAGCTGGACGAAATATCCAGCAAATCATCCGCGAAGCGCAAAAGGCGAAAGCACAGGCGGTGGCGCCGGAATTGCCTGCTTTTAATGAAGATACGAAATTGAATTTAAATGGACTGACAGTCATCCACGAAGAGGCTGCTGAGCCAACGCTACAGGATATTAGCTTAGATGTACAAGGATATGAAAAAATCGGCGTTATCGGGGCTACAGGAGCAGGGAAATCTACCTTTATCGATGTTGTCAGCGGATTTCTGAATCCCTCTAGTGGGACAACTGCTTTAAATCAGACCCCATTTGCTTTTTCCGACAGTGGCTGGCAGAAACAAGTCACCTATATTCCGCAGCACCCGTATTTATTTCATTTATCCATCAAGGAAAATATCCGCTTTTATCAGCCGGAAGCATCAGATGAACAAGTGAAAGAAGCTGCTCGGGCTGCGGGATTAGAAGAACTGATCCTGTCGCTCCCAGAACGATATGAAACGGTGGTAGGGGAATCAGGCCGTATGCTTAGCGGTGGTCAGGAACAGCGGATCGCGATGGCGCGCGCCTTTTTATCAGGGCGCTCAATCATCTTGCTAGATGAACCGACTGCTCACTTAGATATTGAAACAGAATATGAATTGAAAACACCGATGATAAAATTGTTTGAAAATCGCCTTGTTTTCTTGGCGACACATCGGCTACATTGGATGATGGAAATGGACCGGATCATCGTGATGGATAATGGCCAGATCGTAGAGATCGGGAGTCATGAAGAACTATTAGCAAAAGCCGGTTATTACTACCGATTGGTACAGGCGGAACTGGAGGAGATCGAATGAGAAAGAGCCGCTGGATTTTACCATATATCAAAGCGAATATTGGACTGCTATCACTCGTTATCTTCTTGGGGATCTTGACATTTGCTGCGGGTGGAGCCTTAATGTTCACATCGGGACACTTGATTTCAAAATCTTCCCTAATGCCTGAGTCGATCATGGCAGTATATGTTTCAACAGTAGGTGTCCGAGCGTTTGGGATCATGCGCTCTGTCAGCCGTTATGTAGAGCGGCTTGCCAGCCATTCGCTCGTCCTTAAAATGTTGGCGAAAATGCGTGTGCAGCTATACCGTTATTTAGAACCGCAAGCATTATTGCTTAAATCGCGTTATCGGACGGGGGATATTTTAGGACTGCTTGCCGATGACATTGAACATTTGCAAAACTTTTATCTGACTACGATGTTTCCAGCCATAGTCAGCATCGCGATCTATGCCACCATTGTCATCGGCCTTGGCGTTTTCTCGCTTCCGATCGCATTGCTGTTCTTATTATTGATTGGGATCATTATTTTCGTCCTCCCTTGGATATCTTTAGCATATACAAAGGCGAAAAATGCCTATCAAAAGCAAGGACGCAATCAGCTTTACCGCCAATTCACCGATGCCGTTTTCGGCATCAGCGACTGGATGTTCAGCGGACGGACAAAGAATTTTGTCCAAACGTATGAGCAAGCGGAAAAAGGACTGTTAGAAAACGAAACTAAACAATTTAGATTTGTGAACTGGCGCGATTTCTTCAGTCAGTTGATTGCAGGAATCATGGTCATCGTCATGGTCTATTGGAGTACAGGCGAAGCCCGGAGCGGTGCTTTCTCAGGAACAATGATCGCGGCATTCGTTTTGGCGATCATGTCGCTTGCCGAAGTATTTATTCCTGTTCCCAGCGCCGTCAGCGACTCCACATTATATCAAGATTCGCTAGAACGCTTGGATAAAATTGAAGACACATCACTACCAAGCTTTGAAGAAGAATTACATGCGGAAACGACCGTTGCCGAAGATCACATCGAACTAAGCATCGAGCATGCGAATTTCCGATATGAAGCAACTAGCAGACCGATTATTGTAGATATGGATTTGCATTTAAAACCGCAAGATAAAATCGCTATCATTGGGAAAAGCGGAACAGGAAAATCAACGTTACTGAAACTGATCCAAGGCGCGTTAGAACCACAGACCGGTGCTGTAAAGCTGAACGGAGCATCCGTTGCATCGATCCGTCCACAGATTCCTAAGCTTGTTTCCATGCTCAATCAAAAAGCGCATTTATTCAATACCTCGGTGCTCAATAATATTCGGCTAGGCAATCAATCCGCAACGGATGAAGAAGTATATGAGGTTGCCAAACAAGTCCGTCTGCATGAGATGATCATGAATATGCCAGAAGGCTACCACACCTCCATGACAGAGATGGGTGCCCGGTTTTCCGGTGGGGAACGGCAGCGGATCGCGTTAGCACGTATCCTTCTGCAAGATACCCCCCTCGTGATTCTAGACGAGCCGACGGTAGGACTTGATGCGATCACAGAAAAAGAACTGTTGCGCACGATGTTTGAAACACTGGCTGACAAGACTGTTATCTGGGTCACCCATCATTTAGTCGGTACAGAGAAAATGGATAAAATCTATTTCTTAGAGGACGGCGAGTTCATCATGGCAGGTTCGCATGAAGAATTATTAGCGAGCTCTGAACGTTATAAAAATCTCTATCGCCTTGATCGTCCATTTATACAACTTTAAAATAAAAAACACCAAAAGCTGCTTGTTTTGCCTTTGGTGTTTTTTATTGTTAAAATCACAGATGAAGCTCGTGTAAATAAAAGACTGAAGGTGAGAAAAGTGGAAGAAAAATATATCATTGGTGTCGATATTGGTACCTCAAGCACAAAAGCGGTTTTATTTGACCATACCGGAAAATTGATCCACCGCCATGCGATCTCTTACGACTTGATCACAGATGATGCAGGAAGAGCCGTCCAAGACCCAGATACAATGGTGGACGCTGTTAAAAATGCTGTTCGCCATGTTATTGATGAAAGCGCTATACCTAGTGAGGACGTCCGAGCGGTCTCTTTCAGTTCAGCGATGCATAGTCTGATTTTGGTTGATGAAACTCATCAGCCACTCACGCCTGCGATCACATGGGCGGATCATCGCAGTACGAAAGCTGCAGAGCAGTTGAAGAAGAACTACGATAGTCATCTGATCTATGAAAAAACAGGTACACCGATTCATCCAATGAGTCCTTTTGTAAAAATTTCTTGGCTGAATCAGGAACAGCCAGAATTGATAGCCAAAACGAAAATTTTCGCGGATATCAAATCCTATGTGTTCTATCAACTGTTCCATGAATGGGTGATCGATGAGTCGCTTGCCTCCGGAACCGGGATGTATAATCCAAAAGAGCATGATTGGGAAAAAGAAGCGATGGATATCATCGGATTGAAGCCGGACCAACTGCCACGTGTCGTGTCCGAAACCACCGCTTTTCACAATGATAGCACAGCAAGAGACCTCGGACTTACCGGCGATCCAGCCTTTGTGATCGGTGGAAGCGATGGTGCCCTGGCGAATATCGGTATCCAAGCTTTGGGGAAAAATGAAGTCACGGTCACAGTCGGAACTAGTGGTGCAGTACGGAAGCTTGTTCCAGAATTTCAAGTCGATAAAGCCGGCAGAACATTCTGTTACGCTGCTGCTGGACCATATGTGATCGGCGGTGCAGTGAATAACGGCGGGAAAGTCGTCGAGTGGGCTTTCAAGCAATTTGGAAAAGAAGAAGAGGATTTTTCCGATTTCTTGAAACTCTCTGATGATGTTCCTCCCGGCGCTAATGGTTTGATATTCTTGCCATTTTTACTTGGCGGAAGAGCACCGCTTTGGAGAAATAATCTGTTCGGTGATTTTATTGGCCTTACGATCAATCATACGAGAAAAACGATGGTTCGTGCTATTTTAGAAGGCATTGCTTTGAACTTGGCAGGTGTCTATGAAGCGATCGCGGAAAAAGAAGATATTATCTACGTGACCGGCGGATTAGCCAGCGAGCCGCTCTGGTGTCAAATGTTGGCAGACATTTTAGAACGCGAAGTCCGTGTCGCAGAAACAATTGAAGGTTCCGGTCTTGGCGCAGCGATCGTTGGCATGAAGGCGATCGGCTGGCTGGAGACCTTGGAGATCGGTCACGAAAAAAGGGTCGCCCAAACATTCTCACCACGAGCAGAATACCGAGACCGCTATCGCGATTTGCGAAATCTGTTCAACGAGGCAAACCAGCGTCTATTGACGACATATGAAAACATTATTGCCTGGAAAGAGAAATACCAAGAAATTTAAGGAAAGTCAGTATTCAGACTTGCACTTTTACGGGTAAGCTTGTAAACTAATAGTTGAGCTCTTTTTCAGAGTTCTTAAAATTGGTAGCACATTTGCCGTGCTAGATGGGGAGATAGCGGCGCCCTGTAACCCGCAATCCGCTCTAGCGGGATTGAATTCCTCATTTGAGGCTTATCTATTGTTTGGCCTGCCCTTAACAAGTGGTGTTGACAGCTTGGTCTTGCGCAATGGGAACCTGTGAACCATGTCAGGTCCGGAAGGAAGCAGCATTAAGCAGTGCTTCCCATGTGCCGCGAGGTTGCCGGGCTCGAGCTAACTATTAAGGTAACGCGAGTGATAGTAAGTCGATATGAGGTGCACGGCTATAAATTTTATCATAAAGAAAAGTCCTTCTCTTCTAAAATAGAGAAGGACTTTTTGCATTCTATGGTAAGCTTTCCTACGAATTAATAAACTTATAGATGTAATTATTGCTGTGAAACTGATACAATAGAGTAAAATAGTTTGAATATGAAGGATGAAAAAGATGCGACAAGATAAATTAAAACTTTCCAGAAAACGGCTCATCAGCTACATTATTATTCTTGTAGCGATCGCCTGTATTGCAGTACTCGCCATTGTATTTGGTTTCTTCCAAAGACAAGAAGTACTGGAAAAGTACCAGCTTGCTTATATGCAGGATGGGAAGTCTCTGGAGATTTCGCCCATAAATATTACGGATATCGCAGTGGATAAGCGAGGGCAGGATAAAGACCTTTACTTCCGCATAAACAGTAATTATGACTTAGATTATCTCTTCCGCTTGGCATACCGTCAATTTGAGGTGAAAAAGAGTACAGATAGCAAGCTGTACGATGGTACGGTCGATTTTAGCGTCTCTGATAATGCCTATGTGATTCAAGAATCACTGAAAAAAATGGATAAAGATATTTATGCCGTATTCTCGTTACATAATAAAAAAGGTAACGAGATCTATCGTTATGATCCTGAGGAAACATCTACGGATAAATATATCGAACGGATCAAACCAACCGTCCTGCAAGGATACGAAAAGTCTGAAGTAGGCAATTACGATGATTTTATCAATATTACGAAATTATTCCATGACAAATTGAATAAAAAAGTCACAGTAACAGTGGATAAAGAGAAGAAGATGATCGAGTTTAAGATCCGTGATGAGAAGTAAAATATGGAAAACAGTTGTCCTTACAAAAGGATAACTGTTTTTTGTTTGCTTTCTTACTAGCTTTAATGAGGGGTGTGAATAAACCTACTACTACTTTTACACAAACAAAATACACAGTTATATCAATCAGTGTAAGCGCTTCATATTTAGCATTGTGAATATTGATTTGACACTGTTTCTAATCTTGGCATGGTATTTGCTTTTATAAAAGTAAGCCTATCGTTTTTGAAAGGGGGAAACCTGACGATATGCGATTCGCCCGTTTTTTGGAGAAATACCTAGTGAAGGGCAATACATAAAAAGGAAGGGCGAAGAAATACAACGACATAGGGGAGGATATAAAATAACATGAATGGTTTAACAGCATTTTTAGAGAAATATTTTGTACCTGTAGCAGCAAAAATCGGATCACAGAAACACTTAGTTGCACTCCGCGATGCCTTTATTTCTACCATGCCGATCACAATGGCTGGTTCCATAGCAGTACTGCTCAATGTCTTTTTCCGTGATTTTCCAACAGAATGGGGTTGGACAGGGTTTGTTGCCGCAATGGATCCACTGATTGGTATTAATGGATATGTCTACAATGGGACACTTGCAATCGTCTCGATTATTTTCGCTTTTTCACTAGGATATAATATTTCTAAATCGTATGATGTAGATCGTTTGGCTGGAGGATTGGTCTCATTAGCAGCCTTTATGATGAATTTAGCTGTAACTGTCGATCTAGAAACTGTAAAAAGTGCGATCGGCGCAGCGAATGCGTCGTTTGATGTCAACACATTGCCTAAGGAATTTTCAGGTATTTATGGCTTTTTCAGCTTAGCGCAAGTTAATGGAACTGGACTTTTCACAGCAATGATTTTCGGATTTTTAGCTACGATCATTTATGCAAAACTCATGCAGGCAAAGATCACGATCAAAATGCCGGAAGCGGTTCCGCCAGCAGTAAGTAAAGCATTCGCTGCGATTATTCCGGCCTTAGTAGCATTATATGTCTGCGGTATCATCGTTTGGGGCTTTACAAAACTGACAGGCATGGATGTTATCACTTGGATCTCGAATACGATCCAAGAACCACTTTTGGCGATGTCGCAAGGGTATGGAGCTGTTTTCCTAGTGACACTACTGGTCCAAGTCCTCTGGTTCTTTGGGATCCATGGGCCAAATGTATTGGCACCAGTCCTTGAATCGCTATGGGGAACGGCACAATTACAGAATATTTCCGCTGCTCAGGAAGGAGCGTCCTTGCCATTCCAATGGGTCCGGGGATCTTTTGACGCGTATGTCTGGATGGGAGGATCAGGTGGTACGTTGGTGTTAGTCATCGCGCTGTTAGTCTTTTCCAAACGCGCTGATGCCCGTACAGTTGCCAAACTATCACTTGGACCAGGGATCTTTAATATCAATGAACCGATCATGTTCGGTTTGCCGATCGTATTGAATACGATCTATTTGATCCCGTTCATTATCGCGCCGCTTGTAATGGTAACAGTAGCTTATTTTGCAACGGCATTAGGACTTGTAGGCCCTGTTATTGCTGCTGTTCCATGGGTAATGCCGCCACTGTTCAATTCCTTTATTGCGACAGGCGGGGATTGGGTGGCGCCAGTCATCTCACTGATCAATTTAGTGATCGGCTTTGTGATCTGGACACCGTTCGTCCTTACCGCTAACCGGGTGGGACCGCCAGAAGAAGAAATGAAAGCTTAATGACTCGCTTATCAGTGCAGCGATATGCCGCACTGATAAGTTTTCTATTATGCAGAGTGATTCTGCGCCGAAATATATTGCAACACAAGCATAATGCAGGTAAACTATATTTATAAGGAGGCGTTTTCATGATCAACATCAATTGTGCAATGAAACGTGATTTTATAACGGACTTATTAGAAAATTATCAGGAGAACGGCATTTCTTTTAAAAAAGTAGCGGAACAAGGAATGAAAATGACGTTCGAATCGAATTTGGAAAGCGAAGAAGCAGCAAAAGTGGCGAAAGAACTTATCAAGTCAACAGAAATCGGTGCCGTTCTATACTTCCAAGTCAGTGTGGTCGGATCATGAAATTTACAAATGCGCTATTTCTTATCAGTATTGGACTCTTAGTCATCATGTTTAGCCCCAATTACGGCTCAAACGGACTGGCAAATGGACCAATGCTTGTTATTGGCTTAATCATCGTGATCGCGGGCAGTATTTTTTTAGTGTCCAGTATCCGGAAAAATAGAAAGAACAAGAAGAGTGGGGGAGAATAATGCAAGTAACGCAAAAAATAATGGTATCGCAAAAAGAAGTATTTGATACATTGGTAAAATCATCTGCCTATGATATCGAGAAGAAAATCGGTAAAAAAATCCCGATCCGCAAATTAGAAGGCTACTCCTATACACGCCCGATGAATAATGGCAGCTTTGCAAAAACAACGATTCTTCAAGTGAAACCTAACGAAACTTATCAATTTGAAACAAAGGGTCGGCTCAACACCCACACTACGACATATACGATCAAAAGTATCAGCGAGTTCACTTCTGAAGTCACGTATGACGAAAAGATCGAAACTGAAAAAGCAATGAACAAGATGAACAATATGATCGTCGGATTATTACTTGGTTTTTTCCGCAAAAAAAGAGTCAAAAACCTTTTAAAAGCAATCGAGTATTCGATTATCGAGGACAGCAAGAAAAAGAACGGCGGAGCAGCCAATTCCTAAAGATACAGCCGCTATGGTCCAGCAAGTTTATTGCTTGGATAGCGGCTGTATCTTTTCTAAGTTTTGACAGTTTCTCCTTATCAAAAGACTTCAGATAAGCTATAATATAACTACCAAGACAATGAGGAGAGTGACAAATGGCATATCAAGCATTGTATCGCGTTTTTCGCCCGCAGGCCTTTCAGGACATTGTCGGTCAATCTCATGTCACGAAAACGCTTCAGAACGCCATTGTTCAAAATAAGATCTCGCATGCTTATTTGTTTTCCGGTCCGCGCGGGACGGGGAAAACAAGTGCTGCGAAAGTTTTTGCCAAGGCGATCAATTGTGAACGCAGTACAGATGGAGAACCTTGCAACGAATGTGACACATGTAAAGGGATCACAGATGGATCAAACCCAGATGTTCTAGAGATCGATGCAGCCAGCAATAACGGTGTAGAGGAAATTCGGGATATCCGCGAAAAAGTAAAATACGCGCCAACGAATTCTAAATATAAAGTATACATTATTGATGAAGTCCACATGCTTTCCACGGGAGCGTTCAATGCGCTGTTAAAAACCTTGGAAGAGCCGCCGAAGCATGTTATTTTTATCTTAGCCACTACCGAGCCACACAAACTACCGCTAACGATCATTTCACGTGTACAACGGTTTGACTTCAAACGGATCACCACCCAAGACATCACTGCTCATATGGCATCTATTTTAGACAGCGAGTCGATCCAATATGAAGACAAGGCACTGCAGATCATCGGACGCGCCGCAGAAGGCGGACTCCGAGATGCGCTAAGTCTGCTGGATCAAGTTATTTCTTTCGGTTCCGAAGAAGTTGGTGTGGAGGATGCGCTCGAGATCACCGGGTCTGTCGCGCAGAATTTGCTTACAGATCTCGTGGAAGCTGTGATGGATAAAGATCCAAAACAAGCGATCTCAACATTGTCTTCTTTGCTTGCGGAAGGAAAAGACCCAGTACGTCTGGTAGAAGACTTATTAGTGTTCTTCCGTGATATTTTACTATATCAAAAGGCTCCTGATTTGGATGAAGCTTTAGAACGTGCACTAGTAGATGATAGCTTTGAAGCATTAGCTAAAAAAGCAGATGCAGCGGTCATCTATCATTGCGTAAAAGTATTAAATGATACGCAGCAGCAGATGCGCTTTTCTAACCACCCAGGCATTTACGTGGAAGTGGCAATGGTACAAATGACGCAATCTGGTCAGACAGAAGTAACACAGACTGCAGGTCCAGCAGCAGATGATGAGCGATTGCAGGAATTACAAGCAAGCATGCGTAAAATGCAGTCGGAACTAGATCAGCTAAAACGACAATTGGCAAATGGTACTGTGCAAACAGCGCCTCAAGAAGAAAAATCTCGGCCAGCAACGAAGAAAAAGCAGGCTATGAACAATGGGAAAGCTTTCAAAGCGCCGGTCGGAAAGATCAATCATGTTTTAAATGAGGCCAAAAAAGACAATCTGCAATTGATCCGCAGCTGCTGGAAAGAACTTTTAAGCATGCTGATGGCTTCTCAAGCAGCTTTGTTAAATGATGCAGAGCCAGTAGCTGCATCGGAAGATACATTTGTGTTAAAATTTAAGCACGAGATCCACTGCCAAATGGCAATGGAAAATAGTACATTCGTTGATAATGTGACGAATGGGATCTCTAGACTAACCAAAGCAAACTATCAATTTATCGGTATACCGGAAGATCAATGGATCGAAGTAAGAGAATCATATGTCAGCACTCATGATCTAGCAGAAAGTGGACAAGAAGAAACGCAGACTGAAAAACTGAAAGTACAAAAAGCAGCAGATCCATTTTTAGAAGAAGCAGCTAAATTAGTCGGTGAGGATTTACTCGAAATAAAAGAATAAAAAATGAAAGAGGAGATTTTATAATGCGTGGAATGGGAAATATGCAAGGTATGATGAAACAAATGCAAAAAATGCAGAAGGAAATGGCAAAAGCACAAGCAGATTTAGAGGTACAAGAATTTACTGGTACTGCTGGTGGCGGAATGGTGACTGTCCGTGTAACTGGTAAACGCGTTGTCCAAGATGTAACGATCAAAGAAGAAGTCGTTGATCCGGAAGATATCGAAATGTTACAAGACCTTGTATTAGCTGCTACAAATGATGCGCTGAAACAAGTAGAAGATATGACGGCGAAAACAATGGGCCGCTTCACTCAAGGTATTAATTTGCCAGGAATGTAAGTGCAAAATAAAATTTGATTTTCAAAAGGGCTCTAGGGAATCTGTCTTTAGAGTCCTTATTGTTTCACGTGAAACAGTAAATTTGAGGAAAATGAAGGAGAGTAACAAGATGCATTATCCAGAGCCGATAACAAAACTAATGGATAGTTTTATGAAATTGCCAGGGATTGGTCCTAAATCGGCAGCAAGATTAGCTTTTTATGTGTTAGATATGAAAGAGGATGACGTATTAGGGTTTGCAAAAGCATTAGTAGATGCAAAGAGAAACCTAAGCTTTTGTTCCGTTTGCGGTCATATCACGGAACAAGACCCTTGTTATATCTGTGCAGATACTACGAGGGATCAACATGTGGTATGTGTGGTAGAAGAACCAAGAGATGTTATCGCGATGGAAAAAATGCGTGACTATCACGGACTTTACCATGTCCTTCACGGCACGATCTCGCCAATGGACGGAATCGGACCGGAAGATATCAATATTCCTGACTTGATCAAGCGACTCCAAGATGATACGATCCAAGAAGTGATTTTAGCGACGAATCCAAATGTAGAAGGAGAAGCCACAGCCATGTATATCTCGCGACTGATCAAGCCGAGTGGTATCAAAGTAACCAGAATCGCCCATGGCCTGCCTGTTGGCGGAGATCTGGAATATGCAGATGAAGTGACGCTGTCGAAAGCATTGGAAGGAAGACGCGAACTATAAATGGAGGTGCTCTAGGCATGGAATCAAGAAAATATAAACATAGTAGCAGCAAACGCAAGCATAAGGTTGGAAAACTTCATAAAGCCTATGATAACTATTTATTAGAATTGATCAATGTGACGCAAGAAGATTGGCATCGCCGAAAAGTAATGCTGCGGAAAAGCTTTGAATATAGTCCAGAACTGGAATATGATGAGAAAAAAGCAGAAGCCAGATATTTATATCTATTTAAAGAAGCGCGTCACCGGAAAGTGAAGAATGATCATTCCGGTCGCTGATATAAAAAAGACCTGAGAGCAAGTAGCCCTCAGGTCTTTTGTTTTATTTACTCCACTCGATCGAACGGTAACTTGTTGGTGGTCCGAATAAGTGAGTGGTATAGCCCTTCAGTGTTGGTTTTTGCAACGCAGCCGTTCCAGATTGATAAATCGGAGCGATACCAGCATCGTCGAGCAGTACTTTTTCTGCTTTCAACATTGCATTCCAGCGTTCTTCTGGCTTAGTTGCCAATGTTGTCGATGCTTCTTTAAGCAGTTTATCGTATTCTTTGTTGGAGTAGCTAGCACGGTTGTAGTTGTTATCTGTGATTTGGTTAGCTAGGAAGGTCATTGGATCTTGATAGTCAGGTCCCCATCTTGTTAGTTCTAATTGATATTTTTGATCTTGGTCAAGTTGTAGTCTCGATTTATAAGGAACAATTTTGATCTTGATCTTGATTCCTTTCAATGTGCTTTCGATTTGGTTTTGTAGGTACTCGGTCATTTTTTTGGAAAACTCTTGGTCATCGCCTAGCAGTTCGATTTGGAAAGTAGACTTACCAAGTTCTTTTTTCGCTTTTTCAAAATAGCTTTGTGCTTCTTTTTTGTTGTAAACAAGATGATCGCCGCTTTCTTTGCGGAAGTCTTCTTTTGTCTTGGGATTGAAGGTAAATTTAGCTGGAACGAATCCGTTGATCGGTGTTGAACCATTTCCTAATACGGTTGAAACAATTTCTTTTTTATCGACGGAAAGGGCGATCGCTTTACGCAAGTTTTCGTTTTGGAAATCCGTTGTTTTGCCATCTAATTTCTGGTTGAATTTCAGATAGTAGACAAAAGCTTCTAAAGCAGTTTTGTAATCTTTATCGGAATGTTTTTGTTTCGCATAGTCGCCGGAGAGGTTAGCGCGATCCAGTTTTCCTGTGTTGTACAAGTTAACGGCAGCACCTGGTTCTTTTACGACTTGAAGATTGATTTTATCGACTTTGATATTCTTTTTATCCCAGTAATTCGGATTCTTTTCGTAAGACCAGCTTTTACTTGTATTTGTCCAATCTTTCATGACAAATGGTCCGTTATAGAGCATGTTCTTGCTGGAAGTTGCATATTTTTCGCCTTGTTTTTCAAGATATTTTTCTTTTTGCGGATAGAATGTCGGGAATGTCAGCAAGGAATAGAAGTATGGTGTCGGCTTTTCAAGGGTTACTTTTAATGTGTTTTTGTCGACTGCTTCTACACCAAGTTCTTCCGGTTTCTTCTTGCCGTTGATGATATCCGTGCCATTTAATAAAATACCGTCGAACAGTACGGAATATTCTGCAGCTGTTTTTGGATCAGCGACTTTGCGCCATGCATAAACGAAATCATCTGCTGTTACTGCAGAGCCATCAGACCATTTAGCGTTGTCACGCAGTTTGATCGTATATACTTTTTTGTCTTTACTGATTTCCGGAGCGGATGCTGCGACACCTGGTTTAGGTTGATCGTTGTCGTCCAAGTAGTAAAGACCTTCAAATACTTCATTTTGTGCTGTAAAACTTACACCATCTGTCCCTTTTTTGGAGTCCATTGTAGGAATCTCCGCGTTTTCCATTAAGTTAACAACTTTAGATTTGCTTTTTCCATCGGAAGCTGAGCCGGATTTGTTAGTGCTCCCACAAGCACTTAAGCCAACAATGCTAATAATCAACAAGATTGGTAATAGTAATTTTATTTTCATAATTCTCCCCCTCTTTATTATTTATCAGTTTATACTAAGTTTTCAGAAAAATAAAGTGTTTTCTGTATATTTGCTAAAATCTTATTTTATTCTGTACAAAGAAAATATTTTTTATTAAAATTTATGTAAAGATAACTTTACAAGGAGAGGCTTATGAAAGTTAAAAATAATGTAAAAAAATTACGGGAAGAAAAAGAGTTGTCACAGGTAGAATTAGCGGCGAAAATGGGAGTTTCTAGACAAACGATCCATGCGATCGAAAAAGAAAAATACAGTCCGAGTTTGGAATTAGCATTAAAACTGGCTGCTTTTTTTGAAAAGGCAATCGAAATGGTTTTTTATTTGGAAGAGGTGAAGAAATGAAAATATATACTTTCAAAAGAATCGTTGTAACGCTCACGGCAATGTTGTATGCACTTCTTTTATTCCCTCTGTTATTAAATCGAGATTCGGAGATATACCATCTTTCTGATTTTATCCAGACAACTATCGCATTGATGGTGGGAATATGTCTTGCAGCTTTTATCTGGCGTGAAAAAGAAGCACGTGATTATGAAAAAGAAAAGCAGAATTTAGATGAGCGTTATCGAAAGCAGCGTAATGCCTTTTCTTTTTACATGTTTGTAGGATTAGGGTATGCGCTGCCGTTAGGTTTTATTTTTCTTCACCTATTGCATATCGACCAATTAAGTACAAGGACATTGTTGCTGGTTTTCACAGTTTTTTTCCTCATCTTCCAGCTTGCTCTATATATCTACAAGAAAAAATAGCCCGCCAATTGTTAGGCAGGGCTATTTTTTTATTTCACTTCAATTGTTTTTAGATTTTGCTCGATAATCTCTGGTTTTTCATCCATTTGGATCTGAACAGCTGTTGCATAAGCTCCTTCTAATATTGGAGCATTGAAAAGAATGATTTTCTTATCAGATACTTCTTCCACTGTTTCGATATTCATTTTGGCACTTCCTAGATCATAGAAAGCATAAACTGTATCGGCTGCATTTTGTTCAAAAGCCGCATTGACTTTATCGAAACTAGTGCCGATATCACCATCGTCTGTGCCGCCTGAATAGGTGATCGGTACATCTTGGGCGACTTGTGCCAATATCTCTGCGATTCCTTTGGCAACATCGGCAGAGTGGGAGATGATAACAACGCCATAAGCTTTAGTCATCTAATCGACCTCCGTTTCTAACATTGTGTGGAAAAGAAGCGCCGAAGAGTAAGCGCCGGGGTCTAAGTGGCCGATCGAACGCTCTCCTAAGTAGCTTGCTCGTCCTTTAGTCGCTTTTATATCTTTGGTCTTTTGCAGTGCAGCTTCCACTACATCATCGCTTAGTTCGTCTTGATGTAAACTGTTCACGACTGGTTCCCAAACATCGAGCATGGTTTTTTCACCAGCGTGGGATTTGCCGCGTTTCTCGATACCTTCTTGACCGGCTTCAATGACTTTCGCTAAATCTTCCGGACTGATCGTATCGCCTTCGATCGCTTTGCTGATACTGAGAAAAGCAGTACCGTATAAAGGACCTGCAGCGCCGCCGACTTTGCTGACGAGCGTCATTCCGGCTGTTTTGAAAACGTCTTTTAACGAGTCTGGTTCTTTCTCCGCCAAAACCTTTTTCAATTCTGTGGCTCCTCTAGCCATGTTGAAGCCATGGTCGCCGTCTCCGATCGCTTGATCCAGATCACTTAGTAATTGTTTGTTTTCATTGATCTGGTCACAAAATTGGTTGAGCCAATTAATGGCCCATGTTTTATCGTATGCCATACTTTCTTCCTCCTTTTATTACCATGCAATCGTTGCAACAGGTAGATGGATCATGTCCAACCATTTTTCGTCTTCTAATTTTAAGATCGTGAGTGAGATACCAGCCATATCAAGTGAAGTCATATAGTCTCCGACAAGTGTCTCGGCAACTTCGACATGTGCATCTGCAAGTAGTTCATGTACATCGTTTGCAAAGATATATTGCTCCATTAATGGCGTAGCACCCATACCATTTACGAGGACAACAACTTTATCGTCCGCTTTTAATTGATGTTCTTTTTGTAATTGGAAGTAGAGCTGTTTGGCGAGCTCTTTAGATGGCATGACTTTTTCGCGTTTAAAGCCGGGCTCGCCGTGAATGCCGATTCCGAGTTCGATTTCGTCGTCTTTCAATTCAAAACCGGGATGTCCGACTTCTGGTACAGTACAAGGGGATAATGCCACACCAAGTGTTTTAATGGCAGAAACGAGTTTTTTACCTAATGCTTCGAGATCTTCTAAAGCAGCACCGGCTTCTGCAGCGGCACCTAAAATTTTATGCACCAAAACAGTACCGGCCACGCCGCGGCGCCCGGTTGTAAAAGTGCTGTCTTCTACGGCGATATCATCGTCTACGATCACTTGAGCGACTTTGATATCGTCTGCATCTGCTAAATCTGCTGCCATATCGAAATTCATGACATCGCCTGTATAATTTTTTACGATCAATAAGACGCCTTTTCCTTGATCACTGGCTTTGATTGCTTCGTAAATTTGGTCTGGTGTGGGGGAAGTGAAAACGTCACCGCAAACGGCAGCTGAAAGCATTCCTTTACCGACATATCCGGCGTGGGCGGGTTCATGACCAGAACCGCCGCCGCTGACAAGTCCGACTTTACCGGGACGAGCTTCGTTGCGAGCTAGTACGCGGGTTCCTTCTATGCGGTGAATCAAATCAGGATGAGATTTTGCGAGACCTTCAATCATTTGTTCTACGACTTCCTCTGTTCCGTTGATGATTTTTTTCATGGAATACGACCTCCTTTTTAGTCCTTTGATATTTTCCCTGTTTAGCACAAACAAAACGTGATATTGTGTGTGCTAGGCTGGAGGAAGATGATACAATAGGAGGGAGGTGATACGAGTGGCGAACCAAAAAAATATTCCGTTGGTGGAGCTTTTGGAAAGGCACATCGGCAAGCGGACAAAATCCTTTCATGTACCAGGACATAAGAATGGGTTGCTGTATTCGGAATGCTCAGATTCATTGTTTGCCTATGACTTGACGGAAATAAGCGGCCTTGATGATCTGCATGAGCCGCGCGGAGCGATCCTAGAGGCAGAGAATCTGCTGGCGGAGGCTTATCATGCCGGGAAGAGTTACTGGCTGGTAGGCGGGACGACAAGCGGTAACTTAGCTATGCTGTCTGCTACACTGCAGCGCGGCGATCAAGTAATCGTGGTTCGCGATGCTCACAAATCCATCTTGCATGGAATCGAGCTGGCAGGAGCGGTTCCGATTTTCCTAACACCGAAAGTCGATGAGAAGCTAGGAGTAGCAAGTGGTGTTGATTTGACGCAGTTGGAAACCGCCTTGAAAAAATATCCATCCTGCCGGGCATGCGTATTTACATATCCGAGCTATTACGGAACGACGTTTGACATTGGCGCGGCGATTCGGCTCGTCCATAAATATGGCAAGCTTGCACTCGTTGATGAGGCGCATGGCGCGCATTTAGCAGCTAGTTCGCTGTTTCCAGAAAGCGCACTGGACTTGGGCGCTGATGTTGTTGTCCAATCTGCGCATAAGACACTTCCAGCTCTCACCATGGGTGCGTTCTTACATATCCATACAAATGCCCTTGAACTCCAAAACAAGCTCGCATACTATCTCCAGCTCTTTCAAACGAGCAGTCCATCATATCTGGTAATGGCTTCGCTCGATAAAGCACGGCATTACTTAGCAAATTACAATGAGAATGACAGCGCAGCTTTTATGGAAATGAAAGAGATTTGGGTGGAGTGGCTGACGAAACAAGGTGTTACCTGTGTATTCCCAGATGATCCTCTGAAACTGGTCGTCCGTAAAACAGGATATAGCGGTTTTGAATTGCAGCAGGCACTCGAAGAAAAGGGATACTTCACGGAATTAGCAGATGAACAGCAGGTTTTACTGATTTTTCCACTTCTTAAAACAGGAATGCGATTTTTACCCGAGGAAGATCTGCTGCTAGAGGAGCGAGAATCCGATTTACCCGCAAAAAAAGCCAGCATCGAGAATTCTATAACGGAGCTTGCGTTAGATTACGCAGCTATGCAAGACCGAGAGGAAGAATGGCTGGCATTAAAAAACAGCGTCGGCCGTATCTCTGCTGAAACGATCGCTGTATACCCGCCTGGTATTCCTGCGGTCATGCGAGGGGAACGTCTTACCGCGGAAATCGTTCACCAGCTAGAGAGGAGCAAGCAACTTCATCGGCATGGTGGAAAGGCACTTGCTGACAATAAGATAAGCGTTTTTTGCGAATAGATTTGTGCTATAATCTGAATAAAGACATGAGTGGAAAGGAAAAGATTATGAGTGGATTTTTTATAACGCTAGAGGGACCGGATGGCTCTGGCAAAACAACTGTGGGGAATAAAATAGCAGAAAAACTGACTGCGGAGAATATCGCCTACATCAAAACGCGCGAACCAGGCGGCAGCCCGATCTCGGAAAAACTGCGCGAAGTGATCCTCGGCATCGGGAATGAGGCGATGGATCCGCGCACGGAAGTATTGCTGATCGCGGCAGCCCGAAGACAGCATGTTGTCGAAACGATCCGTCCGGCGCTAGCGGAAAATTTAGTAGTCTTATGCGATCGTTTTTTAGACAGTTCGCTAGCCTATCAAGCAGGAGGACGCAACCTAGATATGGATGAGGTTCTTGCAATCAATCATTATGCGGTGGAGGACACCATGCCGGACAGAACATATTACTTAGATGTTCCTGCCGAAGTAGGTCTGGAACGAATCGCTGCAAATAAAGGCCGGGAGATCAATCGACTAGATCAGGAAGATATCGTTTACCACCAGCGTGTAGGAAGAGCGTATGCGGAAGTGATGAATCGTTTTCCCGAACGGTTTAAACGAATGGATGCCATGCAGGCACCGGATGCTATTGCTGACGCGATCATAGCAGATTTGCTGACATGCCTTGGAAGAAAATGATTTTCGATTGCCGTAAAATTTAGTATAATAAGGCAAATGCTTAGAAATTGTATTTTTGGGGAAATATTTACGAAAGAAGGGACGTGAAAACGATGAAATTAATCTTTGCTATTGTCCAAGATCAAGATAGTAATCGTCTATCTGATGCACTGACAAAAGAGAACTTTGGGGCAACAAAACTGGCGACTACAGGTGGCTTTTTGCGATCAGGAAATACCACTTTTCTGATTGGGGTAGAAGATGAGCGGGTCGAGACAGCACTGGATATTATCCGCGAAAACTGTAAATCACGCGAACAAATGACCACACCTTCTGCTTCTCTAGGGGTTACCGTTGATACGTATGTACCATACCCGATCGAAGTCCAAGTAGGCGGGGCGACAGTTTTTGTTATGCCAGTCGATGGTTTCCACCATTTCTAATAATTAATGGATTAGTTGATTCATATAGTATGTCTAAAGGAAAAGCGAGGAGGGTAGCCTGCTCGCTTTTTTGATTTTTAAAGATAAAAAGAGGCAGCCAGTAAATGCTGGCTGCCGTTCTTTTATTTTAATTTCAATTTCTGTCCGATATAAATGGCAGAAGAATGAAGTTTATTTAATTTTGTTAGTTTATCGACGGTCGTTTTATTTTTTTGCGCAATACTCCACAGAGTGTCGCCTTTTTTAACTGTATAGGTCTTCGCGCTACTTGAACTGCTACTGGAAGCAGTGCTTGCTTTACTTGCAGTAGAAGATGTCGCTTTAGAAACTTTCAATTTTTGCCCGACATAAATGGTATCGGATTTTAGACTATTCCATGATTTCAAGTTGGCCACGGTCACTTTATATTTTTTCGCGATCTTCGATAAGTTATCGCCGCTCACGACAGTATACGTTTTCGCTGTGGAAGCAGCTGGAGCAGCAGGTTTCGATGCTGCTGGTTTGGAAGCCGGTGCAGAAGCTACTTTAGAAACTTTCAATTTTTGCCCGACATAAATGGTATCGGATTTTAGACTGTTCCATGATTTCAAGTTTGCCACGGTCACTTTATATTTCTTCGCGATCTTCGATAAGTTATCGCCGCTCACGACGGTATACGTTTTCGCTGTGGAAGTGCTAGGAGCAGTAGGCTTCGGTGCCGACGGTTTTGGAGCCGGAGTAGAAGTTGCTTTAGAAACTTTCAATTTTTGCCCGACATAAATGGTGTCGGATTTTAGATTGTTCCACGATTTCAAGTTGGCCACAGTAACCTTATATTTCGCTGCGATCTTCGATAAGTTATCGCCGCTCACGACGGTATAAGTGGTTGTCGTCGTATTATTCGCAGGAGGAGTAGGTGTTGGAGCTGGAGTTACAGTGCCTGCAGAAACTTTTAATACTTGGCCGACATAGATAGTATCGGATTTCAGACTGTTCCAAGCTTTTAAGTTTGCTACAGTCACTTTATATTTTGTTGCGATTTTTGATAAATTATCGCCACTTACCACTTTGTAAGTTTTCGCATTATTATTGACATCAGCTGGTCTAGAAGGCGAGCCGCCTGTGTCATAAGCAGTTAAACCATATTGTTCAATGATACTGTTGACTTTTATATTGTATTTCGTATCCGTTGCATAAGTACCTGTCAGAGCAGCAGTAGCATCTGCATATGTGGGAGCGACACTTTTCCATGTACCTTGATAATAAAGTGGGGCCCAGCTCGTACCGTTATGCAGGATGTTTGCATAATCTTGCAACGACGCTGCGACCGAAGGATATTTACGGAAATTGGCAGAAATTGTAGACATATTTCCGTTACCATCATCTTCCTGCGTTTTGACAGTTACAGATTGGCCGTTATAAGCTCCTTTTATCCCAAATAGATTATAATTGGGGGCTTTGCTCAGTGTGCTTGTTCCGTAGCCGCTTTCCAAGATCGCTTGACCGATCATGACAGAAGCATACAAATCGTTTTTTGCCGCAATGTCTTTTGCCGCCGGTGCAATGCTATCGATAAAACTATATATAGTCTGATCCGTAACAGCGGCATCTACATTGGTAGAAGCAATAAGACTAGGTGCTGAAATGGAAGCAGCAACTGCTGAGATTCCTGCTAATGCAATACTCGTCTTTGTCATTTTTTTCTTCTTCAAACCCTTTTCCGCTAACAACTTTTCCGCGATCCGTACTTTCCGTGGTTTAAGCAAAAAATCACTCCTCAAACTTTACTAATAATATTAATTATTACACATTTTATGTGAAAAATCCACAAATCTTACGTATTTATCTCAGCTTGAACTGCACAAAGGGTTTTGATATACTTGGATAAGTAAGTACTTGCTTTAGGAAGGAGAACAGAAATGATTACCAACGAAAGCATTATGGATGCGACCCTCAAAATGATTGCAACGCACGGTATAAAAGGTGCGACGACGCGCCAATTAGCCGAAGCAGCACATATAAATGAAGCGACGATCTTTAAGAAATTTAAAAATAAAGAAAATCTGATCCATCAAACGTTGGAATTGCAGATCGAAACGATGAAAGCAGAAATAGATACGTTTTTTGAACAAGATTTTGCAAATTATGACGTGTTTCTGCAGGAAGCAAGCCGCTATATTTTGACATTGTATCAGCAATACCGGGATTTTATGATTATTTCGGTCAAAGAAATGGGAAGTAAGGATATGGCGTTTATCGATCCGTCAGCAGTGGAATACTTATACCAAAAGGTGGATGAAAAGATTGAAGGGCTTTTAGATGTGCAGACGGCTAAGGAAGATGCCGAAGCAGTATCGCTTATTTTGAACAGTGTGATTTTATTAGTGATGGTAGAAAAAGTAAAGAGTGACGTCCATGACCGTCCGCCATTGATCGATATCAACGCGGAAACGTTAACGGAAGTGTTGCGCCGGATTGTAAAAAAAGCATAAAAAACAATAATGGAGGAGGAGACGATGGTGAAACGAACTTTAAAATATTTGGGCATCTTTGCACTGGCAGTTTTTATGGTCGCATTGACTGCATGTGGAAACGAATCGAAAGCTCCGCGGGATAAGCAACAAGCGGACAATCGCATGGAAAGTAAGAATGATTTGAGGAAACAGAATTTGCAAGTTTCTTTTAAAGATGCGGTACAAGAATTCCAAAAGAAACATCCGGATACACCGATCACACAGTTTAAACTTGAACATGATGATGGCCGGTATATTTATAATATTGAGGGTAAAAAAGCTAGAACGGAATACGAAATGGAGATCGATGCAAAAAGTAAAGAAATTCTCCAAGATAACCAAGAGAAAGCCGATAAAGATGACAATTCCCGCTATAGCAAGGTTATCGACTTTGAAAAAATCATTACACCAAAAGAAGCTATGGCTGCTGCAGTAAAAGAAAAGAAAGGTGACGTATCAAGCTACGAGATCGATACTTCTTACGGAAAACCGATCTATAAAATCAATCTTCAAAGTGGTAATCAGGAACATGAGATCACCGTACAAGGAACAGATGGGAAAGTAATTCAAGTAGAACGAGATTGATCAAGAGAAAGACAGGTTTCGATGAATTCGAAGCCTGTCTTTTTTAATGTAGAACAAATCATGTTTGATAATTCGCGAGCATTTTTTGTAGTTTTTGTTTCAGCCGTAATTGAACTGCTGTCGGAGCGATCACCTGAAGATGCGCTCCAAAAGAAAGTAAATAACTGTCCAGCCATTCGCCGTCGCTGATGGAACAGGTGACAAGATAATGATCGTCATCAGTGGGATAAATATCTTCTTTAGAAAATTCTTCAAAAATACGGTAACTTAGCTGCGTATCCACTTTCAAAATCAGATCTACTTTATTCGTCGTACTTTCAAATTGCTGCTGCTTCGGCACTAAAGTAGTGTTTGGAGAGGTGAAAGTGTCAATTGTGACATTGTGCATGCGTGTCAGCTTGAATAGACGCCAATCTTCTCTTTCTATGGAATATCCTTTTAAATACCAAGCCCGATCTTTAAAAACAACTTGATAAGGATATACTTCCCGGGCAAGTTGTTCATTCTTAGAATTGAGATAATCAAAAGTAAGCATCTGGGACTGGAAAATCGCTTGTTTGATTATTGCCAATGTAGATTTTTGTTCGCGGCTGTTGCTCCAAGTGGAAGGATCGATCTCGATCCAAGAGATCGGTTTCTTTTGGAAGACAGCGGATAGTTTGTCCAAAGTATCTTGATCGCTCTGCTCGATCGAGGCAAAACTTTGCAGTGATGCAAGAATATCATTTTGTTCTTTTTCCGAGACCAGAGCACTATTCATTCGGAATTGAGGCAGCAAAGAGATCCCGCCGTTTCTGCCTTGACTGGCATAAATTGGGATACCGGCTTCCGAGAGATTCTCCATATAACGATACACGCTTCGAACCGAAACCTCTAGCTTATCCGCCAACTCTTTCGCAGATAATTTATCATTGCTCATCAAGAGATAGACCATTTTAAATAACCGATTGGATTTCATCACTTGCACCTCGCTTTGTTGGAATCTTTGAAAGTATACCATGATTTTATCACTATAAAAAGCAGACGTGTGGGCTCGTTTATAAAATAAGTGGAAGGGTAGAGATTAACATTGATAGCTTTTTCACAAAAATAATCAAAGAAAGAAGTGGGGCGAAATGCGTTATACGAATGGGAACTATGAAGCATTTGCACGCAGCAGGAAACCGGCAGGAGTGGAAGAGAAATCGGCGTATATCGTCGGGGGTGGACTGGCAGGCTTAGCAGCCGCTGCATTTTTGATTCGTGATGGACATATGCCGGGAAACCAGATCCGGATATTAGAGGAACTTCCTGTTGCAGGAGGATCGCTTGACGGGAAAGTAGTGGAGCATGAAGGATTGGTCACACGAGGTGGGCGCGAGATGGAAGCTCATTTTGAATGTCTCTGGGATCTGTTCCGATCGATTCCTTCGCTTGAAGTCGAAGATGCCTCGGTATTAGATGAATTTTACTGGCTCGACCTAGATGATCCAAACTCCTCCAATTGCCGGATGATCCACAACCGCGGCGAACGCGTACCTGATGATGGGAAATTCACACTTTCTAAAGATGCCCAAAAGGAGATTATCTCGCTCGTTATGGCAACCGAAGAAAAATTAGAAGGAAAACGAATTGAAGATGTATTCGGTGAAGCGTTTTTTGCTTCTAACTTCTGGTTATATTGGTGCTCGATGTTTGCGTTCGAAAAATGGCATTCTGCAATCGAGATGCGCCGCTATTTATTACGCTTCATCCACCACATTGAGGGCCTTCCTGATTTTACAGCGTTGAAGTTTACACGATATAACCAATACGAATCTTTAGTAAAACCGCTTTTGGCTTATTTGAAAAATCACGGCGTCTCCTTCCAGTACGATGTCCAAGTAAATGATATTACTGTAGAAGTTGCCGCGGAATCGAAAACCGCTCGTCGTTTGCTGATCACCAGAAACGGTCAGGGCGAAGAGATCCCGCTGACTGAAAAGGACCTGGTATTTGTGACCAATGGTTCGATTACAGAAAGTTCTACTCAAGGAAATCATCATACGCCGGCGCCTATCTCGCACGATCTCGGTGGTAGCTGGACATTATGGAAAAATCTGGCTAAACAGTCACCAGAGTTTGGTCATCCGGAAGTTTTTTACGAAAATTTGCCGGAAGAAAGCTGGTTCGTGTCTGCCACGATCACATGGGAAAATGATGCGATCGCACCTTACATCGAACGCTTGACGCAACGGAAACTACGCACTGGGAAAATCGTCAGTGGCGGTATCATCACGATCAAAGATTCTAATTGGCTCATGAGCTTTGCAACGCATCGACAACCTCACTTTAAGGAACAAAAGGATAATCAAACGGTCACTTGGGTGTACGGTTTGTTATCGAACACGCCGGGAAACTATATCAAAAAACCAATCGAAGCATGTAGCGGGGAAGAGATCGTCCAAGAGCTTCTATACCATTTAGGCGTTCCAGAAGTAGAGATCTCTCACATGGCGAACGAAGATTCCTGCAAGGTCGTTCCAGTTTACATGCCGTTTATCACTTCATACTTTATGCTACGCAAACAAGGCGACAGACCATTAGTCGTGCCGCATGGTTCGAAAAACTTAGCATTTATCGGCAATTTTGCGGAGACAGAACGGGATACGGTGTTTACAACCGAATATTCTGTCCGGACAGCGATGGAAGCCGTCTACCAATTATTAAACGTGGAGCGCGGCGTTCCAGAAGTATTTGCTTCTTCTTATGATATCCGCAAACTCACTAATGCTGCTTATTTCTTATCTGATCAGAAAAAATTGGTAGATATGGATCTTCCGTTTATTGAACGAAAAGTGATCGAACGCATGGCTAAGAAAAACAAGGATACGTTTATTGGTGAGATACTCAGGGATGCTAAATTGATTTAACGATAAAAACCGGACTCCGAATTTTTGGAATAGGAGCCCGGTTTTTTTATGTTTTTAAAAAATATTACATTTATGTTAAAATGGACCTTCAATAGAAGGGATGAGGCTTAGTATATGTTGAAAGTAATCTCAAAACATAGGTGGATCATTTTTGTAGCAGTTGTTTCGTTATCGATGCTTTTGTCGGGCTGCACGAGTTCTAATAATAAAAATATGAGAAAAACGACTCGTACTAAATCAAGCGAGATAGATAAAACCAAAAAAATCAGAGCGAAAAAAATAGCAGCAGCCAAATTTTCCGCTGCTCAATATGATTATGATCGGGCGATTGCTACTCTTAAAGAGCAAGGAGATCGGGGCAAAGTACTTGCGGATAAATGGGGAAAGGAAAAGGAAAAACTGGTGCATTGGAAGAAGCCAGATCAATTTCCGCACCTCTTTTTCCACAGTTTGATAATAGATAGCCAAAAAGCATTCCATTCACGGAAGGCCAAGGGTTATAAAGATTATATGGTCACAAAAACGGAATTTGAGAAGTCATTGAAACAGCTATATGAGCGCGGCTATGTCTTAGTTCGATTAGATGAGATCATAAAAACCGAAAATGGGCATCTCCATTTTAAAGGTGTGCGTTTGCCAAAGGGGAAAAAACCGCTGATACTTTCGCAAGATGATGTAAGTTATTATACCTATATGAAAGGAGACGGCTTTGCTGATCGGCTTATCCGCACCAAAAATCATCAGATCAAGAATGTTTATATGGATGATCGTAAAAAAAAGATTGGCGATTATGATTTGATACCGATCGTGGATTCTTTTGTGAAAAAACATCCCGATTTTTCCTATCATGGTCAAAAAGGAACGATTGCGTTAACGGGATATAATGGCGTTCTCGGCTATCGGACTTCACTCTCTGAGTATGGGAACAATCGAAAAACAAAGACAGCGATTCATGAAGCGAAAAAAGTAGCTGCTGAATTGAAACGTGAAGGCTGGGGATTCGCATCTCACAGTTGGGGCCATCTTAATATGACAACTTCTTCTGTTGCTGCAATCAAGCAAGACAACGAGAGATGGCAGCGGGAAGTGAAGCCGATAATCGGAAAAACAAATGTACTGATCTATCCATTTGGGGCAGACATCAATGACTGGCAGCCATATACGACGAAAAATCCGAAGTTTAACTATTTGAAAAAACAAGGTTTCCAGATATTCTGCAATGTCGATGCTACCCATTTCTCCTGGGGGCAAAAAGGGAAAGGTTTTTACCGCAATGCGCGTATCAATGTCGACGGAATTAGGATGGCTTCAGATTTAGCTGGGAAAAATAAAGTGTTAGACCCTTTTTTTGATGTGCGCAAGGTCTATGACAAAAAAGAGCGCAAAGGCAAAGAACCCGCTTAAAGCAGCGGGTTCTTTTTTAGTTCGGAATAATAAGCAGTTGTTCGATTTTATCATCTGCCAGTTTGAAAAGTAATGGTCCTGTGCCGTTGTAACCGTCGCCGGATACTTTTAACGTAACTTTCCACTCGTCCGGCTTCTCTTTAGCGAAAGTCACCAGATCGAAGTGTGCGTTTACGCCCATATTATCTGTACGGTTCCAATCAGCAGCGCCGCTTGGACCGTGGAATTTTCTGCCCCAATCATCTATCAGCGCAGTTGCTGTGAATAGGGAAAGGAAGCCTTGCGTATCTCCGACGTTCGTTGTAGCGATAAACTGCTGGATCGCCATAGGCAAGTCGTTGTTTACCATGAAAAAAACCTCCAATCAGTTATCTTGAATTATTGTCTTTAAAAAATCTGCTAGGCCGATTCGATTTAAAAAGCCGATCCTGTTTTGGTCGGCGATATCAGACACTGCTTTCGAGCCGTCATCAGTGGGGTCGACATGCACGCGATAAGGGCGTTCGCCGGCAGGAAGAGAAATGATGCGGATGATCTCTGCAGCTACAGAGGAAGGATCGGCATCAGCGGGTTCTATTTCTGCTAGCTTCTTACCGATGTTTTCCATCAAATCTGGATATTTCGCATCGTATTCAGCCTGGATCTTTGTGTCAGCAGGATGACCGGAATTAGCAAAGTGATTGGTGCCCTTAGTGAAGGCGCCTGGGACGATGATCGAAGTCTCGATGCCAAACTGAGCAAGCTCTCCTGCGTAAGATACAGCCAGTGAGTCCATGCCTGCTTTAGCAGCAAAGTAAGGGCTGAGAAATGGTGGTGTCCCGCCCTTTACGCTTGAGCTGGATACCCATAATATGAGCCCAGCTTGGCGTTTACGCATTCCCGGAAGAGCAGCACGGTTGACACGCTGAGTCGATAGGACATTCACATCATAAAGCTGAGCCAGTTGTTCAGGTGTGAAGGCTTCGGCAGCCCCTGAGACCATATGTCCTGCATTGTGGATAATAACGTCGATCTGGCCTCGTTCTTTTTCTACTTGCGCTATTGCGTTATCGACGGAAGTTTGCGAAAGGACATCCATTTCTAATGCGGATATCTTAACACCACTTGTTTCAGCAAACGCTTCTAGTTCTTTTACTTTGACCGCATTCCGCCCAGTAGTCTCCCGTATTCCAGCATAGACGATATGTCCTGCATTTGCCAGAGCGCGAGCAGTCAATGCGCCAAAACCGCTCGATGCCCCTGTGATCACGATTACTTGTTCCATTTGAATTTCCTTCTTTCATCTAATAATGTGTTTAAGCCATACCGCCATTTGCGAAAACAACTTGACCATTTACCCAGCGACCTGGACCCGCAAGAAAAGCACTTACTTCTGCGATGTCTTCCGGCGTACCTAATCGTGCCATTGGATTGGCATTAGCGATGTTAGCGATCGTTTCTTCATCTTTGCCATCTAAGAATAACGGTGTAGCAGTGGGGCCAGGGGCTACTGCATTAACAGTAATATTCTTGCCGCGTAACTCTTTAGATGAGATTCTCGTCAATGTTTCTACAGCTGCTTTACTTGCTGCATATGCTGCGTAAGTCGGGAAATTAGTACGTGTTACAGAAGTAGAGAAATGAATGACTGCTCCGCCTTCACGAACACGTTTTGAGGCGATTTTTGCAATGACAAAAGCTCCGCGTGTATTGGTACGGTGAACTTGATCAAAGATATCCCAATCTAATTCTGCGACAGGACTTAAACGCATGATACCTGCTGTGTTGATAACGACATCAATACCGCCAAAAGCATGTTCCACTTCGTCAAATAATGTTGTCATTGCTGCTTCTTCCGCGACATCTCCACCGACGCTGATTGCTTCGCCGCCGTTTGCAACGATCGTATTCACTAAATCGTCTGCCTTTGCTTTGTTACCAGAATAATGTACCGCAACTGCAAAATCTTCTGCTGCGAGCTTTTCTGCAACTGCCTTCCCGATACCACCAGAACCTCCAGTTACAATCGCTACTCGTTTATTCGTTACATTTGCCATTTGTGATCACTCCTTCAAATTTAGTTACAATTTATTAAATTAGTAACTTTTAATAGTATTATACACCATTAAGTTACTTTGTCAACGTTTTGTAACTTTTTTCTTAAAAAGTATGGTAGAATAGGTATATCAATAAGATGAGGGGTAAAAGATAATGGCAAAATTAACAGAAGAAAAAATTTTTTCGATGACGGAAAAAATCGTGTATGAAAAAGGTATGGAGAAAACAACGCTTTATGATGTTGCGAGAAACTTGGGCGTAACGCATGCCGCGCTCTATAAGCATTATCGTAATAAAGAAGACCTGTTTCAGAAATTGGCCCTACATTGGCTAGAAGAAACGTCTAGAGAACTATTTGAGTGGATAAGCCCCGTTACGAGTACGGGGAAGCAAGCGCTCCATGACTGGCTTTGGATATTAGCAAATACGAAAAAGAAACTTTATCACACAGATAAACGGATGTTCTTTTTGTATACAGATTATATAGAAAAAAATGGCGAATTAGTGGAAGATCACTTGCAGCACCTTGCTGAAAAGGCAGAGGAAGTGAGTGGATGGAAGGGAGAAGGGCAAGCGATCATTACCGCATTTATTTATTTTCATAATCCCTATTTCGCTAATAGATGGAGCAATGAGGAGTATGAAGCATTGTTTGAAAAAGTATGGCGTCTCGTTTCGGAGGATAAAAAATAAATATAAAAAGCGCCCTGATCTTCTCAGGACGCTTTTTATATTTATTTACTGCGATAAAGGTCAACGATCTCTTTCGCCAAGTCTTTGAACGTGATGGCGTTCATCAAGTGGTCTTGCGCGTGAACAAGAAGTAAAGATACTTCTGTACGTTCACCACGCGCCTCCCCTTGGATCAATTTTGTTTGGGAGTGATGAGCTTCCAATAAGGACGCTTCTGCTTGAGCGATTCCTGCATCTGCTTGTTCAAAGTCGCCTTTTTTAGCTGCTTCGATAGCAAGCATGGCATCGCTTTTTGCATTTCCGCCAAAAACAATCAGACTCATGATCGTTTGTTCTAATTCTGTATTCATTCCAGACACTTCCTTACAAAGTTAAATCAAATTTATTCCACAGTTTCCGCTTGTGCTTCTGCTAAAACAGCTTCTTTTTCGCGACGAATTTCTTGAAGTTCTGCTACTTTTGCAAATGGAATATAAATCAGTGTTGCGACTACTAGGTTGACTGCAGCTAAGATACCGCCTGCCCAGCTTTGTGTAGCAAGTACGCCACCGATGATTGGCGGAGTTGTCCATGGAACAAGGATCGTTGCTACTGGAACTAAGTGGATCGCAGTGGCAACATATGCGATCGAAACGATCACAAGTGGAGCTAAGATGTAAGGAATGAACATGATCGGGTTCAATACGATCGGCAGACCGAACATCATTGGTTCGTTAATGTTGAAAATACCAGGTGCTGCACTCAAGTTGGATACAGTACGGTAAGCTTTGTGACGACGAGCTACGATGAAGATAGCTAAGATCAATCCAAGAGTAGCCCCAGTTCCGCCGATGTTTACGAAAGCATCGAAGAAAGGTTTGTTTACGATATAAGGTGCTTCTTTACCAGCTGCGATTGCTGCTGCATTGGCAGTGATCGCAGGAGCATTGATCGTTTGCATGAATGGATCGATGATGTTTGCTCCGTGAAGACCGAAGAACCATAAGAATGCAGAGATAAATGCTAATAGTAAAGCTGCTGGATATGTGTTTGCAAGTCCCATGAATGGTTCTTGAACTAATTTGTAGAATTCGCCAACAAGGTCAGTAATACCAGCTGCGAAGAAGAATGTTGTGATCAATGCGAAAATCGAAACAGTGATCATTGCAGGGAATAATGCTGCGAATGAACGAGCAACTGCTGGTGGAACACCGTCAGGCATTTTAATGATCAATTTAGGATTGCCACTTAAACGAGTAAAGATTTCTGTAGAAATAAGAGCGATAATAAGTGCTAAGAATAGACCGCTTGAACCTAGTCCAGCTGAGTTCATGAAACCATCTTTGTTTGGTACAAGAGCACCGATCGCAAAGAATGAAGAAACAGAAACGACAGCAGCAGACAATGGATCTTTGTCATACGATTTTGCTAAGTTATACGCTACTGTGAAAGCAACGAATAATGCTAAGATAGCAAAAGTTCCGTTCCAAAGATTCCCGCCGAAAGATTTCCAATTCGCTTCCCCAAATAAGTTGTTCATGAAATTTTGATAGAAAGTGATTGGCAGGTTATTGATAAGTGTAGCGAAAGACCCTAAAATCATTAGCGGCATTGTTGCGATGAAACCATCACGAACTGCTACTAAGTGGCGTTGACCACCGATTTTGGATGCATACGGAATAAAATATTTTTCCATAAATGCGATAAAACCATTCATTTATAAAACTCCTTTTTCCCAAGAGGTGAAATGAACGACATTCCCTTTTTAAAATGATTTCATTTGCCTCTAGTTATTATTTATACAGCAACTGCTGCTGGATTGGTGATCGCCCAACATCAAAGCGATATTGCGCTTTCATTATTAATATATGCAAGTACCGTGCCAACTCTAAACGGCTGTTTAAAGCGCTTTATATTTACACAAATCGGCGCCTTTACTGTGTATTTTATTACACTGATAGGGGAACAGGTGTAATAAAATAAAAACTGCCACCCCAATTAAGGAGTGGCAGTTACGATTTTTTAGACAGTATATGGTATTTGCGTATGATATTTTTCTTTTACCCGGTAGATCAAAGACTTCCCTTTAGTAGTAAGTAAATAATAATGGCTGTTTTCTTCATAGATTTCCCAGATATAACCGTATTTCTTCAATAATATTAGTGTTTCGTTCAAGATCTCTTCCGGATAGTGTAGTTGGGAACCTAAAGATGATACGTTAGTAGAAATATGAAGCAAGTCATCATTATTGAAGCAGATCAATAACTGGAACCATTCATTTTTCGATAACATTGTTCTCCCCCTTTGTAGAGTGATGATAGCTTTATCTTGTAGAAAAAAGTATAGCATATCAAAAATCGGAAAAAAGAGAAATATCGTGAAAGGTGGTTTTTTTGTCTTAAACGGTGTTTCAAGATAAAATAGTATACAATTTAACATTGTAAATTGTTAAAAATATAGGCAAATTTGTATTCCCAGCTGCATCTAGTATAATAGAAAGAGAGTGCGTCAAAGATAGAGAGAAAGGATGTGTCCATGATGGAATGGCAAGAATTACTAAATGATAAACGAAGAAGAGAGTCTACCGTAACACGCTCAAAAACAACGGATATCCGTAATGCCTTTGAAAATGATTACCAAAGGATCGTAATGAGTGCTTCGTTTCGGAGGCTACAAGATAAAGCGCAAATTTTCCCACTGGAAAAAAGCGATTTCGTACGGACAAGACTGACACACTCCATGGAAGTGGCGACAATTGCGAAATCGATGGGGAACATGGTGGCGCATAAAATAAAAGAAGACGAACTAGATCCGGATTTCACGAAAGAACAAGGGGAAAAAATTGCTGATGTATTAGCGTGTGCCGGTTTGCTCCATGACATGGGGAATCCGCCATTCGGTCATTTCGGTGAAGAAAGTATCCGCGAATGGTTTAAAGACAATCTAGCTAATTTGGAATATAACGGCAAACCGCTAAGCGAGATGCTGACGCAACAAATGCAACAGGATTTTTATCATTTCGAAGGGAATGCCCAAGTTTTACGCGTGATCTCGAAACTACATTATCTATTTGACGAATATGGTTTGAATCTGACGCATGCAACTTTAAATGCGATCATCAAATACCCGGTTTCTTCTTTAAATATCGACAAGCGCCGGACAAAGAGCAAAAAGTTGGGTTATTTCTATGCGGACGAAAATATTTTCCAAGAAGTATCTAAGGCGACTGGTGCAGGAGATAACCGCCATCCGCTTACTTTCCTATTAGAAGTAGCCGACGATATCGCCTATTTGAATGCAGATCTGGAAGACGGTGTCAAAAAAGGGATTGTATCGATCAATCAGATCTTGCGCTCGTTTGAGGCGTTCCCGGAACATAATAAAGTCACAGCAGCGTGCTACAGTGAGTTGAAAAAGAAAAATGATCGCTATCAAGGACAAGAAGAAAGCTTTATCGTCGGACAATGGCTGGCGTCTAATGTTCGTGGCCAGTTGATCAATCGCTCATTAGAAGTCTTTTATGAAAATTACAAAGCAATCATGGCTGGCGATTTTAATGATTCACTGCTCGACAGTTCAGAGGCGCAGCAATTAGTGCAGGTCCTTCAAGCATTATCGATCAATTATATTTACCGCGACCAAGGCGTGGTCGAATCTGAATTAGCCGGAAATGCGATCATTACGTCATTATTAGATAATTTCGTTCCTGCTGTTTTATATTATGATAGTCCTGTGGCCCATCTTCAATCGGTGAAGAATAACCGATTATTATCATTGATATCCGATAATTACAAAGGCTGTTATCGAAAACATGCGAAAGGGCAAGATGAAAGAATGAAACTGTATCTTCGCTTATTGCTAGTGACCGATTTTATTTGCGGGATGACCGATAGTTACGCAAAGGCGGTCTATCAATCGATTAATGGACTTGATTAAAAGAAGTGAAAGAGGGAGCGAAAAATGGGGAAAAGTAGTAAGTGGGGAATAATCGTGCTTTCTTTAGTAATAATCAGCATGACATTTCATACAGAAGCCGTTTATTCCAAAAGTAACCAGCCAAAAGTAGTTTTCAAAGATCGTTTTAATGACGGGAAATTGGATAAGAAGAATTGGAGTTATCTAGAGTCGACCTATTACAATCATGAAAAAGCTTATTATTCACCTAAAAATGTGAAAGAGAAAGAGGGTCACTTGATTTTTACAGCAGAACGAAATAAAAACAATCCCGATAAAAAACCATTTATCAGTGGCGCTGTTCAAAGTAAAAAAGCTTTTCGATATGGTAGGGTCGTGGCAAGAATGAAACTTCCGGTAGGACAAGGTTACTGGCCAGCATTTTGGTTGTTGCCGAAAAAAGATACGTACGGCACTTGGCCAGCATCTGGTGAGATAGATATCATGGAAGCAAGAGGGCAAGATAATAACCTCATCACAGGAACGCTGCATTTTGGCAAACCAGATTTGGAGAGTGAGAATGCTTCCACATTTGTAGAGGCTAACAAAAGATTGAAGACGACATTTGGGAAATGGCACACTTATAGCGTTGAATGGTCGCCAAAAGCAATCAAATGGTTAGTAGATGGTAAGGTCTACCACACACAAACCAAGTGGTACAGTGCAAAACCAAATGGCAAAAAATATCCATCACCGGCACCATTCGATCAAAAATTCTATGTGATCATGAATCTCACAGTCGGTGGGGATTACGTCGATGATCAACTGCCCACGAAAAAATCAGGACAAATGCTGATCGACTATGTAAAAGTAACTAGCACATATAAACAATAAAATTTCAGAAGGCGCCTTGACATTTTAATGCAGTGGTGTTACGATATTCAAGGTGCCTCTACTAAAAGAGGACGAAAAACAAAACATGTTGTAAGGACGCTATTTCTTACAGCAATTTTCTTTTTCTAAAAAATGAACCACCTGGATGTGTGGGACTACTAAATGAAGAGAGGAGGAAACTGACTAATGCCTACAATTAACCAATTAGTTCGCAAACCGCGTCAATCTAAAGGAAAAAAATCTACATCACCTGCATTGAACAGAGGCTTTAACAGCTTCAAAAAAGAATTGACTACTGTTAATTCTCCACAAAAACGTGGTGTATGTACTCGTGTAGGTACTATGACTCCTAAAAAACCGAACTCCGCATTACGTAAGTATGCTCGTGTTCGTTTGAGTAATGGTATCGAAGTAACAGCTTACATTCCTGGGATCGGACACAACTTGCAAGAACACAGTGTTGTTCTTATTCGTGGCGGACGTGTAAAAGATTTACCAGGGGTACGTTATCACATCGTTCGTGGTGCTCTTGATACAGCTGGTGTTGAAAATAGAGGACAAGGCCGTTCTAAATACGGTACTAAAAAACCAAAAAAATAATAATTATCTAATTAAAGAAAGGAGGATATCTAATGCCTCGTAAAGGTCCTGTTGCTAAACGTGACGTGTTACCAGATCCGATTTATAATTCCAAATTGGTAACTCGTTTGATCAATAAAATGATGGTAGATGGAAAACGTGGAAAATCACAAGCTATCTTGTATGCTGCGTTTGATATCATTAAAGAAGAAACTGGAAATGATCCTATGGAAGTGTATGAACAAGCACTTAAAAACATCATGCCAGTTCTTGAAGTAAAAGCTCGTCGTGTTGGTGGTGCAAACTATCAAGTTCCGATCGAAGTTCGTGCGGATCGTCGTACTACACTTGGATTGCGTTGGTTAGTTAACTACTCTCGTCTTCGTGGTGAAAAAACAATGGAACTTCGCCTAGCTCGTGAGATCATGGATGCAGCTAACAATACTGGTGCTTCTGTGAAGAAACGCGAAGATACACACAAAATGGCAGAAGCGAACAAAGCATTCGCTCACTACCGCTGGTAAGATTATTCGTAAACAAGGGCAATTCGTTGCCTAATAAGTTTGATGGAAGGAGAAAGACAACATGGCTAGAGAGTTCTCCTTAGAAAAGACTCGTAATATTGGTATTATGGCGCACATCGATGCGGGTAAAACTACTACTACGGAACGTATCCTTTTCTATACAGGGCGTATTCACAAAATTGGTGAAACCCATGAAGGTGCTTCTCAAATGGACTGGATGGAGCAAGAGCAAGAACGTGGTATCACAATCACTTCTGCTGCGACAACAGCCCAATGGAAAGGGTACCGCGTAAATATCATCGATACTCCAGGACACGTAGACTTCACAGTTGAAGTAGAACGTTCCCTTCGTGTACTTGATGGTGCAGTCGCAGTACTTGATGCACAATCGGGCGTGGAACCACAAACAGAAACAGTTTGGCGCCAAGCTACTACTTACGGGGTTCCCCGCGTAGTATTTGTCAACAAAATGGACAAAATCGGTGCAGATTTCTTGTACTCTGTTAAAACATTGCATGACCGTCTTGATGCTAATGCGCATCCAATTCAATTGCCGATCGGTGCCGAAGATGATTTTCAAGGTATCATCGACTTAATCGAAATGAACGCATTATATTATGAAGATGATCTAGGTAATGATCCGCATATCAAAGAGATTCCTGAGGATCTTAAAGATCTTGCAGATGAATATCATGGTAAACTAATCGAGGCTGTTGCAGAACTTGATGAAGAACTAATGATGAAATATCTGGAAGGCGAAGAAATTACGAAAGATGAGCTCAAAGCAGCGATCCGTAAAGGAACACTTGCAGTTGAATTCTATCCAGTAGTATGTGGTACAGCATTCAAAAACAAAGGTGTACAACCAATGCTTGATGCTGTTCTAGATTATCTTCCAGCTCCAACTGACGTACCTTCGATTAAAGGTGTTTTACCTGATGGTGAAGAAGCAGCACGTCACGCTGACGATAGCGAACCATTCTCTTCGTTAGCATTTAAAGTTATGACTGACCCTTATGTTGGCCGTCTAACTTTCTTCCGCGTTTATTCCGGTACTTTGAACTCCGGTTCTTACGTACAAAACTCTACAAAAGGTAAACGCGAACGTGTCGGACGTATCCTACAAATGCATGCTAACCACCGTGAGGAAATCGATATTGTTTATTCCGGTGATATCGCTGCAGCTGTTGGCTTGAAAGACACAACTACTGGGGACACGCTTTGTGATGAAAAAGATCAAATCATCTTAGAATCCATGGAATTCCCAGAACCAGTTATCTCTGTTGCGATCGAACCAAAATCTAAAGCTGACCAAGATAAGATGAGCCAAGCGCTTGCTAAACTTGCAGAAGAAGATCCAACGTTCCGTACCGAAACAAACACAGAAACTGGACAAACTATCATTTCTGGTATGGGTGAACTTCACCTTGATATCTTGGTAGACCGTATGAAACGTGAATTCCGCGTAGAAGCTAATGTTGGTAACCCACAAGTTTCTTACCGTGAAACGTTCCGTAAATCTGCTCAAGTAGAAGGTAAATTTGTACGTCAATCTGGTGGTCGTGGACAATACGGTCACGTTTGGATTGAATTCAGCCCTAACGAAGAAGGTAAAGGTTTTGAATTTGAAAACGCGATTGTCGGTGGTGTTGTTCCACGTGAATACATCCCAGCAGTTCAAGCGGGCCTTGAAGGTGCATTGGATAACGGTGTGCTTGCAGGATTCCCACTTATTGACATCAAAGCAAAACTTTATGATGGTTCTTACCATGATGTCGACTCCAACGAAATGGCATTTAAAGTTGCTGCGAGCATGGCCTTGCGTAATGCTGCTAAAAAATGTGATCCAGTTCTATTAGAACCGATCATGACTGTTGAAGTCGTTATCCCAGAAGAATATCTAGGAGATATCATGGGTAACATCACTAGCCGTCGTGGACGCGTAGAAGGTATGGAAGCTCGCGGCAACGCTCAAGTTGTTCACGCTTTTGTTCCACTTGCAAACATGTTCGGTTATGCAACAGACTTACGTTCTTCTACACAAGGTCGAGGCACTTATACAATGCAATTTGACCACTATGAAGAAACACCTAAGTCTATCTCAGAAGAAATTATCAAAGCAAATGGCGGCGGAAATAAAGAAGATTAATTGCTTTTTTTCCCCAGATGCAGTATAACTACAATATAAAGGTCTTTCGGACAAGATTACTTGTTTGAAATATAATTATAAACCCTTAAGGAGGATTCATTTAAAATGGCAAAAGCAAAATATGACCGTTCTAAACCCCATGTTAACGTTGGTACAATCGGACACGTTGACCATGGTAAAACTACTTTAACAGCTGCAATCACAACTGTACTATCTAAGAAAGGTTTTGCAGAAGCTTCTGCATATGACCAAATCGATGGTGCTCCAGAAGAACGTGAACGTGGTATTACAATCTCTACAGCTCACGTTGAGTACGAAACTGAAAACCGTCACTACGCACACGTAGACTGCCCAGGACACGCTGACTATGTTAAAAACATGATCACTGGTGCTGCACAAATGGACGGAGCTATCTTAGTAGTATCTGCTGCTGATGGCCCAATGCCACAAACTCGTGAACACATCTTGCTTTCTCGTAACGTAGGTGTTCCATACATCGTTGTATTCTTAAACAAATGCGACATGGTGGATGACGAAGAATTACTTGAATTAGTTGAAATGGAAGTTCGTGACTTACTTTCTGAATACGAATTCCCTGGTGATGACATTCCTGTAGTTAAAGGTTCTGCACTTAAAGCTCTTGAAGGCGAAGCAGAATGGGAAGAAAAAATCAACGAATTGATGGACGCTGTTGATTCTTACATCCCAACTCCAGAACGTGACCACGACAAACCATTCATGATGCCAGTTGAGGATGTATTCTCAATCACTGGTCGTGGAACAGTTGCAACTGGTCGTGTTGAACGTGGAACAATCAAAGTTGGTGACGAAGTAGACGTTATCGGTATCTCTGAAGAAAGCAAAAAAGTTGTTGTAACTGGAGTAGAAATGTTCCGTAAGTTACTTGACTATGCTGAAGCAGGCGATAACATCGGTGCACTTTTACGTGGTGTTGCACGTGAAGACATCCAACGTGGACAAGTACTTGCTAAACCAGGTTCGATCACTCCACACACTACTTTCAAAGCTGAAACTTATGTTTTAACTAAAGAAGAAGGTGGACGTCACACTCCATTCTTCAACAACTATCGTCCACAATTCTATTTCCGTACAACTGACGTAACAGGTATTGTTACTTTGCCAGAAGGTACTGAAATGGTTATGCCTGGTGATAACATTGAATTAGCTGTTGAATTGATCGCTCCAATCGCTATCGAAGACGGTACTCGTTTCTCCATCCGTGAAGGTGGACGTACTGTAGGTTCAGGCGTTGTAACTACAATCAACAAATAATCTCTTAAATATAAAGACCGATGAGGCATTCCCTCATCGGTCTTTTTTTATTATCATTAGCATTCGGATACCTATTTCCTTTATAATAAAGAAAACATATTCGCAAAAGGAGCAGTGGAAATGACAGATTTTAATTTGCAAGAAATACAGCTCGTAGAAAGATTGCGTGATAATTACGAAACCTTGAATAAGGCGAAAGTAACATTTGTAGATAAGCGTATCAGATATCTGATCGCGCGTTTATTTATGAAGGAAGAAGCCGAATTGGATATAGAGAAATTCATGGCGATGAGCCAATACTTAAAAGAAGAGACCGGTGTGTTTACGACCTTGACAACGAATATAAGAGCATCTTTAGCTGGGTTGTTGGTTGCAAGTGGAGAAGAAAGTCCGATAGCTGCTCAACGCTTAGTAAGCTTTTACAAACAGCTCATCGATGCTAAGTTTCAACGCACAGAATATACCTATTTTGCGGCATACTTATTGTTGGAAAACAAGGAAGGAACCAGAGCTGTTATTAGTAAAGCGCGTGAGATATACCTAGAATTAAAAGCAGATCATCCATTTCTGACTGGTGCTGAAGATATCACTTCCAGCGTCATGCTGGCCCAAATGGGTACCGACATGACAGTACATGAAATTGCTGAAATAACGGAATATTACTATCAAGCTTTCGCAGACCTAAAGCTTCGAAAGAGTAACGGCCTTCAGTTTCTAGCGGCGACGGGGACATTGCTCTATGGCGAGAAGCAGAAAGCATATATCGAACAAGTCAAAAAAGTATTGGCAATATTAGATAAAGAACGCATCAAGATCACAGAACTGCATTATTCTGGTGTTGGCATCATGGCTTTTGCATTAGGAGAACAAAAACTTGATGGCAAGTTTCTTGCCAAATTGATCGAAGAATTAAAAAGACTGCCTGTGCTGAGATTCGATCGAAAGTTTCAAACAGCAATCGCAATCAGCCTTTATATAGAAAATGAGATTGGCCATATGGATCAGCAACAAGTCGAGGGACTAATGATCAGCATGAATCTGCTGATCGCGATCGAACAAGCTGCTCTAGCAAGCGTAGCGGCGGCGAGCACAGTCGCAGCTTCGAGTGGTGGGAATTAGTAAAAGGTAGCGGCTCTAAGAGCTGCTACCTTTTACTAATTCTTTCTATTTAAAACACTCAAAGTGATCGACAACATGTGATCACGATATTTCCCAGATGGAAGTTTATGAATTTCTTTGATTGCCTTTTTGGTATATTTATCTGCAAGTTCAAAAGCTTGTTCTACACCATTGTGTTTTTTGACCAACACAGCTAATGCTTGTAAGTCTGTATCAGTCATCTCTTCTCTCTTCTCAAGCAGCGGTAAAAACTCATCCTGATGTTTCTGCATCGCATAAATCAACGGTAGTGAATAATTTCCTTGTTTTACATCATTCAATACAGGTTTGCCGAGACCATCATCTGTGCTGGTGTAATCCAAGATATCATCGATAATCTGGAAAGCCATGCCAATAAAATGGCCGGCATTTTTCGCTGTATAAAGTGTTTTTCGCGGAGCTTTGCTGGAAACAGCACCGGAATAACAGCTTAGAGCGAATAATTGCGCGGTTTTACCGGAAATGCGTGTGAGATAATCTTTGACCGTCACATTCATATGATAAAGATCTTTCATCTGATTCAGTTCGCCCATTAATATTTTTTCGATATTCTTGCTGTTAAAATCAATATTTTCAACAGAATCGGCATGTGCGGAGAGAATCTTGAAACAGACGCAGAATAGATAGTCACCGGTATAAACAGCGTATTTCCGTCCGAATTTGGAATGGATCGTCGGCACACCGCGGCGCATGTCTGCATCATCAATCACATCATCGTGGATAAGCGTCGCCATGTGCAGAACCTCGAGGGCGCTTGCAACGGCAATCGATCGATCCACATTATATTCTGGCCCGGCTTGAGCAGTCAGCAATACAAAGGCAGGGCGTAAAAGTTTTCCGCCGGAGTGGATCATAGCATTGATATTTTCAGCGACATTTTTATCGCGGATCTTGATATTTTTTTCGATCGTAACTAAAACTTCTTTTAAATCTTTCTGAAGTTCAGGATAGTTATTCCACATGGCATTGATTTGCATAGCGAAACTCCTTTGATTAGTGTTCTCTATTTTCTTTCGCAAGGAAAAAAACTTGCAATGTTTTTACGTTTTTTAATAAATAATTAGCAGCGATCCCAACAGCGATCCCAGAAAGAATGCCGATGAAAGACAAAACTGGTAAATAAAGCATCACATTCCAAGATTTAGCTAAAAAGCTAGCTACTAAAAGCTGCCCGACGTTATGAAGTATGCCCCCGGTTGTGCTGACACCAATAATACTGATGCGTTTTGGCCCCAATTGTTTCACGAGAAACATTCCGAGCAGACTGATGATTGCTCCACTGGCACTGTATAAGAATGTGGAGATCGTGCCGCCAAGCAGGGTTGCCAGTACTAATCGGATCGCCACTATGATAAATGTATCTTTGAAGGATAATGTATATAAAGAAATGCAGGTGATAATATTCGATAACCCCAACTTCGCTCCAGGAGCAAAGGCAAAGGGGAAAGGAATTGCTCGTTCTAAGAGGCCGATAACCACCGCTTGAGCAGCTAGCAAGGCAATGTAAACGAGTCGTTTATTCTTCGTCATCTGTGATCCAACCCATCTTATTCGTTCATTTCCTTTATTGTAAATGATATTTCGCTAAATAGACAGTATTTAAGTAAAAAAAGGGAGCAGTCCCATTCGTTTATGAATAGACAAATGGACTGCTCCAGCTTTATTTGATAGGTTATTTATCTCGATAAATCGATTTAGGTTTACCGTACCACCATTTGCCGAGACCTTTTTGGATCCAAGGAACAACCCAGAAGTCAAAGCCGAATGTACGTCCGGCACCGTTCAACATTGCGATGGAAGCAGGTAATGCCCAGAATTTATCCCAGCCAAGCATTGCGCTGAAAGTAAACATTACTAGGAAGCCAGCACTTCCGATACTTGCTAACCAAGTGAATAGACCAGCTAAGATCGCAAGACCGATCGCAAGTTCGATGAATGGAACTACTTTTTGCATGAACAATGCAACGTCAAGGTTTGGCATCAATAATTGCATGATCCATTTAAACCAGCCAGGCATATGTTGTAAGATCGGAACAGTAACATTTTGAGCAGCTTCTCCGGCTTTATCACCAGCTGCTTGACTTGCACCAGAAGTAGCTGCAGTTTGCAACCAGTCAAATGGCATCTTAGAAGTTGTTGCTGTCAGCCAAGAATCCTTACCAATACCGTTGAAAAGACGTCCTAAGTGAGAGAAGTTGACTTTATCCCAAGTACTTTCACCATAAATTTTCGACAATGCTTCATCGATCCAGAACCAGCCAAGGTAAACACGTAGTGGTAATACCCAGATAACGTTTCCATAGCGAGAAGTCCAACCGCGGAAAATATTGCGGCCATCTTTGATGTGGAAGAATTCGTGCATGATATATTGCCACATGTAGTAGCCACTGCGAATGCCAAAGAAGTAATATAGATTGACCATGTGTTTCATGAAAATCGCGAACCAGCCAGATAAATGCATGCTGCCTAAGTGGGCAACACCATATTTAGCACCGATCGAGACCATAACACCATGATATTTACCATTGTAAGGTTCTTTTTCTGTTCCGCTGATTTCGGAAATGATGCTTTTCGCAGCAGTCATCCCAGTTTGTTCAGCAGCTTCAACGATTTGTGGAGTTGGTTTGCCTTCATTTTCTTCAAAGTAAGCTAAGTCACCAACTACATAAACGTCTTTCAAACCATCTGCTTCCATAAATTCGTTTACTTTCAAACGACCAGCACGAGCAGATTCCATGCCGTATTCTTCTGTATCGGAGTTAGCTTTTACGCCGGCAGTCCAAATCAATGTATGAGTTGGAAGCTCTTGTCCGGATTTCAAGATGATGCGGTCCGATTTAACTTCAACGATCGGAGCGCTTTTAAGAATTTTGATTCCTTTTTTGACCATGTAGCGTTCTGCTTTATCAGCATCACGACGGTCTAGCATGTTTAGGATCGTTGGTACAGCTTCGACAACAGACAATTCGATTTCGTTTGGATCGATCTTGTTATCTTTTGCTAAACGAGTTTTCCATTCCAGCAATTCGCCGACCATTTCGATTCCAGTAAAGCCGGAACCACAGACTACAAAGCTAAGCATTGCTTTTCGCTTAGCAACATCTTGGATGCGAGAAGCTGCAGTAACAGTATCTTCTATATGTTTGCGTAGTTTAACAGCGTCTTCCCAAGACCATAATGTAAAGCCGTGTTCTGCAACGCCGGGAGTACCAAAGTCATTTGGCTCGCCACCCATACCTAAAATAAGATAATCAAATGGATAAGTGCCGTGTTCGGTAGTGACGATTTTTTTGTCGTGATCGACATTAGTTACATTATCAGTAACTAAATTTACTTTTGTACGATTGAATAATCGGCGCAGGTCGTATTGAACTGCAGTTGGTTCCACCCGTGCAGCCGCTACTTCATGTAATTCGGTCATCATGGTGTGATAAGAATGTCTATCGATCAATGTAATCGTTACATCTTTATCTTTTTTGTATTTCTTTGCTAATTTCTTAGCTGCATGAACACCTGCATATCCCGCCCCTATTAAAACGATATTCTTTTCAGGCATATGCTCTCTCAACTCCTTGTATTTTTTTTCACAAAAGCTATTATGAAAAATATAAATAAGACTATTAATCTACCATAGTGTAACAGATTGAGAGCGCTTATGTCTAGTCAATTTGAGGGCAAATAGTGCATTTTATAAAAAAATAGTTCTTTGTATGAAAAGTGGCAAAATTCATAGACCAAAAGTATCAGTTTTTACCAAGTTATAAAGCTGTTTTTGTATCATTTTTAACATTTAACTACATATTTCCCGAAATACTATTCATTTTTTAGAAAATTTATTCAATTCCGTTTTTTGATTTAGTATAGACAAACCGCCTAAAGGGTGCTATTATTTGGTTGTGAAAGAGTGTTGGGTTCTAAAAATTAATGTGCATAACGTCACATAATAAAAAATTAAAGGTGGGAACTTTTATGAAAGTGAAAAAAATTGCAATGGGTGTAACTGCTGTGTTAGCTTCCAGTATGTTATTAGTAGCTTGTGGAAACAATGATAGCGGTAGCAAAGATAAAAGCAAATCAGATTCAAAACAAACTGCAACAGTTAGCAAAGATGCTAAGAAAGACGGTACACTTACAGACGGCACTTATAAATTAGAAGAAAAAAATTATGATCATGATTATCGTGTTTCCTTCGATATTAAAGTAAAAGATGGTAAGATCACAGAATCCAACTACGATTACTTAAATAAAGATGGCAAGAAAAAATCCGAAGATGCTGGTTATGAAAAAGCAATGAAAGCTAAATCCGGTGTTGGTCCAAAAGAATATATCAAACAATTAAATGACTCTTTAGTAAAAGAACAAGCAGCAAGCAAAGTAGAAGCAGTAAGTGGAGCAACTCATTCTTCTGACGCTTTCGCTAATTATGCAAACCAATTGATCCAAGCAGCACAACGTGGCGATACTTCAACAATCGAAATCGACAATGGTGCTAAATTGAAAGACGGTAAATACAGCTTGGAAGAAAAAAATTACGCACATAACTATCGCGTAGTCTTCAACATCGAAGTAAAAGATGGCAAAATCGCAACTTCTGATTATAATTATGTAACAAAAGACGGCAAGAAAAAATCCGAAGATGCTGACTATGAAAAAGCAATGAAATCTAAAACAGGTGTGGGTCCGAAAGAATACATCCCTACTTTAAACAAAGAACTTGAAAAGAAACAATCTGCTGACGTAGATACTGTATCTGGTGCAACAGAATCTTCTAAAGCTTTCCAATTATATGCAGATCAATTGATCAATGCAGCTCAAAAAGGCGACACAAAGAAAATCGAAGTTTATAATTTCGTAGAAGCAGAATAAGAATTACCATTATTAGCAAGTAAGCGACTAATCCTGCATTGCAAGATTAGTCGCTATTTTTATGAGCAATTATAGGGTTATATGGTATAGTATTTCTAGTGAGGTCATATTGAAAGGTGCAATGATAATGAAAAAATGGACATGGCTGCTTGTTTTTATTCTGCTGATCGGCAGTTTAGCTGCATGCGGCGGACCAAAAAAAGAAGTTTCTAAAAAACAGGATCAAAAGGAAACATTGCCGCTTAGCAAAAAAGATTTTCTTATGGGCACAGTAGTTTCTCTGAAGATCTATAATGCTGGAAAACAAGATGCGATGGATGCGTCTTACAAGAAAATTCGAGAATTAGCGGCGGAGATCACTACAAATGATGACGGTAAAAATACTGAGATCGATAAAATCAATGCTAATTCCGGGAAAAAACCTGTCAAAGTAACAAAAAATATGTTCTTCTTGATTGAAAGAGCTATTTTCTACAGCAAAAATTCTGATGGCGGCTTTGATTTGGCGATCGGACCACTTACTAATTTGTGGCGGATCGGCTTTCCAGATGCACGCAAACCAAGCCAAGCAGAGATCGATAATCGTTTGCCATTGGTAAATTATAAAGATGTGCAGCTGAATGAAGCGAACCAAACCGTTTATTTGAAGCGAAAAGGTATGGCGCTTGATCTGGGAGCCATCGCTAAGGGGTATATCGCGGATGAAGTAGCGAAAGTGATGAAAGCTCACGGCGTCAATTCAGCGATCGTAGACCTCGGTGGTAATATTTTCGTTATCGGTCACAATCCTGACGAAAAAAAATGGAACGTCGGTATCCAAGATCCATTTTCGCCGCGTGGAAGTATTATCGGCAAGCTGGAGACGGAAGAAATGTCGATCGTTACTTCTGGCATCTATGAACGTCATTTAGAAGTGGATGGAAAAGACTACCATCATTTATTAGATCCGAAAACGGGTTATCCGTTTGACAACAATATTGCCGGTGTTTCGATCATCTCGAAAAAATCGATCGATGGAGACGGCTTGTCCACCGCGACTTTTTCTAAAGGGATCCAAGGCGGACTGGCATATTTGAAACAATTCAAAGGAGTGGAAGCAGTCTTTGTCAGCCGCGACAAGAAGGTATACATCACTCCAGGATTGAAAGGCAAGTTTGAATTGGTCAATACAGACGATTTTAAAATGGGAAATTAAGAATGTAGGGGAGGAAAGGGCGTATGTCGTTACTAACGTTCCTTGATCTAGTCGAGATCAGAACAAAAATTGCCAGTGTGTTTCCTTTTATGATTGGGATATTATATGTTATCTTCCATTATCACGTCTTTGAACCGCTGCAAACGATCACTTTTTTTGCGTCGATGTTCATTTTTGATTTAACAACGACCGCGATCAATAATTATATGGACTATCGAAAGGCTACCGACAAGCATGAGTTTGACTATCGGAAGTCGAAAAATGTGATCGGCCAAAGGGAAATTCCGGAAAAAACGGTTATTATTACCATTTTTGGCCTGTTTCTAACTGCAACATTGTTGGGAGTTTGGCTTGTATTTCAAACAGATCTACTGGTATTACTGATTGGTTTTATTTGTTTTTGTATCGGGATCTTATACACATTTGGTCCTGTACCGCTTTCCAGAATGCCGCTTGGGGAAATTTTCTCCGGAGTAACGATGGGGTTCGGTATCTTTTTCTTAGCGATTTATGTCAATGCGAGCGATGCTGGAATCGCAAGTTTAGTGTGGCAAGGTGCTTGGGTGACGCTGGAGGTCAATCTGCTGGAAATCATCCGGATCGGCGTTGTATCGTTGCCGTTGATATTTACGATCGCAAATATCATGTTGGCGAATAATCTATGTGATTTAGAAGAAGATATCCGCAACAATCGCTTTACACTGCCGTATTATATAGGAAGAAAAGCAGGCGTGATTTTATTTAATACGTTATATTATGCTTCATTTGCTGCTATTATAGTAGGAGTATTGTTAAACTATTTACACCCAATCATGTTGCTAAGTATATTGGCGGCGTATCCTGTGTATCGAAACTTAAAATTGTTTAATAAGGAGCAAGTGAAAGCAAAAACATTTGCCATTTGTATCAAGAATTTTTTGGTGGTCAACATAACGATTACAGTGCTGATGCTTGCGAGTGTCATTATTCAAAGTTTTAATTGATGGAAAGGAAGTGGTCTCATGATCGATAAGCTGATTTTAGGAAGATATGTACCGGGGGATTCTTTTCTTCATCGACTCGACCCGCGTGCCAAGCTGGTAATGGGACTGCTTTATATTGGGATCTTGTTTTTGGTAGATAATTGGATCACGACTTTTTTGATTATCTTTTTCACTTTCTTGGTAGTTGTGTTGACACGAATAAAAGTCAACGTGTTTATTAAAGGGATACGTCCGCTGATTTGGCTGATCCTCTTCACGGTTGTGATGCAGCTACTGTTTACCGGTGGCGGTGAAGTCTATTTCCAATGGGGAGCCATTACGATCTCCTCGTTCGGGATCGCGAACGGAGCGCTAGTGTTTCTGCGTTTCACACTGCTGATCGTCATGTCGACGGTAGTGACGCTGACAACGAAACCGATGGACTTAGCGGATGCGATCTCTTACTTGTTGAAACCATTCTCCTATTTGCGTATGCCGGTGCAGGATATTGCGCTTATGCTTACGGTTTCGATGCGTTTTATCCCGACATTGATGGAGGAAACAGATAAGATCATGAAAGCTCAGCGTGCCCGTGGGGTGGATTTCGGGGAAGGAAATATCTTTGAGCAGATGAAAAAGATCGTGCCGGTCTTTATCCCGCTATTCGTTAGTTCATTCAACCGAGCCGAGGATCTTGCCAATGCGATGGAAGTAAGAGGTTATGAGGGCGATGCCAAGCGGACGCGGTTTAGATTGCTCCATTGGCATGGCATTGATGCGATCGCATTCTTGGTATTTATTGCGGTCACCGTATGTTTATGGCTATTGTGACAATCAAAAAACAGCTGCTCCTTTATGGAGGACAGCTGTTTTTTTGACTATTAAGGGACTTGCAGTTGGATGTTATACTGGTAGCGATTGCCAGGATAGAAAAATTCGGTATATTCTATAAGGCGGTCTTCTTGATCTCGTGTAACACGCTGTACATGCAACAAGGGGCTGTTCTCATCTACATGTAGATGTGCTGCCAGTGTTTTGTCAGCGACCATTGATTCGATCGTTTCTTGTGCTTTTGTTACGATATAGCCTTTTTCTTGAAAAAGTTTATACAAAGAAGCATCTGGAGCAGCTAACTCTTCTGCCGCTAAAGACAGAAAAGAAGGACAGTAGACACGCTGGAAGCTGATGGGAACATCATCGATCCACCGCAGACGCTCATGGCGGCTTACTAATGCACCTTTCGGCAGGTCGAGCTTTGAACAAACCATTGTGTCTGCAGGCAGATCGTTGTCGAAGGAGAGCAGTGCAGAATGGAGCGAGCGGTTGTTGTTCTCTTCGGAAAAACTAAGCAGCGTCTGCAGTTGCAGAGATTCTTTTTGGCTAAGCACAATGGTTCCAACCCCATGGATACGCTTGATATAGCCTTCATCGACTAATAGCTGGAGAGAATGGCGGATCGTGATCCGACTGACGTTGTAGTGCTTTTGCAGATCAGGTTCAGCAGGGAATAACGATCCGACGGGATATTTGCCGGAAATGATATCTTGCTTGAGATGATTATAAACAGTTACGTATTTAATGTTGTTGCCCTTCATGTTTTTTCACCACATTTGCTAATGAATTTGCTAATTTTTCTATTTGAAAATCGTTGGCATGCTGAATCGTATCAAATAAAGCAATAAACGCTGAATCGTTTACATTTGTAAATGCGCCAACCATCGAGCCCACGATCGTTGCGATAGTATCTGTGTCATACCCGATGTTTACAGCATCGATAACGGCTTGGAGTGGGTTTTCTTTATTGAGTGCGATAATACCGAAGGCGCACGGAACGGCTTCAGAAATATGCAGACCGCTACCGACGATCTCGGCTAAGTTTTTCAGCTTTTCTTCTTTTGTGCCAACACCTGTAATGATAGTATACGCTAATTGTATGCGTTTCACAACACTGGGACCGGCAACTTCTCGAGAGAGCTTTTTCGCTTTTTCCTCACCGCGGATCGCGCCATAAAGTCCAGCACTCAGCGCCTGATCGACTGTAGAATTTTCTGCTAGTGAAGCGCTTGTAGCTGCTGCAACTGCACATGCTCCTGAAATAGCGAGTGAGTTATCATGGGTGACTTGTGTGATGAGAATAGCATCGTTGATGGCAGCTTCTATATCGTTTGGATGCAAAATTCCGGCGGGAGCAATTTTCATCGCGGCGCCATTCGTAGCTTTGGAAGCATAATCAATGGTCACAGCTCCAGGTAGCGGCTTCATTTTGGATTCTGGATCTTTATACATCGCCACAGCGCTTCTCGTGGTTGGACCGGCAAACCGATCAAAATACCAAGAAACATTTGACCAATCCAAAATCGCTTGGATTACTGTCTCTGTATCGATCTTCCCATCATTTTTTAAAATCGCGTGCGAAAGGAAATAGATTTGAGAAAAATCATCAGTCACTTGTCCGGCTTCGTTGCCTAAAGCAAAAGCTGTTTTTCCTGGTTTTTTTAATTCTGTCAATGGTCCTCCAAAATGTGCGCGGATCTGGTCGAAAGATAAGTTCTCCGTGGTGGCTCCCATTGCATCCCCAATGGCAGCTAGTCCTAGTGTTCCTTTTATTTTTGTCTCTAAATTCATTTTCTTCATCCTTTCGTAATTCATTTATTGATTCATTTCTGCTTCTGGATCTTTGACTCCGAAAAGGAGAGTGAAAGCTAGCCCGCCGGCAAACGAGATAACGAGGCCGACGATATATGCCCAAAGAGTCGGACCGGCAAAAGCAGGGATGGTGGTAAGTCCGCCAAATACGAAAGCGTTTCCAATTACATGGAAAATACCCATAAATGCTCCACCGATAGCTGCACCTAAACATCCCGCCACAAGCGGGCTTTTAAATTTAACGCCTAAACCATAAATGGCTGGCTCCACGATTCCCGAAAGAAACACGGATGTGATGGCTGTTAGAGAAAAGTTTTTTAATTTCCGATTACGTGATTTAAGGAAAATCGCAAATGCGGCGCCGGCCATGCCAAAGTTAGCATTAGCTGCATACGCGATGAAGGCAGAGTGTCCGGTTTTAGCAACTTCGGGAATAACGACCATGGTATTTGGTGCCCAATGGACGCCGAATAGAATCAGGATATTCCAGATCCCGCCAACTACTGCTCCTGTGATAACTTGATTGATATTGGAAAGCCAACCCACGCCATTCGCGATACCGATGCTTAGATAGTTGCCTAAAGGTCCAAAAATGCCGGCTGCGACCGGTACAAGGACAAAGAGCAGGACGGTTGGAATGACGATCATATGCAAGCTGTTTGGTATTTTTTTCTTCATAAATAATTCCATTTTAGACTGTAGCCATGTAGTTAGAATCGCAGGGATTATTTGACTTGTATAATTAAAAACTGGGATCGCGATACCTAAAAACGTAATGGTATTGCCGCCGTCGCCTTTTACTAATCCAATAAAATCAGGCATGATCAAAGCCCCCATTATGGCCATTGCAATATAAGGACTGGTTGCAAAGCGCTTAGCAGAAGTAACTGCGATCAATAAAGGCAAGAAATAAAAGACCGATGTTGCGGCTAGCGTCAATAGCACATTTGTTGAGCTTTCAGTAGGTAGCCATCCGATCTCATTGGCTAAAATTGTAAAACCTCGTAGTAGACCGGCTCCAGCAAGTAAAGGGAGTAAAGGTGAAAATATACTTACTACTAATGCGACAAAACCGTTAAACCAGCTGCGCTTTTCACTCGGGACTTCCGATGTTTCTGTTTCTGCTTTTTGAGAAGTAGCATCATCTGCTTGCCACACTTTCATAAAAGCATCATACACTTCTCCCACATTAGTACCAATAATGATTTGCAGACCTGCTTCTTTATTCACGACACCTGTAACGCCATCTAAAGCATCGATTTCAGCTGTCTTGACTAACGCTCGGTCTTTTAAAACCGGTCGCAATCTGGTAGCGCAATGGGTAACAGAGATAATATTATCGGGTCCTCCCATCAAAACGAGTAATTGTCGAGATAGATTTTCTAATGAAGGCATCTAACATTCTCCTTTCTTAATTGGGTATGACATCAAGACGTCATAACGTCTTGATGAGTTCATTATAACGGACATATTCAAAAATGTAAACGGTAACATTTAAAAATTTTGTTTCTTAGGGAAAAGGATACATGTATGAAGCAAAAACAAGAGTGATCCAAACGTGAAAAAAACCCCTATCTGTCGAGACAAGATAGGGGTTTTCGTTTTTTAATGTTCTAAAGATACGTGCAGATTTTTATCACTTTCTTCTATTAAGGTTGGCTCTTCTTCTGTGCTAGTTGTCTTGAAATGTTCGATTTCTTGTAGCAGATTTTCTGCTAAGGCAGAAAGGCTTTCAGCCGCTTGTGCAACTTCTTCTGTGGAAGCGACTTGCTCTTCAGCAGATTCAGCGATCTGCTTATTATGTTTTTGTGATTCTTCAGCTGCAGCTGTTATTTGCTGCATAATGCTGGATACATCAGAAGCATTATCGCTTACTTCTGTGATCAAGTTGTTCATACCGGTAAGGTCAGTAGCGATCAAATCAGAGGACTGCTGCAATTCTTTGAAGTTTTCGGCTGTTTTATTTACAGCGCTGTAACCGTCAGATACGGAAACTTGGATATTTTGGAAAGTTTTCAGTGATTGCTCGATCTCTTTTACGATTTCTTTGATCAGCACTTCGATATTTTTAGAAGAGGCACTTGATTGTTCTGCTAATTTACGTACTTCTTCAGCAACAACGCTGAATCCTTTACCAGATTCACCAGCTCTAGCGGCTTCGATCGCTGCGTTTAAAGCAAGTAAATTCGTTTGATCGGAAATTTGGTTGATCGTCTGTAAGATGGTTTGGATCTCTTCGGATTTCGTAGCCAGCCCGTGAACGACGGCATCTGCTTCTTTTACGGAAACATCGATATTATTCATTTGCGAAACAGTACGTTCTACTAATACATTTCCTTCACGTGCTTTTTCATTAGATGTCTGTGAAGTGGCTAGGAGCATCGTAGAACTGTCAGAAGCCATTTTCAGCCAGCTGCTGACTTCGGCTAGACGATCGGCGTTTTCCTTGATGGATACAACGGCGGAGTTGGATTGGGAAGATAATCCTTCTAATGACTGAGTGATCTCTGTTGTGGCATTGCTTGTTTCTTCCGCGCTGGCCGTTAATTCCTCAGATGATGTGGAAATGGCTTGAGTCGATGTATTGATTGAGTGGATTAGTGTTTTCAAGGAAGATGTCATCGTATTGAAAGCTTGACCGAGAGCACCGATCTCATCGTTACGACGAACGGTTACTTGTTCTGTCAAATCGCCTTCGCTGATCTTTTCAGCAGCATCAACAATCGTTTTTAAACGGCGGATGATCATTCGAGTAATGAACCAGATGATCACGCTACCGATAATAAGAGAAACTACGGCAACAAGTAATGTGCGCCATATAATAGGTAAAGTTTGATCGAGGATCTCTTTTTCGCTGAATGTACCGGCGATCTTCCAACCAGTTACTGGGTCTGTTTGGTAGAAGACGCGTTGTTTATCCGAACCGTTCCCGACAGTGAATTCACCATTTGCTTCTTTTTGATCCATGATCGCTTTGGTGATCTTGTTTTTGGAACCGGACTTCCAATTTTTGCTGGCAATCACGCTGCCGTCTTTTGCTAGTGCAACAGCAGAACCATGTTGGCCGATTTTAACTTCTTTAACAGTATCGATCAGGCGGGATAAGTTGATGTCTAATCCTACGACACCTGATTCATCGCTGGCTTTTTGTGCGATCGTAAGAGTCATTTCGGTTGTAGAAGCAGCAATGTAAGGCGCAGTTAAAATAGGTTTGTCGCCGTTATCTGCAATAGCTTCTTTATACCAATCTCTTGTTGTTGGATCATATCCGTCTGGCATCTTTGTTTCCGGTTGTTGGATGAATTTACCGTTCTCTTTTCCATAATAGATATTTTGGATATCAGGAATAGTCGATGTATAATTGCTCAATACCGCATCTGTTTCGCTTTTCTTTGCATTTGCCGAAACGCTGGTTTGGTTTGCTAGATAATGTACTACATCGATTTTTTGGCTAATACTCTCATCTATTAGACTAGATAAACTATTTACATTAGATGTTGCACTATTGCTTACGTTATTTACCAGGTCTCGCTTGGCGCTTAGGAAGTTGATTACTCCTACAACAGCAAGTGCTACCGCTAAAACGATAATAAAAGAGGGTAATAAGATCTGTAATATCGATTTTCTCCGTTTTTTCATTAAAAATGCCTCCTGTTTTTTAGAAAAATAAAAAATGCAAACCTGTCATCATCAGGTGTCCGAATATTACTTTACCATATTTTTTAAAAAAATAATATATTTAATTAAAAAATTATCCTAAAGACCTATTTCCAGTTTCTTCTATATATATAAAACAATTTGGGCAGTGATAAATAAATTTCAAAAAATTGGTTGTCATCGAAGGGGGAAGCGTGTATAATAGATAAAGTGCAAATGGACAGGTTTAGTCTGCCCATTTTGCCAAACCCGTTCCCCTATCATGTGGAAACGGGATGTGATGAAGTGGAAGGTTGCTGACACGCCCGGCCGCTTTGCCATGGCAAGGGCACTCAGGTAATTTCCATGGAGAATGTCTATTTTAAAAGTAGGCGAAAAGGAGGGAAAATAATGGCAAAACAAAAAATTCGTATTCGTTTAAAAGCATATGATCACCGTATCTTGGATCAATCTGCTGAGAAAATCGTAGAAACTGCGAAACGTTCTGGTGCTTCTGTATCCGGTCCGATCCCGCTTCCAACAGAGAAATCTGTTTATACGATCTTACGTGCGGTCCACAAATATAAAGATTCGCGTGAGCAGTTTGAAATGCGTACTCACAAACGTTTAATCGATATTGTTAACCCAACACCACAAACAGTTGATAGCCTAATGCGCTTAGACTTACCAAGCGGTGTAGATATCGAAATCAAATTATAATCTTAAAAAATTCAATTAATAGGAGGTGTCAACATGACCAAAGGAATCTTAGGTAGAAAAGTAGGGATGACACAAGTTTTCACAGAAAACGGCGAACTTATTCCAGTAACAGTGATCGAAGCTGCGGAAAACGTAGTACTTCAAAAGAAAACTGTCGATACAGACGGCTATGAAGCTGTTCAAATCGGTTTTGAGAATAAACGCGAAAAATTGTCTAACAAACCCGAAAAAGGTCATGTAGTAAAAGCCAATACTACTCCTAAGCGCTTCATTCGCGAAATTCGCGATGTTAACTTAGACGAGTATGAGATTGGTGCAGAAGTAAAAGTAGATGTATTCGCTGAAGGAGACATCGTTGACGCGACAGGAATTTCGAAAGGTAAAGGGTTCCAAGGTGTTATTAAACGCCACGGACAATCCCGCGGGCCTATGGCTCACGGTTCTCGTTACCATCGTCGTCCTGGTTCAATGGGTCCTGTAGCACCTAACCGTGTTTTCAAAAATAAACTTCTTCCAGGTCGTATGGGTGGAGAACAAGTTACTATCCAAAACCTTGAAATCGTAAAAGTAGACGTAGACAAGAACATCCTTTTAGTAAAAGGAAACGTTCCTGGTGCGAAAAAATCATTAGTTCAAATTAAAACTGCTGTAAAAGCAAAATAATTTATAAGAAAGGAGGACTAACGAATGCCAAAATTAAGTTTACTTAAACAAGATGGAACAAGTGCTGGCGAAATTACATTAAATGACGCAGTATTTGGTATCGAACCAAATGAAAAAGTGGTTGTTGATGTGATTTTGAGCCAACGTGCTTCTCTTCGTCAAGGGACGCATAAAGTAAAAAATCGTTCAGAAGTACGCGGTGGTGGACGTAAACCATGGCGTCAAAAAGGTACTGGACGTGCTCGTCAAGGGTCTATCCGCTCCCCGCAATGGCGTGGCGGTGGTGTTGTCTTCGGACCGACTCCACGTAGCTATGCTTACAAATTGCCTAGAAAAGTTCGTCGTTTAGCGATCAAATCTGCGCTTTCTTCTAAAGTAAAAGAAGAAAACCTATTGGTACTTGAAAACTTAGCTTTCGATGCACCAAAAACAAAAGATTTTGCAGCTTTTCTTAAAAACATTTCTGTAGATACAAAAGCACTTGTTGTAGTTGCTGGCGAAAGTGATAATGTTGAATTATCCGCACGTAACTTACAAGGCATTACAGTTATTCCGGCTGAAAGTATCTCGGTACTAGAAGTTGCTAGTCATGACAAATTGATCATTACTAAAGCAGCTGTCGAAAAAGTAGAGGAGGTGCTTGCATAATGGATGCACGCGACATCATTAAGCGCCCAGTTGTTACTGAGGAATCTACAAGTATTCTTGATGACAAGAAATACACATTTGAAGTAGATACTCGCGCAACAAAAACTCAAGTCAAATATGCCGTTGAAGAAATCTTCGACGTTAAAGTTTCTAAAGTAAACATTATGAACTATAAAGGTAAATTCAAACGTATGGGTCGTCATGCCGGCTACACAAACAAACGCCGTAAAGCAATTGTTTCTGTTACAGCTGACAGCAAAGAAATCCAATTTTTTGAAGTTTAATACCTTAAATGAAATCTAAAGAGGAGGGAAAACAATGGCGATCAAAAAATATAAACCTACCTCCAACGGACGTCGGCACATGACAAGTTCTGATTTCGCTGAGATTACTACAAGTACTCCAGAAAAATCATTACTTCGTCCCCTGCCAAAGAAAGCTGGACGTAATAACCAAGGTAAGTTAACTGTTCGTCATCACGGCGGTGGCCATAAACGCCAATACCGCGTGATTGATTTTAAACGTAATAAAGATGGTGTTCCAGGACGCGTTGCTACGATCGAATATGATCCAAACCGTTCTGCTAATATCGCTTTGATCAACTATGCAGATGGAGAAAAACGCTACATCATTGCAGCAAAAGGTTTGCAAGTTGGCCAAACAATCTATTCAGGAGCTGAAGCTGACATTAAAGTTGGTAATGCTTTAGAATTGAAAGATATTCCAGTGGGTACTGTTATCCACAATATCGAATTAAAACCTGGTAAAGGCGGACAACTAGTACGTTCTGCTGGAACAAGTGCTCAAGTACTTGGTAAAGAAGGCAAATATGTATTAATCCGTTTGAACTCTGGCGAAGTTCGCATGATCCTTGCTACTTGCCGCGCAACAATCGGTCAAGTTGGTAACGAACAACACGAACTGATCAACGTTGGTAAAGCTGGACGTTCCCGTTGGTTAGGCAAACGCCCAACTGTACGTGGTTCTGTTATGAACCCTAACGATCACCCACACGGTGGTGGTGAAGGTAAAGCTCCTATCGGACGTAAATCTCCAATGTCACCATGGGGCAAACCAACTCTTGGTTACAAAACTCGTAAGAAAAACAACAACACTGACAAATTTATCGTACGTCGTCGTAAGAATAAATAATCAGTTTTTGGAAGTAATAACAATGTTAGCAGGAAAGTGGGAACGATTCGTTCCTGTCTTCCTGACTATGCGAAGGGAGGCTCTCTCATGGGTCGTAGCTTGAAAAAAGGACCATTTGTCGATGACCACTTGATGAAAAAAGTGGAAGCAGCTAATGAAAGTGATAAAAAACAAGTAATTAAAACATGGTCTCGTCGTTCCACAATTTTCCCAGTATTTGTTGGTCAAACAATTGCTGTATATGATGGTCGTAAGCATGTACCAGTTTATGTACAAGAAGACATGGTAGGACATAAATTAGGTGAATTTGCGCCAACTCGTACTTATCGCGGTCACGCAGGTGACGATAAGAAAACAAGACGCTAATTTGAGAGGAGGATATCTTTAATGGCAAGTGAAGTTACAAGCGCAAAATCCGTTGCAAAAACGGTACGTATTGCTCCTCGTAAAGCTAGAATCGTTATCGATTTGATCCGAGGCAAGCAAATCGGCGAAGCAATTGCTATCTTGAAATATACACCAAGAGCAGCTTCTCCAATCATTGAAAAAGTTTTAAAATCCGCTATTGCTAACGCAGAGCATAATTATGATTTAGACGTTAACAGCTTAGTCGTGTCCGAAGCATTTGTAGACGAAGGTCCTACACTTAAACGCTTCCGCCCACGTGCTAAAGGTAGCGCTAGTCCAATTAACAAACGTACGAGCCACATCACAGTTGTGGTATCAGAAGTGAAGGAGGGGTAACGTTGGGTCAAAAAGTACATCCAATAGGTATGCGTATTGGTATTATCCGCGATTGGGATTCCAAATGGTACGCTGAAAAAGATTATGCAGATTTCCTGCATGAAGATCTACGTATTCGTGATCATATTACTAAACGCTTAGCTGATGCTTCTGTTTCTCGTGTTGAAATCGAACGTGCTGCTAACCGTGTAAATATTACAATTCATACTGCTAAACCAGGAATGGTTATTGGTAAAGGTGGATCTGAAGTCGAAGCACTTCGTAAAAACCTTAACGACTTAACTGGCAAACGCGTCCACATCAACATCGTTGAAATCAAACGTGCTGATCTTGATGCGAAATTAGTAGCAGAAAACATTGCAAGACAATTGGAAGGTCGTGTATCTTTCCGTCGTGCACAAAAACAAGCTATTCAACGTACAATGCGCGCTGGTGCTAAAGGTATCAAAACGCAAGTATCTGGTCGTCTTGGCGGAGCTGATATTGCTCGTGCTGAACATTATAGCGAAGGAACAGTTCCTCTTCATACATTGCGTGCCGACATCGATTACGCATGGGAAGAAGCTGACACAACTTATGGTAAACTAGGTGTTAAAGTCTGGATCTACCGTGGTGAAGTCCTTCCTACGAAGAAAAATAATGTGGAAGGAGGAAAATAATAATGTTAGTTCCTAAACGTGTAAAATACCGTCGTGAGTTCCGTGGAAACATGCGTGGACGTGCTAAAGGTGGTACTGAAGTAGCATTTGGTGAATATGGTCTTCAAGCAGTAGATGCTTCTTGGATCACTAACCGTCAAATCGAAGCTGCTCGTATCGCAATGACTCGTTACATGAAACGTGGCGGTAAAGTTTGGATTAAAATTTTCCCTCATAAATCTTACACATCTAAACCAATTGGTGTTCGGATGGGTAAAGGTAAAGGTGCCCCAGAAGGATGGGTAAGCCCAGTAAAACGTGGCAAGATTATGTTTGAAATTGCAGGTGTTCCTGAAGATGTAGCCCGCGAGGCACTTCGTTTAGCAGCACATAAACTGCCGGTCAAAACTAAGATCGTTAAACGTGAAGAAATTGGTGGTGAAGCAAATGAAAGCAACTGATATTCGTGAATTATCCACTACCGAAATCCAAGACCAAGAAAGAGCTTTGAAAGAAGAGCTTTTTAACTTGCGCTTTCAATTGGCTACAGGACAATTAGAGAACACTGCGAGGATTCGTGAAGTGAGAAAAGCAATTGCCCGTATGAAGACTATTGTAAGAGAAAGAGAACTTGCTTAAATAGAAAATCGTAAGGAGGTTTAATACATGGCTGAACGTAACCAACGTAAAGTGTATACAGGTCGTGTTGTTTCTGACAAGATGGATAAAACTATCACTGTTGTCGTTGAAACATACAAAAAGCATGGTTTGTACGGTAAACGTGTGAAATATTCTAAAAAATTCAAAGCACATGATGAGAACAACACTGCTAAAATCGGCGATATCGTTCGTATTTCTGAAACTCGTCCGTTATCTGCAACAAAACATTTCCGTCTATTGGAAGTAGTAGAAGAAGCAGTAGTTATCTAAGTTGAAATAAAAAATTGAAAATCATATAGAGATTTTCTACCTGTTATTCTGGAAGGAGGGTATTCCTAATGATCCAACAAGAAACTCGTATGAAAGTCGCTGACAACTCTGGCGCGCGTGAGGTACTAACTATTAAAGTACTAGGCGGTTCAGGTCGTAAAACAGCTAACATTGGTGATGTTGTTGTATGTACTGTTAAACAAGCAACACCAGGTGGCGTTGTCAAAAAAGGCGATGTTGTAAAAGCGGTTATCGTTCGTACTAAAAGTGGAGCGCGTCGCACAGATGGTTCTTACATCAAGTTTGATGAAAATGCTTGTGTCATTATCCGTGATGATAAAAGTCCTCGTGGAACACGTATTTTTGGACCTGTTGCTCGTGAGCTTCGTGAAAACAACTTTATGAAAATTGTTTCTTTAGCTCCAGAAGTTCTTTAATATCAAGTTCCAAAACTAAGGAGGTGCCAATACCGATGCATATTAAAAAAGGTGATAAAGTTCAAGTTATTACTGGTAAAGATAAAGGCAAATCCGGTGCAGTACTCGCTGCATTTCCAAAGAAAGACCGTGTAATTGTTGAAGGAATCAACATGATCAAAAAACATGCGAAACCTTCCAACGTGAATCCACAAGGTGGAATCTTAAACGTTGAAGCACCAATTCACGTTTCTAACGTAATGCTTATCGATCCTAAATCTGGAGAACCCACACGCGTGAGTTACCAAGTGAAGGATGACAAGAAAGTGCGAGTTGCTAAAAAATCCGGTGAAGTTTTAGATAAATAAAATAGTCTAGCGGAAGGAGGGAATATCACATGAATCGCCTTAAAGATAAATATCTTAAGGAAATTGTTCCTGAATTAATGAACAAATTTAACTACAACTCCGTAATGGAGGTTCCAAAAATCGAAAAAATCGTGATCAACACTGGTGTTGGTGACGCAACTGCAAACGCGAAAGTGCTTGATAGCGCAGTTGAAGAATTAGCTCTTATTACTGGTCAAAAACCAGTCGTAACGAAAGCAAAGAAATCCATCGCAGGATTCCGTCTACGTGAGGGAATGCCTATCGGCGCGAAAGTAACTCTTCGTGGTGAACGTATGTATGATTTCTTAGATAAATTAATTTCTGTATCACTTCCACGTGTACGTGACTTCCGTGGTGTTTCTAAAAAAGCATTTGACGGTCGCGGTAACTACACTCTAGGTGTTAGAGAACAACTAATTTTCCCTGAAATTGATTACGATCAAGTATCTAAAGTACGTGGCATGGACGTAGTAATCGTTACAACTGCCAACAGTGATGAAGAATCTCGTGAGTTGTTGACTCATATCGGGATACCATTTCAAAAGTAATCTAATAATGAATTAGGGAGGCGAAAACGTGGCTAAAAAATCAATGGTTGCGAAACAAAAACGCACACCGAAGCATGCAGTTCAAGCATACACTCGTTGTGAACGCTGTGGTCGTCCACATTCCGTTATTCGCAAATTTAAATTATGCCGTATTTGTTTCCGTGAACTTGCCTATAAAGGACAAATTCCCGGCGTGAAAAAAGCAAGCTGGTAAACAATAAGAGTAAGGAAGGAGGATATTATACATGGTGATGACAGATCCAGTTGCAGATTTTCTAACTCGCATTCGTAATGCGAACATGGTTAAACATGATAGATTAGAACTTCCTGCATCCAAAATCAAAAAAGAAATCGCAGAAATCTTGAAACGTGAAGGTTTCGTACGCGATGTTGAATATGTAGAAGATGACAAGCAAGGAGTTATCCGTGTTTTCTTGAAATATGGAGCTTCTGGCGAACGTGTAATCACTGGTTTAAAGAGAATCAGCAAACCAGGACTACGTGTATACGCTAAATCAAGCGAGATTCCTAAAGTACTTAACGGCTTAGGTATTGCGATCGTATCTACTTCCCAAGGTGTTTTAACTGACAAAGAAGCCCGCGCTAAACAAGTCGGTGGCGAAGTACTAGCATACGTTTGGTAAGAAGAATTAAATCATAAGGAGGTGCAGACATGTCCCGTATTGGTAAAAAGACAATTGTCATTCCTGAAGGTGTAACAGTTACACTTGATGGTTCAACTGCTACAGTAAAAGGCCCTAAAGGTCAACTTGTAAAAGAATTTAACCCTGACATTAAAATTGATATCGAAGGCAATGAAATCAACGTTTCTCGCCCAAGTGATCATAAAACACATCGTTCTCTTCACGGAACGACTCGTGCGATCTTAAATAACATGGTCGTAGGTGTTTCCGAAGGTTACGAAAAAACATTAGAATTGATCGGTGTTGGTTACCGTGCTCAAAAACAAGGAAACAAACTTGTTCTTAACGTAGGTTACTCTCATCCAGTAGAATTTGAAGCTCCAGAAGGCGTTGAAATTGATGTTCCTGCAAATACGAAAGTAATTGTTAAAGGATACAACAAAGAACACGTTGGAGAACTAGCTGCTAATATTCGTGCTACTCGTCCTCCTGAACCTTATAAAGGTAAAGGGATCCGTTACGAAGGCGAATATGTACGCCGCAAAGAAGGTAAAACTGGTAAATAATGCCGCGTAGGCAATCTTGAGAAGAGGTGAGTTAAGTGATTACCAAAATCGACAAAAATAAAGTCCGTAAAAGAAGACATGCACGTGTCCGTTCTAAGATTACTGGAACAGAATCTCGTCCACGCTTGAACGTATTCCGTTCTAACAAAAACATTTACGCGCAAGTTATCGACGACGTAAATGGCGTGACACTTGCAAGTGCATCTAATCTAGATAAAGAATTTGGCTCTAGCGAATCGAAAGTTGACGCAGCTAGCAAAGTTGGCGCATTAGTTGCGAAACGTGCTGCTGATAAAGGCATTACTTCTGTTACTTTTGACCGTGGAGGCTATTTATATCATGGCCGAGTGAAAGCTTTGGCTGAAGCTGCTCGTGAAAATGGTTTAGAATTTTAATAAGAAGGAGGGACATTTTACATGCCTGAGCAAATTGATGGTAACAAATTAGATTTAGAAGAACGCGTAGTAACAATCAATCGTGTTGCTAAAGTAGTAAAAGGTGGACGTCGTTTCCGTTTTACAGCACTAGTTGTTGTTGGCGATAAAAACGGTCATGTAGGATTTGGTACTGGTAAAGCACAAGAAGTTCCAGATGCTATTCGTAAAGCAGTTGATGATGCTAAGAAAAACATGATTTTCGTTCCTACTGTAAACACTACTATTCCTCATACTGTAGTCGGCAATTTTGGTGGCGGAGAAATTCTTCTTAAACCTGCAAGCGCCGGTTCTGGAGTAACTGCTGGTGGTCCAGTACGTGCGGTCCTAGAACTTGCTGGTGTTGCTGATGTATCTTCCAAATCGCTTGGATCTAATACACCAATCAACATGGTACGTGCTACAATCGACGGAATCAAACAACTTAAAAATGCTGCTGACGTTGCAAAACTTCGCGGTAAAACAGTTGAAGAATTGTTAGGATAAGGAGGCAATATTAATGGCGAAATTAGAAATCACTCTAAAACGTAGCTTAATTGGACGCCCCGAATCCCAACGGAAAACTGTTCAGGCCCTAGGTCTTGGCAAAACTAATTCCGTAGTAGTGAAGGAAGATAATGCTGCAATTCGCGGTATGATCACAAAAGTCAGTCACTTAGTGGACGTCAAAGAAGTTTAAGCTATCGAATAAAGATAAAACAGGTAATTCATTTTGTAATAGGAGGAGGTGCTTGACATGAAACTACACGAACTTAAACCTTCTGAGGGATCTCGTAAGGAACGCAATCGTGTTGGTCGTGGTACAGGCTCTGGTAACGGTAAAACTTCCGGTCGCGGACATAAAGGGCAAAAAGCTCGTTCCGGCGGTGGTGTACGTTTAGGCTTTGAAGGTGGACAACTTCCACTTTTCCGTCGTCTTCCAAAACGTGGGTTCACAAATATCAACCGCAAAGAATATGCAGTTGTTAATGTTGGGACTTTAAACCGTTTTGAAGATGGTACAGAAGTAACACCAGAATTGTTAATTGAAACTGGTGTGATCAGCAATGCAAAATCTGGTATCAAAGTATTATCAGAAGGAAAAATTGAGAAGAAATTAACTGTTAAGGCTAACAAATTCTCAGCAGCGGCTAAAGAAGCAATCGAAGCTGCTGGTGGACAAACTGAGGTGATCTAATGTTTCAAACGTTAGTGAATTTCTTCAGAGTAGCAGACATCAGAAAAAAAATCTTCTTCACTTTAGCAATGCTATTGATTTTTAGAATCGGAACATTCATCCCAGTTCCTGGGATAAATGCTTCGGCACTGCAACAACAAATGCAAGGCGGCATCCTAGGTTTCCTAAATACCTTTAATGGCGGGGCACTGAAAAACTTTTCTGTGCTTGCCATGGGTGTAATGCCCTACATTACCTCATCCATCATCGTGCAACTTTTGCAGATGGATGTTGTTCCAAAACTTGCAGAGTGGGCAAAGCAAGGTGAAATGGGTCGTAAAAAACTCAATCAGCTTACTCGCTATCTAACGATCATTTTAGGACTAGTTGAAGCATTCGGTATGGCATTCGGCTTTAACCAATTTACAGGAGCAGGTCTGATCGAAAACCCGACTTTTGCTACTTATCTTGTTATCGCGGTAGTGCTTACTGCGGGCACCATGTTCCTAATGTGGTTAGGGGAACAGATCACAGTAAAAGGTATCGGTAATGGGGTTTCCATTATCATCTTCGCTGGTATCGTTTCTCGTATCCCTGATGGAGCTCGTCAATTGTTCGTTCAACGCATCGAAGGAGCAAATGATCAACTATTCTTACGTCTTTTAGAATTGGCAGGTATTGCGGTCGCAATCATTGCGATTGTTGTAGTCGTAATCTACTTCCAACAAGCTAACCGTAAGATCCCGATTCAATATTCTAAACGTGTAGCTGGCGCGAAACAAGGAGGAGCACAAGCAACTCACTTGCCACTCAAGTTGAACTCTGCTGGTGTTATTCCAGTTATCTTTGCAAGTGCCTTTATTATTACGCCGCAAACGATCATCTCGTTCTTTGCTGCTAATAATACAAGCAACACGATCAAGATATTGAAAGATGTTTTTGATTATACAAAACCAATCGGTATGATTCTTTATGTGGTCCTTATTGTGGCATTCACTTATTTCTATGCATTTATTCAAGTAAATCCGGAAAAAGTAGCAGACAACCTTAAAAAACAAGGTGGTTACATTCCAAGTAAACGTCCTGGCAGAGAAACACAAGCCTACTTGACTTCTGTTCTTTACAGATTGACATTTATTGGAGCTATTTTCTTAGCAGTTGTTGCTGTACTTCCTACGATCGGTTCGGTCGCTTTTGGTCTTCCACAAGCACTTGCCATCGGTGGTACAAGTCTTCTGATCGTTATCGGTGTAGCACTAGATACAACGAAACAATTAGAAGGACAATTAGTTAAAAGGAATTATCGAGGATTCATCAAATAACTCGCATACTTGTTAGTCTTTGCTAGCAAGTATCGCGCGTAAATAAGGGGCGAGTCAGTTGAAGCTAGTATTGATGGGATTGCCCGGAGCAGGTAAGGGTACACAAGCGGAACAGATCGTAAGCAAATACAATATCCCGCATATTTCTACAGGAGATATGTTCCGTGCAGCAATAAAAAATGGTACAGCATTAGGACTTAAAGCGAAATCTTTTATGGATGAAGGTAATTTAGTTCCTGATGAAGTCACAAATGGTATCGTTCGTGAACGTCTAGCTGAACCAGACGCAAAAGATGGTTTCTTGCTTGACGGCTTTCCGCGCACAGTGGAGCAAGCTGAAGAACTTGAAGCGATCTTAAGCGAATTAGGTACTGAATTAGATGCGGTAATCAACATTGAAGTCGAAAAAGACGTTTTGATCAAACGGCTTACCGGCCGCTGGATCTGCCCGACTTGTGGCAGAACATACCACGAACTTTATAATCCGCCAAAAACGGCTGGAGTTTGTGATGATGACGGCAGTAAGTTGTATCAACGTGAAGATGATAAGAAAGAAACGGTTGAAAATCGCTTGAATGTTAATTTAAAACAAACACAACCGCTGCTTGATTTTTACACAGAAAAAGGTAAACTCGCAAGCGTAAATGGGGAACAAGAGATCCAATCTGTTTTCCAAGACGTAGATAAGATTCTTACTTCTTTCTAAGGAGAAGCGGTGTTGTTAGAAACTACCAAATTCCGTACGTGCAAATTTCAAAACTTTGTAGTATAATGGATAATTGGCAGTGGAATAAAGGCATCTAAGCAAATCATGATGAACGAGAGAACCATTTGATGATCATCCGAATGACTATGGTAATTACCTTAAACTGCTTTTAGGAGCAGGTTTTCGAATTTACGGATTTCACTTCACAGGTTGTCTATAAAAAACCGAAATTAAATACTCGCTAGGAGTATGTCTTTTGGTGTGTTTTACGTTTTTTCATGTAAGAGTATTATTACACTGAATTAATAAGGCCTGAAGAAACGAGTCCAAGTAAACTTACGAAGGAGGTAACAAACATATGGCTAAAGAGGATGTTATTGAAGTCGAAGGTGTTGTTCAAGAAACTCTGCCTAACGCGATGTTTCAAGTGGAACTCGAAAATGGTCACAAAGTACTAGCTACAGTCTCTGGTAAAATCAGAATGCATTACATTCGTATCTTGCCCGGGGATAAAGTGACAGTCGAGCTTTCTCCATACGATTTGACGCGCGGAAGAATTACCTATCGTTTTAAATAATTTGCACTCCGAAATTGAATTTATATACCGGTCTGGTTCGCCAGCTTGATTTATCGGTTTATAGAGACACTTTCTCTACTAAACAAGGAGGTATATTTTTATGAAAGTAAGACCATCAGTAAAACCGATCTGCGAAAAATGTAAAGTTATTCGCCGTAAAGGTAAAGTTATGGTAATTTGTGAAAACCCTAAACACAAACAAAAACAAGGATAATAAGAAGGAGGTGCTCTAACCAATGGCACGTATTGCAGGTGTGGACGTTCCACGTGAAAAACGTATCGTTATCTCTTTGACTTACATCTACGGTATCGGTAAAACTACTGCGGAAAAAGTTCTTGCAGAAGCAGGCGTTTCCCCAGAAACTCGTACTCGTGATCTAACTGAAGAGGAATTAGGTAAAATTCGTGAAATCTTAGACACTATCAAAGTAGAAGGTGACCTTCGTCGTGAAGTAAACCTAAACATCAAACGTCTAATGGAAATCGGTTCTTACCGCGGAATTCGTCACCGTCGCGGACTTCCCGTTCGTGGACAAAATACAAAAAACAATGCTCGTACTCGTAAAGGTCCTTCCAAAACGGTTGCAGGCAAGAAGAAATAATTAAGTAAAGGAGGTAGTAAGAATGGCTCGTAAAACGAATACTCGTAAACGTCGTGTGAAAAAGAATATCGAAGCAGGTATTGCTCACATCCGTTCTACATTTAACAATACGATCGTAATGATCACTGATGTACATGGTAATGCTTTGGCATGGTCTAGTGCAGGTGCTTTAGGATTTAAAGGTTCTAAAAAATCTACTCCTTTCGCAGCTCAAATGGCAGCTGAAAGTGCAGCTAAATCAGCTCAAGAACATGGCATTAAAACTCTTGAAGTAACAGTAAAAGGTCCTGGTGCAGGTCGCGAGGCTGCTATCCGTGCGCTTCAAGCTGCAGGTATCGAAGTTACTGCTATTAAAGATGTAACTCCTGTTCCTCACAATGGTTGTCGCCCTCCAAAACGTCGTCGTGTATAAAAACCAAAGTCGTATTGGATTGCAAAAGTTATACAAGGTTCGTAAAAAGAATCAAGAAAAAGACGTTTTGAAGGAGGTTAATTTGAATGATCGAAATTGAAAAACCAAAAATTGAAACGATTGAGATCAGCGATGATGCCAAGTACGGAAAATTTGTTGTAGAACCACTTGAGCGTGGATATGGTACAACTTTGGGTAACTCCTTACGTCGTATTCTATTATCTTCACTTCCCGGAGCTGCAGTTACCTCTATACAAATCGATGGAGCTCTTCATGAATTCTCCGTTATTGATGGTGTAGTGGAAGATGTAACAACGATGATTTTAAATATCAAGAAATTGGCACTTAAAATCTATTCTGATGATGAAAAAACATTGGAAATCGATGTTCAAGGCCCTGGCGTTGTAACTGCTGGTGATATTAATTACGACAGTGATGTTGAAATTTTAAATCCAGACTTACACATTGCAACATTAAGCGACAATGCAAAATTCCATGTTCGTCTTAATGCAACTCGTGGTCGTGGATATACCCCAGCTGATTTAAATAAACACGAAAACATGCCAATCGGTGTATTACCAGTTGACTCCATTTTCTCCCCAGTAATTCGCGTGAATTATCAAGTTGAAAATACTCGTGTTGGACAATCAACAAATTATGATAAATTAAGCTTTGATGTTTTGACTGATGGAAGTATCAGCCCAGAAGAAGCTGTTTCTCTAGGAGCAAAAATTCTTTCTGAGCATTTGAGTATCTTCGTCAACTTAACAGATGAAGCCCAAAAAGCAGAAATCATGATTGAAAAAGAAGAAAGCCACAAAGAAAAAGTACTGGAAATGACAATTGAAGAATTAGATCTTTCTGTTCGTTCTTACAATTGCTTGAAACGTGCTGGAATCAATACAGTTCAAGAACTAGCTGATAAATCCGAAGATGATATGATGAAAGTTCGTAACTTAGGACGTAAATCATTGGAAGAAGTAAAAGTGAAACTTGCTGATTTAGGCTTATCTCTTAGAAACGAAAACTAACTGAAGGAGGGAAATAGACAATGGGTTACAGAAAATTAGGCCGTACTAGCTCACAACGTAAAGCATTGCTACGTGATCTTGCAACGGATTTAATCGTACACGAACGCATCGAAACAACTGAAGCTCGTGCGAAAGAAGTACGTAAAGTTGTTGAAAAAATGATTACTTCTGGTAAAAAAGGTGACTTGCATTCTCGTCGTCAAGTTGAAGCTTTTATCCGTCACGAAGTAGTTGATGTTGTTCAAGTAGACGTGAAAGGTAAAGATGGTTCTACTGTGAAGAAAAACCGTCCAGTTTACGCACTACAAAAATTATTTGATGACGTAGCTCCTCGCTATGCAGAACGTCAAGGCGGATATACTCGTATCTTGAAAAAAGGACCTCGTCGCGGCGACGGTGCACCTGTAGTAATCATCGAATTAGTTAAATAAGCAATACCATGTTAAAGCAAGTGGAGTGTCATGATATGTGTTTCAACCGAAACGCACTGTCTAGCTCTGTGCGTCTCTCCCTCTCTTCCAGAGGGTGAGGGGCGCAGGCTTTTTTGTTTGGGCTCTTCGAAGCAAAGCGAGTTAGAGCCCAAATATATATACGAACAAAGTGAGTATATAATCCCCAAAAGGCTCTTCGGATCCCCCACAAGAAAAGCTGAAGAAGCTTTTTTAGTGTAGCGTGAAAAAATCATAAATGAACACAAAAAGCAAAGCGAGTTAGAGCCCAAATATATATACGAACAAAGTGAGTATATAATCCCTAAAAGGCTCTTCGGCTCCCCCACAAGAAAAACTGAAGAAACTTTTTTAGTGTAGCGTGAAAAAATCATAAATGAACACAAAAAGCAAAGCGAGTTAGAGCCCAAATATATATACGAACAAAGTGAGTATATAATCCCTAAAAGGCTCTTCGGATCCCCCACAAGAAAAGCTGAAGAAGCTTTTTTAGTGTAGCGTGAAAAAATCATAAATGAACACAAAAAGCAAAGCGAGTTAGAGCCCAAATATATATACGAACAAAATGAGTATATAATCCCTCTCCGAAATAGCCACAAAACAAATCTATCCAACCACTCCCCAACATATATCCACAAAAAAACACGCCTGCCCCGCAAGCGCGTTCTCACTCGATTTTTTCCAACAAAACATCCTGCACATTTTGAATATAATGGATCAATTGATGCTCATCCATATTCATCTTCGCCTTAAGTGTCACTGAAGCTCGATAAAACCCCGTATTCTCGAAGTTCTCCTGCGTCACCTCATAAGATCCCAAATGATAACCGCTCAAATGAATATACTCCATAATATCCGTCAGTTTATCTTTTTTCGTCGTCGTATAAACTAACCGCATGGACCGAAAACCAATTGATTTAAATAAATATCCCAATCCTTCCAACCCAATAAGTGTCAAAACAGTTGCGCCGATCCCTAAAATATACATACCCGAACCAACGGCCAGTCCGATTCCTGCAGCAGCCCATAACCCAGCCGCGGTTGTCAAACCACGAACAAATTGCTTTTGGATAATGATCGTACCGGCGCCGATAAATCCAATTCCGCTTACGACTTGCGCGGCTACCCGGCTAGGATCAAATGCCACTTTTTCCATGGACATGATCTGTTGGAATCCATATTGGGAAACGATCATGATCAGGGCGCTTCCGAGCGAAACAAGGAAATGCGTCCGAAACCCAGCTTCCTTTGCTCGAATTTCCCGATCAAGTCCGATAACAGCTCCGAGTACTCCTGCAACAGTGATTCTAAGTAAAAAATCAAGCCACATCATCTTCGCTCCCTTTCAAATTCTTATCCTTTTCTTTTTCCCTCAAGCCACTGCTCTTAAACAGCTCTTTGATAATAAGCTTTTGCTAGAATCTGCGCTTTATACTATAATAAGCATTATGTAAGAAAGTATGGAAAGAAAGAGGTGCGCCTCCGTGTCAGAAGAATTTTTGCGTTTAGAGAACGTTTATTATAAATATGATGAAGAAGAAGCCTACGCGGTAGAAGATGTTTCTTTTTCTGTGAAAAAAGGAGAATGGCTGGCGCTAGTCGGACATAATGGTTCAGGGAAATCCAGTATCGCTAAGCTACTTAACGGACTGCTCTTTCCTGAAAAAGGACTGATCAAAGTCGGGAATTTCGTTTTGTCCGAAAATAACATCTGGAGCATCCGTAAACTGATCGGTATGGTATTCCAAAATCCCGATAACCAATTTGTCGGGGCTACGGTGCAAGATGATGTCGCTTTTGGGCTTGAAAACCAGGCTGTACCTCATGATGAAATGGTGGAACGGGTGAACAGTGCCTTGAACGAAGTCGGCATGCAGATGTATGCAACGCATGAACCGGCGCGTCTGTCTGGCGGGCAAAAGCAGCGTGTCGCAATTGCAGGTGTGATCGCACTTAGCCCCGCAGTTATTATCTTAGATGAAGCAACTTCGATGTTAGATCCGCAAGGGCGAGAAGAAGTCATGGAAACGATCCGACTGCTACGAGAACGCAATCAGATCACCGTTATTTCGATTACACACGATCTGGATGAGGTCTTGTTTGCAGATCGAGTGATCGTGATGAACGATGGACATATTCATCAAACCGGGACGCCAAAAGAAGTTTTCCAAGACACAGCGGAAATGAAAAAAATCGGGCTTGGTGTGCCATTTATTATCCAGCTGCAGGAAAAATTAGCGGCATTGGGAGTAGAAAAAGAAGAAGTCGTATTGTCAGAGGGAGAGTTGATGGAGCAGTTATGGAAATAAAACTAGAAGAATTAGGGTATTGCTACCAAAAAAACAGCCCTTTTGAAACAAGAGCGCTTCAAGACGTCAACGTTACATTTCCATCCGGCAGCTATGTGGCAGTAGTCGGCCATACCGGATCTGGGAAATCTACATTGCTACAACATCTGAATGCGCTATTGATGCCAACAGAAGGGCGGATCACGATCGGGGAACAAGTTATTGAAGCCGGCGGGAAGTATAAAAAGCTTCGTGATCTCAGGAAAAAAGTCGGGATCGTTTTCCAATTTCCGGAAGCACAGCTCTTTGAAGAAACAGTAGAGAAAGATATCTGCTTCGGCCCGGTCAATTTTGGTGTGCCGATAGAAGAAGCAAAGGTCCGTGCTCGCACGGCGATCAAAGAAGTAGGATTATCAGAATCGATCTTGGAACGCTCTCCGTTTGAACTCTCAGGCGGGCAAATGCGCCGCGTGGCGATCGCCGGGGTCCTTGCGATGGAACCGGAAGTACTCGTTTTAGATGAACCGACAGCGGGGCTTGATCCCCAGGGCCGCGAAGAGATCATGAACATGTTCTATCGGCTACACCAAGAAAAAGGGCTGACTACGATCCTAGTGACCCACAGTATGGAAGATGCAGCGCGTTATGCGGAAACCCTGGTTTTGATGAAAAACGGCACCGTAGAAAGAATTGGTTCAGCCAGAGAATTGTTTACGGAAGCGATGCAGAATCCTGAATTAGCGCTTCCACTTCCCGACGTAGTCAAATTCCAAGTGAACTTTGAAAGAAAATTCAAATGCCGGCTGGAAAAAACCTGTCTAACGATCGATGAATTAGCAGCAGCGATCCAGCATCAGCTGGAAGGCGGTATGAAACATGATGGATAAAATGATACTCGGTAGATATATCCCGAGTAATTCTTGGCTTCACTTAGCTGATCCAAGAGCCAAATTAACATCTGTAATGGCGTTTATTATTATCGTCTTCTTTGCCAACAACTGGCTGACATATGGTTTTCTTTTTCTTTTCGTACTAAGCTTAGTTGTGCTTTCCAAAGTACCAGTTATTTTCTTTTTAAAAGGGCTTCAGCCGATTTTCTTTCTGATCACCCTAACCTTATTACTGCAATTATTTTTTACGCAAGGCGGGCACACGCTCGTTTCCTTTGGATTTATTCATATCACGACATTAGGGCTTAAAAATGGGATCATGATTTTCTGTCGCTTTGTTTTGATCGTACTCATGACCACGATCTTGACACTTACGACCAACCCGATCCAGCTTACTGACGGACTGGAAAAAATATTGGCGCCTTTCCGCGTCGTACGTCTGCCTGTCCATGAACTGGCATTGATGCTTAGTATCTCGCTACGCTTCATTCCGACATTGATGGATGAAACAGAAAAAATAAGCAAAGCGCAAAAAGCAAGAGGTGTCGATTTTACTTCCGGGAGTATCAAAGAACGCATCAAAGCGATCATCCCGTTATTAGTTCCCCTGTTCATCAGTGCTTTTAAACGGGCGGAAGACCTGGCCATCGCAATGGAAGCGCGCGGTTATCATGGTGGTCACGGGAGAACCAGGTATCGGCAGTTGCGCTGGCAATGGGGAGATACTTGGCTGATGATCTCGCTAGGAGTATTGCTAGCCCTGTTGTTAGTTTTTAGAAGTTAGGAGAGTTTGCAGGAAATGCCAAGATATAAAGTGATTTTAGCTTATGATGGTAGCGGTTTTTCCGGCTATCAAGTACAACCGCACAAGCGCACCGTACAAAGCGAATTAGAAGAAGCGCTGCTCAAGATGCACAAAGGGGAATTTGTGCGTGTGACGGCCTCAGGAAGGACGGATACGGGCGTTCATGCAGCAGGCCAAGTCATTCACTTCGATTCGCCGCTCCAGATACCTAATGAAAAATTCCAGCGGGCCTTACAGCGGATGACGCCATTTGATATCGGGATCCATTCTGTCGAGCAAGTGCCGGATGACTTTCATGCCAGATACGGCACAGTGGGGAAAGAATACCGCTATGTTATTAAAAACAGTACAGACTACGACCCGTTTTCACGCAATTTTGCCCTACATTATCCCTATCCGCTATCGATAGAGAAAATGCAGGAAGCAAGCCAGATCCTTATCGGCGAGCATGATTTCACCAGTTTCTGCTCCGCCCGCACCGAGCAAGATTCGAAGGTACGAACCATCTATTCGATCGAGTTTCTCAAGGAAAAAGAAACGATCACGATCTGCTATCGTGGCGACGGCTTTTTATATAACATGGTGAGGATCTTGACAGGCGCACTATTGGATATCGGACAAGGGCGCATGACGGCTGAGACACTTGAAAAAGCACTGCAGGCAAAAGACAGAACCAAACTACCAAGTGTGACTGCACCAGCGCAGGGATTGTATTTATGGGAAGTGGCTTATAAATAAAAAAGGTGGGTATTAACATGAAACGATTTTTGATCCGATCAGGAATATCACCATTAGACTTATTCGATGCACCGACGATCATCGCTAGAGATGCGATCGGTAGCAATGTAGGGAACTTACTTTATGCCTACAGCATTTACCGTAATTTATGGACGGAAGACACGGAGATCATTCCAGATTATTATCGGATCGATCCAGATGACGCCGACCATATCAATGAAACCTACGACGGTTATCTTATTCCGTTGGCAGATGCCTTTCGGGAAACCTTCCGCCGTCAGCTGAAACAGTATACTAAACTAATCAAACGGCTGAAAATCCCCGTTTACATCATCGGTGTGGGTCTGCGTGCACCCTATGAACCTGACCTCAAAGCGGGATTCCCTTTCGATACAGACGTAAAGAACTTCGTTAAAGCAGTTTTAGAAAAAACTGGTCAAATCGGTCTACGCGGCGAGATCACTTCTGCGTACTTGACACAATTAGGTTTCCAAGCGGGAGTCGACCATCAAGTCATTGGCTGCCCATCCATGTATACCTTTGGGAAAAACCTGACGATCAAAGACATTACGCTGAACGAGCACACGAAGATCTTTACCAACCTTGCCCCGATTGCTCCGCAGCCAGTCGTCGATTTCATGCGACATGGTCTGCAGAATTATCCTGATGTCACTTTTATCCCACAAGATATTGACGAATTGACGCTCACGTACAGCGGAGGTACCTATTTAAACGGTCCTTCATTAGGCAAAGAACTGCGAAATTATCCAAACAATTTGGAAAGCCCAGAATACAGGTCAGGGAAAGTTCGGTTCTTTTTGAGCGCACCGAGTTGGATAAAGGCAATGAAAATGGCAGATCTCAGCATCGGAACAAGGCTGCATGGCAATGTGGCCGCAGCAATCGCCGGAACACCGGGTATCATTTTTCCAGCTGATGCCAGAATGCGCGAACTTTCGGAATTTCATGGTCTAACGACTTATCAAGCCGATGCGATCGATGAAAACACCACACTGAGCGATATCTTGGAACAAGTAGACATACATAGCCCGGAACGCAAACAAGCAGCGAATTTTGCGAACTTCGAGGCCTTTCTGGATAAAAATCAACTTTCACATATCGACTTTGATTCCACAGAAGCAGCACCACTAGACAAAAAGCTGGAAAGCGTTCAGCTTTTACCGCCAGTAGAACCGCTAGTGAATTGCGAGAAACAAGAGATCTTACAGCGCCTAGAAGCCAATTATCCAGCTTTGAAAGCTCGAAATAAAACGATCCAGGACCGTAGTGCCAAAACAACGAAACAGCTTCGCAAGGCAAAGAACGAGCTGCAGACGCAAAAGACAGAATGGGAATCCGAAAAAGTAGAGCTAGAAGCGAAACTGCTACGCGCTAAACAAGTAAATCAACGGCTTAAAGCAAAATTGACTGCCAAAAATAAAAAAATCCGCAACCAACGAGTGACATTGAACCGGCGCTCCGTCAAACTTGCGCTTCGGATCGCGGATCAATTTAGAAAATAAATTTTCGGATTGATATTGACTTTTCACGCTGTAAATTGTATTATGGACTATGGTATTGTTTGCCCCACAATAAGCCCCGGAAGGTTGTTGTGTTAAACAATAAAAATGAAAATAAATAGTTTTTTCGGGAATCGGAACATTTCCGGGAGCTAATTTTGTAAAAATATTAGGAGGGTAACTCATGCGTACAACTTATATGGCGAAACCCGGCGAAGTAGAACGTAAATGGTACGTGATCGACGCTGAAGGTGTTTCTTTAGGACGTTTGTCCAGCGAAGTAGCTTCAATTCTTCGTGGCAAAATCAAACCACAATTTACTCCAAATGTTGACACTGGAGACTTTGTAATTGTAATCAATGCTGGTAAGGTAGGTCTTACTGGTAAAAAAGCGACAGATAAAATCTATTACCGTCACTCTCAATATCCAGGCGGTCTGAAATCCCGTACAGCAGGCGAAATGCGTACAAACAACCCAGAAAAATTGATCGAGCTATCTGTAAAAGGTATGCTTCCAAAAAACTCACTAGGACGCGCACAATTCAAAAAATTACACGTATACGGCGGTTCCGAGCACGAACATGCAGCTCAACAACCAGAAGTATATCAATTACGCGGTTAATTCATTTAAATAAGGAGGAATTCTAAGTGGCTCAAGTACAATATTACGGAACAGGTCGTCGTAAAAGCTCAGTAGCTCGTGTACGTCTAGTACCAGGCGACGGCAAAGTTGTTATCAATAATAGAGACTGGGAAGATTACATCCCATTCGCAGCACTACGCGAAGTAATCAAACAACCTTTAGTAGCAACAGATGCTTTAGGAAAATATGACGTATTAGTAAACGTTCATGGTGGAGGCTACACTGGTCAAGCCGGTGCTATCCGTCACGGCGTGGCACGTGCACTATTACTTGTATCACCTGAGTACCGCCCAGCACTTAAATCTGCTGGATTGCTAACTCGTGACCCTCGTATGAAAGAACGTAAAAAATACGGTCTTAAAGCGGCTCGTCGCGCACCTCAGTTCTCAAAACGTTAATATCTTTATTGATATGTTGCTACTCAAAAGTATTAATTGGTGTTAATTGGAGTAAATATCATAAGATTATATGAAAAATTTTAAAGTATCAGCATTTTGCTGATACTTTTTTTGTATATTATGTTAAAATTAGTAAAATATATAAAAGGGGATTTTTATATGGCGATAAGTAAATTTGATTCATATTATTTAAAAATAAAAGAAGAAGCAGAAAAGATTCAAGAAAAAGAAAGCTATAATAATTTATCTTTGGCATTTGCTCATTGGTTTTTAGATATTCAGTACGGATTAAATGAGCAAGAAATATCGGAGTCATTAATTGATGGTGACGGAGACTATGGAATTGATGCTTTTATTCATGATGAAAATAATAAAGAGTTAGAAATATTTCAATTTAAGTTTCCAAGCAAAACAGAAACAATAAAAAAAGAAATTCCTCAAAATGATATTTACAAAGTTATAACAGGATTTAATTATCTATTAGATCCGTCAGAAGAATTACAATTAAATAACGCATCTCAAAATTTTATCAATTTAAAAGAGAATTTAAGGAACTCTGAAATATTCAAATTTAAAATTAACTTTGTAAGTTTCAATCAAGGTATAGTTGATAACACTGAAATTTTAACGAATTTTACAAATAAAAATCAAAAAGAAACTGGAATTGATATTTCTTTTAGTACTTATAATGTTCACACTATTTCCAATATTTATGAAAAACTTCAAAGAAAAAATTCTGTTTCTATTAATCTAACTTATACAACTTTGCAACAAGCATATACTGCAAATGATATTGAATCATACGTTGGTTTAATTAACAGTAAAGATTTAATTGAAAGTATTGATGAAAAAATAGGTGTTATATTTGATGAAAATATTAGGCTTGCTGAAAAAAAATCAAGAGTCAATGACAATATCAAAAAAACTGCTTCGAATAATTCTTCTGAAATGTTTTATTTTTATAATAATGGTATCACTTTTATTTGTGACAGTATTGAGAACAGTCCCAATTCTCGTATAGCAAAATTAGAAGGTGCTTCAATTGTTAATGGTTGTCAAACAGTAACATCTCTCTTTGAAGTTTACAAAGAGGGAAAATTAAAAACTAATACAGATATCCTTATTAGAATAACAAAGATATCAGATTATGAACAAAGATCTAGAATTACTCAGTTTCTTAATTCACAAAATCCGATTAAGGATAGCTATTTTATTGCAAACCATAGTATAGTAAGAGACTTACAAAACAAATTAGTAGAAAAGGGTTACTTTTTAGAAAGACAAATAAACGAAGCTTCTTATAAGGAAGAATATACAGACAGCAAAATGAAAAAAGATAAAAAAGTCATAAAGCTAGAAGATGTTATTCAGTACTATAGTGCTTACTATCTAGATAAATTTTCTGCAACAGCTAAGAGAAGTAAATCTAGTTTGTTTAGTGCAGATAATGTTGAAGAAATTCTATCTGGAATGTCTGAGGATAAGGTAATTTATTCTTATAATTTATATCAAGAGGTTTCTAAAGTAATCACAGCTTATCGAAGATATCGTAGAAATAAAGAAAATGAAGAATTTATTAATTTAATGAATTTATCAAAAAAAGAAATGGAAAGAGATGAAGCTAAATATCTCTTTATTAACACCGCCGATATACTGATTTTGAATACTTGTCGTCACATAAAAGAAAAGAATCCCCAAATTAATAATGATATTGATTTAATAGTTGAAGCAATCAAAACAATAAAAACATTAATTGAAAATGATGAAGAATTAAAAGAAATGTTACCTGCTGGTCTTACAAAAAATCAAAAAATCTATTCAGAAGTCAAAAAACATTATAGTAAGTAAAAATAAAGCAGTCATCTGTAATTCAATGATGACTGTTTTATTTGAGGTTAAACTTCTAATTTTATTATAGTTGGATTCCTTATAGTAGTATGCATTCCTGTTGTTAATGCATCTTTGCTTAATGTTTTTCTCTAAGTTCTGAATAAATATGGATCATAAAATATTACCTCTCGAGTATTAACTTATTCTATATAATGATTTTTAATATTTATTAGTTAAATAATAGTTGTTTCGTACTAATTCAATTTGTGGTAAGGTCAATGGTGTAATATACAATATATTATTTTCTAATTCTCTAAAGTTAAAGAAAAAAATATACTTTCCCTTGAAGTCAATAACTTGATCATTAAGAATTAAAGATTTGTTCCAAGACTGATTAGGTTCTAGTCTAGTTGCTGGAACAATTAAAATATTATCTTGAAAGTAAAAATCAAAATCGCTTGATAAATATTCATCGGTTAAAATTTTGAAGTTTTCTCGTGAAATGGGTATCTGTTCAAATTTCATGGTATGTGCATCAAATCTATTTATATTTTCATTTATTCCGAAAGCAAATGTTGTATTGTTCATTTCATTGGTTACCTCCCCAGTAGTATAATTACTTTAAAGAATTTAGTAAATCTAAAGCATCAGCATCTTGCTGGTGTTTTTTTTCGGGCATTAGTTCCAAGTAATAATTCTGCGTGGTTAATATCGAGCTATGACCTAAACGCTTTGATATATAATCTAACCTTAAATTATCATTTGAAAATAAGTATGATGCATGTGTATCGCGTAATCCGTGAAAGGTAGTTCGTTCAATTTCAAGTTCATCCAGCATTTTAGCTAATATTTCAGATTGCTTAAAACCATCTCTTCCAAATATATAGCCATTACTTTTCTCTTTAACTGTTACTAAAAGATCATAGACTTCTTTATTGATACTTACATCACGTTTAGAGTGCTTTGTTTTTAATAGTATATCATCACTATGAGGACTTATTGAACGTTTTATACGTATACCATACTCGTAAATATCCTCTTTCTTAATTCCTAGTAATTCGCCTCGACGTGCACCTGTTTCTAATGCTAAAAGTACTAAAATATGAAAATCATTTTTCGGATTGTTAAGCAAATAAGATCTTAGCTTTTTGAAATCTGTTATAGATAATGCTTTATTTCTTTTATCTAATTCTTTTCCTCTAGTTTTAACAAGTCCAGCAAAATCAGAGGAAAGCAATCCACGACCATAGGCATAACGTAGGGATGTTCTAATTTTTAATAATACTTCTGTAGTAGTTTTTCTAGAATGAGTTTTACCATATTCATCTATCTTCATTTGTACAACAATATCATTTAAATCGCTTAGTTTTGTATCTCCAAATAGCTGTTTAACGATAGGTATTGTTCTTGTATAGTTAATAAATGTGGCAGGTCTAACGTCATTCTTTTTAACTAAATGAACCCAGTTTTCAAAAAATATAGCGAATGATTCATTTCTACTAGCTAGATCTACACCGTTTCCTTTTGCAATTTCATTCTGCATTGCCCAACGTTTAGCTTCTGTGAGTGTTTTAAATGTCTTTGAAATACGGTTATTTACACCATTCTTATAATTAGATATTTGTACTCTGTATGATTTACCTCGTTTGGTTATTGTCGCCATAATAATACCTCTATTCTTAATTTATTGACTGTTCAAGAATGAAGTTCTCCAATTCTTTTATCGTGTAACGTTCATGTTTACCAACCATAAATCTTTTGAGTTTATCAGAACTTCTAATATATTTATCGAATGACTTTGGATCTACTCCTAAAAATTTTGATGCTTGCTCTCTTGTTAATAAAAAAGGTAATTTTAAATCTTCCATAAAAATCACTCCTTTAACTTTTTCAATGCTATAATTTGATTTTTTTATATCGAACTTTGTTATTAACTAGCTTTCCATTTTTATATACTTTAGAATTGTAACTTGATTCATATACAACTTGTTGATCTTTAAAAAGTTTTTCATCTGATAATACTTTGATTTCTTCAACTTTTTTTAAATTTCTAGAAGCATAGTATGATTTTTTTTCCATACTTGTAAAGGGCCATATTAAAATGTAGGAAAAGGGCCATCGAAAATGTAGGTACATGACAAATCTGATATTCTTTTTCATGAAACTATCCAAGGAGAGTGAATCATGAGAAAAGATGTCTTAGAAGGAGTGTTACTACACATTATGAATGAAATTCATCCTAATTTCGCAGCCCTTGCCAAACAATATAATTGTGATTATCGAACGGTTAAACGCTATTATGAAGCTGGATTGACGGGGGATTTAGATAAGCTTAGAGAGAGAAAACCTTCGGTCCCTCCTTTGCTTCATGGTTTTGAAGAAATTATTCGTGATAAATTAGAATTAAATTGTTCGGCAGCTTCTATCTTTTATTTCTTAGGTAAAAAAGGTTATAAAGGGAGTTATACAACGATTAAACGTTATTGTCGTAAATACCGGGAAGAAAAAGTACAAAAAGCAACGATTCGTATTGAGACCACACCCGGTCTTTCTGCTCAAGTAGATTGGAAAGAAAACGTTAAAATGGTTAGCCGAGACGGTGAAGTGTTTTATTTCAATATTTTTCTCTATATTCTTGGTTACTCAAGAATGAAGTACTTAGAGCTCACTTTTGATCGAACACAACCGACGGTTTTTCAGTGTTTAGTCAATGCCTTTGAATATTGCGGAAACGGTATTCCTCAAGAAATTTGGTTTGACAATATGAAAACCGTTGTCGACCGTAGTAAGAGTCAATTCACACAAACTGTTTTCAATGAAAAATTCCGGCAATTTGCGAAAGATGCTGGATTCCATCCGATTGCTTGTCGTCCTTTTAGACCCCAAACAAAAGGGAAAGTGGAAGCATTAGCCCGAACAGTTGAGCGTTTAATGGTCTTTAATTATGAATTTACAGATGTACAAGAGTTAAAACAGATCATATATGAATTGATGCAAGATCTGAATGGCTCCGTCTCACAAGCCATCCACAACAAACCGACGGTTTTACTAAAGGAAGAGCTTCCCATACTAGCTCCCATCCATCGTTTAGAATTGCTCAGCTATGTTTCTAGAAATAAACGTCTACTGAGAAAGGTATCGATGGAGTCCATGGTTCAATATCAAAATGCTAAATATTCTGTTCCTGTTAAATATATTGGGAAAGAAGTGACGTTAGATATTCGTAGGGACAATCTATTTGTTTGGTATGGGGATAAATGTATTCGAACCCATCCTATAAGTGAAAAAGCGCTTAATTATCAACGCGAAGACTCGCTTGAAATTTTGCGTTCCGATGTATTTAAATATTTAGAAGATGAAGAATTAGAGCGATTTGTCGATGATAATTTACATGCATATGACGATCTATAAGGAGGAAATGATGTCCCATTACCATCAATTGTTAAATCAACTAAACGAATTGAATTTATCTTGCATGAAAGAAAATCTACCTGCCCATTTAGATGAGGTTGCCAAAAGTGATAAATCGCTTGTAGACTCTTTATTCGAGCTCACCCAACAAGAAATTAGTTATCGTAAAAAAGAAAGTCAAAAAAAGGTATTAAAGCGTGCAATGTTCCCCTACCACAAACGACTCCATGATTTCAATTTTGATTTTCAACCAAGGATAAAAAAGAAGGAAATGCAGGATTTATTAACATTACGCTTTTTAGACACATATGACAATATTCTCTTTATTGGAAATAGTGGTGTTGGAAAGACCCATTTAGCCGTTTCAATTGGATTAGAATGTATCGATCGTGGTTTAAGTTGTTTGTTCATTACGAGCACTGAATTAGTGAATCGTTTGATCCGCGCTCACAAGCGCGGAACTAGCGAAACGATGCTAAAAAAATATTCGGGTTATTCGGTGTTGATTATCGACGAAGTCGGCTATTTACCTTTCTCCAAAGAAGGTTCCAACTTACTTTTTCAGCTGATTAATATGCGGTATGAAAGAAAATCTACGATTGTTACAACCAATATCCCACTATCCCAGTGGTCCGAAATATTTGGAAACAAGAAGCTTACCAACGCGCTACTGGACCGGTTGGTCCATCACTCTAAATTGATCCAAATTACGGGGCCCTCTTATAGAATGAAGAGTTATAGCGAAAACAAAGAGGTGAAATCGTAAAAACGTTTAAACGATTTTCACCTACATTTTCAGTGGCCTAAAACCAACATTTTAATATGGCCCTTGACACCATACTTTCTAATAACTCTTGTGCCATACCTTTTTTCATATATTTTGCTACGTATCTACCAGCATTTGAAGCATCATCAATTTCATGAATTTTATTAATTCTAACAGCTCCATGACCCCATATTTTTAATAATTTACTGTGAGGAACATAAGGAAAACTAAATAATAACAGATGCACATGCCATGCACCTCGTTTTTGTTTTTCTAATACAGCAATATACTTTATTAATCTTTTTTTGGTACCTAATACATGATAATTTAAGCGTGTAACAAATTTATCGAACATATTATTAAATAATGATCTGTCTCTTATATTTTCTCTGGTTGTAAGTGTTAAAAAGCTAGTTTTATTATCAAAATTTACGTCTACCAAGCGAATAAGATTCCATTTAGCTTGTTCACGTGTTCTAGCTAATCTTTTTAACTTTAATTCTTTTTCATCTTTATCTAAATCATCAAATTCTTTAACACGCTCTTTCTTTTCACGATTAGTTATTTCAAAATCTGAAATAATAGGAAATTCATACTCGTAAACTTCAATATATGAATCTGTACGGATTATTTTTTGATTAGATGTCATAAAAATAACCCTCCAATTTTCTAGAAACGTTTGCCTATATAATAAATAAACTAGGAGGGCAAAGCCCTCCATACTTCTAAATCATGTTTACCTATGCAACGCTCCGCTAACACGCTTCCAGCTTGCCGGCTGGCGCCGGCAGTTTGCATAGGGTTACATGATAAGAAGTATTTATTTTGTTTTAGGTAATACATCAGTACAACTAAACCACAAATTTCCATTGAATTGACCGATTTGAAGATCTTTTAATACAACTGGTGTAGTCTTGTTATTTTTTAAATCGTTAAAAGATAGGGTAGGTTTTAAGTTTTTTACTTTAACTTGTATTTTTTCCAAAAAGAACGGACTATCATCATCTTGGATAGATATATCTAACTTATACGCGTCAAGTTCTCCAGTTTCATGATGAAGTGCTTCGGTGTAACTTTTCACTGCGACAAAGTTATTACCTAATATTTCTGCATTTAAAAAGTCATTTAGCTTAATCATAATAATATTCCTCTTTTCTTAGTCAATTTGTATTTTTCAGCTTTTCAAGCTGACTGCCCTATCACTCGGCAGACTCCGTGAAGATCTACTTTTTTATTCATTCGATAAATCGTTGAATGAATAAAAAGAGTAGATTTAATTGTTTTGTACCTCTGGAATATATTTCTTCAATTCCTTGATAAAATCATATTGCATTGTATCAATATATGGGCTTTCATAATATTGTGCTTGTTCCTTGCCACTGCCATGTAAGTACAGGAGTCCAGCACCTTTCACCTCAATAGGGATAGAAACATCTGGAGTAGCAGATCCGAACATCATACGTAGACCTTCGGAACTGTTAAAACCAAGTGAAACTCTAAGCGAAAAATTATCACGTAATTCAGTGCTTAAATTGTTGGCATTGATTTGTTGCCCAGCTATAAGAATAAAGCATCCAGATTGGCGACCCAGTAGGATGATTTGCTTAATTCCATCCATAACTTCATTAATAATTTCTTTGGATTTTTTATCTGTACCATAAGCTTGGAATGCACCGATTTCATCAAACAATATCCATACGGGTTTAAATCCATGAGTTTCAAAATTTGAACCGTAGATGAAGTTTTGATTCATGTAGGCATATCTACTTTTCATTTCATCTACTGCTAGACGTATAACACGAGCAATATTATGGGGTGTAGTTGCAACATATTTTTCGCCAAAATAATTTGATAAAGATCCCAGGTCGCTGTTCTTCGGATCGCATAAATAAGTTATACTTTCTTGCTTCAGGAACTCGATTAACAAGAAACTCATAAACATACTCTTACCACTACCAGTGCCACCCGAAATTAAAATATGAGGTGATTTAGCTGGGTTATATGTCACACCATAACCAAGATTAATTTCATTAGAATTATTGTATGCTGTCTCTTGAGAAGTAACATTTAATCTTTGTGGCTTATTAATTCTAAAGTGGTATTCAGTTGTATTATGACGTATTATCTTTTCATCCATAGGTAAATCCAATAAACCCTGTAATTCAATATCTAAATTTTGTATTTTGCTATCAAAGTAGTTTCCAGACATCAAGGCAAAAATAACTATTTCATCATCTGTTATAGAATAAGAAAACCTTGATGAGGTGATAATTCCATTAGAATCCTCATTGAATAGCTTATTACTTATAATAAAGTCTAATAATTCATGGTGAAGGAAATACCTGTCTCTATACTTATTTTTAATAAACTTAATAAATTTAAAGTGTTTTACGAACAAGATAATCACTGTAATCCATAATATAAATGTAAATATAGCGTTATCCAGCATGAATGAAAAAATAAATATACCAAGTATGAGATATAAAATAACTAACCTGAAATATTTGGTGTATTTTGGTAGTGATAAAAATATAAGATCATGATTATACATACTGATTGTTGGCATTTTATCTTTCTTAAAAAAATATAATAATTTGTTCATAAAAATTACCTGATAAATAGATTTTTAAGTTTTATTAATTGGATTTTAATTAAGTAATATAGGGTTACTATTAATGATATTGACGTGACAGTATAGATGAATACATTATTAGTAATAACCGATACTGATACGTAACAAAATAGGATAGTTATTGCTAAGGAGATTAAAAATTTAATTTTGATATTCATTGTATTTCATCCTTTTTATTTTTTATTTGCAGTGACTATTTAATGGGGGAGAGCCTCTAATGGTAATCAAATTAGATTACCTATCCTACAATTCAAACTCTAATAATAGAGCTTTATGATCACTTATGTTATTTACTAATGGATCTGATTTTTTATGTTTTAAAGTTTTTGAAACAAAAATATGATCTAACTTTTGATTCTTCCAAGTAGGAATATTATTTGTTGCTGAATCGAGATATTTTTCTAAAATATTTAAATTGTTAGAAAGAGCTGTTTGATTTCCGATTAGTGATTCATTAAAATCGCCAGCTAAAATTAAATAATCATATTTTCGGAAATTTTGCCCAATTCTTATTGTATATTCCCACATGTTCATTTTGTCTTCTCTATTATCTTGATTTTGGCTTTGATAAAGAGGGAAGTGTAAAGAATAAATGCAGATGGTTTTACCATTTAACTCAAAAATTCCACCTGTTTGCCTATTGACAAAGGAACGTTCGTAATATGGTGGCATCATTTTTTTGTAATGCACTTTTTCTTTTAAATATAGTATTCGTGTATTTATAGGCTTGATTCCATCTTTTAAGGGTTCAACTACTGAATATCCATAACAACTCAACATATTTAATAATTCCAAACCATCTATATCACCAGTGAAGGATTTTTTACCAAACTCTTGTAAGGTTATGATTGTTGGAGTATGTTTTACTATGAATTCAAAAATATCTTTCGTACTTCGTTCCATCTGTGAATTTGGATTGTAAAGGTTCAAATTTAAATTTAATAAAGAGTGTTTTTGCATGTCTAATGCTCCTTTTAATTATTTTAAGTATTTTAATTATTATAAAGAAGTTTATAATCTTAAAAAAATAACAGGTTAACCCTGATTATTTTTTTTGTAGAACTCTACAATATGAGTTAATGTTTGACCTTGAGTAGGTATATTACCATCAAATTCCTTTACTAAAGATGCTGCTATTATATTAATGTCTTGTTGAGTAGATCGATCAATTACACCATTAAATTTTACAGGGTCTTTAAATCGTTGATTTACTGGCACAGGTTTTCCTCTAGGCATTTAAAATCCTCCTTACAAACTTCTTTATATTACTTATAATACTTATGAGAATAATATATCAGTGGTTTATTATCTTGTCAATAAAAATAGTAAATTGGTGCAATTATAATGAATATGAGTCTCATTTATTCCGTTTAAATCCATTTAATTATAAAAATATACTTGATACAAAGTGATTTCGGAGGATAAAAATAATAGTAAATTTTCGAGGTTATTTCTCGAAACGTTAATCAATCGATTACAGTTGAAATGCTGTTAAACACCTTCTCATTTGAGAAGGTGTTTTTTTGTTTCCAATGATACTTGTTTGACTGGTGATAAGATAAGAAAAAATCCTCGCCTTCCTATTATGAAGTTTGCTATAATACTCACATATAAACGAAGGAGATGACTCAACGTGTTTCAAAGCAACAAGCAGGCTGCGCATAGAGCCGCAACAAGAATGAAACAAGCGTTACGACAATTAGAAACGAAGCAAGATCCCCTTAATGACAAGCAAACATCGGTACAAGGAAACCAAAATGCACATTGTTTGGTAAAACAAGAAATCCAAGGAGCCACACGTTTTCAGCAAGCCATGGAAATCGATATTGCTAATATCCAGAAGGTCGCTAGTAGCTTTGAAGCAATGGATCTGGGGATTGGAAAAACATACAACAAGATGAGCTAGGGAGGACGACAACATGGAACAACTAGAAGTGATTAACTGTGGGTTAGGTGATCTTGCAGAGAAGCAAGATCATGTCACGAAAGCATACCGACGCAATGAAAACACACGTGCTGCACTAGAGGAACACAATTTTCAGCGAGAGCGACTATTTCAGGAGCTAAAAGAAACGTTTCAAACGGGAGAAATGTCTGTTTCTCTGGATGAATTAAATTTCGAAACGCGTCGTTATGGGCAACAATTACGAGAGAAACTGCTGGAAAGCGAACAACAACTGAAAAAGCGGCGGCGCACGTTAGAAGAACAAGAAGAGGAACTTTATAGGAAACGCCGCAAAGCAGCGGAGGAAGCGCGATGAGTATCAATATGTTTCTTCCAAATGCCCGATCACAGGCAGAAGGCATTCAAGAGTTGTGTCAGACCCATATCGAAGGCTTTGAAGCGGTCAAACGAGCGATCGTGCAATTTATCGCGACACCGGAATTAAAAGGCGTAACCTATGATTCGGCGAAAAAATATTTCAGCGAAACGTATCTGCCACTCGCAAACGGCATGATCCTTGCGGCAGAATCCCTGCAGCGTGCCGCTAAGCAATTTCCACAAAAATACATATCGGAAGTCGACAGCAATAGCCTGCAAGAAGCGAAACTCCGCATGCAAATGCAGCGACTGGAGCAACTAGCTCGTTTTGCAGAAAACATGGACGATATGGCAAAAAGCACACCACTTAGTCCGCTTTTTGAGAAGCTAGCCGACTCTTATCGGCAACAAAAACAGAAAATCTATGAGAAGTTAGAAAAGTTAATGGTCTTTAACGGTACGTGCTTATTGATTTTTATCGAAGCGGAACAACTCTTTGCCTCCATAGAAGCAGGATTGAGAGAAGTTTCTGGCGGAAAAGGATTTCACACTTCCACCAAGTCTTTCAGTACAATGGGGATGAAAATGGGCTGGGCAGCACCGATCGAGAAGGCGCAGAAGGCCAAGGATAAGCGGTTAGAAAAAGAAGCTTTGAAACAATATGAAACAATGCCAGTTCCAAAAGTTCCAGCGGGGATGAATCGCGGGTTTGAAACAAATCCGGATGGGACGCTGGATATTCAAGGGACGATGGATCTTGCAGAAGCGAACAGACAGCTTGTAATGGAAGGGAATACAGGAGCTATTGTCGATTTGATTGATCCGACGCAAGATGTTTTACGTTTTTTCATGGGGAGAGATCCGCTTACGGATAACAAGCTTTCTAAAACGGAGCGCGGGATGGCGTTGTTGTTTCTGTTTCCGTTTGCGAAGGTGGGGAAGACATTTAAGTTTGCGTTTCGTGGGGTGGAGGATGTTGAGAGGTTAGGGAAGTTTGGGAAAATAAGTACCACGAAAAGGATCAATAAAGTAGAAATAGAAGTTTCTGTAGTGGAAAGGACAGCGCAAATACCTAAAAAGGGTGGAGAAACAGTTGTAGGTCACGCTCTACAAAAACATGCTGGTAGAAATCCAGATATTTGGGGGAAAGTAAAAGGAAATAGTAATCAAATTAATCAAACAGCATTGAAACATTTAAATGAAGTCTTATCGGCGCCAGGAACATTTAAAATAGTAAAAACTAAAAGTGGTATATCATTCCTAGAAAAAAGATTATCCGATGGACGTGGGGTTCGTTTGAATATGGATAATACCTTTAAAGGATTTATTGACTAGTATATAAGGAGGATTTTTCCATGGAAAATTTAGAAATGATTTTTGAGGATATCATTATATCAGATATCGAAAAGATACTTAGTTGGATGTCTTTTAGCGAAAAAAATATAAAAAGATCACATTTCTTCATGCATGGAGCAGACAAGGAATATTCAGATATAAGTAGTCTTAGTGAATATTTTAAAAATGCAGGTACATGCAATATCTTGGTAGAAAATTTAAATATAGGGATTATTCTTAGAGAGGCACTAATTGTTATATCTTTTGATGAAAAATATGGAGATTTAACGTTAACTTTCTCGGAAGAATATGGGGAACTAGATGAGGAGAAGCTGTCATTAGTATCTGAAAGATTACATTTTTTAAGTAGTACCATAAATTATAGCAAAATATTATTTGGTTATGAGCCGGCAGATGAGGAAGAGCTACAATTATTGATTTTGAAAAACTAAAGGAATATAAGGAAACTTTTAAATGAATATAGAACAGATAATAAGCAAGTATAAAAATGACAAGCTAGAGGACTTTTTAATCTCAGAAATAGATGAGAATATTATTCAAGAAACAATCCTAGCCTATTAGAGCAAAATAAGAGATTAAATGCTTTGCTAACTAAAAAATAAAATATATGAATGTATTCTTTAGAATTAAAAAAGAGTTATCCCAAGCGGCTTCTTTAAAGAAGCCGCTTTTACTTTTGAAGATAACATTATGTAAAAAATATAATGATAAATTACGATATAATTAAATTGTATATAAAAATAGAATTCTATACAATAAAAATCTACCCTATAGAACCGCTCTTCTTAAAAAGGTGGACATACTATTATTGTTCATACCTTCACAACTAAATCCCAACATTGTACACCCCCCACCCCACATATTGTGATGAAAGCGTATACATTTCTATAAAAATACCTTGTATAATAAAACCAACAGGAGGGATAATATGTATTTGGATGAAAGAAGCGACCGGCTAATGCAAGAGCTTCTTCGTTCGCCAAATATCACAAATGCGAAACTACAGGAAAAATTTGGTCTTACGAGAAGACAGGTGGAATACAGTATCCAAAAAATCAATAATTGGTTGGAGGAGCAAACGTATCCGACGATTGGCAGATCTGCAAGTGGTCTTTTTAGTATTTCCCCTGAATTGTTTCAGTTGATTTCTGATAAAGAATATCAGCAGGCCGATTTTTATATTCCTTCTGAAAATGAGCGTGCGAGCATGATTATTTTGATGCTGATGACGATGACTGAAGAGCTTTCACTGAATCATTTTATTTCAGAATTGGAGGTGAGCAAGAATACGGTGCTCAGTGATTTGAAACTGGCACAATCAATTATTGACGGGGATAATTTGCAAATCAGATATACGCGACTACATGGTTATCTGATTGAGGGAGATGAATGGAATAAGCGCTCAGCAATGATAACGGCGGCGGAGCGGATCATGGAAAGCTATGGTGGGGAAACTTACTTGAAACGGTTGATGCATGTAGAACTCGCGGAGATCCAGAAGCTTCGGGGACAGTTGGAAGAGGTAGAGAAGCATTTGAATCTGCACTTTATCGACAGCAAAATGAAGATTCTTCCTTATATCCTACAAGCGATCTTCCGGAGAATCGAGCAGAAGCAAACGATCGTGACGCCTTTTATGATCGATTATGATGAACTATCGGATACGAAGGAATATGAAGCAGTCGAGATCTTGATCGAAGACAGACCGGCGATTTCAAAGGAAGAACGTATCTATATCGCTTTGCAACTCCTAACGACGAATATCCTTCCGAAGCAACATTTAAAAATGGAAGAGATGCCGCAGTTGAAGCAGGCGATCGAGCAGGTCATCAGTAACTTCGAGAAAAAAGCGGTTGTTCAATTGATCAATAAAGAATCGCTGATCGAGCGGTTATTTGCTCACATCAAACCGGCTTATTACCGCATCAAATATGCGCTCACCACGGATTACCGATTTTTAGACAAGATCGATCAGGAATATCAGACGATCCACTATATCGTCAAACAATCTTTAACTCCTTTAGAGGCCTTTATTGGGGCAAAAGTACCGGAGAACGAAGCGGTTTTTATCACGCTCTTTATCGGAGGGCACCTCATCGATTCTGCCAGCAATATCACCAAGAAATTGCGGGCGGTGGTTGTTTGTCCAAACGGTCTTTCGATCTCTAAGCTGATGGAAAAGAATATGCGGGGCTTGTTTCCTGAAATTTATTTCTATCCGGCGATGTCGATCCGGGAATTTGAACAGACAGAAGTTGCGTATGACATTGTTTTCACGGCAACGCCACTTGCTACGGACAAAAAGCTGTTTCTTGTCAATGCGATGATGGACGAGGCGGAAAAAATGGAATTAAGAAGGCGCGTGCTGCGGGCTGTTTATATGATCAATGAACAGAGTTTCAGTGCAGAGGCGCTGATGAAGACGATCGGCAAATATGCCGATATCAAAAATGCTGAGAAGTTAGAGCGTGCGGTACAGGAATTTTTGTTTCCGCATAAAGAAGAGCCTGCTTTTTCAGCAGATGAGAAATTGCCGCTGGCGAAGCTGCTGCCACAAGATAGGATCATTTTAATGGATAAGGTGGCGAGCTGGCGCGAGGCGATCACCATAGCTGCTGCTCCGCTTTTAGCAGATGGCTCGATTACGGAGAGTTATGTAGAGGAAATGCACAGGCAGTACCCGAACCCCAATTGGAACATCATTTTGCGAAAGAAAATCGCGATTCCGCACGCCGAGATCGACAAGGGCGCAAGGAAACTGGGAATGAGTATGTTGTGTTTACGAGAAGGACTACCTCTTGAAGACGGGAGCGAACTTCATTGCATGGTTGTGATTGCTGCAATCGACAAAAATGCCCATTTCACAGGGCTACTCGAATTAATGGAACTAGCTGGAAACGAAGAAAAGATGAATGTTATCAAAGAAGCAATTGATAAAGAGACGATCTTCAATCTGATCAAGGGCTAGTGAAGAAAAAAAGAATGATGACTGCAGGAGGTATCATGAATGGAATTAACAACATTTATTAAACCAGAGATGATGTGGTTAAAAGTAGAAGAAAACGACCGAGATGCTATTTTCCGCTTAGTGGCGGGAGAAGGGGAAAGGCTAGGGTTTGTACACGATCACTTTTTGACAAAACTGAAGGGAAGAGAAGAAGAATTTCCGACAGGGCTTCAGTTGGATGGCTATGGTGTAGCGATCCCGCATACAGATCCGGATTGTGTGATCGAACAATTTATTGCGGTATTAACAACAGATTCCGCTATTCCGTTTCAGTCGATGGAAAACAAAGAAAAAGAAGTAGGCGTAAATGTCATCTTCGTTCTGGGACTTAACGAGCCGCACAGTCAGCTGGAAGCATTGCAGACATTGATGGCGATCATCCAAGACAAAGCGAATATGAAACGGATCGTCGAGGCAGAAACGAAAGAAGAAGTACTAGGATTATTAAAAGTATTGGCCCAAAAATAAGGAGGAATTTCAAATGAGTAAATATAAAATTTTGGTAGCGTGTGGCGCAGGTATTGCAACTTCTACGGTGGTAACAGATAAAGTAGAACGATTAGTGAAAGAGCATAATATCGATGCGGAGGTTCAACAAATCAAGATCGCCGAAGCAAGTTCATTGCAAGAAGGGGCGGATTTGATCGTTTCCACGACGATTTTGCCGACAACCTATAAAATTCCGGCAATTATCGCGACAAGTTATATCACGGGTATGGGCATGGAAGAATTAGATGAAGAAATCTTATCGCATTTACAATAACTAATAGATAAATATAAATAAGAGAAGTGGGGGAAGTGGAAGTGAGTAAATTATACGATGGAGTACAGTATGTCCTCAATTTAGGTCCGACAGTTATTTTACCGATCGCGATCTTTATCATCGCACTGATATTCAGAGTGCAAGTTAAGAAAGCGGTACGTTCCGCGATTACGATCGGGATCGGCTTTGTAGGTATCAACCTTGTCATCAGTGTACTTTCTGACAACTTAGGTCCAGCCGCACAACAAATGGTTAAAAATTTCGGTCTGCATTTGACGATCATCGATGCAGGTTGGCCAGCTGCAGCTGCAGCTTCATTTGCATCACCGGTAGCAGCGATCTTGATTCCTGTCTGTTTAGTGGTCAACTTGATTTTGATTTTCTTCAAAGTAACGAAAACACTCGATATCGATATTTGGAATTACTGGCACTTTATTGCAGCCGGAGCAACTGGTTATATCGTAACTGGCGGCAACTGGTGGTTCGCGATCCTTTGTGCGGTCATCTATGAAGTATTCGTGCTTTTGATGGCGGACAGAACGCAAGGCATGGTAGAAAATTTCTATGGTTTGAAAGGTATTTCCTTACCAACCGGTTCCACAGCAGCATTCGGGTTTATTGGTATCCCGATCGGCTGGTTGATTGCAAGGATCCCTGGTATTCGTAACATCCACGTCGATCCAGAAACGATCCAAAAACGCTTTGGTATTTTCGGGGAGCCAATGATGATGGGGCTTATCCTCGGTATTATCATCGGTATCCTAGCTGGATATGATCCAGGCGAAATTTTCAAATTAGGTATTTCGATGGCCTCCGTAATGTTCTTGATGCCTCGGATGGTAAAAATCTTGATGGAAGGCTTGATCCCGATTTCCGAATCTGCTCGTGACTTCATGAAATCCCGCTTCAAAAACCGTGAGCTATATATCGGACTAGATGCAGCACTTTCTATCGGACATCCTGCCAACATTTCTACAGGTCTATTATTAGTACCGATCACTTTGTTCCTAGCAATCATTATCCCAGGAAATAAAGTTTTGCCGTTCGGTGACTTGGCAACGATTCCATTCTATGTTTCCTTCGTAGTTGCGAATCGAAAAGGTAACATCCTGCATTCGGTTCTTGCTGGTACAGTAGTTATCGCATTAGCACTGTTGATGGCAACCGATTATGGTCCTGTTCATACACAAATGATGGAAGGCATCTATAAACTTCCAAAAGGTGCTACAGAAGTAAGTACGCTCGATATGGGTGGTAACTTCTTCAACTGGGTCATTTTGAAATTCTCCCAACTTTGGGCAGCAATCTTTTAATAAATAGAGGAGATGAAGAACTTTGCGAGCAGCTGTACTTTACGAAAATAATCAGATAAAAGCAGAAGACATAGCTGAAACGCCTTGTGGGGCTGATGAAGTACGAGTAGAAGTAAAAGCCGCGGGAATATGTGGTTCTGATATCCATAAAATGCAGACTAGGTGGAAATATCCACTCCCTGCTGTGATGGGACATGAGTTTGCTGGTGAAATAACCGAAACCGGAAGCAATGTGAAAAGTGTGAAAGTAGGCGATCGTGTTGCTGGGATTCCTTTTGAACCTTGTGGCGAGTGTACGTATTGCAAGTCTGGCGAATATTCGCTCTGTGATAATTACAAAATGATCGGCTCGCATTTCCACGGCGCTTTTGCAGAAAATGTCGTTTTAAAAGAAGCGAACGTGATTCCGATTCGTGATCTGGATTACGAAGAAGGCGCAATGATCGAACCATTGGCCGTTTCTATGCATGGTGTCCTTGGCATCGAACCACGTATCGGTGACCGTGTGGCGGTGTTCGGCGTCGGAACAATCGGCATCTTAGTGATTGAATGCTTGAAACTTGCAGGCGTCAAAGAAATCGTGGCAATCGACATCAAACCCGAAAAACTCCAAGAAGCAGCAGATTTTGGCTGCAGCCATACAATAAATGGCGCAGAAGAAGACGTTTATGCCAGATTGATGGAAATCACAGACGGAGCAGGTGTCGACATTGCGATGGAATGCGCAGGTTCCCCGATTACGCAAGAACAATGTCTGCTCGTCACAAAGAAAAAAGGCAAAATCGGCTTCTTAGGAATAGCCTATCGTGATTTGCTTTTACATGAACAAGCTATTGAGAATATTTTCCGACGTGAAATCACCTTGAAAGGCTTTTGGAATTCGTATTCTGCACCTTTTCCCGGTGAAGCATGGCAAAAGGCGATCGAATTCGTAGAACAAGGCCAAATCAAACTCAAACCGCTTATTTCCCATCGTTACGCCATTGAAGAAACGAAAGAAGCGTTTGATATGGTACTGTCCCGTACGGAAAACTACAATAAGGTAATGATTTTACCAGAGAAGGGAGTTCATTAGATTGAAAGCAGTAGTAAAGCAAGAACCAGGCTACGATAAAATGGATCTACTCGATGTGGAAGAACCGGAAGTATCGGGGGACTTAGTGAAAATAAAAGTAGCTTTTACAGGGATTTGCGGATCGGATATCCATACATTCAAAGGCGAGTATAAGAATCCGAAAACCCCGGTAACCCTTGGTCACGAGTTTTCAGGAGAGGTGATCGAAGTTGGCCCAGAAGTAACGAAATTCTTAGTTGGCGATCGCGTTACCAGCGAAACAACTTTTGAAACATGTGGTGAATGTATCTATTGTCAGGAAAAAGACTATAACCTCTGCGCCCACCGGAAAGGCATCGGCACACAAGTAAATGGTAGCTTTGCCCCTTATGTCGTTTCCAGAGAAGAAAGCTGTCACCACTTACCGGAAAACGTCACTTTCCAAGCGGCCGCTTTAACAGAACCACTAGCATGTTGTGTCCATGCTGCTTTGGAAAAAACAACGGTCACCAGTGAAGACACGGTACTTATTTTCGGCCCAGGACCAATTGGTCTATTGTTGGCGCAAGTTGTGAAAGCACAAGGAGCCACCGTCATCTTAGCGGGAATCACGAAAGATAAACCTAGATTAACATTAGGAAAAGAGTTAGGCATGGATTATATCGTTGATACACAAGCAGAGGACCTCTCAGCGGTCATTATGAAGGTGACGAACGGTTATGGTGCTGATAAAGTATTTGATTGCTCTGGAGCTGTTCCTGCGGTTAATGAAGGACTGGCACTTACGAAGAAAAAAGGAACCTTCGTCCAAGTCGGACTTTTTGCCGAACAAAAAAACAAGATCGATGAAGAAGCTATCATTCAGCGCGAAATCGAATACATCGGCAGCAGATCACAAAAACCAAGCTCATGGGAAAAAGCCCTGGACCTATTGGCACAAGGAGCTATCGATGCGGATAAGATGATCACAAAGATCTACCCGTTAGAGGATTGGCGAGATGCGTTCGAAACAGTAATGGCAGGGAATGATATCAAGGTGCTAGTTCAATCTTAGTGAGAGGATGATAACAAGATGTTTATTCATTTAAAAAAGGACAATGCAAGCAAAACGAAGTTGGCAGGCCGCGTATTTGCAAACATTATCCTCTCACACAAGGCAATAGTATCGCCCTGCAAAAATAGTATACCACGGAAATGAAGATAGAAGAAAGATGGCATCTACATGAAGATGTCATCTTTTTTTAACTTGAAAAGGGAACGTTTGTTCGTTATAATAGTTTCAGAGAGGAAGTAGTGCTATGGAATATCAAGATCGAGGTATGCTAAAGTATCAAGGATTCATCTTATCAGAACACCACGATGCACTCGAAAGAAACGTCGAAAAACAAACGAATATCCGTCAAAGATTAACAAACGCCTTTAAAAATCAACAAGTAGTCCAAATCCAGTATGGAATGAATAAGGAATATGCACGCATTCGAGAAATCGATTATATTATGGAAAAAGTAGTGATCATGGATGAAGATAATATAGAAAAGATCATCTCAATAGAGGAAATAGAAACCCTTGTTTATAAAGAGGAAATATGACGAAAAAGTAGCTTTTAAAAAGTTTTTAATATTTTTTGGAAAAAGTATTGACGAAAGCGAAAAAACTTGGTATATTTATAAACGTTGCTGATACGCACAAAGCGCTTCGGCAAGGCAAGAAACGACCTTTGAAAACTGAACAAAAAGAAGACGAAATGGTAACGGAACAGTATGTTTCGGAACATCGCAAGCGGAAACAAAAAGTTGTTTCCAAATAGTAACAAACTAGTAAGTAATTGCTAGCGAAGTCAATTTATGACGCGAGGAATTTATTCGGTCAAACGAATAAATATTCAAACGCACTTTATTTTAAAGAGAGTTTGATCCTGGCTCAGGACGAACGCTGGCGGCGTGCCTAATACATGCAAGTCGAACGAATGACCTTAGGAGCTTGCTCCTTTGGTCGTTAGTGGCGGACGGG
>NZ_GL538353.1 GCF_000148995.1 Listeria grayi DSM 20601
ACGCTTAGCGCGTGGGGAGACAGTGTCAGGTGGGCAGTTTGACTGGGGCGGTCGCCTCCTAAAGAGTAACGGAGGCGCCCAAAGGTTCCCTCAGAATGGATGGAAATGATTCGCAGAGTGTAAAGGCACAAGGGAGCTTGACTGCGAGACTGACAAGTCGAGCAGGGACGAAAGTCGGGCTTAGTGATCCGGTGGTTCCGCATGGAAGGGCCATCGCTCAACGGATAAAAGCTACCCCGGGGATAACAGGCTTATCTCCCCCAAGAGTCCACATCGACGGGGAGGTTTGGCACCTCGATGTCGGCTCGTCGCATCCTGGGGCTGTAGTCGGTCCCAAGGGTTGGGCTGTTCGCCCATTAAAGCGGCACGCGAGCTGGGTTCAGAACGTCGTGAGACAGTTCGGTCCCTATCCGTCGCGGGCGCAGGAAATTTGAGAGGAGCTGTCCTTAGTACGAGAGGACCGGGATGGACGCACCGCTGGTGTACCAGTTGTTCCGCCAGGAGCATCGCTGGGTAGCTATGTGCGGCAGGGATAAACGCTGAAAGCATCTAAGCGTGAAGCCCCCCTCAAGATGAGATTTCCCATTTCTTCGGAAAGTAAGATCCCTGAAAGATGATCAGGTAGATAGGTTTGGAGTGGAAGTATGGCAACATATGGAGCGGACAAATACTAATCGATCGAGGACTTAACCAATAAAAATGATTATCGGTGAAAACTTTACAATCTTTCTTCTCTAGTTTTGAGAGAATGTTTTTCTCTTATATTGTCTGGTAGTTATGGCGAGAAGGTCACACCCGTTCCCATCCCGAACACGGTAGTTAAGCTTCTCTGCGCCAATGGTAGTAGGGGGTTTCCCCCTGTGAGAGTAGGTCGCTGCCGGGCACCTTGAAAAGTCTAGATATTTCTAGGCTTTTTATTTTGTTTTAAAGAGCTTTTTATTGTGCGTTTCTTCTAAATTTAGTATAATTAAAGTCAAAGTTAGTCAAAGTTAAGAAAGGAGTCTATCCGTTGAAAAATATATCAGATATTATCGAAGCATATTTGAAACAAGTCTTAGAAAACAACGAAGCAATCGAGATAAAACGTAGTGAAGTTGCTGATAAGTTTGAATGTGTTCCTTCGCAAATAAACTATGTTATTAATACACGCTTTACGATGGAGCGTGGATATATTGTAGAGAGCAAGCGCGGTGGTGGCGGTTATATCCGAATCATAAAAGTGAAAATGAATGATAAATTACAACTTTTAGAAGCTATTATTGCAATGTTGCATGACAAAAAAGTTTCTCAATCTTTTGCGGAAGATGTTATTTTCCGTCTGTTAGAAGAACGTGTTATCAATAAGAAAGAAGCAAGAATCATTTTATCTGCTTTAGATAGAGATGTTCTGATTTTGCCATTACCGGATAGAGATATTTTACGGAGTCGCATTTTAGAATCAATGTTGGTTGCGCTAAAATATGATTAACGAGGTGAGCTAATGCTGTGTGAAGATTGTGGTAAAAATGAAGCAGTTGTGGTTATTAAACAAATAAATAATGAAGGACAAAGCAAAACATTGTATCTTTGCGAATCGTGTGCCGCAAAAAATCAACTGCAATCATCTGAAAAATTTTCTGAAATTGTGGATACTTATACTGATTTCACATTGCAAATGTTGTCTTTATTACAAAACAAACAACATACTCACAGTGAAGAGAAAAGTTGTCCATCCTGCGGGTTAGCTTTTTCCGAATTTGTTGCTAATAATAGACTCGGTTGTGAACAATGTTATGAAGCCTTTCGGGAAAACTTGCTGCCCTATATAAGCCAAGTACAAAATAGTTATCGGCAGCACGTTGGGAAAAGGCCGATTGCAACTACAAAACAAGCTGATATTATAGAGCAGATCGAGGCGTTGAAAAGAAAGCTGCAAGAAGCGATCGAATCAGAAGCTTTTGAAGAGGCTGCCTTGTTAAGAGATCAAATTAAAGTGCTCAAGGGAGGGGATGCTGGATGACAAACTTCTTTGAACCCCGTTTAAATACTTGGTTAGAAGCTCGAGGCGAAGAAAGTGATGTAGTCTTAAGTTCTCGTGTGAGAATTGCGAGAAACCTTCCGAATAAAGTGTTTCCAGTTTATTTGCAAAAAGAGCAAACTATTGATTCCGTATTTGGTAGCCTTGATGAAAGTTTTCAACTGTTGAAGATGAATGATATGCAAATGCTGGAAAAAGCATTACTTGTAGAGAAGCACTTTATCAGTCCTTACTTGATGAGTAAAAGCGAGCATGGTGCGGTTGCTATCAATGAAAAACAGAATCTTAGTATCATGATCAATGAAGAAGACCATATCCGGATTCAGAGTATGGTCTCAGGATTGAATTTAGAAGAGGCTTTAGAAAAAGCACTTCAAATCGAAAATGAAATGGAAGCAAAATTGGGTTTTGCGTATGATGAACAGTTTGGTTATCTGACAAGCTGTGTTACAAATGTGGGGACTGGCCTAAGAGCTTCTGCTATGGTACATCTTCCAGGGCTTGTGACAACAAAACAGATAAAAAAAATGATCGAAGCGATTAGGCACCTTGGCTTTGTGGTAAGAGGAATGTATGGAGAAGGCAGTCTGCCATCCAGTAATATTTTTCAGATTTCCAATCAAGTCACTCTAGGAAAAACGGAATTGGAAATTATTGAAGATTTAACGGAGATCGTTATGCAAGTCATTATGCAGGAACGAGTGGCACGAACAATGCTCAAGCAAAAATATCATATCGCGTTAGAAGATCGTATTTTTAGAGCGTATGGACTGCTTGAAAATTGCCGGATGATTACAGAAGCTGAAAGTTCAGATGCGATTTCTGATTTAAGACTAGGCGTAGAATTAGGGTATCTTGAGCATATTACTCGCGAAAAAGTGAACGAACTGGTAATATTCTCGCAACCAGCATTTTTGCGACAAGCAGCTGGACATGATTTGAATGATTTTGAAGAGAAGGTAATTCGTGCAAGAGTCATAAGAGATTTATTAGAAAAAAATGAATCATAATTGAACGTAACATTAAGGAGGAATTCATTATGATGTTTGGAAGATTTACACAACGAGCGCAAAAGGTTCTTGCACTTTCCCAAGAAGAAGCTATCCGGTTAAAACACAGCAATCTTGGTACAGAACATATTTTACTAGGATTAGTAAGAGAAGGCGAAGGAATAGCTGCCAAGGCTTTATATGAGTTAGAAGTAAGTTCTGAAAAAGTACAACAAGAAGTAGAGGCATTGATCGGTGAGGGCGATAAAACCGTGACGACAATCCAATATACACCTCGGGCTAAGAAAGTAATCGAACTTTCTATGGATGAAGCTAGAAAATTAGGTCATACGTATGTTGGTACGGAGCATATCTTATTGGGGCTGATCCGTGAGGGTGAAGGAGTAGCAGCTCGGGTATTAAGTAATTTAGGCGTTAGTCTAAATAAAGCAAGACAACAAGTCTTGCAGCTGTTAGGTAGTAGTGATGCTGCAAGTGCAGGCCGTCAAACCAATACACAAGCAACCCCAACATTAGACAGCTTGGCACGAGACCTGACTGTGATCGCAAGAGAAGAAAACTTGGATCCAGTGATCGGGCGTGCAAAGGAAATTCAGCGCGTGATCGAAGTATTGAGCAGAAGAACGAAGAATAATCCAGTATTGATCGGGGAACCTGGTGTTGGTAAAACCGCGATCGCTGAAGGCTTAGCACAACAAATCGTTAAAAATGAAGTTCCGGAAACTCTTCGCGGAAAACGTGTCATGACACTTGATATGGGTACTGTGGTAGCCGGCACAAAATATCGTGGTGAATTCGAAGATCGTTTGAAAAAAGTAATGGATGAAATCAGACAAGCAGGGAACGTGATCCTGTTTATCGATGAACTTCATACATTGATCGGTGCTGGTGGAGCAGAAGGTGCAATCGATGCGTCAAATATCTTGAAGCCGCCACTAGCTCGCGGAGAACTACAATGCATTGGTGCCACTACTTTAGATGAATATCGCAAGTACATTGAAAAAGACGCTGCGTTAGAACGTCGTTTCCAACCCGTGAAAGTAGATGAACCAACTGTGGATGAGTCGATTCAAATCTTGCACGGTCTGCGTGATCGTTATGAAGCACATCACCGTGTTGCCATCACGGATTCCGCATTAGAGGCTGCAGTACGCTTATCCGACCGCTATATTTCGGACCGCTTTTTACCAGATAAAGCAATCGATGTTATCGATGAAGCTGGTTCTAAAGTAAGGTTGAAAGCTTATACAACGCCATCTAATGTAAAACAAATGGAAGAAGAACTTGCAGAATTGAAAAAAGAAAAAGACGCAGCTGTCCAAGGCCAAGAATTTGAAAAGGCTGCTTCGCTTCGTGATAAAGAACAAAAACTGAAAAAAGAACTAGAAAAAACAAAATCGACATGGCAGCAAAAGCAAGGAATGGATCATAATGAGGTAACCGAGGATATCGTGGCAGAAGTTGTTGCTAGCTGGACAGGAATTCCTGTGATGAAATTGGCAGAAACTGAGACCGATAAGTTGCTAAATATGGAGAAATTGCTTCACCAACGCGTCATCGGTCAAGAAAGTGCTGTTAAAGCAGTCTCCTTGGCTGTAAGACGTGCGAGAGCAGGACTCAAAGATCCTAAGCGCCCAATTGGTTCCTTTATCTTCTTAGGCCCAACTGGGGTCGGTAAAACAGAGCTAGCTAGAGCATTGGCTGAGTCGATGTTTGGCGATGAAGAAGCTATGATCCGAATCGACATGTCCGAGTATATGGAAAAATTCTCCACTGCTCGTTTGGTCGGTTCGCCACCAGGATATGTAGGTTATGAGGAAGGCGGACAGCTGACAGAGAAAGTTCGTCAAAAACCTTATTCGGTCATCCTATTAGATGAAATCGAAAAAGCACATCCAGATGTATTCAACATGTTGCTTCAAGTTTTAGATGATGGCCGTTTGACAGATTCCAAAGGCCGTGTAGTCGATTTCCGAAATACCGTTATCATCATGACATCGAATGTCGGTGCGCGTGAAATGCAACAAGATAAATCGGTTGGCTTTTTGGTCACAGATCCACGGAAAGATCATAAAGCAATGGAACAACGCGTCTTGCAAGAATTGAAACAAGTTTTCCGTCCAGAGTTTATCAACCGGATTGACGAAACAATTGTTTTCCATGCTTTACAGGATAAAGAATTGAAAGAAATCGTCACGCTGCTGACAAAACAATTGACGAAACGTCTTGCGGCTCAAGATATCCATGTTACGTTGACAGAAGGCGCAAAAGCAAAAATCGCCAAAGACGGCTACGATCCTGAATATGGAGCACGTCCGCTGAAACGGGCTATCCAACGCAACATCGAGGATAGACTTTCCGAAGAACTGCTTCGCGGAAAAATCGTTGTCGGCGATGCGGTAGAGATCGGCGTAAAAGCTGGCGAACTGGAAGTAAGAACAAATAAGAAAGCACCTGCTACTAAAAAGGCTGCTAAACAGGTAAAAACAAAATAACATTAGGAGGGCCTTTTCCTTGAAAATCAGGAAAAGGCCCTTTAAATACATAATCAGCGTTGAAAAAACGATTTTAGAAAAAAACAAATACGAACGCATGATCTGTGTTAAAATAGCATCATGGGAGGCGAATACTTTGGCAAAAAAAACAACAAAATTTGTCTGCAATAATTGCGGCTATGAATCCCCGAAATGGATGGGGAAATGTCCGAGCTGCGGAGAATGGAATCAAATGGTAGAAGCGCTGACGCCAAGCAAAAAAGGCCGCGCAACCTTTTCACATACAGCTGGGGAACCAGCAAAAGCTACTCCTATCAATCAAGTAGCAAGTGAGAAAGAAGAACGGATCATGACGAAAATGCCGGAACTGAACCGGGTATTAGGTGGTGGAGTAGTTGTCGGATCAATGATCTTGGTAGGTGGCGATCCCGGGATAGGGAAATCTACCCTTCTTCTGCAAGTTTCAGCAGAACTAAGTGTATCAGGGAAAAAAGTCCTTTATATATCCGGCGAAGAATCTGTACGGCAAACAAAACTGCGTGCAGAGCGCCTGCAAGTGTCAGGAGACAATCTGTATCTATTTGCAGAGACCAACTTAGAGGCCATCCAAGATACGATCCAGTTTGTCAAACCGGAATTTGTCGTTATCGATTCCATTCAAACCATTTACCATCCCGATGTTACGAGTGCTGCCGGAAGCGTTTCACAAGTTCGAGAGTGTACGGCAGCATTGATGCAGATCGCTAAAACACAAAACATTGCTATCTTTATTGTTGGTCATGTAACGAAGGAAGGCGCGATCGCTGGGCCTCGTTTATTAGAACATATGGTAGATACAGTGCTGTATTTTGAAGGTGAGCGCCACCATGCTTACCGAATTTTACGGGCTGTGAAAAATCGTTTTGGTTCTACAAATGAACTGGGCATATTTGAGATGCGCGATGTCGGTTTAGTAGAAGTGGCGAATCCTTCAGAAGTTTTCCTCGAAGAACGTTTAGAAGGCGCTTCGGGATCGACTGTTGTGGTTTCATTAGAAGGCACAAGGCCAGTATTAGTAGAGATACAAGCACTTGTATCCCCAACCATGTATGGAAATGCGAAACGTATGGCAACGGGACTTGATCATAATAAAGTTTCTTTGATCATGGCGGTTTTAGAAAAACGGGCAGGACTGATGCTGCAGAACCAAGATGCGTATTTAAAGGCAGCTGGCGGTGTGAAATTGGACGAACCGGCAGTCGATTTGGCAATTGCTATCAGCATTGCATCCAGCTATCGGGATAAACCGACAAATAACACAGATTGTTTTATCGGGGAAGTCGGATTGACTGGAGAAATACGCCGAGTGTCGAGAATCGAGCAACGCGTAAAAGAAGCAGCAAAATTAGGGTTTAAACGTATTTTTATCCCAAGCAACAATGAAGGAAGCTGGAAAGTTCCTGCAGGCATTGAGATCATCGGAGTAGATACGATTACGCAAGCATTAATAAAAGCACTACCGAAATAAAAAATCTTGATTACAATTTGCGGTATAGCATTTTTATGGTGTAGAATGGAAGTGCGTTTACTGTATCGCAAACTGTAATTTATTTTATAGAAAAGAAAGGAGGAAAATAACATGTTGAAATGGGTCATTCGTATATGCCTGATTTTGATTGGAGCTACATTGGGCGTTGTAGAGCTGCCTTATCTTTGGAGCGCGCTCGGCCTCGAGAATCAGATTTTCCTTAATAACCCTTATACAAATGTTTTGATTGGTGCACTTATATTTTATCTTATTACTTTCTGGGCGGTGAAATATATCGAAGCCGCATTTAACTGGTTAGAGAGAAAATTGACAGGAATCTCAGGTTCTACATTGATTTACGGCGGATTAGGCTTGATCGTTGGGTTGATCATCGCCTATTTAGTTGGAAATGCGCTTAGCCAAACACGAATACTAATTATCAATTCTATCGTTCCGATTCTCTTGACCCTTGTTTTAGGATATTTAGGTTTCCGAGTGGGGAACAGCAGAAAAAATGAGTTGGTCAACTTATTCAGTAATCGGATGACAAAGAAAAAAGCAGCAGAAGAACCACAAGAAAAAACTGAAAAATTTGGGCAGAAATATAAAATTTTGGACACAAGTGTTATTATTGACGGACGAATTGCCGACATCCTACAAACAGGATTTTTAGACGGCACGATCGTTATCCCATTATTCGTTTTAGCGGAGCTCCAGCATATCGCTGATTCTTCTGATACATTGAAACGCACGCGGGGAAGAAGAGGGCTCGATATCTTGAATCGAATCCAAAAAGATCCAACGATCGCAGTAGAGATGTATGATGGGGATTTTGAAGAAATCCCGGAAGTAGATAGTAAATTGATCAAACTTGCGAAATTAATGGATGGAATCGTAGTCACGAACGACTATAATCTGAATAAAGTCTGTGAGTTCCAAAATGTTCCGGTACTTAACATCAATGATCTTGCCAATGCTGTGAAACCTGTAGTGTTGCCGGGCGAGAAGATGACTGTATTGATCGTTAAAGACGGGAAAGAACATAATCAAGGTGTTGCTTATTTAGATGACGGAACAATGATCGTCGTAGAAGAAGGACGTAAATTTATCAATGAAACCAAACAAGTTGAAGTGACAAGTGTACTGCAGACTTCAGCTGGAAGAATGATTTTTGCAAAGCCAGTTTGATAAACGGAGCCGCGATATGGAGTATGAATTGATTTTATTAGCTGCAGGTCAAGGAAAACGGATGCAGTTGAAAAAGAACAAGATCTGGTTGGAAATTGGCGGGAAGCCGCTTTTTATGCATAGTCTTGCCCTGTTTTTGGCAGATGAACGATGCAAGCAGATCATTCTTGTTTGTCGAGAAGAGGAACAATCAGAATTGCGTTCTGTTTTAAAAAGGGACATGAAAACTTACAGCGACCGAATTACCCTCGTTTCCGGCGGGGCAGAAAGGCAGTGGAGTGTGGGCTGTGGGTTGGATCACTGTTCTGGTGAACGCCCGATCCTTATCCATGATGGTGCCAGACCGTTTCTCGATAAAGTAGTCGTCGAGCGAATTCTGATATGCTTAACACAGAGTGATGCTGTGATCTGCGGTGTCCCTGCTAAAGATACGATCAAACGGGTAAAGCAAGGTGTAGTAGTCGAAACACCTGACCGAAGTGAATTGTGGCAAGTCCAGACTCCACAGGGGTTTCAGCCAAACGTTATCAAGTTGGCACATAAGATAGCGAAAAAGGAAAAATACTTAGGTACAGATGACGCAAGTTTAGTCGAATATATTGGTAAACGTGTTGAAATGGTGGAAGGAAGCTATCACAATATCAAGCTGACTACTCCTGATGATATCGTCATCGCAAAGGCTATTCTGAAGGCAAGGAGAGGTGACAGAGCATGATCCGAATCGGACAAGGCTATGATGTTCATCAATTAGCTGAAAATCGCAAGTTGATTATTGGCGGGATTGAGATTCCTCATGAGCTTGGACTTTTAGGGCACAGTGATGCAGATGTATTGCTTCATGCCATCACAGATGCTATTATAGGTGCTGTCTGTAAGCGCGATATTGGGTATTTTTTTCCTGACACGGATGACCAGTATAAAGATGCTGATTCTAGTCAGCTACTTTCGATCATTTGGAAAGAGATCCAGCAGGATGGCTACCAATTAGGAAATTTAGACTGTACGGTCATTGCAGAGAAACCAAAAATGGCTCCCTACATCAAGGCAATGCGTGAACATATCGCGGAGCTTTTAGGAGCAGAATTAGACCAAGTAAATGTTAAAGCTACGACATCGGAAATGATGGGATTTGTTGGTCGAGAAGAAGGGATCGCAAGTCTAGCTGTAGTTTTATTGGAAAAATAAAAGGAGTGTTTGTATGATGGAAGGATCAAAAAAAGTACGGGTGCGTTATGCACCAAGTCCAACTGGCTTTTTGCATATAGGGAATGCACGTACAGCTTTATTCAATTATTTATTTGCGAAACATCACGGCGGGGACTTTATCGTCCGGATTGAAGATACAGATGCAAAACGTAATGTTGAAGGCGGAGAAGAAAGCCAAATGAACAATTTGAAATGGCTCGGCGTAGAATGGGACGAAGGTGTCGATGTTCCTGGGAAGTACGGACCATACCGCCAATCCGAGCGTGCAGATATTTACAATCCGCTGATTGAAGAATTGTTGGAAAAAGGTTTAGCGTATAAATGTTACTGTACAGAAGAAGAATTGGATGCAGAACGAGAAGCACAAAAAGCGCGCGGCGAGATGCCTCGTTACAGCGGAAAATGTCGTCACTTGACTAAAGAACAACAAGCTGAAAAAGAAGCACAAGGAATTCGTCCTAGTATCCGCTTCAAAGTTCCTGCTGATGAAACAATTACGTTTAACGATATTGTAAAAGATGAAGTATCCTTTGACTCAAACGGCATTGGCGACTTCGTCATTGTTAAAAAAGACGGAATTCCTACGTACAACTTTGCTGTAGCAGTGGATGACCATATGATGGAGATCTCGCATGTGTTGCGTGGTGATGATCACATTTCCAATACGCCAAAACAATTGATGATCTATAAAGCCTTTGGCTGGGAACCACCTGTATTTGGCCATATGACATTGATCGTCAATGAAAGTAGAAAAAAACTAAGCAAGCGCGATGGTTCCATTATCCAATTTATCGAGCAATATCGTGATCTTGGATATTTACCAGAGGCATTATTCAACTTTATCGCTATGCTTGGCTGGTCGCCTGAAGGAGAAGAAGAGATTTTCTCGAAAGAAGCGTTTATCAAGATATTTGATGAAAATCGTTTGTCCAAGTCTCCGGCATTATTTGATAAAGCTAAGCTGACATGGGTAAACAATCAATATGTGAAAGCTTTGCCGCTTGAAAAAGTAGTTGAATTATCCTTACCTCATTTGCAAGAAGCAGGTGTTGTTTCTAAGGAGTTGACGGCGGAAGAAGCCGAATGGGTCAATAAATTAGTTTCGCTTTACCATGAGCAAATGAGTTACGGAGCAGAGATCGTTCCATTGTCGGAGATGTTCTTTACTGATGAAGTTACCTTTGATGCGGAAGAACAAGAAGTGTTAGAGGCAGAAACTGTTCCTGTCGTGATTGATGCTTTTGCAAAAGAAGTGGCAGAATTGGAAAATTTTGAAGCAGCTGAGATCAAAGCAGCTATCAAACGGGTTCAAAAAGCAACATCTGTAAAAGGAAAAGGATTGTTCATGCCGATTCGAATCGTAACAACAGGGGAAATGCACGGTCCTGAATTACCTCTTGCTATTGAAGTATTAGGCAAAGAAAAGGTATTGAAACGTCTTCATAGTTGGTTGAATAAATAAAATAAAAACGATCTTTCGATTAAAGAAAGATCGTTTTTTTATTTACAGCTGGTATCGCCGTTGGAAACCAAAGTATGCTCGTAATTTGTGATTTTTCGTTCTAGTGTTTTCAATTCTTCGGCGATTTTCTTTTGCTGATCCAATACGAATTCTCGTGTCTCTTTCAATAATTCTAACCGCTCGGCGATTGTTTTGTCGCCGTCTACGACTAATGTCATGTAGTGTTTGATTTGTTTTAGAGGCATTCCTGAATTTCTAAGGCACTTGACAAAATGTATGGAAATAAGATCTTTTTCAGTGAAAACACGATTATTATTTGCATCGCGCTGCACAGCTGGCAAAAGGCCTTTATCATGATAAAAGCGCAGTGCATAAGTACTTAAACCTTCTTTTTCGGCGGCTTCTTTAATCGTATACATAATTTTTCCTCCTTTTAGAAAAAGATACTTGCCTTCTAGTAACTATAAGGTATTATACTCAATCTGTAGTTGAAAAACAAATGAGAAAGGTTGAGGTGATCCACTATGAAAAAAGTTTGGTTTATCACGGGAACATCTTCCGGATTTGGAAAAGAGCTTACGAAGGAATTGCTGGAACAAGGTTATTCTGTCGTGGCTACGGCTCGAAAAATAGAAAAAGCAGAGGAAGCTATCGCCGGAAATGAAAATGGATTGGCTCTTCCACTTGATGTAAATGATGAAAAACAAGTGGACGCAGCTGTTCAAGCAACATTAGAACGCTTCGGACGAATTGATGTTTTGGTTAATAATGCAGGTTATGGCTACTTTGGCGCGGTTGAAGAAAGTGATGTTGCAGATGTACGCCAAATGTTTGAAACTAACTTCTGGGGTGTAAGTAATATAACGAGGGCTTTTTTACCTCAATTTAGAAAACAACGCGAAGGCCATATCCTAAATATTACGTCTATCGGTGGTTTGGACGGCTCACCGGGGTTTGGTTATTATAATGCAACGAAATTTGCGGTAGAAGGTTTTGCGGCTGCGTTGGCAAAAGAACTAGAGCCGCTTGGTATCAAAGTGACAAATGTAGAGCCAGGACCTTTTCGTACTGAATGGGCTGGCGGGTCTTCCGTCGAAACGAAAGTGGAGATCGATGACTATAAAACTACTGCACGCGCTAATATTGAACGGACACACGGCTTTTCTGGAGAACAAACTGGTTCGCCGGAACTTGCTGCCAAGGCAATGATAAAAGCTGTTGAGAGCGAAAATGCCCCGCTACACTTTCTCATGGGACAAAATGCCTTTAAGCGTGCGCATGCAAAGGTAGAAAAGGTGTTGTCAGATTTGGCAGATTGGGAAGAAGTATCTAATCATGTCGATTATGGTGACGAAGATTTTTGGAAATAAAATCGAAAGAGGAGGAAAAGTAAAATGACGAAAAAGACATTTACATTTTCAGATGGATTAGAAGTTAATCGGTTAGGTTATGGAACCATGCAACTTACAGGCGAAGGCGTTTTTGGACCGTATAAAGATCCGGAAAAAGCAGTCGATGTATTAAAAGCGGTGTTGGAAAGTGAAATCAATTTCATAGATACTGCGGATGCTTACGGACCATTTTATGCTAATTTATATGTAAAAAAAGCATTGAAAGAATATAACGGAGAAGAAAAGAAAGTTATTGCAACAAAAGTAGGGAATACACGCCAAGGCCCAAACATATGGACTCCGCTAGGTAATCCTGCTTATTTACGCCAACAAGTCGAATTGAACCTATTTTCATTAGGCTTAGAAAAAATTGACTTGCTGCAGTTGCATCGGATCGATCCTGACTACACGATCGAAGAACAAGTTGGTGTGTTAGCAGACATGCAAAAAGAAGGCAAAATCAGACATATCGGATTGTCGCAAGTTACGGTCGACCAATTGAAAGAAGCACAAAAAATCGCACCGATCGCTTCTGTTCAAAATCGCTATAACTTGATTGACCGTGCGGATGAAGAAGTATTAAAATACGCAGAAGAAAACAACATCGCATTCATTCCATGGTTCCCGCTCGCAACAGGGGAATTGACAAACGACAGCCAACAATCACTAGTGAAAATCGCTAAAGCACACAACGCAGCACCGGCACAGATCGCATTAGCATGGTTACTACAAAAATCCGACGTTATCCTTCCTATCCCAGGAACCTCTTCCATTGACCACTTAAAATCAAACATCGCAGCAGGAGAGATCACACTCTCAGCAGAAGAAATCGAAACATTGGACAACATTTAAAGCATTCGAAGGAAAGTTCATTACGAACTTTCCTTTTTGTTGCACCCGTTCGAGCCAAGCGAGTTACGGGTGCAATATTCATAGGACAAAGTCCTATGAAAACCATATCCCCGTTCGAGCCAAGCGAGTTACAGGTGCAATATTCATAAGACAAAGACATATAAAACACGCCCCCCCCTAACCCCAAAAAGGATCCCAATCCACAGCCAACAGAAAGAATTTTTAGTTGCATATTGCATTTCAGCTGTTATAATAAAGGTATTATTAATCCTGGTCAAAGTGTAGATAGGAAGAAGTAAAAAGCCCGAAACTTATAGAGAGAACTGCCACAGGCTGGAAGCAGTTCAGTGAAATGCTTTTGAAATGCGTCCTTGAATTCTAAGGGGAAATCAAAGTATCCTTAGACGGAAGCCACCCGTTACAATGCCTTAAAGTTGGAGAAGCTGTCTGAATGTAAAACGAAGAGACGCAACTCAAACAGAGTGGAACCGCGCTAGACGTCTCTGTATAGAGGGCGTCTTTTTTGTTGCACCCGTTCGAGCAAAGCGAGTTACGGGTGCAATATTCATAGGACAAAGTCCTATGAAAACCATACTTCCCGATTCGAGCAAAGCGAGTTACGGGTGCAATATTCATAGGACAAAGTCCTATGAAAACCATATCCCCTATTCGAGCAAAGCGAGTTACAGGTGCAATATTCATAGGACAAAGACTTATGAAATCCATACTTCCCGTCCAAACAAAGCGATTCACCAGCACATATCCATAAAAAATCACACAAACCAACCCAGCCCCCCAGCAAAACCAAAGGAGGAACGCACAGTGCCTAACCGTTTAAAAGAAGATACAGAAGCAATCAATAAGAATGACCCAGCCACCCGAGGTTTTTGGGATGCTGTCATCACGAATCCAGGTCTACATGCGTTATGGTGGCATCGGGTAGCGCACTTTTTTTATACGCATCGAATGCCGTTATTCGCGAAGGTCATTTCTCAATTTGCAAGATTTTTTACAAATGTGGAGATTCACCCTGGCGCGGAGATCGGGCGACGTTTTTTTATTGATCATGGTGCAGGGGTAGTTATTGGCGAAACAGCTATAATCGGCGATGATGTTGTGATTTTTCATGGGGTTACGCTAGGCGGAACAGGGAAAGATATTGGGAAAAGACATCCAACGGTCGGTGATCGAGTATTTATTTCCGCAGGAGCCAAAGTGCTCGGGCCTGTCGTGCTTGGAGCAGATTCTAAAATCGGTGCAGGTGCGGTGGTCTTGAAGGATGTTCCGCCAGATGCAACGGTAGTAGGGGTGCCGGCGAAAGTCGTGCGTTTGAACGGTAGACGGGTAGCGCATGCGGAACCGGATATTGACAGTTTATTAGTACGGGTAAATGAATTAGAGAGAAAAATCGAGCGACTATTAGAAGAGAAGGAGCGTAAATAATGGCCTTACAATTATTTAATACACTCACAAGAGAAAAGGAAGTTTTTAAACCATTAGTAAACGGGAAAGTCAGTATGTATGTATGTGGTCCTACTGTTTATAACTATATTCATATTGGTAATGCTAGACCAATTATCTTTTTTGATACAGTCAGAAGGTATTTGACTTATCGGGGATATGATGTTAATTATGTATCTAATTTTACAGATGTGGATGATAAACTGATCCGTGCGGCGGAGGAACTGGACTTGACGGTTCCGGAAGTGGCGGATAAATTTATCCATGCGTTCTTTGAAGATGTCGATCAATTAAATGTTGCGCGTGCGACGACCAATCCACGTGTGACGGAAAATATGCAGGAAATCATTGACTTTATCCAAGCGTTAGTTGATAAGGGATATGCTTATGAATCGGCGGGCGATGTCTATTTCGCAACGAAAAAATTTGATGCTTATGGTAAGCTTTCTCATCAGCCGTTGCAGGACCTGCAGCATGGTATCCGTGTAGAAACGACCGATAAAAAGCGTGATGAACTTGACTTTACATTGTGGAAAGCTGCTAAACCAGGAGAAATAAACTGGGAAAGTCCATGGGGGAAAGGCAGACCAGGCTGGCACATTGAATGCTCGGCGATGGCCCAGAAGTTTTTAGGGGATACGATCGATATCCATGCCGGTGGTCATGACTTGATCTTTCCGCATCACGAGGATGAAATCGCGCAGTCAGAAGCACGGACTGGAAAACAATTTGCTAATTATTGGATGCACAATGCGTTTCTTAACATTGATGGAGAAAAAATGTCCAAATCATTGGGGAATTTTATTACTTTACATGATGTTTTAGCAGAGCACGCCCCCGATGTTGTACGATTCTTTATGTTATCTGTCCATTACCGGAATCCGATCTCATTAAGTGAAGACACATTGGAAGATGCGAAAAATAGTTTGGAACGCTTACGGACTGCTTATCAGAACATTGATTACCGGATACAACATGCTGAAGAAGATGTGGCTGATGAAGAAACAACGGAGGACTGGCTGGAACAGCTTACAGAATTGAAGCAAAGTTTCGAAGATGAAATGGATGACGATTTTAATACAGCAAACGCCATTACCGTTTTTCATGAACTAGCAAAACGGGCAAATATTTATTTGGCAGAAGAAGATGTATCTATTACTGTTTTACGCGAATTCCTAAGTATGTTGCAGTTGTTTGCCAATGTTTTAGGGCTTAAACTGGAGACAGAGCAGGCATTTGAATTAGCAGATGAGGAAATCGAAGCACTGATCGAAGAACGGCTCAAAGCACGGAATGAAAGAAACTTTGAGCGTGCTGATGAGATTCGCGAACTGTTGCGTTCTAAACATATCATTTTGGAAGATACTGCTCATGGCACACGTTTCAAGCGAGGCGAAGAATGAGTAAGGTGAAAGATTTTAAACAGCTGAACGGCTTGGCGCTTGCTTATATGGGAGACGCTATTTATGAAGTATATATCCGGGAATATCTGCTTGCTTCGGGGAAAACAAAACCAAATGGACTGCATAAAGCAGCTACGCGTTTTGTTTCAGCGAAAGGGCAAGCATTTTCCCTACAAGAAATGATGGAAACGGGATTTTTGACGGAAGAAGAAATGAGTTATGCGAAGCGTGGCAGAAATGCTAAATCGTATAGTATACCGAAAAATGTCGATCCGAAAATCTATAACTTATCGACGGCTTTTGAAGCAGTCATAGGCTATCTGCATTTAGCGGAAGAAGAAACGCGTTTAACAGAAGTAATGGAAAAAGCGCGGGAGATAGTTGAAAATAAAAAATGAGAAGAGGCAAGTAAATGGAAAATGAACAAGAATGGATCGGCGGTAGAAACCCGGTATTAGAAGCGCTGCGGTCGGAACGCGATATCCAAAAAATCTATATTGCGGAAGCTTCTCAAAAAGGTGTGATGAAGCAAGTTATCGCACTTGCTAAAGAACGAAAACTACAAATCCAATTTGTACCGAAACAGAAAATCGATAAGGTCGTAGAAGGCGCTCACCAAGGTGTCGCTGCGCAAATATCGGCTTATCAATATGCGGAGCTAGATGAACTCTTTGAGCGGGCGAGTACCCGGAATGAGCAACCGTTCTTCATTTTATTAGATGAATTAGAAGATCCGCATAATTTAGGATCGATCATGCGGACGGCAGATGCAGTTGGTGCCCATGGGATCATTATCCCGAACAGACGCTCAGTCGGCTTGACGCAGACCGTTGCCAAGGCTTCTACTGGTGCAATCGAGCATATTCCTGTAGTACGAGTAACGAATTTAAACAAAACGATCGATGTGCTAAAAGATCGCGGGTTATGGATCTTCGGAACGGATGCGAAAGGAAGCAGCGATTATCGGACAATGGACGTAGATATGCCACTTGGAATCGTAATCGGCAGCGAGGGAGCCGGAATGAGCAGATTGGTTCGCGAAAAATGTGATTTTCTCGTACATCTTCCTATGAAAGGAAAAGTGACTTCCTTAAATGCTTCGGTAGCAGCAAGTATTTTATTATATGAAGTTTATCGCAAGCGTTATCCATTGGAGGGATGATCCGTGGAACATATTTTATTAGTAGATGGCTATAATGTGATTGGAGCTTGGCCAGAACTAAGTATGCTCAAAGCGCAGAATTTGGAAGCAGCCAGAGAGCGTTTGCTAGAGGCGATGGCGGAGTATAAGAGCTATACGGGTTATCGCGTGGTTGTCGTGTTTGATGCGCAATATGTCAGCGGAGCAAAACGTAAGACCAATAAACATCAAGTAGAAATCGTGTTTACTAAAAAAGATGAAACGGCAGATGAATATATCGAACGCAAAGCAATCGAATGGAAGAATGCCAAGACCCAGATCATCGTTGCAACTTCTGATTACACAGAACAGTGGGCGATTTTCGGTCAGGGAGCGTTGCGGATCTCATCTCGCGAACTGCTTTTTGAAATTCAGGAAATGGGTAAGAAAATAGGTCAGAAAATAAAGAAAATCAAACAAAGTGATCCGAAAACGGATCTAAATATCGATTTTGAAGTGATGGAACAGCTGGAAAAATGGAGAAGAGGCGAAAAATAAAGATGGACGCCTTTCCATGCAAGTCGCTATAATGGATGCACACGATCAATACTTATTGGAACGCCGAGAAGTATTAAAAGGAGTCAGATAAAAGTGAGTAGTCAAAATAGCAGTGATGCCGAAGATAGAAGCAGAATCGACCTTGCTAAAAATGGAGATACGGAAGCTCTGGATTATTTCTTTCAAAAATATCAGCCAATCATGTATTGGAAAGCAACCCAATATTTTTTACAAGGTGCAGAGCGTGATGATCTATTGCAGGAAGCGATGATTGGTCTTTTTAAGGCGATTCGGGACTTTTCCCCGGACAAAGAAGCCAGCTTTCGGACATTTGCCGAGATCTGCATCAACAGACAGCTGCTGTCGGCGGTCAAACGTTCGGCGCGCCAAAAAAATCAGCCGCTGAACCAATCCCTTTCTTTGGATACTCCGATGACAGAAGAACATGGCTTAGATTGGACGTTGCTGGATGTGATCTCAGAACAGGCGGCACAGACGCCAGAAGATTATTTGCTGAAAAGTGAAGACCGGATCGATATTGCCGAGCGGCTTGAGAAAGTAACCAGCCCTTTTGAAAAAGAAGTCTTGCGCTGCTATTTGGAAGGCAAGAGCTACCAAGAAATGGCAGACCATTTCGGTAAAAATATCAAAGCGATCGACAACGCGCTGCAGCGGATCAAGAAAAAAATGGGTGCGCAGTTTGATTGAAAAAGAGTTTGACGATATCTGAGACAAGTGGTAGACTAATAGTGATGCGATATACTTAAAATGAGTATATAAATGATTGCGGGGTTAGATGATTCAATGAAAAGAAAAGCTTCCCTTGCCTGTGCAGAGTGTGGTTCGCGTAATTATACCATTACTGCCAGCGGGACAAATAAACAAGTTCGACTAGAGGTAAAGAAATTCTGCCGCCACTGCAATAAGCATACATTACATCGCGAAACAAAATAGTTAAAATGGAGGTAATTCATATGTCTGCACTTTCAAATTTTTTCCATAACGTCATTTCTGAAATGCGAAAAGTTTCATGGCCAACTAGAAAAGAATTAGTGACATATACAGTAACAGTTATCATTACAGTTATTTTGTTTGCTGTGTTCTTTATGGTTATTGACTTTGGTATCGAACAATTAATCAAATTGGTAATCTAGTATTGTACTTCGGGAAGTAATAGTGTTATAATACTCCTTGAGTTAGACCCGTATTTTTTGTCGGGTTTTTTATTTTGGAGAGAAAAATGAAGGAGGATGGCTCGCAAACGGTGCAGCCAAAAAAGTAATGGAAAAAAACTGGTATGTAGTCCACACCTATTCAGGTTATGAAAATAAAGTAAAAGCAAATTTAGAAAAACGGGTCGAATCAATGGGAATGACGGATCAAATTTTCCGCGTTATCGTTCCGGAAGAAGAAGAAACAGAAGTGAAGAACGGCAAAACAAAAACACTGAAACGCAAAGTGTTCCCTGGTTATGTATTAGTTGAGATCGTAATGACAGACGATTCCTGGTATGTAGTACGTAATACACCAGGTGTAACAGGATTTGTCGGTTCAGCCGGCGCAGGAAGCAAGCCGACAGCCCTTCTTCCAGAAGAAGCAGAGCGCATTCTGAAGAGCATGGGAATGAACGACCGCACAGTCGAAGCAGACTTTGAAGTCGGCGAAACGGTAATGGTAAAAGAAGGTCCATTTGCGGAATTCTCCGGTAAAGTCGATGAGATGGATAATGATAAAGGAAAAGCGAAAGTGATGGTCAACATGTTTGGCCGAGAAACACCAGTCGAAGTCGATTTTAATCAAATCGAGAAAATCTAATGGTATAGGGAAAGCAGCTTGCTTAGGCAGGCTGCTTTTTTGTTGGGGATGTATAAGAGCGGGAAGAGAATATGTATAAAATTTATGATTTTTAGGCCTTTTTATCTAATTATGACAAGCTTCATTTTTTTGTCACAGAAAGTTCAGAAAACGTTCGCCTTTCGTTCGCACCAGGCTGTGCTAAAATACAAGAGTACAGTAAAAACAGACATCAAAGGAGAGAATGAAATGGCAGGACAAATCAGAATGAGCCCGGCAGAATTACGGGATCGCGCCAAGAAATACGGGACGAGCGCACGAGAAATCGATCAGATCTTGAATAACTTGAAAAATCTACAAGAACAATTACGAGGAGAATGGGAAGGGCAAGCCTTCGCACGTTTTGATGAGCAATTCAACCAACTAAAACCAAAAGTCGTCCAATTCTCCGATCTACTCGACCAGATCCAAGGCCAATTAGAGAAAACAGCGACTTCTGTGGAGAACCATGATCGCGAGTTATCGCAGAACTTTGGTCTCAATTAAGGTTTCCAAAACTGGAAAAGTCATGCACGAATGTGTATGGCTTTTTCCATAAAAAAGAGCATACGGGAATGATAGGCGGGAGGAAATCGATTTGAAGAAAAAAATAGTGATATCCATATTGATAGGAGGAATGACGATAATGACTTTATTAGGTGGATTCGGAGAATCTAGTACAAATGAAAAAGCGGAAAAAACGGAACAAAGCTTTGAAAAAGTGCTGGCAATGTATCCGACAAAGAACTTAGAGGCTTTTTATGATATGGAAGGGTATCGAGATGATGAGTTTGAGAAAGGGGATAAGGGCGTTTGGGTTTTGAATTCCGAAATGTCTATCAGTACTTCAAAAAAGGATCCGCTCCACACAGAAGGTATGTTGTTGCGTATAAATAGAAATACACATACTGCAAAAGGTTATTATTACCTAGATACAACGAACGAAGAAAAATTAGATGAAAATAATGAGAAAAAATACCCTGTAACGTACGATGAAAATGGTTTTCATTTAGTAAAAGCAGTTTCTGATCCTAAATTAAGAGAAAAAATAGAGAACTTTCAATTTTTTGTACAGTATGGAGAGTTTAAACAACTGAATCAATATAAAAATATTGATAAAATGTATAATCCCGAAGTACCGATGTATGAGCTTGAATATCAATTGACGAATGATGATCCCAATGTGAAACAATTAAGAAAGCGATATGAAATCCCAACTGATAAAGAGACGATTCTGTTATTAAAAGGTAGAGGAAATTTGGATGGTAGTTCAGGTTCGGTTGGATATAAAAATATTGAATTTACTTTTGATAAAAAGGTAGATAATTATTTTACTGATTCAATTGATTATCAACCTGCTAATACGGAGGATGATCAATGAATGATTACAAGTTGAAAGACAAAGACGGGACTACCAAAAACAGTTCGTCCACTATGAAGAAGAGCTTCGGCTTTTCAAAGCAAATGGAGGCGAGTAAATGCTGGATAACATCCTAGACAATATCAGTGCGGAGCTTGCGACAATCAAAAAAACACGAAAAAAAACGTTATTCGTTTTGGGCAATGAGAAGGTTTGGCTAACAGATAGTATCCCTCAGAATCCTTTGAAGTGCAAAAAATAAAGGTGCTTTCTAATTCTATATACAGGTACAGGATACATGGGTTTGGATATCTTCTATAAATCTCGCTGTTGTAATCAGCTTTACTTTGCAGAGAAAGACAGCAAAGGCGGATACAAATACAAATTCATCGACTAGCCCTTGCCTTCCTATCAAATCCGTGTTACTATAGAAAAGTACGCTTTCTATGCGTATTTTTCAACGTGGGAGGGGAAATATCAGCCCCATACAACCACATCACGGACTTAAGGAGGTATGTCTCGTGGCTAAAAAAGTGATTAAAGAAGTGAAATTACAAATCCCTGCTGGGAAAGCAAATCCTGCACCTCCAGTTGGACCTGCACTAGGTCAAGCTGGTGTTAATATCATGGGATTCTGTAAAGAGTTCAACGCTCGTACAGCCGATCAAGCTGGTCTTATCATTCCTGTTGTTATCACTGTATTTGAAGACCGTTCGTTCACGTTCATCACTAAAACACCGCCAGCTGCAGTATTGCTTAAAAAAGCTGCTAAAGTGGAAAAAGGTTCTGGTGAACCAAACAAAACGAAAGTTGCTACGGTAACTCGTGCTCAAGTACAAGAAATCGCGGAAACTAAAATGCCTGACTTAAACGCTGCAGATGTTAATGCTGCAATGTTGATGGTAGAAGGTACTGCACGTTCAATGGGCATCACAGTCCAAGACTAAAACGCGCATTTCCCAAAGTGAAACAATAAGGAGGAAAAGAAATGGCTAAGAAAGGTAAAAAGTATCAAGAAGCTTTGAAAAAAGTAGATACAAACAAAGCATATGCTATTGAAGAAGCAATTGCACTTGCTAAAGAAATCGATTACGCTAAATTCGATGCGACTGTTGAAGTAGCATTCCGTCTTGGCGTGGATCCTAAAAAAGCAGACCAACAAATCCGTGGCGCTGTTGTATTGCCAAACGGAACTGGTAAAACTGCTCGCGTATTAGTATTCGCAAAAGGTGATAAAGCAAAAGAAGCTGAAGCTGCTGGCGCTGATTACGTAGGCGATTCTGAATACGTAACAAAAATTACGCAAGGTTGGTTCGACTTTGATGTAATCGTTGCGACACCTGACATGATGGGCGAAGTTGGTAAACTAGGCCGTGTGCTTGGACCAAAAGGTTTAATGCCTAACCCTAAAACTGGTACAGTAACAATGGACGTAACAAAAGCTGTTAACGAAATCAAAGCTGGTAAAGTAGAATACCGTGTTGATAAATCCGGTAACATCCATGCTGCGATCGGTAAAGTTTCTTTCGGAACTGACGCTTTAGTTGAAAACTTCCGTACTGTAAATGATGTTATTCAAAAAGCAAAACCAGCATCTGCGAAAGGTACTTACGTGAAAAATCTTTCCGTAACTACTACTTACGGACCTGGTATCCAAGTTGACACATTCAGTCTATAATATAAGCTTGACTTGTATATAGAATTTTGATAGACTTGGCTAGTTGATACAAATAAATATCCTGACCGTAGACAGTTGGCGTGCGCTTGCACTTAAATTTGCCACCCGAGGATTAACGATTGCTTTTTCGCTCCGGCGAATTAGCGAAAACCTCTGTGTCTACGGTTCACAGAGGTTTTTATTTGCTCCGAATACTCGGGGTCATAGAAATTCATATCAGTGGACGGAGGTGTAAGAATGAGTAAAATTATTGAAGCTAAACAAAATGCAGTTAATGAAATCAAAACTAAGATCGAAGAAAGTGTTTCTACTGTCATCGTTGACTATCGTGGTCTTAACGTAGCAGAAGTAACAGAATTACGTAAACAATTACGTGAAGCTGGAATCGACTTTAAAGTTTACAAAAACTCATTGACTCGTCGTGCAGTAGCTGCCAATTCTTTAGAAGGTTTGGACAAAGTATTGACTGGTCCAAATGCGATTGCATTTAGTAATGAAGACGTAGTTGCACCTGCTAAGATCTTGAATGACTTTTCCAAAGATCATGAAGCGCTTGAAATCAAAGCGGGGATCATCGAAGGTAAAGTTTCTTCTCTTGAAGAAATCAAAGCACTTGCTGATCTTCCATCTCGCGAAGGTTTGCTATCCATGCTTTGCAACGTACTACAAGCTCCAGTTCGTGGCTTAGCAATTGCTACTAAAGCAGTAGCGGATCAAAAAGAAGAACAAGAAGCTTAATCAAACAAAAAAACCAATTATAATGGAGGAATTTTAAAATGGCTTTAAACATTGAAGAAATCATTGCTTCCGTAAAAGAAGCGTCTGTATTAGAACTAAACGATTTAGTAAAAGCAATTGAAGAAGAATTTGGCGTAACTGCTGCAGCTCCTGTAGCTGTAGCTGCTGCTGGTGGCGCTGCTGCTGCTGAGCAAACTGAATTCACAGTAGAACTTACTTCTGCTGGAGATTCTAAAATCAAAGTTATCAAAGTGGTTCGTGAAATCACTGGTCTTGGCTTGAAAGAAGCTAAAGAAGTTGTTGATAACGCTCCTAAAGCTCTTAAAGAAGGCGTTACTAAAGAAGAAGCTGAAGAAATCAAAGCTAAACTTGAAGAAGTTGGCGCTGGCGTAGAATTCAAATAATTTTACTCGATCAAAGGTACTGTCATTTTATGATGGTGCCTTTTTTTGTGCTCGAAACGATTTTTATTGTTACACTTCCGTAGTTTTGTTATAGTTATAGCAAGAATACATGGGAAAGTAAGGGGAAAAAGATGAATCAGCATTATTATACAAATAATAAAGAATTGGATCATAATCGAAAAAAATGGGATTTTCAGTTAAAAAATAATACACTAAGCTTTATAAGTGATAGTGGCGTTTTTTCCAAAAATACAGTCGACTTCGGCTCGCGTTTATTAATAGAGAACTTTGCCCCGAATAGCACTGATGGAAAAGTATTAGATGTCGGCTGTGGATATGGACCAATTGGGCTTGCTTTGGCAAAGGCTTATCCGGCAATGAGAATCGATATGGTCGATGTGAATGAACGGGCGATTGAACTAGCAAAGGAAAATGCGACATTGAATCATATCGATAATGCGGCTATCTTTGAAAGTTCGGTTTATGAAAATGTGACGGTTGATGATTATCGTTATATTCTAAGCAATCCGCCAATCCGGGCAGGGAAGGTGATTGTTCACCAGATTCTCAGTGATGCCTATGGCCATTTGATCAGTGGCGGTGAGCTTTGGATCGTTATTCAGAAAAAACAAGGTGGGCCCTCTGCTCAAAAGAAAATGGAAGCTGTTTTTGGTAATGTGGAAATGGTCGCTAGAGACAAAGGATATTTTATCTATAAAAGTGTCAAACAGTAATTTATGCAGATAAGAGTGAGGTGCAGATAATGAAACAGACGGATGAACTGACATTTGTAGATGGAGTGAAAGCGTGTTTGCCGACCGTGTTAGGGTATCTTGGGATCGGGATCGCTGCTGGCGTGGTTGGCAAGACGTCTGGTCTTAGTCTTTTGGAGATAATCTTGCTTGCGGCAGTTGTTTATGCGGGGGCTGCGCAGTTTATTATTTCCGGGATGCTGGCACTGGCGAGTCCGTTATCGGCGATCATCGTGACGACTTTTTTGATAAATTCGAGGAATGCTTTGATGAGTATGGCGGTTGCACCAACGTTTAAGAAGGCTTCTTTATGGAGCAACGTTGGGATCGGTTCGCTATTGACGGATGAATCATTCGCGGTCGCAATGAATCGGATCGGGAATAAAAAGGCTGTGACGCCTGCCTGGATGCATGGTCTGAATATTACGGCTTATATTACGTGGATCGTTGCTTGTATTATTGGGGCCTTTATTGGTGGGTGGCTGCCGAATCCAGAAGCATTTGGATTAGATTTTGCACTTTTAGCGATGTTTATCGGATTATTATATTTACAACTGATCAGTGATAAAAGCAAAACGATCGGGAAAAGTTTGTTGGTGATGCTTACTGTCAGTTGTTTAGTGCTTATTTTTATGCGGTTGATGACACCGGAATTGTCGATATTGGCTGCAACGTTGTTAGGCTGTTTGATCGGGGTGGTGATGGATAGATGGAAATCTCTCTCTACACACTTCTAGCAGTTATCGGCTGCGGTATCGTCACTTGGCTGCCACGCGTGGCTCCTTTTATACTTGTCCGAAAGTGGGATCTCCCCGAAGTGGTCATGCAGTATCTGTCTTATGTCCCTTTATGTATTTTGACAGCGTTGTTCATTCAAGGTCTGCTAGTGGATCATCCAGGTCACTTTCCTGGGATCAAACTGGATAACCTGCTTGCGGCGCTGCCGAGTATTTTGACAGCGATTCTCACGAAGAGCCTGCTATGGGTCGTGATCATTGGTGTGGTCTCAATGGCGGCACTGCGGTTGTTTGGTATCGCGTAAAGAAGTACAAGTTGTTCCTTCGGGGGCAGCTTTTTTTGTGAAGATATATAGTTCTTCTCTTTTTTTCTATAATTTGTTCCTTTTTGAAAGAAAAATCATTCGTTACAATGGAGATAATGAAGGGTCAACAAGGAAGTGAGGGACAGAAGATGAAAAAATGGGCACGAGAATTTATGCGGAATAAGGCGTTTTTGGCGATGTGTTTGCCAGGAGTTGTTTGGTTGATCATCTTTTTTTACATACCTGTTTTCGGGAACGTAGTGGCATTTAAAAATTTCCACTATGCTGCTGGCGGTTTTTTACAGAGCTTGAAGGAAAGCCCGTGGGTGGGGCTGGATAATTTCAAATTCTTATTTTCTTCGGACAATGCGTATTTGATTACACGGAACACGATTTTATATAATTTAGGATTTATTGTGATTGGTCTGATCGGGGCCGTTTTCTTGGCGATCGTAATGAGCGAGCTGCGATCAAAATTAACGGTCAAGGTTTTTCAAACTTCGATGTTGCTTCCGTATTTCCTATCTTGGGTCGTTATCAGTTACTTTGTCTATGCGTTCTTGAGTCCAGATAAAGGCCTGCTCAACAGCATTATTACTTCGCATGGTGGCGAGAGTATCAGCTGGTATAATGAGCCGAAGTACTGGCCGCTGATCATTCTCTTTATGGGTATTTGGAAGGGGATCGGCTATAACAGTATTATCTACTTTGCGACGGTCATGGGGATCGATCCGACTTATTACGAAGCGGCACAGATCGATGGTGCTTCGAAATGGCAGCAGATCAAGAATGTCACGATTCCACAACTGATCCCGTTGATGTCTGTTTTAACGATCCTTGCGGTGGGAAATATTTTCCGCGCCGATTTTGGATTGTTTTATCAGATCCCACATAATTCGGGCGCTTTGACGGAAGTTACCTCTGTTTTAGATACCTATATCTATAATGGATTAACGAGTACGGGTGACATTGGGATGGCTGCGGCAGCTGGACTTTATCAATCATTAGTTGGTTTTGCTTTAGTTGTGATCACAAACTTGATTGTACGAAGATTCGATAAAGAGTCGGCATTGTTCTAGGAGGAGAGAAAATGAAACGAAAAAAGCAATCGATTATAGAAGTAAGACATCGGACATTTGGTAAAAAAACAAATTTATTTTTCACATTATTAGTTGGCGTGTTTGCTTTTATCTGTGTATTTCCGTTACTATTCGTTATCGTGATCTCTATGACGAGCGAGCAGTCTTTGCTGACGAATGGGTATCAATTATGGCCGCAGCAGTGGAGCTTTGAGGGTTATCGCTACTTGTATGAAATGAAGGAACAGATTCTGCAATCGTTGTTCATAACGGTTTTTGTAACGGTAGTCGGGACTTTGGTGAATGTCAGTTTCACGTCTACTTATGCGTACGCGATCTCGCGTCCAAATTTCAAGTGGCGCCGGTTTTTGACATTCTTTGCGTTGATCACGATGTTGTTTAGTCCAGGGCTTGTACCAGGCTATATCATCATGACAAATATGCTACATCTGAAAGATACAGTATGGGCGCTGATTTTACCGATGGCGTTGAGTCCATTTAATATTATCGTGATGCGGACATTCTTCCTGCGCTCAGTTCCCAATGCGATCATTGAGTCAGCGCGGATCGATGGTGCCGGTGAGTTCAGAATCTTTGCCCGTATCGTTGTGCCACTTGCGGTGCCAGGGATCGCGACAATCAGTTTGTTTGCAGCGCTAGGGTACTGGAATGACTGGTTCAATGCGTTGCTCTATATCCAAAGCGACAGTCTGGTTCCATTGCAGTACTTGCTGATGAAGATCCAATCCAATATTGATTATATGGCGCAGAATGCCTCTATGAGCGGAAATTTGGCCGGCAATATTTCGAGTATCCCTAAAGAAGCGACACGGATGGCAATGGTCGTGATCTCGACGCTGCCAATTGCTTTGAGCTATCCGTTCTTCCAAAAATACTTTGTCCGCGGAATGACGATCGGCGGGGTAAAAGAATAATACATGTTGAAAGAGGGCAGATCGTGGTGCGCTCTCTTTCTGATATATTTAGAAATTTTAGCGCTATAAGCGAAGATTTTCCTATATAATAAAAAGGAAGCGTTTGGAGGAGAAAGTATGGTAGTGGGAAGAATGCTGGAACAGATTTTTATTCGCTGTTATGCAGTCATTAAAATGCATGTGATTTTTGTAGGATTGATGTTTGTCGGCGGGATCGTACTTGGTATCGGCCCTGCTTGGCTGACGATCACGAATCTGGCGTACGAGTTTGAATTCGATACGAAAGAAATCACTTGGCGGGTGGCATGGCGTTTTTATAAAGAAAATTTCAAACGTGGGAATGCCCTGTTTTATTTGTTCGCTGGTTGTGCAGGAATATTGCTCTACAGCCTATATGCGGCGGTGCAAGTGAAAGGGATCTTCTTTTTGATGACGAGTTGTATCCTTATCGGTGCGATAGTGCTGGTAGCTGTCTGCTTTATCTTGGCATTAGTCACTGATTCGCGTTATCAGACGTCATTTCGAAATATCTTGAAATTGACGTTGCTTGTTTTTTTCACAAACTTCTTCACAATCATCAAACTACTGGCGGGCATCCTTGTGGTGGCAGTTATTACCTATAAAAGTCCGGCGCTGTTACTATTCGGAACAGTAAGTTTGTTAGTTATTTATGTACTATTTATTACTAAAGGAATTTATCAGCAGATGAATGCGAAGTTTGGGATGGAATAATATAAGGGAGGAAACAGCCGATTATGGGGAAACGGAATGTTTTCAAACAGCTGCTCAAGACATATGCGTTTATTTTACTGGTTGCGATCACTGTATTTGCTGTCTTGATCAGCTACTCCATGATCCACCAAGAACGAAAAAAAGCTAAAATCGCATTAGCGCAGTCGGCAGGACATGTAGCGGATATTATTCGGGAAAAGAATTCAAAGCTGGATCTGCTTATCCGGGATTTAGTCAGCAATCAGGATAAGATCGACAATCTGCAGGCTTTTTTTGAAAAGAATGAATCCGATTACTTGAAATACAGTATCCACCAACAACGGGACAATAACGGCTCGGGGTTTATTTACTTGCCACAGCAGTTACGGGAAATCTATTATGACGATGATACGATCACAGCGATCGGAATCTCGCTCAATAATGAGAAAAAAGTCCTGTACTCAAGCTTGGATAATAAAAACGGTCAATTTCTGCAGCGACTACCGGTGGAGAAAGAAGGAGTACGCATCCAGAAAGTGCTTATCAATCCTAATACGTTGGAACAGATGGGAACTTTGTATTTGACATTGCGAGCGAAGGAGTTTAAGCAAACATTGGTGACATATGGGGCTAATTTACCAGTATCTTTGTTTGTGACGACGGAGCAGAATAACTTAGTATATGATTATCGAATGAATGCGGCAGATAGTAGCCTATCAGTCTTAAAGCAGGGGCTCAAAAACAATTCATTGGCATCACTTTCGGAAAATCATTACTTTATGCAGTCCGTAACTGCCAGTAACGGTTATAAAATCGTGACAGTTGTTGCGGGAAAGCAAGTGTGGATCGCCTTGTTAGGTCCGCTTTCGATTCTGTGGGTTGGTGTGGTATTATTGGATCTGCTCTTGATCACGGCATTGTACAAAATGTTTTCTAAATATGATGCTCAGGTCAAAAGTATTTTGCGCTCGATGGAAGACGTTTCTTCCGGGAAATTGGAAGCGCGGATCGAAGAAGCAGATAAGCAGGGAGAACTGTATGCGATCTCGAATGGAATCAATCAAATGCTGGATAATATCAATCAGTATATGGATGATATTTATCGCTTGGAGTTGGCGCAGCGGGATGCTCATATGCGGGCTTTACAGTCGCAGATCAATCCCCACTTTTTATATAATACGTTGGAATATATCCGCATGTATGCCGTTAGCTTGGAAGCAGATGATCTAGCAGATGTGGTGTACGCCTTTGCTACGCTACTACGGAACAATATTTCACAGGAAAAAACTACAACGATTGCAGCAGAACTGGAATTCTGTGAGAAATATTTCTACCTGTATCAAATGCGCTACCCGGATCGGCTGGCTTATTCCTTTTCGGTAGCAGAGGAAGTCAAGGAAGTCGTTATTCCGAAATTTATTATCCAGCCACTGTTAGAAAATTATTTCTTACATGGGATCGACTATAGTCGGATCGATAATGCCGGTAGTTTGAAAGCTTTTTCGGAAAATGGGGAGATCGTTATTTCGGTAGCGGATAATGGCCTAGGTATGACTGTAACGGAGATTGAGACACTAAATATGGAATTGAAGCAAAAAAATTCGCTGGAAGGCGCAGAATCAATTGGTATCCGCAATGTTAATGAGCGGCTGCGGGTTTATTTTGATAACCAGTATAGCTTTACCTTTCAGCAGAACGAGAGCGGCGGAGTCACGGCGCAGATTCGTTTTCCACTGAGGCGTGCTGATCAAAAGGAGGGGATATGATGTATAAGGTATTATTAGCGGATGATGAATACATGATCATTAATGGCTTGCGAAAGCTGATTCCTTGGGAGTCGTTAGGCTATGAAGTAGTTGGTACGGCTCGCAATGGCTTGGAGGCGCTGGAATTTATTCGGCAGGAACCTGTTGATCTGATCGTTTTAGATGTCAATATGCCGATTATGTCAGGGATCGAATTTTTAGAGCAAGCGAAGAAAAGCGGCTGCTTATTTCGTTCGATCATGCTTTCCGGATATCAGGAATTTCAATATGTGAAAGATACGTTGAATCTGGGGACAGAGAATTATCTGCTCAAGCCGGTCAATAAAGTGGAAATGATCGAGACGCTGAACCGGGTCGGTGCGCTGATTGAAGAAGATCGTCAGCAAGAGCAGCAGCAGGATTACTTACAGGCGTATTTTCTAGTGAACTGGCTGCATGATGAAGTGGACTATGACGCGCTGGAAGGTTATCTAGCAAAGCAAGGAATCAATGTGGCGCAAGAGAATTTCACCGTTGTTTTTATTGACCGACCGGAAAATGAAACGGCAATCAAAGAATATTTGCTCCAAAAACAGCAGCCGCTAGTAGTATTTGTGCATGAGATCGATCGCTGGTTGCTCATCTATCAAGGTGAAAAGCGGCCGATTAAATGCCTGATCGCTGATTTACAGCAGGACTTGCAGCTGCTGGATACGGAAATCGTCGTCGGCGAGACAATCGTGGATTTCAAAGACGTTTCGCTTAGTTATGACAGTGCTTTAGGATCGAGTCAACTCCATGATTTTTATACTGGAAAAGGTATCCAGGAAATGGAAGCGAATGACGTAGCAGCTCGAGGCGCACTTCCGTCCATTTCATTCGTTGCCTTCAACAAAGCACTATCGATCCGTGATTTTGAAACAGTACAAGCGGAGATCACGAAGATTTTTGATACGCTCAAAAAGTCAGAAGCACTGCCAAATTACACAAGGCACATCGTTTTTTTGATTTTCATCGATCTTTATCGACAATTTGAAACAGTCACGGAACATTTTTATCAAGAGCATGCAGAGAAGATCGCAATCAGTCAAAATTTTGAAGAGCTGCAGCTTGTGATTGAAGAAACGATTACCGAGATACGGGCGCAAAAAGGAAAACGGCAATATTCCGAACATGTCCAAGATGTGTTGGCAATCATTCATAATGAATATGATCAGCAGCTCAACTTGAAAGATGTGGCGAATCGGCTGCATATGAATACGATGTACGTCGGACAGCTTTTCAAAAAAGAAACAAATAAAAGTTTTTCTCAGTACTTGCATCAATACCGCATCAAAAAGGCGCAGAATTTCTTAGTCGATACCAGTGATACGATCAATGAGATCGCGGATAAGACGGGGTATACAAGTGCGGGCTATTTCTATAAGAGTTTCAAAAAGATCTGCGGTATCTCGCCGAAAGAATTCCGCGAGCAATACCAAAGCAACTTTGACCCGCTAGAATAAAAAAGCTATGATTTATCTATTTTTACATATGATTTGTACCTTTTTTATTTAGGCGTAGAAAGTATAATTTATTTAGAAAGCGTTTTCTTTAGGAGATAAAATAAAAGGAGTGACAGTACAAATGAAAAACTGGTCAAAAAAAGTTGTACTTGGGGTTATTGCTTTATCCGTTGTTGCTATGCTCGGTGCTTGTAGTTTATCAGGTAAACCGACAGAAGGGAAAGCATCCGGCGGCAAGATCGTCATGTATCAAATTGGTGATAAGCCAGAAGGTTTCGATGCACTGCTTGCGGATGCAAATAAGAAAATCAAAAAAGAAACAGGTGCAACACTGGATATGCGCTTCATTACTTGGGGCGATTATCCTAAGAAAATGTCTGTTATCGTTTCGTCCGGAGAAAATTACGACATTGCTTATGCCAATAGTTATGTGATCAATGCTCAAAAAGGTGCTTATACAGATTTGACAAAATTATTGCCGAAACATGCGAAAAAAGCGTACGATCAATTAGATCCGGCTTATATCAAAGGAAATACTGTCAACGGGAAATTATATGCGTTCCCAGTGAATGCCAATGTCTTTGCCCAACAAGTGCTGACATTCAACAAACATTACTTAGACAAATATGATCTTGACATCAAAAACGTTAAGAGCTACCAAGATCTAGCGCCGTTACTTAAAGTTATCAAAGAAAAAGAAAAAAGTGTAACGCCGATCGCCGCTGGTCAAGGGTTTAAAGTGGAATCGAACATGGAATATCCATTAGAGAACAAAATGCCGTTTGCTATTGATCTAAAAGGCGACGGAACGAAGATCATCAATCAATACGATAATGAAAGAATGAAAGACAACTTACGGACGATGCACAAATATTACAAAGATGGATATGTTGCTCAAGATGCAGCTACCAGCACAAACGAATATCCGCTAAACAGCAGCACATGGTTCGTTCGCCAAGAAACACAAGGGCCATTCGATTACGGCGACACGATCTTAACACAAGCAGCAGGGCAGCCGCTTGTCTCTAAACCGATCACAGACGCTTATAAAACCAATACACAAGCCCAAATCGCTAACTTTGTCGTTTCCAGCAACTCGAAACACAAAGAAAAAGCAGTAGAAGTGTTAGGCGTACTTAATTCTGATCCATCCATCCTAAATACATTGATCTATGGAATCGAAGGAAAAGCTTGGAAAAAAGTCGATAATGGCCGCGTAAAATTATTAGACGGCTACAAACCAAATAATCACTTATCTGCATGGAATACTGGTAATAACAAAATCATTTACCCAACAGATAATGTCAGCCCAGCGAAGATCAAAGAACGTGATGACAAAATCAAAGCAGCAAAACAAACGCCGCTATTAGGTTTCAATTTCAACACTGATTCAGTGAAAACCGAATTATCCAATATTTCGAATGTCATGAATCAATATGTGGATGGCTTGAATACCGGGACATTAGATCCAGATAAAGCAATTCCGGAAATGGACAAGAAATTGAAAAAAGCGGGTTATGATAAAGTAAGAGATGAGATCCAAAAGCAGTATGATGCGTTTAAGAAACAACAATAAATGATTTTAAAAGCGGTATTTTCCGCCCTTTTGCTTATCTTAACAAAAAAACCAGCCTCCAAAAAAGGGGAGGCTGGTTTTTTCGTGCTTTAATGTTTTTCTTTTCTCTTTCCAGAAAGTATAAAGAAGATAGCTCCAACAATGGCGAACAATCCTACTAATACCCATACGATTGGATTGTTGTCACCTGTGTGTGGTAAGCTTCCGTCATGTAAGCGGCGAGTTTCGTTATTATGTCAAAGGACTCGGTATTTCTGCAAACAGTAAGGTAGCAGTCGTTGGGAAAAACAATCATAATCAAGAACTTGCCCGAACAGAAGTAACGATTTTAGAAAATAAAAAAGCTTTATAAGTAGCTTTTCTCGCGCTTATGAGCGAATATTAAAGAAAGAATTAGCAGATCCAATGCTAGTTTCTTTTTTTACTTAATAAATAAGAAAAGGAGTGATTGGATGCGGAGATAGGATCAGATTGTCCGTAACTATAGACATAAACTGAAATGTAAGCGAATACAATAACGATATAATAAGGTCAAGAGGTGAGGGACATGATATTCAGTTCTAAAGAAAATCTTTTACTCAATCATCTAAACTTTGAAGAATTTGTTTCTGCGAAATACCTATCAAAAGAATTATATGTTTCCTCGAAGACGATCTACCGGATCGTCAAGCGGATCAACGAGATCTCTTTAAAAGATTACCACGTCCCACTCGTAGATTCAGAAGCAGGAAAGGGATACAAACTGAATAACTTTTTTCTCAATAAAGATATTTACTCTGTTGTTCCGATAAAAGAGGAAAATGACTTATTTGATGAAGTACTGACACTACTTTTTAAACATCCGAAAAAAACGGTGCGTAGAAGTTTACCTAATTATGAATACTTGAGCGAGAGTTCACGGGTTCGAAAAATGAAAAAGATCGGTGCGATCGTCAGTCGTTTTGAATTGAATCTACACTATGATCAGGATTTTATCTGGCTGAGCGGAAAAGAAACGAATATTCGTAAAGCAATCAATAGTTTATTGCTGGAAATCAACAAAAACAATAGTTTGGGCGAAATCAACGTCGAGATCAACAATCTCGATAAACACTTTATCGACAGTCAGATCGCCCTGATCGAAGAAAAAATCGGTGAATACATCAATTATCCTTATGACGTCGCCCTTTACACACACATTTTCATGCTGATCAAACGCTACCGTGATGGCAAAGTGCGCTACTTGGAAAGTCAGGAACCGCTCGAAAACGATGAACGGCTTTTGATGGAAGCCAATTCAGATATTAAGGAAGTGGCAGAAAAAATCGTCAAAAATGTCACAGAATACGTTGGCGTTGCTTTAAATGAGCTGGAAACGTATTTCCTATTTCAAAATGTCTATTCTATCAATATCCAAAAACGTGAAAGCAGCCATATCGATAAGAAACTTGCCGAAGAGATCACGACAACTTACATTACTCGATTTTTCGGCATCAGTGATATCAGTCTGCTACCTTCGCAAAGATCACTTTATGAAGACCTCTATCAGCATGTTTTACCCATGCTCAGCCGATTACGGCTTGGGATCGGGATCGAAAACAATATGTTGGATGAAGTGATCTCTGAATACCGCGACACCTATTTAAAAGTAAAAGCGGTATCTAGCGAAATAAATAAAGAACTAGCATTCGAGAAAAAAATCAACAATGCCGAAACGGGCTACATCACCCTTTACTTTGAAAAATATAAGATCAAACAAAAGGAACAGAAAAACCTCTTGTTGATTTGTTCCACAGGAGTCGGAACCTCAGAACTTCTCAAAATAAGAGTCCAGCAGCGCTTTCCCGACTTGAATATCGTCGCGACCATGAGCCAACGCCAAGCCAGGAAAAACTTGGATTTTATCAACGAAAATATCGATTTGATTTTTTCTACGATTCGAGTACCGATGCAGATCGGCAAGATCCCAGTCCTTAATATCGGACCGCTGCTTACAGAAAAAGATATCCAAACGATCAATTACTTTTTTAAGGAGATGAATTAAATGGAAGTACTTGAATTAGAAAAAATCGTCCATAAAAATCTACTGCGTATCAATTCAGAAGCTAACAGCAAAGCAGAGATCTTAGAAGAATTAGGGGATCTGCTGGAGCAGGAAGGCTATATCTCAAATAAAAAAATGTTTCTTGACGACGTCTATTTACGCGAAACAGAAGGCGAAACGGGAATCGGCGAAGGGATTGCGATCCCGCATGGGAAATCAGAAGCAGTGCTGGAAACGACCGTCGCCATTGCCACACTGAAGCGTGAGATCGAATGGGAAACACTGGATGGAGGTGGTGTCAGTGTTGTTATTCTTTTCGCAGTAAGAGATACAGACGCAAATACGACGCACATTTTATTGCTGCAGAAAATCGCCATTCTATTAGCGGACGAAACATTTATCGAGAACTTAAAAAAAGTTCAGACGATAGATGGTTTGTATAGATTGATCACTAAATCTTAAAGGAGAGATAATAATGTTAGTAAGCGGAAAAGAAATTTTGGGAGTAGCAAATGAACATGGATTCGCGGTGCCGGCTTTCAATGCAGGTTCAGGACAACTTTTAAATGCGGTGATGGAAGCTTGCGAAGAGGCGCAGTCTCCCGTTATGATCGCGATCCATCCAGATGAATTGAGTTTTCTGACAGACAGTTTTGTCGACCAAGTCAAATTCTTAGGCAACCACAGCAAGGTACCTGTTTGTATCCATTTGGACCACGGTGCTAGCTATGAACAAGTGATTCATGCCATTCAATTAGGATTTACATCTGTTATGATCGACGCTTCTCACTTATCATTTGAAGAAAATATTGCTATCACAAAAAAAGTCGTAGCAGCGGCGCATCCGGTCGGAGTATCGGTAGAGGCAGAACTTGGAACGATCGGCGACACTGGGAATACTGTTGAAGGCGGCGTGACCGAGGTCATTTATACAGATCCAGAAGTTGCGAAAGACTTTATCGCGCAAACAGATGTAGATAGTTTAGCTGTGGCGATCGGAACAGCTCATGGGATCTATCCGAAAAATCTTGATCCGAAACTGCGACTTGATATTTTAGAAGATATTGCCGGTCGCGTAGACATTCCGCTGGTATTGCATGGCGGTTCCAGTAATCCAGACGATGAGATCCGCACGGCTGTAACGATGGGGATCAACAAGATCAATATCTCAAGCGATATCAAAATCGTATTCGCGAATAAATTACGGGAAGTTTTAAATGGCGGGAACAGCGAGATCCGCGAGCCAAATGTCTTATTCCCAGCGTGTATGGAAGAAACGAAAAAAGTAGCACTTGAAAAGATCCATTTATTCAAGTCGAATGATAAAGTGAAGTATTACTAAATCGCAAAGGAGTGTTTGTTGATGAAAATCGTAGGAATCGCAGCTTGTACTGCGGGTATCGCCCACACTTATATCGCGAAAGAAAAATTGATCAAAGCAGGTACAAGCAGAGGTCATGAAGTAGCAATCGAAACACAAGGTCTGTCGGGGACACAAGATCCCTTGACGGACCAAGAGATCCGCGAAGCAGATGTCGTGGTGATCGCAGCGGATATCAAGATTGGCGGCAGAGAACGCTTTTCAGGTAAAAAGATCGTGGAAGTACCAACTGGACTTGTTGTAAAATCCCCAACCAAGCTGATCGAAAAATTAGAAGAGCTGAAAGTATAAAAAGTAGGAGGTAAGTTTGATGGAAGCACTCAAAAACATAGGTTTTAAAAAGCATTTAATGACAGCGATCTCATTCTTTTTGCCCATTGTAGTAGCTTCAGGTTTTTTGCTTGCGATCGGAAATATGCTAGGCGGCGAAACGATCGAAAAATTCAAAGAAGGTTTTTCTTTTGCGGATGCAATGACCACCATGGGTGGCTATGGCCTTGGACTTTTGCCGATGATCGTATCCACAGCGATTGCCTACTCCATTTCGGATAAGCCGGGTATTGCACCAGGCTTGATCGTCGGGATGGTTGCGAACGGTATTGGCGCAGGTTTTCTAGGCGGGTTAGTCGGCGGATATATTGCTGGTATTGTGGTTTTACTTATTACAGCTTTCATTAAAGTACCTAGCTGGATGCAAGGGCTGATGCCGACACTTGTCATTCCATTCCTAAGTTCTTTTATCGCCGGACTGGTCATGTATTACATTATCGGGACGCCAATCAACTGGTTTACCGGTTTGATCACTGACTACTTAGGCGGCTTGAATACTTCTTCGCTCTTCGTTTACGGAGCAATCATCGGTATCTTATCTTCAATCGACTATGGCGGCGCGATCAATAAAGTTGTTTTCGCATTTGTGTTTGCCATGTTTTCCGAAGGGATCTATGAACCGATCACCGTATTGATATTAGCATCGATGGTAACACCTTTTGGGCTTACAATGGCTTATTTTATCGGGAAAGTCATCCGCAAGAATATTTTTAATCGTCAGGAGATAGAAACATTGAAGACCGCTTTTCCAATGGGGATCTGCCAGATTACAGAAGGTTGTTTCCCGATCGTATTGAATGACTTGTTACGAAATGTCATTGCCACAGGTATCGGCGGCGCGATTGGCGGCGGGCTCAGCATGTTATGGGGCGCAGACAGTCACATCCCGGCATCAGGAATGTTTGCTATTCCGACGATGACTCACCCGTGGGCATTTTTGGCAGCGCTACTGATTGGCTCGCTTGCGACCGCTGTATCGATCTTGATCTTGAAAAAACGTGTTGACCCGAATGCAGAAGTTATTGTGGAAGAAAAAGAAGAAGACGATATCTCATGGGACGATATGAAAATCAGCTGATTGGAGGATCAATGATGAAAGACTATGAAGCACGCGTCAAAAAAGCATTCTTGGACTCCGGGATTGCATTGACGGAATCAGAATTAAACCGTATCGATTTTGCCGATTTTGGGCTTGATAATATCGAAACAGAAGCACTTAACTTGATTGTCTATGTCAATAACGACCGCTATTGTGCCAAAGAGATGGTACTTTTGCCGAAACAAACATGTCCAGAACACCGGCACCCTCCAAAAGGAGATATTCCCGGAAAGCAGGAAACATTCCGTTGCAGAAAAGGGAGCGTCTACTTATATGTGGAAGGCCCTGAGCCAGAAGGCGGGATCGCCAGCGAGATACCGCCAGGAAAAGATGCTTATTATACTGTCAGACATGAAATCATTTTATATCCTGGCGATCAATACACGATCGATCCAAATATCAAACATTGGTTTCAAGCAGGTGCAGAAGGGGCTGTCATCTCAGAATTTTCTTCTCCAAGCGACGATGAGAGCGATGTCTTTACGGACCCCAATATTGTAAGAGGTTGAGACAAGGTGCGCCTTGTCTCTCTTTTTTAAAGGAGGAAAATCATTGCATACTTATACACTGGAAAATGATGCGATCCACTTGGAATTTTTGGATCATGGCGGAATCATCACCAAATTGATCAATCGGAAGACCAATACAAATTATGTGCTTCATTATACGGATATAGAAAAATATGTGCAAAATCCTCATTTTTTCGGTACTATGATCGGTCGAAACGCTGGGCGAACATTCCCGCCGTTTTATCGAAATGCAGTTGGAGATCTCGTGACGCTAGATCAGAATGAAGGCGGTATTCATTTGCACGGCGGCAAACATGGCTTGCATCAAGTAAAGTGGCAAGTTGAAAGAATCGACACAGATCGTTATTCACTCACTTATCAAGATGATTCTTCTGATTATGAGCCTGCTTCGATTCAAATCATTTATAAATTGCAGGCGAATCATTTTATAATAGAGATTAGCGGATACGCCGCTGAGCCTACCGTTTTTAATTTGACCAACCATATGTATTTCAATTTAAATCAAGAAACAGCTGCGACTATAGAAACACATTGGCTGCAAACTGAAGACGCAAAGTTGCAGCTCATCGATGAGCAATGTGTCCCGACAGGAGAACTGGCTGATTTGGATGATCCGCTTTATCAAGCATTTGATTTCAGAACGAGGAAACAGGTGGGAGAAGCACTTCAAATCGGCACAGAACTCTCTGAGATCTGTGCGGGAGGTATTGATCTGGCGTACTATTTTCCGAAAAAAAGCGAAACGGTACCTCGAATCATTTTGCAGTCCGCTGATCGGAAGAACCAACTGAAGATCCGGACAAATCAAGAAGCAGCTGTGATCTACACACTGAATAAAGTAGCAGAGCCAAACCAAGAAAACATTCGTAAATTCGGCGGCATCACTTTTGAAATGCAGCGTCTGCCGAATTATCTCCAGAGTGGATCAGCCGACAAACTTAGGCAGCATTATACTGCGTTTACAGATTATGAGTTGATATAGGAGGGAAAGGAATGAACTATTATTTAGGGGTCGATTTAGGCAGCAGCTCGCTGAAAATCATTGTGGGCGATGAAAAGGGAGGTATACTGGGAAGTGAGAGCAGTGCTTACGCCATCGTTTCCGAACATACTGGATACAGCGAGCAGGACCCGCAATTATGGATAGACGCATTTGAAACTGCTTTTGCAAAACTGCTGGATAAATATTCTGATCTGAAAAGCAGTATCCGAGCAATCAGCTTTTCAGGACAAATGCACTCACTCGTCCTGCTAGATAATGACGGAAAGCCCCTTCGCAATGCGATCTTATGGAACGATACGCGAACCACTGCGGAAGTCCGCGAATTGAACGAGCAAGCGAAGGCGCATTTATTGAAACATGAAAAAAACATCGCCCTCGAAGGATTTACACTACCCAAGATCCGTTGGGTACAGAAACATGAACCTGAGCTTTGGGATAAAACGTGGAAGTTTGTGCTGCCCAAAGATTATTTGGTCTATTATCTCACTGGAAAGCTACATACCGAACCATCTGATGCAGCGGGAACGATTTTATACGATCTCGAAGTAGGCGAATGGGACAAAAATTTACTACAGCAGTGGGAGATACCAATCGAAAAATGTCCGGATGTGATTCCGTCGACCGCAGTAGCGGGAAATCTGAAAGCCGCGTTAAAGCAAAAATTTAAGCTTACAAATGATATTCGCATCATTATGGGCGGGGCTGACAATGCTTGCGGTGCGTTGGGAACGATCGCAGACTTTGATCAGCAGGGATTGATTTCTGTGGGAACTTCCGGCGTGGTACTCTTTTATGATACCGAAACGCATACCCAAGTAGACGGGCGTTTCCATTATTTTCATTCTGCGTTAGAAGGTATGAATTATAAAATGGGCGTGACGCTCTCAGCAGGCTATTCGCTCGATTGGCTGAAACAAATCATGGCTCCCACCGAAAGCTTTGAAACTTTTACAAAAACAGCGGAAGAAAGCCCGATCGGAAGCAACGGTGTTATCTTCGTTCCCTACTTGTTTGGTGAACGGAGCCCTTATTATAATGCGGATCTATCTGCTTCTTTCACTAATTTAAAAGCGCACCACAAACGAGCAGATCTGATTCGCTCTGTTTTAGAAGGCATTGCTTTTTCTTTGAAAAATGTCTTTTTAAATATGGAAACACCAGCTTTACCTAAATTCCGCATCATCGGCGGTGTGGTCAAAAATCCGTTTTGGCTGCAAATGTTCGCAGATGTTTTCGGCTCTGAGATCGAAGTCCTCGAACTAGATGAAGGCCCGGCTTTTGGCGCTATGATCTGTGCAGTACTTAGCGAGTCGCGGCTGGATGCGAAAAGCGTACTTGAAAAATATAATCGTGTGAAGCGAAGTTATTTTCCTGATAACGAGCGGTCAAAACAGTATGACGTTTATTTTGAACAGTTCAAAACGTGGAGTGATCAATTGGATTCCTAAGAAAAAAATCGCAGGAAAACCATTTACAAATGGTATTTCCATGCGATTTTTTACTATTCTCGTTAAATTGAAAAAGGCGGTATAGCTGTGCCGTAAACACCAAGTGGCGGTACGAGACCCAATTCAAACTCCAGTTCTGCCCCGCAAACCAATTCCTGATGCGAGATCGCAAGCTTTTTAAACACTTCGCCATTCCATTTCAGTCCTGCAACAAACTGATGTTGGACGGTATTATTGTGACTAGAGATCCGCACGATTTTCCCGGTTGGCAGAGTAATGACTACTTCATCAAAAGCAGGGATCCCCAAAACATATTCGCCGCTGCCAGGCGTTACCGGATATAAACCAAGTGTGCTCCAAACATACCAGCCTGCCATACTGCCGTTATCCTCGTCGCCTGGGAAACCGGTAAAGGAATCATCAAAAAATCGACTGCATGCCTGTTTGACTAATAATTGAGTCAAATCAGGACGTTTTGCATAAGTAAACAGATAAGGGATGTGGAAACTTGGCTGATTGGAAAGCGCGATCTGGCCAAAGTCGATCATTGCCATCTCACTCATTTCGTGTATCTCATAAGGATAGCCAGTGACATCGAAAGTAGGAGGCGTATTTGCCAGTTCCGTCAAGCGAGCTAAGAAGGCATTTTCTCCGCCGAATTGTTCGATCAGCCCGGCAAAATCGTGGAAAACAGCAAAACTACTTTGCCAAGCGCTACCTTCTGCATAATCCCCGCCCCAAGCGAAAGGATTGAAGGGGGTGCGGAATTGGCCGTTTTCATCTTTTGCGCGCATAAAGCCATCTGCTTTGCTGAATAGCTGCTGGTAATTGCGGGAGCGATCGCGGTATTTTTTCGCTTTATCAGGCAATCCCAGATACCCCGCCACAACAGAGATACAGAAATCGCTATACGCATAATCAAGCGTGTGGTTGACGCTTTCATGATAACTTAGTGGCACGTAACCCAAGCGTTCATAATCTTTGCCGCCTTGCCGTCCGTAATTGCCATTCGCGGAAGGAGTAGACGCCGTATATTCCATTGCTTTCAAAAAGTCCGGCATCAGTTCAGCACCAATGTTTTTTACCGCTGCATCCGCAATAACTGCATCGATCAGTGTCCCCGGCATCATGCCGCGCTCATCAGGAGAGAGCCACTTCGGTAGATAGCCGCTTTCACGATAGCTATTCAAGAAGCCTTCCAACATTTCTGCGTATAATTCCGGAACCAAGAGGGAATAAAGCGGAAAGACCGTTTTATAAGTATCCCAGAAGCCATTATTGGTATATAAGATCCCTTTTTCTACTCGCTTAGCCGTTGTATTGTAATGAATCGGCTGCTTCAACGCATCATATTCATAAAAACGCTGCGGAAAAAGACCAGTTCGGTACAGGCAGTGATAAAATGTGCTTACTTTTTTGCTATCGCGATCCGTTATGTTGATCTTTCCTAAGTAATCATTCCAAGCGGTTTCTGCTTTTTCTTTTGTCGTGTAAAAGTCGTCCGTCAGCTCCCGTTGTAAATTAAGTTGAGCTTGCTCTGGACTGATAAAACTGGTAGCGATCGTGACCACCGCTGTCCCGCTGGAAAATTCACGGAAAGCGAGCTGAAAAAGTTGGTCATCCGCTTGATTATGATCAGCCGCTTTTCTTATTTCCCCTTCAAAAAAACCAGTTTCTGCCGGAGAAAAAATCTGATCCGCTGTAAATGCAAAATACATTTTAAAATTTTTATCCACACAATCAGCAAAGTTTTTTACATAACCAGTGACAATATTGGTGTCAAAATCTACGGCGATCGCGCTTTCAGCTGGTGCAGAAAATAAAAGACTATGCAAATCATTCTTAGCATAATGGATTTTTAACTTTGCGCCATATGTACTGGGAACTAATTCACTTGTAATCTGATAACGGAGCTGTTTGATTTTTAAATAGTGCGGATTAAATACAGCTTCTTCCGGACGATAGGAACTTTGAATGCCGTAAAGCGTATGCTGCTGGATCTCTCCTGTAAGCGGTGTTAAAAGTAGCTGTGAAAAATCGCCCATCCATGGACTTGGCTGGTGAGTCAGCCGAAAGCCTTGAAAAGTATGATCTTGCGGATGAAAAAACCAGCTCCCTTTTTCGTTGGTGGTTTGGGCGACAAAATAATTCATTCCCCAGGGAACGCCGGTATAAGGTAGTGTATTTCCATTGGAATAAGTAGCGGAATTGGCAGTACCCTGACGTGTATCGATTTGTATGGCTTTCATTGTTATCACTCCTGTTAATAATGGGACTCCCGTTCGATCCATTGGACGGGTACTTCGACATTTGCGGGTTCTTTCTTAGCGATGACTTGCAAAAGCATATTTGCTGCGGCTTCTCCCATTGCTAGAAAGTCCTGCGAGATCGTGCTAAGCGCCGGTTCTACCAAACTTGCGGCTTGGATATTATCAAAGCCAACAATGGAAAGCTGTTCCGGAATGTTGATTCCTGCTTGTTTCGCTACTTTCATAAAATGGATAGCCACAAGATCGTTTTCTGCGATGACTGCACTGACACCACTGTCTAAATAAGACTGCAATAGAGCAGCATCATCTTGGCTCGCATCTGTATTCGGTGCTGTTTGGAAGGATTGTCCCGTTTCAAGAAGTGCTTGCAAATAACCGAGATAACGCTGGCGCACAGTGGATATCTGACCTAGCGGCGTATGATGTAAAAAGGCAATGCGTTCATGCGTCTGCAAAAGTCTTTTAGTTGCTGTATAAACACCGCCGAAATTGTCCGCTGTAACTAATGGTAGATCCAGCTCCTCCACTTTTTTATCCAGCAGAACGATCGGGAATTTTTGATAAGCCAATTGATATAAAATGGCTAAATTGGAATTGCTGAACAGCGGATAATAGATCATGCCGTCATATTGACCGATCAATTCAAAAAAATTAGGCTGCGTCAAATAAGTATCATCTTGAATATGGAGCTGATAGCCCTGAGAGGTCAAATAAGGCAACATTCCGGCGGTGAAATTGCCGAGATCGTGCTGGTTAGGGAAGGGAGATAAAAATAAGATTTTCTTTTGTGGCTGCTGCGGCACATGCTCTCCGGCGGCTTTTACAAATGTGCCCTTTCCTTGGATGCGTTCTACTAAGCCTTTATTTTCTAAATCTGTCAACGCACGTTTAGAAGTGATACGGCTTGTATGAAAACTTTGCGCAAGGCTTTGCTCAGTTGGGACTTGCTCGCCGACAGCTAGTTCGCCAGTTAAGATTTTTTTTGCTAAAAAATCGTATATTTCCTGATAGATGGGTTTTTTTGGCATGCTTCGTCACCTTTTCTATAATTGATATATCAAATTTATAATAGCATATCAAGCTTGTAAAATCAAAATAGAATTGAAGGTTGCAATTTTGAGTCAGCCTCATTATACTGTAGTGGAGTATAAATGATATATCAAATTTAGAGGAGTGTTGATAATGGCATATCAAGAAGTACCGACAGCGGTTAAAAACTTCATGCAGACAATTACGGAAAAATGCGGAACAGCACATGCGGATTGGGCGAAAAATTTCAACGCATGTTTTGCAAATACTTTATTAACGACCATAAAACGGTTGCCAGACGAAACAACTTTTGTACTGACAGGCGATATACCGGCGATGTGGCTGCGGGATTCCACTGCGCAAGTGCGTCCGTATCTTGTGGTAGCAAAAGAAGATGCAGAAATCGCGAAAATGATAGCTGGCCTAGTGGAACGGCAAATGCAGTTTATTTGTTTAGATCCTTATGCAAACGCCTTCAATGAAACAGCAAATGGAGCTGGACATCAAACGGATCATACGGAGATGCTTCCGGAAATATGGGAACGCAAATATGAAATCGATTCACTTTGCTACCCCGTTCAACTTAGCTACTTATTATACAAAGCAACTGGCGACACAAGTCATTTCAATGCTACATTTGAACAAGCGGTCGACAAGATCTTGGCGGTATGGGAAACAGAACAACATCATGAAAACTCGCCATACCGTTTTGTCCGTGATACAGATCGGAAAGAAGATACGCTTGTGGAAGACGGGGTCGGTAGTAAAGTTGCTTGGACAGGGATGACTTGGTCTGGTTTTAGACCGAGCGACGATGCTTGCATTTACGGGTATCTCGTGCCAAGTAATATGTTTGCTATCGTGGTCTTGGATTATTTAAGAGAGATATTTACGACGATTTTACCAAGTGAACAAAAAACAGCACAGATCAAACAGCTCCGTGATGAAATCGAAAAAGGTATAAAAACATACGGCGTGACAACGTCTGAAACTGGCGAAAAAATTTACGCGTATGAAGTAGACGGCAAAGGAAGCGCCAAGATCATGGATGATTCCAATGTGCCCAATCTCTTATCAGCGCCGTACCTCGGCTATTGCGATGCGGATGATCCTCTATATCTAGCGACAAGAAAAGTGATTACGAGCAAAGAAAATCCTTATTTTTATGAAGGGGAATATGCAAAAGGAATCGGGAGTTCGCACACACCACCGGAATATATCTGGCCGATCGCGCTTGCGATGGAAGGAATGACAACGACCAGCAAAGCTGAGAAAGAACGGATCTTGAATACGCTTGTGGCTTGCGATGGCGGTACCAATCTGATGCACGAAGGATTCGATGTCAATAACCCGAATAATTACACCAGAGAATGGTTTTCTTGGGCAAATATGATGTTTTGTGAGCTTGTTATGGATTATTTTGATATCCAAATCCAAAAATAGGAGGGCAACGACATGAAAGAAGTTGTACACGTTATTTCGCACAGTCACTGGGACAGAGAATGGTACTTGCCATATGAAAAGCACCACATGCGCTTGATCGAACTGATCGATGATCTGCTGGAACTTTTTCAAAAAGATCCTGCATTTCGCTATTTTCACTTAGATGGTCAAACCATTATCTTAGAAGATTATTTGGAAGTGAGACCGGAGAAAGAGCAGGAATTAAGGCAAGCGGTGCAAGCCGGGAAATTAAAGATCGGGCCGTTTTATATTTTACAAGATGCCTTACTTACCAGCAGTGAATCCAATGTTCGTAATATGCTTGTAGGGATGGAGACGGTTAAAAAGTGGGGAGTGGATCCTGTTTCTGTTGGCTATTTTCCAGATACGTTCGGTAATATGGGGCAGGCAGCGCAAATATTACAGCAAGGCGGGATCGATGTGGCGGCATTTGGCCGCGGTGTGAAACCGACTGGCTTTAATAATGTCGTCATCAATGATGATAAGTATACCTCGCCGTTTTCGGAAATGTGGTGGCAAGGTCCAGATGGGAGCAAGGTGCTGGGACTATTATTCGCGAATTGGTACAGTAATGGGAATGAGATCCCAAGCGAACGCGAAGCAGCACGAGCTTTTTGGGATGAAAAGCTTGCAGATGCAAAACGCTATGCCTCTACTAATCAGCTGTTGATGATGAATGGTTGTGATCATCAGCCAGTTCAAAAAGATCTGTCCGCTGCGATTCAGCTGGCAAATGAACTTTATCCGGAGATCGAGTTTGTGCATAGTAATTTTGATGATTATCTGAAAGCAGTACGTGCAGAACTCCCGGCAGATTTAAACCAAGTGGAGGGGGAACTCACTAGTCAGGAATCGGATGGTTGGTACACGCTCGCTAATACTGCCTCTGCCCGTATTTATTTAAAACAAGCAAATACAAAAGTAAGCAGACTGCTGGAGAACATTGCCGAACCGCTGTCAGTGATGGCGGGAGAAGCTGGCAAAGCATATCCGCATGATCCACTGCGTTATGCTTGGAAAAAGCTGATGCAGAACCATCCGCACGACAGTATCTGCGGTTGCAGTGTCGATGAAGTTCACCGCACCATGGTAGAACGTTTTGCCGAAGCAGAGGAAGTAGCAGATTATATCGCTACGGAAGCAGCTGACTATCTGGCAGCAAAAGTTGATACCAGCGCCTTTCCAGCTGATGCCAAACCTTTTGTAGTCTGGAACACAGCGGGAGCACGTAAGACGGGAAGCGTGATCGTTGAGATCGAGTGGGAACGCATTTTATTCGCTGGCCATGATCATGAAACCCTTTATGATAAACTCGAAAAGAAAGGCATTCCGACTATCTGCGTTCAGGATACTCATGGCGAAACAGTAGCATTTGATTTGGTGGGAAGCGAAGTTCGGTTCGGTTATGACCTTCCAAAAGATGGCTTCCGCGTGCCGTATATGGCACGCTATGTAAAAGTGGCGCTGTTCTTAGAAGAGATGCCGGCGTTTAGCTGGCGAACTTACGCTTTGGTACAATCTGCTGAAGCGGCAGAAATAGAAAATCTAGTTTCGGCGGAACCGCGCCTAATGGAAAATGATTATTTGCGTGTACAGGTAGGAGAAGACGGCACGGTTGCTGTGTTTGATAAACAAACGGGTACTAACTATGAAGACGTGCTCTATTATGAAGAAACTGGAGATATCGGAAACGAATACATTTTCTTTGAACCCGCGGATAGCAAACGCATTTATTCCAAAGACGGCGATACCGCAGTAACCATGCTTTCCAATACAGCAAACGTAGCTGAGATCGAAATAGTTTCCACAATGATGGTGCCGCACTCAGCAGATGACACGCTTGCACGTGAACAAAAAGCAATCAAAGAATTCCGCCGCCGCGAAGCAAAGCGTTCGGTTGAGATGGTGCCATTTGTTATCCATACGACACTTCGATTAGAGAAGTATAACCGTCAACTGCAAGTTTTCAGCGCCTTCGATAACCAAGTGAAAGATCACCGTCTTCGTGCGATCATTCAAACCGATATACACACTGAGCAGCACCAAGCAGACAGTATTTTTGAAACAGTGACACGCCCGAATCGCCCGGCAACTGTATGGGAAAACCCGACAAATCCGCAGCATCAGCATCAATTTGTGCATCTGGCGGACGAATCAAAAGGGATCACCGTCAGCAATTATGGTTTAAATGAATATGAGATCCTAAATGAAGCGAAACCGAAAATCGCGCTCACACTCTTACGCTCCGTAGGGGAACTGGGTGACTGGGGTTACTTCCCGACGCCGGAAGCGCAATGTTTAGGTGCGCAGCAAGTCGCATTTGCCATCGAGTTTCATCAAGCGGGCGAAGAAACAGCTACTTATCAACGTGCGAAAAACTTCCAGATTCCGTTCACGTTTAGTCAAACTAGTATTCATACTGGAACGCAATCGCCGGAACATCATTTTCTGGAAGTCGAAGGGGATGCGTTTTCCGTAACCGCATTGAAGTATAAAGAAGCATCAAGCGATCTACTTCTCCGAGGATATAATTTAACGGAACGTATTGCTGATCTGCGTGTTCGCTTTGCCGGAAAACAGCTGTACAGATCCAATTTGCTAGAAGAAAAAACAGGTGCTTTTGAAGGTCAGATAAAAGGTGCGGAAATCGTTACCCTGGGATTTGAAAATACCAATCATATCGGTTGAAAAAATCAGTTGAGAAGCGCATACTAGCGGTATATTAATGGTGGAGGGGATAAGTATGACGGTAAAAGTTGGTATCAATGGTTTTGGCCGGATCGGCCGCTTGGCATTTCGCAGGATAAAAGAAGTTTCTGATGATATCGAGGTCGTGGCGATCAATGACCTGACAAGCCCGGAAGTCCTAGCACATCTGCTGCAATTTGATTCTACGCATGGTACTTATGCAGGTGAAGTAACTGCCACATCGGAAGGAATAAAAGTGGACGGCGTCGAAACGAGAGTTTACGCAGAGCCGGATGCAAGCAAGATCCCTTGGGTTGAAAAAGACGGCGTCGATATTGTATTGGAATGTACAGGTTTCTATACCTCTGAAGAAAAAGCAAAAGCACATTTAGATGCTGGAGTGAAACGAGTGGTGATCTCGGCACCCGCAGGACAAATGAAAACCATCGTCTACAATGTAAATGACGATACGCTGACTGCTGACGATCAAATTATTTCTGCAGGTTCTTGTACGACAAACTGTCTGGCACCGCTGGCTTATTTCTTACATGAAGAATTCGGTATCAAGGTAGGAACGATGACTACTGTCCATGCGTATACGTCGACACAAATGCTACTTGATGGTCCAGTGCGTGGCGGGAATTTGCGAGCAGCCCGCTCGGCAGCAGATAATACGATCCCTCACTCTACCGGAGCAGCCAAGGCGATCGGGTTAGTTATCCCTGAATTGAACGGCAAGCTACAAGGCCATGCCCAACGTGTTCCTGTAGTGGATGGTTCCCTGACAGAATTGGTTGCTATTTTAGACAAAAAAGTAACAGCCGATGAAGTGAACTCGGCGCTCAAAAAGCATACCGAAAACAATCCTTCTTTCGGCTACGACGATCGCGAAATCGTATCCGGCGACGTGATCGGAACGACATATGGTTCCATTTTTGATCCGACGCAAACTGAAGTTACCACTTCTGGTGATTTCCAATTAGTCAAAACGGTTGCTTGGTATGATAACGAATACGGTTTTACATGCCAAATGATTCGCTTGTTGGAAAAATTTTCTAACTTGTAAAATCTGAAAAAACGATTAAAACAGCCACTCGTTTAGCGGGAATAAGTATTTCTCCGCTAAACGAGTTTTTTACATATCTTTATAGTATTTTTATGAAAGCGCTTGCTAGAAAGGGAGATTCGTGCTATTATAGCATTAAATAAACAGGGTTGTTACTGGTGAAGCAGGCAAAACCTAAGTCGTGGAGAAGTGCTATTTCTCCTTGATTTAGGTTTTTTCTTTTATTTCAAACAAAAAAGGAGTGCAACAAGAAATGAAAAAAATCAGCAGTATAGTAGTTATCCTTCTAATGAGTTTAAGCTTAGTGGCGTGTGGGAACGGCGGAGAAACAAAGTCGGCTCCCGAGAAAGAAAAAAACGAGAAAGTCACGATCTATGTAACCAGACATGGGAAAACGATGTTTAATCAGGTTCACCGTGCGCAAGGCTGGTCAGACACACCGCTGACGAAAGACGGTCGTGATGTAGCGTCAGATCTGGGCAAAGGACTGAAAAAAAAAGAAAATCGATTTTGACGCCGTGTATACTAGCGATTCAGGTCGCGCGCGCGAAACAGCGGAATTGATCTTAAAGGCAATGGGTGAGGAGAAAAAAGAAGTGAACGAATCACCGAAACTGCGTGAAAACGGTTTTGGAATCTTTGAAGGTGATTTTGATGAAAATATGTGGGGAAAGGCTGCGAAAACACTAGGCTATAAAGATATGGATGATCTTGTCGCTAATTTGGATAAAGTCGGCTTGGACAAAGCGGTAGATGCGATCGTCGCTAATGATACTTCCAAACAAGCAGAAACACGTGCGGAGGTTAAAAAGCGGATGCAGGCAGAAATGAAAGAAATTGCTGAAAAACAGAGAAAAGCTGGCGGCGGGAAAGTGCTGGTCGTTTCTCACGGCATGGCGATCACAAGTATGATAAGCGATTGGACGGACGCAAATACAGATCAGCAGTTGCCAAATGCCAGTGTTACTGAACTCACGTATGAAAATGGCAAATTTACAGTAGGCAAGATAGGGGATACCAGTTATATAGAAGAATAAATGCAGCAGCAGTGGCGAGGATGACTGCCGCTGCTGTTTATTATAATAGGAAGAAATAAGGAGAAGCAGTTAAGCTGGAGAAACAGCTTGACAAAGGCGCTGGGTTGTTGTATTATAATATAATGCCAACATAATCTACACTAGGGTCGTTATGTCGTTTTCATGCCAAAATGACAACAAAAAAGACAGTATAATTAAACACGGACGTGGTTTTCAGATAAGAGATTGAAATCCGCTTTCTTTTTGTCTTTTCCGTGTAGTTTATTCGTTTGGAAGTTCCACTCAGACAAGTTAGGGTAGAAGAAAGAATGATCCATTCTGAGGCAGGCGGTCAGGAAGCTTTTGATAGACGGTGTTTAAGGAAGCAGTCATTGTACGCAAATGAATCTGCTTAAATTACTTAAACTCCGGGTGCGGAAGGTTCAAACGCAGGCGCTTTTGACTTAGAGAGTGTGCTAATATATTTTAATTATTTTGAGGGGTGAATAGTTTGTCAGGACATGATGTGAAATACGGACGTCATCGCACGCGTAGAAGTTACGCGCGTATCAGTGAAGTGTTAGAATTACCTAACTTGATCGAAATTCAAACGGCATCTTATCAATGGTTCCTAGACGAAGGGCTTCGTGAAATGTTCCGAGATATTTCTCCGATCGAAGACTTTGCTGGAAATCTATCGCTTGAATTTATCGACTACGATCTTGGAGAACCTAAGTATTCGGTTGAAGAATCCAAGAGCAGAGATGCTAACTATGCAGCTCCACTACGTGTCAAACTAAGATTGATCAACAAAGAAACCGGAGAAGTGAAAGACCAAGAAGTATTCATGGGCGATTTCCCGCTGATGACAGAAATGGGTACTTTCATTATTAATGGGGCAGAACGTGTTATCGTTTCCCAATTAGTACGTTCTCCTGGTGTTTATTTCAATGATAAGATCGACAAAAATGGTCGTACTGGATTTGGTTCCACTGTTATCCCTAACCGTGGGGCTTGGCTGGAATATGAAACAGATGCGAAAGATGTTGTCCATGTTCGGATCGACCGTACACGTAAATTACCAGTAACGGTATTGTTGCGTGCACTAGGTTTCGGTTCTGACCAAGATATCATCGAACTTGTCGGTGATAACGAATATTTACGCAATACATTAGAAAAAGATAATACAGATAACGCTGAAAAAGCGTTGCTTGAGATTTACGAACGTCTACGTCCGGGTGAACCGCCTACTGTTGAAAATGCGAGAAACTTACTTATTTCCCGTTTCTTCGATCCAAAACGCTATGATCTGGCAAGCGTAGGACGTTATAAAATCAACAAAAAATTACATTTGAAAAACCGTTTGTTCAACCAACGTTTAGCAGAAACATTAGTTGATCCTGAAACAGGTGAGATCATTGCTTCTAAAGGTGATATTTTGGACCGCCGTGCGCTGGACCAAATCATCCCGAATTTAGAAAGCGGTGTTGGTTTCCGCACACTTCATCCTTCCAATGGAATCATGGATGACAGCGTTGTTGTTCAATCCATCAAAATCTATGCACCAAATGATGAAGAAAAAGAAATCAATATCATTGGTAATGCGTACATCGAAGAAGATGTGAAGCACATTACACCATCTGATATCGTTTCTTCGATCAGTTATTTCTTCAACTTGCTGCATGGCGTTGGCGACACAGATGACATCGACCATTTAGGAAACCGTCGTTTGCGTTCTGTCGGCGAATTGTTGCAAAATCAATTCCGTATTGGTCTATCTCGTATGGAACGTGTGGTACGCGAACGTATGTCGATTCAAGATATGAGTACGATCACACCACAACAATTGATCAACATCCGTCCAGTTGTGGCGTCTATCAAAGAATTCTTCGGTAGCTCCCAGTTATCGCAATTCATGGATCAAACGAATCCGCTTGGCGAATTGACGCACAAACGTCGTCTATCTGCGCTTGGACCTGGTGGTTTGACTCGTGAACGTGCTGGTTATGAAGTACGTGACGTTCACTACTCTCACTATGGCCGTATGTGTCCGATCGAAACGCCAGAAGGCCCGAACATCGGATTGATCAACTCCCTTTCTTCTTATGCGAAAGTAAACAAATTTGGTTTCATCGAAACACCGTACCGTCGTGTGGATCCTGAAACGAACCGCGTTACAGATAAGATCGATTATCTGACAGCAGATGAAGAAGATAACTATGTAGTAGCACAAGCAAACTCGAAACTAGACGATGATGGCTCTTTTGCAGAAGAAGAAGTTATGGCTCGTTTCCGTTCCGAGAACTTAGCTGTTACAAAAGAACGTGTCGATTACATGGACGTATCTCCTAAACAAGTTGTGTCCGTTGCGACAGCATGTATTCCTTTCTTAGAAAACGATGACTCCAACCGTGCGCTGATGGGAGCGAACATGCAACGTCAAGCTGTTCCGCTTATGCACCCAGAAGCACCTTTCGTAGGTACTGGTATGGAACACGTTTCTGCGAAAGACTCCGGTGCTGCGATTACTGCAAAGTATGATGGCATTGTAGAACACGTAGAAGCAAAAGAAATCTGGATTCGCCGTGTATCCGATGTAGATGGTACAGAAGTTACAGGCGGTATCGATAAATATACACTTCGCAAATTCGTTCGTTCCAACCAAGGAACCTGTTATAACCAACGTCCAAACGTTGCAGAAGGCGATCGCGTTGTCAAAGGTGAGATCCTTGCTAATGGTCCTTCGATGGATTCCGGCGAACTTGCACTTGGACGTAACGTACTTGTTGCCTTCATGACATGGGATGGTTACAACTACGAGGATGCGATCATCATGAGCGAACGTCTTGTTAAAGATGACGTTTATACTTCTATTCATATCGAAGAATTTGAATCAGAAGCTCGTGATACAAAACTTGGACCTGAAGAAATGACTCGTGATATTCCAAACGTTGGGGAAGACGCATTGCGTGACCTTGATGAACGCGGAATCATCCGTGTCGGTGCCGAAGTAAAAGACAACGACTTGCTTGTTGGTAAAGTAACGCCTAAGGGTGTAACGGAACTAACTGCTGAAGAACGCTTATTGCATGCCATCTTTGGTGAAAAAGCGCGTGAAGTTCGTGATACTTCTCTTCGTGTACCACATGGTGGCGGCGGAATCGTATTGGATGTTAAAATCTTTACACGTGAAGCTGGCGACGAATTACCACCAGGTGTTAACCAATTAGTACGTGTTTATATCGTTCAAAAACGTAAAATCCATGAAGGGGACAAAATGGCCGGTCGTCATGGTAATAAAGGGGTTATCTCTCGTATTTTACCTGAAGAAGATATGCCGTTTATGCCTGATGGCACACCAGTCGACATCATGCTTAACCCACTAGGGGTTCCATCACGGATGAACATTGGACAAGTACTAGAATTGCATCTTGGTATGGCAGCTCGTGCACTTGGCATCCATGTTGCGACACCAGTATTTGATGGTGCAAACGAAGAAGATGTGTGGAGCACTGTAGAAGAAGCCGGCATGGCACGCGATGCGAAAACGATCCTGTACGATGGACGTACTGGCGAACCTTTCGATAACCGTGTTTCCGTTGGTATCATGTATATGATCAAACTTGCCCACATGGTCGACGACAAATTACATGCTCGTTCAACTGGACCTTATTCCCTTGTTACACAACAACCGCTTGGTGGTAAAGCACAATTCGGTGGACAACGTTTCGGGGAAATGGAAGTTTGGGCGCTTGAAGCTTACGGCGCGGCTTATACGCTTCAAGAGATCCTAACAATCAAGTCCGATGATGTTGTAGGACGTGTGAAAACTTACGAAGCAATCGTTAAGGGTGAAAGTGTACCGCAACCAGGTGTACCAGAATCCTTTAAAGTATTAATAAAAGAACTTCAAAGTCTTGGTATGGATGTTAAGATCCTTTCTGCTGACGAAGAAGAAATCGAATTCCGTGATCTAGACGATGACGATTTCGCTGGTCAAAACGAAGCGTTCAATATCGTGAAACCAGAAGAAGCACAGACCGAGCAGGTTGATTAACCAGCCCGATAGTTAAGACTCCAAAACAAATAAACGCAGCGAAACGACAAACGCTCATCTTCATTTGCCGTCTCGCTGGGTGCTGGCGGAAAAGGTTAGAAATAACGATTTCCGCAACGCAAATTTGTTTTCCGATAAAAATCAAACAGAAGGATGTGGCTGTTAAAGAGGCTTTTGTTTCTTTAACAGGCAGCTTCTTCCGAATTATAATTAGGAGGTTGGGCACTTGTTAGATGTCAATAATTTTGAGTATATGAAAATTGGTCTTGCATCTCCGGATAAAATTCGTTCGTGGTCACATGGTGAAGTTAAAAAACCAGAAACCATCAACTACAGAACTTTAAAACCAGAACGCGACGGTTTGTTCTGTGAACGTATCTTTGGTCCAATGAAAGACTGGGAATGTTCGTGTGGTAAGTACAAACGCGTACGTTATAAAGGCGTAGTTTGTGACCGTTGCGGCGTAGAAGTGACCAAATCCAAAGTACGTCGTGAACGTATGGGACACATTGAGCTAGCTGCTCCTGTTTCTCACATTTGGTATTTCAAAGGTATCCCAAGCCGTATGGGTCTTGTAATGGACATGAGCCCGCGTGCACTGGAAGAAATCATTTACTTCGCTTCCTACGTTGTAACTGAACCAGGCGATACCCCACTAGAAAAGAAACAATTACTTTCTGAAAAAGAATACCGTGTTTACCGTGAAAAATACGGGAAAAATTTCCACGCTGGAATGGGTGCAGAAGCAATCAAAAAGATTCTTTCTGACATCGATCTAGAAAAAGAAACACAAGAATTGAAAGCTGAACTTCAAACAGCACAAGGACAACGTCGTACACGTGCTATTCGTCGTTTGGAAGTAATGGAAGCATTCCGTAATTCCGGCAATGAGCCAAGCTGGATGATCTTGGATGTACTACCTGTTATCCCGCCGGAAATCCGTCCAATGGTTCAATTAGAAGGTGGACGTTTTGCAACAAGTGACTTGAATGACTTGTACCGCCGGGTTATCAACCGGAACAACCGTTTGAAACGTTTGCTTGATTTAGGTGCGCCTAACATCATCGTGCAAAATGAAAAACGTATGCTCCAAGAAGCTGTCGACGCATTGATCGATAACGGTCGTCGCGGTCGTCCAGTTACAGGACCAGGTAATCGCCCATTGAAATCTCTTTCTCACATGCTGAAAGGGAAACAAGGACGTTTCCGTCAAAACTTACTAGGTAAACGTGTCGACTATTCCGGTCGTTCCGTTATCGTCGTAGGTCCAAACCTTAAAATGTATCAATGTGGTCTGCCAAAAGAAATGGCGCTTGAATTATTCAAACCATTTGTTATGAAAGAGCTCGTTTCTCGCGGTTTAGCACACAATATCAAGAGCGCAAAACGTAAGATCGAACGTATGGCAGCTGAAGTTTGGGACGTTTTAGAAGAAGTTATCCGGGAACATCCGGTTCTCCTTAACCGCGCACCTACACTTCACCGTCTTGGTATCCAAGCATTTGAACCAACGCTTGTAGAAGGCCGGGCGATCCGTCTTCACCCGCTAGTATGTACAGCTTACAACGCTGACTTCGATGGTGACCAAATGGCGGTCCACGTGCCATTGTCTGCAGAAGCACAAGCAGAAGCTCGTCTTCTAATGCTCGCAGCTCAAAACATTCTAAATCCAAAAGATGGTAAACCAGTTGTAACACCATCTCAAGATATGGTACTAGGTAACTACTACTTAACATTAGAACGTGAAAATGCTGTCGGCGAAGGTTTAGTTTTCAAAGATATCAACGAAGCAATGATCGCTTATACAAACGGTTACGTGCATTTGCATTCTCGTATCGGGGTTTATGCTGGATCGATCCAAAATGAACGCTTTACAGAAGAACAACGTAAACAATTGTTGATCACAACCGTTGGTAAATTGGTATTCAACACGATTCTTCCGGAATCATTCCCGTATATCAACGAACCAACGAAATATAACCTTGAAATCGAAACACCTACGAAATACTTTGTCGATACAACAACAGATGTGAAAACGCATATCGCGAACCAACCGTTGATCGATCCATTCAAAAAAGGTATCTTAGGAAACATCATTGCAGAAGTATTCAAGAAGTTCCACATTACGGAAACTTCCAAAATGCTTGACCGCATGAAAGATCTAGGATTCAAGATCTCCACAAAAGCCGGCATCACAGTTGGTATCGCGGATATCTTGACACTCCAAGAAAAACCGGAGATCCTTGAAAAAGCACATGACAAAGTTGAAAAAATCACCAAACAATTCCGTCGTGGTCTGATTACAGATGATGAACGTTATGAACGTGTTATCGGTGTTTGGAATGCTGCCAAAGATGAGATCCAAAATAAACTGATCTTGAGTTTGGAACGCTTGAACCCAATCTTCATGATGCAAGATTCTGGAGCTCGTGGTAACATCTCCAACTTTACACAACTTGCCGGTATGCGTGGTCTAATGGCCGATCCATCCGGACGTATCGTAGAACTTCCGATCACTTCCAATTTCCGTGAAGGTCTAACGGTCTTAGAATACTTCATCTCTACCCATGGTGCTCGTAAAGGTCTTACCGATACAGCCCTTAAAACAGCCGATTCCGGTTACTTGACTCGTCGTTTGGTTGACGTAGCGCAAGATGTTATCATTCGTGAAGACGATTGTGGTACTGACCGTGGTCTAACAATCAAAGCGATCCGCGAAGGTACGGAAATCATCGAACCACTGGAAGAACGTTTGGAAGGACGTTATGCTCGTAAAACGATCAGACATCCGGAAACAAACGAGATCATCGTAAAAGAAAATGATTTGATCACCGAAGATATTGCGGTACAAATCATTGGCGCAGGTATCGAAGAAGTTTCGATCCGTTCTGCCTTTACATGTAACACGAAACATGGTGTATGTAAGAAATGTTACGGTAAAAACTTGGCAACAGGTACAGAAGTGGAAGTCGGAGAAGCAGTTGGTATCATCGCTGCCCAATCCATTGGGGAACCAGGTACACAGCTTACAATGCGTACGTTCCATACTGGTGGGGTTGCCGGAGACGATATCACACAAGGTCTTCCTCGTATCCAAGAAATTTTTGAAGCCCGTAATCCAAAAGGACAAGCTACGATCACAGAAGTTGCTGGTGAAGTCGTTTCGATCGAAGAAGGACGCGATCGCGGTCTAGAAATCACGATCCAAGGTGTTGACGACCGTCGTTCCTACACCGTTCCTTACACAGCACGTCTAAGAGTCGAAGTTGGTTCTATGTTGGACCGTGGTGAAGCATTAACAGAAGGTTCTATCGATCCAAAAGCATTGATCCGCGTACGTGACGTATTATCCGTACAAGAATATCTACTTGCAGAAGTACAAAAAGTTTACCGTATGCAAGGGGTAGAAATCGGCGATAAACACGTCGAAGTTATGGTACGTCAAATGTTACGTAAGATCCGTGTCATGGATACTGGGGATACAAACATCCTTCCAGGAACACTTATGGATATCCAAACATTCACGGAAGCTAACCGCGATACGATCCTTGCCGGCAAACAACCAGCAACAGGTCGTCCAGTATTGCTAGGAATCACGAAAGCTTCCTTGGAAACAGATTCCTTCTTGTCCGCTGCTTCCTTCCAAGAAACAACTCGTGTCCTTACAGATGCGGCAATCAAAGGAAAACGTGACGAATTGCTAGGATTGAAAGAAAACGTAATCCTAGGTAAATTAGTCCCAGCTGGTACAGGTATCGGTCGCTACCGTAAACTGAAATCAGAAGTTATTGCTGACAAACCCGCATTAAGCGAGTCTGACGAAATCACAACATTATAAAAGAAACATTGCTCCTTCATTTCGGTGAAGGAGCATTTTTTTATATCCAAAACATAGTAAAACCACCCTATTCGTGTTATTATGATGATAATAAGACTAGTAAAAATTCCAAACTAAAATCTGTGAGTACTCATGAAAGAAGCCATTCTTTATTTGAGTACTCTTTTTTTGCAGCTACAAAAAAAGGGAGATGTTCTCATGTTAGACGAGCTGAAATGTATCATGCTACTTTCGATAGAAGCAGGAATACAGCCTTTAGCTTCCAACCAATCAGAAATTGCCGCTAATTTTCCTCATATTAGTTTTACTGAAGGAGATATCACCAAGGCCGTGTCATTTCTAAAGGGGAAAAACTTTATCTTGGAAGAGGATCAGCACTTCCGGTTGACTGCTAAAGGTAATGAAGTCGTTAAAAGAATTAAAAAAGCAAGGGATTTTATGTAGGCTAAGCAAGAATAATTGCGAAACCAATGTTAAGATGTTTAACATTTTAGGACAAATTGCTTAAAATTCTGCGTTTATTGTTTAGCCAATGAAGAGAAGTGGAATATATCTTCATAAACAAAAAAGAAAAGAGTTCTATTTCTCAAAAAATGCAGTCTAAAAGGATGTTTTGCGCTATGAGCAAAAGAGTGAATAGGAAAATTTCTGCCAATATGTGGTGGATCATTATTGTAGCTTTAGTAGTTGTTTTGGCCGCGAGTCTAGTAATTGGATATACAGCACGATTATAAGGGATAAGAAGAAAGAAAGGCGCGGGGAACGTCTTTTTTCTTTACCAAAAAGAGAGGGAGGAATCAGGATGAACTTGAAAAGCAGTTATGTGAAAAGTTGGTTGGAAGAAGAAATCAAGGAGAACACAGTTGCTTTTGTGATGCAACAAACAGCAGCAGAGATTGTTGAAAAAATTATAGCAGACAATCCGGAATTGAAGAAAAAACAACGGTTTGATCTTGAAAAGTTGGAAACTGTAGAAAATATAAGATGCCTAGCCACTGCAGAATACATTATTGCAGATGTAGAGTTACCGACTTTCTTTTCAAAACGAGAAGGGCAAACTTATATCTTTATCAGCTATACCAAAGAATGGAACGCAAACTTGACAAGACTTTTGCTCCATGCGGATTATATTATCGAGCATGAAGGTAGCTTGGAACTACCTAAAAACATGAAAACTATCATCGACGGGCAAATAGTGCCATCGAACAATTATACTTTTATCAAGCGGAGAGAGCAGCTGGCAACATCAAAAGCCAAAAAGAATATCGTCATGTACTGTGGCGGCTTCAAGAATAATGGGATCACTTCTTCTGCCCTTAACTTAATGAAAAACTTGAATAAAGATAAATACCAGATCATTGTCATTGAGCAAGAAAAATTACCGTATTATGAAGCCCTCAACTTTAAAAAGATACCGGAACACGTTATCAAGATTCAGATCCCAGGCAATATCAATATTGCTCACGATGAGGAAGAGGTCTTTTTAGATTTTCATTGTCATCCATTAGAACATTTAATGAAAAATGGGCCTACCGGTTTTCTGACTGATGAGATCAAAACGATTTATCAAAGAGAATTACAACGCGTACTCGGGAATATCGAGATCGATATTGCCCTTGATTTTGACGGCTATTTCAAATATTGGACATTGTTGCTCGCTTCCTCTAATAGTCCGAGGAAAATCATTTATCAACATAATGAGATGATGCAAGAGTATAGTAAAAAGCTAGGGAAAGCGTATAAGCACAGATCAGATCTGAATATCATCTTCCCGCTTTATAATTACTTTGACGTGATCGTTTCTGTTGCCAAACAAACAGGAGAAGTGAATAAACAACATCTGGAACATGTCGTTCAGGATACGAGCAAGATGACCTATATCCACAATTCGATCGATTATGAAGCCATCCTAAGTTCTGCAAAGGAAGACAACGATATCGAGATTCCCTCCGATACTTTCAACTTTGTGACGATGGGAAGATTGTCGCCAGAAAAAAACCATAAAGGGCTGATAAAAGCATTTAAACAGCTACAAGAAAAACATGCAGATACACAGCTTTTTATTATCGGGCTTGGTGAACTAGAAGAAGAATTGAAGAAGTATACCAGCGAATTAGGACTGGAGGATAAAGTCCATATCCTCGGCCAGCTGGAGAATCCTTTTCCGATAATAAACGCATGCGATGCTTTTGTTTTATCATCTATCCATGAAGGACAGCCGATGGTGCTGCTGGAATGTCTGGTTCTTGAAAAGCCGATCGTATCGACGAATATCCCCGGTTGCTACAGTATTTTGAAAGACGGTTATGGTTTGTTAGTAGATAAAAGCACAGAAGGGCTAGTGGAAGGCATGGAAAAACTCTTGTTGGGCTATGATGATTTTAAAAAATTCGATTATAAAGCATACAATAAAGAAGCCGTTAAAATGCTGGAAGAAGTCTTGGAAGGAAAGTGATTTCGTTCTTGACATGTAATGCATTACACAGTTTATGCTTGGTTCATGAATAACAGAAAGAGGTGCAGGTTATATGTCAGTAGTGAAGAAATTTCCAGAAGGATTTTTATGGGGCGGTGCTACAGCTGCCAATCAAGTCGAAGGTGCGTATGATTTAGACGGCAAGGGGCTTTCGACAGCAGATATGGTGCGGTATATCCCTAAAGCAGAGCGTACCAAAGATCATGCGCTGGACGTTACGCGGGAAGAAATCGAGGCGATCCTGTCTGGTAAGGAAGAGGGTCGTTTTCCGAAACGCGACGGCATTGATTTTTATCATCATTATAAGGAAGATATTGCTTTGTTTGCAGAAATGGGCTTTAAAGTTTTCCGGCTATCGATCAACTGGGCGCGGATCTTTCCGAATGGCGACGATGCCGAACCAAACGAAGCAGGTCTTCGATTTTATGATGATGTCTTTGATGAATGTCTGAAATATGGGATCGAGCCACTGGTCACATTGTCACATTATGAAACGCCGCTTCAATTGACGCTGAAATATAATGGCTGGGCAGATCGACGTGTGATCGGTTTCTTTATGAACTACGCGGAAACGGTTTTTAAACGTTATCGTTCCAAAGTGAAATATTGGCTGACATTCAATGAGATCAATGTGATCACGCTTAGTCCGTATACAGGCGGCGGGGTTTTGGTCGAAAGTGCCGAAAACAAACTGCAGCTTTGCTACCAAGCGGCGCATCATCAGTTAGTTGCAAGTAGCTTAGCAACTAAACTTGCGCATGAGATCATTCCAGGATCCCAAGTAGGCTGTATGCTTGCGCGAATGGCGACTTATCCTGCTACCAATAACCCAGATGATATTTTAAAGGCGCAGAAACTAAACCAAATGAACCTCTTCTTTACGGACGTACATGCAAAGGGTGAATATCCATTCTTCATGAAACGATATTTTGAAGAAAAGGATATTCATATTCAAAAAGAAGTCGGCGACGACGAGATCTTGAAAGCCCACACTGTCGATTTTATTTCTTTCAGTTATTATATGTCGCTTTCCACATCGAGCAGTCCAGAAGCGCAAACCAGTTCCGGCAATCTAATGGGCGGAGTGAAAAACCCTTATTTGGAAACATCCGATTGGGGCTGGCAGATCGATCCGAAAGGCCTTCGCTATACACTGAATGACTTTTATACCCGTTATGAGCTCCCGCTTTTCATCGTAGAAAACGGACTTGGTGCATATGATGAAGTAGAAGCAGATGGCTCGATCCATGATGAATACCGGATCGATTATTTACGCAAGCATATCGAACAAATGCAAGAAGCGATTACTGACGGCGTGGAGTTGATCGGCTATACAAGCTGGGGACCGATCGATCTAGTCAGTGCTTCCACAAGCGAAATGTCGAAACGCTATGGTTTCATCTATGTCGATCAAGACGACGACGGCAACGGAACATTAGCACGTTCCCGCAAAGATTCATTTTTCTGGTACAAACAAGTAATCGAGTCAAATGGAGAAACGTTATAAGATATTTTTCTCGCAAGCCAGTGTAGATCACTGGCTTGTTTTTCTATGCCGAAAAACGCTATAATAAACGTAATTTCGGATTGAACGAGTTGGAGGGAGTTAAGGATGGCAGGAATTTATATACGCCAAGCAAAAGAGAGAGATCTAGTAGCAATCATGCAGATCATTGGAGAAGCAAAGCAGCTGCTGAAACAAGAGGGTAGTCCGCAATGGCAGGATGGCCATCCGAATGAAGAAGTGCTGATAGCCGACATCGCGAGCGGTTGCTGCTATGTACTGATATGCGGAAAAAGGATAGCAGGAACAGCGACATTGCTGGAAGAAAAGGAAAAAAACTATGCGAAGATCGAAGCAGGGAGCTGGCTGAACGAGAATACTCCTTACACGACGATCCACCGTATCGCGATCTCTGCCGAGTACCGCGGAAGGCAACTGGGTCAATATTTTTTCTCCAATCTTATCAGCTTATCCGTAGCGAAAGGCTGTTCGCAAGTCCGTATCGATACCCACGAATTGAATGTCCGCATGCAGCATTATATCAAGAAATTCGATTTTAGCTACCGCGGTATCATTTATGTAACACCAGATGAAAATGGAAAACGACTAGCTTATGAGTGGAATGGTTGAACAGAAAACTAATAATGTACCGTTTTTTCCAATTTAATGAAACATATACCGGAATAGACTCTGTGCATTGAATACCGCGGTCTACATTCGCTATAATGAAGACAGTCATAACGATTTAGGAGGGCTTCATATGGAGATTGCCGGGCTTCACCACATTACAGCGGTAACGACTGATTTAGAAAAGAATCGCTTCTTTTATGCAGAAGTATTAGGACTTCGAACCGTGAAAGAAGCAGACGAGTCAGAGAAATTCATTTATTATGGGGATGCGTTAGGGACACCGGGGACGTTAGTTGCATTTGTCGAAGAAAAGGAAGCGCTACCAACTATATTCGGAAGAAATCAAATTTCTGTCATCGGTTTTACAGTACCATCCAAAGCTTCACTCGTTTATTTTGGTAAGCGCTTTAACGAATATGATATTTCATACCAATCCATTACCGAATACGGCCGGGAAGGGATTTCTCTGTGCGATCCCGATGGGTTGAGAGTGCATCTGATCGTTGCAGAAAATGAACTGCTACGGCCTGTGCACCAACTTTGGGAAGAAAGTCCGATACCTCTTGAATATCAGATTTTGGGACTGGGCCCGGTGCGATTTTCCATTTTCAAAAAAATGCGAACGGATGATATGCTCGTGAAATTATTTGGTTATATACGCAAAGGGGCCTACGAGGAGGATGAGAAATATCTTACTGTTTTTCAAAGCGGACCGGCTAGTGAAATCCATGTAGAATCGCGGCCGGATTTGAGTGTGCAGCCAATTGGAGCGGGAGCAGTCAGCCATATCGCTTTTCGCACTTCCAATGAAGCATCGTTAGAACAATGGCAGGCCTATTTGAAAAAGAAAAAAATCAAACATTCCGAAATCAAAGATCATGGCGCATTTCAGTCGATCTATTTTAAAGAAACGCATGGCTTGCTGATCGAGATCGCTACCGCTACGCCGGGATTTGGCTTGGAAGCAAATTAAGGCTTATCAATTTATTTCCTTCATGATACAATTTAAAAGACAGTATGAAGGAGGAAGTACGGATTGGATAAAAAAGTATTGCGATTCTATTTTATAAGACACGGAAAAACGGAATGGAATATTTCCAGACAAATGCAGGGCTGGGGAGATTCGCCGTTAGTAGAAGAAGGGATCAACGGCGCAAAAGCTGTTGGCGACATTCTTCGAGATATACCATTTGAAGCCGTTTATACGAGTACAAGTAAACGTACACAAGATACAGCTAATTTGATCACGAACGAAAAATATCCGCTTCACCCACTTGAAGAACTGCGCGAAATGCACTTCGGAACTTGGGAAGGCGTTTCGATCTTGGATCTGGACCGCGACTTTCCAGAAGAACGAGAGATCTTCATGACGGATGCGGCGGCTTACACTGCAGAAGTAAACGGCGGCGAAACGTTCTATGAACTGGCTGACCGTGTGCGCGGCGGCTTGGAAAAAATAGTCGCTAACCATGAGGAAGGCAATATTTTGATCGTTTCCCATGGCATGACACTCTCCTTACTACTGCATCTATTGGCAGGCGGTGGCGTAGAGGATTATCGTACAAAAGCTGCCCGCATCTTGAATACGAGCGTAAGTGTTGTCTGCTATGAAGACGGCAAGTATGAGGTCGAGGCGCTTAATCAGGTGGAGCATTTAGTATAAAAAAAGCTTGAGATATTTTTCTGTCTCAAGCTTTTTTCTAACTTATAGTTCCTCACCATTTGTTTCGATCACATGTTGATACCAATAATAACTTTCTTTCGGAATACGTGTCATCGGCGCATCATCGGAGACATCGCGGTCGACGTAGACGAAACCATAGCGCTTTTGGTAGCCGTTCAGCCAGCTGAGTAGATCAGTGAAGCTCCATGTGCAGTAGCCAAGTACCGTAACGCCGTCGCTGATAGCATCGCGGATCGCACTTGCGTGATTTTGCAGATAGTCGATCCGATAACTGTCATTGATTTTGCCATTTTCCAGTTTATCAAATTCACCCAAACCATTTTCCGTGATCAGGATCGGCAAATCATAGCGGCTGTTGATGCGGCGCAAGGCAATGCGAAGGCCTTCAGGATCGATCGTCCAATCCCAGTTCGTCGTTTTCACATAAGGATTGACGACTTTTTTGTAAACACCTGGGATTCCTGTTTCTTTGGAAGTTCCTTTTTTACCGGTGGTATTCATTTCAGAACTTTGTGTGACGCCGTCGATCGGGTTGTGAGCGACCGTTGCGGATTGGTAATAGTTTACACCCATAAAGTCCGGCTTGGCAGAACGAAGCAGTTCCATATCACCGTCTTCGATTTGGGGAGCGATCCCTTTTTCTTCCAGGTTTTTCAGAATGCTAGAAGGATAACGACCATTGGCATAGACATCCATCCAGAAATAACTGTTCAATTCTTCGGCATTTTCGGCAGCAAGGACATTTTTAGGATCAGTGTCCACAGGATAGTGCGGCGTATATGCAAAACTTGGACCGATCTTACCAGTTGGCACGATCTCATGAAAAGCATTGATAACGCTTGCATTTGCTAGGTTCGCAATGTGATTGACTTGGTACATGCGCTTCATGTCTTGTACTTTTGGCGGATGAAGAGCAGTGCCATAACCCATTCCAACGAAAATATTTTGCTCATTCAGAGAAACCCAGTATTTCACGCGGTCACCGAATCGTTCAAATAAAATTTTCGAATAATTGGTAAAGTCATCAATCACTTGACGCGATTCCCAGCCGCCATATTCGTCAAATAACGCTTGCGGGATATCCCAGTGATAAAGTGTCAAGACAGGTTCAATGTGGTGTTTGATCAACTCATTGATCAAGTTGTCGTAGAAAGCAATGCCTGCTTCATTGACTTCTCCCTTGCCAGTAGGCAGGATACGTGACCAAGCGACAGAAAAACGGTAGGCTTTGAGGCCCATATCAGCCATCAGTTGTACATCTTCTTTGTAGCGGTGATAATGATCGACTGCAACATCACCGTTTGTTCCTTCAAAAGTAGTACCTGGGATGCGGACGTAATTATCCCAGACAGAAGGCCCTTTGCCGTCTTCGTCCCAAGCGCCTTCGATTTGATAAGCTGCTGAAGCCGAGCCCCATAGGAAATCTTTGGGGAAACTTGTTCGATTTACATGTTCCATCTCATTAACCTCCATTAAAAATATTTACTATTTAATTTTAAAGTATAATCTTTTAAAAAGACAGCAAAAAACTAAAAAAAACAAGAAAAAAACGGGAAACCGCTTTTTCTTGTTTTTTTGGTTAGTGGTTATTCAAAATAAAGTCTTCAAATACTTTGGCTACGCCGCTTTCGTTATTGGTAGTCGTTACATGGTTAGCCAACTCTTTAATAGCAGGAATGGCATTTCCCATCGCAACGCCCAGACCGGCGTATTCGATCATGGTCGTATCGTTTTCGTGATCGCCGATAGCGATGACTTCGGATTGTTTGATGCCAAGTGTTTCTGCTAACAGCTTGACAGCATTGCCTTTGCTCGCTTGTTTATTCAATACTTCCAAATAGAAAGAAGCACTGCGGACTAGATTGTATTTCTCGCGGAATTCATCACTGAGTTTCGCAATACCTGCTTCTAGTGTAGGGCCTTCATCGATAAACATCGCCTTCGACATCAAAAAGTCTTCGGGGATATTCTCAATGTCTTCGATCAAGAGCTGACTATTCGTTAGGTAAGCTTCAACGATCGTATACTTACCGACATGACGATTTGGTGTGTAGATGAATTTATCATCAAAGAAATGCATATGTAAGTTTATATCCTTACTAGTTTGATAAATTTCTTCCAGATCTTCTTTTGTCAGCGTCAAATGAGAAATAACTTCTTTTGTAAAGGTGTCTTGAATGAGGGCGCCGTTAAAAGTGATGACATAATCGCCTTCTTCGCGAAGTTCCAGATCACTTAGATACTGGGCCACGCCAACAAGCGGACGACCGGTACAAAGAACGACTTTTACACCCATCGCTTTTGCTTTGCGGATCGCTTGTTTTACTTCCGTTGTAATTTCATGAGCATCATTCAGCAAGGTTCCATCAATATCGATTGCTACTAATTTATACACTATCATAACCCCTTTTTACTAAATTTCTCCTCTAGTATAGCATAGATATTGAAACTAAATGTGATTTGTGTCAAGATGGAGGAAACTGGAAGAAAAGAGTGAAAGAATGAAGTGGCATTATCATATTCAATTTTTAAACAACCAAACAAGAGCTATTTTTGAAACGATCAATGAACAATTAGAGCTGGACAAGGCAAGAGTTTCGGCGATCGAACAGGCACTGGAAGCAGATAACCGCAATGAATTTATCATTGCTGTCAAGGACAACGACGAAAACCCAGTAGGTCTGCTTTTCATAACTGCTGATACGCCTGCCGATAAAGTATGGACGATCGATAGCTTTGCGCTCGTTCCTGAAGTACAGAAACAAGGATTGGGCCGTTTGCTGAATCAAACAATCGCAGAATGGGCAGCAGATAGCGGAGCAAATGCATTGCAGATCAAACTTGCAAAAACAGAGACAGAGGCAGCAGCGTTTCTTACGCATATTGGTTATCAAGTAAAAGCAGATGCAGAGATCGTAACGTTTCAGCTGACAGTTTGATGTCGTTAAAAGAGTTGGGAGAAATTCCCGGCTTTTTTTATGCAAGAAATGCGGCGTTTGTGCAATAAAAATTTGTAATTTTTAAGTCAAAAAAACAAATTTCTTTTATAAAATGGATAAATAAATGGTTAAAATGTTGATTTTGAGCCAAAAAAGCAATTTCATAGCGATTACCTACTTTTTAAAATATGAAAAATATATGGCGAAACCCCTGCCACTTGCTTGTTTTGAGCAAACGCAAGTCTATCGCAACCCATGTTCTATCTGTAAGATAGAAATATAGATGCAGGGGGTTGATAATAGTTGGACTTTTTTGAGATGCAGCAATTTATTACCGCCGATAAAAGTATAATCGAATATATTCTGCATAAAGTTAGAGGCAAAGCCATCCGGTACAAGAGAAGAAACCGTCTATACTTGCAAAAAGAGAAAATGTATATCGTTTCAGAAGGAGTCTTTATCCGAAAAGTCGGTGGGAGACAAAAAACGGGAGTAGAATTTCTGGATGACAGCACAGTACTATTAGAATATTTTTATCGAACGATAGATTCTGAGATCATTGCACTTACAGCCAGTGAAGTTATTGAATTAGATGCCAATGAAGTTATTGATGTCCTAGAAAAAGGGGAAGTACTCTCTGTCCTATTGTTTTATATTTTGGAACAGAGCTTGATAAACAGATATTATTTTGAGCGGCAATTTGATTTTTCATGCGGCGATCGAGTTGCGCTGTTTTTAAAAGAAGCCGCCAGAAGATTTGGGAAGAAAGCGGAGCAGGGGGTGCTGCTACCTAAGTTTTTAACGATCCAGCTGATTGCTTCATATTGTTGCTGTTCCCGCGGAATCGTTGCAGAGACGCTGAATCTTTTTCGGCGGCAAGAATTGCTGAGCCAATATGAAAGTTACTGGTATATCCACGACATCGAAGCTTTTCATCATGCCACAGATAGAAATACTGAAGTATCTCCGATTATATAAAAAGTGAGGCGAATGAAAATGAAAAACAACAAATTGAAGGTCTATAAAAATAATCAAGAAATCTGCGAAACAGGCAATTTTATGATCGTGGAGGGAATGATAGTCCGCCATACCAGTGATCAGCTCATCAACATCATCAAAGAGGGTGAGATCCTTTTTGACGATGCAGAATTTTTGTGTCCGATTTTTCATTATAAAGCAAAGGGAAATGTTGTCTTATTGGAAATCGGGGATACGTTTATCCTGCAATCATACGAGATGCTGAAAAAAGAAGCAGAACAAGCCGTGATGAAAAAGATCGAAAACAAGATCAAGATCATGTCATTATCGGCAGAAGAACGAATCAAAGACTTTTTTATTCAAGTTGGAGAAGAAATCGGAATCAAGGAAGATAGCAGCTGCACGATCCCGGCGATTTTTACGCAAGAGGAGATCGCGAAGTATACCTTCGTTACAAGGGAATATTTGAATGTTATTTTGAAGCGGTTCTGCAAGGTTGGACTGCTAGAAGCTACTAGGCAGAAATGGATTATTTTATTTTGGGAGAAGTGGACAGAGAAAGAAATGGTCAAAAACAACTAGTGAAAACAGAGAAAAAACCGAGAAGATAATCGATCTTTCCGGTTTTTCTCTTCTAATCATCAATGGAATTTGATAGTACCTAAAAACGTCAATATTTTATTATAATCGATATTGTTGAGGGTATTAAATTGCGCTTCTTCTAACTGGTTGAACTGCTCGATCAGATAGTAGGCAGTAAGATAGCGAGTCAGCATCATTTTACTGGCAGCAACGTCATTATTTTCTTCTGGCTGAAATCCCGCAATAACATGATAGGCAAATTTCTCTGGATCGATATAGATTTTCTTTGTTTCCATATCATAAGTCCCCCTTTTTATTTCACAATAACTTCTTTTATCGTTTGTTCCTCTAGAGATGCTTTATAGCGAGGATCTTCAGGAATAGTATACAAAATAATGATCCCCAAGATCACAAAGATTGAAACTCCACCAAAAAACGCATACCAGCTGCCGATTCCAAGCAGCATGGGAGCGAGCATTGGGATCAGCACGCCTTGTAGGTTATTAGCCGATGCCATAATCCCAACGTCTTTACCAGCATTATCCATGTTTGGTAGTACGCGCATTACAAGTGCGGCATCAGAGGAATTGAATAAGCCAAAACCTAGAGCGACCATAACGGATCCGATGACTACGATCGGTATAGAAGTTGCCATCATATCAAACAGAAGTCCAATGATAATAAAGATCGCTCCCATGCAAATGAAAGGACGTTGTTTTTTGAATTTGTCGCTCAATATGCCGCCGACAATGCTCATCATGGCAGTAAAAAAGAGAGCAGCGATATTGATCAAAGAAACCACATGTCCTGCTTCATCGCCAGACATACCAAGCCGCTTGGCCAACATGATAGTCAAATAAGCGGTACTTCCATATCCCATCAAAACAAAGATTTTAAGAAAAATCGCTTTGGTATAGTTAGGGTATTTTCGTGGACTAGGATAAATAGAGGATAAAGTTCGAATCAATGACTTTTTAGCATGAGGGACAGGATTAGCTGGTGTATCTCGAATCAATAGGCATGTAATAACTGGACCGGCGATTCCCATGATCGCAAGTAGAATCCATAGGAAAGCGGGGTAATCTTTATTTAGCAATGCCGCCAAGATCATACCGAACAATACGCCCAATGGTTGAACGATGCCTATTAGTCCGGAGTAAGAAGCACGTTTGGAGACAGGCACTTGGTCGGGCATCAATCCAGCAAAGGAAGCGCCTGCGATATTATAGAAAAATTGCACGATGATCCAGCCGATGATCACATAGAGAATCGAATGGCTCAGCCCCATTAGCAGCATGCCGATCGCTCCAAGCACCCCACCAATCACCAGCCACGTTTTTCGGCGACCGAATGCAAGTCTGGTTCGGTCGCCAAGAGCGCCGCCGATCGGAGGACCAAAAATAGCGAATACAGTACCAAATGCGGAACATAGACCAAATGTTGTCGTGTAATTCTCTGAATCAAGATTGATAACTCGAACGCTTAATAATACAAGCGCCGGCGTAAGAAGTGCGACAGAAAGGAATGTATAGCCGATAATGACAGCAGTTACTAAACGTTTATAATTTGTTTTCATAGGTTCCCCTCATTTCTAAATTTAATAAAATCAAGCGCTTACAAAATGGCCAGCAAAGAATACCGATTTTGATGTGCGAGTGACGATTATCAAAAATAGCTTATAGCAAAAACGAGGAGATTTCTAATAGAAAATCCAGTGTTTTATTAAAGAAGTTAGAAACTTGAAAAAATTCCAGTCGATACTGGATCGATCAGTTATAAAAGCGTTAGCCGAAATTCTTTTGGTGTCATATGAGATTGATCCTTAAAAAGTTTACTGAAGTAGCTTTGATTGCTGAAATTCAGTTTAGAAGTAATATCTTGCAATGTCATGTCGGTGTGCTGCAATAAATACTTTGATTCTTCGATTTTCATTTCTTGGATAAAGGAGCGGATCGTTTGACCAGTTTTTTCATAAAAAACAGTTGATAAATAACTGCGGTTATATCCGGTGTATTCTGCTAGATCGGCATTAGTGATTTTTTCATAAATATTCTGTTGGATATAATCAATGCAATCATTAACGACTTTGGAATCAAACCGCTTTTGCTTGTTTTGGATCAATAGCTGGAACGTGATATTCATTTTTTCAGCCAGTGGGCGAAACTGCTCATGTTTGTTCAGCAAATGGATCTCTTGTAGGAAAACATCGGAATAATGATAGGCGGTATTAGGAGCAACACCAAAAGAAATCGATGCTCGAGTGATCAAAGTGATCATGCTGACAAGAATGTATTTCTTTTGCTCGACACTTTTCAAATCGATTACTTGACGGTCACCAGCGCGGTCAAATTTATCTAAAATGCGCTGGATACTTACTGCGTCGCCAGTTTTCAATTGATTGATCAATATTTTTTCCAATTCATAGCTATCGGAGAAATTAGGCTCTTCCAAGCGCTCACGCTCAAGCTTTGGTGCTGGGAAGGCTTCAGTGCTGGCAGTTCGTATTGTTGGGTCATTATCTGGAACAAGTGCGTAATAAATCAAATGAATAAGATCTAATACTTTTTTCTTTTCTGGATCATTGCCGAGTGAAGCGGGATCTTGTTGATAGGCAATCAATTGTTGTTTATCGAAAAATGCTTTGGGGAACAGGCTAGCGAAATGATAAGAGATTTTATTGCTTTGAAAAAGAAAAGATAAATAGGTTGCTTTCTTGGTATGGAAAACCAAGATATCTTTTGAAATGTCAGTGTTTTTAACGAGCGTATTGATCTGTTCGATTTCTAAGATACTTGTAATGTTTTTCTGATAGACGCATTGATCTTCCGATAAAATTACAAAAGGGAAGTCCAATAAGGATTGAATAGCTTGCAGTTTTAATAAGAATGCTTTCAAAAAATCGCCCCATACATAATTTTTTAATATAATACCAATTTTTTTGATATATTGAAAGCGTTTTTATCTATATAATGAAAGTATTATTAGGAGAGGGGTCTGAATATAATGACATTCAAAGATAACTTTTTATGGGGAGCTTCCACCAGTGCCTATCAAGTGGAGGGGGCTTGGGAGGAAGATGGCAAGGAAGCCTCTGTTCAAGATATTCGTCCACCGTTTGAAGGGACGACGGATTTTAAAATCGCCAGTGATCATTACTATCACTATAAAGAAGATGTCGCGCTGTTTAAGGAGCTGGGGTTAAAAGCATACCGCTTCTCTATTGCTTGGACACGTATAATGCCGCATGGGAAAGTAAACCCGAAAGGTATCCAATTTTACAATGATCTGATTGACGAGCTGATCGCAAACGATATCGAACCGATTCCGACAGTCTTTCACTTTGACTTACCGGCTTCACTGCATGAAAAGGGCGGCTGGCTAAATCGGGAAACGATCGATGCGTTTACCGAGTACTGCCAGGTTTTATTTGATAATTTCGGGGATCGTGTGACTTATTGGCAGACGATCAATGAGCAAAACATGCTTGTTTTTGCCAGTAGAGTGCTGGAGGGAAATAAAACTTCTTGGAAGGATACTTTTCAAGGCAACCATCATATGTTAGTGGCACAAGCAAGGGCAATGAAGCTTTATCATGAAGGGAATTATCCGGGGAAAATAGGACCGGCACCGAATATTTCCTGTGTGTATCCAAAAACAGAAAGACCGGAAGATATGCTGGCAGCCGAATATTTTAGTGCTTTTAGAAACTGGCTGTTTTTAGATGCGGCAGTCTTTGGTACATACAATCACATGGCATGGCGGATTTTAGAAAAATTAGATGCAGTGCCGGAGATCACAGCGGAAGACCGCCAAGTCATGAAAGAAAATACAGCTGATTTTATCGCCTTCAATTATTATAACTCCTCTACCGTTTCGGCTAGTGATGGGAAGGAGAGTGCAGCTAAGGATCAGCAAGACAGCTTTGCGATTCCTGGGTTTTTTAAGGGCGAAAAGAATGAACATCTGCAAACTACCACATTTGCTAATTGGCCGATCGATCCGGTCGGGCTGCGCAACACCGCTCACCAGATCTATAGCCGCTATCGTCTTCCACTGATCATCACGGAAAATGGGTTGGGGCAGCGTGATGAATTAACAGCGGATGGTAAGATCCATGATGATTATCGAATCGATTATTTACGCAGCCACATCGAGCAAATGCAACAAGCGATCGAGGAAGGTGTCGAGCTGTTCGGCTATTGCCCGTGGAGCGCTATTGATTTGATAAGTACGCACGAAGGATTTCGAAAACGATATGGTTTTGTCTATGTGGACCGCTCCGATTTTGATTTAAAAGAACTGAAACGCTACAAAAAAGACAGTTTTTACTGGTATAACAAGGTGATTCGGACGGGTGGACAAGATCTTAAATAAGAAAGGACATGCGACATGCAGAAATATGTAGGAATCGATATTGGCGGCAGTTTTATCAAATTCGGTTTAGTAGATGCAGATGGAAATATTCTGGAGCAAGAATCCATGCCGACGAAGCGGGAAGATCCAGAAGGTCTGCTGGCAAAATTGACGGCGATCATAGCTGGTTATCAGCGAAAAGGAATCGACAAAGTGGCGATCAGCCTTCCTGGCGTTATTTCACAGGATGGAACAATGATCACAGCAGGAGCGATCCCAGGATTCAAATCGCGTAATATCCAAGCAGAATTGACAAAAATGACAGGGGCAAGCGTTCAGGTGATCAATGATGCGAATGCCGCGGCTTTGTCTGAGAAATGGCTGGGACACGGGAAGAATATAAAAAATTACTTTTGTCTGACATTAGGAACAGGAGTTGGCGGCGCTGTTGTATTGAATGACCAGCTTTTGACTGGACGAACCGGTGCAGCTGGGGAAGTCGGTATTTCACTATTGGGGCGGGGAAATACTCGCCCAGTCGGTTATGAATCCGTCAGTTTTTTTGCCGGAGCAGTCGCAGGACTCTGCCGCATCTATAATTTTAAAAAGGGCGTCTTTAACCTAGCTGATTGGCAGACTGATATCCCGACAATCTTGAAAGAAGCAAAGTCGGGTGGGGGGATCGCTCAAGAGAGTTTCAATGAATTTTATCAAAATGTAGCAGTGACGATCTTGAATATCACTGTGATGTATGATCCCGAACGGATTTTGATCGGTGGTGGCGTGAGTGCCAATGAGGAGATAATGGCGAACGTGAAGCAAGCAGTAAATGACTTGTTTACGCGTTATACAGATGTTTCCGCAGTCGGCGCTCCGGAGATCCTTCCTTGTAAATTTCGCAACAGTGCCGGAATATTAGGAGCCGTTTACCATTATATTCAAGAAAACAAGGAGGAATGGAAGTGGGTAAATTAGGAGTTAGTTTATATCCGGAAAAGACGGCATATGAAGCAGACGTTGCTTATTTAGAACACGCCAAAGAATATGGCTTTACACGCTTATTCATTAATCTACTGCTTTTTGGTGAACCTGATCCAACTCATATCGAGCGGATCAAGAAAACGACTATCAAAGCGCATGGATTAGGATTTGAAACTATTTTAGACGTCAATCCCCGTACTTTTGAAGTTTTGGGAATCAAACCACAAGACTTGGGATACTTTGAGGATTGGAAAATAGCGGGGATTCGTCTTGATATGGGATTTACTGGGAAAGAAGAAGCTTTGCTGACGAAAAATGAATATGGTTTTTTGATAGAGATCAATATGAGCAATGACAATCATTATTTGGATCTGATCATGGATCATCACCCTCGCAGATCTCATTTGATCGGCTCGCATAATTTTTTTCCGCAAGCATATACGGGCTTAGAGGAAGCTTACTTTCTCGCATGTAGTAAAAAATTCCAAGCCTATCAGCTTCGGACAGCGGCTTTTGTAACGTCACAACAGGCAGAGATCGGCCCGTGGCCACTGCAGGAAGGACTATGCACGTTGGAAACACATCGTCGACTGCCGTTAGCCATCCAAGTTGCGCATATGAAGAGTTTGGAGGCGGTAGACGATATTATTATTGGAAATGCCTACGCCAGTGATGCAGAATTAAAGCAAGCAGCCAGCGCTTTCCATGCAGCTGTGACGCCAATTGGTATTCTTCCTGCAAATGATCTGACAGAATTAGAAGAAAAAATCATTTTTGAGGAGCTGCATACTTATCGAGGCGATTATTCCAGTTATATGATCCGCTCTTCTATGACGCGCTTGAAATATTACAAGCATGAATTGCCAGTTAATAATGAGAACCAACCAATCGAAAGAGGCGATATTTTACTCTTAAATCAAGAATACGGTCAATACAAGGGAGAAGTCCAGATCGCTTTGAAATCGCGTCCAAATGATCCGCGAATCAATAAGATCGGGAAAATCGCACCAGAATATCTACCGCTATTAGATGGATTAAAACCATTTGATCAATTTACATTTACAAATCTACGCCATAGCTAAACAGAAAAACGCCCGCCAAGGATAGCATCAAGCTATCTTTTGGCGAGCGTTTTTCGTTATTTACTCCGTAATATTTTCTTCTGTTGTTGGGTCAAAGAAGTGAGATTTTGTCATTTCAAATGCTAATGTGATTTCTTCAAATGGTTGATGATTCGAGCGGGAATCAACGCGAGCGACGAATTCTTCATTGCCGACTTTGCTATGTAGCAGGAATTCCGCACCAGTCAATTCTGCAACGATCGTTTGAGCTTGGAATGTATAGCCAGGATTTGCTTCGATCATGATCGGTTCGTCGTGGATATCTTCTGGACGAATACCGAAGATGATTTCTTTGCCATCGTAGCCTTTGCTAGTAAGGGCTTTAAGCTTGCCTTCCGGGACAACAATCGTGAAATTATCAGTAATAAAGTTTTTGCCTTCCAGACGGCCGCGGAAGAAATTCATTGCTGGACTACCGATAAAGCCGGCAACAAACATATTGATCGGGTGATCGTACACATTTTTTGGCGCCCCGACTTGTTGGATGACGCCGTCTTTCATGATGACGATCCGAGTAGCCATTGTCATCGCTTCTGTTTGGTCATGGGTAACGTAGATCATTGTTGTATCTAATTGCTGATGTAATTTCGTGATCTCTGCACGCATTTGAACACGTAATTTGGCATCCAAGTTGGACAACGGTTCATCCATCAAGAAAACATTTGCATCACGGACAATCGCACGACCTAATGCGACACGTTGGCGCTGACCACCGGAAAGCGCGCTTGGCTTCCGTTTTAAATAATCCGTCAAGCCAAGAATGTCTGCTGCATGATCGACACGCTCTTTGATTTCTGATTTTGGCGTCTTTCTTAATTTCAATCCGAAAGCCATATTATCAAAAACTGTCATATGCGGATATAGCGCATAGTTTTGGAAAACCATCGCGATATCACGATCTTTAGGCGCAACGTTATTCATTACCTTTCCATCGATACTAAGCGTTCCTTTAGAAATCTCTTCCAATCCGGCGATCATCCGAAGTGTAGTAGATTTACCACAACCAGATGGACCAACAAAAACGATAAATTCTTTATCATCGATCTCTAAATTAAAATCTGATACAGCAGTTACTTTATTGTCATAAATTTTATAAATATGTTCTAAGGATAATTGTGCCAAACGACTCGCCTCTTTCTTCTTATGATAGTTCTCAGTATAAATGAAAGCGGTTTATTAGGAAATGTCACGTTGCACAAAAATGGGGGCTTTTTTTGGGCAGATCTTCTAAAAGAGAGTTATTTTCTTTTTGGAAGAAGAAAAATGTAGCTATTATTGTAAACTATCTGATAAAAAAGAAATCATTTTACTGGTAGAAAAATACATTATTTCGTGTTAGTATTTAATTGTAGGTACTACATATTGTGATTGGAGGCTTTTTGATGTATACAGAAAAAGAAACGCAGCAAGTAGTGGAAAAGCGTGATGGAAGACAAGTCGATTTCGACCCAGGGAAAATAAGAAAAGCTATTTTGGCGGCGATGAATGCGCAGGAAACAGATGCTGAAAATCAAATAGACGTTTTTTTAGAAAACATTGTGAATGAATTGGCAAACGATACTGTCTTGACGATCGAGAAGATTCAGGAAACCGTAGAAAATGTGCTGATGAAATCCGAATACCCAGACGTAGCAAGAGCATACATTGAATATCGTCATGATCGCGACAGTGAACGCGACAACATTACCGATATGACAAAAAGTGTGGAGAAACTCTTGAATAAAGATGCTTCTGTCGTAAATGAAAATGCAAATAAAGATGCCACCGTTTTTAATACGCAACGAGATTTGACAGCTGGGGCAGTGGCAAAGAGTTACGCCTTGAAATTCATGCTGCCGAAACATGTAGCGAATGCACATTTAAAGGGAGATATCCATTTCCATGATTTGGACTACAGCCCGTACCATGCAATGACGAACTGCTGCCTGATCGATATTGAAGGAATGCTTTCTAAAGGATTTACGATCGGGAACGCCAATGTGGAGAGTCCGAAGTCGATCCAAACGGCTACGGCTCAGATTGCTCAAATCATCGCAAATGTAGCAAGTTCGCAATACGGCGGCTGTTCTGTAGATAGAATCGATGAAGTGCTAGCGATCTATGCAGAGCTTAATTATAAAAAACATAAAGAAGAAGCGGCTGATTGGGTCGTTGCGGATAAGCAAGAAGAATATGCCCACGAAAAAACGAAAAAAGATATTTATGATGCTATGCAGAGTTTGGAATATGAGATCAACACCCTTTATACAAGTAATGGGCAAACACCTTTCGTGACGCTTGGTTTTGGTTTGGGGACAAGTTTCTTCTCCCGTGAGATCCAGCAGGCGATCTTGAAAGTTCGATTGCTTGGTGTAGGGAAGGACAAACATACGGCGATTTTTCCAAAATTAGTATTTTCATTGAAACGCGGTGTGAATTTAGAAGCGCAGGATCCCAATTATGATATTAAACAGCTCGCCTTGCAGTGTTCGGCGAAAAGAATGTATCCGGACGTGCTTAGTTATGATAAATTGACCGAGATCACAGGGGACTTCAAAGTACCAATGGGCTGCCGCTCATTTTTACCAGCTTGGCAGAATGAAGACGGTGAATTTATCAATGCTGGTCGTAATAATCTTGGCGTAGTAACGCTGAATTTGCCGAGAATAGCGATCCAAAGCGAGGGCGATCAAGACAAATTTTGGAAAATTTTCCATGAAAGAATGCAGATCGTAAAAGATGCGCTGCTGTTCCGTTTGAAACGTGTCAGCCAAGCACAACCGGAAAATGCGCCGATTCTATACAAATATGGCGCCTTCGGAAAACGCCTGCATGACGGTGAATCGGTCAAAGATCTATTTACCAATAAACGTGCCACCGTTTCCATCGGCTACATCGGTTTGTATGAAGCAGCCGCCGCTTTTTACGGTGGTGAATGGGAAACTACCAAAGTAGCGAAGGACTTCACACTGGATATCGTGAAGGAATTGAAAGAATACGCAGATGCTTGGCGTGACAAATATGACTATTGGTTCAGTGTTTATGCCACTCCAAGTGAAAGTCTGACTGATCGTTTCAATCGCTTGGATCGTGAAAAATATGGCAGCATTCCAGATATTACGGACAAAGAATATTATCAAAATTCGTTCCACTACGATGTACGTAAAAAAATCACGCCATTTGAAAAAATCGATTTCGAGAAAGAATATCCATTTTATTCTTCTGGCGGCTTTATCCATTACTGCGAATATCCAAAATTGGTCCATAATACGAAAGCGTTGGAAGCGGTGTGGGACTATGCTTACGACCGCGTTGCTTACTTAGGTACGAATACGCCAATCGATAAGTGCTATGAATGCGGTTTTGAGGGAGAATTCAAGCCAACCAAAGAAGGCTTTGAATGTCCTTCTTGTGGGAACAATGATCCTGAAAAGGCAGATGTCGTCAAACGGACTTGCGGTTATCTTGGCAATCCGATGAAACGGCCAATGGTACATGGACGACATGTGGAAATCAGCAAACGGGTGAAACACATGGAGATCGGTCGCGATGAATAATCCAAAGCCAAAAGAATGGGTATCCGATAATCTAAGCAGAGGCTATATCGCTGATTATAAAGGATTCAATTTTGTAGACGGTGAGGGCGTGCGTTGCAGTCTGTATGTATCAGGTTGTCCGTTTCACTGCGAAGGCTGCTATAACGCTTATGCACAGTCGTTTAAATATGGTGTGCCATATACCGATGAATTAGAAGCAAAAATCTTGAATGATTTGGCACATGAAGGCGTCCAGGGATTGACACTACTTGGCGGGGAGCCGTTTTTGAACACAGGGACCTGTCTTGCGATCGTCAAAAAAATGCGTGCTAGATTTGGTAATGAAAAAGACATTTGGTCATGGACTGGCTATACCTGGGAAGAAATGATGCAGGAATCAGCTGATAAATTAGAACTGTTATCACTGATCGATGTACTCGTAGACGGCCGTTTTGAGCAAGACAAGTTTGATCCAAACCTTGCCTTTCGCGGTTCCAGCAATCAGCGCATCATTGATGTCCAAAAATCGTTGGCAAGCGGAGAAGTGGTCTGTTATTTCAATTAAAAAAGTGTTGGGAGCATTTCGCTTCCAACACTTTTTTTGATTGAAATAGATGTCTTCAATAGAAGGATTTTTTATTAAAAATAAAGTTCTGGTCGCCGATCTGCTAAAACCGGCATGGCTTCTCTGACTTTTTTTACATCTGCCAAATTGATCTCTGCTAGAAGATTCTGCGGTGTATCGTCGGCTTCAGCAATGATTTCACCGCTAGGGTGGATCACCAGCGAATTACCGCCGAATTGATTGGCAGGATCGGAACCAACACGATTGACGGCCACGACGAATGCTTGGTTTTCGATCGCACGGGCAATCAGCAGTTGCTTCCATTGCGTAATGCGCGCTGAGGGCCACTGTGCGGAAACGAAAAGGACTTCAGCACCATTTGCAGCATGTTTACGCAGCCATTCTGGAAAACGAATATCATAACAGATAAAGCCAGCACATGCGAGGTCGCCGATCCGAAAAAGATTGGCGCTATTGCCAGGTCTGATATAGGTGTGCTCATCCATACCTTGAAATGGATGCACTTTCCGATAAGAAGCGAGCAAGTCGCCATCTTTAGCAACAGCATACATGATATTAGAGAAATGATCCTCTTCAGAAATCGCTACGGAACCACCGATAATAGTAACTTTTTGCTGCAATGCCAAGCGAATAAGGAAGCCTTTTGTCCGGTCACCATTAGGGTCGGCAAAGTCTGCTAACTCAGAAAGGCAATAGCCGGTATTCCACATTTCAGGAAGCACCACGATGTCGGCGCCGCTGTTTGCTGCTTCGATCACTGCCTGCTCGATGGCCTGATAATTTTTATCCGGATCACGAAAGGCGACATCTGTTTGACATAATGCGATTTTCATTATTTTCTCCCCCAGTTTGATTCCCAAATCTTAGTCTTTTTTAAGTTTACGAGCCAATAAATTCCCCAATGATTGAAGTAATTGTACCATAATTATCAAAATAACGATGGTGGTATACATCACAGTCGGCTCATAACGCTGGAAGCCATATTGATAAGCGATTGCTCCAAGACCGCCGGCACCGACTAGACCAGCCATTGCAGTGGCACCGATCAGGCCGATCGTTGCGATGGTAAGGCTGAGTGCGATCCCGGAACGGGCTTCGCGAATTATAACAGAAAAAATGATCTTCGGCGTGGAGATCCCCATTGCCTGATAAGCCTCGATCACACCGCGGTCTACTTCTAAAAGCGTAGATTCCATTAAACGCGCGATGTAAGGAGCGGTATAAAAGACTAATGGCAAGATCACCCCTTGGATACCGATCGAAGTACCAACGATTGCTCGTGTTACTGGTAAAATCAAGAAAAGCAAGATAATGAAAGGCAGTGATCGCAAGATATTGATGACCCAATTCAAAATCGTATAAATGAAGTGATTTTCTGTTTGTCCGCCTTTTCGTGTCAAAATAAGCAACACGCCGAGGGGAATACCGATAATGACTGCGATAACGAGTGTGATGATCGTCATTGTCAATGTTTCGAGGATACCTTGCCAAATCACAGGTCCCCAGTTTTCAATGAAAGCATTCATGGCAATTCAACCTCCTCTACAACGACTTGCTGACTGACCAAGTAATCGATCGCATCTTGATTGGCTGTTTCATTTCCCTTTAAATGAACAAGCAGTTTTCCGATCGTGCCGTTTTTGAAATGCGTGATGCCGCCAGCTAAAATGCTAGGCAGGACATCGTAATTACGGGAAACTAAGGCAAGTGCCGGTTCGTCAGCTTCGTCCCCTAAGAAATAGAGTGAAACCAATTTCCCCGTTTTCCCGTATTTCTCCAGCAAATCAGCAGGGATCTCATAACCGCCTTCTGTACCGATAAATCGCTTGGTAGTGGGGTGAACGGCTTTCGTATAAATATCCAGTACGGTTCCCTGTTCCACGATCTCTCCATTTTCCATCACAGCCACACGATCGCAAATACGTTCGATCACTTCGAGTTCATGCGTGATCAGGAAGATCGTGATGCCCAATTCTTCATTGATCTTGAGCAGCAGATTTAGGATCGATTCGGTCGTTTCCGGGTCTAATGCGCTGGTTGCTTCATCGCTCAGTAAGATCTCTGGTTCAAAGGCCAGTGCCCGAGCGATAGCGACACGTTGCTTTTGACCGCCGGAAAGCTGAGCGGGAAAATGATGCTCTTTATCCTTTAATCCGACGATCTGAAGATATTTTTCCACACGTTCTTTGATAACGGATTTGGAAAAGCCACTCAGTTTAAGTGGCTTCGCGATATTATCGTAGACGGTAGCGGTTTTGAGTAGATTATATCCTTGGAAAATCATGCCGATTTTGCGGCGCGCGTGGCGCAGTTCAGAAGCATAAAGTGTAGAAAGATCTTCACCGTCGATTTTTACGCTGCCTTCGTCAGGTTTTTCTAAGTAATTGATACAACGTACTAAGGTGCTTTTTCCAGCGCCGGAATAACCCACGACGCCGAATATTTCCCCTTTTTTCACGGTTAAAGATACATTTTTAACAGCTTCTACTTTTTTGCGATTAACAGTAAATGTTTTTGACAGATTTTCTAATTCAATCATGTTTTCAACTCCTAGAATGCAGGTACAACAGAACCTTTGAATTCTTTTTCGATAAATGCTTTTAATTCTTTAGATTGGTAATATTTCTTAAGTGTTTTCACGACTTCATCGTCTTTATTAGCTGTCCGAACGACAAACACATTTGGATATGGGTTGTTTTTGATCGGTTCGTGATAGATCGCATCGTCATTGATCGTCAAGTTGGCACCCATTGCGAAGTTCGTGTTGATTGCTGCAGCGCGTACTTCACTTAATTGCGAAGGGAGCTGTGACGCTTCCAGTTCCACGATATCGAGTTTAAGCGGATTTTCAGCAACATCATTTTTCGTTGCTTTTTGGGAAACACCTTTTTTGAGTTTGATGACACCAGCTTTTTCAAATAGTTTCAAAGCACGGTATTCATTCGCAGGATCGTTAGGAACCGCGATTTTGTCGCCTTTTTTCAGATCCTTGATATCCTTGATCTGTTTGGAATAGATACCCATTGGGAAAGCAACGGTTTTGAAAGCGATGCTGAGTTTATAGCCTTTGTCTTTCTTTTGTTGATCCAAGAAAGGGATCGTTTGGTAGTTGTTTGTATCGATATCCCCATCGTTTAAAGCTGTATTCGGCGTATTGTAATCGTCGAATGTTTTGATCGTGATGTCCAAGCCATCTTTTTTCGCTAATTTTTTTACTTCTTCGGCGATTTGCTGATGCGGACCGCCAGTTACCCCGATACTGATTTTTTTGGTGCTGAGTGCGTCATCTTTATTACCACCACATGCTGCTAGTGCCAACAATGCAGCACCTGCGATTACAAGTAAAATTGCCTTAAAAGATTTTTTCATTTTTTTCTTCCTCCCTGTGTAAAATACTTTTGAAGTAATAAAAAAACTTCTCTATCACAGATAGAGAAGTTGGGATTCGTAAAATTCCGACTTCTCTTATCTGTCAACATTTAGAAATGTTGCTGGAATTAGCACCTTCACTAAAAAAAGTTAGGTTGCCGGGCTTCATAGGGCCAGTCCCTCTGCCGCTCTAGATAAGAGAATTTAGTTTTTTAAAACTTGTTAATTTAAAATATACGCTATTTGTGCGGGAATTGTCAATCTCTTTTTAACTTTTCAGAAAAATCCCCTAGACAAACGGAACGGGAAAGACTAATATGGAAAGCAATGAAATAAGTCAGAAAGCAGGTGCAGAAGATGAAAATCTCACAAAAACTACAAGCATTGCCGGAACAATTTTTCTCTACATTGGTCGCGAAAGTGAATCAAAAAATTGCGGAGGGCCATGATGTCATCAATTTAGGGCAGGGAAATCCGGATCAACCGACACCGGAATATATCGTGGAAGCATTGAAAATTGCAGCAGACAAGCCGCTTAACCATAAGTATTCGCCCTTCGATGGGAAATTAGAACTAAAACAAGCGGTAGCCGAATTTTATCAGCGTGAGTATCAAGTAGAGATCGATCCGCAGACAGAAGTAGCAATCTTATTTGGTTCGAAAACAGGATTGGTAGAACTGCCGATGTGTGTATTAGATGAAGGCGACTGGATGTTGCTGCCAGATCCGGGGTATCCAGATTATCTATCAGGCGTAGTGCTTGGCGGAGTGAATTATGAAACGATGCCGTTGCGCGCGAAAAATGATTTTCTGCCAGATTATAGTAAACTTTCTCCAGAAACACTTAAAAAGACGGAAATGATGTATTTGAACTATCCAAATAATCCTACTGGTGCGGTTGCAACGCCTGCTTTTTTTGAGGAGACCGTAGCACTTGCGAAGAAACACGCGATCACAGTAGTTCATGACTTTGCCTATGCTTCGATTGGTTTTGACGGCAAAAAACCAGTTAGTTTTTTGCAAACTGCAGGAGCAAAAGAAGTTGGCGTGGAATTGTATACATTATCTAAGACTTATAATATGGCTGGCTGGCGGGTCGCCTTTGCAGTCGGGAATAAAGAAATCGTCCGTGCGATCAATCTGATTCAAGACCATCTATATGTCAGCTTGTTTCCTGCTATCCAAGATGCTGCAGCAACAGCGCTAACTGGTGATCAAAGTGACGTGGAAGCAATGCGAAAAATGTATGAAAGCAGACGAGATCATTTTATCGCTGCTTGCCGGGAAATCGGTTGGGAAGTAGACGCGCCAGCAGGTTCATTCTTTGCTTGGTTGAAAATACCTACTGGATTCACGAGCGCGAGCTTTTCTGATTTTCTATTAGAAGAAGTGAGTGTGGCTGTTGCGCCAGGGAATGGATTTGGTAAAGAAGGAGAAGGTTATGTTCGCGTCGGTCTGCTTATGAATGAAGACCGCTTGGAAGAAGCAGCACGCCGGATCGGAGCATCTACGGCTTTCCGGAATGCCGTATTGTAAAATTTTTTCCAAAATATGTAAAAAGGTATTGCGCAAATGCCAAAAACATGGTTTAATGAGGAAGTGCCATTTTTAAGGTGCTAAGGTTCCGTGGTGTAGGGGTTAACATGCCTGCCTGTCACGCAGGAGATCGCGGGTTCAAATCCCGTCGGGACCGTTAAGGAAGAGATCAGCTTGCTAATTTAGCACTGGTCTTTTTTTTGTAGATAAAGTATAATTCAGATAAATTCATGTTTATGTTATAATAGATAAAGTGAGCTTATGTGCTCCAATGAATGGCAACAGAGAATGTAACGAGAGATTAACGAAGCCTGTCCTGACAATATGTCAGTCAAATCCACGAATTAGGAGGATACAACTAAATGGCAGAAAAGAAGATTTTAGTCGTTGATGATGAAAAACCAATTGCAGATATTGTGAAATTTAACCTTAACAAAGAGGGTTTTGATGTTTATTGTGCTTATGATGGCGATGAAGCACTACAATTAGTAGAAGAAGTACAACCGGATCTAATTTTATTAGATATTATGTTACCAGGGCGAGACGGTGTGGAAGTTTGCCGTGAGGTACGGAAAAAATACGATATGCCGATCATTATGGTGACTGCCAAAGACTCGGAAATCGATAAAGTGCTAGGATTGGAATTGGGAGCGGATGATTATGTAACGAAACCTTTCAGCAATCGTGAATTGATCGCTCGTGTGAAAGCTAATCTGCGTCGCCACAGTCAAGTGAGCTCGCAGGCAGCAGAAGATCAAGAAAATTCAGAGCTGGAAGTCGGTTCGCTGACGATCCACCCGGATGCATATGTCGTATCTAAACGCGGTGACACGATCGAACTGACACATCGGGAATTTGAACTGCTACATTATCTGGCAAAACATATTGGCCAAGTAATGACGCGTGAGCACTTGCTCCAAACTGTTTGGGGCTATGATTATTTTGGAGATGTGCGCACGGTGGACGTAACTGTACGACGCCTGCGGGAAAAAATAGAAGATAATCCAAGTCATCCGGCATGGCTAGTAACAAGACGTGGAGTAGGCTACTATTTACGCAATCCTGAACAGGAGTAGGATGACCGTATGCTAAAAAAGAAATTTTTCCAATCTGTACAATTCAGACTTGTCATCATTTATATTCTGCTGATCATTCTTGCGATGCAGGTCATTGGCGTTTATTTTGTACGGGAGCTGGAAAGCCGACTAGAGAACAACTTTAAAGAATCGATCCGCAGCAGCATGACGTTTCTTAATTATAATACGCGTGAAGAGATTTTAAATGATAGTGAAAATACGTCGAAAGAACAAGCGCTCATCGAACAATCCCTGACAGACTTTGTGCAAGCGAATGATTCGATCAATGAAGTACGTGTTCTCGACAGCAGAGGAAAGATCCTCGGCACATCGAACAAAGATAACCAAGGTATCGTAGGTCAAAAGTCTAACGATACCTTGGTTAAACGTGCGTTGTCGCTCGGAAACGGTTCGGAAGACAAGATCTTTATTGACCAAGCTAACAAAAAGCGTGTCTGGGTCAACGTTTCTCCTATTAAAAACAAAGGGCAAGTGATTGGGGCTATTTACCTAGTTGCAGATATTCAAACTGTTTACCAACAAGTAGATGATATTACGAATATCTTTGTTACCGGGATCGCGATCTCCCTATTTATAACCGCGATCATGGGTATCATTCTTTCCCGTACGATCACAAAACCGATAAAAGAAATGAAACGGCAAGCGTATGCTATGGCTAGAGGGAACTATTCTCGTAAGGTGAAAATCTACGGCTATGATGAAATCGGAGAACTGGCAGAGTCTTTTAATATGCTGACGAAGCGGCTCCAAGAAGCACAAGCGATGACAGAAGGGGAAAGACGCAAGCTCTCCTCGGTTCTTTCTTATATGACAGATGGCGTTATCGCAACCGACCGACGAGGAAAAGTAATCCTTATCAATTCACCGGCTGAAAAAATGCTACGTATCCCGCATGAAGAAGCAAATGGGAAATCGATCATCGACGTGCTAGATATCGGTGAAGATTATGAGTTTGAGGACTTGATGGATATTGATGAAGCATTGACGCTAGACCGTACGATCTACAATAAACCATTTATTCTAAAAGCGAATTTCTCGATCATCCAACGGGAAACTGGATTTGTAAATGGTGTTATCGCCGTACTGCACGATATCACCGACCAAGAAAAAGTCAATCAAGAACGCCGCGATTTCGTATCCAATGTATCGCATGAACTACGTACGCCGCTTACCAGCATGAACAGCTATTTAGAAGCACTTCGCGATGGGGCCTGGGAAGATAAAGAGATCGCACCGCAGTTCTTAGAAGTAACGCAAAACGAAACAGAGCGGATGATCCGGCTAGTTAATGATCTTTTGAAACTGTCCCGTATGGATGCAGGTCGTGAAAGCCTTGAAAAAAGTTTTGTTAACTTTACGGATTTCTTCAATCATATTATCGACCGCTTTGAAATGATGAAAAAAGATACGATCATGTTTATTCGGCATATTCCGAAATTGCCGATCATCATTGAGATCGACGAAGATAAGATCATGCAGGTAATGGACAATATCATTTCAAATGCAAATAAATACTCACCTGATGGCGGACGGATCTCCTTCTATTTGAAAAAATGGAGCGATAAGATCCAAATCAGCGTTTCCGATGAAGGTCTCGGCATTCCAGATGAAGATCTGGACAAAGTTTTCGACCGCTTTTTCCGAGTAGATAAAGCACGCTCACGGGAAATGGGCGGAACAGGTCTGGGCCTTGCGATCGCAAAAGAAGTGATCGAGTCTCACGGTGGCCACATTTGGGCGGAACGAAACAACGGCAGAGGCACGACGATTCACTTTACGCTACCATACAGTGATTTACCGGAGGATGATTGGGATGACTAAAAGATATGGATTTAGAGGCTTATTGTTGACCATACTTGTAATTATCAGTATCGTTCTTAGCTATTCGATTTGGAAAGGACAGCCGAATTATGAGGCTATCAACGTGAAAAATGTCGAAAAAACAACGATCAGCAAAGAGCAGACAGCTGCCCAAACTTTCAAACCATATAAAGTGATTTGGAATAAAGACGGTAAACAGTTCAGTAGTAATGATGAGACAGCGATCAAATCGCTTTCTTCCCGGGGAACTACTTTTGGGTTCTCGGAAGTGCTCGTTTCCGAAAAGAAAAAAACAGAAACATACGAGAGCATCATCCATCAAAATGATACATTTGAATTAGTCTATCCAACTACCATACCGTTCACCATCTTTTCGCAGGTTTTCCATGTTTCTGGTAAAAATCTGCAATCAGATTCTTTCAACCGCATCATTTTCGATAAAAATGCCAGCGATACAGGTCTGCATACGGTTTATTTTGCAAATGACCAAAACCACACGATCTACCAGAGCAGTCTGCAGGAGAAGGATATGAACGAAGTAGCATCGATCGTGAATAAAGCAAAGGATACATTCATCGAAAATGATGTGGTTATCGATCAAAACAGGCGACTATATTTAAGCAGTTCGCCGTTAAACATCGATTCTCGGAAATTTATCATCAGCTCGATCAAAATCAACCTATTCATATCCGCGCTTTTCCAAGATTCGGATTCCATCAAAAATGAAGGTAATAATTACACAAATGGTTCCAGTATCATTCAAGTCAATCCTGAATACAAAACATTAGAATATGTAAATCAGGCACAAGAACGTAATCGTCCGGAACTGCTTCCTAAACAAAAACAAGCCATGATGATCCAAGACAGTTTTAACTTTGTCAATGAACACGCAGGCTGGACTGGCAATTTTACATTTGCTGGCTATGATGTCAACAGTGGGAGTACGAACTTTATGCTTGATGTACACAATATGATGGTGTTCAATCCTGATAAAATGACGACGATTTCTGTCGCACAAGGTCAGGAAAGTGTTTTCCGCTATACCCGGCCGTATTACATGTTCGAATCAGAGATCTATTCGGCGAAGCGGAAAGTAAAGTTAGAGTCATCTTATAGTGCCTATCAAAAACTGATCAAGAGCAAAGCAGTTGATCCGCAAAACATTGATGCAATGGCGCCAGGCTACGAAATGAAACGCTCCAATTGGGAAAATACCTCTTCGCTTAATCGCGTTGTCGAATTGGAACCAGTATGGATGTTCCAATACAAAGGAACTTGGTTTTCTGTAAATGACACAGAGGGGGGTAATTAATATGGATTGGCGTAAGACGGAAATCATCTTTATCATTACTTTCCTGCTTGTCGACATCTTTCTCGGAGTTGTTTGGTTCAATAAAAAACTAGCCGACAATACTGACAAACTGAGTTCTTCTAGCATTCAAGAAAACCTGAGGAACGATCATATCAAATATCCTGCCGATCTTTCGGAAAAGTCGGCGTCAGGAGCGATTTTTACCGCAGAACCATATATTTTTCAAACAAAAGAGTTGAAAGAGCTCAAAGATCAATCACTTACGATCCAAAATCAAGGAACGATCTTGCATTCGCAATTGAAAAAGCCGATCCAAGTAGATCCCAAAAAAGACAACCCCGATCTCAAACAGTTTATTGAAAATCACGTTTATAAAGGAAAATCCTATGCTTTTTGGAAGTATGATGAACAGGCACATGAGCTGGTCTATTATCAAGTCATGCACAAAAGTCCGATCTTATTTGAGAAAAATGCGTATGTCCGCTTTTATCTCAACAACGACAATGAAGTTACTTCTTATGAGCAGACATTGCTGGAAAAACAAAATGATCTGAAAGAAAAGAATGACCTGATCTCTGCTTCCGTTGCACTTGAATCGATCTATCAGCACGGGAAACTGCAGCAGAAAAGCGAGATCAAAGCAATCACTTTTGGCTACTATACGACCGTAAAACTCTCCACCGGGAATGTTTATTTCCCAGTTTGGTGTTTTGAGATCGAGAACAAAAATGTCACAGAGTTCTTATTAGTTAATGCTGAGGACAATCAGATCATTAATGTTACAGATATGGAACAAAAAGGATTAGAAGAAACAAAAGCAAGCGGTATGTTGCTCCCTAGATAGTTAGCAAGAGATGCTTTTTTCCGTAAATAGCGTTAGAATAGAAGCAGCAGAGGTTGCAAGGGGGAAAAAATAATGTTTTCAGAAACAGCCCAAACAAAAATACAGACAGATCAGATCCGCTTTAGTATTCTTGCAAGCGGAAGCTCAGGAAATGCAACTTTAGTCGAAACAGGCGACCAAAAGATATTGGTGGACTGCGGGCTAAGCGGTAAGAAAATCGAAGGATTATTTGAACAAGTGGGCAGAAAAATGTCGGACTTGGATGCGATCTTGGTTACCCATGAGCACGTGGATCATATCAAAGGCCTCGGCGTCATTGCTCGTAAATATAAACTGCCTGTTTTTGCGAATCAAAAAACATGGCAAGCAATGGATTCTATGATCGGTGAAGTAAACTCAGATCAAAAATTCCATTTTGATATGGAAACAGTAAAATCATTCGGCAGTCTGCAGGTGGAAAGCTTCGGTGTTTCCCATGATGCGATCGAACCGATGTTTTACATTTTTCACAGTGGCGACAAAAAATTTGTCATGATCACCGATACAGGATATGTAAGCGATCGGATGAAAGGCCATATCAAAGGCGCGGATGCTTATTTATTTGAAAGTAACCACGATATTGAGATGCTACGGATGGGCCGCTACCCTTGGAACGTGAAACGACGTATTCTTGGAGATGAAGGTCACGTCAGCAATGAAGATGCCGGCATTGCGATCAGTGAAGTGATCACTGATAAGACGAAACGCATTTACTTAGGACATTTAAGTAAAGATAACAATATGAAAGATCTAGCGAGAATGAGCGTGAGCCAGACGTTGGCAGCGCAGGATATCATCGTTGGCACGCAGTTGGAATTGTTTGATACCGATCCGGCTGTTCCAACGGACATATTTACTATATAAGAAATTGCAGAGATAACTTTTCTCTGCTTTCTTTATATTTTTAAAATTTTTTCATCATTTTTTCATATTTGTTTATTAATATAAAGATAACAACGATATTTATTCAGGAAGGAGCAATAAAATGGACGAAACAAATAGAGAAAATTCCCCTGAAAAGACGGAAAATGATCTGCAAGTCAGTAACACCAATTCTCCGCAAGAGATTCCAGCTGAAACAATCAGTTCGACCGATACTTTTTTTGACGAAATGAATAATCGGGATCCTTTCCGCACCGAGCTCACACAAGGAGGAAATGACAACACACCTCCACCACCCAATAACAATCACAATACTAGTAACGGTGGAAATGGCGAACCACCTCGCAAAGGCGGGAAAGGCAATTTTATTGGCTATTTTTTGACCGGATTGATCGGTGTCATTGTGGGCGCTCTTATCATTTATTTTATTCCATGGAATAATGACAACGATTCAATCACAAATAATGCAGTCAATACAACTACAAAAGGCCAAAAAGTAGAAAATGTTTCCGTTAATACCACGACCAACATTACAAAAGCAGTCGGCAAAGTCCAAGATGCCGTGGTCAGCGTACTCAACTATCAATCTTCCGGAGATCCACTGGACGGAAACACTTCCGAAAAACAAGCTTCTTCAGGTTCCGGTGTTATTTATAAAAAAGCAAACGGCAAAGCTTATATCGTTACCAATAATCACGTTGTCGCGAACGCAGAGAAATTGGAAGTAACTTTTGCAAACGGTAAAAAAGCTTCTGCAAAACTGCTGGGCACTGATGTATGGAATGACTTGGCCGTTTTAGAGATCAGTGGCAAAAATGTTTCTAAAGTAGCAGAATTCGGCAATTCCGATTCCCTTAAAGTCGGCGAACCAGCAATTGCGATCGGGAGTCCGCTTGGAACAGAATTTTCCGGTTCCGTAACAGAAGGAATCATTTCCGGCTTAAATCGTGCCGTACCAGTAGACACTAATAGCGACGGCCAAGAAGATTGGGAAGCTGACGTTATCCAAACAGACGCAGCAGTCAACCCAGGTAACAGCGGCGGTGCATTGATCAATATCCAAGGACAAGTCATCGGCATCAACTCGATGAAAATCTCGATGCAGAACGTAGAAGGAATCAGCTTCTCCATTCCAATCAATACCGTAGAACCAATCATTCAACAACTAGAAACAAAAGGCGAAGTAGTGAGACCGTCCCTAGGCGTGACCCTTCGCGACGTTGAAACGATCCCAAGCGCACAACAAAAGAGCGTCTTGAAACTTCCAGAAAACATCAACTACGGCGCCATGGTCCAACAAGTCACCAAATCATCAGCCGCAGCTAAAGCAGGTTTGAAACAATATGACGTTATTACAGAATTAAATGGCAAAAAAGTTACTAACTCCATTTCCCTACGTAAAGAATTATATTCACCAAACCTTCAAATCGGCGACAAGATCGCGATCAAATATTACCGTGACGGTAAATTGAAAAGCACTACTCTGACATTGGTTGCTTTGAAAGAAGGCGCGTAACTCAGAACCCCTACCTAAGGGGTTCTCAGCTTGGCGAAAAACGCTCATCTTCGTCGTTAAAGCCTGCGTTCCGATGCTCACGTACACAAGTGCGCTCCGCTTCGGTACTCGGCTTTGCCTAGAATCTAATCCTTTTTCACCAAGCTGAAAACAGTAAAATAATGATTGAAATGGTGTTTTTCTTCAGTCTGAGAATCCCTACCTAAGGGGTTCTTTTTATGTTTAAAAATAAATACACGTGGAAAACATTATATGTAGCCAAAATCAAAGGAGAGATATATAATGGGTAAAAAAATAGCAACAGTTATCACAGATTTATTTGAAGATGTGGAGTACACAGACCCTGCAGAAGCATTCAAAAAAGAAGGACATGAAGTCACGACCATTGAAAAAGAATCTGGGAAAACAGTCAAGGGTAAAGCAGAACAGACACCTGTAACCATCGATAAAGGTATCGATGAGGTAAACGCCAAAGACTTTGACGCGTTGTTCATTCCCGGCGGCTTTTCTCCTGACCAACTCCGTGCCGATGAACGCTTCGTTAAATTCGCAACTGAATTTTTACAAGCAAATAAACCGATCTTCGCCATTTGTCATGGACCGCAATTGCTTATCCAAACAGGTCAATTGAAAGGAAGAACCGTTACCGGATTTACTTCCATTCTATTAGATCTCGAAAATGCCGGTGCAAATGTGAAGGATGAAGAAGCAGTAGTGGATAACAACATCGTGACAAGCCGTAATCCAGATGACATCCCGGCCTTCATCAAAGAATCATTGAAACAATTAGAAAAATAATACCAAAAGTCATCATCTGTTTGGGTGATGGCTTTTTTTGTGGATAAAGCTGTGTATAACTAAAAAGAAAGAGGAATAGATATAGTGGCGAACAGAAATTCGTCCACAAAATCTAGCAAGTGCTTGTGGATATGTGGATAAACCCTGGGGATAACTTGTTAATAAGCGGGGGATAAACTGTGGAAATGTTCCTTGTAAAGGTAAAAAACATGACAGGTAATAATACCCATACCAGTTGGGCGAGTAGTGGTTTGTATACAATTTATAGAGGAGAAAAGTAAAATCGAAAACGTTGTGGATAACCTGTGCATAACTAAAAAAGTAAAATCATAGATATTGCGACGAACAAATGTTCAACCACAATATACCAAAATGCCTGTGGATATGTGGATAAAATCTGTGCATAACTTGTGAGTAAACCGGGGATAAACTGTGCAGAACCAAAAATTCAGAAAATAAATGCGCAAACTTTCGCAAATTGTTGTATTCTTATAGAAGAGAATTTGAAAAGAAGAGGGGACAAATGAATATACAAATCATAACAGTTGGTAAATTAAAAGAAAAATATCTAACACAGGGAATCAATGAATACTTAAAAAGATTGCAGGCCTATGCCAAAGTCCAAATTATCGAACTACCGGATGAAAAAGCACCAGAAGTACTTAGCCAAGCAGAAATGGAGCAAGTCAAGCTAAAAGAAGGCGAACGGATCCTAGGCAAGATCAGTGATGACGCTCATGTAGTTGCGCTGGCGATTCTCGGAAAGCAGAAAACCAGCGAACAGTTCGCAGCGGGAATCGAAAAATTGATGACTTATGGGAAAAGCAAGATCGTGTTTGTGATCGGTGGTTCGCTTGGATTAGGGGATAATGTGTTGAAGCGAGCGGATGAGGAGATGTCGTTTGGAAAACTGACACTTCCTCATCAATTGATGAGATTGGTGTTGGTGGAGCAGGTTTATCGAGCATTTCGGATTATGAGAGGGGAACCGTATCATAAGTGATGCGGTTTTTAATAATACTGTTTGGGAATATCATCTTTCCGGTTGTATTTTCTTAGAAATATTTTTGCCATAAACTGTTCGTCATATATTCAAGTTTTTTCATATTACTTTGTGCTAAACTAAAAGAAAACATAAAAAACAGTATTTAAGAGGACACTTACGAAAAAAATCACTGATCATGAAAAAGTAAATTATTACGCCAAAAATTTTAATTCAGTCAATAAGCTGGTCTTCAAGTTGAGCAAACTTGAGACTAGAATAAACTGGTGAGAACAGGGCTATAACGTTAGCTAGAAATGCCAGTCTGCTCTTTTTCAGTGATTTCGAAGTAAACTAATGTTTTAAAGACTTTTTCGTTTATATATTATCCTCTAGACCGAATCTCGGGGGAGATTCGGTCTATTTTTGTAAACGAGGGAGGAGATCAACTTGTGTGTTTTTAACAAAGAGCGTTTTGCGGAAACGCTTTTTTTGTATGGCAAAATTACCCGAAAATTTTATTGTGCATCAATGCTACTATCAAGATTGGGAAATGATTGTTTGTTTAGCTGAGAATAACCGTCCATTATATAGAGGGCTTTTTTATCAAGAGGAATGGATAATAGCAGAAAAATTCGTAATAGGAGGTGAGAATTAATGAATTTGGCGCAAAAACTTCTATGGTGTCAGAGTAAGATGATGCATTATGAAGAGGGGTTATTGGAGAAGAGTGAATTACCTATAGAACTAGAACAATTTCTAAGTAGACATTTTTCAGAAAATGAATGGAATATAGAAATTTTTCAATGGAACCGATGCCAAACACTTATATAGGTAAAATAGATACTTTTTTAGAGAATTCCAAAGTATGTTGGACCTTTTGGATTAAAAACAATGATACTCCAATAATGAAGAAATATGAGCAACAATAACGAATTAGTAATATATGTAATTATCTATCGAAATTCGTAGATGTCTTTTATATTATTTAGGAAGATTAAAAAAAGCACTTTTTATGAACAGCACTTCCTCAACCTAAAAAATTTAATCAGATTGATTTCTTCTTTTTTAGGTTAAGGTTTGGATTATCGAGAAAGTGACTATGCAACAATGTTTTTATAATTGATTATTCAACGCAAAAAGCCCGCAAATTGCGCTGTATAAAAGCTTAGAAGTTGCGTAGAAATATTGCTAGGATAAAGATGTATGAAAGAGGGAGGGAAACGAACACATTGTTTCACGAACCAAAGGTACATGAAGATTGTTTGGCAGAGCTGTATAAAGAATTATCGGAATTGATTGGTCTTGAGTCAATGTTAAAATTATACGCCGTTTTAAAAGGACAACAAATCAATTTTCCAACAAGATTATATGCAGGAGAAAAAGTAAGAGCAAAGATCTAGCAAATGGGCACGGAACATTGATGGACGGTGATTTCAGCGCTGAAAAGCCAAAAGAAATAAAGTTGGATATCACGAAAATGGGTGTCGGGCTGCTAGTTTCATTATCCTTCTTTATGCTTGGAAGTATCGGTAATTATTTTGTACCAAAAATCCATTCGTATGCTTTTATGATTATTATTGTCGTTATTTGTAAAGTAGCCAATCTTATTCCAGCGTATTATGAAGAAAGTGCTATCATGTTCAATAATTTGATCGTGAAAAATCTAACCGCTGCCGTATTGGCAGGTATCGGGATCGCCTTGATCGACCTGAATGTCTTAGCGCAGTCATTGACTTGGCAGTTTATGCTTTTATGCTTGACCAGTATCATCACGATCTCCCTATCAGCCGGCCTTATCGGGAAATTATTTGGACTTTATCCGGTCGAAGCAAGTATCACTGCCGGCTTCTGTAATAACAGTATGGGCGGAACGGGTAATGTCGCAGTGTTGTCAGCCTCTAATCGTATGGGACTGATCGCATTTGCACAAATGGGTAATCGAATGGGTGGCGCTATCATTTTGATTATTTCCGGGTTCTTGATACAACTGCTTTCTTAGCACAGACTACGGTAGGAAGTCTAGTCTTCTTTTGAAAGAGATTAGGCTTTTTGTTTGCTAAAAAAAGGTTTTTTCTGGAGCTATCTAGGGTATTCACAGAGGTACAGGTCATTAGACGAATCTTAGGAGGAATAGAAAATGGTTGTAAACGAATTACCGAAAGTTGGACTTGGAACATGGTTATTAACGGATCGGGAAGAACTGTCAGAAGCAATCAGAGCTGCTTGGGAAACAGGCTACCGCCATTTTGACACAGCACAGCTTTATAATAATGAATATGATATCGGTCAAATATTGCAGGAGCAGAAAATCGAGCGAGGGGAATTTTTCTTAACGACTAAAATCGCACCGCCGAATTATAAAAAGCACGTGAAAGAATCTGTGAAGCAATCGCTTAAACGGCTGCAAACGGATTATTTGGATCTGGTACTGCTACATGCAGAGCTTAGCGAAGAATTAAATCTAAAAGCCTATCAAGATCTGCTTGACCTACAAAAAGATGGCGTGATCAAACATGTGGGCGTATCGAACTTTTCAATCGAGGGCTTGAAAAAACTTGAAGCAAGCACAGGTGTCAAGCCTTACTGTAATCAAATCGTCTGCTCGCCAACAACACGACCAGTCGAACTGGAAACATATTGCCTTGATGAGGGGATTTTGCTGACAGGTTATTCGATTTTGAAACCATATTTCACTCCGAATCCGTTTTATCCAGATTCAGAGCTGTCGAATGACGAAAAAAGCAAATTAGATCAGCTGTGTGATTCTTATCATGTCAGCATTGGCCAATTACTCAATAAATGGGCGCTACAGCATGATTATCATGTGATTCCAAAATCAAGTAAGCCAGAACGCGTCAAGGAAAATTACCAACTCGAATTTGAGATCAGTCCAGAAGATATGGATACCATTGATCAGATGAACCGCTTCTCGGCCGCCGAATACCGAAAAAGCGTTAAAAAAATGGAAGATTCGGTAACGGAAGAAGCGCTGGAAAAAGGTTTGTTGTATGAAGCACATTATGAGCGGGATGCGCGGTAAAAAGAAACTACTTAATAAATAACTGGGGGCAGCTAATCTTTTAGCTGCTTTTTTTATGGGAAATAAAAAAATAGTAATTTTCTCAAAGGGAATGGGATAATAGAAATAGTTGTTTCACCTAAGCAACTTCCATAATAAAAGCGAAAAAGTATCCGTATGGCGAATAGTGTAATCAAGCTATAATGAAAGCGTATTCAGGAAGGTGAGTGTATGGAGGAGATTTTGGAATACAAGTATATCGAGGTTTTAAAATATTTAATTGAGCATCGACATACGACTTATAATGAACTGGCTCAATATTTAAATGTATCCACGAAAACGGCAAGTAAGTATGTGCGAATATTGCAAGAATCATTGGCTGAGGAAGAAGAGGTTGCGATTCATGTAAAGCCGCGGTTCGGGATAGAAATGGTAGGGACAGAGGAGGCATGGCTCTCCATTTTACTGTCGATGCAACGACCTAAAAACGATAGCATCCAAGACCGAATCACGCATGTATATTCGCGTTTGCTTAATACAAAAGGTCACTTGAAAATACAGGATCTTGCAGATGAATTGTTCGTTAGTCGAGCGACTATGGAAAATACGATCAAGGAAATCAGAAAGAGACTGGAAAAAGAAGGTGTAGCGATTGTAAGCAACCGAAATGGTCTCAAAATCGATGCTACGGAGAAAATGAAGCGTCATTTCATGTCAGATGTGATCAGTTACTATTGGGGCGGAGTAACTGCTACTAATTTATTTAAAAAAGAAGAACTGGAACTCGGAATCAATATGATCGGCGACACCACAAATATTATTGATGTGAATCTACTTCATTCGATCACTAATGTGCTGAATATATTTATTGAATCCACTTCGCTGCAAGTGACAGAATACGAATACCAATCACTCTCGATCCACTTAGCGATCGCGATCGAAAGAATCAAAAAGAATTTCTATATCGATAAAAAAATCGCTCCGGCAAATGCACCTTCTAAATATGCAACGCTGCTAATCGAATTGCTTGAAGAGAAATTTCAAATCCAGTTGCCTGATTATGAAAGAGAATACATTGACATCCATATTCTGGCAATCGAAAAAAGTTCTTTAAATGATACCGATGGAGAGATGCTGCAAGTATTGGATGATAGTGAAAAACTTCAGCAGATCATCCGGTCGACATTAGGAGGGTACAGTCCGGATGAAGAGCTGATAAACAGCTTACTCGTTCACTTAAATGCAGCGGTCAAACGATTGAAGTTGGAAGTTTCTATCCATAATCCGTATACAGAAGAAATCAAGGGAAACTTTTCGGGCGCATTTGCTATCAGCATTGAATTAGCCAGTGCGATCGAGGCTGGATTTGCGATTAAACTCAATGAAGACGAGATTGCTTTTATCACACTTCACATCCAATCTTTTTTAGATCGTGAAGCCCAGACCAAGCGGGAGGTTATTCTCGTTTGCAGCAGCGGTTACGGGACTTCCAAATTACTGGAACAGCGAATCAGGCAGACGTTTGGGGCGGCCCTTCACGTGAAACAAGTTTTAGGGATTCGGGACTTGCAAAAAGCAAACATCCAAGATGAACTGATCATCAGCACGATTCCTATCGAGAAATCAAATTCGCCGATTTTAGTAGTTAGCCCATTGATGACAAATGCGGATATCCAAAAGATCAACACCTTTCTTACAAAACACACGACTAGTTCCAGTGACGTTTTTTTAAAGCTTCTAAAAAAGACATTTGTATGTATTTCCACGGCGGGTCCTGAGAAAAGGAATGCGGTTTTAGAGAAAATAACCAGCACTCTACTGACACACGGCTATGTCCATGAAGGCATCTATGAGGGCAGTCTGAAACGTGAGAAATTAGCTTCCACGGCGATGGGGATGTTTGCAATGCCACATGCTGAGATAACTTATGTAAATAAACCATCGATCTCAATGTATGTAAATGAAAACGGGATAGATTGGAATGGCGATACCGTCCAAGTAGTTTTCTTCTTTGCTTTGAATCAAGCTGTCAAAGAATCGATCAATCAAATTTATGCGTACTTCAATGAAGTGATCTCGAATCATAAAGTAATGAAGAAATTACCACATTGTAAAACATATTCAGAAATAACAAACGTTTTGAAAGAGGTTTTATATGATGATACAAAATAAAATAAAAAAAGAAAATATTCTACTCGATTTAGAGGCGGCGACAAAACAAGAGGTCATTGAAAAAATGTCTGAAAAGCTTTATGAGAATGGTTTTATCAATGAAGCTGAAACCTTCCATACCGCTGTTTTTGAGCGGGAAGCTCATATGACGACGGGAATCGGGAATAATTTAGCTATCCCACATGGGAAAAGTGAGACGGTCCAAGAATCAACGGTGGCATTTGCTAAATTAAAGCAGCCTGTAGAGTGGGGATCATTAGATCAAAAACCGGTAAAATTTGTATTTCTCCTTGCAATCAAAGCAGCAGATAAAGGAGAAGAACATTTGCGCGTATTAGCAGAGCTATCAGAAAAATTGATGGATGATGAATTTGTAGCACAACTGAAAGAGGCATCTACGCGAGAAGCTATTGTAAACGCGCTGGCATTTTAAAATCTAGGAGGAAAAGAAAATGACAAAAATAGTAGCAGTAACAGCATGTATCGCCGGAATCGCGCATACGTATATGGCGAAAGCTAATTTAGAAAAATTTGCTAAAAAAGAAGCAATCGATATGAAGGTTGAAACGCAAGGAGCAATGGGGATCGAAAATAGATTGTCAGCTGATGATATCGCAGCGGCAGATGTCGTGATCTTTGCCGTAGACACAAACGTGGCAGAACGAGAACGATTTGAAGGTAAACAGCTTTTAGAAGTCGGCACGGTAGATGTTGTCAAAGATGGCGAGAAAACGATCAAGCAGGCATTAGCATTATTGTAGGTATTATAAAATTCAGGAGGGTAAGAAAATGAATGCTAGAAAAGTAGGGAAAGAAATGCTTAATCACTTCCAAAGTGGCGTATCTTACATGATTCCATTGGTAACCGCAGCAGGTCTACTTACTTCTGTTGCTGTTATATTTGGTGGAAGCGGTGTTTGGGATACAACGGATACATTCTGGGGCGTTATTCGAATGATCGGGCAAACCGGTTTGAACTTTATTGTACCAATGATCTCCGGTTACATTGCCTATTCTATTGCTGATCGACCTGGATTAGCCCCGGCGTTTATTACGGGGATGATTGCTTCACAGATGGGGACTGGATTTATCGGCGGGATGTTCACCGGTTTGGCAGTCGGCTATTTAGTCAACGTATTGAAAAAACTTCCAGTGCCAGCAAAAATCATGAGCTTAAAATCTTTGATCATTATTCCATTTATTGCAACTGCCATTATTGGTTTGATACTCTGGTATGTCGTAGGGACCCCGATCACCATGTTGACAGAAGGATTGACCCATTGGTTAAACGGCATGTCGGGTACAAATGCAGCACTGCTTGCGGCTATCTTAGGTGCGATGATGGCTTTCGATATGGGGGGACCTGTCAATAAGATCGCGTATGCATTTGGTGTCGCTTCCTTTTCTTCAGGCAGCTATGCAGCAAGTACAGCGATGCTACTTGCCATTGCGATTCCGCCGTTCGGCATGTTTTTAGCAACATTGCTCAATAAAAAACTTTATTCGGAAGCAGAGCGGGACAATGGTAAAACAGCAATCATCATGGGGGCAGTCGGTATCACAGAAGGAACGATTCCTTTCGCCGTTGCTGATCCGCTGCGGGTCATTCCTAGTATTGTCGTGGGTACGGCAGCAGCATGCGGATTAAGCGGCTTCTTCGGGATCACCCAACATACCATGTTGGCAACTTTTATGGCGATCCCATTTACCTCTAATGTATTGCTTTACTGTGTTTCGATCATCGTTGGCGGATTGATAACAGCGTTGATGGTCAATACACTAAAATCGATCAAGTTTAAAAAAGAAGCAAAAAAAGCAGCATAACGCAAAAATATGAAAAAGGCAGGTCGATAACATGACAAAAGCACATATCGTACAGCATACGCACTGGGATCGAGAGTGGTATTTCACAGCAGAGGATGCAAAGGTTCTAAGCGATCAGGTTTTTACAGAAGTATTAGATGAATTGACAAACAATCCGCATGCTAATTTCTGCTTGGATGGACAGTCTTCCATTGTGGATGAGTATGTAGAGATCAATCCGGAAAAGCTGCCGGTGATTCAAAAGCTGGTAGCAGAAGAGCGGTTGTTTATTGGCCCATGGTATGCCCAAACTGATGCGCTATTGGTAGACGCAGAATCGATTTTACGGAACTTGATCATTGGGATCCACGATACTGCTGCAAAATACGGAAAACCAATGATGGTCGGTTATTTGCCTGATACGTTTGGATTCAACGCTCAGCTGCCGACATTATTGAATCAAGTCGGTATCGACAATTTCATGTGCTGGCGCGGGTTAAACTTTGAAAAATTAGTTCCTTCCCCTTATTTTATCTGGAAAGGGCTTGGAGAGCGGTCCGTCTATGCAATGAATTTCCCGTTTGGATACATGACAGGACTTATGACGATAGAAGCGCAGAAAAATATTTCGACATTTGTGAAAGAAAAATTAGACCCGGCGATTGGATTTTTGCAAGATCACGGCGATAATAGCACCATTTTGATTCCGTCGGGGATCGATCAAAAAAACATGGTACGGAATCTGGAAAAAATTGTGCCGCAAATCAACGAAGCAAGCAAGTTTGAAACGGTCATCTCTGATTATCCGGCTTATGTCGAGCAGATCAGACAAAAGCAGAATCTTCCCAGCTATCAGGGCGAGTTACGGGAACCAGTCTATTCACGAGTCCATCGTTCTATCGGTTCCGTCCGTTCCCAAATGAAACTCGATAATTTCCAGCTGGAACAGCGAATATTGCGACGCATTGAACCATTGATGGTGATCGCGCAAAAAAATGATATTCAAGTCAGTAACGGCCTATTAAAGCGTTTATGGAAAAAAACAATGGAAAATCAAGCGCACGATAGCATTGGCGGATGTGTCTCCGATAACGTGGCGGAGGACATCATCCACCGCACCAAAGAAGCATATGAAATCGCAGCAGGATTAGAAAATCTAATTGCAAAACGGCTTGCAGACAGCCTCGAACTGACTCCGCAACAAGTGCTGATCTTTAACACAGATCCTGTTCCTTTTAGTGGTGAGAAAATAGTCCATATTGTCAGTCGGACGAAAAACATCCGCTTTAAGGACAGTGAAAAAGCCGTGCTTATCAATGAAAAATACTATCCAGAACGGCATAATATCAAGCGTTTAGTGGCTACCGGGTTTGAATATATCTCAGAACCGGCCTACTACGAATTAGATATCGCGATAGATGTCACTATTCCAGGATTAGGTTATACCGTGGTTGAATTTATTGACGGAGATAAAACCTTAGAAACAGCAACGATTACCGAAGAAACATCCATCACGAATGATTTGTATACGTTGGCTTTTGAAGCGGGGAAGGTAACACTGACCACCAAAACCGGCCGCGAGATCCATGATTTCATCCGGCTTGTTGATAGCGGCAACAATGGTGATACGTATGACTTTTCTCCATTAGCTGACGAGGTTGAAAAAGCATTGCAGTTTGAGAAAGCACATGTGGAGAAAGACAGTTCTAAACAAAGCCTGATTATCGAAGGCTCAGCCGATTTGCCATATGATTTGGATGATCGGATGGCAGAAAACCCGAAAACTAAACCGGTAGCATTCCAAGTGACACTCAACTTGAAAGCAGATGCACTGATCGAAGGAGAGATCACGCTTGATAATCAAGTATTATCGCATCGGGTTCGCCTACAGTTGCAGGTAGATGATCTAAGCGGAACCACAGTTGCCCAGATTCAAAACGGATTTGTGACCAACAAACCAGACCCAGTACCGGCGGATTGGCAAGAAAAATATGTTGAGAAACCCGTCGATCTCCATATCTTCGAGAAAAGTCTTTCAGTGGAATATGCAGGTAGCACTTTAACTGCTTTTGCGGATGGGCTGAGAGAATACGAGCGAATCGATGACAAATTGCTGATTACTTTATTTGCCACTACCGGACAGCTCGGCAAACCAGATCTAGCTTGGCGTCCCGGACGTGCTTCCGGTGATACAACGAATGAAGGGCATATTATGATGCCAACTCCTTTAGCGCAAGAAATCGGCGAGCGAAAGTTTACGTTTGCGGTGGAAATCGTTGAGGGAACGCTGGATCAACATGCGATTGCCAAAACAGCTATCGCGCGGTTAACACCGAGTATTTCCTACCAAAAACAGGAATTGAATAAATTTATCAACCGCTTAGACAATAAAATCTGGCCGCTTCAATATCCAGCTAAACCGCAAGCAACGTTTTCACTATTAGAAATTACAGATCAGATGTTAGTTTCCGCTATCTATCCAGCTTATTCGGAAGTGGGTAGTTATGTCGTTCGTTTGGCAAATCCAACAGACGAACCGATGAAGCTTCCCGAGGAACTGCTTCAAAAAGGCAGAGTAGTGAATGCGCTAGAGCAAGAAATCACCATGCAGTCAGAAATAGCGCCTTTTGATTATGTGACGCTATTGATTAAATAAATGCAGATGAACAGTCGCTCTGCGCTTTTGGCAGCCGACTGTTCTTTATAGTTTGCAATCACCAGCTATCTTTACTATAATGAAAGCGCTTTAAAAAATAATAAGGGGATGGGAAATGACGATGAAAAAGCTTGTTTTTTACATGATCGTAGTTATTTGCGCAATAGGAACTGCAACGGGGATGAACGCAAAAACGGGACATGCAGCAAAGAACAATCAGCTTTTTTACACATCATTTGAAGACGGCACAGAGACAAATTTTGTACAAGATGAATTGAATCAAAAGAAAGCAGCAAGAAATGTAACTAGTACTTTTACACCGGTTATCCATGGGGATATAACTAATACTGTTGTGAACGATCAAATCACTGGCAGTAAAGATTTTAACGAACAGGAAATAAAGGCCAATCTATTTGATGACAGTGTAAGCACGAAATTTTTGACCAATGAAAATAATGGGAAAAACGTGTGGGTCGCGTTTCCTTTGAAAGAAGCGAAAGAAGTGAAGGTTTATGCACTTGCTTCTGCCAATGATGAACCAGGACGAGATCTTAAAAGCTGGAAATTGCTGGGAAGCAATGATTCTGAAAATTGGCAAACAATTGATGAAAGAAAAGATCAGTCTTTCAGTGAACGGGGCATGTGGAAAAAATATCCAATCGCTTCAAGTGAAAAGTACAAATTCTACAAGTTAGCTGTTTCAGAAAATAATGGTGCAAGCATGACACAGTTGGCGGAATTGCGTTTGGGAACAGGCGATAAGAAAGACGATCCTACTTCCAGCGCGCAAATGAGCTCGCAGATCAGCACCGGACCGAAAGATGCACTCAATCAGCTTAAAAACAAAGGCTGGACTGGTGACAAAGCTGCTGTTGTAAAAGGTTCGATCGCCAAGGGAGGAGATGCTTACTCCTATAATAATATTGTCAATGACGTCAATATCAAGGTGTCTAAAAATACACGACTACAGTATAAGGTCATGCCGACTTCCGAGTCCGGCAGCTATGATTCTCATTATGATTACGACTATACACCGATGTACGCAGCAGTGGATCTAGAATTTGCCGATGGGACCTATTTAAGTGATCTCAAAGGGAAAAGCGAGGATGGTGTGATCGTCTCCCCGCAAGAACAAGGCGAATCGAAAACACTTTTATACAATCAATGGAGCCAGATCACTGTCGACCTCGGTAAAGTCGCAAATGGTAAAACCGTCAAACGCGTATTATTGGCTTATCACAACCCGAATGCCAAAAAAGGAAAGCAATTTGCCGACTACTTTGATGATATCAAGTTAACCAACGAGAAACCTGCGCAGCCAATGCAAAAAGTAGATTATGTCAATACGCTGCGAGGAACCAACAATAATACGAATTTCTCACGTGGACTGACGTTGCCGGCCACTACAGTACCGAACGGCTTCAATTTCTGGTCGCCAGCTACGAACTATAATGACAACAATAATTACGAATATCAACTCAATAGCGATAAGAAGTTCCAATATATGACAGTCAGTCATGAACCTTCTTATTGGGTCGGAGATAGAGGGACATGGCAATTTATGGTCAATACTTCTATCGACAGCCAAAAAGTCACGAGTGGCGCGGACATCGATCATGGAAAATATGCATCGGCATTCAGTCACGAACAGGAAATTGCCAAACCACAGCTTTATCAGATAAGTTTCCCTGATAAATCAAACGCTGCCGGCGCAACCATGAAACTGACACCGACGATGCACGGAGCAGTAACGACTTTTACATTTGATAAAGCAGCTCCTCACAAAAATGTGGTTTTTGATTCCGCTAGAGGAGATGGAAAGCTGACCTATCACACAGAAGACCAATCGTTTGAAGCAGCGACAAAGCATTCCAGCAATGGGATGAAGACGATGTATGTATATGGCAAATTTGATACGCCGTTTAGCGTCGCAAAAGTGGAAAACAGCAAGCAAGGAATTGTCAGTTTTGATGATGAAAAGACCAATCAAGTAGAAATGAAGGTGGCTACTTCGTTTGTAAGCCTAGCGCAAGCCAAGCATAATTACCAACTTGAATTGGAAAAAAATACATTTGCACAAGCGCAAAAACAAGCAGAAAAAGATTGGAATGCCATTTTAGATCGTGTGAGTGTCAAAGGTGCTACCGGTAATCAGCTAACCACCTTGTATTCCAACATGTACCGCTTATATATGTACCCAAACCTTTACTCTGAAAATGCCGGAACAGCGGCAAAAGAAAAATGGGTATACAGCAGTCCGTATGAAGGAACAGATGATAAACCCGTCATCAAAACAGGAAAACTTTATGCAAATAACGGTTTCTGGGACACCTACCGTACGACTTGGCCGGCATATTCTTTATTATCGACTTCCAAAAAAGAAGCTGAATTAGTAGACGGACTCGTGCAGCACTACCGCGATCAAGGCTGGGTGCCGCGCTGGATCGCACCAGGCGGAACAAACAGTATGGTTGGTACCAACTCTGACATCATCTTCGCCGACGCCATGATGAAAAACATTTCAATGGATAAAGAAGCCGCTTATCAGTCCGCTTTGAAAAATGCTAGTGCCTTTTCCGACGATCTAGTAAACGGTGGCAGAAAAGACCTCAATCAATCCGCTTTTCTCGGCTATGTACCATCTGAAGAAGATTCATTCGGATTGTCTTGGTCTATGGAAGGCTACATCAATGATCTGGGACTTTATAAAATGGCGAAAAAACTAGGTCATAAAGATGAAGCGGCTTATTATAAAAACCGGGCGCTAGGCTACACGGAAATGTTTTATTCCGGCAATGGAGTCGAAAACAAGTGGTTTAAAGGGCGGAAAGCAAATGGCTCATGGACCACAAAAGCATCTGATTTTTCGCCGATTGACTGGTCACGCGACTATACTGAAACAGATGCCTATAATATGGCAGTATCAGTGCCACAAGATGGGAATGGGCTTGCTGCATTATATGGCGGACCTAAAAAGCTGACGGAGAAAATCGACAGTATCGTTAATACACCGGGTGATTTTACCACAAGTGGAGGTGTCATCCATGAAATGCGGGAAGCTAGAGAAGTGAAATTAGGGCAATACGGGCATAGCAATCAGCCGTCACATCATATTTTGTATATGTATGCCTTCTCTAGCGAACCTTGGAAAACACAAAAATATGTACGTGATATCTTGGCAAGAACTTACGTAGGATCTGATTTTGGTCAAGGGTATATCGGGGATGAAGATAACGGCGAACAATCCGCTTGGCAGATTCTTTCCTCCATGGGATTATATCCGCTCACACTATCAAGCAACCAATTTGTATTGGGATCACCGTTATTCAAATCGGCATCTATCAAACTTCCAAATGGCAAAACGTTGACCGTAGACGCACCAAACAACAGTGATAAAAATGTGTATGTCGATAAAGTTACTTTCAATGGCAAGAGAATAACAAGCTTAGCGATCGATTACAAAACGATCATGAAAGGCGGTACGTTGAAATTCAATATGTCGGCGAAACCAAATAAAAAACGAGGTACTGCCGCAAAAGACAAACCCATGTCACTGACTAAAAGCGGTAAGACACCAACTGTAAAAACAGATGTCTTAGACCACAGCTCTGCGGTCAAATCTACAATCGATAATTATCAAGAGCTGATCGACAACAACAGTAAAACAAGCGTACAGATCGATAATAAAAATGAGTTGACTGTTTCGTTCAATAAAGCGAAAAAAGTAAAATTGCTTACATTGACCAACACGAAAACAAAGACTACTTTCAAAACGATCAAAGTCTTGGGTTCGCAAAATGGCAAGAAATGGCAAAAAGTATCCACGATCAAGCAACTTGATTTTAACTATGATTATTTCACGAAACCATTCTTGATAAACCCGAATAGCCGCAAATTCAAGCATTATAAGCTCGTATTTTCTGGCAGCGGGGAATTAGGCGAAGTAGAACTGCTGGGTAATAATTAAAGAAAATTTATAAGGTTCCATAAAAAAGCAGAAAAGGAAAATCGTAAACGGCGATTTTCCTTTTCTGCTTTTGCTTTACGACCAAACAATACTTTCCTACCCCGAGGAAAAAAGTAAATTTGTAAGCGCTATCTATGCATCCTATAATAAATGTATAAATAAAAGAAAGTGGTGAAGACAATGAAAAACATTTTACTGATTTGTGGTTCAGGCGCTTCAAGTGGTTTTATGGCGGCATCGATTCGGAAGGCTGCGAAGAAGAGAGGGGAAACGATCTCGGTAAAGGCGGCGAGTGAATCGCAGCTGGATGAACGAATCAATGAGATCGACTATTTATTGATCGGTCCGCATTTATCATACATGCTAGATGATTTGACAGAACAAGTGAAAGACAAGCATGTAAAAGCGGCTGTTATCCCTCAAAATATTTATGGCTCGCTGAACGGAGAGAAAGCGCTAGATCTAGTTTTGAGTTTGGAGGACTAATAAAATGAATAGAATAATGGATTTTATGACAAATACATTTGCCCCGAAAGTGAATAAGATCGTGAAAAATCCATGGATCTCTGCGATTCAGGATTCGATCATGGCGGCTTTGCCATTGGTGTTCGTGGGTTCACTGGTAACGGTCATCTCGCTGCTGCGGAATTTATTCCACTGGATGCCGGACTTTTCCATGATCAGTAATTTTTCATTTGGGATGTTTGGTCTGATCGTTGCTTTTATGATTCCTTACTATTTAATGGAGAAAAAGGGGCATAGTGGTCAAAAGTTGATCTCTGGTTCTACGGCAGTCGTCCTGTTTCTCATGCTGCTTTTCCCGACGGTTCAAGAATCGGGAGAAATCACGTTCATTCTTTCTCGTTTTGGAGCAACAGGAATGTTTTTAGCAATCATTACTGGATTATTTGTAGGTTTTGTTATGAATCTAGCGGCGAAAAGATCCTTGTTCGACGAAGATACGCCGATTCCGGATTTTGTAGTTGGCTGGTTCAATAGCCTGCTGCCGATCACTTTTATCTTGGTTGCAGGCTGGCTTGTAACCGTGCAGTTCCATATTGATTTCTTCAACGTCGTCTTACTGGTATTTAGTCCGTTAGCAAGCATCATCCAATCCTATCCGGGCTTTGTTTTATCGGTATTTATTCCCGTTTTTCTATATACATTCGGGATCTCGGGCTGGGTAATGATGCCGGTCATCTATCCTGTTTATATGGCAGGACTGGCTGCTAATGCCGATGCTGTTGCTCATGGTGCGAAAGCAGTAAATATCGCTACTCAGGAAACCATCTACGCATTCTCGTCAATGGGCGGGATCGGAACGACTTTGGCACTATCTTTTATGATGCTGCTAATCAGTAGATCGGCGCAGTTGAAAGCGATCGGAAAGGCGGTATTTATACCGTCGATCTTCAATATCAATGAGCCATTAGTGTTTGGCGCACCGATCGCATTCAACCCGTACTTGATGATCCCGATGTGGATCAACAGTCTACTTGTTCCATCCTTGGCATATCTTTCCATGTCGCTAGGATTGGTCAATATACCGACCCATTCCTTCTTGCTCTGGTATATGCCTTACCCGTTCACTTCCTACTTGGCAACGCAAGACTTTCGGGCAGTCATTGTGTGTATTGTTATTTTTGCCATCACATGGGTTATCTTCCTGCCGTTCTTTAAGGCATACGATAATTCTTTATTAAAACAAGAAGCAAAAGAAAATTTAGAAGAATCACAGCTAGAAGCGGCTTCTAATTGATTTGGAGGATGTATTATGGAAACAGAGAAAAAAGAATATATCGAAGAAAATGATCGTTTAAATCAACTATCGATGAATATTTTGGTTCATGCGGGAAATGCTCGCGATTGCTTGGTGCAGTCCTTAGAGAGTTTAGAGGAATCAAAATTCGAGAAGGCGAAAGAGGAGATCAAGGAAGCTAGAAAGGAAGTTGTGGTTGCACATGGATTGCAAACGGATACGTTGCAATTGGAAGCATCTGGTCAGCAGATTCGCTATTCAACGCTGTTCTGTCATGCTCAAGATACACTGATGACTGCACAAAGCGAGATTTTGATCGGCGAACATTTAATCAAATTATTTACAAAATTAGACGCTAAAATGGGAGGGCTTTAAAAATGAGAGCAGCATTTACAATGCCGGAAGATTTTCTTTGGGGCGGTGCGATCGCGGCGAACCAAGCGGAGGGTGCCTATAAAGTAGATGGAAAAGGTATCAGCTTAGCCGACTTGCATAAGTATTATCCTGAGAAATCGAATGAAGAAATCAGCGCGGCACAACATCAAGGTATGTCTGTAGCAGAAGTAAAAGCAAACTTAGCGGATGAGACCGGCTATTATCCCAAACGGCATGGCATTGATTTTTACCATACGTATCCCGAAGATCTGGCTTTGCTAAGTGAAATGGGATTTAAAACATTTCGGACGTCGATCGATTGGACACGGATTTTTCCGACCGGAGAAGAAACAGAGCCGAATGAAGCGGGGCTTGCTTATTACGACCGCTTGATCGATAAAATCATTGAGCTGGGAATGGAGCCGATCATCACGATCCTACATTATGAAACACCTGTTTCGATCACCCTTAAATACGGCGGCTGGAATAATCGTGCTGTCATTGATTTGTTTGTGAAATATGGTAAAGTCGTTTTAGATCGCTACAAAAAGAAAGTGAAATATTGGATCGCGATCAATCAAATCAACCTGATCCAGTTTGAACCATTCAACTCGACAGCTGTTGCTTATGACACGGTAGATAATTATGAAGAAGCAAGTTTCCAAGCGGTGCATCATCAATTTGTCGCTAGTGCTCAGTTGGTTCAATATGCGAAAGCGATCAATCCGGAAATCCAAATGGGAACGATGGTAGCAGATTGTACGGCATACCCGTTTTCTTGTAAACCGGATGACATTATTTTAGCTTTGAAGCGAAACAGAATGCAATACTTCTATACAGATGTACAATTCCGCGGAGAATACCCGCAATACGCGTTAAATTATTTTGCCAGCAAATCCATCGAATTATCGATCACAGAAGCGGATAAGGAACTTTTGAAAAATAATACAATGGATTATCTCGCTATTTCGTATTATTATTCGCAAATGGTCGATTCCAGCAAAAATGATTTGAACCCGGCTTCGGTAACCGCTAATCCTAATTTAACAGCTAACCCATGGGGATGGGCGGTCGATCCGCAAGGTTTGTACAACTCGCTTTCGCAGTATTGGGATCGTTATCAAAAAGCGATCATTATTGCTGAAAATGGTTTTGGGATGTACGATAAACTGGAGGACGGCAGCGTGCACGATGATTATCGGATCGCTTATTTATCCGAACACATCAAACAAATGAAAAATGCTATGGCTGATGGTGTAGATGTTATTGCTTACTGCGCTTGGGGGCCGATCGATATCGTCAGCTGCTCTTCCGCGCAAATGGAAAAACGTTATGGCTTTATCTATGTCGATCTAGATAATGAAGGAAATGGATCAGGCAAACGGATAAAGAAAGACAGCTTTGAGTGGTATAAAAAGGTGATCGCGTCAAACGGCGAAGTTTTATAAGGAAATAATAGGAGAGAGGATGATTGTCTGGAAAGCGCAAAACAATCATTCCTCTTTGCTTTAGGGGCCATGAATATGTTGAATGAAAAGCAGAAAGATTTATTGACTTTTTTGGAAAAACATAAAGATAGCTGGATAACATCGAAGGAATTGGCGGCATACTGCGAATGTACAACGAGAACGATCAGAAATCGAGTAGCTAGCATCAATGCGGAACTGCCGGGAAAAATCACGGCAAGTACGTATGGCTATCGGCTGAATACGGAAATAAAGGCAATTGGCGAACAACCACTACGAAATGATCGTAAGTCACGGATACTTCTCGAATTGTTGAAAAAATCAGCAGATGGGATCGATATTTACGAATTAGCCGATAATCTTTTTATTTCTGAATCTACCCTAAAAGCAGATATCCAGCAGATGAAAAAAGAATTTACGGCGAAGAATATCCAGATCATCTTTGAAAAGGATACTGTAAAGCTGGTCGGAACGGAGCGGGCAAAGAGACGTTATATGATCTCACTATTATATGACGAAAGCAATCTGCAGGAAAAACTGAAAGCAAGCATTCAGCAGATGATCGGTTATATTTCACTAGCTGCACTTCAAGAGATGATCCGTATGGTATTTGCGGGACACGAGATCCGTATCAATCAATACACATTGAATAATATCGTACTTCATTATGCAATCAGCATTGAACGCATCCGTCAAGGGCACATCATTAAAAAGCAAACGGACAACCAAGATTTTCAAACAAAGAGAGAATACGAGCTGGCAAAGGAAATCGCAGATAAACTAGCAGAAGAATATGCCATTGATTTTTCAGAAGGGGAACTCGAACAGTTGGCGCTGCTTTTCATCGGGATTCAAAACGAAACCTCGGCAAACAGCAAGAACAAACAGTTAAAAGAAGTTGTGGATGAAAAAATCATTACGGCACTGCATGATGTATTGAAGCAAGTCAAAAAGACCTATTTGATCGAACTCGGAGATGATCAGGAATTTTTCAATAAGCTGGCTATCCACGTGCAAAGTCTTTATCACCGTTCCAAATACGATACCTTCGCACGAAACAGCAGTTTACTGGATCTAAAAACGGCCTATCCGCTGATCTATGATATTTCCGTGTACATTTCTTCACTGATTCAAGAAAAGCTAGCTATCTGGTTCAACGAAGATGAGATCTCATTTATTGCTTTGCATATCGGTTCATTTTTAGGAACACAGAAAAATAGCATCGAACAAGCTTCTTTGTTGCTGGTCGCTAATGATTACCATGATTTAAGCGAGAATATCGTGGCAAAACTGGAAAACACATTTGGCGAACAGATATTTATCAAGACAGCTAATGAAGCAGCTATCAAAGCTCAAAGTTATGATATGTTACTGACAACTGACCACAGCATCGCTGAACGATATGAACGGGCTATCTTTATCCAGCCGCTTCTACATCAAAATGATTTAAGAAAAATCGAAAAAAGAATCTATCAGATAAAAGAACAGAAACAAAAAGTTAAAATGCATCAATATATCGATCAATTTATTCCAGCCGAGTTGTATTTCAATCAGGTAGACCTTGCAGCAGCAACTCCAAAGGCGATCCGAAAGCAGATCAATCAGCGGTTGCTACACAATGGCTATGTCGGCGAGGATTTTCTGCAAAGTGTTGAAAAACGGGAAAGCATGTCTTCTACGGGGTTCCCTTCTGGCATCGCCATTCCACACGCTATCGAGATCAGTGCGGTGAAAAGCAGTGTAGCGGTCATGACATTGCAAGAACCGGTCATGTGGGAAGCATATCCAGTCAAACTGATAGCGTTTGTGACGATCAGCAAAGATGAATCCAAAGTATTCAATGATTTTTTTGAACGATTCATTGAGATCGTTTCCGATGCAGTGAATACGAAACAATTGAGTACGTCGAGCAGTTATGCGGAATTTATCGGCAGGCTGAAAGGAATGGTGGATGCAGATGAATAAAAAGAAAAGAAAAAATGCCGCCGGGCTAGGAGTGCCGGTCGGCATTTTTTTTGAGAAAAGCTGTTGCTTCTTTATTCACAGCTTTAAAATCAATATTTTGTTTCGCCGCCGCAAAAATACAGCCGCAATAGCATTGCCGGTAAACGTCATAAGCCTTGCACAACTCGATGGATCTTTGATAGCCATTATTTTTTTTGAAATCGCTTGGCAGATAGCGAGTTTGGAAAAATTGTTGGATCTCAATACCGATCTCGTTGATGACTTGGCTATTTTTCTTTGGTGAAAGGGTAAGGGCACTGCCAAAATAGTCATACCCGAGTTCCTCGGCTTTTCGCGCGACGATATCCAACCGCATATGAAAACAAGCAGAACAGCGCTTGCCGCCCTCAGGTTCATTTTCTAACTGGAGCTTTTTGACTTCACGAATAAATACATTGGGTTCATAAGGAGCACTTAAAAAAGCGACCTCTGTCTGATTTTTCGCATTGAAAGCCTCGATAAACTGCTCCTGCACTAATTTCCGCCGTTCATATTCACTGCGCGGATGAATATTCGAATTTGCAAAATAAACCGTGATATCAGCAAATCGAGTGAGATATTCTAATGAATAAGTACTACAAGGCGCACAACAGCTATGTAGCAGAATCCGCGGACGCACTTCATTCTTCGCCCAATTTTGGATCATTCGTTGCAGAACTTTATCATAATTCACTTTTTGACCGTCGTTCATTCTGGTTAAGATTTCTTCACTATCGAACATGGATGGTGGACTCCTTTGATTAGATAGGTTTAGTTTAGCATATGTGAATAGATAAGCAAACTGTAAAAAATGATTTTTAGGCTGGCATAATGCTATTATTAAAGGAATATCAGATTATATGTTAAAAGAGAGGGATAGGAAAGAAATGCAGAAAAAGAGATATCATATCATTTTTGTTTTAGCAGTAATAGGACTATTATTCGGTTGTCAGAACGTTCCAGATGCTACTTCAAAAATAGAAAACAAACCAATCAGTAAAAAAACGGGTTATACATCAATAGAAGAATACGCAGCTAACATTGGTACAAACATGTCTACTGACAAGCCTAAAGTGAAAATCTACAACCAGCAAGTGGTCATTTCTTTTAAGGCAACTTTTAGCAGGGAATTAGAAAAGAAATTGCAGCATACCAAGAAGCCGTCTTACTATACAGTGCGTAGCAAAACAGATCAAACTAACTTAGACCGGTTGATCGATAAAAATAAGTTGCCTCTATTTCGGAACGATCTTAAAACACTTGCTAAAGGGGGAAATTATCAATATAAAATAGTTCTTCCCCTCAAAAAGCAACCTTCTGCAAAAGAGAAGCAAATTTTGATGGATGGCGGGAATTATGAGTTTCTCTTTCTAAATGAACATAAAAAGGTCGTTAATGTGATGGATTTCTTAGATATTGGGTTACCGTAAGCGACCTTCGCTAGGACCGTTATTGTCTAGCAGACATGATAAAAAGGTTCAAAAAACCCACTTATTATGGTAGGATATAAGGGATATTAGACAAGTTCACCAATGAGGGAGAAGTTTAGTTGCTTTAGATGAAGGTGGGGGAAAGATGAAGCGGGTAGAGAAAATCTATTTATTTGTTAGTAAAAGGACAAAGGGATTAAGTCCAGAAGAGATCGCTTCTGGCTCAGGAGTGACAACAAATGAAGTTGCAGCAGCTTTTGATATTCAACGAACCAACGCTAGCAAAGACTTGAATGAACTTGTTAAGGACGGGCTGCTAGCCAAGATTGACGGAAGACCGGTTCGTTATGTCGATAGCGGACGAGTTGCTGTGCCGAATAAAGCAAAATCGGCGAAGCGGACAGGTGCAGCGCCGCGGCAAGCGGAATATAAAGATGTTTTCCAAAAAGTCATCGGCGGTAGCGGCAGCATGAAAATGCCGATCGAACAAGCCAAAGCGGCGATTTTATATCCGCCACGCGGGTTGAACTGTTTGATCACTGGTGCGACTGGTACTGGTAAAACGCATTTTGCGCATATTATGTTTGAATTTGCCAAGGCAAAAGGCCTTATCAAAGAGGAGCAGGAATTGATCGTCTTCAACTGTGCGGACTATGCGCATAATTCGGAACTGCTGATGAGTCATCTGTTTGGCTATGCAGCGGGTGCATTTACTGGTGCGACCAAGGAAAAAGAAGGGCTGATCGCCAAAGCAGACGGCGGGATGCTTTTTCTAGATGAGATCCACCGCTTGCCTCCAGAAGGGCAAGAGATGATTTTCTATTTTATGGACAATGGAAAATATAATCGACTCGGCGAAACGGCGAAAGAGCGTCATGCCAACGTGCGCATCATTTGCGCGACGACAGAAGATGCGACTTCTTACTTATTAAATACATTTATGCGTCGAATCCCGATCAGTATTCATTTACCAAGTTTCAATCAGCGGCAAACAAAAGAGAAGATCGACCTGGTCAAACTAATGGTCGGCATTGAGGCAGAACGCATCCAACGCAAGATCTCGCTTACGGAAGATGTTGTCAAAGCGCTGATCGGCAGTGTGACGCATGGAAATGTCGGGCAATTGAAATCGAATATCCAGCTGATCTGTGCGCGAAGCTTTTTGAATCAAATGGAAAGCGAAGAGATCGTGATTACGTTGGAGGATCTGACAGAAGAGATCAAGAGCGGTTTGAGTCATTTGGCGGATGACCGGCAATTTTTAGCAGAGCTAGCGCAAGGATTGGATGCTATCATGGAAGTATCACCGGATCAGAACCTCTTGCCACCGTTGGTCGACTCCTATGAACTGCCTTATAATTTATACGAGATCATCAACGAGAAGTCGATGCTGCTGAAAGACGACGGCATTGATCAAGAATCGATCAACCAGTTTATCATGACCGATATCAATGTGCATTTGAAATCCTTTTACAAAGATCATCGCTTAACATTTGATATTGAAAATAAATTAGCAGAAATCGTGGAACAAAAAGTAATTGACTTAACAAAGCGGATTTATGAAATTGCTAAAAGTAAACTCAATAATACATTCCAAGTAAACTTTATCTATGCGATGAGTTTGCATATCAGTTCCTTTTTAAAACGGCAGCAACTCGAAAATCGTGGGGAAGCAGCCAATAACGAAAGCATCAGAAAAATGGTGGAAAAATATCCCGAGGAATATGAAGTTGCATTAGATATCAAAGCCTTGATCTTTGAAGAATATCAAATCAGCATCCCTATGGAAGAGGTAGAATATCTTACTGTCCTTCTAGTTTCACTGAAAAAAGAAAAAGCAGCAGGACGAATCGGGATCGTGGTTGCCGCACATGGAAACAGCACCGCGACGAGTATGACGCAAGTAGTCAAGCAGTTGTTCGGGAGTGATAATCTCGTAGCGGTGGATATGCCAGTAGAAATGAAACCACGTGCTGCTCTCGAGGAAATCGTGGGCGCAGTGGAATTAGTGAACAACGGCGGGGGCGTGCTCTTGCTGGTGGATATGGGTTCGCTTGGAACGTTCAGCGAGGAGATCCATCGCCGAACGGGGATCCCAGTCCGCACAGTCGATATGGTAACGACCGCGTTAGTATTGGAGGCAGTCAGAAAAACAGAGCTGCTCGATACGGACTTAGATTATTTATTCCATTCGCTAAAAAATTTCCGCGGTTATGGCAATGCGGTCGATCAAGAAGTCGAAAGCTTGCCAGCGCACAGTAATCATCACACGAAAAAAGCGATCGTAGCAATTTGTGCATCTGGACAAGGAACCGCCAAACGGATGAAAGAGGTCATCGAAAAATCACTTTTAGAAATCGGTGAGCAGGATCTTGAAGTTTTACCGATCTCGATCGTGGAAATGGATTCTGTGTTGGAGAACCTGCAAAAAGACTACCAGCTTGTGGCGGTAACAGGTATCGTGGACCCGGAAATCGGTGTCAGATATATTCCGATGGAAGCACTTTTCTCCGGCGAAGCAAAAACGATCCTTCAAGAACTGATCATTGATGCGGATAATTTGTTTGATCCAGTTGTCCTCAATGATGATCAATCGTGGGAACTCTGCGAGAAGTATCTACGTGAGAATTTCACGTTTATCAATCCGGAAAAAGTGATGCAACCGCTGTGGGATTTCACCAGTGAATTGACAGCCGTCTTTTTAAAGGAAGTCGATCAGGCATTTACGATCAATATGGTCATGCATTTAGGTGGTATGGTCGAGCGGATATTGCGACAGGATTGCCTGCAGATCCCAGACGATCAAGTGCTTGATGAACAGGAAGAGCGTTTTGTTCAAGTACGGGAAATCGCGCGAATGTTGGAAGCGGCATTATTGATCACAATCCCACCAGAAGAAATCTATTATATCCTGCAAATATTGAATAATACACTAGATGCAGAAGTGAAATAGCGTATCAATAAACGGATAATACACTAATTAGTGTATTATCCGTTTATTTTTGGTTGCGCTTTATCCATTGGTATTAAAAGATTTTCGGAAGAATACACTACAGTTGGCACGGAACTTGCAATATATAAAGTAGACAACAAAATAATAAGCCAAACAGAAAGAGGGGATGTTGGTGGGAATCGATATCCGATTAGTAAGAATTGATGATCGGCTAATCCACGGACAGGTTGCCACAATTTGGGCAAAGCGCTTAGATATACAACGGATCATTGTTGTTAGCGACGCTGTGACCAAAGATAATTTGCGGAAAACTTTGCTTCTACAAGCAGCTCCCCCGGGTATCAAAGTGAATGTGATCACTGTTAGCAAAATGATTGAAGTTTATTCCAATAAGCTGTTTGACGACGTTCGGGTGATCTTATTATTTACCAATCCGATCGAAGTAGCACAAGTAGTGAAAGCAGGTATCTATTTCCCGACAGTAAATGTTGGTGCGATGGGCTATACCGCAGGAAAGAAAATGATATCGAATACCATTGCGGTAAATGATGCTGATTTAGAGGCGTTTAACTATTTAGACAGCCACGGGATAGAGCTTGAGATTCGCAAAGTAGTGACAGACAGTAAACAAAGTTTGATGGAAGCGCTAAAAAAAGCTAAATTATAACAACTTTAGAACAAGCAGAAAACTTGAGAGGGGGCGGTATTAAAGGGAGAGAAGCGCTTCGGAGTAGACAAAACTAATAGAATGAAGATAAACAGCTTATGTTAGTTTCGTCTATTTGGGAAAAATAAAGATTAATTATTTAGGAGGTAGAGAGATGGTAGGAATTATCCTCGCAACCCATGGCGAATTTGCTGAAGGTATCTTGCAATCCGGTACAATGATCTTCGGAGAACAAGAGAATGTTAAGGCAATTACATTAATGCCAAGCGAAGGCCCAGATGATGTCAAAGCAAAGATGGAAGCTGCTGTTGCATCTTTTGATAATCAAGATGAAGTATTGTTCTTAGTCGATCTATGGGGAGGTACTCCATTCAACCAAGCAAACAGCTTGTATGAAGAACATAAAGATAAGTGGGCAATCGTTGCCGGTTTGAATTTACCAATGTTGATCGAAGCATACGCATCGCGCTTCACAATGGAATCTGCGCAAGAGATCGCTGCACATATCCTTGGGACAGCTAAAGAAGGAGTACGCATTAAACCAGAAGAACTAGAACCAAAAGAAGCAGCACCTGCTGCAGTAGAAGAGCAACCAAAAGGTTCGCTAGCACCAGGAACAGTAGTAGGAGACGGCAAAATCAAATTTGTTTTGGCTCGTGTCGATTCCCGTTTATTGCATGGTCAAGTAGCAACTGCTTGGACAAAATCTACACAACCAAATCGGATCATCGTTGTTTCTGACGCAGTTTCCAAAGATGACTTGCGTAAGAAATTGATCGAACAAGCTGCACCACCAGGTGTTAAAGCTAACGTTATCCCTGTCGATAAGATGATCGAAGTAGCAAAAGATCCACGTTTCGGCAATACCAAAGCATTATTATTATTTGAAAACCCAGAAGATGTTCTTAGAGTCGTAGAAGGCGGCGTGGAAATCGACCAGATCAATGTTGGTTCGATGGCTCACTCTGTAGGGAAAGTCGTTGTAAGCAAAGTGCTTTCAATGGGACCTGAAGATGTGGAAGCTTTTGAGAAATTAAAAGCAAAAGGCATTAAATTCGACGTTCGTAAAGTACCGAATGATTCTGGTGCAAATATGGATGAAATCATCAAACGTGCAAAATCTGAGTTAAAAGGGTAAGAAAACAAATTTAAAATAGGAGGCCTATTATGTCTATTATATCAATGATCTTGGTAGTAATCGTTGCCTTTCTAGCAGGTATTGAAGGGATTCTAGATGAATTCCAATTTCACCAACCACTAGTGGCATGTACATTAATCGGTTTAGTAACAGGTAACTTAACAGCGGGTATCATTCTTGGTGGTACACTTCAAATGATCGCGCTTGGATGGGCAAACATCGGAGCAGCGGTAGCACCAGATGCAGCACTTGCATCAGTAGCGTCAGCAATTATTTTAGTATTAGGTGAACAAGGCGTTAAAGGGATCCCTTCAGCGATCGCAATCGCAATTCCGCTTGCAGTAGCTGGTCTTTTCTTGACAATGATCGTTCGTACATTAGCTGTACCAGTTGTACATTTAATGGATAGAGCGGCAGAAGAAGGCAACATCAGACGAATCGAATGGTTACAAATTTTTGCGATCTGTCTGCAAGGTATTCGTATCGCGATCCCAGCAGCAGCACTTCTATTCATTCCAGCACACAGTGTGCAATCATTCCTAGAATCCATGCCAGCTTGGTTGACTGATGGTATGGCAATCGGTGGGGGAATGGTAGTTGCCGTTGGTTATGCGTTAGTTATTAACATGATGGCAACACGCGAAGTATGGCCATTCTTCATCATCGGTTTCGTAGTAGCTGCAATTTCTCAATTAACACTTATCGCATTAGGTGCATTGGGTGTAGCTCTAGCTCTAATCTACTTGAACCTGTCCAAAATGGGCGGAGGCAATAACTCAGGCGGCGGAAACGGCGGCGGTAGTTCTAGAGATCCACTCGGTGATATCTTAAACGATTATTAAACCTAAAAGGAGGAGAAGAGAAATGGCAGAAAAAATCGAGTTAACTAAAAAAGATCGCCTAAACGTAGCATGGCGCTCCACGTTCATTCAAGGTTCTTGGAACTATGAACGTATGCAAAATGGTGGTTGGGCTTTCTCCATGATTCCAGCAATCAAAAAATTATATAAAACAAAAGAAGATCGTTCAGCAGCGCTGCAACGTCACTTAGAATTCTTTAACACTCACCCATACATTGCTTCACCAATTCTTGGGGTAACACTTGCACTAGAAGAAGAACGTGCAAATGGCGCACCAGTTGATGATGTAGCGATCCAAGGGGTTAAAGTTGGTATGATGGGACCACTAGCCGGTGTTGGTGACCCAGTATTCTGGTTTACAGTTCGTCCGATGTTAGGTGCACTAGGAGCTTCGCTTGCAATGGGCGGAAGTATTCTTGGCCCAATTATTTTCTTCGTAGCTTGGAACCTTATCCGTTGGGGATTCATGTGGTATACACAAGAATTTGCTTATAGAGCTGGTTCTAAAATCACAGATGACCTTTCCGGTGGTATTTTACAAGACATTACAAAAGGCGCTTCCATTTTAGGGATGTTCGTCCTCGCCGCCCTCGTACAAAGATGGGTATCGATTCACTTTGCACCAGTTGTATCTAAAGTTAAATTAGATGACGGCGCGTTTATTGATTGGAACAAGATTCCAAGTGGCGCACAAGGTATCAAAACTGCATTGGAACAACATGATGCAGGATTAGCATTATCGCAAATCAAAGTTACAACGTTGCAAAATAACTTGGATAACTTGATCCCAGGACTTGCAGCAGTACTTCTTACATTCTTCTGTATGTGGTTGCTTAAGAAGAAAGTCAGCCCAATCATCATCATTCTAGGACTATTCGTAGTTGGTGTTGGTGGACACGTAATCGGACTTCTATAAGAACGAATACGATTTTCTCTGAAAAAATCCGTTACAGAAACAATTGCTGCCTGTTCTCCTTCCGTTTTCGCCGAGAATGACGGGATCGGAAGGTTAGCGTAGAAATCTGGGGGCAATCATAGTTCACATAAAGAAGTGGCTGGGCTTATTGGACCAGCCGCTTTTTTTGTGGCTAAATTGCTCAAAGAAACGTATAATAAAAGCAAGAAGTATAAATGAAATGGAGCGGATGTAATTGGTTCAATCGATTAATACAAAGGTAGATTTGACAATAGATGCTACCGCTTTTACGGGCCTTACAGATTATGGGAAGATATTGATCGGAGATAACGGCTTCGAGTTTTTCAATTCCCGTGACGTGCGTAAGTACATCCAAATCCCCTGGGAAGAAGTAGATCAAGTGATTGCTTCTGTCATGCTAAAGGGCAAGTGGATTCCTCGTTATGCGATCAAGACAAAAAGAAATGGCACGTATACCTTTTCTTCTAAACGGCCGAAAGAAGTCCTTAGGGCAATCAGAGTCTATGTGGATCCGGCTGATATGGTGCCATCGCTCAGCTTTTTTGATGTTCTCAAAGGTTCGTTTAAAGTCATGTTCCAAAGAAAAAAGAAAAAAAAGTAAACGATCACCTCGGAAATCGCGCTTAGGGCTGCTGTGCTTTAAGCGTTTTTTTATGTTGAGTTGGGGGCTATTTTATCAAAAAGCATGTTTCCGAAACCTATTGAAACTACTATTTATCCGATCCATCAGAATCTATAATACATATAAAAGAAGAGCTTCAGTCAACTAGACCGAAGCTCTTCTTTTACTTATTCTTGTACTTCCACACTCGCCACTTCTTGACGAGCTTTCACTTGACCACTTGTTTCTAAGGTAAAGGTTTTTACTTTTTCCATATTTGTGATTACGACAATCAAGTCAGTTCCTTTGCCGGCCGCAGTGATTTTTTCTAAATCAATGTGTGCAAGCTTTGTTTCTGGCTTAACGAAATCGCCTATTTTGACTTTAAGTGTAAAGGGTTCGCCATTCAATTCGACTGTATCGATCCCCATGTGAAGCAATACTTCTAGGCCGTTGTCCAGTTGGTAACCGATCGCATGCTTCGTTTCAAAGATACTGATGATCTCGCCTGTTACTGGGGAATAGACTTCACCGGTCGTCGGCTTCACTGCGAAACCGTCGCCCATCGTTTTTTGTGCAAAAGCAGGGTCGTCTACTTCTGAGATCGGAATAAGCTCGCCGTCTGCCGGTGCGAAAAAGTTGATGCCTTTATTCGTATCTGCTATAGAAGCAGAAGATGTTGGTTGTTCTTTAATCGGATTGACAGTTGTTGCAGCACCGACGCGGTCGATCTTGTTGAAAATATTAGCGCGGCGGAAGAACATCGTCAGTAAGAACGGAATGACAATCGCGATTGCCATGGCTACAAGGAAGATCAGCCAGTATTTAGACTGGATAGACAAAATACCTGGCAGTCCGCCGACACCGATCGAGTTCGCTCTTACACCGAAGATAGTCACGAACATACCGGCAACACCGGAACCGATCATAGCGGCAATAAATGGATACAGATATTTCAAGTTGATCCCGAACATTGCTGGCTCAGTAACACCCAGGTAAGCGGAGATCGTTGCTGGGATAGATACTTGCTCTTCTTTTTTATTCCCTTTATGAAGGAAGTATACAGCAAGAACTGCGGAACCTTGTGCAATATTCGAAAGGGCGATCATTGGCCATAGATTGGTACTATGGAAGTCCGCGATCAGCTGCGAGTCAATGGCGAGCGTCGTATGATGGAGCCCGGTGATAACGAGCGGTGCATATACGAAACCGAATACAGCACCAAACAGCCAGCTAATAGAAGAAGTAAGACCTGCGTTAACAGCGGCAGAGATCCAAGAACCTACTGTCCAACCGATCGGACCAAGAATAACATGTGCTGCGATAACAGTTGGCACCAATGCGATCAGCGGTACGAAAATCATCGAGACGACTTCTGGAATATGTTTTCTTGCCCAGCGTTCTAAATAAGCGAGCATGAAACCGGCAAGCATCGCCGGGATAACTTGTGCTTGATAACCGATCTTATCGATATGGATAAAACCGAAATCCCAAAACGGGATGTCTTTCGCTGCCGTAGAAGCAACGGAATAAGCGTTGAGAAGCTGAGGTGAAACGAGCGTGATCCCAAGTACGATACCGAGAATCTGTGTCGTCCCCATTTTTTTGGTAATACTCCACACGATTCCGACTGGTAAGAAGTGGAAGATCGCTTCCCCGATCAGCCATAAGAAATCGTTGACTCCTGTCCAAAATTGCGACATCTCGACGATCGTTTTACCGCCGAAGTCGATATCCCCGAGCACGTTACGGAAACCTAAGATAAGACCACCAATAATAATTGCGGGTAATAACGGTGTGAAAATTTCTGCTAAAACAGCAATGGCTTTTTGAACCGGATTTTGTTTACTCTTTGCCATGCTTTTTGCTTCATCTTTGGAAACGCCTTCAATTCCGGAAATAGCTGTAAAGTCGTTATAGAAAGTAGAAACATCATTACCGATGATAACTTGAAACTGTCCAGCGTTAGTAAACATGCCCTTTACAGAAGGAATATCTTCAATCGCTTCTTTGTCAGCTTTGGAATCGTCGACCAGCACAAACCGCATTCGCGTTACACAGTGTGTGACAGCAGAGATGTTTTCTTTTCCTCCGACATATTCTAACAGCTGCTTGGCATCTTCTGAATACTTGCCCATAAAATAAACCCCTTTCATTTTTGAAGTCACTTATATATATAAGTTGTATTTCATGATAATCATAAACCGATAATTGTAAAAAAGCAAGCGTTTTATTTTTAAAATAAAAAACCGCTAGTCTGTTAGTAGGCTAGCGGTTTTAATTAAGTTGTCTTCTTCGAGCGAAATCGACAAATTTAAATTTATCTAAGCGGTGTCGCGACTCGGTATATTCAAAACACTGGGTATCCTCTAAATGAACGACACTGCGGACGACAACGACATGGGTGGAGTCGCCTAGATCCATTAAAGCTTTATCTTCTTCTGTGACTGGTTCGGCAGTGATCTCCTTTTGGGCAAATCCAATTTTGAGACCAAGTTCATTTTCAAAATATTGGTAGATCGAATTTTCGGCTTCCTCTAATGGAAGGTCGGGAATGATCGATTTCAGCAGAAAATCTTTATCCAAAATCACTTTTTCTCCGTCGATCTCGCGTTGCCGCACTAGGCGCCAAATCGTATCTTGCGTGCTCCAGCCTGTTTGTCTGGCCAGTTGTTCGGTAGGTCTAGTGAGTGAGAGCTCGGCGATGATCGTTTTGCTGTAGATGTGCTGAGCGTCTTTCAGCTCTTTATAACTGGTCAATCCGGAAATCGGGAAATCGAACTTATGATAGTTGATGACGATCGAGCCTTTTCCCTGCTTCTTCTGGATATATCCGGCATTGATAAGCAGTACAAGCGCTTTACGAATGGTCTCTCTGGAAACATTATAAATTTTCATTAATTGATTTTCGCTTGGCAGAAGGGAGTTGACTGGATAAACATCATCGCGGATCTTTTTCTCCAAATCTAAAAATATGTCATGAAATTTATTCATTTTGTGCATACCTCATTAACTTTAAAAATAGTAACTACCTCATTTTACCATAGAAAGAAGCATTTGTGTTTGGAATGGTAGAAAGAAAACGCTTGTTTTTTGGATCGAAATCAACTATACTTGCAGTGTGAAAACTTGTATATCCAAGTTACAATAGGAGGCTGTGAAATGAAATATTTAGCGGTGACATTCCACCCTGAAAAAATCGCGATCCAAACAATCGAACATGGAGAGATAACGAGCGAAGCAAAATTTCCGCTGGACAAAACTTCTCTGACCACGGAGCTCTCTCAGATAACAGAAACGGTGCGCTTATCGGCGGCAGGAATAGCAGGTGGCATTCTTTCTGGAGAATTTAATGCACAAACACATGAAAACACTTACATAGATGCAAATGGAAAAGCGTACGATCTAGCAAAGCTGTTTTCGGAAATAACCAATAAACCATTTTTGCATGAAAAAGAGGCCGCGCAGTATGGCTCTTTGTCGGAAGCCTTTGCAGCAAAAGCAGAAGCAATCACTTGGAATTTAGATTATGTAGGCTATGAACCTGGTAAGGAAGAATACTCGATCGAATCGCTACTGACAATCGGAAATGGTTTTCTCGGATTAAGAGGAACGAGCCCGGAAATGGAACAGACTAGTGGCACATATCCGGCTACTTATATTGCAGGTCTTTATAATCAAGCGGAATCCGTCGTTGCTGATACAAAAGTGGTCAATGAAGACTTTGTCAACAACGCCAGCGCTGGTTTTCTCGGCGTAAAGATTGCCTCCGGAGAAGTTCTGACATTTGAGAATGTGACAGTAATGGATTTTACACGGAAGTTAGATCTACAAACAGGACTTTTCCAATCAAGAGCAATTGTGGAAGATGCAGAAGGGCGGCAGCTGGAATGGAAGGCGGAGAAAGTAGCCAATATGGCGAAAATGAACGAATATGCGATTCGATACACGGTACGGCCGCTAAACTTCTCTGCTCCACTGACGGTGATCACCACATTAGATGGAACGGTTGAAAACAGTAATGTCGAAAGATACCGTTCCCTCAATTCTCACCATTATGATGTGGTGGATCTCGGGGCGGAAGGGAATACCGCTTTTATCCATACGAAAACCGCCCAATCGCAGATCGAAGTCCTGCAGAAAACGATTTTCTCTACCGAAACTACGAATGCTATCCAAGCAGGAAAAGTTGTGCAGGCAACGAACTTCGAGGCAGCGCTTGGCGAATCCTACACATTTGAAAAGCGGGTAGAAGTATATGCCGATCATCAGCAGAATCCAATCGATATCAAGGCACTCAAAACGGAAACGATGTCCGTTAGATCCTTTGCAGATATTTTTGCCGAAAGCAGCCAAGCATGGCAAACGCTCTGGGAGAAAGCTGATATCAAAGTGGAAGGCGATATGATGTCACAAAAACTGCTGCGGTTGCATACCTATCATCTTTTAGTATCGTCTACACCATTCAGCAGTGCTAATCTCGATGTTTCGATCACAGCACGAGGACTGCATGGCGAAGCTTACCGTGGCCACATCTTTTGGGATGAGATCTTCATTTTGCCATTCTATATCTATCATTTCCCGGAAACAGCAAAACAATTGCTGCTTTATCGTTATAATCGCTTAGCCGCAGCCAAAGAAAGTGCTGCTCGCGAAAACTATGATGGTGCAATGTTCCCATGGCAATCCGGCCATGACGGAACAGAACAAACTCAGCTATTGCATTTGAACCCGATGAATGGTGAATGGGGCGATGACTACAGTCGCCTACAGCGCCACGTTTCGCTTGCGATCGCTTATAACGTCTGGTTATATGACGTCAATACAGATGATCAGGCATTCATGGAAAACTACGGTATCGAAATGCTCTTAGAGATTGCTGAGTTTTGGAAAAGCACAGCCGTATTCAATGAAAGTACACAGCGCTACGATATCCCGAAAGTAATGGGACCGGACGAATTTCACGAAGCATACCCGGATAGCAAAGAAGGCGGGCTGACAAACAACGCCTATACAAATATGATGGTCGTTTGGCTATTTGAAGAAGTGGCGGATCTACGAGAACGTTTCGATTCGGAAACATTGGCCAAGATCCGTGCAAAAGTAGGCCTTACGGAAGCAGATTTGGAAGACTATGAAAAGATCAAACATCAATTACAGCTTGAGATCAATGACGAAGGAATCATTGCACAGTATGAAGGCTATTTTGATTTGAAAGAGATCGATTGGGATGCGTATAAAGAGAAATACGGCAATATTTACCGAATGGACCGAATCTTAAAAGCGGAAGGCAAGTCAGCTGATGATTACAAAGTTTCCAAACAAGCCGATACGTTGATGACTTTCTATAACTTGGATAAACAACACATCGATGAGATCATTCGCGACTTAGACTATCAACTGCCGGATGACTATTTAGAAAAAAACTTGGAATATTACTTACAGCGAACTTCGCACGGCTCGACATTATCTCGTATCGTCCATGCTGAATTAGCAGAAATGGTCGGTCAGCATGCGTTGTCGTGGAAATTTTATCAAGAAGCCTTATACTCTGACTACAATGACATCCAAGGTGGTACGACAGCAGAAGGAATTCATACAGGAGTTATGGCAGCAACACTGCACGTCACTCTGGCTACTTATGCAGGTGTAGATATTCGCAAACAACAATTATCGATCCAGCCACGCTTACCGGAAGATTGGACAAAGATCGCCTTCCAGCTTGTACGCCGAGGTGTGAACTATCAATTTGAGATCACAGCAGAGACAATAGCGGTAACTGCGTCGACAGCATCAGACATTTCCGTCCGTGGAAAAACTTATCAGCTACCGGCTGGCGAGCAAATAACGATTGCTTATTAAAGAGAGGGGTTTAGAGAATCATGCGGGAAGGTTTTATTTTCGATTTAGACGGCGTCATCACGGATACAGCTAAATTCCATTACCAGGCATGGAAAGAACTAGCAGATGAATTGGGAATTTCGATCGATGAGAAATTCAATGAAACACTTAAAGGGATCAGCCGAATGGAATCATTGGAAAAAATAATAGCACATGGCGGGAAAGAAACGGCATATAGCGAAGCGGAGAAAGAAGAACTGGCTGCAAAGAAAAATACGAACTATGTCGAACTTTTGAAAGACCTGTCACCAAAGGATTTGCTGCCAGGCGTGGCCGGATTTTTAAAAGCAGCAAAAGCAAAAGGCATCCCTTGTGCGATCGCATCCGCTTCAAAAAATGCGCCCATGATCTTAGATAAGCTGGAAGTCAGCCATTACTTTGCGCATATCGTAGATCCAAATACGCTTACCAAAGGGAAACCAGATCCGGAGATTTTTCTGAAAGCAGCAGCGAGCATAGCAGTTGCCCCCGAGAAAGCTGTCGGATTTGAAGACGCCAAGGCTGGAATCGCCGGAATCAAAGCTGCCGGTATGTATGCAGTCGGTATTAAAACAACAGAAGCGTTGCCGGAAGCAGATGTGGTGGTAACAGATCTGACAGAACTGGATATTGATCGCTTATTACAGCAATGACAGGATAGACGGACTTCGAACAGCGAAGGCCGTCTTGTTTTTTGTATTATATTGAAAACCACAGGCTAAGCCTGTGGTTCCAGATATTATTGGCATAGTGTGTTATAATAAATTCATAAACTTTTTTACCCACCGTCCTATTGTAGGGAGGTGGGTTTTATTTTAATGAGAAAGTCATATTTCCGGTGCTGCTCAGAGCAATTGTAACGCATTTATCTTTTTAATAGTGGATAAAAATTCCGTCTTATTTAGTAGTATTCTTGCTACTCTTATAGTTTATCATCGCTATTAAATAACGAAAATTTTTGACTTGTGAATAAAAGTGCAATATCATAAAAATGAATGAACATAAATAATAGATGGATATGACAAGGAGGACAAAATGAAAAGTAAATTATTGATAGGATACCTATTCATGTTAATCACATTAGTACTAGGTTGGCTCGGGGGAATGGGGAATTATGGTTCTTTAGGAATTAATAATGAGCTAGCGATTCTTTTTATTTATGCAGGTATACCATTCATTACCGTTTGCTTCTTTTTCTATTTATTTAAGAATAAGCTAACAGTATCGTTGAAAATTTTAAATATAGTTCTAGTAATAATCGCTATTTTAATTACTATTTCAAACGGTATTGCTATTTTAATCGGAATAGCTTCTGCTCACTGATAAAACAACTAGAAATGAGGGGAAAATAATGATAAAAACGGGAAATTTTTTTCTTATAGTCACTCTGGTGTTAGCAATTACTATAGGCAACAGTGTTCATGCTAAGGCGGAAGAACCCCAAAGTTTAATGTTGTATAACAAAGGTGTGAAAGACGACATAATAAATAGTAAAAAATATGATTATGCAAAATGGAAAGCCTCTATATTATCTCTTTTAAAAAGTACTTATGATGAAATTGGAAAAACATATGACAACAACGATAGCTTTAGTAAATGGGTTGAGGATAATAATTACGGAATCATTCCGTTAACTGATGATAGTATAGCTGATTCTAAGAATATTGGGATGTTAAGAAGTACAGCACGCAATATGAATAAATTCATAAAAACAATAAAAGCAGGAGATATCATATATACTACACAATATAGACTTTCAGGGTTTATAGGTCATGCAGCAATTGCTAATGGAGATGGGCATATTCTAGAAATGCCTGGTGGAAGTTACTGGAATAAGGAATAAAAGATAATAACAGACAGGTTACAACAAAAAAATATTTCCAAAATCATAGCAAAGATTGGAACTATGTATATCGTGTTCGTAATAAAAGCCTGGCAAAAAAAGTAGCAACATATGCAGATAGACATTATTACTCTACAACTGGATCTGCAAAGAAAAATATCCACATTAACTATAAACTGGATTTTGCGTTGAAACAAAAAAATCCGAACTATTGCTCAAAATTAGTCTACCAAGCATACTACTACGGAAGTGGAAGTCTTAATGTCATGAAACCCTACCCTGCTTATACGACCCCCATTCCTCCTTCACAAGTTATAAATACTTTTAGAGATGCTTATTTACCGTATAATATAGGTAAATATTAAACAAACTCAATTATCATAGTTGGTAAGTAAAATTTTAATTTTTGTGTGCATTCCAAAACTCCGGTTTTTAACTGGAGTTTTTTATTGTGTTTTATTGAAAACCACAGGCTAAGCCTGTGGTTCCAGAAAGCTTTAGCGTGGTATAAAAAAACCTTCCTAAAAAATGCTAAACTAAATGAGATTCGCCAACCACTCAGAAAGCCTTTAGGCTTAGGTCGGTAAAAGAGGCTTTCAGTCAAAGAACAAACCATCTGTTCATACGGGGTGGTCATGATTTTAAAAATAATTTAACTTTTAGATATTAAAGCGTGAAAATAAGGGTATAAAAAAGTAATTACTGTAATGGCTTTCAAAAAAGGAGGGAGAAAGATGAAAAAAATAGGGTGGGTATTACTTGTCGTTGTGGGACTCTTGGTGCTCAGTGGATGTAAGGAAGCTGCGGAATCACCACCAAAAGAGCGTCCAAAGACTTTGACGAAACAAGATGTGATCGAGATCGTTCGCAAATCGGAGGATAACGTCACGTATATCAAACAACAAGCTGGTGCCGAAGTGAAAGTAACCGGCGGGGTCGTGGGGGCATCGCCGCAAACGAATAATTCGGAAGTCGCTGGGGAGATGACTTATAAGGACGGCGTGTTGAAGGAATTGCTTTCCAACGTGAAACAAGGCAGCCGCGAAGTAGAAACGTATGCTGCTGGAGAGAAAATCTACATCAGATCGTCAGGCGGCACTTGGCAGGATATTTCCGGAAATGGGACTTTGCAAACCGAAACGACGTATATTCCGGCAGTCGATATGTTCACGAATACGGCAGATGACTTTAAAATGAAAAAGCAAGGCAATGATTATGTATTTACATTTACTGGAACAGGAGAAAAGCTGTTTGAAAAAATCAGGTCTTTCTACAATCTTCGCCTTGCCAGTATTCCGCCTTCTGAAAGTAAACTGGTACTGACCTACACGGTTGATGCGAAGAAAAAATACTTGAAGCAAGTAACGCAAAAAGTAACGGCTGAAAAAAGCGGTCAAAGAGTAGAAATGGCTATTCATGCTGACTTCATGAACTATAATGAGAAGACAAGCTTGCCGGCGCCGACCGATATCAATCTATAAAGGGTCAAGCACTTTCGTCATAAATACACTTTCCGGATCGGCTGGACCGTCTAAATAGCTCTCGCAGTAAGTAAATCCTAGTTTTTCATAAAGCGCTCTGGCAGGAATGAAATCGTCTGTTGTGCCTGTTTCCAAGCTGAGTCGCGTGTAACCGCGCCGCTGTGCTTCTTGTGTTAAAAAGTCCATCAGCAGAGAGGCGACGCCTTTTTGCAAATGATCCGGGTGAGTCTTGATTGATTTGATCTCCCCATGTGTCGCACCTAGTTCTTTTAAAGCGCCGCAACCAGCTAACTGATCGCCATCGAATACGCTCCAAAATGTGACGTTTTCGTCAGGAAGATTTTCCATATTGATCGCCGTATCATACTCTTCCGGAACATCTTCGTACATGTCTTTCGTGTGTTCTTCAATCAAGCGAACGAACGGGGGATAATCAAGGTCTGCTAATTTGATTTCCATGGTTTTTTGCTCCTTTTTTGTTTTATGTATTAGTGGATACCCCGTATCCGCTGTCATAAACGAGAAAGGAGCTGTTTGCGGTCAAAGCGATCGAAAAAAACTTTAGTTATGGGTTGAAATCAAGATAATAGCACCAATTAGCGGGACAGAGATCATGGCGATTTTCAAGATCAGCGGACTCAATCTATTAGTGAACTTAGCCCCTATATAAGTACCGAACGAAGTTCCAAGTATTACTTTTATCAGTAGCAAAACATCGATATAGCCATTGGCAATGTATCCGATACCACCAATCAACGAAATAGGCAAAATTACTAACATTGTAGTTCCAGCCGACTTTCGGAGATCAAGACCAAAGGCGAGTAGTAGTGTGATTTGAATAAAAGCAGAAGATGCGATTCCGAATAGCCCGGAGATACTTCCTAAAATAATACCAAAAAACAAAGCTCGCAGAATAATGCTTTTCAAGCGGAGATTTTTTTCTTTTCCGTTCGTCATAATAGAGATCCTGATCCATAAAATAATACTAGATGAAATTAAGGCGATAGAAGTTAATAAACTCAAATTGGATTCTGGTATATATTTAACGCAGAAAGAGTCAATAAGTGCTCCAATGCCGCCAGATAATCCTAAAAAACTTCCAATTTTAAAGTCGATATTTTTCTCTCTGGTATGACTGATGGAACCAAATAATGCTGTGGAGATCAACCCCAATAAAGAGGTTCCGATTGCTACGTGGATGGGAATGTTGAAGAATGCAACAAGTACGGCAAGTGTGACGCCCGCACCTCCTGCCCCTACAAATCCCAAAAGTAATCCTAAAATAACCATAGTGATAATAATTAACATGATAGTTCCAACTCCCTAAAAATAGCTGTGCGCTTTTCCTGCTGGGAAATGACTGTATAATCATACCATAGGATTTTAAGAAATGCAGGTGGATCTCATGTTGGAAACCGGCTTTTTAATGTGAAGAAAAGCACGATCTGTAATAAGAGCAAGATAGTGGAATTTGTAAAAAGGTGATATATAATGAGTATTATACAGGGGCTCAGCATAAGTCGGAATAGGACGCTAAACTGAAAAGGTGGTTAAGGGTATGAAAGTTTTGATAGTGGGCGAATTTACGAAGCAAACAAAAGAAATCATTTTATCGCTTTTTCCGAAAAAGTGGGCGGTAGTTATTCTTCCGCCTGGAGAAGAAATGATGAAACATTTAGAAGATTGTGAAGTTCTTATTCCAGAGCACATCCAAGTGGATGAAGAATTGCTTGCAACGGCAAAAGAATTGAAATTCATTCAAACTGGCGCAGGATTCGATAATGTCGATGTGGATGCTTGTACAAAGTTCGGCGTACGGGTCGCTAATGCTGCTGGAGTAAACGCACAAGCGGTGGCAGAACATGTGATGGCATTAATGCTTGCCTATTTTAAAAATATTCCACAGCTGGATGCTTTTATGAAAAATCGTGAAGATGAGAACCGCTTATCCTATGCTGGAAGCGAACTAGAGGGGAAAACGATCGGCATTATCGGCATGGGAGCTGTCGGCAAAAAAGTTGCCGCTTTTTGCCAAGCTTTTGGAATGAAAGTATTCGCCTATGCGAGAAACACAGCAGGGACAGCACCTGGATCTGTAAAAATGTGCAGCTTTGATACGCTTGTCCGTGAAGCGGATATTATCAGTGTCCACGTTTCTTTAAATCAGCAAACTAAAAAGCTGATCGACGCAGCGACATTTAAAAAAATGAAAAAGAATGCGGTTGTTATCAATACGGCGCGGGGCGGGATCTTAGCAGAACAAGATCTGATCGAGGCTTTAAAGACAGGTGAAATTGCTGGGGCTTGTTTAGACGTTTTTGAAGAGGAACCACTTGCGAAAGATAGCGTATTGCGGGACATGCAAAATGTCATTCTTACGCCGCATACAGCAGGAATGCCGGATGGTTACAAAATCCATCAAAAAAGGTATGCTTTCTTTGTAGCAAATATTGAACGAATCGTAAAAGGGGAGCAGCCCCAAAATAATTTGAATGCTTTTTAAGTTAGTTTCCTAGATAGAAAAGCACTTCCTGTTGCGAGCTATAACAGGAAGTGCTTTTTCTATGCTCTTAATAAAGACCTTCTTTTTCCTCATTCAAATTGATATAAATATTCTTCGCTTGTGTATAGGCATCCAAGATCATTTTATGCGTTTCGCGGCCGATCCCGGAATTTTTGTAACCACCAAATGGAGTTCCGGCTTCAAACGCATTGTAGGTGTTGACCCACACGCGTCCAGTTTGGATCGCTTTGGAAACGCGGAATATCCGATTGATATCTCTGGACCAAACGCCGCCCGCCAAGCCGTATTCATTATCATTTGCCAGCTTGATCACTTCTTCTTCATCTTTGAATTTGATGATCGTAGCTACTGGGCCGAAGATCTCTTCTTGCGCTACTCGTGTATCGTTTGTTGTTTCCAGCAATGTAGGTTCTAAAAAGACACCATCTTTGAGTTTGTCGTTTTCTAATTTTTCTCCGCCAGTCAATACGTTTGCGCCTTCTTTTTTACCGATCTCCACGTATTCCAGGATCTTATCGAGCTGACCTTGGTTGATCTGCGCTCCCATTTGCACGTCGTCTTCCCATGGTAAACCGACTTTTACTTTTTGGAATTGCTCTTTCAGTGCAGCGACGAATTTATCATAGACATTTTCTTGGACAAAGATCCGTGAACCAGCGCTACATACTTGGCCTTGGTTGAAAAGAATGCCTTTTTGTGCGCCTTCGATGGCTTGCTCAAATGGCATATCATCAAAGAAAATGTTGGCTGATTTTCCGCCAAGTTCCAGTGTGGAAGGAATCAGATTTTCTGCTGCGGCGATGCCGATGTTTCTGCCGACAGAAGTAGAACCAGTAAAAGCAAGTTTATTGAAGCCTTTGTGATGCTGCATATATTCTCCTGATTTGGAACCTTTTCCGGTCACGATATTGACAACGCCACCAGGTAAAATGTCTGCTAAGATCTTTCCTAATTCAAGTAGACTAAGTGAAGTGCTAGACGATGGATGGATAACGACCGCATTTCCTGCTGCGATAGCGGGAGCGATTTTCCAAGCGCCCATTAAGAATGGAAAATTCCAGGGCACGATTTGACCGACAACGCCGACTGGTTCTTTGATGATCAGCGAAAGCGTGTTTTCATCGATTTGTTTCACCGTATCTTCTTCGCTGCGGATCACGCCTGCAAAATAGCGAAAATGATCGGCTGCAAGCGGGATATCTGCATTCGTTGTTTCGCGAAGTGATTTCCCGTTATCGAGTGTTTCCATTAAAGCGAGCTTATCTAAATTTGCATCGATAGCATCCGCGATGTCGAGTAGTAACTTGCTTTTTTCTTTTACAGGAACCTTCTTCCAACTTTCCTGCGCTTCTTTGGCTGCACTTACAGCGGCATCGACATCTTGATCTGATGCATCAATGAAAGTAGCGAGCGCTTCCCCGTTACTTGGATTGTATGAAGTGAGTTTGTTGCCGTCCGTGCCATCTGTCCACTTCCCGCCGATAAACAATTGGTAATGCGCATCAAAAACATTTAGATCTTTTACCAAAAGAAAAACCTCCTTCAATCGATTTGAAGTAAAATTTGCTTAATAGCGCTTACATTTACTTCAAGTCAATTATAAACCTCCCTAGACCGAATATCAAAAGAAAGCGGTCATGCGTTGAAACTGGAAAACAGTTGGGCGCAAATGGTTTGAGCGGTTTGAAAAGAGGGAAATGTGAGCAGTAAAATGGTGAGGAAAGCGAGCGGAGGTAGCAGAGATGAGAACGATCAAATTAAAAAATAAAACAGCAAGTTATAAATTAGAAACGGATGATAGCACAGTATACCGCATCAACGATGGAACAACTGATCAATCATTCAATTGTATTGATAGGGAAGGGGTGCTTCCTGATGTCCAGAGCTTTGCGGTGTTGAATTATATTTATGTAGCAGTTGGACAGGAAGCTGCTTTTGAAAAACGCTTTTTAGGGCGATCCAGACGTCTTAGTGAAAATAAAGGTTTTCTAGCGATCCGCGTATTGCGCCCAGAACAAAGTCGTCATTATATCATTATCACATGGTGGGAAGAAGAAGCAGATTTTCACGCTTGGCAAGCTTCAACATCTTACCAAAAGACCCATCAGAAACGGGCCACTGACAAAGGATTAGATCATCAAAACCAAGTAGTCGACCGGACGAAGTCTTATCATCTGGGATTCCAGTCAAAAGGAGGAATGTAGCCATATGCAGCTTGGTGTGCTTTTAAACCGCGTCTTCCGAACGAAGCATAATCCATTATTTTCCTATGTGGAACAAAACCGTTCTAAGATCGATGCGTGTTATTTTATTATTCCGCTGGAAGATCTCAAAGGGGCAAGTGAACGAAAAAAAGCTTTTTACTTTGGAACAGTCAACCAGTTCCTAACAGAACTGGCAAAATATGAGATCCGGCCATTCTTAGTGACGTATGAAAAATTACCCGAATTCTGTCAGAAGCAAAAAATCGATACGATCCTAATGGCAGGGGATATCATGAGTTATCATCAAGAAGAATATGACATTCGGCATCAGCGTGAGAAGTTAACAGCCGCTGGTTTGGAAATAAAAACGATTCGTGTCCAGCATTATTTCCACCCGCGGGCAACTTTTAAAAACGGCGACGAGCCCTATAAAGTATTCACGCCTTTTTATAAAGCAAATCGGCCACATGTGACGATCCAAAAACCTGCTGCCTATTCTCTAAAACAGTTAAGTGAGATAACGGTCACTGGAACGGGTCATCTTGATCACAGCTATCCAGATGACGGGTTATCTGAGGAGCAGGCAGTGGCAAATTGGCAGACATTTTTGAATGAATCGATCGAAGCGTATGAGACCAATCGGGAAGTTCTGGCAGAGATCAAAACCAGTTGGCTTAGTGTATATCTGGCTTATGGCTTGATCGACATTCAGCAGATTTTCAATCAGTTGCTCGATCAGCGGGAAGCGAATGAAAAAAACTACGAAGCTTTTATTCGGGAACTGCTGTTTCGAGAGTTTTACTATGTCCTGATGGTCACTTATCCGGAGATGGCCACGCAGTCTTTTAAACCGAATTACCGTCAAATCGAATGGTCTTTGAATAAAGCAAACTTTGAACGTTGGAAAAATGGAGAAACGGGTTATCCAATCGTGGATGCTGCCATGCAGGAATTAAATCAAACCGGCTATATGCACAATCGCATGCGCATGGTCGTTTCCCAGTTTTTGACAAAAGATCTCTTTATCGACTGGCGTTGGGGAGAAGATTACTTTCGCAGTCAGCTGATCGACTATGATAATGCCTCCAACGTCAACGGCTGGCAGTGGTCTGCTTCAACTGGAACCGATGCTGTTCCTTACTTCCGCATGTTCAATCCGATCCGGCAAAGTGAACGATTTGATCAGGATGGTGCCTATATCAAACAGTATCTGCCGATTTTTAAAGCCGTTCCCGCTGCATATCTGCATGACACTGAAAAGAACAAAGCCAAATTGGCTGCTGAATGTGATATCGAACTCGGAAAAACGTATCCCGCTCCAATCGTCGATCATAAACAGAGCCGTCAAGCCATAATGGAAAAACTTGGCCGCCGCTGATCAGAGTTTGCTATTCGAGCGGACGATCCGTTCCCATGTTTGCGCAGCTTCTTCTTGGAGTTGCGTTTTTACGTGCTGCGCTGCAAATGATTCCTGAAATGGCTCGCTTGGAACGGCAAGACTGAGCGGGAAAGCAACCATTCGATCAAAGTCAGCTTGACTAAGCGGATCGTGGCTATTCATCTCTTCAAAATCAATTAAAATCTCTTGAAACCAATCCTGTAATTCTTGGAAAGCATGATTTAACGCTGCATCCAAAGTATCGAAAGGATAAATAAGCGTGCCGCTGTAAATATCGACAACTAACACGCGATAACTGGCGGTCTCTTCTTGGATCAAAATAGACATATTATATATATCGAATAGCTGCTTCACAGAAACACATCATAAATCGCAATCATTATTATTTAGGAGTATAACCTGTTTCGCTTTAAATTGCAATCATTGAATGAGAGACGAAGAGCAAACCTTGACAAAAAGGAATAAACAATGATAAAGTTTAAATCGTAATGATTACGATTTAGAAAAGAGGAGGAAATAACAATGTCAGAAAAAGCAGATCTTTCTAGTGCTTATCGTCGTTTGAAAAGTCCTAACAGCAGAACCAAAAAACGGGCATTAAAGGTTATTTTGACCAATAAACGCAAAAATAAAGGAATCAAATAGGAGGGGAAAAGAATGGCAGTCCCAGCACGCAAAACTTCAAAAGCAAAAAAGAGAAAAAGACGTGGCAACAAAAAATTTGCAGCGCCAGCGATCCATTACAATAAAGAAACAGGAGAATACGAGAAAAGTCATCATATCTCGCCTTCAGGAACCTACAAAGGCGAACAAATTTTATGAGCGACAAAAAACACGACTAAAGCCTCTGCTTTCCGAGCCTTTAGTCGTGTTCCCTTACTTAGGTAAATAGTGAGATGTCAATGTTCGGATCTTTTGGCGGAATGCTGTTGTGACCTCGAAGTCATCTACATGATCCATATGCAGCTGCTGCATAAATAACGCTGCTGCTTTTAAATAACTATCGGCAGTGACCGCAGTTTTAGTAATAGTGATCAGCTGCTTTTCATACCAATCACCAGCATACATGCAGGCGTGCTGAAAGGCAGCTTCTTTGGTGGTAAAATTGAGCGGATAAGTGCTGTCGGCAGGATCTAAAATCAACAAATGATTATTTCCAGCTTCTTCTTGAAACCATAATATAGCGACTTGATCTAAATCGAATAATTGTTGCATGTGCGACAACTCCATTTCCTCTGAAAAAAAGAGAGATTTTTTGTTCTCTATCATAGAGGCAAAAGAGAGCGCTGTCAAGGCGTAAAAGCAGAATCACCTTCCTAGACATCGAGCGAGTGAATGCTATAATGAAAAGATATTGAAAGAAAGGATCGATTCTGCTATGTTTCCAAGAATAAAGCAATATGGGAAAAATTTTATTTCTAGTGAATTGTTCTCGTCGAAAGAAGTTGTTCAGCTAACAATTCCAATCGTCATCGATCAAGGCTTTGTTATTGGAATGGCACTTTTGAATACAGCAATGATAAGCTCGGCAGGCATCGCAGCCGTCAGTGCAGTCAATATGGTCGAATCACTAAATATTTTCTTCATTAGTGTATTCATTGCACTTTCGACTGGAGGTACGGTAGTGGTCGCCCAAGCTCGTGGGAAAAGAGATGAATTGCTCGCCGAACGCTCAGCAGTCGCAACAGTGGTCGCTGTTTTTGGGATCGCCATCGTGCTTGCGATTATCGTGTTGATTTTCCATCGAGCGCTTTTGGAAGGCTTGTTTGGAGGTTCCAGCGAGGCCGTAATGAAAAATGCGAGTGTCTATCTGATCGGCTCGATGCTTAGCTATCCAGCACTTGCAATCGTTGAATCTGCTTGCGGTGTCTTGCGAGGTGTCGCGGATACCCGAACTTCTTTGTTTCTCTCCGCACTCACCAATCTAAGCTACGTGGCTCTCAACTTGCTCTTTATCCAAGTTTTCCATTTAGGGATCGTCGGCATGATCATTGCGCTGAATATCGCCCGCTTATTAGGCGGATGTGTGTCGATCTGGTATTTGACCAAGCGGACTCAATCGATCCACTTTTCTTTCTCCCGGCTCTTGCCCTTTAACTTCGACATCATGAAAAAAGTAATGTCGATCGGCTTTCCGTTTGCCGCCGAGCAGCTCTTCTTCAACGGCGGAAAAATCCTGACACAGATCTTTATCGTCCAATTAGGAACACTCGCCCTCACAGCAAACGCGATCGGCAACTCACTGACCATGCTTCTAGAGATCATTCCGGCTTCCTTAGGGCTTGCATTAGTTACGATCGTGGGGCAGTCGATCGGGGCAGGAGATACTAAAAGCGTCCGGAAATTCTGGCTATCTTTCTTAGCGCTTTCTTCGATCACCACGCTTTTGACCAGCGTCATCCTCATCACAGTCTATCCATGGCTTATTGACTTGTTCCACGTTCCGGCTTCTGTTGAAAAACAAGTTTTTGTCCTGCTGCTGATGGTTTCGGTCGCAAGGATCATTGCCTGGCCACTCAGCTTCATTACCCCTTCTGCACTCCGAGCCGCAGGGGACGCGACCTTCACATCAGTTGTTTCGCTGATCACGATGTGGAGCATTCGAATCGTACTCGGCTATATCTTGGGAATCACGTTAGGATATGGATTGCTCGGCGTTTGGGCAGCAATGTGTTTTGAATGGTTCGTCAGAGGCATCATCTTTGCGGTGCGTTTGTATCGCGGGAAGTGGATGCGGAAGCGGTTGGTTTGAGGTAGAAACACTATACTAAGCAGCGCCCGTTAGCTACCTCAACTTCGCCAAGTGTATAATAATTATTATTAGCAAAGTCAGTTTGTAAAAATTCTTATTTATAGACAAGAAATGGATTTGGTCTTCGTTCCTATTTGGAAGAAGATCAAATCCATTTGTTTAGCTTTAGCAGAAATACAAAGCTAAAGGTCCATTATTTGAAGTAACTACCGCTTTTTAAATCTGCTATTAAAGTTGGTTCTACAGGCGTCCAGTTTAGCTCTTTTTGTGTTTGGTCACTGGAAGTGGGTGCATCTAAAGCGAATATTCCTGCAAGAAAACCTAGTTGTTCTTGTGATTCTGCTTGCGTAAGAGAAACAGTAGGAACATTCAAATAATCGCCAATTGCTTGAGCTATTTCTTTAGCTGTGATGGCACTCTCAGCTACGGCATTGAAAATTCTAAGCTTTACTTCTTTGTTTAGCAAATAATCTACTGCTAAAACAAATAAATGAGCAGCGTCTTTTTGACTAACAGCATTCCAACGGTTGGATCCATCTCCAATGTATGCAGATTTGCCATTTTGTTCAGCTATTGCAGCCAATTGTCTAACGAATCCATGTTGATCTTCGGGTCCATGGACACTAGGTGCTAATCTGACAATCCCAACATTGTAGCCATCATCAATCAAATCATAAGCAACGTATTCTGATTTTCGTGGTGTAGACGCTTCTTGATCAGCTGGCATCCGGTAATCTTCGGAAATTTGTTTTTCATTAGCGTTCGTTCCAATCATCGCTGTTCCGGAAGTTATTATTAAGGGTTTGTTTGTTCTTTTAATCCCAGCAGCTAATGCTAGAATCGCTGCTTTGTCTACTTGCCCAGCTTTTGCAAATTCATCAAAATTGTGTTGGAAACCTAAATGCAAGACAGCATCAGCATTTGCAGCCGCTTCTGTTAATACAGATAAACTTTCTAAATCTCCGGTTACAGAAGAAGCACCTAATGTACGCAGTTTTTCAGCTGAATTTTCTGAACGTGCAAGTCCCACTACCTCATGACCAAGATCGATTAATTCTTTTGTTACCTTTGTTCCGACATATCCAGTAGCTCCAGTAATAAATATTTTCAACGTTATCATCCTTTCTCGAATGGAAAAAACTTTAAAGATAGTTCTATCTCTAAAAAGATTATAAAAGATAGAACTATCTTTGTTAAGATTGAAATATGAAAAAATAAGTTTTATACTAATAATATGAAGAAAAAAGACGATTCAAAGATAGTTAAGATTCAAGAAGCTACTGCTCAGATTATTCTTACGGAGGGAATAGCGAAAGTTTCCACAGTGAAAGTAGCTAAACTAGTGGGAATTGCTCAGTCAAACGTTTATCTCTATTTTAAGAATAAAAATGATTTATTGTTAAGTGCTTATCAGAGGGAGTTAGATCGAATCCGAGATACGCACGACTTAATCGCTCTCACAGATAAAGATATCCCCATCGAAAGGAGAATAGATACGTATATTTGGTCTGTCTATAATTATTCAATCAAATATCCCGATGGACTAACCATTATTGAACAGATTAAGTCCTTGAACCTCACGAATGAAGATGTTTTAAGTACCAACAAAATCGTTATAACGTTATTAGAGGAAGGAATCTCAGTAGGCTACTTGAAGGATGTACCGGTGAATCTGCATATGAGTGTGGTATTTAATGTTTTCCACCAACATGCTTTAAGTATCAAGGACGGATTATACGAGAAAGATACTTACCCGTTTACGGACATTGCCGAAATAGTCTTGGATGCCTTGAAAAAGTAAACTAGGCGTGAAAAAAATGGATGTTTCTTGATTTTGTTTAAACAGAATCAGGAAACATCCATTTTTTATACTTAACATATATCGTAGCTAAGCGGGAAGACCAATAATCGGCTTCCAATAGTACTAGTTTCGCAGAGATAAAGACAGGCATATTGAAGAACTTGTTTGGATGCTTTTAAGGCCGTAATGAAAGCTGGTGTGACGCATTCTATGTCTACTATGTCTAGTACTGTTCGGGGGGAGACTGTCGATAGGTCAAACAATCACGCTCTCAAAAAGCGAACAAAAAAATCGAAAAACGGCAATGACTCCCCTGGTAGGGGTCATTGCCGTATGGACCCAAGTTCATCCGCATAAACCTTACTGTACCTTCACCCCTTTTTTATAAACAATCTTCTCACCCTGAACTGCTCGAATATCGGCAAGCGGGTCATTATCGATAATAAGAAAATCTGCCAATTTGCCAGTTTCGATCGAACCGGTCAGCCCCTCGATCTTCAACAGCTCAGCGGCATTCACAGAGGCAGCTTGCAGTGCTTCTAAGGGCGACAATCCAGCATCCACCATTAATTCCATTTCAAATGCAGAACCATTTTCAAAATCATTAAAAGGGGTTCCAGAATCTGTCCCCATTGCGATTTTCACGCCAGCTTTGGCGGCTTTACCGATACTGATCTTGTGAGCTTCGGCTACTTCCTGTGATTTTTTTACCATGAATGCAGGCAGCGCTTCGGGATGCTGATTGATGGCCCAAGGAGCTATCAATGTTGGGACTAAGAAAGTCTGTTTATCGAGCATCATTTGAATGGCTTCATTATCGAGATAAATACCGTGTTCGATCGAATCGACGCCGGCATGGAGTGCGTTTTTGATACCTTCTGTTCCTTGTGCATGGGCACAGGCGGTGTAGCCTTTATGATGGGCTTCGTTCACAGCGGCCTTCATTTCTTCGATGCTCAGCTGGATATCCGTGGGGGTCTCGCCATCGATACTTACGCCACCTGTTGCCATCAATTTGATATTCCGAGCGCCGTTTTTGATGTTTTTGCGTGCGTTTTTGCGAGTTTCATCAGTCCCGTCAGATTCGATCCCTAGTTCGCTGCCGTGCCCGCCTGTCATAACAATGGCGGGGCCGGAACCGATGATCCCCGGAGCAGTGATTTTGTTTGTTCGTTCGAGTTTGGACAACTGCAGGTCGATGTTAAACGTAGAACCGACATCACGAATGTAGGTTACACCGTGCTTTAATAGTTTCTCCAGATTTTGGACAGCGATATAGGTGCTGACTACGGAATCGATCTCCACGCTATTGACAGAGGACAAGCCGCCGATTTGGAAGAAAGGATCTAAAATAATATGTGTATGGGCATTGATAAGTCCAGGCATCACATATTTTCCAGAAAGATCCACGACCTCGTGATAATTACCTGAGGAAGGGTCGATAAATGTTCCGGTTTTGGTATCGATTGCAAAGTCGTATGGCTCAAACTGCGTATTTTTTCCTGTAAAAACGTTGGCATGCTTAAATAAAATGGTTGTCATAAAGTTCACTCCTTATAAAAATTTAATGAAGACGGAAGCGATGATGATCGAAGCGATCGAGACGGTAGCAAATCCACCGACGAGCATAGGCGGGAGCATCTGTTTCGTCATATATTCTTTTTCTTCTTCGTCTCTTGCAAGTTCTTTGATCACATCCGTTGTTAAAATATAGTCTGCCGGGAACCCGAGCAGTGCTGTCAGAGCTGTCGCAAAGCCCATGTATTTCGAGAATTTCAGCAGCTTCGAGATAATGAGGGAGAAAATATACATCCCAATCGTTCCGAGCACAAGCAACGTAAGGATCTCTGGGATAAATGAAATAAATCCTTTTGGGGTAGACGTATTCAACTGCATAAAGATATATGCTGTCAAACCGTACATCAGCCAGTTGAAAACGCCGGCTTTATGTAATATATTTTTTTCCAAGAAACCGAGTTCGCTGAAAACGATCCCGAATAATAAGCAGAGAATATTGAAATTGATGATATTATGGAGCAGAATGCTGCTGCCGTAAGCGACCAAAACGACCAGGATCATGCGGACTAGAATAAAAGCACTCGTCCGGTAATCCGCCGGCATCCGATCGATCACTTTCGGCCGTTCTTTTTGCGTGCTAACAGTCATTTTCTGACTAGCCGGATTTTCATCACGTTCCTTCTGCAAACGTTTTGCCTCCTTTTTCAACATGTAAGAGGTGATCGGATAGCCGAAAATGCTGTGAAACATGATCATATAGACAGGCAAGGCAGCTAGAGAAGTGAGTCCCAAGCCTTTTAAATTCTCGCTCATCAAAAGGGCAGAAACGATACCGCCTACCATTGCCGGCACAGCAGCAAGCACGGTTGGAAGATCGAAAAGATAGGTGCAGATCGTGAGCGTCAACAGCAAAGTCCCGCAGACCCCAGTCAAAGCGATAATGATCGCACGCCACTGGCTAGCAAGCTCGCGGATGCTCATACTCGTGCCGAGGTGAACGAGCAGCAGTGGGACACACAGGCTGACGAATTCTGTACCAAAACTGGCCTTGGCAACAATATCTTTGGGAAAGATCGTCCAAAATCCAAATAAAAATATCAAAGCAGTGATAAATAATGACGGAATCAATGCCCTTGTAAATGTAGAAAGCCATTCTCCAATAAGAATGGCGGCCATTACTCCTAAAAATGCAAAAAGTGTAATCATAAAAAGCCTCCTTCTAAAGTTGTTATTCCGAGTATAGCAAATTAAAATAACGAAATAAAGGGATTTTTCTGAAAAAAATATAAATTCAGTTAAATAAGGCGGAGGTGAGGAACTCTAATCAAACACGAAAAAATAAGGGAGGCAAGACTTCTATCCTCCCTCACTGAAATAGAAAAAGCGTGGAGCAGAGAATGTTCCACGCTTTCTTTAAAGCATATTGTGTTTAAGTTATACTTCCAATAAATCTGTCTTCAATGCTTGCCATTTCCAATTTTCCACCTCTGGTAGATCTTCGCCATTTTCGCGGATAAAGTGATGATGTTTGCTTAAAACAGCGTCCATTTCAGCGGCGAAAGATGTTGCGATCTCGCCATAAACCGCCTCTGCAGCATCTTTCGCAAGGTGGAAGCGATCCATTTCGCTAAGGACACGCATGTCGAATGGTGTGGTGATATCGCCGTTTTCGCGGTAGCCGTGAATGAACAAGTTATGGTTGTGACGGTTGAAGAAGATGTCGCGAACCATGCCTTCATAGCTGTGGAAGGCGAAAATGATCGGTTTATCGGTTGTAAAATAACGATCGAATTCTTCATCCGTCAAGCCGCGCGGATCAATATCCGGATGGCGTAATTTCAAAATGTCGACAATATTGATAAAGCGGATCTTCAACGAAGGGAAGGCTTCATTTAAAAGTGTGACCGCTGCAAGTGCTTCTAAGTTTGGCTCTGTACCGGCAGAAGCAATGACGACATCTGGCTCTTCGGCTTCGCTTACTGTGGAGGCCCAGTCGATGATTTTCAAGCCGTCCTTCACTAGTATTTCTGCTTCTTCAGCAGAATAGAATTGCGGACGCGGATGTTTAGAAGACACGATCAAGTTGATCAGCTCTTCTGAACGAAAAGCTTCGTTCATGACTGCTAGCAGCGAGTTCGTATCAGCTGGCAGATATTCGCGGATAAATTCCGGCTTTTTCTCTGCTAGATGTGTTAAAACACCTGGATCTTGATGTGTATAGCCATTATGATCTTGTTGGAAAACAGTCGATGTCGCGATCACATTCAGCGATGGGTAACTGTTCCGCCATGTTTGTTCTTTTGCTTTGCGAAGCCATTTGAAATGCTGGGTCAGCATGGAATCGACAACGCGTAGGAAGGATTCATAGCTGGCGAAAAAGCCATGTCTACCAGTGAGGACGTATCCTTCCAAAAAGCCTTCTGCTTGGTGTTCGGAAAGCTGCCCATCGATGATGCGGCCAGCTGGTGCCAACCATTCGTCACGTGGGAATTCTGCTTTGCTCATCCATTGGCGGTTGGTCACTTCAAAGACTTTATTCAAACGGTTTGATTTTGTTTCATCTGGTCCGAAAATACGGAAGTTATCAGGGTTTTCCTTGACGATATCGCGAACGAAACCACCGAGTTCAATCATATCTTGGGTAATGACGTCTTTATTTGCAGTCTCAACAGCATAATCTTTCCAACTAGGTAAGCGCAGTGGTTGCGGATCGATTCCGCCATTCGTGATCGGATTCGTAGCCATGCGGTTTTTTGGTGCAAGGGATTTGATTTCTTCTTTTAACGAGCCTTCTTCTGTGAACAGTTCTTCAGGGCGATAAGACTGCAGCCAGTTTTCCAATGCGTCGACATGATCAAAATGATGCTGATCAACTGGGATCGGAACTTGGTGGGCGCGGAAGCTTCCTTCAATTGGTTCGTTATTCCATTCTTTGGGACCTGTCCAGCCTTTTGGTGTCCGGAAGAGAATCACTGGCCATGTTGGCATTGTTGCTTTATCTGCGGCTTCTTTGCGTGCTTCTGTTTGGATGGCTTTGATTTTCTCGATGGCCTGATCTAGTTTTTCTGCCATAAGCGGGTGAACTTTCGCAGGATCTTCTCCTTCAACGAAAATCGGGTCCCAGCCCAATCCTTGGAAAAAGGAGGTAAGTTCTTTATCCGTTTTGCGGGAGAGGATCGTCGGATTGGAGATTTTTGCTCCGTTTAAATATAAGATCGGAAGGACGGCGCCGTCGTTAACTGGATTGATAAAGGTATTGGAGAACCAGCCTGCGGATAATGGACCCGTTTCCGCTTCGCCATCGCCAATTACTGTAGCAGCGATCACGTCAGGGTTGTCTAAGATCGAGCCAGTAGCATGAGAGAGCGCGTAGCCGAGTTCGCCACCTTCGTGAAGGGAACCAGGTGTTTCAGGAGCAGCATGAGAAGCAATGCCGCCGGGGAAAGAAAATTGTTTATACAATTTTGTCAGACCAACTTCATCTTGTGTGATCGTTGGATAAGTATCCGTATAGCTGCCATCCAGATAAGAATTGGATACCATTACTTGACCGCCGTGACCTGGCCCTTCAATGTAAAACATATTCAGATCATACTTATTGATAACACGATTTAAATGCGCATAAATGAAATTTTGACCGGAGATCGTGCCCCAATGGCCAATTGGATGAACTTTGAGATCTTCTTTTTCAAGTGGTCTACGAAGCAATGGATTTCCTTTCAAATACAATTGTCCGACAGAAATAAAATCTGCTGCCCGCCACCACGCATCAACCTTTGCTAAATAATTTGGAGATGAATAATCAGTCATACCGAATCAGTCCTTTTATATATTTTTTGAGAACCAGCGATGCTCGTTGTGTTTTCGTGAGCAAAAAAGATTGTGATTCTCTGTACAATATTATAATAGAACACTTTGATAGAAATATATATACTTTTTGAGCCCAATTTTTGTGAGTCGAAAGGGTCAGCATCGTACTGGACTTGTTTACTGATATGATCGACTTTGAAACAAAGTACTTGCTTTCCGGACAACCTGTTACTATAATAATAACAAGATAAAAATTAACCAGAGAAGGAGTTTTTTATGATGAAATATGGTATTACAGCAGCAACAGGGAAATTTGGCAGAGCAGCCATTCAAGCATTAAGTCAATTAGTACCAGCGAGTGACATCATTGCTTTAGCGAGAAATACTGAAAAAGCAAAAGCAGTTGTTCCGGAAGGTGTAGAAGTTCGTGCCGGAGATTATACGAAACCGGAAGAATTAACAAAATCATTGGCTGGCATTGATCGTCTTTTATTTATTTCTTCTGTCCCAGGTGGCCCGGTAACACGTGAGGAGCAGCATTTAAATGTAGTTGAATCGGCAAAAGAAGCGAGCGTCAGCTATATTGCATATACAAGTTTTCCTCATCTGGAAGAAGCAACCGCTTTGCTAGCAATCGATCATCGTACCACGGAAGCAGCAATTTTAAAGGCAGGAATCGCACATTCTTTCCTACGAAATAACTGGTATTTAGAAAACGAACTTTCTAACTTAAAAAATGCAGTAGCAGGAAAACCTTTTGTGTATTCTGCTGGTGAAGGCCGAACTGGTTGGGCATTAGAGCGTGAGTACGCAGAAGCTGCTGCTAAAGTACTAGTTCTTGAAGCGCCAAAAGAAGTTTATGAATTTTCCGGGAATGGCCTTACGCATCAAGAACTAGCTGCCAATATTTCAGGAGATTTTGAGGTTGTTTCTCTGGATGACGCTGCCTATAAAAAAGGATTGGAAGACAGCGGCTTAGATGCAGAAACAGCTAACTTCGTAACGCTGATACAAGGCTGGATCCGCCAAGGGGAATTAGATGGGAATGATGCTGAGCTTAAAGCAGTTCTAGGACACGATCTAGTTCCGATCGATAAGGCGATCAAAGAAGTCACAGAAAAATAAACGCAAACAGACGATCAGAAATGAGGCACGGAATTTATGAAGTATTCGCATAAACTAAGTGATGGCATTCATATTCTTGCGTATATGTGTATCTGTAAAGATAGCGATCTCTCAAGCAAGGCAATAGCAGCCAGCATTGAATCCAATCCAAGTCTAGTCCGCCGCATGATGGCGCAATTAGTGAAGGCAGGCTTAATAGAGAGTAGGCCGGGCGCGGTGGCTCCAGTTTTGACAAAACCTGCGGAAGAAATCAGTCTGCTAGAGATCTATCAAGCGATTGAACAAGACCATCGCATCTTGCATGTTGATAAAAATACGAATCCACGGTGCATCGTTGGCGGGAATATCCAGCACACACTCAATGGTATTTATGACCAATTACAGGCCAATGTGGAGCAGGAAATGCGTGAAGTGACTTTACAAACTGTTGTCGATGATATTATGGTGCAGCATCTTCAAAAAAAAGATAATGTTTGATAGATAGTTTCCTTTGAAAAGGAAGGTGTTTTATCAAACTGCAATTCGATTTAAAACAATGCCAGTTTTGAAGGCATTGTTTTTCTTTTTATCCTCTTGACCACCTATTTCCCGCAAGCCTATAATAAGGAGTATACGAAAAAAGTGGTAATCGCATCTAGTTTTTCTTAACTTTCCACGCACAGATACAAAAGAATATTGGAAAGGACGGTATGGATGGTAACTTTAACAGATGTTGCTAAAAAAGCGAATGTGTCGAAAATGACAGTCTCACGAGTAATCAATCATCCTGAACTTGTGACCGATGAATTGAAAAAATTGGTTTTTGATGCTATGCATGAGCTCAATTACCGCCCGAATGCTGCTGCGAAGGCGCTTGCCAACAATCGCACGCAGATCATCAAGTTTTTTATTTTAGAAGAAATGGATACCACGGAGCCTTACTATATGAATCTATTGATGGGTATCGCGCAGGAACTGGATAAACATCAATATTCCATGCAACTGGTGACGAAAAATGCCTTTGATATCGGGGTCTGCGATGGCTATATCATTACCGGGTTTCGTGAAAAGGATCTGGAATGGATCGAGAAACTAGAAGCACCAGTCGTTCTTTTTGGAGAAAACCGCTACGGTATTGATTATATTGATACAAATAATGAAGAGGGGACGCGCATCAGTACCGAGTATGCGCTTGCTCAAAAATATCAACATATCATCTACATCGGAATCGACATCAATGAGGCATTTGAATTTTCGAGAGAAGCCGGTTATGTGAATGCAATGCAGGCCCACGGATTGGTGCCGACGATCCATCGCTTTGATAATCATTCCCGCTATGCAGCGAAATTTATTGAAGATAATTGGGGAATGTGGGAGCAAAACACCTGCTTTGTTTGCAGCTCGGATCGTTTGGCTTTAGGGATCGAACGCGGACTGATCAAAATGGACGGCAACGTACCGGAGCAATTCGGTGTGATCGGTTTTGATGGTGTCTTTTTGGATCAAATCGGCTCACCACAGCTGACAACGATCAAACAACCAATCATGGATATGGGAGCAGCTTGTGTGACGATGCTGCTTAGCAAAATGAATCAAAACAATGCCAGACAAGGTTATAAACGATTTGAACCGCAATTGATCAAACGCGGGAGCACACGTGTAATCGAGTAAACCTATCGCTAAAGGCGGTAGGTTTTTTGTTACCGCTAACAGCTCGAATTATATTGAAAGCGCTTATTTTATTAGGTAATCTAGGTATGTAGCAAAGAGAAGGAGGTCAGCCAAATGGCAGGTAAATGGTGGCAGCAAGCAGTGATCTACCAGATCTATCCGAAAAGTTTCCAAGATTCCAACCATGACGGGATCGGAGACATCCAAGGTATTATCCAGCGGCTCGAGCATATCGCCGATCTAGGGATCAACACGATCTGGCTCAATCCGATCTATACATCACCGCAAGTCGATAATGGCTATGATGTTTCCGACTATACCGCGATCGATCCAGTTTTTGGAACGATGACGGATGTGGAGCAGCTGATCCAAGCAGCCCATGACAGAGGAATTCGCGTTATTTTTGACTTTGTTTTGAACCATACATCGAACCAACACATCTGGTTTCAAAAAGCGCTGGAGGAACCAGCGAGCGATTATCATGATTATTATGTATGGCAGGAAACTCCTGGCGGCGGCAAACCCAATAACTGGGGTTCTTTTTTTGGCGGTTCAGTCTGGGAATATGTGCCCTCTTTAGGAAAATCTTATTTTCATTTGTTTGCAAAAGAAATGCCAGATCTAAATTGGCAAAATCCGCAAGTTCGGGAAGAAATGTTTCAGATCGCTGCATTTTGGGCGGGAAAAGGAGTAGATGGTTTTCGCTTGGATGCGTTTATACATATTGCAAAAGCGGATTTCTCCAAACAGATGTCCGGGGAAGAAACATATCCCATTGCTGAGCCTTATTATGCAAATTTGCCGGCTGTGAAGGTCTACTTGTCAGAATGGATCGGGCGCTTGAAAGCCCATTTTCCGGAGCTGTTCTTTTTAGGAGAAGCGGCCTCAGCGGATGCTACGCTAGCAGAGGAGTACTGCGATCCAGAAGCTGATCTTTGCGATGCTGTAATCAGTTTTCGTTATTTTCCTGAAAAAGAGCCGACTATACGTGCAGATCTGCCTAAACAATTTTTACCGAAGTCACTGGATTGGCAGGCATTTAAAAAGACGATGGCCCAGTGGCAGCAAGCGGATATTTACCCGGTTTTATATTGGAATAATCACGATCTACCGCGGGCGATATCAAGGTTTGGCGATACCGGAAAATGGCGGGAGCGAAGCCAGATGATGCTAGCGGGACTGATGTATCTACAGCGTGGACTCCCACTGCTTTATTACGGTGAAGAAATCGCGATGCAGCAGTTGGTGATGCTGGAGATCACTGCTTTTCAAGAAGAGGCAGCCAGAGATTTTCTGCGGGAAGGACAGGAAAAAGGTTATGACGAGCAGCAACTGTTGGAATGGGCAAGTTTGACCAGCAAAGATGCCAGCCGTGGTGCGATGCAGTGGGAGAATACGGATTATGCCGGTTTTTCAGAGACGGCGCCTTGGTCAGGGGTTAATCAAGAACCTGATTTTACTGCGGCGAGCCAGCAAAACCGAGTTACTGCATTTTATCGGCAACTGCTGAAGTTAAAGCAAACGGAATTATTTATTGCTGGAAACTGGGAAATGATAGATACAGGAGAACTACCATTGTTCGGCTATCGGCGTAAAACCAAAAGACAAGATGCGATCGTGCTGGCAAATCACAGTGCGGAAACAATCGAATATTCGGCGTCTCTTGCTGAAGCATCGATCTTGCTCGCGAATACCGCTGATTTCCAAATAAAACGAGATCATATCATCGTGCCGCCATTCGGCATGATTGTTTTCAAAACGAAAGGAGTAGAAAAATAATGAATACAGCAGCATTTTATCATCGTCCGGAGAGTGAATACGCTTATCTTTATGATCAGGACACGTTGCATATCCGCTTACGGACGGCGAAAGCAGATATCCAAGAGGTATTTGTCCTAAAAGGCGATCCTTATTTACTAAATGAGGAAAAATGGTACGAGCATGAAGTAAAAATGACACAGATTGGTTCCACAGATACACATGATTATTGGCAACTGGAAACGGGTGCGCCATATCGCCGTTTACAATATGCGTTCCATTTGATCGATCACGACGGCGCAGAAGTTTTTTATGGGGATCGTGGGACTTTTCCCTACACAGAGGCAACGTGCCAAACGGCTAATTACTATTTCCGCTTGCCTTATTTTCACGAGATCGATCGGTTTGACGCACCGGAATGGGTGAAGGAAACGGTTTGGTATCAAATTTTCCCTGAGCGGTTTGCAAACGGTGACGTATCAAACGATCCAGAAGGAACCCTACCGTGGGGAAGTAAACTGCCTGACCGCACGGATTCATTCGGCGGCGATCTACAAGGGGTTTACGATCATTTGGACTATTTGGAGGGACTTGGCATCAATGGTATTTATTTCTGCCCGATTTTCAAAGCGAATTCCAATCATAAATACGATACAATCGACTATTACGAGATCGATCCTGACTTTGGCGACAAAGCACTATTCAAGAAATTAGTAGATGAATGTCATCGCCGCGGAATTCGGATCATGTTGGATGCAGTTTTCAATCACATGGGAGATAAATCACCGGAGTGGCAGGATGTTATCGAGAAGGAAGCAGATTCTAAATATCGCGATTGGTTCCATATTCGTGATTTCCCTGTTCGCTATGGTGAAAACGGCAATTTTGAAGGAGCAACGACACTTTCTTTCGACAGCTTTGCGTTTACACCGCACATGCCAAAATTAAATACCGCCAATCCAGAAGTGGAGGCTTATTTATTAGATATTGCGACCTATTGGATCAAAGAATTTGATATTGATGCGTGGCGCCTGGATGTTGCGAATGAAGTCGATCATCATTTTTGGAAGAAATTCTATCAGGCAACAACTGCCGTGAAACCGGACTTTTATATTTTAGGAGAAATCTGGCACTCCTCGCAAAGCTGGCTGCAAGGAGATGAATTCCACGGGGTAATGAACTACGCTTTTACGGAAACCATCGAAGATTTCTTTATCCAAAAAAAAATCAGTGCCTCGAAAATGATCGCTGGCCTGAACGAACAGCTGATGCTTTACCGGCAGCAAACGAACCAAATGATGTTCAATATGCTCGATTCACATGATACGGCCAGATTATTGACGATCTGTGGGGAAAATAAAGACTTAGCGAAAGCAACTTTAGCCTTTACCTTCTTACAAATCGGCGCGCCATGCATTTATTATGGTACAGAAATCGGGATGCTTGGCGAAAATGATCCCGATTGTCGCCGATGCATGATTTGGGAAGAGGATGAGCAAGATAAAACGTTCTTTGCTTTCACAAAAGCATTGATCAAATTGCGTAAAGACAACTATCAGCTGCTTAGCGAAGGGGAATTGGTCTGGCTGGCAACTGATGATGAGAAAAAGCAAATCGCTTTTGCCCGTAAATGGAATGGTGAGGTTTGGACTGCTTACTTTAATTGCGGTGATGTTCCCTATTATGTAGAACATGATGGCGACGTGCTTTTCCATCACCAAGCGGAGCAAGGAGAAGACGGTAGCTGGGCTGTCGGACAGTATGGCTGTATTATTTACCGGGAAACAACTGAAAAATCGTGTTAGCGGTAACATTAAAAAAGCGCTTGCATAACAGTTGTAACAGCGAAATAATAAAATGCGTAAACACTAAAGAGGAGGAAAGAAGATGAAGAAAAGTCAAAGAGTCAAACGTGTGCTTGGCAGCGTATTATTAGCAGGGGCTTTAATCGGGTTATCAGCATGTGGAACGCAAGGCTCAGGGGGAAGTAAGGAAGACAGCAAAGTATTAACGATTTCTGTTGATAAAGGTTATGAAAAGTACGTCAATGCCATCAAAGGTGATTTTGAAAAGAAAAACGACGTCAAGATAAAAGTAGTAAAAAAAGATATGTTCGATCAGCTAGATGCACTTTCTTTAGATGGCCCAGCCGGAAAAGCGCCTGATGTGATGATGGCAGCTTACGACCGGATCGGCTCGCTGGGACAACAAGGGCAATTGGCAGAAGTGAAATTGGGTAACAAAGCGGACTACGATAAAACCGATGAAAAACAAGTAACGGTCAAAGGCAAGATCTACGGTGAGCCGGCTGTTATCGAAACGCTTGTCCTTTATTACAATAAAGAGCTTCTGAAAAAAGCACCAACGACTTTCAAAGAATTGGAATCGTTATCTAAAGATCCTAAATACGACTATAAAAGCGAGTCTGGCAAAAATGTCGGTTTCTTAGCAAAATGGACGGACTTTTACTACAGCTACGGCCTGTTAGCAGGTTATGGCGGTTATGTATTCGGTGATAACGGCACGAATCCAAAGGACATCGGTTTGAACAACAAAGGTTCGATCGAAGGCATCACCTATGCGACGAAGTGGTTCCAAGATGTATGGCCAAAGGGAATGCAAGATTCTACATCTAATGACAATTTCATTACAGACTTATTTACAAAAGGCAAAACAGCGGCGATCATCAACGGACCTTGGGCAGCACAAACTTTCAAAAATGCCAAAATCAATTATGGGGTAACAGAGATCCCAACACTTGTGAACGGAAAGAAATATGAATCATTCGGCGGCGGAAAAGGCTGGGTGGTCAGCAGCTACTCAAAAAACAAACCAGTTGCACAAAAATGGCTGGATTATGTAACAAATACGAAAAATCAGGAAAAATTCTATGACATGACCAACGAAGTACCAGCTAATCAAACCGCAAGAGAAGCAGCAAAATCGAAAAACGATGAATTGACGAAAGCAGTGGTCGACCAATATGCAAATGCACATCCAACTCCAAACATCCCGGAAATGGCTGAAGTATGGACTGGCGCTGAGAACTTGATGTTCGACGCTGGTTCTGGTAAAAAATCACCGGAAAAATCTGCTAATGATGCGGTAAAAGTCATCAAAGATGCTATTCAGCAAAAATACAGTAAATAAAAAAGAATAAATGATCGACAGGGGGCTAACACAGTCTCTGTCGACCTATTTTAGGAATGAGGAGCGACAAGTAATGGGGGAACATAAAAAGTCTATAAAAAAAGCAATGCTGCTGTCGATCATACCTGGACTTGGACAATTTTATAACCAGCAAAAGCTAAAAGGGATCTTGTTCCTTGCAGTTTTCTTAGCTTTCGTAGTTGAAATGGCAGTACGGGGAATTAGTTCGCTACAAGGATTGATCACGCTTGGTGTAACACCGGTGATCGATAATTCCATGTTCCTGATGATCGAAGGGACATTGCAGCTGCTGATCACCATTATTTTTATTGGTTTTTACTTCATAAATATCCGTGATGCGAAAATCGTCGCCTTGCACTGGAATCAAGGCAGAGAAATCAATCAAAGTGCCAAAGCGATCTTACGCAATGTGCTGGACGGTGGCTTTCCATATCTGCTGACGCTCCCAGCCTACGTATTGATGATCTTTATCATTGTTTTTCCAGTTTTAGTGACCGTGTTTATTGCCTTCACAAACTATGATTTCTACCACATCCCGCCGGCTGGATTGATCGACTGGGTAGGGGTGAAAAACTTTTTCAATATTTTCTTTTTGAGCTCTTATCGGGCAACTTTTTCATCCGTATTTATTTGGACGGTGATCTGGACACTTTGCGCAACAACACTGCAGATCATTTTGGGGATCGCGACAGCAGTTATTGCCAATCAATCATTTATCAAAGGGAAACGGTTCTTCGGTGTTATTTTCCTTTTGCCATGGGCAGTTCCAGCATTTATCAGTATCCTAAGCTTTTCCAATATCTTCAATGACAGTGCCGGTGCGATCAATACGCAAGTCATCCCGCTTCTGAACCATCTCCCATTTGTAGATATCCCAAGTATCGCTTGGAAAACCGATCCATTTTGGACGAAAACTGCAATTATCATGATTCAAGGCTGGTTAGGGTTCCCCTATATTTATGTAATGGTTACTGGGATCTTGCAGTCGATCCCGCATGAACTTTATGAAGCAGCGAAAATCGATGGTGCAAATGCTTGGAATCGGTTCCGGAAAATCACTTTTCCAATGGTGATGTTCGTGGCAGCACCAATCTTTATTACGCAATATACTGGTAACTTCAATAACTTTTCGATGATCTATCTATTTAATAAGGGCGGTCCGGGAAGTGTTGGCGGCGGTGCCGGTTCAACGGATATCCTGATCTCATGGATCTTCAAACTGACAACAGGAAGCTCGCCGCAATATTCGGTGGCTGCTGCGGTAACGTTATTGATCTCGATCATCGTTATTGCGATATCGCTACTTATTTTCCGAAAATCAAACGCATTTAAGGTGGGGGATTAAACAATGAAAAAAATGAGTTCTGTCAAACACAGTAAGTTTTGGACACGATTCTTTACTTATTTTTATATGATCGTCTTATCGATCGTGATTCTATACCCCATTTTAATCACGATCAATTCGGCGTTTAAAGTAGGGAACGTTACAGCATTCGCACTTGACTTTTCCAGCAAATGGACCCTTTCCAATTTTGGTCGTTTGTTCCAAGAGACCCTTTATGGCAAATGGTACTTCAATACATTGGTCATTGCGATCTTTACGATGGTCATCCAAGTGGGAGTCATTACGCTGGCAGGATATACATTCAGCCGCTATCGCTTTGTCGGGCGCAAAAAAAGCCTGCTGTTTTTCTTAGTGATCCAAATGGTGCCAACAATGGCAGCACTTACAGCTTTTTATGTCATGGCACTTTTATTGAACGCATTAGATCACTTCTGGTTCTTGACTGCGATCTACATCGGCGGGGGAATTCCGATGAATACCTGGCTGATGAAAGGCTACTTTGATACAGTGCCGATCGATCTTGATGAATCTGCAAAACTAGACGGTGCAGGTCATTTCCGGATCTTCTACCAAATCGTCTTGCCATTAGTACGACCGATGATCGCAGTACAGGCGCTCTGGGCATTTATGGGTCCATTTGGTGATTATATGCTGGCGAAATTCCTGCTGCGTTCCGAAACACGTTATACCGTGGCTGTTGGGCTGCAGACTTTTATCAGTGATGCGAAAAATCCGCAAGTGGTACTTTTTTCGGCAGGCGCAATCTTGATCGCCGTACCGATCTCGATTTTATTCTTCCTGCTGCAAAAACATTTTGTATCAGGACTGATCGCCGGCGGGACGAAGGGTTAAGACAAGAGAGGAGCAAGCAGAATGAAACGAACCGATCCATATTTATTTCGCTATCTGGGCACGACTTTTTCGTCGCGCCGGATATTTGAAAACAGACAGGGTGCCAACTTTTTTCAAATTATCCTGACAATACTGGCTTGCACAGCGCTGCTTGCCATGCCGCTCGCTCTGACCATTGCGAAACAAAACGTCTCGCTAAAAACCTATATGCCAAATTGGGTGCAGGAAGCGAAGGCGCAAAAAGAAATCTCTCTAACAGCGTCACACCGCAGCAATTCCTTTTTCTTCACACCAACTGGCAAAGCAGGAAAAACATACAATGGTGAAAATCAGTTGGTAATGCTGCCGAATGACCGCGTATTTTTGAAAGATAAGAACGGCTACTCGCTGACACTCCAACTGCCACATAAGCAACCGACAACTTTTCAAGCACTTGTAAAAAGTGCAATGTCCAGCTGGGAGAAACAATATAAACCACTTTTAACGGGAGGAAAGATCCTGCTTACAAACGGTATGTTATTGATCAGTAATGTTTTCATTTTATTGTTGGGAGCCTTGATCCTTTTTGCAACGAGAAAAACCGGCTTCACGACGATTCACTCTTTTCGAGAGTCCATCCAACTGATGCTAAATGCGCTAGGAAGTGCTAGTTTGATCGGCATGATAATCGGATTTCTAACGGGAGATATCGCCCTTGTACTACTGATCCAATCGGGAGCATGGATGATTCTATTATTACTGAGCTTTCTGCAGACCCGATTCAATGATAATGAGGCATCGAAAAATTTAAAGAAACAGAAAAAAGGAGCGTTTACTCATGATAAAGCGACTGTTTGAAGTCCATCCATGGAAAATCCGTACGCACCTTTTAGACCAGAAAAACAAGCGATTGCAAGAGAGCTTGACGTCAATCGGTAACGGCTATATGGGAATGCGCGGAAATTTTGAAGAACAATATTCGGGAGATACCCACCAGGGAACTTATATTGCTGGTGTTTGGTATCCGGATAAAACAAGAGTCGGCTGGTGGAAAAACGGCTACCCGGATTATTTCGGGAAAGTGATCAATGCCACCAATTTTATCGGCGTCGATATCTACGTCAATGACCGGATGATCGATTTGGCAAAAATAGAAACGGAAGCATTCGAACTCGAACTAGATATGAGCAATGGAGTGTTGACCCGCCGCTTTACGATAACGCAGAAACAAGCAAAAGTACGTTTTACATTTAAACGGTTCGTCAGCATCGTGGATCGGGAACTCGCGATCGTTCATGTAGAGACCGAAGTGCTGGAAGGCATTGCTGCGATTCAATTAGTACCGAAGATCGATGGCAATGTGACCAATGAAGACAGCAATTACGATGAAATGTTCTGGGAAGAACGCCATCGCTTTTCCGGTCAACAAAGCGGTCTTACAGTCAGAACGATCCCAAATGATTTCTCGATCCCGCAGTTCAGCGTGACCACAGTAATGGAAAATCAAGCGACACAAGTGGAGGAACTACTCCGCGGGGAGAGCACTTTATTAGTAGAGGAAGAAATCGCTTTTTCTTTGGAAGCTGGTGAAACAGCGGAACTGACGAAATATGTTGCCGTGGTAACGAGCCGTGATATCCCGGAAGAAGCGCAGACCGAAAAAGCAGTCCAACTGCTGCGCGCTTTTACTGAGATGGATTTCGAAACACATTTGGAAAGACAAACAACGGCTTGGCGGGAACGCTGGGAACAAGCAGATGTCGTGATCGACGGCGATGAAGAAGCACAGCAAGGGATCCGCTTTAATATTTTTCAACTGTTTTCGACTTATTATGGTGAAGACGACCGCTTGAATGTCGGTCCTAAAGGTTTTACAGGCGAGAAATATGGCGGCGCAACTTATTGGGATACAGAAGCCTACATTATTCCCATGTACTTAGCGTTGACGGATGAAGCCGTTACCGAAAAACTACTTCAATATCGTTATAAACAGCTTCCTGAAGCGTTTCACAATGCCGGTAAGCAAGGCCTCCAAGGAGCTCTTTACCCAATGGTGACTTTTACCGGTGTAGAGTGCCATAACGAGTGGGAGATCACTTTTGAAGAAATTCACCGCAACGGCTCGATTGCTTATGCGATCTATAATTATACGAACTACACAGGCAATGAGCAGTATTTGCTGGAAAAAGGGGTAGATGTGTTAGTAGGGATTGCCCGCTTCTGGGCAGACCGCGTTCATTATTCCGCAACTAAAAAACAATATATGATCCATGGCGTAACCGGACCGAATGAATATGAAAATAACGTCAATAACAATTGGTACACAAACTTGATCGCCCAATGGGAACTTCGTTATACGTTGGAAACATTGACCAAAGTAAGTAAAGCGAAACAAGTGGAATTAGAAGTTTCCGATGAAGAAAAAAACAAATGGGCAGAAATCGCGACGCATATGTACTTGCCATTCGATGATAAACGGCAGATCTTCGTCCAACACGATACTTTTTTAGACAAAGATCTAACGCCAGTAGCTGATTTAGATAAACACGAACTACCGCTAAACCAGAACTGGTCTTGGGACAAGATCCTCCGCTCATGCTATATCAAGCAGGCAGACGTTTTACAAGGATTATATTATTTCAATGATCAATACAGCTTGGCGGAAAAACGTCGAAATTTCGATTTTTACGAGCCGCTGACAGTCCATGAATCTTCGCTTTCGCCTTCCATCCATGCCATCTTGGCTGCAGAGATCGGTGAGAAAGAAAAAGCGGTGGAACTTTATAGCAGAACAGCACGTCTTGATTTGGACAATTATAATAATGATACGGAAGATGGACTGCATATCACTTCCATGAGCGGAAGCTGGCTGGCGATCGCCCAAGGATTTGCGGGAATGCGGACAGCAAACGGTAAACTTAGCTTTGCACCGTTCAGCCCAGAAAATTGGAAGTCGTACCGCTTCAAAATGAATTACCGTGGAAGACTGCTGGAAATCGCCATAGATGCAGAAAACATAGCAATTCGTTTATTGAAAGGATCAGCAATCGAGCTACTTGTTTACGGGGAAAACTATACCGTTACAGATACTCTGATATTAGCCGTTCAAGAAAGACAGAAAAGCGAGGTATAAAATGAATAAAAAATGGTGGCAGGAAACAGTCATTTATCAAATTTACCCACGCAGTTTTTATGATAGTAACCAAGATGGTGTGGGAGATCTGCAAGGAATCATTCGGAAACTGCCGTACTTGGAGAAATTGGGGATCGGAGCAATCTGGCTTAGTCCAGTTTGTGCTTCTCCCAATGACGACAACGGCTACGATATCAGCGATTACCAAGCGATCGCACCGGAATACGGCACCATGGCAGATATGGACGCATTGATCGCCGAAGCAAAGCAGCACGGCATCGCGATTATCATGGATCTCGTCGTCAATCATACCTCCGATGAACATCCTTGGTTCCAGGAAGCCAAAAAAAGTAAAGATAATCCTTACCGCGATTATTATATCTGGCGCCCTAATCACGGCAAATTACCAAACGGACTGCGTTCGACATTCAGCGGATCCGCTTGGGAATTAGACGAAACGACCAACGAGTATTATCTGCACCTTTTTAGTAAAAAACAACCGGACCTTAATTGGGAAAATCCAAAAGTACGCGAAGAGATCTACCGGATGATGAATTTTTGGCTGGAAAAAGGGATCGGCGGTTTCCGCATGGATGTGATCGATTTGATCGGGAAACAGCCCGACAAGGAAATCACTGCCAACGGTCCTCTGTTGCACACGTATTTACAAGAAATGAACCGCGAGACATTCGGCAAATATAATGTGCTGACAGTTGGTGAAACATGGGGCGTTACTCCAAGCGGGGCTTTGCTTTATACGAATCCGGATCGTGAAGAGTTGTCGATGGTCTTTCAATTTGAACACGCTGCCCTGGATGAGCAACCCGATAAACAGAAGTGGGACTTGCAAGAATGGGACTTTCTCAAATTAAAACAAATCTTCAGCAAATGGCAGACCAAACTAGACGAACGCGGCTGGAACAGTTTGTTTTGGAATAATCACGATCTCCCGCGCGTCGTTTCCAGACTTGGCAACGATTCAGAAAAATACCGCGAAGTCAGTGCAAAAATGCTGGCAACGATTTTGCATTTACAAAAAGGCACCCCTTATATCTACCAAGGAGAAGAAATCGGCCTGACGAATACGGCCATAAATGCGATCGAAGAAGCCGATGACATCGAATCTCACAACATGTACCGTGAGCGCTTGGCGGCAGGATATACAGAAGCAGAGATTCTCCACGCTATCAACGCTAAGGGCCGAGACAATGCCCGCCGGCCGATTCCGTGGAATGACAGCAAAAACGGCGGTTTCACAGACGGTTCACCATGGCTAGCACTTAATCCGCGTTATGATGTCATCAATGTGGAAAATGCCCTGCAAGATCTGAATTCCCTCTTTTATCATTATCAAAAACTGGTCCAACTGCGCAAAGAAAATGAATTGATCGTCTGGGGAAGCTATCAAGAACTCCTGCCAGAACATCCCGCGATCTATGCCTATTTGCGTACTAACAAGCAGGAAACGTGGCTAATACTGGCTAATTTTTATGAAGCCGAAACGACCGCCGAGTTGGCCGGATACACTGCGGAAAAGATCATTTTGAGCAACTATCCGGATAGCAAAATCTCTTTACATGAAGTAACACTGCGTCCTTATGAAGCAGTCGTTTATAAATTGAAATAAAGGAGCAGAAGCCTGTGGGAAAGCAAATTTATCAAGGTGCTATTTTTGACTTAGATGGCGTATTAGTAGATACTGCCAAATATCATTTCTTGGCGTGGCAGGCGCTCGCCGAAGAGTTGGAGATCCCCTTTTCCGAGCATGACAACGAGCGGCTGAAAGGTGTTTCACGAATGGCTTCGCTGGAAATCCTGCTTTCGCTGGGAAACAATCCGACATACTCCGCGTCCGAAAAAGAAGCCTTTGCAGCTCTGAAAAATGAACGTTATGTCGCGTATATTTCCGAAATGGATGCTTCAGAGATCTTGACTGGGGTGAAGCCGACATTAGAAAACTTGCGAGAGCAAGGAATCAGAATAGCATTGGGGTCAGCAAGCAAAAATGCACCATTGATCTTGGAGCGAACTGGCTTGCTGCGCTATTTCGATGAACTAGTCGACGGGAATGATGTAGCGAAAGCGAAACCCGACCCGGAGGTGTTTCTGCGTGGAGCCGAAAAAATGGGACTGCCGCCGGAAACGTGTGTCGTCTTTGAAGATTCCGAAGCAGGATGCAGCGCCGCCAAAGCAGCAGGAATGTATGCAGTCGGTATTGGCAAGGCAGCAAACCTGCCGTCTGCAGATGAACATTTAGCTTCTTTGGAGGCTTTTAGTTGGAAGGAAATATAAAAAAGTCACTGCCTGATTCCCCAGGCAGTGACTTTTTCGTTTCACATAAAAACCAAGTCCTAAATAATTTCCAGAAACTATTTTTTGAAAGTCATTTCTATAGTAAGATAGAGAGTGGAGAAGATGGAAAAAAGGAGTACGATAAATGACTTATGTAGAGATGAAAGAAGTATCAAAATTTTATCAAATGGGCGAAAATACAGTTACTGCCAATGATAAGATTACATTTCAGATCCACGAAGGCGAGTTTGTTGTCATTGTAGGTCCCTCGGGAGCAGGGAAATCCACAGTGCTGAATATTCTTGGTGGAATGGATACATGTGATGCGGGAGAAGTAAAAGTAGATGGTTCAGATATCGCAGCATTAAGTGCGCGTAATCTAACCAGTTATCGGCGCAATGATGTCGGTTTTGTCTTTCAATTTTATAATTTAGTCCCGAATTTGACAGCAAAAGAAAATGTAGAATTAGCGGCACAGATATCGCCGAATGCACTTGATGCGGAAGAAGTGCTGCGAAGTGTTGGCCTGGGGCATCGGCTGGATAACTTTCCAGCACAATTATCGGGCGGTGAACAGCAGCGGGTAGCGATTGCCCGCGCTTTGGCGAAATCCCCCAAATTACTGTTGTGTGATGAGCCTACTGGCGCGCTGGATTACGAAACGGGAAAAGCAATCTTGAAATTGCTTCAAGATACCTGCCGGAAGACCGGAACGACCGTTATCGTGATCACTCATAATACAGCGATCAAGCCGATTGCCGATCGGATCATTGAGATCAATGATGCCAAAGTACGGAAAATACGCGAAAATGAGTCCCCTGTTTCAATCGACGAAATAGAGTGGTAGAAGGGAGAAAGAATTGAAGCGAACGGCATTGTGGAAAGACATCTGCAGAGAGATATGGCACTCCAAAAGCCGCTTTATTTCTATCTTTCTTTTAATCATGCTTGGCGTAGCTTTTTTCTCCGGATTAAAAGCTACCGGTCCAGACATGCTTTTAACAGCTGATACGTATTTTAAGAAATACCAATTAGCACACTTTTCGGTCCAATCTACTTACGGGCTTGATGAGACCGACAAAAAAGCAATCCAAGCAGCTGATGATGTAAAGCATGTAGAAATGGGTTATAGCGCAGATGTACTCTTGAAAAATAGCAACCTAGTCACAAAAGTTTTCTCAGTCACAAATGATACAAAACTCAATCAATACCAAGCCATAGCTGGCCGCTTGCCAGACAAGAGCAGGGAGATCGCGCTAGACAGTAAATCAAAAATGAGGAAGCACTATAAACTGGGCGATCGCGTGACATTCGTCGATAGCGATGGTAGCAAACTAACAAAAAATTTCCGAACAGCCACATATACGATTGTCGGTTTTGTAAAAACACCGATGTATATCCAAAAAGGCGAGCGCGGCAGTAGTACGATCGGAACGGGTCAAACAGATGCTTTCGCCGTCGTACCAAAGGAAGACTTCGATCTACCAGTCTACACACAAATGAATGTCACTTTTAAGCAGCTTGCCAAAACAAACGCTTACAGTGAATCCTATAAAACACAGTCGCGTCAGGCGAAAGAAGCAGTCAAGAACGCCTTGCAAGATCAACCTAAAGCAAGGCTTGCCAAAATAAAAGCCAACGCACAGAAAAAAATCGACGCCGGTAAGAAAGAACTACGGCAAGCCCGCCAAAAATTGACGAAAAACCAAGCCAAACTTGATGCTGCAAAGGCGAAGCTAGCAGATGCTAGGGCAAAATACGAGCATGGAAAAACCGAACTCGCTAATCGTTCCGCGGCTGCACAAGCCAAACTCACACAAGCCGATCGCGATCTGCAAGCAGCGAAAGCCAAGCTCGCGCGTGCAAAAGCCAAGATTGCTTCCGGCGAAGAGCAGCTAAGTCAGGCGGAAGAAGAGCTGAAATCAGGCAAAGAAGTATGGCAGCAGGCGAAAAAACAAGTTGTACAAGTCAAATCAGCTGTAAAAACAGCTAGAAACCTACTTCAGCAAGCAAAAAAACAAAACAACATCGCAGATCTTTCTCATGATAGAAATGGCATAAAAAAGGAGATCACAAGTACAATCGAAGAAATGGATCTCGCAAAAGAAGAAAAACGAACATTGAAACAAGCACTTTCCGAATATGAAGGTGAACTGGATGACTTTTTGAAGCAGACAGATAACGCTGATGTAAGTGACAAAGATGTCCAGCAAGGCCTTAAATTTTTGCTAGCGCGTTTAAATCAGGCTGACCGCTATTTGGATCAGATGGAAAGAGAATTAGCAAAAGAAAAGCGCCGGATCGACCAAGGCGAAAAGACACTTTCTCAAAAGAAAGCGGCATTAGCGAGTGCCAAAACTGCTTATGCGAACGGACAACACGATTATCAAGCAGGCTTGGCAAAATGGAACGCTGGGAAGCAAACGTATCAGCGTGAAAAAGCAGCAGGTGAAGCGAAATTAGCTGCCGCTCTAAAAGAAATCACAGCGGGTGAAGCAAATTACCAAACTAAATTAGCTTTGTTCCATAAAGAACGAGCAAAAGCGGAGAAACGCTTGGCCAAAGCAGAAAAAGATTTACAGATCGAACAAGAACGGCTGGATGCGCTTAAAAAACCTCATTATTTTGTACTTGATCGCAACACAAATCCAGGCTACAGCGAGTATCAAGAAAATGCCGATCGGCTGTCTTCGATGTCAACGATCTTTCCCATCTTCTTTTTCCTGATTGCAGCCCTTGTCTGTCTAACGACAATGACGCGGATGATCGAGGAGCAGCGGACACAGATCGGAACCTTGAAGGCATTAGGATACACTAACGGCAGCATTATCTTGAAATATCTGGTATACGGCTCACTAGCAAGTGTTTTCGGCGGCATTGCTGGAATCATCATTGGGTTTCAAGTGTTTCCGTCAATCATTTTCAATGCTTATAAAACCATGTACACGATGCCGGATATCACACTCGGTATCTATTGGGGAATCATTGCGATCTCCCTACTCGTTGCGATCGCCTGCACGACGCTGACTGCCTTCATTGCCTGTCGCGCAGAATTGCGAGCAAATGCTTCTGTATTGATGCGGCCGCGGGCACCGAAGAGTGGCAAACGAATCTTACTGGAACGCGTGACGTTTCTCTGGAGACGAATGAACTTTACCAGCAAGGTCACCGCACGAAATCTATTTCGCTATAAACAGCGCATGCTGATGACAGTGCTTGGCGTGGCAGGATGTACAGCACTGATCTTAACAGGATTTGGTCTACGCGACTCGATCAGCAATATTGCGGATCGCCAGTACGGCGACATCATGCGTTATGACGCCGCCATCAACCTGGATGAAACAGCGCCGAAAACTGCTAGAGCCACGTACAGATCGCTTATGCAAGATACTACTATTTCCAGTCGTCTGGAAGTTTCGCAAAATAATCTGGACGCTGTGAAAAATGGAACACGTCCACAAAACGTCTCGGTGATCGTACCAAAACGAATGGATAAGTTCGCAGACTTTATCGTCCTTCGTGATCGTGTGACACATAAACGGGAAAGCATTCCTGATAACGGTGCAGTTTTAAACGAAAAATTGGCACGTCTCTATCACGTGAAAGCAGGCGATCACTTGACTGTCCGCGATGGTAGTCACACAGAATATAAAATAAAAGTCACCGCCATAACAGAAAATTACGCCTTTCATTATTTATATATGAAACCAGCGTATTACGAAAAAATCTTTTCCAAAAAGCCTGTCTACAATCTGGATCTACTTCATTTGAAGGATACCTCCAGTTCATGGCAGAATGCTTACGCAGAAAAACTTGTTGACAGTAAAGCGGTGCTAGGCGTCACGTATTCCAATACCGTCAGTTCCTTACTCGACAATACGCTGGATAGTTTGGACGTGGTCATTGTGGTATTGATCGCATCCGCAGCACTGCTCGCTTTTGTTGTTCTTTACAATTTGACGAATATCAATATTTCCGAGCGCGTCCGCGAACTTTCAACGATTAAAGTGCTCGGCTTCTATCCTAAAGAAATCACGATGTATGTGTATCGGGAAAATATCATCTTAACGTTGATGGGAATCTTCGTCGGCTTCTTTGCAGGAGCATTCCTGCACCGCTTTGTTATTACGACCGCCGAAGTTGACCAGATGATGTTCAGCCCATCGATCGGCTGGTTAAGTTATCTATATTCCGCGCTTTTAACGCTTCTGTTTGCAGCCGTGGTCATGATCGTCATGCATATTAAGCTGAAACGAATTGATATGATCGAAGCGCTGAAATCGGTAGAGTGATTAAAAAGTGAATTTCTAATTATTAGAAGTTCACTTTTTTTGACGAATAAATTATTATATAGATAAAGAAATATAAAATGATACGGGAGGAATATACTATGGATTTAGCAACTATGATAAAAAGTGAGAGTATAATACCGGAGGATGCTTATGAAGAGTTTTTAAAACGAAATAAAGTAGTAATGAAAGAACATGAATTGAAAACTATAGGTAGTTTTATATCGACATTAAAAATAGGCGATTATAATAATTTTTTAGAATATTACTTTAATTATTTTTTTGTTGGATACAAAATCCCTCAAATAGGTGAGGAATTTGATTTATTGAGATTTGGAACAAATTTTAATGTGAATATTGAATTAAAACGAAAAGCTACGGATGAAGCTGTTTTAAGACAATTGAAGAGGAAAAAGCATTATCTAGGGATTTTAAATTGTCAAACTTTACATTTTTGTTATAGAGAAGAAGATAATAGTATAGTTAGTTTAGGGGACCAATTAGAGCTGATAAAATATAGTGCGGATGATCTTATGAGCTGTTTAGAAGCACAAAAAGTTTTAAATGTAACATTGTCTGATGCTGATCGCTTATTTAATCCAGCTGACTTTTTAATCTCTCCATTTAATGCTACAGATGCCTTTATTAAGGGGGATTATTTTTTAACGCAACATCAATATAAGATTCAACAATTAATAAAAAGTGATCTATTTAAGAATAAAGAATCACATTTGATTGAAGGTAAGGCCGGGACAGGTAAAACGTTATTGATTTATAATTTAGCAAAAGAGCTTATGCATGAGGATAAAAAGGTAATGATTATTCACTGTGGGAAGTTAAATGATGGACATAGAATATTGAACTCTAAATATGGATTTAGTATACAAAGTATTAAGTCAGTAAAAAATACCATAAGGGAAAAAGATACTGATATTATAATAATTGATGAATGTCAAAGAATAAAAAAACAACAATTATTGTTTATTCAAGAATATGCAAAACAATTTGGAGTATTAGTCGTCTATTCTTTAGATCCAGAACAATGCCTTAGCAATTCAGAAATTCGAACTAAGATTAAAGAAGAAATTATATTGAATATTCCTCAGTCAAATGTACATAGATTAAAAAATAAGATAAGAACTAATGTAGAAATGGCCGAATTTATAAAAAAATTTTTTAAGCATGATAAAAATGATATACCGTTAGCTAATTCTAATAGAAATATTCAATTAAAGTATTTTAAAAGTTATAATGATGGATTAATATTTTGGCAAAAGCTAAGTGAAAAAGGTTGGACACCAATTAAATATACACCTAGCTTGCATAGTCCTGATCCATTTGATGTCATAGATGAAAATTCTTATAATAATTCTCATGATGTCATTGGACAAGAGTTTGATAAGGTTTGTATTATTATCGATAATAATTTTAATTATCAAAAAGAAGGAGATATTTTAACTTTAGAAGGTACAAATAGTTCCTATTATCATTCATCTAAGATGCTTTTTCAAAACATGACAAGAAGTAGAAAAAAGCTTTGTTTAATAATAATAGAGAATAAGAATCTCTTCATAGAAGTGTCTAAATTGTTAGAAGTAATATAGAACATGCTTGTTAAAATGATTTTGATTAAGAGGTTATATAAATTTTAAAAAAAGAACTTTTACTCCTATTATCAAGAAGTAAAAGTTCTTTTTTTAGCACCAGGCTACTATTTTTTATACCTATTCACAAACTGCAATGTCTCCTGATAACATTTCTTAGCTTCTTTAGTCGCATAATCAAATTGATATTCATGGGTTATTTCCTTTTTGGACGAGGTATAAAATAACTGCGCCACTGGAACATCAAGTTCTTTCAGCCGGTCTGCTAAAGCGTGCCCTTGTTCTTGGAAGGAATACGCATTGCCGTCGGTGATATAAGTTGGCGGGAAGTCTTTATTTACATGCGCTACTAAACTTGCTTCCTGCAGCTTATCGCTTTCTTTCCAGTCCTTTGTCCCAATCAAGGACCATGCAACGGTGGTAACAAAAAATTTCATAAATCTACTTTTGGAATGCTGCAAGGCAGTTTGTTTTAAATCGACAGGACCACAGTAAGAAATAGTACCTTTGATATGTCCGCTTGGGATCAATTGCTTCATATCCATTTGTTTTGCATAGCTGTTATTTGTTTGAATGGTAGCATATTGCAGGGCGATTTGAGAGCCGGCGCTATCACCACCAAAGAAAATACGGCTTAGATCTAGCTGAGTATCTTTCACTTTGTCCTTCTGTAATGTTTGGATCAATTCGTCCACTTGATGGACTTGATTGGGATACTGGGAGGCAGGAGCGTGCTCATAGTTTATTGCTACAACGGCAACTTTAGCGTCTGAAGCCATGCGGGTAGCAAATTCTTTCATTCCTGATTTATCGCCACCGACATATCCACCGCCATGCAGCCAAATAATCACCGGGATAGGCTTTTTGATATTTTTCGGATAATAAATATCATAGTCATTTTGCTTGAATTTAGAAGGATACTTGCGATTCGATTTTACCGTCGTATTGTTTTTGGCTAGTGCATAGGCAGGTTTATCCTTGATCTGGACTTCTGCAGCAAACATATGATTGATGATCAGCGCGCCTGGTCTTGGAGATACTTGAAAGGCGATGAATAGCAATAACACCAGTCCTAGCAAGATTCCGATTATCCAAGCGGAGATTTTCCATAATTTTCTTTTCATCTTTTTCCTCACTTATCAAATAAGGTTTATTATAGCATAGTTTTCCAGATTGACAGCTTGTAAATAAGAAACGTGCAAATGGAGAGGCCATAAGTGTTTTCTCTATAAAAAAGATATATGTGCGATATTTCACTTGATGATATAGCCATTCCGCTAGACTACCGCTATACTTGAAACGTACATTTCATTTACATCTTAGGAGGAAAAAAACATGAATAAAAAATGGTGGATGCATCTCTTAGCGTTCTTGACAATCTGTTTTCTTGTAAGCGCCTTAACTGGATGCGGTAGTAAAACGAAGCAGACTTCCAAATCAAAGGATACAGCCGTAAAAACAAATGTGTCGATGGTAAAAGGCTTCTCCAGCATTAGTATGGTTAACTTAATGGAAAAAAACGAGAAGGGCAAGGCCGCAAATAACTATCAATTCAGCGTTGCCACTGCGCCAGATGAAGTAATGAGCAAATTGGTCACACAAGAAATCGATATTGCCGCCGTGCCGACGAATATGGCAGCTAGCCTTTATCAAAAAACAAAAGGAAATGTCGTGATGTTGGCAGTAAACACGCTCGGTGTCGTAAAAGTGGTGACAACCGATCCTTCTATCAAACGTTTAGAAGATCTGAAAGGGAAAAATGTAGTAGGTGCAGGACAAGGCGCGATCCCGGAATATACATTCAACGATATCTTGGCTAAAAAAGGACTGAAGCCACAACAAGACTTACAAATAAGCTACAAACCAGGACATGAAGAAGTGGCAAGTCTACTTAGCTCCAATCAAGTTCAAATAGCTACATTGCCGGAACCGACTTTATCACAAGTGATGGCAACAAATAAAAAAGTTCGTGTGATCGCGGATCTGAATGCGGAATGGGAGGCCTTGCACCCCAATACCATCATGGCACAAGGTTGCGTTGTTGTAACGAAAAAGTTTTTGGAAAAACATCCTCAGGCAGTGACGCGATTTATGAAGGAGTATCAAGCATCCGCACAAAAAGTACACAGTGACTTGCAAGGAACTTCAACATTGTGTGATAAATTCAATATCATTCCTGAAAAAGTTGCCAAGACAGCGATCCCGAAATCACATCAAGTTTTTGTGACCGGAAAGGAAGCAGAAAAAAAACTCACACCGTTTTTCAAGGTTTTATATGAAGCAAATCCGAAATCAGTAGGCGGAGCAGTTCCGGATAGTGCATTCTATTACCACCCCAAATGAAACCAGTACTTCAAAAAGGTCTGATCTTACTATTGTGGTTGCTGCTTTGGGAGGCGGCAGCGGCATTGATCGACAATACGCTACTATTTGTCGGTCCGTGGACGGTCTTGCGCTATCTGATCCAATTAGGAAAAGAAACTGCTTTTTATTGGACGATCTGTCATTCGCTAGGCAATATTCTCGCTGGGTTCTTCTTGGGCTTACTGCTGGGAAGCAGTTTGGCGTTGGTTACAAATACTAGCGCTTGGCTGACTGCCCTGTTTCAACCCTTAGTCAGTATGATGAAAGTAACTCCGGTTGCTTCATTTACAATGTTTGTACTAGCCTTTGTGCAATCCAGCCACTTACCGATGATCGTTGCTTTTTTGATGGTGTTCCCGGTGATTTATGGAAATATGCAAAAAGGATTGCAGAATGTAGATCCGGCACTATTGGAAATGGCAGGGATCTTTGAATTTTCGCATTGGCAGCGATTAAGGACGATTTACTTTCCAGCTGTCTATCCCTTTTTCTATGCCGCATTCCAAACTGGGATCGGATATGCGTGGAAAGCAGGAATTACCGCTGAAGTGCTCGTTTCTCCGTTGTTAAGCATTGGTAAAAATATTGCCGATGCCAAAGTTTATTTTGACACCTTGCAACTGTTCGCATGGACGACCGTGATCATCGCAGTAAGTATTGGTGTCGAGAAAAGCTTGTCAGCGCTGCTCCGCTGGCTGATCTATCCCTTTCTTTTTCCAAACAAAGAAGGTGAGCAATCATGATACGTTGTCAGTGCATAACGAAATCTTTTGGAGAACTGCAAGTGTTGGCACAACTGAAATGGGAAATAGGTACTAGCGGGATTTATGGCATTACAGGTCCCTCTGGCTGCGGTAAAACGACACTGGCTCGGCTGATTCTCGGTCTGGAATCACCTGACTCCGGAGAGATTGTTCTGCCTAAGGAATATCGTTTCGCAGTTATGTTCCCCGAAGATCGACTGCTACCGCAATTATCGGCTTTTGAAAATGTACGGCTCGTCTGTGATGATGAAGTGAAAATCAAAAATCTATTTGCCGAATTGGAGATCACGACATCCAATCAAGCAGTCCAGACATTTTCCAGTGGGATGAAGCGCCGAGTCGCTCTGATTCGGGCACTCTGTTTCCCGGCTGACGGACTGCTGCTAGATGAGCCTTTCAAAGGACTGGATCGGAACATGAAGAAGAAAATGACGAGCCTTATCCAAGCCGCTAGTCAAGAGATGCCCGTCTTGCTGATTGATCATGATATAGCGTTATTAGAACAGAACTGCACGCAAATACTGTATTTGAAGAAACCATGAAGGAGAGGATTTCCTTGTTTTTTACGCAACAAGAGCTGGATTCCTTTTTAGAGGAAGACCTGCCGTATTTTGATTTAACGACATTTAGTCTAGGGATTGGCGACATAGCCGGAGAAATTGCTTACGTGGTTCGGGAAGACTGTTTGGTTTGCGGAACGGAAGAGGTCGCGAGGCTTTTTCAGAATTGCAGCGTACAACGCAATCATTTTGTACCCTCTGGAACGAGAGTCACTGCTGGCTCGGTGATTTTAAGCGGGACTGGATCAGGAGAAAGCCTTAATCACGTTTGGAAAGTCGGACAGAATATTTTAGATCACTGCAGTGCTATTGCCACGAAAACGAGTAAGTTTATCGACATTATGGCTGCAGCTGATTCAAAAGCTGCCTTACTGACCACTCGAAAGGGATTTCCAGGGACAAAAAAATTAGCGACAAAGGCAATTTTAACGGGAGGAGCAATGCCGCATCGATTGGGATTATCAGAATCGATTTTGATTTTTGAACAACATCTTCATTTGTTGGGTGGCCAGCAAGCACTGGAATATAAACTTGCAAGCTTAAAATCCAAGAACTGCGAGAAAAAAATCATTGTGGAAACTTTCAATCTGACAGAAGCAGAAACATATCTTCGGTTAGGAGCAGACGGCATCCAATTCGATAAAGTTCCAGCAACCGACTTGCAGCAAGGTGCCGTATATCTGAAAAGTAAATTTCCGCAGTGCACCTTATTAGCTGCTGGCGGCATTAACGAACAGAATCTAGCAGAATATGCCAAGTGCACGATTGATGGAATCGTCACGACAAGTTTGTATCATGCAAAGCCGATTGATATTGGTGTTAAGATGATGAGAAACGAAGGAATAAAAGCGACATAACCATAAAAATGCCCAGCACGATCAGAGTCACCTAACGTCCATTTAGCAGTACTGGACGTTAGGTGGCTTTTCGTTTACACACTAATTTCTGTTACGTAGTATTGCCAAAGGGAAAAAATGTGATTTAATATTGTTAACCTTTTATTTAAAAAGGTTAACAATTAGAGGGGGTATTATAGTGTCAACAAAACAAATTACTCGGAACGCTGTATTTCTAGCACTAATTATTATTGCAGGACTTGTGGCTATACCTATTCCAGGTGTTCCAGTGCCAATTGTACTTCAAAATATGATTATTATGACAACCGGCTTTTTTCTGGGGAAAAAGAATGGTTTTATAACGGTTTTGGCCTTTCTGTTCTTCGTTTTTATCGGAATGCCGTTTTTATCCGGTGGTCGAGGTGGAGCTGCTATTTTTATTGGACCAAGTGGCGGTTATTTACTCGGATATTTATTATCTCCTGTAATCGTAGGCTTTCTACTAGAAAAAATACAGAAAGTGAATTTTTTGCTGTTAGCTATTATCTATTTTATCGGCAGTGCACTATTGATCGATATCCTAGGTGGCTTTTCGCTGGCCTTTGCTGGAAACATATCTATTCTTAGTGGAATGAAGGCGAGTGCTACGTTTCTGCCAGTAGATATCTTGAAAGTACTCATTGCTGCCTTTGTAAGTGCACGGCTACATAAATACAGTTATTCCGGTGAGAAAAATGCGCGTTGATAATTGGCATGCTTTGGCCGAAAATAACGCGATCGAATGGAATAATGGCTCTTGCGTTACATATGGAGAACTTTCGGTAGCAATTGAACAAAGAAAACACCAACTGAGCCAGATGGAGGAACTATTTTTTATTATTCCAATGGGAAGAAAGTTAGAAACGATCATTGATCTTTTTGCGGTAATCGGACTGAATAAGATATTTATTCCTGTAGAGGAAAATGTCTCCGAACAAAAGCTTCGACAATTGGCGCAGCATTTTCCGGCCATTGTTGTCTTGACGGACAACGACATTTGCTTTCATGGCAAAGCAGCTTACACAAAGTTACCGAATGATACTTTGTTTATTGCGTTCACCTCAGGAACTACGGGGGAGGAAAAAGGATTTATTCGGAATCACGCCAGTTGGGTGGCTAGCTTTGCGAGATTCCGGACAGTAAAGCAATTTGCCGGAGAGCGTGTCGCATGCTTAAGCCCTTTGAATTATACATTAGGATTGTATACCTTGTTGGAGACATTTTATTTAGGAAAGACCTTTCTTTTAGAAGCAGTATCTTTTCCAGAATTGCTAGAACAACAAAAGAGCCCGCTTGAAATTTGCGGAGTTCCCAGCATTTTTAGGCTAGCATTTCAAAAAAAGGCATTTTATTCGGATCAGCAGTTTCTATTTAACCTTGGTGGAGAAAGCTTTGATCCCTATTTAAATGAACAATTTCAAAAAAATTATCCCAATTCAAGTGTATTGACGTACTATGGAGCATCAGAAACGAGTTTTATCGCCTACCAATTTAGAAGCGGCGCGATGGATAAGGAAGCGATCTTATTTCCAGATGTCGATGTTCACATCAAGAATCCCGATGAAAATGGGATTGGAGAGATAAATATTACGAGTCCGATGACATTTTCCGGATATTATGAATATGGAAAAATAAATCCTGCGACTGAATTGGTTTCTACAGGAGATCTAGGCTATCTTGATCGATCTCTTGTATATTTGGGTAGAAAAGATGACCAGATCAATCGAGGTGGCGAGAAAGTATTTGCCCAACAAGTCAAAGAACAGCTTATGGGACATCCGGAAGTGAAAGATGTGCGAGTTTCTAAAAAAGAAGACCGGGTCTTCGGGGAGAAAATCTTAGTGGATGTCGTCTGGAAAGAAACAGCGCAATCGCTGGAAGAGCTAAATAGATATTTGCAAGAAAAGACTATTAGAAAAATCAGGATAGATGAATTATATAATGTGGAAGCAATTGAATTGAGTCACAGTGGCAAAGCAAAAAGAAGGGAGAGATAAAATGGAAGAACGTGTGGTAATCATAGATAGTGCTCGTCTGCCAATCGGAAAATATGGTGGGATATATAGGGATGTGAAACCAGAAATATTAGGTGCTGTATTAATCAAGCAAATGCTTTCCCGTTCTTCCATAGATCCCCATGATGTCGCTGAATTGATCACTGGGAATATTGTTTCAGGAGGAGGAAACATAGCACGCAAAATTGGATTGCAAAGCGGTCTTCCTGTAGAAGTTCCTGCTTTTACAGTGGATAGACAATGCGCATCCGGCTTAGAAGCATTTACATTGGCATATGCAAAAATAAAGAGCGGTCTGGCAGCGCTCATTATTTGTGGAGGCGTCGAAAGTACTAGCCGCGCCCCTTGGCAGATTGAACGACCAACAAATCTCTATGCAACTGCTCCGAGCATTTTAAAACGACAAGCATTATCAACAGAAGAATATGGAGATCCCGATATGGGGATCGCTACGGAAGCCGTTGCTGAAAAGTTAAAGATCAGCAGAACAGCACAGGATGATTATGCACGAAGAAGTCAGCAGAAATATAAGCAAGCCTATTTAAAGGGCCATTTTAAATCAGAGATATTACCCTTCGACGGGCATACAGCAGATGAATCGCCAAGGTTGGATACTACTCTAGAGAAATTAAGTAAGTTGAAACCTGTTTTTATGAATACTGGAACATTGACAGCAGGTAATAGTAGTCCATTGAATGATGGAGCCAGTTTTTCTATAGTGGCGAGCAGCTCGTATTGCGACGAACATCAGATCACACCAGACTTTGAAGTGGTTCATAGTGTATCAATAGGAGTAAACCCGAATGAGATTGGTGTGGCACCAGTCCAAGCAATCGAAAAGCTGCTAAAAGAGGTGTCATTGAGTTATCAAGAGATCGACCGTTTTGAAATAAATGAAGCATTTTCCGCGCAAATCCTTGCATGTATCCAACTAGGTAGTTTGCCACTTGAAAAGATAAACGTTTCCGGCGGAGCTTTAGCTTTTGGACATCCATTTGGTGCAACAGTCGCTATTTTGGTACGAAGACTGATGACAGAACTGACAGAATGCGGTGGGACTTATGGTATCGTCTCGCTTTGTGTAGGCGGCGGTCAAGGGACTGCTTTGCTTATCAAGAGAATCGTGAAATGAAAAAACTCTTTATAGCACAGGAAGATGTGGAACGTTATATGCTGGCTACACATTACGTTGGCTCTACATGGCCAAAGAGTTTTTTATTGACGTTATGGCAGCACTTTGAAGTAGAGGAATTAGCAGAAATAGAACATTTCTTAGTAGAACAGCATATAGAAGTATTGCAACAAATCCCATTAAACACCTACTATGACTGTCATTTAAAGCGCGTAAGTAATGTTAAAACAACAAATGGAGAAATTTGGGAGTATCAGCTAGCTATCTATCAAAATGGTTTAGTAGCTATGTGTGAAACCAAAATATATGTGAGGTAAGCGATGGACACATTTAATCAACACGACATGCGGTTATTTAAAGCTGTTTCTAATGATAAAAATCCGATCCATGAAAGCGGGATTGTTTTTGGAATGCAACTTATGGCATTTATGGAAGGGAAGATCACAAGCGCTCTCGGTATTCAAGAGATGCTCCATTTTGAGTATCGCTTTTTAAAACCGCTTTACTGCGACCAATGCTTGGAATTTTCTATAAATAATAATCAGTTTGTCGTTTTTGCCAATGGTGAATGTATTGGAGAAGGAGTTGCTTATGGAAGATAAAGTCGTTGTGATTGCTGGCGGAACACGTGGAATCGGTGCTTCCCTGGTGGAAAGATATTTGCGGGCAGGCTATCAAGTGATCACATTTTCAAGAAAAGAAGCGCATGTTTTGGCACTGAGACAAAAATTTTTGAATGCAAGCAATCTATATGTGGAAAAAGTGGACGCTACAAACTCGAGGGCTAGCCATCTTTTTATCAAAGAAGTGCTTCTTCCATTCAAAAAAATCGATTGTTTCTATTACAATGTGGGGATTTGCCGCGATAGAACGATGTTAAAAATGACTAACGAAGAATGGGAAGAAGTGCTGCAGACCAATTTACTGGCTAGTTTTAATTGGATCCAACAAGTATTTCGACAAATGGTCCAACAAGAGGGGAAGAAGTCCATCTATGTAATGACATCATTAGCCGGTATTGAGGGGACATTCGGACAAGTCAATTATAGCGCCAGTAAAGCTGGGCTAATCGGTCTAGCCAAATCACTAGCACTTGAAGGGGAAAAATATGGCGTGCAAGTAAATGCGATCTCCCCAGCTGCTATTACTGCGATGACAGCTCCAATGATTGAAAAGGCTAAGAAGCATGCAGAACTGACAGGTACGCCCTTTCCGGAATACTGGAATATTGGAACAAGCGATTTGTTGGCTGATACATTATACCAGTTAGACCAGAAGATAAAGGAAACTGGTAAAATATTTAGCATTAATGGGAAGCGAGTGATGATGTATGAAGAACCAGTTCGACGCGCGTACAGATGGTAAGTGGTTTAAAAGCGAGTATCCGATCATTCAAGGAGCGATGGCCGGGATAGCGAATGCGGATTTTGTGCTTGAAATGGATAAAAACGGGATTCTCGGAACACTGTCAACATATGGTCTTTCGCCAAAAGAATGCCAACAAGAAATTGAAAAATTAAAAAAGACAGGTATTAGATTTGCTTGCAATCTAATGTTGAAACACCCGGATATCGAAGAATTCGCAAACATCATGATAGCGGAAAAGGTTCCGATTGTCACACTGAGTGCAGGATATCGACCAGAGATAGTGAAACAGCTGAAAATGGCCGGAGTAATCATCTTGGCAGTAGTCGGAAGCCCTAAGCAAGCAAAAAAGATCGCTGATTTGGATGTGGACATTATAATAGCGGAAGGCTTAGAATCTGGAGGACACATTGGCAAGTATTCGACCGGAGAATTAGTAGAAATACTTGTCCATACGTTGGATAAACCAATCATTGCAGCTGGTGGGATCAGTGATTATGAAGGATTACAGCATTTTTTAGAAAAAGGAGCCATTGGGATTCAAATCGGCACCCCCTTATTACTTACTACAGAATCACCATTGCCTCTACAGCAAAAAGAGAAAATAGCTGCCGCTGAACCGTCAGACATTGTAGTGATAACAGGAGATATTGGGTTAGAAATCAGAGGGATAAACGATCATGAATCGTTTATCCCTTGTGGAATATCAGCTGGAAAGTTGGATTCTATTGTTTCTGTCAAAGAGAGGATAGAAAAACTGGTCCAGCAAAGGGTTTAGAGTAACACTTTCTCAGCCCTGCAAATAATCAGCTGCTGGTTTCACCTCTGCAAAACTAGTCAATGCCGCTAAAAACGCCGTCTGCACATCCGCAGCAGCAACCTTTTTTTCAGCTACTTCTAAATCACGCGTTGCAGTGGCATCGCCAATCAAAATCGGTTGAAAGCCAAGCTCGGCAGCAGCGCGAGTGGTGGAGTCCACGCACATATGTGTCATCATCCCAGTAATAACGAGCTGTTCTACATTTAGTTCCCGCAATTTCGCTTCTAAATCGGTTTGATAAAAACTATTCGGAAAGTGTTTTTCGATGATCAAAGCATCCTTTTCGACTGCCAATTCCGCATGTAGCTCAGCACCTATAGTCCCCGCCTCAAAGAAGGATGCTCCCTTGCGATGGTTGAGGTGCTGGATATAGAAGATTGGCAGATGTGCTTCAGCAAAGTGCTTTTCCAATTGCTTTACTATTGTCAACGCTTCCTCCGGCTGTGACAGTTCCATTTTTCCTCCGGGGAAATAATCATTTTGAATGTCGATAATTACTAATGCTTGTTTCATCATTCATCGCCCCAATCTTTATTTTTATTGATAGTGCAAGTATAATAGGCATGAGAAACTGCGTAAAGTAGTTGTTGAAAGAATAAGCAGCTAAAAACTTTCATAATGAAAAAGGTGAGCATATGGATCTTCAAGATAAACAGATTTTAGATTTGCTGATGGAGAATAGCCGGTTAACGAATAAAGAAATCGGTGAGCGTATCCACATGACCGGACAAGCCGTTGGAAACCGGATCATGCGCTTGATGGAAGAAGGAACACTCGAAAAATTCACCATCAAAGTCCATTACGAAACGAAACAATTCATCTATTTATATATGGACACCAATCAATTTGCAGCACTTGAAGCAGCCGTCCATGCATTCCCTGACATAGAAGAATTTTACAAAGTTACTGGGCAAGCATGCTACATGGTCGTTAGCCATTTCGCGCCGGCTGAATTGAACCGTTTCATTGAAGTGATCTCCGAATGGGCACGCTACAAAGTTGAAACAGTGGCGAGTGATCGAAGTAAAAGATAGACACTACCAGGATCTACGAGTACGATTCTAGTTGGAATAGACCTGCATAGGTATGGGGAAAATTAATTACTATCCAAGATATCTTTCAAGATCACCGCCGCTTGCTCGGCGGTTTTTTCTGTTATTCTGGCAAAGGTCAAGCGAATAGCGGGAGCCTTTTCTCCAAAAGTCGTACTTGGCATCACAAGTAGTTTTTTATCGAGAAAAAATGGGAACAAACTTTTTCGCATCGTTGCTACAGGAAGTTTGACATATAAATGGAAGCCACCTTCAGGAACAAGATAATCAAGTTTGCTCGGTAAGTGACGCTCTAACGCCGCAATCAGCAGATCGCGCCTTTTGAGCAGTTCGATCCGTAAAAAGTCTAAATGCTGCTGGAACGAATCGGTTTGCAAGACATAATTGGCCAAGATCTGCGGGAAAATACTTAATCCAAAGTCCATTTCCTGACGCGCTTCTGCCAACCGGTTGACAACAGCAGGAGGTCCGTCCAGCCAGCCGATTCGAGTGTTGGAGCCCATTACTTTGGAAAGTGAACCGATGTAAAGTACATTATCCGGGTCCAGCTTTTTAAGTGGTGTGACCGCTTGGTCCGAATAATCAAGGAGCGGACCAAAAGGATCATCTTCCACAATCGGTATTTTAAGTGCAGCACAACATTCAATCAGTTGCGCCCGGCGCTTATCTGGCATAAGCAGACCGGTCGGGTTTTGAAAAGTCGGATTTACAAAAACCATTTTGATACGGTGTTTGCGATACAATTTTTCTAGATCTGAAATGATCACACCATCTTCATCCATCGGTAGCGCAAAAATGCGCAGTCCTGCTGATTGGAAAAGGGAAAGCGAATAAAAATAAGAAGGCGACTCGATCGCGATCGCATCGCCGGGAGCAAGTAGACATTGTGTAATCAGAAAAATGGCCTGCTGAGCGCCCGAGGTTATCAAAATTTGATCAGCATTCGTTTTGATACCAGCTGCTGCGGCCATTTGCTTTTGGATCGTGTGGCGCAGTGGTGAATACCCGAGTATATCGTGTTGCGATTCTTCTGCTAAAAAAGATTGCCAGGAAAGACTAGGCGTTTCGATTTGCGGCATCAGCTCCACAGGCAATTCTCCAGTTGCAAGGTCGATCGCTTGTTTTGAATCATGAAGTGCAAGCGCATGTACATCTCGAATATAAGGATCTTCGGCATGAAAACCACCCTGGTCGACATAGTGCCGCCAATTGGTTTTCCCTGTAGTGAGTACCCCCCATTTTTCTTCATTTACATGTGTACCGCTTCCTTGCGTCCGAACCAATTTCCCACTTGCTGCCAGTTCGTCGAGTGCCCGCACGATCGTTGAGCGATTGACCCCAAGCAACTGTGCCAACTTTCTTTCCGCTGGCAGTTTTTCCCCCGGCAATAGTTCGCCATTTTCGATTTTTCTCTCAATCAACTGGATGATCTGCCCGTAAAGCGGCAAGTCCGATTTTGACTCTAAATGCCACATGTCTTTACTCCTTTGAAAATTGGATGGTAAAAACAACATCCAATTGGCTGTTTTGGTAAATTATTTTCTAGCATATCATAGAGAGATAAAGAATACAAATCACGAACTGGAGGAGTTTAATTTGGAAAAAACAACTGGAACAGAGCGAGTAAAACGAGGAATGGCGCAAATGCAAAAAGGCGGGGTTATCATGGACGTCATCAACGCCGAACAAGCGAAAATCGCTGAAGAAGCAGGAGCTGTAGCCGTTATGGCGCTGGAACGCGTACCTTCTGATATCCGCGCAGCCGGTGGCGTTGCAAGAATGGCTGATCCACGTATCGTAGAAGAAGTAATGAACGCCGTATCGATTCCGGTTATGGCTAAAGCACGTATCGGCCACATTACCGAAGCACGTATCCTAGAAGCAATGGGCGTCGACTATATCGATGAAAGCGAAGTTCTGACCCCAGCAGACGAAGAATATCATCTACTTAAAAGCAATTTCACCGTACCATTTGTATGCGGCTGTCGTGATTTAGGAGAAGCATTGCGCCGAATTGGCGAGGGAGCTGCAATGTTGCGAACAAAGGGCGAACCGGGAACGGGAAATATCGTGGAAGCAGTTAGACATATGCGCCGCGTGAATAGCCAAATCAGCCAGATCAAAGGCATGAACAACGATGAATTGATGACAGCAGCCAAAAATCTAGGCGCACCATATGAATTGATCAAGGAAATCAAAACACTTGGCAAGCTGCCAGTGGTCAATTTTGCAGCAGGCGGCGTTGCGACACCAGCAGATGCAGCTTTAATGATGGAACTTGGCGCTGACGGCGTATTCGTTGGTTCAGGGATCTTCAAATCGGATAATCCAGCTAAATTCGCAAACGCGATCGTTCAAGCAACCACTTATTATGATGATTATGAACTGATCGGAAATCTATCTAAAGAACTTGGCGCAGCCATGAAAGGAATCGAAATCAGCCATTTATCACCAGAAGAACGCATGCAAGAGCGGGGCTGGTAAAATGAAAAACATTGGTGTATTAGCATTGCAGGGTGCTATAAGCGAACATGTAGAAATGATTCGTAAAACTGGTAATAGCCCGGTAACTGTGAAGAAACCTGAACAACTAAATGAACTAGCGGGATTGATAATCCCCGGCGGCGAAAGTACGGCCATTCGTAAACTCATTCTGCGCTACGGTTTTATGGAACCTTTAAAAGCTTTCCATAAAGCCGGAAAAGGCATCTTCGGAACTTGCGCTGGCATGGTCCTTTCAGCAACCGCGATCGAAGGCGGCGAAGAAAGTCTGGGCTTTAGCCACTACACCGCCATGCGCAATGGCTTTGGCAGACAAAAGGACAGCTTTGAAGCCGATCTTGCCATAGACGCCTTAGGAAAAGCACCATTTCGAGCTGTATTCATTCGAGCACCTTATCTGCTTGAGCCGGGAAAAGAAGTAGAAGTTCTAGCGTATGTAGATGATAAAATCGTTGCAGCACGTGAGGGCAATGTGCTAGTGACAGCTTTTCATCCAGAGTTGACGGAGGATGAGCGGTTGATGCAGTATTTTGTGGATGTGTGTTGTGAGGGAATATAACATATTTATAGCGTTCGAGGTATAAATCAAAAAACAAAGGGATCGCTTGAAACCAATTTTGAAAGTGGTGTTTTCGAGCAATTCCTTTGTTTTTTCGGTGCTTCCAGATATATAGCTGAAAAATTAGAATAAACCAATCTTCACGCTGCTAATAATTTCCCGATATTCCTGACTATAATCTCGAACAATTTTATTACGTGATCGCATGACTTTTTCACCGATCACATCTCCAGTCTTGGAATCAAAAGATTCTTTCAAACCAGCTTGTATCTTATTAAATTCCTGAAACCACTCTTCAAAGTAAGGCTTTGCTTCCGTCAACGTTGGCTTTTGCGCTGATACTATTCGCACAGCCTTCTGATGCACCTTCTCTTTTAATAGCTGCAACATCATCTGTTTTTCAAAAAAATGCTTTTGCTTTTTCAAGCTATTCAGCGCATGGGTAGCACCTGCTTCAAAGGCTTTGGCCATGCTTTTCTCAATTTGTTTTATTTCATGTTCAAAATTCATTTTATGCTCACTCCTGGATGTTGTTAGATTTGTTTTCTAAGTGCCTGGGTGATCTTGCTTCCAAGTGCACGATCTTTATCACGAAAACTGTGTGCTGCGTAGCCGACCTTATCGCCGAAATCCCAAAGCTCCTTTTTCTTTTTATGAAGTTTTTGAATCAGCGAATCTAACCCCTCTTCATCATGAAAACGATACACACCACCAACTTTACTGCGTGAGATCTCGCGAACCGCCTCTTCCACATCATTTTCATCTAGCAAGTGCAACATACCCCCACTGTGGGTTTCCGCCTTAAGCTCACGAATCATTTTCTTCACTTCTTTTTCTTCCTCTTCCCGGTAGGTTTCCAGGGCATTAATCACACTGTCCAAATTGGAGGCGATGTTCTTCAGTCTGTTCGCATATTGAATCGTCGCATCTGGATCTACTTTCACTGCTGCTGATCCATTACCGCTAAAGTGGGGGAGGAAATTATCGATGCCATGCCCTTTTCCTTTTGTCACAAATTGAAGCCCAATAAGCGGTGCGCCCCATTGCGAAAAGAGTCCGATCTGTTCGTTATCATGTGTATAATCGATCATGTAGCGATCGGTTTGACCTTCTCTAACTCTTTTTTTAGCTTCTGGAGTCAAAATATTATAGACGTTTGGCGCTGCAAATGTGACACCTTCTGTTTGGAACTCCGCAGATAGGTCTTGAGAAATAGCGCCACCGAGGCTATGGCCAGTGACATAGGTTTTTTTAGGAGAAAAGCGTTTCTGAACGACCTTATAAAAATTTTCTGCATCCCTAATTTGATTGGGCTTTTTATTTTTATCTGATCCAAAAACAACATACTTGCTATCTGCCTTGAGATCGCCAAATTTCGTTGGTTCTGTTCCTCTAGAAATAATGACTATGTGATTATATTTTACATTTTGTACTCTTCCTGTGAAAAAATCGCCCGTTTTATCTACTTTATAGTCTTTTTTTGGAACTACTGCATATCCTTGATAACCATTAGGTGTAGTTTCTTTTAAAATGATTTTCCATGTAAGACCTTCTTCGTCTACAAACTTTGAGCCCTCGTTCCATTCCCTGTATGCTGCCCTTGATAGACTCCAATATTGATTATCCTTGATGTTTATATTATTCATCTGCAAAACCTCTCATTATGTTATAATCATCATTAGGTGATGAAATTGAAAAACAACTACAGAATTATTATACCAATATTGGCTACTATTTTAATAGTCATACTTCTAGGAGGTTGGCATATGCACAAAAAAGAACAAGAAAAAGAAGCAATTCTAGAAAAACAAAAATCTCGGATTGAACTTTTCTATAAATACAATTATGAAGGAATTAAAAAAATTACTTATACGGATATACACACGATTCCCACTGGAACGTATGTTATAGAAGGTTATGTGAATGATGATCCTGAATTGAAATTCGATGCAGATGTTGATCCCGATACAAATTTTGAAAGTTCCGGTGCCACATCGGACGAATTAGATAGACTTGTTAAAAAGGAATATCGCTTTAAAGTTAAGAAGGTATCTAAAATACTGGAAGAACAAAAAGAGAAGCAATCCCATTAGGGATTGCTTCTTTCAAACTCTATCAAACGATCGGCCTGTCACTGAAAGACATTGCGGTGATTTTCCAAAACCGGGAAACAGCAGACAAAGAAGAGATCCTCGCCAATCAAAAACAGGCTATTCGGAAAAAAATATTGGAATTACAACAAATTTATGAGGGCATTGAATTTATGAGTGAACGCTTTGCTGTATTCAAAGCCAAAGGAGCAAATGTGCTTTTTCATGAGCAATTAACCAAAGACGAATACTATCAAGTTCTTCCTAGGCAGGAGCTGGCGTCAGATTTTTATAATTTCCTACATTATGGTTATCAATATGGTATTTTATTTGAACATAATAACGTTGGTGAAACAATAAACCAAGCCACGAATTTTTTTCAGCGAGTAGAAAAGAAACACAGTAATTACGTGAAGCCGGCAGGAGAATATCTCTGTTTATTTAAAATCCTTAAAAATGAAGACGTTACATCCTGCATTCCAGAATTTATGGAGGACATTCGCCTTGCGGACACTGTGGGACCAATTTATCACGAGGATTACTGCAGCGAACTTGTCGGCGTAAAAGATCATTTTATTATTAAATTATCGATCCAGTTGAATGTCTGAACGCAAAAAGAACGGGACACTTTTATTGTAAAAGTATCCCGTTCTTTTTGTTAAAACTTATTTATTGACGATATAAGTGATTTTTTTCGTGGTGTGTCCTTCTTTATTGAAAGGATAAACATAGATTTTATCGGGGACAGTTGCCCATTCGGCTGTGAAATGTCCTTTTTTATTAGCTTTTACGACACCTTCACCAAAATTTTTATCAGCTGGCGAGCAGATGTAGAGTTGTTGATTAGCTTTGGCTGTTCCAGTGAATTTCTTTGTTTTCTTATTAAAATGCAGATTTTTCACTGCTTTATTTGTCGTTTTCGTTTTTTTCACGGCAGTTTGTTTCTGCGTTGTGGTAGCAGCAGTAGCCGTATTTTGAAATGCAGTTGGGAGAATAAGGATAGTTGTTAAAAGCGCAACGGCCACGATTTTTAAAGATTTCATAAGTAAAGACCTCCTAAATTTGCTTCTATAGAAAATATAACACGTCTTGATGACAAAGTAAATACATATATTACAAATAAGTTTCAAATATTTATTTATGTTTACGAAAATGAACGAATGAATTAGCTTTTCGTAAATTAACGTATCATAAAGGATGAAACTATTGGGCTTGGAAGGATGCCTCCAAGCTGCTTTGTTCATGTTTACCCTGTCTATTTATTTAAAAACATATCTCCTAATTGGAGAAAGGAGTAGAAAGAATGACAGCAAAACTAATTATTATTCGAGGAAATTCCGGCAGCGGTAAAACTACGATCGCAAAAGCATTACAAAAAAATTTAGGAACAGGAGCGCTGCTTCTTTCGCAGGACGTGATTCGGCGGGAGATGCTGGCGGTAAAAGATACAGCCGGCAACGCAAGCATCGAGCTGATTCGTCATTTGGCAGAGTACGGGAGAGCGAACTATGCCTATGTGATTGTGGAAGGGATTCTCGCTAAACACAAATATGGCGACATGCTTCATGAGCTAATCACGCTTTTCAAGGATGAGGCGGCAGTTTATTATTGCGATATTTCTTTTCCAGAAACGGTAAGACGTCACAAGATGAAAGGGAAAGCGGCTGATTTTGGAGTCGCAGAACTTGAAAAATGGTGGTTGCCCGCGGATTGGTTGGGAGAAGCGGGAGAAAAGTTCCTTGGAGAAGCACTGACACTAGAGGAATCCGTGGCATTTATACGAGCTGCACTTTAAAAAAGCAAGTTGCTTTCTGTCAATAGACATGTTAAATTATTTATAATGGTCGTTCTATATAAAGGAGAGGATGGAATGAAAAAATCACTGAAAAAGGAAGCACTGATTCAAACAGCCACCTCGTTGTTTTATCAACATGGGTTTCATGCCGTTGGTGTAAAAAATATATTAGAGCAAGCACAAGTCGCTTCGATGACGATGTATTACCATTTTCAATCGAAGGAAGAATTGATCAAAGAAGTGTTAGTTCGCCGAGAAGCGAAGTATCTGCAATTATTAGAAGAGAAAATCGATCGTAAAAATGGCGCCGGACGCTATTTGGATTCGTTGATAAACGCTCATATCGAATGGATCGATCAAGAAGCAGCGAATGGCTGTATGTTTTTACGAGCGAAACAAGAATATTCGGGTGTGAATGAGGAAATCGTTACTTTATCTACCGATCATAAAAAACGACTTTTGGCCAAAATTGCTGCAGATCAGGCATTTTTTCAGGCTTCTTCCTCATTTAGTATAGAGGCAGTGATGATCTTGGAAGGAATAACTTCAATGGCACAAGTACTAGATATAGAAACAGTAAAAGCAACCGCATTGATGCTAGCGAAGAAAATGCAGCTTTCTTCTTAATGGAAGGCTGCATATCATTTTTTAGTTTTTATTATAATGAACGTTCTATATAAAGAGGTGTTGATATGAAAAGTAAAGTTTTAGTAATGGCTGGATTGCCAATGATCGCAGTCACTTATGGGCTTTCACGGTTTAGTTATGGGTTGTTGCTTCCAGGCATAAATCAAACGTTGCATATGAACCAAGCAACGAGCGGGATTGTTTCTGCTTTATCCTATATAGCTTATTGTCTGGCAATTGTTACGGCGATGATTGTCGCTAATAAATGGCCGCCGCGAACGATTTTAATGATTGCGGGGATTTCGGCTATTACTGGGCTGGGGTCGATCGCAGGTTCGTTTAATGCGGTTCTATTAGGGACGGGAGTGTTTTTAGCGGGATTGAGTACTGGATTTTCGTCACCGCCGTATGCGGATATCGTTGACAGTCAAATAGAAAAAAGTAAGCAAAATCAAGTGAATTCCTGGATCAATTCGGGGACAAGTATTGGAACTGCTTTGGCAGGATTGACAGCGATTTGGCTAGTAGATAATTGGCGGGGAGCCTATGTATTGTTTATGGGGATCGCTATTTTGGTAACAGCTGTGAATTATAAAGGTACGCCCAAACAAGAGAAGACTAAGCACCAGCTAAGGCTGAAACTATCTAAAAAAGAGCGAGGACATGCTGTCAAATTAGGAATTGCCGCGCTAGTCATCGGTTTTTCCTGTTCTGCCTATTGGCTATTTTCGCGTGATTTTATGCTGCACGTCGATACTGTTTCTGTTTATGTGGGAAAATGGTTTTGGGTGATTATTGGGGCAGCAGGAATATGGGGAGGAACGGTTGGGATCTTTATCCATAAGTTCGGGATCGCGATGGCATACATTATGTCGATCGCTGCGCTTTCAACTGCTTCTTTGTTGTTGAGTATTCCTGCTCTGAATAACTTTCTTGGGCTTCTTTCGCCGATGCTGTTTGGAAGTGCGTATATTTTTATGTCGGGAGTTTTGTTGGTCTGGGGGATCTCGGTGTTTCAAGATAATCCTTCATTTGGTTTGGGGATGCCGTTTTTTCTACTTGCCTTTGGACAGGCTATTGGCGCAGCCGTTTCGGGGATAGTGGCAGGCTGGATAGGATACGGAACATTATTTTTTGGTGCTGCATTAGTCGGATATGCGACACTGCTTTTGAAACCAGACACTCGCTCCAAAAAATGATGTTAAAAAGGCCTGTACAAATGCACAGGGCTTTTTAATGCTTACAACACGTATTTTCCGTCCCATTCGCCATTTTGCTTTTCAAAACAATCTGTTTGTCGAACAAGGAGATTGCTTTTTTCGTTGTCTTTTTTGGTAATCAGATCCCAGCTTTGAATGGTACAAACGATTCCCATTCTTTCCGTGATAAGTACGTCCATTTCTTTAATAGTAACGTCACATGATGCTAGATTGGAGAAAGCTTCATCGAATTCTTTATAAGCAGGTGTTACCCCTTTTGATGCAGTAGCACCAATATCGAACCAAATCGCGTCCTCTGCCCAATGTCGAGTGCTTTGTTCCCCCACTCATTGATGCGGCCATCTCTCTTACAATGGATTGAAGCACCTCAATATCTTTTTCTAAATGTAATGATTGTTTGTCCATGCTTATACCTCCATAACTCATATTAAAAATATTTACTTTCATAGCGTAACACTTTTAATATGACAACATCCTGTCAGTCTTAATAAAAAAGTTTAAAGTTGTTTGATGCCGATCTGGAATGGCTATGTGGCATTTGATAAAAATACAGAATAAGGAGTCAGTCTTTGATTTTGACACCAAATAATTGAATCAAATAGCTTGCTTGAGCGGGAGAGATAATCAGCCCGCTCATTTTTTTGCTGTCTATCCGCAGTTCAGAAAGGTTGGAGGAGGAAAGATCGACTCCTTTTAGATTTGTGCCGATAAAGTCCATTGCACCGAGCTCGGAGTTTTCAAATATAGTCCCTTTTTCGATCGTAACTTCCTGCCAGTAGCTTTCTTGCAGGCGGCAAGCGGTAAAACGATTGTTTTTCGATTTTGCTTCACTAAAATTACTGAAATCAAGGACACAATCGCTAAAGTGATTGTCGACAAGAACAGCTTTATAAAAGCTAGTTCCTAAAAATTTACAGTTTTCCAGCTTATTGCGGTAAAACTTGGTAAGATCAAATTTTTGATTGGAGAAGTCGATACCTCGAAAAGTGCAATCTAAAAACGTATAATCGGAAAAATCATGCTGCTCGAATGTACAACCGATAAAAGTAACATTTTGAACACTTGCATATGTATTGGCATATAAAAAATGGCAATGCTGATAAACAGTTTCTTCAACAAATTCATCTATAGGCAGAGTTTCTTCTGTAATGATGATAATAAAGACCTCCTGATTTATGTGGGATACCTCTCATTATACGGGCTGCGAACGAAAAAAGTCTAGCGTGTGCAAAAACTATTTTGGGGTATAGGAGAAGAGTAACGAATTAGATGAAGGAGTGGACAGCATGGTAACAGTAACAGAAGTGATGCATTTTTGGTTTCAGGAATTAACACCAGAGCAGCGATTTGCGAAAGACGACAAGCTTGATGAGGAGATTCTGGCACGCTTTGGGGAATTACAAGAACAAGCGGCGAGGGGAGAATGTTTTTCCTGGCGAGAAACGATCGAAGGCCGGTTAGCAGAAATCATTGTGTTGGATCAATTTTCACGAAATATCTATCGAAATGATCCACGCTCTTTTGCAAGCGACGGTATGGCGCTAGTACTTGCGCAAGAGGCGATCCGGACAGGGGAAAATGTCAAGCTTCCTGCAGAGCAACGTGGGTTTCTATACATGCCGCTTATGCATGCTGAATCACTCGTTATTCATGAAGAGGCTGTAAAATATTTTTCTGAACCAGGTCTGGAACAAAATCTGGAGTTTGAACATCGGCACCGGGATATTATCTTACGCTTCGGCAGATACCCGCACCGCAACCAGATCTTAGGCAGGAGGTCCACTGCGGACGAGTTGGCTTTCTTGAAAGAACCAGGCAGTTCTTTTTAATTGAAAAGTTTTTGAAGCAAGCTAGTTGCTTTTCATTCGAAAAGTCGTATAATTAAGTTATGCAAAATTAAATTGTGCGCAATTTAAAATAATAGGGGGAATTAACATGTCCAAAAAAGTACGGTTAGAAGAAGCAGCTCAAAAATTCAGTGATGATAATTCAAGTTCACCATTTTTATTTGAACTTGAACCAGCAGAAGGACGAAAATTAGTCGATGAAGTCCAAAGCTCAGAGATTCATAAATATCCGGCGACACTGGAAGACAAGGAAGTCGATCTGGGTGAGCTTGGTAAGATCAATGTTCGTTTTGTAGAACCGGAAGATACGACAGAAAAACTACCCGTTATTTTTTACATTCACGGTGCTGGTTGGGTGTTCGGAAACGCGCATACACATGATAAATTGATTCGTGAACTTGCTTACCGCACTAATTCTGTGGTTGTTTTCCCAGAATATTCCCTTTCACCAGAAGCAAAATATCCTACCGCGATTCATCAAAACTTTGAGGTTTTGAAAAAAGTAAAAGAACTTGGCGAGGAACGCAACTGGGATACAGATAACTTGATCGTAGCAGGGGATAGCGTCGGCGGCAACATGGCTACTGTGATGACGCTCTTGGCTAAACAAAATAATGGTCCGAAATTAAGTGGGCAATTATTGTTCTATCCAGTAACCGATGCTAATTTTGACACAGATTCGTATCAGGAATTTGCCACAGGGTACTTCTTATATAGAGAAGGTATGAAATGGTTCTGGGATCAATATACCACTTCAGAATCAGACCGCGCAGAAATTACCGCCTCACCCCTGCGTGCTTCATTGGATGAATTAAAAGGGCTTCCCGAAGCGCTGGTTTTGACTGGCGAAGCGGATGTGCTTCGTGATGAAGGCGAAGCATATGCTGATAAATTAAGAGCAGCCGGCGTACCTGTTACAGCGGCAAGATATGGAGGCATCATCCATGACTTTGTGATGCTGAATGTCTTAGATCAAACAAAAGCAACACGAGCAGCAATGAACCAGGCTGTTAGCTGGGTGAAGGATCTTCGTAAATAAGGTTGGTTGAAAACAGCGAAAAGCCAGTTATCTGTATTAGATAACTGGCTTTTCGCATGGAATGCTTTAGAAAAAGAGTGAGATGCGCTATGATAAAGCTAAATGAGTCGAGAAATGAGGGAAGCAGGATGTATGATATCGTCATTATTGGCGCTGGAGTCAGTGGTGTTTTTACCGCGCTGGGACTTTTAGGAAGCGGAAAAAAAGTGCTCGTCATCGAGAAAGGTAGACCGCTTCCAGAGCGGCTGCAAAGCGATAAGCCAGACGCTGCATTTATGGGTTTCGGCGGACTAGGGATCTCAGAAGGAAAGTATAATTTCACCAACGATTTTGGTGGGGAGTTGGCTGAGAAAATCGGAGAGCAACAAGCGCAAGGATACGCAGCAAAGGTGGAACAGGTGCTGAATGGCTATGGTGCGGAAAAAGTGGAAACGTATATAACTGGTCACGTGGATTGGCAGGAAAGGGCAGAAAAACTAGGATTTTCTGTTTTGACGACGATGACCAAACACTTAGGACGGGAAACTTCGATTGCTGTTTTTGCAGCATTTTTCCAAGCTTTGCAAGCGGAGTTTGATTTCAGCTTTGATACGGAGGTAGCGATGTTGCAAAAAGAAATGAGCTCGTTTTCGTTGACGCTTGCATCGCAGGATGTGATTCAAGCAAAGCAAATCGTTATCGCTACAGGGCGATCGGGAAATACATGGCTGCAGGAAATAGCTGCAAACTGGGAGTTGGAATTTGCGCCTGCCAGACTAGATCTGGGGTTGCGCGTGGAAATGCCGGGTGACCAGTTGGATCAACTGTTGCAAGGAGCAAAGGAAATAAAACTACGATATGGGGAAACTTTTACTTATTGTATGAATAGGCATGGGAATGTGATCCGAAAACGGCAGGAAGGGCTGGTCATGCCAGATGGACAAAATTATCGTGAAGCCGGGGCAAGCACGAATTTAAATTTCACACTGTTTTATCCGAAATATTTCCCTACGGCAACAGCGGCAAATGCGTATTTGCAAAAGGTGGTTGGAGGCATCAATCAAGGCGAAGAACGAATCGTTGCCGGTCGGCTAACAGAACTGGACGACCATTTTCAAGCAAATAACCTAGAAGTGGAGCCTACATTAGAGGCTGATTTCAGTGATTTAACAGCGGAGATACCCGCGGAATATGTAACAGCTACAACAGACTTTCTCAAACAATTGGAAACGCTACTGGATCGGCCAATCAATGGGGATACGGTCGTATATGGAATGGACAGCAAGCTTTATACACCTAAACTAGAAACGAATGCTGTGTTTGAAACAACGATCACCGACCTGTATTTGATCGGTGATTGTTCTGGAATAACCAGTTCACTGAGTCAAGCGGCAGCAAGCGGGCTTTATTTAGCAGATCAGTTGCGTTAGATCTTTTCGATATATTTCACAGTGAACTCGTTAGTGACATCGCCGGTATTCAATAGATCAGTTGGCTCGAGTAGGGCGATCAATACTTCCTTATCCGGGTTAGGGCGGTGTTTGACGCCTTTCGGGATAACGATCAATTCGTTTTCTTTGGCATGGACAGGAGATTGACCTTCGATTTCAATCGTCAACTCACCATTGATGACTAGAAACAATTCATCGGAGTCATCATGCTTGTGCCATGTAAAAGGCCCTTCGAATTTTGCCAGTTTTACTGACATATCGTTGATTACGGCGATTTCTTTTGGTTCATAATGATGAGTGACCTGCTTCGCCTTTGCTTGGATACTTACTTTTTCAATCATAGATATATCCCCCCCTCATAAAAGTAGTATGATTATAGCATAAAGTATGTGGTTAGTCAGCGATGTAAATTATTGAAAGCGCATTCTTGGATAGGTATAATAAAATGAAGAATCAAGCGAGGAAGGATGACGAAAATGAAGCAAAAACTTAATTGGGCAATCATCGGACCAGGCGGGATCGCTCACCAATTTACCAAAGCTCTGCAGGCGGAAGCATGCAATATCTATGCAGTTGGCGCACGGAATAAAGAAAAGGGCGAGGCTTTTGCAACGGAATTCGGGATCAAGCAGGTGTATACAGATTTTGATGCGTTGATGGCCGATGAAAAGATCGATGTCGTTTATATCGCTACCCCGCATTCGGATCATTACGGCTATATCAAAAAGGCGCTTCAGCATGGGAAACATGTCTTTTCCGAAAAAGCGATCACTGTGAGCACGGCTGAACTGGAAGAGGTGCAGAAATTGGCTGAGGAAAAAGAGCTTGTATTAGCGGAAGCCATGACGATCTTTCATATGCCGCTTTATGAGGAACTGCAGTCACGAATCACTTCCGGCAAACTTGGGAAATTGAAAATGATCCAAGTCACATTTGGAGCAAACCAGCCCAATGATCCCAATAATCGTTTTTTCAGCATGGATCTAGCGGGCGGCGCATTACTGGATATCGGTACTTATGCGCTGACATTTGCACGCGTTTTTCTGAATTCGCAACCGACGGAGATCGCTACGAGTGTGAAAAAATACGAAACTGGCGTGGACGAACAGTCTGGAGTAGTTTTGCAAAACGAAGCTGGCGAAATGGCCGTAGTGACAATGACATTCCGTGCGAGCATGCCACAACAGGGAATAGTCGCCTATGAGCATGGTTATATTACGATCAATCATTTCTCACGGGCAGATAAAGCGCTGATCACGTATCAGGACGGAACGGAAGAAGAAATCACGGCGGGTAATCGAGCCGATGCGATGCGCTATGAAGTTCGCGGTATGGAAAATTTTATTGCGTCAGGAACCAATCCGACTGCTTCTCTGACAGAAGATGTGGTAGCACTTATGACGACGATCCGAGAACAATGGGGCATCGTTTTCCCATTTGAGAAATAAAGAAAACACCAGCTGCGGCAATTTAGCAGAGCTGGTGTTTTTTTATTGTTTAGAGGCATGACCAGCGGCAATGATCGGCGTCAAAATATCATTTAACTGCTTTAGTGCTGTGATATAATCGGCAATTTCCTGATCGGAAAGCTCCAGATCATGTCGCTGATTGATTTGAATCAGAAAGCATTCCATCGCTTCTTCAAAGGCATAGCGAAGTTCCAGCGTCTGTCCATAAGTGATCCCATTTTCAAATTGAGCAGCGCCAAGCTCGAAATACGCTTTTTCGTCGATCCGTTGAGTGGCGATCGCTCTTAAACCGGAACCGATCGTCTCGACAGTCTGCTGGCGAAAGTCCGTAAGAATCTCCTTCTGATCGGTCACTTCAGTTGGTAAGATCTGATGGATATAATTTTCAAACCAATAATCGGTAAACTGAAGAATATATTTGGAAATCGAACGAATAATGCGTTCGGATAATAGTGGCTGCATAGGATGATGCTCCTTTGAACGATTTACTTTTAGTATAGCAGATAAGTTGACGATACAGGGATTGATTTTTGCACGATTATCAAAAAATCGGAAAGCTGCTCACAGTAGGCTGGCTAAATATTTTATGAGTTGACTTTTTGATGGCTCGAGTGTACTATTTGGAGTAGTTCACTTAATACAAAAAACAAAGCAGGTGAATACATGTTTGAATTAGATAATAAAAGTCGATTGCCAATCTATGAACAGATCGTCAATGAAATGCAGGCGCAAGTAGTGAAAGGCATACTGGAACCCGGTGATAGAGTACCTTCGATCCGTGAGCTAGCAGCGCTACTAGGTATCAATCCAAATACAGTTAGTAAAGCATACCAAGAGCTTGAACGACTGGAAATTTTAAGCACTGTCAAAGGACGGGGCACATTTATTACAGAACAGACAGGCAAAATGCTTTCAGAAAAGACGTTGCTCGATGCAAAAAAACGCTTGAAGGAAGCAGTTATTCATTTAAAAGCATTGGGCATCAGTGAAACAGAGATCAATAACTGGGTCAAAGAAGCAGAGGAGGAGTAGCATGGAGATTAAAAACATAAGTAAAACGATCAATGGGAAGCTATTATTGGATAACATCTCACTAACTATCAATCCAGGTGAAATAGTTGGTTTGGTTGGGCGCAATGGCGTAGGAAAAACCACACTATTTCGAACTGTAATGGGATATTATACCCCGGATAGCGGAACCGTGGAGATCGACAATCAACCATTATTAGCAAATCCACGACTTAAAGCAAAAATCTTCATGTTGCAAGATCAGCTTCATGCTTGGGATGGCTACAAGGTGAAAACGATCAAGAAATTTTATCAAAAAACATACCCTAATTTTAATGGGGCAAAATTTGATGTCTTGCTAAGACAAGTGAAATTGAATCCGCAGCATAAATTAGGAACTTACTCCAAAGGAATGAGTGGACTTTTCGGATTGATATTAGCACTTTCGATCGGAGCAGAATATCTTTTACTCGACGAACCAATGGAAGGACTGGATATTATCGCTCAAAAGAAAATCATGCAGATCCTGCTAGAAGAAGTCGATAAAAATCAGCTAGGCATCATTATCTCGTCTCACCGACTGCAAGAACTGGAACCAATCGCGGATTATATCCACATCCTCAAAGACAATAGTATTGCGAAGACCTATCATTTGGAAACCATGCGGGAACAAGCGGTCAAATTGCAAATCGCTTTTAAAGAGAAAAAGCTACCTGCACTATTATTGGAACACGGCACCGTAATCCAGCAATTCGGCCGCGTCTATACCTTGCTGATTCCAGAACTGACTCCGGAACTCCGTACACAGTTCCAAGCACTAGACCCTATTTTTATGGATGAATTGGCGGTCACACTGGAAGACCTGTTCCTTTACCATTTGGGCGACGAAGAGGAGGTATATGCGAGATGAGCGGTTTGATATGGAAAGAATGGCGGCAGTCCGGCTGGATCGTGATCGCGACATTAGTATTATTTGGTGCGATGATATGGTTGAATAGTACAGGATTAGTTACTCAATATAAAGATAACAAGCAGTATTATCAATCTGCTGAGTTCATAAAAGATAATCAGGCAGACAAAGAATCCCATATGAGTCCCAAAGAGATTGAAGAAAGTTTACATGTCAATATAGATTCTTTCGCAACTTGGTCGATATTTTTTAGCTTTATATTCTTATTTATTGGATTGAAAGTTACTGTGTTTGAAAAAAATAAACATATGGACTACTTTACGTTTGGAATCCCGTTTAGCAAAACCAGGATATTTCTCGTAAAGCATTTGACCATACTGGTTCCTTTGATCCTTGGTGTGATCTTATTTATGGGACTCGGATTAATAAATATATATAGTCAAATCCCAAGTCAATATTTACCAAACTTCGGCAGCCTGATTATCCGATTATTTTGGGTGACGGCTTTCTATCTATTTGTTTGGGAAATTGGAATTGTTGTAGGAGTGGTGGTTGGCGAAATAATTACTGCATGTATCGTTGCAGTCGGCTTTTTTATTAGTGCAACGGTGTTCTTCGCTAGCGGTCTTAATAATATTATTTTAAACATCCGCTCTTTTGCGACGGGGAAAAATTTTGAAGAGAGTGGTTTCTTTTGGCAGAAATGGACTTATGAAGAAGTTAATTCCGATAAATTTTACTTATTAATGGCATTATTGCTGTTTGTGATCGCATTGCTATTATTTGTTGGTGGCTTTTTGTTGTTTAAGCGGATCTCGCTCGAAAATAATGGGAAATTCTTGATGTTTCCACGTCTTCGCCCATGGGTGATCGGCGTCGCGATGATTTATGTCCCGATCGCATTGGGTAGCCTTTATGCGGACGTTTCATACAATGCAGCTGGCGATCCAACGATAACAACCTTAGGCGATCTAATCAAAATAGCGATTTGGTTCGTAGTGATTGCTGCTACTGTAGGTGTGATTTTTTGGCTTTTAATGTATAAATGGAACGTGATCAGAAAAACAAGAAAATGAGTGGTAAAAAAAGAAGCACTTTAAATGCTTCTTTTTTTTTATGTGAAATTTTTAATATAAAGCTAGTTATTTTTACTTTATATGGTAAAATATTTAATGAAATGCTTCACTTATATAGTTTGAACCGCTATGATAACAGATTTAATGAATAATTATATACAGGAAGGCGAAAAAAATGAATTTACTAAAAGTTGAACAATTGAAAAATGAAATAACGATAGAGTTTGATAGCTCCATTACGACGATTACTTGTTTGTATCTACGGAATGAATTTGATGAGATCAAATTTGAGCCTCTAGAAGATACGAATAAGTTTATTTTGGATTTAAGGCAAGCACTGCAAGTTTTCAAAAAGTATGAACAGGATAAGATCTATCTTATTCTTGAACAAAACAATGGTATTCTTTTAAATCAAATGAAAATCAATGTGAAGAAATTCGAAACGATCATGACTGATTTAACTGATGTAAAAGACGAAGAAACAGCGATCTATCCTTGGATCACCGTTAATGGCTTTTTCCAATTTTTTATCGGGGATGAATTGCCGGCGACTAATTATATTGTAAGAAGACATATTGATAAAATGAAAATCAATGAGGAACAGGTACGTATGACTGGGAAATTTAGTTTGCGGAATGTCAATTTAGATGTATCTTCGCTGGTAATCACTTCCCGCTTGGCAAACAATGCCAAAATCATCCCACTGAATGCCACCTTTTTTTCTAAAAGCAAAAAAACAAATACAAAAGTATACGCTTTTGACATTGACATTATTGAAAGTCTCCGTGACTTTATGACAAATGACTTTGATCCTGAAGATGTTATTGATATTTTTATTCAGGCAAAGACAGTGGAACTTAGAGAGCCGGTTCGAGTTAAATTAGGGAATCCGCGCGTCATTGTAGAAAGATTCTTGCGAGGCGAAGTTTCCAAAAAAATGGAAAATCAAGTGAAGTCAGTTACGCCGTATTTTACGCTCAAAGGAAGAAATCTATCATTTAAAATAAATGCATATACAACGGAAAGTTATGAAGCGTATTTAAAAAGTATGAAACGTTCTTCTAACTTATTTGTGAGGAATAAAAAGAAAATCTGGATCGTGGGTGAAAAATATTATAAAGCGCAAGACAATGGACTACATTTCTTTAAATATATGCGTACACACCATCCAGAGGAAAAAGTCTATTATGTCATTGATCGGAATTCGAGTGAATTGAAAAATGTAGCACCTTTTGGAAATATTATTTACTATCAATCTCCAGAGCATTTTGATATCATGCTAAAGGCAGATTTTATCTGCTCCACACACCATCCAGAACAAATCTATCCAATCGATAGTTATCGCTACACAAAGAAAATCAAAGCCAAAAAAGTCTTTTTACAACATGGTGTATTAGGATTGAAGAATTTATCGCAAATTTACGGCAAACAACTGAAAGACTTTAATATTGATCTGTTCATTACGAGTTCTGAACGCGAAAAACAAATCGTAGAACGGGATTTAGGCTATGACAACTATCAAATAAAGGTTACAGGTCTGCCGCGATTCGATAATTTATTTACAGAAAAGCGGGAAACAAAAGACCAGATCCTTATTATTCCGACTTGGCGAGATTGGCTTTCCAATATTGAATTATTACAGGCTTCTGAATACTTGGAACGCTATACAGAGTTACTTGCACATCCGAAAATAAAAGCATTAGCTGAAGCTGGGACGACGATCGTATTTTGCTTGCATCCCAACATGCAGCCGTTTATCCAATATTTTGATGTCCCCGCCCATATCAAAGTAATCAAGCAAGGTGAAGAAAACGTACAGGATCTCATCAAAGAAAGCAAATTGATGATAACCGATTATTCAAGTGTGGCTTTTGACTTTAGTTTCATGCATAAACCGGTCATCTATTATCAATTTGACCGTGATCGTTTTATTGGTAAATATCCGTCCCATCTGGATATTGAGAAAGAGTTGCCAGGTAGGATCGTAAGCGATGAAGTTAGTTTGATCGATGCTTTGACTGCTTTTGAATCGAATGATTTTGAAATGGGTAAAGAACTGATGATTAAAGCTGATAAGTTCAATCAATATCAAGATCAAAGCAATTCTAAGCGGATTTTCGAAGCAGCACTTGCTTTTAAAAAGAAAAACCGCATCAAAGATATGGTTCAATATGATGTGCTTGCACAACGTGTTTTCTTACGTTTTAGAAAAAGTAAGTATTATTTCAAAGCCATGCAACTATATAATAAATGGCTTGTTACGTTTGGACGTTTGGACGATAAGTTGATCGTTTTTGAAAGCAATGTGGGAAAAGCCGTTGCAGACAGCCCTAAAGTCATCTATGAGGTTTTGAAAAATAAACAAGCAGGATATAAGATTGTGTGGGTGAATAATAATATTTATCCCTTCGATGATCCAAATGTTATTTCAGTCGATCGATTAAGTCCTAGTTATTACAAATACTTGTCGAAAGCAAAATATTGGGTGAATAATCAAAACTTCCCTTACTATATACGCAAGAAACGTAAAACGGAATATATCCAAACATGGCATGGCACACCATTGAAAAAGATGTTGAACGATGTAGATACTTTCGAAGGAAAAGATGATGGATATAAAGATCGGGTAAATATTGCGACGCGCAAATGGGATTACTTGATTTCACCAAGCCCATATGCAACGCAATGCTTCCAGTCTGCATTCCAGTACAAAAAAGAAATCTTAGAAGTTGGCTATCCTAGAAACGATATCTTTTACAATATTTCGGTAGAAGAGTTGCATAATAAAGAAGCATTGATCAAACAGAAACTTTCCTTACCGGCAGATAAGAAAGTCATCTTGTATGCGCCAACTTTTAGAGATGATGAAGTCAACCAAGCCAATAAACATCTCATAAACTTGAAGATGGATCTATTTAAAATGAAAGAGGCTTTTGGCAACGAATATGTGCTGCTTCTTCGGCCGCATATTATTATCAGCAATGCTCTGGTCTTGGATTCGAGTTTAGATAGTTTCGTGAAAAATGTGGCTTCCTATGACGATATCAGTGATCTGTATCTGATCAGTGATATCTGTATCACAGATTATTCATCTGTAATGTTCGATTTTGCCAATACGAAACGACCACTGCTGTTTTTCACATATGATTTTGAGCATTATAAAAATAATCTTCGCGGCTTTTATATGGATTTTGAAGAAGAAGCCCCAGGACCGCTGCTTTTTAATAATCAGCAATTAATCAGCGCGATTCAAAACATAGAAGCAATCGAAACAGAATATCAAGATAAATATGCTGCTTTTTATAATAAGTATTGTGCTTTTGAAAATGGTCACGCTGCAGAACAAGTGGTAGAGAAAGTGATCGGGAAATAATCAAAAGAGGCTTTAGCGCCAAAGCTAAAGCCTCTTTTATTACTATTCAACCATAGTTCTTGTTTGAAAAGTCGTGGAAAAGCGATCATTTCATCATTCCCAACAATACCACACTAGCCATGATCAATAAGATACCTGTCAAGATAAAACTCCATTCTAACGGGGCTTTCTTCTCTTTGAAAATCCAAATCCCAAACAATGTCGCGATGATCACGCAGGCTTGGGAGATTGAAAAGCTAGTTGCGACGCCGAGAGTGATCGTTGCTAGGAACATCCCGATGTTGGCAATCGACCAAGATAAGCCAGTCAGAAGATTAAAACGGACATTTTTATAAATTGGACGCTTGGCTTTAAAATAGTTTACTGCAAATGCAAAGATAAGCATGCCAACTGATTGTGGTAAAATAATGGAAAAACCAGTGATGTGAAAGGCTTGGTTAGTAACAACGTAGAAAGATAAAAACAAAGACGATAAAAGGATCGTTTGATAAACTTGCCAAGGTACTGCTTCTTTTACAGTTTGGTTTTGTTTTTTAAAGCCAGTCATGATCACCCCAATGATAAGCAAACAAGTAGCCAAAATACCAACTCCCACTTGTCCCGCGGTCTTCCACTCATGGAAAAAAAGTACGGCGATCAAAGTAGCAAATAATAATTGGGAACCATTGGAAATCGGCATGGCGGTAGAAACGCTCGAGAGCCGGATGCCACGAAATTGCAAAAGTTGGCCAATCCCCCAAAAGATTCCGGAACATAAGCTGATGACAAAGGATGTCACCGTAAATGCAGGTAAAACAATGAGTGTCGCCACGATCGCAAAAAGAAAGGCACTGATCGACGTTCCCAGTAGCTGTTCTTCCGGTGTGCTTTTACGCAGATTTGCCAAGATCGGCATAAATCCCCAGCCTAGAACTGGAAGCAGTGCAAACATAAATCCAGACATAATACGCTTCCTTCCTATATTAATTTCTCTATCAATCTACCATTAGTAGCAAGTGCGGAACAATAACCGAAAATGACCAGATATAATGTGGTCGTTTTGGGAGTTTTCCGGACCTTTTATTCAAGATAGAATACAGTTACAGAAAGGAATTCAAAAAATGAAAGCGGTAACCAAAATGTTGAGTCCACGTGAAAAACGAATGATCCAATTCATTGTCAAAAATGGCTACACGACTGTCAAACGTATTGCTGCCGAAATGGCCGTTTCCGAAAAAACCGTTTCGCGATCGCTGCAAGTCATCGATAGTTTTTTAACAGCAAGTCAACTAGTCCTCGTTCGAAAACCTAAGATCGGGATCTATATCGAAGGCGATAAGCAAACGATCCGCGACATGTTGAAGAACATTGATCAACCAGTAAGTTCTCTGCCGCAGACGAAGGAGGAACGAGTAGTTTATATTTTTATCAAACTATTGAAAACGACAGATTTTATTACGATCCAAATGCTGGCAGACGAATTGTTTATCAGTCGCGGAACAATCGAAAAAGATATGGCAGAAGTAACGAACATGCTGGAAAAAGAAGGAGTAACGCTCTATAAGAAGCCCAGTAAGGGAATGAAATTGCGGTTGACCGAACAGGAAAGACGTAGTTTGACCTCGAAATTGATCAATCACTTCTGGGGAGATAACTGGTACTTGAAACAGGAAAACGGCAAGGTAAGACAGGCGTTTGAGCAGATCGAAGTCAATCTGACAGGGATTTTTCCAACCGATGGACTGAAAGAGATCATTGATGTCGTCCATACTTTCAGCAGGGAAAAGAACTTTGCTTTTACGGATTATGCGTTTGAATCATTAGTTATCCATTTGGCAATCGCACTGGAAAGGATCAAGAGTGCCGATTATATCGAAGCGTTACAAGTTTCCCCGGTGAAAAATCTAGTGATGACGCAAAAAGAAAACACCCGCTATTTGGTTGAGTTGTTGGAAGCGCGATTTGAACTGGAGATCCCCGCGTTTGAAGCGGATTATATCCAGATCCATTTATCCGCTGCCTATAATCAGTGGAATGATGAACTGATCCAACCCTCTAGCTTGCCGGAAAATGATGACTTTAAACAGTTTGTCGAAAGTACATTGACAGGCACTGCTTATGACTTTGAGCTGATCGAGGGATTGGCAACGCATTTGAAGTCGGCGCTTAACCGTTTGAAACTAGGCATGAATTTCACGAATCCTTTTCTAAGTAAAATCAAACAGAATTTCCCGTTGGCGTTTGAACAAGCGCTTCGAGTAAAAGTTCCGTTTGAAAAGAAATTCCATGTACACATCAATGAAGATGAAAGTGCTTATATCGCGCTCCACTTCGAAGCATTTTATGAACGGACCAAATCGCAGCCGGAAGGACTAAATGTGGCGTTAGTTTGTAGCACTGGCTTAGGATCATCGCAGTTATTAGCTGCCAGAATCAAAAAGTATTTCAAAAATTTAACAGTGACGGCGATATTCTCTGTTCAAAAAATCATGGAAGAGCCAAATATCGAAGCGGATCTGATCATTAGTACGATCTATTTAGATCTACACAGCGCGATTCCAGTCATTGTCGTTAGTCCGATGATGACGGAAAGCGATTTAGCTAATGTGTCCAAGCAATTGCAGATCATGAAGCCACAAGAACGAAAACAAAAAAATTCATTTTTGAAGCAGCTGATCCACGAGGAGCTTTTATTTCCACAATTGGAATTGACAACACTTGAAGAGGTACTAGCTTTTATTGCTGAGCGACTGGTGCAGAGTGGTTACGCCGAACCGGGCGTTTTACAGAGTGCGATTCAGCGAGAACAACTGTCCTATACGTCCTTCCACGGACTTGCGACACCACATGCCGATCCGGCTTTGATCAAACAATCAGCGATCGTAGTAGCGACATTGGTGCATCCGATCCAATGGGGCGAAGAGCAAGTAGATAAAGTGTTTTTCTTAGCACTGGATGACAATCACAATTTGAGCTTAGATAAACTCTACGAAGAATTTTATGAACGAATCGATAACAAAAGATGGTTAGAACAAGTAACGGATGCGAGAACGATAGCAGCGTTAAATGAATGTTTAGTAAAGGATGAGATGTAATGAAAGTAACAGATATTTTATCAGCAAATGCGATGCAATTTGATTTGCAGGCGGCGACAAAAGCGGAAGTGATCCAAGCATTGACCAAACGATTGGTAAGCTGCGGGAACGTAACAGATGAAGCCCAGTTTTTAGAAGCAGTGAATCAGCGGGAAGAACATGCGACAACGGGAATTGGGTTTGGTGTAGCGATTCCGCATGGCAAAAGTACAGCAGTCACGGAATCTACGATCGGCTTTGCAAAACTTGCGCAGCCGGTAGAATGGCAATCACTGGATGACAAGCCTGTCGAGATCGTTTTTCTACTGGCGATCGCGGAACACGACAAATCGGATGGCCATTTGAAGATCCTTGCTGAAATAGCAACCAAATTAATGGACGATCAAGTCGTGCTTGATTTAAAAGCGGCAGAAAGTCCGGAACAAGTAATCCAATCATTTACTGAAGGAGTGTATGAACAATGAAAAGAAAAATTATCGCAGTGACAGCATGCGCTACTGGTGTAGCACACACGTATATGGCAGCACAAGCATTAAAAAAAGGTGCACAAAAAATGGGTCATTTGATCAAAGTAGAAACACAAGGAGCAACAGGGATCGAAGGAACACTAACAGAAAAAGACGTACAGATCGGTGAAGTCGTTATTTTCGCAGTAGATACCAAAGTTCGCGACCGTGAGCGTTTTGAAGGGAAAACGATCTTGGAAGTTCCAGTAAGTGCGCCAATCAAAAACGCTGAGCAAGTGATTCAAGATGCCTTAGCAAAAATCGATGAAAAATAGGAGTGACGAATATGTTTAAGAAGATAGGAAATGAATTGAAAAAACATGTTTTAACTGGTATTTCATACATGATCCCGCTTGTTATCGCTGGCGCCGTTATCATGGCAGTAGCAAGGGTAGGGGCAACGTTTTATGGAATCACGGACATCTGGGATGGGAAATATGGCGACAGTGCCAATGGTTTGATCGCATTGCTTCATAGTTTAGATGGTTTTGGTGGGTTAGCTTTAGGGATGATGTTCCCAGTGATCGCTGCATTTATCGGCTATTCCATCTCGGATAAACTGGCGATCGCGCCGGGACTTGTCGGCGGATTGTTGGCAAAAGATCTCGGTGCAGGATTTCTAGGCGCTTTGGCAGCAGGTTTGATTGCCGGCTATGCCTGCTTATTAATCAAAAAATATGTAAAATTACCAAAAGCTGCAGCATCGATTGTTCCCGTCTTTTTAGTTCCTGTTTTCGGAACGCTGATAACGGTATTAGTTATTAATTATGTGGTCGGTGTTCCCTTTGCCAATCTGAACACCGCACTTGAAAGCTGGCTCAATGGTCTTTCCGGTACCAATCAGATCTTAATGGCAGCAATTATCGGTGCCATGGTCGGTTTTGACTTAGGTGGACCAGTAAACAAAGCAGCTGTGACTACAGCAATGGCACTATTGACAAGCGGGATCTATGCACCAAATACAGCGGCGCAAGTAGCCATTATTATTCCTCCACTTGGATTGGGCCTAGCAACTCTGATCGCTAAGAAAAAATACAGCGCCGAACTGCGCGAAGCCGGAAAATCTTCGCTCGTAATGGGGCTCGTTGGTATCAGCGAGGGAGCGATTCCATTTGCTGTCGAATCCCCGCTAAAAGTAATTCCTTCTACAGTGATCGGTTCCGCTGTCGGCGGAGCACTCGCAGTAGGATTAGGTGCAGTGAACCAAGCACCGATCAGTGGCTTTTATGGCTGGTTTACAGTCATGCACTGGCCGATTTATGTCTTATCGATCGCAGTAGGAACTGGCGTCGTAGCTGGACTAGCAGTATTGTTCCGCGGGAAAACGACAGCTACGGATCAAGCACAAGAAGAAGTAGAAGATTATTTTGATGACGCAGAATGGGAATCTTGAGTTAGGAGGAGCATATGATTAAAGCACATATCGTCAATCATACACATTGGGACAGAGAGTGGTACTTTACAGCGATGGACGCTTTAGTACTCAGCGAACAGCTTTTTACCGATGCGATCGTCGAATTAGAAAAAAATCCCGAAGCGAGTTTTGTTTTAGATGGTCAGCTTTCGATCTTAGATGATTATTTGGCGCTATATCCGGAAAAATTATCGAATATCCAAGCATTGATCGCCAAGAAACAGCTTTTTATTGGACCGTGGTTTACGCAATCAGACGCATTTTATGCACATGCTGAGTCTATCCTTCGCAATGGCATGATCGGTGTTTTTGAAAGTAAAAAGTACGGAGAATATATGGATATCGGCTATCTGCCGGATACATTCGGATTTAACGCTCAGGTGCCAGCAATATTGGAACAACTTGGTCTCGATACGTTTATCTTTTGGCGGGGGGTTCATCTTGGCAAACATGTCAGCAGTCCCTATTTCAAATGGCAGGGCTTAAACGGCAAAAGCGAAGTATATGCGGTCAATATGCCTCAAGGTTACGGTACAGGCATGCTGCTCGAACCAACCAAAGAGTTTGTCGAAGGCAGATTGGATCCGGCGATCGAATTTATTCAGCAATTCGGTGACAACCGCGAAGTATTGATCCCTTCCGGAAATGATCAGCTAGCGATTATTAAAGATTTCTCGGAAAAGATCACCAAAATCAATACGATTGGCAAATACACCTACGAATTGAGTACGTACGCGGATTTTCTAGAATATGTCAAAGCGCTGCCAGATCTGGAAACATACCAAGGCGAGTTCCGCAGCCCAGTTCTAGCACGCGTTCATAAAACGATTGGTTCCAGCCGAATGGATATCAAGTTGAAAAGCGCGCAGCTGGAAGCAAAACTGCTTTACCGGATCGAGCCAATGCTTGTCATTGCCAAAAAAGCTGGGATCCATATCAGTGAACGTTTGCTGATGACTGCTTGGAAAAAAGTGCTGGAAGGAGCCGCTCATGATAGTTTAGGAGGCTGCGTTTCTGATACCGTCGCTGAAGATATCCTGCATCGTTTTAAAGAAGCAGAAGAAATCGCCGATAGCATCGAGAATACCATCAGCAAAAAACTAGCAGAAGCTTTGGGACTCAGCAATCAGGAAATACTACTCTTCAATACAGCGCTAACGACTTTTGAAGGTACAAAAGAAGTCCAAGTCATTTCTCCGACGAAACAAATCAGCTTTCCAGATCATCCGGAGGCGGTGATTGTTGAGGCAGATTATGTCGAAGCACGCGAAAATGTATTGTTTGAAACGCCGGCAGGAAATGAATATATCGAAGAACCTGGATATTATTTGCTACGCATCCAGTTGCCTGTTAAACTGCCGGGGCTAAGTTATCAAGTCGTTTCTTTCCATTCTACTACGCAAGAACTTCCTAGTATGGAACAAAAACCAACTGCTCAGATCAGCAATGACTTTATTACCGTTTCCTTTGAAAATGGTGTGTTGACCGCTGAAACAGCATTTGGAAAAAGAATCGAACAATTCCTTTCCTTTGTAGATGAAGCAAATGCTGGAGACACCTATGATTTTTCTCCATTAGTCGGCGACACGCCAGTCAAACTAACCTTCCAAACAGCAGAAATAAGTACCGCAAAAGGCGTACAAAAAATGAAACTGACTGGAAGTTATACATTGCCTTATGATCTGGAAAATCGACTGCTAACCCCGCACAAAGAAGGAGTGTTACAACTAACTGCTACGCTCACATTAAAAACGGGCGATCCACTTTTACATGGAGAATTGCATGTCAAGAACTCGCTTAGGAGCCATCGTTTACGCCTATTGGTCGAGACGGGCATCGAAACGGATCATAATCACGCGTCTCTTCCGTTTGGCTTTATTAAACGGACAAAAGGAGTGCCGGCGGACTGGGAAGCTACCTATAGTGAAATGCCGATCGACATTGAGCCACTGGAACAAAATATCTCTGTTTCAGATGAAGAAGCAGTTTGTTCGGTATTTACAAAAGGGATAAAAGAGTATCAGCATCAGGGAACGGCATTGGCGCTGACGTTACTAGCAACGACGGATCAGCTGGGGAAACCGGATCTTGTTTATCGTCCTGGCCGGGCATCTGGTGATACGACCAAGCGTGGACACATCTTGATGGCGACAGAAAAAGCCCAGTTGATGGGCGACTGGAACTATGACTTTGCTATTTCTTTCGCACAAGGAGCCTTTTCAGAAAAAAATACAGCTCAACTAGGTAAATATTTTGCAGCAGAAAACGTGGATTATCTGCGTCAGGATTATAATTATTTTCTACACCGCCTAGATAATAAAATCCAATCGACCGGACAACAACTCACCGTGCCGCAAACACTCTCAGTGATCTCTTTGCCAGAAGATATTCTGGTATCGACTTGTCATCCGTCTTATTACAAACAAGATCAGTACCTGATTCGGATCGAAAACCCGACTAGTGAAGCAATCGAGATTCCAACGATCTTGCAGCAGGCTGAGCAAATCAACGCATTAGAAGAAATACAGGAAGCAAAGCGAAATGTACCTGCCTACAGTGCACTAACATTCCGTTTACCACTATAAAAGCAAAAGTACGCCAGATCCCGTGGCGTACTTTTTTTTTTGAAAAGCAAATTAGCTCCACACATTTTCCGCAAACATGCTATATTCATTATGAGCCTATTTTTAAAAGAAAGAAGCGGATCGTTATGAAGAAAAAAGAATTTATTATCCAAGATCTATTAAGCAAGATCTACCAAAATCACTATCCAGAAGGCAAGCTACCGACGCAAAGGAGTTTAGCTACTTTTTATGAAGTTTCGCGTTATACGATCCAGGATGCGATCGCCAAACTGCGTGATATCGGCGTGATCGATGTGATCCAGGGATCAGGTATCTTTGTGCGGAAGAATGTGAACCAAAATCCGCTTATCTATAACTCGATCACCGCGACGCCATATCGGCGGATCATTTCCAAACCAATCTACCTGCGTAAAGAAAAAGCGACAGAAGAAGATCAACGGATTTTTGAATTGGCGGAGAATGAAGATATTTGGGTATTCCAACGCATTCGGATCGTCAATTATCAAATCGTTCAGATCGAAACTTCCCGTTTGCCGTATAAACTATTTCCAACTTTAAAGGTAGAAGACATTGCCCACTCGATCCAAGCCTATATCCAGCAACAAAATTATACGATTTCTCACTATATCACTTCTTACAGCCCTGTCACCATCAATAAAGAGCAGTCACAGCTAATGGGCTGTAAACGGGGAATACCAGCTATGAAAATCGAGAACCGCTGTATTCTGAAGGGCGGGATCGTCTATGAATATAGCGAGGTGACAGCCCTTGATTACACCTGTACGTATATTACGCCGTTTAATAAAGAGAATCACCGCCAGCGTCAGAGTGATCAGTTGTTTATTTAAAAAAAGCGTGAACCTATTCAAAAGGTTCACGCTTTTTTTTCATGGTGTTACGATCGTTCCATCAGGAATCCGGCTTTGCGTCCATTCATGGGGACGATAAGCGACTGGATAATCTGCCGCAAGTTCTTCCGCGAACGCCACGCCGATACCAGCTTTTTCGATTGGATAGAAGTAGCCAGCTTTTGGGCGCGGTATATTCGTGAACAGTTTTTCTGTATTCTCTTTGATGTCGATGTTTTCTTGGATTGCCGCATTATGCAAGTGGATGTTCAAGTGCGTATTCACAGCCATGCCGATCGGTGTGATATCGGAAGGCGTGTGCCAAGCCATTCTGATCCCCATTGCATCGCAGAAATGAGCGAGTTTGAGAGCTGGCGTAATACCGCCCAATTGGGAAACATGGCAACGCATGAAGTCTACTTGGCGCCCAGTAACTAAAGCTTTCCACTCCATCGGATTATTGAATAATTCTCCCGTTGCGATCGGGGTAGCAGTCTGCTGACGAATCTGCGCAAGCCACTCATTTTGATCAGGCGGCAGGATATCTTCAATGTAATAAGGCTTGAAAGGCTCTACATCTTTGGCAAACTGCAGCGCTTGATTAGGGAACAAACGCTCATGGACATCGTGCAAGATCTCGAAGTCATAGCCATATTTTTCACGGATTGCTTGAAACATTTTGACCGTTGTCCGCATATAATGCCCTTGATCGAAATAAGAACCGGAAGTCGGATTATCGGTCGTATGGAAATTCGTAGCGTTTCCACCATAAAAACCAAGCTGACAGCGGATATGGTGATAGCCCTCTGCACGGATCTGATCGATCTGACCATAAAGTTCGTCTAGATCATCAGCTACTGCATGCGTATAAGCAGCTATCGCATCGCGGGATTTTCCGCCAAAAAGTTGATAAAGCGGCATATCCGCGAGCTTCCCTTTGATATCCCAAAGTGCCATATCGATTCCAGAAACAGCGTTATTCGTCACAGGACCATTGCGCCAGTAGCTATTTACCATCATCATCTGCCACAGATCCTCAATATTATTCGCATCTCTTCCAATCAGAAGCGGCGTTAAGTATTCCTCTACCATTGTTTTGACTGCCAAAGGACGTTGTTGAAAGGTAGCACATCCGTATCCCGCAATACCTTTATCAGTTTCTACCTTTACCACGACAAGGTTATGCCGATCAGGCCGGATAACATAGCAGTGGATATTTGTGATCAATGTCGGATTCATCAAAATTCCTCTTTTCTAATTCTTGGATAACTCTATTGAACCACCTCAAGACGGGCGCTGTCAATTTGGATCGAAAGAATGAGCTATTAACAATAAAAACCAGTCCAATTTTGAAATTTATATTTAGAAAACGGCTTTATATCAATGATTTAATTAATAATTGATTGATTTTGTCCTTTTTGCTTATCTGGCATTCTATGTTATATTTTTTCTTGTAAGCGCGCACAAAAATTTGAAAAAAAGGAAGGGTAATCATGGATAAAAAAGAGCAAGTCGCAAAAACCATCATTGAGAACCTTGGCGGAAAAGCCAATATCAATAATGCGTGGCATTGTATGACTCGATTACGTTTTGATATAAAAGATGAATCATTAATAAAAGAGGGAGCCATTAAAGACATTCCTGAAGTAGTAGGAGCACAAAACCAAAACAATCAATATCAAATCATTATTGGAACAGATGTTGACGATTATTTCCAACCGCTCGCGAAAGAGCTAGGCATTGATGAAGATGGTACAGAAAGCGATGGGAAACGTGAAAAACGTGGGCTTGTAGCGATGTTCATGGATATCGTTTCTGGTGTATTCGGACCAATCGTACCTGCGATCGCCGGTGCCGGAATGATCAAAGGGCTTATCGCCGGGTTGGTGGCGCTGAAAGTCATTTCCGACCAAAGTCCGACCGTTCAAGTTTTAGATATGCTTGCCAGTGGCGTTTTTGTATTCTTACCATTCTTTGTAGCTATCTCGGCAGCAAAAATCTTTAAGACGAATCAATATCTAGCGGTCGCTATTGCCGCTTCGATGCAGTATCCAACGATGACAGCAGCAGTAGCAGCTGGCAACGTCAAAGCATTCCATTTATTTGGATTTATCCCGATTCCAGTATTTAACTACGCGGGAACGGTTATTCCAATCATTTTCTCAGTATTAGTATTAAGTTATGTTTATCGCTGGGTCGATCGACTACTGCCAAGAGTGTTGCGAACAGTTTTCACACCGACATTCTCTTTATTTATTGGTGGTTTGATTGCCTTAGTTATTATTGGACCGATCGGCATTTATTTAGGCGACGGACTTGCTTGGATCGTTCAAGGCTTGTTTAAAATTTCTCCGATTGTGGCTGGTATCGTCGTTGGTGCGATTCGACCAGTTGCTATTCTTACCGGTCTGCATCACGCGATGACGCCGATCGCATTGCAAAACTTTGCGAACCAAGGCTACGATATGCTGATGCCAATGATGTTCATGGCAAATATGGCAATCACCGGTGCAACACTTGCAATGTACCGCAAAGCAAAAACACAACAAGAAAAATCGGTTATTATTTCTTCCGCACTTTCTGGACTGCTTGGAATCACAGAACCAGCTCTCTTCGGTGTTTTGACTAAATATAAACGAGCATTACTAGCAGCAACGATCGGTAGTGCCGTGGCTTCTGCCTTTATCAGTGCCTTTGGCGTTCGGATCTATGGTTATATCTTATCAAGTATTTTCAGTTTGCCGGCCTATATCGGTAAATACTTTATCTTCGCTGTCTTAGGTATCATTATTGCGATTGCTGTTTCCTTCGTGGCTGGTATTTTCCTTGTGAAAAAACCTGGTGACGATGAAAGCGAAAAAAGTGAGGAAACAGAATTAGAATTAGCTGCGGTCACAACTGGAGAATATATAGCGCTGGAACAAGTAGCAGATCAAGCATTTGCATCAAAAGCACTTGGCGATGGTTATGCGATCAAACCAGATAGAAATGAGGTTTTTGCGCCAGTAGCCGGAGTAATCAGCACGATCTTCCCGACAAAGCATGCGATCGGGATCACCACACCTTCTGGGGTAGAAGTATTAGTCCATATGGGGATCGACACTGTTAGCTTAGCAGGTAAACCATTTGAAACGCTTGTCCAAGTTGGTGATAAGGTGGGAACAAAAACACAGATCGCTTCTATGGATATCGCCGAAGTAGCTTCTGCTGGAAAAGATATTACGATCATGGTAGTTATCACGAATATGGATAAGATCAAAGCAATGCCGAAAGAACAAAAAGCGACATATACAGCAGGCGAAGAGATCGGCTTCATTGCATTAAGTTAAAAGAAACAGATTTGGAGATGTTAGAATGAAACGAGTAGGGATTTTGAAACAATTAGAAGAAAAAGGTGTGATCGCAGTTGTTCGCGGAGAGTCGATCGAGAGAGCATTTCGCACCTGTGAAGCCATCGTAGCTGGCGATATCCGCGTACTGGAAATCACGTTCACGATCGAGGGCGCAGATCAGTTGATCCACAAATTAAAAGCAGCATATGCTGACGACGATATTGTGATCGGTGCCGGAACCGTTTTGGACGCCACTACTGCTCGGATCGCCATTTTGGCAGGCGCTTCTTTCATCGTGAGTCCTACCTTTGATAAAGCAACGGCGAAATTATGCAATCTCTATCAAGTTCCTTATCTACCAGGTTGTTTGTCCCCACAAGAAGTGCAAACTGCATTGACTTATGGTGTAGATATCATCAAACTCTTTCCGGGCAATGTATTTGGACCTTCTTATATCAAAGCAGTCAAAGGACCATTTCCATATGTCAGCATGATGCCGAGCGGCGGAGTGAGTACAGATAATATAAAAGAATGGATCGATGCTGGCGCCGTTGCCGTCGGTGTGGGCGGTAATCTAACTGCTCCGGCAGAACAGAATGATTTTGCGGCAGTGACCGACCTTGCAAGAGCTTATTCCGAAGCTTTCCAAAAGGCTAAACGGGGCGATTCAGCATGAAACAAGTCGTAACAATCGGCGAATTGCTGATGCGCTTATCGACGCAACAAGGTATCCCATTTTCGCAAACGACCGCTCTGGATATCCATATCGGCGGAGCGGAAGCAAACGTTGCTGTTAATTTGTCGAAACTAGGCCATCCAACCAGAATCGCAACAGTCGTACCGGCTAATCCGATCGGGAAAATGGCAGTAGAACATTTATGGCGCCATCAGGTGGATACCGCGTTTGTGGTAGAAGCAGGCGATCGGTTGGGAACCTATTATTTAGAGAGCGGCACAGCGCTGAAAGCTCCTAGTGTGGTGTACGACCGCCAACATTCCAGTTTTGCCAGGCACAAGTCAATGGATTGGGATCTATCAGAACTTTTGAAAGGTATTCGGGTACTGCATGTGTCAGGCATCACGATCGCCTTATCGACATTCTGGTTGGAAATGGTAGTAAAAATCATTCGCGAGGCCAAACGAAACGGCATCAAGATCAGCTTCGATATGAATTATCGCGCCAAACTTTGGGAGCTTGAAGCAGCGAAACGAGCCTATCAGCAACTGCTACCTTTAGTGGATTACTGCTCGGCAGGTCAGATGGACGCCGTAGCATTCTTTGAGATCTCAAGCGAGACCACGGATTATTATCAAGCAATGCACGATAAATATCCCAATATCGAACTCTTCTATGCAACAAAGCGAACCGTGATTTCTGCCTCGCATCATTTGTTGCAGGGACATTTATGGACACAAGGGGAGTGCTGGGAATCTGAAGAGTATGCGATCTACCCAATCGTGGATCGTGTCGGCGGCGGTGATGCTTATACTGCCGCAGTCCTCCACGGTATCCTTTCCGAATGGCGACCGGATGAAACGGTAAAATTCGCAACTGCAGCAGCAGGTTTAAAGCATAGTATCCACGGTGATATCAACCCATTTGATGAAAAAACGATTGCTGATTTTGCGGCTGATAAAAGCCGCGCGATCGTTCGCTAAAAGAGTAGCACAATACGTGCTGCTCTTTTTAAATAAGTAAAACTATAGTAGTATGGGGTAGAATGACGAGAAAAAGCCCAGAAAGCAAGGTGAAGATATGCTGTTCCTGAATTATAATCCAGAATTAAGCAATATTGATGTGGAAATATATAAATATGTGACCTCTCATTTAGAAAAAGTCGTACTGATGCGAATCCGTGACTTAGCAAAAGCAACCCATTGTAGTACGGCAAGCATTCTTAGGTTTTGTAAAAAATTTGATTGTGCCGGATTTTCCGAGTTTAAAATCAAACTACGCATCTACTTAGAAGAAATGGAAGAAATCCCGAAAACACATACCGTCGATGAATCCGCCTTTATGAATTTTATCCAGCGAAGCTCTGAATCATTTTATCAAGAACGAATCGATGCTGCAGCTGATCTGCTAGCGGATAAAGATCTTGTGGTCTTCATTGGCTCAGGTTCCTCGAACATCATTGCCGAATACGGCGCGCTGTATTTTTCTTCTATCTTCAGTATGGCTTTCAGTATCGAAGACCCGGAGAACCATCCCGTTTCCTTTTTCAATAAAGGATTGGCCGAAAAAACCTGTGTGATCGCCCTTTCAGTAGGTGGGAAAACGAAAAGTATCACGAATTATCTCAATCATTTTATTGAGAGCAACAGCTCGATCATTTCGATCACCAATAGTGCCAATTCGACGATCGCCCGACTTTCCGATATCAATATCCCTTATTACATCTCGACCGAAAGTATCGGCGACAGTGACATTACTTCGCAAGTGCCAGCACTTTATACAGTCGAATATTTGGCAAAAGAAGTGCGGAAAAAGAAAGCAGAATCAGCGAAATGATTTTTCTGTGACAAACCGGTGAAAAAGAGACAGAATACAAAAAAGTAACAAGGTGTGACATTTTGACGAGGTTTTTGCTTCTGACATATAAAAGCAACGAACAAATAGAAAGCTAGGCATTGAAAATAAAGGCTTTGTCAGCACGGCCAAACGTTATCGATTTGTAACAATTCTTTTTCTTGTAACATCTTGAGTTGGAAAAGTGACATCGCACCGCTACGAGCATTTACTTCTAAAATTTGGAATGTTATCATGCAACTGTAAAAGCGCTTACTTACATTTCTAAAAAAAGGAGTAAATAATTATGCACAGAATCATGAGTTTTTTAGAGCGATATTTTCTACCAGTTGCTGACAGAATCGGAAAGCAAAGACATTTGGTCGCTATCCGAAATGGTTTGATCTCAACATTGCCGCTTACGGTGGTTGGCTCCTTGTTCGTTATTTTCCTTAATTTGCCGATCAATGGTTATGAAGAGTGGATCGCCCCGATCAGACCAATCCTCGATATTCCGTTTCGATTTACCGTTGGTGTAATGGCATTGTATGCTGCATTCAGTGTTGGGCATTTTTTGGGAGAATCCTATAAAGTAGATCCGCTCAGTTCCGGATTGCTATCAACGCTTGGTTTTTTGATAAGTGTAGTGGTACCTATCCAAGTAACGGATAATGTAAAGGGAGTGATCGATGCGGGTCGCTATTTGTCGATTGGCGATCTAAGTTCTACTTCCCTATTTGGAGCAATTGTTACTGCCATTATTTCCGTTGAGATCTATCGTTTTCTGCTTCAAAAAAACATCACGATCAAAATGCCGAGCAGTGTTCCTCCTGCTGTATCCAAGTCCTTTGCCGCATTGATCCCGACATTTGTCATTATTATTTTATTCGCGATCATCCGCTATGGTCTGCATTTTGACATTAACAGTACCGTCACATTATTAGTAAGTCCGCTCAAGCAGTTATTAGTCGGAAACAGCCTATTTGGTGGCTTGTTGACTGTTCTTTTGATCCAGTTATTCTGGTCATTCGGTATCCACGGCGAGGCAGTTCTCGGTCCAATTATTCGGCCGATGTGGGATTCCGCTATTTTGGAAAATATGGATGCGTTTGAAAAAAGCGGTTCTGCGGCACACTTGCCAAACTTATTTACAGAACAATTCCTACAATGGTTTGTCCAAATCGGTGGTTCCGGAACTACGATCGCACTTGCGATCTGGTTCCTGACATCAAAAGTGAAGTTCGTAAAACAGATGGGCCGGCTGACGATCGTTCCAGGTATTTTCAATATCAATGAGCCGATCGTATTTGGTACACCGATCGTGATGAATCCCATTTTGATTATTCCCTTCATTTTGACACCGATCGTCTTGACGATTATTTCTTACATCGCAACGATCTTAGGGCTTGTCCCAATGATGATGGCCAAGCTGCCATTTACCATGATCGGGCCGCTTGGTGCGATGATGAGTACAAACTGGAGTATTGGAGCTGCGATCTTAGCGATCATCAATCTATGTATCGCACTTGCAATCTATTATCCGTTCTTTAAAATCTTTGAGAAACAACAATTAGAACTGGAAGCGCAGCGAGAAGCAGAACAAGAAGCATAAAGGAGAGGAAGACGATGGGAAATGAAACCGTGTTGATAATCTTATTTATTATTTCATTTATCGCTGCTCAAATTTTTCTATACAAATGGCCGAATAGTTATCGTATCCGTTTTCGGTTCGTATTTATTGTCAGCTTAGTCGCTCTGCTGGTGGGAGCATTCTTCAGTGCGCTCGTAATCGGCAATGCTTATCTATTAGTTATTATGGTAGCATTTATTGGTAGTTGGTTGACGGGCACCTTTAGAAGGAAATTCAGCAGCCGCTGATATGGAAAAAGCTCTCTGATGAAGAGGGCTAAGCTTGACGAAAAACGCTCATCTTCGTCGTTAAAGTCTGCGTTCCGATGCTCACGTACATAAGTACGCTCCGCTTCGGTACTCGACTTTGCCTAGAATCTAATCATTTTTCGCCAAGCTAGGAATAGCCTGGAAATGATTAAAATAGTGTTTTTCTTTAGTTTGAAAGCTCTCTGATGAAGAGGGCTTTTTTATAAGCAGAAAGCGAGCGCAATAAGTAAGTTACTGCTATATTTAAGATGTAAGCGAAATTAAAAGGAGGGGTCGATAATGGTTATTAATTGGTCTGTTACGGCAGTATACAACACCATCATGTCAGTATCAACAGGGGTAGCACTATTACTGATTTTACGATTTGGTTCGCACATCAAAAAGGGGAAAGCTAGTCATTTAGAAGGCTGGGCAGTAGGCTTTGGGATATTAGGGGTTATTTTGACGATAACGGGCGCCCATATGTCGCTCACATGGCCGCTGTCAAAAATCGGATTCCCATTCGATGACATCATTTTCGGTGAGCCAGTCTTCGCATTTGGAGTTTTACTGCTTGGCGCCACCGTGCTCTTATTTAGGCGCGTTAGTGCTTATCGCAGAGCAGGAATAGAGGAAGGAGACGCCAAAGCGATTTCCGAACGGTTAGCAACCGATTTGCCCTATCTATTAAAACCGCTGTCTTACTTCGGAGCCGCGATGGGTCTAGCACTGATTGCGATCGGCTTTGCAGGTGTCGGCTTTCAGCTATTCGCTGCACCGCCTCAAGAACCGATTTCGGGACTGTTAGCAAATTATCCATTTATAGAAGCTAGTTTCATTTCTTTGCTATATGCGATCACAGGAGTTGGCGCTGCGCTATTTCCATTTATATTAAATCCGCAGCCGTCTGCCGGGCTTGTTAAATGGATCCGAATCCTTTGGCTTATTGCCGGGATTGTCTTTGTAGCATTCGGTGTCATGAACTACTTTACCCACATTGGACTTATCGTGCATACAATGAAATAATGAAATTTCGAGAACTTCCGATAAAGGAAGTTCTTTTTTTGATTAAAAAAACATGAATATGTGAGGTAATAAAAAATATTTTATAGAAAAATAGTGGGCAAAGTAGTTTTTTTATTTATAAATTAAAAGAAATATTTAATTCCTTACTGAAACTGTTTTTACAAAAATATACAAGTAAATATAATAAAAACTACAAAAAATATCGATTTTTATGAAAGAGGTTACAAAAAATAGGCGTTTTTTAATGTCGTGAAAAACTATTGACAACTAATTGTAATTGGTTTATCTTTATTATGTAATATTCAGATATTTCAAACGAAATAATGGATCGCTATAAAGAGAAGAGGTAATGATAAATGGGAGCAGTTTTAGAAGTTAGAAATTTAACAACTTCATTTCGGATCGATAACAACTACTATGCAGCAGTTGATAACGTGAGCCTTGACATTTATCCCAACGAAACGATCGCGATTGTAGGGGAATCAGGTTGTGGAAAAAGCGCGCTTGCTTTGGCGCTGATGAAATTACACGACCCACTCCATACACGCATCAGCGGGGATATTTTTTTTCATGAAGAAAAAATAACTGAATTTTCTGATAGAGAATGGAATAAAATTCGCGGTTCCGGTATCAGTATTATTTTTCAAGATCCGCTTACAGCACTCAATCCTTTGATGACCGTTGGAAAACAAATTGAAGAAAACTTGGATTATCATAGTAATCAATCAAGTAAAGCCAAGTATCAAGCGGTATGTGATCTGCTTAGGAAGATAGGCTTTGATAAACCGGAAGCGTTATATAAACGCTATCCGCATGAACTTTCTGGCGGTATGCGACAACGGATCGTTATTTCGATCGCGATGATCAATAATCCCTCCGTCATTATTGCGGATGAGCCGACTACTGCATTAGACGTAACGATTCAAGCACAGATCTTGGAGCTGCTGCGCCAGATCAAAATCGAATATGATTCCAGCATTATTTTGATTACGCATGATTTAGGTGTAGTAGCAGAAATGGCTGATCGCGTTGCAGTGATGTATGCAGGAGAAATCGTCGAGCTTGCCCCGGTGGCAGAGTTGTTCGATGATCCGAAACATCCATATACGAGATCGCTTTTTAATTCCATGCCACAAGTGGCAGAAAAAGAAGCAAACTTACATGTCATTGAAGGAGTAGTGCCAGCTTTGCAAGATATCGATCGTAAGCATTGTCGTTTTGCCCCGCGGATCCCGTGGATCGATGCCGAAGCCCATGAAGAAAATCCAGAATTGCATGAACTTTCTGAAGGCCATTTCGTACGATGTACATGCTGGAAACATTTTCACTTTCGGACGGAAAATGAACAGAAAGAAGGACTTTAAATGGCGTTATTACAAATAAAAGATCTGAAAGTGCATTACCCGATCCGCGGCGGTCTTCTAAAGCGAACGGTCGGACATGTTAAAGCTGTAGATGGTTTGTCGATCGATATCGAAGCAGGTAAGACCTATGGGCTGGTCGGAGAATCCGGCTGCGGGAAGTCCACGACTGGGCGGGCGATCTTAGGACTGACAAAATCGACCAGCGGAGATATTTCGTTTGAAGGACAGGATCTAAAGCAGTTGATGCATCAAAACAGGCATCCATTGCGCCGTGATATCCAAATGATCTTCCAAGATCCTTATAGTTCACTGAATCCCAAAAAACGGGTGCTCGATATCATTGCAGAACCGCTGCGGAATTTCGAAAAAATGACGAAAAAAGAAGAACAGCTCTATGTGCAGGATATTTTGGAAAAAGTCGGAATGAATCCTAATGTGATCTATAAATATCCGCATGAATTTTCAGGTGGACAGCGTCAACGGATCGGAATCGCCAGAAGCCTGACGTTGAAGCCGAAGCTGATCATTGCAGATGAACCTGTTTCCGCACTGGATGTTTCCGTGCAAGCACAAGTACTCAACTTTATGAAAGAGATTCAAGAAACATTCCAGCTTACATACTTATTTATTAGTCATGATCTGGGAATCGTGCGCCATATGTGTGATGAGATCGGGATCATGTTCCGCGGCCGTCTGGTAGAGTCGGGCGTGGCGGAAGATGTTTACGAACATCCTGAGCATATATATACCCAACGTTTGATCGCCGCAATACCAAATATCGATCCTAAAAAACGAGAACAGCAACATTTGCTGCGGCAAAACACTTTAAAGGCGTTTGAAACAAGACAAGGTGAATTTTTTGACCAGGAAGGGCTCCCTTATCCTCTAAAACAAGTCAGCGAGTCGCATTATGTTGCATTGCCGCAAGGAGGGGGTTACTAATGGGGAAATTTATTGTAAGGCGTATCATTGTGATGCTGCCGCAGTTACTTATTTTGAGTATCTTGATTTTCGTCTTGGCAAAATTGATGCCGGGAGATGCGTTATCTGGAATGATTGGCAGCAACCCGCATTTAAGCGCTGCCCGTCTGGAAGAGATCAGGCAGTCGCTAGGATTGAACGATCCGTGGTATACCCAGTATTACCATTGGATCTTGCAGTTGCTGCATGGGGATTTGGGAATATCATACGGTCACCAGGTTCCCGTTGTCAATATTATCGGTGATCGGATCATGAACACTTTCTGGCTTGGCGTTGTCAGTCTTATCCTTACTTATGCGATCGCTATTCCACTAGGGATATTGAGCGGTCGGTATCAAGACCGGACGATCGACAAATTTGTTGTCGGTTATAACTATTTGAGTTACGCGATGCCGATCTTTGTATTCGCTTTGCTGATGCTGTTCGTTTTCGGATTTGTGCTGAATCTTTTCCCAACATCCGGAAGTGTTTCACCGGATGCAGTGAAAGGAACGTTCGGCTATTTTATGAGTAAGTTCTACCATTTGCTGCTGCCCGCCGTTACGATCGCCTTTCTGCAAACGACGACGACGATCCAGTTTTTGCGCAATGAGATCATTGATACGAAGCCGAAAGATTTTGTAAAACTAGCCCGATCCAAGGGCGTTCCGGAATCCAAAGTCTATCGTCGGCATATTTTGCGCAATTCCATGCTGCCGATTGCTGCCTTTCTAGGTTTAGAGATCACAGGCGTCATTGCCGGCAATATTTTTATCGAGCAGATCTTCAGTTATCCAGGGCTAGGTCAGCTGTTCTTATCTTCCATCACCCAGCGTGATTTCCCGGTCGTCACGGCATTATTGATGATCTCCGGGCTATTGACACTGCTGGGAACACTGTTAAGCGATATTATCATCAGCTTGATCGATCCGCGAATCCGCGTCGATTAAGAGAAAGGAAGTGAAAACGATGGAAATTGAAAAAAGTGAAGTATTACTGGAACAAAATCAGAAAGCTCCTTCGAGCATGCGGATCTTAATTAGGGAAGTTTTTCAAGATAAAATGGCGATGATCTCGCTTGTTTTTCTAGCTATTTTTATCGTCGTTATCTATGGTTCGATCTTCGTGGTCAATCAAGATACGGTCACACATGTCGATCTATTAGCACTCCAAAGCGCGCCAAGTTCCGCCCATTGGTTAGGAACGGATACAGCAGGACGCGATATTTTCGGTCAGCTGATCATCGGCGCCCGCAATTCCTTTACGATCGGCTTTTGCATTACCCTTTTTTCCGCGATCATCGGACTTACTCTGGGACTGATTTCTGGCTATTTCGGCGGGGTATTAGACAATTTGATCATGCGTTTAGTTGATTTTGTTTATATTTTGCCGATGCTAATGATGATCATCGTGGTCGTAACGATCATTCCCAATTATTCCATCTGGGCTTTTATCGGGATCATGACACTCTTTCTCTGGGTGGGAAAAACCCGGCTGATCCGCGCCAAAGTATTATCTGAGCGCCAAGCCGATTATGTGAATGCTTCCAAGACATTAGGAACGGCAAATTGGAAGATCATCGTTTTCCAGATATTGCCGAACCTCAGCTCCCTGATAATTGTCAACTTTACGCTGACGCTAGCTGGAAATATCGGAATCGAAACGGGATTAAGTTATCTCGGTTTTGGACTACCGGACAGCACCCCAAGTTTAGGAACACTGGTCAGCAATGCGACGGACCCCGATATCATTCAAAGTTATTGGTGGATGTGGCTGCCGGCCTGTTTATTAATATTAGTGCTTATGCTGAGCATCAATTTTGTCGGACAATCCATTAAACGTGCGACCGATGCTCGTCAAAGACAATCATAAAAAATTGGAGGGAATAGAATGAAAAAAAGAACTAGAATCAGTTTGATCAGTATCATCATCGGTGTGTTGCTTGTACTTGCAGCTTGTGGCGGGAACTCGGGCTCAAGTGATAAAACGAAAGAAGTGAAGAAAGACTTCCCATTAGCTACTAAGGGAGACGGGAAGGCAAAAGCGGACGGTGTTGCTAATGTAGCACTCGTATCCGATACACCGTTCCAAGGGATCTTAAACCCGGCCTTCACACAAGGTACTCCGGATCAAGAAATTGAAAGTTTCTTTTATCCATCACTTTTCGGTTTAGATAAAGATTATAATATCGCCAATAACGGGGCAGGGAAAATCAAATTCTCTGACAACAATAAAAAAGTGACCGTTACTCTCGATGATAAATTAGCATGGTCAGATGGAAAACCAGTTACAGCGGATGACTACATATTTGCATTTGAAGTTATCGGTAATAAAGATTATGACGGCGTTCGTTATGATGATACTTTTAGCGGGATCGAAGGCATGGATGCTTATCATGCAGGTAAAGCAGATAAGATTTCGGGAATCAAAAAAGTAGACGATAAAACTGTCGAACTCACATACAAAGCAGCCAATCCGACCTTACGTGCCGGCTTATGGTCTTACCCGATCCAAAAAGCTGCATTTAAAGGCATCCCAGTTGCAAAAATGAGCGCTTCTGACCCCGTTCGTAAAAACCCAGTCGGCTATGGACCATTTAAAATCAAATCAATGGTTACCGGCGAATCTGTCAAATTTGTGGCAAATGAACATTACTATGCTGGCAAACCAAAATTAGCAGGCGTGAACTTGTCTGTCGCAAGTCCAGATACGATCAATGAATCCTTGAAGCAAGGGAAATATGATCTAGCGCTCTCGTATCCGACCGCACAATATGACCCTAAAAAAGTACCTAGCAATGTCACTTTCCTAGGGGACAATGATCTTTCTTACAGCTATCTAGGTTTCAAGCTAGGACATTATGACAAAGAAAAACAAGAGAACGTAATGGATAAAAATGCCAAAATGGCCGATCCGAAACTTCGTCAGGCTATGGCGTATGCGATGAACAATGCAGAAGTAGGTAAATCACTCTACAAAGGTTTGCGTACTCCGGCTAACTCCCTGATCATCCCGAACTTCGCTTCTTTCTATGATAAAGATCTGAAAGGCTACACCTATGATCCTAAAAAAGCGAAGAAATTGCTAGCTGATGCTGGCTATACGAAGAAAGACAAAGATGGCTATCTACTGACTCCAGACGGCAAACCGCTTGTTATCCATCTTGCTTCGATGTCCGGTGACAAGATCGCTGAACCGCTAGCTAAATTTTACATCCAAAACTGGAAAGACATCGGTATCCATGTAGAATTGACAGACGGCCGCTTGATGGAATTCAACTCCTTCTATGATCGGATCGAAAAAGATGACAAAGATATCGACATTTACTTAGGCGCTTGGGGAACAGGCACAGACGTTAACCCAGCAGGACTTTACAGCCGCACATCAGCTTTCAACTATAGCCGATATGTAAGTAAAGAAAATGACAAACTACTGGCAGAAGGTCAATCTGAAAAAGCCTTCGATACGGCTTATCGTGCGGATGTTTACAAAAAATGGCAAGAACTGATGGTAAAAGATGCACCAGTTGTACCGACGCTTTTCCGTTATTCACTCAATCCGGTCAACAAACGTCTTCAAGGTTATAGCTTAGATCCAGAAGTTTACAATACGTATCAAGAAATGTACGTTACTGATAAAGCAGCAAAATAAAGAAAAAGTCCTCCAAAGCAACAGCCTTGGAGGACTTTTTCTATTTAACGGATTGATTTCGTTTCTTTACAAACGTATAAACCACAAGCAGTAAGATAAACCACGCAGGTGTGATAAAGAGCGCTAACCTTGTTTCCGCCGAGAATGCTAGCACGACCAGAATGGCTGCTAAAAATACCAAGATCACGATATTGGAAATCGGGAAAAACGGTAATTTAAAACGGTGTTTCTTCGCTCCCGGTGCCATTGTTTTGCGATATTTATAATGACAGATCACGATCACGGCCCATATGTACAAGAAACAGACGGTTGAAATACTGGATATCAATGTAAAGACTGTTTCCGCACTTGGAATCAAGTAATTCAACGCGATAACAATAAAGATGACGGTAACAGAAAAATATAATGCCCGTGACGGTACATGACGTTTATTGATCTTGCTAAGCGTCTGCGGGGCGTTTTTTTCCATCGCCAGCGAATAAACCATACGGCTGGTACTGAATACAGCACTGTTGCAAGCTGAAGCGGCAGAAGTAAGAACGATAAAATTGACGATGCCCGCCGCTGCGATAACGCCGACAGTAGTAAATACCTGAACAAACGGACTTTCTGAAATGCTGATTTTATTCCAAGGATAGACGCTCATAATTACAAACAACGAGCCAATATAGAAAATCAAGATCCGTAGCGGGATATTATTGATCGCTTTTGGCAGTGTTTTTTCCGGATTTTCTGTTTCCCCAGCAGTCAGACCAACCAGTTCGATCCCAACAAAGGCGAAAACGACCATTTGGAAAGAGAGTGCAAAACCATGAAACCCATTCGGAAAGAAGCCGCCATGACTATATAAGTTGCTGATCGCCACATGTCCGGTACTAGTAGGATAGTGCAAGACGATCAAAACGATCCCCGTTGCGATCAATGCCAAGATCGCAATGATCTTGATCAACGCAAACCAGAATTCCATTTCTCCAAAGAGCTTGACCGTTGCCAGGTTCATGATCAAAAGAATAAGCAACGCGATCAATCCAGGAATCCATTGAGGTACGCTTGGAAACCAGAAAGAAATATAAAGCCCAACTGCCGTAAGGTCTGCCATAGCGATACAGATCCAGCAGAACCAATAGGTCCAGCCCGTTACGAATGCTGCTCCTTTGCCTAAATAGTCATGAACAAATTCCACGAAAGAGTGATATTCTGTGTTAGATAACAATAGTTCGCCTAATGCTCTCATAATCAAAAAGCAGATGATCCCCGTGATCAAGTAGGCAAATAAAATCGATGGACCAGCAAGATGGATAGCTCTTCCTGAACCTAAAAATAATCCCGTTCCGATCGCGCCACCGATAGCAATAAGTTGGATGTGCCGATTTTTTAGATTCCTTGCGAGTGTCTTATTTGGTTGCATTCTGTAAAAACCCCTTTAATCCATTTTTAAGTTCGACAAAAGCTGTTTAGAAATCAATTATATCATACAGAATTCGTCGAAATTAAACGAAAACATGAAAAAGCTGTGACAATGAGAATCGTCACAGCTTTTCGATCATTTATCAAAATGCAAAGCTTCTTGTAAAATCTTGATTGGTTCTTTTCCGGAAATCGAATAGACCACGGTTCCTTCTTGCCACATAATATTATGGTCATCTTCATTGAGATTGAAAATAATGCTACCGAATTGATGTGGTATCGGCAATGTCAGTTTATTCAATAAAGCAACGGTTTTTCGTGCAAGTGCCAGATTTGCTTCTGCATCGATCGTAGAAGAATGGACGGAGATAGCCCATCTGCCTTCATTCCAGGACAAATATTTTTGACCTGCACCGGCATCCGAATAACCTTGGATACCAGAACCTAGATTAACAGGATTGCTCCCGGTATTGCTGTAATTTTCAAAATTGATAGCCGCCTGCGCTTTATCAATGGAAGCGTAAGTTTTTTTCAGTACAACGCTGTTTTTTAGCGCAGCTTTAGGATCATTCAATTTCTTATTATTGATTGGAATCGGCTGAGCACTCTCAAAGAATGTGACCGTATAATTGTTGAAATCGCCGCTAGTCTTTGCAGTAAGATGATTGCCTTCTTTTAAAAGCGGTACTACTTGTGGCAGTGAGATGGCAGCATCCACTTGACCTTTTACTGCTTCGATAACTTGTGATTCTGTTAAGGGCTTGTCATCTTGAGCAGGAGCTTTCGTATCTTCCTTGACTTTTGGTTCAGCCTTCTCTTTGTCGCCTGTCGCGCGAGCTGGCTGAGATTTCTCCTTGTCTTTTTTACTAGTTGTTTGCTTATCCTGTTTTTCTTGTTTGCTACTCGATGAATCAGATGTAGCGGGGGTATCATTTTTTTGAGAACAACTAGCAAGGAGTACAATGGAAATGATGAAAATCAAGAAAAATAGTGATTTTTTCAAAGTAATCCCTCCTAGGGGGTAGATATTTATGATGAAAATAACGCATAGAAAACGATATTTTATTTTTAAGAAAGCAAAAAGCTTACAAGAATGATGATACCATATATTACAATATTTTTACATAAAAAACAAAAATATTTCTATTTTCTTTGAAATTAGGAATAGTGGGCATAAAAAATCACCCTACCCATATATTAGGAGGGTGACCATGAAAGTTAAAGTGTAACTTTACGCGCTAGGCATAAAATCCCGGCAATGATTCCTAAAACACCAGGAACGATCCATAAAAATTGCAGTAAGAAAAATCCTGCGACACTAAGAATTAAAATGATGATACCGAACATTTTTGCATTCTTCTTGATCTGAAAAGAAAGTACAAATAAGATGATTGCAACGATCAAAGCAATAACAGCTAAAATCATCAGCTTACTACCGATAGAATCGAATTGTTGGATATCACTGCTAGACATTTCCAAACTGCTTTGCATGTCAGTTGAATTACCGATCATTTTAGAAGCACTTGCTCCGATCATGCCAGTAATAGCAGCAATGATACCTGTGATTCCTCCAATAAGTGTTAAAATAAACTCTGGTTTGCGTGGATTCATTTCATTTCCTCCTTTTTTCCCTTTTTTGAGTATAGCATAAAAAACATGTAGCAAATGTGGAGATTTTGTGAACAATTTCGTGGAATAACACCGGAAAACGAGGTTTTTATTTAGTTTTGTTACAAAATGTGTGGTCCTGCACAAATAAAGTCGTCAAATTGCTTTCGTTTCGTAACCTTGCCGCAATATTTAAATGGTAAGATTAAAAAATCTTATACGAAACGTAAAATAAAAAAAGGCAGGTAACGATATTGAATTTTAAAAAAGGTCTAGTTGGGTTATTATGTATAGTCGTGTTGGGATTAGCATTAGTAGTTCCTCACTCCGTAAATGTAGATGCGAAACCGAAGAAAGCAAAAACGATCACTGTCAATGCTAGTGCTTATTCCTACAAACAAAAAGGAATGGGTCACATTACTTCAAAAGGTATCAACTTAAAAAAACATCCACGTGTAATTGCCGTAGATCCTAAAGTTATTCGTCTTGGAAGCAAAGTTTATATCCCAGGTTATGGCTATGCTGTGGCTGGTGATACTGGCGGCGCGATCAAAGGAAAGAAAATCGATGTCCACATGAAGACCGTAGCGAAAGCGAAAAAATGGGGACGTAAAAAAGTAAAAATAAAAGTATACAAATAATAGATTAACGAACCAAATAAACGGGTAAAGTTTACTAACTCATTTATTTTGTAGTTGACAGTCACGCGTTTTGTGGCTGTCTTTTTTTATGGAAAATGAAAAAAGAAGCCATCACAACACTCGGCTTCTTTTTTCGATTTATTAAGCTTCTGTTAGTTCTTTTTCCAAGCGTAGGCGCTGTACTTTCATGGTCGCTGTGCGCGGAATCTCTTCAGATCTCATCAAGATCGGCTGATTCAGGTGCGGTAAGTCAGATATTTTCTCAAACCACGCGTCCCAATTCATTTCCATTCCTTCTCGGGTAGCAAGGATCGGCTGCGGGCTTCCCTCTTTTCCGCGAATGATCACGACTTCTTCTAGAAAATCCAGTTCATCAAGCAGTTTGTCCTCGATCGCAAGTGTACTTTCAATGTTTTCTACCAAATCGACTTGACGGTCTTGCAAGTACAAAATACCAAAGCGGTCTTTCATACCATAATCGCCGCTATCCCACCATTTGCCGTACACATTTTCTTGGAAGCGGGCGTCTTCTTTGAAATAAGTAAGTGCGCGTCCTTTAGAAAGCAATTGGATATTGCCACTTGTACCGGCTGGGACAACATTTCCATCAGTATCGACGATTCGTGCTTTTGTCAGATTTGGCATGCCTAGACCCATTGCGCGTGCATTCGTCTTCCTTAGCGAACGTTTGGTATGCGGGCGAATGATCATCGGACCGCATTCGCTTTGTCCATAAATTTGCAGAAAGACGGGATGTTTATAAGAAGAACAGTGTAGAAAAGCGGACATTGTTTCTTTATTGATCGCATCAAAAGTAGAGTGATAATATTTCAAGCTGGCAAATACTTCTGGTTTGCGTTTTGCCAAAGAGGCCCATTGTACAAAATGATTTGGGTGTGTTTCCAACGCTTTCGGCTTATATTTCAATAAGGTCTGTTCCACATTATCTAAAGAAGGATTTGCGATCGCAAGGAGCGGAAAGCCTTTTATCATGAGCGAAGATATGCCAATGTTGTAGCGGGAATGGACGGGTGAAATGTGGAAAGCGACTAAGCCTTTTTTATCGATCCAGCTAAGCACATTTTTTTGCAATTTTGTGCGCCAGCCCATCGAATTAGCCGAGTGAGCAATCAATTTGGGAACACCAGTCGTGCCAGATGTATGCGTCATATAAGAAATCATATCTTTCGGAAGGAAAACTTGTTGGCATGGCTTTTGGCTGGTGACTTCCAGAAGCTCGGACAATGCGATCAATTTGTCAGCAGAAAGATTTTTCAGCTCGCTACATTTAGTAGCAGTGTGGGAATCACTGATCAACCATGGATCGTCTAACCGGCCAACTAAGATATCCATTGTTTCGGCGGGGAAATGAGGAGAAATCATGATCGGTACTGCGCCGAGATAAGAAACAGCAACTGCTAAGAGATAGGTATCGAATTTAGCCGATTTGAAAATAACGACTTTTTCTTCTTTTTGAACACCCATTTCGTTCAATTGTCTAGCACGGCGGATGACCGCTTGTTTACAATCCAAGTAGTTCGTTTCTAGCTGCAGCTCTGGGAAGGCGGGTAAAACTTCATCAAAATACATGGGGCTTTGCGGAAAGCGTTCTGCCGCTTCTGCAAAATTACTGAAAAGATTAAGGGGTTTATATTTATGGAACATTTTCATTTCTCCTCTGTTCGTTTATGAACTAATTATAGCATTTACAGCGGTATTGTCTAGAAGATGTTAATAAGTTCACAAGTGAATTTGAAAAAAAGTTACTTCTATTATATTTAGGAGTAACTTAAGATGGGCCGATAAGAAAATAATTAAAAACTATGAACCAGTATGATTCCGACAATAATAAATAAGATCCCAATGATCCGTTTATTATCGATCTGCTGCTTCGGAATCGAAAACATCCCAAAATGATCGATCAAAAGCGCCATGACCATTTGTCCGCAAAGCAGGATCATGATCGTAAGTGCAACGCCCAAATACGGCATCAGCACGATATTAGCTGTCACATAGGCTACACCGAGGAAGCCGCCGATAAACGCCCATAATGGAAGTTCTTCGCCTGTATCCTTACGTTTTGAAAAAGTAAAACGGCGGACGAAGATTGCTACGACAAGCGCTAAAATGATGACACCCACTACGAAAGAGATCAAGGAAGCTAGGAAAAAGGAATCGACAGCTGTGCGCAACTGACTGTTTACAGCAGTTTGGATCGGTGGCAATAACCCAGAACCAAACCCGGCAATCAACCACCATTTAGAAGAACCAGTTGTCTGGATTTTTCGTTTTGCCCGCGGCAGATAGTTCATCAACAGAATCCCAAAGAGCATCAGTATGACGCCTATCATCCTGCCAAGCGAGATCCCGTGAATGGGAGCATGAAAAAAACCGAACCAGTCGATCAGGATGCTCATCACCATTTGACCAGTCACAGTTGTAACAACAGTCATCGCAGCGCCAAGCCGCGGTAAAAGTAAAATATTTCCTGTTAAAAAGATAATTCCGCAGAGCCCTCCTAAAAACCAGATATAAGGAGGATAATGACCGGAGACTTGTGAAAAAGTCAGTTTCGCAGGATTGATGATTATGTTGATAATAAGTAGAAATAAAGCACCGACGGAAAAAGAGATAAAGGATGCCAATAGCGGAGAGCGGGTGAATTTGCCTAAGTGATTGTTTACGGATGTCTGAACAGGCAGCATCATTCCGACTAGCAAGCCGGCAATAAGTAAGAGTGCAATCATAAAATAATCGTCCTTTCAAAATAGATATCCTTCAAATGGTACAATAGAATGAACGGCTTGTCTAATTACTTGTCTGTAAAAAAGATCCCTATTGCATTTTTGGGCAAATTATGGAAATAATAGACTAATGACGCGGAAAGGAGAACAGAATGAAAAAAACAACAATTCTTTACCAAACAATCTCCGAAGCAATCAAAAAAGATATTTTAACAGGAAAATACCCAGTAGATTCCTTTATACCAACAGAAAACGAATTAGAAGCGATGTTCGAAGTCAGCAAGATCACGATCCGTAAAGCAATCGAATTATTAGTTTCGGAAGGCTATTTAGAAAAGCAGCGGGCGATCGGTACAAAAGTCATCAGCAACCGGCTTTTCAATAAACTTGCGAAGGCCCAATCGTTTTCTACGATCTTGACGGATGAAGGGCTGGAAGTCGATAAGAAAATTTTAACGATCCGCTCGCTGAAAAAACAAGAAATCGCGGATCTGGGCGTTGCTTTCCAAGGAAATGTCACAGAAGTGAAGCGGCTCTATTATTTGGACGGAGCACCATTCATCTACTATACCCATTACCTTGCCGATATTTATCATGGCATCAACGAATCCCAGCTTGATCAATTATCGCTCTATCAATTAATGAAGGAAAATGGTCAAACAGTCGCGCGTTTTGAAGATGAATTCGATGTCAAGCTGTTGACAGCAGCTGAACAAGAAATTCTGAAGACGGCAACATCGCATTTGCTAGAACGCCGCCGTTTTTCATATAATGAAGCGGGACAAATCATTGAATATTCGCTAGGCCTTTATAATACCGACCTTCACGCTTATCGCATTCACTATGAAGTTTAACGATAAGCTTTTTCTTTACATGATAACATTATAATGTTATCATGTACGAGAAAGAAGGGATGACGATGTATGATATTTTGATAAAAAATGGACGTACGCCTTCTCGAGAAACCATTGATATTGCCATTCAAGCAGATAAAATCGCTGAGATCGGCAGCAATCTGGAAGTAGAAGCGCAGCGTGTGATCGATCTACATGGCGATAGTTATGTGAGTGCAGGCTGGATCGATGATCATGTTCATTGCTATGAAGAAATGGATCTTTACTATGATTCGCCGGATGAACAAGGTTATAAAGCTGGCGTGACAACGATCATTGATGCGGGTTCTACGGGTGCAGAAAACATGGATCGTTTTCATCAGTTATTGAAAGATGTGAAAACGAATGTTTTTGCGATGATCAATATTTCTAAAACAGGGATCGTACGGCAGGATGAATTATCGGACATGCGCAATATCCAAGCTGAATTGGTGCGTGAGAAAGTTAAAGCGTTTCCAGCATTTATTGTTGGTTTGAAAGCACGGATGAGTAAGACCGTCGTTGGTGATAATGATATTTTGCCGTTAGAGGAAGCAAAGAAGATCCAGCAGCAAGTCGATTTGCCGCTTATGGTCCACATCGGTTCAAACCCGCCGACATTAGAAACCATCCTGGCAGAATTGGAACAAGGTGATATCGTGACACATTGCTTTAATGGCAAAGCCAACGGGATTTTCGACAAGGAAAATCACAGCATCAAAAATTTTGCAAAAGAAGCATACGAGAAAGGTATCATTTTCGATGTCGGTCATGGTACAGATAGTTTCAATTTTGATGTCGCCGAAGCAGCGAAAGCAGAACATATTACACCATATACGATCAGTACAGACTTATATCACCGCAATCGCGAAAGCGGGCCAGTATATGATATGGCGACGACATTGGAAAAATTATTAGCAGTCGGCTATTCGCTGGCAGAAATCATTCCTATGGTAACTTCCCATCCAGCAGCAAGTTTTAAACTGAAGGGGAAAGGGGAATTGAAAAAAGGCGCCGACGCTGACATTACGATTTTTAATGTGGGAAGCGGTTCCAAAGAACTCGTTGATTCCAACGGGAACACAAGAACGATCAACCAACTTATAAAACCAACAACAGCAATTATTGGGGGGGCCATTTATGACATCTAAAGAAGCAATCTATGATAAATATCAATTAAAAGAAGTAATCAATGCTTCTGGAAAAATGACGATTTTAGGCGTATCAAAAATTTCCGATCATGTAGCCGAACTACAGAAACTGGCAGGACAAAGCTTTTTTGAAATGAGCGATCTCGTCAAAAAAACAGGTGCTTATATTGCCGATTTAGTAGGAGCAGAAGACGCGATCGTTGTTTCCAGCGCCTCAGCAGGAATTGCTCAATCAGTCGCTGGAGTTATTGGCAAAGGTGATGCTTATCATACCTACCACCCTTACACCGAGCGGATCACACGCCGGGAGATCATTCTTCCAAAAGGGCATAATGTAGATTACGGCACAGCGGTAGAAGTAATGGTAGAACTTGGCGGCGGTAAAGTAACAGAAGCCGGCTATGCGAATATGTGTGCGCCGGATCACGTCGAAGCGATGATCACTGAACAAACGGCCGCACTGCTTTATATCAAAAGTCATCATACCGTTCAAAAAAGTATGCTTTCAGTCGAAGAAATGGCGCAGATCGCGAAAAAATACCAATTGCCGCTGATCGTTGATGCTGCAGCAGAAGAAGAGCTTGAAAAATATTACCGCTTAGGAGCAGATCTAGTCATCTATAGTGGTGCAAAAGCGATCGAAGGGCCGTCATCAGGACTTGTGATCGGCAAAAAGATCCCGGTTAGTTGGGTACGTGAACAAGGCAAGGGCATCGGCAGAGCGATGAAAATCGGCAAAGAAAATATCATCGGCTTCACGGCAGCAATCGAACAGTACTTAAAAGAAGGAACAGAGTCAGGCGAATCCATGCAGAAGCGTTTAGCGCCATTCGTGGAGGCTGTCAACCAATTGGAGGGCTTGTCAGCTGAAATCGTCCAGGACGGAGCAGGACGCGATATCTATCGTGCCGCCGTTACGACGGATGATCCAGCCGCAGCACGTCCGCTGATCGAGCAGTTGAAAAAAACGAGCCCAGCCGTCTATACAAGGGAATATCGTGCCAATAACGGCATTATCGAATTTGATATTCGGGCAGTAACCGATATAGAACTACAAAAAATCGCGGAAAGACTAAAAAATAGTATGGAAAGTGGGAATAAGTAATGCAAAAAACACCAAATTTTTTAAATGACCGAATTTGTTTGAATGTATTAGCAAACTCCGTAGAAAATGCGAAAGAATGCTATGAAGCTGCGGAAGGACATGTTGTGCTTGGCGTCCTTACGAAAAATTATGATACCGATGAAGCCGCGATCGAAGACATGAAAGAATATATCGCAGCGACCGATAATGCGCTTTCTGTTGGTCTCGGCGCTGGGGATCCGAATCAAAGTGAGATGGTGACACGCGTATCGGCAAAATTGCAGCCGCAGCATGTCAATCAAGTTTTTACTGGTGCAAGTGCATCCCGCGCCTTGCTTGGTCAAACGGAAACATTCGTCAATGCGCTCGTATCACCGACTGGTAAAGTGGGTATCGTAAACATCGCCACCGGACCGCTCAGCAGCCAAGCAGAACCCGCCGAAGTACCTGTCGAAACAGCGATCGCACTATTAAAAGATCTAGGTGCGAGTTCCATCAAATATTTCCCGATGAAAGGGCTGGCACACATCGAAGAGTTCAAAGCTGTAGCACGAGCATGCGCAGAAAACGATTTTGCATTAGAGCCTACAGGCGGAATCGATTTGGATAACTTTGAAGAAATCGTTCGCATTGCTTATGACGCTGGCGTGAAAAAAATCATTCCACATGTCTACAGCTCGATCATTGATTCGGAAACTGGCAATACGCGAGCAACCGATGTGGCAGAATTATACCGCATTTGCAAGGAAATCGTGAAGTAAGCTAGGAGTGAAAAAAGATGAAGATCTTATCTTATGGTGAGGCGAATATCCGCTATACACCACCCGGCAAACAATTATTGGAACAAACGAACCAATTGACTTACCAGATCACCGGCACAGGCGTCAACTTGCTGGCGAGTCTGGGCGCATTTGGGATTGACACGTATCTGCTTACCGCGCTTCCAGCCAATCGCATTGGGACAATGGCGCGGTCGCAGATCAATAAATATGGCATTTCCGATAAATTCATCCATTATAAAGGCGAATTTATTGGCAGCTATTTTGTCGAAATGGGATTTGGAGAACGGCCGAGCATGGTGACATATCAAAATCGTTCGGAAAGCGCCTTTTGCAAAGCAGAGACAGCCGATTATCCCATTGTAGAAGCCGTTCGTGCCGTTGATCTTGTCCACATATGCGGCATTACGGCTTTGCTGAATGAAGCGACTTACGAAACCGCTATTCGATTAGCAGCGGAAGCAAAAAAACAACATAAAAAAGTATATTTCGATTTCAATTACCGGCCGAGCCTTAACAAAGATAAAACAACGGCGGAAATCAAAGAACGGTATGAAGCGCTGCTCGCAAATAGCGACATTGTTTTCGGCGGGAAAAGAGATCTGTTTGAGCTTTTGGAGATGGAGCAAGGCGAAGTTGGCGCAGATAATTTCGAGGAAACGATCCAAGTTTTTAGAAAGCGTTATCAAATCGAAGCACTGATAGGAACAGAGCGAACGTATGAAGACGGGAAACATTACTTGCTAGGCTTTATAGCAGGCGAAGAACTGCAGAGAAGCACGCGCAAGGAAGTCAAAACATTAGACCGGATCGGAGCTGGGGATGCTTTTGCAGCCGGCATCATTTATGGCGATATTAAACAACTGGGGACAGCGGAAACGCTCAAGTTTGCTGTTGCGAATGCGATCTTGGCGCATACTACGGAAGGCGACGTACCTTTGATGTCGCTGGAAGCAGTCTATCGTTATTTGGAAGAAACACACCAAGAACTGATCCGCTAAGAACGGAGGAGAGAAGATGGATATCTATTTATTGATTATTACCGTGATAGCAATCGGGATTGTTATCTTAGGGGTTTCCTGGTGGAAATGGCACGCATATATCAGTTTATCAGTAGCAACCTTATTTTTAGCGATTTTTGCCGGCATGGATTGGGCAAAAATCACAACTTCCTTTGAAACTGGCGTTGGAGGTGTACTGGGACATCTTGTCGGGATCTTGGCATTAGGGACGATCCTTGGGAAAATGATGTCGACATCAGGTGCCGGTATGCAGATCGCGCACTTTTTTGTCAAAAAATTCGGGACGAAACGTCTGCCTTGGTCGATGTTCTTTTCCGGACTGATCATCGGGATACCGGTCTTTTTTGAAGTCGGATTAGTTATCTTGCTACCGATCGTTCTCTCGATCCAAAAAACTGTTAAAAAGAATATTTTGCTGTTGGGATTACCGGTATTAGCCGGACTATCGATCGTTCACGGCATTTTGCCGCCGCACCCCGGTGCCATGACAGCCATTGGTATTTATCACGCAGAAGTCGGACCGGTATTATTATATGCACTTTGTTTCGCTTTGCCAGCTGGGATCATTGCCGGGCCATTATTTGCGAAATATATCAGCAAACGGATAATACCAGAAAACGAACCAGAGTTGATCCGCCCGGATGTGCAGTTGAACCGAGATAAACTGCCTTCCGTGCCGATTTCTTTTTTGATCATCTTTTTACCGATCATTTTGATGCTACTATCGATGTTGGAAAACTTTATCAGCATGCCGAAAGTAGTCAATCAAGTCCTTTCCTTCATCGGAAGTCCGCTTGTTGCACTACTTATTTCCGTATTTGCGGCATACTTTTTCTTGGGACATCGACTAGGTGCATCAGGAAAATTGATCAAAGACCTGACAGAAGAGAGCATGAAGCCGCTCGCTTCGATCATCTTGATCATTGGTGCTGGCGGAGCATTTAAACAAGTGCTGACAGATGCAGGCGTAGCAGATGCGATCGCGAATCTAGCCGTGCATATGCACTTATCGCCAATCGTCATGAGCTTCGTCATTGCTGGATTGATCCGTGTGGCAACTGGATCAGCAACGGTAGCCTTGACTACAGCTGCAGGAATCGTGGCGCCGATCGTAGAGAATATGACAGGGGTCAACATGTCCTTGCTAGTTATCGCGACAGGAGCCGGATCGCTGATGCTTTCCCATGTCAATGACGGTGGTTTCTGGCTGGTGAAAGAGTACTTAGGATTATCTGTCAAAGAAACTTTCAAGACATGGACAGTACTAGAAACGTTGCTTTCATTTGTTGTCTTTATCATTGTGCTGATCGTGGACATCTTTGTATAGTAGCATGAAACCGAGTTGAAATTTAGTATTGACTTTGAAAGCGGCTATGATAAATAATATTGAAAACGTTTTCTTTCGGGTGTAACATTAAGTTAGCATAACCTAAGAAATGGAAAACTTCGTCATTAGCGAAGTTTGTCTATTTCTTAGGTTTTTTTGTTTATTGGCCACTAAACAAAACCAACATCAAGGAGGAGAAAAATGACTTACCAAGAATTAGCAAAAATAATTGTAGAAAAAGTGGGCGGAAAACAGAATATTATTAGTGTCGTACATTGTGCAACAAGGCTCCGGTTCAAATTGAAAGACGAGACCTTAGCTGCCACGGAAGAATTGAAAAACCGTGAGGATGTCGTCACGGTCATGCAAAGTGCAGGACAATATCAAGTAGTGATCGGCACTCATGTGGCGCAAGTCTATCCATTTGTTTTGGAAGCAAGCGGCTTGCAGGGGGAAGAAACAGCTGTAAAAAGCGACAAAAAAGAGAAACTCTTTGACAAATTGATCGATGTCATTTCCGGGATTTTCACGCCGGCATTAGGAGCACTGGCTGCGTCGGGGATGATAAAAGGATTGGCAGCATTGCTTGTTGCGGTCGGAGCCACGACCAATACATCCAGCCTATATACTCTTTTGTGGGCGATCGGCGATACCTTTTTTTACTTTTTCCCCGTTATCTTAGGCTATACGGCTAGTAAAAAATTCGGCTTTAGTCCATTGCTAGGGATCATCACAGGCGCTTCCCTCATCTATCCGAGTATTGTAGGCTTGGTCCAAAATGGGAAGCCGCTCTATGTGCTTTTCAAGCATACGATCTTTGAAACACCGATCCATATGGAAATTTTCGGTATTCCCGTCCTGCTGATGAATTATGCACAATCCGTTATTCCAATCATTGTAGCGGTCTATTTCGGTGCAAAAATCGAAAAATGGCTGCAAAGGGTGATTCATCCTATCGTTAGTGCCTTTTTAGTGCCTTTCTTCACATTACTGATCGTTATTCCGCTTACCTTTGCAGTGATTGGTCCAATCGCGACTTGGCTGGGTGATTTTGTCGGCATGGTCATCAAAGGAGCATACGACATCAATCCGATCATCCCCGGTTTGCTGATTGGCTGCTTCTGGCAAGTATTCGTGATGTTCGGGCTACATTGGGGCTTGATTCCGATCGCGTTGATAAATCTTAGCCAATTCGGTTACGATCCTGTCATTGCCCTTATGCTTGGAACTCCCTTTGCAACGATCGGCGCTGTACTAGGTGTCTTTCTCAAGACTAAAAATCAGAAACTGAAATCATTATGTGTACCTTGCTTTGCAACGGGGATCTTCGGTATTTCCGAACCCGCCATCTACGGAGTGACTTTGCCGAATAAGTGGCCATTCATTTTTACATTTGTGGTGCCGGTGTAAGTGGCGGTATTATGGGGGCGCTTGGATCAAAAGCATATCTGCAAGGTGGTATGGGGATCTTTGCATTACCCAATTATATCAATAACGGCGTTATGGATAGCGGGATGCTTGGTGCTGTGATCGGTATCGTAGTTGCGTTTCTGGTTGCATTAGCGCTGACTTTATTATTCTGGAAAGATAAGCCGAATGCTGCTTGAGCAATGAAAGGATGAGACTATGAAGCAAATCTCTGTGATGATAAAGCCAGCTTCTTCGCTTTGTAATTTACGCTGCAAATACTGTTTTTATGCGGATGTCGTGAATTCTAGGGAAGTAAGATCGTTTGGGAAAATGAAACCGGAAGTGATGAAAACCATGCTCGATCAGATTTTTATCGATCTGGATGAAAACGATCATTTACGTATTGTTTTCCAGGGCGGGGAGCCGACCCTTGCCGGTCTGGACTATTTTGAACGATTTGTTGCCTATGCAGCGGCGAAGGATAAAAAGGTAACGATACATTATGCCATTCAGACCAATGGCTCGATCATTACAGAGAAATGGTGCGAATTTTTCCGCCGGCATCATTTCCTTGTAGGGTTATCGATCGATATGGACAAAGAATTTCATGACTTGAATCGCGTCGATGCCAAGCAGCAAGGTACGTATAAACGTGTGATCCGCACCAAAGCACTGCTGGATAAATATAAAGTCGACTATAATATTCTAACGGTTTTAACCAATCAAACAGCTAGACATCCTAAAAAAGTATTTGAATTTCTGCGAAAAAATCAAATCCGCTACGTCCAGTTCATTCCATGCTTAGATGACTTGGAAGCGGAGGAAAGATCTGCTTTTGCGCTCACTCCTGAGTACTTTGCTTCTTTTTATACACAGCTGTTCCGCTATTGGCTACGGGAGTATCAGCAAGGGCATTATATCAGCATCAAATTGTTTGATGATGTCGGGAATCTATATGGAAAAGGATTGATAGGAGCATGTGGAATGCTGGGAAATTGTAATATCCAATATGTCATTGAAGCGGATGGAAGCGTGTATCCCTGCGACTTTTATGCGACGGATGCTTACTGCTTAGGAAATATCCAAGAACACACTTTGCGTGAATTATTTGCTGGGCGGACAGCCGCTTGTTTTCTGCAAACAGCTAAACAACAAAGCGATTATTGTCGGAACTGCGAATTTCAAGCATCCTGCAATGGTGGCTGTAAGCGGATGAAGCAGGTAATGTATGTGAACGAATGCGACACATTTTGTGGGTATCAAGCATTTTTGCGCGAATGTGCCGAAACGTTAAAGCAATTAGCAAGAAAAGAAGAAAGGAGTCGATGAGATGCGTGCAGTGATGATAATGTTCGATACATTGTCGAAAGATTTTTTGCCCAATTACGGGAATCATTGGGTCGAAGCACCTAATTTTGAAAGACTACGGGAAAAATGCACGACGTTTGATCAATTTTATGGGGGAAGCATGCCTTGTATGCCAGCGAGAAGAGAGCTGCATACTGGAAAATATAATTTTCTACATCGTGGCTGGGGACCGTTAAAGTCTTTTGACGGCTCAATTTTTGAAAAGCTCCAGGCACATGGTATTTATACGCACTTGGTAACAGATCATTCGCATTATTTTGAGGACGGAGGTGCAACGTATCATAATCGATATTCGACATGGGAAGGTTTTCGCGGTCAGGAAGGCGACCGCTATGTCCCACGATCGCAGGCCTCGGCCAATCAGAACGAACATCCGTTGAATAAGAAAGGAATCTCTGTTACACAGCATTATGCGAACCGTACGCGACAAGTAAAGGAAGAAGAAATGCCAACAGTACGGACGATTCAGGCTGGGCTTGATTTTCTGACGCAGCATCATGACAAGGAGGATTGGTTTTTACAGATCGAATGTTTTGATCCGCATGAGCCATTTTATGTGCCGGAAAAATATCGGGCTATCTACACAGATAAAGCAAGCGAAGAAGTACCTTACTGGCCGGCATATCAGCACTTAGACGATACGCCGGAAGGAATCGATGATCTGCGCCTAGAATATGCAGCTTTAGTATCGATGTGCGATACCCAGTTAGGGAAGATCCTGGACTTCTTTGATACCCATAAGATGTGGGACGACACGTTGATTATTATCAATACAGATCATGGCTTTCTGCTAGGCGAGCATGATTGGCTGGGTAAAAATTTTCCGCCTATGTATGAGGAAGTGATTCATCTACCATTTTTTATCCATGTTCCTGATCAAACGATACCGGAAGAACGGGTCGAAGCACTATGCCAGACAATCGATATCCCACCGACACTGCTGGACTATTTTAAGGTGCCAGATTCGCTTCCCCGGGATGGAAAGTCACTATTGCCAGTGTTAAAAGAACAACAAAAGCAACATGAAACGATCCTGTTTGGAACAAATGGTGGGCAAGTGAATATTTTTGACTGCCGCTATCTATACATGAGAAGTTCCACCTATCCGGATAATCAGCCGCTTGCCAGCTACACATTAAGCACTGCACAAATGCGCGGCTTCATTAAACAGGAAGCGTTGGATCAAATAGAGTTGACTGCGGGAACACGTTTTACAAATGGCGCCCCTGTACTTCGGATCCCAATGGAAAATCACTTTGATACCTATCCTTTTGGACATTTGCTATTTGATATGAAACAGGATCCACAACAAGCACATCCCATCAGCGACAATGCATTAGAGAAAACGATGTGCCGGAAATTGATCGCGGCGATGCAGAAAGTAGATGCACCGCCGGAAGAATTCGTCCGCTTGGGATTAGCAGAATAGTGAGCAGTTATTTCTTGTATTTTGGGATCATACTCATTGCTAATATGCTCGGTGCTTTATCAGGGATGGGCGGAGGGGTACTGATCAAGCCGCTGTTTGATTTGATCGGTATCCATTCCGTAGCGGAAATATCGTTTTACGCCTCGGCGGCAGTGCTGACAATGGCTATTGTTTCTACTATAAAACAGTGGCGAAACGGAATGGCACTTCAAGCAAGGTTGGCTATCTATATTTCCTTGGGATCGATTCTCGGCGGATTGGCTGGTGGGAAACTGCTGGAGTTGTTACTTGCCAGCCATATGGAGGATAACATGGTGCGCATATCCAGATCATTGTCACTATCCTAACATTAGGATATGCGTTTTTGTACAGTAGATTTAATTGGCAATCTATTCATTTAAAAAGTAGCGGCTGGGTTTTGGCGGTCGGTTTCTTGCTAGGGGGTCTCGCTTCTTTTTTAGGAATCGGTGGCGGACCAATCAATGTAGCACTTCTGATGTTCTGCTTTCGGCTGCCGATCAAAGCGGCGGCAGTTTATTCGATTATCACGATTTTCTTTTCACAGTTTTCCAAACTAGCAGGTATCGCGATTTCGGAAGGTTTTGCCAGCTTTGACCTAAGCTATTTGGCTGTTATTATTCCGGCAGCCATATGCGGCGGTTATTTCGGTGCCAAGCTAAGCGGGATCTGGAGTGAAAAGAAAGTAGTACTCGTCTATCAATGGATGATAATCGGTGTTATTTTTCTAAATAGCTTCAATCTACTCACTAAATAAAGTCAGGTGATTCCAATCATACTCAAACAACCACTCAACAACAATATTGCGATGGTCAGTCAAGAAGGTGAAGAGCTGATCGTTATTGGAAAAGGAATCAGTTTTGGAAAGAAAATCGGGGACGAGATCGATATTAATAAAGTATCTCGCGTTTTTAAAGCACAAAATGAGCTTGCATCCACGCAGATCGAAGAGGTCATTGCGGCGGTACCGGAGTTTTATTTGAAAATCGCTGAGAAAATAGCGGCGCTAGGAGAAGCAGCGACTAGACAGCAATTTAATTTCGGCATTATTCTCTCTTTGGCAGATCATATCCAGTTTGCTGTAGAATGTGCCCAGCAAGAATACCGCATCAAATCGCCGCTGCAGTGGGAGATGAAAACCCTTTTCCCGCTGGAAGTCCGCGCCGGATATGAAGCAATCGATTATATCAATACGCAAATAGACGCGGATCTCCCCTCAGAAGATGCTTACGCGATCGCATTACACTTTGTGAATGCCAACAAAGGAAACTTGCTCATCAAAGAAACAGAAAAGCTTTCGCTGATTGTACGGGATATCATTGATTTGATCAACGGCTTTTACAACATCCAAATCAATCGGGAATCGATCGATTATATTCGTTTCGTGACCCATTTGAAGTATTACCTTTACCGGATGCTCGAATCACGACAGGTGGGAAAGTCAGAGGAGTCAGAGATAGATATGCTGACACAGCTGATTAGCGAAAATTATCGGGATACGTTGATATGTTGATATGCGCGAAGAAGATCAACCAATACTTAGCTGCAGAATATAAGTGCGAGCCTCTTAAAGAGGAAGTAGGATACCTCGTTTTACACATCGAGCGCTTACGAAAAAGTGCCCGAAATGGATAAAAACCAACAAAGAAACGCCGCTTACAAATGAGCGGCGTTTCTTTTAAAAATCATATTCTGCTTCTTGTTCTTCCCAAATCCGTTGATATGTCCGCGAGAGGACGATCGTATCTTCAATCAGGGTCTCAAGCCGGAAATGGACATCGTCATTGATGACCTTCTGCTGATCAAAATCCCGATCTTCCAAAAAAACATAATTGGGAACGACATTTGCTTTCATGTAATTAAGAATCGGTTTGAGCTGATTTTCCACCATGAGATAATGTTTAGGAGAACCAGCAGTCGCAATGACGCTGACTGTTTTTCTGAAAAAAGCTTTTGGCGGAAGCAGGTCAAATACATTTTTCAACGTGCCGGGGATCGAAGCTTGGAAAGTTGGCGTGCCGATCAAAATAATGTCAGATTCCATTAATGTTTTGGTCACGAGCAAAGTATCGCCTTGATAATCCAAGTAGTTGCGACCGTCACTGAAGATAAGATCCAATTCTTTTAAATCAAGTAACGTGCATTCAATAGTAGGGAATTTTTCCGTAAGAATCGATTTTGCCAATTCTAAGCTTGAACGGGTCTTTCTGCCGACCACAGAAGTTGCTAATAGAGTTACTTTCATCTGATTATCCTCCTATTTTTGCGCGGTATACTTTTTGACTGCGGGAAGGATCTTTTCCCCAATCAGTTCGATATTGGACATGATTTTGTCGAAAGGAACACCGCCAAAATCCAATTGCGCGATATAGCGCTGATTTTCAAACATTTCGTGCTGATAAAGAATTTTTTCGATGATCTCGTCGGGAGAGCCGACATTGATGATGCTGCGTTTATCTTGGGCTTGGGCAAAAGCCTGTTTAGGGAATCCTTGTCCGTTTGTTACCCGCATTCCTTCATTGATATGCGGATAATATTCGCGCAAAGCAGTTTTCGTATCTTCAGCAGCGTAGAAAAATCCGGCAGTTGCGATCGGTAACGATTTAGCATCGAAACCGCTACTGTCTGCTGCTTCCCGATAGCTGTCGATCGTGTGTTTGAAGACAGAAGCAGGTCCGCCTAAATGAGCCATGTACATCGGGACGCCTGCACGACCGGCTTTGATTGCGCTTTGCGGAGAACCTCCAACGGCACGCCAAATCGGCAGATGACCATTTAACGGTCGGGGCAGAACATGGGCATTTCGAAGTGGTTTGCGGAAATTTCCGCTCCAATTTAAATACTCTGATCGATTGATTTGTAGAAGCAGATCAAATTTTTCTTCAAATAATTCTTCGTAATCCGCTAGGTCGTAGCCCAACAACTCGAATAAACCAACGCGCGATGCACGACCGGCAACGATTTCAGCGCGTCCATTTGATAATAGATCGATCGTAGAGAAATTCTCGAAAACACGGACGGGATCAGAAGTGCTAATGATCGTAGAGCCACTAGAGATTTTTATTTTACTGGTGGCTTCGGCGATTGCTGCCAACAAGATAGCATGGGCTTGAGAAACGAATCCGTCCTGATGACTCTCACCGACAACGAAGACATCAAGGCCTGCTTGCTCGCTTAAAACAGCCATTTCTTTGATTTGCTTCAAACGTTCTTGTGCAGAGATCTTTGTTCCAGTATGTGGATTTGTCAAATGATCTCCAAGAGTATAAATGCCAAATTCCAATCCTTTTTTGGGATCAAATGTAGGCATATAAGGATTTTGATTCATTTTGCGACGACCTTTCTTTTATGGACTTTATCACTTATTTAATATTAACACCTTACTAAAAATAAGTAAAAAATAGTGCTCATTTTTCTAATAGTCGGCAATACTTTTGAATCAATTGAATGATCGGCTCTTTCGTATCATAGGTATAATTGTACATGATGCTAAACCAGATGCCATCGCACATTAGGCGGAGCGCTAATATCTCTTCCGAATCAGCTTCATCTTTTTCAAATTCAAGATCCCATTTTTCATTATACGTATCCCATAACTGCTTGCTTTCTTTATGCTCGTGTGAAGAAATGAAAACGGCGGGGAACAAAATATTCTCACTATTATTGATATAATCTAGGGTGACGAGGGCATACGCACGGGTATAGATGTTTTTACCTTGCAATTCGTGCTGATAAGCTTCGATTTTCGCTTCGTATTCTTCAATTACCATCTGATTCATTTGTAGTAGCAGATCGCTTTTACTTTTAAAATGATATAATAAGCCGCCCTTTGTCATTTCACAGTGGCTAGCGATATTCTCCATGGTCAGTTTCTGCATACCTTCTTCATAAATGATTTTTGCAGCGGTTGTCAGAATCACTTTTCGTTTGTTTACCAATTAATTTATGGCCTCCTAAGTTTCGATAAAGGTTGACTACTGTACTGAACGTTTAGTATAGTAAATTTTATCAAACAACTTTCTTATCTACAAGTGAGAATGTATAGAAAGGTGGTTTTTAATTGAAAAATAGTAAATTAAATATCCTCTACTTCAACGTATTTTTAGTTTTTTTAGGAATCAGTATCGTGATTCCAGTCCTACCGACGATTCTGAAAGACCTTGATCTGACAGGTGGGGATCTGGGCGTATTGGTATCGGTCTTTGCATTATTTCAAATGATAGGCTCCCCGTTTAGCGGAAGAGCTGCAGATAAATTTGGCAAGAAAAAAATTATTTGTATCGGCTTATTGTTGTTTTCAATCTCTGAGTTTATTTTTGCGATGGGAGGTTCGCTGAGCATTCTGATGCTTTCCCGAATTCTCGGCGGGGTGAGTGCGGCTTTCATCATGCCGGGCGTTAATGGCATGATCGGTGACCTTTCGACCAAGGCAACACGAGCAAAGAACTTTAGCTACATGTCAGCAGTAATCAACACCGGTTTTATCGTAGGTCCAGGGATCGGCGGCTTTCTGGCAGAGATCTCGCATCGTGCGCCGTTTATTTTTGCTGGGGCATTGGGCATACTTGCTTTTTTAAGTTCGGTGTTTATGCTGGAAGAAACGAACCAGCCAGAGGAGCTGACAGAAAAGACGCATTTGAAAAAAGCTTTTTCTTACAAACCTTTTATTGTTCCAGTAATCATTATGTTTATTCTTTCGTATGGCATCTCTTCGATCGAGACGATGTTTCCACTATATACGGCAGATAAAGCGAGCTACACACCAAAGGATATCTCGATCGCGATCACAGGTGGTGCTATTATTGGGGTGATTTTTCAAATCGGTTTGTTTGAACGGGTCGTGCATCGAATCGGAGAGATCAAGCTGGTCTTTATTTCATTAGTTTATTCCATTATTATTTTCGGCTTATTCTCGATTTCAAACAGTTACGGCTGGATCATGGTGATCAGTTTTGTCATGTTTATCGGGTTTGACTTGATTCGACCGGCGATGACAAATTATTTCTCGATCTTAGGTGGTGCGAATCAAGGAACGGCTGGCGGATTGAACTCAGCAGCTACAAGTGTTGGTAACTTGATCGGCCCATTGTTTGCCGGATTAGTGTATGATTTTGATATTCACTATCCGATCTACATCGCCATTGCTTTTTTCTTAGTTGGAAGTGTGATTTTGATTTTCCATAAATTTGCACATGAGGCCTAAAAGGAAACGATTGTTTCCTTGTTGAGCAAGATCCCAGCGATCAAACGTGGTTCGGTAGCATTTATCGCTAGCGATACGCCACTTGTTGCAGCTGGAACGCCAACGCCACTTTCTATTGAATACACGATCGATGATTATTTGAAGCTGTTAGGAAAAGCTGCTGATAAAGTTGATGAATAAACCAGCATTTAAGCACGTAAGCAAGATCATGCCGAAAAAGGTGAAAAGACTTGTCATGTTTCTCGGCCTGCTGCTTATCATCAGTGTGATATTGTCGCTATGCTTAGGGGCTCGGTTTGTAAATTTCCATGAATTGATGGACGGCTTGTTTTATCATCAATCGGATTCCTATGGTGCGAATATCGTTCAGAAACGGCTATCGCGAACGGTGTTCAGCTTATTATGCGGAGCAGCTTTAGGCGTTGCCGGTTCCCTGATGCAGGCTGTGACACGAAATCCGCTTGCTGATCCGAGCATTTTAGGAGTCAATATGGGAGCTAGCTTATTCGTAGTCTGCGGAATCGCCTTTTTTCAAATCAGTACGGCTAGTGCTTATATTTGGCTGGCTTTGCTGGGAGCGGGTCTTACGGCGGTCTTGGTATTTGGTATCGGAGCGGCCGGACGCGGGGGAGTTACGCCACTCAAGTTGGTATTATCGGGAGCTGCCATAAGTGCAGCTCTTTCTTCACTTGTGGTCGCAGTCATGCTTCCGAATAGTTATGCCATGGATCAGTTCCGTTTTTGGCAAGTAGGGAGTGTCGGTTCTGCAACTTGGAATGGGATCACTGCTTTTTTGCCATTTTTGATCATCGGCTTTGGCATTGCCTTGTTAACGGCGCCGGCGCTCAATGCCCTTGCACTTGGAGATGATGTTGCTTCTGGACTTGGCGTCAAGCCAGGTGTTTTACGGTTAAGTGCGGCTTCCGGTGGTGTGATTCTGTGCGCTGCGGCAACTGCGCTAGCAGGACCGATCGGTTTTATCGGTTTGCTAGCTACGCATGTGACGCGACTGCTAGTGGGACCAGATCTACGGCTGCTTATTCCAATATCGGCACTTTCCGGCGCAATCATTTTGACACTTGCGGATATTATTGGTCGTGTGATCGCCAGTCCGGGTGAGATCAATGTCGGAATCGTTACTGCGTTTATTGGCGCGCCGATCCTGATTGTATTAGCAAAAAGATTGAGAGTGCGGTCATTATGAAAAATAGTACAGGAGATATAAAATTTATCCTTGCAGGTGCAAGAAAAAGACAGGCGCGCTGGATCGTTGTTACCAGTTTGCTTGCGCTATTGACAATTGGTCTTTGCATAGCGATGCTGATGCTTGGTCATACGATCTACCCTGTCCAAGATGTCTTCCGAGCTTTATTGGGTGAGCAAGTTCCCGGCGTTTCGTTTACCATTAGTGAGCTAAGGTTGCCTCGAATGCTCGCAGGTCTATTTGCCGGTTTTGCATTTGGCATCGCCGGCTATGTATTTCAAACGATTTTACGCAATCCGTTGGCAAATCCGAACGTTTTAGGGATCAGTTCAGGTTCGAGTGCAGCAGCGGTTTTATGTATTATTGTCTTTCATACTAGCCAGACAGTTGTTTCTATTGCTTCCATTGTAGGTGGCTTGGCAACAGTGCTTGTGATTTACTTTTTAGCGCAAGGAAGAGCATTTTCAATCGGTCGGCTGATTTTGATCGGGATCGGGATGCAGGCGATGTTGGACGCGTTTATATCGTATCTGCTGATTGTTAGTGAACAACAGGATATCCCGGCAGCACTGCGATGGCTGAATGGTAGTTTGAACGGCGTCCAGTCAGAGGAGCTCCCGCCGCTGATCATTACTGTTCTTATTTTTACGGTTATCGTGTTGTTTTGTGGGAAAAGTCTGACGATGCTGGAACTTGGCGAGCAGACAGCTGCTTCACTTGGGGTAGCGACGGATCGGACACGGATCATTCTAATAATCAGCACGGTTCTGATGCTTGCCATGGCAACGGCAACAACTGGTCCGATCGCTTTTATTTGTTTTCTAGCAGGTCCGATCACAAATCGGCTAGTTGGCAGCGGGGTGAAAGCAAATAGTCTGCCAGCAGGTCTTGTGGGGGCGAGTTTGGTCTTAGCAGCGGATCTGGTTGGTCAATTTGCTTACCGCTTCCCAGTTGGTGTTTTGACAGGGCTTGTCGGCGCACCATACTTGATTTGGCTACTTATTCGAATGAATCGAAAAGGAGAATTATGATGGAACGAAAACATGAGTTCAGGGTGGAAAAACTGACAGCGGGCTATGACCGCAAAACGATTCTCCATGATATCGACCTGAAACTACTGGATGGCGAGATCAGTGTGATCATTGGAGCCAATGGTTGCGGGAAATCGACGCTGTTGAAAACCATGGCAAAGCTGATCAAGCCAATGTCTGGAGAAGTGATCCTAGACGGCAAAGCAATCAGCAAGATCCCTGCGAAAGAATTTGCCAGAACACTTGGCGTTCTTCCGCAAGAACGTGTCTTGCCGGAGGGGATCACAGTAGTTGACCTGATCAGCCGCGGACGTTATCCGCATCATTCTTTGCTTAGCAGTATGTCAAAAGCGGATTATGAAGCAGTAGCAGAAGCAATGGAAATGATGGATATCACTGCTTTTGCCAATCGAGATATCGAGGCATTGTCGGGAGGACAGAAACAGCGTGTCTGGATTGCGATGGCATTAGCTCAGCAAACGGATATTTTGTTTCTTGACGAACCAACGACCTTTCTCGATATCACGTACCAAGTCGAGATATTGGATCTGCTAACGGATCTCAACCGTAAATATGGAACCACGATCGTGATGGTTCTGCACGATATTAATTTGGCTGTTCGCTACGCGGAGCATGTTTTTGCCCTTAAAGAAGGTGTATTGATCGCAGAGGGGAAAGCCTCATCGGTCATTACTAGCGAGTTGATCAAAGAAGTATTTGCGCTAGACTGTACGGTGATCACGGATCCTGTTTCTGGAACGCCACTCGTTGTGCCGAAAGGAAGGTATCACCGGGATAAGAAGTAAAAGAGCGATCTACTTTGGGATCGGATAAATTAAGTTATAAAGAAAATAAGTTTATCAAGCAAAAGACTGACTGCTCCAAATTTGGACAGCCAGTCTTTTTTTGCTGTTTCTTTCTATCAAAAAGCTGCAAATAGCAATTCCAAAAACAGCCGCTGTCCCCCATCTTTCTGCGGTGGCGCTGCAAGTGAGCTTTCTAGCAATCCCATTTCCAGCGTGGCGCCTTCCCGTAAAGCAAGATCCAGCGCTGCATTTTGACCATTGATCATAGGGTTGCTGAAAGGGACGACATCTGTAGTAATGGTAGCATCTTCGGCAAGTGGGAGGGTGGTGAGGTAGGCGAAATAATTGCCCGCTTCTCTGGAAATGAGGTAAGGCATTTCTATGTTTCCCGCATCTAGATGAGCAAGTTTTTCCTTTATGGCAGTAGGATCGCTGATTTTTGTTGCGATACAATATCCTTCGGCAAATTCCCGCTTAGCGAGGGTTTTCTCATTAAAAAACATCGCAATGGGAGCGTTAGTACCAAGTCCGATCTGTTGGCATAATTGTTGGAAGTTTGCTAAGCGCTGCAGATAAACAGAAGTATCGTTGATAGGCGCATTCATTACCAAGTAAGATTCCTTTTGGCAGAACCGAATGTGCCAATCCCCATCTTTCGGATGTTCTCCCCACTTATCAGTTAGCTCGCTTTGGACACTTCGCAAGTGTTTCAAGAAATTACGTTTCTCATTCAGTTCCGTAATTCGCTGATCAAGCAGGCTGATCTGCTCGTCATAGAAAGAAGCTGTTTCGGCTAAGCCCCCATTATTGTATGCCTTTATCTGTTCGAGAGAATATCCAATGCTTTGCAATGTCTGAATAATACGGAACTCGATCATTTGATCGACTGTATAATAAGCGTAGCCATTGCTTCCTACTTGAACTGGTTCTAATACACCTATTTTACGATACCAGCGAAGGGTTGCTTTTGTCGTATTACATAGCTTGGCAAACGCACTTGCGGTCATTGTTTCGTTCATAAAGTTCTCCTTATATAAAAAAATTTGATTTTATGCTTGACTATGATGTTACATCACAGTTTAGTATAATAGAAAGCTAGACACCAATCAAATGTTCTAGCTTCTAACTAAAGGAGAATCAAATATGATAAAATTACGAACCTTTTTAAGGAAATACCCTTTGCTTACGGCTTTTTTCGCCTTGACCGTTGCCTTCATCATCCTGTTGACGGTTCCAGCTGGCGATACAGTCCTAGAGAAACTGCACCAAGAAATACCACTGACGCTACTGACGATGCTTCTCCTTGTTGCTATAGGCGGCACCACGCTTATTAAATTCAAACGGCAAGGAATCGGCTTTACCTTTAGAAAGAGCATGCTTTATCTTCTACCAGGAATTTTGGGATGTGTCTTTACTATTGTTGCTGCTATTTCTTCCAATCGGGCTGTACACCCAGATTGGTTGATCATGCTTCTTCAAGCGGTGATTTTCTATCTATTGCTCGGCTTATTTGAAGAAGGATTATTTCGCGGTGTGATTTTGCAAGCTTTCTTAGTGAAAATGGGCAAAACGCGTCAAGGACTTATCGCTGCGGTTGCCATTGGCGGTTTTATCTTCGGTTTCGCTCATATCTTGCTTTCTTGGTTCCAGACAGGATTGGATCTAAGCGGCTTGGGGCTGTTGCAAGCACTTTTGAAAACAATTAGTGCCGGAATGGCTGGTTTCTTCTTCGGTGCTATCTACTTGAAAACCCGAAACATCTGGGGCATCGCTCTCGTTCATGGAGCCTCGGACTTATTGCTTATGGTGGGATCACTTATCTTTTCTGGGACGAACTCAGTTTCCTACATCAGTTCCGATCCTTCGCAAGCAATGTCTTCTCTAATAGTAAACACTGCTTTCATAGTGATTTACATACCACTTGTCGTGAGTGCTTGGAGACAATTGAAGACGATCCCGTTACCTGAAACCGGCTTTTATAGGGAAGAGTGGAAGTAAATAGCGAATAGCTTGCCTGAAAAACGCTCATTTTCGTCGTTAAAGCCTACGTTTCGATTCACGCGTCACAAATACGTACTCGACTTTGCCTAGAATTTAATCATTTTTTGTGCTGGCACGGATAGAGATCCTATCCGTGTTTTTCTATGCCAATAAATAGATGCGTGTCTGACCACCAGATTTAATTTGCCATGCTATAAATAATCGCTTCGACTAATTCGGTGATTTTCAGCGGATAATCATTTTTATTTTTCACCAGCGAAAACGAGCGGCTGATCGTGAATGCTGGATCTTGGATCATAAGGAATTCACCACTTGCTAGCTCAGCTTGTATTGACAACCGTGACAGTAAGGAGATTCCGAGTCCAAGTTTGATCGCTTCCTTGATTGGTTGTGTACTGCTGAAGACAAGTGGTATTTTTTCTAGACGGATTGCTTCGCGTTCCAAGAAAGCCATCTGCATTTCTCTTGTTCCAGATCCTTCCTCACGAATGATCCAATCTTCCTTAGTTAAATCTGCTGGGAGCAATGGATTTTTTTGAAGAGCGGGATGATCTGCTGGGAAAACACATACCAATTCATCATTTTGAAATGGCTGAATAGTAAGTACATCGTTGGTCAGTTTTTTCTCAATAATGCCGATGTCCAGCTGGTTATGTGCCAGCAAGTCTAAAATGTTTTCTGAATTCTGGATCGTGATGACTGGCGTGATATTGGGATAAGTAGCTCGCAATTTGGCGATAACAGCGGGAAGCATATATTCGCCGTAGGTATAGCTGGCGCCGATAGTTACTGTACCGGCGGCGTTTTGGTGCATATCGGCCAAAACGTTTTCCATCTTGATTTGGTACTGCTGCATTTTTTTAGCATAATGATAGACAACTTCGCCGGATTTGGTCAAGCGGACATATTTGTTAGTGCGGTCTAATAAAACAGCATTATATTTACGTTCCAGCTGTTTGATACTAGCTGTGACTGTTGGCTGAGTCAGATGGAGATAGCTGCCTGCTTTAGTAAAACTGCCGTGCTCTGTGACAGCGATAAAAACGGTTAGTAAATGTTCCACTTGAAAACCTCCTTTTCTCTGATTATAATAGAAAATCTCAATGATTAATATATAAATAATTGATTTTACTAATGATTGATCTCCGCTTATAGTAAAGAGAGAATGAAGGGGGTAACAGATAAGTGGTAAATAAAAAAGCAATTCCCTTTGCGATGGGGATAATTTTCACCTTTATAGTGGCAGTAGCCGGCTATTTGCTGGCAGCATTACCAGGTCTGCATTTGTTAGGACCACTGGCTTGTGCGATTATTTTAGCAATCATTTATCGCCAAATCGCCGGGTATCCGGAAAAAATCCGCAGTGGCGTTCAATTTTCTTCGCAGAAATTACTGCGCTTTGCGATTATTTTGTTTGGCTTGAAATTAAACATCGATACGGTGTTACATCAAGGACTAGGCCTTTTAGCTCGAGATATCTTAACGATTCTGTTTTCGATCGGCTTGACGCTACTGATCGCGAAGTGGCTGAAAGCAGATATGCAGCTGGCACTTTTGCTAGGAATCGGGACAGGCGTTTGCGGAGCGGCAGCGATCGCGGCTGTTTCGCCAATTTTGAAAGCAAAGGAAGAGGATTCGGCGATCGGAGCCGGGATCATCGCTTTAGTCGGAACGATATTCGCGGTCGGCTATACCGTATTGCTACAATTTCTGCCGATATCAGCAACACAATATGGTATTTGGTCAGGGGTAAGTCTGCATGAGATCGCGCACGTTGCCCTGGCTGCAGAGCCGGCTGGGAAAGATGCGCTTGCGATCGCCTTACTAGCAAAACTGGGCCGAGTACTTTTATTAGTACCTTTAAGTTTTATTTTAGTATATTGGATGAAACGCCGCGAAAAACAATCAGGCGGGACGCAAACGAAAGTGAGCTTCCCATGGTTCCTGCTTGGCTTTATCGCGATGAGTTTATTCGGTAGCTACGTGCTTGGCAATTACATCCATCTTTCAAATCAGCTATTAGCTTTTATCTCTTTTTTGACGTCGTTCTTGCTAACGATGGCGATGACTGGGCTAGGACTTAATGTTCATTTGAAAGGATTGAAAGAAAAAGCGCTGCGTCCGTTGTTGGCGATGGGGATCACTTCCATTCTGCTGGCGATAGCTACTTATTTTTCTGTATAGGAATTAAAAGAGGAAGAAAATTAGAGGGTTTTCTTCCTCTTTTAATTCCTGAGGCAAATCCCCTATTTTCATTTCCGGTTACATGTGATAATCTGAACAAAAAGGAGGCGAACGAATGATGAAAAAAGTCATTGGGATTCTGGGGACGACCAATAAAGAGGGACTGACAGCCGAAATGCTCCACGCTGTTTTAGATGGCGCGGCTGAAGCAGGAAATGAAGTCGACTGCATTTATTTAGCGGATCATGATGTGAAAATGAATGGCCCGGTCATCAATAAAATCAGCCGACAAATTGAAGATGCGGACTGTATCGTCTTAGCGGCTCCCACTTATTGGGGAGGCATCAGCGGCTTGGCGAAGAACTTTTTAGATGCAATGCGGCCGAGGTTTGTAGCGACGACGAAAAGAGGCGACGTCAAGCCGACGCGCTATAAAAATAAAACGTATATTTCCATTACCTCATGTTATAAAAGTGCTTTTGAAAACATAGTAGCTGGAGTAACAAATGGCACATTCAATACGATCGACCAAGTATTCACATCAGCAGGAATGCACCGCGTAGGCGAGATCGTGCTGCCGGGAACTTATCATTTAAAACAGCTTCCTACCAAAAAAAGAGAAGAAGCAAAACAAGTAGGGAGCAGAATCGGGCAAAAATTAGACAGAGGAGGATTTGTTTTGAAAAGATATGTGCAGTTATTCGTTATGCTGGCAGTTTCGACATTGATCGTTCGTGGTATCCAAGTCGGGATTGAAAAGATCGGCTGGTTCAACACGACGAATTTTTGGGTGGATTATGCTGTTTTTGTTATTATCTTCTTTCTCTTTCTTTCCATTATGCTACATTCACTAACAGTTCATAACCACAAGCGGAAATAGCCGTTCATAAAGATAATTCCGTTTTTGCTTGGAAAAAGGCGGTTATCCGCTCAAGGAGTTCTTCGGTCATCATGTCGAAGGATTCCTTTTTTTGGTTAGTCAAAATACCGATTGGCGGATGGATATCGAGATCCTCCACAGGAATCGCTTTTGTGCCCGGAACCGTATTCAAATGCGCTGTTTTCGTGAAAATAGAAATGCCCAGATCCTGCGCTACATAATGTTTATGCGCCATGCTACTGGAGACCTCTAATTTCTTGTACGTACTGCCGATTGCCTGCTTCAATTCCTGCTCGATTTGGATCCGAATCGGGCAATTAGCAGGCGTGAAAATAAAACGCTCCTCTTTCAGATCTGCTAGCGTCACGCTTTCTTTCAATGCCAGCGGGTTTTTTTCCGCGACTAAAATATCGAGTGAATCTCGGTAGAAGACTTTGTAATAATTTTCCAATATCAATTCTGGCTCCCCGCAAATCGCAAAATCAATCTCACCTTTCACTAACTTCTTGCTGCAAGTATTCGCATCTTCCACCAGAATGGTAATGTTCAAGTTAGGATATTCTTCTAAAAACGGTGTTAGTACGTGTGGAAGTACCAGGCTCGCAGTTGGTTCGGAAATACCGATCTTGATCTCGCCAGTATTGCCGGCACGCAAGTCGAAGATCGTATGATCTAGCACTTCATATTGGATCAAAAGTTGCTTGGAACGCTCATAAAAAATGTTGCCAGCCTTTGTCAGCTTCAAACTTTTCCCGCGTTCAAACAATTGGACGCCAAGGTCCTGTTCTAGCTGTTTGATTCGCATCGAGATCGTTGGCTGAGAATAATTCAATATCTTGGCCGCCTTTTGAAAACTGCCGGCTTGGACTATAGTTGTAAATGTTTGGATAGCTCGTAGTTCCAATAAAATCGCCCCCTTGATTTTTTGGATATTTCTAACATTATACAATGAAGCGATGTTAGATTCAATGGTTATTCCGATTGAAATACTAAGAATAGCGTTGGGAATAGGTAATTATTAAGAATACTAAAGTGTGATATTACTTTTTTTGATTGGAAAAGGATGCGTTTATCCGCTATAGTAATTAAAACCAAGTAATTGAGTATGAATTGAAAAGGGAGGAAATGAAATGACCAAAATTGTTTTTATCGCCGGAGGTAATCGGGAACGATCTAGACTGACGGGGCTGATCCAGTTCGCCAAGCAGTACTTGGAACGGGAACGAATTCAGATCGATATTATCCAAGTGCATCAGCTCGAAGCACGTGCACTGATCGAAGCTGACTATGCAGCTGTAGATATCCAAACTGCTAATCAGAAAGTTTTAGAAGCGGATGGAATCATTATTTTTACTCCTATTTTTAAAGCAGCCTATTCCGGTATCTTGAAAACTTACCTCGACTTGCTGCCACCAAAGGCTTTTGAAAGAAAGACGGTTTTACCACTTGCGATCGGAGGATCCGTTGGCCACGTGCTAGCGATTCAATACACCTTGGATCCGGTCATCAAAGAACTTGGTGCCGAGCTGATCCATCGCGGAAGATTCGTAGTCGATAAACAAATAGAACTTACGGAGGAAAATACATTTAAATTGGCAGAGGAAGTAGAAAGCAGACTGACACAAACACTTGCTGAGTTTGAAGATGCACTCAAAAGACCGATTCATATATAAGGAGGTAATCAAGATGACGACAGATATTTTTCGTTTAGCAGAAGTGGAGGATGCTCCGGCATTTTTACAATTATTGAGAGATGCTTTTGAACCGATCCGCGATTTGGGAATCGACTGGCCATCGGCTAATGCTACATTGAAATTGGTAACGGAAAACATTATCCGTTCCTCAGCGTTTGTATTGGAACGCGATGGAGAGATCATCTCTACGATCACGATTCGTTTTCCATGGGAAAGCAATAACCCGCCTTCTAAATATCCTTTTGTCTGGTGGTTTGCAACGAAGCCGGAACTCAAAGGCCAAGGAGTCGGGAATAAATTGTTGACCTATGTGGAAGAACGGGTGCTGCGAGATACCCTCAAAGCACCGGCGCTCACACTCGGGACTTCAGCGAAGAAGCATCCATGGCTACTGGCGATGTATGAAAGACGCGGCTATGAAGTATATTTTGAACATGAATCACCCGATGGCGATGTTGGGGTGATGATGCGAAAAGTATTGATACCAGAACGTTTCGATGAAAGCTTGCTTGGAATTCCAAGCTGGACATGAAAGGGGAGTTCAAATGCGAAAAAAGTGGCGTATTATCTTAGGGGCAATTTTGCTGGCACTCGTGCTCTCGGGCTGCGGAGCAAAAGGGGAGGCATCAAGTGGGCCAAAACAAGTTATTATTGGGACTGGAACACAATTTCCGAATATCTGCTTTATTGATAAAAACGGAAAACTGACTGGTTACGATGTGGAAGTTATGCGGGCGATTGACAAGAAACTTCCCGATTATCAATTTAAATTCAAAACGATGGATTTTGCCAACCTATTAACAAGTTTGGCAAATCGCAAGATCGATGTCGTGGCACATAATATGGCGAAAAACAAAGAACGGGAAAAGCAATTTTTATTCAATCAAGAACCATATAATTATTCACCGCTCTACATCACCACGAAAAAGAGCAATAACAGTATCCATACCTTAGATGATCTAAACGGCAAGAATGTTATTGTCGGCGCGACCAGCAATGCCGCGGATTATATCCGCAACTACAACAAGAAAAATGACAACAAGATCCATTTACGCTATGCGGGCCAAGGCTCCAATGATGCCGCCAACCAAATCGAAACGGGACGCGCAGATGCGACACTTTCCACACCGTTTGCAGTTGATTTTCAAAACAAAACACAATCAGCAAAACAAAAAACAGTCGGCAAAGTAATCCTGGATACCAAAGTATATTTCATTTTTGCCAAAAACAATAAAAAATTAGCGGACGAAGTGGATACGGCCATCAAAGAACTTGAAAAAGACGGAACATTAAAAAAATTGAGTGAAAAGTGGCTTGGCGGCGATTATTCCAAGTCCAGCTTTGCTAAATAAAAAGGGGGATATTTATGAAAAAGAAATTAATAAGCATTCTTGCAGTTCTATTACTCACAGTACTGACGGCCTGCTCCAACGCCGATGCCTCAGACAAAAAGGTACAAACGATCACCGTTGGAACGGGAACACAATTTCCCAACATTTGCTTTATTGATAAAAATGGTAAATTGACTGGCTACGATGTAGAACTTATTCGTGAGATCGACAAACGACTGCCGAATTATAAATTTAAATTCAAAACGATGGACTTCTCTAACCTCTTAGTGAGTCTCGGCTCCCAAAAAGTAGATATGGTCGCCCACCAAATGGAAAAAAATAAAGAACGGGCACAAAAATTCTTATTTAATGACGTAGCGTATAATGTTTTTCCGATCCAACTCACAGTTTTAGCAAACAATAAGACAATCAAAAGCATTGACGATCTAGCAGGAAAACGTGTGATCACTAGCGCAACAAGTAATGAAGCAACTTTCCTCAAAAAAGTAAATGAAGAAAATGGCAATAAATTCAAGATCGCTTATGCAGGTCAAGGCTCCAATGATACGGCTAATCAATTGAAAACGGGCCGCGCTGATGCAACGATCTCAACTCCTTTCGCCGTGGATTTCCAAAATAAAACAAGCGACATCAAAGAAAAAGTAGTCGGCGATGTATTGTCAAACGCAAAAGTTTACTTCATGTTCCATAAGAAAGAAACTAAATTAAGCAAAGATGTCGACAAAGCGTTGCAGTCGATCATTGATGACGGGACTTTGAAAAAACTAAGCGAAAAATGGCTTGGTGCAGATTATTCTAAATCGAAGTATTAAGAAGGTGAATGCAAATGGATAAAGGTTTCAGTATCAAAATGATCGGGGACTTTATCCCGACATTATTAGGATATTTACCGATCACGCTCTATATTTTGATTGTCTCCCTGATTTTCGGCTTTATTTTGGGATTGTTACTGGCATTGACTCGAATTTACCGTGTTCCTGTTTTAAGTCAGCTCGGAAAATTATATATATCTTTTTTCCGCGGCACACCGATCATGGTGCAGCTATTCATTGTCTTTTATGGAATCCCAGCCATCACTGCACTGGTAGGGATCGATACATCCAAAATGGACCCGCTGTACGCAGCGATCGCCACTTACGCACTCAGTAGCGCGGCCGGAATCGCAGAAATCGTCCGCGCCGGAGTGAACAGTGTAGAGAAGGGACAGGAAGAGGCGGCTTACAGCATCGGCTTGACCGGCAGACAAACTTTTCTGCGAATCGTTCTGCCACAAGCACTTTTGCAAGCTATGCCTAATTTTGGCAATATGATCATCGGTTTCCTGAAAGATACATCCCTCGCTTTTTCAATCGGGGTCATGGATATGTCAGGGAGAGGACAGACACTGATTTCTTCCAGCAACCATTCTTTGGAAGTTTACATTGCACTGGCAGTTATTTATTACTTAACGGCGATTGTACTAGAACAAGGCTTCAAATGGGTAGAACGGTTTATGAAACGGGATGATACACGCGTTATCACCGTTTACGATATGGAGATATAAAGGAGGGGAAGAAAAAATGGGATTAGATATTCCTTTTATTGGGACAGCATTGACAGCGATGGTAAAAACGATTCCGCTGACACTTGCCATGACGTTCTTTCCACTATTGTTCGGCTTTTTGATCGCGATCTTGATGTCTTTTATCCAAATCAAACATGTGCGCATTTTGGAACCAATCAGTAAGTTTTATGTTTCTTTTTTCCGGAGTACACCAGCGATCCTGCATATCATGCTTATCTATCTGGGGATCCCACTCATCGTTGATAAATTAAGTTCGCAGTTTGACCTAGGTCTCTCGGCAAATAAGATCCCGGTAGCGATTTTTGTGATCATTGCGTTGTCCTTCACTGCCGGTTCCTATTTAACTGAAAGCATCCGCTCCGGAATCATCGCAGTCGATGCTGGACAGATCGAGGCTGCCTATTCCATTGGGATGACACATCGCGAAATGTTGCGGCGGGTACTTTTCCCGCAGGCCTTCATTATCGCGCTGCCGAACTTTACCAATTTGGCGATCGGCTTTTTGCATACCACGTCGATTGCAGCGATCGTGGCAGTACCGGAAATAACGGGGACAGCAACAATCGTGGCATCCGATAACTACGCGTTTTTAGATGCATTTATCGCAGCGGCGATCATTTATTGGCTACTCACGATGATTATTGAGGCGATTCACGCATTATTGGAGAAAAAATTGACTGTTTATCAAGGAGGGGTTAGATGATTCAGGCAACGAATATTCACAAACGTTTTGGTGACAATGAAGTCTTGAAAGGTATTGATCTGCAAGTGAAAAAAGGCGAAGTTGTGACGATTTTAGGCCCAAGTGGCTCGGGCAAAACGACTTTCTTGCGCTGCTTAAACTTGCTTGAACGTCCGGAACAAGGCGAGATCGCGATCGGCGAGCAAGTGATCCAAACGACGAATCCGAAGAAAGCAGAAGTGCTTGCGCTGCGTAAGCATACGGCGATGGTCTTTCAGCATTATAATTTATTTGCCCATAAGACAGTTTTGCAAAATGTCATGGAAGGATTAGTGATCGCTCGGAAGATCCCGAAAAAAATCGCGAAAGAACGGGCGATCGAAGAGTTGACGAAAGTTGGACTGAAAGATAAATTATCCGCTTATCCCAGTCAATTGTCCGGTGGGCAAAAGCAACGGGTGGGAATCGCAAGAGCACTTGCGATCAACCCGGAAGTCATCTTGTTTGATGAACCAACAGCCGCGCTTGACCCGGAATTAGTAGGGGAAGTGCTGGAGGTGATGCTGGAGATCGCACGTCTAGGTGTAACGATGATTGTCGTTACCCACGAGATGGAATTTGCCAAGCGGGTAGCTGATCAAGTCGTCTTCATGGATGGCGGGATCATTGTCGAACAGGGCACACCGAAAGAGGTATTTGAAAATACGCAGCAAGAACGAACCAAACAATTTCTGCGCCGGGTTTCACCGGATTACTTATATCAGATCAAAGAAGTCCCAAAGGAGGAGCGGGTGATATGACAATCAGACTCAGTATTTTAGATCAAAGTATTGCTGATGAAGCGGAAACGCCTGGGGAAACACTGCAAAACACCGTGGACCTTGCCAAGTTTGCCGAACGGATCGGCTATCATCGCTTTTGGGTGGCAGAACATCACGCTTCCGAAGAAGTCGTCGGCCCAGCACCAGAGATCCTGCTCAGCTATTTAGCTGCCAAAACAACAACCATTCAGTTGGCTTCCGGTGGGATCATGCTTCAGCACTATAGCCCCTTTAAAGTAGCCGAACAGTTTCATGTCTTAGCTAATCTGGCGCCCAACCGGATCGCACTAGGTGTCGGAAAAGCGCCGGGCGGTTTCCAACTGGCAACGGAAGCACTTCAATCAGAATTCAAAGCGGAGAAAACAAGCTTTGAAGCAAAATTGGTTGAACTACTGACGTTCACCAGACAGGCTCCGCGCGGGAAGTATGCAGATCTGCAAGCGAGACCATTGCCGCAAGAAGAAGTGCCGATATTTCTATTAGGCGGAAGTGCTGAAAGTGCTGTAATGGCAGCCAAAGCTGGTGTTGGATTTGTCTTTGCCTATTTTATCAACGGAGAAGAAACGGTTTTAAAAGAAGCACGGGAAGCATATGAAGCAAACTTTACCGGCAACGACGCAGCAAAATCATTCCAGCTGGCGGCGATCGTTGCAATCAGTGAGCAAGCCGAAGAAGCACATGCATATGTAGAAACCAGAGAGTCCGTTAAAATCGTACTTGCCGATGGAAAGCGTGTCAATGTCGGAACAAGAGAGCGTGCAGAAGCCTATTTGGAAAATGTTACGCAGGATTATGAGCTCATTATCCAAAAAGCTGGCGTCATTACTGGCGTGAAAGAGACAGTCGGCAAAGAGATCCATAGACTTGCGAAAACGTATCAGATCAACGATTTTTTAGCACTCACCCCGATCAAAAATAAAACGAAAAAACAGCAGTCATACCAATGGTTGAAAGAAGCTGTGGAGGAGGAAGCACATGTCCGTATCTAATAATATCGTTATTTGGAGCAAAAAAGGATGTCACTATTGCCAAGAAATCAAGGAATATTTTGAGACCGAGGAGATTCTTTATCAGGAAGTCGATGTGACAGAACATGATTATTTAAGAGATGTCTTAGATACCAAATACGGCATCAGACATGTGCCGGTAGTGGAAATCGGGAATCAAGAAACAGGCGATTATCATGCGGTGATCGAAGTTGGTTTGGATCATGTGAAAAATGCGATTGCAAAGGTGGCGAATTGAATGGGGAAACAATTAGAATTCGGAACGATCATTCACGGTGTCGGCGGTTCCATGGATGCGTGGCGTCATCCAGATGTCGATCCTAAGGCAAGCACGAATCTAGATTTTTATATTCAAAGAGCACAAACGGCAGAACGCGGCTTATTCAGTTTTCTCTTCATTGCAGACGGTTTGTTTATTTCCGAAAAATCGATTCCACATTTCTTAAACCGCTTTGAACCGATCACGATTTTGTCAGCACTGGCACTTGCAACCAATCATATCGGCTTAGTAGGGACATTTTCAACTTCCTTTACAGAGCCTTTTACCTTGGCACGCCAGCTAGCGTCATTGGACAAGATCAGCGCCGGACGCGCCGGTTGGAACCTAGTTACCTCTCCGCAAGAAGGGGCGGCCCGCAATCATAGTAAAAAAAACCTGCCACCACATTCCGAACGTTATCAGATCGCACAGGAGCATTTAGATGTAGTACGCGGCTTATGGAAATCGTGGGAAAATGACGCCTTTACTTATGACAAAGAAAGCGGCCAGTTTTTTGATTCGGAAAAGCTACATCCGCTGCATCATAAAGGGGAGTATTTTCAAGTAGAGGGTCCGCTGAATGTTTCTCGAAGCGAACAAGGCGAGCCGGTGATTTTTCAAGCAGGCTCTTCAGAAACTGGAAGAGCATTTGCTGCTAAGAATGCCGATGCGATTTTTACCCACGCTAATTCTTTAGAAGAAGCGCAGGCGTTTTACCAAGATGTCAAATCGAAGGCGGCGGCTTACGGCCATGATCCAAAGATTTTTCCGGGCATCGGACCAATCATTGGAGAGACTGCGGAAGAAGCAGAAGAGAAATATCAGCAGTATGCAGAATTGGTACCGATCGAACACGCTGTCACTTTCTTAGGAAGGTTTTTTGACGATTATGACTTTACAAAACATGAATTGGATGAACCTTTCCCAGAGTTGGGCGACATCGGAAAAAATGCCTTTCAAAGCACAACAGATCGCATCAAGCGGCGGTCACGCGAATTAGGGCAGACGCTTAGAGAAGTTGCCATTGAAGCAGCCACGCCGCGCCCGATTTTTATTGGGACTAAAGAGCGGGTGGCTGATTTGATCGAAGAGTGGTTTGTCAACGAAGCAGCAGATGGCTTTATTATCTCTTCTGATAATCCGCATGGCTTGACCGATTTTGTCGATAAAGTCATTCCGATCCTGCAAGAACGTGGTTTATATAAAACAGAATATGCTAGTAACTTGTTAAGAGAAAATTTGGATTTGCGGATCCCAAGTGATCAGCAGGTGATCTATAGTGAGTAATTTGGAAGAGAGATTGACGGCAGTCCGCCGCGATCTGCATCAGCATCCGGAACTTTCTAACCAAGAGTTTGAAACGACTAGAAAAATACGGGCATTTTTAGAAGAATCAGCCATCCCCATCTTGGATTTTCCACTCAAAACAGGTATAATTGCTGAAATTGCGGGCGATAAACCTGGTAAATTGATCGCGTTACGGTCAGACATTGATGCGCTACCGATCCAGGAGCAGACAGAGCTGCCATTCCGCTCTGTTCATCCTGGCATCATGCATGCTTGCGGACATGACATCCATACCGCTGCTCTTCTCGGTGCTGCTCTGTTACTCCAAGAACACCGCGCCGATCTGGCCGGAACCGTCCGCTTTATTTTCCAACCCGCAGAAGAAACAAGTCACGGTGCCAGCAGCATTTTGCAAGCCGGCGTTTTGGAAGGGGTAGCAGCGATTTTCGGGGTTCATAATGATCCTTCGCTGCCAGTCGGAACTTTTGGAACGAAGACGGGCGCATTGACTGCAAGCGTTGACCGTTTTGAAGTAACGATTACTGGAAAAGGCGCGCATGCTGCCAAACCGAACGAAGGAAAAGATGCGATCAGTGCCGGAGCAGAACTTGTCCAAAATTTGGAACGGATCATCAGCAGAGTGATTTCACCAGCCAGCCACGCCGTAATCAGCGTTACTCAGTTCCACAGTGGTTCAACTTGGAATGTGTTGCCGGAACAAGCCTATTTGGAAGGAACCGTTCGCACGTTTGATCAAAGCGTACGGCAACAGATCCAAGCCGAAATGACACGGGTCACAGAAGGACTAGCCCACCTGACAGATACAGAAATTAGATTTAACTGGTATAATGGCGCGCCGGCAATAAACAATGACGAAGCACTGACGGAACTTGCTTTTCAAGTGGCCTCGGAATTGGGATTGACTACACGGGAACTACAGGAAATGGCGATCGGCGAAGATTTTGCTTTTTATCAAGAAAAAGTGCCAGGCGCCTTTGTGATGATTGGATCCGAGTCGGAATTCGACTTGCATCATCCTAAAATCGAACCAAATGAAGCGGTGATTCTCCAAGCAGCTCATTATTTTGAAGCAGTTGCCCTCGCTTATCTCGCAAAATGAGAACCGGATTCCGATTCGGTTCTTTTTTCTGCATTCCTAAATGTAAAGGCTTGCTTTTGACTATGCGGAGCCAATTTAGTATGCTTGGTAAGAAATCATTCTATGCGATTAGAGGGAGATATAAAAATGAAAAAAGTATTGATTGCACATGATTTATCAGGCGTCGGAAAAGTTGCGCTTGGGATCGCCATGCCAGTGCTTTCTGCCATGGGAATCGAAGTAAGTGTCCTTCCAACTGCAGTTTTATCTACACATACGGGATTTGCGGGAAATAGCTATTTATCACTGACAGAAGAAATGAAAAAAATGATCGCGCATTGGAAATCGCTAGACATACGATTTGACGCGATCTATACCGGTTATTTAGGGGAACGAGCGCAAATCGAACTTTTAGCAGAGGCAAAAGAAGCGCTTTTAAATGAAAACGGCTTTTTATTAGTAGATCCTGTTATGGCAGACCGTGGTCAGCTTTATCGCGGTTTTGATGCAGCTTATGTGAAAGAAATGGAAAAACTGGTGGCGCAAGCAGATGTCATCGTTCCCAATCTGACAGAAACATCACTGTTGATCGGTGAAGCATATAATCCAACGTTAAGCAGGAGCGAACTCTTGCTAGATTTTCAAGCCTTATTCCGCTTAGGACCGAAAAATGTCATTATTACTGGAACGGAGCGGGGACCAGATATCGGTGCTAGCTTTATGTCACAATCCGAAGCACGTCTTTCCCATGAATTTGCTCCGAAAGTACCTGGCCATTACTTTGGCACCGGTGATTTATTTGCCAGCATTGTTACAGGGGCACTTGTGCACGGGGCATCCTTGCAAGAGGCAGTGGCTTTAGCAATCAATTTTACCAGTAAGATTATTGAAAGCACGTATGAAGAAGTGGAAGATGTCCGCTATGGAATCCAGTTTGAACCATTTTTACCGGAGTTGTCGATGCGGATGATGCGGCTAGCGTATCGTTGATGCAAATATAGATGATGGGCTGGATTTTAAGCGTTTAAGACATAATAGAGACCTTTTAGGACATTTTTATGTATTTACAAGAACGATATGATATTATAAATACTTCCTTTGTTAATTAGCTGTCCTTTATTATATTGGAGCAACTAATAGTAGCTGACCTTTTTGATAAATAATCAAAGGGTCTTTTTTTATGCAAAGCCAATAGGCGGAACGATATCTTTTTTGTAGATTAGGTTTAGCAGGAAACTAGCAGCATTCAGAGAGTGTGTGTACTTTAATAGCTTAAATAGAGCGAAAAAAACAAACATATCTTCTTGTACATTCGTCAATAAAAAGACAAAATATCGTCACAAATAATTCATTCCTTTTGTATATTAAATCGTATATACTTTTCCAGTGGACAAAAAGTAATATATTTAACATCCAGATCAAAGGAGGAATAAATCATGAGAAAAGTAGTGCAGATTATCATCACCAGTATCCTGATTTTTGGTATGTGTTTAGGGGGAACGACTGCCGTTAACCAAGTACATGCAAAAGCAGGGGATGATCCAGGGGTAACGATCACTTCCCCAGATACCATATCTTCTAGACAACAAGTCGAATTAAAAGTTACATTGTCCGCCTCAGCAGGAAAGTTGGATCAAGATGGGAAAATAGAAATAAAGATTCCCAAAAATAGTGTTGCACAGAAAAATGATCTAACAAACAATTTGATCTTGGGAGACCCGTTTTATTTGCTAGATCCTGCGTTGACAGAGGATTCCGAGGGTAACTATGTGTTGAATGTGGCTTATGATCATACTAAGATCGAGCCCAATGAAGCTACAGGGGAAACCTTTACAATCAAATATCAAGCTCCTGTTTATAAAGAAAATGACGAAAATGTTCCTGATAATGTGAAATTTCAAGCTGACTTATCGAAAGGGGATAAAATAGTCAGTCAAGATACAGACCAATCCAAGATCCAAACGGATAATTCCGGCTTACCGCTATTATCCAAATTCAGCACGCGACCACATAAAACAGTGGATGGAGTCAGTGCAGCAGTGATGAGTATGGATAAACCGGCTTCCAACATTTTTGCCATTGTCGTCAACTATAATCAACAAAATGTAAAAAATGCTGTTTTACGAGATAAAACGCCAGAAAAAACAGAATTACATGATCCGGGAAAATATATTCCAGTTAGCGGAGATAAAACGCCGGTACAACATATTCAGATAGCTAAAGTAACGGATAAAAACGAAACCGGCAACCCGATAGCTTGGAAATTTGTCACAGCTGATTATGCAGATAAAATCACTAGTGATAAAAATGGATTTGCTATCAACTTTGGTGATTTGACTCCCAAAGACAATTTTGTCGTTATGTATGCAGAAAAAGTAGAAGACGGAAGTACGGCGGATACCTTTGGAGTCAAGATGAATACGGCTACACTAGAGAGTAATGGATCAACGCTCAGAACGGCAACTGAACCGCTGATGTTGGATAGTTCGAATTACCATTTTATTACGCTCTCTAAAAAGGTTAGTCAATCAACAATCTCGACAACAAAAGGAACATTTATTTACTCGCTGACAGCAAAAGCTAAAAGTGGGAACATCCCGGCCGGAACTAAAATTGTTGACCCACTGCCGGACTATACGACTTTTGATCATACCGTGAAGCGCGATAATGAGGCGATTTCTAAAGGGGAATACGATGCTAAAAGCCATACGGTCACTTATACGGTATTGAAGGACATCATCGAAGGAACGAATCAGACCATCGATTTTCAAGTGGATTATTCTAACCCGATGGCCAAACAAGGGGATGAAGTGACGAATAAGGCATATATCAATTATGAAGGCACAAATATTTACAGTAATGATGCTACAACTACCTTAGAGGGCAGTGCGATCTTAAAAAAATCTGATGCGAGGACCAAAGATCCATTAGCCGGAGCGGTATTTAAAGTGGTCGATGCTTCTGGCAAAACAGTGAAAAAAGAATTGAAAACTGATGGGGGACGGATTGGTGAAGTCAGGCCTGCTGGCGCCAGGGAAATATCGATTTATCGAGACTAAAGCACCCGCCGGTTATATTTTAGATCCATCTCCTATTCCCTTTGAGGTACAAGCTGGTGCAGAAGGAGCAGTCCATGTAACTAAAGAGAACATAGAAGCAACAAGTGTATCCGGTACTAAGACATGGGAAGACGATCATGATAAAGCCGGTAAGCGACCAACTACTATTACGATCAAGCTTTATCAGAATGGAAAATACTTCAAATCCAAGAAAGTCGATGAGAAAATGGAGTGGAAGTATTTATTCGATGGACTTCCTAAATATGATAAGCAAGGAAAGCAGTACACGTATACAGTAAAAGAAAAGGCTGTCAAAGGATATCAAACGATACAAGACGGTTTTGACTTTACAAATAAATATATCCCTAGCGATCATAGTGTGGTGCCGCCACATCATTCCAATCCCGATAAACCTAAAGACCCTGATCCTGCGGGAAATCGCATCCACCGAACGATCGAAAAACATCTGCCTGCTACGGGAGATACATTATCCGTAAGTGCAGTAGCATTAGGAATCATTATTCTTGCAGCAGTTGCCTATATCCTTCGCAAAAAATATAAAAAGTATCTTGTAAAATAATAGTAATTTCAACCGAAAACGGATGTCCTACTTTTTCATTTGTGAACGAGTAGGACGTCCGTTTTTTTGATTGAATGACTTTAAAAGAGAGCTAAGTATGGATCGAAAAAGATTTTTGTCTTTTTGAAAACAAAAACCTTAAAAAACTTATTTAATAAAGTTATCGTACTCGATTTCCTTATGAAAGCTATATACAGAAATGAGCAGACAATATAAAATTATAAATGAGAGCGCTTACTAAAAAGGGGTGGTTAAAAGAATGGGTCGATGGGGCAAATTTTTACTTCTTTATGCAGGTGGGGTCGTTATTTCGTTAAGTCAGTTGAAAGTACCGCCTGTCATTCCAGAATTGGCAGCAAAGTTCGACACATCTGTTTCCGCATTATCTTGGATAATGTCGATTTTCACTGTTTCAGGGATTTTTATTGCGTTGCCCGGTGGTATGATCGTTGCCCGAATTGGAGCGAAAAAACTGTTATTAGGCATAACCGCTTGTCTAGCATTAGGAAATTTTCTTGGAGCGGTCAGTTCGAACTATACGGTAATGCTGATCTCACGGGCTGTTGAGGGGATATCGTTTTCTACGATCGTGATGACTGGTGTGGTTCTGATCAGTTATTGGTTTAAGGAGAGCGATAATAGTGGTACGGCGATCGGGATATTTACGACTTTTTCTGCTGCCGGGTCACTGATCGCCATGAATATCTTTGCACCGATGGCGGCGCAGTTTGGTCTGCAGTCATTATGGATCTTTACCGGCTGTCTTAGTCTGCTTTTATTTTTCTGCTTTGCACTGTTTCTCAATGCGCCTTCCTCAAAAGCGGAGGGAAGTGCTGGGGAGCAAGGTTTGTTTAGGATCGCGGCTAAAAATAAAAAGATCTGGCTACTAGCGGTGATGCAGGGTTGTATGGCATTCGTGTTATTCACCTTTATCAATATTTATCCACTGCTATTTACTGATTATTATGGATTATCGAAGACGGTCGCTAATTTTTATGCAAGTCTATTCGGGCTTTTCGGGATTCCATTTGGAGTGCTGGCAGGCTACCTGATCGACAAGACGAAAAAACCGGGATTGATCATCAGTACTGCTTTTTTGCTAATGGTATGTGCTTGTCTCGGCAGTGCATACTTGAGTGCATCCACTTACATCCTGCAGATCTTCTGCCTGTCGGTGGCGGCGAGTCTTTCGTCATCCGCCGTTACGATCATGGTGCCGCACATTGCGAAACATAGCAAGATGATCGGTTACAGTATGTCACTGGTCAATCTACTTTATTATTTAGGCATTTTCATCGGCGCCCCGATCATTACGAAAATGATTGAGAAAACATCTTGGCGCTTTGGCATATTTCTTTTAGCAGGAGTGGCAGCGATTGGATTTACAGCAGCGCTTTTCTTCTGGCTCACAAGTACGCGAACATTATCATTACAAGAGGAGGAATTATCATGACGACTAAATTTGAAACCGGACTAACTTATGCGAGGGAATTGGATCAGCAAGATGATTTAAAGCAGATGAGAGAACATTTCTATATTCAACCTGGGGAAATTTATATGGACGGCAACTCCTTAGGGCTTTCTTCTAAAGAAGCTGAGGCCGCGTTGTTAAGAATGATGGAAGTATGGAAAAAAGAAGGAATCAAGATCTGGAATGTGGAAGATGGCAAGTATTATCATTATTCCAATAAACTTGCTGCATTGACGGCTCCTCTGATTCATGCAGATGCTGGTGAGATCGCAATTGCCGGCAGTACCACTGCGAATATCCATCAATGTATCAGTACGTTTTATCAGCCGACTACGGAAAAATATAAAATCTTGGTGGATGACTTGAATTTCCCGACAGACCGATACGCTGTGGACAGCCAAGTTCGATTAAAGGGGCTGGACCCAAGCGAAGCTGTCAAAGTGGTGGCAAGTGAGGACGGCAAGACATTGTCAGCAGAGAAAATCATCGCAGCCATGACGCCAGATGTAGCGCTCATTTTGTTGCCGGCAGTACTGTATCGCAGTGCCCAGATCCTCGATATGAAGAAAATCACAACAGCAGCTCGGAAACGTGGCATTTATATCGGTTGGGATCTCTGTCATGCGATTGGGGCGATCGAAATGAATTTTACCGAACTGCAGGCTGATTTTGCTGTCTGGTGTACCTATAAGTATTTAGGCGGTGGTCCAGGCTCGATTGCCGGTCTTTACATCAATAAGAAACACTTTGCGAAAATGCCGGGGATGACAGGCTGGTTTGGGAATAAAGATGAAACACAATTCCAATTGAAACATACATTTGAACCAGCACCTGACGCTAGCGGCTGGCAAGTGGGAACACCATCACTATTCTCCATGGCACCACTAGAAGGGGCATTGCAGATTTTTGCACAAGTTGGAATGCCAGCTATCAGAAAAAAATCACTGCAGATCACTGCCTATTTGATGTATTTGATCGATGAGAAATTGCAGGCATATGGCTATGGCGTGGGAAATCCAAGGGAAAACGAGGCACGCGGCGGACATGTTTGTCTGGAACATGATGAGGCTTACCGCATTTCGCTGGCGTTGAAAGATAAAGGTGTGATCCCAGACTTTCGAGAACCAAATGTCATTCGTTTAGCACCAATTGCATTTTATACGTCTTATGAGGAAGTTTATCGGGTAGTAGAGATACTAGAGGAGATCTTTGTTGAAAAGACATTCCTGGAGTACAGCGACAAACGCGGGTTAGTCGTATAAAAAGGAGGAAACAAACATGAAAATAGGTGTACCAAAAGAAATCAAAAATCGTGAAAACCGAGTAGCGATCACCCCAGCAGGAGTTTCACAACTGGTAAAAAGCGGTCATCAAGTTCAGATCGAAAAGCAAGCTGGCGAAGGTTCCGGTTTCGCAGATAAAGAATATCAAGAAGCTGGTGCAGTAATTGTGGAAACGGCACAGGAAGCGTGGCAGGGAGATATGGTCATGAAAGTAAAAGAACCACTTCCGGAAGAATATCCGTATTTCCGTTCCGATCTGATTTTATTTACGTATCTCCACTTAGCACCAGCTAAAGAGCTGACCGAAGCGATTTTAGCAAGTGAAATGACAGCAATTGCTTATGAAACAGTACAGCTTTCTGACGGAAGTCTGCCGCTTCTGACGCCGATGAGTGAAGTAGCGGGCAGAATGTCTGCCCAAGTAGTTGCGCAAATCTTGGAACAACCACATGGGGGAAAAGGGATTTTATTGTCTGGGGTTCCCGGGGTAGAGCGTGGCTCAGTCGTCATCATCGGTGGTGGCGTGGCAGGAACGAACGCAGCGAAAATCGCGATCGGACTTGGTGCCAATGTTACGATCTTAGATGTCAGCGCCAAACGGCTGGCGCAATTAGATGATTTATTTGGGAACGCGATTCAAACCCACATGTCGAATAGCCATCAAATCGCAGAAGTCGTAAAAGATGCCGATGCTGTCATCGGGGCTGTTCTTTTGCCAGGCGGCGCCAAAGCACCAAAACTTGTCAGTGAAGAAATGGTGCGCTCGATGAAGCCGGGATCTGTTTTAGTAGACATTGCGGTCGACCAAGGAGGGATTTTCGCTACAACAGACCGGATCACGACCCATGATGATCCCACCTATGAAAAATTCGGCGTCGTCCATTATGCAGTTGCCAATATGCCAGGCGCTGTGCCAAGGACCTCCACATTAGCATTGACTAATGTGACTATGCCTTATGCTGTCAAAATCGCAAACCAAGGAGTACGTGAAGCAGCAAAAAATGACGAAGCTCTAGCGAAGGGGATCAATGCCATAGATGGCAAACTCACCATAAAAAAAGTAAGTGAAGAACAACAACTTCCATACAGCGCTATCGCGGATTTACTGTAACCGTTATGACATTTTATGATAGAATATAAACGGTGATGAAAATGGATGAGATCGATAAAAAAATACTACAGTTATTACAGCACAACAGCCGCATATCTATCAAGGAAATGTCCAAGCAAATCTCATTATCGGAACCCAGCGTTAAAACACGCATGGATCGATTGATCGAAAATGGAGTAATTGAGAAATTTACGATCCAGATCAATGAAGCTAAGTTGGGCTTGACTATCCCGTATATTATTAAGATCAGCAATATCCAAGTAACGATCCACGAACTTGTCGAGGTCCTCAAAAACTATCCGAACATTACGGAAGCGCATGCTGTGACCGGCGGCGAAAATTATATCGTGAAAGGTCGTGCCCAAGATATTGCAGAGATCGATCGCTTGCTGAATCAGCTTATGCCATATGGCACGATCAATACGTCGATTATTCTAGAATCGCCGATCGAGCGGGAAATCCGAATTGAATAAAAAAGCTCGAATCTACTCGAGCTTTTTTATTTTAAGCAAAAATCATTGTCATTTGTGCAAATAAATAAGGTGCTTCACAAAAAAGTTCGAAAATTTGTCACATTTTGTGGCGCGTAAATGCAGTATACTTTAATAGAGTACAACAACTTAAAAAGGAGGACATAAAATGTACAAAAAATTAATGAAATTAGGTCTAGTTTTAATTTTAGCTTTAAGTGTTGTTGCCGGATTGAATCCACCTAAAGCAACAGCTGCAGCAAAAACGATCTCCTATTATGCTAAAGAAGGTGCCTATATTTATAAAGGCAAAAGTACGAAATCAAAAAAACTCAAGTTATTGAATCAAAATCAAAAAGTAGGTACGAAAACAAGTAAAAAAGCAAGTTACTTCAAAGTAAAAGTTGGGAAAACAAGCGGTTATGTTGCAAAGTCACAAATGTACACAAAACCAACATGGGTATACAAAGCCAACTATAAAAACATCTTCGTATACAAGAATGCGAAAAAAACAAGCTCTACCCATTTGAAGAATGCGAAAGGCGCTTACCTTGTCAGTCATAAAAAACCAGGCAACTATCTTGTACAAATCACTTATAAAGGAAAAAATTACTATACAACCTCTTTAAATATCAATATCGACTATAAAGTCAGCAAGGTTCGTAAAGCATTCAAAGCAATCAAACATAAAACAAAACGAGACTACGAAAATCAAAGTGCTTATTCCAATTATTATTACTTTGTTAATAAAGGCAGAGCAAACCAATTAAAAGCAAAGCTGAAAGCATATGGCTTTGTCGAAAACAACAATGGCGATGCCCTGTATACTTTCCGCTATAAAGGATATGACGCAGGGAAATACAGCGATTATAATTTCCGCGTGGCAAAATAAAAAAGAAATGGAGATCACGATAATGATCTCCATTTCTTTTTTTTATAGCATGAAACTTCCGAATATAGTTTTACCATCAGTGTTATTGTGGTAATAACTAACAAAGGAGGTTTTTTTGGTGGATACGAAATGGAAAGAGCTATTAGAAGTTGGGGAGATCCATGCAATCAAACCCGTTGCAGGAGGAGATATCAACGACAACTATCAAGTGATCGCGGAAACTGGGGAATACTTCTTGAAAGTGCAGCCGGAAACGGATGCCGACTTTTTTGAAGCAGAAGCGATGGGATTGGAAAAGTTAAATAAAGTAGTAAATACGCCGACTGTATTGAAAACCGGAGAAACGGACAGCGACGCTTTTTTATTGATGACCTATGTGGAACCGGGAAACCGCAGTAACCCAGCGGAATTAGGGGAACAATTAGCACAGATACACCGGCAGACAGCAGATGCATTTGGGCTGGAAGAGGATAATTATATCGGCAGCCTGCCGCAATACAACGGCTGGAAGGCAGATTGGGCGGAATTTTACATTGAAAACCGGCTACAGCCACAAATCGATTTTACTATTCAAAACGGTTATTGGAATGCAAATCGGGAGACGCAGTGGCAGCGATTGGCTGAGCAGATTCGTAAAACCTATACGAATATCGAAGTGGAGCCGAGTCTGCTGCATGGAGACCTCTGGGGCGGGAATGTGTTATTCAATCGGGAAAACAAAGTAACATTTATTGATCCAGCGGTTTATTACGGCGATCGGGAAGTAGATATCGCCATGACAAAACTATTTGGCAGTTTTGATGATGCTTTTTATGAAGCCTATCAAAAAAACTATCCGCTTCGTGATGATGCCGATGAGCGGATAGCTTGGTACCAATTATATTATTTGCTCGTGCATTTAAATGTCTTCGGTACGAGCTATCTAGGTTCCATTGATCGCATTTTGAAAAGTTATTGATTTTGGACAAAAACAGTTTCAAAAACAAAAGTTTCATAAGTATGGCGCGTGATTGAGTATTCAAAAACACGGCCATCTTCTAAATGACCTACTTTTTCGATCTCCATCATAAAAGTAGGTTCTTTTAGGTTCAAAAGCTTGCTGTCTTCAGCGTTGGAACGATCACCACGAATCCAGACATGGTTGCTCTTGATTCTTAAATGCAAGGTTTCACGAATGTAATTGTAGACAGAGCCCTCTAGGTGTTTCGGTTCTAAACCGGGAATGATCGAAAGCGGCATAAAAGTATGTTCGATCGAATAGGGACGATGATCGACTTCTCGCACGCGGACGATCCGGTAGATATAAGCATCCTCGATCTCCAGTTTTTGAGCGATCTCTGCGGAGGGTTTTTCAATCGAAAAGACAGCAACTGTGGAGTGGATATGGTCGCTCCCAACGGTATCTGCAAGCCCAGCAAGCGGAGAAAGAATAAATTCGTTGGCATTCGGTGCATGTGATTTAACAAATGTTCCTGAGCCACGTCTGCGAATGATCATTCCTTCCTGCACTAGCATATCTAATGCTTTTTTAACCGTTAGTTTACTGCATTGATAGTGAACAGCAAGCGAATTGCCATCCGGTAATTTTTCATTGATCTCATAATGGTTTTGGTTGATCTTCTCTCTAATATCCATGTAAATCTGCATGTATTTTGCCATCTCTGTCAAATTTTCCACCCCTCATTGGTAATAAGTATAGTATAACATATACTTATCATGTCTTCTAATTAAAAACACGTTCTTTTCAGTAAAAGTATATATCTTTTTAAAAAGATATTGTCTTTTATAAGAAGCTGTGTTATATTTAGGCTGTAATGAAGGAGGCGTGAATATGAAAACATTTTTAACATTTCCGAAAGACTTCTGGTGGGGCTCGGCATGGTCAGCAGAACAAGCAGAAGGAAAAGGTGACACAGGGAAAGCGAAAACAATCTGGGAACATTGGTATGAGCAAGATCCGAACCGCTTTTATCAAGGCGTGGGACCAGAAGTGACGACCGATCATTTTAATCGTTATCAAGAAGATGTCGCATTGATGAAAGAAACGGGACATAATTCATTTCGAGTATCGATCTCGTGGGCACGAATGTTTCCAGATGGGGGCACTGGCGAAGTAAATCAGAAGGCGATCGCTTTTTATCGGGATTTATTTTCACGTATGAATGAAAGCGGTATCAAGGTGTTTGCCAATTTGTATCATTTTGATATGCCATTTGCACTTCAAGAAAAAGGTGGTTTTGAAGCAAGAGAAGTAGTGGATGCGTATGTTCATTATGCCTCGGCTTGTTTCGACGCATTTGGGGATCAGGTTTACCATTGGTTCACTTTTAATGAGCCACTAGGTCCGATATTAGGCGGGTATTTGGAAGACTTCCATTATCCGAACTTGATCGACTTCAAACGTGGCGCGCAAGCAGCATTCTACACGATTCTAGCGCACGCTGAAGCGATAAAGGCGTTTAAGGAACGCGACCTAGATTCGAAAATAGGCGTGATCTTGAATTTAAGTCCCACCTATCCGCGCAGTCAACATCCAGCTGATCTGGAAGCGGCAGAAATCTGTGATGCTTTTTATACCCGCAGCTTTTTAGACCCAATGGTAAAAGGGACATTTCCGGAACGTTTGACGACGCTTTTGAGCGAGTATGACCAATTGCCACAAGTGGAGCCGGAGGAACTGCAAACGATCAAGGAAAACACTTCGCAGATCTTGGGGCTTAATTATTATGAACCGCGCCGAGTGAAAGCCAGACTAACAGCGATCAATGAGAAAGGACCGTTTTTACCGGACTGGTTCTTTGAAGCACATGATATGCCGGGGAAACGGATGAATATTTATCGCGGCTGGGAAATTTATGAACGCGGTATTTATGATCTTTGTATCGATATCCGTGACAACTATGGCAACATTGAAGCCTTTATTTCGGAAAACGGGATGGGAGTAGCGGATGAAGAACGTTTTATGGATGAGTCAGGTCAAGTGATAGATGATTACCGGATCGATTTTATCAAAGACCACTTGGCATATGTGCATCAGGCGATTGAAGAAGGATGTGCGGTCCGCGGCTATCATCTATGGACATTCATCGACTGCTGGTCGTGGATCAATAGCTACAAAAATCGTTATGGCTTAGTGTCGCTGGATCTGAAAACACAGAAGCGGACAATCAAGAAGAGTGGTAAGTTCTTTAAGGAAATGGCAGATCAAAACGGATTTGCCTATGAAGTAACTAAATTGGCAGGGACGAAAAAAGGAGGAAATTGATAATGGCTTCATCCAATAAAAAAGTATTAGATGGTTTTATCAATGTTGCACAAAGGCTGGGAGGACAAATTCATTTGCGTTCTCTTCGTGATGCTTTCGCAAGTATTATGCCCTTTATGATTTTAGCGGGTTTTATCACACTGATCAATTCAGTGATTTTAGATCCATCTGGTTTTATGAGCCATGTCGTTTCCTCTGAATCGCTTGCTCATTGGCAAAGTATCGGAATATCGATCTCAAACGGAACGCTTGGTGTTATCACTTTGCTGGTAACGATCGCGGTGTCCTATCATTTATGTTTAAACCGCAATTATACGAATTTTATCGCTCCGATATTAGTATCATTTTCTTCCATCATTGTGGTAACGCCATTTGTTGCGGACATGGTACCAACTGGTGCCAAAAAAGCAGTTGAGATCGCAAATATCATTCCTGTAAGCTACACAGGCGCAGCTGGACTGTTCGTGGGGATCATCGTCGGCTTGCTAGCAACGGATGTATTTATCAAACTGTCTAAAAATAAACGGATGCAAATCAACATTAGCGGGAATATCCCGCCGGCAGTTATCCGCTCTTTTAACGTATTGATCCCAATTATGCTGGTCGTTGTTATCTTCGGAATCTTGAGCTTTGTTGTTCAAACATTTGCGAATATGGATGTCAATACACTGATCTCTACGATCATCACAAAACCATTAAGCTATGTAACGACAAGTTTGCCTGGATTCTTGCTGATCACGTCGATCGCCAATCTATTCTTTGGATTAGGGATTCACCAAGCGGTCATTTCCGGTCCGCTACTAGATCCGTTTTTACTGCAAAATATGCAGGAAAATATGCTTGCTTATGCCCATCATCAAGCGATCCCACATATCATCAATATGGCCTTCAAAGATACTTTTGCCGTTATGGGTGGTTCGGGAAATACGATTTCCTTGCTGATCGCGATCTTTATTTTCGGCAGACGAAAAGATTATAAAGATATTTCCAAATTATCAGCGGCACCATCGATTTTCAATATCAGTGAACCGATCATCTTTGGATTACCGATCGTTTTCAACCCAATGCTGATCATTCCGTTCGTGATCGCACCGATCTTCTCGCTGACAACGGCATACTATGCGACTGCAGCCGGCTGGATCAATCACGTTGTCGTTCAGACACCATGGACGACCCCGCCGATCTTATCTGGATTCTTGGCAACAGGCGGTGACTGGCGGGCAGCAGCTTTGCAGGTTGTCATAATCGTGATAACGATCTTTATATACCTGCCGTTCTTACGATTGGATGAACGAGTTGCGTTTGCCTCTGAAAAAGAAAACAAAGTGGAACAGGAAAATTAATTTGTTCGCGTTAAAAAGCATCTTCTCACAATCGGGGAGATGCTTTTTTGCAGGCATTAGTAGTAAGACAAAAAGAAAAAGTCCAAAAAAATAAAGCAAAAGGGTTTACTTACTAAAAGTAAGGGTGTATACTTACTTTTGGTTAGTAAATAACATTTTGTGTTTCTGATCAATAATTGAATGAGGTGATCGTATGGTGAAAATTGGAATTATATTAGGCAGTGTCAGAGAAGGAAGAAACGGTAAGGCCGTTGCAGATTGGGCTTTAGATAAAGCGGCGGGTTTCAATAAAGATATAGAAGCAAGCTATGAATTAGTAGATCTTGCAGATTATGACTTACCATTTCTGGGAAAGGTTCCGACAGAAGGGCAACAAAAAGCAATCAGCGACTGGTCTGAAAAAATCGCGTCTTTCGATGGCTATATTTTTATCACAGCAGAATATAACCATGGGGTAGCCGGAGCGTTCAAAAATGCGTTAGACTTTTTGAAACCAGAATTTAAAAACAAAGCAGTCGGCTTTATCGGGTATGGCGGATTAGGAGCAGCTCGTTCTATCGAAAACTTGCGTGTTGTCGTTGCAGAGCAAGGTCTTGCATCGGTTCAACGCACAGTCAATTTATCGTTGATGACAGACTTTTTGAATATGAGTGAATTCACACCTGCAGAATTTCATGATGCAGAATTGATCGAATTACTTGATCAATTACTGTCGTGGAGTAAAGCACTTAAAAGCATTCGTTGAGTTTATAAATAAAAAGCGTATGAAGTTACTATTAATGAACCATCCTTTCTGGGGCTGGTATTAATAGGACTTCATGCGCTTTTTTTTATTCAGTCTGCTAGTCGTTCTTCTGCGACTTTCAAAAGCCGTACCCCGATATTGAGCTGGGTCACTTCATCTGCATTCGTCAAGTCGATCTGCAGCATCGAAATGATTTTATTCATGCGGTAGCTCATCGTCTTTGGATGGATAAATAATGCTGCGGCACTTGCTTTGATATTTTGATTATTATCCAGATACGTGACAAGCGTACGGTATAATTCATTTTTATGCGTTTGCAACTGGATAAGTTCTTCGGGAACAAAGTCTAGGAAATTGCTGTCTTTCGGCAGTTTCAATAATAGGCGGTAAAAACCGAGATCGCCATATGAAATAACGAAAGCCTGCGGATAGATCTTCGCCGCTAGCTGCAGCGTTTCCAACGCTTGTTGCGAATGCTTCGGAAATAGGTCGACAGTGCCTTCCTCGCTGATCCCGATCTGCAAGTAGGAATGTTGGCTTTTAGTTTGATCGATCAACTGTTGGAGCTTCTTTTTCAGCGTAATGATCGTTTCATTTTTTGTGTTTAGAATAAAGTTGATCCGATAAGGTCGAATCCGGTAAACAATATCCGGCCAGACTTTCTTGAAGGCAGCGATCAGATTATTGGTATGTTTATCCGATTTGTTGAAGTCGGTCGTCAGCTGATTGTTGATATTCTTCGATTCGACAGTTAAAAAGCGGTAACGCCCGCCGATATCCATGCGAAACTGGTTTAGGATCATTTCAAGCTGTGCTTTGGAATCAACTTTGCCGGAGATCAGATCATCGATCAAGTCGTTGGAATAACCATATTTCATCTCTCTGATGGAAGCCTGTTTCAAATACTCCATTTGAATAAAGCTGATCGCATTTTCGATCGCCATGTAGTCGATCGCGACTACGGCTTTTCCCGCTTCCCGAATAGCTAAATAAAGATTTTCCTCTTTGATTTGAGGAATAGGAACGACGATCTCGCGATACACTTGTGGATCGTTATTTTTATAGCGGAAATTCCGTTCTTTGTAGTGATAACTAGTATGTTCTTTCTTTTCGACAGAAGAAAGATCAGAGAGAATCATTACGTCTTCTGAATCTTCATCCCCACTCAAAATCGGTTTAGCAGAAGTATGCAGTTGATTATATAAATATACTGGATTGTTGATCAGTTTTTCCAACAGCACGAGGATCTCCTTGTAAGAAGTCCCATTCATCGCAAGGGAAATAAATTTTTGGTTGATGAGCCGGTATTGCTGAAGCAGCATATTCGTCTCGTTAAAGAGCAACTGCATGACTTCTACCATAATGTCGTTATATTTGATGTCACGTTCGATCTGGAAAAGTGGCAGATGATATTTCGTACAACTATCCATAATCGCTTTGGGAATCTGCGAAACGAAGCGATCCGTTTTGACAATAAGACCAGCGCATTCAAAATGATGGATCTTCGCGATAAATGACTCCAACTCTGCTTCGCTGTAATTAGAAAAACCATATAAGCTCGTTAACAGCAGTTCATTTGGAGTGACCCAATTTTCGATATCAGGAGCTTCCATGATCATGATATTATCGACCTCATTATGAATGCCCGTTTGGCCAGTAACAAGCTTGGCATTTTGGAAAGAATGTAGCGAAAGTAAGTCGCGAACAAGAACAGTCATCGTCATTTTCTCCTCTCAGGAATTAATCATAAAACATACTTTACACTGGAAAGGATAAAATGTAAAGTTATGATTTCGTTTTCTTTTATCCCGTAGAGATAAAAATATGGAGTTTGTTTATCTGATAATGAGAATGTAATTGCCGAATAATTGGAATAGAATGAAGCTATAGAAGAGATTGGGGGAAGTTTATCGTGTTAAGTACAGTAATCAAGCCGAATAACTATCAAGATTCAATCAGCCTCATGCTACTGACCAAAGAAATCAGTAAAATGGAGGGCATCCATAAACTCCAAGTTATGATGGGGACAGATGCCAATAAATCCATTTTTGACGCAGCCGGGCTGCTTACAGAAGAAGCTGAAAAAGCATCTTCGAATGATATGATGATCGTTTTAGATATCGAAAGTAAAGATATAGAAGAAGAGGCTCTACAAGCAATCGATCAGTTCTTAAAAGATCTTGCTGTGAAAAAAGAAGATACAGGTAATGGACCAGCTTCCGTAAGAAACTGGGATGGTGCCTTAAAAGCTTTGCCTGATGCTAATCTCGCATTGATCTCGGTAGCGGGAACATATGCTGCAGCTGAGATCGAGAATGCTTTGGATAATGGGCTAAATGCGTTTGTATTCAGTGACAACGTGCCTAAAGAAGAGGAAGTTCGTTTGAAGAAGAAAGCGCATGAGAAAGGATTGCTTGTAATGGGTCCGGATTGCGGAACCGGCCTGATCGGTGGTATTCCGTTAGCTTTCACTAATGTGATCCGCCCCGGGAATATCAGCATTGTTGGTGCTTCTGGGACAGGGATCCAAGAAGTATCCACGATTATTGACCGCTTAGGCGGCGGGGTAACGCATGCGATCGGTACAGGCGGACGCGATCTATCCGATGAAGTTGGCGCTATTACAATGAAAGATACGTTATTAGCTCTTGCAGAACACGATCCAACTGAGGTGATCGTCGTGATCTCCAAGCCGCCTGCAAAGGAAGTTCGTGATGAAGTCGTGACATTGCTCCATGGTATTGATAAACCTGTCGTAGCAGTATTCTTGGGAGAAAATCCAACAGCACATGAAGGCGAAGTCTATTTTGCACATACGCTCGAAGAAACAGCTCACTTGGCAGTGGCGCTATCACAAGGGAAATCGATCGAAGCTGAGATCCCTAAACCGCAAGTAGAAAAGGATGCCAAACTTGAAGGTAAGGTGATCAAGGGATTGTATTCGGGCGGTACCCTTGCAAATGAAGCAGGGATGTTGATCTCAGAAGCACTTGACCTGGGTGGCGTTATCAAAGAAGAAGGCTATGTTCTACGAGCGCACGGTCACGAGATACTTGATTTAGGGGACGATCTTTATACGCAAGGCAGACCGCATCCAATGATCGATCCAGAGATCCGCGTTCAGAAAATAAAAGAAACAGCACAAGAAGACAGCACCGGGATCATTTTGCTAGATGTTGTTTTAGGCTATGGAGCGGCAGACATGGCAGAAACATTGGCACCAGTGATCGAAGAAGTGCTTGCCGAAGCAGCAAAAGCGACTCGCTCGCTTCATATTGTCGGGACGATCGTTGGTACGAAAAACGATCCACAAGATTTCGACGCTGCAAAAAAAGTGCTTGAAAAAGCAGGGATGCATGTCACAGACAGCAATGCACAAGCAGTTGATTACAGCTTGCAATTATTAGGCAAACACATCACAGCAACTGCTAAAACACAAAAAGCATACCAAGGCGAAAAAATCGAATTACCAGCCGCAAACGAAAATATCATCGCCTTTTTAAATCAAAAAGCAGAAGTCATCAATATCGGCATTGCTGATTTCAATGAACCAATCCAAAAATTCGGTAGTAGATCCGTTCAATTTGATTGGAAACCAGCTGCTGGTGGCAATGTGAAGTTGATCCAGATACTGCAAAAAATCAAACAGCTGAAAGACCTTGGTCAACAGAATAATGCCGTTGTCGATCGTTTCAGACAAGGTTCGCCTTATCTTGTAGATGTTGTACCGGCTGGCAGTGTGATCGATGAATTGAACAGCAAAACGCTACTTCATGCAGGGCCACCGATCAAATATGAAGATATGTCTGATCCAATGCAAGGTTCTTGCGTCGGAGCTGTCCTTTTTGAAGGCTGGGCAAAAGAAGAAAGCGAAGCACGTTCCTTACTGGAAAACGGCGAGATCAACTTGATCCCCTGTCATCATGTCAATGCAGTCGGCCCGATGGGTGGAATCACATCCGGCAGCATGCCTGTCTTAGTTGTAGAAAATCGCTTAGAAGGAAATCGCGCTTACTGTACATTAAACGAAGGAATCGGCCGGGTGCTACGCTTTGGTGCTTACGACAGCGAAGTGATCGACCGTCTGACTTGGATGAAAGATACATTAGGCCCAGTTTTAGGAGAAGCGATCCGTTCCAAAAAAGAAGGGATCAACGTCAATGTTATTATGGCAAAAGCGATCACGATGGGAGATGAATTCCACCAACGTAATATTGCGGCGAGCCTTGTTTTCCTAAAAGAAGTCGCACCGCTGATCGTAGCACTTGATATTACCGATGATAAAAAAGAAGCAGTGATTCAATTTTTAGCTGATACCGATCAATTTTTCCTCAATATTATGATGGCTACTGGGAAATCGATCGTCGATGCAGCGAAACTGGTTGAAGAAGGAACCATCGTGACAACCTTATCACGCAATGGTCAAAACTTCGGGATCAAAGTAAGCGGACTAGGCGAAGAGTGGTTCACAGCACCTGTTAATACTCCAGAGGGATTATTTTTCACAGGATTCAGCCAAGAAGACGCAAATCCGGATATGGGTGACAGTGCGATTGCAGAAACAGTCGGCTTTGGTGGTATGGCAATGATTGCTGCACCAGGCGTGACACGTTTTGTTGGAGCAGGCGGATTTGATGACGCCAAACGCGTGAGTGACGAGATGGATGAGATCTGTATCGCCAACAATGCGAATTTCACGATCCCGACTTGGGATTTCCAAGGCACACCGCTAGGGATCGATATTTGCAAAGTCGTTGAAACAGGAATCACACCACTCATCAATACCGGGATTGCAGGTAAAGTGGCAGGCCTGGGCCAAGTTGGTGCAGGAACCGTTCGCGCACCGATCCAATGTTTTGAAAAAGCACTAGTTGCCTTTGCTGAAAAATGGGATCTGGTGTAAGACCGTGAATTCTTCCGTTGGGACTATTTCGCTGACTTCAGAGGGGACGGCATGCAGCAGTTACGCGCTGCGCCGCCTTGAAGAAGGACGAGCCGGCTATGTGCGAAGTATCTTTCAAACCAGCTTGAACATTGAAGCGGAAGGTTTTCTATTTCACATCGGGGAAGAAACTGCCGGACTTTCCTGCAATGGTTGTACATTGACTCGAGCAGGCATACGCACGTTACTGGCAACTGCTTCGATCGATGATCTAGTTCTGTTCCGTTCCGGTTTACTGCGTATTTTCACCAGAGGGGGAGTTATCCATCTGGACTTGTCAAAACTCAAACAATGTTCGCTGAAGCTACCGAGTGGAAAGGCAGCAGATCAGCTGGGAAATTTACCACTACTTACGCTGCCTTCCCATGAAAAATTGGCACGCTCGCTAACAAAGTTAGCCACTCCGTTTGTAGAGAGGGATCATCGTAGCTTGCAGCTTGATATGCTAGGTTTGGGCGAAGGATTGACACCTTCTGGAGATGATATGCTGGTCGGCTACACCGCCGTTTTGCAAATCGCCAATGCCTCGCTTTTACCATTGTGGCTAAAGGCTCTCCGCAGCCTGCCGCTGGAAAAAACTACCAGTGTAGCAGCCTCCTATATAGAAGCAGTCTGTGAAGGTCAAGTAAGCGAAGCACTTTTTGACAGTTTGACAGCGGAAGTTGAAAAAATGCAGCAAGAAGCCTTCCAAAAGCTGCTGCAGCTGGGACATACATCTGGGAATGACACATTGCTTGGTATGCAAGCAGCCCTGATTTATTTAAAAATAACAAATCATACGAAACACATAGGGGGAGCATGATGAAAAAAAGAGTTGTGGTCGCATTAGGCGGTAATGCCATTTTAGACGGTGACGCATCCGCAGAAGCCCAACAAGCCAATATTGAGAAAACAGTAGCATATTTGCTGAATTTTATCCAAAATGGCGATGAATTGGTGATCGCTCACGGCAATGGCCCGCAAGTTGGAAATTTGATCTTGCAACAGGCAGCAAGCGATTCAGAAGAAAATCCAGCAATGCCGCTAGACGCTGCCGTGGCAATGACACAAGGCAGTATCGGCTATTGGCTGCAAAACGCATTGGACAATGCGTTAGCGGCGCATCATATCGATAGGGAAGTTGCTACAGTATTGACACAGATCATAGTGGATAAACAAGACGATGCCTTTTTGAATCCTACTAAGCCGATCGGTCCTTTCTTATCAGAAGCAGAAGTGAAAACAGCTGCAGCAAATAATAAGGCCTTTCGTTTTATTGAAGATTCCGGGCGTGGTTTTCGCCGCGTGGTTCCTTCGCCAAAACCGCTGGCTATCAAGGAGAGCAAAGTCATTGCCAATCTTGTCAGCGAAGCCGTTATCACGATTGCTTGTGGTGGCGGAGGCATTCCGATCTATCAAGATGGCGACAGTTATCAAGGTATCGAAGCAGTGATCGATAAAGACTCTGCCGCGGAGCGTTTGGCTGCCGACATTGATGCAGATATCCTCATTATTTTGACAGGTGTCGATAATGTTTATGTGAATTTCAACAAACCGAATCAGCAGAAATTAGGACACGTCACCTCTGAAGAACTACGCGTTTGGGCGGGAGAAGGACAATTCCCGCCAGGAAGCATGCTGCCGAAAGTCGAAGCAGCGATCGATTTTGTCGAACGCACTGGGAAACAAGCAATTATCACTTCTTTAGAAAACTTACAGCATCCCGAAGAGGGAACCGTGATTTCCAAAGCAAGTCATACAGTTTCGTAAAACAGATTGGCCAAAAAAAGGAGGTACAACGGCATGACCAGAAAAAGAACGCTTATCATGGCATTGTTTGGGATCGTATTTTATCTCGTATCCGCAATTCCTGTTTATGCGGCAGAGATCGATAAAGCCGCTCATCCAAAAGGATTCATGGCTATTTTAGTGATTATCCCGCTTATCATCGTCTTGCTGCTTTTATTCTTAAAAGTGGATATGATCATTGCGGGACTTGTGGGCGGCGTGATCGCCATGCTGATCGGGGGAATCGGCTTAGCGGAAGCAAACAAACAGTTTATCGAAACGATTCCGACAATGCTGACAAACACAGTACCGATCATCAACTCAGCGATCGCCATGGCGGTTTTTAAATCGGGTGGCTATTCCGCAGCACTTACACTGGCAAAACGAGCAACGAAAGGACGCGTAGAATTAGTATCTGCCTTTATCGTTATCTTGCTCGCAGCAGCCACTTACATGTCCGGTATCGGCGGCGGTAGTGCAATGGTTATTGCTCCGCTGGCATTTGCAGCAGTCGGTGTTATTCCAGAATTGATTGCCGGGATGTCGCTGGCAGCGGCAGTATCTTTTACCACCTCACCGGCATCATTAGAATCGAGCATCGTGTCGCAATTAGGTGATATCAGTGTCGGCTCTTATGTAGCAACAATGCGTCCGTACTGGCTGTTTTTCGTCCTTGTTGCCGTGATCTTAGCTTATTGGGGAACAAAAAGAAGAAACGTCGGCTTCAAACAGGATGAGAACGACACCTTCCAACATATGAACAACAAACAATTATTTAAGATCACCATTCCAGCTATTTTCTTACTATTTGCCGTTATTTTAGGACCGGTAGTCAATAAATTGATCGGCTTTGAGTTATTATCGCCATTAGTTTACATGGTCGTTACCTTTATTTTGATTTTCTTGTGTACAGAATTTAAAATGAATCAGACGGTAGAATCTATGGTAGACGGTTCTACATACATTTTGACACGATTATTCCAAGTAGGGATTTTCTTATCCTTTATCAACATTATTGCAGAAACTGGTACATTCGGTGTTATCGCTGGTGTTGCAAGATCAGCACCGGAAGCTGTAGTTGTTCCAGTTGCCGTGATAACAGGTATTTTGATTGGTATACCTGCTGGCGCCTATGTCGGCTCGGTACTGACACTGGTGCTTCCGGTTGCCGTATCATTAGGATTTTCACCGCTTGCATTAGGTTTTGTAACGATCGGGGTCGGGCTTGGAAGTCAAATGAGTTTTGTCAATATTACGATGCAGGCATTATCTTCCGGATTCCAGATACCGATTTTAGAGGTTGTAAAAGGAAACGTGAAGTGGATAAGTTTAGCTTCGGTACTGCTACTTATCATTGCATTGATTTTCGCATAAAAAGGATGAGGTGATAGAAAATGGATTTATTAATCAAACAAGTTCGTCTTAAAGACGGTGAACCATTAAAAGATGTGGCAATCGATAAAGGTGCCATTATCGCAATCAACGAAACCATCACAGAAACAGCAGATCGTGTGATCGAAGGGGAAGGCCGCGTGCTGATCCCGGGCCTAGTAGAAAGCCATATTCACTTAGATAAAGCATTGATCGCAAGTCGCAAACCCAATCAGTCGGGGACGTTGCAAGAAGCAATCGCCGTAACCGCTGAATTAAAACCGACTTTCACCGAAGAGGATGTGTACAGCCGGGCAAAAGAAGCCTTAGAAATGGTGATCGCACATGGCGTCACATCGATCCGGACTCATTCGGAATTCGATCCAGCGCAAGGCTTTACCGGCTTCAAAACGATTCTTCGCCTAAAAGAAGAGTATAGAGATCTGGTAGATATGCAAGTCGTCGCTTTTCCGCAAGAAGGTATCTTTAAGGCACCAGGAACGGAAAAAATGATGTACGAAGCTATGGAAATGGGGGCCGATGTTGTTGGCGGGATCCCTTACAACGATGCACCTGCAAAAGAACATATCGATCTTGTTTTTGAGATCGCAAAGAAATACGGTGCGGATGTCGATCTACATCAAGACTTTGCTGATGAAGCAGATGAGATATCGATCGAATACCTTTGCGAAAAAACAATTGCAGAAGGCTATCAAGGCCGCGTATCAGTAGGTCATCTAACTGCGCTGCATGCTTTACCAGAAGAAAAACTAACACCGATCATTGCAGCAATGGCGAAAGCTGACATCAGCGTGATGGCATTGCCGGCAACGGATCTGCACTTGGGTGCCCGGAAAGATCCATATAATGTCCGCCGTGCCGTGACACCGATTCGTAAATTACGTGATGCCGGCGTTAATGTGTGCTTGGCGACTAACAACATTCGCAATGCTTTCACACCATACGGCAATGGCGATCTAGTGCAAATCGCCATGCTTGCAGTACCAGTAGCGCATTTGGGTGGTGCTGATGACCTGCCTTCCGTTTTACCGATGATCACGACTAATCCAGCCAGAGCGATCGGACTTAAAAAATATGGCATTGCAGTCGGCAATCAAGCAGATGTAGTGTTATTAGATACAAAAGTGGTCAATGATGCTATTATCGACATCCCAGAACGGCTATTTGTGATCAAAAGCGGCCGCGTGACCGTAGAAACGACCAAAGAAGTAAAAATCAATCGTGCGTAACCTAGCTGAGAGCGTGAAGAGAGTTTTTCTCTTCACGCTTGACAGCTATGCTATAATATATTCTAAAAATTAAGTTTTTTCAGAAAATAAAGGGGGATTTATATTGAAAAAGGTAAATCGAAAACTATTGGTAGGAATATTGGCATTGTTAGTCGTATTCGCGACAGCATGTGGAGGAAATACAGCAAACGGAAGCAATGGTGGTAAGGTGAAACAATCCTTTACCGTAACATCCGCAGCAGAGATCTCGACCATGGATCCGGCACTTGCGACGGATACAACTTCTACATTGGCAATGAGCCAGGTCTATGAAGGTCTATACGTGCTAGGTAAAAAGGATGAATTCGAGCTTGGCGTGGCAGCGAAAGAGCCGAAAATCTCAAAAGATAAGAAAACTTACACATTTGATCTTCGCAAAGATGCCAAATGGTCGAATGGCGATCCGGTCACTGCTGATGATTTTGTATACGCATGGCGGAAAATGGTCGATCCAGCAACCGCCTCACCAAATGCAGATGTCTTCTCCGGCGTTATCAAAAATGCGGAAGCCATTTTCCAAAAGAAAAAACAAGTAGATGAATTAGGCGTGAAAGCGATCGATAAGCATACCTTAGAAGTGCAATTAGAAGTTCCGATTCCATATATCAAGTCCATACTTTCATATTCCGTGTTCTTCCCTAAAAACCAGAAATTCAACGAAAAACAGGGTAAAAAATACGCTAAAAGTTCAGATAATTTAGTTTATAATGGGCCATTCCAATTGGCAAATTGGAATGGAACTTCGAAAGAATGGTCCTACAAGAAAAATCCGGAATACTGGGATAAAAAGAAAGTGAAACTAACCGATGTCAATGTAACTGTTGTAAAATCACCGGGAACGGGCATCAATCTTTTCAATACCAACAAAGTAGATGTTATCAACAAATTGGATTCCGAATATGCAAAACGGTACCTCAATGATAAAAATTTCAAATCCGTACCGCAGTTCGTCACATTCTTTTTGAAACTAAACCCGGAACGAAATGGCAAAAAAACACCACTTGCGAACGAACATATGCGCAAAGCAGTTGCCCAAGCATTTGATAAAAAACAATTCACCGATCAAGTATTGAGCGATGGTTCTACCCCGACAGATCAGCTGATCCCGAAAGGTCAATCCAAAGGTCCAGATGGTAAAGAAGACTTTACAGCTGCTGCAGCAAAGGCGAATGACTACCTGACATATAACAAAGCAGCTGCGCAAAAAGAATGGAAACTTGCTCAGCAAGAATTAGGAAAAAATGTAACGCTTGAATTTTTGACAGATGATACAGATATCGCGAAAACATCCTCTGAATATTTCCAATCACAACTAGAAACCAATCTGCCCGGCTTGAAAGTCAAAGTGAAAATGGTTCCGTTCACGAGCCGCGTCCAACTGGACAACAAGCATGACTATGATGTGGAACTTGGCGGCTGGGGAACCGACTACCGTGATCCACTGACAGTAATGCGCATTTTTAAATCAGGCAGCGGCATTGGTGGGATTGCTTATAATAATAAAGCTTATGATAAATTGATCGATGCTACCCGCACAGTGGACGCAACAAATAATTCCAAACGCATGGAAGACTTTATCAAAGCGCAAAATATGCTGATCAACGAGGATACCATGCTTGCACCGATTTACAACCGTTCCGCAGCGATCTTGTCGAGAACAACGATCAAGGATATGTACTGGCACGCATTTGGCCCAGATTACAGTCTAAAATACGCATTTGTAAAATAAACAGGAAGCGGTCGATGAGCCAGGCGAAGGGAAAAATCCCCTTCGCGTGGCTTTTGGCTGTTCAGAAGGGCAGGGAAATCATGACACATGCTTTATTGATCAAAAACGCTCGTTTGGAAACGAATTATAATACCAGCAGCGGCAGAGTTATAAGTACAGCAACCGATTATTTTGATATCCTCGTAGAAACAGGAAAAATCATGCAGATCGCAAAAGAAATCATTCCATCAGAGAAAGATACGGAAATCATTGATGCAAACGGCGCACTGATGCTTCCAAGTTTACGCGAAATGCACATCCATATTGACAAAACTTACTATGGCGGTGAATGGCAAGCAGTAAGACCAGCGACAAACGGTATCTTCACGCGTTTTGAAGAAGAAAAAGAACTATTGCCTAAACAGTTGGCAACGGTACAAGAACGAGCAGAAAAAGTGATTGAGTTGTATTTGCGCCATGGGCATACGCATATCCGCACACATTGCAACGTTGACCCGTATATCGGTACCAAACACATCGAACTCACAAAACAAGCCTTAGCAAAATATAGTGATCGCATCACCTCTGAGATCGTTGCATTCCCGCAACATGGACTGCTCCGCTCGCAAGTGACTGGCTTGATGAAAGAAGCGATGCGCATGGGTGCTGACTTGGTCGGGGGTGTTGATCCCTCTACAGTTGACGGTCATATCGACCATTCTTTCCAAACGATGATGGAGATCGCAACGGAATTCGACAAAGGCCTGGATATCCACCTACATAATCCGGATACGCTTGGTGAATATGAATTTTATAAATTAGCTGCCTATACTGAAAAAGCCAACTGGCAAAATCGTGTGACGATCAGTCACGGCATTGGGCTTGCCGATTTAGAGGGACAAGCATTAGACGAAATGATCGCGCGTTTAGCAGAAGTAGGAATCGATGTCACATCAACGATCCCGATCAATCGACGCACAATACCGGTAGAAGCGTTGTATGACGGCGGTGTTTCTGTTTCTGTAGGCCATGACAGCTTGACCGATCACTGGTCGCCATTTGGCACAGGCGACACGATCGCGAAGCTCAACTTGCTCGCAGAACGTTTTAAATATCTTGACGAATATTCGCTTAGCCGGACATTGCGCTATGCAACGGGGGGAGTCACTCCTCTAAATGAAGCAGGCGTCCAAGTCTGGCCACAGCGAGGCGATCGCGCTGACTTCATCTTAGTCGACGCTGAAAGTACAGCCCATTTGATTGCTCGAAAACGGCATATCCATTATTTAGTTGCAGGCGGAAAAGTAGCTTACACAAATGAATCGCCGAAAAGATGGGAGGAAGTCTGATGGGAACGACCTTGTTGAAAAATGTCCGCTTAGAAGTCGGCGAAGAGCAACTTGATACCGGGATCAAAACTAAAACAGAACTTTTCCATGTCATGATCGAGGCAGGGAAAATAACAGGAATATCACCAGCAGTTGAGCCGATAACCGCTGAGATAGCAAAAACGATCGACGCTAAAGGGAAATTAGCAGTCCCGAGCTTTAAAGATATGCACAATCATTTGGATAAAACCTATTTATCATTGAATTGGAAAGCCGCAGTTCCGGTTTCAAGTTTGCGGGAACGTTTGATATTGGAAGCGGAGGAACTTTCCTTATTAGCACCTTCTACCAAAGAACGTGCCGAAAAAATGATCAAAAGTATTATCAGCAGAGGGACAACGCATATCCGCACACATGTCAATATCGATCCTTATATTGGGTTGAAAAATTTAGAAGGAGTTGCTGCAGCACTTGCCGAATTTGATGATATCCTCACCTATGACATCGTGGCATTCCCTCAACATGGCCTACTTCGCCATGACGTTCCGCAATTGATGCGGGAAGCGCTGCGCAGTGGTGCGACCATGGTCGGTGGACTTGATCCAGGTGGTATCGATCATGCGGTCGAACGCTCGTTAGCGCAGACCATGGACTTAGCTGTGGAAAGTGGTAAGCCAGTTGACATCCATTTACATGATAATGGGCATCTTGGTAGTTATACAGTCGAAAGTTGGTTACAATTAGTAGAAGACAGCCAAGAAAAAATAACTAGTGCTTTCAGCCATGCTTTCTGCCTCGGCCAGATCGGAGTAGGCGAACGGCAGGAGATCATTACGCGACTGGCAGCGCAGCAGATGGAGATCTTGTCTACGATCCCGATCAGCTTAGGAAGTACACTGCCACCGATCGACGAACTTACACAGGCTGGAGTACCAGTCCATCTCGGTTGCGACGGATTTTATGATTCGTGGAGACCATATGTATCCAGTGATATTTTAGAAAAAGCAGCACACTTCTGTGAACTTACGCGCAAATCCGATGAACGCGGCCTCCGCGCTGGTTTGCGTCATATCACAGGCGGCATTACTCCCCTTGATGCAAAAGGTAATCAAATCTGGCCGAAAATCGGAGACGAGGCAAGCTTTGTTCTCGCAGATGTTGCCAGTTCAGCTGAATTGACGGCTAGACGACCACAAAAGCGGCAATTGATCGCGCGTGGAAAAGAAGTAGAATGGGAAAGGTAGGAATTTTAAAATGACAAAAACACAATGGTTCCAAAATGTATCAGTCGAAACGGGCTTTATCAATGAGAAAGGCTACGTCAATCGTGCAAAATTAGAAACAAAACATCTGCAAGTACAAGATGGCAAAATCATAAAAATCGTTGCGGGCGAGCTCCCGGCAACAGCAGGTGAGGAAGTTATCGATATGAAAGGTCAGCTTGTTTTGCCTGGCCTTGTGGAAAAGCATTGTCATTTGGATAAAACAAAATTAGGAACAGACTTTGAACCAGTATCGCCGGCAAAAAATATCGTCGAACGCTTTGAATCAGAAATCAGCCAATTAAATGCCCTGAAGATCGCGCCAGAGAAACGGACAGAAGCTTTACTGGATATTGAAATCGATCATGGAGTTTCTTTCTTCCGTTCGCACGTGGACGTGGAACCAGCCTGCGGATTAGATTATCTGGAAAATGTAAAACGCGCTATCCAAAAATACAAACATCCGATCGGCTACGAATTGATCGCTTTCCCGCAACACGGCTTCCTGCGTTCCGAATCACAAAGCTTAGTTAGACAAGCTCTCGAAAACGGTGCAACGATCATTGGCGGTGTGGATCCGTATACACTTGACCAAGATTACAAAAAATCTTTGGAGCAGAAGTTTGAGATCGCCGCCGAATATCAAGCCGGCATCGACCTACATGTCCATGACCGCGATGAAGCTGGAAAAGCAACAATCAAGGAAATCATCCGCTTGACAAAAGCATATAACTGGCAAGATAAAGTCAGCATCAGCCATGCTTTTGGCTTGAATGATTTTACAGGCGAAGAACGCAAGACCGTTTTCCAAGCACTTGCTGATGAAAAAATCCATATCATTTCCAGCATTCCGATCACACCGAATACGATCCCGCCATTAGTAGAACTACAGTCTTACGGCGTCCCAGTACACATTGGCTGTGATAATGTCTATGATTCTTGGTCCGCATACGGTGACGGCAATATCCAAGAAAAATTGGCGCGCTATGGCGAACTTTTCGGCATTAAAACGTTAGAAGGAATGACAGCCAGCCTTGGCCTCGTAACAAATGGGATCACGACATTGAATCCAGCAGGAGAACCAGCATGGCCATTCGAGGGAGCAGAAGCAACTTTCCTCTTCACAAAAGCAAACAGTTCAGCAGAATTCGTCGCTCGGCAAACAAGCGTCACACATTCCTACTACCAAGGCGAAAAAATCAAATAAACCCGTAAAAACAAGGCGTTCTGAAACAAAACACTACTTTTTTTAGACATAATCCGCTAGAATATAGAAGAGACGAAAATAGAAGTGGTGAGAAAATGATAATCAAAACAGAAGAAGAATTAGCTGGAATCAGACAAGCAGGCAAAGTCTTCGCGGAAATCCGTGAAAAAGTGATTGCCCACGTTGCGCCCGGCATCACAACCAAAGAATTAGACGATATAGCAAAAGAAGCATTTTTGGAAGCAGGAGCGATCTCCGCACCAAAAGAAGACTTTCAATTTCCTGGTTACGCATGTATCAGTGTCGGCGATGAAGTCGCACACGGAATCCCCGGCGACCGCGTTATCCAAGATGGCGAACTAGTAAATATCGACGTATCCGGCGCTTATAACGGCTATTATGTCGATACAGGCAAAAGCCTCATTGCTGGATCAGTCACCGAAAAAAATAGTCAAGCCGCGAAACTAGTACAAGACACAGAAACAATTTTCAACCATGCCTTGAAAGTTATCAAAACCGGCACGACCCTACAAAAACTTGGTCGAACAGTAGAAGAAAAAGCGGAGGAACTAGGCTATAAAGTGCTTGAAAACCTGACAGGCCACGGCGTAGGTCATTCGCTACGTGATAAACCAGACTATGTTTATAATGTAGATGCTTTCTGGGATAAACAAAAGCTGAAAGAAGGCCAAGTCATCGCCTTCGAACCCTTCATTTCCACAAAGGGAATTGAAGCCGAACCAAAAAACAACGACGGCTGGACACTCACTGCCGGACCAGATTCGCTAGTTTGTCAGCTAGAGCATTCGCTGATTGTTCGTAAAGACGGAGTTGAGATCGTCACTGCGTAAAATGGATAAGGATAGTTTCTAGTACAATAAATAAAAGCTTTGATTCCCTTCAGAATATATCGAAAGGAATCGAAGCTTTTTTGGTATTGTAAAAATATCGGAGGTAGTAAGGAAAGGAAGTTAACATTATTTGGAAAGAAGCACTGCTAAAACAGGAGCTTCTTATTTTTGAACTATGTTATTTACAGAGGTATTTACTGGTTTATCACTAGCTTTAGTTCAAAGCGCGAAGAGATCATCATGCATAATAATCTTTAAACAGTTTTAATGCCAACGTATGCATAAAAATACTTTTTTTATATCTATTGTAGCCTAAAATAGTAATCTATAATATAACAAAAAAGAATTATTTATTTTAAGCAGAGCATTATCTCAGATAACTAATAGAAGTGCACTATTAACCACGACGCAAATCGCGGCCACCAAAAAAATCAGGCTTTAGCGTGATCGGGCGTTATTTGACAGGAGCAGTAGGTACGGGAGATAATAGGAGAAATAAATATCTTACTGTAGAAGAGATCAATAACATCGTGAATGCTGGACGGTCTATTTTTCCGTTATATGAAGATGGTGGGTATGAAACAGCATATTTTACGGAAGTACAAGGGCTGCAAGATGGCTATAAGGCTGGGGAAGCAGCAAACTAAAGGCACGGTCATCTATTTCGCAGTAGATGTCGATTTTCAAGAAGGCGACATTGATGGGACAGTTATTCCTTATATTACGCAAGCGAAACAAATCTTGTCCACGTACGGCTATCAAACCGGAATTTATGGAACGCGAAATGTCTGCTTACATGCGCAAAAAAGTGGCATCAATTATTTCCTTGTAGCGGATATGTCCACTGGTTGGAGCGGTAATCTAGGATTTAGAATGCCAGAGGGTTGGTGTTTTGATCAATTCTATGAATTTACAACAAGTACGGGATTAGATCTTGATCAAGTAGCTTCTTCCGGAAAAGATCCTGGCTGTAAGGAGTTCGTGGTGGATAACGATAATCAATTAAATGCACGCGCGCATCAATTGATTCAAGCGATGCCCCTATTCCAACCGTTTGAAAATATCGTGTTTGAATTGGATCAAACGTATGGGCCTTATCAACTCCCTGGATTAGATTTATGGATGACGACGAAAGAGGGATGGTCCAATATTACCGATAAGGAATTACCGTTTGAGATTAAGAATGGACAAATGACCAGTCGTTTTCAAACGGAAGTTGCAGACCTTTACCGCAGCCTATATGGCGAATTATACTATACGAATGTTGTGAATATGGTCAATCGGGTAGCAGCAAAAATCCAAGAAGGAACATTGGTTTGTGGGCTAGCTACTCGCAGTGAAGAGCCTGATCAAATTGGCATGAAGATAACGGCCAAGTGTAAGGTGAAGCAGGGCAATGCAGAAACAGAAGTAGAAATAGGATTGGAATGGTATTATCGTCAAGTTACGGGGGATGCGCCATATCCGGCTGCAGAGTATATCGATAAATTGCAAAAGGTAAAGGATCCAAGCTTGGACTATGCAGCTAACTTGCCAGGAATAGTGATGAATTCCATGGTAGGGGCCGGAATAGCCTTCCTAACTATTTCCATATTAATTGAAATATTTTCTTTTCTAGTATTTGCTGTATAGATTAAATAAGTAGGAGGAAACCACTTGTTCGGAATATTGACTTTAAATAAATTTGTAGCATTATTTATTTTTCCTAGTGTAGTCATCTTTATATTGAGAATATTTTATTTTGTTAAAACTTCAAAGGATGATAGAAAAGAAATCAAAATTACTGGAAAAAGCGCTATAAAAGGTTATAGAAAGCAAAAAAGGGTGCGATATATTCTTTTTAGGATATTTCCATTTGTTTTGATATTTTTTTCTGGGTGGTATGCATTGGGATTTATAAGTGAATATGTAAGGCTGGCAGGGATTATTCGAGACAGGTCGTTAGCACATGGATATGCCACCAATTCGCTAACGGGAATGATTCTGGCTGGTATATTAGAGGTATTATTCTTTGTCAGTCTTTCAAGAGGTTTCGTGAAAAATACTAGTATTTTAAAAAGGCACCTTCAAGGAATCACTATCGTATATGCTATAGGGCTAATTTGTACAATTATTAGTTTTTTAATATTTATGAAACTAAAAGTCTATGTTTAATGGCAAAATATTGTCTCGATAGAGAGGCTGAAGCATAAATTGTTTTTTGATTTATGTTTCAGCTTTTTTAATATTTTAATAGAGCATTAGAGTATACGATAATGGTAAAAGTATAAAACATTGGTATACTCTATTTTATAAATAAGCAATAGAGTTGCGCAAAATAACAAAGTGATTCAACTTAATGTGGTTAGTTCAAGTACTGAGAATACTCAAAAGGCTATCAAAAAATTGTATAGCAGCAATAAAAAGTTCTCCCTATCTGTAGTTGACATGACAGCAAAAGTTAAAGGCGGGGTTATTCAAAAAAGCACACCAATAAAAAGTAATAAGAATGGCGTAAGCAAAAAAACAGATCTATTTGTGAAATCATGTGCAATGAGATAGGGAAAAGACCAAAGACACAACAAGGAGGGCATTATGACAAGTAAATTAACGATGGGCTATATGTTAATGGTAGTTACATTAATATTAGGCTGGCTGGGCGCAATTGGAAATTATGGTTCATTAGGATTTGAAAATGAAATAGCGATTCTCTTGATTTTTTCAGGTCTGCCATTAATTACCGCGTGTTTCTTTTTCTATTTAATAAAGATGAAAACGTTGCTGTTATTAAAAGTATTGAATGTGATATTGCTAGTAAGTGCTATTTTTATTGCGTTTTCAAACGGGGTCGCTATCTTAATTGGAATTGCTTCCTCTCACTCATAAAACCACATTCCAGAAAGACTGGTACAAAAACGTTACGCGCACGCCTGATTGCTGGGTACTCTTTCTATCCATGTGAGAATTTCTTTACATCGGTAGAAGATAGCGGTAGTTTAAATCCTTTGATGCCTTTTCTATTTTCTACACAAAAAACTAGAATCTCCCCTGGCAAATGTTTTATAATAAAACCACCTGGCTATCCTCTTTTTTTAGCATATCAAATGAGGAGATGAATAAGATGAATGGCAAATATCGAAATGGACAGATAAAAATGGAAGATCATGACGGTTTCCGTTCGTATTATTACGAAAACGGTGTTTTAAAAGCAATTGGTCATTTCGATGGGAAAATGCAGGGAGAGTGGCGTTTTTATCGGAAAAGTGGAAAACTATGGCAGGTTGGTCATTTAATGGACGATTATAAACATGGTCCGTGGCTGCGCTATGATCATAACGGGAAAATCGAAAAGGAAACGTATTTTATCAATGGGAAAGCGCAGAAAGACAAGGGAGAATAGCCGGAGACATCGCAATACAACACGAGAATTCAACTTAGAAAGGAAGTTTACAGGTGGCAAGATTATTAGTAAGATGTGGAATGATGCCGTATGAGCCGATCACCGCGATCGACATGCTGGCGAAAGATCGGATGGGTTCCAATAGTGGCAATTTGGTTTATCAGCATAGTGTGATCCGGACATTGCTGACGGAAGAAAATGAAATTTTTGCAGATGGGTACCTGATCGATCCAATGCAAGCAGAGCAGATCAATGCAGATTATGATGCTTACATACTTCCGCTGGCCGATGCTTTTCGCCATGATTTTCGGAAAAAGCTGCGGGACTATGCGGAGCTGTTCAACCGTTTAACGATTCCGGTCTATGTGATCGGTGTCGGATTGCGGGCACCCTATGAACCAAACTTAAAGGAAGGCTTTGCATTTGATGAAGACGTTAAAGCTTTTGTGTCAGCGGTTTTGAACAAATCGCAAATGATTGGGCTGCGCGGACAGATTACAGCGGATTATTTAACTAGATTAGGGTTTCAAGCAGAAATGGATCATACTGTGATCGGCTGCCCCTCTCTATATACCTTTGGTGACACGCTACGGATCAAGCCATTGAAACTAGATTCGCAAGCAGCTATATCTGTAAATGCAAGTAATGTATCTTTCAAGCGGGCTGTAGATTTTTTAGAAAACATTACTCATACATATCCCAATCACTGCTTTGTACCGCAAGTATATCCGGAACTATCACTGACTTATTTAGGTGGTCCTTCCATTCGCGGAACAGCGCCTAACTATCCGCACCAAATCACTTCTGATTTGTATAAAAGTGGGAAGGTGAAATTCTTTTTGAATGCTGCTACTTGGTTTGAGTACATCAAACAGGCGGATCTTAGTGTTGGCACGAGACTGCACGGTAATATCGTTGCAACGATCAATGGCACGCCAAATATTACGATCGTCCAAGATGCTCGAATGCGGGAATTGGCGGATTATCATCAGTTGACAGCCGTTTCTGTGCAAGAGGTCCATGCTGGAACTAAACTCACTGATTTAGTGGAGCAAGTGGATTTTCATTCAGCGGAAAAAGTACACGCAGCACGATTTGCACATTTTATTGCGTTTTTAGATAAGAACAACATCAACCATATTTACCAAACAGATCACCAGCGGAAAACGGCGCCTTTAGATCAAATAGTCGTAAACACTTCCATGCCGGAAGCTGTAGAACCGATCACGGCGATTTCTGATGAAGCAAAACTCATTCGGCTGCAACAAGGGTTAGATGTCCAAAAGGAAAAAACGGACAATGAAAAACGGCAGTTACTAGAATTTTGGCAAGCTAAAACCGCAGTGCTGGAACAAACACGGAACGCCAATGGTCTGAGAAGCGTATTACCAGAAAGTTTGAAAAAACCGATTCGCCGTACGCGGAACATTGCGAGCCGAATCATTGGCAAATGGAAATCCCCTTTTGATATGATAGACAAGAATTAGAAGGGGGCAAGAGAGATGTATCCAACCATTACCAATGAAGAGCTGGAAGCCGCATTGGCGGAACAGCCGCAAATCGTATTAGATGTAAGAGAAACAGCCGATTTTGATGAGGCGCATATTGACGGTGCTGTGAATATCCCGATCAATGAACTGGCAGCCAAGTATGAACAGTTAGATAGAACAAAACCGATCTATGTGATTTGTTATTTAGGCGGGCGTTCGCAAATCGCTTCTGATTTTTTACAAACGCAAGGCTATCAAGTAACCAATGTTTCAGGGGGAATGAATAATTGGCAATCAGAAACCACTTCCTCGTGAGCAATCGAATCTAAATGGAGGTTTTCAAAATGGCGGAGAAAAAATGGAATCCTAAAGTGGATGAATATCTGAGTACGGTTCAAAATTGGCCGCAAGAAATGGAGCGTCTGCGTTCGATCCTGATTGATTGCAATGTTGAAGAGGAATTAAAATGGGGCAAGCCATGCTACACATTTGAAGGGAAAAACATCGCGATCATTCAGGGTTTCAAAGCCTACGCTGCACTTTTGTTTTTTAAAGGCGTTTTGCTGAAAGATCCGGACAGCATTTTGATCAAGACCGGTGAAAACACGGAGGTAGGACGGCAATTGCGGTTTACAGATGTCCAAACGATCAGTGATATGGAGCCGAGCATCCGGAGTTATATTGCAGAAGCGATCGAAATTGAAAAGGCTGGACTGAAACTGCCACCGAAAAAGCAAACCGAGATCGCTGTTCCAGAAGAACTGCAAGCCAAATTGGCCGAAGACCCTGCTTTTAAAACGGCCTTTGAGGGATTGACACCTGGCCGGCAGCGGGCTTATATCCGCCATTTTGCAGAAGCTAAACAAGCGAAGACCCGTATTGCCCGTATTGAGAAATATGCACCTAAGATCTTGGCTGGTAAGGGAATATTGGATTAAATAACATAAGAAAAGTATCCGGAAGCGCTCCGGATACTTTTTTTAATATTGTTTGACTTCACTTGCCTTATTCACATTAATGATATAAGCACCATTCAGTTTCTTCATTAGGTATTTCATGTCGTTTTTAGGAACTGCCACACAACCTAATGTGTAGGTATACTTTTTATTATCGATATGCAGGAAGAAGGCGGAACCTTTTCCTTGCTTCACTGGATGCATATTATATTCAATGACCATCGCATATTGATATTGACTTGGATAACTTGCTAAATGTTCATCATTTTTGCTGTGGTATTTATTTTGCCAAGTATTGTATGTTTTTCCTTTGGTGCCGCTCCAATAGGAATTAGATTTTATCTTGCGGAAAGGAACTTTGGTACCCGGATTGGATGTACCGAAAGCGAAGCCCAATTTATAGCTGCCTTTCGGTGTTTTTGTCGAACTTTCGGATGCCGTTCCGACGCCACCTTTACCAACGATCCCTTTCATCGTCCGGACTTTCTTCCATTTCTTTTTGCTATCTTTCTGCCATAAGATGACAGTCGCTTTAGTTGTATTGTTCGCTTGAACAGTCAAGATCTGTTTGGTTTTCTTAGCTGTTTTAGTTTTAGAAACAGTTGTTGCGCTGAGAGGAGCTGTTTTTGTCACTACTTTCGATGCTTTTGCGGAAACATAGCCGGTTTTGCTGCCGACTTTTATCTTATTGGCACCTTTGGCGTAGCCTTTGCCCTTTGTCCAGCTGATATAGGTGTAAGTTTGTCCTTTTTTGGCCAGTTTCAGTCGTTTGGAATTTGGATTGGCCTTTTGATTGATATAAGTAGAACTATCTGTTATTTTAACTTGCTTGCTGGCCGCTTGCGCAGGTGATGACACGAGCAGCGCGCTGCCGACACTTAATAAAAGTATGAAAATCCCCAGTATGATTCGCTTCATATTTCTTTATCCCCCATCCTTTTTCGATCATGGGTTCATTATAGCATGAAAAAAAGCGGTTTCTTTTTGCGGTTTGGTTAAAAGCAGGTAACAATGCCATAAATTTGTTACACCTTATTCTGCTTCTTGCGGGCTCGTTTGGTTTTTATGGACCCGTCTGGCAAGTGTTTCAAGAATGTAAACGGCTGGGAGCTGGGATGTGATGTTGGCTTCTTGATACATTTCCTTATTCATATAATAAGAAAGATTGACATCGGAAATTTTGGCGATCGTGGAGTTGGAACTATTTGTGACGGAGATGATTTTAGAATGGTGCATTTTCAATTGATTGATATAGCTGATGATATCTTCATTTTCACCGGATACCGATAGAGCAAACAAGCAGATCTTTCCATCTAATCGTTCGGAAAGGTTATAGATCGGTAGGTTGAGCGGGTCTTCGATGTGGAGCGCTAGGGTAAATAAGGAAGAGAAAAACATGGCGCCATATTCTGCGATCGTACCGGAAGAACCGATGCCGGCGAATAAAACAAGGTCGACATCCTGCAAGATCCCAACTGCTTTATCCAGTTGATTCTGAAAATCGGGCTGCGCGGTTCGTTTCAGAAATTCGATGTAGGTGAGTTCATCCGGAACTTCCACTGAAGTGGGATGGGCATTCATTTCTTTGGCAAATAACTGCAGTCGTAATTTGAATTCCGAATAACCGTCGCAATCGAACTTTTTGCAGAAGCGGAGAATGGTAGTGGTACTTACATGCGTCGCTTCTGCTAATTCACGGATACGCATATAAATGACTTTGTCCAAATTGGTGGTGATATAATTATAGATCTCTACGTCAATATCTTTTAAATCGACATGATAGGGTAAAAATAACATCGCAGTTCCTCCTCATAAACTATAAAACCAGTATAACACTAAAAAAAGTAAAAAAAACGACTTGTTTTAAAATGGTAACAAAATACTAGAATTGAAAATTTTAACCGTTTACAAAGAAAGCCTTTTCATAAAAATAAATGTAGGCTATACTTGCGACAGCATAACAAAAGACAGAAGTTTTTTATGAAAAAGGAGGAGTTTAATGTGAATGGATTTATGGATTTTATGCAAGACAAAATGATTCCACCGCTTACAAAAATCGGGAATCAGCGCCATTTATTAGCAGTCCGGAATGGTTTAGTCGTTACATTGCCGGCTATCATCGCCGGAAGTTTGTTTCTGATTATCGGAAATATCCCGATTCAAGCTTGGCTGAACTTTTTGAAACCATACGAAGGCATGATCAATGCCGCGGTTATCGGATCGTTCGGGATCATCTCGTTGCTTGCTGCAATGGGAATTGGCTATGAACTCAGCAAAAGCTACGGCTTAGATGCGATCTCAGGAGCAGCATTAGCATTAATGGCTTTTATCATTACCCAACTAACGAATAAATTTGAGTTAGCAACGAGCGGTTTTGATTCCTCAGGACTTTTTACTGCTATCATTGCTGGCATCGTGACCACGGAGATCTATCGGTTTTGTATCAAACGAAATTGGGTCATCCGCTTGCCACAAGGTGTTCCGCCGGCAGTAAGTAATTCGTTTATTTCTCTCGTTCCAGCAGTTTTGATTTTATTTTTATTCTGGGTCATTCGTGTTCCGCTTGGCTTTGACGTTACCGTATTTATCCAACATGTTTTCTCGCCATTATTATTTGCTTTAAACAGTCTGCCGGGAATCTTGATCTACACATTATTAGTAAGTTTGCTATGGTGTGCGGGCGTGCATGGCGATATGACACTGGAAGGAGTATCCGATCCGATCTTCATTCAGTTCATTACAGCTAATGCCCTTGCTTATGCGCATCACCAAAGCCTGCCATACATCACCGCTTCTGGATTCTCAAGCTTATTTGTAAACGTCGGCGGGACAGGAGCGACATTGACATTAGTGTTATTGATGCTTCGTTCTAAGAGCAAAACATATCGAGAACTCGGAAAAGTAGCATTCCCGGGCGCTTGTTTTGAGATCAACGAACCAGTTATTTTTGGTTTTCCGATCATTATGAATCCAATCATGATGATTCCATTTATCTTCATTCCACTTGTTTTAGCAACACTAACTTACTTATTGATGGCATTTGGCATCGTCGGCAGACCAGTTACCCTCGTACCTTGGACAATGCCGCCGATCATCGGTCCGCTTATGGCAACCGGCTGGGATTGGAAAGCAGGTGTTTGGTCAGCGATCGAGATCGTCATTGCGATCGTTTGTTATGCACCATTTTTCAAAATGGCGGAAAAACAAATGCTTGAGAAGGAAAAAAGCGACCAAGATATTGCAACGCAGTCTGTTAACGCTTAAATAATCGAAAAGAGGGATAGAATGGATAAAAGATTAAAATTTTCGAGCATTATCGTCATCCTATCAATTATCGTTTCCGTTATTTGCTACTTTGTTTTCGGCGACCAGGAAACAGAAGCAACCGCGAAAAAATCAGCTGTTTCCCTAAAAACTGCCGCTAAAAAAGAAATCGCGATGGAATTGGTTTCCAGTGCAGAGAATTCAAGCTTGAAATGGAAAAAACAATACGCCTATATTGAAGATATCAAAGACGGCCGCGGCTACACAGCTGGGATTATCGGTTTTTGTTCTGGAACTGGGGACATGCTACAGCTCGTCGAAAGTTATACAAAAATGAAACCGCAAAATGTGTTGAAAAAATATCTGCCTGCTTTGAAAAAAGTAAATGGTACAGCTTCTCACAAAGGACTTGGCAAAGCTTTTGAAAAAGACTGGAAAAAAGCTGCCAAAGATAAAACTTTTCAAAAAGCGCAGAACAATTTGCGTGATAAAGTTTACTTCGACCCAGCAGTGAAGCAAGCTAAAAAAGACGGCCTGCGCACATTAGGTCAGTTCGTCTATTATGACGCGATCGTGATGCACGGACCTGATGATGGTTCTGTTCCGCATCCGGAAAGCTTCTACGGCATTCGCGAAGCAGCGCTCAAACATGCAAAAACACCAGCTAAGGGCGGCAATGAAGCGAAATATCTGGAAGCCTTTTTCAAAGCACGCGTGAAAGTAATGCGGCTTGAAGCAGCTCACGAAGACATCAGCCGTGTAACTGCGCAACGCAAATTTTTAAAAGAAAAGAAATACGATCTGCAAACACCACTGAAATGGAAAATGTATGGAACACCTTTTGTGATCAAAAAAGAACCAAAATAAAAATAGAGCACCGGAGCAAATAGCCCGGTGCTTATTTTAAGACAATTTGTCGCTACTTTTTCAAATCAAATCACATGCCACTAAACTAATAGATTTTTGATCATGGAATCTCATAAGACTATCTGAATCAAGCAGATTTCTTTCGCTTTCCAAAGCCGCATGATAGACTAATGGCTGCGAGAAAGGGGAGTTGTTATGAAAAAATATCCGCTGCCAATATGGATATTAGTCATCGGCGCATTTGCGATCGGGATGACAGAATTTGTAATTATGGGATTATTGACGGAGGTTGCTGCTGATTTAAATGTTTCCGTTTCCAAAGCAGGACAGCTGATCAGCATTTATGCACTAAGTGTCGCAGTTGGCGGCCCGATCATCGTGCTGCTGACATATCGCTTGAAGCGAAAAACGACGTTGCTGCTGTTGCTGCTTATTTTTATACTTGGAAATATCGTTGCAAGTGTTGCTGGAAATTACTCAGTGATGATGCTGAGCCGTGTGGTTACAGCGCTTGCGCATGGTTCTTTCTTTGGACTGGGAGCGATCATCGCGACTAGTTTAGTAGAACCAAAACGCCAAGCAAGCGCGATGGCCTTGATGTTTTCTGGCTTAGCTGTCAGTAATATTATCGGCGTACCATTTGGAACGATCATTGGTCAGCAATGGGGTTGGCGTGCTAGTTTTGCCATTATCGCCGTTATTGGAGTGATTGCTTTCTTGTGGATTCTTTTCTTTGTCCCAAACAAGAACACCCATCCGACTGGCTCAGTTCGAAAAGAACTGTCGATTTTAAAGACTGGAAAGCTGTGGATGTCGCTACTTATTTCGACATTCAGTTTCAGCAGTGTTTTCGCATTTTTCACCTACATCTCGCCAGTTTTACGAGAGGTAAGTGGGTATCACGACTTAGGTGTCGCTGTGATTCTGGTCATTTTCGGAGTTGGCGTAACGATCGGCAATCTTGTCGGTGACGGCTTGCGGATTGGAATATGGATAAAGGGTTAATTATTATTATTTTAGCAATGATCGGCTGGTAAATTATTTTATTCTTTATGCAATTCAGCTATTATTTGATTCCATTTGGTGTCTTTATTTTTGGTATTATCGCTTTTTCAGTTGGACCAAGTCTACAATTCCGGACCATGCAGGTTTCTAAAGATGCGCCTACGCTAGCAAGTACATTAAATCAGTCAGCAATGAATGTCGGTAATGCGCTTGGAGCTTTCGTTGGTGGGATCATTGTCGCGTTGTTGCCGCTTCAATGGCTCGTTTTGATCGCACCGCTTTTGACGCTGATCGGCTTCATTTTGCTGCTGATCCAATTGAAACAAACAAAAGCAAGCTAAGAAGCACCATGCCGCTCAAAGGTGGCATGGTGTGTTACGATGTACGAATACAGTGAAATCGATTACAATAGAATAGAAGAGATAGAATCGAAAGGAGCAACAGCCATGAAAATTATATTTAATGCAGATGATTATGGATTAACGAGAGGTACCGTTTATGGTATTTTAGACGCTTATAAAAAAGGAGTAGTTCGCTCAACGACGCTGATGGCAACGGGGGAAGCGTTTGACTTAGCGGTAGAGATCGCGAAAGAAAACCCTGGTTTAGATATCGGAGTCCACTTAGTAATGACTTCTGGAAAAGCGCTAACAAAAGGACTGCAGTTTATTACAGACAATGAAGATAATTTCCTTCCACAAGAAAAGTTTCGGGCAGAATTCGACTTGGAAAAATGGGGAGCAGAGATCGAACGGGAATATACCGCTCAAATCGAGAAAGTATTAGCAACGGGAATTCCTGTCACCCATTTAGATGTACATCACAATATAGAAGAATTTGTGCACCCGATCGAAAACAAATTGGCTGAGAAATATGACCTTGCGATTCGCTCACACGAGAGCAATACCACTGCAAAAGTGAAAGAGCCAGGCACATTCAGCAACCGTTTTTACGGGGAGCATGCCACTTTAGAAACACTGCAGGAAGTAATCAATGAACACCGCGATACGGATAAAGTAGTAGAATTCATGTGTCACCCGGCATACTTCGATAACCGTCTGAAAAACATCACGAGCTACAATATGGAACGAGTAGAGGAACTGGAGTTGCTGACAAATCCAAGAATCATGGAATTTTTAAACCAAGGTGAAATAGAATTGGTTAATTTTAGAGAACTATAGGGTATAAAAAAACTAAGCACCCCATGCTTAGTTTTTTTATACAATTGTAATTAATTTTAATATTTGTATTGTGCATTGTGAAAAAATAAGGGATAATGGTAACGTTCATATTCTTTGGATATGAGATCAATTTAGCGCTTATCAAAATGGGGGATAGGTGTCAAAAAAATAGGGGGAATAAAAATGAAAAAGGTAAAATTGCTAGTTGCATTTGCATCGCTATCTATACTTTTGCTAGTTCTAGCAGCATGTGGTAACGATCGTGTAGAACCAAAGAAAGCGGCTGAGCAAACAGTCGAAGCAATGTTGTATGGTAAAAATACAGACAACATGGAAAAAATCTATGGTAAATCAAACGGAGATTTTGACACAGAATTTGAAAAATCTTTTATCGATGGCTTTAAATCACAATCCGGTGCAACTGGGGAAGAAGCTGATAAAGAAATCCGCAAATTCTACAAAGCTTTCCAAAAACGTAACCGTGAAGTAACATCTTTCACTACTAAAGTGACAGATAACGACAAAGAAAAACCAGTTGTGGAGATCAAAGCAAAAGGTCTTAACATGAAAGACGTTGCAACCAACCTTCAAAAAGCTGTCATGAAAGAAGCACAAAAAGATCCTTCTATTGCGACTGACCGTGTGAAAATCATCAAATTATACACAAACGAAATCAAAAAAGCGAAAGCAGTGGATACTCCTGCTACAGTCGAAATGAAATTTGAAGTAAATAAAGATAACAAGAAATGGAAAATCGCAAACCAAAACGATTTTATCCAACAAATCGGTACAGCATTCGTTGCTGGCGGAATTTAACCGAGAGAACCCCGCTGCTTAAACAGGCAGCGGGGTTTTTTTGTGCCAAAAAATGCCTTGATCCTATCTACATGAGTAGGATCAAGGCATTTTAGAATACGTATAACTCGAAATAAATACACCGATTTCATATAGAATAATCAATGGCAATGTGATCAATAAGTGTGACATCAATTCCGGTGGCGAAATCAAAGCAGCCAGAATAAGGAGAATAAAATAGGCATATTTCCTTACTTTACGTAGGAACTGTGGAGTAATGAGATGCAGCCTGGTCAAGAACATGATGACGACAGGTAATTGAAATAAAAATCCAAAGGCTGTTACCATTTTCAGTAAAAACTGAAGGTAAGTGGCGAGACCTATCGTATTTTCCACGGCGATGCGCGCTGAAAACTCAAACATAAAGGTGATGATAAATGGACAGATCACGAGGTAAGAAAAACCGGCTCCGATCAGAAACAAACAGAAGATAAGCGGAATATACCGCAATGTCATTTTCTGCTCCCGTGGATGCAGTCCAGGCTTGATGAACAGCCACAGTTGGAGCAGCACGATCGGAAGTGCCAGTATCAAACCAATCACAAAAGCGATATCCATATAAATCTGAAAGGCATCAGTTACTTTAAAAATGTGAAAAGTGATGGCTTTAGGTAGATTGTCATGCTGCAGAAATACGAGGACTGGCCGTGCAAATAAGAGACCAATCAAAAATGTGCCGAAAAGGCTGAGGATACAAATGATCAACCGGGCGCGCAGTTCTCGAATATGGCCTCCGAGCGGCATTTCTTCTTCAGTCATTCTTGTCGGTAGGCTCTTTTTTAGTTGTGTCGTCAATCAACCCTTTAGTGGCGTTTTTGAATTCTCTTAACGTATCACCGGCAGCTTTTCCAAGTTCCGGCAACTTTTTCGGACCAAAAATGACGAGAGCGGCACCAACGATGAAAATTATACTTCCAGGACCAATAGCCAATTTTACCCACTCCTTAATTGAAAATGATTATCATTATCGTGATAATTTTATGCTACTTTAGGTAGGATGTCAATACGTTTAAAAAAGATTGACAATTTTCTAAAAAGAGCATATGATATTGATAATCATTATCAATTAAAGGAGGCTAATACTTTGAGAAAGCAGAGAGCAACTGGGTTTATGCTCTTGTTGATGACTGTTTGCCTGCTGCTTTTCTCGGCACCGGTCCAAGCGAGTGAATCCTCGCCGACTACTAAAGAAGTCAGCACAAGCCTTACTGCTATCAGCAAAGATGTGAAGGCCAAACAGTTTGAAAAAGCTGAAGAACGTTTCATGCAAGTCAAACGCTGGTGGAGTCAGAATAAACAGAAAGTCAAACAAAAGTCCTATGAACTGGCAGGAGATATCGATCATGGCATTGCCGAAGTATCGCTAAGACTTTTGAACCAAGAACAGAAGAAAGCTCTCGCCGCGACGGACCAATTAAGGATCTTTATCCAAAATTACGAAAGCGGTGCCTTTACGGACAACAATGGAAAGACGACCATTACACTGCAGACATACATAGTAAAGCTGAAACAAACGCAAGCACTTGTGCAGAAAAAGCAATACCCAGAAGCAAGCATCCAAATTCAGGATCTGACAACACAATGGCTTTCGGTAGAAGGAGAAGTAGTCAGTCAATCGCAGGCTGCGTATGATAATGCGGAACGCGATCTGATGCTTTTGGGTGCTGCTATCAATAATCCAGAGCAGCAAGCATCGACAGGTAAAATCTTAAATCGAATGATCATCAGCTTGGAACCACTTGCCGATGTTTCCTATACATGGTTCGATGCAGCACTGATCCCGTTTCGAGAAGGGTTGGAGGCGCTGCTTATCATCGCTACCTTACTGACGTTCACCAAACGGACAAAATCACGCTCCGCTAGCCGCTGGGTAGTTGGTGGAACAGTCGCCGGATTGCTGGCAAGTCTTGGATTAGGATTGATCGTCGCCTTCTGGCTTTCGACCGTTGCATTCGGGAACAATAACAATCTGATCAACGGCTGGGCAGGATTGATCGCCAGTATCATGATGCTGTATGTCAGTTATTGGCTGCACCGCAATTCGGACATCAAAAAATGGAACACTTTTTTGCAAACTAAAAGTGAACAAGCGATTTCGGGTGGAAAGAAGATCTCCTTCGCCGTGCTGGCATTTTTAGCAATTCTTCGTGAGGGATTAGAAACAGTCGTTTTTTTGATCGGAATGGCTGGTCGGATGACGATGGAAGAATTGATACTGGGAATCGTTGTCGGTCTTGGCGTGCTGGTATTGATCGCCTTTTTCATCTTGAAATTCAGTAATTATCTGCCAATGAAGCCATTTTTCATGGCTTCCAGCGCAGTGGTCTTTTATCTCTGCTTCAAATTCATGGGTTCCGGGATACACAGCTTGCAACTGGCGGGCGTAGTGCCATCGATTGTACAGGATTACCTGCCTTCCGTTCCGGCACTGAGCATTTATCCATCTTGGTATAGCTTTTTACCGCAACTAGTACTCGTTATTTTTGGAGTTAGCACAATGATTTATATGCAAATACACAAACGAAAGGGAGTTAAGTAAATGAAAAAATGGAGTGTCATTTTTCTAACCGTTTTTACCGCCGTATTATTAGTCGCGTGTGGCAATCAAACCAGCAGCAAAGAGGAAACAAAGAAAGAGCCAGCAAAGGAAAGTAAACAAGCAAACGCTGTGAAAAAAGAAGTAGCAAACATGCAAAAAGAACTAAAAGAAGTTACCGCCGCAGCTGAAAAGGAAGACAAAGGGAATTTCCAAGCGACTGCCAATACGATGCACAAACATTGGCTAGCATTTGAAAATAACGTTCGTGATCTTTATCCGCTACAATACACAGATGTGGAAAAATATGAAACACCGATCTTCTATGCATCTAAAAACTCGAAACCAGATTATAACGAAGTGAAAACGAATACGACTGGCTTAGAAAAAGCACTAGATGTCCTTTCCAAAGCTAAAGAAAACAAAGCGAAATCTTCAGAAGTACTGAAACAAGCAGTGAAAAAATACCAAGCTTACGTGGTTGATCAAACCGATCAATTTGTGACTGCTACTGAAACTTTCGCCAAAGCAGTCAAAGCCGGCGATATCAAAAAAGCCAAAGCAGCATATTCAGCGCCGCGGGTCTATTATGAACGCATTGAACCGATCGCAGAAAGCTTCGGCGATCTTGATCCTAAATTAGATGCACGTATCAACGACGTAGATAATGAGAAAGATTGGACGGGTTACCATGTCATTGAACGCGCCCTTTGGGAGAAAAAATCGTTGGCCGGTATGGATAAATATGCCGATCAATTAGTCAAAGATGCTAAATCCCTTCAAAAAGAAGTCGCAAAACTAAAATTGGAACCAAAACCAATGGTGGCGGGAGCAATGGAATTATTAAACGAAGCAGCAACGACCAAGATCACCGGGGAAGAAGAAGCCTATTCACACACTGACCTAGTGGACTTGAATGCCAACGTAGAAGGTTCAAAAGTAGTTTACCAAGCAATCGTTCCTGCACTTACGGCCCAAGATAAAAAACTAGCAGATGATATCGATGCGGCATTCAATAAAATGGAAGACACGCTTGCAGCCTATCGTGAAGGCGACAGCTTTGTGAATTATAAAAAGCTTTCTAAAAAGCAGATCCGTGAAATCAGCAATGAATTAAGTCACTTATCCGAATTGATGGCAAAAACAGGGAAAATCTTTTAAAAATTGGAGTTTGAGGTAGATGAAAAACACGAACGATCAAGACAAGTCAAATCAAATACCTGATAAGAAAGGCATGACAAGGCGGGAAATGCTGAAGCTATCTGCAGTTGCAGGAACCGGCATCGCGATCGGCGCAAGCGGGATTGGTACATTTCTCTCAATGGCAGATCATACCTATCAAGCCGTGAACAAAAACAAAAAGAAAATCGACGCGGTTGATTTTTATGGGAAGCATCAAGCAGGAATTATCACATCGCAGCAAACATATGGTTACTTGGCGAGCTTTGATATCGAAGTTTCCAGCAGAAAAAAGGTCATAGATCTTTTTCAAACATGGACTCGTTTCGCCGATTTGACTTCGCAAGGCGGGCATTTGCAAAATGATGATAACGATATGCTGCCGCCTGCGGATACTGGCGAAGCACTCGGATTAGGCGCTGCCAAGCTGACCTTTACGATCGGCTACGGTCCGACCTTCTTTGAAAAAGACGGCAAAGACCGCTTTGGCATCAAGCATAAACGTCCACATTATTTAAAACAGATCCCACATATGGCGCACGACAGTTTGAAGGAGGAATATTGTGATGGTGATATCTGTGTACAAGTTTGCGCAGACGATCAGCAAGTTGCCTTCCACGGTATCCGTAACTTTATCCGTCTGGCCTCGGGGATAGCAACGATCCGCTGGCTGGAAGAAGGGTTCCTGCGGGCGCCGAAAGAAGTAACCCCGCGCAATCTGTTTGGTTTTAAAGATGGTACGGCCAATCAAGATCATGCGACGAAATCCGGCTTTCAAAAAGTAGTTTGGGCAGAAAAAAGCGAACCAGAATGGATGCAAGGCGGTAGCTATCTTGGTTATCGAAAGATCCAAATGCTCTTAGAAATCTGGGATCGTTCTTCCTTGATGGATCAAGAAGACACATTCGGTCGTAAAAAACACAGTGGAGCAGCCTATGGTGAAAAAGGAGAATTCGAGAAAGTCGATCCTAAAAAACTACCAACGGATTCACATGTTCGTCTAGCAAAAGAAACCAACCAACAAATGCAGCGACGCGCTTATTCCTACACAGCCGGCGTAGACAATCGAACCGGTAATTTAGATGCCGGCCTGCTGTTCATCTGTTTTACGCAAAACCCCGACAAACAATTTTTGCCAATGCTGAAAATCATGGGGAAAATGGATAAACTCAATGAATATACGATCCCGATCGGCAGTGCACTCTTTGCCTGTCAAGGCGGACTTGAGCCGGGAGAATATTTTGGTGAAAAGATTTTTCGTGATTAAACCTCTCTTTTAGAGAGGTTTTTTTTGCGATCAAGTTACGATTTTTTGATATATATCATAAAAATCTTATATATAAGTGTATGCGCTTTCTATATAATGGACACATCACACAGAAAGAAGGGATAACATGGTAAAACGATTAATGAGCTGTCAAACAAGTGACTTTGAAAAAATGACAGCGGAAGATTTAAAACAAGCAGTAAAAGCAAATGATGGGAGAACGATTTTAGCAGAATGCTTAGGCGCGATCTCTTCTCCATATTCCCGCTCCCTAACAAACGCAGAAGTTGCAAAGTCAGTCGGCGCGGATCTAATCCTGCTTAACGGCTTCAATGCGTTTCGCCCACTCATCATGGGTCTTCCCGGTGTTACGCTCAATGAAGTATTGATTGACCGTTCTTATACCAAATACGATGCCCCGTTGAAAAAACTCAAAGAATTAGTCGGTCGTCCGATCGGCGTAAACTTGGAACCAATCGACTTGGAAGCCGCCATGAATAATGAACGTAACCAAGTATCATTAGGACAAACCTGTACCAAGGAAACACTCGAAAAAGCGGAAGCTGCGGGTGCAGACTTTATCTGTTTGACAGGTAATCCTGGTTCTGGCGTGACAACGAAATCGATCGCTGCATCGATCCGTATCAGCAAGCAGCATTTCTCCGGTCTGATATTTGCCGGGAAAATGCACAGTTCGGGATCAGCAGAACCAGTGGTAACGCAAGCGGCTGTAGAAGCTTATGCCAAAGCAGGAGTAGATGTGCTGCTCTTACCGTCGATCGGCACAGTTCCAGGGTTTTCAGAAGAGGATATGAAGCAAGCAGTCGATTATGCCAAGGCAAAGGGAATCTTGACAATGAGTACGATTGGCACGAGTCAAGAAACGTCTTCCAATAATGCTATTGAACAAATTGCCCTGAAAAATAAAATCGCTGGAGTGGATATCCAACATATTGGCGATGCGGGAATGTTTGGTTCAGCCCCAGTAGAAGCGATCTTCGCTTTATCTTCGGCGATTCGTGGGAAGAAACATACCATTAATATAATCGCAAGGTCGATCAAACGTTAGGAGTGTTGCGAAATGTCGTATTATGTTGGAATTGATATCGGTGGAACATATGTGAAATACGGCGTCATTGATAATCTGGGAAAGCTCGTCGAAAGTGGGAAAATACCTACTCGATATGAGTCGGAAGCGCTACTCACAGACTTGAAAAAAATCACAAAGACATATCAGCAGACTTACTCGATCATCGGCGTCGGGGTCAGCACCCCGGGAATCATCAACGACGAGGGATATATGCAGACAGCAGGAGCAATCAAAGGCTTTATCGGTATTCAGTTAGCAGATCTGCTTAGCACCGAATTAGGTTTGCCTGTCCATGTAGAATCAGACGGAAAAGCAGCCGCCGCAGCAGAAAAATGGATCGGGAATGCCAAACATGAAGCAAATTTTGTTTGTCTGACGCTTGGAACTGCTGTGGGCGGAGCGATCTATATCAATCATCAATTATATCGCGGTCTGGGAGGATTAGCCGGAGAATTTGGGTTAAGCCTAGTCGGACGTAGCAAATCGTATAAGGAAGAAGCAGCCGCAAGATACAGCGGAGTCGTTGCTGGTCTATGCCGTAATTATAGTATAAAAGTGCAGGAACGTGTTCTAGAAGCGGAAGAGATCTTTCGCCGCCGAGATAACGGTGATAAAATCGCAGCTGACTGCATTGCAGAATTTTATCATGATGTAGCGCTCTTAGTGGTCAATGTAGCGGTAACTGTAGCTCCGGATGTGATCCTGATCGGTGGCGGAATCAGCGCAAATGAAGCAGTGATCGAAGCGATCCAATCTGCATATCAAGAGATCTGTCAGTCATATTCGACCCTGGGCTTGATCCAAATGCCGCGCCTACTACCATGTTCCCTTCATAATCATGCTGGCATGATCGGCGCGGTTTACCTGTTGAAACAAGCGCACTCATAAATACTGGAAGTGCTGCATCCGAAATTGTTTTGGCGTTAAAGTAGTCGCTTTTTTGAAATGCTGGGTAAAATGGCTTTGACTCGCAAAGCAGAGCAGCGTACTAATTTCTTGATAACTATGATCGGTGAATAGCAGTAGCTCTTTCGCTTCTTCTGTTTTTCTCGCTAAAATATAATGCTTGATCGTTTCACCGACTTCCTGCTTGAATTGATGTGATAAATAAGCCGGCGTCCGATTAGTGACTATCGCTAATTCCTGCAGCGTGATTTTTTCGTATAGATGCGCATCGATATAGGAGATCGTCTGATTGATAAAGCCAGAATAATTAGCATAAGGTTGACCGTGGATCAGATCCATAAATTCAAATGTCGCATAGTGCATATACGAAGCACATTCTGCCGGCGCGCGGATATAATCAAGTCCGCGTATCAAAGAATCCGAAAGACTGAAGGCGGAATCCAGCGGAACGCCGCAATCGATTGCGGTCCGCGTCACTAGAGTCACAAGTGATGAAAATTTCAATCGTAGTCCTTCCAAGTCATTTACAGATAAATGGACGACATAGGTATCGCTCGCTTTTTTAAAGAGCCATTCAATTTTATCACGTTTATTGCGCTTGATATAATCGATAAAACGTAATTCAAACTGATAAGAATCACGAGTTGCTTCTTGGCTGCGACGGTCAAAAAGAAAATCCTTCCACAATTTTTTCGGCTGCGTCTGCTGTGGATCAGCGGCAATATGTGAAATCGAAATATCTTTTTCCGTTAAAGAAGCATCCATAGTGAGCTGATAAATCATTTGTACAAATTCCAAAAATTCTTTTTCCGATTCTGTTGCCAAATATTTGGTCAATAGCAGTCGTTTTCCATGAAACTCGATAATGGATTCACTCATATCACCGAGGACCAGTGTAGGACCAATCAAGATATAAAACTGCTGACCGGCAAAACGATATGGAAAAGTAGCATGAAGAAATTTATAGTTATTGGTGAGGACCATTTTGGCTCCGTTGGGGATCTGTCTATCTAAAAAAGGCCGTAGTAACTCAGTAAAAGTCGTTTTCTGGAAAAGCGGATTAGCCGCTTCATCAAAGATTTGAATCGGGATATGGGTTCGTTTATAAAGGGTTTTATAAATATTAGTCAATCGTTCTAAATCCATGGTTACCTCCGAATATTCGTTTTTTGACACAAATAGAAAAAATTTGATATAAAGCTAGTTTCTTTCACTATATAATAAAATCAGTTAAAAATAAAGCGCTTACTTTTAGGAGGGATCCTGTGAAAAAAGAGAAATTAGAAGCACTTTTCCAAACATTGACATTAGAAGAAAAAATCGGGCAGGTCGTACAAGTCAGTGGGAATGTATATATGGAGGATAAGCAAACAATTGATACAGGGCCACTGCAGGATATCGGCTTTCATTCAGACTTTCAATTAGATTTGATCGGTTCGGTCTACAATGTAAATGATTGGCGGCAGATCAAAAAGATCCAAACAGAATATTTGCATAAGCATCCCAAAAAGATTCCGCTGCTGATCATGGCAGATGTGATCTATGGTTTCCGAACGATCAACCCGATCCCCTTAGCCCAAGCCGGTTCATTCGATTTTGAACTGATCCAAAAGGGTGCCACAGAAACAGCGAAAGAGTCTTATCGCAACGGCTTGCATGTGCTTTTCTCGCCAATGCTCGATCTGGTACGTGATCCGCGATGGGGACGCGTGATGGAATCACCTGGCGAAGATGTTTACGTGGCATCCCAATATGCGAACAGCATAGTCACCGGCTATCAAGGCGAGTTAAACGAAGAAAAAACCATTGAGGAAGACCATGTCGCAGCAGGGATCAAACATTTTGCAGCATATGGCGCTCCTGAAGCAGGGAGAGAGTATAATTCAGTGGACATGTCGCTACTGAAATTACGGCAAACCTATCTGCCACCGTATGAAGCAGCTTTAAAGGCAAATGCCAAGCTGGTAATGACAGCATTCAATCTGCTGAATGGCATTCCCGCTACAGCAAATAAATTTCTAAATCGAAAGATCCTTCGAGAAGAAAACAATTTCGATGGTGTTTTGATCTCTGATTTCGCTGCCATCGAAGAACTCGTCGACCACGGCTATGCGAAAGATAAGCAAACGGCGGCGCAAAAAGCGTTAGAAGCCGGTGTGGATATCGACATGATGACAAGCTGTTATGCCAATGAGCTGCAGTCGCTGATCGAATCCGATCAATTACCAATGGAATTATTGGATGAAGCGGTTCGACGGATTTTAGTATTAAAAAATGAACTAGGCCTATTTGAAAATCCATATCGTGGTTTGGAAGCAGAAACTGCGGGTGAGATCTTGACCGCTACTGCCAAACAAACGGCGATAGAATTAGTAGAAAAAAGCAGTGTCTTATTAAAAAACGACCAGCAGCTGCCACTTGAAAAGCCTGAAAAACTAGCGGTGATCGGCCCATATGGCACATCAAAATTGACATTGGGATTTTGGGCTTCGGTCACTGGCAGTCCGCTTGACACGATTTCCTTAGCAGAAGGTCTGCAGCAGCATTTTCCAAACCAGCAGCTGCTCTTATCCAAGGGCTACAATCTCTTTGATGATTATGAAGCTTTCGGCCCGCTAAAAGAGGCTGTCATACAGCTCAATGGACCAATCGATGCTGAAAACGAACTTGTACAGGAAGCGGTTGAAAAGGCAAAACAAGCAGATAAAATTTTATTTACGTTTGGTGAAAACTTCATGGAGAGCGGGGAAGGCGCCTCAAAAGCGCATTTGGATCTGCCGGAAAAACAACTGCATCTGTTGCGGGAACTTAAAAAAACAGGAAAACCGATCGTAGGTATTTTATATACAGGTCGTCCACTTGTGCTAACGGAAGTAGCGACGCTTTTCGACAGTCTCTTGCTCGTCTGGTACCCGGGAACGATGGGCGGGATCGGTATCAGCAATCTTCTTACAGGGAAAGCAAATCCATCCGGACGTTTGGCGATGACCTTTCCACGTGCAGAAGGACAGATCCCGATTTATTATGCCCATCACTCAACAGGTCGTCCAATGGGAACAAGCAATCAGCAGCCGCGCTTTACTTCCCGCTATACCGATGAAGCAAACGAGCCACTATATCCATTTGGCTATGGCCTGTCCTATAGTAGCTTTCAAATAACGACTGACAGTGCTGCGGTTCACTGCCGAGCTGGTGATACATTTAGCTTTAAGCTGGCTATCCAGAATACCAGCCAAGTAGACGGCGAAGAAGTGATCCAATTTTATATCCAAGCAGCTGCATCTGAAATTGTCCGTCCTGTTCAAGAACTGGTCGGGAGTAAACGAATTTTTGTCCGTGCCAAGAGCGTAGAAGAAGTAGAAATAGAAGTGGATAGTAATTCACTAGGGTATGTAAATGAATCAGGAGAACACGTGTTAGAAAAAGGGAGCTATCGCTATTTGATCGCGACAAGCTCAGATAATGTCCATAAAAGTATTTCCATCGTGATAGAATAAAGGAGGAATAGAAATGGCTAATTTAGAAACACTATTGAACAAAACATTGATGCCCCTTGCTGAGAAGGTACAGCGCAATAAAATACTTGGGAGTTTGATGGAAGGTTTCATTCGAGCGAGTCCAATCACGATCGGGGTCGCACTTATCACGATCGTCGGCAATTTCCCGATCAATGCCTGGATCGCTTGGCTCAAACAAGTGGGACTGACAGAACACATCAACGCGATCACAAATGGTGCTACGGGTGTCTTATCTTTATATGTGATCTACAGTTTAGCAATGTCTTACGCCAAACGTTTGGAAGTGAATCAGCGCAATGCCGCTATTATCTCATTAGCATTTTTTATAATGATCATGCCGCAAACAGTGGCTTCCGTTGTGACACAAGCCGGAAAACAAGTTCCGACAAATATCGGTGCATTGCGTTTAGACTATTTAGGTGGTCAAGGGATATTCATCGGGATGCTCGTGGCGCTGATAGTAACGCGATTGTATGCTTACCTGAACACGAAAAATCTAGTTATCAAATTGCCAAGCAGCGTGCCTCCAATGGTAACACAATCGTTAGCGCCGGTATTTGTTGTAACGATCATTTTTATTGTTGCCTTTGCGATCCGCGTTTTATTCAGTTTTACTAAATCAGGAAATATATTTGACTTCTTTGTCAATACGATCAATGCACCACTTAATTTATTAGTTGCAAGCCCGCTGTCAATCATCATCATTATGTCGCTACTTAGTCTACTTTGGTTCTTTGGAATCCACAATGCTGTGCTGCAAGGACCGCTTAGTGCTATTACACTTACGATGATCTCAACTAACATTGCTGCCTATCAAAATGGACAACCGCTTCCCTATTTAGTGCCTTCCATCGTTGCCGGTGGAATCATGGCCTCTAATTTCCTCGGGATCGTGACGATTTTTATGTTCAAAGCTAAATCAGCAAAAATGAAGCAGCTCGCAAAACTGTCCTTTGTCCCATCTCTATTTGGAATCACGGAACCGATCATGTTCGGGATGCCGATCATCTTGAATCCGATTTTCTTTATCCCTCAGATTTTACCGCCGATCATCAGTGGCTTCCTTTCATGGGGACTTGTCCGTACGATTTTACCCGTTAATTTGAATCCGACCACATCGCTTATGCCGTGGACAACGCCAGTTTTTGTTAAAACACCATTAGCCGGTGGAATCAATTACACGATTATTATGCTGATATGTTTTGCAGTAACGGCACTTATTTGGTATCCTTTTATCAAAATCGCTGATAAAAAGGAATATCAATTAGAAATGGAAAGTAAAGCAGAGACAGAAATGGAAACGGCAGCAGAAATCGAAGCAGAAAATGCACAAGCATAACAGTTAACAGGGAAGCCTGAGAAATGCCAAAGATCAAGGGCAAATGAATCAGCATTACCACCGAAAGAAAAGAGGAATTAAAATGGCATTGTTAGAAGTGAGTTTTTTCTCTAATCAGCTTGGCATGAACATGACGATGAACGTGATCTTGCCACAGCAAGAGCAAAATCAAATCGGTATCGAAAGCAGTCCAACACTAAAAGATATTCCCGTTGTGTATCTCTTGCATGGGATGAGCGACGATCAATCCATTTGGTTGCGGAGGACTTCGATCGAGCGCTATGCAGCGGAATACGGCTTTGCGGTGATTATGCCGACGACTCATTTGGGCTGGTATACCAATACAATGTATGGTTTGCGCTATTGGGACTTTATCGCTAAAGAACTACCGGCGATCTGTCATGGTTTTTTTCCGCAGTTATCGACTAAAAAGACACGCACTTTCGCAGCAGGATTATCAATGGGCGGTTACGGTGCATTTAAACTCGGTTTGCGAGAGCCTGAAAGCTTTCAAGCAGTAGCCTCTTTATCCGGCGCTCTTGGTATCGCAAATGAAGCGAACTTTTATGATGGAAACGAAGCATTCTGGAAGGGAGTATTTGGCGAATTCCATGAATTGCAGCACTCCGAGAACGATCTTTTTTACCTAGCAAAAACAGCTGCAGATAATAGAGTTCCTCTCCCGAAATTCTATCTTTGGTGTGGTGAAGAAGATTTTCTATACCAGCAAAACAAAGCTTTTGAAACCTTAGGAAATGAGCTAGGAGTTGACCTTACTTCCTCCTATTCGGAAGGTGATCACAATTGGCATTACTGGGATAAGGAGATCCAGCCGATTCTAAAATGGTTCCATTCCCTGATGAATTAAATGAATCAAAGCCTGTTCCATAAACGATATGGAACAGGCTTTTTGTTAAGCAATCAGGAACGAAACAATAATTTTCGTTTGAGGAAACGCAGTCGGATTTTTAATTGCCGAACAGCTTTTTCTAGCCATTTCTTTTCTATTTGATAGAGCAGCCTTACTAAGCGGGAAGAGCGCGCCAGCGAAAGTCGCATATTGGTTGTCTGCACAGCGATAGGACGTCCAGCCAATTTAGGTAGACAATCTCGTAGCCGGATACAGGGGGCATATTCTTCTTCTTTTGCATGCAACCGGACAGAATCTTTTAGTGGCGCAAAATTTTCAATAATATAACTGTTTTTATAGGCAGATGTACGGAAATAATCGATCGCAAAGTCAAATAAACTACGCTCGAGTGCGTCTTCATCCAGAAGTGGGAGCTGGTAAAAGTCTGCGATGAATTCTGGCAGAAGCGCTTGGATGCCGTTGTGGAGTCCAGCCGTATTTTCCTTGTAATCGATCACTGGCCGAGCGATCGTTTTATCCCATTGATAGGCAGTGATACTGTGATAAGGCACAGTGGCAAAGATAGCCTCGACAAAAACAAGCGAAGTTAGATTGGGATTGAAATTATGCCGGATCGATAGCCCGTGGCTTGGATAAATACTCCGTGCATAGTAGAAAACGGTTTGGATTGGTTTCCCGAAAGCATCTGCCAACAAGCGATTGAAACAATCCTGTGTATAGCCGCGGCCCCAATATTCAATGAAAACAAATTTTTCATCAGGATTGATTTCTTGCTGAAAATATTGATTGATACAAATTCGTTTCTCTTTGGCATAAGCCAGCAGAAAATCTCGGTAATGACTCGAATTTTTTGCTGCATAGATAATTTCTTGTTTTTCCGTTAATGTGATATTTGTACAAGCCTTTAAATGATTCAGCTCAGGGAAGAGACGGTCGAATGTTTCTTCATTTACGCAAAGTGCTTCAAGTACGCTATCAAAATCTGTCAAAGCTTCAAAATTTCCAAATGGAGAAAAGAACTCTTCGTCGATCTCCTCCACAAAAGAGGGAATACGCCATGCTTTACGCGACCCATACAGATATTTTGTACGAAGTGGATATTTTTTAAGCGCGATCAGCGTATCGGCGATCAATTTTAAATAATGTCCATCTCTGGATAGGAAATAAACTGTTTCGGTACCTTGTTGCAAGGCATGCTTTAAGGCCCAATGGACATAAGGAACGAAGTACATGCTGACAAAGGCATAGATATAATAATCACTGGAATGGCGGGCCTTCGTACGATAATTTGCAAATAATCCAGCTGTTAAATAGCCATCATAATGTGGAATACGGTTGACGAGCGCTCGCTCATATTGTTCGAACTTTTGTCGTGGACAGAAAACAGTTTCGATTCCGAGTGATTGTGCCATTTTGATATCTGCATGCTGATTATCGCCGTGATGAATCCACTTTTCAAAGCGGTAATCCAAGCTTTCGAAGACACGTAGATATAATTTTTTTGTCGACTTTTGCTCTCCAGTTGTTGATGAGAGGAAAAGCGGTAATTCAGCTAATTCCGGATGTACTTTTCGCAATAGCTGTTTCATAAATGTTTCCGGCAAGTACATATCACTGATAAGCACCACTGTTTCGCCACGTTGCTTTAGTTCCAGACATGCAGCAATCTGTTCTGGAATCCCCTCAATAGTCTGAAGCTCTCCTTCTAATTCCAATTCCATCAAATAATCTGTTTGCTCTGTCGTCAAATCATACAGAGTTTGGAGTCTAGCGAAGATTTCTTCCAGTTGGATCTCAAGCAGATCAGAGCCGCGTAATGAAGTCGATTTGCGGTAGTAATCGCGCAGTTGTGCCTCGGCCTGTCTGCGGATACGCTGGTAATTATCACGAAAATAGCCAGGGAATTCCAGCGGACTGTTCTGCAGTTTATCCTGAACATAATAAAAAACACCAAGCGGTTCCAATGTTTTCCTCCGTAGCAATGTATCAAAAATATCGAAACTATAGAGCGTTGGGAAAGTTGTATTCTTAATTTGAAAGCACTGGGTTGCGGTAATGATTTTTTCGCAGTTATCAGGCCGATCATATTCCCAAAATAATGTTTCGAGGCGATCGATATCTGTCTGCACACCTGCTCTTACTACCGGTGCTTCTAAGGCAAGTAACATTGTCTCAAAGTCATAACAGAGCGTGCCAAAGGTCATATCTAAATAATCAAAGGCAAAATCTCGCATGGTGTCAGATTCCTTGTAATCAAATATGTAACGAATAAAGCTTTTAACTCCAGAAGCCAATAAATCATAGAAAATTGATGAATAATCCACAATAGCAATATCCACCTGGTTGAATATCTCATAAATATCCTGCTGATTATCCCAAAAAAGTAGGTTAGGATGATTGCTATAATTGGCTTGTAGCTGCTGATAGATTGGGTCTTGCGCCATTAGCGGATGAATCTTAAAAATAAAAAGCGCATTTTGTTTTTGCAATAAGGCAAGCAAAGAGGCTATATCCGGGATGGCTTTCCCAAAAAAATTCGTTAACGAACGATCGCGATAGGTGGGTGCATACAAAATTATTTTGGCATCATCCGGCAGCCCTTTGCTTGCTTTAATCGCATGTGAATAGGTAGTGAGATCACTTTCTCTTGAATTAGCGGGATAGCCGGCACGAATCAAATTTTCGTCAGGAATGGCTATCTGTTCTTGAAAATGTTTTTCCATAAGCGGCGAAGTCACTAAAAAGAGTTGGTTATTTTGATACACAGAATAATAACGGATATGCTTTTGATAGATCCGCTGCCTTAACTCACCAAATTTCACACCACGTTCGATCGTTTTGCAACCGACACCATGCCATAGATTCAATATTTTGATAGTAGACGGGAAAGAAATGGGGAGATGCTCTTTCACTTGATCGACAACAAAAACATCCGCTTGTCTTTTCCATTTCTCCCCCTGTAAAGAACGAAAAGTAGCCGCAGGATGGCCTAATTTCCGAATTTTTTTCACTAAATCTTGTTGATCGCAAATCCAATAAGCCTCAATATCTGGACGATGGACCCGAATATAGAGGAATAGCCATTTTGGATTTCCAGAAAATGTAGAACCACTGTTGAACAGCCATATTTCTTTTGTTGCTTTCTTTGCTAAGTTTTTCTCCAAAGTAATCAGCTCTCCTTGCAGTTAGTAGTGCTTCTTTTATACAGCTAGTATTGTGAAAATATAAAATTCGTGCTTTATTATAGCATATAAAAGCGCTGTGACGGTGCCAGATAAGAGAAAAGATGATAACTAGGTAAAAATTCACAAATCGGCTATGAAAAGTGTTTTTATGAGTATATATAGAGCCAAAAAAACTAAATTTAAAGTAAAAACCGAAAAGTTGTTTTATCCAATCGAGTCAAAACAAAAAAAGCACCAACACTTTATGAACGTGTTGGCGCTTTTTTCTCTTCATCGTGCAGTGAAACTTGTTTTAGCATGATATTTCTTGCCTTTATATTTAGAAACGACATCGATTTTGACTTTGAATCCTTTAGTCGAACGGCTGATGCGGACTTTTTTAGGAGTACCGACTTTGCCTTTATAAATAGTATCTTTGGTTTTATAGTGGAAGGTTGCTTTATAACTTGCTTTTTTTGGTAATCCTTTGGTGTATAAAATAATGGTACTGTATTGTTTCGGTTTTTTATTGCTCACCGAAGCAGTCAGTTTATAATGCGTAGCAGCATCGGCTGGAACGGCATTGATACCAAAAAGCAGAAAACTAGCTAAAATTATAGAAAATCCCTTTTTTAACAATCTAAACAGCTCCTTTTTGCTTTTAGTATACACAATTTGTTTGAAATAAGATAGAAAAAATAAAAAAAGAATGCGTTTAAAGAGATCAAGGATATTTAAGAACTCTGGAAAAGAGTTGCAATTGACTCCTTATATGATATATAATGACGGTAGAAAAGTTAATGTTATCAAAACACAAAAACACCCCAATGTTGTGCGCATTAGGGTGTTTTTACTTGTGTTAGATCGGTCGCCTACATTACTCACTGCTTCGATGATCTAACCAATGCTTGAAAAGTGCGATTGCACAACCAGCAATGATCGGAGCAATGATGCTAGAAAAAGTCAATGCCATCAAATACACCTCCTTCTGCGATTTTAAATCGTCAGAAAGGTAGACGACGCACTGATTATAACATGTGGTCTAGCTGGGCAGTATGTTTTTGGCGAACTTTGTATTTTGAAGGCGATTTTGGATAAATGGAGGAGTTTGATATATAAAAAAGCTGCTAATTTTGAGATTAGCAGCTTTTTCTTCTTACATAAATTGAATTAATTGCATCAAAACTGGGACAACAATGATAAATAATACAGTACTTGATACTACTAAATTGGTAGCGTATTTGACATCGCCGTTGGATTCATTTGCTAAGATCGGAAGCACCGCTAACATGGGTGTAGCGGATTGAACGATCAGTGTTTGGTTCAATAGTTTTGGTAATTCAGCTCCGAAGCCGTGTGCGCCGATCAAGATCATGATGATGAGCAATACTGGCGACAAGACAAATCGACCAATCAAGGCGAGCACGGTATCGCGTTCAAAACGGATACTGGATAAACCGGCATCATACAGCACTGTCCCGATATAGATCAGTGAAAGTGGGGTAACGATGCTGCCGACATAGCCGAGTGTGGAGTCGATAAAGCCGGGGACTGGAATGCTAAAGAGCAAGAAAATCAACCCGACGATAAAACCGACGAGTGGTGCCGGCAAGAGTTTCTTCCAATTAAATTTGCGTTTTTCACTGTTTTTATCTCGGGTGGGATCATCGTTTTGGATCAAGAAAACGCCGAATGCCCACGTTGAAACAGTGTTGATAATGTAGTAGACCAAGAAGAAGGGTAGGCTTTTTTCACCAAATAACGCGATATTAAGTGGAAGCCCGATAAAGATAGTATTTGCATTAACAACGGCATTCATGAAAATGCCTCGTCTTCCAGGTCTGATCTTCAAGATTTTCACTAGCAAATAGGCGATCAGATAACCAAGGACAACAGAAACAGCTGGATAGATCAGACTTCCTGATAACTCCATTAAACTGTCGCGTGTCAGATATTTCAACACAGACACGAAGATAGATGCTGGCAGTGCGACTTTAGTGATCAAAGCGGAAATACTTTTACCAAAATTATCGTCGAACCATTTGAACTTTTTCAGAAAATAACCGAGTGCCATCATTAAGATGATCGTGATGACACTTTGGATGGATTGGAAAAAAACCACAACAAAGACTTCCTTTCTTTTTTATCCCGTTTTATTTATAAGTGGGTTCCCACATAATACTTTCTACTGCTTGAGTCGCATCAGCGATTTCTTTTGTTGCTACACCATCAGCGATCGCAGCTTCAACCACAGCAATGGCTACAAGTTTTGAGGCTTCGCGTACATATTTGACGTGCGGTAGAATAGCAGCACCTCGCTTGTCTAGATCTTGAAGAGAGACGATTCCATTTGCTGCGCTGGAAAGCATTTTTTCGGTTACTTGGCTTGCTTTGGCAGCAACGATCCCGAGTCCAAGTCCGGGATATAAAAGGGCATTGTTTGCTTGGCCGATCTTGTAAGTGACGCCTTTATATTCTACGGGTTCAGAAGGGCTTCCTGTCACGACAAGCGCTTGGCCATCGGACCATTTGATGATGTCACTTGCTTTTGCTTCACAAAGTTTCGTTGGATTGGAAATCGGCAAAATAGCAGGACGTTCGTTGTAGCTTGCCATCTTTTTGACAATGCTCTCAGTGAAGGAACCCGGTTGTCCAGAAGTACCGATCAATACAGAAGGCTTGACTGCTTCGATTGTTTCTTCTAATGTCGGCAATGCTTTTTCAAATTCTGAGGAAGCTCTAGCATAGCGTTTTTGTCCTTCCGTCAAATCATCCATATCTTCTGTTATCAAGCCATAGCGGTCGACGAGATAAAAGCGTTTGTAAGCATCTTCTTCGCTTAAACCGGCTAGTTCCATTTCTTTTCGGATCTGGTCGGCAACCCCGATTCCAGCAGTACCAGCACCGAAGATAACATACCGGTGATCTTGGATCGCTTTTGCTGAGACTTCGGCAGCAGCATGCATAGCAGCTGCCATCATGACACCAGTACCTTGGATATCATCATTGAAAGTAGTCAAATCATTTTTATATTTTTCCAAGATAACACTAGCATTGCTGCGTCCGAAATCTTCCCAGTGGAATAAAACATCTGGGAATAAGTTTTCTGCTTCTTTGATAAAGGCATCAATATAATCCAAGTATTCTTGGCCAGTTTTACGGGCGTGGCGATTACCAAGGTAATTCGGATCATCTAGTAATTCTTGACGGTTTGTTCCATTGTCGATGACGATTGGCAAAACGTGACGCGGATTAAGTCCAGAAGCAACGGTGTAGACTGCAAGTTTTCCGACTGAGATCATAACGCCATTGATGCCCCAGTCGCCGATTCCAAGCACTCCCTCACCATCTGTGATCACTAGTAGATCGATTTGTTCTAAATCACTAGTGGCATTTTGAAGAGATGCCTTAATTGTTTCCGGATGATTGACATCCAAGAAAACAGCATCGTTTGGCACTTTGTAATCGTGCGAATATTTCATGACACTGTCAGCGATCGTTGGTGTGTAGATTACTGGGAGAAGTTCCACTAAGTGTGCACTGACAATTGCGTAAAATAGTGTCCGATTGGTGTTGTAAATGTTCATTAAATATTGATTCTTTTTATAATTATCTTCTATTTTGGAAAGGCTTCCATATTCCAAGTCGATTTGTTCCTCTAATGTCCGAACTTTCGTAGGTAAAAGTCCTTCTAATTGATATCGCGTGCGTTCTTCCTCTGTAAAAGCAGTTCCCTTATTGTAGAAAGGGTGATTCAATAAAGATTTTCCTTTCAAACTTTCCATGATAAAATGCCCCATTTCATTTTAATTGATACTTCTATTGTAGAAGCGAAATGGGACAAAGTAAAATATGCTTTTTTTATGGACTTATAAATAATATTTATAGGTTGAGAGAAATTGTTACTGTAATCGAACCACTTTTTCAATACTATTCGTTTCGGGAATGAAGATATTGATGCGGTATTCATTCAAAAGGCTAGTCGTCTGCAAGGAAGTGAGCTTGAAATTCAGTTTGCCGACTTTGGAATGCCGGAACAACAAAATGATTTCCGGATCATTGGCGACTTGCATTGCATTCCAAAAGGCAGTAAATCTGGGACTGGTCGTGGTCATCTCATTAATAAACGTGCTGTACCAAGTGTCGCCGGAGAAACGGCCATAATAGGCACGAAACAGCGCCATGAACTCATTGACGAATTCTTCCCAGTTGATGGCAAGCCGGCGGATCTCTTCGCGTGTAAACAAGATCTTAATGAGGTTACGATCTTTACCAGCTAATTGATTAAAGTCTAAAAAAACTTTCGTAGCTAGCTCATTCCAATCGACGATCTGCAAATGCCGATCGGTCACCAAAATAGGGAAATTAGGCATGGCAGAAATGATTTGATGAATCGCTTCATTGGGCTTCTTGCGTGAAATAGGCACATCTTCTTCCGCCAGTTGATAGCGATAAGCTAAAGAAAGCAAGTAGTTTTTTTCATCTTGATTTAAATGGAGGACACGAGCGATCGCGTTGATCGCATCAAGGGAAAGGGTGATATCTTTTCCTTGTTCAAAACGTGTGTACCAGCTGATACTGAGCCCGGCTAATAGAGCAACTTCCTCTCTACGCAGTCCTTGGACACGCCTTCTTCCACCAGTGGAAATCCCTAATTGTTCAGGCGAGATCGCGTTTCTTTTTTCCTTTAAAAAGGAGGATAATGCTTGGAGCCGTTCCGTGTTATTCAAGTCAGTCACCTTCCTTATCACTAATTATCCTAGGATAACTACTAAATTGTACTACGTTAATAACTATTCTATACTATTATCGAGAGGAGTGCGAAAAAATGGTAGAAAATCGAGTAGTCATCACCGGAATAGGGGTTATTTCTCCGTTAGGTTTTAATAAAGAAACAGCTTGGAAGGCGCTGAAAGAGGGCGTTTCAGGAATCAGTACGATCGAAAACACAGATACTAGCGATCTAAAAGTCAAAATTGCTGGTGAAATAAGAAATATAGAGGCAGATGTAGATCTGGATAAAAAAGAACTGCGGAAATTAGATCGCTTTTCTTTATTTGCACTTGCAGCTGCCAAAGAGGCATATGCGGACAGTGATTTTGCAAACGCAGCGATCGATCCGTATCGTTTTGGAGTTTATGTCGGTTCGGGGATCGGGGGAATCCAATCTCTGATCGATAATGTAGAATTACTGAAAGAACGAGGAAGTCGCAGAGTCAGCCCCTTATTAGTACCAATGCTGATGCCGAATGCAGCTACTGCAAATATCAGTTTGGCTTTCCAAGCAAAAGGACCGACAATGTCGATCACATCAGCTTGTGCGACTAGCAATAATTCGATCGGAGAAGCCTACCGGGCAATCAAATATGGTTTTATCGACGCAGCATTTGCCGGTGGCACAGAAGCAGCGATCAATGAAGTAGCAATCGCTGGTTTCAGCAATGCGAAGGCATTATCGCAAAATAATGAACAACCCACTCAAGCTAGCAGGCCTTTCCACAAGGACCGCGATGGTTTTGTCATTGCAGAAGGAAGTACTGTTTTGATTTTAGAAAGTCTAGCAAGCGCTGAAAAGCGGGGAGCAGCGATTTATGCAGAAGTGACAGGTTATGGTGTCGCTTCGGATGCTTATCATATCGTTGCGACTGATCCAGAGGGAAAAGGAGCAGCGAAAGCAATGGAATTTGCGCTGGAAGATGCGGGGATCACAGCTGAAGATATTGACGTCATCAGTGCCCACGCAACTAGTACGCCTGTCGGAGATGCTTCCGAAGAAAAAGCGATCCGTCAAGTTTTCACAGATTCAGACCCATTGGTAACAGCTAATAAATCTATGACTGGCCATATGTTAGGTGCAGCCGGAGCGTTTGAAGCTTTTGCCTTAGCAAAAATGCTGCAAGAAGATGTGGTAACCCCAACGATCAACTTAGATGAGGCGCATATAGAATCGAATCTGCACATTCCCTTTATTGCGGAAAAACGCAGTCTGACATATGGTCTGTCTAATTCCTTTGGATTTGGTGGCCATAATGCAGTGCTTATTTTGAAGAAATATAAAGCTGACAAGGAGTAGAAACAATGACAAATATTCGAATCGACATAGTAACAGCTGCAGATCAAGAAGCGCTTCACCTAGAAAATGAAGCTTTTGATGTTTTTGGTCGTCTGATCGTTTCTCGAATCAATGAAAAATGGGAATATGACAAAGAGTTGTTTTCTGAAACAACGACAATGACTTTTCCCGATGAAGCCTATGATTATGAGCAAGTCTCCCAAAACGGGTTTGCCGTAGCTGCTTATGTGGATGAGGAATGCGTGGGACTCGCCGTGATCCAGAAGGATTGGTTCCAATATATGTACTTGATGGATTTAAAGGTAAAGCAGAAATACCGGAAATCCGGGATCGCCAAGTTGTTGATCGCACGCGCAAAGGAAGAAGCAGTGCAACTTGGAAAACGTGGGATCTATACGATCGGGCAAGATAATAATTTGGCAGCTTGCCTATTTTATCTGCACAGCGGTTTTCGGATCGGTGGCCTAAATACAGATGTATACAAGCATACCCGGCAAGAGGGCAAGGCAGATATTTATTTTTATTTAGAGGACTAACAAAAGGATGGGAATTGTTCCCATCCTTTTTTATATGAAAATAGAACTGGCTTCGACTAGCTTTTTCTTTAATTGCTTTTCATAGCCAGTAAACGGGTAAAGGTCGTTTACCCATAAATAAATATAAAAATAAAGCGGATCTTTCAAACGCAGTGTGACCATATTTCGCTGCGTGCCGACTGAAGAACGGATCATCAGCCCAACGCCGATATCGGAAGAAATAAGTGATTTTGCTGTTTGCAGCTCATCTGTATAATAAAAATTATTGATTTCTTCTTCCATCCCGTTTGCGTGACATGTTTTCTCCAAAATATCGCTTTGCAGAAATCCTTTCCCCAAGGAAATGAAGCGGGAACCCTTTAATTCGGAAAACGCGATTGTCTTCTTTTTGGCAAGCGGATGTAACTCTGAAACGCAGACCACAAACTCGTCGCGCGCAATGAAATACGATTCCAGATTTGCTGGTTTTTCCTCCGTCGCAGAACCGATAAATGCCATATCTACTTCGCCGTCTTTCAAAAGTTGATGCATCTCGATCGAGCCCGTTTCCACTGTGGAAAAGGCATTGATTTCTTCCGTTGAGAGCTGTTTCATGATCTCGGGGAAAAAATAAGCACCGATGATTGGAGGAACGCCTAGTTTTAATTTTCGAGAGGGAGTGTTGCTGACTTCTTCCCGCATTCGTTCAACATCATGGATAATGATTTTGGCGTAATCCAGCATTTTTTCACCGGCTGGCGTTAAATAAAGGGGTTTTTGACCACGACCACGAATTAGCAGCTGTTGTCCCATTTCTTCTTCTAAACGATGGATACTCATCGAGATCGAAGGCTGAGAAACAAACAGCTTTTCAGAAGCTTTTGTAAAATTATGCGTTTCGCAAAGGGTAATAAAATACTGCAAGTCGCTTAAAATCATGTGTATCCTCCTCTCTTGGAAAAGTAAAGCAGGGTGGCAGATGCTTTAATTCGTCCTCGTTAAAGGCCTATAATGTAAGCACATTTGCCACCCTGCAAAATCGGAGTTATTAATTAGTCGTCTAATGCCACATTATGATAGACTTTTTGGACATCTTCCAAGTCTTCTAATGTGTCGATCAACCGCTCGAATTTCTCCAGGTCTTCTCCTTCGAGTGGTACTTCGTTTTGAGGGATCATTTCGATCTCAGCGATTGTAAATTCTTCAATACCAGCGGATTTCAATGCTTCTTGAACCGCATGGAAGTCATCCGGTTCAGCATAAATGATGACTTGGTCTTCTTCTATAAAGATATCGCGGGCATCAATATCCGCTTCCATCAATAGTTCCAAGACTTCCTCTTCTTCTTTTCCGGTGATCCCGAAGATGGCTGTATCATCAAACATGTACGCAACAGAACCGCTCACGCCCATATTTCCGCCATTTTTATTATAAGCAGCACGAACATCAGAAGCAGTGCGGTTGACGTTATTGGTCAGTGCATCCACGATGATCATGGAACCATTTGGTCCAAAACCTTCGTAACGAAGTTCTGAATAAGTTTCGTCGCCTGTGCCTTTTGCTTTTTCAATGGCGCGGTCAATGACGTGTTTCGGCACATTATAAGTCTTGGCACGTTCAATAACAAAGCGCAATTTTTGGTTAGCATGTGGATCTGGTTCTCCTGATTTTGCAGCTACATAAATTTCGATACCGAATTTTGCATAGATGCGACTTGTATTTTTGTCTTTAGAAGCCTTTTTTTCCTTAATATTTGCCCATTTACGGCCCATATTCTCCACTCACTTTCTAATTCGGTGTTAAACACTCTTTCCTATTATAAAGAAAACATCGCCTTTTGTTAAGTAATAATTTGAAAAGCATACGAAATTCAGTATACTTAATAGTAGAGAACAGGAGGAATCAAGATGCAACCCTTACCAAAATGCCCAGAATGCCAGTCCGAATATACCTATGAAGACGGAGCAATGCTGGTTTGTCCGGAATGCGGACATGAATGGTCGCCAGAGGAAACAGCGGCCCAAGATGCAGGATTGATCGTCAAAGATGCAAATGGCGCTCTATTGAACGACGGCGACAGCGTTACGATCATTAAAGATTTAAAAGTAAAAGGGAGTTCCACTCCACTTAAAATCGGGACAAAAGTAAAAAACATCCGACTTGTAGAGGGCGATCATAATATAGATTGCAAAATTACAGGCTTCGGAGCAATGAAGTTAAAATCCGAATTTGTAAAAAAAGCTTGATCAAAAGAGAGCTGCACCTTAGGGGGCGGCTTTTTTCTGTGAATTCCCAGAAAAGTCACGCAAGACCGAATATAGCGCTTACATGTTTACAAAATACTTTTGACAGGGTATGATGAAAGTAATTTAACAGAGAAAAGAGGGGTAATTTTCATGGAATTAGCAAAACTGATCGATCACACAGCGTTAAAACCTGAAACAACAAAAGCACAAATCACGCAATTGTGCAAAGAAGCAAAGGAATATGGATTTGCGTCTGTATGTGTCAACCCAACTTGGGTAAAACTGGCAGCCGAACTTTTAGCAGGATCGGATGTAAAAGTTTGTACCGTAATCGGTTTTCCATTAGGAGCCAATACTTCTGCTGTGAAGGCGTTTGAAGCAAAAGACGCGATCGCAAACGGAGCAGGCGAAGTGGATATGGTTATCAATATCGCGGCTTTGAAAGATAAAGATGATGCTTTGGTAGAAAGTGATATTCGTGCAGTCGTAGAAGCGGCTAACGGAACTTTGGTAAAAGTTATCATCGAAACAAGTTTATTATCCGATGAAGAAAAGGTTCGCGCTTGCGAGATCGCTGTAAAAGCTGGAACGGATTTTGTTAAAACATCAACAGGTTTTTCAACTGGTGGAGCGACGAAAGAAGATGTTGCATTGATGCGTAAGACTGTAGGACCAACAATTGGTGTGAAGGCATCAGGCGGTGTACGAACCAAACAAGATGTAGAAGATATGGTAGCAGCAGGAGCGACGAGAATTGGCGCTAGTGCAGGGGTAGCAATTGTTTCAGGGGATCAGACAAGTAAGTCAGATTACTAAAAAATAGCAATTTATGGTTAGCGAGATGAAAGAAAACGCTGTATCGTAAAACGGTTTACTTGTTCAGGTAACTGTAAACGGTGTCAGCATAGCTGTAAATGTTTTTGGAGGTTTTGTTTTGAAGTATCTAGTAGGAATCGTTGGATTGATTGTATTTTTAGTCATTGCGTGGCTGGCAAGTAATAATAAGAAGCAAGTAAAATATCGGCCTGTGATCGTAATGCTTGTACTACAGTTTGTGTTAGGTTTTTTACTACTGAATACCGGCGTGGGGAATTTCTTGATCAAAGGAATCGCAAATGGCTTTAACCATTTGTTATCTTATGCCAATAGCGGTGTCGAGTTTGTATTCGGCAATCTTGTCAAGCATGATCAGGCTACTTTCTTCTTAGGTGTTTTGATGCCGATCATCTTTATTTCAGCCTTGATCGGAATCTTGCAACATTGGAAGATCCTACCGTTCATCGTCAAATGGATCGGGGTCCTTTTGAGTAAAGTCAACGGAATGGGAAAACTAGAATCTTATAACGCAGTCGCGTCCGCTATTCTGGGACAATCGGAAGTCTTTATTTCCGTAAAAAAACAATTAGGGCGTCTGCCGGCGAATCGCTTGTATACATTATGTGCTTCCGCGATGTCGACAGTTTCGATGTCGATCGTTGGTTCATATATGACACTGCTTCAGCCACGTTATGTGGTTACGGCGCTCGTGCTCAATTTGTTTGGCGGATTTATCATCGCATCGATCATCAATCCATATAAAGTTGATCCAGACGAAGATATTTTAGAAGTTCAAGAAGAAGAGAAACAATCGTTTTTTGAAGTATTAGGCGAATATATCATGGATGGTTTCAAAGTAGCCATTACAGTAGCGGCGATGCTTATCGGGTTTGTAGCGATCATTGCATTGATCAATGCACTTTTCAGCGGTATCATCGGTATTTCTTTCCAAGATCTATTAGGTTATATTTTTGCGCCATTTGCCTTCTTGATGGGTGTCCCCTGGGATGAAGCTGTCAAAGCAGGAAGTATCATGGCAACGAAATTGGTTTCGAATGAATTTGTGGCAATGACGACACTTAGCCAAGGGCATTTTTCGTTCAGTGGCAGAACCACAGCGATCATATCGGTTTTCTTGGTTTCCTTTGCCAACTTTTCTTCGATCGGAATCATTTCCGGCGCTGTAAAAGGTCTGCATGAGAAGCAAGGAAATGTCGTAGCAAAATTTGGATTAAAATTATTATTCGGCGCGACGCTGGTAAGTTTTGTCAGCGCAACGATCGTCGGATTGATTTATTAAATAGAAGAGGAGCGGATTTAAATGGTAGAAGCATTCAAACGTATTCATGTGATTGTAATGGACTCAGTAGGTATCGGGGAAGCACCTGATGCAGCGGAGTTTGATGATTTTGATGTCGATACATTAGGCCACATTGCTGGTAGCCGTGGTGGTCTGAAAATGCCAAATATGGCAAAACTAGGATTATCGAATATTCGTGAGATCGAAGGCGTACCAAAAGCAGATGCGCCGCTTGCATATTATACGAAAATGCAGGAAGTTTCTGCAGGAAAAGATACCATGACAGGACATTGGGAAATCATGGGGCTGTTCATTGATAAACCTTTCCGCGTTTTCCCAGATGGCTTCCCAGATGAATTGATCCAAAAAATCGAGGATTTCTCTGGTCGCAAAGTTATTGGAAATAAGCCAGCCAGCGGGACAGAGATTATGGAAGAACTAGGCGAGGAGCAACTTAAAACCGGTGCATTGATCGTCTACACTTCGGCGGATTCCGTACTGCAGATCGCAGCAAATGAAGAGATCATTCCGCTAGAAGAATTATATCGCATTTGTGAATACTGCCGTGAGATCACACGTGATGAACCTTATATGCTTGGTCGCATCATTGCTAGACCATTTGTCGGTAAAACCAAGGAAACATTTGAAAGAACTTCCAATCGCCATGACTATGCCTTGAAGCCATTCGGCGCAACAGTGATGAATGCGTTAGAAGACGGCGGTTTGGATTCAATCGCGCTTGGAAAGATCTCCGACATTTTCGATAATGAAGGCGTAACGAAATCGATCCGTACCAAATCCAATATGGACGGCATGGACAAATTTATCGACTTATTAGAAGAAGATTTCCATGGCATGAGCTTCCTGAACTTAGTAGACTTCGATGCTCTTTATGGGCACCGCCGTGATCCAGAAGGCTACGGAAAAGCGCTTGAAGACTTCGACAGCCGTTTGCCGGAAGTATTTGCAAATCTCAAAGAAGATGACTTACTACTGATTACCGCTGATCACGGGAATGACCCGACGTATCGCGGAACAGATCACACTCGTGAATATGTACCGCTGATTGCTTTCTCGAAACGCTTTAATGGTGGTTCTGACCTAGGACTGCGTAAAACGTATTCTGATCTAGGTGCAACAGTTGCAGATAATTTTAAAGTGAAAATGCCGGAATACGGCACTAGCTTTTTAGATCAATTGAAATAAGAAGGGATGGATGAAAAGCAATGAGAATGGTAGACATAATCTCTAAAAAACGTGATGGCAAAGCTCTTTCTACAGAAGAAATCAATTTCTTCGTGGATGGTTATACAAAGGGAGACATCCCGGATTATCAAGTAAGTGCGCTTGCAATGGCGATCTACTTTCAAGATATGAATGAACAAGAACGCGCTGACTTGACGATGGCGATCGTAAATTCCGGTGATGTGATCGACCTTTCTGCTATCGAAGGCGTAAAAGTCGACAAACACTCGACGGGCGGCGTTGGCGATACCACGACGTTAGTCTTGGCGCCACTTGTCGCAGCACTTGATGTCCCTGTAGCAAAAATGTCCGGACGCGGGCTTGGTCACACAGGTGGGACGATCGACAAATTAGAAGCAATCAAAGGTTTCCACATTGAATTATCCAAGCAAGACTTCGTCGAACTTGTGAACCGCGATAAGGTAGCGGTCGTTGGACAATCCGGCAACCTGACTCCTGCTGATAAAAAGCTTTATGCGCTTCGTGATGTGACTGGGACCGTCAACTCTATGGCATTGATCGCAACATCGATCATGAGTAAAAAAATCGCTGCTGGTGCGGACGCGATCGTTTTAGATGTCAAAACTGGCGCCGGCGCTTTCATGAAAACAGAAGAAGATGCCGAAGCACTTGCGCATGCGATGGTGAAGATCGGCAATAATGTCGGCCGTAAAACCATGGCTGTAATTTCCGATATGTCACAACCGCTCGGTTTTGCGATCGGAAACGCGCTTGAAGTGAAGGAAGCGATCGATACATTAAAAGGACAAGGGCCAAAAGACTTGACAGAGCTTGTTCTCACACTTGGCAGTCAAATGGTCGTACTGGCGAAAAAAGCAGCGACCTTAGAAGAAGCGCGTCAAAAGCTCCAAGAAGTGATTGATTCCGGCAAGGCATTAGCGAAATTCAAATCGTTCCTTACAAATCAAGGCGGCGATGCTAGCATTGTCGATGATCCTGAAAAATTACCACAAGCAGCTTATAAAATCGAACTTCCAGCGCTAGATTCTGGCTATGTAAGCAATATCGTTGCCGATGAATTAGGCGTAGCAGCGATGATCTTAGGTGCAGGAAGAGCAACGAAAGAAGACGAAATCGATTTAGCAGTAGGATTGATGCTCAACAAGAAAGTCGGCGATAAAGTCGAAAAAGGCGAATCATTGGTAACGATCTACAGCAACAAAGAAAATGTGGACGATGTCAAAGAACGCCTTTACGCGAATATTGAAATTGCTGATTATGCCGAAGAGCCAACGTTGATTCATACGTTAATTACGGAGTAAGGAGAGGATTTGCATGAATATCGATCAAGTGATTGATAAAGCAAAACAAGCACGGGAATTTGCCTATACACCATATTCTCATTTTCCAGTCGGGGCGGCACTCGTGACCAAGGACGGAGAGGTCATCCAAGGCTGCAATATCGAAAATGCTTCATTTGGCCTAACAAATTGCGCAGAACGAACAGCGATTTTCAAAGCCGTTTCTACGGGAGAAAAGGACTTCCAGCATCTAGTCGTAGTTGCTGACACAGAAGGCCCAGTAGCCCCATGCGGCGCGTGTCGCCAAGTCATCAGCGAATTTTGTGAACCGGATATGCCGGTCACCCTGACGAACTTGAAAGGAAACACCGTTCAAACTACCGTTGCAGAACTTCTTCCAGGAGCGTTTACTCCGAAAGATCTGAATTAAACAAAAGACTTGGAGGTGACAAATAGGCCTCTAAGTCTTTTTTGTGTTATTCTAAAAGCATATCGAACACTGGGGAAGCGAAACGCTGAGATAGGTGTTGTGTCGGGTCTCTTTGAACTTGATTTAGGTCGCAGGTTTACAGTTAGCATTGCCGGTTTATGGGGTTTGTTCCATTGTCTAAAGGAGGAAAAAAGATGTTGTTTTCAGAGCATTTAAAAGAAGAAGCACAGCCGATCTTGGCAGCGATCCACGATCATCCGTTTGTTGTCGGAATCGGGGAGGGAAAGCTACCAAGAGAAGCGCTGCAGTTTTATATCGAACAAGATACGAATTATTTGAAAGCCTTTGCGAAAATTTACGCAGCGGCAATCATGAAATGCGACAATAAAGCGGATATGGCGTTCTTTTCAGAACAGATCGATCTCACTTTACATAGTGAAGTAACGCCGCATCAGCTTTTTTCAGAAGTAGCTGCGATTGATTATGAAGCCCATACACATGCAGATTTAGCGCCGACAGCTTATTTATATAACGAACATATGTATAACGCTGCAAGAGAAGGCAGCTTGCTGGATATTGTAGCTTCCTTGGCGCCATGTCCATGGACTTATGAAGAAATCGCAGTCGCACATACGGTGAGCGGTAAAAACGAAGCAACAAATCCTTTTGCCAAGTGGATCGATTTTTATCATCCGAATGTGGGAGAAGAAAGTGCCACTGCGAAATTATTCTATCTACTTGACCGAGAAGCTGCACAATCAAATGAAGCAGCGCGCGAAAAAGCCAAACAACGCTTTTTACGAAGCTGCGAATTAGAATGGCATTTTTGGGAAATGGCCTACCATCAGATCGACTGGCGGTTTTCTGCAAAACAAGCAATCAAATAAAAGGAGTTGGCAGGGAAATGGCGAAAATAGTAATTATTGGAGATATTTTAGAAACGAATCAACAAATGCTGGCAGATCACGAACTGCTTTTTTTGGAACGCGGTACAAAACCGGAAATTCTTCGTGACACGTTAAAGGGCGTAGAGGCAATGATCATCCCATTGTCAGAAAAAATCGATGCAGCAATTATTGAAGCGGCGGATTCATTGAAGATCATTGCTAATATCGGAGCAGGATTTGATAATATCGATATTGAAGCAGCAAAACAAGCAGGAATCGTTGTGACCAATACACCAGCTGTTTCTACAGCAGCCACTGCCGATTTGACATTTGGTTTACTGTTAGATGTTGCTAGACGTATCTCAGAAGGCGATCGCCTGCTTCGAACTTCCCCAGAGTCCTTCACTGGTTGGGCAACCACTTATTTCCTCGGCACTTCCTTATCTGGAAAAACACTGGGCATTATCGGGCTTGGTAAAATCGGTCAAGCTGTGGCAAAGCGTGCAAAAGCCTTCGGAATGAAAATCATTTACTCCGGACATCACCCAAAACCAGCTGCCGAAAAATTTGCCGCCGAATTTGTCAGCCAAGAAACACTGATCGCCAGCAGCGATTTTATTACCATTCATGCAGCTTACAGCGAGAAATTAAAGCACTTGTTCGATGAAAAAGCTTTTGCAGCTATGAAGAATACTGCATTCCTTATTAATGCTGCAAGAGGACCGATCATCGAAGAAGCAGCCTTGCTGAAAGCATTGAAAAATAAAGAAATCGCAGGTGTCGCACTGGATGTTTTTGAATTTGAACCGAAACTTTCCAAGCAGTTCAAGGAATTTGAAAATGTCGTGCTGACACCGCATATCGGAAATGCGGATACAGAAACACGTTATCAAATGACCGCGATGGCGATCGAGAATGTGAAGGCTGTGCTTCATGGGAAAGAAGCGGAGAATGCAGTTTATTGATTAGAAAGAGAAGTGAAGCTATGGCTTTACTTCTCTTTTTTTGACGGAAACATCAGCATACCAATTGCTTGAAATAAGCTTTTTGAGATTTCAAAGTGTCCGTAACGTAGCCTTGGCCGCACTTCTATCCACTCTGCTAATTGATTTAGTTCAGAAAGTGGAACCTCACGTTCTGGGTGGTAAAAAGAAACATCCTTGCGATAAGGGTGGAAATCCTCACCCATTGACACTTGATAGGGTTTCTCACTTACGATTTTCCCTAGCGCAATGATTCTTTGATAAGATTCCTTTCCTTCAAGGGATACTTTGGGAGCATAATAAAAGATAAAATCTCCGGGTTTCATTCTGACAAGTGGTGCGTGTTTTCCATGACAGAGCTGAGAAAAGCCGCCATCGACACCAAGCTCTACATGGTTCTTGCTCGCAACTCCGACCCAATATTTAGTCATCATCAGTTCCTCCTTCTAGAAATATATGAAGCAACTGATTGAATTCCATTTGTTTTTCCGCTAGTTTCCCGAAAAATTGGCTATCGATTCTTTCCACTACAGGTAAAGCTGCTGCTAATTTTCCGGAACCTTTTTCCGTTAAAGAAACGGCTTTGGCCCGTGTGTCTTTTTCAGATGGGAAGCGTATGATCCATTGTTTGTTTTCCATGTTTTTTAAGATGGTTGAGACTGTCATTACATCCATATCAGCATTTTGAGAAATATTTATCTGGGTGATCTCTGTATTAAATTGTTCCAAATAGCCAAGTGTTGCTAGAATAACGAATTGTGGATGTGTAAGCTCGATTTTTTGAAGTTCAGATTTTATTTTCCTGTGCCATAAGTTATAGACCCGGATAAAAGAGAAACCAATGGATGCGTCTGCATTTTCTCGGAAATGTGAAGGGAATTCATTCATCTGGAGGCCTCTACTAGTTGAGAGACAGAAGCAGGGACATCAGCAAATACTTGCTGTAAAAAATCGAGGCCTTTCTGAAGATCCAATCCTTCAATCGGGATAAGTTCGACAGAGTGACGAACAGAGGTGTGTCCATCTCTAAGAATTAATTCATGATAGAAATACAAATCGCCAAGCTTTGGAATCACTGTTTTATCGCAAAAACTTTTATCCGCCCGTACTTCAGTCAATTCAAACCTTAGAGGAGGCTGACCTAGTAGAGTCATTTGGCCAAATGTACCTGTTGCAAAGTCACCTTCCAGCGAAATACTTTCTAAATCAGATTCCCATTTATACCAATTTGTTATTTCCGCATACATTGGCCAGATTTTTTGGGGGGATAAGTCAGTGCTTAATTCAAATGTTAGTTTCATTAAATATCCTTCTTTCTTATTGTAAGTATACTTATAATATAAATACTTATTATTGATAAGTCAATTAAAAACAGAAAAAAACTGAATACTGATCATAGAAAGACTTTCTAAATGGTACATACTACTTTATTAGGAGAAGCAAGAAATTCAAATGTAAATAAGAGAAACAGTTTTTCATTTAGAAGGAATATACAAAAGCAGCCCCCATTATTGGAGGCTGCTCTATTTAGTTATATACCTAGGAAGAACGAGTTGTTTTATTTCAACCGAATATACTTATAACTATAAGGTGATCCAAAAGCATGTTTCTGAACACCGCTCAAGTTCGGATTTTGCAAGACAGCTGTTTTTCTTTGATAAAGTGGCAAGATCGCAGCATCATCGTCCAGTAGGATTTTTTCAGATTTAACGAAAGCATCCCAGCGAGCTTCCGGTTTGGTTGCCAGTGTTGTTTCTGTAGAGTTGACTAGTTTATCATAAGCTTTGCTGCTGTAGCCCATCGAGTTGTTGTAGTAATCCGATAAGAACAAGCTGCTATAAGTCCATGGGTCTTTGAAGTCAGGCATCCAAGCGTTTAGAGACATGTCATAGTTGCCGTCACGTGTAAACTGAGTAGCTGTTTTTGCCGGGATATTGCGGACATTGATTTTAAGGCCTGGCAAATTATTTTCCAATTGATCTTTGATATAAGCGAAGATCGTTTTTGTTGTATCTTGGTCATCGCCAAGCAAATCTAACGTGATTTCTTTTTTACCTAATTGTTTTTGAGCTTTGGCGAAATATGTCTTCGCTTCTGCTTTATTGTAAACAAGGTGATCGCCGCTGTCTTCACGGAAATCGGCTCCTGTTTTAGGGTTTTGAACAAAGTTTTTCGGTAAAAGCCCGTTGGCTGCAAAAGAGCCATCGCCTAATACTTGTTTTGTAAGGGTGTCTTTATCTACTGCTAAGCTGATCGCATGGCGCAGATCATTGTTTGCCAGTGGTGTTTTTTTGCCACTGCGTTTTTGGTTGAAACGTAGGTAGTTGATCAAGGCATCGTTTTCCGTTTGGAAATCTTTGCGATTTTTATATTGCTTGGCATAATCGCCGGAAAGTGGGGCACGATCTGCTTTTTTCGTTTCAAATAGGTTGACGCCAGCGTTGATGTCTTTTGCAACGCTCACGTGGATCTCGCCTACTTGTACGTTTTTCTTATCCCAATAGTGCTCGTTTTTTGCATATGTCCATTCCTTGCTAGTATTGCCTTTCCATTCTTTCATTACGAAAGGTCCATTATATAGTGTATGTTTCGCATCGGTACCATATTTATCGCCTTGTTTTTCCACGAAAGCTTGTTTTTCGGGGAAGAAAGTTTCAAATGACAGTAGTGAAATAAAGTATGGAACGGGTTTTTTCAGTGTGATGACAAGCGTATGATCATCTGGAGCTTTGACCGCAAGCTTGTCAGCCGGCATTTTCCCATCATTGATCGCTGTTGCGTTCTTGATAGAATCTTTGAATAGAGAAGCATAACCAGGAGCAGTCTTCGGATCAACGGCTCTGCGCCAAGCATAAATAAAATCATTCGCAGTAACAGCCGAACCATCGGACCATTTTGCATTTTTCTTCAGTTTGATTGTGTAAACCGTTTTGGCTTTGTTTGTCTTCGGCATGCCGTCAGCGACAGCAGGAACAAAATTATCTTTCTTATCTAAGCCGTAGAGCCCTTCGAAGACTTGATTTTGAGCGGTGAAACTTGTGAAATCCTCTTCATCCGTCGTGTTTAAAGTAAGTAATTCACTCGTTTCAAGGAAATTAACTTTTTTGGAAGCAGTGGAATTATTGCTGGAAGAAGTATCACTGTTTTTTTGACCACAGGCGGCGAGTAATAGGGCAAATGAGAGTGTGAGCAAAGATAAAAGCGCGACTTTCTTGAATAAGTTCATAGTATTTTTTCTCCTTAACTAATTAAATGTAAGTTAAGTATAATAATTCATAGTAAATTAGTCAACTTTAAAATCTGCTAATGAGTAATTACCATTTAATAATTGTTATCAAACGATAACGATATAATTTAGTATTTATGCTTATTAGAAAGTAAGTCGTATTTGTGCTAAAATGGAGGCGAAAATGACTTTGTTTTAACAACTTAGTAAAAAAATAATGGAGGCGTATGAAATGAAAGTCAGCATTTTTTCAACTTGTTTAGTCGATATGATGTTTCCGAATGTTGGGATCGCAATGGTGGAATGCTTAGAACGGCTTGGCTGCGAAACGGATTTTCCAGAGTCGCAAGTCTGCTGCGGGCAACCCACTTATAACAGCGGTTACATGGAAGATACTCGGAAAACATTGATCAATCAGCTCGAAGCATTCAAAGATTCGGAATATGTGGTCGGACCATCAGGTTCTTGCGTTGGGATGATGCGGGAATATGCGGAGATCTTTAAAGATGACCCCGAATATGCCGAGGCTGCTAAGGAATTGAGCGAGAAAACGTATGAGTTCAGCCAATTTATTTATCGTGTATTAGGGAAGACAAATGTAGGCGCAAAATTAGCGGGAAAAGCGACCTATCACCGTTCTTGTCATATGACGAGGATCTTGGGAGAACGCGAGGCACCATTTGAATTATTAAAAGAAGTAGAAGGTTTGGAAATGATTGCCTTGCCGCATGTGGAAAATTGTTGTGGATTCGGCGGAACTTTCTCCGTCAAAATGCCAGAGATCTCGGAACAAATGGTTTCCGAAAAAGTAGCAGATATCGTGGAAACGGATGCAGAGATCTTGATCAGCGCCGACATGGGTTGTTTAATGAATATCGGTGGAAAATTCAACCGCTTGGGAAAAGAAATCAAGATCATGCACATTGCCGAAGTCTTGAACAGCGGCGTTCAAAGCGAAGTAGCACTTTAAGGAGGAGAGATCATGGGACTTAGTACAAGTACAAAACCCTTTCAAGAACGCGTGGAAGAAGGAATCCAAGACAGCTTTATGCGTAAAGCTGTGGCTAAATCACAAGATGACCAATGGGTAAAACGGGAAGCTTCGCGGGAAAAATTAGGAAATTGGGAAGAATGGCGCGAAGTAGGCGAGCAAATCAGACAGCATACGCTAGAAAATCTCGATTACTATCTCGAAGAATTTAGTAAAAACGTTGTAAAAAATGGCGGAACGGTCTTTTTTGCACAAACGGAAAAAGAAGCAACGGATTATGTGAAAACCGTAGTCGAACAAAAACAAGCAAAAAAAATCGTCAAATCAAAATCCATGGTAACAACAGAGATCGATCTTGATAAACTATTATTAGAACTAGATGGAGTTTCCGTAATGGAGACCGATCTGGCAGAATTTATCTTGCAAATGGATGATTGGGATGAACCTTCCCACATCGTCTTTCCTGATATACATAAAAATCGGGAGCAGATCCGTAAAGTGTTTGAAGAAAAACTCGGTTATGATGGTGATAATGAACCGGTGCATATGGCAAGGTTTGCCAGAAAAGTACTGCGCGAATTTTTCTTAGAGGCGGATATCGGGATTACCGGCTGTAATTTTGCGGTCGCTAACAATGGAATGGTGAACTTAGTAACGAATGAAGGAAATGCTGATCTTTGTGAAAGTATCCCGGATACGCAAATCGTTTTGATGGGAATGGAACGGATCGTCCCGACCATGCAGGATGCGGAGATCATGGATAACCTATTATCACGTAGCGCAGTCGGTCAAAGCTTGACTAGCTATATTACTTTTTCCGGACCAAAACAAGCAGCAGAAGCGGACGGCCCCGAAGATTTTCATGTCGTGATCTTGGATAACAATCGCTCTAATGCTCTTGGTGGAGAATTTCAATCGGTCTTGCAATGTATCCGCTGCGGCTCATGTTTGAATGTCTGTCCCATCTACCGGACGATCGGCGGTCATGGCTACGGATCGATTTATCCCGGCCCGATCGGTGCTGTGCTATCGCCGGTATTAGGTGGTTACGAACAATTCGGCGAGTTGCCGTATGCTTCCAGTTTATGCGGGGCTTGTACAGAAACCTGCCCAGTCAAAATTCCGCTTCATGAACTATTGATCGCGCATCGTCGCGTTATGACGGACGAGCTGAAAATGAAGCACGGCTTTGAAAATCAGCAAATGAAATTTATCGCCAAAGCAACCGGCTCGCCATTTATGTTCCAGCAAGCACTCAAGTTTGCCCATGCAGGGGTCAAAGTGTTTGGTGTCAAACAAGATTACGCGATCGAAAACATGTATCAATTCGGCGGGTTTGTGACTGGTGGCGTAGGAATGATCAAAGGATGGACCTCCGTCCGCGATTTGCCAAGGCCACCAAAAGCGAAAGACAACTTCCGCAACTGGTACAAAAAGCACGAGCAAGGAGGGAAATCGAAATGAGTTCCAATCCAAACCAGGAAGCTTTTCTAAATAATATCGCCGCAAAACTAGGTCGCGAGCGCCGGACGGAAAAAGTAGAACGACCGCCTTATCTTCATACGGTAGTGGAAGAAACGCTACAAGATAAGAACCAAACGGAATTATTAGAAATCGCCAAAGAAGCATGCCAAACGATTCACACTGATGTGATCGAAACGACTTCCGAACATTTGTCTGCTGACTTGGCGAAACGTTTAGAATACTATCAAAATGGCAAAGTCATGGTAGCGCAAGATGAACGCTTTATTCAATTTGGGCTTAATCCTTTCTTGGAAAACGCCGTGCCGAATTGCGAGGTGAAAATCTGGAAAGCTGGCGACGAGAATCGGAAAACAAATATCGATACAGCGGCAGATACCAATATCGGAATTGCTTTTGCAGAATTTTTATTAGCAGAGAGTGGGACTGTAGTAGTTGAGTCCAGCCCGAACCAAGGCCGCTCTTTCCATTTCTTGCCGGAAAAATATATCGCGATCATTCCCAAATCGGTTATTGTGCCCCGTTCAACACAGGCAGCTAAATATTATGATGAACAGACAAACACGGGGCAAACCTATGGCTCTTCCATCAATTTCATTTCCGGTCCGTCCAATTCTGGCGATATCGAAATGCAATTGGTTGTAGGCGTGCACGGACCAATTGCGGTGACGTACGTCATAGTGACAGATAAGTGAAAAATAAAAAGTAACTCGTAATTAAATGAAAGTTAAATAATGACAAATGACTGTTCCAAATTTGAGCCAGTTATTTTTTCATTAAGAATAAAGTCTACACAAAGAGCCGGGGAAGAAAATCAAGAATACGATTTTCTTCTCCGGCTCTTCTTTATTATATAGAAGAAAAGGCCACATGCCTGACCCTTAAAATTCTTCCCTAGTAGACCTCATAATTCTGACCAGTCTGCGCACCTTCCACGCTCTTCAGATAAGCTAGCGCCACACGTTTAGCAGGAACAGCTTCAAAGCCGGCAAAGAAATCACCGTATTTGTCTAAAGATTCCTGCAAGACATTCGGACTGACGCTATTAATACGGATTCCGCGCGGCATTTCAATTGCTGCTGATTTAACGAAAGCTCTGATCCCTCCGTTCGCCATAGCGGCAGAAGCACCTTGCAGAATCGGATCATCCATCATGATGCCAGTTGTCAATGTAAAACTGCCACCGTCTTTCAGAGCATTTAACCCTAACAATACGAGATGGATCTGACCTTTCAACTTGCTCTCGATAGCCACATCATTGAGTTCCGGTGTCATTTCAGTAAGGGGTGCAAAATGTGCGCCGCCTGTCGCACTAATGACTGCATCTACTTGACCTACTTCCGCATACATTTTTTCGATGCTCGCCACAGAGGTGATATCGACATGGACATCGGCGTCATGTCTACTAGCACGAATGACTTCATGTTTCGCACCTAGTTCTTCGGCAACTGCTTGTCCAATCGTTCCACTTGCCCCAACAATCAATATTTTCACTATTTATCATCCTTCCTTTAAATAACGGCAACAAACGCCATTACTCCTCATACAACGTTTCTTCCCTGCCTTTTAAAACGGTAAACAATAACTCCCGGTTAGCTTTGAAATCAGGATGGATCGAGTAGATATGTGTTGTACCCTCTTTTTGAACGGCAATCAGTTTGGCGTTTTTGAGAACTTTGATATGGTGGGATAGGGTCGACTTGGAAATATGATACTTATTTTCCGTCACTCGCCGTTGTTTTTCTTCCAGTAAACATAAAAAGATGTCTAACCGGATTGGATCAGCAAGAGCTTGGAAAAAAGTTAATAATCGTTTTTTAGATAAAGCTGATAAATTGTCCATATTTCTATCATATCATAAATCCAGTTTCTTTTTCTTGCAGAAGACTTTCAGATATGCTACATTAACATAGTTCGATGAAAATCGAACTAATAAACTGGAAAGAAGGCCTATCCAAAATGATTTTTATCCAAGCACGTTTGACTGTCAAAACTGAAAAAATCGATACGTTTGTAGAAAAAGCTCAATCATTGATTGCTGCCTCTACTGCAGAAACAGGTAACGTACGCTATGAACTTGTAAAAGCTGTCGATCAACCAAACGTTTTCTATATGTTAGAACAATGGCAAGACGCTGCTGCTGTAGCAAGTCATAATGAAAGTGCGCATTTCAAGGGATTTTCAGAGCAAAGTGCCACATTACTAGAAGCAAAACCAGAAATTACTTTATTACAACCATTGAAAGAAGGAAATAACTAATGACCTATGTAAACAATGATTTTTCAGATATTATCTCCAATCGTCGCTCGATTCGCGAATTCGATCCAGAAGTAAAAATCTCCAATGAAGAAATGAAACAAATCATCAATGATACTGTAAAAGCTCCGTCTTCTGTCAACATGCAACCGTGGCGTTTTGTTGTCATCGAAAGCGCAGAAGGAAAAGAAAAATTGCGTCCGCTAATTCGTTTCAACCAACTGCAAAATGATACATCTGCCGCAATGATCGTCATTTTAGGCGACTTGGAACATTTTGAAAACGCGCACCGTATTTTTGACGAAGCAATTACGCGTGGCTTGATGCCTCAAGAAAGAAAAGACGAGCAAATGGCAAAATTGGAACCACTTTATAAAGTGATCCCCCAATCTGAGAAAAAACGCATCGCCATGATCGACGGCTCTTTGGCAGCAATGCAGCTTATGCTTACTGCTCGTGCGTATGGTTATGACACTAATCCGATCGGCGGATTTGAACGCGAAGAAGTTTTAGATACTTTCGGCTTTGATAAAGACCGCTATGAAGCGATCATGGTCGTTTCAATCGGAAAAGCAGTAGGTAAAGGCCACGAATCTTATCGCCTGCCCGCGGAAGAAATTACTTTTTGGAAATAAATGAGTTAAAACGCAAAGCAATTGTTTTGCGTTTTAATTTAGTTTGATCAGGGTAGAAATAGAATAATCAGTCAATCAAGGGGGAATTTCACATGCAATTAAAAGACAAAGTAGCAATCATTACAGGTGGCGCCAGCGGAATCGGTAAAGCAACCACAGAAAAATTTGTGAAAGAGGGCGCGAAAGTAGTGATCGCTGATTTTGCTGACCAAGGTGAAAGTGTCGCAGAATCATTTCGCAAAGCTGGGTATGATGTATTATTTGTTAAAACAGATGTAACGAAAGAGGAGGATGTCAAACATGTTATCGCTGAAGCAGTAGCAAAATTCGGTAAGCTAGATATTATGTTTGCCAACGCAGGTATTGCTGCAGATGACAATATTGACAAGCTGTCCTATGAAAAATGGCAACGTACGATCGATATCAATTTGAACGGGGTTTTCCTTTCTAATAAATATGCGATCGAACAAATGCGCAAACAAGGAACAGGTGGCTCGATCGTCAATGCAGGTTCGATCCACAGTCTTGCCGGTAAACCTGGCGTAACAGCGTATGCTTCTGCTAAAGGTGGCGTCAAATTGTTGACGCAGACGCTTGGAGCAACCTATGCGAAGGAAGGGATCCGCGTCAATGCTGTTGGACCCGGTTATATTGATACACCGCTTATTGAGGCAGCGCAAGGCGAATATCGCCAAGCTTTGGTCGATTTGCATCCAATGGGACGGTTAGGCAAACCGGAAGAAGTGGCAAATGCCGTTGCTTTCTTAGCAAGCGATGACGCTTCTTTCATCTCCGGAACGATCTTAGTAGTCGATGGTGGCTATACAGCTGTTTAACAGTATATTTTCCAAGGGCTTGTTGCTTCATGCAGCAGGTCCTTTTTTCATGAAAAGTTTCAGAAAGAGAGAATCGGGGTAAAAGTAAGCATTACTAAATTAAAAAGGGGCATATTTTGTTATGAAAGAAAAGAAGGTAAAAAAACAAAAATTTAAAATAAAGCCGGATGACATTACGATTGTTGACACGGACAAAGCAAAGAAAGCCGTTTTTGCTACTGGTCTTGGGAATGCAATGGAATGGTTTGACTTCGGTATTTATTCTTATCTAGCTGTTATTATTGGGAAAGTCTTTTTCCCGAATTTAGAAGGTACACTTCAATTAGTTTACACATTCGCCACGTTTGCGATCGCATTTATCATGCGTCCGATCGGTGGCTTCGTATTTGGTTATTTAGGTGATAAATGGGGAAGAAAACGCGTCTTGTCGATCACAATAATCATGATGGCGATTTCCACACTGTGTATCGGACTTATCCCAAGCTATCATTCGATCGGTATCACGGCTTCCTTCCTATTACTTGCTGCTCGGTTAGTACAAGGATTCTCAACGGGTGGAGAGTATTCTGGTGCAATGACCTTTATTGCAGAATCAGCGCCTGATAAAAAGCGCGGTATCTTAGGAAGTGGACTTGAAGTCGGAACGCTGACGGGTTATATTGCCGGTTCCGGTATCGTTACACTGATCACCTTTATCCTTGGCGATCAGCAAATGCTCGAATGGGGTTGGCGGATTCCGTTCTTCATTGCAGCGCCGATTGGCCTAGTCGGTTTATATCTCCGCTCTAATTTAGAAGAAACACCTGCCTTCCAAGAAATGGAAGAAGAACAAAGCAACGAGGAAAATAAAGGCGTCAGCTTGAAAGATATTTTCCGTTACCATAAGAAATTTCTCTTTGTAAGTGTCGTGATCGTTTGTTTCTTCAACGTAATCAACTACATGCTGCTTTCCTACATGCCATCACATTTAAATGCGGTATTAGGATATGGTAACTCTAAAAGTCTGATCATGTTGCTGATCGTTATGTTGCTGATGATACCATTTGTATTCTTAGCAGGTCATTTAAGTGATAAAGTAGGAAATAAGCGTGTGGTCCAAGTCGGACTTGTCGGCATTCTACTCTTTTCGATACCAGGATTTCTATTGATTCAAGCAGGCAATACAATCACTGTCTTCTTAGGATTGCTTTTACTAGCACTTTTCCTTTCCTGCTTTGAAGGTTCCTTGCCGTCGTTGCTACCGACACTATTCTTTACTGATGTACGTTATCGCGCTTTGTCGATCTCCTTTAATGTATCTGTTTCGATTTTTGGCGGGACGACGCCACTTGTTGCTTCCTTCTTGATCGAAAAAACAGGCAATAGCTTGATGCCAGCCTTTTACATGATGCTCGTCGCCCTTGTTGGGATCATCGTCATTACCTTTATGCTGAAAGATACTTCAGGCAAATCGCTACGAGGCTCCTTGCCAACTGTTGAAAGCGAGGAAGAAGTAGAAGAAGCTGTCGATAATCCGAAAGATTCGCTATGGTGGCGAAAAGAAGCAAAAGATATCAAAGAAAAAATGGACGAAAATGAATCTTGATCAAATGAAACGGAAGCCCCTGAGTGTAAAGACTTAGGGGCTTTTTTTGCGGGCGAAAAAACACTTCGTTACGTAATGTTTCATTTTCAGAAAAAATTTTAAAAAGAATGTCTTTTTATTGTTGCATGACTGTAACGTTCAACTGGTAAAGTTTTCTTAGAAAAAGGGGTGCATTTATGATCAATAAATTAATAATGACTGTGCTTATCATTGTCGTTAGCATAGGTGCTTTCACCTGGCCAACGTCAACAAAGGTAGAGGCAGCGGCAAAATATAAAATGATTACAACTGTTTCCGCAAATATTCGCACAAGTGATAATACCAAAGCGAAAGTAATTGGTTCTTATAAAAAGGGATTTGTAAAAACATTTACTGGCAAAACAAAAAACAATTGGTATAAAACATCATACAAAGGTAAGACCGGATATGTTTCAGGTAAGTGCTTGACTACATATAAAGCTAAAACCTTTAGTAATTTAAATAAAGAAGCAAAAAAATACTTAGGTGCTAAATATAAATACGGCGCTCGCGGACCAAAAAGCTTTGACTGTTCTGGCTATACAGGTTATGTCTATGAAAAATCAGTAAACAAAAAATTACCGCGTTCAGCAAAACAACAATATAAGAGCGCGAAAAAAGTGAAGAAAGCAAACCTTAAAAAAGGAGACCTAGTATTCTTCAATTATGGTAGCGGAATCGCTCATGTAGGAATCTACGTTGGTTCTGGCGAAATGATCAACGCAGAAAACAGCGGCGTTAAATACAGCAAGATTTCTTCCGGTTATTGGAAAAAATATATTGCTGGTTACGGACGCGTAGCTGAATTAAAATAAAAAACGACCTCTATTCTAATTTCAGAGATGAAGTTAGGATAGAGGTTTTTAAATGGAGAGCATGGGGAAACATTTCCGGAACTGGGAATGTTTTTCTTTACTTTCCCTATTGCCGGGTGTAAAATATTTGCGAACGTATATTCGTTTTTTGAAAGGAAGTTTTTTCATGGAAGCACTCATGAAAGAAAAATTAAACATATTACCTGAAGCGCCAGGTTGTTATATATATAAAGATGAAAACGGTGAGATTCTTTACATTGGCAAATCGAAATGCTTGAAAAAGCGAGTCCGGTCGTATTTTAATAAGACGCAAATCGGGAAAACGGCTCGTTTAGTGAGACTGATCAATGATTTAGAATATATCGTGACAGATTCCGAAAAAGAGGCATTGTTGCTTGAAATGTCTTTGATCCACACGTATAAACCACCCTTCAATATTCAGCTGAAAGATGGTACTAGCTATCCGTACATCAAGATCACCAATGAAAAAAATCCGATCATCGAGATCGTAATGGAAATCAAGCAGGACAAAGCCAAATACTTCGGACCTTATCCAAACCGTTATTCCGCGCGGCAGACTATGGAACTATTGCAACGGCTATATCCGCTTTGCCGTTGTGAGGGGAAGCTTGGCCGGCCTTGTCTATACTATCAAATGGGGCTTTGCATCGGACCTTGTGATCACGAAGTAACACCGGAAATGTATCAAAAGCAGATCACGAAGATCACTCAATTTTTAGAGGGGAAAGCATCGAAGGTCAAGCAACAGCTAAAGGTAGAAATGAAGCGTCAGATCGAAGCGCTTCATTTTGAACGGGCAGCTGAACTGCGGGATATTATTCTGGCAATCGAAGAAACAGTTGAGAAACAACATATTATTTTTGGCGATTTCAGCAGTCGGGATATCGTCGGTTATAGTGAAAGGAACGGGTACCGGAGCTTTCATGTCTTTTTCGTCCGCAATGGCGCGATCAATGGTAGAAAATGGGGGATCCTCTCACCTGATCAGCAACAGTCGATGGAAGAAGCGATCATTGCTTTTTATCAGCAGCCCAACAACATGTTGCCCAAAGAATTACTCATCCCGGCGGATTTGGATCAAAGTTATTTAAAAACGGCGCTAGGTATTCCGATCATAGTGCCAAAACGAGGAAAAAAACTGGAACAGGTTCATCTTGCTAACGAAAATAGCAGCAGTGCCTTACATGCGCATGCCCATTTACTCGAAAAGTTCCCTAATGGACTTAGAGAAGCAAAATAATTTTTATAATAGCGTTTACATCCTTGCTGTTGCTTGCTATGCTAGAGATAGAATGTAGAAAAAGTTAGGGAGTGGACAAATGGGAATCATCGCTTTTGATATTGGCGGTTCGGCAGTAAAATATGGTGTTTATGAGGCAGATGAATTACAAGCAAAAGGAAAGTTCACCACCCCGAAAGATTGGGAAACGATGCTGACACAACTGGAGGGGGTCTGTGCACAGATGCGGGTCGATTTTACTCTGACCGGAGCGGCTTTTAGTGTTCCCGGAGCAGTAGATCAAAGCCGTGGGCGTATTGACGGCATCAGCGCAGTTCCTTATATCCACGAAGTAGCGTTTGAACAAATTCTCCAAACGCGCCTTGGTATGCCTATTTCCTTGGAAAACGATGCTAATTGTGCAGCGCTTGCGGAAGTCTGGCTTGGAGCGGCGAAAAATAATCAAAATGTGCTAGTGGTCGTTGCGGGAAGCGGTATCGGTGGCGGAGTGATCATTGACCGTCAGCTACAGCGTGGAGCGCACCTGTATGGCGGCGAATTCGGGATCATGGTACTTGATCGTGGAAAGACTTTCAGCGAGCTAGGAACGCCTGTCGCGATGGCGAGACGCTATTCCATAGCAATGGGGAAAACTTACAGTGGAGAAGAAGTTTTTGCGCTTGCAGAAGCGGGGGAAGAGTCAGCGAAAGCCGAAGTGGAAAAATTTTATCACTTTTTGACACTGGGATTGTATAATCTGCAATTTATGCTCGATCCCGAAAAAATTATTTTAGGTGGCGGAGTAACTGCCAAAGCAGGGTTGAAGCAAGAGATAGATCGGCGGATGCGCTTGTTCTGCGAAGCGATGAAACTAACAGATTTTGATCCGATCATTGAGATCTGCCACTTTAAAAATGATGCCAATCTGATCGGCGCGGTGGCTAACTTTCTTGAAAAGCAAAAAAAATATTCCAATGCCTGAATGTGCATGATAAAAGACTTGAATCACTTCAAGTCTTTTGTCGTTTATAAATAACCTAGTTCTGCATATCGGTCATGAATAGCATGCGCCAAAGTCGCTTTGATCGTGATCCCATCAAAATCGATTCCCAGCTGCACCGCTGTTTGCGCGATTTCTGGACGAACACCAGACAAAACCGTGTCGATTCCAACAAGGTGCAACATGTCCAGCAAAGTAAATAATTTTTGCGCGAGATTCGTATTGACGAGTGTCACAGCCGAAAGATCGATCATTAAACAGCTGATTTGTTTTTCCACACATTGATCTAACACATTATCGGCAAAATTTGTTCCCCGCTCTGTGTCCAAGTAGCCCATTAATGGCAAAATAGAAGTATACTCTGTCAGGGCAATGACCGGTGAACTCAATTCATTGATCATTGCTTGCTGTGAACGCAGTCGTTTTTCTGCAAATTGTTGCTGCTTTTCTAAAAAAGCAAGGATGATTTTTTCCATATGCATGTAGATCGAAGTGGTCCAGGCATATAGATCTTCTGCCGAATAAGAAGTACAGTTGCTTTGATAAAATGTATTTATCGCTTCTATGTAATTTCCTTGAAGTCGATAAAATGCGGAAATAATAAAGTGAATAGGTGTCTGCAAGTACTCGATCTCCGTTGAGATCATTCTCAGCCAGTTGTCCAAATCTTTTTGGAAGCTGGCCGCATCTTCTGTAAACGTTCGAGCTAACAAGCCATTTAATTCATTGTTTTTCGTTTGGATAGCCCGTATCAGCGCCGTTGTATAAATGACAGAAAGATCATCTTTGTCACCTTGATCAAGCGCTTCTATCCAATTGTCTGCTAAGGAATGAGCATTATCTTCTAAGTATTCGTACAAATGTTGGTTCGTTAACACAAAACCCCTCCTTTTATATGTCTACTTATTAGTATACTAAAAAATAGTAAAAAGTATACGGAAAGCAGATCATTTAGCATATTGACAATTGTCGGCGCTAGAGGTAAATTAAGAACGCACGGACAGTGAATAGGAAGGGTGTCAAAATGAAGAGAAAAGGTATCTGGCTGCTTAGCATTACAGTGGCAGCACTATTGGTATTAGCTGGTTGTGGGGAAGAAAAGAAAAAAGTGGAATTAAAAGATGAACCCTATATCAAATCGGAAGTGATCATGGGCACGATCGTCAAGTTAAAAGTATACGACAAGGACAAAGAGGCAGCCCTTGATAAAGGTTTTAAACGCATTCGTGAATTAGCGATCAAAATCGATATCAATAATGAATTCAAACAAGAATCTGAAGTCGATAAAATCAATGCTGCAAGCGGGATAAAACCTGTTTCAGTAGATAAAAATATCTATAAACTGATCAAGCGGGGTATTCTGTACAGTAAAGAAACCGGCGGAAGCAAAGACATTACGATCGGACCGATCACCTTACTGTGGCATATCGGTTTCCCAGATGCAAAAAAACCGACGGATAAAGAAATCAAGGAACGTCTGCCGTTAGTCGGTTATCAAAATGTGGTTCTGAACGATAAAGAGCATAGCGTTTTCCTTAAGAAAAAAGGGATGAAGCTTGATCTAGGAGGCATCGCCAAAGGCTTTATTGCCGATGAAGTACAGAAAGTCTTTAATAAAGAAGGCGTGCAGTCTTCGATTATTGATCTAGGCGGCAACGTGCTTATCCATGGGAATAGCCCAAGTGGCGATGTTTTCAAAGTCGGGATACAGGATCCGTTTTCCTCACGTGGTCAGCTGATCGGCTACTTGCCGGCGCATAACAAATCGATCGTCACATCAGGTATCTATGAACGTTATTTGGAAGCGGACGGTGTGAAGTATCATCATTTATTTGATCCGAAAACCGGCTATCCATTCAAAAACAACATTGCCGGTGTATCGATCATATCTGACAAATCGCTGACAGGTGACGGCTTATCCTCGGCAGCATTTTCGGAAGGGATAAAAAACGGACTTGCTTTTATTGAAAAACAAAAAGGCGTGGAAGCAATTTTTGTCAGCAAAGATAAGAAAGTATATATCACCTCTGGCTTAAAAGGGAAGTTTCATTTGACAGCTAAGAATTTTCATATGGCGAAATAAAATCAGGACACCTGTAGGTCTTACAGGTGTCTCTTTGGAAACGAAATATTCGCACAATTAAAAATTTTTAGTTGAAAAATTCTGCTTTAGATGTTACCCTAACAATACAGAATTGGAGGTTTTCATATGAGTGATGGGAGTCATTCTCCGTTTAGACGGAAAATATTTACAAAAGATACAATTGTAGAAGGGAAATTGAAAAAAAGCTTAGGAGCGTTTGACTTAACGATGTTAGGTGTCGGCGCAGTAGTTGGATCAGGGATTTTTATTTTACCTGGCGAGATCGCTTCGGTGGTTTCCGGTCCAGCGATCGTTATTTCATTTATCATTGCAGGGATCGCCTGTTGTTTAGCGGCACTCTGTTATTCCGAATTTGCATCAAAGCTGCCCATTGCGGGAAGTGCTTATACATATAGCTATTATGTTTTTGGAGAAATTTTTGCCTGGATCATTGGCTGGGCGCTGCTACTTGAGTATGGTCTAGCAGTCGCTGCGGTCGCAAGTGGCTGGTCGTCCTATATGCAAAGTCTGCTTGCAGGATTCCATGTAGAGATTCCAAAGCTGATCGCTGGCTCTTACAATCCGGCCACCGGTACGTATTTCGACTTGCTTGCCTTTGTCGTTGTGATCGTGATCGGCGTCTTGCTGAGTCTAGGGATCAGAGAATCAACGCGTGTCAATAATATTATGGTGATCGTTAAATTAGCGGTCGTTGTTCTCTTTATCGTTGTCGGCGCATTTTATGTAAAGCCCGACAACTGGCAGCCGTTCATGCCGTTCGGCTTTAAAGGAATCATTACCGGTGCTTCGATGGTGTTCTTTGCCTATATAGGTTTTGATGCTGTTTCGACCGCCTCGGAAGAAGTCAAGAATCCGCAGAAAAATATGCCGATCGGGATCATTTCATCGCTATTTATCTGTACACTGCTCTATATTCTACTGTCTGCAGTACTGACAGGGATCATCCACTATGACTTGCTGAAAGATGTGAGCGCACCGGTTGCTTTTGCCCTGCAAGCAATCAATCAAAACTGGTTCGCCGGTCTGCTGTCGTTAGGAGCGATCGTCGGGATGACAACTGTTATCCTGGTTATGTCTTATGGTGGGACGCGCTTGATTTATGCAATGGGTCGTGACGGCTTGCTGCCGAAAACATTCGCGAAAGTAAACAGTAATAATACCCCGGTAGTCAATACGTTGATTTTTGCGACTGTGATGGGTATCATCGCTGGTTTAGTCCCACTGACGAAATTAGCGGAATTGATCAATATCGGTACATTATTTGCTTTTGCTATGGTATCATTAGGTATATTCTTCTTGAGAAATAATAAACATATTCCGGATACTGGTTTTAAAACACCATTTTATCCGGTGGTACCGGCACTTTCTCTCTTACTGTGTGTGTATCTGATCATCAACCTTTCTGGTATCACCTTGATTGCTTTTGCAATTTGGTTTGTAGTCGGCTTGATCGTGTATTTCTCATTTGGTGTATGGCATTCGAAATTAAGAGATGAGAAAAGGATCTGAGAAATAACATGAATAGACGGACAGAATATATACTAGCACTGATCGGAGCAATCGTTAATACAATCGTTATAGGGTGCGTAGGCATGTTAGTAATGATTGGTTTTATCGCTTCCTTCTTTCCAGAAGATTTCTCAGCGGGTGACGTGCTATTTGGAGTGATCGGTCTGGGAATCTATTTTTTATTTTTCCTACTCTTAATGGGAGCATCGGTCGTTCTCGGATTTATCAGTGCTAATAAATTAAAATACAATGCTCCGGAAGCAAAAAATTGGGGAGTTGTCTTGATTGTACTGGGTGGTTTGCAAATTGCTAGCATTCACGGCATTCTTTACTTGATTTCCGGAATTATGACAGTTGTGAAAAGAGAAAATAGCTATAACTAGAGGACAAAACAATACTGCCTAAAGCGGTATTGTTTTTTTCTATTGGGGTATAGAACCTTAAGAAAAAGAAAAAGTCAGGGGAACGGATATGGATACGATTTTAATTATTACGATCTGCATCGTCGTAGCAGGACTGCTATTTGATTTCATCAATGGATTCCATGATATCGCTAATGCAGTAGCAACATGTATATCAACAAGAGCTTTAAAGCCAAGAGTAGCGATCCTCATGGCGGCGGTCATGAATTTCTTGGGAGCCATCTCTTTTACCGGGGTAGCAGAATCGCTGACTAGTAGTATTATCAACCCATTTAAATTGGAAAATGGTGTTTTCGTCGTCTTATGCGGGGTACTTGCAGCAGTTATATGGAACCTACTGACATGGTTGGTAGGAATGCCGAGCAGTTCTTCTCATGCGCTGATCGGGGCGATCGCCGGGGCAGCGGTTGCTTCGGCAAATTCGTTCCAGATCTTGAATTACACCGGTTTTTTGACGATCATCCTAGCACTTATTATTTCACCTATCTTAGGTTTTACCGTCGGCTATTTGATCTATTCCTTGATAAAATGGTTGTTCCGCAATCGCAAGCGGGCGAAAGCAAATCGCCATTTCCGGATCGCACAAATTTTTACAGCAGCGATCCAAGCATACTCACATGGGACGAATGATGCCCAAAAAACAATGGGGATCATCACTTTGGCGCTGATCACTAGCGGCTTTCAATCTAAATCCGCAGGGGTACCGCTTTGGGTGCAAATTTCGTGTGCAGCAGCAATGGCACTAGGCTCTTCGATCGGTGGATATCGAATCATCAAAACTGTCGGCACAAAAATCATGAAAATCGAACCAGTAACGGGAGTAGCGGCTGATCTCAGTTCACTATCCGTCATTATGACAGCGACATTGACTAAACTTCCGGTGAGTACTACACAAGTCATCGACAGCTCGATCATGGGCGTTGGGACGGCAAATCATAAAAAAGAAGTCAATTGGCGCACGGGGAAAAACATGCTCGTTACTTGGCTGATCACCTTACCGCTCTCAGGCACGCTCGCTGCCCTTGTGTTTTGGCTTTTAAATGCAATCTTTTTCTAAAAAGGGTTTCTAGTTCGTAGAAAATATTGTATGATGGGTAACAAAGAGATAGAAAGGATTATTACTATGAAATCTTATCTAAAAATGGTTCGGCCATTTGATGTTATCATAATCACCTTATTGATCCTGTTATCTTTCTTACCGATCATCATTTTTTCAGTTGTCCAAGCAAAGGAAACTGGTAAAGAAGTTGTTGCAGTCATTACCCAAGATGGCAAACAGATCCGGAAGATTACGTTGACGGGCCACAAGGGAGACGATATTTTTACGATTCATGGAAAAGGAAAGCAATATAATATCATGGAAGTAAAAGGAGAAAGCATCCGTATCAAGGAAGATAACAGCCCGGACCAAGTCGGGGTGAAAATGGGTTGGAAAAGCAAGCCAGGCGAAACGATCATCTGCTTGCCGCATAAATTATTCGTAGATATAAAAACCAAAAAACCGCAGAAATCCGACTCAAACGATATCATTATCCCGAATTAATGTTGTTGCTTGAACCAGCAGAAAAAATCTGGTAGGATGAAAAAAATGGAAACGGAGGGATTTACTTTGTCTGAAGAAGAACGTTTGATTCTATTTGATGAAGAAAAAGCAAAAGCAGCCGGAGAAGAGATCGCAACACAAATCAGTACAACAGCTGGTAAAGCAGGCGAGGTGATCGGTGATCTGTCCAAGATCGCCATTTATGGTTCCGCACTCGTTGTAAAATCCGCCGCCAAAACCTCGAGTTCTTTTGTCGAAGGATTTAAAAAAGGCTGGAAAAAGTAATATCGATTGGATAAATCATGACCCAACTTGAAGTCTATACGGCTTCAAGTTTTTTTGTCGAAAAGTTGTCATAAAAAGTTAAAGAAAAGCAAAAAATTAACAAAAACGCTAGAAAATTTTATTATCATGTGTATAATAGTACCAGAAAAGAGTTGGGGAAGATTCTTTTCCATTGAGGTGTACAGATTTGAAGAAAAAATGGCTCTTTATTGGGCTGATCATTCTTGCAGCAGCTGCGCTTATCATCGGTACATGGTTGTATCACAAGCATCAGATCAAAGTTGCGGAAGAAAAGCTAGAGAAGAAAATCGACCAGTCGGTAAAACAAAACCCAGGGATCGCTTTTAGAAAGGCACATCACAAGCAGGGCGATGTGCAGATCACAACGTATATCCCGCTGACCAAAGACAAACAGGATAATAAGTTGGTAAAGAAACAAATGGACACGTATATCGCGCAAGATTTGAAGGCCTTACGATCCGACAAACCGCGTTACTATTTTTATACGTTTAAAGAACAGTCTTCTGCTAAGAATACCGACAGTTTCCGCATTGAGAAAGTCAGCTATGAACGTCAAGGAACCAAGCTCGTCCAATTGAAAAAAAGAGAGCTGATCCAAACTTTGACATTGGATCAAACGACTAATGACCTGCTTACTTTGCAGTCGATTTTTAAGAATTCCTTCTATAAAAAAGCAGCATTCAAAAAAATCGTGGCAGAAGCTGCGATCCGTACTGGCAAACTTCGAGTTGCCAACGGAAAAGATCTAGCAGCTATCCAGTTTCCAAACAAGGCGGGTGCCTATGATTTTCATTTGACGAATGAAGCGCTGATCCTACCAGTCAAGATCCCGCATGTGAAAACAGTCAAGAAAGTAACGATCCCACTGAAAACGATTGGTTATCAGCTGAAAGAAAAGCATCTGAATAAACAGTATGCACGTCCAGAAGTGCCACGGATCTCCAAAAAGAAAACCATTGCGCTTACTTTTGATGATGGTCCAAGCAGTTTGTATACGCCAAAGATACTGGATGTTCTGCGCAAACATCATGCCAAAGCAACTTTCTTTGTACTTGGCTCCAATGTTGAAAAAAATCCGGCATTGGTCAAACGTGAAATGGCGGAAGGGCATCAAGTCGGTAATCATTCTTGGGATCACCCATTATTGACGAAGCGTCTTGCGAAGGAAGTAGCCCAGCAGATCTGGGGAACACAGATCGCTGTCTATCAAGCCACAGGGCATTTTCCAGCAGTGGTCAGGCCGCCATATGGTGGTATTGATCGGCAAGTCGCAGAGGTTGCTGGTGTGCCGATCGTAGAATGGACGATCGATACGCTTGATTGGAAAGCGAAATCAGGAAATAGTGTAACTAAAGCAGTGCTGGCGAATGCAGGGCAAGGCGAGATCGTCTTGATGCATGATATTCATGGCAAAACTGCTGCCAGCTTAGATAAAACACTGCGAGTACTCAAAAAACGTGGTTATAGATTTGTAACAGTCAATAAACTACTCGGACAAGAATTGCAATCAGGCTGTGAATATTTCAGCAGCTATAATCACCGTACTGTGAAATAAAATAAAAACGGTTTGGAAAGAAAGCATGATGCTTCTTTCCAAACCGTTTTCTTATTTATACATACTTTCTACTAAAGGTTTCAATTGCTTAATAACTAAACCACTGCCACCGCGGCCATTGACATCTTCTACCATTCCTACTAAGAGAAAATCGGGATTGTCGGCATCGAAGGTATAGAGGAATCCATTTTCTTTACCGGATTCTCCTTGTTTCTCTTTCAATTCTGCTGTTCCAGTCTTGGCGGCTAATTTTTTACCGTTTAAAGCTAAGGCGTGTGCTGTTCCGCCAGGATCGCTGACTGTTTTCACTAATGCCGCTGCGACTTTATCAGCTGAATCAGCTTTCACAGCCTGTTCAAGTGGTGCAGCCTTATCTGCCAAAATCAGCCGAGGCTGCGGGATTTTCCCGTGATTTGCGATGGCAGAGTAGGCTACCGCTTGTTGAATGGAAGACAGCAGCAATTGACCTTGGCCATATGCAGTGTCTGCTAATAACACTTCGGAGGATAATCCTTCTTTGTTGGAGATTTGTCCAGGATTCATCGTAAATGGTAGATCTTTATAATCTTTGTCAAAGTTGAATTTCTTGAGTCCTGCTTCCAAACGTTTCGCACCGATCTCGAGTCCTTCTTGTGCAAAATAGATATTGTCGGAGAATACTAAGGCATCTGTCATGTTGACAGATGGAACGTCATGCACCCGTGTGACAAAATATTTGCCCCAAGAACTGTCTTTTTGCCATTTCAACCCGGAGATCTTACGGACTTTATCCGGTTTCGTCACGCCTAGATCAAGTCCGACTGCTGCCGTAAGCGTCTTGAAAGTCGATCCAGGTGCATAGCGAGTTGTATAGCGAGCTAAGAATGGCAAGTCTTTATTGTCAGCAAGTTTTTTATAATCCTTTGCAGAAATCCCAGCCGTCATTTGGTTGGGGTTGAAGGAAGGTGTGCTGACCAGTGCAAGCAAATCACCGTTCTTCGGATTGATCATCGTAGCTTGTCCAGTTTCGGTCCCTAAGCTGTCGAAAGCTTTTTGCTGAATAGCAGCATCGATCGTCAATTTGATTGGCTTCCCATCTGCTTTGGCTACTTGTTGAAGCACTTCCTCGTTTTTTGTTTGGCTGTTGACGATTTTGATCGTCCCACCGTTTTTACCGCGTAATTGTTTGTCGAAATAACGTTCTAAGCCTGTTTTCCCGATAACATCTCCTGCTGCTAGCGCTGGATTCTTTTTGATGTCGTCAGCACTGACTTCGCCAACATAACCGATCAATTGGGCTGCTGCTTCATTAAGCGGGTAGGTACGAATCGATATAGCAGAAGAGGCGAGACCCGGAAGATCTTTAGGCGTTCCTTTTTCGATCCATTTTTTGAGCGGAACAAAACTGTCCGGCTTCACCCATGATTGTGCTAATTGTGATTTTGCAAAAGCCGTTTCGACATGCAGTTCTTTACTGATTGCTTGGATATTTTTTTCTTTTTCCTTACCGCTGCCAAGTTTTTCAGGAAAGATGCCATACTGTTCGATATGATCCATCGTTGCCAATTTTTTGCCATTACGGTCGACGATATCACCGCGCTTGGCATCGTCAGAAGAGAAAAAGACTTTATCTGATTTGACCATCTTCGGGAAGATCAGATCCGGCTTCCAATTGACTTTCCATTTATCGCCTTCTTGAGCAAGTGTCGCGGAAAAATGTTTCGTTTTCAGCGGTCCCAAATCTGTTGTCATTTTTAAGTCATATGTCAAAGCAAACTGATTCTTTTCTTTTGCCTGTTTTACTTTCAAATTACTGATTTTGATATCTTTTGCGCCGATCCCGTTATAAACCGTTTGGTATTTATCGACCATTTCCTGTTTTGTGAAGGCTACTTTCTTCAGTGATGCGCTGTTGACGTCGTTTTTGAGTTTGGCATATTCCTGCTTTTGTAGATTTTTTGTAAATGATTCTGAAACAGCAGTTGCTTCATTCAATGCCCTGTTTTTAAAGTGAATAAAAAGAAATACACCCGCGGCGATAATAATAAGCGCTGCCACGATCCCAATACTGATCCAGATAGGTTTTTTAGATTTCTTTTTGTTTATCTGGTTATACATCTGAACACCTACTTTTTTATTTTTATACTTTTAGTTTACACGTTAATGGCGAAAAAGGGTATAGAATAATCGAGTTATGCTGAAAAAGATGCAATCTTTAAAAATTCTTAGTTATTTCATTTCCAATTATTTGCAAATTTATTGTAGTATAGTAGAGTAAAGTGTAAAAAATGAGGTGAAAAAATGGCGAAACATCAAAAAAAACGAAAAGTACGTGTAGGTCGTGTAATCATAGCAATCGTAGTCATTTTTTTGATTATCGGGGTTATCACGGGAATAGTTGCTTATAGTAAATATAAATCGAGTTTAAAACAGGCTGAAAAAGAAAATACACTGCAGTCATTTCCATTTAACGGAGTAAAATCTGGGAACGGCGATTTCAATGTGCTACTCCTAGGAAGTGATTCGCGTGGTAAAGATCGAGGACGATCTGATTCGATCATGATCGCCAGATACGATAAAAAAACAGGCACGCCAAAACTAGTATCGATCATGCGCGATACATATGTCGATATTCCGGGACATGGAAAAAACAAGATCAATGCTGCTTATTCGTTCGGGGGGCCGGAACTGGTTCGGAAAACGATCAAAGAAAACTTCAATGTGGATATCCAATATTACGTCGTTGCTAATTTCTCGCAATTCCCTAAAATCGTCGATACGCTGGCGCCAGACGGAATTGAGATCAATGCGGAGAAAAATATGTCGAAGAATATTGATGTTGCGATCAAAGCCGGAAAACAAAAAATGGACGGCAAAACACTCTTGCAGTACGCCCGTTTCCGTCATGATGCAGAAGGCGACTTTGGCCGGATCCGGAGACAGCAACAAGTTTTGAATGCACTGAAAGAGCAAGCGGTAAGTGCAGGTAGCATCACAAAGCTTCCCGATGTCTTAGGGAAACTCCAAGGGTATACCGCGACAGACTTGCCCAGCAATTTGTTATTCAAGACAGGAATCGATTTTGTCTTAGGCAAAACCGAGCCGCTTGAAAAATTCAGTATCCCAGCCAAAGGGTTATGGCATCCTGAACGAATCGATGGCCCAGGCGACGTTTTGCGAATGGATGATGTTGCAGCTAATGCAAAAGCCTTGCAGGATTTTTTGAATAAATAATATCGGTATCAGATTTTAAAATAAAAAAGCGTCCTGCTCTAAACAGATCATGTTTGGAGCAGGGCGCTTTTTTAGACTTTATAAGGTAGCTTAGCAAGAATACCCAAGAACAAGGCTTTTTCTTCAGAAGAAATGATATTTTCTGAGCTATTTCCGTAAGTAAGCTGTTCATACCGCTGTGTTAATACAGCTAGACCGTCTATCATGCTGAAGCGCTGAGCGAATTGACGCAGCGTTTCTGAAGACTGACGCTTTGTCTGGCTTGTTGTCAATGTATGAAGTAGTCGTTCATAAGCGGCAGTGAAAGTGATCGCTTCTTTTTCTAACTGGCGTTTCAATCGCCATACAGTGAACTGGCGCCGGAATAGGAAGGCGACTATTGCTAAAAGGAGCAAGATGATCGCTGTGATCGTGCTTATCCATAAAAGAATGGAATGGTCATTCGAAGAGGTTGTTTTCGATTTTGCAGTCTCTTTTTTAGATTGTTTTTGTTGTTCCTGCTTTTGCTGATTTGGTGTAGCCGTATCCGGTTTTTCCGCTGGTGTCTCAGTATCAGCCTCACTGTCATTAGTAGAATCGGCTGATTGCTCAGGAGCTTCAGTTTGCGCCTCGGTAAAAGTTTCCGGATTGCTGAATGTCGTCGTTGGCTCAAAGGGAACCCAGCCAGTACCGGGAAAATAGACTTCCGGCCATGAATGAGCGTTATCGTTCGTGATCTGATAGGTCATTTCAACATCGTCAATCATTGTACCACTGTTGAAGCCTTTCGCCCAACGAGCAGGGATGCCTAAGGAACGAAGCATCACGACCATGGCTGTTGAAAAATTATCGCAGTAGCCAATTTTTGTGTCGAACAAGAATTGATCGACATAGTCTTTACCGCGATCTGTGACATCCGCATTTTCGATACTATAGGTGAAACGTCCACCGCTGTTTAAATAAGTCTCGATTGCCTTGGCTTTATCATAAGCTGTTTTTTCACCAGCAGTCACCTTTTCCGCTAACCGCTTGACTCGTTTCGGCAGTTCGCGGGGCAGTTGGGTATACTGGGCGAGAAATTGTTTGTTGAGCTGATCCATCTTTGCTTTTTGCATCGTAGGAATATCATAAACAGGGGGTTCCAGTTCGATGTGATACTTCTTGATGCCATTTTCAGTGGTGAGTTTGTCGCCAGCGGGCTGGTAGCGTATATCACTTGCACCGCTTTGGAGTTTGTCCGTACCATATGGATAAGCAATATAACCGTTAGATGCAGTGAATTCAATATCTATTTGTTCTTTCGCTTTCGTATCATAACGGTCATTCAGGTCGATAGGAAAATCAGTCTGTGATGAAAGCGGCTTTGTTTTTTCTGCTTTCGGCGTTTCCCAGCCTTTTCCTGTATACTGCCATTTTGCTTCCACGCGATAATAATGGGCACTTTCAGTCTGAACTTGAAAGACCTCAGTACTATCATTCTCTAAAGGACCGCCTAGACGTGAATCATCTTCACTGTAGCCAATTTGTCTGGTTGTATCCAGCAGACCAAACTTGCTTTTAAGCGTCGGAATCGGATCGGCAAAATAGGGCTTATACGTGGGAAGCTGGGTCGCTGCAAAAAGAATAGCAAATAATAGCGCGAATATGCCCAGATGATAAAAGATCCGTTTGCTAAAGACATGGCTGGAGGGACTCAAATTGGCTTGCCAATTAGCGAGATATAGAATCAAAAATCCAAACAGACAGCTTCGGACAATCGCAAAAGTAGCGTCATATTGTGTAAATGTATTGATGATGAGCAAATAGAGCAATGTCATGATAAGAATATTCAAAACACGTTGTTTCCGAAAAATAGAGTAAAACGTGATATAGGCAAGTAGCCATAATGCCACTAAGAAAATAAGATAGATAAATAGCGGCGGCACAGCTTTTGCGGATAATTCCGTCATTGCTGCGATCCCATCTCGGACGTTGTCTATGAAAGTAGAAATAGCACTGATCCTTAGCGGGTTCGTACCTTTCACCGCTAGAGTGCTGAAAAGATAAACCAACACGAAATGAATCGGAAAAGAAATATAAAAACGCAGTTGGAAGAAACTGCCAAGTAAGCAACTGGCGATAAACAGCAATGTCCACGAACTACCGCCGATTCTCAAGATATCATGAAAAGGATACACCCACTCAGCAATCAAAAGGAAAGCAAATACCAATAAGCAGCCACTAAGGATTCGTTTAGACATTGCGCGCCTCCTTTCTTATAAGATCCGCAAGTTCCAAGACTTTATCAGAATGGAGCGTGGGATCCCCCTGAGCAGTAACGATTTTTAAACTATCATGATAACGATAATTTTCCAGCATACGTTGGATCGTTTCATCGATTTCGGGAGTAAAGACGATAGTTGGACCATCAGGAATCAGTAAATCTTGATCTGCCGGCTTTGCTTCCAAATTGGCAAATAAATGCGCGATCGTTTCGGTGAATGCTTTACCTTCGCCAGCTTGTTGAAAAGTTTCAGTGGGAATCAATAATTCGATCGGCTGACCTTGCTCCGATAAATGACGAACGAAGGAATAGCAGGCAGTCAAACTTGTTTCGTGATCAACTGCATGTTTATTATGAAAAAAGACATGTAGTTCAGCATTGCGGCTACTTTCGTATTCTTTCATAAAAAGTTCATTCTTTTTGGCTGTAGTTTTCCAATCAATCAGCGCGATACGGTCACCGTTTTGGAATTTGCGTAGACCGTGGATATTTTCGTTTTTCATCAAGGACCAGTGATCCGCATTTTGCTCGCCTTGCGACAGTGAATCAGCAATGGAAAGGGCTAACGCTTTTTCATAAGCGGGATACACTAGCAACGTCTCAGTTGTTTCGAGCTGGATACTTTTCGCGATCAAGTTGAAAGGATCACGGGTGGTCAGCCGGACTGTAGAAAAGTCGACAGGCCCACGTTTTGCAGGGAAGCCAGGTAGCGGAACAAGGAGCTTTTTACGGAAAAATGGAGAAATAGTCTGTTCCAGCCACCCGCTGGTGTCAGTTTTGGAACGGATCTGCTGTTGGATTTTTAAATTACCTTGTAGAAAGGGGATTTTGCGCTGTAGCTGTAAATGGACATGGATCGTTTCGCCAGCTGCGTAATATGGCTGTGCGAGAGCATACTGGATACGCCAGTTGCGCAGTGGTGAAATCGAGACGATCAATAGCAATAGTAGGATAAATGTAATGAAATAAGTTAAAAACCAGCTGGCTTTGTCGCCTTGAAACAATGTGAACAGGCAGACGAGGCCGTAGACGATGATCCAGAAAACCCACCTGCCGATAAAGCGGAGCGTTTGCTTTTTCATATCGGATTATCCTTTCTTTGCCTGGATAGGAACGGTGCTTATGATCTCTTCGACGATTGAACGAATCGAAGCCGCTTCAAAGCGATAAGCTGTTTTAAGGAGTAGGCGGTGTTCAAAGATAAAGGGTGCCAGATATTGGACGTCATCCGGAATGGCATAATCGCGTCCTTCAATCAGGGCATATGCGGCTACGGCTTGCATGAAAGCGAGGGTCCCCCGCGGACTTACACCGAGCAGGATCTTCGGGTGGTTTCTTGTTTCTTGAACCAGCTGGATGATGTATTGCTTTAATTCGGTATTGATATGAACGTCTTGAACTTGTTTTTTTAATGCCAAGATCGCTGTTTTGTCTAATACTTCATTCACAGAAGCAAGCGTATCCGTCTTCTCTTTACGTGTAAGTAGTTCCAATTCTTCTTCTGCTGTCGGATAGCCAATGGCAAGTTTCAACAGGAAACGGTCTAACTGCGCTTCGGGTAGCGGATAAGTTCCTTCGTATTCGACTGGATTTTGCGTCGCCATGACGAAAAACGGATCTTCTAATAAATGAGTCACGCCATCAACGGTGACGCTGTTTTCAGACATTCCTTCTAGTAAAGCAGCTTGTGTGCGGGGAGAAGTACGATTGATCTCATCGGCTAATACGATATTGCCAACGATCGGACCAGGCCGGAATTCAAATTCACGCGTTTCCGGATTGAAAATGGAGATCCCTGTCACATCTGCTGGAAGTAAGTCAGGGGTAAACTGAATACGCTTGAAACGTATCCCCATTGCTTTTGCAAGCGATCGGACAAGCATCGTTTTCCCAACACCCGGGACATCTTCTAATAAAACATGTCCATTGGCTAAAAAAGCGGTCAAACATAATTTGATCGTTTCACGTTTCCCGACAATCGCTTTTTCCACCTCATTTATAAGCGTTTCTATCGGATTTCTTTCTATATTTGCCATTATCTTACCTCGCTCTCCAGCTTATTATGGTACTAATGCTACTATATTACCATTTACTTGTAAATTAAGTTTTATTTTATGCTTGTGGGGAACTCAAAAAAGAGTGAAACAATAGAGGAGGAAGTTAAAAATGATGGAAAATTATATCAATGGTAAATTTGTATTAAGTCATTCTGATAAGACGAAAGAGCTGATCAATCCGGTGACAGAAAAATTTATCGAAACCATGCCTCAATCAAATGAACAAGATGTAAACGAAGCTATTGCCGGCGCCAAAGAAGCGCAAAAGGAATGGGCGAAAAAAACAATGGCGGCAAGAAGCGAGATCGTGAAAGAACTAAAACCGATCCTTGAGGAAAATAAAGAAGAATTAGCAAAAATCTATGTAGAAGAACAAGGGAAAACTTTTAAAGAAGCAATTGGTGAGATAGAACGTTCTATTCAATACATTGATTATATGGCCGGCTTTGCATATCATTTAGAATCAGAAGTAGTCCCAAGTGAGATCGATGACGAAATGATCGTCTTCTTAAAGAAACCAATCGGCATTGTAGGCGGAATCCTTCCTTGGAATGCACCGGTCTTTGTTTTGATGCGTAAGCTGATTCCAGCTCTGATTGCAGGTTGTTCGGTCGTTATCAAACCAAGCAATGAGTCCCCGCTGAATACTCTGAAAATCGCCGAATACACGCAAAGAACAAGCCTGCCAACAGGTCTTTTCCAAGTCGTTGTTGGAAGCGGCTCGGAAGTAGGGAATCAGCTGTCTAAGCATCCAGATATCGATTTGATCTCCATTACCGGGAGCACGGGTTCTGGGAAAGCAGTCATGAAGGCAGCTGCCGAAACAGTCAAAAAAGTAAACCTCGAATTAGGTGGTAAAGCACCAACGATCGTAACCGAACATGCGGATCTGCAAAAAGCTGTCCGTTATATCGTACAAGCGAGAATCAAAAACAGCGGCCAAGTTTGTACATGTCCGGAACGTGTATATGTCCATGAAAATGTTGCAGAAGCATTTACCAAAGAATTACGCGCTAGCATGGAAAAACTGCAAGTTGGCGATCCTTACGATGAAAAAACCGATTACGGTAGCATTATCAATAAAGAACAGCTGGATCATATCAGCGAATTAGTTGCTGGTGCAGAAAAAGAAGGTGCGAAGATTCTAATTGGTGGAAATAAGATCGACCGCGGTAAAGGTTATTTCTTTGAACCAACAATTATTACCAACGCGACACAAGACATGGAAATCATGAATGAAGAAATTTTCGGACCAGTCGTTCCGATCATGACGTATAAAACATTTGATGAAGTTATCGACTTGGCCAATGACAGTGTCTACGGGCTTTCTTCCTATCTATTTTCGGAAAACTATCGCGAGATCATGCGCGGTATCAATGAAATCCGCTTTGGCGAAGTATATGTCAACTGTGAAGCAGAAGAAGCAATCAATGGTTTCCATGCCGGCTTCCGCGAATCTGGACTTGGGGGCGCAGATGGACGCAAAGGCTTTGAAGAATTTTTACAAACGACAGTTGCCTACTTGCGCTATGAATAGGAGCATTTTCTAATCGAAGTAAGCATTGCTACTTGAGGCAAAAACAGCTATAATCTTGGTAGTAATGAATGCTGGGAAATGAGGAAAAAGAATGTCAAAAAGTTCCATTTATGGTATCACGCTGGAAAAATTAACGGATTGGCTTGTTGAACGCGATCAAAAAGGGTTCAGAGCCAAACAGATCTGGGATTGGCTATATCGCAAACGGGTAAGAAGCTTTGCGGAAATGACCAATGTTCCAAAAGAGACGCTTGCTTTGCTAGAAGAGTCCTTTGTAATGGAAACATTAGAAAAAGAAATTATCCAAGAATCAAAAGATGGTACAACCAAATACTTATTTAAATTACAAGATGGCAATTTGATCGAGACCGTCCTGATGAAACAAAAATACGGTCTATCTGTGTGTGTGACCACCCAAGTAGGCTGCAACATCGGCTGTACATTTTGTGCGAGTGGTATCCTGAAAAAAAGCAGAGACTTATCAGCTGGCGAAATCGTCGAACAAATCATGAATGTGCAATATTACTTGGATGACCGAGGCAGCGACGAACGGGTCAGTCATATTGTTGTCATGGGAATCGGTGAACCCTTCGATAACTATGAAAATCTGATGAACTTCCTGCACGTTGTCAACAGTGACAGCGGACTTGCGATCGGAGCACGGCATATCACCGTATCGACAAGTGGTCTTGCACCAAAGATCAAAGAATTCGCAGACGAAGATCTGCAAGTCAACCTTGCGATCTCCTTGCATGCGCCTAATAATGAATTACGCACACAGATCATGCGTATCAACCGGACGTTTTCGATCGAAACACTTATGGAAGCAATCGAATATTACATCGAAAAAACAAATCGCCGCGTAACATTTGAGTACATTATGTTGAAAGATGTCAATGACCATGTTAAAGAAGCGGAAGAATTAGCCCAACTGATCAGACCATACAGCCAGCTGGCTTATGTCAATATGATCCCCTACAACCCTGTAGCGGAACATATCGATTACGAGCGCAGTACGGAAGAATCGATCAATGCGTTTTATCATGTGCTGAAGAAAAACGGCATCAATTGTGTCGTTCGTCGCGAACATGGGACGGATATCGATGCAGCTTGTGGTCAACTGCGAAGTAAACAAATCAAGCGTGTCGGCATTCGGGAACGGATGCGCCGGGCTGCTGCCAATGAGAATGCTTGATGTCATGGCTTCTATTCTAATGGAACGATTAGAATAGAAGCTGTTTTTTTACAAAGAATTGACAATGATAATCATTATCACATATAATAAGATAATATATTTGACTATTTTGAAAATAGAGAGGGCGAGAATCATGATCGTAGTGACCAATACTATTAAAGTAGAAAAAGGATTTGGAGATCAAGTAATCAAACAATTTACCGGCGAATTAGGCGACGGCGCCCCAACGAAAGATATTGCAGAAGTGGAAGGATTCTTAGGGTTTGAACTTTGGAAGAATGCAGACGAAAGTTTAGACCATGAAGAAGTCGTCGTGACCAGCAAATGGGTCAGCGAAGAAGCACAGCGTAATTGGGTAAAGAGCGACTCTTTCAAACGTGCTCACGGCCGTACAAAAGATTCGCGCGAACAAAAAGAACAGCGCAAAGGCGTCCATGGCAATAGCATCGCACGTTATGACATCGTGCATATCCAAGAACCGATTGAAAAAGAGATCCACTGATCCCCTAAAGGAGGAAGCAAAGTGACAGAAACAACAAAAGCCATCTTAGCAAGAAGAAGTATCAAACGTGCGAGTAGCGCGCCAATCGAGCGCGCCAAAATAGATCTGTTGTTGGAACAAGCAGCATATGCGCCTTTCCACAGCAAGCAGGAACCCTGGAATGTCTACATCATCGGCTCAAAATCAGGAAAAGAAAAGCTGCTCCAAGCAATCGGAAAAAGTATCGAGGCAACACAAGGCGACACGATCGCAGCAGAGAAAAAACAAGAGTTGCTTGAAAAAAACAAACAAAAACTAGAAAAACCCCCTTACCTCATCATTATTACAGCAAAGCAAGTCGAAGAAGAAAAGAAAGACTTTGAAGCAATCGCGGCCGTGAGCGCCTTTATCCAAAACTTCCAATTATTAGCTTGGGAAGCAGGAGTCGGCATGATCTGGCGAACAAATAAATTTATTTTTGATAAAGCATTCGCCCGTGCCTTGGATATCCCGGATGAAAACAAAGTAATCGGAATATTGTACCTCAGCGTTTTGGAAGACAATGTCCCAGAAGTGAAAAAGCGCAGTCCGATCGAGGAATGGGTAACGGAAATTGAATAAGGAATGATAAAAACATCCGTTTCGGCGGGTGTTTTTTTATTAAAATAATTCACATTTCTCTATGTAACCTTATGTAAAAGTTGAAAATACTGCTATAAAACAATATCTAGAATAAAAGATCCGTGCTTTTTCATCCTCTAATCGCCATAAAATCTCCATGAATCGTTCGTACTTCGTTCGCGTATCTATATGTTAGAATGAGGTGAAAATGATAATTTACATAAGAGGTGAATGGAGTAATGAAGAAATTTCTTTTATATGCAATCGGGATAGTTTTGCTTCTTATTTTAGTGATTGGAGGGAAAATATATATGGATCATAAAAAAATGAATGAAGATATGTTGAAAGTTGTGAAGAGTGACGAGGCAAAGGAGGTTTTTGAAGATGGGTTAAGGAACATAGACTCGAAATCATTGACATCTGAGGGTGTAATTAAATCGTATAAGATTGATTATAGTAGTATCGATCATAATCCAATGGGCGGAATTATGGTAACTTTAATTATAAATAATGATAAAAATTTAACTGCTGAATATGATTTAGGAAGAAAAAATGACAAACTAAAAGGTGATGGAATTGTACTAACTTATGAATTATCAAAACGCCTAGGTAGAACTGAAAAGGAGCACAATAATGAGTAACGCATATACCGACGATGAAAGAGTCCAAATAGCTAAAAAGGAGTATGCCAAATTACAGCAATCTAAAGAGGTTAGTATAAATAATGGGAATACTAAAATTGGCTATGTTTCCCAATTCAACGACAAAAAAACAGGCGAACAATCTTACATCATCACCAACAACTACGTCCCAAAAACCGCTTCTTTTCGAGAACGCTCCAAGGTAAAAGAAGTCACCATTCTTTACCGCGGATCCACCGGTATCGACAAGACATTCAGTGATTCGAAAGATGTGTTTTGCGATTGGGGGATAAATGATATTCCAACTGCTACTCGAATTAATACAGGCAAATCGTCTGCCGTTTCTGCGCAATTAAAATCCTCTTCGGATACGCTTAATAATGTTTTGAAAGATTATCCCAATGCTAAAATCCATATTTATGGGCATTCGCTTGGTTCCATGGATGGACAATACGCGCTTGAAAACTTGAAAAAAGGCGAATTATCCCGTATAAATGGTGCCTATTTCTATCAAGGTCCCAATATTTATGCCACTTTATCAGCAAAGCAAAAAGAAATGGTACAAGCATTGAATGGGAGGCATATCGTTTTCAACTATATCGACAAGCGAGATTCGATACCGATTGGTTATGGAGCTGGGGAACCTACGATCGGAACGCTATTAACCATCGACGGGAAACCAACAGGAAGTATGTCCGATCAACATATGTGGGGTGGTTATGAATTCGATAAAGACGGTAATCTGAAACTAGATGTATCAGGAAGCGCTAAACTTGCCAAACAATTGACTGGAGATCGGTTAAAAAATTTAGAACTTTTAAAAAAGAAATTCCGAAAACGGGAGGGTTCTCTTTCCTTGGCGGAAAAAATTTATTTAGATGCTTCTGAAGCATTGATTCTTACAGAAGGGATGAAGTTAACGATTCAAAGTGAAATACAAGCATTGACGGAAATCTTTCAAAAAGGGAAAGAAAATGCAGACAAATTATGGCAAGATACGTTAAAAAATGCAGCTATTATCGGAAAACATCTTTCTACAAACGAAATATTAAGCGCTCTTGAAAAAGGTAACGTTACAGAGGCTAATATTCGAACTAAACCAAAAGAAGATTATGAAAAAGCGTTAGCCAACTTAAAGAAAATGGAAAAAAATTATGATGCCCTTATTAAGCAAACTAGTGCAGCCATCAAGTCACAAATAGAAAACGATAAAGAACTTGCAGCAGAAATCGGAGGTGCCTAATGGAAAGGGAAAGAGCTTTACGACTTCGTATGGAAAACGAAGTGGATAATTTTCGTAGTGAAAAGAAAAAGATAGAAGCTGATATAGAAATGTCGCTTGCGATAAAACAACGCTTTCGTAAAGAACTGGAACAAACAATCGATCGCTTGCATTTTACAATTAAAAAAGGCCGTAAAGATTCAGTTCCACCTCTGCAACATGCGTATCATATCCTTGAACAAGCACAGTACGAAGAGAATGCTTTGGTGCAAACTAAAATTAAAGCGTTAGAAATTAAAAAAGAGAATTTAGAACGCGGCTATAAAAAGCAAATCGAAGCGAGAGAAACAGAGCTTGTAGAACTGCGTAAAGAAAGGAACGAAACGTAGGATGATTCCATTTTTAGAGGACTCTTTAAAAGAAATTCAAAAGAATACAGAAAAAAAGATGATTCATTTATTCACAGCAAGTCAGGCAAATGCGACTTCCGAAAATAGAAAATTACTGATCAAGGAACAAAAAAGAAACTCCGTTGCCGATCTAGAAAGCAATTGCAAGAATTATTTAGACAAATTTGCCACTTCTGCTAAGGGGAAGTGGGTAAAAAAAGCACAGGAAGCATTTAAAAGTATAGATAAAGATTTTGATAATATCTAATTGAAAACTTTTAACTAAGCTAGCAATTCTCCTTATTCCAATGATGATCAGATACTCCAAAGTTTCATACTTTAGGATTATTTTTAGGTTATGAGATATGCTCTTTCTCAAATACATAAAAATAACCTGCGTTTTATGCTAAAATAAAAAAGAAAAGGAGTGAATAGCGATGGAAGAGAATCAAAACAACTATCAAGCAAGCAAGTATCGAACTCCGGACGGGTATACGAGCGATATCGTGATCACCACGATAAAAGCTGGAAAATTACAAGTCTTGCTGATTAAACGAGCAGCTGAAAATGCAGAAGGTAAAGCAAACATCGAAGGCGGGAAATGGGCGATTCCAGGCGGTTTTGTGGAGGAACAGGAAACGGCGCATGATGCTGCGATTCGGGAATTGGAGGAAGAAACAGGACTGACGGATATTCCTTTGACAGCTTTCGGTACCTTTGATACGCCGGGAAGAGATCCGCGCGGCTGGATGATCTCACAGGCATTTTACGCGGTTGCTAGAGAAGAAGCGATCGCTGCCTATCAAGCAGCTGATGATGCAGCAGAAGCAGAACTTTTTCCAATCGAAGAAGCTTTGGAACTGCCACTCGCTTTTGATCACATCGCCATTTTAAAACAAGCTTATCAAGCCATTTCGGATTTGTTTTCACTGACCACAGCGATCCGTGATTTTCTACCTGATACATTCACAGCCGAGCAGCTGTATGAGGGACTTTCTGCTTGTACAAAACCTGGTGTATTACCAGACAAAATTGCTTTTATTGAAAATGTGGCCTTTTTACCGTTTATTGAAGCACATGATGATCATTGTCATTTTGTACAAGATGCAGAAGCGGGAAGTATTTTTTATTAAGTCTTGGAGGAAAAAAGATGGAGACACTCACAATTAGAGAAACGGCTTTTGGCAGTGGTCTGCCCAAGATTTGTGTACCGATCATGGGGGATACAGTGGAAGAATTGCTGGAGGAAGCGACGCTAGCAACAGAACAGCAAGTAGACGTCGTAGAATGGCGTGCCGATTTTTTCACAGATCTACTGAACGAGGGAGCCGTAAAAAAAGCGGCAGCACTACTTCGTGAGCGGCTACAGATCCCGGTGATCTTTACTGTCCGAACCAAAAGAGAAGGTGGGACACTAGAAATCTCGGATGCGGATTATGCAGCAGTTATACGTTCAGCATCAACGTGGGGGACGATCGACATGGTTGACGTCGAGCTCACACAGCCGGATCTGGAAACGCTATTAGCAGCAGTTAAACATACAGCAACACGCATTATTCTCTCTAGTCATGATTTTGAAAAAACACCATCTGCAGATGAACTTACAGCGAGATTACTGCGAATGGTCCAATTAGGAGCTGATCTACCGAAAATCGCCGTGATGCCGAAAAATAGTACAGATGTGCTTGTGCTTCTCCGCGTTGCCGAGCATTTCAAACAGCAGTATGGTAGACCTTTTATTGCGATCTCCATGGGGCATAAAGGAATGATCAGCCGTGTATCCGGGGAATTGTTTGGCTCTGTACTTACTTTTGGAACGCTCGAAAAAGCCTCAGCTCCTGGACAGGTAGAAGTAGGGCAATTACGAAGCTTGCTGGAATTATTTCACGATACTTCTTTACTTTAACCAGTAAGCATGCTAGAATCAAGTTATGCGATGAGCCTACAGCAGTGGAAAAACACTGCCGCCTTCTACATATATGTTTTGTGGAAAACAGTAGAAGGGAAGCCAGCCGACAGTGTAAACTGTCGGCTGCTTTTTTTTGCAATCTAATTGTAAGTTGCGAACCCTTTTTCGCTTCTATATAATAGAAGAGTAGATACTTAAGGAACGTTTTGAAAGGGGATAACTATGTCAGGGCAAATGAGGCTTTTTTCTGTAACCAAGGATCGGCCGCTAGCGGTAAAGATCGCCAAGTTTTTGGATATGCCGTTAGCAGAAGTAGAATTGCAGAAGTTCAGTGATGGCGAAGTGAAAATAAATATCGGAGAGAGTGTGCGCGGGACTAATGCGTATATCATCCAGTCAATGAACAGCAATGTCAATGAGCGTTTGATGGAATTATTGATCATGATCGATGCTTTAAAACGAGCTTCGGCTGCAACGATCACTATCATTATGCCGTATTATGGCTACTCACGCCAAGACCGCAAAGCACGTTCACGCGAACCGATCACAGCAAAATTATTGGCAAATTTGCTTCAAACAGCTGGAGCGACACGCCTAGTCACCGTAGATCTCCATGCAGCACAATTGCAAGGATTTTTCAATATCCCGATCGACCACGTTTCTGCATTGCCGCTTATCAGCGAACATTTAAAAGAAGCTTATGGAAAAGAAGATGTTGTCGTGGTAGCGCCAGATCATAGTGGTGTCGTCAGAGCAAGAAGAGTAGCTGATCGACTGAACGCTTCTATCGCGATCTTAAATCGCAAACAGCGCCCTCATGAAGATCAGATCCAGGATATCATCGGCAACGTCGAAGGCAAAGTGGCTATCGTCATTGATGATATCATTGATACAGGAGTACGTGCCATGACTTCCGCTCAAGTCCTGATAGAAGCAGGTGCCGAGAAAGTCATCGCTTGTGCGACGCATGCCGTTTTGGCAGGAGATGCCGCTCAAGTGCTAGATGCCTCGCCGATTTCCGAGATCGTAACCACGGACTCGATAGACATTCCTGCTGTTCGTTTGCTTGATAAAATGACAGTGATCTCGATCAGCGAGATCTTAGGACGAGCGATTCACGGTGTACAGGAAAATCATTCGCTGCACCCGTTATTTTAAGCAATAAAAAATCCAGCCTGCTAAGGTTGGATTTTTTTGTTAATAGCCGGTTTCTACAGAGGCATTCACGATATACATCAGATCATTGACGTCCTCTTTATCTTCTAAAAAGATTCCGCTTGTTGTCAGCATCCCGCCAGGCATTGTTTCGATTGTAACGGTGCCGTAGGGAATGATTGCTTTGATTTTTTCATGATCAAGCTTTTCTTCATCACAAGGAAGTGCTAGTTTGATCCTTACTTCCATATTGTTCAGGTCATTATCAGGAAGAAGGCCTTCAATTCCAGGCATCGAATTTGTGAAAATCGCATTACGAACAGCGCGTTCTGCGGCCTTAGTGATATTTTGACCGTGGACGTCAACGCCAAATCCCGTTTGGATAAATAAAAGTTTTTCCAAGTTTACTCACTCCTTAAAGTCTTTGATATAACTGGTGCCCGGCCGATTTGCCGCATAGGCTTCCATGACTTGTTTGAAAGAAGCGGCTGCATCTCCGCCAATTTCATTAAAAATCTGTTCCATTTGCTTTTGCTGGGCTATCCCGAGTTCTCTCTCCAGTCTATTCCCAGCAGCGGTCAGGAATAAACAGCGGTTGCGGCGGTCGTCTTGTCCCTCTTCGATACGGATCAATTCCCGTTCCCGAAGTTCTGCAAGCGGCTTATGTAAGGCTTGTTTGGATATCTCGAGAAACATAAGCAGATCGTGGATCGTCAGACCGGGCATCCGGGCAGTGAAAAATAAAATTCGGTGATGCAGGCGTTTGAGCTGATGTTTGGCGATGATCAAATCCGCCGTTTCTGTAAAGGTGCGATAGCCGAAATAGAATAATGCGATTTGCTGATTTAGTTGTTCTTTATCCATAAGCTTTCTCCTTTTTCTTCAATGAATACAGTATACCATAAAATTTTTTTCAGGCTTCCGGAAGTTGGGAATAATCTGGATGATTTTTGCATATCTTTTTTCATTTCGGGTATGGGAAAATAGAAAGAAAAGAGAGGGTGAGTTAAATGGGAAAATATAATCGAATCTTAGTAGCGGTAGATGGATCGGAAGAAGCCGACCGCGCATTTAACGAAGCGGTCGAACTGGCGATCAAATATGAAAGTGTGCTGGGAATCGTCAGTGTGGTGGATGTACGCAGCTTTTCGCCAAGTATATCATTTGAAGGCAGCATCGAGGATCAAGAGCAGCAGAATTTGAAAGAGAAAGTGATGGAATTAGCACAGAATGCGAAGGCAAAAGGCGTTAAAGAAATCAGATATTATATAGAAAGTGGTAATCCGAAGACGCTGATCGCAATTGATATCCCAGCGGAATTTCAAGCTGACCTGATCGTTGTCGGGGCGACCGGTTTGAATCGAATCGAAAAACTGCTTGTAGGAAGTGTTTCTACCTTTGTGACCAGACAGGCAAGATGCGATACGCTGATCGTTCGGTGACAACCCAGTAAAGCCCTCCAAATCTTTGGTGGGGCTTTTTTTCGCGAATCGGAAAATTGACAATAGCTGGAAATTCTCGTATTATCGAAACAAGACTATCTAAAGGTCTAAAGAAAAGGGGGGCGAATAGTTGAAAGAACATTCGCAAGGACAAGAGCAGCTAAAACCTGTCTTGATTGTTGCTTCATTTTTGATCGCTGGCTTCATTGGTTTGTTTAGTGAGACAGCACTCAATATGGCGTTAACAGAACTTATTCAATTTTTCCATATTACTTCTGCCACAGTCCAATGGCTCACGACCGCCTATTTATTGACGCTTGGTATTTTGGTCCCGATCTCCGGATTGTTGATCCGTTGGTTTACCACGAGAGCGCTTTTTATAGCATCTGTCAGCTTTTCTATCGTTGGAACGCTGATAGCGGCACTTTCGCCTACATTTACGATGCTTTTGATCGGAAGAGTCGTTCAAGCAGTAGGTACGTCGCTATTGCTTCCATTGATGTTCAATACGATCTTGTTGATTTTTCCAGAACATAAAAGGGGTTCCGCAATGGGAACCATCGGTCTGGTCATTACATTTGCACCGGCAATTGGACCAACTGTTTCCGGGCTTATTGTTGAAAATCTGACTTGGAACTGGATCTTCTGGATATCACTACCGTTTTTAGTGATCGCACTTCTTTTTGGGATTCGTTTTATGCAAAACGTCTCTGAGATAACGAAGCCGCGTATTGATGTTTTATCGATTATTTTATCTACGATCGGATTTGGTGGGATCGTTTATGGATTTAGTAGTGCAGGGGAAGACGGCTGGGGCAGTTGGATCGTGATCTTATCGATCGCGATTGGTGTCATTAGTTTGATCCTCTTCACGATCCGTCAGTTGAAAATGCCAAAACCGTTGCTTGATCTGCGTGTTTTCCGCTATCCGATGTTTACGACCGGATTACTGCTTGTTTTCTGTGCGTTTATGATGATTTTATCGACGATGATCTTATTGCCGCTTTATCTGAAAGCAGGAATTGGCTTAGCTGCGTTTAGCGCTGGACTCGTGTTGCTTCCCGGTGGTGTTATCAATGGGTTGCTTTCACCAATCACAGGTCGCTTGTTCGACGCATTTGGTCCACGCGTATTAGCGATCCCTGGTTGTATCATTTCTGCTGGTATGATGGTCGGCTTTTTATTCTTAGACGTGAATACCTCTATCACGACGATCATTCTGCTGCATAGTGGACTGATGATCGGGATCTCGATGGTAATGATGCCTGCACAGACTAATGGGCTGAACCAATTGCCGATCCAGTTATATCCAGATGGAACAGCTGTTATGAATACCTTACAGCAGGTTTCCGGAGCAACGGGGACAGCTATTGCGATCACGATCATGACGGCTGGCCAAAAAGCCTATATGAAGACTGCGGGAAGCACAAGTCCACAAGAAATCAGTTTGTCACTTGTTCACGGCATTCACCAAGCCTTTTTCTTCGGCTTAGCGATTGCAACGGTGGCGCTAGTATTGTCGCTTTTCATTAAGCGCGCACATTCTGAAAAAACATTAAAACCAAGATAAAGGATCAGTAAAAATAGGTGCTGTCACACAGAGAAGAGAGATAAGCTGAGAACTCTCCTGACAAACTGTTTTGAACCTACCTTTTAGTTTGCCTATTATGCACGGTTTTCATACCGTTATCATGATCTGAGAGTAAAGCATTGCTTTGAAATAGGGTGGTACCGCCAGAAATGGTCCCTATCGAAGTAATGCTTTTTTTGTATAAAAAAGGAGGAAAAAAGATGAAAGATTTTGTCAAAGCAATAACGAAAAGAGAAGAAGATTTCGCACAATGGTATACGGATGTCGTGCTGAAAGCTGAACTTGCTTCTTATTCCAGCGTGAAAGGTTGCATGGTCATTCGGCCGACAGGCTATGCCTTGTGGGAAGGGATCCAGCAGTATATCGACCGGCACTTGAAGGCGACTGGGCATGAAAATGTCTATATGCCACTCTTGATCCCTGAAGGAAAACTAAAGCAAGAAGCCGAGCATGTGGAAGGTTTTGCGCCGGAGCTTGCCTGGATCACTGAAACAGGGGAAGAAAAACTAGCCGAACGTCTGGCGATCAGACCGACATCAGAAGTATTATTTGCCGAACATTTTAAAGAGATCATCCACTCCCACCGCGATTTACCAAAGCGTTATAATCAGTGGGCGAATGTTGTCCGGCTTGAGAAAAATACGCGTCCCTTTTTGCGTACGACAGAATTTCTCTGGCAGGAAGGACATACCTGTCATGAGACTCATGAAGAAGCGCAAGAAGAAGTGATGGCGATTTTGGATCTATATACAGCTGTCTGCGAAGAGCTGCTGGCGATCCCTGTTGTCAAAGGCCGGAAAACGGCGCGCGAAAGATTTGCCGGTGCGCGCGAGACTTATACATTAGAAACATTGATGTATGATGGCAAAGCACTGCAGATCGCAACTTCTCATGATTTAGGCGATGTCTTCTCCAGTGCTTTTGGAATCGAGTTTACCAACCGGGAAGGTATCGATACGCCGGTATACCAGTCCTCATGGGGAATAACGACGCGTACGATCGGTGCACTCATCATGGTGCATGGTGATGACCGCGGTTTGATGTTGCCACCACGAATCGCGCCTATCCAAGTCATCATCGTACCGATCGCTCAGCACAAAGAAGGTGTGATCGCAGCAGGAGAAAGCATTTTGGCACGTTTGCAAGAAAAGGGGATTCGCACGAAGATCGATTTGTCCGATAAGCAACCTGGCTGGAAATTCAATGAATCTGAAATGAAAGGGATTCCTATTCGGATCGAAATGGGACCACGCGATATGGAAGCGGGACAAGTGATCGTCGTGCGCCGTGATACGGGTGAAAAAACGGCGGTAGCAATGGAAGGATTAGAAGCGTATGTAACGGAACTGCTTGAGACGATCCAACGGAATTTGTTTGAACAAGCGAAAAGTCGCAATGAAGCCAATACTCTGTATACGGAGTCAGCCGAAGAATTTACCCGTAAAATCAAAGCGGGCGGATTTGCTGTTACTCCGCATTGCGGGGAAGAAAGTTGCGAAGAGGCCATCAAGACAGAAACGACCGCAACGGCTCGTTGTATGGCATTTACAGACGAAGAAAAAGACCTTACTGGCAAAACCTGTCCACATTGCGGGAAACCGGCGGTAAGTTTGATCCATTTTGCAAGAGCATATTAAAAAAGCGCTGTGTCACGTGACACAGCGCTTTTTCGATCTTCCTTATTTTTTGAGGATCGAAGTTGCTTCTTGATTGTATTTATCCATTTGTTTTTGTACATTTGCGCCACCGCGATAGATCTGCTCAAAGTTTTTCAAGAAGCTTTGTGCTAATTCTTCATATTGCGGTACTTGCAAGGAAGGTTCTGCATGTTTGATTTGTTCACCGAATGTTTTGTAGAATTGATTTTCTTTCAAAGATTTGTCTTCCCATGCTTTTTGACCAGTTGGCAAGGAAGTAGTCATCTTCATCCATTTTAATTGTACATCAGGTTTACTCATATATTCTAAGAATTTAACTGCATTGGTTTTATTCTTGCTATAATTGAAGACACTCAAGTTCGCGCCGCCAAATGGAGAGTTGTTGTTTTTGCCTTTTGGAAGGACACTAGTCGCCCATTTGCCTTTGACATCAGGAACAGTTTCTTGGATCGTTTTGACCATCCATGGACCACTGACGAACATTGGGACAACGCCGTCACCGCCAAAGCTTTGTGAGATATCTAAACCTAGATCTTCTTTTGGTGAAATTCCGTCTTTAAAGAAAGAATCCATATATTTCACAGCATCAACGAAAGGTTTTTGGTTGAATACAGGTTTACCATCTTTTAATAGCGGCGAACCATTTTGTTTTCCATACATAAAGCCAATGGTTTGCTCTTTGCCATCTAGACTAAAGCCATACATATCTTTGCCACGATCCGCTAGTTTTTTACCAGCATCATGCAATTCTTCCCAAGTAGCAGGAGCCTTATCATAACCGACTTTTTTCAATAGGTCTGTGCGATAGTATAATACACGTGTATCAGCATACCAAGGAACACCATACATCTTATCATCATATTTTACAGTTTTGATTGATGCAGGGTAAAATTTATCTTCGTTAAGCGCTGCTTTTTTCTCTGTTTCTTTCGTGATATCCATCAAAGCCCCAGCTTTAACAAATTCTGGCATCCAAGTTGCTCCCATTTGGACAACATCAGGGCCTGATTTAGAAGCAACTGCTGTTAGTAGTTTATCATGTGCATTGGACCAAGGAATAGCTTGAATCTTTACTTTGATCCCCGATTCTTTTTCAAAATCTTTGACTAGGTCGGGAAGTTGTTTCGCCTCATCTCCCATTGCCCAAACTGTTAATACTTTACTATTAGAAGAATTGCCGCCGCTTGAACCACATGCTCCAAGTACTAGTGCTAAAGTTAAAACAAATACTAATGCCCAAATCTTTTTTGCGCCTTTCATTATTTCCCCTCCAATTATTTAATAGAAACGTTTCGATAAAATTATTATAATCTATTTTGTAATCGTTTACAAGTGTTTTATTTCATGAAAATAAGGTTTTTGTTTTGAGGTGAACGGGTAAAATACTGTTTATAGTTTAGTCATCAATAAAAACGTTTCGATAGAAAGGTTAAAAATTAGTATTTTCCATTTCTTTGGATTAAAATAAAAATTAAATGCTAGAAATATAGTAGAAGGAGTGGAGAGAATGGCAGTTTCATCTTTACGGATATTTTCCGATAGTTTAGCGCTGCATATCGAATTAAACGTGTGGTTGCCAGATAATGTCAGCGGAGAAAAAGCTATTCCAGTGTTATACCTCTTACATGGATTGACCGACGATCATAACGGCTATCTGCTGCATAGTCCGCTAATGAAATATGTGAATGAGATGCCGGTTGCAGTGGTCATGCCGCAAGTTCACCGAAGTTATTATACAGATATGAAGCAAGGTGGAAAATATTGGACATTTGTAAGCCAAGAGCTTCCACAAAAATTAAAACAATGGTATCGAATCAGCGATAAACCAGAAGATACTTTTGTGGCCGGGCTTTCCATGGGAGGGTATGCGGCTTTGAAATGGGCGCTCCGTTATCCCCATAAAATCAAAGCTGCCTGGGCGCTTTCCCCAGCAGTCGATATAACGGATATGCGGAAACGGATGCCGGAACGCGAAGAGGAGTTTCAGTGGATCTTTGGATCGATTTCCGAATTTGAATCATCTGAAAATAACCTCTTCCATTTATTGCGTCAAACAGATGACAATGTGACTTTGCCGGCGATGAAGCAATATTGCGGAAGACAAGATTATTTATATGAGGATAATAAACGCTTCCAAGAATTGGCAGAAGCAAAGTGGGGGAACTACGAGTTTTATGAAAGTGACGGAGAACATGATTGGGATTTCTGGTATCCTAATTTTGAACATGTCTTCTCGGAGATCAAACAATATCTTCATCATTGATAAACCATGAGGGAAGCTGCTTGCTTATGGAAGATGCTTTCCTCATAGAACATCTTTTAATCTGAAGAACTTTTTTTGAGGGCTTCTTTTTGCTTTTCAAGGGAAGTTAATTCTTCTTCTAGTTCGGTTTCTTTGGAAGTGATCTCTTGTTCTTTTTTGGGCTTCGGTGTTTTGATCACGCGGTTGACAATAATCGCAACTGCCACTCCGATAACTGTATCAAGCAAGCGCTGGAACGCATAGAGAACCGACTGCCCATGAGGGATCGTGTAGATGATGATGAGCAAAGTCGCCACCGAACCGATGATTCCGGCATTATAATCCAAACCATCGAAAAGAACGATGATCCCGATGACGAGCAACGGAATAAGAAATAGTTCTATCCAGAAATTATAGTGAAAATACTGGCTGATCAGCGCAAAAATAATCGCACCGACTGCTCCGAGCGTATTTCCTAAGATACGTGCTTTGCCGAATGTAAAAGTAGCGCTGATATCTTCTCGCAATGCGAAAACCGCTGATAAGGCAGCGATCATCGTATACTGCCGATCAAAAAAATGATAGATCAAAATGCAGAGCAAGACAGCGATACCTGTTTTTGTCGTGCGCATTCCTAGGCGAAAATGGAAATGTTTCATAGCATACATCCTTCAAATTTATAATATGGTTTTATTTTACCATTTTTTAATAGTAAAATGGTATAAAGCAGAAATTACGACGTAAAACTTCAAAGGAGTGCTAAAAATGATTAATTTTCGTGATTTAGGAAATGTCCAAAATAATGCCGGAAAGACAGTAGTTTCAGGTAAGTTGTTCCGAAGCGGGGAATTATGCGATTTGTCGCCAACCGATAAACATTATTTGGAGAGTGAATTGCAGCTTAAAAGGATTGTAGATTTTCGAAGTGAGAGTGAGCGTTTGGAAAAACCGGATGATGTGGTAACGGGAGCAACATATACGGCCATCGACATTATGAGCAGCAGCAACGGTAATACGGCTAGTTTTGAAGACTTGATGAACGGCAAAAGCTCAGCGGAAAAACGAATGGAGAATATTTATGAGGAACTGATCATTTCTGAGTCAGCTTTAAAAGGATATCAAGCATTTTTTGAGATCGTAGTAGAAAAAGCGAACGTTCCACTGGTGTTTCATTGTTTTGCTGGAAAAGACCGCACTGGGATCGGTGCAGCGCTGATCTTGAAAATGCTCGATGTTCCGCCAGAAGCGATCATGGCTGACTATTTAGCAACCAATGCAGCGCGTAAAAAAGCAAATGACGGGATCATTCAGCAGATCTTGGCGACTTATCAAGTATTCGACCGTGGGGACTTGGAAACACTGCTAACCGTTCAGCCGAGCTTTTTAGAATATGCGCAGCAGCTCGTGCAAAAGCATTATGGCGGGTTTGAGGGTTATCTCCAAAATGGCTTGCAACTGCCCAAAGATTTTACTAGGGAAATGCAGCAATTATATTTAGTGTAAATAAAAAAAGTTATGCGGATCAACCGCATAACTTTTTTAGTTTTTATTTTAAGAATTTAACACAAACTGGTTCAGGAACTTTTACTTCTTTTTGCAGAAGTTTCAATGCGCCAGTTTCTTGATTTACTTGGAAAACAGTGACATTATTCGTGTTTTCGTTTGCTGCAAGTAAAATCTCGCCGGTGAAATTAAGATCGAAATCACGCGGTCCTTTTCCTTCTACAGAAACAGTCTCTATTTTGGTTAGCTTACCGGAATCCGGATCGATTGAAAAGCTAGTGATCGAATCATGGCCGCGGTTGGAAACATATAAGAATTTTCCGTTTGGCGAGACATGGATCGCACTGCCAGTGTTTGCGCCAGTGAAATCTTCCGGTAGGGAAGCAACTGTTTGGAAGGCAATGATGCTTCCCGTATCCGCATTGTATTCTGCTGCGATAACTTCAGCAGTAAGTTCGGTCATGATATAAACAAATTTTTTGTTCGGATGGAAGTCCAAGTGACGTGGTCCACTTCCGGGAGTCACGGCCAGTTCAGATACTTCTACTAATTTACCGTCTTCGATCGAATAGGTGGTTACTCGGTCAGTACCTAAGTCGCAAGTGATCACGTGTTTACCATCCGGAGAATAACCGGCAAAATGAGCATGTGGCTTTTCTTGACGTTCGTGCACGCTGCTACCTTTATGTTGGACAACAGAGGTTTCTGTTTGAATAGTGCCATCATCCAAAACAGGATAGGAAACAATCGTTCCTAAGTGATAGTTGGCGGATACTAGACGCTGATTGTCATCGGAAAGATCGACGTAACAAGGAGGACTACCTGCTCCAAGCACTTGATTGATGAATTGCAATGTGCCATCTTCTTGAATGGAAAATGACGCTACACCGCCATTGTCATTGTCTTTGGCAACGGAAAAAACCAGTTTTTCGTCATTGCTGATTTTTAAATAAGTTGGGTTGTTTACTTTCCCAGCTAATTTATTTTCTTTTATTTCGCCTGTCGAGGTGTTGACTACGAGACGATAAATACCTTGGCTTTCTGCCTTTGTATAGGTCCCGATATATGCAGTTGCTTCTTTATTTGCCATTCAAAATTCCTCCTAATCAATAAATGTTAACGTATTCATTATAGCATATGCACTAAGATAATAATAAGCATACGCAATTGTTACTAGATAGTTACTCAAAACACGGATAATGAAATATTTTTGAAATAAAAGTATTTACAAAGAAATAAAAGAAATGTATAATAAATATATCCATTAGATCTCATTGCTTTCTAAGATAAATCACTTCCCCCACAGACATGTTTTAGAAAGCAAAAAAGCAAGTAGCCAACCACCACCTGGCTACTTGCTTTTTTTTATAAAACGCCTTGTGAGATCATCGTATCGGCTACTTTTTTAAAACCGGCGATGTTGGCTCCAATCACTAAGTTACCGGGACGTTCATAATCTAATGCAGCGCTACTGGAATTTTGATAGATCGTCTGCATGATAAGCTGTAGCTGGTTATCGACATCCTCAAAACTCCAGCTCATTCGGCTGCTATTCTGCGCCATCTCCAGAGCGGAAACGGCTACTCCGCCAGCATTGGCAGCTTTAGCAGGCCCGAATAAGATATTATTTGCTTGGAAAGCAGCGATCGCTTGCAAGTCAGAAGGCATATTCGCTCCTTCGGCAACAGCGATCACACCATTACGGATCAATTCGTTAGCTTGTGCTTCGTTGATTTCGTTTTGGGTCGCGCAAGGAAGGGCGATGTCGCAAGGAATACTCCAAATATCGCCATTTGCTTCGTAAGACGCTGTCGGATGTTTCTCCAAATAGCTCTCGATGCGGGCACGTTTGACTTCTTTCAATTCTTTGATTAGTTCTACATCTAAGCCGTTCTTATCATAGATATAACCGCTGGAATCACTGCAGGCTACGACCGTGGCACCTAACTCCTGCGCTTTTTCGATCGCATAGATCGCGACATTGCCGGAACCGGAAACAACGACTTTTTTTCCAGCAAAAGATTCTCCGATCGATTTCAGCATCTCTACGGTAAAGTAGATCACCCCATAGCCGGTAGCTTCGGTTCGTGCTAAACTTCCGCCATATGGAAGTCCTTTCCCAGTGATCGTTCCAGCATCATAAGCACCACGGATACGTTTATATTGACCAAATAGATAGCCGATCTCCCGACCACCGACACCGATATCGCCGGCAGGGATATCCGTATCTGGACCGATATGCCGCTGCAATTCCGTCATGAAACTTTGGCAGAAACGCATGATCTCATTATCTGATTTTCCTTTTGGATCAAAGTCAGAACCGCCTTTGCCGCCACCGATCGGTAAGCCAGTCAGGGCATTTTTAAAGATCTGTTCAAATCCAAGGAACTTGACGATACTAGCAGAAACGGAAGGATGGAAGCGCAAACCGCCTTTATAAGGTCCGATACTGCTGTTGAACTGCACGCGGTAGCCGCGGTTGACTTGTACTTTTCCCTCGTCATCTAGCCAAGCAACACGGAATTGGATAAAGCGTTCTGGTTCTAAAAGTCGCTCAAGGATACCATGTTTTTCATATTTAGAATCTTGCGCTAAAATCGGCTCAATGGCATGCAAAAATTCTTCGACGGCTTGTTGGAATTCCACTTCGCCGGGGCTTTTTTCCTTTATTTTTTGGAAAATGGTAGTAACGTAGTTGTTCGCTGCTGTCTGTGCAGCAGACATCGTTGCTGAATCGCTCATATTTCCACACTCCTTAACAGTTTGTTTGGTGACAATAGAAGTTATCTTATATCACTTATGATGTTAGTTTACCTGTAATTGAAAATAAAAACAAGCATTTTATAAAAATTTTCTGAAATTTACAAAAAAGGGGGAGATGTATCTGGCAAAACAGAAAAATGGTATAATAGACATATGTTTAGGAAGGGTGAAAGAGATGAATCAACACTATTGGAATGAATTAAAACAAAGCGGTTTTGCCCAGTTTGATCTGCGTGCAGAGCTGCCTACTATAAAGGAAAGTGAGCTTGAGGTATTGAAGCAAGCTTTTGCATCCATGCCGCCTGATGCGTATGCGCAAACGAAAGGAAGATACCGTCGTTTTTCGCGAGCAGTAATCATGCCTTGGAACCTACATGTCGAGTGGCTGCCCAGCATGCATGATGAAGACGGAAATGAAGTAGCGGAGTATTTCCAAGGCGATTTCAATCCTGAATATAAAGAAGCCTATCGTTCCTTTCCGGCATTACCGGGAGAAGTCCGCGCGACGGAACTTTTGAAAAATATTATCCAGTATGATTTTGCGCAAACCAATTGGCAAGAACGTGATGAGAAAATGCCGATCAATGTTGGCGTGCATTTTGTTCGATTGATTGTAGAAAAAGATGGGGAAGAAGCCGTTTCTTCGCCCAACTGTCTGCATCGTGACGGCGAGCCTTTTACCTTTGCTCATTTGATCCAACGTTTGAATGTTGACGGCGGACATAATGTGATCGCGACTATCGGCGATACCGATCAATTGCCCGAAGCTATCGACCCAAGCCATATCAAAGCTTCGTTTGAATTGACGGAAGCGTTGAGTTCTTATGGGGTTGCGGATGCGCTTGTCAGTCATTATGTCAGCGGCGTGAAAAAAGGCGCTGCAGCAGGACCGGCGATTCGAGACATTATTTTGATCGATTATCAGCCTACTGTGGTCAAGGCTTTGTAATCTACAGTCAGCTTGCAGATTTTGCTGCAAGCTGATTTTTTAAATAAAGGAGGAGAAAAAATGACAACTTATATTTTACTATTGAGAGGAATCAATGTCGGTGGCAAAAATAAAGTAGCGATGCCTGATTTACGTCTATGTTTAGAAAAACTGGGATTTGAGCGGGTACGGACCTACATCAATAGCGGCAATGTTTTATTCGATACTGAGACAGTTCCGTTGGAAAGCCTGATATCGCGTTGTGAGGAAGCGATCCTGCAAACCTTTGGATTCCGTGTCGTTGTCGGGGTCATAGAAGCAAACGCCTTTGTACAGGCAATGAAACTAGCACCCGACTGGTGGGGCAATGATCCGGAAAGCAAGCACAATGCTATTTTTGTCATTCCTCCTTTTACAGCAACCCAAATTGCAGAAGAAGTTGGCGAAGCACTACCGGATTATGAGAAAGTCGCCATCGCAGAGCCCATCGTTTTTTGGTCCGCAGCAGTCGCTACTTTTTCCAAAACGCGATGGTCTAAAATCGTGAAGCGTTCCGCCTATGCCAACGTAACGATCCGCAATGCCAATACAGCGAAAAAACTACTCCAGCTTATTAAAGAATAACCTTCTGCCTTCCATTAGTAAGCGCTTTCTTGTTATAATGAGAAAAGTAAACGGAAGGGGAATAAAAGATGCACGTTTTAATGGCTTGCGCAGGGGGAATGAGTTCTTCCCTATTAGCCAATTATTTAAGTAAAGAAGCAAAAAAAAATGATATTAGCGATTTCTATATCGAAGCTGTTGGTACGATGCGGGTAGCCAAAAAATTGACGGAACGAGGCTGGGATATTTTTCTATTGGCCCCCCAAGTACGCTTTCATAAAGAGATGTTGCTTCAAGAGTTAGCGGATTATGAGATCCCATTCCTACTGATCGATGGCCCACTTTATACACCGATCGGAGCGCCGAAGCTGTTCGGACAGATGATGGAGCTGCTGAAATAGAAAGACGTCTGTTTCTTAAATGAAACAGATGTCTTAGCTTGCCCGAAAAATGCCCATCTTCGTCGTTGAAGCCTGCGTTCCGATGCTCACGTACACGAGTACGCTCCGCTTCGGTACTCAACTTTGCCTAGAATCTAATCATTTTTCGGGCAAGCTAAAGACAGAGCGAAAACATTTGAATGGTATTTTTCTTCAGTCTGAGGCGTCTGTTTCTTAAATGAAACAGACGTCTTTTTGATCTACGCTTCTTCAATAGTTGAAAAATAATGATACCACCATATTGTTTTTGCTGATTTATATAGAAAAAAGTGGCTATTTATTTCGTTCTTGGAGTAAATGTTTGAAAACGAACGGTGCGATCAGATTTACAGAGATAGAGCGAAAGGTTTGATAGCCTACAACAAGCCCGACATTTGCAGAGATAGTGGTAGCAATCAAACTGATTTGGTCCATTCCGCCTGGAACGATCGCCAAGTACGTGGTCGTTTCTCCGTAATGAAAAAGCTGGTTCAATAACAAGCTGATACCAACCATACAAAACAGTAATACGATATTACTGATGATCGCGCTGATAAAGAGAGTAGCTTTGTTGGCATTTCCTTTTAGATTGATGCCTAATCCGAAGTATATACCAAGCGCCAATTGTGTGGCGCCGATGATCCCGTGGGGGACATTAAAGCCATGGATGCCGAAAATATTAAGAATACCAATACCGAGCAATGGACCAAGTAGTTGATGGATCGGCAAACGCAGGAATCTTCCTAAATCAGAAAACACCAAGACAGCGATAAGGAAAAATAAAATACTCGCCCAAGGAAACTGAGAAAGGAAATAATCGGAAGCAGCATTATGCGTTGCTACGGCTTGACTTTGATGATGAGCGCCAATCAGCGGTGTGTATAAAATAATAGGCACAAACAGGAAAATAGTGACCAAACGGAAAATCTGAAAAATCGAGACGATCGTTGGATCAAGATGTTTTTGCTCACGCGCATACAAGATCATCTGGGTCGCGCCGCCGGGCATACTGCCGGCAACCAGACTTTGGTAGTCCAATGTCGTCCATTTACTGATAAAGTAGCTGAATAGGATCCCAATCAAAATCAGCACGATGGTGGTGATCACCATGATCGGTAGCTGGGAGATGATCAGTTTGAAAGTAGCAAGCGTGATTTTCGTACCGGCTGTATACCCAACGATCATTAGAGCTGCTAGGCGCAAAATGGCTGGAAAATGGAGCGGGATCTTATCAAACTGATTTAAAATCGTGATAATCAGCATCGGTCCAAGTAGCCAAGGTATTGGCAAGTGGATGAGCATGGCAAGTCCTGCCCCCGCAAGCCCTGCTAAGATCGTTAGTAAAAATGGGAATACGGTTTTTTTAATTGGAAGCTGCTTGGTATTCAGCAATGATCTCCGCCACCCGTTCATTTAGGTCTTCCCCGGTAACAAGTCCGCCATGATAGCAGATGATTGTCGTTAGCGGAAGGTCAAGAAAGGAACGCAAGGAATCGATTGCTTCTGGATAATTTGGCGTTACTGGTTTGCGCGGGCCAAATAGTTCGCCATTTTCTGATACCATCGCATCACCAGTGATCAATGTCTGGCTGTCAGCATGGTAAAGGGAGATGTGTCCCGGCGTATGTCCAGGGGTAGGGAGGACTTGATAATCGCTTCCGAACGAGATCACTTTTTGGTTATCTAAATAATGAGTAACATTTTCCTGAGAACCGTCATAAAAGGCTTGGAATTCTTTTACCACATCTTCTGGGTACGCCGCATATAATGCTGGCTTATTTTCTTCAGGCAATTTGATCAGCGGCTCTTTTCCGTTGATTACTTTTGCATCTTCTCCGAAAGCAAAAACAGAGATAGAATCGTTTTTGTTTACCAATTGGGGCAGACTACCGATATGGTCGACGTCTTGATGAGTCAAAATAACTCCAGCTAGCTTTTTATCAGCTAGACCTTCTTCTTTTAAAGCGGATTGAATCGCATCGAAGTCATTTAAGAATCCGGTGTCGACAAGCATATAGCTATCTCCTTCGACAAGTACAGTAATATTTAGTACCATGTTATTTCGTTCGCTTTCTTCGATTGGCAATACATAAATCGAATCATTGATTTTCAAAATCAGAACCTCCATATATAAAAAATAATTTATGACTATAAAAAATAGTTTGTAGAATAAATTGTATCATGGTAAACTAAATTTATCAAGAAAGTAGGTGAGGGCATTGGCGCAAAAAAGAAATTTGACAAAAGCCAAAATCATCGATGTCACGTTTGAACTTGCGAATGAAATCGGGATCACCCATATTAATTTCCCTAAGATCTCTGAACGGCTGAATATAAAATATCCGTCGCTTTATAATCACTTTGCGAATATTGATGTTTTAAAAATCGCGATGACCGAAACATTTGTTGCGAACCTGAATCAGCAATTGATAAAAAGTTTACTGGGAAAAGCCGGGAAAGATGCTATTCACACGTTTGCCATGACGTATCGGGATATTGCGTTTGAAAACCGGGCAGGATATGAGCTATTTATTAATTGTCCAAGTTTTGATAATGAGCAGTTGACGAACCAATTTTTAGAAATGACGTATATGATTCGCCAGATTTTAGTCCCATATTCACTGTCAGAAGAAGAAACGGTGCATAAGAGTAGAGAGTTTCGCAGTATTTTGCATGGCTACATCTCGCTAGTGTTTTTGGGCTATTTTAGACACCAGCTCGACCACGAGGAAAGTTTCGAGCGCATGATCGCGGATTATATCCAGTCCTTGGAATAGGAAACAAAAACGACTTAGAATCCACTTCTAAGTCGTTTTTTATTTATAGATCCGTGATCTCACTTCGATCTTTCGTCGTACTGATCTTCCCGACGCGTCCTTCCAGTTCCTCTTCGATCACGGAAAGCGGTATGCCTTTTTCTACTAATAAGACGAGCAAGTGATAAGTAAGGTCGGCTGTTTCGCTAATCAATTCCTGATTCTCATTTTTGGCAGCGATGACTACTTCTGTCGTTTCTTCCCCCACTTTTTTGAGAATCTTGTCTAATCCTTTTTCAAAAAGGTAGGTGGTGTAGGAACCTTCTTTGGGCTCGTTTTTTCGCTGTTCGATTTCGGCATATAATTTAGTCAACATCTTCATTCACTTCCTTTATGGTTTGGAAAAAGCAGCTTTTTTCACCTGTGTGACATGCTGGGCCGTCGATGACGACGTGGATCAGCAATGTATCTTGATCGCAATCTGTCATGATTTTTTTGACGTGCTGGAAATTGCCACTTGTAGCGCCTTTGTTCCATAGTGATCTCCTAGAACGGGAGTAAAACCAAGTCGTATTGCTACTTAGCGTTTTTTGAAAGCTTTCTTCATTCATATAAGCGAGCATCAGGACTTCTTGCGAGCCGTCTTCGATAATGATGGCAGGAATCAGACCTTTAGAAAAATCGAGTTTGGGAATCGTCATAAGCGTATTTCCACTCCTTTATTAGCCAGGTGCTGCTTCAAATCGGGGATCGCGATGGTACCATAATGAAAAATGCTGGCGGCGAGTGCAGCTCCGGCTTCAGTCTTTTGAAACACTTCTACGATATCATCGCTTGTCCCGCAGCCTCCGGAAGCAATGACGGGAACGGATACGCTGGAAGCGATGCTGGATGTAAGTGCTAGATCATAACCGCTTTTGGTGCCATCTTTATTCATGCTGGTAAGCAGGATTTCGCCAGCACCGAGTTCGGTTACTTGCTGTGCCCATTTCACTGCATCAAGTCCTGTGTCGACTTTACCGCCATGTGTATAAACATGCCAACTGTTTCCATGCCGCTTGGCATCAATGGCAACGACGATGCATTGTGAGCCGAATTTCTCAGCCCCGGCTTTGATCAGTTCGGGATCTTTTACTGCGGCTGAATTCAAGGATATTTTATCTGCGCCAGCTTGGAGAAGAGCTTTCATATCGGCAATACTGCTTATGCCGCCGCCAACTGTGAGTGGTATAAAGACTTGCTCAGCCGTTCGTTCCACGACATCAATCAGGGTTTTTCGCTGTTCGTTCGTTGCTGAAATATCTAAGAAAACAAGTTCATCTGCGCCGGCTTTGTTATAAGCATCAGCTATCGCTACGGGATCGCCGACATCGGTAAGCGAAATGAAATTGATGCCTTTCACAACGCGTCCATTTGTCACGTCAAGACAGGGAATGATCCGTTTAGTAAGCATGACCTTCCACCTCCAGCACATCCGCCATGGTGATTTTCCCTTCATAGAGGGCTTTGCCGGCGATCGCCCCGTAAAACCCTTCTGCAGCCAATTGTTCCAGATCTGCTTTGGAGCTGACCCCTCCAGAGGCGATCACAGCAATTCGCGCGCTTTTCTGGATCGCACGTAATTCCTCGAAATTGGGACCAGCGAGTGTACCGTCTTTGCTGATGTCTGTATAAATAATCGTGTTGACACCGAGTTTGGCGATTTCACCAGCGAATGTCGTGGCCTTTTTATCCGACAACTGCAGCCATCCCTCTGTCGCAACGAAGCCGTTTTTCGCATCGATTCCGATGATGATCTTATCACCATATTTCGTCACAGCTGCTTTGACAAAATCCGGATCAGATAACGCTGCGGAGCCAATGATGACGCGTTCAGCACCGGCACGTAGATACGTATCGACCTGAGTCATGGTGCGAATACCACCGCCGACTTGGATAGGGATTTTTACTTGCTGCTGGAGACGTTGGATCAAAGCGATGTTGGTTGGTTTGCCAGAAACAGCGCCATCAAGATCCACGATATGAAGGAAAGTCGCTCCCGCCGCGGCGAATTTTGCAGCTTGATCAATGGGATCAGCATTCATCATTGTTTCTTTAGCAAAATCGCCTTGGTAAAGTCTCACGCATTTACCGTTTTTTATATCGATTGCTGGGAAGATCTGCATGCGCGAACCACCTCCATGAAATTTTTTAAAATCGTTAGGCCGACTTGACCGCTTTTCTCCGGGTGGAATTGGACACCATAAGTATGACCCGCGGCAATAATGCCAGTGACCGAGGTGCTGTAGGTGCTTGATCCGTAAATATAGCCTGACGGGCAATCAGCATAATAGGAGTGGACATAGTATACATATTCGCCTGCCAATCCTTTGGTGAGTGGGGATCCTTGTTGTAACTCTAACTGGTTCCAGCCCATATGAGGTACTGGCATTGCTGGCTTAGCTGGCAGTCGTTTCGCAGTGCCGGGAATTAATCCTAGGCCTTTTGTATAGCGATGTTCTTCGCTGCCTTCTAGTAATAATTGCATTCCAAGGCACACGCCGAGAATTGGTTTGCCAGCTGCAGCGGCTTCTTTGAGTAAAGGAACAAGTCCGCGGGAAGTTAACTCGGCCATTGCTTCGGGGAAAGCACCTACGCCTGGAAGAATGAGTGCCTCCGCCTTGGCGATGATTGCTGGGTCAGCCGTGATCACTGTATCCGTTTGTAAATAGGAAAAAGCTTTCTGCAGGCTTTTTGTATTTCCTGTGTCATAATCAATGATCGCTAACATTTACAACACTCCTTTGGTCGAGTTGATGCCTTGGATATCAGGATTGATCGTAATGGCTTCCCGGAACGCTCGACCGAATGCTTTGAACAACGCTTCGATCTTATGGTGAGTGTTGGTACCATAGAGGACACGGACATGCAAGTTCAGCTTGGCATTATTGGCGACCGCTTGGAAGAATTCCTCCGTCAGTTCTGTATCAAAATCGCCTAATTTTGGATTTTCAAAAGCAGCATCGAAAACCAAATAGGACCGACCACTTAAATCGATCGAAGCGAAACCAAGTGCTTCATCCATGGGTACAAAAGCGGTGCCGTAACGGTTGATTCCTTGCTTTTCGGCGAGCGCTTCGCTAAATAGTTCGCCAAGCAGGATGCCGACATCTTCGACTGTGTGGTGGGCATCGACATACGTATCTCCTGTTGCTTTGACATTGAGCGAGATTCGACTGTGTTTGGCGAATAGGATCAGCATATGATCAAAAAAACCGACTCCCGTATCGATGGAAGCAGGGGTTTCTTCATCGAGATTCAAAGCGATCGTGATCTCCGTTTCGGCGGTATTGCGGCTTCGTTTGGCTTGGCGCATTTAAAATTCCTCCTTATAACGAATTTGAATGGCTCTTGCGTGAGCTTGTAGTCCTTCTGATTCTGCGATCCGGATGATCGCATCTTTTTCTGCTTCGAGCGCTTCTTTTGTGTAGCTGACAAATGACATTCTTTTTTGAAAGTCATACACACTGAGTGGGGAAGAAAAACGTGCCGTTCCAGATGTCGGTAGGACATGGTTGGGACCGGCTACATAATCGCCGAGCGGCTCCGAGGCATAGTTACCTAGGAAAATCGAACCAGCATGTTTGACGGCATGAAGATAGGAGAAAGGGGATTCCAGCTGGATTTCCAAATGCTCCGGTGCAAGGAGATTTACAATTTCAAATAAATCGGCGGTCGATGCTGCCACGATGATTTTACCGTGGTCTTGCAAAGCTTGTTCCGCGATCGCCCGCCTTGCCAAAGTTTGCAGCTGATCCGTGACTGCTTTTTCTGTTTGCTCGGCAATCGTTTGCGAAGTAGTGATGAGAATGGCAGCTGCTTCCGGATCATGTTCTGCTTGTGATAATAGATCAGCAGCGATAAATGCAGGATTGGCTGTTTCATCAGCAGCGACAACGATTTCGGAAGGTCCTGCGATCATATCGATTCCGACTTCGCCAAAGACAGCGCGTTTTGCCGCCGCAACAAAGCGGTTACCCGGTCCGATGATCTTATCTACTTTTGGTATACTTTCTGTGCCATAAGCAAGGGCGGCAATTGCTTGAGCGCCACCGATCTTATAAACCTCATCCACGCCGGCAAGCGCAGCTGCAGCTAAAATAGTGGAAGGAATTCCTGCTTCACTAGGCGGTGTGACCATGACGATTCTGGACACACCGGCGATCTTAGCGGGAATCGCGTTCATTAAAACAGAAGAAGGATAGGCGGCAGTTCCGCCGGGTACATAGATGCCGACTGTTTCGATCGGGCGATATAATTGGCCGCGGACGACACCAGCTTTTTCGGTATCGACAAAACCATTTGCCAGCTGCTGTTTATGAAAACTTTCGATATTTTGTTTCGCGGTCGTTAAACTTTTTAAGAGTTCAGGATCGCAGCTGTTTAATGCTTCGGTGATCACTTCACTGCTAACACGAAAATCAAGGATATCCTGATTATCAAAAGAGTTTGTATAAGCACGTAGCGCATCATCCCCCTCGTAACGGACAGCTTGGATAATCGCGGCTACAGCATCCGCTGTTTTTTTAGTTTGGGGATCATCTTTAGTTCGTTCTATTTCTAACAGTTCTTTGATGGTAGTAAAATCTCCTTGCAACCATTTCATGTTTATTCCTCCCGTGTAGCAGCTTCTAAACGATGTATGAAACCTGCGAGCTGCTGTTTATTTTGTTTGAGTGAGGCTTTGTTGACGATCAGTCTTGCGGAAATCGGGTACATCTGATCTAGTATCATCAGTCCGTTTTCCCGCAATGTCGCACCAGTTTCTACAATATCAACGATCGCGTCGGCAAGTTCTAAGATCGGAGCAAGTTCTACGGAACCTTCAATCTTGATGATCTCGACATCTTCGCCTTTTTCGTTAAAATAATTACGGGTGATGTTCGGATACTTTGTCGCGATCACTTTACGGCGATAATTTTCGGCGGCAAAAGGTTTGACAGCGGCAAGGCAAAATTGGCAGATGCCGATTTTGAGATCTAGCATTTCGTAGTGTGAACGTGATTGCTCCATCAATATATCTTTACCGACGATTCCGACATCCACCACGCCGTGTTTGACGTAAGTCGTGACATCAGGTGCTTTTGCGAGAATGAAAGTGACAGGCTGGGTAGTGCTTTCAAAAATGAGTTTACGATTTTTTTCTTTTAACAGCATGCAGTCAATGCCTGCTTTTTCCAATAATAGGGTAGCAGACTTTTCTAGCCGTCCTTTTGTCAAGGCGATTTTCAATGGTTTCATCTTATTCCGCCTCCCGATAAATTTCTGCGATACCAGCTTCATTGATCAATATAACGCGTTTGATCTGCCATTTTTTCGCGTAAGCAATGCTTTCTTCCGGAATCTCAAAAAAGGAAAGTTCGGCTTCGGGATGAGCAGCGAGATAGTGTTCTGCTTCTTTCCACTGGGCCAATCCATAATGGACAAAGCTATCTGGCGTTTTTGCTCTATAATGCTGTCCGATTTTATTTTTCAGACGAACGATCTTATCCAGATGCAGTGCCAATCCCACGGCAGGAGTGGGGTTTCCGCCAAAGCGTTCCAGCAGAAGGTCATAACGACCGCCGCTGAGGAAATGTTCAGAAGCATGATCAGCGTAGCCGCGGAAAATCAAACCGGTGTAATAATCAAAATCTTGGATCAAACCGAGATCGATACTCAAAGCAACATCGGGTTCTACCTGTTCGACAAGTTGGACCGTGCGCCCTAGCTCTGACAAAGCAGCTAAAATACCACGATTATCAGTCTGTTGTTTTGCTTTTTGTAGAATTTCTTCAGCAGGGCCAAACAACCATGGTAATTCTAAAATAAAATCATCGAGGGAACTAGGATTCTCGGCCACAAAGGTTTTGATGCCGGAAATACTTTTGTTTAGTAATAATTTTCTGAAAATTAATTCCGTCTTATCGTCTAATTGTAGTTGTTTCAAGATTTCTTGATAGATGACCGCATGCCCTAACTCGATCTGGAAATTGGGGATCGCTAGATTTGATAGAATCGTGATTCCGCTTAAAATACATTCCAGCTCTGCTTTGAGAGAGGAAAAGCCGATGATCTCGATACCTGCTTGGGTCTGTTCGTTTTGTTCACCGATCAATTCCGGGTGGGCGCGGAATACTTTTCCGCTGTAGGATAATTTGACTGGAAGTGTAATGGCGGCGGTGCTTATCACGCGGCCGATCGGCAATGTCATATCAGGACGAAGCGCGATCGTTCGGCCTTCTGAGTCAAAGAAGCGGTAGATCGCAGCGGCACTCTCGGAGCTAGCTCTGAAGACATCTTCGAATTCCATGATCGGTGTTTCGATTCGTTTAAATCCGCGGTTTTGAAAGAAGCTGTTTACTTGTTGTTCGACTTGAAAAGCCGATTCTGCTTCGCGAAATAGTTTGTCATTGGTTCCAGCTGGCAAATTTCGATTCCAATTCACGTGATTTAACTCCTTTATGTTGATTTTAGTTAATTAGCATGGTAACACACTAAAGCGTTTTTGTAAACCAATTGAATTTTTGGGAAAAATATCTTTTGCATTGTGGGAAAGTTTACAGTAAACTAAAGCAAACTTGAAAGAGCGAAAAGTTGAAGGAGAGATAACGATGGAAGAATCGAAAAGGCTGACACCGCTTGTGGATTGTCCTGTAGAAAAAACGATCCAATTGATCAGTAATAAATGGAAAGTCTTGATTATTCGGGAATTATTATTTGAAAAACGGAGATTCAATGAATTGCAGAGGCTTATCCCTGGCATTTCTCCCAAAGTACTGACACAGAATTTGAAAGAAATGATCGAACATGAATTGGTGGCACGAGAAGTATTTCCAGTTAGTTCGCCGCATGTCGAATATCGATTGACCGATTTGGGGGAAACATTGCGACCGATTTTGGATTCTATGGCAGCGTGGGGAGAGCAACATTTGTAGCGGTGCACTTTCCGAATGGTAACTAGCTTACTAAAAAGTGCGTAATTTTCAAGTATATCCGGGTATGCTAGACTCATAGTAATGAGAGACATAGGAGGAGATACAATGAAAATTGGAATTATTGGAGCAAATGGAAACGCAGGAAAGCTTATTTTAGCAGAGGCAGTAAAACGAAAACATGAGGTGACTGCGATCGTGCGTGACCGCTCGAAAGTTGCTGAATCTGTTGATGTTATCGAAAAAGATATTTTTGATTTGCAAACAGAAGAGCTAGCTGCTTTTGATGTAGTGGTGGATGCGTTTGGGGAATGGCAAAATGTGTACTTCATCAAACCACGCTGAAACAACTTGCGGATCAATTATCCGGACATCATCATACACGGCTGCTCGTGGTAGGAAGTGCGGGAAGTTTATATATAGATGAAGCGAAATCAAGCCGGGTGATCGATGATCCGAATATGCCTGCAGAGTTTAAAGCGCTGGCTACTTCAATGGCAAAAGCATTTGATGCGCTTAAAATCAGAACGGATGTCAATTGGACTTATGCAAGTCCGGCAACGTTATTTGTTGTTGATGCACCGCTGACAAATAGGTTTACCATTGTTTCCAATGATAGGCTTACTTTCAATGAAAAAGGCGAAAATACAATTGGATATGCGGATTTTGCAGTGGCAGTTGTGGATGAGATCGAAACAGGGGATTTCATTGGAAAACGCTTTTCCGTGATTGCTGATTAGGTCTTGGGTTAAGACGAGGAGAGGAGTGTCTCCTCGTTTTTTTTATGCTATAATCAGTGTATTCTGAATAGGCAGGAGGAATGGAATTTGCTTAAAAAAGATGGTCACACCCATACAGAATTTTGTCCACATGGTTCAAATGATGATGTAGAGCTTTATATCCGATCAGCGATCCAGCAAGGTTTCAGTCATTACGCGATCACGGAGCATGCACCGCTGCCGCCAGAATTGCTAGAACGATCTGGAGGCGCGCCGGAAGTTGTAGAAACCGGGGCAATGGCGCTTACCGATGTTCGCTATTATCTGCAGAAAATGCATGCGTTGAAACATAAATATGCCAGCGATATCACGATCGAGGTCGGTTTTGAAGTCGATTATCTGAAGCCGTTTGAAAATTGGACGCGGGATTTTTTGGCAGAATACGGAAAACAATTAGATGATGGCATTTTGTCCGTTCATTTCTTGCCGGGAAAAGACGGGTATCGGGGAATCGATTTCAGCCCGGAGGATTATCAAGAAGGAATCATCGGGTATTATGGAGATTTTGCCAAGGCCCGTTCTGCTTACTTCGATATGGTAGCAACATCGATCGAGGCAGATCTTGGCAGCTACAAACCGAAACGGATCGGGCACCTATCGCTTTGCCAAAAATTCCAGCATTATTTTAACGAAGGAACGGAATGGACAGCGCATGCGATGGAGCAGATGACGGAGCTCTTGCAATCTGTCAAAAGGAGAAATTATGAATTAGATTATAACGCGGCGGGACTTTTTAAAGACTATTGCCGAGAAACGTATCCACCTGAACAAGTCGTACAGCTTGCCAAACAAATGGGCATACCGCTCGTCTATGGTTCGGATGCTCATCAAGCGAGTGAAGTTGGCAGGGGCTACTAGCCTTGCCAAAAAGCAAGTTTTAGGTTTACATAACCATTCGGCTTAAACGGAACGTTTTCTTCTTCCAGCAAATAGCGCTGTTCTTCCCAGCCTGGGACTAAACGGCCCATACTATTAACGACGCGATGGCAGGGAACGGTTTTCGGCCGAACGGATTTTTTTAGCAAACTGCCGACCAGTCTGGAATGACGGGGGAATTTGGCCATGTAGGCGATTTGACCATAGGTAGTTACTTTTCCACGAGGTATCTGTTTGATAATGGTAAAGACACGTTCTTCAAATTCAGCTGGAATCATGATCTCTGGCCTCCCTTTCATTTTTATTATAACAAAACAAAGGAGTCGACATGAACTATTTTATTCAGGCAGGCAGCTATGTGCTTGTCATACTTGCTGCCGTACTTATTGTATTTATCGGCATCAGCTTATTTTCTCCTCATCTAGCTGTTTATCTGCTGCGGGCTTGCTCGTATGGGAAGGGGAAAAAGCCGAAGCATTATGCAGATTATCAGCAAAAAGTCCGCATCCAAAAGAATATTTCCTATTCCTCCGATTTCACAAATAATCGGCTGGATATATACTCTCCGAAAGAAAACAGCCAGCCAAAAGGCACGATTTTTTGGGTGCATGGCGGTTTTTTCGTCGGCGGAAATAAAGAAAAAGCGACTTATTGGAGTACGATGATGGCTAGTAAGGGCTACATCGTTGTATCGATCGATTATCAAGTAGCGCCAGAACGGATCTATCCCGGTCCCGTTCAGCAGATGCAAGATGCGTACCGTTTTTTGAAAGCGAAGGAACAGGACTATCCAATGCTCGACCTTGCTAGGCTAGTCATTGGCGGAGATTCCGCGGGCGCTCAGCTGGCTGCTCAGTTCCTTACGATACAAACCAATAAAGACTATGCAGAAGCGTTGGGACTTGAACAGGTTGTCCCGATAGAGACGATCCGTGCGGCACTGCTTTACTGCGGGCCGTATCATCTGCAGGGCATTCTGGAAGTGAGAGATCCGGCACGCCGCTTCTTTATGAAACGGATCGGCTGGGCTTACTTAGGCAGGCGCGATTGGGAAAACAGTCTGGAAGCGAAACAGGCTTCGATCGTGGAGCATATTTCCGCCGATTATCCGCCGACATTTTTGACAGATGGTAATACCAGTTCGTTTGATCTGCACGCAAAAGCATTTGAGCGTGCTTTAAGGGAGAACCATGTGCAGGTGAAAACATTATATTTTACAAAAAAAGATGGCAAGATCAAGCATGAATATCAATTTGATTTATCAACGAAGCAAGCCATGTTGGCGTGGGAGCAGACGCTACAATTTTTAGAAAAAAATATGTAAAAAAGCACAGCGGAGAAATTCGCTGTGCTTTTGCTTCCTTTATACTACAAACACAAAATACAAAATAAAGAGCAACATCATGATATACATCAGTGGATGGACTTCTTTATAGCGACCTTTCAATACCATGGTAATCGGATAGAAAATAAAGCCAATCGCGATCCCGGTTGCGATCGAGAAGGTAAGCACCATCATCAAGACGATAAAGAAGGCTGGTACAGCTGTTTCGAATTTTGACCAGTCAATGTGGGCTACATTCCCGATCATCAAAATACCTACGATCACTAATGCCGGTGTAGTGACAGCGCTAGTGACAACGCCAAGTAGCGGTGAGAAGAAGAGCGATAAGGCAAAGCAGATGCCGACAACAATCGCAGTCAGACCTGTTCTTCCACCAGCAGCAACGCCAGCAGTGGATTCCACATAAGAAGTCGTGGTCGAAGTCCCAAAGATAGAACCGACGACTGTCGCTACTGAATCAGAAAATAAAGAGCGACCGGCACGCGGTACTTTGTTATCTTTAACGAAACCAGCTTGATTAGCAACAGCTACCAATGTACCGGCTGTATCAAAGAAGTCGATAAAGAAGAAAGTCAAGATCACGATCAACATTTGTGGCGTGAAGATGTCGGACAAATGAATGATTGCTTGTCCGAAAGTCGGTGAGATACTTGGGATCCCAGAAACGATCTGATGCGGTACAGCGATCAGTCCGAAAATCATGCCGATGATCGCTGTCGTGATCATTCCTAGGAAAATCGCACCGCGCAGGTTAAGTGTCATATAAATGACCGTGATCACGATTCCGAAGACAGCTAGTAAAACAGGCCCGCTGTGCAGATTTCCAAGTGCGACGATCGTCGATTTGTTACCTACGATGATCCCGGCATTTTTCAGTCCCAAAAAGGCGATAAAAAAGCCGATGCCGGCACCGACGGCATATTTAAGTTCAGCAGGGATCGCATTGATCACTTTTTCGCGGATCCCAGATAATGTTAAACAAATAAAAACAAGTCCCGATACCAATACGCCGCTTAGCGCAGTTTGCCAGGGGATACCCCATTGCGCACATACCGTATAAGCAAAAAAGGCATTAAGCCCCATCCCGGGTGCGAGTCCGATCGGATAATTGGCAACAAGTCCCATCACTACAGAACCAACAACAGCAGCAAGTACTGTGGCTACAAAGACAGCATGCAGATCCATCCCAGTCGTCGCCAGCATAGTTGGGTTGACGAATAAGACATACGCCATGGATAAAAAAGTAGTTAGTCCAGCAAGAATTTCTGTGCGTACGGAAGTTTTATTCTCCCGCAGTTTAAAAAAACGATTCATTAAAAAAAGCCTCCCTATTTATGTTGTCGTACATAATTTGGAAAGAGCTTCAAATAAGCGCGCGTCAAATAGACACTACACTCCTATATGCAGCTCGTAGCCTAGCAATTTACGGTTGCTTGGTAGAAACGTCCGGACCCTATTTCCGAACTTATACGACTTGCTTATTGTAGCCCTTTTTCAGTCATTACGCAATATAAAATTTTACTTGTATATTTTTATAAAAATTAGTTTATACTTTTAGAAAAATAAGTTATAATAATACCGAAAAGGAGGAGATAATAATGAAATATACGTTTCCAGAAAACTTTTGGTGGGGGAGCGCTGCATCCGGCCCACAAACGGAAGGTGCCAGCACTATCGACGGCAAGAAACCGAGTGTGTGGGATCATTGGTACAAAATCGAACCAGAGAAGTTTTTTAATGGTGTAGGTCCGCAAAATACATCCAATTTTTATTATCAATATAAAGAAGACATTGCATTGATGAAACAAACCGGGCACAATTCTTTTCGGACTTCGATCCAGTGGTCTCGCCTGATCCCTGACGGAAGCGGAGAAGTGAATCCGAAAGCAGTGGAATTTTACAATAATGTGCTGGATGAAATGATCGCAAATGGTGTGGAGCCATTTATCAACTTATATCACTTTGATATGCCAATGGCTATGCAAGAAAAAGGCGGCTTTGAAAACCGTGCCGTGGTAGATGCATATGCGAACTATGCGAAAACGTGTTTCGAACTATTTGGCAGCAAAGTCAAATATTGGTTTACTTTCAACGAACCGATCGTGCCAGTGGAAATGGGCTACTTATATGACATGCATTATCCAAACGTCCATGATTTCGGTCGTGCAGCACAAGTGGCTTATCATACTGCACTTGCCCATGCTTTGGCGGTAAAATATTATCATGAATTGAATCAAGACGGTAAAATCGGTGTGATCTTGAACTTGACGCCTTCTTATCCGCGCAGTCAAAATCCAGCCGATCTAAAAGCCGCCCATCTTGCTGATCTTTTCTATAACCGTTCTTTCTTAGATCCAGTAACGAAAGGCGAATATCCAGAAGATCTTGTTGAGATCTTGCGCGAACGTGATTTCATCCCTGAACATACGGCAGAGGATCTTGCTATCATCAAAAACAACATCATTGATATTCTCGGCGTCAATTATTATCAGCCGCGTCGTGTCAAAGCAAAAGAGTACATGCCACATCCAGATGCACCGTTCATTCCGGAACATCTATTTGATAATTATGAAATGCCTTACCGCAAAATGAATCCTTACCGTGGCTGGGAAATTTACGAAAAAGCAATCTACGACATGGCAATCAATCTGCGGGACAATTATAACAATATTCCATTCTTTATTTCAGAAAACGGGATGGGCGTAGAAGGAGAAGATCGTTATCGCGGTGCTGATGGTAAGATCAATGACCATTATCGGATCGATTTTATCAAAGATCATTTGCGTTATTTACATCAAGCCATCGATGAAGGTGCCAACTGCCTAGGCTATCATCTATGGACATTCATGGATTGCTGGAGCTGGGCCAATGCTTATAAAAACCGCTACGGTCTAGTTGAAGTCGATCTAGATAATAACTTTAAACGGACGATCAAAGCATCTGGTTACTGGTATAAAGAGCTTACTGCAAATAATGGCTTTGAAGACTAAGATAGGCGTGGTAAAATAAGGAAAGCAAGTAGAGGAGGAGTATTGTGGCGCAAAATCAAACGAAGTATAGTTTTATCGCAGAAGAAATGCGAAGCCGCATTTTGGATCTCAAGTATCCGTTAGATAAACCGATACCAGATGAAATGACGCTCGCCCTGGAATTCGGCTGTAGTCGAATGACAATGAAAAAAGCGCTCGAGGTACTTGTCCTTGAAGGCTTTCTTTATCGAAAACGAGGACATGGTACTTTCATCATCAAATCGGCACTCGACGCAGAACGGCTGACGATCCATAATCAAGAATTGAATGGTTTTACAAAGCTGTTAGACGATAAAGGTGTGACGAGTAATGTCATTAAATTTGAAGTTATTTTTCCAACCGAAAAGATTGCGGAACGGCTCAATATCGAACGTGAAACGCCAATTTACGATATTTTACGGATCCGCAGCGTAGCGGACGAGCCATATGTATTGGAACAGACATATATGCCTGTGACAGTGATCCCCGGGATCAACCAGTCTGTATTAGAAGGCTCGATCTACAAGTACATCCAAGAAGAGCTACATTTGAAGCTAGCAAGTTCTTACAAACAGATCCGCGCTGATAAATCAGGCGAACTCGACTGGGAATATTTGCACTGTACGAAAGAAGAGCCGGTGCTTGAAGTAGAGCAAACGGTTTACTTAAATAATGGCACAGCTTTTGAATATTCATTAGCCCGCCATCGGTATGATAAATTTGTCTTTACCACTGTCAACATTTCCAGACACTAACATAAAACACACGCTGATCAAGCCGCTGACATGCGGAAGAGAGCGTGTGTTTTTTAGATTTGTTCTTTATTTTCCCGAAAGCGGCGGATACTATGGTTGAATATTTCGGATAGCATGATGCCTGCTGCGATCGCACCTGCCACGACACCAACTTGAACCGTAAAACCGATCGCTTCGATATAATCGCCAAGCACAAAATTACGCACAGCTTGATAAGCGAGTCCACCGGGAACAAGCGGGACAAGGCCGGGAATATTAAAAATCGTGATCGGCATTTTTTTATACTTCGCGAAAAAATGACTGCAGACGGCTACCACAAAAGCTCCTGCCATCGAGGCAGCGCCTACACCCAAGTGGAAGTTTTGGAAGAGCCAGAAAGCCATCCAGCCCGTTGCTCCTGTCCAGCCACAAGCATTTAGCGTTTTCCGCGGGACATTCGTAATGATAGCAAAGGCGACCGTTGCCAAGTAACTACAGATGATGTGGATCAAGATCGTAGCAAACATAAAACTCCTCCTTTATAAGAAAAAACGAAAGATGACAGCAATGCCGATCCCGATCGCACAAGAGGTCAGCAATGCTTCTGTACCGCGCGCCATTCCGCTCAGCAGATGACCGGCGAGCAAATCGCGGACAGCGTTGGTGATCGGGACCCCGGGAACGAGCGGCATCAAACTGCCGATTATCATCGTACTTAAATGAATACCCAAATTCAGGTGAACAGCTAAGACCGCAAACAGTCCGATGGCAAAGGAAGCAAGAAACTCGGCCATGAATTTGACTTTGACCCATAAATTAGCATAATAATAAATCGCATAGCCAAGTCCACCGATCAAACAAGTCGCAATAAAATCATACCAAGCGCCACCGAAAATGATCATCAGCGTCCCACTCACGAGGCTGCCGGCTGCGATCTGCAACCAAACAGGGAAGTGCTTGGTTTCGTTATCTAGCGCCATCAGTTGCTGATACAGCTCTTGAAGTGTCAACACATTAGAAGCGAAAGAACGGGAAAGCTCATTGACCATCGCTACTTTTTCCAAATTGATCGTTCGCGCCGGTATCTGTTTAAGCTGGATATTCTGTTCACCTTCCAGCGACATGAAAATACCAGTAGGCGTCACAAAACTGATACCGCGCTTTTTACTGGCCGTATCCGCGATCCGGATCATCGTATCTTCCACGCGATACATTTCTGCGCCACTTTCCATCATGATCTTGCCTGCCATCAAACAGGTTTCCAGTAAATAGTCTTGCTTATCCAATTTTAGAAGCCACCTTTCTGTCTGTGTGCTGAATCCATATTATATTTATGATACTATATTTATAGGAAAAAAAGAAAGGAGACCAATTATAAATGGCAAATATCGAATATGAGATCGTAGAAGAAGTCGGTGTACTTTCTGAAAATGCCCGCGGTTGGCGCAAAGAGTTGAATAAAGTTAGCTGGAATGGCAGAGAGCCGAAGTATGATATCCGTGATTGGTCGGAGGATCATGAGAAAATGGGAAAAGGAATCACCCTAACGGAAGAAGAGGCGCAAGCGCTAAAGGAGTTATTATAAAAAAGACAGCTAGATTGCTGTCTCAGCTTGGCGAAAAACGCTCATCTTCGTCGTTAAAGTCTGCGTTTCGATGCTCACGTACTTAAGTACGCTCCGCTTCGGTACTCGACTTTGCCTAGAATCTAATCATTTTTCGCCAAGCTGGGAATAGCTAGGAAATGATTGAAATGGTGTTTTTCTTCAGTCTGAGACAGCTAGATTGCTGTCTTTTTTATATGTCCAATGCAATAAATAAAACTTTCAAATAGTTGCCTTCTGGAAATGCCTTATCAACTGCAAAGTCAGGAGGGAGTGTGTAGCTCTCCACAATACGGTAGCTTCGGCCTGTATTTGCAAAGGCTTCTGCGACTACTTTTTTAAAAGCAGTCATTCCATAGCCCGCATAATTAGTCGAAGCGATGATGTGCCCTTTTTCAGCAGTGATCGCGATCGTTTCTTTCAGCAAATTCGGGTAGTCCTTGGCAACTCGGAAAGTCAACTTTTTTGTGCGTGCGAAACTAGGTGGATCGATGACGACCAGATCAAACTCGAGTTGTTTACGTCCTGCATATTTGAAGTACTGAAAAACATCTTCCACGATGATCGTTTGCGAAGTAGGGTCAATCCCATTCGCTTCAAACTGTTCTTGTGTTTTAGCTCGGCTGCGTCCGGCAACGTCAACACTTGTAGTAGCAGAAGCACCGCCCATGACCGCTGCAACGGAAAAAGCACCGGTATAGGAGAAGGTATTTAAAACGCGCTTATTGTTCGTATACGCGTCTGTGATCCGCTGCCTTACTTGGCGCTGATCAAGAAAAATACCGGTCATCCAGCCATCGTTTAAATAAGTTGCATAGGAAATACCGTTTTCTTGGATCATAATCGGAAAATCCGCTTGCTCTCCTGCAACGAAATCTTCTTGCTTCGTATTATCAAAGCGTCTTTTCTCATAGATACCTTTGACAAAATCAAACTGCAACCAGCTTTGGATGATCGCTTCTTTATAGGTATAGACGCCGGCACTATACCATTGGAAAAGGAGATAACCATCATAATAATCGACCGTTAATCCCCCAAAATGGTCGCCTTCACCATTAAATAAACGAAATGCTGTGGTAGTTTCATCTGCAAAGAGCGCTTGGCGTTTTTGCAAAGCGTTTTTCCAGCGAGCTGTGAAAAAGGTCTCGTCCAATTGTTCAGTCTCTCTTTGAGAAAACACCCAGCCATCGCCTTTGTTTTGTTTGCCATAATAGCCCTTTGCGATAAATGTTTGGCCAGGATCTGCTAGTATCAATACTGCGCCTTCTTCGATCTGCTGCGGCCAATTTTTAAAGTTATCTGCTTGGATCAGGGGATAGCCGCCTCGGTATTTTTTGGCGATCTGCTGATTTTCTGCAAGGATCGTATACGTTTTTGCCATGTTATCACTCTTTCTATTCAAATAAAAGACCTGTAAGCTGTTTCGCCTACAGGTCTTAGTGATTAGTCGTTATTAGAAATTTGCTACGCGACCGAAGCCAACTAGATATTTTCCCCAGCCAGTTCCATAGATATTATCGATAGAAACGCCGTTATCTTGTGCATCGATCATTTGTCCACCGCCGATGTAGATACCAACGTGGGCAATGCCTTTGCCGTAGTTAAAGAATACCAAGTCGCCTGGTTGTGCTTGCGATTTAGAGATCTTTATAGAGTGTGCATATTGTGTCGCAGAGTTTCCAGAAAGGCTAAGACCTACTTGATTGAAAACATAGCTAGTGAAACCAGAGCAGTCAAATGTGCTTGGGCCTCTAGCTCCCCAAGTATAAGGTTTGCCTAAGTGTTTTTTAGCTTCTGCATATAATGCAGAGAAGCTTGCACTGCTAGACTGCGAAGTATTGTTGTTTACATTTGTTGTTGGCGTGCTGTTATTTGTTGTATTAGTTGGTGTTACTTTAGCTGGTGTGCTGGTAGCAGGTTTAGAAACTGCTGGTTTCGCAGGAGCAGCAGTTTTTGGTTTTGCAGCACTGGCTTTTACGCTCAATTCTTGACCAGCATAGATCGTGCTGGTTGCATTCAAGTTGTTCCAGTTTGTTAGATCAGCTACTGAAACTTTGAATAGAGAAGCGATTTTCCCAAGGGAATCACCATTTTGTACTTTATAAGTAGCAGCGCTTGTGTCAACTGCAGGTGTACTTACTTTTTGTTCTACAGCTGGTTTCGCTGTAGGGGCTGGTGTAGCTGCTTTTGGCTTGGAAACAGCTGGTTTCACTGTTTCTTTAGCAGCCGGTTTTGCTTGTTCTTGTTTAGCCGGTGCTGTTTGCTTCACTTCTTGTTTCGGAGCGACTTTAGCAGGAGCGGCTTGTTTTACAGTTGTTGGAGCAGCTTTAGCAGCCGCTTCTTTTACTGCGATCGTTTGACCAACATAGATCGAAGAAGAAGAAAGATTATTCCATTCGATCAATTTTTGAACAGGAACGCCATATTTGACAGATAAAGCCCAGATCGTATCACCGCTTTTTACTTTGTAAGTAGAAGCGTTCGTATCCACTTTAACTGCGTGTGTCGAAGTAGCAGCGACTTTTGCTTCTGCTTTGTGGGTCACTGCTTTCGTAACGACAGGAGCAGCGACTTTTGCGTCAGATAAGTATTTTCCGTTTACATAACCAGTTTTACCATTGTCAAAAGAGATCTTGTTCCAACCATTAGCTTCAGAACTTTCTACTTTGACAACTGTACCGCCTTTTAGGGAAGTAAGTATTTTTTCATTTGCGTCAGGAGCATGACGAACATTCAGCCATGTTGCACTAACAGATTTTTCTACTTTTTGAGCAGCTACTTCTTTGATTGTTAATTTTTGTCCCGGTACGATTCTATCAGAGTCAAGTTTATTGAGTTGTTTTAGTTGGTCAACGGTAGTACCAGTTTTGGAAGCGATCCCCCAAAGTGTATCACCAGATGCGACAACCACTGTATTTGCTGAGACAACCGATGGAGCAGCGAATGCTGTGACAGCTATTCCAGCAGCAGCGGAAACGATCGTTGCTTTTTTCATATTAAATGTGACCCCTTTCTATATTTCAGTTTTAAAATTCCGATTATATCAATGAATGAGTTCAACAGATTTGCTTGATTAATATCCATTTTACAGACTTTAAATTCAAAAGACAATGTGTCTATTACAAAAGCAAATAAAATTACTTTTTAAATCATTGTTATTTGTAACTTTGCTGTAATAAATAGAAGTAGAACGTGTGTTTCCTAAGGCGCGGAATAGTATAAATTTGCCATTTACAGAGGATAATGTAAACTAAATCACATATAAATTTTCTTTTTATTAGAAAATTTCTAATTATGTGGTGGATAAATTTAATCTAATTGTAATATTATTTTTACCGTTTCCACAGTAATGAGAAAATTATTACTGTGGAAAAAAGAATTTGTTCTAACTCTTTTATCTATTGTATAATGAGGGAAGATGGAGGCCGATAAGAATGGAACAAAGTTTTAATGACAAACGAATCGTCCGAGCTTACCGTGAAGTCGCTCGGAAAATTGTGAAAAAAGAAGGTCTGTATCACAATATGGACCAAGCGGAATTAAAAGAACAAACGGCCATTTGGCGTGAAAAATTTAAAACAAAAGAAATGACAGAACGAGATAAGATCAATATTTTTGCACTTGCTCGAGAAGCTGCAAGACGGATCACCGGTTTAGAAGCGGTTACTGTTCAATTGATCGGAGCTCTTGTACTAGGCGACGGTAAAGTAGCGGAAATGAAAACCGGGGAAGGTAAAACGCTTGTTTCGCTTTTTGTGATGTATATCGAGGTTATTCGCGGCAATCGTGTGCACTTGATCACCGCAAATGAATATCTGGCGAAACGGGACCGCGAGGAGATCGGACAGGTCTTGGAATATTTAGGTGTATCCGTTGCACTGAACGAAGCGCAGCTGGATAAATTTCAGAAAAAAGCCATTTATACAGCAGATGTCATTTATGGCACCGCGGCAGAGTTTGGCTTTGACTATCTACGTGATAACATGGTCCGTGCTTGGGAAGATAAAGTTCAGTCAGGACTAGATTTTGTGTTGATCGATGAAGCAGATTCAATTCTTATTGATGAAGCAAGAACGCCGCTTTTGATCTCAGATAAAAAAGAAGAAGATCTTTCCTTGTACCAAGATGCTGAGTTACTCGTCCAAAGTATGCTGAAAGATGATTATGAGATCGATGAGCAAAAACGATTTGTTTGGCTGAATGATGCCGGAATTGAGAAAGCCCAACGCTTTTGGCAAGTTGAGTCGCTATATTTAGAAGAAACGCAAAATTTTCTGCGGATTACGATGCTGGCATTGCGTGCGCACTTTTTGATGCAGAAAGATAAGGATTATGTCGTGCTCGATGATGAAGTGCTGATCATTGATCCGCATACAGGAAGAGCATTGCCAGGACGTCGCTTCAATGACGGCCTACATCAAGCGATCGAAGCAAAAGAAGGTGCTGCTGTCAAAGAGGAATCGCGAACACTGGCAACGATCACGATCCAAAACTACTTCCGGATGTACAAAAAGCTTTCTGGTATGACGGGGACGGCAAAGACGGAAGAAGAAGAATTTAAAGAGATCTACGGCATGGACGTCGTGGTGATCCCTACCAATTTAAAAGTCAACCGGCAAGATATGCCTGATGACATTTTCTATACGCAAAAAGAAAAAGGTCGGGCGATCATCTACGAAGTTTCGTGGCGTCATGATAAGGGTCAGCCTACTTTGATAGGAACGTCCTCGATCAAAAATAACGAATGGATCAGTGGCTTGCTCACCGATGCCAATATTCCGCATCAAGTGCTGAATGCTAAAAACCATGCCCAGGAAGCCGAGATTATTGCGAAAGCGGGTAAACGAGGTATGGTGACCTTAGCGACAAATATGGCTGGACGTGGGACGGACATCAAATTAGATGAAGATGCCCATCAGCTGGGGGGATTAGCCGTCATCGGTACAGAACGTCATGAAAGTAGGCGGATCGATCTGCAGCTGATGGGACGTGCCGGCAGACGGGGGGACCTTGGCTTTAGTAAGTTTATGATCTCTCTGGAGGATGACCTGTTGGCTGATTATGATAGCAAACGCTGGATAAAGCTGCGGGAAAAATTGTTGCGACGGGCACCGCGGACAGGCAAACCAGTTAATAAACTGCGGTTGCATACTTATGTATACGAGGCGCAAAAACGATTAGAAGGCGCCAATTATGATCTGCGGAAAGAGCTGCTCTCCTACGATGAAGTCATTGACCTTCAACGAAAAATGGTTTATCAAGAGCGGAATGAATTACTGCAGCGTCAAAAGCTTGGCATATCTTCTGAAAAAATCTTGCGGGAGATCGCGGAACAAACTTTTAAAGTAACAGGCGACGAGCAAACCATGGAGGAAGCCTATAAACGTCAGGAAGAATTTTTAGCAGGAACTTCCTTCCCTATGTCTATGGAAGAAATCAAACGTGAAGATCCAGATGTCGTGATTGAAAAATTGATCAACTGGCATAAGGGACAACGCGAAAAAATCCCTGCCGAAACCATGAGTGCGATCGAGAAAGAAGTCTATCTAAATCTCATGGATCAAATGTGGGTCATGCACTTAGATGAGATGGTACAGTTACGCGAAGGGATCCATCTGCGTGCTTACGCGCAGCAAGATCCGCTTGTGATGTATCAAAAAGAAGGCGGCGAATTGTTTAAAAAATTTCAATCCGAGTATCATTTTTATTTCGCACATGCTTTGCTGGAACTGGAACCAGATGGGTTAGTAATGGGATAAGGTTAGACAGTGCCATGTTTTTTAGGTAGAATAAGGGTAACTCAAGAATATATAAAAAGGAATGAAGGTGAATAGATGAAAAATCAATTATCCAAGTTTAAGCAATTCTTTATAGAGAATAAGTTTGTATTGGCATTACTTATCTTTCTGATCGTTGCGTTAGATATTTTACTTCTCACAAAAATATCGTTTATTTTCAAGCCGGTAGGAGTTATTTTAAAAACGGTCGCTGCGCCGATCATTTTAGCGGGAATCCTGTACTACCTGTTCAATCCAGTGGTAGATTGGCTGGAAAAACATAAATGGAAACGCGGCTGGTCGATCGGTCTGCTCTATCTCGTTATTATCGGGGCATTGATCGTACTCTTCAGCTTTGTCGTACCGGCAGTGAAAGACCAAATTGCCAGCTTACTGAATAAGTTCCCGGATTATTGGGATAAGCTTACGAATGAGCTCGATAACTTTTCGAAAACAGGCTTATTTGATCAAATCAGAGAGCGCTTGAATTCCAATTTAAGTGAGATCACGAAAACGATCTCTTCGAAAGGAACAGGCTTTGTCAATAGCGCGATCGATGGTATCGGCAGCTTTGTCGGTACAGTTACCGAAGTTGTTTTGGCGATCGTTACGACACCATTTGTCTTGTTCTACTTATTAAAAGACGGCAAAAAACTGCCGGAATTTATTTTAAAACTGCTTCCTGTTAATGCACGAGCACACAGTAGACAAGTTTTAAAAGAAGCAAACCATCAAATCAGTTCTTATATCCGTGGTCAAATCATCGTCAGCTTCTGTATTGGTATCTTGCTTTATATCGGCTACTTGATCATTGGGCTACCATACGGACTGACACTTGCGATCATCGCGGCTTTCACAAGCGTTGTTCCTTACTTAGGACCAGCAATCGCAATCACGCCAGCGATCATCATTGCAATCGTCGTATCACCTTGGCTCTTGCTCAAGCTAGTCGTTGTCTGGGTATTGGTACAATTACTGGAAGGTAAATTTATTTCACCACAAATCATGGGTAAATCCCTAAAAGTACATCCAATCACGATTCTATTTGTCATCTTGGTTGCCGGAAATCTTTTCGGTGTCCTTGGCGTCATCTTCGCTGTACCAGGTTACGCGGTACTTCGTGTCGTGGTCATGCATACTTTTGACTGGTTCAAACGGATCTCTGGACTATACGGTGTTCAACCGGAAAGTCAATATCCGCCAGTAGAACCGGGAGAAACACAAGAACAAAATAAACCAAAAGAATAAACAAAAACACTTCTTGCTGTTACATTTTTCTGCAAGGAGTGTTTTTTATTGGGGGGAAGATTATGCTTGAACAGGTAAAAGGAAAAGTGATCATCTCCTGCCAGGCGTTGGAAAACGAACCGCTCCACAGTTCCTTCATTATGGGAAGAATGGCGCTGGCAGTCGCACAGGGCGGAGCAGCTGGTATTCGTGCGAATAGCGTGGCTGATATTGAGGAGATACGCAAACATGTTGATTTGCCGATCGTCGGTATTATCAAACACGATTATCCGGACTCCGAGATTTATATCACAGCGACGTCAAAGGAAGTAGAGGCATTACTAGAAACCAATATTGAAATGATCGCATTAGATGCGACAGACCGAAAACGGCCGGGCGGAGAAACGACACGCGAACTAGTTGCCAAGATCCACGAAGGAAATAAATTAGCAATGGCGGATATTTCGAATGTAGAAGAAGGGATAGCGGCCGAAAAAGTCGGATTTGATTGCGTATCGACTACATTGTCCGGGTACACTCCTTATACCAAAACACGTCCGCGCCCTGACTTTGAACTGCTCGAACAATTGCGTAATGCTATCTCGATCCCTATTATCTGCGAGGGACATATTACAGAGCCAGCAGAAGTGGCAGAGGCATATAAAAGAGGAGCATATTCTGTTGTGGTAGGTTCAGCAATTACAAGGCCACAAGAGATCGCAAAACGATTTACGGATTTTTAAGCAAAAAGAAGAGTAAGCAGCTGCTTACTCTTCTTTTTTATGCACGATCACTTTGGTACCACGGTTATCGGCAATTTTTTCAGCACGTTTTTTTGCTGCTTCCTTCGTATCGAAAGTATGGCTTGCTTGTTTGGCGCCTTCAGATTTCACTTCCCAATGATCCTCTTTGTAGCGGACATGTACTGGCTTATCGACGGTATCCGCTCCGCTGGAATCAGAGTCTTTGGAATGCTGAGTGACATGTTTTGATTTTAGATCTTCTTTTTCGCTAGCAGAAGCATGCTTGTACCATTCTTTAGCTTGCTCAGTTGCGATCGGGATCGCTCGGCTATCTTTGTAACCTTCTTTCAATAACGCATTTCCGATATCGATCGCTTTTTTTCGTTCTAATTTATCCAAGTTTTTCCATGAATCTGGATAATCATCCATTGTCCAAGGCATTTTTTGTCCTCCTTTCGTTAACCGTTAATGACAGTGCCGCCATTGACGTGAATGGTTTGGCCACTTACATAACTAGAATCACTGGAAGCAAGGTAAACATATGCCGGTGCAAGTTCATAAGCTTCACCAGAACGTCCTAATGGAACGGTATCGCCCCAATTTTCCAGCTGTTCTTCGGTAAAAGTCGCCGGGATAAGCGGTGTCCAGATCGGACCTGGCGCGACGGCATTTACTCGGATTTTCCTATCTAACAGGTCTTGATTTTGCGAAAGGGAACGAGTAAAGCTGACGATCGCGCCTTTAGTCGAAGAATAATCAAGCAACGCCGGACTTCCTTGGTAAGCAGTAATGGAAGCAGTATTGATAATAGATGCTCCCGTCGTCAAATGGGGAAGAGCAGCTTTTATAAAGTAGAAGTTACTAAATATATTGGTTCTAAACGTACGATCGAGTTGTGCTGCGGTGATGTCTGTAAGATGTTCTTGGACATGCTGTTCCCCAGCTACATTGACTAAAATATCGATCTTGCCGAATTTAGCAACCGTCGTTTTCACAACTTCCTCGGCAAAGGATTCCTCTCCGACATCGCCTTTGATGGAAACGACTTGGCGACCTTCTGCCTCAATCAAATCGACCATCCGTGCAGCATCTTCCTCTTCATCATAATAGGTGAAAACGATATCCGCCCCTTCTTTAGCAAAATAAAGTGCTGTACTAGCACCGATTCCACTGTCACCACCGGTCACGATCGCGACTTTATCATGGAGTTTATCCGCAGGTTTATAATCATCGCTTACGATTTTCGGAGCCGGATGGACGTTTTTCGATTCGTCATCAATCAAATAACCTTCTTTTGGGGTTTGTGTTTCGACTTTTCCTGTTTTTTTGTCTGACATCTAATCATCCTTTCTATCGCAATATTAATTATCTTTTTCCCTCTGTACAAAATCAAAAACATTGGGTTTGAATAGCCATAGGACAGGGAATTAGCACAATATGATTTGAAAGCGTTTGATTGAAAAAAATCTATGAAAACTGTTTTCAATGGATAAATTTCGTGATACAATGAACAAGCCGAAAAGGTGGCTAAAATTTTTTCAGTTGGAGATGAAAGTTGTGGATGCAGAAAACAGTCCGTTAATGCAAAAGATCGATTATAGTACGCGTAAGAAAGTGGATTTAGTTAATAATAGTATTTTTCGTTATATTTTACGCGCGATGCTAGCTTGTTTATTCCTAACACTTGGAACAGCAGTGGCTGTTATGATAGGGGATAAAGTAGATCATTTTGCACCCGGTCTCGGGAAAATCACTTATGCATTTATGTTTAGTTGGTCGCTCGTAATGATCATCTATATGAATGCAGAATTAGGTACATCGAATATGATGTATATGACGACAGGTGTTTATCAAAAAATCGTGCGTCCGAGTAAGGCACTTAAAATCTTATTATTATGTGTAGGTTTCAACTTGGTTGGCGGGATTATCGCCGGCTACTTGGTTTCCCTCACATCAGCATTTCATAATTTACCACCCGATCACTTTTTATTTACAGCCGTGGCCGGGAAATTAGAAAAAACACCGGTTCAAATTTTTGTAGAAGGTATTTTCGCCAATATCGTCGTGAATACTGCTGTTCTTTGTACATTACGGATGAAAGATGACGCTGGTAAAGTTATCAGCATGATCTTCATTATTTTCATCTTTGCATTCTTAGGATTTGAGCACGTTATCGCCAACTTTTCATCGTTCTCGCTTGCATTCTTTGCTTCTCATGGAACAATGGTAGCTATGACAGTTGGAAATGTCGTCCAGAATCTAGTACTTGCCTTCTTAGGAAACTTTGTCGGCGGGGGAGTCGTTATCGGCTTGCTTTATGCATGGCTGAACCGGACAGAATCGATTTATAAAGATTAAAAAAAGTCCCAGATTGGAGCAAGCTCGGATCTGACAGGACAAAATAAGAACATCAAAAAGCTGGGGATCATCTTCCCCAGCTTTTTATTTATTTTATGTGGATTAAAGTTTGGCACTTAAAATAATCGGACCTTTCGGTGTCTTGCTGTTTTCATCAGGTTCTACAGTGATCGCCACAGTATCATAACTGTCTGTTTTCGCGATTGCATGCACGGCGCCGCCACTGCCGTCTCTATTGGCAATGAAAGTGCCGGCTCGTTTTGGTTTACCGTCTTTCAGCAGCCAGACTTGGTAGCGCTCTTTGTCGGAAAGCTTTTTAAGATCGCTTGCTTCTATAACAAGCTTGTCGCTATTCTTATCATGAATGACAGTGGCAATGGCTTGGCCCTGCGCATTTTTCGCAACTTGGAGATCCTTAGAGATCTTCACACGCTTGGTATCAGTTGCGTTCTGGGTAGCTGGCTTTTGGTCTTGGAGCGTTTGATAAAAAATGATATTGCCGATCAGTGAAAGTGCTAAGACGGCTACTAATGAAGGGATAATCCAATTCCGTTTCTTTTTATGGACGATCACAGTCGGTTCTTCTACAGCAGGAGAACTTGTTTCGTCAGTTTTGAATACATTTTCCAATATGCGTTCCTTCATACCATCATTTGGGGAAACAGGTTCAGAGGAATACGGCAAATCAGCCATTAAGGCATTTAATTCGTCTAATTCTTCTTGCAGACTGGCAAACTGTTGCAATGCTTCTTCCAGTTGCCGCGTTTCTGATTCTGTCAGCGAGCCATTTAAATAGTCGATCAATTTTTCTTCTGCTTGTTGTTTATTCATCGTATTTCCTCCTTTCCACCATTATGTCTTTTAGATGCTTTAAAGCGAGCCGCAGTCTTCCTTTTACGGTGCCAAGCGGAATATCCAGCTTAGTCGCGATCTGTACCTGCGTACAGCTCTGGAAATAAAATAATTGGATGATCTGCTGCTGATTTTCTTTTAATTCGGCGAGCGCTTGATTTATTTCTGCTCGTTTTTCTTTCCAGATCGTTAAGTCTTCCGGTAAGGGTTGCCCATCCGGAACTTTTTCACGTTCTTCCTGTAATTCATAGGGGACTTCTTTTTGTTTGCGGATCAGGTCGATCGATAAATTACGTGTGATCGTAAGGAGCCAAGAAGAAAATTTGCCTTTCTCTGCTTGGTATAATCCTTTTTTTGTCCAGATCTTAATGAAGACTTCCTGCACGATCTCTTCTGCAAGTTCTTTATTTTTAACCATTCGATAAGCAAATGAGAAAATAAGCTTATGATACTTGTCATAAAGTGCTTCTAGTGCTTCCCGCTGGCCATCCTCTACTTGTTCGTACAAGATGATATCCACGTCAGACATTGGTATTCCCCCTTATCTGTGACCTCATCTAAGAATAACATAATCCTCGGGAAAAGTATTTCTATAATAGCTTACGAAAAAACAACAAAAAAAGATGTATTATTTCATAAAAAAATTTTTTTAAAAAAAGTGATCCGTTTCCATTTTTCATTCGTTAGCTTTATGTAGACAAATCAAAAGGAGTGGAAAAAATGAATTTAAAAGGATTGCTTGCACCAATTATTGGATTGTCACTTGTACTTACACCGATGGCGACTGCAAACGTTAGTGCAGCGGAGAAACCGACTGTAGAAACGAAAGCATCAGAATTACGTTCTGGACTGGACAACTTGCTTTCGGAACATTATACGCTGGCGATCGATACCATGGTCAAAACTTATGACGGCGACAAAGGGGCAAAAGAAGCTGCTAAAGCGTTTGACCAAAATGCAAAAGACATGGAGCCGGCGATCGCTGATATCTATGGAGAAGATGGCGCCAAACAATTTGAAGCGATTTTCGCCCCGCATAATATGGCAACGGACGATTATGCTCAAGCGGTGAAAGATGGCGACAAACAAGCACAAAATAAGGCAGATAAAGAAGTCGACAAATTTGTTAACGATATGGCTAAGTTTTTAGATACAGCGACAGAAGGAAAACTTCCTGAAAAGGCAGCAAAACAAGCTCTTCGCGAACATGAAAATGACGTACAACAAGCATTTGATGCGTATGTAGATAAAGATTATAAAAAATACAACGAAGATTTCCTAAAAGGATATGAACAAATCTTTGGAGTTTCCAAAGCGCTAAGCACAGCAATCACCACACAAAAACCGGAAAAATTTGATAATACAAAAGCGGATACAAAAGCAGCTGACTTACGTTCTGGTTTGAATATGCTGATCAGTCAACATTATGCACTTGCTGTCCGTAGTTTGAACGAGGGAACAAAAGGCTCTCCGGATTATGACTTTGTCAATTGGGCACAAGATCAAAATACAGAAGGCTTAAAAACAGCGATTGGTTCCGTTTATGGTAATGATGCTTCTAAACAATTCGGTGACGTATGGAATAAAAATCACATCGCTGCCCAAGCCGACTTGGCTAGCGCGACAGCAGCAGATAACAAAAATGGTGAAGATAAAGCGAAAATGAGATTGACAAAAGATTTTGCAGATGAGTTTTCGACATTCTTGTCCACGGCTACAGACAATAAATTACCGAAACAAGCAGCTTATGAAGGCATCATGCAGCACGAAAAATTAGTAACCATGGCATTTGAACAAGGCAATCAAGGAAACTATGCAGCAAGCTACAAGACATGGCGTGAAGGATTTGCACAAACATTCGACATCGGTAAAGCGTTAAGTAATGCGATCGTTATGCAGCATCCAGATAAATTTATGGACAATGCCCCAACTAAAATGCCGAATACAGGAATGGGCGGCGCAGAAAATAATACTTCCATGATAACAACGATCTGGGTAGCTCTTACAGCCCTTATCCTAGCCATTGCTGGATTTATCACTTTCCGTCAAGTAAAAAGCAACAAATAGAGGTGTTCACGGATGAAAAAGCTTTCTCTAACATTCATTTTCACAGCAGTACTCATCATTGGGTTAACGATTTGGCTAAAGCCGTTTGGCATTTTTAGCGAGGCAAGTAAGCAGCAAATCAAGGTAGTTCATGACCGTCCAAAAAAATCCGGCAGTGTGGTCAACCGAATCGCCGGCTTTCCCGTTTTGAAAAGCAAACAAGCTGAAATCGAAACGATCCAAAATCGTCAGAGAAACAATCAGCAGGGAATCGAACCAAAACGAATCGAGATCCCTGCAATCCAAGCAAAGGCTGCTGTGAAGACCGTTGGAGAAGCAAAAAACGGGGAAATGGAAGTACCAGCGAATACAGTCGAAACAGGCTGGTATTCGCCGGGTACACATCCCGGTAGCAATGGGAATGCAGTGATCGCAGGTCATGTAGACAGTAAAAAAGGACCAGCCGTATTTTTTTATTTGAAAGAACTACAGCCTGGCGACAATATTTACCTCTATGATAAAAACAAGCGCAAACTGACATTTACTGTTCGCACGAGAAAAAGTTATTTAGCAGAAAAAGCTCCGGTATCTGAAATCTTTGGCAGCAATACAAAGCCGATGCTTAACTTGATTACTTGCACCGGAACCTTTGACCATAAGCGCCGAACTCATATCGATCGTCTGGTAGTTTCAGCAGAATTAACGAATGACTCCGGGCAAGAACGTTTGCAAAAACCAGTTGCCCCGACCCACCTTGAAAAAAGCGGTCAGACATTGAGCTGGCATTCCACACCGGAAGCAGCCGTCGTAGGTTACAATGTGTATGCAATAGACACCAAGACAGGGACAAAAAAGCGAATCGCCAAAGTCGCTTCCCACGAGAGAAAAAGCGTTATGATCAAATCAAAATCATACGAAAAATATGGTGTTACCGCAGTCAATTACGATTTAGAGGAATCGGTGCTGGCTTTGGTACGATAAAAAAAAGCTGTCCATCAGGACAGCTTTTTTATAGCATTGTCGATAATGTTTTTGTTTCTAAAAAATGCTGAATGACAGGCGCGAATTTTTCTTTTTCTTCTTCGACTAAAAAAGCATCATGTCCATATTCCGAAGCAATTTCGTGATAGTGGACAGGAACATGCCACTCTTTCAAAAGGCGATAGTGTCTGCGGATATCATGGATGCGGAACAGTTGGTCCGTCGTAATACCAATCAATAAGTAGGGAATGGAAATATCGGAAAATGCTGGCCGTTCATTTTCTGCTGCTGATGTGACATCGAAAAGATCGATCGCTTTGGTCAGATAAAGATAGCTGTTGGCATCAAAGCGTTCCACAAAACTGTCGCCCTGATACTGCAAGTAAGACTCGATCTGGAAATGCTCTTTGGAAAAAGCTCGCGGGGAAGATTCCGCCACAGTAAAGCGTTCAAAGCGTTTGGAAAACAATTCGCTTGTCCGGTACGTCATCATGCCGATCATTCGGGCTGTGGCAAGTCCGCCTTCTGGTTGCCCGACATAGTTTCCACCGTTGAAATCAGGGTCATTCAGGATCGCCATACGCATGATCAGATTATAGCCGATTGCATCAGGACCGCAAGCGAGGGGAGAGGCGATGTTGATGATACTCTCTGTTATTTCCGGATAATCGATCGCCCATTGTGTTGCCTGCATACCACCCATTGAACCACCAATGACTGCTTTTAGCTTCGTTATATGTAGTTCTTCTAACAACTCTCTTTGTACTTTGATAATATCTTTTACACTAAAGCCTGGAAATTCAAGACGAAAGGCCTCTCCTGTTTGTGGATTGATAGAGGAGGGACCAGTCGTCCCACTACAGCCGCCAAACACATTGGTACAGACAACAAAATATTTATTCGTATCAACTGTTTTGCCCGGTCCAATATACGGATCCCACCAGCCAGGCGTATCTGCTTCATCATGTTTAGCTGCATGTGCCGTACCGGTAAGCGCATGTTCCAGTAAAATACAATTATCCCGTTCAGGGGACAAAGTACCATATGTCTCATAACCGATCGTGATCGGACCAAGCCGCTCCCCATTTTCTAAGATAAATGGATGGTGGGCAAATAGCTCTTTTTGCTCTAAATACACTCCGAACACTCCCTTTTAATGCGTGATTTAATAAAAAAACTCTAGCGAGAACAAGTCGCTAGAGTTGATTTTAATAGAATAAACGCGACTTATCTTTCAGTAAATACTGCTGGAATTAGCACCGTAAATTAAGATTCCGGTTGCTAAGGCTTCAAAGGGCCAGTCCCTCCACCTTTCTAGATAAGAAATAGTTATAAAATTAGTTTTATACTACGCTTAATTGCAAGGATTGTCAAGGTGTCCTCAGCGCATATTGGGTTTCCGAAGCAAGAGATAGGCTGCTGAAAGAATTATCAGTCCGCCGGCTGAAGCTACTGGAAACGAATCGCCAGTTTTAGGCAGTTTTTTGACACGAGCAGAGCGAAGCACGAGGGTATTGTTTTGGTTGTCTAAGCCGCTTTCCCGCTGGCTCGTGATGATAACTTGCAGGTCATCGCCATCCTCGTGATCCGTATAATCCTCTTCCTCCTCATCATAGAAGTAGGTACTCATACCGCTATAATTTCCCGCTTCATCTGTCGCAGTCAAAGAGACGATCATCCCTTCAGGAAGCGCTGTTTCAAGTTCAAGTGCAAAATAGCCGTTTTTATCTGCATAGGTAGACCCAATCAGTTCGCTATATCCGTCCAAAATAAACACTAGCGTGTGAGGATCGGCAGTGCCAACGAGTTTGAGATCCGTTGTTTTGGAAAAATCGAGCTTTGGTGTTTTTAAAGTTGGTACATCATTCCAGATCATAATGGCTATTTCGATATCGGAAAAATTCCCTGCTGGATCAGTAGCCACTACTCTTACAAGCTGATCGCCCAGTTGATTCGGTTTTGGTGCCCATCCTTTTTTGAAAGTAAGTGAAACCTTGCCGCTGTTATCTGTAGCTGTCACTAGATCTTGTGGCTTGATGGTAGTACCTTTGTCGAATACAAAAAGTTGATCTTTTTTCGGTTGGATAAGTGGTTTTTCGGTATCGATTACTTGGTAGCTGACTGCAAAAGTTTCGGTGCGGTCTCCTTTTTTAGCTTCGATTGTTGTAGAAAAAGTACCGACTTTGCTAGTAGAAAGCTGTCCCTTTATGACGCGAAGGGCAACGCCGGATTCAGCTGTAAGTAGATCACTTGTTGCTAATTTTTTCCCGATTGGGAATCGAAGTGCCATTTTTGCATGAGCGAGTGGCACCGCTGTGACCGTATAGCTTACTTGCAGTTCTGTGGACGTATCATCGGCAAATACAACCGTGATCGCTATCGTTTTTTGACCAGCAGTTGTGAAATCAGGTACGGCTCCGGATTTGAAATCCGCGGATTTTACCTTAGAAGGATCTTCCGCAGTAATAAACGCCGATGCTGCTGGTGTTTTTTCTCCTTGCTTGAAGTGGAGATCTTGCTTGGCTGTTACATTTGTCGTCTGGATCGCAACCACTTTATAAGGAACGGTGATTGTTTCCAGACTACCATTTGATAGTTCACTACTAGCGTTGCAGTATGCATTCCTGCTGTTGCCGTATCTGGCACGTCGCCTTTAAAGTGGACTTTTTCTATTGTTTCCTGTTCGGAAAGAGCAACAAAGTCTTGCGGAGTTGGTACTTGTCCTGTAGAGAAACTTACTGCCGTTTTTGGATGGACAATCTTTTGCCCTTCAAGTGGTGCAGCTGCCGAAACATGGCTTGGGATGCTTAGACAAATTAGTAAAAGCACAGCAAGCCAACAAATAAGTGATTTCTTGATCGTTGTTGTCATTCTTTTGCTCCTTTTATATGTTTTTTATAGAATAGCAATGTTGCCGCTATAAATAATAAGTGAATAAGTAATAGGGAGTGGGAAAGATGGCGGATTTTTGACAAAAAGTTGGCAAGCTAAGCAAAATATTCATTTAATAATAGTTGCTGCTCTTCCGGTTTGTATATTTGCCATGGTTTTGGGGAAAGCGTAAGGATACCCTCTTTTTCTAACTTTTGCAGATTAATGGCTACATAGGTGCGAGCGATATGTAAATAGCTCCCGAGAATTTTCTGAGTGAAATAATATGGAATCAAATACGAGCCGTCTGGTTCTGTGCGTCCAAACTTTTCGCCGAGCGCAAGTAGGGCTGCAAGGATGCGTTTATCGGTAGGAAGGTGAAGTAGCTGTTCGCGCCACAACAAAGCTTCCGTATTAGCGATATATAGCTGCTGAATGAGGCGAACTGGTTCAGCAGTGGCATTGATGCGTTCCAGTAAGTAGGAATGATCGAATTTATAAACGATCACATCGCTGATGGCTCGGAAGCCGAATAATGTCTGATTGTCGATTTCCGGTTGTAAGAAACCGATCAACTCATTTTTTCCGCAGAAATACAGGATACTGTCTTCTTTGCTAGTAGATTGATAAGCTACGGCAACACCTTCGATCAAAATATACAAGGTATCGTTGGACCGATTTTCTTCGATCATTACTTGATTGCGCTTAAACTGCAGTCTTTCGTAAGGCAGCTTAGTGTCATTAGAAATGCGCAATAGATCCAGCAGGCTGCTAGAAGCAAGCGCTTTATTTTTTTTGAATAGCATAAAACCGAGTCCCCTTTTTTTATGATACAAATTCATTATAAAGGAGAATCGGCTATTTAGGAACTATTTTAAAAGTGCAGTAGGTAACAATTTGGCTTTTACCAAGCGGTTTCGAACTAACAAGCCGAGATAGGAGGCTAGGACAGCTTTTACTATTCCCGGAATGATAAAAGGAATAAAACCACCTAAAAACGCTTGATGCAGGGTTAAATGTGCTTGAAAAGCCAGCCAGAAAGTGCCGAAAACTAGAGTCACGAATGCGCCGATCACATTAGCGATCGCTGCCGGAATCGGACGGAAATTTGTTTTTTCGATCATATAGCCGGTAATCGCTGCATTAAAGATGAAACCGATCAGGAAACCGCCTGTTGGACTGAGCAGAACACCGACTCCCGATGTTGCTCCTTGAAAAACCGGTAAGCCGATCGCGCCTAGAAAAATATAAAAAAGAATAGCGATCGTACCATTTTTCCAACCTAGAATCGTAGCAGCTAACCCAACAGCAAGCGTTTGTCCTGTAAATGGGATGATGCCGAGTGGAATGGTGATCTGCGCCAAGATAGCGATGATGACCGCAAATAAACTATTAATAATGAGTAGCTGTAATTTTTGATTCCGCATAATAATCCCCTTTTTAATGTAAACTTTTTATTTTTAAAGGTTAACATTATAGAGCGACTTTTGTCACTATTTTATTTTTTCAGTACCTTGTATAAATTAGTAGTGAAGCGTATACTGAAAGCATAAAACAAAGGAGCGTGTATCATGGCAATTGTTTCTCAGTTTAAAAAAGGAACATTGGAACTGTGCTGTCTGCATTTGATCCATGAAAAAGACTGCTATGGTTATGAACTAGCGCAGCAAGTTTCCACTTATATCAAAGTAGGCGAGGGCGTGATTTATCCGATACTTCGTAGGCTGGTCAGCGATGGTTGGTGTACGACATATTTACAGGATTCTTCGGAGGGACCATCCCGAAAATATTACCAGATCACAGCGGCGGGAGAACAACATTTACAAGTATTGACCAAAGAATGGCAGCAATTCACGCAGCAAATGGAAGAGCTGCTAACAGGGGGAAAAAGCGAATGAATGAAAAACAATTTTTGAATGAACTAAATGGGCGTTTAGCAAGTCTAGACCCGCAGGAGCGCAAAAATCTATTGGCAGAATATCAAGCCCACTTTGCAATTGGTAAAGAGCGTGGCAAAAGCGAGGAAGAAGTCGCTTTTGATCTAGGAGATATGGATGAGTTGGTAGCTGATATCTATCTTTTAAAAGGTGAACAGCTGACTCCGGTAAAAAACAATCGCCGTAAATATTGGTTGATCGGCGGACTTATCCTAGTAATTGTATTTCTGGTCGTGCCCTTTCTACTGATGATGATCGCTTTCTTTATTCTTAGTGTGTAATGCTTTCAGGTTAAAATACTTTGAAAAAGGGTATAAATAGATTAAACTTTTTAACATATAAACCGAAAGGGGAGAAGCAACGTGGGTGTGAATATTCGTAAAGCAAATACAGAAGATGTAAAAGCCATTCAAGAGATTGCGCATCAATCCTGGCATGCCACATATGAGGATATTATTCCAAGAAAGGTACAAGATGACTTTTTGAATACGTTTTATAGTGAAGAGACATTATCGAACCGCATTTCCGCGACTCCTTTTGCCGTAGCAGAAGAGGCGGATCAAGTAATCGGATTCGCTAACTTTATTGAATTGGATAAAGGAAAAAGTGAACTGGCAGCTTTTTATCTGCTCCCGAACCGGACGAAAAAAGGCGTAGGTACAAAACTATTGGAAGAAGGAACAAGCCTTTTCCATATCCCACTTCCGATGTATGTTAATGTTGAAAAAGCAAATACAGACGCGATCGAGTTTTACAAGGCACGAGGATTCGTTGTTTTGGAAACGTTCACAGAAGATTTTTACGGGCATGATCTGGAAACAGTAAGACTATTCCTTAATCATCATTTAGAAGAAGAAGTCGAATAATAAAAACAGACGAAGCGTTGCTGCTTCGTCTGTTTTTATTTAAAGCGATGCTTTTCCGTGTCCGCCATGTCCGCCGCGGATAAAATAAAATAGCAGTGCTAAAATGCTGGCAATGATACCGGCTAGGATGGCTACTATGACAATCAGGAAAGAAGCTCTAAAATCGATCACGCTTGATACTAAGACTGTCATGATGATCCCGAAAATGAAGCCCCAAAGTAAGAAACGCGATAAAGTGGCTTTTCTGCTAAAACCATAAAAAATTTCGGCTGCTGTCGAACCGACCAAAATGATCGGAGCAGCAAATAGAATCGACGTAAAAATCAATTTTACAGTGAAAGCGCCGAACCAGATAAAGCCAAGCCCCATCACAGCAAAAACACCTAAAATAAATACGCTTAAATACGCAATTACGAATCGCAATGCATTCGCCTCCTCCACCGTGCATTATACCAAATTATCTTTCCGCTTGTCGATATGGATACCTGGTTAAATTATCGAGCGTAGCGACCATACTTTACTTCGCCAGCGCCGATACATCATGAGAGCGCGTACGCCCTCATCAATGATATAAGCGATCCACACCCCTACTAAAGCAAGCCCAGCTGAAATTCCCAATACATAAGAAAATGGCAAACTGACTATCCACATGACGATGATCCCGACAATAAATGGAAAACGGACATCACCGGTAGCATTTAAACTGCTGATCAATATGATATTGGTGGCCCTACCAATTTCCAGTAAAATCGCTAGCAAGAATAATTGCTTCGTCATCTGGATGATCGTCGCATTGGAAGTAAACAAGTGCATGATCGGTTCAGAGAATACGTAAATACAAATACTCACACTGATCGAAATGATCAAGCCGATCTTCCAGCTCCGCAGCCCTTGTTTATAAGCCTTATCAACTTCCTTTGCGCCAACAGCCCGGCCGATCATGATCTGCGAAGCTTGGCCAATCGCGATCGAAAACAAGGCGACGAATTGACTGACACTCGACGCATATACTTTTGTCGTCAAAGCCTCGCTCCCTAAAATGGCCACGATCGCGGTCACCACTAATTGAGAACCCGCATAGGACAAGTTTTCCCCAGCAGAAGGAAGCCCCAGTCGTAAAATAGAACCGAGCAGTTTTCGGGAAACCTCTTGGATTTTTTTGAATGAAAACCGGTAACCGATCAATTTCTGCAATAAAATAATAGCCATGACCATACCGACAAGGTTCGCGATGGCAGTAGATATACCGACCCCTGCTACACCCATATCTAAATAAGAAAGCGGTCCGTATAAGAAGAGATAATTGCCGATCACATTAATAACGCTGATAGTAATAGGAACAAACATCGCTTGTCTTACATAACCATAGGTTCGCAAAATCGGTAAGATCGCAGAATGGATCGCAATGATCAGCGAACTTCCGCCAATGATCTGCAAGAAGGGGAGACCTGTTTCCACTAGGTGTTCGTTGAGTCCCAATGCTCGAAGGAAAGAACTGGAGAATAATAGGAAAACAACGCTCATGATGACCCCAATCAAAAAGGCGACAACGATGCCATTGGTAATGATGCGATCGATCATTTGCGGTTTTTTGGCACCGATCATCTGTGCTACTAAGATCTGTACACCAACACTGATAAAACCATACATAATAATCGAGATCGTCAAGACTTGGTTGGCAACACCAGTTGCTGCGACGGCATCATCCGAATAATGTCCCAACATAAAAACATCGACATAATTGATCATGATCCGCAGAAACTGTTCTAAAAAAATAGGCCAAGCTAATGTGAAGAGCCCTAATTTGCTAGCTCTTTCTAAATTGCTCATAGATGAAATTAAACTCCTTTCTAAACAGATATAGCGGGCAGGGAAGACTGAAAAAAACATATAAAGTATATCCGTTTTTAGACTAATAGAGCCATTATATGCTAAGCGTTTCTAAAAGTATATACATCTAAAGAAAATACTCGAAAAAGATGCTTGACAAGCAAATAGAAGGTTTATATAATTAGTTAGGCTAACTAATTAAAGTGAGGTGACAGACATGCAAGAACAACAAAACTTAGGTAATTCCGTCATCAAAGCATTTATGGATTTCAAAAAAGCAGAGATGAGCAATTTTATGATCGACGGCTTAGGCAAATCGGAAACACGATTTTTATTCATGCTTTTCCATGCTGGCGAACATCACGGTAAAAAAATCCGTGGTTCCGACCTCGGGAAAATGCTCCGGATCTCCAAACCGAGTGTGACGCAGACCCTTCAGACACTAGAAAGCAAAAATTTGGTGGAACGTGTTCAAAATCCTGAGGATAAACGCTCGACACATATCATTCTGACGGAAAAAGGCAAAGAAGCGATCCAAGATGGTATGCAACGTTTCCAAGGGAACTTCGATGATATGAGCAGTTACCTCGGAGAAGATAATATGAAAATGCTCATAGAACTATTGAACAAATTGACAGAATATCTCCATGAAAAGGCTGAGAAAGAGGAGGCATAATTGAAATAATGCTGAAATTAATGAAACGATTGAAAGAATATTGGTTAGGGATCACAGCGGTATTAGTACTGACCTTTGCCCAAGTGATGGGGCAGTTGTATTTACCGACATTGATGTCTAATATCATTGATAAAGGAATTGTCCAAGGTGATAATCATTATATTTGGACCACCGGATTTAAAATGCTAGGCATCTCGCTATTATCAGGAATCATCTCGATCATCGTCGTATTTTTGGCGTCGCGCGTATCAATGGGATTTGGCCGCAATATTCGGGATACCATTTTCAAGAAAGTAGAAAGTTTTTCCTTGCAAGAATTCGATAAAGTAGGAACAGCTTCACTGATCACAAGAACGACCAATGATGTCGTTCAGATCCAAAACGTTGTCTACATGATGCTGCGAATGATGGTCATGGCACCGATCATGCTTATCGGCGGTATCATCATGGCTGTATCGCACAACGCAAAATTATCATTGATCTTCGTTGTCGTGTTGCCTGTTTTACTACTATTAGTAGTTTTACTTGGGAGCAAGGCAATGCCGAAGTTTAAATCGCTGCAAAAAAAGATGGATAAACTAAACCGTGTGATCCGGGAAGGATTGACAGGTATCCGCGTTATCCGAGCGTTTAATCATAATAAAGATGAATTGACAAAGTTTGAAGGCGCCAACCGGGATTATGCTAAAACTGCGATCAGTGTCAACCGACTATTGTCGCTAATGAGCCCGCTGATGATGCTGATCATGAACTTGACGAGCATTGCGATCATTTGGATCGGAAGTATGTTGATCAAAGACGGCAATATGCAAGTTGGGGACTTAATGGCATTTATCCAATACGCGATGCAGATCATGATGGCATTTATGATGTTATCAGCTGTCTTCATTTTTATCCCTCGTGCAGGAGCTTCCGCAGAACGTATCAACGAAGTATTAGACATCGAAGCAGAGATCCTCGATCCAGAGCAGCCGCAAACAGCTGGTCAAGGAGCAATGATCAGTTTTGACAATGTATCTTTCCGCTATGAAGGCGCCGAAAAACCGGTTATCCAACATATCAGTTTTTCCGCGAAAGCAGGCGAAACAGTGGCGATCATCGGCAGTACCGGTTCAGGGAAATCAACGCTACTCAATATGATCCCACGCTTTTATGATGCTGAGACAGGAAGTGTCCAGATCAATGGTATTGATGTAAAAGACATGGAACAAGAAGAATTAAGGAGTTTGATCGGGTTAGTACCGCAAAAAGCGAATTTATTTACCGGAACGATCACTTCTAATATGAAATACGGAAAAGAAGATGCGACCGATACAGAAATTTGGGAAGCATTGGAGCTTGCTCAGGCGCAAGGATTTGTTTCCAAACTACCTGAAAAATTAGCACATCACGTTACCCAAGGCGGTAATAATTTCTCCGGCGGACAAAAGCAGCGTTTGGCGATCGCCAGAGCATTGATCCGCAAACCGGCGATCTATTTATTTGATGATAGTTTCTCTGCATTGGATTTCAAAACAGATGCGAAATTACGAAAAGGCTTAAAAGAAACTATCACAGATGCGGTAACGATCATCGTTGCTCAGCGAATTACATCGGTTATCGACTCCGACCAGATCATCGTTTTAAATGAAGGAGAAATTGCCGGGATCGGAACGCATGATGAACTCAAGGCAAATAATCAAATTTACCAAGAAATTATGAAGTCGCAGTTATCAGAGGAGGAAATAGCATGAGTGCAGCACGACAAGGCGGGAAGACAAACGGTCCCGGTCTTCAAAAAGCGAAACCCAAAAATTTCAAAAAGACATTGTTCCGCTTACTTGGTTATATGAAGCCGCGGACAATTGCTATCAGTGTGGTGTTCCTCTTCGCCATTCTATCCACTATTTTTAATATTTTCAGTCCAAAAGAGCTCGGAAAAGCAACAACGGAAATTTTCAAAGGCATTATGTCGCCTGCCGGAGTCGACAGTGATAAAGTCTTTCATATTTTATTCTTTGTCTTGATACTTTACATCGGCTCTTCGATTTTTAACTTTATCCAACAATTTGTTATGTCGAGCGTGGCACAGCAAACCGTTTATGATATGCGTAAAGACCTCAAAGAAAAAATGGCGCGCTTGCCGTTGCGATATTACGATAAACGATCGAACGGCGATATTTTGAGCCGTGCAGTCAATGATATGGACAACATCGCAAATACCTTGCAGCAGTCATTGACACAAGCGATTACCGCTATTGTTCAAATCGTCGGCGTATTGATCATGATGCTTACGATCAGTTGGCAAATGACATTGATCGTTCTAGCCACTGTGCCGATCAGTTTCGCATTTATTTCGCTGATCGCCGGCAAATCACAAAAATATTTTGCTTCTCAACAATCGAATCTCGGTATCCTTAATGATACAGTAGAAGAAACATTTAGTGGACAAACAGTTGTGAAGGCATTCGGTCAAGAAAATAAAACGCTGAAGAAATTTCATCAAGTAAATAATGAATACTATGAATCCGCAAAAACAGCCCAATTCATTTCTGGGATCATGATGCCAGTCATGATGTTTGTCGGCAACTTAGGTTATGTAGCAGTCTGCGTAGTCGGCGGGATCTTTGTGACGAATGGCCGGATCCAAGTCGGTGATATCCAATCATTCACGCAATATGTCCAATTATTTACCCAACCGATCTCCAGTGTTGCCAATATCGCGAACGTTATCCAATCGACGATCGCCTCTGCAGAACGCGTTTTCGATATGATGGACGCAGAAGAAGAAAAAGACATTATTCCTGAACAAATTCCTGTTCATGCGGAAGAAGAAGATACAATCATTTTTGACCATGTTAAATTCGGATATGACGAAGAAACACCTTTAATGAAAGATCTAAATTTCTACGTGAACAAAGGACAGATGGTAGCGATCGTAGGCCCGACCGGAGCAGGGAAGACCACGATCATCAACCTGCTGATGCGTTTTTACGATGTGGATGCAGGAGAGATCCGGATCGATGGCGTCGATACGAAAAACATGACAAAAGAAGAAGTTCGAGAAAAATTCGGAATGGTTTTACAAGACACTTGGCTTTTCAATGGCACGATTCGGGAAAATATCGCTTACGGAAAGAACGGCGCAACCGAAGAAGAGATCATTGCCGCATCGAAAGCTGCTTATGCGGATGAATTTATTCGGCGCTTGCCAGATGGGTATGATACAATATTAAATGAAGAAGGAAGCAATATCTCCCAAGGACAAAAACAATTACTTACCATTGCTAGAGCGATCTTGTCAGACCCTTCTATTCTTATTTTGGATGAGGCGACTTCCAGTGTAGATACCCGAACAGAACTCAATATCCAGTTGGCTATGGGTAATTTGATGAAAGACCGCACAAGTTTTGTCATTGCGCATCGATTATCGACTATTCGTAATGCGGATTTGATCTTGGTAATGGACCACGGGAATGTTATCGAAAAAGGGACTCACCAATCCTTACTTGCCAAAGATGGTTTCTATGCTGATCTCTATAATAGTCAGTTCACAGGAGCCCAGGCTATTTAAAAAACAAGTGGGTGAACACAGGTATGCGGATTTTTTGTGGCATTTTATCCATCCAGACAGGCGTGATAAGCTGGGTGGCAGAGTATTTGACAAAAGGCGAGAATACAAGTCTGAATTTGATAGGCTATTCTACCAAATTAACACATATCACCAGTTATTCATTGACAGTCGGGATGATCCTCGCGGGAATATTGATGCTTTTAGCCAGGAAAAGTATGTTTTTGATTTCTTTATCGATTTTGATCTGGAGTTTCAGTTTGATCTTCGGCATTCTTTTCGTTCCAACTTATACAGGTATCTATTTTCGACCGATCGTCTCACTTGTCTGCCTCGTGATAGCTCTTTTTATCTATGCGAAATATGCAAGACAATAACAAAAAACGAACTCCTCTTTCTATTTAATAGGAAGAGGAGTTCGTTTTTTTAATGAAGAGAACCTGCGCCTATCGCTAATCCTCAGCACGCATGATAAAGCGGAGCAACGAAATGATCGTTTTAGGAAGAAACAGATTAAGTACAGCGATCGCGACAAAAGCATAAAGCCATGCTTTTAACCAAGCAGTTACTTGGAACGCATCGATACCTCGATTGAGCAACGTTAAAGCAAAAGACATCAGCGCAGTAGTGAGCGTCAATGTCGTGATTCTTGTGATTAAATAAAATCTTTTTTGTGTCACTTTAAACAAATTTTCATCCCCTTTGATTACCCAAAATAAGTGCAGTCTATAAATGTCAGTGACTGACAAAATATATTATAACATGTCAGTGACTGCTGTCAAGGGAGCGAATTTATAAAAATTTCACAAAATTCTTTTTTATCCTAGAAAATTATTGCAAAAAGATTACGATAATGTTAAATTTGAAATATAAAAAAAGGAGTGAATGAGAACAATGAAAAAAATTTTTAGCATACTGATTATTACTATGTTGTTTGTATCATTTTTTATGATCCCGTTAGGAAACAGCGCACTAGCCGCTGCTACTACGATCGATCAGGCACAGCAATTTGATGGGGAAACGATCAATGGGGAATTGCCTGCCAAAGAATCTGAGGCATGGTACAAGATTACACCAAATCTGCAAAACACAGCCGATACGCATTTGAAAATCACCTTGAGCAGCAAACAGATCGTTCAATTGAGCGTATACGCGAATAAAGAACAAGCAGAAAAAGATGAGGGCTTTCCAGAGTACATAGCGGATACAAGCACGAAAGACGGAACAGCAACGATCCACTTTCCAAAAGCTTGGGAAGGGGACTATTGGGTAAAAGTTTCGTATATTCCAGAAGACGATAAGCAAGTAGAAGCAACCTATACATTAAGTTATGAACAAGTTTTCGTAGCGCCACAATATGGCGCAGCGGAAGACAGTAACTGTGCGGTGGAAGTCGCAGAACAAGGGAAAAGCGACGCGATCACCCAATTAAAAAATATGCGCACGATCCGCGATGGGATTTTGTTGAAATCCGATGCAGGGAAAAAACTGAATAAATTATATTACAGTGCTTCTCCGTATTTAGTAAAATCATTACTAGTGAATGCTACAGAACGCAATCAAGTAGCAGGAAATCTAAAAAAAATAAATAAAGTGCTCAAAGCATTAGCTGCAAAACAAGATTATGTCCTATCCAAAGAGGAAGCAAAGGCGATCCAAGATCTAGCCGAATATACAAAAGGAAAAGTACCAACACCATTAAAAAAAGACATCGAAAAGATCCAAAATGATATTCAAAGCGCTGATCTAGCTGGGACGCATGTCAGTGATATTTTGAAACAGCTGCATATCGATACACAATTATCAGATCCAGGTGTGTCGAAATTTATCGTTAAAATGAAACCCAATGCTTCTGCAGCATCATTGAAGCAAAAAACAGCAGCGTTTGCTATGAAAGCAGAACGTATCGCACCAGCATCCGATAATGCATTGAAAGATTTTTATGTCGTTTATCAAGAGAAAAAAGCAAACGTGTTAAAATCATTTTCCAAACAAGAAGCAAGCAATAGAAAAGCGAGCTTCAATAAGCTTTCTAATGTTGATTTTGTCGAAGAAGTAAAAACCTACAAAGCGTCCGAAGCCAGCTACGCAAATTATCAATGGAGCATCAATAGCAAAGCCAGCAATAAAGGCCGAAACAACGTCGACATCAAGCAGTCGCAGTTCTTGCAGTCGACTGCCAATAAAAACCTAGCATCTGTTAAAGTAGCCGTGATCGATACAGGTGTAGATGATCGTTTGCGCGAATTACAAGGTAAGGTACTAGGCAGTGAAGGGAAAAACTTCGTCGATCCGAATGGCGAGGGTTCCTATATAGACGACAATGAACACGGGACACATGTTTCCGGAATCATTGCTGCTAACGCTTCAAATCAATATGGTATCAACGGTATCGCAGCAAATGCCAAGATTCTTCCAATCAAGGTGCTAGATGAGAGCGGCGAGGGTGAAACTGACAGTATCGCTTTAGGTATCCAATATGCGATCAAACAAAAAGCAGATGTCATTAATATGAGCCTCGGCGGCGACTATAGCCCAACATTGGAATACATGATGAAGCAAGCAGCAGCTAAAAATATTCCCGTTGTAGTAGCAAGCGGAAACGAAAGTGGACCAGTATCTTATCCAGGTGCTTCCAAATATGCGATCGCAGTAGGGGCAACCAATCCATTCGGCATCATCGCCGATTACTCTAATAAAGGAATGGAATTAGATGTTGCCGCGCCAGGATCAAAAATCCCAAGTACAGTTCCAAATGGCAATATCCAATATATGGACGGAACAAGTATGGCAACGCCTCATGTGGCAGCGCTAGTAGCCTTGCTGAAAGGGCAAAACAAAAAAATCAGCTTGGCATCTGTCCGTGCTGATCTAAGAATGAACGCCGACCACGTTGATTTTTACGGGGAAGAAAGCCCTGACATGGATGAAAATATCGTCATTGACGAAGAGGGGGAAATACACAAGCTCCCATTGCCGAAATTTTTCCAATTAGATGATGGTTATGGTGTTGTAAATGTGTGGCACACGCTATCCAAACAATCCTTACATCCGGTAATCAATAAAATATACGATAACAAACGGGAAGTAAGCGGCAAAACGATTGCCGGCACGACCGTCAAACTCTATAAAAAAACGAAAGTCATCGCAACTACAAAAGCTGACAGCAAAGGAAACTATAAACTGAAATTCCCGCGTCAGAAGAAAAATACAGAATTATATACAGTTTACACAAATCCAAGTAAAAAACTGGAAACACAGCTACATGCTTTAGTAGTAAAAGGCACAGCACCAGCGGCACCAAAACTAAATAAAGTAACGGATAAGACGACAGTCATCACTGGGAAAACCGTACCAGCAGGAAAAATCGTTGTCAAAAACCAAAAAAATAGAGTCATTGCTTCCGGGAAAGCCAATCAACAAGGCAAGTTCCGTCTGAAAGTCAAAAAACAAAAAGCAGCTACTAAATTAACAGCAACAGTAAAAGATGAAGCTGGCTACACTAGCAAAGCTACCAAAATAACAGTAAAAGACGCTACAGCACCAGCCGCACCAAAAGTAAATAAGGTGACAACGAAAACAACAAAAGTGACCGGTAGCGGCGAAAAAGCAACTACGGTATTCATTAAAGTAAAAAACAAGACGATCGCTAAAGGAAAAGTAAGCAGCAAAGGAAAATTCACCGTGAAAATCAAAAAACAAAAACGCGGTACGATCCTAGCTGTAACCCTCCAAGATAAAGCTAAAAATACCAGCAAAGCTACGAAGAAAAAAGTAGCGAAATAATAAAAAGCCGTTTGCTAAAAAGTGATTTAGCAAACGGTTTTTTATTTTATAAAATATTTTTTTGAAAAACGACTTCCAACCAAAGCCCCACAAATAGCGCCAATAAAATCGAGCAGCACATCTTGAACAAGCGGTGTGCGATCACCGGTCAGCATTTGATGAAACTCATCACTGGCAGCAAATGCCAACGATAAAAGTGCGGCAACCAGAAAAGCAAACCGAGGCTTTCTAGAAGTAGCATTAGTGCCGACAAATAAACAAAGCCCCATTATAAAATACGTCAGAAAATGAGCCCCTTTGCGAAGAAAAAATTCCAAAAATTTGGCATACCCCATCTGTTTCACACTCACTTCCGATCCACCATAAGGAAATGCTATTTTCTCCAGTTGTGATTCAAAAGGATGGCCAGGAAGCAGTTTCTCGATTGTTGGCACCAAAGACTGCTGCGAATAAGGCTGCGAAGAAGAGTGAAATAAGATCACCATGATAAGAATGACCCCAAAGAAGCCGAAAATCGCCCATTTGTTCCGTCGTTTCATGTTTTTCACTCCTTTTAAATGATTTCATTGTAGCATATTCCCAAACTGTTTTCCGAGGAAAAGGAGCCAAACCAGCCGTTATTTAAAAAAGCGAAAGTGTAAAATGATTTTTTGTGTTGAAACTATGGCGAAAAAACTGGCAAGTGATCAAAACTGGCATTTGGAGTTATTTCTAAATTAAATTCCTCCCCGTATTATAAAAGGAACAAGTTATTATTTTTTAGGGGGAAGAATAGATGTCACTCAAAAAAATCACACTCACCGCTCTCTCATGGATGCTTTTTTTCTATCTATGCCAGCCGCTTGTGCAGAATGTCTATCACTATTTGATGGAGACAAAGACGGGACAAGCAACAGAAGAAAAACAGGTAACAAATGATCTGCTTTTCGAAACAGAAAGAAATGAGCCTTTAAAAAAATGGCGGATGGAAAATAAGCAGGCCGATGTGATAAAATTCAAACAAAAAAACGGATTTGATAAACCAGTCACGATTTTGCTACCTAAAAAGACAAAACTGAATCTAGTAAAAACACAGGAAAAAAACGATTTAGCTGAGATGAAATTGCAATATCAAGCCAATACGAATCAGCTTATTTTAGACTGGGAAAAAACGCCTGAAAAAACGGGCGAGCTACTTTTAGTGGTGGAGGCAGATAAGGAGGCGGTATTAGGGGAGGAAGTTTTATCTGCGAGACAGTCCCTAGAAAATGGAGAGGTGCAAAGCGAGCCTATCCCTTTTGAAGTAATCGAGCCTGAAAAGAAAGAAAATCTGGAAACAGATAAAAAAGGGGAAGAAAAGCAACAAGAACAGCAAGTTCCAAAAGATCCTAAAGAACCAACGGAAAAAGTGCCATCAGCAATTCCTAAAAAAGAAAGCAAAGCGCTCCCGAAAACAAAAGCGGCTCCGCTCGCAGTAGACCTTGGAATTGCACCGCCAGCCAGCGATATCGACATCAGCAAAAGTTTTAATGTCATTTCGCAAGCGAATTCGTATGTACATAAGCAATACCCTAGTGAAGTCGTCGTAACGGATGATGAAAAGTGGCAGTATGGCGGGGCATGGTATAAATATCCGCTGAATTTAAGTGCGGATTTTTCGACGGAGATGTATTATTACTTAGGAAACAAGTCCCATTCTGAGGGCGGTGCGGACGGACTGACGTTCACCTTCCAAAATGATCCACGCGGTCTTGAAGCCACTGGTGCCACTGGAGCTGGGATTGGTGCTTATGCAAATATTTCAAAATCGAGCTATATTCAAAATGCACTGACGCTAGAATTCGATACTTATTACAACGCAAAAGGCGGTTCAGAACCCAATACAAATGACGAACAAGTTCCGGATATAGCAAAAGAAAGCGGTCATATCGCGATCACAAAACCGGCATTATCGGTCAAGAAACATGAGAACCTCTTATATGGTTCGCGCTTAGCAAATGGAAAATGGCAGAAGCTGAATATGCGCTGGGATGCAGCCACCAAAACATTCATTTATAAATTTGCAGGTTATCCAGAACAAAGATATACGGTTTCCGATGTGCAGAAAGTTTTCGGAGGCACCAAAGTATATTGGGGATTTACCGGATCGACCGGTGGAATGCATAATTTCCAAGCTGTCAGCATCAACAAACTACCAGATCAAGGCTTTCTAAATACGCAAAAGAAAGTAAGGAACGTCAGTAAAAACACTTCTTTTCAAACGGAACAGATCGTTTCCAAAGGGGACATCGTCGAGTATGAGATTTCTGCAGAGGCAGACCAAAGAAACAATGTCACGCTGCCAACGGTGAAGGTCACGGATCAGTTAGATCCTTCTTTATCCTATCTAGGTGGTTTAAATGTGACCGTTGACGGTAAAGCTGTAGCTTCCAAATGGGAAAATGGCGTCGTTACTCTAAAAGAAGTAGAAGCCGGGAGCAAGATCCGCATCACTTTTCAAGCAAGTGTTAAAAAATATGGCGTGATCCATAACGCTGCGACGATTGAAAGCGACCTGACCGCGCCAATCAAAACAAACAATACCAAAATCGCTAGCGGAGATATGAAAATCATCAAACAAGATGCGGTTTCAAAAAAATCGCTCCAAGGCGTGGAATTTACATTACTCAATTCCAAAAAAGAGTCATTAGCAGATGGAAAAACAGATGCAAATGGAGAATTAGTTTTCACACATTTGTCGCCAGGGGAATACTATGTCAAAGAAATAAAACCATTAGCTGGATATTCTCCAAATAACACGGCGTATAAAGTCGTTATTCCGACAGGTCAGACAGAGCCGGTGACTCAAATCGTCCCAAATGTTTTACAAGCAAAACCGTTACTTACTAAAACCGCTGATCAAACGCAAGTAAAGATAGGAGATACAATCACTTACACCATAGAACTTAAAAATGTAGCGGGAGCAGGCAGTTGGGAAGCTGTTAAATTAGAAGACGACCTTGCAGAACAGCTAGCATACATTCCAGGAAGTACACAGATCGATGGCAAATCTGTGTCCGATAAAGAAGCGGTATGGACGAACAAACATCTGATCTATAGAACCGATCATATAGCAGCAGGTGCCAGTAAACGGATTACATTTCAAGCAAAAGTACTTTCCTTGCCTCCAAATGGAATAGTGGAAAATAGGGGGATCGCGACAGGTCAAGACACGGATGGCTCTCCGCGCAATCCGTCAGAATCCAGCTGCAGCGTCTCGGTCCAAAATCATGAAGGAATGGCTATTCAGAAACAAGTCCGATCACTTAAAGGGGAAAGTTTAGAAGGGAAAAATGTAGAAGTAGGTACCAAGATAAATTACCACATCCAGCTAACCAACGAAATCGCCGGAACGACTTTAAAAGCTATTGATGTCAAAGATGCCGTTCCAAACAGCTTGAAAGTCGATACGGCGAGTTTGAAAGTAGCGACAGGTGGGGTCAATGTAAACTATCAAGGCGGATTCAACAAAAATGAATTGGCACTGACCATAGCAGAATTAGTGCACAGTAAACCTATTACAATTTCTTTCCAGGCAGAAATTCTAGCAAACGCATCAGGAACCATTAAAAATATTGCTTTTGCACAAATTCCAGATACACCAGAGAAAAAAACGGAAACTTCCTCCACTACACCACCGCAGCCAAGTATTCAAAAAAGTGTCAATAAACAAGAAGCGACAATCGGAGAACTTCTTACTTATCAGCTTACTGTCGAAAATGGCAAAGGCGGCGGTGCTTGGCATCATCCGGTGATCAAGGATAAGTTGCCAGAAGAACTGCAGTATATCGCTGACAGTACTAAAATAGACGGGAAAAGCGTAAGTGACCAGACAGCAGTTTGGCAAGATCAAGAATTGACTACTGAGTTTCCAGAACTGCAAGCAGGAGAAAAAAGGGTGATCACTTTCCAAGTGAAAGTAACGAAAAAACCAGTCAATAATAAAATTCGCAATCAAGCACAAGCAACTGGTGAAGACGCTGAGGGGAAGGAAACGCCTCCAGTGAAAACAGAAACAGAAATTCCAGCTTCAAATTCTCCAGATGGTATCCGTATTGAAAAACAAGTCGCTGACGAAGCCGGAAAGGATATGGATAAAAAAGAAGTACAGACAGGCGATAAGGTCTACTACTCGATTTTAGTTACGAATCAAATAGCTGACAGTGTTCAACAACATATCCGCATCAACGATATGATACCAAAAGGTCTCCGCGCTGAACCAGAGACGCTAACGGTGACCCAAGAGAAAAAAACTGCTGATTATACCGGAGGGTTTCAAAATGGCAACCTCGCAATCGACTTAGCGGAATTAAAAGGAACAGCACCTATCATTATCCGTTTTGCAGCAACGATCACGCCAGAAGCATCCGGAGAGATCAAGAATGTTGCGGCGGCTGTCTTAGATGGGATTCCGGAAAAAGAATCCAATCCTAGTGACGTGATAAATCCGCCACGACCAAGCGTTCAAAAACGGGCTTCCGTTGAAAAAGCTGCATTAGGCGATATTTTTACTTACGAAATAGAAGTGAAAAATAATGCGGGAGGCGGCGAGTGGCAGCTGATCAGTTTAAAAGACAGATTACCGTCCTATTTACACTATATACGGGGAACTACGACGATCAATGAAAAGCCGATAGGGGATAAAGGTTGGAAGGAAAATAGTTACGAGACCACAATTGAAAAATTACAAGCTGGTGAAACCCATCTACTACGATTCCAAGTACGCATAGTAGAAATACCTCCTGCCAATAAATTAGTCAATACAGCGACAGTGACAGGCTTTGATAAAGATGGAAAAGAGCATTCGCCGCCACCGGCCGAAGTGGTGGTCTCTAGTGATTATGGGGAAGATGATCTCGATATCAGCAAAGAGATCATAGATGAAAAAGGAAAACATTTGGAGAACGCGATTATCAATGTGGGGGATAAAGTATATTATCGCTTGCAAGTAACCAATAAAGTAGCCAATACGACATTGAAGGATGTACAGGTAATAGATAAATTGGCAGCCGTGCTCGCAATCGACAAATCTTCCTTGCAAGTGGAGGCAAATGGCAACTCAGTACCTTACCAAGGTGGTTTTAGCGAATCCGGATTGGATCTTCAAAACCTAACGATTACTGAAAAAGAACCAGTCTTCATCACTTTTGCGGTAACTGTAAAACCTGAAGCAAGTGGCGATATAAAAAATACGGCACAGGCAAATCTACCAAACCAGCCTGCTATAGACTCCAATGAAGTAAGTATGCGTGCGCTACCAAATCCATATTTGAAAAAAGAAGCGGATAAACAATCAATCAAATTAGGAGAGAGCATTACGTTTACACTCACAGCAGCCAATCAGCCAAAAGCAGGGAAGTGGCTTTCTCCGTTCATCACAGACCAATTGCCAGAACATCTACAATATCAAAGCGGGACATTGCAGGTAGATGGTAAAAAAGTGCTAGATGATGCAGCATGTTGGAAAGATAATAGGTTGACGGTCTCCTTGCCAGATATGCAGGAACAAGAAGTCCACCAAGTTACTTTCCAAGCAAAAAACATTGAAACACCAATAAATAAATGGATCATCAACACTATGCAGGGAAGTGGACAAGATGCGGATGGGAGGATCTATCAGCCAGAGGAAGCGAAAACGACTATCCAAGCTGAGAACAATCCTGATTCCTTGCAAATAAAAAAACGAGTGCAAAATGAAGCTGGACAAGATATCGATGCAAAATATGCGGCAGTTGGAGATAGACTTCAGTACGAAATAGAAGTTGAGAATCTTACCAGCGGAACAAAATTACGAGATCTTCACATCAAAGACCAGGTACCTTCCGTCTTCCAAGTACTGCCGCATACCTTGGAAACTTCTGAGTCGAGCGCTTACACGGGTGGCTTTGACCAACAAACGCTTGCTCTGGATCTAGCCGAATTAAAAGCAGGAAAAAGTGCCATCATTCGTTTCGATGTCGTGGTAACAAGTGAAGCCAGCGGGATCGTAAAAAATAAAGCTACAGTAAATCTGTCTGGCGAAAAACCGATTTTTTCCAATGAAGTCAGCACCATTGTTGAACCACATCCATACGTCAAAAAAACGGTAAGCCATGACCAAGCCGTTTTAGGAGAAATAGTGGAATATACGCTTGTAGTTAAAAATGATGAAGCTGGTGGTAAATGGTTCGAAGCACATGTCGAAGATACTCTTCCCAAAGAGCTGATGTATCTGAAAGGAACAACTAAGATCGACGGCGAGCTGCTTGAACCGCAAGAAGAGGAAAAGGACTGGACCGATAATAGGCTTCGGATCAATTTTTCTGCTCTTGCTGCTGGGGAAACACACGAAATCAAATTCAAAGCGAAGATAAGTGAGATCCCAAAACAACAGAAAATCCAAAATATAGCAACTTCATCGGGTGAAGACAATGATGGCCGTTCAGTCTCCGCAAAAGAATCGATATGTGAATTGCCTGTGGTGAATCCTAATCATGCAGTAACAATCCAAAAACAAGTTCTCAATGAGGAAAAAAAGGATATTCATCAACAGGAGGTACAGGTGGGCGAGCAGATCTACTACCAGCTTACCGTGAATAACTCTCTAGAAGATACGGTCATGCATGAATTGCAAATTCTGGATCGTGTGCCCGAAGTCTTCGAGGTCGCCCCTGATTCCTTACAAATACGTCAAGCTAACGGGGAGCAAGTTTCTTATTCAGGAGGATTGAGTGGGCAGGACTTGGATCTGCAGATAAACCAGCTTGACAATAAGAGTCCGGTAACGATTACCTTTGCAGTGAGAGTGAAATCAGCTGCCAGTGGAACGGTAGAAAATATCGCTAGCGTGATCTTGAAAAATACGGAGGCTACAGATACCGCACCAGTCCTAAATCAAATCAAGCCTAAACCATTGATCACCCAAAAAGCAGATGTGGAACGCACAAAAGTTGGCGATACATTCATGTACACGATCGAAGTCAGCAATCAAGCACAAGCTGGAAAATGGTTAGAAGTAGTTGTAAATAACAAATTGGATGCGCATTTAGACTACATTCCTGAGAGTACTACAATGGATGGGATCCCCATTTCAGATCAGCAGGCTGGTTTCACGACGACTGGAAATCTTGCTTTGGCTGCAGATAATCTAGAAGCAGGCGAAAAGCATATCATCACGCTGAAAGTACGCGTTCGGGAAATGCCTCCAACCAAGGAACTACAGTCTTATGCTTCAGCAAATGGTAAAGACGGCGATCGGCAAGAAGCAAAAACAGAAGAGGTAAATACGACCACTCCAGTTGATAATCCTGATAATGCGATCAATTTGGAAAAGAAAGTGTATGATGCCAATGAAAAAGCTATCCAGAACAAACAGGTACAGGTAAGGGATCAATTGCATTATTCGATCAGTGTAAATAATTTGATACCGAATACAAAATTGAAAGAAATTACCATAAAAGATCAATTGCCGGCAGGGCTTACCTTTGTGCCAGGAAGTTTGGAAGTGGTCGACCAAAAGGGGACGATGCTGGATTATGAAGATAACACAACAGCGAATGACCTTCAGGTAAAACTAGCTACGATCGAGCAGCAGGCAATTTTACATTTTAAAGTCATCGTTAATGAAAATGCCTCTGGAGAAATCAAAAATGTAGCAGTCGGTTCCTTACCGGACATGCCGGATCGCCAGTCTAAACCTGTAACCAATACGACTACACCACAGCCATTTATCGAAAAAGAAGTAACACCGGAAAAAGTGACAAATAATCAAATAGTGACCTATATGATAAAAGTCGGAAATGAAGCGAAAAGTGGAAAATGGCTGGATCCGACAGTAGTGGATGATTTAGAAGAGCAATTAGAATATGTAGTTGGAACGACAACGATCAACGGACGCCTGGTAAGCGATGAAAAAGCAGGTTGGAAAGCGAATCATTTGACCAGTCGTTTAGATCCATTAACGGCAGGAGAAATGCATATTCTTCGCTTCCAAGTGAAAATAAAAGCTAAAAAAGGAAGCAAACGTATTAGAAATACTGCACTATTGGTAAATCCGCCTGCTACTAAAGATCCTCGTCCGCATCAGGCTAGTTGCGAAGTAGAAGTGAAGGTGGAAAAGCGGAATCCGTTATTGCCGCAAACAGGTGATCAGCTTTCCGGTATTTTGATAATTGCAGGACTTCTTCTGCTTTTGAGCGGTCTGGCTCTGCGGAAAGCAAAAAGACGTACCTAACAGTAAGTGTTAGGTACGTCTGAAAATGAAAAGTGCTTTTTAGAATTTTTCAGCTAATGCAGCTGCTTCTTCTTTTCCTACGCTGATAATATCTTGTGCTTTTGCCGGGTTAGCATTGTGACCTTCCACGACAACAGCTTGGATATCAGAACTAGTGATACCAAAATGGTTAAAGATATTTCTAACATAGTTCACAGACATTTCTAGTGCCACGCCAGGGCCGTCGGAATAAATACCGCCACGTGCATTTAAAAGTGCGACTTTTTTGCCAGTCACAAGGCCAACAGGTCCTTGTTCTGTGTATTTGAAAGTCTTGCCTGCTTGGTTCAAGTAGAATAAATACGTCGAGAATTGAGCAGGAATCGTTAAGTTCCAAAGTGGGAACGCGATAACGATTTTATCAGCAGCTAGGAATTGATCCAAGTAGCCATTTGCAATATCCGCTAGTTTTTGCTCTTCTTCTGTCCGAGGTTCGCCGGCAGCTTCTTTGAATAAACCGTTCATCATGGTTACATCATAATAAGGCAGGTTTTCCTCAAATAGATTTAATTCTGTAATCGTATCTTCTGGATGAGAACTTTTGTAGTTTTTTAAAAACGTTTCGTACAAAGTAACACTTACAGAACGTTCTGCAGGCAAACCATTTGCCTTGATAAATAAAACATTAGACATATAACTCATTCTCCCTTACAAAAAGTAATTACCTTATTAATCCTACCGCTTTTGTTTTAGTTTGTAAACAAAGTAACAAATAAAAAGTTTAAAAAGTTAAGAAAACGGATAAAGGATAGGGTTAAACGGATAGAGGAGGTCATATCAATGAAAGCAGTTGTCATTGAACATTATGGTGGAAAAGAAGTATTGAAAGAGAAAGAAGTAGCAACACCGAAACCTGGTAAGAACCAAGTAGTCGTTAAAGAATATGCAACCTCGATCAACCCAATCGATTGGAAGCTTAGAGAAGGATATTTGAAACAAATGATGGACTGGGAATTCCCGATCATTCTAGGTTGGGATGTTGCCGGTGTGATTTCTGAAGTTGGCGAAGAAGTAACGGATTTTAAAGTCGGCGATGAGATATTTGCTCGTCCCGAAACAACACGCTTTGGAACGTACGCGGAATATACCTTAGTAGATAGCCATTTATTAGCAAGAAAACCACGGGAGATCTCTTTTGAAGAAGCAGCTTCGATCCCGTTAGCAGGATTGACAGCATGGCAAGCATTATTTGATCATGCAAAACTGCAAGCAGGTGAAAAAGTATTGATCCATGCAGGCGCGGGTGGCGTTGGTTCCCTTGCGATCCAATTTGCCAAACATGCTGGTGCCTATGTGATCACGACGGCAAGCGAACGCAACCATCAGCTTGTCAAAGACTTGGGAGCAGATGAAGTGATCGATTATAAGACTACTGATTTTGTCGATGTGCTTTCTGATATCGATGTTGTCTTTGATACAATGGGCGGCGATGTGCAGCGCAAAAGTTTACAAGTACTGCGGACTGGAAAAGGACGTTTAGTAAGCATCGTCGGTTTAGAAGATGAAGAGTATGCGAAAGAAAAAGGAATCAAAGCTGAATCCATATGGTTGGAACCAAATGGTCAGGAATTGCAAGAAATTGCTGATCTGTTAGCAGATGGCAGCGTCAAAGCGATCGTTGGAGAAACCTTCCCATTTTCTGAAAAAGGTCTCTACGATGCACATGCTTTAAGTGAAACGCATCATGCTGTTGGTAAAATTGTTATCACTTTTGCTAAATAATTGTAAGAAAGCCTAGATTATTCTAGGCTTTTTTTAATAAAATTTATTTGGACTAGCTTTAATAAACGATTAACTCATGGTAAACTACTAAGATAAGGTAAAAATAGAAAAGAGTGTCGCAATGGAAATAGAAAAATTAAAAGTTTTTTATTTTAAAAAACTTAGTGAGTGGCAATTAATACATAGTTTTTTGAAGCGTTATTGGGTAATTTTTATTAGTATTGCCTTACTGATGATTGCTTTTTTTATCGTGGCGTTGATAACCACGCAACTTGCACTCCTCATTGTTAGTACCATACTACTTTTTCTAGGATTGCCGTTCGTTTATTATTTATTGATCATCCGGCGGGCGCGTAAATATATCCGCATTCATTATCGGCTAAATAACTTTGATGATATTGCCAAATTAAAGCGTTATATCTTGGCTGCCTATCTCCGCAAAAACGGTTTTGCAACGAAAGACGATTTAGACCGCTTATTAGTATTACTAGATACTACACTGACAAATAAACATGTTTTCAGACAAACACCATTGATGCTCACTTTCATTTTTGGACTCATTTGTGCCAGTATCTTTACTGTTTTGATTGAAAATGCCCTCTTTCCTTTATATACACCACTTGAAAAAATCATCACTGCTGTACTATTATTAATAGGAACTATTTTGTTATATTTCCTGATTCGAGCTATTTGGCGCCTTGTAACGAGAGGAGCAGTGCTGAAGCTGCAAAGCACCTATCATTTAAAACAAGAGATCATTGCGATTCAAACGTTGTTATTAGTAGGAGAAAACACAACGTATCATCCGTTTTTAGAAATGAAGAGTAAAGTGGAAAAAAATGATTTCCTCACAGAACTAGTGAACGCGAAGACATTTTTCTAATCTTTACAGGAAAGTAGGAAGCTCATGGATAGTGAAAAACGCGAGACGGCAGAGCGGAAGTGCTACCGGATACTTAAAAATCAAATACGAACAGGCGAACTAGCAGCGGGGACTAGATTGGTGGAAAGTGCCCTGTCGAAGCAACTGGAGATGAGTAGGACGCCGATCCGAAAAGCGGTGGGGATGCTTGCTGCAGACGGCTATGCCACGTATGAAGATTATCGAGGGGCAACTGTAAAGGACTGCATCGTGACGAAAGAGTCCTATCTTGAAATCATTGAAGTCATGTTTTTGTTTGTAAAAGAAGCAATCGGAAAGATCTGTGATAAGCAGCTGTCGATCGATTCGCTATCTTGGCGGCTGGATGTGTCTGAAGGGCGAGAAGCTTATCGTAAAATGGGTTTAGAAGGCTTCACGTATGAGCAGACATTTATTTATACAATCTTACAAGCTATTCCAAATAGCCAGTACAACCTTATTGTAAAAGAACTTTTCCTAAAGCTGCAGGAATTTAGTGACCAAGATGTTCGCAGTCTGATCGATCGTTCATTGGATCGTTTGATCGTGAATATAAATCAACTGTTTCAAGCATTGGACACACGCAGTAAACAGGATGCTGTGGCTGTACTGGAATCGATGTTGAATCATCAGATTTTGAATGCATTCCGCTAAAAAACACTACTATATGAATAGTAGTGTTTTTTAATATCAATAAAAATGTGGGGAGCAAAGCTTGTTTAGTCTATTTCATATTATACCAATCAAAGCTTGTTACCCAAAAACTGCTGCGGTAATTTTCGTCTAATTTCTCGATCTCTTTCAAATCTGCTTCTGAAATCTCGAAATCAAAAACATCAGCGTTCTCGATGATCCGCTCTTCATGAACAGATTTTGGGATCGTTGTAAAGCCTAATTGCAAGCCCCAACGTATAATCAATTGGGCAACGGATTTATTATAACGTGCAGCGATCTTGGCAAGATTTTTATTGCCGAGTACTTGACCGCCGCCAAGTGGTGACCAGGCTTCTAAGTGAATCCCTTTATCCGCCAGATACTCGCGCAGTTCCGGTTGTTGCAAGAGCGGATGCAGCTCTACTTGATCGACTGCAGGCACTACTTTGGCATCTGTAAGCAGATCTTCCATAGTTTCAATGTCAAAATTACAGACACCGATCGCACGGACTTTTTTCTCCGCGTAGAGTTTTTCCAATGCTTTCCATGATTCTTTATATTTACCAGTGACAGGCCATTGAATCAAGTAAAGGTCTAAATAATCTAAACCTAGACGTTCCAAACTGCCTTCGAAATTTTCTAAAGCACTGTCGTAGCCTTGATCTTCATTTGCTAATTTTGTGGTGATAAAGAGGTCTTCACGTTTTTTGCCAGTTGCTTTTAAGCCTGCTTCGATTCCTTTACGGACAGCTTCTTCGTTTCCGTAAGCTTTTGCGGTATCGATCAAGATGTAACCATTCTCGATTGCTGTGCGGACAGATTACTCAGCATCTTCTTGGCTGGCTTTCCATACTCCTAATCCTAACTTGGGCATTTCTACCCCATTGTTCAGTGTCACGGTAGCGTGCAAATCTAAATTCGCCATTTTCCCCATCCTTCCGTCTTGAAAATTCACTTTAAGCATAGCACAAAGCGGCTTTTTCTGTCAGTTAGAAGGCTTTACTTCGACAACGTATCGTCCTAAATGGGAATTACCATTCAGTAATTCGGAAAGGGCTGGTGGAAGTTCGTGAAAAGGAAGCGAGGTGGTTAATTCTGCCAGGCTATCAATGTGATAAGTACTCGCTAACAGCTTCCAGATCGCCAATCTTTTTTCCATCGGACAGTAAACAGAGTCGATCCCTTTAAGCGTAACGCCGCGTAAGATAAATGGAAAAACAGTGGTGTTCAGTTTACCGCTTGCCGCCATGCCGCAAGTCGTTACGATACCATCATAGTTTGTTGAGGAGATCAAGTACGCCAAGGTATCACCGCCCACACAATCAAGACTCGCTGCGAAGGCTTGTTTACCCAAAGCTTTGATTTTGGTCGGGGCAAATTCACTGCGGTCAACTATTTCAGCCGCGCCTAATTTTTTCAGCAGTGGCTCGGCGTCCTTTTTACCAGAAGAAGCAACAACAGTGTAGCCTAATTTTGCTAAAATAGCCGTAGCAATCGAGCCAACGCCGCCACTTGCGCCGCTTACTGCGATTTTGCCATCTTCCGGTCTTATGCCATGATTGATGATTGCTTCCACCGATAAAGCTGCTGTGAAACCAGCTGTCCCGTAACTCATTGCTTCTTTGAGTGACATTCCCTCAGGTAGCGGAACGACCCAGTCGCCAGGAACGCGGATCTGTTCGCTGTAGCCGCCGAAATGACTGACGCCTAGTTCATAGCTTGTGACGATCACTTGGTCGCCTGCTTGGAAACGCGTATCCTCCGAATGGATAACGGTTCCAGCAGCATCGATTCCAGGAATAAACGGATAATTTCTAACGATATTGCCGTTCGGGGAAGCTGCGAGCGCATCCTTGTAGTTGATACCAGAATAATGAACGGAAATGGTGACATCACCAGCCGGAAGCGACTCCTCGGTAATCGTCCGGTAAGCTAATTTCACTTTTTCTTCTTCTTTTTCCACAAATAATGCTTCAAATTGAGACACGGTTGTCACTCCTTTATGTAGATTACTTTACATTACTACTTTACATCTTCAAAAATAGATTAGCAAGCAAAGGCAGATTCTTGTTTTTTCTAAGAAAACCAGTTAAAATTTTTATAGAGAAACATTGCATTGATGGGAAAAGTAACGACAGAAAGGAATGAAAAAGAAGATGGCGAAAGCGTTATTGATCGTAAATCCTAGTTCAGGTAAAGAAAAAGGTGCAAAATATAAAGACATGACAAAAGAAGTGTTAGAAAAAAGATATGAAGATGTGGTCGTCAAAGAAACAGAAAAAGGCGGCGATGCTACTGATTTCGCCTCTGATGCAGCAAAACAGGATTTTGATGCAGTCGTTGCAATGGGCGGTGACGGAACACTAAACGAAGTGATCAATGGTTTGGCACCGCATGACAACAGACCGGCATTTGGGTTTATCCCACTCGGTACTGTCAACGACCTAGCAAGATCGCTCGGAATCCCACGCAAACCTGAAAAAGCGATCAAAGCTTTGGAAAAAGCAGTTTTAAAACCAATGGATCTTGGGAAGATCGAAGACAGCTATTTTATGAACGTCGTAGCAGCTGGAATGATCGCTCAAGCAGTAGATAAAGTAGATGTAGAACAAAAAACAAAATTCGGGTCGCTTGCTTATTTCTTTGAAGGCGTGAAAGCTTTTAACAAAGGGGAACTTCTTCATTTTCAAGTAGAGCATGAGGCGGGGAAATGGGAAGGCGAAGCAGCAATGGTCATTATCGGCCTTACTAATTCAGTTGCCGGGATCGAAACATTTGCATCAGATGCGAAAGTCGATGACGGATACATGCATTTGTTTTTATTAACAAAATTGAATTTACTAAGCACCGCAAATATGCTACCAAAATTACTGAGCGGAAAATTGGAAAATAGCGATGATGTTATTTATATCAAAACGAAAAAAGTGCAGGTACAAGCGGACGAAAGTGACATCGTCGTAAATGTCGATGGCGATCCGGGCCCAAGTCTCCCAGTCCATTTGGAAGTATTGCCGAGCCATTTGCAAGTCCTCGTTCCCAAAAATTCCTAAGTGGTAAAAGTACCTATTTTCCGACTTTTATGGTAAAATTCGCAGTATAAAAGTAAAAATTTTCCGTTAAAAAAGAGAAAATCGTGGTATACTAGCAAGGAACATTGAATACAGGAGGATATGTCAAATTGGAGATAAAGGTTCAAGAAAAGCTTTCTAATGGTAGAGTTCAGTTTGTCAGCGCGTATGGAGAATGTATCGGTGTCTGGGCAGACGAAGAACCGGAGCCCGGGAGAAAGTATACGATCAAAGTCACCGTTCCTGATAAAGTAAGCGTCGAAGCACTTCAAGAAAGCGACGAAAAACATTGTATGTTAGAAGCAGATGATGAAGGAGTTTTCATCGTAGGTCAGTTGGAAGATTATGAAGAAGACGGCTTTGCGGTACTTCGCTTGGAAGAGAGTATCATCGGTTTTGATACCAACTTTAGTGAAGAGGTAGAAAGATTACACGGTAAATTTATTGAACTAACGGTTCCTAAGATAATAGTAGAAAATGTAGGTAATTAAAAAAGGATGCTTTTCCTCTTTATTCGAAAGAGGAAAAGCATCCTTTTTTAGCGGTGTGTTTCGATCGTGCTGATCATTTTCTTTAGATCTGCTTCTGTTCTGGCAGCTAACATTAAGCGCTGTTTGCCATTTTCAAGCACTAAGAATCCATCTTCGGAAACATTGATGCGTTCGATCGTGGAGTAGGGGAAGAAGAGCAAGGCATGATAAAACCCAGTTGACTTGAAAAGGATCTTGCGACCGCGTATGAAAGAGATGTAGATAAAGATCACACCTAAGATAAGCAGTAAGATCGAAGTAGCCATTTCTCCATCGCGATAAAACGTATTGGTGATAAACATGACTGCGATGATCCCCACAAACAGATAACCATCCGATTTTCCTCGTGAGCGCAATTTAACTGTCAAAACCGTTTTCCCATTTAAAACAGGTAAAAGCAAGTCATTATAAATCACGAAAACCAGTGCTAATACAATAATGATAAGCAAAAAAATATTGGTCGCATTAAATTCCACTTCTTGATCACTCACATTTCTTTAAAAAATACCGAATAAACGGTTGCCTATTTATTGTATCACGAGCGCTATGAGAACGGTAGCAATAGCTTAAAAGTTTCATGTCAGCTCTGCAACTGTCAGCGGACAGGCCTTTGCCAGATCGGCGGGCTTTATTTCCAACTGTAGACCGCGTTTGCCAGCTGAAATATAAATCGTTTCCTGAGATTCAGCTGCTTGATCCAGATATGTCGGGAATTGTTTTTTCATCCCGATCGGAGAACAGCCGCCACGTATATAGCCAGTTGTTTTTTCCAATTCTTTTAGCGGCAGCATCTCGATTTTTTTGTTATGGCTTATTTTAGCCAGATTTTTCAAATCGATTGTTTGATCCGCAGGAATACAAGCAACAGTTACTCCTGTTTTATCGCCTTTCGCCACTAATGTCTTAAATAAACGCTCGACAGGAATATGATTCTCTTTCGCAGCATGAACAGCGTCCAAATGTTCTTCTGAATAATCATATTCATGCAACTGATAAGGAATCGCCAACTTATCTAAGCGCCGGCAGGCATTTGTTTTATGAGCCATAGGGAGTCAACTCCTTTTTGATGATATATAAAATAGTATACTTGTTGAAATAATAAAGCAATAAATCAACAAAAAAAGAATGTCAGCAGATAAGCGACTGACATTCTTTCGTTAAAACATGATTATCCATTCGCAACGGTAAAACGTTTATTCAAGTGCTGCGGTTTCTCAATTTCATCGAGCAAGGCGACTGCATAATCTTCCATGCTGATAAAACTATTTCCGTCTTTATCAAATAAAAGATGATCTTCGCCGACTTGATATTTACCAGTTTTCTCACCAGGTTCAAACATTGCTCCTGGTGAAATATAGGTCCAGCTCAACTGATGAGATGCTTTTCTTAAATGTTCAAGTTGCTCTGTTTGTGCTTTAGCAGTTGGATAATAGGGTGCTTCTCGCATGCCTTTAGTATCCAGTAGCAAACTACCAGCTTCATCGACATGCAAGCTGCCGGCTCCTCCGACAACGATCAAGCGCGGTGAGGTCGTTCCACTTAATAGCTCCACTAAATGATCGAGTGATTTCACATGGTTTTCTGATTCTTCCACTGGAGCTCCGAATGCATCAACAACAACATTCAATTCCTCCAAATCAGCAAGCGTCAACTCGAAAATATCCTTTTGCAGAATATCTACTTCTTTATGTTCATGGGTAACTTTTCCCGCATTGCGGACGATGGCAGTGACTTCATGTCCACGTTCCAATGCTTCTTCCATAATTCGGTTACCTGCTCTACCAGTTGCACCTATAATGCCAATTTTCATTTTAAATGCCCCCTAAAATGTTTTCTATAACGTCTAAACTAATATTCCCCTTTTGGTAAAAGAAAAACATGTTAAAGATGATTTAGCGTGTTTGGCGGGATTTGCGCGCCAAAATAATATGGGAAGAAGTAAAGATGATCAAAGCGAACCAGATGAAAATAAACGCGACTAGCTGAGTCATGTCGAATTTTTCGTTATAAAGTAATACACCCAGTGCCAACATGATCGTCGGTCCGATATATTGTAAAAATCCGAGTAATGTATAATTGATAGTTTTCGCAGCGGTGGCAAATAGCAACAATGGAATCGCTGTGACTACCCCGGCTCCCACTAAGATAAAGTTCGTTTCGATCGGAAATGCTAAAAAACCGTCTTTGGAAAAGAAAATAACAAAAATAAGTGCAAAAGGTGTTATGATCAACGTTTCCAGCGTTAAACCGGACCATGTCGAAACGGGAACAAATTTCTTGATCAGACCATACAAAGAGAATGTCACTGCCATCCCAAGCGCAGCCCAAGGCATTTGTCCAACATGGATAGTTAGAATAACAACGCCAATGAAGGCAGCCACAACCGCAATCGTTTCACTGCGATTCAGACGTTCTTTTAGGAAAACCGTAGCTAGCAAGATATTCACAAGCGGGTTGATATAATAGCCGAGACTGGCTTCCGTAACATGTCCACTGTTGACAGAAAAAATAAAAATAAACCAATTTACAGTGATCAAAACAGCAGCAGCAGTGATAGCCAAAAATGTTTTTGGTTTTCTGAGTACGGCGACCGCCTCGCCAAAAACGGAGCGAGATTTGCGAAGACAAACGACTAAGAAGACCATAAAGACAAAGGACCAGATGATCCGGTATGCCAATATCTCAATAGAAGGGACGTTCGCTGCGAGCTTCCAATAAATAGGCAGCACACCCCATAAAATATAGGCAATAATGCCGCAGATGACACCGATTAGCGGTGTCTTTTCTGTGTTGTTCAAAAAAATCCCTCCCTAATTTAAAATCATACGTATCCTATCTTATCGCATGTGGCAGTGAAATACTATGTAATTTGCTCAAAAAAAAGACTGCCATGTGTGGCAGCCTTCTATGTCTTAGATTTATTCGGCTTGACTTGCTTCTAATTGAATATTTATTTTGATTTCATCTCCAACTAAAACGCCGCCTGTTTCCAGTGCTACATTCCAAGTGAGATCAAAATCTTTACGATTGATTTTGCCAGTTGCTTCAAAGCCGGCAACAGTTTTTCCACCCATTGGATCTTTTCCAGATCCTTCAAAGGTAACGTGGAAAGTAGCAGGTTTCGTTACGCCGCGAATAGTTAGATCGCCGGTAACATCATATTCGTCGTCTCCTTTTTTGGAAACAGAGGTGGATTCAAATGTGATTTTTGGATATTTTTCTGTGCTTAAGAAGTCATCGCTGATAAGGTGTTTATCGCGATCGGCTTGTCTTGTATCAATACTCGCAGCATCCACTTCAAAATGAATTTTCGCATCTGTCAGATCTTCCGGATCCATGTCTACAGAAGCGGAGAAGTCTTTGAAGGCCCCTTTTACTTTGGATACCATCATATGTTTCACTTGAAATTCAATGGAGCTGTGTGCAGGATCTACTTGCCATTTTTCTACTGTCATGCTGAATTCCTCCCATAAATACATATTTTACCTTTAGTAAATACCACGACGGTGAAATTTCAAACCTCACATAAAATTTTATTTATCAAATTCGCAGTCTTCCAAAGGAATCACTTTCGTTTTATGGATCAGCTTGTAACTTAGCCAGAAAACAAGGAAGACAGGCAGACCGATATAAGAGATCGCAATACGTTGCCACCAACCCGGGTTACCCCAGTCCGGATGGATAAACGCATTATAATCTTGACCAACGATCACTAATAAGCAAAGCGCTAATGCGAGAATTGGTCCGAATGGGAAAAATTTGGCCTTATAAGCGAGCGTATCCAGCGAATACCCTTGTTTGACAAAAGCGCGGCGGAAACGGTAATGACTGATCGCGATCCCGACCCAGGCAATAAAACCGGTAAGCCCCGAAGCACTTAGCAGCCAGGTGTAAATGACTGTGCCGTTTTCGCTTAGTGTCGTGATAAATGTCAGGGCACCAATGATTGTCGTGGTAACAAGTGCGGCGATCGGGATACCGCGACGGTTGACTTTTTTGAGAAGCTTAGGTGCTTTGTTTTCCATCGCCATTGACCATAGCATCCGCGTCGCTGCATATAATCCGGAATTACCAGCTGACAGAACAGAAGTCAAAATGATCGCATTCATGACTGAGGCAGCAAATGCAAGGCCGGCCTTTTCAAAAACAAGCGTGAAGGGGCTGATCGCAACTTCTGTCGCTTCACTTCCTAGAAGATTCGGACTTGTATAAGGGATGATCAAACCGATAATGAAAATAGCAAAAATATAAAAGAGCAGGATGCGCCAAAAAATTTGTTTAATGGCTTTTGGAACGCTTTCTTTCGGATTTTCACTTTCACCAGCGGCAATTCCTACCAGTTCAGTCCCTTGGAAAGAAAAGCCGGCGACAAGAAAGATTCCGAGAATGGCGAAAAAGCCGCCATTGATCGGCGCATTACCGGTCGTGAAATTTTCGAAGCCGATGAAGTGGCCGCCTAAGATACCGAAGATCGTCAAGACACCGACGATCAGAAAAACGATAACTGTCGCGACCTTGATAATGGAAAACCAATATTCAGATTCTCCATAAGCACGAACAGATAGAGCATTCAATCCGAAGATCAATAAAAGGAAAATCGTGCTCCACAGCCAACTTGGCGAATGTGGAAACCAGAATTTCACGATGATCGAAGCGGTGGAAATATCGACAGCGAGGGTGATCGCCCAATTGAACCAGTAATTCCACCCCAATGCAAACCCGAAAGCAGGATCGACAAAGCGGTTCGCATAAGTACTGAAAGAGCCGGAAACAGGCATGTAAGTCGCCATTTCTCCTAAACTGGTCATTAAGAAGTACACCATTAAGCCGATCGCGATATAAGCAATGATCGCACCACCAGGTCCAGCCGTGTGGATAGCATTACCACTTGCTAAGAAAAGACCGGTTCCGATCGATCCTCCGATCGCGATCATGGATAAGTGGCGGGTTTTTAGCTCGCGGCGTATTTCTCCTTGTTGTTTCGTAGTCAATGTAAATTTCTTCCTTTCTATAAATAGGTTAAAACATATAAAAAACAGCCACTGAGAAAAAGTGACTGTCTATCAGAACCCAACTATTGTCAGATAGCGCACCTGCTTAGAATCAGACTTTTTCTAGCAGCAGTCCAATTGCCTTTCGTCAATTGACCCAGCCCAAACGAATCAAAGTAGTTCAGACTTCGGCGAGCATCCTGTTCCTTGCTGATCGCAAGCGGCTTTGACCGCTTCCCAGCAATTACTAGTGATTTTCGCAACCTCTACCCTGTATAAAAGGGATTTTATATGAAATTTTATTTCGTGTTATATGATAAGCCATTTAGCCGGAGAAAGCAACCTCGATTTTTTATTCGTAATGTTTCAAGGCTTCTTTTACATTGCTGAAAGTGATGATGCCAGCAAGATCTTGCTCATAGCGAACCATCAGCATTGCAAATTTCGGCGATAATCCGGTCAAGATCAATTCGACGCCGGTCAGTTTTAACAAGCTATGGAATTTTACAAGGTTGGTCACAACATCTTCATTGAAATCAGCAAGTCCAGACAGATCAATGACCAAGTAATCTTCTTTACTAGTATCCAAGTAGTTGCTGACATTTTCCGACATGTACTCAAAACGATCATTATCAAGTGTACCAACGAGTGGCAAAACAGAGATATTATCTGTGATCGGGACGATCGGTGTAGATAATTTCTGAATCTCCGTCAGTGATTTCTCTAACTCGAACTGATAATTACGTTCGCGGGTAACGTCTTTTTGGATACCGACAAAATAAGGATGACCATTTGCATCCACGATTGGATCAATCGTTAATTCATTAAAAAAATAAGTACCGTTTTTGTGATAGTTCTTTAAAAACGCACGGACACTGCGGCGGTTTTTAACAGCAGCGGAAATTTTAGCGATTTCTGCTTGATCAGTATCTGGTCCCTGCAAAAAGCGACAGTTTTCTCCCAATACTTCTTCAGCAAGATAGCCGGTATTTTTTTCAAACCCCTTATTTACATAGATAACAGGATTGTTTTCTAGAGCGGCGTCTGTAATGACAACGCCAACGCTGGACATGTTGAGTGCTTCCAAAACGACATCAAAATTTGGGTATGGATATGTATCAGACAATTCAATTACCTCCTAATGCGTCTATTTTACCATAAACAAGAACGAAAAGGCGAAAGAGAAACTTACTAAAAGTGAGCAAAATAACAGCAAAGGAAAAGGAAGGGGCGTATAATAAAGCTAAAGAGGTGAGGTTTTATGTATATTCAATTTACTCCGCAAGCAATCGAACGTTACCAAGAATTGCGCGGCGATAAAGAAGGCATGCTACATTTGTTCTATGAAACAGAAGGATGTGGCTGTGGAAACTCCGGTATTTTTTCCTTGCATTTAGTTGGTGAAGTGACTGCGGAAGACAAAGTTATCCAAAGCAATGTCGGCGATTTGCTTATCAAAGACTGGACAATGAATTTCTTAGAAGAATCCCTTGTGATCGATTATCTGCCAGAAAAAAATGCACTTGTCTTAAAAGGCGATTCTGGCTACTACAATACGAATTTGCTGTTCGTTGCTTGAGGAAAATAGAAAGGGACATGGATTTATTCCATGTTTCAGACTGAAGAAAAACACCATTTCAATCATTATTTTACTGTTTTCAACTTGGTGAAAAATGATTAGATTCTAGTCAAAGCCGAGTACCGAAGCGGAGCGTACTTGTGTACGTGAGCATCGGAATGCAGGCTTTAACGACGAAGATGAGCGTTTTTCGCCAAGCTGGGACATGGATTTATTCCATGTCTTTTTTTGTGACGGTAATGTGAAAAGTATATGAGAAAAGACTAAAATCTTCGTCATATTACTTTGCGCGCTGCAAAAATGTAGTAAAATAAAGGGAGTAGTAGAAAGCGAGGGTCACACATGGAACAACCATCAGTAGAAGAATTACGCGAATGGCGTGATATTATGTTGCTTCATCGTTTTGCATTGGATGAAGTGAATACGAAGCTGAAAATATTAAATGAAGAATTTCAATTTATCCATGATTATAATCCGGTCGAGCATATCAAATCGCGAATCAAATCACTGGAAAGTATTGGGGCGAAGCTGGAGAAAAAAGGGCTGGAGATCACCCCGGAAAATGCCCGAGAACATGTGCGTGATATCGCGGGGATCCGAGTAACGTGTTCTTTTGTATCGGATATTTTCAAGATCCATGATATGTTGGCTAATCAAGACGATATTACGATCTTGCGAGTGAAAGATTATGTAACGAACCCAAAACCGAATGGTTATCGAAGCTTGCATCTGCTTTGCGAGCTACCGATCTTTCTGACCAATCGTTCAGAGCGGATGACAGTTGAAATCCAGATTCGGACGATCGCGATGGACTTTTGGGCTAGTTTAGAGCATAAGATCTATTATAAATATCAGCAGGAGGCGCCGCAGGAATTACTGGATGAGCTAAAGGAAGCTGCCGATATTATTACTTTTTTAGATGACAAGATGAAAAAACTCAACACACAGATCGATGCTTATAAAGCTGATATCGAGAAATAGTTCAACGGTACATAGTTAATAAAGTTAAATAGTTTGAAAGAAACCTTATTATTACGGTATAATAGAAATAGCACATCTTCGAAGGGGGAACAAAAATTTGGAAATATTCTTATATGTATTACTTCTATTAGTGGCTATTTTTATCTCTAATTTGATCAATCGCTTCGTTCCTTTTGTATCGGTGCCATTGATCCAGATTGGTTTAGGCGTTTTGATCGCCTTATTTCCATTAAGTTTAAATTTAAAACTGAATCCGGAACTATTTCTCGTCATGTTTATTGCACCGCTGCTTTATAATGATGGCAGACGAACGGATAAACAGGCTTTGTGGCATTTGCGCAGTGCGATCCTTGTACTCGCCTTAGGATTGGTTTTTATTACCGTACTTGTTATCGGTTATTTTGTCCATTGGATGATACCGACGATTCCGTTAGCGGCAGCGTTTGCCCTAGCAGCAGCGTTGGCGCCGACGGATGCCGTAGCTGTAAGTTCGCTCTCGGGACGGATCAATTTGCCAAAGCGGATCATGCATTTGCTGGAAGGCGAAGCGCTGATGAATGATGCTTCTGGCTTAGTGGCTTTCCAATTTGCGATCGCGGCGATGGTCACCGGCGCATTTAGTTTGTTTAATGCCAGCTACAGTTTCGTGATCATTGCGATCGGCGGGATCTTAGTTGGTATCGTTATTACTTATTTGAAAATCAAAATCATCAAATGGGTACGCAGTTTAGGAATGGAAGATGTCACCTTCCACATGCTTATTCAGATTTTGACACCATTTTTGATTTACTTAGCAGCCGAAGAATTGCATGTTTCTGGTATCTTGGCAGTTGTTGCCGCGGGGATCATGGACTCGATGCAGCGTAAAAAAACCGACCCGCAGTTAGTACGGCTGAATATGGTTTCGCAAAGTACTTGGTCTGTTATTTTATTTGTATTGAACGGGCTTGTCTTTTTGATTTTAGGAACACAGCTTCCATCGATCATGCAAGCGGTTTGGAATGATTCGGGTATCAGCAATCTGCAAGTATTCACGTATATCATTTTGATCACCGTAGCGCTGATCTTATTGCGCTTTATCTGGGTCTATTCTTTCTGGCTCGCCAATTGGCGGAAAAAGCAGCTTGGCGGTCAGAATGTTGGGAAGCCGCGGATTCGCTCTGCTATATTGACTTCGCTATCAGGAGTCAGAGGCGCTGTCACACTTGCCAGTAGTTTATCGATACCATTTGTGCTAGCAGACGGATCCGCATTTCCGCAACGGGCGCTGATCATCAGTATCGCTTCCGGCGTTATCTTGTGTTCGTTGCTGATCGCGACCTTCATTTTGCCGTTATTGGCAAAAAGCGACGATAAAACAGCAGACGATCGAGTGGAACGCGCGATCCGAATCAAGATACTTAGAAATGTCATCCGAGAATTACACGAACAGATCACGCCAGAAAATAAAGCAGCTACAGAAATCGTCGTAGAAGATTATCGGCGGCGCATCTATGATCTGCAGCAAAACAATACTAGCTTGAATCGTAGAGTCAGCAAGGAAGAGCGCGATAAGCGTTTAGAACTGATCGATTGGCAGCGGGAAAATACTCAACGCATGACAGATAATGGCGAAATCAGTGCAGCCGTGAGCTACCGCTATCAGCATTACCTTAATTTACTGGCTGGCGCGCTTAAAAATCGTTTTCGTTTCCGCGTCAAAACAACATTGAAATTTCTAAAAAGAATTTTACGTTTTATCCTACATCCGAAGAATTGGCAGGAAACTAAATCTAAAGCAAAAAATCTTAAATCCGAGCAAGAAGGGATTTTTCAAGAGATCCAGCGTGTCCGTGTCAGCAACGAAGAATTAGTCGTGCAGCGTTTGAAAGATGAACTGAAGCCAGAAAATGAAAGCTGGTTGGCACCTTTGATCACCGAGCATATCATTGCATTGAAACGCGCTAATAGCGAGCGGAAGCCGTTTACCACGCGCGGGAAATTCGAACAGAAAAAACGGGAAGTTCAGCAGGCAGGTTTCCAAGCAGAGCGCGACGAGATCCAGCAGTTTTATGAAGCTGGGAAAATGTCCAGAGATCTAGTCCGAGAACTTAGGCAGAATATCAATATGCTTGAAACTTACTTGTCAGAGGAAGAGCTGGCATAAAAAGGAAGTCTGTATGCGAAAGCATGCAGGCTTTTTTTGAATATGGCGGTTTGCAAACAATTCTGCTATAGTATAGAAAAACGAAAACGGGTGAACAAAGTGATAGGAATTTTATACATCGCACATGGCAGTAAAAAAGCAGATAAAAATCAAGCAGTGCATTCGTTTGTCAAAGCATTTGAAGCCCAGCATCCAGAGTTTCTCCACGCCTTGGGATTCTTAGAAGCAGCTACGCCAGATCCGACTGCAGCAGGGGATAGTCTCATTGCGCAAGGCGTTTCGGAAGTTATCGTGGTACCGCTATTACTGTTTTCAGCGATGCATGCGCAGGAAGATATTCCGCAGTTTATGGCGACGCTACAGCAAAAGTATCCGGACATCCTATTTAAGCAAACAGCAACATTAGGAGCAGACCCTGCTACGATTCAAGTGGCGGCCAATCGAGCAGCGGATAGCCAAATGGAAGTGGAGCAATTTTTACTTTTCGTTCATGGGAGTAAAAGTTATCCTACCCCTGAAATGACAGTAATTACCCAGAAACTTGCGGAAAAGTTAGGAAAACCGGTCAGCTATGCGTTTATTTATGGAGAACCGCAATTGATCTCCAAAGTAGAACAACTGATGAGATCTACGAGCCGGATCGGGATCATTCCTTATTTCCTATTTGACGGGATTCTCGTGCGCAAATGGCAGCAGGAATTAAAAGCGCGTCTACCTAAGCTGAAAATCGTTTGGACGCACTCCCTGCAACTCGATGAACAGCTTTTTACAGCCATCGAAAATAACCTTCAAGAAGTGATGCGCTCATGACATACCCCGTAATGCTCCAATTAAAAAATCGTCCTGTGCTGATCATCGGCGGCGGGAAAGTGGCGCTATATAAAGCACAACAACTTATCCCGGCTGAGCCACAACTGACCGTCATTGCCACGGAATTCCGCATTGGTTGGGAGGAGATCCCTGCTAAAAAAATCCAGAAGTGCTATGAAAAGGCGGATCTAGCTGGTCAATTTCTGATTTTCGCCGCTACCGATGATGCTGCTGTTAATGCGGAAATATGCGCCGATGCTGGTTCAAACGCCCTCGTCAATGATTGTTCGGATCAGACGCATTCCACGTTTACCAATATGGCCGTGGTCAAGCGGGATGCACTCACTATCGCTATTTCCACACAGGGAAAAAATCCAGCCTACGCAAAAATGCTGCGTCAAGAATTAGAAAATTTATTTACACATGAGCGACTTGCAGGCATCGAGCAGCAACTTGCTAGTCGTCAAAAAAAGAAATGATCATTCGCCGGAAACAGTAATGTTTTCCGGTTTTTTTATAAATATAGTGATTTCCCTAATAGGCAAAAAATAAAGCGTTCCTTAAAATAAAGTAGTAATGTTCAAAGTTTCACAAAATAAGGAGCGATCATATGAAAAAAGAAAGGCTTGTCATGATAGGTAACGGGATGGCCGGAGTCAGAACTATTGAGGAAATCCTGGAACGTGATCTAAACAGATATGAAATTACAATTATTGGAGAAGAAGCCTATCCGAACTACAATCGGATCATGCTCTCCAATGTACTGCAAAATAAAATGACTACAGAAGAAATTATCACTAATCCATATGCTTGGTATGAAGAAAATCAAATCGACCTGATCAATCACGACCCGGCGCTAACAGTAGATGTGACAGCGAAACAAGTTGGCACACAGTCTGGTAAGTGTATCCACTATGATAAATTATTGATGGCAACCGGTTCAAGGGCATTTATTTTACCGATCGAAGGAAGTCAGCTCGAAGGTGTTATTGGTTTCCGGACGATCGATGATACGAATACGATGCTGGAAACGGCTAAAAACTATCAAAAAGCTACCGTCATCGGTGGTGGACTGCTCGGTCTAGAGGCAGCTCGTGGACTGCTAGATCAAGGCATGGATGTCACGGTCGTCCACTTAGCAGAATGGTTGATGGAAACGCAATTAGACAAACGGGCAGGCGAATTATTAAAAGCCGATTTGGAAAAACAAGGCATGAAATTCTTAATGGAAAAAGCAACCCAGTCTATACTGGGCGAAAAACGGGTGACCGGTCTTAGATTTAGCGATGGCGAGGAGATCGAAGCGGATCTGGTGGTAATGGCGATCGGGATTCGTCCAGAAGTAAGTGTAGCGAAAAATGCCGGTCTACAGGTGAACCGAGGCATTGTGGTGAATGACTTTATGCAGGCTTCAGATCCAGCTGTTTTTGCGGTTGGCGAATGTGCCGAGCATAACGGACGAGTTTACGGGCTAGTTGCTCCGCTTTATGAGCAAGGGAAGATCTTAGCAGATCATTTATGCGACATCGAAACGGCTCCTTACCAAGGAAGTACCATGTTTACGCAATTGAAAGTATCCGGCTGCGATTTATTCTCGGCGGGAAGCATTCAAGGCGGGGAAGACATAAAAGCAGTAGAAGTATTCGACAGCCTTCACAATTGCTATAAAAAGCTATTTATTGAAAACGATACATTAGTTGGGATCGTGTTATATGGCGATACAGCGGAAGGAAACCGTTTTTACAATTTACTCAAGAAAAAAGAAGCCGTGACTGATTTTACATTGATCTCGATGCTGCACAAAGCAGGCGAAACAGAAGCAACCAGTATTGCAGACATGCCGGATGACGAAACAGTCTGTGGCTGTAACGGTGTGACCAAGGGCAATATCGTCAGTGCCATCCAAGAAAAAGGACTCAGTTCTATTGCCGAAGTAACAGCACATACGAAGGCAGGCGGTTCATGCGGAAAGTGTAAACCAATCATTGGCGATATCTTAGAATATACACTTGGCGATAAAGTAGCAAGTGCACCAACTGGGATCTGTGGCTGTACCACACTTTCACGCGATCAGATCATTACGCTGATCGGAGCCAAAAAGCTAAAGACAGCCAAAGAGGTTCGCCATGTGCTAGAGTTTACCAATTTAGAAGGCTGCTCCAAGTGTCGCCCGGCACTGAATTACTATTTGACGATGCTGTGGCCGGGCGAATATGTAGAAGATCCTTCTTCGCGTTTTGTGAACGAACGGATGCACGCCAATATCCAAAAAGACGGCACATATAGTGTTATCCCACGAATGGAAGGCGGAAAGACAGATCCACAGCAGCTGATCAAAATTGCGAAAGCAGCGGAAAAATATGATATCCCGCTTGTGAAATTAACTGGCGGTCAGCGAATCGGCCTGTTCGGTGTGAAAAAAGAACAATTACCGCAGATCTGGGAAGAATTAGATATGCGTTCCGGCTATGCTTACGGTAAAACACTGCGTACCGTCAAAACCTGTGTCGGTCAGCAATATTGCCGTTTTGGCACGCAAGATTCTTTAGGATTAGGCATCAAGCTTGAACGAAAATTTGAATTTGTCGATACCCCGCATAAATTTAAGATCGGCGTTTCCGGATGTCCACGCAGCTGTGTAGAATCCGGCGTCAAAGATTTCGGTGTCATCTGTGTAGAAAACGGCTTTCAAATCTATATCGGCGGAAATGGCGGTACAGAAGTCAAGCAAGGTCAGTTGCTGACGACCGTAGAAACCGAAGCAGAAGTAATAGAGATTTGCGGTGCAATGATGCAGTACTATCGCGAAACAGGGATCTATGGCGAACGGACCGCTCCGTGGTTAGAACGAATGGGCTTTGAAAAAGTACAGACCGTGCTTACCGATCAGGCATTGTGCGCAGATTTGAATAAAGAGCTGGAAAAAGCTTTGGCAGGACGAAAAGAACCATGGCAAGCCATTTTAGAATCAGACGATAGACAAAAACTATATGAAGTAGAAAGAGTGTGAGAAAATGAAAGAGAAAGTATTTGTATCGAAATTAGATGACTTGATCCCTCGCATTGGGAGAGAAGTACATTATAATGATAAAACGATTGCACTTTTTAGACTTTCTAACGATGAGATCAAAGCAGTCAACAATAAATGTCCACATAAAGAAGGTCCACTAGCAGAAGGCACGGTTTCCGGCAATTTCGTTTTCTGTCCGCTCCATGACTACAAAATCTCACTGGAAGACGGTAAAGTACAAGAGCCAGACGATGGTTGCGTGGAAACTTATCAAACCGTGGTCGAGGACGGCGATGTGTACTTGGTGATGGAACAATGACACGTATCTCGCTAGTAGGCGCCGGTCCCGGCGATCCCGAACTGCTTACGATCAAAGGGAGAAGGGTGATCGAACAAGCAGATGTTATTATTTATGATCGCTTAGTCAATCCGCTGCTGTTATATCTAGCCAAAGCCGATGCCACATTTATTTATTGCGGAAAAGAGCCGCACAAACATAGCCTGCGTCAAACCAAGATCAATGAAACAATCGTTGAGCAAGCACTTTCCGGAAAACAGGTCGTTCGATTGAAAGGCGGCGATCCAGCAGTATTTGGCAGAGTCGGGGAAGAAATGGATTGGATCAACCAATATGGAATCGACTATGAAGTGATTCCCGGTATAACAGCCGCCTCGGCTGCTTCAATCTATGCCGGGATCCCGCTCACACATCGCGAGCACTGCAGTCATGCCACACTTGCAACGGGACATCGGGCGATCGACGGCTTGCCGAGTTTGCAGACATTGGACAAGGGAACCTATGCTTTTTACATGGGAATCGAGAATTTGACGGAAATCTGCTTACAGATCGCAGATAAAAAGCTTCCGGTCGCTGTAATTGAGTGGGGAACACTAGGCAAACAAAAGACGATCATCGGCGACGTGGGCACGATCATTCATAAAGTGAAGGCAGCTGCGATCCATAATCCCGCTATGATCCTTATCGGCGATGTCGTCAAAGAGCACCATGGCAAATCATGGTTCGAGAAATTGCCGCTATTTGGAAAGAATTATCTCCTTGTTTCCAGCAAGCCACTTCGCTTCGAGCAAGTCACTTCCTACACCGAAAAAGGTGCGTATGTGTGGGCGGTGGCAACGGCTGATCAGCGATTTGATACGATCCATCAGCGCATTTTGCACGAAACAGCTTGCTGGGATGAGATTGTTTTTCTGGATAGTGAAGCGGCTAATCTACTAGCAAGATTAGAAAAACGAATCGGCGTTAGTCACAGTGAAAAGGGATTTGTTGGCTAAAAAAATAAAAACAGAAATGCTAATGAGATAGCATTTCTGTTTTTTTGTGAACGCACAACTGCTTGGCGGGTGTCTGTTCTACTTGCTTGATAGAATGTACGGTAAAATAGCTTAATCCAAAGGCAAAAACTAGAAATAAAGCACCGAATAAAGACCATGTATTTGTTCGAACCTGCTTTATTATTGCCAGTGCGAACAATAAGACCGCGGCTAGAGAAGTGAAAAAAATCAACCACGAATATTGATGAGCATGGCTTACTTGAGATTCGATGCTAAGATTTTTTGCATCAACTAGATAACCTAAATATATAACAGTGTAGGCTGCATATCCTAAGAAAAATAAGGATATGACAAAACCAAACAAATGAATGAGTAGTCGTTTCATTTGAAAGCTCCTTTCAGTTAAAAGGATACTAAAGAACTAGAAAAATTGCTGTGGATAAAATGTGACGATTTTAAAACAATCTAACTTTTTTTCTTTCCTAAGTCTTGACATTGCCGCATTTACTCCCGAGAGAGTCAATTTCCAAAAAGTCATTGCCCCAACGCAAAGAATCATGTATAATTACCCTTGCTGTAAGTAAACTTGAAGTTTATTTTTACTAAACTATACTGACTTGATGTTTACTATTTTTAAACTTGAGAGGATAGCGACATGGAGATTGGGAAAAAAATCAAAAACTTACGATTAAGTAAAAATTTAACACAGGAAGAACTTGGCGAGCGGACAGATTTGACGAAAGGATATATTTCACAGCTGGAACGTGATTTGAGTTCTCCGTCAATTGTGACGCTTTTTGATATTTTAGAAGTGCTTGGCAGTTCGCCAAAAGCGTTCTTTGATGAAGAAGAACATACGCAAAAAGTTATTTATGGCGAAGGAGAACATACTTTTTTTGAAGATGAAGAAAAAGGGTACAGAATAAAATGGCTTGTCCCGGAATCGAATGAAAAAGAAATGGAACCGGTACTGCTGGAAATAGCAGCGCACAGTGCGTTTAAAAGCTTTGAACCTTCGCTGTCGGAAACATTTGGCTATGTATTAGAAGGCGAAATCACGATTTTGATCGGGAAAAATGCCTATATAGCGAAAAATGGCGAAGCTGTCTATTTTAGCGCAACCGATGAACATCGAATCATCAACCAAACCGACCAACCTGCGAAACTGATTATTGTCGCAACGGAGTCGTATTTATAAGAGAAATAGGGGGAATTGACGTGGCAGAAACAATTATTCGCTTTGAAAACGTGACAAAGCAATTTGATAATGATCCACCAGTATTGGATAATGTTAGTTTTGAGATCGAAAGAGGGAAATTTTATACCTTACTAGGGCCTTCTGGCTGCGGAAAAACAACGATTCTGCGTCTGATCGCAGGTTTTTTAGAAGCAACTGATGGAAAGATCCATTTGAATGATCGTGTTATAAATACGATTCCAGCAAATAAACGTCCGGTAAATACGGTATTCCAAGATTACGCGTTATTTCCACATTTGAATGTTTATGAAAATGTAGCATTCGGACTTAAAATCAAGAAATGGAAGAAAGCAGCAATTGATGAAAAAGTGAAAGAAGCATTGCGGTTTGTCAATTTAGCAGGATACGAAAAGCGGGAAATCGCTGAAATGTCCGGCGGTCAGAAGCAGCGTGTCGCGATCGCCCGGGCGATCGTGAATGAACCGGAAGTGATCTTGCTCGATGAACCACTGTCCGCGTTGGATTTGAAATTAAGAACAGAGATGCAGTACGAACTGCGCGAATTGCAGCGCCGGCTCGGAATCACTTTTATCTTTGTTACACATGATCAAGAAGAAGCGCTGGCGATGAGCGATGAAATCTTTGTTTTAAATAAAGGCGAGATTCAGCAAAGCGGTACGCCGATCGACATCTATGATGAGCCGCTCAACCGTTTCGTGGCGGATTTTATCGGCGAATCTAATATCGTCAGTGGGAAAATGATCCAAGATTTTGAAGTGGAATTTGTAAACCGACGTTTTGAATGTGTGGACCAAGGATTCCATGCAAATGAAACAGTCGAAGTAGTCCTGCGTCCAGAAGATCTGGAAATCACTTCTGCAGAAAATGGCAGACTACAAGTAACTGTCGACTGGCTATTGTTCCGCGGCGTCCATTATGAGATCGGTTGTATGGATACTGATGGGAACGAATGGTTAGTGCATACGACACGCAAAGTGAAGATCGGCGACAAGATCGGACTTGCTTTTGAGCCAGAAGCGATCCATGTCATGCGCCTTGGCGAAACAGAAGCAGAATTCGACAAACGTTTGGAAAGCTACGACGAGGTAGAATAAATGAGCCGGAAATCACGTGCTGTCTATCTCGTTCCTTATTTGTTATGGATCATTCTGTTTGTTGTGGCTCCCATCTTACTGATCGTTTATTATTCCTTTTTCGATATCAATGGCAATTTTACATTTAGCAATTATCAGCATTTCTTTACGCCCGTTTATATGAAAATGACGCTGAGTTCCTTTTGGTATGCGTTTTTGATCACGCTATTCACGTTATTGATCTCCTATCCAACGGCCTACTTGCTGACAAAATTGAAACACAAACAATTATGGCTGCTTTTGATCATTCTACCGACCTGGATTAATTTGCTGCTGAAAGCTTATGCCTTCATCGGGATTTTCGGCACTTATGGAACAGCCAATCAATTCTTGAAATTTATCGGCATCGGCGGGAAACAGATCTTATTCACTGATTTTAGTTTCTTATTTGTGTCGACGTATATCTTTATCCCGTTTATGATCCTGCCGATCTTTAATGCGGTCGAAGAAATCAATCCGACATTGATTCAAGCATCTCGTGATCTTGGTGCATCAAGCTGGACGACTTTCAAACGGGTGATTTTCCCATTGACGGCTGACGGAGTGAAAGCAGGCTGTCAGGCTGTCTTTATTCCGGCACTTTCATTGTTCATGATCACCAGATTGATTGCCGGAAACCGCGTCATCACACTTGGTACTGCGATCGAAGAACATTTCTTGGTCACACAGGACTGGGGAATGGGCTCAACGATCGGTGTGTTTTTGATCATCGCAATGATCATTATTATGTTTTTGACCGGTTCAAAACGCAAACGTAAAGGAGGGACGAACAAATGAAAAGAAATAAATGGGGCAATCTTTACCTGTTCATCGTTTTTGTGATTTTGTACGCGCCCATCTTTTACTTGATTTTCTATTCTTTCAACAGCGGCGGGACGATGCACCATTTCAAAGGTTTCACGCTCGCTTATTACAAGGAAGTTTTTCAAGATACCAGATTGTTGATCATTGTGCTTAATACATTCGTGATCGCACTGTTATCTTCCGTGATCGCAACCTTAGTCGGTGTCTGCGGAGCGCTTGCGATCAAATATCTGCAAAAGCAATTTACGAAAAATACATTGCTTAGTTTGAATAATGTCTTGATCGTTAGTCCAGATGTTATCATCGGTGCCAGCTTTTTGATTTTCTTTACTATTTTGGGAATCAAACTCGGCTTTTCTTCGGTGTTGGTATCGCACATCGCTTTCAGCATTCCAATCGTTGTATTGATGGTGCTACCGAAGCTTCAAGAAATGAGCACAACAATGGTAGACGCAGCGCGAGACCTCGGCGCCAGTCAATTTCAGGTGCTGAGCAAAGTAATCCTGCCGTCGATCTCACCCGGGATACTAGCCGGCTTTTTCATGGCATTGACCTATTCATTAGATGACTTTGCTGTTACCTTTTTTGTCACCGGAAATGGCTTCTCGACGTTATCCGTTGAGATTTATTCGCGGGCTGGCAAGGGATCTCCTTATCGATCAACGCGTTATCGACACTGTTATTCCTATTTACGATCTTGCTGGTAGTTGGCTATTACTTTATCAATCAGCGCAATAGTAAAGCAGGACGCGCAGGAACAGGAGCTGTGAAAGAATGAAGCGATTAGTAAGTATATTTATCCCGATCATCCTGTTAGCGCTTGTGATGCTGGTGCTTGCTTCAAGTTTGAACCGCAGCGAAGGTTATTCCGGCAAAAATACGCTGACCATTTATAACTGGGGCGATTACATCGATCCAGCGCTATTGAAGAAATTCGAAAAGCAGACCGGCATCAAAGTTATTTACCAAACCTTTGATTCAAATGAAGCGATGATGACGAAAATCGAACAAGGCGGTACCACATTTGATGTCGCAGTACCAAGCGATTATGCCATCAGCAAAATGAAACAAGAAAACCTGCTCATTCCACTTGATCATAAAAAACTACCAAATGAAAAATACCTCGATAAACAATTTATGGATCTATCCTTTGACACAAATAATAAATACTCAATGCCGTATTTCTGGGGAACACTGGGAGTCATTTATAACAAGAAAATGTTTCCTGATAAAGACTTCAGCCATTGGGATACACTCTGGGACAAAGACCTCGCTAATCAGATCCTATTGATCGACGGCGCGCGGGAAGTCATGGGACTTGGCCTTAACAGCATGGGGAAATCCGTGAATGATACGAATAAAAAAGATCTATTAGCTGCACGCAATAAGCTGCAACATTTGATGCCAAATGTGAAAGCTGTCGTCGGCGATGAGATCAAACTTTTGATGGCTGATAACGAAGCAGGCGTGGCCGTGACATTCTCCGGAGAAGCCTCCGAAATGCTGGATGAAAATAAAGATTTAGAATATGTCATCCCGACAGATGGTTCCAACTTATGGTTCGACAACATGGTCATCCCAAAAACAGCGAAAAATGTAGAAGGAGCCCATACATTTATCAACTTTATGCTTGATCCTAAAAACGCTGCACAAAATGCAGAATACATCGGTTATGCAACGCCAAATAAAAAAGCCGTCAGCTTACTTCCAAAAGAAATAGCTAACGACAAACGTTTTTACCCAACGAAAAAAGCACTTGAAAACTTGGAAGTGTATGATAATCTTGGGAAGAAGATGTTGGCTTATTATAATGAGTTGTTTTTGGAAGTGAAGATGTATCGGAAATAATAAAAAAAGCTGAAGCCCCGGGCTTCAGCTTTTTTTAATGCAACCAAACCACACTAACATACAAGCCCACAAGCGTAACAAACAACACCGGAACCGTCAAAATGATCCCGATCTTCATATACCGTAGCCAAGAGATCTGAATCCCTTTCTTATTCAGTAAATGAAGCCATATCAATGTTGCTAGCGAGCCGATCGGTGTGATCTTCGGACCGATATCGGCACCGATGATATTGGCATATATAAGTGCTGAATGAATCGTGGTGTGCACGTGGACTTGGTCGATCGCCAGTGCATGGATCATTACGGCAGGCATATTGTTCATGATGGAGGAGAGGAAGGCAGATAAGAATCCCATGGAAAGTATCGATGCGAATAAGCCGTGCGAACTCGCTGTTTGAATGATTTGTGCTAGCAGTTTTGTGATCCCGGCATTTTGCAGGCCGTATACAACAACATACATACCTACGGAAAAGAAGACGATATTCCAGGGCGCTTCTTTCAAAACTTGCTTGGCCTTGATCCAGTGACTTTTTTTGCTGGCGTATAATAGGATGCCGGCAGCCGGTAGCGCGATGACTGAGATCGGAAGTTTAAAGATTGGTGCGACCCAATAACCGACCAACAGAATGGCAAGTAGGTGCCAGCTGATTTTGAATAGTCGACGATCTTGGATTGCCTCGGCGGGAACTTTGACTTGTGCTAAGTCATATGTTTTCGGTAGGGCTTTGCGGAAATACAGATATAAAACAAGCGTGCTGGCTAGGAAAGAAAATAGCGTTGGCAATAGCATCTGCACGACATAACTGGAAAAAGAAATATGAAAGAAATCTGCCGACAATATATTGACGAGATTGCTGACAACGAGCGGCATGCTGGTCGTATCGGCAATAAATCCGGAAGCGATGATAAACGGAAAGATCTGCTTGTCATCAAAATCAAGTGTGCGCACGATCGCGAGTACAATCGGGGTAAGAATCAACGAAGCGCCATCATTGGCAAACAATCCGGCGATCACAGCGCCAAGCAGGATCAACGCTAAAAACATCCGCTTGCCATGTCCGCCGGCAAACTTTGCCATGTGTAATGCGGCCCATTCAAAGAAACCAATTTTATCCAGCACTAAAGAAATGATGATAAGTGCTACAAATGTCAGTGTCGCATTCCAAGTGATCCTGACCACAGCCCAGACATCCTCCAGTGAGACGATCTGGAGCAGTAGTACTAACGCTGCACCCCCAAGTGCGGACCAACCGATCGAAAGACCTTTTGGCTGCCAGATCACGAATAATAAAGTGATGAAAAAAATGAGAATTGCTAAAAAAATGGTCATTTTGAGCTCCTATTTAAAAATAATGGAATTTCATGCTTGTAAACAGTGAAAAACGGGTAAATAGAAAATTACGTTAGCATAATATCTTTATAATACCCGTTTCATTCCTACTTTAAAAGAGGTCGGGCTTTGTAGCAAATATTTGCTATTTTTATAAAGAAACAGCTAAAATAATGAAATGGCACAATCAGCTATAAGGAGGAAATAGAAGAATATGAACCAAGTGACCTGGGACTACCATGGCGAACGCGGACCAGAGATGTGGGGGCATCTTTGTCCGGAATTTGAAATCGCCGATACTGGTAGGGAGCAATCTCCCATCGACATTCAGCAAGATCAGCTTCAAAAAATAGCGAAAGAACCATTAGCATTTCACTACATAAAGGATACGTTCACGATCAAGCGTATCGAGAATAGTGTACATGCTTTCCCAACAGATCAAACACAAGGTGTTACCTATAAGGGTACCTTTTATAAGTTATTTGCGTTTCACGCTCATATTCCGTCTGAACATCTGTTGAATGGCAAGGAAAAACCGATCGAATGGCATTTTGTCCATGAAAACGAAAACCAAGAAAAATTAGTGATTGGTGTATGGATGGAGTTTGGCGAAGCAATGAATGCTGTTTTGCAGGAACTCGCTGAAGACTTCAATAAAGTTTTCCCGGATTTTGAACAACAGCGGACGATCCAGTTATCTGTAGAGGATTTTTTGCCGAAAGAGCGAGCTTATTATCATTACATGGGATCACTCACTACACCGCCAACGCTTGAAAATCTGACATGGATCGTATTGAAAGAGCCAGCAACGATTACACCGGCAGATCATGCAACCTTCGAAAAAATAATCGGCGGGACGGTCAGACCAGTTCAACCGCTCCATGGCCGGACAGTAGTCGAATCAGAATAAGAACGGGGAAGGGGCTTTCCAGCTATGTATGAAAAAGCAAAAGTATTTATAAAAGAAGCACATCGTGGCCAACGTCGCAAAATCACTGGAGAGCCTTATTTTTCCCATCCTTTTAATGTCGCCAGGATCTTACAACAAGCAGGATTTGGAACTGATGTCGTTGTTGCCGGACTACTTCACGATGTTGTGGAGGACACGCCAATCACGATAGAAGAAATCGAAACAGAATTCGGTAGGCACGTGGCGCAATTGGTCGCTGCCCATACGGAAAATAAAGATTTATCATGGGAAGAACGTAAAGCACATACAATTGAAGTGGTAAGAAACGGTTCTTTGGAAGAAAAAGCGATCATTGTAGCAGATAAATTGGACAATTTGACTTCTGTCAAGTATGCGCTAAGCTCGGAAGGCGATCGTGTCTGGAACTATTTTAAACGTGGCTATTCTCTGCAAAAGTGGTATAATCAAAGTGTTGTGAAAAATATGACTTACGGGCTCGACCCGAAGGAGATCCCAGCTTATTTTGAGACCTATGCTAGGCTTGTCGGCTGGATCTTCCGTAAATAACAACAAAATGTAACCGTTTTATTTAGAGGAGGAGTTTAGCATGCTTTATGGAGCAATTGAAGCTGGCGGAACGAAATTTGTCGTTGCAGTCGGCGAGGAAAATGGTAAAATCATCAAGCGCGAATCGTTTCCGACTGAGAAACCGGAAATAACGATGGAAAAAGTATATGCTTTTTTTGAAAACTATCGGGCGGAGCTTGTTGCAATTGGTATCGGTTCTTTTGGACCGATCGATATTCGTAAAAAAAGCGATACATACGGCTATATCACGCAAACACCGAAATTAGCGTGGAGGAATTATGATTTTGTCGGCAATATGAAAGCGAAATTCGATGTACCGATCGGCTTTACGACAGATGTGAATGCAGCTGCCTTAGGAGAAGTGAAACTCGGTGCGGCAGCAGATGTGGAAAGCTGTATCTACTTAACGGTCGGAACGGGCATTGGCGGAGGCGCGGTCGTAAATGGCAAAATCTTAGAAGGATATTCTCACCCGGAAATGGGACATATTTTAATTGGGAATGAAAAGGAAGATACATTTGAAGGTACGTGTCCAAGCCATAAAAATTGTCTGGAAGGTCTGGCGGCTGGCAGTGCGATCGAAGCGCGCTGGGGCAAAAAAGGCGTTGATCTGAGCGAAGACAAAGCCGTTTGGGATCTGGAAGCCAGCTATTTGGCGAAAGCATTGCTGGATTATACATTGATCCTGTCACCAGAACGAATCGTCCTCGGCGGTGGTGTCATGAAGCAGCGCCAATTATTCCCGCTGATCCGCGAGAAGATCGTAGCACTTAATAATGACTACATCGAACTGCCGGATCTGGAAAGCTATATCGTACCACCGAAATTAGAAGATAATGCCGGTATTACTGGTTGTGTGTTACTTGCTGTTGAAGCAAGTAAATAAAAAAAGAGGTAGCCACTTAGGCTACCCTTTTTTTATGCGTGCGATCGCGGCTTTGATTTGTTCAAAGCCCGTACCGCCATAAGAATCTCGTTTTTCAACGGCTGTCTTAGAGGCAAGTACTTCATAAATATCCGCTTCGATCGCCGGATGCACTGCTTGATAATCTGCCAAAGGAATATCTTGCAGATAATGGCCATTTTGCGTGCAAGTAAGCACTAGTTTACCGACGATTTCATGTGCCTCACGGAACGGAACACCTTTTTTCGCCAAATAGTCCGCCAGTTCGGTGGCATTGGAGAAATCTTTTTCCGTCGAAGCCGCCATGGTTTGCTTATTGACTTTCATTGTTTCGATCATCCCGGTAAAAACAGCGACACATTTCTGCACCGTTTCTGCCGTGTCGAACATGCCTTCTTTATCTTCCTGGAAATCCTTGTTATAAGCAAGCGGTAGTCCTTTGAGAACGGTAAGCAAGCTGAAAAGATTCCCATAGACACGGCCGGTTTTTCCACGAATCAATTCTGCCATATCCGGATTTTTTTTCTGCGGCATGATCGAGCTGCCTGTAGAATACGTATCCGTCAATTCGACAAATTGAAATTCATGACTTGTCCATAAAATCAATTCTTCGCAAAAACGTGATAAGTGCATCATCAGCAACGAGGCATTACTCAAAAATTCGATAATAAAATCCCGATCGCTGACGCCGTCTAAACTATTTTCGTAAATACTAGAAAAGCCGAGCAATTCTGCAGTAAGTTCCCGGTCGATCGGGAAAGTAGTGCCGGCAAGCGCTGCTGAACCAAGTGGAGAAATGTCGATCCGCTTGATGCTCTCGGAGAAGCGTTCATAATCTCTGGCAAACATACCATGGTAGGCAAGCAGATGGTGTGCAAAGGAGATCGGCTGGGCGTGTTGCAAATGCGTATAGCCAGGCATGATCGTTTCTACATGCTGTTCCGCTTTGTCTACTAGCGTCTCCTTCAAAGCTTGGATACCCTCTAGGATAAGCTGGACTTGTTTTTTTAAGTACAAATGCATATCCGTTGCAACTTGATCGTTTCGGCTTCTACCAGTATGCAGTTTCCCAGCTACCGCACCAATCTCATCATGAAGCAGTTTTTCGATATTGAGATGGATATCTTCGTTTTGACTAGTGAAAGAAAGCTTACCTTGCTGAGCTTTTTCTTCTAAAATCGTAAGTCCTTGCAGGATCTCGGCTGCTTCCACCTCACTGATGATCCCGGTTTTTCCAAGCATGGTAACGTGTGCTTTGCTTCCTTCGATATCTTCTTGCGCAAGCTTTTGATCATAGAAAATCGAGGCGCCGAATTCATCGATCCACGCTTCACTTTTCCCTGTAAATCGTCCGCCCCATAATTTTTCCATGTCTTATACCTCCGAATCTACTTCGATTTTCGCATTGACTTCTGCATGAACCTTCGTTGGCAGTCCCCAAAGCTTGATAAAGCCGACAGCTGCTTCTTGGTCAAATGTATCAGCAGAAGTATAGGTAGCTAGGTTTTCATCATATAAGGAATTCGGTGATTTTCTTCCTTCTACGATGGCATGACCTTTGAATAATTTCACACGGATCGTTCCATTGACAAATTTTTGTGTCGTTTTAAGGAAGGCGGTCAATGCGCTAGTAAGCGGGGAGAACCATAATCCGTTATAGATCATTTCGCTGATTTTTTGTTCGATCACGGGTTTGAAATGCGCGATCTCTCTAACGAATGTTAGGTCTTCCAGCTCTTTATGAGCAGCGATCAATGTGACGGCAGCAGGGCACTCGTAAACTTCACGTGATTTGATGCCAACTAAACGGTTTTCGATGTGGTCGATCCGGCCAACGCCATGTTTGCCGGCGATTTCATTCAATGTAAGGATCAATTCCGCAAGCGGGATGTTTTGATCATTTAAAGCGATCGGAACTCCTTGATCAAAGGTGATCTCGATGATGTCTGCTTGATCCGGCGTGTTTTCTAAACTAGTTGTCAGATCATAGGCTTCCTCAGGAGGTGCGACCCACGGATTTTCGAGCACACCACACTCATTGCTGCGGCCCCACAAGTTTTGATCGATCGAAAATGGATTATCTAGATCGATCGGAACCGGAATGTCATGTTCTTTGGCATAATTGATTTCTTCTTCACGCGACCATTTCCAATCACGAACAGGAGCAACAACTTTCAAATCAGGTGCTAAGGCATGGATCGCCACTTCAAAACGTACTTGGTCATTTCCTTTCCCAGTACAGCCATGCGCGATTGCGCTGGCACCTTCTGTACGTGCTACTTCGACAAGTTTTTTAGCGATCAGCGGTCTACTGAGTGCGGAGATCAGCGGATATTTTCCTTCATAATAAGCGTGTGCTTGCAAGGCGATCAATGCAAAGTCTTTCGCAAATTCTTCTTTGGCATCAATGGTATAAGAAGCACTTGCGCCAACAGTCAGTGCTTTTTCTTTCACGAAATCCAGGTTTTTACCTTCTCCAACATCTAAACAGCAGGCGATCACATCATAGCCCGATTCCAGCAACCATTGAATAGCTACAGATGTATCTAAACCTCCGGAATAAGCAAGTACGATTTTTTCTTTTGTCATGTCAGCAACTCCTTTTATTAATAAATATACGAATTATTGAATTAATATTACCATTGAACAAAACGAAAAACAACCCTTTTTATTATATTTATACATTTATTTGTTTAAAAATTCATTTTAAGGTAAGCGTTTATAATTGGTTCTTTTCAATAAAACTGCTATACTTACAGAGTAGAAAATCAGGTACAAAGGAGCTGAACGCAAATGAAAAGCGTACTAAAATGGATACTGGTCGTATTCGTCAGTATCATCTTATTACCACTCGCGGTAGTCTTTTTTATTTACAAAAAAGCAAACGGCAAAAAGAAATTCAATCCAGAAGTATTAGATAATTTAGAAGAGGCAGCCAAGGAATATGTTAAAAATAAAGCGCCTCTCTCAGATGTCGATTCCAGATATAAATACATGCGCTTAACTGAAAAAGCATTGCCAGCTGCAAAAGAAATTGAAATCGGCGACGTAGAAGATAAAAAAATCGACGGGCCCGGTGGAAAACTGAATTTGCGAATCTATACACCAACCGATAAAGGACCTTACGACATCATGGTCTATTTCCATGGCGGCGGCTTCGTCGTTGGGAATGTAAAAAGTACTGATGCGATCGCTCGGAATCTCGTGCAAAAAACAGGAATGAAAGTGGTCTCCGTAGATTACCGCTTAGCTCCGGAAAATCCTTTCCCGGCAGCAGTAGAAGATGCTTACAGCGCGCTCCTTTGGGTAGCAAGTCATCCAACTAGCTTGCAAGCTAAATCAGAAGGAATCGTTGTAGCCGGCGATAGCGCTGGTGCCAATCTGGCAGCGGTCACAGCACAGCTTGCGAAGGCAAAAGGCCGACCGGTCATCACAAAACAGATCCTATTATATCCGCCAACAGATATTTTCAGTCGTGACGCATCCGTCCTTTATCCTTCGATGGACGAATTCCAAGACGGTTATGTATTGACGAAAGAATCCTTAGATAAATTTTTCAAATTATATCTTTCTAAAAATACCGAACATAAATACGATCCGCTCGTTGCTCCGATCCGCAGCAAAGATCTCAGTGGTTTGCCAGATACTTTCCTAGTGACCGCTGAATACGATCCATTGCGCGATCAAGGTGAAGCGTATGCTGAAAAATTGAAGAATGCCGGTGTAAAAGTATTTGCAAAACGTTTGGACAAAGTAACGCATGACTTCATGACGACGCCTTCGGAAGCAACGAAGCAGACGTATGAATGGATCAGCGAATTTTTACAAGAAAAATAAAGTATTTGAAAAGGAACCCGAGATTGATCTCGGGTTCCTTTTTTGTGCCCGGATGTTTCTAACCCTGCTAATGTGGTAATAAGACCTAGAGAGAAGGAGGCACAACCATATGTTTCAACGACTTTTACCAAAGACGATCAAAAAATATTTTCAAATGAATCGAAGGCAGCGTCGCTATGAAACGCACCTAACGATCTGGGTCCAGCCGCTTATTTATATTCTGATAACGGGAGCGCTTGTTTCGGTACCACTTGTGATAGATCTGGTGTGGGACATGCCTGATCACGTTAACCAAATGCTGGCAGCTAGCAGTGTCAGCACGAGAACGCTACTGGGTGTTTTAGTAAGTGGGACTTTGCTGATCAGTGCATACACACTCAATTCGATCCTCGTCGTCTTAACGACTTTCAGTTCCGAGTTTACTCCACGGATGCTGCTCAATTTTGTTGCTGATCGAAAAACGCAGCATATCTTAGGGATATTTAACGGTAGCTTTGTTTTTACATTGATCTCCTTTTTATTTGTGACGACGAGTTCCCGCGATACCTTCACCGCCGTTCCGATTTCTTGCGTGATCGTAACACTGTTTACAGCAATCGTATTTATTGGTTTTATTAATCATACGGTTACATGGCTGCAAGTACATAATATTGTGGAGCGGATGAAAAATAACTCGATCGGGATTATGGAGTCCACCATATTAGAAGAATTAGAACCTCATCGTACAGATGATGATAGTTCGCTTTTACCTAAGGAAAATCATCAATCTTTTCACTCGGATACGGCGGGTTACATTGAACTGATCGATTTTTATCAGCTGATCGAGCAAGCGAGAAAAGACGATATCATGCTTGAATTAGAAGCAAAACCGGGGGATTTCGTATTAGAAGGAAGCATTTTATTTTCCTATTGGGGTCCCGGCTGTGATAATGTCGATCAAGAAAGCTACAATACCTTCATCACGATCGGGCATAAACGTTCGGAGATGCAGGACATGGAATACAGTATGGGCAAGTTAAGTGACATGGCGATCAAAGCAATCGGAAATAACGACCCGCATACATTAAAGTCTACCTTTCACAAAATGGCAGAACTACTGATCTATATGGATAAAACGGTCTCTTCCGCGCCATACCTACAGGATAAAGAAAATCAGATTCGCGTCGTTTACAAATTGATCGATTTTAGAAGTTACCTCCATGAAGGTTTTGGGCAAGTTCGCTATTATTTAAATGGCAATTACGTCCTGTTTAATGAATTGTTTTACACCATGGCTGTCGTTATTAAAGTAGTAAATCCTAAACGTTTTGAGGATATTTGGGATTTTATCCAAGAAACGCTAGAGTTTGCCAACAAAGATCATTTTTACCAACAAGATCGGAAAATGATGTTGGATTCTATTCATGAGATTGCTATTTACACAAAGAAGATGGATGCTTATTTGAAGATCAAGACGAAGTTTTTGTAAAGATCAAAAACTTAATTTAGCCGATCAAAGTTATATTTGTTTTTCTTTTTACTTCGCTTTCTCCTCTTTTCTTGATTCGCGAGCTTAGCACCGACAAAATCTTGGATGCCGTCACCTAGAAGAGAGAGGAAAAGGGAGATGAGCCATTCAATGATGATCATGTAGTACCTCCTAGTTGGATACCCCATTGTTTTATAGTGCGCCCCTAAAGTTGGATTTTTTGGTCTAACTTAGGGGTTCACTTCACTTATATCAACAGGGCTTTCATAACCTATCTAGTAAGCACCTTATTTCTTGCGCCATTCTCTCTAATTAGGGAATGGTTTTTTAATATATTTTAAAGGGCCATATTAAAATGTAGGAAAAGGGCCATCGAAAATGTAGGTACATGACAAATCTGATATTCTTTTTCATGAAACTATCCAAGGAGAGTGAATCATGAGAAAAGATGTCTTAGAAGGAGTGTTACTACACATTATGAATGAAATTCATCCTAATTTCGCAGCCCTTGCCAAACAATATAATTGTGATTATCGAACGGTTAAACGCTATTATGAAGCTGGATTGACGGGGGATTTAGATAAGCTTAGAGAGAGAAAACCTTCGGTCCCTCCTTTGCTTCATGGTTTTGAAGAAATTATTCGTGATAAATTAGAATTAAATTGTTCGGCAGCTTCTATCTTTTATTTCTTAGGTAAAAAAGGTTATAAAGGGAGTTATACAACGATTAAACGTTATTGTCGTAAATACCGGGAAGAAAAAGTACAAAAAGCAACGATTCGTATTGAGACCACACCCGGTCTTTCTGCTCAAGTAGATTGGAAAGAAAACGTTAAAATGGTTAGCCGAGACGGTGAAGTGTTTTATTTCAATATTTTTCTCTATATTCTTGGTTACTCAAGAATGAAGTACTTAGAGCTCACTTTTGATCGAACACAACCGACGGTTTTTCAGTGTTTAGTCAATGCCTTTGAATATTGCGGAAACGGTATTCCTCAAGAAATTTGGTTTGACAATATGAAAACCGTTGTCGACCGTAGTAAGAGTCAATTCACACAAACTGTTTTCAATGAAAAATTCCGGCAATTTGCGAAAGATGCTGGATTCCATCCGATTGCTTGTCGTCCTTTTAGACCCCAAACAAAAGGGAAAGTGGAAGCATTAGCCCGAACAGTTGAGCGTTTAATGGTCTTTAATTATGAATTTACAGATGTACAAGAGTTAAAACAGATCATATATGAATTGATGCAAGATCTGAATGGCTCCGTCTCACAAGCCATCCACAACAAACCGACGGTTTTACTAAAGGAAGAGCTTCCCATACTAGCTCCCATCCATCGTTTAGAATTGCTCAGCTATGTTTCTAGAAATAAACGTCTACTGAGAAAGGTATCGATGGAGTCCATGGTTCAATATCAAAATGCTAAATATTCTGTTCCTGTTAAATATATTGGGAAAGAAGTGACGTTAGATATTCGTAGGGACAATCTATTTGTTTGGTATGGGGATAAATGTATTCGAACCCATCCTATAAGTGAAAAAGCGCTTAATTATCAACGCGAAGACTCGCTTGAAATTTTGCGTTCCGATGTATTTAAATATTTAGAAGATGAAGAATTAGAGCGATTTGTCGATGATAATTTACATGCATATGACGATCTATAAGGAGGAAATGATGTCCCATTACCATCAATTGTTAAATCAACTAAACGAATTGAATTTATCTTGCATGAAAGAAAATCTACCTGCCCATTTAGATGAGGTTGCCAAAAGTGATAAATCGCTTGTAGACTCTTTATTCGAGCTCACCCAACAAGAAATTAGTTATCGTAAAAAAGAAAGTCAAAAAAAGGTATTAAAGCGTGCAATGTTCCCCTACCACAAACGACTCCATGATTTCAATTTTGATTTTCAACCAAGGATAAAAAAGAAGGAAATGCAGGATTTATTAACATTACGCTTTTTAGACACATATGACAATATTCTCTTTATTGGAAATAGTGGTGTTGGAAAGACCCATTTAGCCGTTTCAATTGGATTAGAATGTATCGATCGTGGTTTAAGTTGTTTGTTCATTACGAGCACTGAATTAGTGAATCGTTTGATCCGCGCTCACAAGCGCGGAACTAGCGAAACGATGCTAAAAAAATATTCGGGTTATTCGGTGTTGATTATCGACGAAGTCGGCTATTTACCTTTCTCCAAAGAAGGTTCCAACTTACTTTTTCAGCTGATTAATATGCGGTATGAAAGAAAATCTACGATTGTTACAACCAATATCCCACTATCCCAGTGGTCCGAAATATTTGGAAACAAGAAGCTTACCAACGCGCTACTGGACCGGTTGGTCCATCACTCTAAATTGATCCAAATTACGGGGCCCTCTTATAGAATGAAGAGTTATAGCGAAAACAAAGAGGTGAAATCGTAAAAACGTTTAAACGATTTTCACCTACATTTTCAGTGGCCTAAAACCAACATTTTAATATGGCCCTTGACACCATGTTAAATCATCCTTTTTTACTTTTACTATACACACATGGATTGTATCTGTCGATAGATATTTGATACACTACATCTATAGATAAAATTCATTATAATCAGAGGTGGAAATTTTGAATAAGTATATATATTTTGTTTGCCAAATTGTTTGGGGTATTCTGCTTCTCATTTATGTACATTTTATTACAGATAAGTCCCTTTATTTTTTCTATGGGGGGATGGTGGTCTATCTAGTAATTAGTTATTTACTAAATAAGACACAGAGAAAGAAAACAGTTTGATAGTAAGTAGATAAACCGCCTTGCCTAATTGGCAGGGCTTTTTTATTACAAATAAGCAGGTGTAAGTACCTAAAAAATTTATTTTTAGTATACCAATATTTTGAATTCATCCAGTTTTCTAGTCGTTTAAGACAAAATATAGACCTTTCAGGACATTTAGAACAATTAAAAGTCTTTTTTTTTGTTACAATTATTATGTTGGCTAACAAGTCATCATACAAAAATAGAAAGAGGGAGAAGATTTTGAAAAATAGTATTAAATTATTGTTGGCATTTGTAATCGCTTTCGGCTCATTTAGTTTGTTCAATACCGCTAATATTGTAAAGGCTGATACGGTTAATGTTGTTGTTGAAGACGATGCAAATGTAGATGATACGGGTGTCGGAGAACCCATTTATTACAAGGGGAGTACAATTGATGAGGTTCAGCTAGAAATCGAAGCAATGTACAATAATGTTGAAGTAGAAAAAAGTAACAATATTGTCTTAAAAGCAGCTAAAAGCAAAAAATGGAAAGCATCTAAAAAGGTTTATGATAATAACGGAGGTTACTACATCACTACTTACTTTTGGTTGACTAAAAGTGATATGAGTGGTTACAATATGGTTAGTCGAGCAGAGCAAAGTGCTGTCAAAAAGAAATACAAAAAGATAGAAAGTAAATACGAGTACAAAATGTCGACTAAACAACACATCGGGTATACAAACTTACAAACTCAAGGCTATGCTACAATTAGTGCATCAGCAAAATGCTACTCTAGACGGTAAACTCTTAATAGAGGAGGGGTTATACATGGAAACCATAGGCATGATTTTATTCGGAGTAATCATAATTGCTTTATTGTTCTTTACTTCTATAGTAAGAGGAAATGCTTGGAAAGGTTTTTTAGATAAGCTTTCTGGCAAGGATAACAATAAAGATTAAACTAGATATGATGACGAGTATTGATTTATACTTTTAGTGCAAGCTGATTTTTTGTTTTTCAGCTTATCTTTTTTATGTCTAACTACTTATTGATGACAAGAGCGTTTATTTGTTGTTGCTAGGAGAAGATAGCCTTTGATGACATTTTGGAAGTGTATTAAAAAAAAGAGGGGGCGAAAAACGCCCCCGAAATTTATTTATTAGAATAGATTACCATAGTCCCTTTTTAGTTTAGCTTGTTTTTTCAAATCATTCCCCCAAATCTGAACGTATCTCTTCGTTACTTCGAGGGAGGAATGACCCAAAAGAGAAGCAAGAGAAAAGGCGTCCATGCCACTAAGAATTGCATTTTTCGCATAGGTGCGTCTACATACGTGAGGACTAACTTGTTTTCTTAACTGACACATACGCCCAGCATTCCGTAAACTTTCTTGGAAGGAATACTTTGTATACTTGGTTCCGTCTTGTATGATGAATAAATATTGGTGGTTACACTCTCCACGAATAGAGATATAGGAGTTTAATTTCTGTTTCATCGACTTAGAAATGTATACAATCCTTTGGGTAAGATTTTTAGTTTCTACCACTACTATATAATCGTCATGTATGTCAGGAACTTTAATATTGATTGCTTCCGATATTCGTAAACCTGTATCTAGTAGTAACTGAAACAAAACCAAATCTCTGAAAGCTGTAAATGTTTCTTTTCGTTTGTAATAATTAGCTATCTTTTTTATTTCATTAGCTTCAAGTGTTTTTCTTATTTCTTCTCTTTGCCTAAGCAAACTGAAATCAGCAACAGGATTCACTTTAATGTATTTCTTACTAAATAAATAATTGTAAAATGCTTTAAAAGCCTTTATTTTGCTATTGATACTTGTCACTTTTAATGATTTTTTCCAATACATAACAATATCTTCCAAATCTCTTTGACTTAATTCTGATAATGGCTTATCTAGGTCAACTTTTACCTTGTCCCTGTTTAATACGTTAAAAATGTCAAGATAGTATTTTATTGTGGTCTCTCTAACGTTCTTTAACCTCCTGCTTCTAATAAAATCTTCAATAAGAAAATCATCATCATACCTCACAACCTTATTAATGATGCTTTTTTCCGCTTCTGTCAGTTTCCTCCGTCTTACCATATTTTCTACCTCCTATCAGTACCTCATTAGGCAACCTCATTAAGCCACCCCACTAGGCTAACCCACTAGGCTAGTTACCAATTATGCCTACCTACTTACAAGGAGAAGAAAAAAAGAAAAACCCCTAGAACCTCTAAGAGTTTTCATACTTTATATACGGCCGAGAGGACTTGAACCTCCACGGGTTTTACCCCACTAGGCCCTCAACCTAGCGCGTCTGCCGATTCCGCCACGACCGCGTTGTTTTAGTGCGTGAAATTCACGCGTAACGTTATTATAACTAGCTTCGATAATAATTGTCAAGCCGGATTTCTACTAAAATAATCCGCAATAATGATATCTCTCGTGCTATAATAAACGAATAAATAATAACGAAAAGTGGTTGGCATAGATGTATTATTATGGATATATTCTTTTTTTTGGTGCTTTAGGTGGCATGGCGCGGTATGGGGTGAGTGTTATCGTTCCTGACGGGCTATTTCCGTGGCATACGCTGATCGTTAATCTGGTTGGCAGCTTTTTATTGGGGTTTGCGGTTTCTTATCTGCAATCGCGAAAAATATTTTCGCAGGCGTTTATTTCCGGGATCGGAACAGGATTTATCGGAACGTTTACGACGTTTTCTACATTTAGCATGGAGACGATCCAGCTGCTTGAGGCAGGTCATGTGGCGTTAGCAATGACTTATGGGATCATCAGCGCTGTTGCGGGACTAGTGCTGGCGTTTTATGGTTTTTCAATAAGTGCACGGTTGCAGAGAAGGAGGACGCTCCATGTGGATTAACTTTTTAGTGGTGGCAGCAGGAAGCAGTATCGGGGCGGTCGGGCGCTATGTCTTATCGTTGCTTGTTAAGGCGAACTGGCGGTTTGCTTTTCCCTTGGGAACGTTTTTGATCAATATGATCGGTGCGACGTTGCTAGGCTATTTGACGGCGATAGCAGTCCCAGCACATTGGCGGTTGTTTATCGGAACGGGGATCATCGCGGGTTTTACGACATTTTCGACGTTTCAAGTCGATCTAGTGGAACTGTTCCGCAATCGGAAAATAGGGAATATGGTGAGTTATGCACTTCTTACTTATGGCGGCGGACTAGCAGCGGTCTTGTTTGGGTTGTGGCTGGGAAAGTAAGCTGATGATGAAGTAGCGGCGATATTGTTTTTGATTATTATATGATATGATAATGACAGAATAAATTGAGATAGGTGACGAAATGGAGTATTGTGTACAGACGAAAAACGCGCTGGAAACGATCCAGTTTGCGGAAAAAATAGCTGGACATTTAAAGCGGCAGGATCTGATCTTGCTGGAAGGTGATCTTGGCGCGGGGAAGACGACATTTACAAAAGGTCTTGCAGAAGGTCTTGGTATCAGCCAAATGGTCAAAAGTCCGACGTTTACGATATTACGGGAATACCGATCGGGGAAACTGCCCCTATATCATTTGGACGTTTATCGGCTGGAAGAAGCTGGCAGCGATGACCTGGGGATCGAGGAATATATCGAGGGCGACGGTGTTGCTGTCGTGGAATGGGCGCACTTTATTCGTGACATTCTACCTCCTGATTATTTGGAAATAACGATCACGCGGGTGAGCGATGAGGTGCGCGATATTGTTCTGAAGCCGGTGGGGAACCGCTATGAGGCGTTATGTGCGGAGGTGATGAAATGATTTTAGGAATCGATACAGCAACGGATACGATGAGTGTCGCGGTTGGGAATGCGTCGGGAATATTAGGCGAGCTCACGACCAATTTAAAGAAAAATCACAGTGTTCGGCTGATGCCGGCGATTGAACAGTTATTGGAAGAATGTGGCATTGCGGTTGCTGACTTGAAGAAAATTGCTGTTTCGAGTGGTCCGGGATCGTATACAGGGCTTCGGATCGGAGTGACAGTTGCGAAGACACTTGCTTGGGACCGGCAGATCCCTATCGTGGGCATTTCGTCATTAGCTGCGATTGCAGGTAATTTTTCCTTCGCCACGGAGCCAGTAGTGCCATTGATCGATGCACGGCGCGGAAATGTATATGGAGCGGTTTATCAGCAAGGGAAGAGTGTATTTTCCGATCAGCATATCGCTTTGGAGGAACTACTTGCTCACATCTCGGACCGGGCGATCATCGTTGGGGACATTTCTCCTGTTTTAAAGGAACGTATCAGCGAGCGGCTGGGGGATCGGGCGATTTTTGCATCGGTCGATTTGAACTTTGCACGAGCTAGTACATTAGTAAAACTCGCTTTGAATGAAGCTGGCGAGAATGCCATGCAGTTTGTGCCAACTTATTTGAAGCTTGCGGAGGCGGAAAGCAAGTGGCTGGAAGCGAGGGAAAACAAGTGAACGAGTCGGGAAAAGTAGTTCTGCGTAATGCGGAACTGGAAGATTTACCCGGTATTCTACGTGTTGAAAAAGCGGCATTTACTTCGCCATGGACGGAAACGGCTTTTCGCAATGAACTGGTATTGAATGAATTTGCGGCTTATATCGTCATCGAATTGGACGCGGTCATTATCGGCTATGCGGGGATCTGGCTGATCTTAGATGAAGGGCACATCACCAATATTGCGATTCATCCCGAACAGCAAGGCAATCATTATGGCGAGCTGTTGCTGCGGGAATTGATGCAGCAGGCGGAAATGGCTGGTGTCACACACATGACGTTAGAAGTTCGCGTGAGTAATCAGAAAGCACAAAATTTATATAAAAAGTTGCATTTCGAACCCGGAGCGATCCGTAAGAATTATTATCCGGACAATCACGAAAATGCACTAGTAATGTGGGTGGATCTATAATGACAAAAGACAAGTATATTTTAGGAATCGAGTCAAGCTGTGATGAAACAGCTGCAGCAGTGGTGAAAAATGGTACGGAGATCCTTTCAAATATTGTCGCCTCGCAGATCGAGAGCCATAAACGTTTTGGCGGTGTGGTTCCTGAGATCGCATCGCGGCATCATGTCGAGCAGATCACGATTGTGATCGAAGCCGCATTGACAGAAGCAGGTGTGACGATCGATGAAGTTACAGCAATCGCTGTGACGGAGGGGCCGGGATTAGTCGGGGCATTACTTATCGGGGTAAATGCTGCGAAGGCGTTAGCATTTGCTCATCAAAAACCACTTATCGGTGTTCACCATATCGCCGGACATATCTATGCCAATCGTTTGGTGGCGGCTTTGAAATTTCCGCTGCTTGCCTTGGTAGTGAGTGGTGGACATACGGAACTTGTTTTGATGAAAGAAGATTATTCCTTTGACGTGATCGGTGAAACACGTGATGATGCAGCCGGCGAAGCCTATGATAAAGTAGCTCGGACACTTGGCTTGGCTTATCCCGGCGGTGTGCAGATCGATCGTTTAGCAAAGGAAGGCGAAGCTGTTTTTCCTTTTCCCAGAGCGATGATTCGGGAAGATAACTATGATTTCAGTTTTAGCGGTTTAAAATCAGCGTTCATCAATCAAGTGCATAATATGCGCCAACGTGGTGAGACACTTAACAACGCAGATTTTGCGGCAAGTTTCCAAGCGAGTGTGGTAGAAGTATTAGTAACGAAAACCATGCGAGCGGTACAACATTATGGCGTCAAACAATTATTATTAGCGGGCGGTGTAGCTGCGAATCAAGGACTTCGAGCTGGTTTGGAAGCTGCTTTTGAAGCGTTGCCGGAAGTAGAACTGGTCATTCCGCCATTATCGCTTTGCGGGGATAATGCGGCAATGATCGCAGCGGCAGGAACAATTGCTTATGAACAAGGCAAACGGAGTGGCTTGGCACTGAATGCCGATCCAAGTTTGGAATTAGAAAAATAAAAACAGCTGGCACGCTAGCCAGCTGTTTTTTTCTATTCCAGATTTTCACTAACCTCTTCCCATTCTTCCATCCATTTTTCTGCTGCTTGTTTCTGCTGTTCTAATTGCGTGTTGACCTCATATACTTTTTCGTGGTCTTGATAAACAGTAGGTTCTGTAAGCAAGCTTTCCAATTCGGAAATTTGGGCTTCCGTTTTTTCTAATTCTTTTTCAATCTCTGTTAAGCGCCGCTCTAATTTTCGCCGTTGCTTCTGCTGCTCTTTATCTTGCTGATAGCTATTTTTGGCTGGACTGCTGCTAGTTGGAAGCGGGGCAGACGGGTTTTGTTTCGCTGCTTCCTCGGCATCTAAGCGGGCGATCTCCTCTGCCTCGGCTAGTTTTTGCAAGTAATAATCATAATCGCCTAAATATGTCGTCGCGCCATCAGGAGCCATTTCCAATACTTTTGAAGCGATTCGGTTGATAAAATAGCGGTCATGCGAAACGAATAAAATCGTTCCCTCAAATTGGATCAGTGCAGCTTCCAATACTTCCTTGCTATCGATATCCAGGTGGTTGGTCGGTTCATCTAAGATCAACACATTAGCACCAAGTAGCGTCAGCTTCGATAATGCCAGCCGTGCTTTCTCACCGCCGCTTAGGCTATAGACCAGTTTGCTGCAGTCTTCCTCAGAAAATAGAAAATTGCCTAAGCATGTCCGAACAGCTTGTTCGGTCATATCGGGGAAATCGTCCCATAATTCTTGGAGCACAGTTTTATTGGAGGAAAGATTGGTTTGTTCTTGATCGTAATAGCCGATCTGAACGCCGGAACCAAATTCAAAGTCGCCGTATAATGGCGGCAATTTTTCGATCAACGTTTTTAAAAGGGTGGTTTTGCCGATACCATTGGGACCGACGATCGCCACACTGTCGGGACGTTTGACTTCAAACTGGATATGCTGAGCGATCGGTTGCTCTTTTTGATACCCAATCGCCAGATCGTATGTTGATAACACATCTTTTCCAGTAGGTTTGGAAAAATGGAAACCAAAATGTGCCGATTTCTCACTGCCTTCTGGCCGATCGATTCGGTCGAGTTTTTCTAATTGTTTTCTTCTGCTTTGCGCGCGTTTTGTCGTAGAAGCACGGACGATATTGCGGGCAACGAAATCTTCGAGTTTCGCGATTTTCTTTTGTTGCATATCGAATTCTTTCCATTCTTTTTCGAGCTTGGCTTGTTTTTGAACCAAGAACTGGCTGTAGTTGCCGACAAAACGGTCGATTTTCGTGCGACTGATCTCATAAACTTGGTTGACGACTTTATCTAAGAAATAACGGTCATGCGAAACGATGACCAATGCGCCCTGATAATTCTGCAGATAGTTTTCCAGCCATGTTAGCGTATCGATGTCCAAATGGTTGGTCGGTTCATCGAGAATAAGGATATCTTGCTTGGAAAGCAACAATTTCGCTAGGGAAAGCCGTGTTTTTTGACCACCGCTCAGGGATTGGATCGGTTTCTCATAATCTGCTTCATAAAAGCGGAAACCATGCAGGATCGAACGGATATCGGCTTCGTATTGATAACCGCCTTGTTCTTTGAAGTTATGCTGCAGTTCATCATATTGCTTCAAAAGCGATTGGAATTGCGCTTCGTTGGAAATAATCTCCGGATCGGCGATTTTCAATTCGATCTCGCGCAGCTGTCGTTCCATTTGCTGTAACTCAGTAAAAACGGTGAGCATCTCTGCCCAGATCGTTCGTTCTGATTCTAGGGGTGTGCTTTGTGCCAAATAACCGATCTTCACCTGTTTTGGTTTGGAGATCGTCCCCCCGTCATAACTCAGTTCGCCAGCGATGATTTTTAGCAGGGTGGATTTCCCAGCACCATTGCGGCCGACTAATGCAATTCGATCATTTGTTTTTACTTCTAATTTTATATTATCTAGGATTATTTCTGCCCCGAAATATTTGCTGATTTGCTGTACTTGTAATAAAATCATGATTTCTCTCCTCTAACTTACTACTTTTAGTTTAGCTCAAAGAATTAGCAAAGGCAACGTGCGACTATCAAAATTCTTTTCACGTATTATATTTTTGTGAAAATTTGTGATTTCTTTTGTGAATTTTTATGGTAAAATGATGTCTAACGGCTTTTTGTTAGTTTTTTGAAAAATCATGAGCAAAAAGTTTGTGCATTCTTTGTGAAATGTTTATAGTATAAAAGCAAGCATGTGAAAATGAGAGCAGTTATCTGCAGATCTTTAAGAAGTGCTTCGGTTCAATTAGCAAAATTTTCAAGGAAGAAGGGAAAAGTTAAGATGGAGGAAAATACAAAAATTCCACAAGCAACAGCAAAACGCTTGCCATTATATCATCGTTATTTAAAATATCTACATGAGTCTGGTAAAGAGCGCGTATCATCTGCTGAATTAAGTGAGGCAGTGAAAGTAGATTCTGCAACCATTCGTCGTGATTTCTCCTATTTTGGAGCACTTGGAAAGAAAGGTTATGGCTATAATGTAGCGTATATCCTCGATTTCTTCAGTAAAACGCTAAGTCAAGATAAACAAACTAACGTTGCTATCATTGGAGTAGGGAACTTAGGAATGGCGCTCCTGCATTACAACTTCATGAAAAACAATAATATCAAGATCGCCGCTGCTTTTGATGTCGATGCTGATAAAGTAGGCACGATCCAACAAGATATACCAATTTATCATTTAAATGATATGGAAGAAACATTACGCGAAAACAATGTGGAGGTCGTGATTTTGACAGTACCGTCAAGTGAAGCGCAAGCCACAGTGGATAAATTGTTAGAAGCAGATGTAAAGGGGATCTTGAACTTTACACCAGCTCGTATCAGTGTACCAAAACACGTTCGTGTCCATCACATTGATCTAACGACAGAATTACAAACACTTATTTACTTCTTGGAAAACTATCCGCAAAATAAATAAGTAAATAAAAACTGCCGGAAAGCAAAATACTTTTCCGGCAGTTTTTTTATTTTTTACGATTGAATAAGGCGATGAAGATAAACCGTGCACCAGTGACAAAATCAATGGCTGCCATCGCCATGATGACATAAGCGAGAATCGTCCAGCCGCTATCATTTACCTGTTCCACAGCAAAGACCACAAATACAATGCCGAGAACGATATAAAGCAATCCCTGGAAAATCGATTTATTTGCATTCATAACTTAGGAAACACCACCTAAAGAAAATAGTAGAACGATCGCATTCATGATCATATGCGCAAAAATGGTGACAGTGATCCGCTTTGTTTTCGTATATAGGAAACAAAGAATCAAACCGATGGAAAAGTAAACCAGCAGAAATGGAAGGTCACCATGCCCAAGGGCGAAAAACAAAGAGCTGATTACCGCTGCCACATGGATATTCATCCAATTGGTGAGACCACCGAATAATACTTTCCGAAAAACGATTTCTTCAATGACCGGCGCAATAAGTGTGATAAACACGAATAAGACTGGTGCCTGTTTCGTCAAAGATGTCAGCATTTCCGTATTTGCCGAGCCAGCAGGGGTATCCATAAACAACTGCGTGATCAAACCGGCAACTACTTGTCCGGCAAAGAGTATCAGAACGCCTGATACAGCCCAAACTACGCTCATACCAACGCTTGCCTTGGTTCCTCGAAGTACTTTATCAGTTGCCGGTTGTTTGCGAAGTAGCAGCCAGATGACAAATAATGTGATCAGATTCGCCACAATATTCCAGATGACAACACTTTGGTTGAAAGCCTGCTTACCCGCTAACGTGGTGAAATGAAGAACCAGCCCGTGTACGATCGGGATACCGACAATGCCGGATAAAAAATTAATTACATAAACCACTAAAACCCAAAAATATCTTTTAGACAAAAAATCGCTTCCTTCTAGCTAAACTTAAATATTCAAGAACTATTACGTTTTATTGTACTAATTATTGGTACAACAAGCAATTATAAAAAAACGCCAAAAATTTTTTTAGTAGTTTTTGCTTGCATTCCTTACCATTTTTGACTATTATAATATTGTGTTAGCACTCAAAACGTTAGAGTGCTAAAAATAGAAACTATCACTATGAGGAGGTTATTTACATTGTTAAGACCATTAGGAGATCGTGTCGTTATTGAAGTACTTGAAGCAGAAGAAAAAACTGCAAGCGGTATCGTGTTGCCGGATTCAGCAAAGGAAAAGCCACAAGAGGGCAAAGTAATCGCAGTAGGAAATGGCAAAGTACTAGAAAACGGAACTAAACAAGAACTAGAGGTAGCAGTAAATGATCGCATTATCTTCTCTAAGTATTCTGGTACAGAAGTAACGTATGACGGCAAAGATTATTTGATTATCCGCGAGGACGATATTTTAGCAATTGTTTAATCTAAGATAAAATGGAGGGAATAATAAAATGGCAAAAGATATTAAATTCAGCGAAGACGCTCGTCGTTCCATGCTACGCGGTGTGGATCAATTAGCGAACGCAGTAAAAGTAACACTTGGACCAAAAGGTCGTAACGTTGTTTTAGGCAAAAAATTCGGTTCTCCACTTATCACAAATGATGGTGTGACGATCGCAAAAGAAATCGAATTAGAAGATGAATTTGAAAATATGGGAGCAAAATTAGTTTCTGAAGTTGCTTCCAAAACGAATGACGTAGCCGGAGACGGTACGACAACAGCAACAGTTCTTGCTCAAGCAATGATCCAAGAAGGATTGAAAAATGTAACAGCTGGTGCTAACCCTGTTGGTATCCGCCGCGGGATTGAACGAGCAGTTGCAGCAGCGATCGAAGAACTAAAAACAATCTCTAAACCGATCGAAGGGAAAGAATCGATCGCTCAAGTCGCTGCGATTTCTTCTGGAGATGAAGAAGTAGGTAAATTGATTGCAGAAGCGATGGAACGCGTTGGTAACGACGGCGTCATCACGATCGAGGAATCCAAAGGCTTTGCGACAGAATTAGATGTAGTTGAAGGAATGCAATTCGACCGCGGCTACACAAGCCCTTACATGGTAACAGATTCTGACAAAATGATCGCAGAATTAGAAAAACCATATATCTTGATCACTGATAAAAAGGTAAACAACATCCAAGAAATCCTACCATTACTAGAACAAGTGGTACAACAAAACCGTCCGTTATTGATCGTTGCGGAAGACGTGGAAGGCGAAGCACAAGCAACACTTGTGTTAAACAAACTTCGCGGTACATTCAACGTCGTAGCAGTGAAAGCACCAGGATTCGGTGATCGTCGTAAAGCAATGCTGGAAGACTTGGCGATCCTTACAGGTGGTCAAGTAATCACCGAAGACCTAGGCTTAGATCTTAAAACAGCAACTATTGACCAATTGGGAACAGCTAGCAAAGTAGTCGTAACGAAAGACGACACAACCGTTGTCGAAGGCGCTGGCGAATCTGCTCAAATCGAAGCACGTGTTAACCAAATCCGTGCGCAAATGGAAGAAACAACTTCTGAATTCGACAAAGAAAAACTACAAGAACGTTTAGCAAAACTTGCTGGCGGAGTTGCAGTAGTTAAAGTCGGAGCAGCAACTGAAACAGAATTGAAAGAACGTAAACTTCGCATTGAAGATGCGTTAAACTCTACTCGTGCTGCTGTTGAAGAAGGTATTGTATCCGGTGGTGGTACAGCCCTTGTCAATGTGTACAATAAAGTAGCAGAACTAGAAGCAACAGGCGACGAAGCGACTGGTATCAAGATCGTTCTTCGTTCTTTAGAAGAACCAGTTCGTCAAATCGCACACAATGCTGGTCTAGAAGGCTCTGTTATTGTAGAACGTTTGAAAAATGAAAAAGTTGGCGTTGGCTTCAACGCTGCAAACGGCGAATGGGTAAACATGATCGACGCTGGTATCGTGGATCCTACTAAAGTTACTCGTTCTGCTTTACAAAACGCTTCTTCCGTAGCAGCATTACTGCTTACAACAGAAGCCGTAGTTGCCGACCAACCAGAAGAAAACGCACCAGCTGCAGCACCTGATATGGGTATGGGCGGCATGGGCGGAATGATGTAAGGGAAACCTTGCAAATAGCTTAATACCAATGTTTAAAGCGGTCTTTATGACCGCTTTTTTCTTGTTTACCCACATTTTGCCCACATTTTTTTATTTTCGTACTTTTTCACTACCTTTCAGATGATAAAGATTCAGCTATATTTAAAACTTTTTCCGAGGCTTCTTTTTGAGTTTTTTCGGTCAGATGGATATAGGTTTCTTTAGTAGTTTCAAATGTACTATGTCCAAGTTGCTTTTGGATATATAATGTTGGAACGCCTTCCTCTTCTAAAATAGAAGCATAAGAATGTCGAAAATTGTGAGGTGAATAATAAGATGGCAAATCACAAAGTTTTAAAATACGGCGCATTCTATTGGCGATCTGTTTGGGCGTTTCGGGATAACCGAAATCTTTAGAAAATATAAATCGTTTCATGGCTCCGCCTAGCGCTATATAAAGTTCTTTCTGTTTGATTATTTGCTTCCTAATCAATTCGTAAATATAATAAGATATTTCTATATCTCTAATGCTTCCTTTTGTTTTAGGCGGGAGTAGCTGGTATTTATCCATTTTATTGGTAGGGTTGTATATCGTTTGCGTAATTCTGATGTAGTAGCCGTTTTCTTTTTTTAGCAAAGCATTTTCTTGTAAAGCACATAATTCGCCAACTCGCATGCCAGTATTCACTAGTAAAGAAAAAATTTCAAAATCGTTACTTAATCCTTGTGTTTTTGCATTATGCAGAAAAAGGCTGATTTCTTCTCTTGAAAAAATCTTTACTCGCCTATTATTAATGGAGTCTTGTATAGATTGTGCCGTTTCTATTTTTTTAGGAAGTTTTGCATATAATGTTGGATCGCGATCGATTAAGTTGTCTTGATAAGCCCTCTTGAATATCATTCGTGCAGTAGAGTGGGTACCTGATATAGTATTCGTAGCATACTTTTCATTTAAGCTGTTTAAATAATCTTGATACTGAATAGAAGTGATTTGATTAATTTTTGCATAGCCAAAGTGTTTAGCTAATCGTCGATATTCTATTTCTCTAGGCCGGACAGTGCTAGGTTTATTATTAGAAGCGTAGTCTTTTAACCACTTCAAGGCATATTCATGAAACATAACCGAAGCGTCATTATTAAAATGACCGTGTTTTATTTTCTTTTCCATTTCAGCAGCAGCTTCCACGCAGTCGGATTTACGAGAAAATCCGCTTTTCATTTTTTCTTTTATTTTGCCAGTAGCTGGATCGCGGTATTTAATTCGATATTCCCATTTCCCATTCCTTTTACGATAACTAGCCATTCTAACAACTCCTTTTCGCACGTATGTTCTGCTTTTAGCTATAAAGAAAAGCCCGAGGGCTTTCTTTGGTTATTTATTTTTGATTTTCCCGGAAAATGTTACTTTACCTATTTGAATCTTAATATCATTCCCTTTGTTTTCAAAACCAACGCCGATTTGAGTATGCATGACTTGTCCAGTTTTGATCGGTTTGATTACCATGCCTCTATATAGCGTTTAACCGTTCGATAATCACAATTATATTGTTTGGCAAGGGCTGCGAAATTAGGATGAATTTCATTCATAATGTGTAGTAACACTCCTTCTAAGACATCTTTTCTCATGATTCACTCTCCTTGGATAGTTTCATGAAAAAGAATATCAGATTTGTCATGTACCTACATTTTCGATGGCCCTTTTCCTACATTTTAATATGGCCCTTTACAACACTAGACGGTAACGGATTGATTATTTCGATTAGAGAAGGCGACAATCCTGCGACATTTGTCAGTTTAGACGCAGTTTCTAGCGGGCTAGCCTTTAGTGCAAATGCTTTAGAGATCACTTTTGCTGGATCAAGTGGATCAAATGGTGTTAATTATGACACCTACGGCAATATTGTTCCTTCTGCACAAGCTGGCGAATGGAAAATAAAGGATGTCTTAGGAAACAATATTTTCACTGTGCCGGTTAGTTCCAAAAGTAGTGCGTGGGGATATATCGTTACACCCAAACATTTTCAAGCTGGCAACATGGTGCTTTCGAAAGATCATTCAATCAGCAGTTTAGACGGTCAAACAATTTATTTCACTAATACGCCCGGCGGCGCACGTGTTGATATTGCTTGTAAATCTGTACAGCAATCTTCTCTTCTTTCTATGAAAGAAAACTTAAAAACGATTGATCTGGACGATGCTTTGCAGGCTATTATTGATACTGATGTTCGTCAATATAATTTTAAAGGTGAAAGCAATACCCATACGTCTTTTATTATTGATGATGTTAATGAGGAAAAACAATACTATGTCGATCCTCACTTTTTAAGTGCAACTGGTGACGGAAGAGATGATGGGAGTGTAGTCGGATATCTTATGTTAGCTATCAAAAAACTAAAACAAGAAATTGATGAGTTAAAAGCCAAGATAGACTAGGCTTATTTTTTATGTAAGGGGATGTTCCTATGAAAAAGATGTGGGTGAAAGTAAAGCTACAGTTATACGAAAAGCCCTATAAAGAGTATTTAAGTATCCTTTATTTATTGCAGGTCAGTTTGTTCAGCATGGTTACTGGCGGTTTCTTAATCGTCAAGGGCGATGAAATTATTGAGCAGAGTAAAACCTACAAATTAATGGCAAACCTCATGACAATGGATACATGGGGTTTTTTGTTTGTGATCAGTTCTGTATTGATCTTCATTGCAGCATTTCAAGAAACAAAGGCTAAATTTATCAATATGCTGATAGGAGGACTTATCGGGGTGTTTGTCCTCTTTTTATATGCAAGTGCAAGTGCTGAAAGTCAAGCGACACAGCTATGGCCTATACGCTACGGATTAAGCGCTTGTTTTAATTTATTTGTATCAGTAGCAGGAGGCTGGGAGTTATGGAGGATGAAAAAGATAGAAAAAGATATGTGACCCGGCTCGATCTTTTAGAACATGGCGATAAATTAAAAAAAGAGATCAGAACCGAAATCAAGGAGGTTGATAGAAATGTAGATGAATTAAGAGACGATATGGGGGAACTTAAAGATTTAGTTTTGCCTATTTCGGGCGCGTTGCAGCAGATTGTAGAGAATACAAAAGAAACGGCTGTATCTTTAAAAGGCGTTATTAAAAAGCAACAGGAACATGACATTGAAATGGCGGAATTTAGAATTTCAAACACGCAAAAAGGAAAGAAGCGAGAAGGAAATACAACAATAATCGTGGCGATCATTGGGGGTATTTGTACCATAATCGGAACAATGCTCACGGTTGCACCACTAATTTGGCATTAGGAGGAATAAATAATGAAAAATTTTAACTGGCAAGTAAGGTTTAAAAACTGGAGAACGTGGGTGCTTACACTAGTCACACTAGGTACGATCGTATGGACAGCAGGGGGCTTTCAGTTGTCTGATTTAGACAGCTGGACGCAGTTAGGTCATGCGTTTATGACGTTTCTAAACAAGCCTGTGGCAATTGTGGCAGTGTTATCTGCGTTAATTGCGAACTATGTTGATCCAACGACGCATGGTTTATCAGACAGCAAGCAAGTATTAAATTACACGGAACCTCGAAAGGATGATAAATAATGGGAAAAATCGCTGATATTTCACATCACCAAGGGATAGTAGACTGGTCAAAGGCAAGTAAGGAATTGGATTTAGCCATTTTGCGGGTGCAAGATGGTTCTAATGTTGCAGATAGACAATATAAGAACAATGTCGCTGGTGCTAAAAAGTATGGCGTTCCATTTGGATCGTATGCTTTTACACGGTTTGTTAGCGTGGCAGATGCAAAAAAAGAAGCGCAAGACTTCTACAATCGTTCTGATAAAGCAAGCAAATTCTGGGTGGCTGATATTGAAGTCAAGACAATGGGAGATATGGCAGCCGGCGCGAAAGCATTTGTTGGTGAGTTACGACGTCTTGGCGCTGGTAAAGTCGGCATCTACATTGCACATCATCTTTATAACTCGTTAGGAATCAACTACAAGCAGTTTGATTTCGTTTGGATTCCTCGCTACGGCAATAAACCCGTGTACGCATGTGATCTTTGGCAACACACATCAAGCGGTAGCCTAGCAGGAGTTAATGCTCGTGTGGATCTTAACACATTGAATGGCAGCAAGAAGCTAGATTGGTTTATCGGCGCTACAGCCAAGCCTTCCGATGACAGCCACAACAGCAAACCGTCTACAGGTAAGAAACTAGGCAAGTTCAAAGCAGGACAAAAAGGCGTGTTAAGCAAAAACGCTGATCGATACGCTACTGGCGAAAAGATTCCTACAGGCGTTAAAAATAAAGCCTACACGGTCATTCAAGCGAAGAAAGAGAAACATGGTAGTTCTAGCTATAAATATCTATTAAAAGAGCTTAACAGTTGGGTGTGGGGTGCTGATATTAAAGTGCAAGGCGCTAGCAATTCCAGCAAAAAAGAATACTACACGGTAAAAAGTGGCGATAATTTAACGGCAATTGCGAAGAAGTATAAAACGAGCGTGAGTAAGTTGCGGAAATTGAATAAAATTAAAAACCCTAACTTAATTAAAGTCGGGCAGAAGTTGCGTGTTAAATAACCAAAAAGCCCACTCTCGGTTGAGGGTGGGTGTTTTTTATCGAACAAAATACGAACAGAAACTAAAAGTTTCGGCAAAATGCTTTTAATTTTTATCTGAATGGGGTAATATACTATATGAGATTAAAAGCCCATAAAGTCCTTAACTCTTTGTAGCTTGTTAATCTCTTTCACGCTCATAGCTATGCGTTGATATGGTAGTGTGGTAGCCATGTCGCCCGACAGAGGCTTTATATCTGCTCACTAGTCCCGGTAGGAGACACCTTCCTACCCTTACCCATTACATAGACCCTGCTTTAATGCAGGGTTATTAATTTTGAGAGGGTGTATACGCATTTGTTGGTAGAAGGTAAAGCTTTAAAAACTAATTTTTATCTATGCTGCGAAGCAAATCATATACATTTGCTCAATCTATTGAACGATTATATCAACAACTTTCACAACAAGGATATACTAATACATACAAACTATAAAAAATTATTAGATATAAAAGTTCACTTTCACAAAAACGATCTTCCTCACTTGCTAGGTTGGGATAAGTCATCTAACTTTACTGGGGCGAAAAGGATATGTGACGCTGTACATCGAGAAAAAATGACTCATGAATCAATGAAAAAGCATCATCGATATGACGAATCGAAGAAAAGAATGTTACAATATAATTTTCTGCATAATATTTTCTATGACGGTGGCATTGATGCTTGTGTAATGACAAGAGATATGAAGCCTAACAGAATGAAACTAGATATAGTATTTTATGAAGAAAAAATTGAGGAGTATGTTGTTTTAGGGTTGAGAAAGAGAGCAGAGACCGATTATTTTGTTTTAACTACTCTCCACACGACTGGGAAAAGTAATTGTTTATATAATAATAGGAGAAAGACCAGTATAAGCTCAATAGAATGGCTATAACCCACCACCCGGTGGGCTTTTTTTATGTTTTCAACCCTCACCATTACATATTTACACAATAAAACGACACATTTCATTCCAAATTGTCACAAAATCTCCACAGACATTTATCGGGAAATCAGGTAAAATAAATGTTTGAAAATAAATAGGAGTGTGAGAGAATGAAATTAAAGCATCTAATGTACATATTTGCAGCTAGTTTAATGTTATTTTCTGTAAGTGTACCAGCGACTGCAGCAATAGCAAAAGAACAAACTGCTAGCCCAGCAGCAAATGCAACACCTGATGGCTATCCGAATTCCAGCAATGGCGGTCGTGGTGGTGGCGGAGGCGGAGGCGGCTCTTCGGCGCCGGGAGGATTTAAAGGACCTGCGAAGCCAACGCCAAAACCGAAGCCAAAGCCGAAATCAAACAAAGGTAAAAAAGGCAAGAAGAAGAGCAAAAAGAAGAAGAAGAAAAAAACTAAAGCTCAAAAATACAAGTCAGCCAAGAAAAAAGGTAAAAAGGTTAAGGGGAATAATTCCAAGAAAGTAAGTAAAAAAGGAGATAGTAAACTACCACCGACTGGGAAAAAGTATTCATCTAAAGATCTAATCTCCGGTGGTAAAGTGAAGCAACGAAGATATTATGGCAAAAATGGAAAAGCAGAATTAGACATTGATTACTTTCATGCGGTTTCTAAAAATCAAAATGTGAAATTTCCACATAGGCATAAAATAACATGGGGAAAAAATGGTAAAATAAATAGAAGTAAGCACTGATTAGGGAGGTAAAAATAATATGACCAAAACAATTTATGATGATTTTCCGGCAGATGATAAGTTAGAGTGGACGCACGTATTAGCATATGTAGAAAGCGGTCGAGAAATTGAATTTGAGTATCAAGGAAATGAATATTTCATGTCTTACTCAGGCGACGAAGGGCGTCAATTGCTTTCAAATAGTCAAGAAATTAGTGAGTCATTCGGCGACGATCATACGAATTTCTTTTATCAAGCAATGATAGGCGACAAAACCTTATACGATATTTTCAAGAATAAAGAAGCCGAAGTCACTGGGATACTCTAAAATGACAGAAGAAGGATGGCGAAATTTTCAAGAAATGATTGATGAAGGACAAGAAATTTCTTTCGATTTTAGAGAAGAAGAATGGTGGATTAGTCGGTTACACGATGAAGAAAAAAGTTATCTTTTAACCGCTCCTGATACATATACACAATTTTTCAAAACAGCAGATGAACTTTATAAAAATGGCATGATGGATGGAAAGCCATTCATTGAAAGAGTTCCTGAAATTGATTGGTAAATCAACCTCGCTTCGGCCGGGTTTTTCCATGCAAAAAAACGCCCTCACTGGAATAGTGAGGGTTATTTTAATTCCTTTTCACGATCAGCAATAAGTTGCTTGAATTCTTCTAGGTCGTCTAATGTGGCGTGATCGCGAATGAATTTTCTTCCAGATCGTTTATAAGATTGAATGGTATTTTTTTCTCTATTTTTATCTCTGTATCTTTTGCTCGCTGCTTTTTGTGCTTCTGACGTTTTATCTGCCATCTTAGATCACTCCTTTCACACGCAGAACAATCAATGCAACGATTATAACAACAATGATTGTCCATGCTGGATAAAATTTCAAATTAACTTCTGTTGTTTTATTGTCTGTCTTATGATCGTAATGAAACATCGTGTACCCTTTGAATATTCTTTTCATGGTTTTATGAATGTGATATAATTTATTTAGAAACACAGGAGCTTAACGCTCCCATGTTCTAGTGATTGTGAACCGGAAAATTAGAAGATTGATTGTCAAGGTCACTTCTAATTTTTCGGTTCTTTTAATTTTTATCACATTCTCTTACCTCCTTTCTATATACTTATTGTATAACGTATACGTTATAAAGTCAATGTTTTTTTGATTTAAAATAATTTATTATATGGAAATAGTTCATACTTACCCACATTTTGCCCACAAAATTAAAAAAGCTACATGAAATATAGCGAAACATTTTTATGTTTGACGCTTAGAAATGTTGTTTTTATATAGGTAAATGAATGTACACGAAACGCTGTGAACAAGGATAATAAACGGGCGGAATGATGTAAGGGAAACCTTGCAAATAGCTCAATACTAGTTTTTGAAGCGGTCTTTATGACCGCTTTTTTTGTTTCCGTAGTCAGTGCTTTTTAATTGGCATAAAGATAAGGAAACTGGTAAATTAAAACCTGGAAAAGGGTGCTAGGAGAGTGATAAAGATGGAAAAAATAAATTGGGTAGAATTTAAAAAAGGTATCGAAGAGAATGAAGAAGAGATTTCTTTTTATTTTCATGATAATGAATGGTGGATAAGTCGCTTATACGGAGAGCCTAGAAGTTTTTTGCTTACCAGGTCAAAGGATTCTTATACGCAACGGTTTGAAACAGCGGAGGAACTATTTACACGTGGGGAAATTGAAGGTAAAACTATTACTGATAGAAGAGAAGAGCTATATTGGTAAACAAACCTCGCTGGAATAGTTAGGATTATTTCAGTTCCTTATATTATAATAGTTTTCAATTTTGCCCACTAATCTAAAAGAATTCTATGAAATGTAACGGAACATTGTTTTGCTTTCAACAGCTAGATAAGTTGGTTTAAAAGGGAAACGAAAATATGTAAAAGCCCATAAATAGCATAATAAACGAGCGGCATGATCTAAGAAAAACTTACAAATAACCTAACACCAAAAAAAAGCGGCCACAACGACCGCTTTTTTATTTATCATTTCTCATTCAATTTCGAATGTTTCCTAGAATAAAGGAAATAAAGTGCCAATCCAACAACTAGCCAAATCGCAAAACGTTCCCATGTTAGCGGGTTTAGATTAATGATCAAGAACAGACAGAAACCAATTGCCAAAATAGGCACGAGTGGAACGAGCGGTGTGCGGAATGCTCGCGGAAGATCCGGCTGTGTCTTGCGAAGTACCAAGATGGAGAAAGAGACAAGTACGAATGCGCTTAGTGTTCCGATATTAACGAGTTCTGCCAATTCATCTAATGGAATAAGCGAACCTAAAATCGCGGCGATGAGGCCGAATACCCAAGTGGCGATGAATGGTGTATTGTATTTTTTGCTTACTTTTGAAAAAATCGGTGGGACTAAGCCATCTCGCGACATTGCAAAAGTGATTCTTGTTTGGCCATAAAGCATGACGATCATAACTGTTGTCATTCCGAGAATCGCACCAACATCGATGATCCCAGAAATCCAATTTTGACCGGCAATTTTTAAGACAGCGGACACGGGGTGATCAATGTAGGGAGCGAAGTTTTTATATGGAACGACTCCTGTCATGATACCAGTGACCACCACGTATAAAACCGTACATATTCCTAGTGATATCAAGATCCCTTTCGGAAGTGTTTTTGACGGGTTGACCGTTTCTTCTGCGCTGGAAGCAATGGCATCAAAACCGATAAAGGCAAAGAAAACTGTCGCTGCTGCGGTAAAGACGCCGCTAAAACCAAATGGCAAGAACGGTGTCCAATTAGAAGGTTTTACATAGAAGATCGCAACAACGATAAATAATAGGACGACGGCTACTTTGACTACTACCATAATATTATTCACGCGTTTCGTTTCCCGAACACCAATTGAGATCAATGTGGTAACTAAAATAACAATGATAAAAGCAGGGAGGTTAAAATAAGTGCCCCCTTCAGGCGTTGCTCCAGGTGCGGCTGTCAAAGCATGCGGCAAATGGATACCAAAGCCCGCTAATAAAGATTGGAAATAACCAGACCAGCCGACGGAAACGGTACTAACTGCCAGTAAATATTCGAGTAGCAGATCCCAGCCGATAATGAAGGCTACCAATTCTCCGAGAGTAGCGTAAGAATACGTATAAGCAGAGCCGGATGCAGGGACCATGGAGGCAAATTCGGCATAGCATAGGGCAGCAAATCCACAAGCCAATGCTGCAATAATAAAAGAAATAATAAGTCCCGGCCCAGCTGTTAGTGCGCCAGTCCCTGTCAAAACAAAGATCCCCGTTCCGATGATCGCTCCAATACCCAACATCGTTAAATCAAATGTTTTTAATTCTTTTCTTAACGAACTTTGATGATTGTTCTGCATATCTACAATACTTTTTTTCCTTAATAATGCGTTTTTCAATTTGCTCACCTCTTTTTTCTATATTTTATCAGAATATTTTGTATTTGTACACGTATCATAGAATGTTATATCTTGAGAAAGGATACAAAAAGGCGCTAAAACCTGGATCATCAATAGTCATTTTAATACGGTGGAGATTTTATTGTCCCACTTGGCGAAGCGCATATAGATAAATCGCTTCGCCATCTTCTATTTCTAAAAAACGGTACCCTAGCTTCTTGATCAATTCAATAGAAGCTGTATTGTCTTCGGCGATCCCGGCTTTGATCGTCTCGAAACCTTGGGTAGCTAAATAATCCATTGCCCCTAGCACGGCTTCTGATGCATAGCCTTGTCTCGCATGATCGGGATGGATCGTATAACCCAGCCAAACCGATTTTCCTTCCGTCTGCAAGTACAGGTCGCCAATCAATCTATCCGCTTTTTGGGAAATAATAGCCAACTGAACTCCGGTTTTTAAATCAGCAGGCTTTAAAAGCGCTTGCTCATATTCGGATTGGGTCAACCCTTTGAATCCTTGATGCTGCATCCATACGTCGTTATTTCGATAACTGATAAAACGCGCCATGTCACTTTGCTGAAAAGGGCGGATCAAGCAGCGTTCTGTTTTGAGCTGGATCATTTTTTTCCTCCTTATTTTAAATAATAAAAACCTCTGAACGATGTCTGTCCAGAGGCTTCTACAACCATGTTATTGTTGATTTTGATTTCTAAGTAAATTGCGGATCTCTTCTAAGTATTGCTCGGAAACGGTTGGTTCCGGTTCTGGCTCCTCCGTTTTTTTGCGAGAGAGCGTATTGATCAATTTGATAAAGAGGAAGATTGCAAAAGCAATGATGACAAAATCCACGATGGACTGAATAAAGGCACCATATTTTATAACAGCATCACCCACTGTGAAAGATAGCTTAGAGAAGTCAAGACCACCTAAGATCAATCCCACTAACGGCATAATAATGTAATCTACTAATGAACTGACGATTTTACCAAAAGCTGCTCCAATAACGACCCCAACGGCTAAGTCAAGGACATTTCCCCGAAGTGCAAAAATTTTAAACTCTGCGATAAAGTTTTTCATTATCTCACCCCCTAATGCTTATAAGTATAAAGGAATTTACAAAGTTAGGAAAGAAATAAATCATGAAAAAAGAAGCAAATTCTTTTCATCTATGAGAAGTCATGCTATTTTTAAGGAAGAAGAAAAAAGGAAAGTAGGAAAGAGCGTATCATGAAATTAAGGAAAGTCTTCTTTATTTGCATACTGGCAATTATCAGTTTAGGGATGATCATCCCCATAAATGCTTCTGCGCACGCCTATTTGCAGAATTCTAATCCAAAAGACCAATCCCATATTCAAAAGGCACCAAAGCAAGTACGGCTTGTTTTTGATGAAATGATCCAAGCAGATTTTCCTAGTATTCAAGTGACGGGGTCAGACGGGAAAAAAGTTTCTGTTGGGAAAACGCGTGTCAGCAAAGAAAACGATCATGTGGTGGAAGTTGGTTTAAAGTCAAATCTAAAGCCGGACGTATACACAGCGAGTTGGCGCGTTGTTTCAGCAGATGGGCATCCTGTACAAGGACAGATCGCCTTTAAACTCGGGAAAACAAATCAAGCATTTCAGCAAGCAGACACGGGAAGTAATACTAGTCAGACGGTCGTAAGCTCCTTGCAGAAAATTATTTTGTACATAGGGTTTTCTTTGTTTGCGGGCACACTCCTTTTTGCTTTCTGGATTTTTCGGAAGGAAGAGGAAATGCCGGGCGAGGTGCGCCGTGCATGGCATCGACTGCATATAGGCGCTTGGCTGTTTACGGGTGTAGCACTTCTTTTGAATATCCCGATCCAACTTCTGATCATTGCCGGGCAACTTGATTGGCGCTCTGCACAAGAAATTTTTTGGAATAACGCGACTGGTCATCTTTTGTTGATTCAGTTGGTCTTGTGGGTGCTCCTTGGGGGAGCAGTATATGTGCAAAAAATGCGGAAACGCTATCTAGTTATGATTCTAGAAGCGATTTTACTAACTGGACTGCTAATAACAAAAGCAATGATGGGGCATTCGGCGGCTGCTTCTGACAAAGTCGTCGCGATTGCAGCAAATTTCTTGCATCTTGCAGCAGCAAGCAGTTGGGTGGGGTTGATGCTCGTTATGCTGATCGCCTTATGGAAATACCCTGCTAAAAAAGAGAAGTGGGAGCGTTTTTCTCCAATTGGCGTTATTGGCGTTGCCGGAATATTGATGAGCGGCTTATTGCTAGCGGTCATGGATCTTGGCGGCATCGGCAATTTATTTCACACCACTTATGGGCTGCTGATCGTGATAAAGATCGGTCTGTTCCTATTAATGGGAGGAATCGGTTTAGCACATTATCTACTTATCCATATGGCGAACAAACAGCTTCCGCTTAAAACGATCATAGTCGAGTATGGGATCGGCATCGCGGTATTGATCGTCGCTGGATTTTTGACTAACACGCAAACACCGCCGCCTGCCGCGCCGGAAGCATTCAATCAAACGATCGTGGCGAAAGCATCAACGACGAAAATCAATTTGCAAGTATTGCCAAAAGTAGTAGGCGAAAATCAATTTGTGGTCAGCTTTTTAAAAAATGATGGTTCTACGCGCACAGACTTCCAGCAAGTTTCACTGACTGCTGTGAATAAAAAGACGAAACAGCAAGTTACTTTTCAAGCTAAAAGGGAAAAGTCGTTTTACACAGCTAGCGGTCTTTACTTAAACCAAACAGGAAATTGGGAAATAAAAGTTCACGCACTGACGAAAGATTTTCAAAATGTCGATCAGACATTTACTTTTTCGATCACTCAATAAAAGGAGAAATAATAAATGAAAAAACACGTATTAGGTTTTATCTTGATGGTAGGATTGATCATCGGTTTGCCAATAGTTGCTAGTGCGCACGTAACAGTCCTGCCGGCTACAAGTGCGACAGGCGCTTATGAAACTTACACAGTCAAAGTTCCAGTTGAAAAGGACAGCAATACAACGAAAGTAGTGGTCAAGCTTCCGGCGGGAGTGTCATTCAGTTCGTATGAACCGGTGGCAGGCTGGAAAACGACATTTTCCAAACAAGCAAAGACAATCACATGGCAGGCCCAAAACGGCGGAATCAAGGCGGGACAATTTATGCGCTTCACATTCAGTGCTAAGAACCCGGATAAAGAAACATCGATTCCATGGAACGCCTATCAATATTACCAAGATGGTTCGATCGTGGAATGGACTGGCGGAGCAGATGCAGATACTCCGCATGCTATAACGAAGATCGTAAAAGATGTAGATAACGGCACGGCGGCCGACAGTCACGGGAAAACATTAACACAGAAAAAGGCTACAGAAACGGCTGCACCAGCTGATAACAATTCATGGCTTATATGGATCACATTGGCAGCAAGCGTGATCGCGATCGTCATCAGTATCATCGCGATTGTGAGCAAAAGAAAATAATTTTTTAAGTGAAACTTCTTTTAGATGACAAAGCGACATGCTTTGTTTACCTGAAAGAAGTTTTTATTTGTAAAAACGGGTATAAAAGAAAAATAACAACTCCTGATACGGCGCAAGACTGATTTAGTCTGGATCTGCTTGACTTATTTAATTGGATAAAGTAGTATAAGTGTTCGTTTGACTTTATGTGAGGAGGAATACATACATGCAGATTTTATTTCAGCACTTGAAAAAATACCGATTGCAGACCATTTTATCCATCTTATTTGTAACTATCATGGTCATCTCGCAATTGTGGCAGCCGAAATTGTTGCAGCAAGTTCTTGATGCAATCATGAAAGATAAGATGGACCGTATTACGTCGATAGGGATCGTGCTTATCATCGTAGCAGTTGTCGGTCTGATCGCAGGTATTTTAAACACAATTATTTCTGCTAAAGTAGCACAAGGGGTCGGTGCGGACCTTCGTGAGAGCAGTTTCCGCAGAATCCAGACATTTTCGTTCAGCAACATCGAGCGCTTTTCAACAGGAAATCTGGTCGTACGGCAAACCAATGATATTACGCAGATCCAAAATCTCGTGATGATGAGTCTGCAAACACTGACTAGGATCCCGGTCATGTTTATCGGGAGCTTTGTTTTGGCGCTCATAACATTGCCTGCTCTCTGGTGGGTCATTATTTTATTAGTAGTGCTTGTGGTTCTTATTGTTATGGGAACATTCGGGGCAATGGGGAAACACTTCGCCAAGATCCAGCATTTTCTTGATCGTGTCAATGCGATCGCGAAAGAAAATCTAGCGGGAATGCGGGTCGTCAAATCCTTTGTCCAAGAAGATAATCAAATCAAGCAATTCACGAATACCAGTGACAAATTGACCCGGCATACGATCATTGTCGGAACATTGTTCTCGGTCATGATTCCGGCATTTATGCTCGTTTCCAATTTAGCGATCGTCGTTTCGATCTATTTTGTTGGGGACATGGTAAAAAGTGATCCGGAAGTAATCGGTGCGATCGCCTCTTTTATGAATTATCTGATGCAAATCATGATGGCGATCATTATCGGTGGTATGATGACAATGTTTGCTTCACGTGCCTTTATTTCATTAGGACGTATCAATGAGATCCTGAACACAGAAGCAGATATCAAATACGACGAAAATGCCAAGGATGAAGTACTACCGGGAAGTGTGGAATTCCGTGATGTCAGCTTCCGTTATGAGAATGATGATCAAGATGCACTTTCACACATTTCCTTTAAAGCAGAAAGCGGTGAGATGATCGGGATCGTTGGTGCGACAGGCGCTGGGAAATCAACACTCGCTCAAATGATTCCGCGTCTTTATGATCCGACAGAAGGCGAAGTGCTTATCGGCGGCAAAGACTTAAAAACGGTCAGCAAAAAGACATTACGTCAAACGGTATCGATCGTCCTGCAACGAGCGATCCTGTTTTCCGGGTCGATCTCCGATAATCTGCGCCATGGTAAAAAAGATGCTTCCATCAGCGATATGGAACAAGCGACAACGATCGCCCAGGCGAAAGAATTTATTGAAAGACAAGATAAGCGCTATGAAGGCATTGTCGAAGAGCGCGGCGCCAATTTCTCCGGTGGTCAAAAACAGCGACTTTCGATTTCGCGTGGTGTGATCGGGAATCCGAAAATCTTGATCTTGGATGACAGCACCAGTGCTTTGGATGCTCGCTCCGAAAAATTAGTAAAAGAGGCATTGAACCGAGAATTGAAAGATACAACCACTTTTGTGATCGCACAGAAAATCTCCTCCGTTATCAATGCAGATAAAATCCTTGTCCTTGATGCTGGAAAACTTGTCGGCGTCGGCAGTCATAAAGAATTGCTTGAAACCAGCTCGGTTTATCAAGAAATCTATGACACACAAAAAGGAAAGGATGCGGTAGAATAATGAAAGAATTTAAACAGATCAGCCGTTTTTTCTGGTATTATCTTCGGGCATATAAACTGCAACTGTTTATCATTTTGATAGCCGTAGTCGGCGCCACTTATCTGCAGGTCAAAGCACCGCAGTATATTGGGAAAGCGATCCAAGAGCTGGCTAATTATGCCGTGAAGCTTTTCCAAACCGGTGTGGATGATAAAAGCGAGTTCCATCATATCTTATGGATGCTACTGCTTTTCTATGTTCTTACTTCCGTGGCGACATTTATCCAATCGATTGTTATGACTGGGGTTGCAGGGAAATCGACCAACCGGATGCGGATCGGTTTATTCCGCAAAATGGAGAAACTGTCGATCCGCTTCTTCGATAAGCATAGTGATGGCGAAATGCTGAGCCGGTTTACAAGTGATATGGATAATATTTCCAATACATTAAACCAAGCTATCGTTCAAGTGCTTTCTAACTTTGCATTAATGATCGGAGTCATCATCATGATGTTCAATCAAAATGTGAAGTTGGCGCTGATCACTCTTATCGCTGCGCCATTCGCGATTGTGATCGCAGCACTCATCATCCGCAAAGCACGTCGCTATGTGGATCTGCAACAGGACAGTTTAGGCGAATTGAATGCCTATATCGATGAGAAGATCTCCGGACAGAAAGTCGTGATTACGAACGGGCTGGAAGAAGAGACGATTGCAGGCTTTACGAAACACAACGAAAAAGTGAAAAATGCTACTTATAAAGGTCAAGTTTATTCCGGGATGTTATTCCCAGTTATGCAGGGGATCTCTCTCTTGAATACGGCGATCGTCATTTTCTTCGGTGGCTACCTAGCGCTGAATGGCAGTTTGGAACGAGGAGTCGCACTTGGCTTAGTAGTAATGTTCGTACAATACTCGCAGCAGTTCTACATGCCACTGACCCAGATCTCTTCTCAATACAACATGCTGCAGCTCGCTATTACAGGCGCAAGACGTGTCAGTGAAGTTTTTGCAGAACAAAACGAAGTAGAGCGGGAAAATGTCGGCACGATCGGTGAAATTAAAGAACGCGTCGAATTGAAAAACGTCTCTTTCGGTTATGATAAAGAAACGCCCGTATTGAAAGGCATCGACTTGACCCTTGATAAAGGGAAAATGGTTGCGATCGTCGGGCCGACTGGTTCCGGAAAAACAACGATCATGAATTTGCTCAATCGCTTTTACAATGTTGATGGCGGAGCGATTCTATTTGATGGAAAAGATATTCGTGATATCGAACTGCATGCGTTGCGCAAACAGGTAGGGATCGTGCTTCAAGACTCCGTTCTTTTCTCAGGTACGATTCGGGAAAACATCGCTTTCGGAAAACCAGAAGCAACGGAAGAAGAAGTCATTTCTGCAGCCAAACAAGCGAATATCCATGACTTCATCATTCAGCAAGAAAAAGGATATGACACACAAATCAGCGATGAAAACAGTATTTTCAGTGTCGGTCAGAAACAGCTTATCAGCATTGCCCGCACGATCTTGACCAATCCAAGTCTGCTGATCCTTGATGAAGCGACAAGTAATGTGGACACAGTAACAGAAAGTAAGATCCAAAAAGCCATGGATGCTGTTATTTCTGGACGGACCAGTTTTGTGATCGCCCATCGGTTAAAAACGATTTTAGATGCAGATTATATCGCCGTCTTACATCAAGGCGAGATTATTGAAGAGGGAACGCATGAAAGCCTACTTAAGCAAAAAGGATTTTATGCAGAACTTTATCATAATCAATTTGTTTTGGAATAACAAAAAGCCCACTCCTGAGATGGAGTGGGCTTTTTTACGTTCAGCGGATCCGCAAGCGATTGCGTTTGCTTCGCGTTGCAAGCATGCATAAGTAAATAAACAAGGCGAACAGCAATGTAATGATCAAGCTGTGGCATAAGGAAATATAAAGATTGACACCTGTATAAACGGTTAATATACCAGTTGCAGCCTGAAGCACTACGAAAGTGATTGCAAGTCCCATGCTGAATGTAAGCACGCGATAATGTGAATAATGTCTGAAAACGATCCAGGCAATATAGAAGACCCAAATAATCAATAGTAGTGCGGCAAAGCGATGTAGGTATTGAACGTAATCCTGTACGGAAGAAGGAAATACGATCCCGCCTTTTTTGAAAGGCCAAACTGGCAAGGCAAGACTGGCTTTTTCATGACGGACCAAAGCACCTGTATAAATGGTAATATACGTATACAGTGTCACTAAATAAAAATGGATTCGTAATTTCGTATCCATTACGAGATTGCGGGCATCAAATTTGCGGTCGACTTCAAAGATCATCAGACACAAGAGCACGATCGCGGCATAACAGATCACAGAGATACCGAAGTGGAGCGCCATAATATAAGGATTTTGTCCCCAGATCACGGCTGCAGCTCCCATGAAAGCCTGCAAAATCAAGAAAAGAACTGCAACGATGGCAAATGGTTTTGCTTCGCGGCGGTCTTTGATATAGATCCAAGAACAGATTGCTAGAACGAGTACAAAAATAGTGCTGACTCCTGTCGTCATTCGGTGCATGACCTCAATGATCTTTTGCGGGGTGACGTCTGTCAAGCGGACAAATTGACCATTACACAGTGGCCAAGTATTTCCGCAGCCATCAGCCGAACCGGTTTTTGTTACGAGCGCTCCGCCAAACACAACGAATGTCATACATAAAATCGTCAGTACCGACCATACCTTTAGGAATTTTCTCATCAGTTAGTTATCTCTCCTTTAAAGATGGATGCTTGCTGAACAAATGAATAATGTAACAAACACATTATTTTAATTGTAGCTTGTTTTAAAATAGAAGTAAAGGAGAACAAAATGGAAAAAACAAGCCAATTGATTGACAATGAGCGAATGATTTCACATAATAGTAGTTGATATGCAATCAGTTCGCAATCACTGAATATCTATCTGCATTTTTTGAGGGGGAAGACTTGTGAGTCAAAAAGAAAGAGCGTATAGCACGGCCGTAAACAGCCGTTTCACGGTACGCGACTTTACAGAATTAGTGAAAATAGGAATCGTCAACTCGAATACCATTACAGCTTTCACAGGAATGTGGTTAGCTTTTCAATTGAATGGTATTTCTTTTATGCAAAATATGAACATTGTCATCTTTACTATTATTGGATCAGCACTTATCGTCGCTGCTTCTGGCGCATTTAACAATGTCTATGATCGGGATATCGATGGCGCGATGGAGCGTACAAAAGACCGGCCGACAATGACTGGTAAGATCAGCGGCAGCCGTGCCATGATCATTGCCAGCGTTTTAGGGATCGTCGGAACGATCTTGCTGTTTATGACGACTTGGCAAGCTGGTGTAATCGGAATTGCTGGAGTCTTTTTGTATGCTGTTGTTTATACGATGTGGGCAAAGCGTCACCTAGTCAGCAACACGATTATCGGCAGTTTTTCCGGTGCAGTACCACCACTGATCGGCTGGTACGCCGTGACGCCACATTTTAGTTGGGTACCGATCATGCTGTTTCTAGTTATGTTCTGCTGGCAGCCGCCGCATTTCTATGCAATTGCGATCCGCCGGGTGGAAGAATACCGTGCAGCAGGCATCCCCATGCTTCCTGTTGTAAAAGGCTTTGAACGCACACGGATCAGCATGTTGATCTGGGTAGTATTTTTAACTGTATTGCCATTCTTTATGACAGCGTTAGGACCTGTTTACGTTGTATTAGCAACCGTCTTGAACCTAGGCTGGCTCGCATTAGGCTTATATGGTTTTAAAATGAAAGACATCACTAAATGGGCGACATGGATGTTTATCTACTCACTGAATTACATGACGATCTTGTTCGTTGCAATGGTCGTTATCGCGATTTTCTTATAAGAAAGCTAAAAAAAGCATGCCGGATCTTTCTGGTATGCTTTTTTGATTGGAAAATGGAGATATCGCAATTCCAATCTCTGCTTATTTGCGTTACAATAATAGTATCTAACCAAGAATAGCAGAAATACAAGCTGGGAGGGTCAAAGTGAAATTTATTCTTAAAGTTATTCTATTATTAGCCATTTGCTTATTCATCGGTTATAATACGAATTTGTTTTTTAGCAAGCCTGTAAACAATGAAAATCCTTCTGATAAAGCTGTCAAGTTAGATGAACACCTCAAAGACAAAAAGCTAACAAAAGACGAGAAGAAAGAATTAGTCTCAAAATCCAGTTTGGCAAAATACATTAACAAAAACGTTAGCAGCCTAGAAAAAGAATTTGGCAAACCGGTGCGGATCGATCCTTCTGAATACGGCTATCAAAGTTATATTTTCAATCCGAAAAATGCAGGTTATATGCAGGCAGGCGTGCGAGATCAGAAAGTACAGACCATCTATGCGCTTGGTAACGACTTGAATTTGGAACCTTATAAAATCGGAATGTCGGCTGAAAAAATCTTTACCGATGCGAATCTGCAATCAGATCTGGCTTTCTATTACCAAGATAATTATTACCGCTTCGAGCTTTCCGAGGAAGACTTGAATATCCATCCATTGGTAAACTTAGGCAGCGGGGTATACGCACAACTTAATTTTGATAGAATGACATCTAAATTGGTAAGCATTAGATATGTAAATAAATTAGCGCTGATCAAACTACATCCCTACGAAATGACATACCAGGGCGATGTCTTTACTGAAACCGTTTCTCCAGAAAAACGGAAGAAGATCGATGCTGCCGAAGATCAGCAGATTTTTGAAATCACAAACATTATTCGCGACCGTTATGGAGTAGGGACACTTCTCTATAATGATCGAGTGGCAACCGTTGCTTATAATCACAGCGTTGATATGAAAGTCAATGATTACTTTGATCATGAATCACCTAAATATGGAAGTCTTGCCGATCGTTTCTCCCGGGCCAATATTCCGTATAAAGAAGCCGGTGAGAATCTCGCATTCAATTATATCGATGCCGGTGCTGTCGTCGAAGGCTGGCTCAACTCGGAAGGACACCGGGCAAATCTGCTCAATAAATCCTTCAAAGAAGTAGGAAATGGCACCTTTCAAAAGTACTATACGCAGAATTTCCTGACCAAATAAAACGCAAGACAATCAGCAGCCTAGCGTGGTATAATAGGGGATATCTTTTTAATTAACTGATGGAGGTGGCAATTTTGCTTGCAACAATGGAAAACTTGGCATTATTAGATGCGGCAGATGAACTTTCGCAGATGATAATCGGCTCTGAAGAAATGGAAGCCTATCAAGCAGCAAAAGAAGCGCTGCAGACTAATCCAGAAACACAAGCAAGAATCAAACAGTTCACCAAAATAAAAGAACAATATGAGGAAGTTAGTCGTTTCGGACGCTATCATCCTGATCATAAAGAAGTAACGCGAAAAGCACGTGCCTTCAAGCGCGAAGTAGATATGGATGAAAATGTAGCTGTTTTCCGCCGAGCAGAAATGGATCTTCAATCTTTGCTCGATGAGATCAGTATCCTTCTTGCAAGTGCTGTTTCTGACAACATCAAAGTACCTACCGGCAATCCGTTTTTTGAACAAAAATCGGCTTGCAGTACGGGCGGTTGTGGTTCAGGCGGCGGTTGCGGTTGCTCTGCATAATCATCCTGAGAGGTAAAGGGGATGAAGGAAATGGAAAATGATCGTCAAGCGATCGTAATTTGGATGAGCCACTTGAAGCAAGTGCGGTCATTGAAACGCTTTGGGAATGTACATTATGTATCACGTAAACTGAAATATGCCGTACTTTACTGTGATATGGACAGAATTCCTGAGATCACGGAGAAACTTTCACGATTTCACTATGTGAAGCGTATTGAAGAATCGTACCGGCCATTCTTAAAGACCGAATACGAATCCAAAAAAGAAAGTGGTTTAGAAAAACGGCAGGAAGATGTACAGATCAGTATATAAAAAAGGGGAGCTTAGGTTTTTTCCTAAGTTCCTTTTTATGAACCATAGAAAGGTGTAGATAAACATGAGAGTTATCGCTGGCGACAGAAAGGGTCATGCGTTGAAAGCCGTTCCCGGCAACGATACCAGACCGACCACCGATAAAATCAAAGAATCATTATTCTCCATTATCGGTCCTTATTTCGATGGAGAGAAAGTATTAGATCTATTTGCCGGAAGCGGAGGATTAGGAATTGAAGCATTGAGTCGCGGCGCAGGGGAAGCTGTCTTTATCGATCAGGCGATCAGTGCAGTGAAAACGATCCAAACGAATTTAAAAAGCGTCCGTCTGGATAAACAAGCATCCGTTTATCGCAATGACTGGCAGCGGGCACTCAAACTTCTGCATCAGTCGGAAAAGCAGTTTGATCTAGTTTTTCTCGATCCCCCTTATAAACTGCATGCTTTGGAAAAGATCATCCAGATGTTAGAAGAACAAGCACTGCTAGCTGACGGGGCTGTCATCGTTGCGGAACATGAAAAAGCAGAAATGCTGCCGGATCAGATTGCCAGCTGTGACTTGATTCGCGAGGTAGCTTACGGAATCACGATCTTATCTATTTATTCCTATAAGGAGGAAACCGCTAATGACTGAAAAAATCGCGATCATTCCGGGGAGTTTTGACCCGATCACTAATGGACATTTGGATATTATTGAACGAGCTGCCAAAGTATTTGATGTGCTATATGTTTCCGTACTCGCTAATTCATCCAAACAACCGCTTTTTGATCTAGATACACGTTTAGCACTGATTAAGGAAGTAACGGCACATATCCCGCAGGTTCGTGTAGAGAGCGCGCAAGGCCTCACTGTCCAATATGCTGCCTCTAAGGGAGCAGTGGCCATCGTACGCGGACTTCGTGCCGTCAGCGACTTTGAATACGAAATGCAGATCGCTTCGATGAACCGGACATTGGAAGAAGACGTAGAAACTTTCTTCGTCATGACAAACAGCAAGTATTCTTTCCTCAGTTCCAGTATCGTCAAAGAAGTTGCGAAGTACCAAGGTGATATCAGCGGACTCGTTCCGAAAGCAGTAGAAGAAGCTATTCAGGCGAAATTTAGATAAAGCAAGAGAGGACTAAGCGTATGCGCAAACAAAAAACAAAAATAGCGGTCATTATTATTTTAGTTATCTTGATTATCGGCTTTTTTATCCCCGTTCCCTATTATATTTCTAAACCGGGCGGAACCGAAAAGTTGAATGATCTTGTTACCGTTTCTGGAAAAGCAGATCATAAGAAAGGGTCTTTCAGCTTGGTAACAGTGGCAATGGCGAAAGCGAATCCCTATACGTATCTGCTTGCTAAAATGATGCCCTATTATGAATTGGAAAAAGTAGACGATGTTCGTTATAAAAACGAAACCGATGCAGAGTATAATGTCAGACAGCTGTATATGATGAACGAATCCAAAAACAATGCGATCCAAGCGGCTTATCATGCGGCAAAAAGACCGCTTCAAGTCAACTATCAAGGCATCTATGTTCTCAGTGTTCGCACCAACACACCGGCTGCTAAAAAAATCAAGGCCGGTGATCTAATTACTGCGATCGACGGGAAGGCATTCAAATCGAGTGAGGCATTTATTAAATATGTCAAAGCAAAGAAAACCGGAGCTACCGTCTCGCTTACTTACAAACGCGATAGAAAAGCAGCAAAAACGGTTCGTATCAAACTGATAGCATTGGACAAAAAAGGAACTCCAGGAATCGGGATCACGCTAGTCGACGATAAAACAGTGAAAGCCTCGCCAAAAGCTGACATTGATTCAGAAAAAATCGGCGGACCTTCCGCTGGCTTGATGTTCACGTTAGAACTTTACAGCCGTTTTTCACCAAATGACTTGTCTAAGGGCAAACAAATAGCCGGGACAGGAACGATCGACCCGGCTGGAAATGTCGGCAGGATCGGCGGCATTGATCAAAAGATCGTCGCAGCCGATAAAAGTGGAGCAAGTATTTTCTTTGCCCCAGATGATAAAATCACAAAAGCTGTTTTGGCAGTAGAGCCGGGAGCGATCAGCAACTATGCAGAAGCTAAAAAAACAGCCAAGGCGATCCATTCTAAAATGAAGATCGTCCCTGTCAAAACTTTTCAAGATGCGCTCAACTATTTAACACACAATGTTAAGTAAGATAAGGCGGCCGCGTGAAATCTGCCTGCCGGTAGTCTTGTAGAGCAACTGGTAGCGTATAAACAGCTGTGGCCCGTAAATCAAGTTCCAGCAGTTCGGCTGGTGCCTTGGAAACTGTAGAAACGATCGGCAGCGGAATTTCTTTTTTCCATGTCGTCATATATTTACGTCCAGCCGCAGACATGCCGAGAATCCGTAGATAAGGCTGATAGTGCTCGCTTTTTAAGTGATGAAGCAAGATATGCAGCGCAGTCCGCTGGATTCTGGCATTGCTGTAGCGTTTTGTCTGAACGGATTTTAGGAAAGCAGTGAAATCCGAACTTTTTTGAGCCGCTGCTTGGAATCGGTTTTCAATGCCTTCACTTACAAGTCTGTTTGCGGCTAATTCTGCGGGCTCTGCCGTTAGTAAGCGATATTGCAAGAAAGGGTAATAATCCGCCCACGAAATAAAAGGACCGTGATAGGCTGCTAAAATTGCTTTGGTAGTAGCGGGAAGATAATGGCTTGCTGCTTCTAGACCTTGTTCAAGCAAGAGTCTACGAATAGCCGTAGCGCTAGCGATACTGGGGTGAGTAATTGCTTGATCATGAAAACCGGCATGTGCGCGCGGCATCGTATGCAACTGGATAGCAAACTGATTCTTAGCGATCGCTAGCGCATAATGAAAGCCAAGGATATTATTCGGCTTAGTGACATCGATGCTCGTGTTTGAAAAAACAGATCGGAGAGCCGTTGCAAAAGCAACTGGATAAGATGTTTCCTTTCGCTGCAGCAAATGTTGCAATGTATGTGCAAATTCGTCATGTTGCTTGAGCATCTGTTCGGATAATTGAACAAATGCTTCGCTGTCGCCATGTTCGCTTCCGAAGAAAAGGTGGTTGACTCGCATTGCTGCAAGCAGCTCAACGGCCTTTTCCGCAAAAACCGCTGCTTGCTGTGTAGCTGCCAAGACCGGCAGTTCGATCACGATATCCACACCCGCATCGATCGCCATTTGGGCGCGTTCCCATTTTGGAACGATCGCCGGTTCGCCGCGTTGCACAAACGAGCCACTCATTACAGCGATCACGACATCTGCATCGGTTGCTTCCCGCGCCGCCTTTAAGTGTAGGGCGTGTCCGTTATGAAAAGGATTATATTCCACAATGATACCAGTGACATTCATTTTGATTCCTCCGCTTTTTTATTCGCAAAAGTTTTATTTCTAGTTTATCATAAAAGTAGAAAGAAGGAACAAAGGGAATGTCAAGAAAAAATATTGACAAAAGAGCCTGAAAAAGCTATAATATCTTTTGTTGCGCTTGGAGTGATAAATGATGAAATGGTCTATGATTCAATTGCGAAAACAACCAGAAAACTTACTAGAAATAGACGAAAAGGTTGATTTAGAAGAATTTCTAAAAGCAAACAACCCAGACGTAAGAAAAGCAACACCTGTCCACGTGACGGGAAACCTGCAAGTCAGTCAAGATAGTGTAACGGCAACGCTTCGTCTGCAAGGCGAATGGACGTTACCTTGTGCACGCACATTAGTAGACGTACAAGTACCTTATGATATCCACAGCATCGAATCGTTTACGAAAAGTACGGCACAACTCTTAGATGAGTCTTGGCATTTGATGGAGCAAGATATTGTGGAACTTACACCTGTAGTAGAGGAACTTTTATTAGTAGAAATCCCAATGCAAGTCTTTAGTAGCGATGCAGATTCCGAAACATTGCCAAAAGGAAAAGAATGGGAACTGCAAACAGAAGAACAAAACCTCGCTGCAAAAGAACAGACAGCACCAAAAGTGGATCCTCGTCTTGCTGGGCTGGCGCAATTTTTCGATGAAGAAAAAGAGTAGCCACAAGCCTGAGCAAAGCTGGAATATATTTACAAATTGCTTCATTTAGAAGTGGCACTAACCGCTTCATTTTATCAAGGAGGTGTATAGAAATGGCAGTACCTTTTAGAAGAACATCTAAAGCAAAAAAACGCAAACGTCGTACGCATTATAAATTAGAAGTTCCAGGCATGACTGAATGCCCGAACTGTGGAGAATACAAACTTTCTCACCGTGTTTGTCCTGAATGTGGACATTATGATGGTAAAGATGTAGTAAATAACTAAATTGCGTAAAAACAAGTAACGCTTACTTGTTGATCTGTAAACCACAAAAGACGCCATGGGTCTTTTGTGGTTTTTTATTTATGTACAAAGCCGCTAGGAGTTTGGTAAAATAAAAGGAAATCACGTAAAGGAAGAGTGCCATGGAGCAGAAAATGAAAATCGGTGTGTTAGGTGGTGGAGCCTTAGGGATGCTGTATGGCGGAGCTTTCAGCAAAACTTATCCGACCACGATCTACACGAGAACAGAGGAACAAGCGCGCAAAATTACGCAAAATGGCCTGTTGCTGTCAATCGGAACGAAGCGGAAAAAGCTGTTTCCTGCAGCTTTGGTCAGCGGAAAGCTCGCTAGCTCCCAGTCGATCGATATTCTTTTTGTAGCGCTTAAATCCTATCAACTCCCAGCATTTATGCCGCTACTTAGACAATTGCCAGCACACATTGTCCTTTGTTTTCTTTCCAATGGTATCGGACATTTGGCTTACTTAAATGATTTGCCCGCCCGGACTGTGATCGTAGCGACAAGTGAACATGGTGCTGTACGCGAGCAGCTTAATCAGCTAGATTGGCGTGGAATGGGTAAAACGAATTACAGCTATTATCGCCAAATAAGAGAAGATACGGTGATGTTGGATGCTTTTTTTGAGGCGCAGACAGAGTTTATCTTTCAGAAGCATGCCGACTATCTACCCATGCTATTCCGAAAATTGATCGCAAACAGTTGCATCAATCCACTCACTGCGATCTGGCAAGTAAATAATGGCCAATTGATCGAAGTAGAAGGCTACCGGCGGATCTTAAAAGTGCTTGTGACGGAAGTAGAAGGCGTGCTTGGACTTACCGATCAGTGGGAACAAGTGGTGGCGATCTGCCGGGGAACAGCAGAGAATTTTTCATCCATGGCGACGGATATTGCCAACCAGCGGCCGACGGAAGCAGGCAGCATTCTTAAACCGATTTTAGAAATGGCGACTGAAAAAGGAATTGGTACACCGCTACTTGAATTGATCTATGAAAAAATAATCCACTTGGAAAGGAAGTCTTAAATTGGAATGGCTTAAATCGATCTCATATTGGCTTGTTGTTTCCCCACTACTTGTTTTCTTTCTAACGGTTTTTATTTTAAGATTCCGCTATCGGAGAGGTCAACGGGCGGTCAAATATGCCTGTGACGCTGCTACATTATTTTTACTGGCGGCGATCCCGGCATTCAGCGGGCAGCTTTTCCACCGTACATATGGACTGAATTTTCTATTGGTACTGCTTTTGCTGGGAGTACTCCTCACTTTCTTTTATGCGAAAAAAGAAGGCGAGATCCATTACGGAAAGCTTTTCCGGCTATATTGGCGCGTACTGTTTTTAGTGCTGACGATCCTTTATCTGCTTTTGTGCTTGTTTGGAATCGGCTGGAGCATTTATTTATATATGGTATAAAAAAAGACAGATCATGAGGGAACTGTCTTTTTTTTGCATTAAACCTTACTGAAATTGTCAGATTTAACATAACTGTCGCAGAACTAATACATAACTTAACGATATTGTTAGGAAAAGTAGCTTGTTCCTTATATGCAGCTGTTATACAATATGGCGTATATTGAGAAAGGAGGATGTTATGAAGATTATCTTACGTGCGATTATCGGACTATTATTTGTTTATCACGGAGTCATCAAACTTATCGATTTTGATCAGACAGGCGCATTTTTTAATCAATTAGGACTGAATCAAGCAATTCTCGTCTTAGTGGTGGCGATCGAGATCATTGGCGGATTGGCCCTTGCCTTAGGTCTGTTGGTTCCATACGTGAGCATTTTACTTATTATCGTCTTAGCCGGTGCCATTTTCACTGTGAAAAGGCAGTCAGGGCTAGCGAGTATGGAATTGGAATTTGTTTACATCGTCAATTTATTGTACTTATTAGCAACATCAAGTTTCAGCAAAGTATTACAATGGAAAGCATAATACCATTCAAAAAATAACACATTAGGGAGCCAACTTTTCTTCATAAAAGTTGGCTCAGCTTGGCGAAAAACGCTCATCTTCGTCGTTAAAGCCTGCGTTCCGATGCTCACGTACACAAGTACGCTCCGCTTCGGTACTCGACTTTGCCTAGAATCCAATCATTTTTCGCCAAGCTGGGAATAGCTAGGAAATGATTGAAATGGTGTTTTTCTTCAGTCTGAGCCAACTTTTCTTCAGAAAAGTTGGCTTTTTGTTATGTCTTTATAAAAAGTGGGGGAGAAGTGGGAGATCCCCCCACCGCTCCCCACAAATTTTTCACAATCCATCTAATTGAAGAATGGCTTTAAATAAAGGTTTATAGATGTAGCGGGAAAAGATTAGGCAAAAATATCGAAAAAATTTAGAAAAAATGTGGTGCGAAGTGGGGAGATGTGGTAAAGTGGTACATAAGAAAGTGGGTGAAGTCTAATGTTCATGGGAGAATATCAACACAACATTGATATAAAGGGACGGCTGATCGTGCCGGCTAAATTTCGTGAGTCATTAGGCGAGAGCTTTGTGATTACCCGCGGACTGGATAAGTGTTTATTCGCCTATCCACAAGCAGAATGGGACAAATTAGAAAATAAATTACAAAATCTACCACTTACTAAAAAGGACGCTCGTTCTTTTACACGTTTCTTCTTTTCAGGTGCATCAGAATGCGAATTGGATAAACAAGGACGGATCAATATTCCTTCTAACTTGCTTCAATACGCGGACTTGGAAAAGGAAACAGTGATCATTGGAGTTTCTAATCGTATTGAAATATGGAGCAAACCAGAGTGGGAAACTACTTTCAGCGAAGCAGAGGAATCCTTTGCCGATATCGCTGAGAATATGATTGGCTTCGATATCTAAGGAGAGTGAGCAAATTGTTTAAACACGATACCGTTTTGCTACATGAAACAGTAGACATGCTGGATATCAAACCCGACGGCATTTATGTAGATGCAACACTTGGCGGGGCAGGACATTCGGAATACCTACTAAGTAAATTAAATAAAAAAGGGCATTTATATGCTTTTGACCAAGACCAAACCGCTATTGATCATGCAAAAGAGCGGCTTGCGCCTTATACAGGGAGTGTTACTTTCGTAAAAAGCAATTTCCGATTTATGAAAGAAGCGTTAGCAGAACATGGTGTGACGGAAGTGGACGGGATCTTATATGATCTTGGCGTTTCTTCACCGCAACTCGATGTCCGTGAAAGAGGTTTCAGCTATCATCAAGACGCAGAACTGGACATGCGAATGGATCAGGAGCAATCACTCACAGCCAAAGAAGTGGTGAACGAATGGCGTTATGAAGATCTTGTTCGTATCTTTTTCCAATATGGAGAAGAAAAATTTTCCAAACAGATCGCCAGAGAAATCGAACGTCGTCGCAGCGAAAAAACGATCGAAACAACTGGAGAGCTAGTCGACATCATTAAAACCGCGATTCCAGCCCCGGCAAGACGAAAGGGCGGACATCCCGGAAAACGCGTTTTCCAAGCAATTCGCATCGCAGTCAACGATGAGCTTGACGCCGTGAGCGAGTCACTGGAAAAGGCATTGCTACTACTAAAAACAAACGGTAGGATCAGCGTGATCACTTTCCATTCCTTGGAAGACCGGATCACCAAACAACTATTCAAACAAAAAACCACGGCCCAAGAAACACCACGAGGCTTGCCAGTTATCCCTGATGAATATCAACCGGATTTTGAACTAGTAACCAGAAAACCGATTTTGCCGAGTGAAGCAGAAATGGCAACGAATAATCGTGCCCGATCGGCAAAACTACGAGTGATCGCTAAGAAATAAACCAATGTAGGAGTTGAAATTAATGAGCAATGTGGCCTATAAAACCGATGCAGCACCTAATATACATAGAAAGCAAGCTCCGGTACCAGAACCGTCCAAACAACCATTAAGACGCGGAAAAGTAACCCTCGGAGAAAAATTACTGATCTCGATCGCTGTAGCCATTGTACTCATCATGGCCTTCCGCATTATCAGTGTGCAAGCACAGATCTATTCCATTAATGAAAAGACGCAAAACCAAGAAACAAAAGTAAGTGCGAAAGAAAAACAGACAGGTGACCTTTCTACGGAAGTAAAATCACTTAGCCGTTATGAACGTGTGTATAAATTAGCAAAGAAAAAGGGACTAAAACTAAACGGTGAAAACGTGAAAGTAGTTGGCGGCCAGTGAAACGGCGAATAGGGAATCGAAGAAGAGGGGCGTTATTGCTTGTTGCCTTATTTACCGTTCTATTCCTAGCGTTAGCAGCCAAATTCCTATACTTGCAAATCAGCGGTTATTCCAACGGTGTACCGTTAGCCGCAAAAGCAGCGAAACAGCATTTGAAATCAACAACGATCGATGCGAAGCGTGGTTCGATCTTGGACTCCAAAGGCGAAGTGCTTGCCGAAGATACGTCAACCTTTACACTAGCAGCAGTTCTCAGCAAAGACGCTTCCAAGGACCAAAAAACACCGCTCCATGTCGTGGATAAAGAAAAAACAGCCGAAGTATTGGCGAAATATCTGCCAATCAAAGAAGACGCTGTTTTAAAAGAGTTGCAGAAAAAAGACAAATACCAAGTTGAATTTGGGGCAGCTGGGAAAAACATCTCGGTTGCGACAAAAGAAAAAATTGAAAAAGCGAAATTGCCAGGCCTTATTTTCACTAGACAAGCGGAACGTTTTTATCCAAATGGCGTCTTAGCAGCCGAAGTGATCGGCTTTGCCCAACGAGATGAAAAAACGAACCAGCTAGTTGGGAAAATGGGACTGGAAAAACAATTGAATGATGAATTAGAAGGCAAGGACGGCAAATTGAATTACAGCACTGACCGCATGGGCTATATCCTGCCAAATTCCAAGACGAATGTGAAACCTGCTGTAGATGGGAAAAATATTACGTTGACGACTGATAAGAAAATCCAGACTTTCCTCGAAGACACGATGAATTCGGTCAATGAAAAATATCATCCCAAAAACATGATGGCAGTGGTCGCTAATCCGAAAACAGGAGAGATCCTAGCGATGAGCCAGCGTCCGACATTCAATCCAAGCACAAAAGCTGGATTAGAATCAAAAAACAGTGGTGTATGGCAAGACCTTCCTGTCGAATATGCGTATGAACCAGGTTCGGTTATGAAAGTCTTTTCGTTAGCGTCAGCAATCGATGCCGGAGTTTACAATCCTAACGAGTATTATAAATCCGGTATCTATAAAGTCGGCGATATTCAAATCCACGATCATAATCGCGTCGGTTGGGGCTCGATCCCGTTTCGGGAAGGACTCGAACGTTCGAGTAACGTTGCTTTCGCAAGACTATTAGATAAATTAGGCACCGACCGCTTTTTATCTTATTTGAAGAAATTCAAATTTGGTGAAAAAACGGGCGTTGATCTTCCAAACGAAAGCAGTGGGAAGATCGTCTATAATTATCCTGTTGAAAAAGTAACTAATGTTTTCGGACAAGGTTCAAGTTATTCGATGATGCAAATGCTCCAAGCTGCAACAGCAGTAGCGAGCGATGGCAAAATGAAACAGCCGCATGTGATTGCTAAAATCACCGATCCGAATACAGGGAAAACGAAAAAAACCAAAGTCAAGATCACCGGGCAGCCGATCAGTGCCGCAACAGCAAAACGGACACGCGAAGAACTGCGTTATGTTATCGATGGCGAAAACGGTACTGGGAAATTATACGCTATCCCCGGTTACGATGTGGCAGGGAAAACAGGGACAGCGCAAATCGCTGATCCGAAAACTGGTAAATATATGTACGGCATGGATAACTACCTCTTTTCCTTTATGGGAATGGCACCTGCAGATGATCCTAAACTGATCATGTATGTGACCATGCAGCAACCACAACTTGAAAACGGCCCTGCCGGATCAACAGGTGGTCAAGCAGTTGCCGATATTTTCAATCCAGTCATGAAAACCAGCCTGCAATATATGAATATCAAACCTTCGACGGTCAAAAAGTCAGAAGTGATCAAAGCGCCAGTGGTTACCGATAAATCAGTGACCGAAGCAAAAGAGCTGTTGGAGAAAAAGGATCTTGCACCTGTCATTATCGGCAGCGGCAAAAAAATCGTCCAACAACTACCAAAACCAGGAACCACTCTATTGAAAGGCCAACGGGTCGTCATGCTGACAGAAGGCGCAATGACGATGCCTGACATGCGGAACTGGTCGAAAGACGATGCACTCAAAGTATCCGAAATCACAGGTATCCCATTTGAATTCCAAGGCGACGGCTATGTGAAAAGCCAAAACGTGACGAAAGGAACGACTATCAACAGTAAGTCGAAAATTCGTCTGAAGATGGTCTCACCAGATAAGTTGGATGCCTTTAACAAGAATAATGACCATAAAAGTCAATCGGAAACAAAAAAAGAAACGGATGTCCAAGAAAACGAAGGCATTGGCAGTCTTTTAAATGGATAATTTTCGGGAATGAAAGAGTAGAAGATAAAAGCAAAATGTTTGTCTATCCTGAAAACAGGCAATAATAGACACATTTTGCTTTTTCTTGTTTAGGACTATTGGTGACTAGCATTAGCGCGTCGTTTTTGCTAAGATAGATAAGGATTATTCCTTGGAAAGTATATAAAGGAGATGGAAGTTTTGAAATTACAGACGCTTTTAACAAGCATTCCTGCCTACCGAACAAGTCAAGATCTATCCGGTGAGATCACAAATATCGAACAAGATAGCAGAAAAGTAGTTTCAGGAACACTTTTTATATGTATCGACGGCGAGATCGTAGATGGGCACCAATTTGCTAAACAAGCTGAAGCGAATGGTGCAACAGCGATTTTAGCTGAAAAAGAAATCGATGTTTCGATCCCGGTTGTTTATGTGAAAGACAGCAAACGGGCAATGGCGATTTTGGCGGACCGCTTTTATGGATCGCCATCGCAAAAAATGAAAATGATCGGTGTGACCGGCACAAATGGTAAAACGACAGTAACGCATTTGGTTGAACAAATCGTTCGCGATGCGGGCTCGGAAACTGGGCTGATCGGAACCATGTATCGCAAAATCGGCCGTGAGATCTTAGAAACGAAAAATACCACACCAGATAGCCTGACACTGCAGCGGACCTATCATGAAATGCTGGCAGCGGATGTGCAAACAGTTGCGATGGAAGTTTCTTCTCACGCACTCGTGCAAGGACGGACTTACGGAACGGATTTCGATATCGCGGTCTTTACGAACTTATCACAAGATCACTTAGACTATCACAAGACAATGGAAGAATATGCCTACGCAAAAAGCTTGCTGTTTGCCCAACTTGGCAATAGCTACGATAGTGAAAAACCGAAGTATGCTATTATTAATCAAGACGATCCAGTAAGTCAGCGGATGAAAACAGCTACAGCTGCTCCGGTGATTACATATGGTATAGATAAAGCTGCCGATTTTGGCGCGACTGATGTCATGGTAACAAGCAGCGGTACGACCTTCAAGCTGCATACCCCGGATGGCGATTTTGACGTCCGGATCAAAATGATCGGCAAATTTAGTATCTATAACTGTTTGGCTGCACTTGCCACCAGTTATGCTCTTGAGATCCCGATACATCAGGCAATCACTTCTTTGGAAAAGGTCCAAGGTGTCGCCGGCCGTTTTGAAATCGTCGATGCTGGTCAAGATTTTACTGTCATCGTTGATTACGCCCATACACCAGACGGACTATTAAATGTATTAGAAACGATTGAAGAATTCAAACGAAGTCGTGTATTCGCAATTGTCGGATGTGGCGGTGACCGTGACAAAGGAAAACGACCGCAAATGGCAAAAATCGCGATCGATTATGCGACCGATCCTGTCTTCACATCTGATAATCCGCGCAGCGAAGACCCTGAGGCGATCATCCAAGATATGCTTGCAGGACTTCCCGCAAATGCAGTTTATCAGGTACGAACGGACCGCAAAGAAGCAATTACCTATGCCGTAAATGAAGCACAGGCAGGCGATGTTATCTTGATTGCTGGAAAAGGCCATGAAACCTATCAAATCATCGGCGATCAAGTCTTGGATTTTGATGACCGCGCCGTTGCAAGGGAAGCTATTGAAAAAAAGGAAAGACTCGCATAAAATATACGTAATGAATCCATTTAAGCTTTAAAAAAAGATTGGGGAGAAAAAGATTGTCCATTTATATGTTATTGTCAGCACTTGTTATCGCCTTTATTATTACCGTTATCGGAGTACCACTTTTCATACCTTATTTAGTACGCTTGAAATTTGGTCAAAGCATTCGGGATGAAGGCCCAAAACTACATGAAAAGAAATCCGGAACACCAACGATGGGAGCAATCATTTATTTGATCGCGATCTGCGTCAGCTTCTTATTTATGGCAATCGTAAACAAAGAGATGACGGCAGGAAGCTGGCTTCTTTTGATCACGCTGGTATTGTTCGGGATCTTAGGATTTATGGATGACTATATCAAAGTGGTACAGAAAAGAAATCTTGGACTTACATCCAAGCAAAAATTTATTGGACAAGTTGTTATTTCACTTCTCTTTTTCGTGATCTATCACGTTAATCATTTTGCGGAAACATTACGCGTTCCGTTTACTGACATCGAAGTATCACTTTCTTGGTTCTTTGTGATTTTCATTTTATTCTGGCTAGTTGGTTTTTCCAACGCTGTGAATTTGACAGACGGACTAGACGGTTTAGTATCAGGACTTAGCAGTATCGCCTTTCTTGCTTTTGGTATCATTGCAGTCCATCAGCAGCAAAATGATGTCGCGCTGTTTTGTTTCGCGATTGTCGGGGGAATGATCGGTTTCTTGATCTTCAACAAAAATCCGGCAAAAATCTTTATGGGAGATACTGGTTCGCTTGCGCTCGGTGGCGCGATTGCTGCTGTTTCGATCCTTTTAAAACAAGAGTGGCTATTGCTCTTGATCGGTATCGTCTTTGTTATTGAAACTGCTTCCGTTATTTTACAAGTAGCTTACTTTAAACTCACTGGAGGCAAACGAATATTCCGCATGACCCCGATCCATCACCATTTCGAACTTGGTGGCTGGAAAGAGTGGCGCGTCGTTCTTACTTTTTGGGTGGTAGGACTTGCTTCTGCGGTTATAGCACTATGCATGGTTTGGTATGGATAATGTTTTAATCAATAAAGCGTCTCTTCTTAGCCGTTTCTGAACAAGAAAATGCTGAAAAAGTGACGCTTTTCTGTCATATTTAATATAATTCTTCTCTGGAAAAGAGAAAGGGTGGGGGAAGTAATGAAAAAAGTAGAAGACTATCAATATAAAAAAGTGCTTGTTTTAGGCCTCGCAAGAAGTGGCGTCAGCGCTGCTTCGATCATGCACAAACTTGGCGCATTCGTTACTGTTAATGATCAAAAGCCATTTAGCGAAAACCCGGAAGCACAGGGACTTTTAGAACAAGGGATAAAAGTGATCTGTGGCTCGCATCCGATTGAATTATTGGATGAAGGGTTTGAATTAGTTATCAAAAATCCGGGTATCCCGTACAACAATCCAATGATCCAAAAAGCGCTGCAGCTGAAGATCCCGGTAATTACCGAAGTCGAATTGGCTTATCAGATCTCAGATGCGCCGATCATCGGTATCACAGGTACAAACGGAAAAACAACGACAACAACCATCATCCATCATATGCTCAATGAGCGTCAGGCGGATAATTCCCTATTGGCCGGGAACATTGGCTTTCCAGCTTCTATGGTTGCAAGCAAAGCGCTTCCTGAACAATATATCACGATGGAGCTCTCTTCCTTCCAATTGATGGGGATCGATACTTTCCACCCGCATATTTCGGTGATCACCAATATTTATGAAGCACATTTGGATTATCATGCGGATCGTGATGAATACGTCCAAGCAAAATGGAAAATCCAAAAAAACCAAACTGCCGATGATATTCTTGTTATCAACTGGGATCAAGAAGAATTAAAAACATTGACGAAAAAAACGAAAGCACAGATCGTTCCCTTTTCCACTACACAGAAGCTGGGACTTGGAAGCTATGTGCAAAACGGTAAATTGATGTTCAATGATGAAATCGTTGGTGAACGCGCCGATATTCTGCTGCCCGGTGATCATAACTTAGAAAATATCCTTGCTTCGATCGCAGTCGCAAAAACGATCGGTGTCAGCAATGAGCAGATCATGCAAGTCTTAAAAACGTTCAAAGGTGTTCCACATCGGACTCAATTTGTCACCGAATGGCACGGCAGAAAATTTTATAACGATTCCAAGGCAACTAATATTTTAGCGACTCAGAGTGCATTAAAGGGTTTTAAGGAACCTGTAGTTTTACTTGCAGGCGGACTCGACCGCGGCAATGAGTTTGACGAACTGCTGCCGTTTTTCCAACATGTCAAAGCCTTAGTCTGCTTTGGCGAAACAGCGGAAAAAATCGGGCGTATCGGCAAACAATCGGGGACAGAGGTCTTCTACGTAGAAAATGTCGAAGCAGCTGTACCGGTGGCGTTTGAAGCTTCCAGCCCCGGCGATGTGATCCTGCTTTCACCTGCATGTGCCAGCTGGGATCAATATCGGACATTTGAAGTCCGTGGGAATAAATACATGGAAGCAATCGAAGCATTACAAAATGAGGTGGAAAAATGAAGATAGCAATTAGCGGAGGAGGAACGGGCGGTCATATCTATCCTGCTCTAGCCCTTGTTCGAGAATTGAAAAAAAACCATCCCGACGCCGAATTTTTATATATCGGCACAGAAAAGGGACTGGAAAATAAAATCGTCCCGCGCGAAGGGATCCCATTTGAAACAATTGACATCACCGGATTCAAACGTTCTTTATCAATGGAGAATTTCAAAACGGTCATGCGTTTTTTCAAAGGAGTCAAAAAAAGCAAACAACTGCTGAAAGAATTTCGCCCCGATGTCGTGATCGGCACAGGCGGCTATGTTTGCGGTCCTGTCGTTTACGCGGCGAGCAGACTCAATATCCCCAGTATCATCCATGAACAAAACAGTGTGGCTGGACTGACGAATAAATTCTTGAGCCGTTTCGTGACGAAAGTAGCGATCTGCTTTGAAGAAGCCAGTGATGCTTTTCCTTCTGAAAAAATCGTCTTTACCGGTAATCCACGTGCCCAGGAAGTAGTGGGCATCGATGCCCCAGACGTTCTGCAAAAATATGGTTTGGATCCGGAAAAACAGACAGTGCTTGTTTTTGGCGGAAGCCGTGGCGCAAGAGGCATCAACGAAGCAATCGAAACGATCCTGCCCAAATGGGATCAACGTGCATACCAGCTACTGTATGTTACCGGCGATGTACATTATGAAAAAATCAAAGATACACTGCCAAATTTAGGGACCCATATCAGCGTGGTACCGTTTATTTATGATATGCCAAGTATTTTAAATGCAGTTGATTTGGTTGTTTCAAGAGCCGGGGCAACGACACTTGCGGAATTGACTGCCTTGGGACTGCCGAGTATCTTGATCCCAAGTCCATATGTAACAGCTAATCATCAAGAGAAAAATGCCCGTGCGCTGGAGAAAAACGGTGCAGCAGTCGTTATTACAGAAGCAGAACTGAAAAATACGGACATGATGCAAGTAATCGACAGTATCATATTAGATGCTGAAAAATTAAAAGCAATGCGATTTGAAGCGAAACAAATGGGTACGCCGGATGCCGCAGATCGATTAGCAAGATTGGTGATGGAAATCCGGAAGTAATACGTGAAGGAGGCTGGAAAGATGGCAGAAAACAGACGAGTCATTTCGATGGAAAGTCGAGTCCCGGAATTAAAAAAATACCGCCGCAAAAAGTTGCTTCGCCATCTTACCATCTTAGTAAGCTTTTTTGCATTACTTATTCTTATTACTGTTTATTTCCTATCCCCGCTCAGTAAACTTTCTGTTATTTACGTGGAGGGCAATAAGCAGTTGACAGAGCAAGACGTGAAAGACCAAAGCGACTTGGAAATAGGTGAATACATTTTTGCGATCAACAAGAAGCAGGTTGCAGCGCACCTGAAGAAAAACAAATTGGTCAAAAAAGCCACTGTGACCCAGCAAGGCTTGAATCGTATTCAATTACATATCGAAGAATACCAAACGATCGGCTACGAACAGAAAGACGGCAGCTACTATGATATTTTGGAAAATGGTATCTTGCTGAAAAATCAATCTCGAAAATTCCCGATCGGCAACAGTCTATTATTCAAAAACTTCCAAAACGGTCCGCTGCTGAAATCGCTCATCAAGGAAGTCGGACAACTGCCAGATGATGTGCGCGAATCGATCTCAGAAATCATTTATGAACCGACTAAGACTGACAAAAAGCATATCCATCTTTTCATGAACGATGGAAATCAAGTGCAGGCGACGATCTACTCCTTTGCCGATAAAATGAAACACTATCCGCAAATCGTCTCCCAATTGCAAGAAGGGCAAAAAGGAACGATCGATTTAGAAGTTGGAACGATTTTTGAAAGTTATTATCAGCAAAATAAACAAAAAAAGAAAAAATAGAAACGCATGTTCTGAAAAAACCGAAAAATTCACAATTTCTTTAAAAAACCATTAAAATTGCGAGTTTCTGCTTTAATTACGCTTCTAGTTAGTGTAGACTAGAAATAAGTTATTTCAACCTTTAAGAGGAATAAACAACGCCAAAAAAGAAATAGAAACTGCACTCAAAAAAATAAAACATTGACAAAATAAATTTTTCAGTAACTAGAGGAGGTGCCGATCGTGGATGATAATGAAATTTATGTAAGTTTAGACATTGGGACGTCTTCCGTTAAAGTCATTATTGCCGAAATGGCAAATGAGCGTCTCAATATAATCGGTGTGGGGGAATCCCCATCGCAAGGAATCAAAAAAGGAATTATTATCGACATTGATAAGACGGTAGATTCCATTAAAAAAGCAATCTCACAAGCAGAAAGAATGGTCGGCGTTGAGATTTCTCAAGTGATCGTTGGTATCGTTTCGAATCAAGTCCACTTGGAACCGTGTCACGGAATCGTGGCAATAAGCAGCGAAAACAACGAGATCACAGATGACGATGTTTGGAATGTAATGGATGCGGCACAAGTCGTTTCATTAGCTCCCGACCGTGAGATCATCAGTACGATTCCGGATCAGTTTATTGTAGATGGTTTTTCTGGCATCACAGACCCAAGAAGAATGATCGGTGTCCGCTTGGAAATGGAAGGGACATTGGTTACGGGCTCAAAAACTATTTTACATAACACACTTCGCTGCGTAGAACGCGCTGGTCTCGAAGTAACTGATATCGTCTTGCAGCCGCTTGCGGAGGCATCGATCTCGCTTTCAGAAGATGACAAAGAATTTGGAACGGCTCTGATCAACGTTGGAGCTGGAACGACGACGATCAGCGTGTTTGAACAAGGGAAATTGACATATACAAATGTCCTTTCTGTCGGCGGCGAAAATATTTCCAAAGACTTGTCACTTGGGCTGAATACTTCTACAGCAAATGCAGAGCAAGTAAAAGTCGAACATGGCTATGCTTTTTATGATGACGCATCCGCAGATGAAGTTGTCGGCGTGGATGTGATCGGCAGCAACCAAAAGCAACATTTTACACAGTTGGAAGTAGCAGATATCATTGAAGCAAGAATGGAAGAAATCTTCCAGCTTGTGATCAATGATCTGGCAAGCGTCGGTAAATCTAACTTGCCGGGTGGTTATGTGATCACCGGAGGCGGCGTTGCTGTCCCTGGTTCTATTGATCTAGCAGGCAAAGTATTTGCTTCTCATGTCAGGCTCGCAAGCCCAGATTACATCGGTGTTCGTGAACCACGTTTCACGACAGCAGTCGGATTGATCCAATCCGCTTATGAGCAAGCTCTTGTAGAAGGACGCGATGTAAGTAGCAAGCCGCAAGAATTAACCGAAACGGAACAAGCAAATACATCAGCACCTAAACCGAAGCCTAAGAAGTCGGATAACGAAAAAGTATCGACGAAAGTCAAAAACTTTTTTGGTGCATTTTTTGAATAAATAAAGTGGAAGATAAAAGAAATAAAACAGTTAACTAGGAGGCAAAAGTATGTTAGAGTTTGATACGACTTCAGAAAGCTTGGCAACAATCAAAGTGATCGGTGTTGGCGGCGGCGGGAATAACGCTGTCAATCGTATGATCGATCATGGCGTGCAAGGCGTTGAGTTTATTTCTGTTAATACAGACGCGCAAGCATTGAAACTTGCAAAATCTGAAACAAAATTACAAATCGGAACAAAATTGACTCGTGGTCTTGGAGCTGGCGCTGTACCGGAAATCGGTAAAAAAGCCGCAGAAGAAAGCCGCGAACAAATCGAAGAAGCGTTAAAAGGTTCCGATATGGTTTTTGTAACTGCCGGAATGGGTGGCGGAACTGGAACAGGAGCTGCACCGGTCATCGCACAGATCGCAAAAGAAATGGGAGCATTGACTGTTGGTGTTGTGACACGTCCATTCGGATTTGAAGGTCCAAAACGTACGAAACAAGCATCAAATGGTGCAGAAGCAATGAAAGAAGCGGTTGATACACTTATCATTATCCCAAATGACCGCTTACTGCAAATCGTCGACAAAAACACACCGATGCTAGAAGCTTTCCGTGAAGCGGATAACGTGCTTCGCCAAGGTGTTCAAGGAATCTCTGATTTGATCGCTGTACCGGGACTTATCAACCTTGACTTTGCCGATGTGAAAACGATTATGACAAACCGTGGTTCTGCTTTAATGGGTATCGGTATCGCTACTGGCGAAAACCGTGCAGCCGATGCTGCCAAAAAAGCAATTTCGTCTCCACTTCTTGAAACATCGATCGATGGTGCAAAAGGTGTACTGATGAATATTACCGGTGGATCGAACCTTAGCTTGTATGAAGTACAAGAAGCTGCTGAGATCGTTTCCAATGCCTCAGATGAAGATGTGAATATGATCTTCGGTTCCGTTATCAACGACGAGTTAAAGGATGAATTGATCGTTACGGTTATTGCTACAGGCTTTGATGAAAGCAAACAAGCGGCACAACGTAGCAACCAAGCAACGCGCTCGAACAATAATGCACAGCCGATCCAAGTAAACCGTCCGAATTATGCTACACAAGACAACCAAGAACCAAAAGGCGAACAGCCGAAACGACACGAAGAACAAGTAGACCCTGCAAATGATGTTGACGTACCAGCATTTATCCGCAATCGTAACCGCCGTAAATAAACAGTTAGGTTTCAGCATACTGGATTATGGGAAAATGTGAAAGATAATAGGTGGGAAGTCATGAATGAGCAAACGAAACTGACAGAAGTAAAACAGCGTATCGAAGCAGCATGCAAGCGAGCTGATCGTTCCACAGATTCTGTGGAATTGATCGCCGTTACCAAGCATGTAGATGCAGCGAAGATTCTTGATCTGCATCAGCTGGGGTTAAGCCAATTTGGGGAAAATCGAGCTGACGTGCTTGTCAAGAAAGCGGCCGAGCTAAAAGACCATTCGATCGACTGGCATTATATCGGTTCCTTGCAGACCAGAAAAGTTCGTCAAGTCTTGCCTCTGATCAGCTGCCTGCATTCCTTGGATCGTGAATCGCTGGCTGTAGAGATCGAAAAGCGGGCAGAAACAGAGATCCCTTGTTTTCTGCAAGTGAATATTACCGGAGAAGCATCGAAACACGGTTTTTCGCCGGAAGAAGCACTTGCTTTTGTAAATCGCTTTGATTTTCAAAAAATCAAAGTGATCGGTCTAATGACAATGGCGCCACTTACTGAGGACGACGCTATCATCCGCCAAGCATTTACTGACTTAGCTGCGCTTGGCCAAGCAATTCAAAAACTAGCTGTGCGACAAGCGCCATGTTTAAAACTATCCATGGGAATGACCAATGATTTTGAGATCGCGATCGAAGAAGGTGCGACGCATATACGAATCGGCAGAGCATTAGTGGAATAATTTAATTTTTGGAGGTGTGACTCATATGGGAATTGCAAATAAATTCAAGACTTTTTTCTTCTTAGATGAAGAAGAGGCACAATATGAAGAAGAGCAGACAGTAGAAAAACAGCCGGTCGAAACAAGACCTAAAAAAGAGAAAAATAGATTCCAAGCAGTAGAAAAAGAGTCGAAGGTGGTCAGCATGCAAGGAGCACAATATTCCAGCCGAATGGTTTTAGTTGAACCGCGTGTTTATGCGGAAGCGCAAGAACTTGCCGATTATTTGAAAGACTATCGTTCTGTTGTTGTCAATCTGCAGCGCATCAATCGCGATCAAGCAATTCGGATCGTCGACTTTTTAAGTGGAACAGTTTATGCACTTGGTGGAGACATTCAAAGAATCGGAAATAATATTTTCCTTTGCACGCCTGAAAACGTGGAAGTGGATGGCGCTATTTCTGAAATGTTAGATGAACAAAACTTCATGTAGAAATAGAGAGGTGTAACGCAGGGTGCAAGAGATTTTATTACAGATAATTAATGTTGTGTTATTTATCATCCAATGGTTACCGACTTTAATGTTTGTTTACTTTTTGATGAGTTGGTTCCCAGGAGCACGCCAATCTAAAATTGGACGAATATTAGGACGTATTTTCGAACCGATTTTAGAACCGTTCAGAAAAATAATTCCGCCGATTGGCATGTTTGATATTTCGTCATTGATTGCATATATTGTATTTCAGTATGCAATGCGTGTGTTAACGATGTTGATTGCTAATTATATCGTTCCTCTGTTATTTTAAAAGGTGGATAACAGGAAGACTTGCTGTCAGAAGCGAGTCTTTTTTTAGAGAAATGGTATAATAAAAGGGATGAAAGAGGGAATTTACGATGGAAGGCATTTACCAGCATTTTAGACCAGAAGAATATGATTTTATTGATAAAATGACAGCTCTAGTGGCGCAAGTAGAGGATGAATACACACCACGGCTCACACATTTTCTTGATCCGAGGCAGGAGTTCATCGTCCAAACGGTCATTGGTAGCTATGAAAATATCAAAGTTGCTTTTAATGGTGGTCGTGCGCATACGGAACGCGTCCGCGCATTGATCTATCCAGATTATTACGAACCGGCAGAAACTGATTTTGAGATTGCCCTTTTCCAAATCCGCTATCCAGTCAAATTCACAACACTCACGCACCAAAAAATATTGGGGACACTGATGTCGCTTGGAATGAAACGTGATATCTTCGGCGACATTTTGGAAAAAGAAGATATTTGGCAGTTTTTCGTAGAAGCAAGTATGAAAGATTATTTATCGACGCAAATCGAGAAGATCGGCAAGGTGAACGTCATGTTAGAAGAGGTCCCGTTGACGGATGCGATCCTGACACATGTAGATTGGATCGAAAAAGCGATCACCGTTTCTAGTCTGCGCTTAGATGTTTTGATCGCTGCCAGCCATAATATCTCACGCCAAAAGGCCAAGCAACTCGTTCAAGGCGGTCTAGTAAGAGTGAACTGGAAGACGATTGAGAACGCCGACTTTCTTTGCGTCGCCGAGGATATTATCTCTGTGCGCGGCTACGGCCGAATCAAATTGATGGAAACAAACGGCAAGTCGAAAAAAGATAAGGACAAGATCACGATCGGTTATTTACAATAAGAGAGGAGGAGCATCGTGGAAAAACTGCTCGGCGAGAAACGCCGCCACTATATTTTAGAACAGTTGAAAACAGCAAACACGCCGGTTTCAGGTAGTGAACTGGCGAAAGCGGCTAATGTCAGCCGCCAAGTGATCGTTCAAGATATCTCGCTCTTAAAAGCGAAAGACGAGCCGATCACTGCCACTCCACAAGGTTATGTCTATGTCCGTCCTGAAACAGATAATCGCATTCGCAAAATCATCGCTGTCAACCATACGAAAGCAGAAACCGAACAAGAGCTCACCTTGCTCGTCGACTGTGGAATAACTGTGGTAGATGTAACAGTAGAACACCCGATTTATGGCGAAATTACGGCGGCACTTCATGTGAAAAATCGTTTCGATGTCGATAAATTCATTCAGAAAGTGCGCACGACCAATGCCTCACTCCTCGCTGAATTGACCGGAAGCGTTCATCTGCATACGATCGAGGCAGATACAGAAGAACAGATTTCCAAAGGAATCGCGGCGCTCGATAAAGCAGGATTCTTGATTTGAAAAAACGAATAATTTTCGGGAAAAACTAGGAAAAGTCTAGCAACTATGATAGAATGGACAATGTAATTATATTTAGATACAAGAACGAAGAATCGAAATAATCATGCGGAGGTGCTCGTTATGCCGTTATCGCCATTAGATATACATAACAAAGAATTTACTAGAAGTTTTCGAGGCTATGATGAAGATGAAGTGAACGATTTTCTGGATCAGATCATTAAAGACTATGAACAATTGATCAAAGAAAAGAAAAAGCTGGAAGATACTTTGAATAACAGTGAAGAACGCCTTGGCCACTTCACCAACATTGAAGAAACACTTAATAAATCACTGATCGTTGCGCAGACTGCTGCAGAAGAAGTCAAACATTCTGCTAATAAAGAAGCGAAACTGATCGTTCGTGAAGCAGAAAAAAATGCCGATCGTATTTTAGGGGATTCGTTATCGAAAGCACGCAAAGTGGCTATCGAGATCGAAGACTTGAAACGCCAATCCAAAGTTTTCCGCGAACGTTTGAAAATGTTAGTGGAAGCGCAAATGGATCTTATCAAAAGCGACGATTGGCAGCAGTTGATGTCTTATGATGTCGATGCGACGGAATTGAAACAACTAAAAGAAGTCAAACAAACAGACGAAGATGGAGACAAGTAAAAAGCGAGCAGACAAGTTTGAGCGAGTCAGCGAACGGTGCGAGGCTGATAACTTTAACGCTTTTGAAATCACTCTGGAGTCCCGTTTCCGAAAGTAAGTAAGAAATGGCGCGAACCTAGCGTTATAGGTGTATCAAAGTGGGTGGCGATCCGTCGTCATCAACAAGGGTGGTACCGCGATTCATCTCGTCCCTTTTTTAGGGAGGAGATTTTTTGTTTTATGTTAAATAAAAAAGGAGAAGTGAACATGGAATATAAAGAAACATTATTGATCCCGAAAACAGCATTTCCAATGCGTGGAAATTTACCTGTACGTGAACTAGAATGGCAAAAAGAATGGGAAGAAAATGATATTTATGCACGTCGTCAAGAATTAAATGAAGGAAAACCGACTTTCATCCTGCATGATGGGCCTCCTTATGCGAACGGAAATATCCACTTAGGCCACTCGCTGAACAAAATCAGTAAAGACATCATTGTACGCTATAAATCAATGACAGGCTTCCGTTCTCCGTATGTACCAGGTTGGGATACACATGGTCTACCGATCGAACAAGTACTTGCCAATAAAGGCGTGAAGCGCAAAGAAATGACCATGGCAGAATATCGCAAACATTGTATGGAATATGCCCTGAGTCAAGTGGACAAACAACGCGAAGATTTCAAAAGGCTTGGCGTTGCTGCGGATTGGGAAAATCCGTATATCACGTTGCAACCGGAATATGAAGCAGCTCAAATCCGCGTGTTCGGTAAAATGGCAGAAAAAGGATATATTTATAAAGGGTTGAAACCGATCTATTGGTCACCTTCCAGTGAATCTTCGCTCGCAGAAGCTGAAATCGAATATAAAGATGTAAAATCCGCTTCGATCTATGTAGCTTTCAAAGTAGTAGACGGAAAAGATGTGCTACCTGATGATGCAGAACTTGTTATCTGGACAACAACACCATGGACTTTGCCAGCAAACCTTGGAATCTCTGTTAATCCAGAATATACTTATTCTGTGGTAAAAGTCGGCGAACGCAAATTTGTGATCGCAAAAGAACTATTAGAACAAGTAGCAAAAGAGATCGGCTGGGAAGACTATGAGAGCCTTCAAGAAGTGAAAGGCGACGAACTGGAATATGTAACAGCGCAGCATCCATTCTACGACCGGACATCGCTTGTCATGATCGGCGACCACGTGACATTAGATGCTGGTACTGGTCTCGTCCACACAGCACCAGGACATGGGGAAGACGATTATTTCATCGGGAAAAGATATGACTTGGAAGTTCTATCTCCTGTAGACAGCAGAGGTTGTTACACTGATGAAGCACCAGGGTTTGAAGGAATCTTCTACGATAAAGCTAATCCAATGATCACCGAATTGTTGGAAGAAAAAGGAGCATTGCTGAAACTCGATTTCTTCACGCATAGCTATCCGCATGATTGGCGCACAAAGAAACCGGTCATCTACCGTGCGACCGCTCAATGGTTTGCTTCGATCGATGCTTTCCGTCAAAACATTTTGGATGAAGTAGAAAAAGTCGATTGGGTAATCCCTTGGGGCAAGACTCGTCTTTACAATATGATCCGCGATCGCGGCGACTGGGTGATTTCCAGACAACGTGCTTGGGGTGTTCCACTGCCGATTTTCTATGCCGAAAATGGCGAAGCGATCCTAAGCAAAGAAACGATCGAACATGCAGCTGCACTTTTTGCAGAACATGGCTCGAATGTTTGGTTTGAAAGAGAAGCAAAAGACTTGCTTCCAAAAGGATTTACGCATCCAGGAAGCCCGAACGGCGAATTTACGAAAGAAACAGATATCATGGATGTATGGTTCGACTCCGGTTCTTCTCATGAAGCGGTCTTGAAACAACGTCCGAATCTTACCTTCCCGGCCGATCTTTATTTAGAAGGCTCGGATCAATACCGCGGCTGGTTCAACTCCAGTATCACGACCAGCGTAGCGATCAATGGCGTTGCACCTTATAAAGCCGTCCTTTCGCAAGGATTTACACTTGATCCGCAAGGCCGCAAGCAAAGTAAATCTCTTGGAAATACGATCGAACCGAAGAAAGTAACGAATCAATTAGGTGCTGACATCCTGCGTCTTTGGGTAGCAAGTGTCGATTATGAATCTGATGTCCGTGTAGATATGAATACGCTGAATCAAGTAGCCGAGGTATACCGCAAGCTCCGCAACACATTGCGTTTCTTACTTGCGAACGTTTCTGACTTCGATCCAAAAGCTGATACTGTTGCATTTGAAGATCTTCGTTCCGTAGATCAATATATGACAGTACGATTGAACCAAGTGATCGACTCGATCCGCAAAGGTTATGACGCGTACGCTTTCTCATCGGTCTACAAAACGATCGTCAACTTCTGTACAAGCGAACTTTCTGCTTTCTATCTAGACTTTGCCAAAGATGTGGTATATATCGAGCCAGAGAACAGCCACGCCCGTCGCTGTATGCAAACCGTCTTTTATCAAACGGCTGTCGCACTTACTAAACTATTGACACCGATCTTGCCGCATACTTCGGAAGAAATCTGGAAATTCTATAAAGAAGAAGAGGATTATGTCCAATTAGCAGAATTACCGGCTGGTGAAACATTTGCGAATCAAGATGCTTTGTTAACAGAATGGAATGCGTTCATGAGCTTGCGCGATAAAGTCTTAAAAGCATTGGAAGAAGCGCGGAATGCGAAATTGATCGGTAAATCGTTTGAAGCAAAAGTAACGCTTTATCCATCCGCTTCTGTAAAAGAATTGATCGACGGATTGGACAGTGATCTAGCGCAGTTGCTGATTGTATCGCAATTCAGCTTGGCGGATACTGAAACACAAGCACCAGCAGAAGCACACGTTTTTGAAGACGTGAGCGTACTGGTCGAAAAAGCGCAAGGCGAAACATGCGAACGCTGCCGTGTAGTGAAAACAGATGTTGGTCATGATCATAATCACCCAACACTTTGTGCGCGCTGTGCGGATATTGTCACCAAAAATTATGAAGCATAAGTGATATAAATCAGAGCGGAGTCAGCGAATGGAGTTTTCTCGCTGACTCCATTTTTTAATGGTACAATAGAAAAAAACGGGTAAAGGTGTGAAAGCAATGGAACTGACATTTATCAAAGTACATGGTTCTCAAAATGACTTTTTTATTATTGATGAGATCGATAACCGCATTGTGGATTGGACCGATGTGAACCGCCGGATCTTCACCAAACAGATCTGTGACCGTTCGCATGAACTTGGTGGTGCTGATGGCGTCTTATTCGTCAGTGCAAGCATCAATGCCGGTGCAGCCTATAAAATGCGCGTTTTCAACAGTGATACCTCCGAAGCCTCTATGTGCGGGAATGGACTGCGGACAGTAGCACGTTATTTGTTGGAAAAAGAAGATGAAAAGCAGCTGATCGTTGAAACGATGAAAGCAAATCTAGAAGTGGCACAGGCAGAATCTCTTGGTTTTGGAATCCCAACTTACCAAGTCGAGATCTCGCCGGTTTTATTTGAACCGGAAGCATTGCCGTTCCATTACAATGGGAAAGCCGTATTCAACGAACCGATTCCTGAGCTGGATAACGAACTTGCCTTTTCTACTGTAGCGGTTCCTAATCCGCATTTGATCAGTTTTGTCGATCAAGAGCAGTTGGACTCTGATAAACAAGAAACGTTAGCCAGTTATCTGAATGGGGAAAATCCGTATTTCCCTGACGGCGTCAATGTCAGCTTCGTTAAACGATTGGCAGCGGATAAGATCTATGTTCGTACGTTTGAACGCGGCGTAGGCTTTACCAATGCTTGCGGGACAGCAATGTCAGCCTCTAGTCTCATCAAAAAGCAACTAGATGATGATACACTGGAAGCAGTGACGCATGTATATAATGACGGCGGAAGGGTGCAAGTAACGGCGGAACAAGCCGACGACGGCACTTACAAACTTCATTTGATTGGAAACGCGACATTCACCAAGACAGGAATCGTCCGTTTTGATGAAGCGGAAGGTATTTCTGTCATTCAAGCAAAAGAAACTGGTGAGGAAGAAAATTATCAGCAGCTCGTAAAGGAAACAACCGCGTTTTTACAAGAAAATGTCTAAAAGGAGCTCAAAATGAATAAGAATCAAAAAACAATTACAGCATTACTAGCAGTTGGGATCGTGGCATTGATCCTGTTTCTGATCGACATGGTCGGCATTATCAAAGAAAGCAATTGGGTAGCTAAATTTGATCTTTACTGGATCCATCATATCCATACCGACTTCACAAGTGGCAAAACGGCATTCATCAAATTTTATACACACCTCGGCAGTGCAGAATTCGTGATCGTTTATACGGTTATTATTGCCTTGATCCTGTTCGCTTTCCGTAAATTTGTCACTGGCTTATGGTTCGGAGGCACGGTATTGGTGGGCGCTATCATCGTGAACTATCTTTTGAAACATATCGTGAGCCGAGTTCGGCCAGCACAAGGACAGTGGCTCGTGCAGGAAAGCGGTTTTAGTTTCCCAAGTGGACATGCTACAGCGTCAGCAGTATTTTTCAGTTTAGCGGCACTTTTCTTGATGCTCGTCGTTCATAAAGTCTATCAAAGAATCGTGATCGGTGTGGTAGCTTTTCTACTGATCCTCAGCATTATGTACTCGCGCATCTACTTAGGGGTCCACTATCCAACCGATGTACTGGGCGGATTATTGATCGGCGTTGCAGCGTCGACGATCTCCGTGGCAGTATACTTGCTTGTAAAAGCACCACTGCATCAGCTGCTACGCAAATGGCGTTTGAATGATAAGACAAATCTAGGTAATTAATCGGCGTTAAAAAACGAGATCACATTAAACAGAGTGGTCTCGTTTTCCTTTTTTGATCGTGTAAAGGTAGGACATGTCAAAATGAAAAAGCAAGAATATTCAATCTTGTAACCGTATTATATTTTGCTTGCAAAATTTCTGCACAAGCGTTACTATATAAATGTAATAAAAATATAGAACCAAAAGTGTTACCGAGAATTCACATTTTATAAAGGGTGTTAATACTTCTTCATTTTGGTCTAATTCCCTTTATAATATGTGAATTTTTTTATGAAAAACAAAGGTTAGCTTGTTGTAAGGCAGTTTCCAGTCGTTTTTTGTTAGTAAAGGAACATATTAAGAAAATTTTTTGGAGGTTTGTGAATTATGCAAACAGGTACAGTTAAATGGTTCAACAGTGAAAAAGGCTTTGGTTTCATCGAAGTTGAAGGTGGAGACGACGTATTCGTACACTTCAGCGCTATCCAAGGCGACGGATTCAAAACACTTGACGAAGGTCAAAGCGTAGAATTCGAAATCGTTGAAGGTCAACGTGGCCCTCAAGCTGAAAACGTAGTTAAACTTTAATCGTTTGACCGTTGAAGCGAAAAAACCGGCAATGCTCAGGGAAAGGAGCATTGCCGGTTTTTTTATTGTCACAGCTTTTGATACAGTTTTAAACTAATTATATAACAGAAAATAAAACAAAATCCTTGTAAAATGCAATTATAAGAGTATAATCGTCTTTATAGATATAACTGTATTAATAAAATCAATATAATAAATTATAACAAGGAATGATGGAAATGGAAAAAGCAAAAGAAGCACAAGCAACCAAATCAGGAGCCGATTTAGTGGTTGATACGTTGATCAATCAAGGTGTTACGCATGTATTCGGGATCCCAGGTGCTAAGATCGATAAAGTATTTGATGTGATGGCAGATCGAGGACCAGAGTTGATTGTCAGCCGGCATGAGCAAAATGCTGCATTTATGGCTGCTGCGATCGGGCGCCTTACAGGGAAACCAGGGGTTGTCATGGTAACCAGTGGACCAGGAGCTTCAAATTTAGCAACTGGACTTGTCACTGCAACCGCAGAAGGGGATCCGGTTGTTGCGATCGCCGGAAATGTTACGCGTCAAGATCGTTTGAAACGGACACATCAATCAATGGATAATGCTGCGTTGTTCCGTCCAATCACCAAATACAGCGAAGAAGTCATCCATGCCGAAAACGTTCCGGAAGCACTCACGAATGCATTTCGTGCCGCTTCTGAACCGAATCAAGGTGCTGCTTTTGTCAGCTTGCCGCAAGATATCGTGGGGGAAGAAAATGTGCCGGTGAAAGCGATTCGCCCACTTCAAAAGCCGAAAAGCGGTCCAGCTTCTTCCGAACAAGTAGCGAAATTAGTAGCGCGCTTGAAGAAAGCAAAATTACCAGTATTGTTACTAGGAATGCGGGCATCAAGTCCTGAAGTGACCGGTGCGATCAGACGCTTATTGGAAAAAACGAGTATCCCTGTTGTCGAAACTTTCCAAGCAGCCGGTGTCATTTCTCGCGACCTAGAAACTAACTTCTTCGGACGAGTTGGCTTATTCCGCAATCAACCAGGAGATATTTTATTGAATAAAGCAGATCTAGTAATCACAGTTGGCTACGATCCAATCGAATACGATCCAAAAGCATGGAATGCAGGTTCTGAACATGCCATTGTGCATATCGATGACATTATGGCAGATATCGACCATTATTATCAACCTGTGACAGAATTAGTCGGCAACATTGCTTTGACAGTGGATTCGATCAACGCAAAATTTGACGGTCTGGAATTGGCTGACAAAGAAATTGCCGTTTTAGATAATCTGCGCAGTAAATTAGAAGAACGAGATGTTCCCCCGGTTTATCCTGATTCCAACGTCGTGCATCCGCTTCACGTCATTCAAACATTGCGTTCGATGATCGATGACAACGTGACTGTAACCGTTGATGTTGGCTCTCATTATATCTGGATGGCACGTCATTTCCGCTCCTATGAACCGCGCCGTCTGCTTTTCTCTAATGGTATGCAGACGCTAGGCGTAGCACTCCCTTGGGGCATTGCTGCAACACTTGTTCGTCCAGGCGAAAAAGTAGTTTCGATTTCTGGAGATGGAGGTTTCTTGTTTTCCGCAATGGAACTTGAAACAGCTGTTCGTCTTCATGCGCCACTTGTTCATTTAGTTTGGAATGATGGTAGCTATGATATGGTTGCTTTCCAACAAAAAATGAAATACGGTAAAGAAGCAGCAGTGCGTTTCGGTGCTGTCGATATCGTGAAATATGCAGAAAGCTTTGGTGCCAAAGGACTTCGTGTCAATCATCCAGATGAATTGGAAAGTGTTCTTTCCGAAGCTATGCGCACAGAAGGCCCTGTGGTAGTCGATATTCCGATCGATTATCGCGACAATATCCAGCTCGGAGAAACCTTACTTCCTGACCAATTCTATTAAAAATCCGCAAAAAGCCGCTTGTAAGCAAGAATAACGTTTACGAGCGGCTTTTTTATTTGTATACTAAAGGAAAGGACAATAGGCTCGTATAATGATGAAGGCGCTTTATTAAGCCGAGGGGGAGAATACATGGGAGTGACAATCCGTGAAATAGCGGCAGCAACAGGGGTATCGATCACCGCCGTATCACAAATCTTAAATGGAAAAGGAGAACGGTTCAGCCTTGCAACTCGAGAACGTGTATTGAAAACAGCGAAGGAACAAAATTACAAACCGAATTTCTTCGCGAAAAACATGGTCATTACCCGCACCAACACGATTGGTATGATCGTTCCGGAAGTGACTGATCCGTTTTTCTCACAAATGATCAAAGGGGCAGAAGACTTCCTAAATCAAAATGATTACATGATCATTCTCTGCAACTCTTCTAATGAACGCCAGCGGGAATTTCAATATGTCGAAGAGTTGCTGCACCGGGCAGTGGACGGTGTTATTATCGCGACACCACATTTGATCGATGAGAAGACACTTAGTGCGATTCGTGTGAAAAAGCGCCCGTACATCTTGCTGGATCATCAACTGAATCCCCGTCAAGAAGGCCGGATCACGATCGACGACGTCCAAGGCGGTTATATCGCCACGCGTCACTTGATCGAAAATGGTCACCGTAAAATCGGAATCATTACGTCGGATACTACTTTTTACAATGTCAGCGGTCGGTTGGAAGGATATTTTGAAGCTTTAGCAGAAGCCGGGATCCCAGTCCAAGAGAAGTATATCGAGCGAGCAAATCAAACGACACAAGGCGGATATGAAGCGGCAGAGCGATTATTGAAAGAAGACGTTACCGCGATTTTTGCAACGAATGATTTAATGGCATTTGGAACGTACCGGGCAGCCTGGGGAGAAAAAATCCGCATCCCGGAAGACCTCAGTGTGATCGGATTTGATGATATCGAGATGTCTGCATTTACAACACCACCGCTTACGACTGTCCGTCAGCCAGTTTATCAAATCGGAGCAACAGCGGCGGAACTGTTGCTACGCAAAGTTGAAGCACCCACGGAAAAAGTAGGCAATCAGCATTTTGAGATCGAATTGATCGAACGCGGTAGCGTAGCGCGAGTCAACCAACCGGTTTGAGCCAGCTTGGCGAAAAACGCTTATCTTCGTTGTTAATGTCTGCGTTCCGATGCTCACCTACATAAGTACGTTCCGTTTCGGTACTCGACTTTGCCTAGAATCTAATCATTTTTTCGCCAAGCCGGGAATAGCAAGGAAATGATTGAAATAGTGTTTTTCTTCCGTTTGAACTTAGCAGCTTATAACTGTTAAGTTTTTTTGATTTTTTTTCTAAAGACAAACCATAGAACGGAAAAGCTTTTCGAGGATAAACGGCATTAAAATCAAAATGTAAGCGCTTGACAAAATTTAAGTTTAACGTTAAACTTTGTTTGTAATTCAGTTTAACGTTAAACCTTAAAAATGGAGGGCTTGTTATGTGGAAAAAATTAGTTACAGTCGTTTTAGTTTTAATGGTTGTAAGCTTAGCAGCTTGTTCATCAGGTGGAAGTAGCACAGGGAGTGGCAAGAAAGATACGAAGAAAGACAAAGGACTTGATCCGATTGGTCAAACTGTCAAATATGATCCTAATCATCTCGTGAATAAAGGCGAACCGATCGATATCGAGTACTGGACATGGGTCGACAATGATCCTGCCATTGCATTAGCAAAAAAATATGAAAAAACATATCCAAATGTCAAGATCAAAACAGTTATCCAGCCTTGGGATGATTTCTGGACGAAGTTGCCATTAGCACTGAAAGGGAAAAATGGACCAGCGATCTTTAATGTTCACAACTCTCAAAATGATTTGTTGATGCCTTACATGGCAGCATACAAAATCCCAGTCAAAGACTTAGAAGCAGACTTTACTTCTGTACCTTCTCATGTAGTAGACGGTAAAATCTATTACACAGATATCTCTATCAATACTGGTAACATTTACTATAACAAGAAATTATGGAAAGAAGCAGGTTTAACGGAGAGCGATATTCCGAAAACATGGGAAGAATTCACAGCAGTAGCGAAAAAATTGACTAAAGAAAAAAATGATAAGATCACGCAAGCTGGTTTCAATTTTAACAGTGAAACATATAGTGCGATGATCGAGGGCTTGAATTATCAAAAAGGAACACTGCTTTTTGATAAAGATGGCAAAAAAGTGAATTTCGATAATAAAACAACCAAAGAAAACACCCAATTCCTGAAAGATCTCTATGACAAAGAAAAAGTCGGCTCCAAAGATTTCGGAACAGATTCTTCTCAAAGCTTTGGAAATGGACAAAGTGCGATGGTTTATAAATGGGGTTGGTATCAAGGAGAACTGAAAAATAAATATCCGGACATCGATTATGGGGTTTTCCCAACGCCAACACCGACAAAAGATACCCCATTCGCGTATGACCGCTACAACGGGGAAAGTACTCCAGGTATCAACAAAAATCAAACGAAAGGGCAACAAGCAGTAGCGCAGGACTTCTTGAAATACTTGCTCGCAAATGATGACTATTCGAAACAAGGAGCATTGAATCTAGCTTCCTTCCCAACGAAGAAATCCTTAGCGAAAGACAAAGATATTTTAGCGGATCCAGTTTTGAAAGCGTTATCTAACCGCATCGACCGTTTGATCTGGCCGGGCGCATTCCCAGCAGTAATCGAATCGACTTCGACACAAACAATGGAGGATGTGCTTTATAACGGTAAATCAGTCGACCAAGCGCTGAAAGACGGACAAGCGAAAATCGATAAAGAAATGGCGAAGAGCGATTTTAAAGCAAGCGAATCGAAATATAAATTCTATAACGAAGCAAATTAATTTTGGGGAGTGCATCAAGGGATGAACTTGGTGTACTCCTTTAAAAAAGGATGAGAAATATGGAAGTGAAAGCAAAGCGGAAGGCACTACGGTTTTTCGATTTTAAGAATACAACCATGTTGCTCTTAGTGATCTATCTCGCGATTTTCTTAGTATACCCGATCTATAAAGCATTCGCCGGGAGTTTTCATGGTTGGAATCCGCTCATTGATAAATATGATTTTGTCGGCCTGCAAAATTTTAAAGATGTCCTTGCTGATAAATTATTTTGGAGCTCGATCAGCAATACCTTTATTTTTTCCTTCTTCGCGATTGTTTTTCGTGTCGTGATCGGATTAGGGCTGGCGCTGATGATCTACTCCAAAATGACAAAGGTAAAGTCCTTTTTCCAAGGGATGTTCTACATGCCGACGATCACACCGCTCGTAGCTGTTTCCTTTGTGTGGATGTGGTTGTATAATCCGCAATTCGGGCTGATCAACAAAGTGTTCGGGCTGGATATCAATTGGCTCAACAATTCGCATTATGCCTTGCCAGCTATTATTATCATGACGATCTGGAAAGATTTCGGCTATGCGACGGTTATTTTCATCGGTGGATTGATGAGTTTGCCAGACGACGTTTACGAAGCAGCAAGCATTGACGGCGCTTCAAAATGGCAGCAGTTCAGAAGTATTACCTGGCCGCTCTTGAAACCGACGACATTATTCGTAGTCATTACTTCTTTAATTACGTACTTACAGACCTACATCCAAATCTTGATTATGACGGACGGCGGTCCGGGGACTTCCACCTATGTGATCTCCTATTTGATCTATGACGAGGCATTTGTGAAATACAATTTCGGTACTGCTTCGGCAATGAGTATCATTTTGTTTGTTATGATCGCGCTGCTTACAGCGATCATGTTTAAAGTAACCGGAGAAAGGAAGATGACGCCATGATCCAAGAATCCCTTACCAGTAAAATGTTTAAATGGGGTTTTAACCTGATATTATTAGTGCTTGCGCTGATTACGGTCATTCCTTTTATCTGGATGCTGGTGTCCTCTTTTGCACCAAACAGCGAGATCGTCAAAATCGGTGGATCGTTTTTTCCGAAGATGTCGACGCTGCAGAATTATATCAATGTTCAGGAAAATTTCAATTTTATGCGGATGTTTGCAAACAGTCTATTTATTGCGATCGTCGTCACTGTGATCATTATTTATACGAGCGCAGCAATCGGCTTCGTGTTTGCGAAATTCCATTTCCGATTTAAAAAGGTAATTTTCGGAATCGTGTTATCCACAATGATGCTACCGTGGTGTGTAACGATCATCCCTAAATATGAGATGATGCTACAGTTCGGCTGGCTCGATTCGTATAAGTCGTTGATCATTCCCTCCATGATAAGTGCTTTCGGGATCTTTTTATTCCGGCAAAGTATCTCGCAGATCTCTGATGAAATGATGGAAGCGGCTCGGATCGACGGAGCATCGGATTTTTATATTTTCCATCGCATCATTTTACCGATGTCGCGCAACACGATCGCAAGTTTGGCGATTTTCCAATTCCTTTGGGTCTGGGAAGATTTCCTCTGGCCTTATCTCATGATCAATGACGAAAACAAACAATTGATCTCTGTAGGGCTACGCTTGTTCAATGGTCAATATGGCACGGATTACGGCGGTTTATTTGCCGCTACATCCATCTCGATCATTCCGGTCATCATTATTTATTTGATTTTCCAGAAGCAATTTGTAGCAGGGATCGCGAAAGGCTCAGGCAAATAAAACTATCAATTTTTCGAAAAAAACCATATAATGACTGTATTAAAATAGAGTTGGTGAGAATATGAAAATTACAATCAAACAAATAGCAGAAGAATCTGGTGTAAGTGTGACAACTGTGTCGAATGTGATCAATAAAAAGGCACACCGCGTTTCCGCGGATAAAATCAAACTGATCGAATCCATCATGAAAAAGTACAATTATACACCGAATATGAATGCTCGTTCGCTCGTAAAATCTTCTTCCCGACTGATCGGTCTACTTTATTATTCGGAAAATGAACGCATCAACTTTGCAGATCCGTTTGTTACCGAGATTTTGGAAGGTATTGAGAAAAAAGCAAAAGAATATGGTTATTTTACCTTGATCCACAACATTACTTCTGTAGAAGACGTCGAAGCGGTACAAATGAATTGGAAATTTGAAGGTTTTATCGCTGTCGGGGTATCGGAAAGTTTTTTTGCGGCCATTGATCATAAGATTCAGGCACCAGTTATTTTTATCGATACCCACCTTTCAGAAGAAACCAAGCAAGAAGTGAAAACGAGCAAGTGGGAACGCTGCTTTATCCATACAGATGATAAAAAAGTTGGTTATCAGGCAACGGATTATTTAGCAAACTGCGGTCACGAGCAGATCGGTTTCCTATCTTATCCATTTAAGATCGATGCCACTGGTGTTATCCACAACCGTTTTGAAGGCTATAAGCAAGCTTTAGCGGAGCACGGACTTCAATACGATGACCGTTTGAGCTTTACTAGTTTTGAATTCGAGAAAATAGTGACACAACTGGATAAAATCACTGCATTGGTAGTTACTGCTGATTTTCTTGCGGTGGAATTTATTCATTATCTAAAGGAAAATCATTGCTATGATCCAAAGCACATTTCCATTATCGGCTTTGATGATATCCGCTATGCTAAACTAATGGATCCGCCACTTACCACCATTCGTCTGGATCAAGTACGCAAAGGCGAATTGGCCGTGGATGTATTAGCGAGCCGTACCACAAATAAAGAGACGGAGCAGGAAAAGAATTTTATCTTGCCTGGCGAATTGATCGAACGAGAATCCGTGATGAAACGGACTTAATGTTAAGATTTGAACAAAGGAGTGGACTACATGCAAGAAGACAATATCATTCAAGGAGAGACCTATCGATTTACATTGATCACGGAGAAACTGATCCGCTTGGAATATTCCGAGACCGGCGTGTTTGAAGATGCACCGACCCAGACCGTTTTGAACCGTGATCTTGGTAAAGTAGCCTATCATCTTATCGATGAAGAGAATCGTCTAGAGATCATTACTACTCACTTTCATCTTTATTATAATAAAGCAGCTTTTTCCAAAGATAATCTGTTCATCGATGTTTTAAATAAATATTCGCTCTACAATAATCGCTGGTATTACGGGACAACTCCGGAAACCCTGAAAGGCACTGCTCGAACGCTAGATATGATCGACGGCAGCACGGAGCTAGGAGAGGGCATCATCAGCAAGGCCGGCTTGGCGATCCTCGATGATTCGGATTCTTTTGTTTTAGATGAAAATAATAATCCAGAGCCGCGAAAACAACCCGAAGAAGATCTGTACTTTTTCGGTTATGGCCGTAGTTATTTAGAAGCAATCCAAGATTTTTACAAACTGACAGGTAAAACACCGCTTTTACCACGTTATGCGCTAGGGAATTGGTGGAGCAGATATTGGAAATATGACGAAGGGGAATATTTGGAATTAATGGATCGCTTTGAAAACGAAAAGGTACCGCTATCTGTCAGCGTGATCGATATGGATTGGCATCTGACTGATCTTCCTGAACGTTTCGGAAGCGGCTGGACAGGCTACACATGGAATCGCGAATTATTTCCCGATCCAAAACGGTTTTTGAAAACGCTTCACGAAAAAGGGTTAAAAGTAACGCTCAATGTGCATCCTGCTTCTGGGATTTTAGCTTTTGAAGAACAATACCCTGTCGTCGCAGAAAAATTGGGACTGGACCCTAGCATCGAAGAGCCAGCTAAGTTTGATATCGACAATCCCGCTTTTCGGGAAACCTATTTTGAAGATGTCCATCATCCGCTTGAAAAAGAGGGAGTTGATTTCTGGTGGATCGACTGGCAGCAAGGGACAAATACCTGTAACCGCGGTTTAGATCCACTTTGGCTACTGAACCACTATCATTATCAAGATATCCAAGCCAATCACGCCAATGGCATCATTTTATCCCGCTACGCTGGGCCGGGCAGCCATCGCTACCCAATCGGATTTTCCGGCGATGCCGTGATCTCATGGAAGTCCTTGGCGTTTCAACCCTATTTCACGGCGACCGCTTCCAATATCGGTTATACGTGGTGGAGCCATGATATTGGCGGACATATGCAAGGTTACCGCGAAGATGAATTGGCACTGCGTTGGTATCAATTCGGCGTTTTCAGTCCGATCAATCGTCTGCACAGCTCTTGCAGCCCATTTACTGGGAAAGAGCCATGGCGTTTCAACCCGATCGTCGCAGAAGCAATGAAAGATTTCTTACGCCTTCGACATGCGTTTATCCCTTATCTGTATACACTGAATGTGCAAACTCACCGCGATGGAATCCCATTGATCATGCCGATTTATTACCTAAATCCAGATCGCGAAGAAGCATACCACGTTCCGAATGAATATTATTTCGGTGAACAATTGATCGTCGCGCCGATCACAGAACGAATGGACAAAAAGCTGCAATACGGTTCCACAAAAGTCTGGCTTCCAGAAGGCAGCTGGTATGATTTTTTCACAGGTAGAAGGTATAAAGGAAATGTGGAGCTTGAAGTATTCAGAAGTCTGGAAGAATACCCTGTTTTTGCCAAAGCAGGAGCAATCATCCCACTAGATAAATATCCGGCTGAGACTAAAGGCGAAACATTGCCGCTCACACTGGAATGGCAGCTGTTTGCAGGAGCAAGCAATCGTTTTACAATGGTGGAAAAAGCAGGAGACAATGAAGCGAAAACGACTGTCGAATTGGATATAGAAGCGAAAAAAGTCCATCTCCATGTCGAAGATCCAGCTGGCATTTTACCAAAAGAGCGAACACATCTCCTGCATTTAAAAGGTTTTGCCGCACTTGGTGAAGCAGTTGGTGCAAAGCGAGTAGAAAAAGAAATGTTTGCTTTAGAAAGTGAAACAGCCATATTCGCCTCCCTAGAGCCGAATAAGGTTCAAGATGTGACCGCAGAAGTATATCGGCGGCTGGATAAAGCGGAAATCGCTTATGATCTCAAAGACCGCTTGTACACGATCTGGCAATCACAAGGCGATGATTTCCAAATTGGCGCCGTACTAGGACAATTGCAGATCAAAGGCTTAGAAGGATTACTATATGAGATGTTATACGTGAAAAACAGTTGACAGTTTGATGGGAAATGATAGAATTAGTGTTACTTATGGGAGAGCCTTGTTTGGATAAGGCTCTCAGGTCGGAAAAATCAACTTTTGAAGGCTTTAAGTTAAGCCGAAAGTTGATTTTTTTCTTTGTTGGACATGAGGTGTCTATAGATTCAGAAATAGGCGTAGGGTTATGCTATAATGCTACTAGATTCACATACATATAAAGATGTGAAACTCATAGTCATTGGATATACATCATAGATTAGAAAGGAGTAAATAAAATGAACAAAGAACCGATGGATATAATGAATATACTAGGGTTGATCATCGCTTCTATTTTGGCTTTCACTCTACCAGTTATTGGATTAGTTCCTAGCATCTATTTACTTGCGAAGCGGAGAAATTATCCAACTAGCGTAAAAATTATTGCTATCACAGCGATTGTTTATCAAGTAATAGTGATTATCCTTGCCTTATTGGGTGTATGGCTTTTTTTTGTAGACACCTCCAGTCAACAGATGGAGATTTCTAACGTGACAACAGAAATTCAGAAATAAAAAAATAGGGAAAACAGTGTGGGACTTTCTCCTTTCCATACTGTTTTTTTTATACTATATCAGTTCACGTTCAAATTTGGCAAAAGCCATGCGTAAAGGGAAGATAAGTTGGTCGATGGAATTGGCTTTCCTTTATATTCCTAGATAGTCAATCAAACGTCACTAAGTGGAGCTTTAATAAAAAGAATAAGTAGATATAAAACACCAAAATCAAATTTAATGCTCCCATAAGAGATCGGGATCGAAAAAGTTCACTTTTTTGATACAAAATCAGATAAAAATTCGGAAATTTGTCACATTTTAATAGAAAAAACTAGGCTATAATTAATGTGATAGCATACTAATGAATAAGGGGAGAAAAATACGATATAGAAGCGAACAAGATATACGCATTTAAAGGATAATAAAGGGAAAAATTATGATACAAGCAATCCATAATCTCTTGTTTTCGAAATATATAAGGGCTTTATGGAGAGCAGCACTAAAAAAACGATTTAGTAGACTCTCCTTTATTATGAAAAAACAGCGGCGTCATTCTCACGTAAAAAAGACAGCCTTATGGATTAATGCATTAGATAGAAAAGAGGAGGTATTTATGAAAAAATTCGGCATGCTTGGTATAACCTTACTAGTATGCATTTCATTAATGGGATGTTCACTAGGGTCAGAGTCACCAAAGAAAAAAGGGGAAACGAAAACGGTAGAAGTTTCTAAAAAAGTATAGCAATAAAAGTATTATCAGGAACGTATGTTATTCCTAAATCTGAAAATGACGAGAAATACCTATCTTTACGTATAAAACTAACCAATAATAGTACAGATACAGAAAGATTATTGGCAAATAATTTCTTTAGTAAATAAAGAAAAAGAAGCAACGAATGCAGAAAGCTATATAGGTTATTCTCATATGTCTATGGACAACGATTATCTAACAGCTAAGAAAATAACTGCAGACACGTCCTTAACAGGAAACATTGTCTTTAAAATTGAGAAGCAAGGCGTATACACACTAAATTATGCCCCCAATATTAAAAAGGCTAAACCAATAAGTCTTAAAATTGATACACGAAATTATGAGGATAAGAGCAAGGAAGCCGAAAAAGCATTGAAAGCTTATGTGAATGAAGTTTACCTTGGAAAGTCAGATCTATATGCGGATAAGTATGTGGAAAATAGTCTGACAGCAGATAAAAAGGAATTTGATACAGAAACAAAGGAAAAAATTCAACGGAATTTTACTTTTTCAAACCCTATTGCGGATAAAGATCTTACTGCTTTATTGAAGGAATTAAAAAAAGGAAACGCTTCTAGAGGTCATGTTGCTTACACGTTAGAATCTTTTTCCGGAGAAGATGCTTATATCGGCGTTAAAGTACGCACTATCAGCCTTACAGATCTAAATTCACAAATGTCCGACCTTTCCAATAAACTTCAAAAGGAAACAAACTATAAAGCAAGCTATAAAGAAACACAAAGTGCCGTTATAGGGATTGTCATTAAAGAATTTCCGGAAATCCTTACAAAATGCCTTTGAAGACAAGTACCGTTTCGACGGTCCATTTAAAGAAAGTAAATAGTAAGTGGAAAATAGATACTGAAGATATCGGAATCAATAGCACGGCCGAAATAGCTAAAAAATTTGAAGGTACTACTTATTGATAAAAGAGTAAAAAAAGAGGTTGTTGCTAATCATGATCAATGGGAAACTTGAGATTAGAATTACATGGGCTGATATTTTTAAAGAGTTTACGATGGGCATACTAATTGTTTTAACACTAACAGCTGTAGTAGTTGCGATATGTAAGTTTGTACTAAGGCAATCTCTAATCATAAATATCATCGCATTGCTACTTGTTTTATTGATAGGCGGAATGTATCTGATTTTTTTATTTTCAGTAGCAGGAACCTTTTCTTTTGCGATGTTAGCAACAGCCATTGTTGATCTGAATATTATGCTTAAATATGAGGGCATTTTATACAAAATGGAGGAACAAGGTTTTACTTATTATGAGGAAGGAAAGCAATATAAAAAGCGGTGGATAGAAGTTGTTGATATAGGGTGCTATCGCCAATATAACAAAAAACAAAGTGTTATCTATAAATATCAAGTGAAATTTATAGATAACAGCGTACATGTTTTAGCTTTACGCGGTCGGATTGGGACTGAAGTGTTTAAAGAAAAATTCGAAGATTATTGGTTGACTTATGTAGAGAAAAGCTAGGGTTGACACACCATAATCGGAGAACGCGTATTATTCAAGTCACAAAATAACTAGTTGAAGGAGAAAAGAAATGGAACAAAGAAAAGCAGAATTTATTATGACGATTATCGGAGCGAGTCTTGCAATACTTGGGATTTTATTTATGGGGATTATGTTAGCCTTATTAGGAATAGGAACATCTATAAATACGGATGCACTAACTTCAGATGATGTGATTGGCTTGACTGTAGGCGGAGGGATTGTTTTCTATTTTTTCCTTTTAGCAGTGGCAGCTTGTATCATTGGATTTATAGCTGCCTTTAAAATGAAAAATGGGCAGAATATCAAAGGCTGGTCGATTACACTCATAGTAGTAGGAGGGCTTTGCTTTTTTAGTTACGGCTGGATAACAGGCGTTCTGTTTTTGATATCAGGCATTATGTCAGTAGTAAAATCATCTAGAGAGAAACGTAATATTTTTTACGATTAATACTATTAACGAAATTTTGGGTAAAACGGAGAGGTAAATAAAAAGTGACATGATCAACGAGTATAGGAAGTGGATTCGCGACATTTTTTCATCTATACAAAACGTAAAAGCAGTTAATCATGGCTATTATCTTTTATACGTGCTAACAGCCTTAGCAAATAAGGCTGTTTTTTTATAAGACTGAAATTTACTGGGAAATATGGTACTATTTTTTATAGGTTTTAATAAAAGGGGATGAATGAATTATGAAAGAAAAAGAAGTGAGTATGTCCGAACTGTTCTTTGACTTGATCTTTGTCTATGTGCTGTCGCAGATCAATCATACTGTCGAACATATCTCACCAAGTTTGCTGACATTAGAAAGTTTAGGGAAAAATACGATGCTCTTTCTGGTGTTCTTCGCTATTTGGATCTACCGCACGCTATTGGTCAACCGCTTTTTTGAGAAAGAGTGGTATCAATACATGTTTGTTTTTATTGACATGTTTTTAGTGATTCTCTTGTCGAAAACGATCAATGCTGATTTTGAAAAAACATTTATCAGCTTCACAGGACTGACCACATTGATATTTTTAAGTATCGCGTTGCAGTACGTGTTGAATTATATATTGAAACGCAACAATACCAGTCGTGCAATAGTTTTGGTATATGCAGGTGGATTGTTACTCTCCTGCGCGATCGCGACAGTTGGACTGCTGGCACCAGCTGGGATCCACTTTTGGATCTATTTTGTCTCTGTCATGGTAGCGGTGGTATTTCCACTGTTGTTTTATCCAGTTTCCAAAAAAAGTCCCATCCACTTTGGGCATCTTGCTGAGCGGCTGAGCTTATTTGTCATTTTATTATTTGGCGAAGGATTGATTTTCCTAGTCAATGCTATTGAGATCGAGCATGTAACGATCCGAAGTGTCATTTATTTTGTTTTTGTCATCATGCTGTTCTGGATTTATATGTATCATTATCGATTTGGTATGAATAAGGTGAAAAATAGTACAGGATTTGCAACAGCTTATCTACATGTCTTTATCATCATTGCGATCAATCTGCAGTTCTTGATTGCCACCTATGGCGTTGTGGGCGTTGAATGGGATACGGCGAATAAAATAGGCTTACTGCTAGCATTTCTTGTTTATCTGGGGGTCATTGTTATCAATTGGTGGGTGTATAACCGTGCTTTCCGAACAAAAATACTGCCTTATAGTGTTATTGGCATTATTATTGTAAATGCGCTTGCAATGAGTTTTATATCGAATATTTCGATTTTACTAGCTATCTTCATTCTATCGATTACTGGCATGGTCGCTAGTTTACGATGGTCGAAGCAGCATAGTGATGTTGAAAGACATACTGGCATTTGAAGCAAAAAAAACTATTTCCTAGTAAAAGGAAATAGTTTTTTTATTTTTCTGCCGCTTCGATTTGATCCAGCATATCTGGCGTTGTCAAATCACTTCGTAAGAATTCCGTTGTTTGTGGCAACTGTAATTCGAACTCCGTTTGTTGCGCAAATTCGACCGTGCCGTCCAACATTTCGTAATCGAAAACGTGTCCACCGACTTGGCGCATATCATCAATGAAATGGATATGATAACCCGCCACGCCGATCCCACTGATATAAGCGGGGGTCCAAAAACCGACGATCGTACCAGTGATATATTCGAAGTGATAAGTCGGTTGTTCTTTTACTGCTTCAATAAGTGGCGGATAAGGTCTAGTTTGTTTAGGAACAACTCGTGTATCCACATAACGAAAGTTTCCCGTTAATTTGACTGCGTAAAAAACATTCGGACCTTGCATATGGGAAGCCATCAGTGCTTCGACTTCATCTTTTGATTTGGATTCCTCGATGGTTAGGGAAGTATCCGCATCAAAAAAAGAAACACTTGCGTATGGCGTTGTATCTTCTGGTTTCACTTCATATGCTTTACCGTCAGAACGGATCTGATACGCTTTACCGTCAACCACGATCAATTCGCCGTCAAATTCATCTAATGTACCAATTCCAAGATCACCATTTGCGAGCAACTCCTTAAAGGTGGTCGTCCCACTAAACAAACCGCCAACTAATGCGGCCATGGTGGAATGTTGGAATAAACGATTTTTTCTAGTCATCATAAACACTCCTTGTGTTATTGAAAAAGTTAAATACTATTAATACAGGTTTTCCCTCTACTATTATAGTATAAACCTTTAATTGTTTTAAATAAAGAGATTTGATTAAAACAGTTAGTTTTTGATTGTAATACAGATTTTTAAAGAACACCACCCAGTTTTCCTAACAAGTCTTGAATTTTATTGTATAGTAAAGGTATAGAAAAGGAGGAATAGAAATGAAAAAAACGGGATTTTTATTAGTAATAGTTAGTGTGTTGCTTGTATGTATCGGCAGTATGCAAGCAGAAGCCAAAGAAACAGGGAAGAAAGATGTATTCAGTATTCAAGAACCAACTTGGATTTTTAAAGCGGGAATGAGTAAAGGAAAGAACCATGATCGTCAAGATCTAGGCTTTATTTTACGAGAAAACACAGTCTTGAAAGTCCGCCAAGCTAATCCAGCTTATAAGCAGTCATTGACGGTCCGGCTTTTAGGAAATGATTCAGCAACCGAAAAATCGGTAAAAGTCGGCAGTGATTGGACGACGGTTAGTGGAACGGAAGCACTTGTTCCTTTTGTCGACACGCCTTATGGCGAGTCAGGTGCTCAGCTGGAATATGAGGTAGATAGTGAGCAGGCACAGAAGCCGCTTCCTGTTTATGCATATCATGGCGATGCGGAAACCTTTTTTCAAACATGGGACGATAAGGATGGAAATTATGCGTTGATCAAAGGGAAAGATTTTCAACTACTTATCCCGAAGCGAGATAAAAATGCAGTTCGCAATCTCAAAGATTATGCTTCCTTAGATGAATTAATAGCGCATTATCAAGATTTATTTGCTTATTATAATCAAATTGCTGGTTTCGATGATAGTTCTGCGGTCAATAAAAATGGCAGTAATCGCTACTTTTTAAAAGCGGATAGTCATGGTGCAGGGGGGCGCCTATTATGGCGGTAATTGGACGGCAAATAGCTACGCAACGACAGATATGTGGCTGACAAAGATAGATTGGGCAACGCTTCATGAGATCGCTCATGGCTATCAAGCCGGTTTCGATGGACAAGGCATGTATACAGGGGAAGTTTCCAATAACTTATTCGGTGTCCAATACCAATATGAAAAATATGGGAAAAAAGCAGATCAAATCGGCTGGCTCTTTAATTACGGGAAAAAAGAAGCGGTAGAGAAAAATCTGTATACGAAATTGGTCAAACAAGACGGAACATATGGCTCTGTAGATCTACGCGAAAAGTTGATTTTGCTGACGATGTTGAAACAAAAAGCTGGAAATGAAGCTTTTACTAAGATGTACCAAGGATATCGAGAGCTTGCCAATCAGAATGGTTTCAGCAAAACGGATTACCCACTGCCAGATTTGCTAAATCGCTACTACAGCGAAACAAGTAAGCAAGACTTTACACCCGTTTTGCAGCGGTGGGGGCTAGTACTAGCAGATGATCAAGCTGTTAAAAACCGCGCAAAATCCTATCCAGCAATAGCTTCACTCGCTGATATCATACCGGAGAGCAAATTAGCTAGTGCACGCACTCTAGTAGATCCGACAATATTGATCAATTCTAATTTTGAAATGGTACAGAATAAGGATATCGCTTCCTTAGGATTAAAAGGAAATCTGAGTATCCAATTAAAAGCGGAGGATGTAAAGGCGCTAAATGGAGCAAAACTGCAGCTCAAAGACGGAACAAAAATGATCGCGGAGCAAACTGTGAAAGGAGAGACACTAGACTTTAAACAAGTGCCAAATGGTATTTATACTGTAACGTTCACAGGGGAAGAAGTCGCTCCATATATTGCTGATACGCATTATGTTTATGTGAAAGAAGCCCAAAATGATGCGAAGATCTCACTTGAAAAGATAAACATCAGTAAATTAGCAAATCAAAGCATCCAACTCCTAGGACTAGGCGATGCCAAATTCGCGACTTTTACGACGAATCGAAACGATGATTCCGCCACGCTCGATGTTACTGCTGAAAAACCGCATAGTTATTACAGCGGGGAAACTTATGCGAAAGTGGTCGTCAAAGATGCAGCAGGAATGACACGTTATGAAAAGACGATGGAAGGAACTGGAACAAAGGTTGGAAAAGATTCGTTTCCTTTCAAAGAAGGGGACATCGTGGAAATCTATCATGCCGAGACAAAAAATCGTCTTCGCTCGTCTGAGTCTATTATCGATAAGGCAACAAAGACGAATACGCTGGTAATGACAAAATGGGGACTGCGCAATAAAACACTTGCCAATGATCCTCAGGAAGATCTCATCGTTAAAATCAAGGCAGAAGGAACAAGGCTTTTAAATGACGCTGATTTGAAGGATGTGCCATTTGCTGAATCCGAGGCAAAGAAACAGCTTCTACAGGCGATCCAATTGTTAGATGAGCCGAATAGAACGGTCTATCTCGATAACTATCAAGCGCTCTTTTCGGAATAATAAAGTACTAAAAAAGGTAGCAACCTCAGCAGTTGCTACCTTTTTTAAACCAATAAACCATACAGCATGTGATTTTCATTAATGGCGATAAAGCTGGGATCAAAGGCTTCTACTCGTTTCAGTAAGTCGGGATATTCCTGTTTATATTTCAAAAGTACCCCGATGATCACAGGGCCATTCCCGCGATTTACTTTCTTCGTGTATTCAAATTTGGTAATGTCATCTTCAGGACCTAGGACCTCGTTGACGAATTCTTTTAATGCCCCCGGACGCTGCGGAAAGTTGACAATGAAGTAATGCTTGAGTCCTTCAAATAAGAGCGAACGTTCTTCGATTTCCTGCATCCGATTGATATCATTATTACCACCACTGACGACGCAGACGACTGTTTTACCTTTGATCTTGTCACGATAATGATTCAAGGCAGCTACGGATAAAGCACCAGCTGGTTCCGCAACGATCGCTTGTTTGGAATAGAGATCCAAGATCGTGCTGCATACTTCGCCTTCCGGTACATCGATCACATCGTCCACCAATGTCTTGACATGGAGAAAATTACGCTCGCCGACCTGTTTGACGGCAGCACCGTCTACAAATTTATCGATTTGTTCTAAACAAACGACATGGTCTTGTTCAAGAGCAGCTGCCATAGAAGGAGCTCCGCTTGGTTCGACACCGATGATTTTAGTGGAAGGGCTGGTGGATTTCAAATAAGCACTTATCCCACTGATCAGACCGCCACCACCGATTCCGGCAAACACAAAATCTGCAGCGTTGTTTTCGTTTGTCAGATCTTCCAGCATTTCTACAGCCAATGTGCCTTGGCCAGCAATCACATTAGCATCGTCAAAAGGAGGGATGATAGTTTTCTGATTGTCATTAGCGAAACGGACAGCTGCTTTAGAGGAAGCGTCAAAAGTATCGCCGATCAGTTCGACGGTAACTTCTGTACCGCCAAAAAATGTGACTTGATCGATTTTTTGTTTTGGTGTAGTGGTAGGCATAAAAATGGTTGCCGGGACTTTGAGCTGATTGCATGTGTAAGCAACACCTTGCGCATGGTTGCCGGCACTAGCACATACTACTCCATTTGCTAATTGCGCGGCTGTCAATTGCTTGATCGCATAATAAGCGCCGCGGATCTTGAAAGAACGCACCTGCTGCTGATCTTCTCGCTTTAAGTAAACATGACAATCATATTTTTGTGATAAATAAAAATCATATTCCAATGGTGTATGACGTACCACTGATTTGAGTGTATCATACGCAGCTAAGACATCTTCTTTCGTGACCAATAAGTCCACTAATTCCATTCCTATCACAACCTTTTTTTGATTTCAGACCTGTTCATATGTGTTGATTTTTGCTTCATATGCCGTGATGTTATCGATATACTGCATCGTGATGGCGATATCGTCCAAACCTTCGATAAATTTATTTTTCCAAGTCGGATCGATCTCAAAGTCATAAGTTTTACCTCCTGCGATCACTTGCTGGTTCGGAAGGTCGATCGTGATCGATTCTTCTGCACCAAGTTTGGCAAGATGATCACGTGACGCTTGGGAAAGTGAGATTGGCAGAACACCATTCTTTGTGCAGTTCATATAAAAGATATCGCTGTAGCTCCCGGCGATAATGACTTTGAAACCATAATCCAAGAGTGCCCAAGCAGCATGTTCCCGAGAGGAACCACAACCAAAGTTGTCTCCAGTTATCAGGATCGTTGCCTCTTTGCGGTTGGGTTCGTTGAGTGGGAAATCCGGATTAGGTTTTCGATTAGCTAAATAGCGCCACTCATCGAATAAAAATTCGCCGAAACCAGTCCGTTCGATTCGTTTTAAGAAATTTTTCGGAATGATTTGATCCGTATCGATATTATCGTACATCAGTGCGACCGTTTTTCCATTATGCACCTTGATTGCTTCCATTTAGAATCCCCTCCTCGCGAATATTGACAAAATGACCATGAATGGCGGCAGCCGCTGCCATAGCTGGCGATACAAGATGTGTGCGTGCACCTTTTCCTTGCCGTCCTTCGAAATTTCGGTTGGAAGTGGACGCGCAGTGGACGCCATCCGGGACTTGATCGGGATTCATTCCGAGACACATGGAACAGCCAGGCTCACGCCATTCAAAACCAGCATCTTTAAAGATCTTATCCAGACCACTTTTCTCAGCGAGTGTACGTACTTGTCTGGAACCGGGAACGACGAGTGCGCGAATGCCTTCTTTTACTTTTTTCCCAGCAACAATACGAGCGGCTTCTTCCAGATCGGAAAGCCTTGCGTTCGTGCAGGAACCAATAAACACATAGCCAAGTTCGATATCTTCTGCCCGTTGTCCGGGTTTTAGCCCCATATAGTCATAGGCGCGTTCGTAGTTGCTGTCCTTAATAGGAGGGAAAGCGCTGGAATAAGGAACTCCCATTTCTGGATTGGTTCCCCAAGTCACATACGGCTCGAGTTTGCTGACATCGACTTCGAGGTGCAGATCATAGGTAGCATCTTCATCCGTATAGAACGCTTGCCAATCTTGAACAGCCGCGTCAAAATCGCTTGGTGCATATTCACGACCTTTGACATATTCGAAAGTGGTTTGATCCGGTGCCATCAATCCGACTTTAGCCCCGCCTTCAATCGCCATATTGCAGATCGTCATCCGTTCTTCCATAGTCAGCGCTTCGATTGCTTCCCCGTAATACTCAACGGCATATCCGGTTCCGAATGAAACGCCGTAAGTAGCGATCAAATGGAGAATGATATCTTTCGCATAGACACCTTTTGGAAGTTTACCGGTGATCTCGATTCCCATGTTTTTAGGTTTCTGTTGCCAGATCGTTTGGGTGGCAAAGACGTGTTCCACTTCACTGGAGCCGATCCCAAAGCCGATCGCGCCAAAAGCGCCGTGCGTCGCAGTGTGAGAATCACCGCAGACAATCAGTTTGCCAGGCTGGGTCAAACCAGTTTCCGGACCGACCATGTGGACGATTCCTTGGCGTTCACTACCGACATCAGCTAGTCGTACCCCGAATTCTTCGCAGTTTTTCTGTAATGCTTCGATTTGTTTTTTAGAAACAAGATCATGGATGTTGAAAATATCTTCTGTCGGCACATTATGATCCATCGTGGCAAAAGTCCGATCTGGTCGTCTAACAGGTCTGTTTTCCATTCGTAATCCTTCAAAGGCTTGGGGAGAAGTAACTTCATGGATCAAATGCAGATCGACGTATAATAATTGTGGTTCACCTTCTTTTCCATATATGACATGGCGATCCCAAAGTTTGTCAAAAAGCGTTTGTCCCATTTTAGTCTCCTCCTTTTAATTTATTTTGAATGGCCTTGGTAAAAGTACTGGTAGAAGCATCTCCTCCTAAATCACGAGTGAGGATGCCTGCCTTCATTACTGCTTCTGCGGCTTCGTCTAATCTTTTACTTGCTTGATACTCGCCAAATGATTGGCGGAGCATCAAGGAAACGGAGCTGATCATCGACATCGGATTGGCGATGTCTTGTCCGGCGATATCAGGAGCGGATCCATGGATCGGTTCGTAAAGCGAAGGACCTTGCTCCGCATGACTGGCAGAAGGGAGCAGACCGAGCGATCCGGTAATGACAGAAGCTTCGTCGCTTAAAATATCGCCAAACAGATTTTCTGTGACGATCACGTCGAATGCGGTCGGCTTTTGGATCAGTAGCATTGCTGCTGCATCAACGTAAAGATGTTCTAATGTAACTGTCGGATAATCAGCAGCAACTTCATTCGCAGTTTCCCGCCATAATTTGCTACTGGCAAGCACATTGGCTTTATCGACAGAAGTTACCTTTTGTTTTCGCGTTTTCGCGATCTCAAATGCTTGGATCAAAATACGTTGGATTTCCTTCTTGGAGTAGTTGAGCGTGTCGGTGGCATGTGTTTCCTCCAAAACTTTTGGTTCGCCAAAATACAGACCACCTGTCAGTTCGCGGACAACGATAAAATCACTGCCAGAGACGATTTCTGCTTTAAGTGGTGAAAGTGCAGCAATCGAATCGGGAACTTGGATGGGGCGAATGTTTGCAAATAAACCAAGTGCTTTACGTAGGGCAAGCAGACCACTTTCGGGGCGCTCGCTGGCGTTATCCCATTTTGGACCGCCAATCGCTCCCAGCAAGATGGCATCTGCTTGCCGGCAAGCAGCGAGTGATTCTTTTGGAAGTGGCACACCAGTTGCATCGATCGCTGCTCCGCCGAAGAGGAATTTTTCGATCTGATAATCAAGTTCGAAATCTGCTTGAATAGTTTGGAGGAGAGAAAGGGCACTGTCCATGATCTCCGGACCAATACCATCTCCAGCCAACACGACGATTTTCTTAGTCATGCTTCTTTTACCTCCTCTTGCGGTGCGACTGTCTGACCTACTTTGCCAACTGCCTGTAGATAAGCTTTCGCACTGGCGGTCAGGACGTCATAGTCGATGCCGATCCCGTGTAGCTGACGACCATTCGTTGTCTCAATAATGACATGGACTTCTGCTTGGGCGTCTTGCCCTGCGGAAATGGATTGAATACGGTAATCAGAGAGGGTAACTGTTTGATTGGTAAGGCGGTTGATCGCGTTATAGATCGCTTCGATACTGCCCGAACCAGTCGCAGCATCTTCGGCAATCTTGCCAGTTGCATCTTTAATACGAAGCACCGCTGCTTGAATGCCATTTGTAACATATTGGATCTGCATGTGTTCCAATTCAAAGGGTTTATCTGCTTCTTGCGATTCCCCTAAAACAAGTGCATGGATGTCTTCTTCGGTAACCTGTTTTTTGGCATCAGCCAGTTGTTTAAAGCGTTTGAACAAGCGCGATTGTTCATCGGCTGTGATCTCATAGCCAAGTTCTGCCAGCTTTGTTTGGAAAGCGTGCTTGCCAGATAGTTTGCCGAGTGGCAAGGAATTCTTTTCTACACCGACGAGAGCGGGAGTGATGATTTCATACGTATCGGGGTTTTTAAGGACGCCGTCTTGATGGATTCCGGATTCATGTGCATAAGCATTGCCGCCGATAACTGCTTTGTTTTTCGGAACAGGAAGGCCGGAAAGCCGACTGACGAGATCGCTTGTCGTTTTAAATTGATTGAGTGTGATAGTTGTTTCTGCTTGATAAAAATCTTTCCGAATATGCAGGGCAACAGCAACTTCTTCAAGTGCCGTATTACCAGCTCGTTCTCCAATACCGTTGATCGTTGCTTCCACACGGGTCGCACCGTTTTCAATCGCTGCTAGCGAGTTCGCAACTGCCATACCGAGATCATCGTGGCAGTGGCAGGAGAAGGTGACAGCATCAAATTCAGGAATCGCTGCTCTGAGTTCGCGGAACAGTTGGCCGAATTCAGTAGGGTTAGTATAGCCGACTGTATCCGGGATATTGATGACTTTTGCGCCAGCTGTGATCGCCGTCTGTACAGCTTCGATCAGGAAACTGCGGTCCGTTCGAGTGGCATCTTCCGGTGAAAACTGGACGATCTCAAATTGTTTGGCTGCATAGCGGACATGATGATCGATCGATGCTAGTACTTCCGCTCGCGACATTTTTAGTTTGTATTTCATGTGAACGTCGCTGGTGGCTAGGAAAATATGGATCTGCGGGGCATACGCGTTTTGCAGCGCTTCGGCGACGCGGTCGATATCCCTTTCCACACAACGAGCAAGCCCTGTTACGGCTGTTGTTTTGATTTGATCAGCAATTGCTTTGACACATTCAAAATCACCAGGAGAGGAAATCGGGAATCCCGCTTCGATACAATCGATGCCTAGTTTTTCGAGTTGTAAGGCGATTCTTATTTTCTCCTTTACATCAAAATTAACGCCAGGTGTTTGTTCGCCATCTCTCAGAGTTGTGTCAAAAAACTGGACCTTTTTCATTCGATTTCACCTCTTCATTAGTATTGTAGATACAAAAAACACGTTGTTTTTGTTATCAGTTATAGGCATTGGACTGGCAAAAACCCATAACTGATAACAAAAAGCAGGGAAGAGCTCTGCTGCTGCAGAGGTTCCCAAGCTAGATGCTTTTTAACAATTATTTTCTTGGATTTACGAACGGCATCATTTCGCGGAGATTTTTGCCGACTGCTTCGATTTGATGACCTTGCTGTTCTTTGCGCATTCGGTGAAATTCTTTGAAGCCGTTTTTATTGTCATCGATAAACGATTTGGCAAAATTACCATTTTGGATATCGGTCAATACTTCTTTCATCGCTTTCTTCGTATCGCTGGTCACGATGCGCGGACCGGATACATAGTCGCCATATTCTGCTGTATTGGAGATCGAATAGCGCATTTTTTCCATTCCGCCTTCGTACATCAGGTCTACGATCAGTTTCATCTCATGCAGTACTTCGAAGTAAGCGAGTTCCGGTTGATAGCCTGCTTCTACAAGTGTTTCAAAGCCTGCTTGGATAAGGTGAGTGGCACCGCCGCATAGGACAGCTTGTTCACCGAATAGATCCGTTTCTGTTTCTTCTTTGAAAGTTGTTTCGATAACGCCGGCACGTGTAGCTCCGATTCCTTTGGCATAAGAAAGGGCGAGGTCCTGCGCTTTGCCAGTGGCATCTTGGTGGACGGCGAAGAGGGAAGGGACGGCACCGCCTTCTACAAAGGTACGTCTTACTAGATGTCCGGGGCCTTTTGGTGCAACTAGGAAAACATCTACATCTGTAGGAGGTTTGATCACATCAAAATGGATGTTGAAACCATGGGCGAAAACAATGGCATTTCCTGCTTCCAAGTTTGGGCTGATTTCTTTTTCGTATGTATCTCCTTGGATTTCGTCTGGTAGAAGGATCATGATGACATCTGCTTGTTTACTCGCTTCGGCAACGGAGTAAACATCGAAGCCGTCGTTTTTCGCACTTTCTTTAGAACGTCCTTCGCGGATACCGATGATAACGTCATTGCCATTGTCACGCAGATTTTGCGAATGCGCATGTCCTTGTGATCCATAACCGATAACGGCAACTTTCTTCCCCGTTAGTGCATTTTCTTTTACAGCATCTTCATAATATACTTTTGTCATTTTCCTAACCTCCAACGTTTGATATCTATTTCAGAAAGCAGATGCTCTCAGTGAAATCTCAACTATTTTTTTTACTGCTGCGGGTAAACCCGGTCACGCCTGTTCGTGCTAATTGCTTGATGCCATATGGTTTGACTGTATCGACAAACGCATCGACTTTTTCACTTGTGCCGCTGACTTGGACTACGATGTTTTTGGTGCCGACATCGATGATCGTAGCGCGGAAAGGCTCAATCACCGCATTTAATTCCGAGCGGAGCGGGGCAGGTGCATTTAATTTTACTAATGCCAGCTCTCGTTCGATATGCGGGTCATCTGTAATATCGCTGACTTTCAAGACATCGATTTGTTTGTTGAGCTGTTTCGTTACTTGTTCGATCTCATAGAGTGAGTCGACATGAACAACGATCGTGATTCGTGAGATATTTTCTTCTTCTGTCCAGCCAACAGAGATACTGTCGATGTTGTATTGCCGGCGGGAAATAACACCGGTGATCCTGTTTAGCACGCCGGAAGAATTATTCACAGTAGCAGTGATGATACGGCGCATCTTATTCGACTCCTTCCATTTGGTGGTTTGGTTTTCCACTTGGCACCATCGGCAGCACTTGCTCGTCCCCAGGGATCTCAACATCGATAACTGCCGGACCTGTTTGTAGAAATACTTTTTTCAAATCGTTTTCGATCGTTTCTGGATTCGTAAAACGATAGCCTTTTACGCCATAGGCTTCTGCTAATTTAACAAAATCCGGTTGACTGTCGAAAATCGAATGGGAGTAACGTTCCCCGTGGAATTTGGTTTGCCATTGCCGGACCATACCAAGCGAATGATTGTTCAAAATCACGACTTTGACGTTGATCCCATATCCAGCAAGGATCGCGAGTTCTTGATTGGTCATTTGGAAACCACCATCGCCAACAAAAGCGACGACTGTTTTTTCTGGGAAGGCGAGTTGTGCACCTACTGCTGCCGGGAAGCCGAAGCCCATAGTACCGAGGCCACCGCTAGTGATGATCTGATGGTCAAATTGGAACGGATAAAACTGCGCCACCCACATTTGGTGCTGTCCGACATCGGTCGCGACCAATGCTTCGCCGCGTGTGATCTCGCCAATGATCTCAATAACGCGCTGCGGTTTGATCTGTGTCTTGGTGTTGCGGTCATAAGAGAAGGGATGCCGATTTTTACGCGTTGTATTAAGCTTATGCCAATGCGAGAAGTCGAAAGCTTCTGTTACTTGGATGGCAAGCAGTGCTTCTAATGTAGCCCGGATATCAGCTACGATCGGGATCTGCGTTTCAATGATTTTCCCGATCTCAGCCGGATCGATATCGACATGAGCGATCACGGCGTTTGGTGCAAATTCTTTTGGTGCACTGGCCAAGCGATCATCAAAACGGGAACCGAAATTGATCAGCAGGTCGCAGTCGGTAAGTGCCATATTTGCCGAATAAGAGCCGTGCATACCGCCCATACCCAAGAACAATTCGTGGTGATTAGGGAAACTACCTAGGCCGAGCAGTGTGTTGACAACTGGGATATCATAGCGTTCTGCAAATTCTAACAGTTCTGCTGTTGCTTTGGAGTGATTGACTCCCGCGCCAGCCAAGATCAGTGGCTTTTTAGCAGCTAAGATCGCTTGTGCTAATTTTTCGACTTGCAATAGATTCGGAATGTAGGTTGGCTGATAGCCTGGTAGTTTGATCGTATCGGGATGCACGGTATCTGTTTCAGCGATTCCGAGATCTTTAGGGATATCTACTACTACAGGTCCTTTTCGGCCGGTATTCGCAATGTGGAATGCTTCATTGACGATACGTGGCAGTTCTTTGATATCTCTGACTTGATAATTATATTTGGTGATAGGAATCGTCAGTCCGATCATATCTGCTTCTTGGAAAGCATCTTTCCCGATACCGGGTGTATGCACTTGACCGGTAAAAACGACTAGTGGAATCGAATCACTCATGGCATCAGCGATTCCTGTCAATACGTTTGTAGCACCGGGGCCGCTAGTAACGACAACCACACCTGGTTTGCCTGTCACCCGCGCATATCCTTCTGCTGCATGGACGGCGCCTTGCTCATGCCGTGTTAGGATGTGGGGGAAATTACTTTTGTAAAAGGCATCATAGATAGGTAGGACCGCGCCGCCGGGATAGCCGAAAACCATTTCAACATCCTGCTTTTTCAGGGCATCGATAAAGAGTTCGGCTCCTGATTTTGTCTGACTTGCTTGTGTTGTTGCTGCTCTTTGTGTAACCAATTTCCTCACCTCTTTGTCGTTATTGATCAATCTATCAAATCTTCTGGGATCTGCATAACACCACCAGTATGTGCTGATGTCACGAGAGCCGTATATCTTGCTAGATAACCAGTTTTCACTTTTGCTTTGAATTTTGGAACATCTTTCTTGCGGGCTTCTAATTCTTCATCGGAAACTTCTACATTCAGTGTCCGGTTGGGAAGGTCGATCGTAATGATGTCGCCGTCGTTGATAAGACCGATCGGACCGCCAGCTGCTGCTTCGGGAGAAACATGTCCGACTGCAATACCACGCGTTGCACCTGAGAAGCGTCCGTCTGTGATCAGTGCCACGTCTTTACCTAATCCGCGTCCTACGATACTGGAAGTAGGAGCGAGCATTTCTGGCATTCCCGGACCGCCTTTTGGACCTTCATAGCGGATCACGACGACATGACCTTCCTGAACGGTATGGTTATCGATTGCTTCGACTGCTTCGTCATGTGTGCTGAAGCAGATCGCTTCGCCGCGAAAGACTTTTACAGAAGGATCCACACCGCCGACTTTGATTGCAGCACCCTTTGGCGCAATATTTCCGAAGAGGATGGAAAGACCGCCGACTGGGCTGTAGGGATCTTCCTTTGGATGAATGACTTGTTCATTTATGATGACAGCATCTTCCACATTCTCGCGGATCGTTTTCCCAGTGACGGTGATGCGGTCGGGATGGATCGCTCCGCCAAGATCGACAAGTTCTTTGATGATTGCCGATACACCGCCTGCTTCATGAACATCATGCATGGAATAAGCAGAAGAAGGAGCGATTTTGGAAAGATAAGGGACGCGTTTTGCAATATCATTGATGCGATCCAGTTCGTAATCGATTCCTGCTTCGTTTGCAAGTGCCAGTGTATGCAGCACGGTATTGGTCGAACCTCCCATTGCCATGTCTAAGGCAAATGCGTCATCGATCGCATCTTTCGTAACGATATCTTTAGGACGAATATCTTTTTTCACGAGATCCATCAAGTGGAAAGCAGATTTTCGGATCAATTCGCGCCGATCATCGGATACTGCCAGTGTTGTCCCATTTCCCGGAAGTGCTAAACCGAGGATCTCCATTAGACAGTTCATGGAGTTGGCTGTAAACATCCCGGCACAAGAGCCGCATGTCGGACAGGCATTTGCTTCCATATCGAGAAAATCTTCTTGAGAGATACTTCCTTCTTTAAAGGCACCAACTGCTTCAAACATCGAAGAAAGGGTCAATGCTTTCCCATGTGCAGATAATCCTGCTTTCATTGGGCCTCCGGAACAAAAGATAGCTGGTACGTTGGTTCTAACGGATGCGAGTAGCATGCCGGGTGTGATCTTATCGCAGTTCGGAATATAGAAAACACCATCGAACCAGTGAGCGTTGATAACCGTTTCCGCTGCATCCGCGATGATTTCCCGGCTTGGGAGGGAATAGCGCATTCCAATATGTCCCATTGCGATCCCATCATCAACGCCGATCGTATTGAATTCGAAGGGGATACCTCCGGCTTCGCGGATCGCTTCTTTCGCTACATCTGCCAGCTCCCGCAAATGGACATGTCCTGGAACGATGTCGATATAGGAATTACAGATGGCGATAAATGGTTTATTCATATCACCAGAACTTTTGATTTGGCCGGTTGCTCTCAGCAGACTGCGCGCTGGAGCCTGATCGACACCTTTTTTGATTTTGTCACTTCGCATAACGTACCCCTCATTTCTTTATTAATTATCCTCGTGAATGCTGAATATTTAGAAAAAACAAATTATTGATTCTAGTACCTGCTAATAAAAAAGCACCCCAATTTGTCAAAAACAAAATGGGATGCTTTGTAAGAATCCCATTAATCATAAACAGGACTCAAACAACTGTTAAATCAAACAGTATGTTCATAGCCCTGTCAGCGTAATAAAATTGTAATGACTAGATTTGCCTTTTTCATGATCTCGTACCCCTTTAATCATAATGGAATTCTAAATTATCGATTTTGATTTCAGCGATCACTTATGTGTGCCAAGTGATGTTAGTATTAATATATACGTCTGCCTAAGGAAAGTCAACAGCTAATTTTGGATTTTTCTATCAATTCAAGCAATTCTGCTAAATGGGGAGGATAATGATTTTTAGTACCTGGTACTATATCTTTGCTATAACTAACTTGTAATCGCTTACAAAAATAAAAGGTCAACTAAATAGTCTGAATAATTTTATTTTTTGAAAATGACCTTTATTTTACATTTGAAACGATATCCGTTACTATCGGAATAGGATTCTTATTAAAATTTACAGATAGAAGGCAACCAATATGAACCATATTATTGAAACAGATAGATTACTGTTGATCACGTATTCGTTAGAAATGATTCGGGCAACGATCGAGGGACCAGAGGCTTTGGAAGAAATAACAGGTTATGAAGTCTCACGAGATTGGCCGGGGATCGATTTTTTCTTTTATTTACCTTATGTATTAGAAAACGTAGAAAAAAAACCGGCGATGACGAGATGGACCAAATTAGTCGTCTTAAAAGAAGCGAAAATGATCATTGGTGAGATCGGAGGGCAAGGTGATCCTGATGAAACAGGGGAGATCGAGCTGGGCTACAGTATCGTACCCGCGTATCAAAATCAAGGTTACATGTCGGAAGCAATCGCAGAATTATTGAATTGGCTCTTGCAGGAACCGGTGATCCACAAAATCTTTGCACGCTGCTATGCAACTAACCAAGCATCCATCCAAGTATTGCGGCACAATCATTTTACCTATATGGAAGGTCAAGACGTCAATGAACCGGTAGGGAAAGTGTTGCGCTGGGAATATTTGCGTGAAAAGGGGGAATAACAGCATGATGATTATTCCGTCGGGGAAACCGAAGATCTGGGATAAACAACCTGAAAAGGGTCCAGTTCCAGCAAAAGAAGCCTATACAGGAACCTTTCATCGATTATGCCGGGGCTATGCCGAAATGCTGGGAGAAAGTTATTTGATCTTATCGCCGAAGTACGGCTTTTTGAAACCTGATGATTTGGTAACGGGAAGTTATGATGTGCGCTTCGATTATAATGGTGTCAATGCAGAAACGATCTCACTGGCGGAACTGCAGGCAGGTTGGAAGCAGCTAGAAATCAATCAAGAAGTAATAGTGATGTTGGGCGGGAAAAAATTTATTCGTTTATTGGAGAAAACTGCACCAGAACAGCAGTTTGTTTTTCCGCTGGTCGGAGCGCGAGGAATAGGGGAAATGCAGCAGATGCTGAAAGAAGCCATTGGAAAACAGCGCCCGCTTTAGATTTGCGAAAGAATGAAGAGCGCTGCAGTGATCAAAAGGAAGAGGACACCGTATTCGAAGTTGCGGCGGATAAAGAGATACAGTGCTTGAAGCAGCATCAGTATCGCGAGGGCTTTCACAATAATGGCTAACATACATAATTCCTTCCTAATCTTTTTTCAAAAGGTCTTGTACTTTTTGTAAAAAAGATTTTTTTTGTTCTTCTTCTTTTTCTGGCAAGTCAGCAGTGTTTTCACTAAGGAAGATCGTTTCCTTATCGACTGCTTCTGTTGCAGTCAATACCAAATAAACATCTGTTTCCTCTGCTTTGCGCGTTACAAGGGAAAAAGCATGATGATATTTTTCAGCGAGGTGGATATACGGACGTAAGTAATCATACGATAATTGACTATTTAAGAGTAATCTCGCCTGTGGATCTGCCTGCATTGCTTGTTTGATTTCCTCAAAAAACTTGCCGGCTAGCACATCTTCTTTATGCATTGCCAGAATCACACGTTCGCGATAAGTACCGAGAAATTTTTTCTTTTCCTCAGGATTGATCTCTTTCGCGCCGTACATTCCTTTTTCTAAGTAATCTTCTACGTTTTCAGCCATGGATGGACCTCCTGATTGCTCTTTTTTTCATTTTAACATGAGAACGGAGTGATTTGAAAATAAAAAACGATTTGCCAGACAAACGCTCAGTTTCGATTCACGCCTCATAAGCTCCTAGGTATTCGACGTTGTCTAGGATCTGATCGTTATGTAGGCAAGTTGGAAATAATATTTATCTTCAAAAAAAAGCTTGAACCCAAAGGCTCAAGCTTTTTTTTATTTATCAAACCATTTAAAGCCGTCACGGGCAAGCAATTCATCCGCTGCTTTTGGTCCGGTAGAACCGGATGCATAATTTGGAAACTCGGGTGTTTCTTTATTCCATTCCTCGATAACATGATCGACTAGATTCCATGAGGTCGAAACTTCATCCCAATGCGAGAAGTAAGTAGCGTCGCCACGTAAGCTGTCTAAGATCAGTTTTTCGTATGCTTCTGGAATAGGCGAGCCATCTGGAGAAGTATGGCTGTAATCCAATTGGATCGGCATACTTTCCATGCCACCGCCTGGCTTCTTCGCATTCAAGTAAAGGTAGATGCCTTCGTCAGGCTGTACATTGATCACAAGCGTGTTGCCTGCTAATGATTCATCGCCGAACAAGTGATGCGGATTCTTTTTAAATTCGATCGCGATTTGGGTGGCTTTCTTATTAAGACGTTTACCAGAACGAATATAGAAAGGAACACCGGCCCAACGATCGTTATCGACCATTAGTTTCGCCGCTACAAATGTATCAGTGGTAGAAGCAGAGTCAACGTTTTTGTCATCGCGGTAGGATTCTAAAGTTTCGCCGTCCACTTCTCCAGCACCATATTGACCACGGACAAAGTTTTCTGCCACTTCTTTGCCTTCATAAACTCGAAGCGAACGAAGCGCCCGTACTTTTTCATTGCGGATATCTTCTGTTGTTAGATCGATTGGCGGGTTCATTGCGAGCAATGAGACGATTTGCAACGTATGGTTTTGGATCATATCACGAATCGCGCCACTTTCATCATAATAGCGTCCGCGTTCTTCTACGCCCAATGTTTCCGTCAAGGATACTTGGATATTGGCAATATACTTATTGTTCCAGACCGCATTTAAAAGCGGATTCGCGAAACGAAGTACAGGAATGTTCTGCACTAATTCTTTGCCTAAATAATGATCGATACGATAGATTTCATTTTCATTAAAAGCAAGGCGAAGACTATCATTTAATTCCTTCGCGCTCTCTAGATCATGCCCGAATGGCTTCTCGATGATCAAACGGTGGAAGCCCTCCGTATCAACAAAACCTTCTGATTGGATTCGACTCGCGATCGTTCCGAAGAAATTCGGTGCCATCGCTAAGTAAAATAATCGGTTGCCTTCTAATTGATATTTTTCATCCAACTTTTCAGAAAGATTTTTTAGCTTCACATAAGATTCGCGATTGGTCACGTCATGGGATTGATAATAGAAATGAGAAGCAAATGCTTCAGCGTCTTTTTCTGAGCCTTCAATGTCTTGAATCGATTCCGTTACTTTTTGCCGGAAAAAATCGTCACTCCATTCTCTCCGTGCCGTCCCGATAACCGCAAAATGCTCCTTTAGATAGCCTTTTCTGAAAAGGTGATAAAGAGAAGGGTAAAGTTTCCGATTTGCTAAATCCCCTGTACCACCAAATATAGTAATTAAAGCTTTTTGTTCTAACTTGTCTGCCATACTTTATTTACCCTCTTTCTTGTCCCTATAGGTCTTATTTATGAAATCAGCCAGAAGTTGATTACGCATTTTAAATGATGAGTAAAAAACTCACCAGTAGTTCCATATTATTTTAGCCGTTAATAAGAGTTTGTGCAAATGATTGAACCGCAGAGCGAAGATTTTATCTTCTGAAGCCAGAGAGAGACTTGTTTTTCCAATCATACATGAAAATGTGATAAAATGGATCTATGAAGCTGAAAGAAAGGACAAAATCATTATGGAACTCATATTTCTTGGAACGGGGGCAGGACTTCCTTCCAAAAGCAGAAATGTTACCTCGATCGCATTATCACTTTTAGATGAGCGGAAATCGATTTGGCTGTTTGATTGCGGAGAAGCAACGCAACATCAAATCTTAAAAAGCACGATCAAATTGAGTAAATTAGAAAAAATATTCATCACCCATATGCACGGCGATCATATTTTCGGATTGCCAGGACTTCTAAGTAGTCGCTCGTTTCAGGGCAAGGAGAAGCCAATCACGATTTACGGACCAAAAGGGATTCAAGAATATGTAGAGAGTGCACTGCGGCTCAGCGGCACACACTTATCGTATACCATCGCTTTTGAAGAAATTGAGCCGGGCCTGCTTTTCGATGACGACACATTTTCCGTCAGCTGCGATCTGCTTGATCACGGGATTGCTAGCTATGGCTATCGGATCGTCCAAAAAGACAAGCCAGGGGCGTTATATGCCGAAAAACTACAGGAGATCGGCGTGCCACCGGGACCGATTTTTCAAGCAATCAAAAAAGGCGAATCTGTGGAATTGGAAGACGGCAGAACGATCGATGGCAGCGATTATATCGGCCCCTCGCAAGCTGGCAAGATCATTGCGATCTATGGGGATACCAGACAAATACCGGCAAGTCTAGAACTAGGGGAAAATGCGGATGTGATTGTTCATGAAGCTACTTTTGAAGCAGGATTAGAAAAGTTGGCGCATGAATATATGCATTCCACGACGCATCAAGCTGCCGAACTGGCGAAAAAAACCGGAGCAAAACGACTTATCATCACGCACATCAGTGCACGCTATGATAAGGAAGGAAGCGGACAATTACTTGAAGAAGCGCGCAGCCTTTTCCCAGAAACTGAACTAGCTAATGACTTTAGCCGTTTTACGATATAGAAAGGATGTTTTGATGAGACCAATCGTCATTATTACGGGGGCGTCCAGTGGACTAGGCTGGGAAATCGCCACCCAAGCAGCAGAAAAAGGCTATCAACCAGTTTTGCTAGCACGCCGCAAGGACAAACTGGAAGCGCTGGCAGAAGAGATCCAAAAGCGATATGCAGTCGATTGTCCTGTTTATTCGCTTGATATGACTGATAGAGAAGCGGTGGGAGAAATAGCTGCTGACCTATTAGTCACTTATCCACCAGACATACTTGTCAATTGTGCTGGTTTTGGCTTATTTGAAGAATTTGCTGCTATTCCATTTGCAACGATCGAGAAGATGTTCGCGACCAATGTACAAGGATTGATGCAGCTGACGCAATTGCTTTTGCCAGCCATGCAGGAGCGCAAGTCGGGACATATCATCAATATCGCCTCCCAGGCAGGCAAGATCGCAACCCCAAAATCGGCCGTTTATTCTGCGACTAAGTATGCGGTCCTCGGTTTTTCCAACGCATTGCGGATGGAATTAGCACCGGAAAACATCTATGTCACCACCGTTAATCCCGGCCCCATCGCTACTAATTTTTTCGATATTGCGGATTCGTCAGGCAACTATTTAAAAAGTGTCGGGTTCCTCGTTCTCGATCCGAAAAAAGTAGCGCATAAAATCGTCTCGATTTTCGGAAAGAAAAAACGTGAGATCAACTTACCCTTTGCCATGAATATCGGTACGCGAATATACCAAATAATGCCAAGCTTAATCGAAGTCTTAGGAAAACGTGCATTTATGAAAAAGTAAGAAGCTCTTGCAAAGCAGCTTCTTTTCTTTTTGGAGAAAATATGATAAACTAAAATAGAACAAATGTTCTTTTTAGGAGGCGGCGCTTATGGATACAAGTCGGAAGATTATTCATATTGATATGGATGCTTTTTATGCATCTATTGAACAGCGAGATCATCCTGAATATCGCGGCAAACCGCTTATCATCGGGGGAGATCCGAATAAACGCGGGGTCGTGTCTACTTGTTCTTATGAAGCACGAAAATTCGGTGTGCATTCTGCCATGCCGACCAAACAAGCAGTCAAACTTTGCCCACAAGGTATTTTTATTCATGGAAATATGTCGCATTATGTCGAAGTTTCTAATCAGATCAGGGCCATCTTCCACCGTTACACCGACTTGATCGAGCCTTTATCGTTGGATGAGGCTTACTTAGATGTCACGGATAATAAAGTAGGAATGAAATCTGCGACTTATCTTGCACAAGATATCCAGCGAACGATTTTTAGAGAGCTTGGTCTTACTGCTTCAGCAGGAGTTTCTTATAATAAATTTATCGCCAAGATCGCTTCTGATTATCATAAACCGCACGGTATTACCGTCGTTCCACCGGAAGAAGCAGAAGCATTTCTGGAAGGGATCCCGATCACGAAATTCTATGGCGTAGGGAAGGTCACAGCAGAGAAACTGCATCGTCTGGGTATATACACAGGCGCAGATCTAAAAGCCTGGAGCGAATGGGATCTGCTGCGGGAACTGAATAAACATGGCTACCAATTATACCGTCACGTCCGTGGGCAATCTAGCAACATTGTCAACCCAAATCGCGATCGGAAATCCGTTGGTAAGGAAACCACTTTTGAAAAAGATGTTTGGGATGAAATAATGATCCAACGCTATTTAAGGAAATTCGCCGCGCAGATCTCGGAGCGTTTGCAAAAAATCCATAAAAACGGTAAAACAGTCGTTCTTAAAATTCGCTACCGCGATTTTACGACCTATACAAGAAGGTTGACGCTCAGTGAATATGTCAACGATTCGGAGGCCATCTTCCAAGCAGGAAAAGCATTACTCAATGCCAGCTATAGCGGGGAAGAGAGTATCCGGCTGATTGGCCTCACCGTCACAAATCTCAAACCTGTGTATTATGAAAATTTACGATTAGAAGGCATATAAAAACCCGTTATCACTCACGCAGAGGATAACGGGTTTTATTATTTCATTTCAATAAGGCGTTCTTTCAATTCTTGTTCCATCGAAATCAATTCTTTTTCAGCTGCTACACGTTTTTGGCGGCCTTCTTGCTGAATCTTCAATGTTTCCTGCAATGTTTCGATCAAACTTGTTTGCGTTTCTTTCAATGTTTCAATGTCGACAATGCCACGTTCGTTTTCACGGGCAGTTTCAATGGCATTTGTTTTCAACATATCCGCATTACGTTTCAAGAGTTCGTTCGTTGTTTCGGAAACTTTGCGCTGTGCTTGGACGGCCTGTTGTTGCCTTAATAGAGTAAGAGCGATCGCAACTTGGTTTTTCCATAGTGGAATAGCATTCATGATAGAGGATTGGATCTTTTCTGCCAACGCTTGATTCGTATTTTGGATCAAACGAATCTGTGGTGCTTGCTGAATCGTGATTTGGCGGCTTAATTTCAAGTCATATACACGTTTATCAAGGCGGTCGGCAAATTGAGTAAGGTCATTGACGTCTTGATACGCCATTTGATCTCCAGTATCTTCAGCTTTTTTACGTAGTTCCGGAATCAATGTCTTGTTGATTTCTTCTAATTTGAGTTCTCCGGCAGCGATATAGATGTTAAGCGCTTGGAAGTAATCTTTATTTTTGTCATAAAGTTGTTCTAAAAAGGAGTTGTCCTCAATCAATCGTTTTTTGGCATGTTCCAATTTCAACGCGATGCGGTCGATTTGGGTGCCGATTTTTTGGTATTTAGAAGTAATCTCATTGACGGATTGTTTCACACGGTGAAAGACTTTCGTGAAAATATTGCGGTTTCTTGCAGCTAGTTCGTCCGGATCTGCTTCTTGAAGACGATACATTAGGTCGCTGATGATCTCTCCGATCGGTCCGACATCTTGTTTTTGTACGTGGTTCAACATCGAATGCGAAAAATCATGTAGTTTTGCTTGGGCCGGCGCACCATAGCTCAAAATCGCGGATTGGTTACCCGGTTCAATTTGTTTGGCCAATTCTTGTGCTTGCTGTTTATTACGTTCAGAGAGCATATCAACTAGACGCTCAGCTGGTTCATTTTCAGAATTCGTGATCGCTGTTTCGGATGTTTTAGCCTCTCCGAAGGGATTAGCGAGTAGATCATCTAGTGTTTGATTAATTTCTTTTTCTAATACTTGGTCTTTTTCATTCGTAGGGTCAGTTTGAGTCATGTCGCGTTTCTCCTTCCATTTTTTGTTTTTGTCTCGAAATAGAATTCTTCGCGACTTCCAGTTCAAAATCCAAGCTGTTCACATCTCGTTTGAGTAGCTGGAATAAATCTTTTTCGATAACGCGGCTCAAATCATTCAGCAATGTTCTTGTATCCGATAACGTTTGATAGATTTTTTTGTCTTTAACGGGTTGCCTTTCTAAGAAGGCATATTTTTCCGTCAATTCTACTAAAGAGTCAAGGTGAGAGAAGAAGAAATCTTCTGTTTCATAGAAACGTTTTGGATTTTCCTTGACGATGCCGTAGATCCGTTTCGTGAGCTGGAGTGTTTTATTTCTTTCTTGAAAAGAATACAGATTTTTATTTTGATTCATGATTTTTTGTAGGCGCAAGATCTTGGTACGCCCCTCTTCTAAATTTGTCCGAATGTATTTATATTCTTTTTTCTTGAGACCGGTCGTGATCTCCCTTGCCTTGTCGCCAGCACGTGAAGAGAAGAAGAAGAGAACAACTGCGGCGACTATTACGATGATACCCGTAAGCAAGCCGTTGGAAAAAATCGTATCTATGATCGCACCAATTATGGAAACAATAATAATGGAGCCTAAGAACGCCAGGATTTTTTTAAAATATGTCATCATTTATCTACTCCTTCAATGTACTTATATGTCCGTTAGCCGAACAAATCGCATTATATTTATCTATACCCTGTTAGGAAAACTTTTATTGCTATAATCATACCATAATTTTAGTAAAGTGTTTATCCGTCGAAGGACGTAAATTACTCTAAGACTCGCAATATGATATACTTTGAGAAAATGAAAGCAGGTGGAGATGCGTGAGGTCTTTAGAAGAAAAAACAATTTCGGAAACAACTATTTATAAAGGAAAGATAATCGACTTAACAGTAGCAGATGTCTTGCTTCCCGATGGTAATCAAGCGAAACGGGAATTGGTCAAACACCCAGGGGCAGTAGCGATCATTCCAGTTATAGACGATAAATTAGTTTTAGTCGAACAATTTCGCAAACCATTGGAAAAAACGATCATCGAGATTCCGGCTGGCAAATTAGAGCCGGAAGAAGATAGGATAGAAGCTGCGAAACGAGAATTAGAGGAAGAAACCGGATACCAAACTGATGACTTGGCATATGTAACGTCATTTGCCTCCTCGCCGGGGTTTGCCGACGAAGTACTGCATGTTTACGTTGCCAAAAAATTGAAAAAAGCCGACGATCCACTTGCAAAAGATGAGGATGAATTTATCAATGTGGTCGAAGTTTCTTTAGAAGAAGCAAAGCAATTGATAGAGACAGGAAATATTTTTGATGTAAAAACAATGTATGCGGTGCAGTATTTGGAGTTGGAACAGTATAGATGAAAAACAGATCGAGTCGTCTTTCCATGTAAATACTAGATACTAACAAAGAAGAATCGCTTGAAAATACCATTTTTAAAAATGGATTCAAGCGATTCTTTTATTAATCGATTTCTTTTTTCACGACAAATGCATAAACTTCTCATGGTGCGTACTAACCATCGCTTCATTCGCTGCATCCGGTTCTAAAAATCTTTTTGCGCTATTAACAGCGATCGGACCTTCGTGAAAACCGGCAGCGATGATCCGGATCTTGCGGGGATAAATGGCTACGTCGCCGCAAGCATAAATACCAGGGACGGTGGTGGCCATAGTTTCGTCTACTACGATACCGTATTCTTCGGTTTGGAAGCCCCAGTCGTGCATGGTACCGATATCGATCTTTACGCCGTGATTCACGAACACAGCTGCTGCTGGTAATTGGAAAGAAGTACTGGTTTGTTTACAAAACAGCGTTACACCTTCTAACTGGCCATTTTCACCATAAAGCGACTGGATCTCATGCTGAACCAGGACGTTAACATTGGAAGCACGCAATTCTTGGACACGCCGTTCGTGGCCTCGGAAATCTTCCCCGCGGTAAACGAGATGGACTTTTGCAGCGATATCTTCCAGCATTCGTGCCCAATCCATTGCCGCGTCGCCTCCGCCGGAAACAATCACTTCTTGTCCGCGGAAAGCTTCTAAATCACGCACATGATAGTGGATAGCAGTTTCAAAGCTGTCTGCGTTCTCTGCTTCTAGCTGATTGACGATATAGGTTCCGCTGCCTACTGCGATCAAAACCGTTCTGCTGTAATGTGTTGTTCCAGTATTATCCGTTAATTCAAAAGTACCGTCTGCCAGACGTTTGAGATCAATGACTTTCGCGTTATAGCAGATCTCAGGTTCAAATGTTTCGGCTTGTTCTTTTAAGCCATTGACAAAATCGCTGCCACGTATTTCCGGAATGCCACCGATGTCATGGATGAGTTTCTCTGGATAGAAGTAGCGGACTTTGCCGCCTACATCTGGTTCTGCTTCGATTATTTTCGTTTTCATTGCCCGTAGGCCGCTATAAAAGGAGGCAAAAAGGCCTACCGGGCCGCCTCCGATAATGGTGATGTCAAACAATTCCTTGGACAAGATTGGTTACCCCTCCCGCAGCTTCTTTGATTTCGCAGCCGTTACATGTTTCATATGGCAGGCAGAGTGGGACCCCGCTGCGAGGATCGATCAAAATATCCGCCTTGATGTTGAATACCGATTCAAGTGTACTTTCTGTCATCACTGTCGCAGGTGTGCCGGATGCAAAGACACCACCGTCTTTGATGGCGATCATATGATCTGCATAGCGGGAAGCATGATTCAGATCGTGGACGATCATAACGATCGTACGCTTCTCGACCTCATTAAGCTGTTTTAACAAGTTAAGGACATCTAGCTGATGCGTCATATCGAGGAAGGTGGTTGGCTCATCAAGGAACAGCACATCTGTTTCTTGGGCGACCGCCATTGCGATCCAAGCACGTTGCCTTTGTCCGCCCGATAAGTTTTCGATCGGATCATCGGCAAAATCCAACAGATTAGTGACTCGTAGGGCCCAGAAAACCTTGTCTCGATCTTCTTGGCTCATTGGTTTGAAACTGCTTTGATGAGGTGCTCTGCCGTAAGAAACCAGTTCAAATACGGTCAGACCGTCTGGAGCAGAAGGGTTTTGCGGTAAGATCGCTATCTCCTTAGCCAATTCTTTGGTAGATTGGCGGTGGATTTTCTTTCCATCTAATAGTACGCTGCCTTTACTTGGTTTCATCAAGCGCGACAATGTCTTTAATATAGTGGATTTCCCGCAACCATTGGCACCGACAAGCGCCGTGATTTTTCCTTTAGGGATTTCTATGTTCAAGTCATGGATAATGACACGTTTATCGTAAGAAATTTCGAGATTTTCGGTATAGAGATTTTTCACAGGGCATCGCTCCAGTATATAGTGATAATCATTCTCAATACTTAGTATAGTTTCTTTTATTTTATTATGCAAGTAGAAAAAGGGTTGTCAGCAATCATGAATGCTGATATATTTATTGAGAATGATTATCAATTTCATTACATGTAGGAGGGAAAAGATTTGAAAAAAATAGTTTTATTAATCGCTATCATTGCGGTGGGCTTGCTTGCCGCTTGTGGGAATACAGCTTCGAGCAGTAAAGAAAAGAAGGAAGATACGCGTACATATACGATGACAAATAAAAAGACCGTAAAGATTCCTGCGCATCCCAAAAAAATCGTGACAGAGGATTACTCAGGTGATTTGATCGCGCTCGGTATTAAACCGATTGCAACGGCAAGCTCACAATTTGACAATCCCTTCATTAAAGATGACATGAAAGGAGTCAAAAAACTCGGGGATCCAGTTTCTGCAGAAAAAGTAGCGGAACTCAGTCCAGATCTGATCATTGTCAGCAAGGAAGACACATATAAGAAATTATCGAAAATCGCTCCCACTGTGTTGATTCCATATGGAGCAACAAAAACAGTCGAAGAAGAGTTGACAATGTTTGGCGAGCTTTTAAACAAAAAAACCGAAGCAAAAAAATGGATCACGGACTATCACGAAAAAGCAAAACAAGCTCGTGCGAAAATCCAAGGAAAGCTCTCTAAAAATGCAACATTCGGTATCTATGAAGTCCAGGATAAAGATTTTTATATCATGGGACAAAATATGGGGCGCGGTGGTCAGATCATTTATCACGCGCTAGGATTGGAACCACCCAAAAAAATCAAAAAAGATGTATTTGAAGGACAAGATTGGAAAAAGATCTCCTTAGAGGTATTGCCTGATTATGCTGCTGATTATATGTTTGTCACTGCCTATTCATCAAGCCAAAAACAAGGAGAACGGACACTGGCAGATATGAAAGAAAGCGGTATTTGGAAAGATTTGCCTGCCTTGAAGAAAAATCATTTATTCGAAATGGATTTTAACAAAATGTTCTATTATGATCCTGTTGCGATCGAAGGCCAGCTCGATATTATTGTGGACAAATTACTGAAGAATTAATAAGTGAGTAGGTTGCGGGTATGTGCAGCCTACTTCTATTCAATTATATGCCGTAATTATGCTATAATTTGGAGGATCAAGATTGCTTGCATGGCATAGAGAGAGTGGTAGGTAAAATGGAAATTGCGGAATTAGAAAAAATAAAAACGCGTCCTGCAGCGGCTATCGTTGTTTTGATTGTTGGGATCGCAGCGGTCGTTTTACTGACTTTCGTTGGGATCGCAGTTGGAGCGGCGCATATTCATTTAGACACAGTGTGGGATTCTTTTTTTCACTTTGATAAAACAAATACGCAACATCAAATCATTTGGGAGCTTCGCGTGCCTCGGGTGCTGGCCGATATCATGGTGGGTGCCGCTTTAGCAGTGGCGGGTGCTTTGATGCAAGGAATGACGCGCAATCCGCTTGCTGATTCAGGCTTGCTTGGTTTGAATGCTGGGAGTGCTTTTGTGATTGCTCTTTGCTTTGCATTTTTGCCAGGATTGAGCTATAACTATTTGATTTTGTTTTCTTTTTTAGGTGCGGCAATCGGTGCGATGATTGTTTTCGGAATAAGTGCCTTGGCTGGAAGAGGTTTATCGCCAACGCAACTAGTGCTTGCTGGTGCGGCTGTTAGTTCCTTGCTGACAGCATTAAGTGAAGGAATCGCGATCTATTTTAAGCTGAGCCAAAATCTGACATTTTGGTATGCAGGTGGCGTTGCCGGGGTAAAGTGGAGTCAGCTGCAATATGTATGGCCGTGGCTCCTTGCAGGTCTCTTGGGGGCGATCATTATCAGTAAATCTGTGACGATTTTAAGTCTTGGGGAAGATATCGCAGTAGGACTGGGAGAAAAAACAGGATTGGTAAAAATTTTTACGATGGTGATCGTACTTATTTTGGCTGGATTGTCTGTTTCGATCGTTGGACCAGTTGGTTTCATTGGGTTGATCATTCCGCATTTGACGCGATTTTTGGTTGGAGTGGACTATCGTTGGATCATTCCTTGTTCGGCCGTGATCGGAGCCTTGTTGACGCTCGCTGCTGATATTCTGGCGCGGACGATTAATCCGCCGTATGAGACACCAATCAGTGTGATTTTTGCATTGATCGGAGTTCCTTTCTTCCTTTATGTAGCAAGAAAAGAAAGGAGGAACTTGTGAGATGTATACAGTAGCTGAAAAAAGAAGACGTAAAAGACGGCTGGCCGTATTGGCGATATTTCTCATTCTGATCGTGCTAGTGTTTACATATAGTGTCAATGCTGGGTATTCCAAAATTCCTTTTTTGGATATCTGGAAAACGTTTTTCGGATTAGGAACTCCACAACAGCAGCTTATCATCACAGAATTTCGTTTACCAAGAATCGTGGTGGCGCTGTTAGTTGGTGCCGGACTTGCTGTTTCCGGCGCGATCTTACAAGGGATCTCTGGTAATGGCCTTGCCGATCCAGGGATACTTGGAATCAATAATGGGGCGGGGCTTGCTGTGATGCTGTATATTTCCTTTTTCCCTTCGACCATCGATGTTCCTGTATTATTCATGCCGCTTGTTGGCTTTGTTGGCGCGATTATCACAGCATTTGTTGTTTACGGGCTTTCTTATAGTCGAAAAGAAGGGCTACTGCCAAACAGACTGCTTTTGACAGGGATCGCGATCGCGGCTGCTATTTCTGCGTTGATAACCGTTTTATCAGTACGACTCGATCCGCTTAATTACCAAAAGTATGCGGAATGGGTGGCTGGAAATATCTGGGCTTCCAGCTGGCAGTATGTATTTGCTTTGCTGCCGTGGTTTGTCGTCACTTGCCTGATCGCTGTTTGGAAAGCAAAAACTCTGGATATTCTCGGTTTCGGAGATCAGATCGCAACGGGACTTGGTGTGCGTGTCGAACGGGAAAAGTTTATTTTGCTTATTGTGGCTGTCGCGCTTGCTGCAGCATGTGTATCGGTCAGCGGCGGGATCGCGTTCGTCGGATTGATCGGTCCTCATATCGCCCGTTCTCTAGTAGGCAGTGAACATAAATGGCTGTTGTCGGTCTCTGCCTTAGCTGGCGGTCTTCTTCTATTACTAGCAGACACGATCGGGCGCTTGATTATTCAGCCTTCAGAAATTTTTGCCGGTATCGTTGTGGCGGTTATCGGTGCACCGTATTTTTTATATTTACTGGCGAAAGCAAAATCTTGAAGCAATTATCAATTAGAATAATGATTATAATCTAATAATTATTTTTAATGAGAATGCGATTATGGCAAGCATTTTTAATGCTAAAATGGGATATATTTTCAAATAGAACTTGCATTTTAATTGTAATTATTATAAACTAGAGTAATTGATAATGAGAATTAATGAAGCAAGTTTGGGAGGAAACAGAATGGAAGGTAGAATTGAACGAATCAAAACACAATTACATGAAGCCAGCTATAAATTAACTCCGCAGCGAGAAGCTACTGTCCGCGTTCTACTCGAAAATGAAAAAGATCATTTAAGCGCAGAAGATGTTTTCTTACAAGTGAAGGCGATCGCCCCTGATACGGGGCTGGCGACTGTTTATCGGACGCTTGAGTTGCTTACCGAACTTCGAGTAGTGGATAAGATCAACTTCGGCGATGGTGTATCGCGTTATGATCTAAGACAAGAAGGTGCAAAACATTTCCATCATCACTTGGTCTGCATCGAATGTGGTTCGGTGGAAGAAATCCAAGAGGACCTGCTGGAAGATGTCGAAAAAATTATTGAAGATCGCTGGAAATTCCAAGTGAAAGACCATCGTTTGACTTTCCAGGGCATTTGTTTGAATTGCCGGGAAGAAGCGAAAAAAACGAATAAATAATAGAAGATTTATAGTGAATTGTTTGAACAGACAAGCAATTTATTATAAGTCTTTTTTTAGGCTTATACTCTACTGGGATCCATGGTAAAATAAAAGGTAGGGGGTGCGAACATGCAACCATATGTGGAAGACTTTTTGCACTATTTAGTTGTGGAAAAAGGATTAGCGGCAAATACCATTCAAGCGTATAAGCGGGATTTGCGTTATTTTGATTCCTTTTTAGAAATAGAGGGGATAACCGATCCAAACAGCATTACCAGAGGAACGGTCGTGGCATTTATTGCTTTTGCACGCGATGCTGATAAATCTCCGCGTACGATTGCACGTTATTTAGCTTCATTGCGCTCTTTTTTTCATTTTTTACTGCATGACCAAAAAATGGATCATGATCCTATGATCCAGATCGAGACACCGAAACAAACGAAAGCGCTACCGAAAGTACTCCATTTGGAAGAAGTAGAGAAACTCTTGGCTGCTCCCGACCCGAATTCGATACTCGGGCTTCGTGATCAGGCTATGCTTGAGATTTTATATGCCACAGGCCTGCGGGTCTCGGAACTGATCCATTTGAAGCTGGATGATCTGCATTTACATATGGGATTTATCCAAACGATCGGGAAAGGGGATAAGGAGCGGATCATACCGCTTGGACATACAGCTACGGCCGTACTTACTAAGTATTTAGAAGAAGCACGTCCCAAGCTGAGAAAACCTAAATATCGCAATGATTATGTGTTTTTGAATCATCATGGCGGCGGACTCACCAGACAAGGCTTTTGGAAGCTACTAAAACAGCTTGCTCAGAAAGCCGGCATCGATAAGCCGATCACACCACATACACTGCGTCATTCGTTTGCGACCCATTTACTGGAAAATGGTGCTGACCTTCGTTCTGTTCAAGAATTGCTGGGACATGCAGATATTTCCACTACCCAAATCTATACGCACGTTACCAAGCTACGTTTGCAAGATGTCTACAAGAAATATCACCCACGTGCCTAAATAGAAAAATAAACCTTTAAGGAGAATGATTGATGAGTATGGATCAAGTAACAGAAGCAGTTGGTAAAATTCGGGAAAGTTATGAGAAAACACCAAAGATCGGCTTGATTTTAGGATCTGGTCTTGGTGTTTTGGCAGATGAAATAGAAGATCGGACAGCGTTATCGTATGCAGATGTCCCGCATTTTCCAGTTTCAACCGTAGAAGGACATGCTGGACAATTTGTTTTTGGAACTTTAGAAGGACAAGAAGTGGTCGCGATGCAAGGTCGCTTTCATTTTTACGAAGGCTATTCGATGCAGGAAGTTACTTTCCCTGTTAGAGTAATGAAAGCTTTAGGCGTCGAAACACTGATCGTGACGAATGCTGCCGGCGGTGTCAATGAGTTGTATGAAGCTGGCGACTTGATGTTGATCTCGGATCACATCAATTTCACAGGAACTAACCCGCTGATCGGGAAAAATGACAGCCAATTCGGTCCGCGTTTCCCTGATATGTCGGATGCTTATAAAACAGAACTACGTGTGTTAGCGCGTAAAGTAGCGGCAGAACTTTCGATCTCGATCCAAGAAGGCGTCTATGCTGGATTCAGTGGGCCGACATATGAAACACCAGCAGAAATCAAAATGATGCGTACGCTAGGAGCAGATGCAGTTGGTATGTCGACGGTTCCGGAAGTTATTATTGCGAACCATGCTGGTCTAAATGTGCTGGGGATCTCTTGTATCACAAATATGGCTGCAGGCATCCTTGACCAGCCGCTTTCGCACGAGGAAGTTATCGAAACGACAGATCGTGTGCAGCAGACTTTCTTGAAATATGTACGGGCGATTTTAAGTAAACTTGCTTAAACGCGAACAGTTTTATTACGTGAAGCGGCTTTCCCTTTGGAAGCCGCTTTTTTTCATATATTTGATAATGTTATTGTCGCGACTGTTTGTCTTATGCTACTATAGACAAGTGAATGTAAAAATTGGAGATAAAGGTGGGATTGAAGTGACATTTGAGCGTCTTGGAACGATGAAAACAAGCCAAGAAGGGCATCTGGAAATCGGAGGGGTGGATACGATAAAGCTGGCTGAAAAGTACGGCACACCTCTGTATGTGTATGATGTTGCTTTAATCCGTGATCGCGCCAGAGGATTTAAACGAACATTTGAAGAAATGGGTATCACTGCACAAGTTGCTTATGCGAGCAAAGCCTTCTCGGCAATCGCGATCTATCAGTTGATGGCGGAAGAAGGGCTTTCTGTTGATGTGGTCTCTGGAGGAGAACTTTATACAGCGATAAAAGCAGGTTTTCCTGCAGAGCTGATTCATTTTCATGGCAATAATAAAACGCGTGAAGAAATTGAAATGGCGCTAGACTATGAGATTGGTTGTATCGTCGTCGATAATTTTTATGAGATCGATCTGCTAAAAACGATCCTAAGTGAACGGCAGCAGAAAGTATCTGTTCTTGTCCGAGTGACACCGGGGATCGAAGCGCATACACATGACTATATTTTAACCGGGCAAGAAGACTCTAAATTTGGTTTTGGATTGGATAATGGACAGGCAGAAAAAGCTTTACAACTGTTGCTTCAAGATTCCGCGTATTTTGATGTGAAAGGGCTGCACTGCCATATCGGGTCGCAAATTTTTGAAACGACTGGTTTTAAGGTGGCTGCTCACCGTGTCATGGATAAATTAGTAGAGTGGCGCGATGCTTTTGGCTTTAAGGCGAGTGTGTTAAACTTAGGAGGAGGATTCGGGGTGCGTTATACAGCGGATGATGAACCGCTGGAACCAGCAGAATATGTGCGCCAGATCATCTTAGAGGTGAAAGAAGTTGCCCAGCAAAATGAACTCGCTGTACCGGAGATCTGGATCGAGCCTGGGCGTGCGTTAGTCGGCGAAGCAGGAACGACACTCTATTCCATCGGCTCGCGAAAAGAAGTGCCGGGAATTCGGGATTATATTGCGGTAGATGGCGGGATGAACGATAATATCCGACCTGCACTTTATGATGCAAAATACGAAGCTGTGATCGCGAATCATCCGGAAAAAGCTGCCGAAGAAACGGTATCGATTGCCGGAAAATGCTGTGAATCAGGGGATATGCTGATCTGGGATATTCCATTGCCAAACATGCAAAGCGGTGAAATACTGGCTGTTTTCTGTACCGGCGCTTATGGCTATGCAATGGCGAGCAATTACAACCGAATCTGCCGCCCTGCTGTTGTTTTTGTCGAAAACGGTATCGATAAGCTAGTTGTTGCCAGAGAAACTTATGATGACTTGATCCAAAATGATTTGTCATTATTCTAAGGCGGTAAAAAAATGATAGAAATGAATTTTAAAGTAGATGCTTTTGAAGGCCCGCTTGATTTGCTACTTCATCTGATCAACCAGCTGGAAATCGATATCTACGACATACCGATGGCTGAAATAACGGATCAGTATATGGAATTTGTGCATACCATGCAGGAACTGGAACTAAATATCGCTAGCGAATATTTAGTGATGGCTGCGACGCTATTGCAGATCAAAAGCAAAATGCTGCTGCCAAAACAAGAACTTGCGATCGACCTCGACATGGACGAGCTGGAAGAAGATCCGCGGGAAGTGCTAGTGCAGAAGCTGATGGAGTATAAAAAATACAAAGAAGCTGCCAAAACATTAAAAGAACGTGAACAAGAAAGAAGTTTTTATTTTGGCAAAGCACCGATGGACTTGGAGATTTATGAAAAGGATATCGAAAAAGCAGAACTAGATGTCGGATTGCCGGATATGCTGAGCGCTTTTCACAAGATGATGCGAAGACAAAAGCTTGCGAAGCCGCTGCATACAAGGATAACGACGCAGGAAGTGTCGATCGGGGACCGAATGGATGAAGTCATGGTCACGCTGAAAGCAGCTAAAAACAACCGAACTAAGTTTGAAGCGCTGTTTGAAGGCAATACCAGAGAGGCTTTAGTAGTTACTTTTTTAGCGCTGCTGGAATTGATGAAGCGAAAACTTGTGATCGTGGAACAAGTAGGTAATTTTGCTGATTTATATGTGCAAGGAAAGGAAGAAAAAGACAAGTGACAGATAATAACCAAATGGGAGTCCTCGAAAGTCTGCTTTTTGCGGCTGGCGATGAAGGACTGTCCGTAGAGCAATTAGTACAGGTCATGGGGATCACCCATATCGAAGTACTTAATCTATTGGAAGCGGTCGGAGAAGATTATCGCAGTAAAGATAGCCGAGGACTGACTTTGCTAGAAACAGCGGGGAGTTTTCAATTAGCCACAAAGAAAGAACATGCAGATTACCTGCGTAAGTTAGTAGAGATCCCGGATCAATCGACATTGTCGCAAGCGTCTTTGGAAACACTCGCCATTATTGCATACAGACAACCGATCACGCGGATGGAGATCGATGAGATCCGCGGTGTCCACACAGACGGTCCAATTCGTACATTAGTAGCAAAAGGGCTTGTTAAAGATCATGGCCGCGCAGAAGGTGCCGGAAGAGCGAAACTGTATGTTACGACAGATGAATTCTTAGACAGCTTCGGATTGAAGTCGCTCGCAGAATTGCCGCAGCTGGAAGATCAAGCAGAAGAACTGGAACAGACAGAATTAGATCTGTTTTTCGACAGGTTTAACCAGAAACAAAGAGAGGAGGAGAAATAATGGAAAGATTACAGAAAGTAATAGCAAATAGCGGAGTCACTTCCCGCCGTAAAGCGGAACAATTGATTGCTGCTGGACGCGTAACCGTAAATGGCGAAGTTGTCCGTGAACTTGGAACAAAAGTATCTCCAAATGACAGGATCGAAGTAGAAGGAATCGAACTGACAAAAGAAGAACACCGTTATTTCCTCTTTTATAAACCTAGAGGTGTTGTATCAGCAGTCACAGATGATAAAGGACGAAAAACAGTTGCCGATTACTTTGTGGATATCCCAGAGCGATTGTATCCAGTCGGCCGACTGGATTATGAAACATCGGGTTTGTTATTGATGACAAATGATGGCGACTTTGCGAACAAATTGATGCATCCTAAACATGAAGTGGAAAAACAATATATCGCCCGTGTAAAAGGAATCCCGACGAAAGAGCAGCTCCGTAGATTGGAACGCGGTGTGGTCATTGACGGCCGTAAAACCGCTCCGGCAAAAGTGAAACTGCGCTCCGCAGATAAAGCGAAGGAAAAAGCGATCATTGAGATCACGATCCACGAAGGCAGAAACAGACAAGTCCGGAAGATGTTTGAATCAATTGGCTTTCCTGTGCAAAAATTGATGCGCGAAGCTTATGCCTTTTTAAATGTGGCAGGCATGAATGCAGGCGAACGCCGTGAGCTTTCTCATCATGAAGTCAAATTGCTGAAGACCCAAGCGAATTTTGGAAAACTGAAATAGTCAAATAAGCCGGTACCTTGAAATACCGCTTGGATAGAACTAAAAGTGGCACAAAGGGGAAAAAACAGGTATAATTTTGAAAAGAAGCAATTCAAATTTATGAAATCTTTTTGCAAGGGGATGAGTACGGATGAATAATCAGATAAAAGTACTTATTGTCGATGACGAAGATCGCATTCGTCGTTTATTGAAAATGTATTTAGAACGAGAAAGTTATCTTATTGATGAAGCGGATAATGGTGACGATGCGCTCGACATGGCGCTTAAATATGATTACGATGTTATTTTACTTGATGTGATGATGCCAGGGAAAGACGGGATCGAAGTCTGCAAGGAAATACGGATGGCAAAAGCCACACCAATCGTCATGCTCACTGCCAAAGGAGAAGAATCCAATCGTGTCCAAGGGTTTGAAGTCGGTGCGGATGATTATATCGTCAAACCTTTCAGCCCACGCGAAGTCGTTTTGCGCGTCAAAGCAGTATTACGACGGGCAAGTGGTGGCGAACAAGGCAAAGACACACTTCTTTCAATCGGCGATACGATCACTTTTCCAAACCTTACCATTGATAACGAGTCCCATCTGGTAACCATTAATGGTGAAAAAGTAAACCTGACTCCGAAAGAATATGATCTGCTATATTTCATGGCGCGAACACCCGAACGTGTACACAGCCGGGAAGCGCTGCTGAAAGAAATTTGGCGGTATGATTTTGTCGGCGATCTGCGTACGATCGATACGCATGTGAAGCGACTACGCGAAAAATTGTATGATATTTCCGAAGAAGCAGGGAAAATGATAGTCACCGTATGGGGATTAGGTTATAAGCTAGGAGTACCAGACGATTGATTATAGACTGCTTGTTATTGAAAACAGGCAGTTTTTTTCTATGGAGGAGGACGACTAGATGAAACTCAGAGGCAGCATTGTTTGGAAAATTTGGAGCACTATCATCTTATTGTTGATCGGGGTCCTTTCTATCAGCGGTTTGGTCATTGCTGTCATGTACGAGAAGACAAACATTGATCGGGCAGAAAAGCTCAATATCGAAATCGCCAATAAGTTGACAAGTTTTATGAAGCAGAATGGCGAAGTCGTACGTCAGAATACAGCTGATGAATCAGCGATGCACTTATTAGAAGATAATATCGGTGTCCTTATATTTGAAAATGGCGAACGCGTCTATCGAAGTCCGACAAAAAGATCGCTAACTGAGAAGCAAGTAAATCAGCTGGTGACCGATAAAAAAATCGATCAGCAACTGAAAAACGATGGAAAAATCAACACAAAATATGACTTTAAAGTAAACAAACAGACCATGTCTGTCGAATTGACAGCGAAACGGTTTGCACTTCCGAATGATAAAGTAGGAACGATCTATGTTTATAAGTTCTATGATGATATCGTCAAATTGAATCGTACTGCTGTAAACTCGATCGTACTAAGTATTATTGTAGCAATCATTATCACCACCTTTATCTCATTTTTATTTTCTTCTCGTATGGTGGTGCCGCTCAATCAAATGCGGAAGGCAGCTAAAGAGATCGCAAAAGGGAATTTCCACGCAAAGATCCCGACGTATACGCATGATGAGATCGGTGAACTAGGAAATGCACTGCAAGAGATGTCGAGGCAGTTACAAGGAAACATCGGTGCCTTGCAGCAAGAGAAGGAACAGTTTTCCAACGTTTTGATCGGCATGGCGGATGCAGTTATCAAATTCGATGTGGAGCAAACAATCATACTAAGTAATCCACCAGCAGAAGAATTTCTGCATCATTGGTTTTTCTCCAGCGAAAACGAAACACGCGTCTTGGTTCCGCCCGTTCTTTCTGAGCTGATCGCTAAGGCAGTCGAGCAAAAGCAAGAAATAACAGGCGAGTTGACTGTTGATGATAAAACTTATGTCGCGATCTTGACATTGCTTTATGATGGCACGATCATCCGTAGCATCGTGGTGGTTTTACGGGATATGACGGAAGAACGCCGTTTGGAAAAAATGAAGACGGATTTTCTCAATAATGTTTCGCATGAATTGCGGACACCGATCTCGATGCTCCAAGGTTACAGTGAAGCGATTATTGATGGCGTGGCGCAGAATGAAGAAGAAGTGCGGGCATTTGCGGAGATCATTTATGAAGAATCGCTCCGGATCGGCCGCTTGGTCAACGAAATGCTGGATCTGGCGCGGATGGAAGCGGGCTTCACTAATTTAGATAAAAAAGCAGGTTCGCTCACTGCGCTTGCGAATAAGGTAACGGCTAACCTCCAAGTATTGGCCGAAGAAAATCATGTGAGCCTAGCAGTATCTTCAGCACCAGCGGATATCCCATATTTCTTTGACCAGGATCGCATGGAACAGGTGTTTATCAATTTGATCATGAATGCGATCCAGCACACCGGCCGGGAAGGGCACGAGGGGAAAGTCGCTGTTCAGCTAGAAAAACTGGAAGACCGGATCAAGATCGCGATCCAAGATAATGGTGCTGGGATAAGCGAAGCCGATATCCCCTATCTCTTTGAGCGTTTTTACAAAGCAGATAAAGCCCGTATTCGAGGCGAAACAAAAGGAACCGGGATCGGACTGGCGATCGTTAAAAATATCGTGGATGCCCATGGTGGTTATATCAAAGTAGAAAGTGTGCTTGGAAAAGGATCTTCCTTTATTATCCAATTACCTTTACAAATGAATGGAGAGAATACAATTGAGTAAAATAGAACCGAAATTTTGCCGAGAATCATTAGTAGTAAAAACAAGCCGGGTATTCCCGCAAGATACCAATAATCATAATACACTGTTTGGTGGCCGTCTGATGACCTATATCGATGATGCTGCTTCGATCTGTGCTTCGAGACACTGCCGGACAGATATCGTCACAGCTTCTACAGACTCCGTGGATTTTTTGAATCCAATCAAGAACGACCATTCGGTTTGTTTAGAAGCCTATGTTTCCTCAACCGGAAGAAGTTCCATGGAGATTTTTGTCAAAGTGATCGCCGAAAACTTGAAAACAGGCGAACGCTATCTGGCGGCGACTTCTTTCTTAACATTTGTAGCGCTGAATGAAGAAGGTCGTTCCGTAGAAGTAGCCAGTGTGATCCCACAATCGGATGAAGAAAAACGAATCCATGCCGGGGCAGAGGCGCGCAGCTTAGCTCGTAAGGACCGCGTGAAGCAAAGCAAGGCGCTGGCAGCTTCTTTGAGTACAGAATTACCGTGGCTGGAATAACGTGCTTGCTAATTTTTAAAAATATGATAAAATAATGTAGAAATTAAATATCGTTCATCTTCGGGGCAGGGTGTAATTCCCGACCGGTGGTAATAGTCCACGATCCGCATTTTTTGCGGGTGACTCTGGTGTGATTCCAGGACCGACAGTATAGTCTGGATGGGAGAAGATGTAGGCAGTAAGCTTTTTTGCTTGCGCAATGTTCTTTGGCTATGCCTTTTTTAGAATATTCGTCTGTTCTCCCCTAACTTATTTTGGTTAGGGGATTTTTATCGGATCAAGTAAAAAAGCTGCCGTCTTCCTTTTCTTTGGATGGACATCAAAGGAGAATAGGTTGATGAAAAATTATTCATTGAAAACGTTTGTTAGTGTTGCCGTACTGAGCACGATCGGCTTTTTGCTGATGGTGATCGAATTTCCGATCTTGCCTAGTGCACCATTTTTGAAACTTGATTTTAGCGATATCGCTGCATTGGTTGGCGCGTTTATGTTTGGTCCGCTAGCTGCGATTTTGATCGAGCTTTTGAAAAATGTTTTATGGTTTATGTTTTCGGGAGGAATCGCTGGTGTGCCCATTGGTGAATTTGCGAATTTTCTGTCCGGACTAAGCTTTGTTTTTCCAATTTATTATTTATTCCGCTATTATCAATCAAAGCGCGTTCTCGCGATTTCATCGGGACTTGCGACGATATCGATAACGGTGGTTATGTGTTTGTTTAATTACTTTATCTTATTGCCATTTTATATCAAGATTGGCGGTCTGCCTAAGAATGTAGATATCACAGCGCTTATTACGTACTCTATTATCCCCTTTAACCTCTTAAAAGGTGTGATCGTCAGCGTTATTTTCTTTATCCTATATAATTATTTAGAGCCTTGGATCTTACGTAACCGTTCGCCGAAAGAAAAAAGCAAACGAGCTTACAAACATAAAAAATAAGTAAAAGCAGTGCTAGTTATTAGCACTGCTTTTACTTATGTTGAAAAGGCTCATCCGCGATCTGGATCGATAAAGAAGGGCAGGCTTCTTCTGCGATTTCTGCATTTTCTAGCCACTTTTCCGGGATCTTGGAATTTCCTTGATTATTGTCAAGCATCGAATAGGCGATACCGTCGTCGTCATAGTCAAATATCTCAGGGGCATGAAGGGCGCAGGCACCGCAGGCAATACAGGTTTCTTTATCCACACAAACGTATTTCGGCATAGCAGCTCCTCCTTTTCTACAAGGTAGTATACCACAAAACAGAAAATTGCTGTAGAACACGTGTTTCTATGATATGATAGGGGCAGGTGGTGAACACACAGTGGATCAATTAGACAATTATTTAATCATGCTTTTAAATGGCTTTACTACGCCAAGAAAACTTCCTTTTATTTATGCGATCATGACGGGTAAGCGAACGGGTCAAGCTGTTCAAGATATTCACCTTTTTCGGATGGAACGTTTTTTTGGATTGACACCGACATTGAAATCAGAACAATTGCAAACACGCCTTCGCCACTTGGTGGATGCGGGTGTCGTTATAGAAACAGCACAAGGCTATGAAATCAACAATCATGAGGAAAATCGTTTTGCCAAGCGAAACTACAAGGATTTTACTTACACGGCGCGCGGGATTCTCTTTTTTTCTGCGTGGAAATTAGCGGTACAAGTCACCAGTAACTGGAAACATCGTAAGGAACATTACTTGCCAGTGGTACGGGATGCCTACGTTCAGACACATATCAAGCGCTGGCTCGCCTCACAGCTGCAAAGCGGCGATAAGTTACAGTTACGGCAGCAGCTTTACGCTGAAATGGAACTATTATTTCGGCTTTTTCCGCCGGCACTGTCACCAGAAGCAATCGTTCGTCAATTTTCTGGGGGCGAATGGATGGGGCTGACGATGCAACAATTAGCTCAGGAGGACGGGAAAAGCAGCTGGGATGTTTATTTTGACTGGTTGGAACAGATCCATCTTGTTGTGGAACAATTAGAAGTTTCGCCAGAACGATTTCCGGTGCTTACCCCGCTTTTGCCAACCCGGAGCAGTACGCTGACACAATCGGCAACCAAAACGTTCCAGTTCTTTCGCACCTTAGATAAAAAAACGCTTTCCGTGGAAGAATTGGCTAGCCGCCGAAGACTTAAAGAAAGTACGATCCATGATCATTTTGTCGAATTACGGGCAACTTTTGAAGATCTGGAGGTGCCGGGTCTGCCCGATGAAACAACGATTGCGGCAATCAAACAAGGCAATTACATACAATTGAAAGCAATCAAGGAAGTTTACCCGCAGCTTAGCTATTATCAGATCCGGCTGGCGGTGGTAAGCAAGGAAAGGAAGGGGAATTGATGGAACTAGAACAAGCATTGCAACGCTATTTAGGTTATCCCTCTTTTCGCCCTGGACAAAAGGAAGTTATCGAGACGATCCTAGCGAATAAAAACTGCTTCGCGATGCTGCCGACAGGAACCGGGAAAACGGTCTGCTATCAGCTGGCTGGCTACTTATCAGAGGGGGCTGTCCTCATTGTCTCGCCGTTGCTCTCACTGATGCAGGATCAAGTGGAACGGATGAAAGCATATGGAGAAAAACGGGTCACTGCATTAAACAGTTTTTTGAATTGGGAAGAAAAAGAGCAGGTGATCCGCGATCTGGCTGCCTATAAATTTATTTTCCTATCGCCGGAAATGCTTGGTAACCCAGAAGTGAGAAGCGCACTCTTGCAAATCAAAATCGGGCTTTTTGTAGTGGATGAAGCGCATTGCATCTCGCAGTGGGGACACGATTTTCGCCCGGATTACCTGGAACTCGGTAAATTCAGACGGGAAGCGGGCGAGCTATTGACATTAGTGTTGACTGCTACGGCAACAGCAAAAGTACGGGCAGATATTTGGAAACAATTGGAACTCACTTCCGGGGAGGAGATCATTTATTCCGTCAACCGTGAAAACATTGCACTTTTTGTCCAAAAATATGTTTCTGCAAAAGCAAAAAAAGATGCCTTGATACAAGTGCTGCAAGAATTGAAACCGCCGGGGATCATTTATTTTACCAGTCGAAAACTGGCACAGCAGATCGCAGAAGAACTGAGCCGGGAATTTGGGATGCAGGCTGCATTTTATCATGGCGAAATGGAGATCGAAGACCGGATCACGATCCAGCAGCAGTTCGTCAGCGGACAACTTGCGGTGATCTGTGCAACGAGTGCCTTTGGAATGGGAATCGATAAAGCGGATATCCGCTATGTGATCCATTATCATATGCCAGCTGATATCGAAGCGTATCTGCAGGAGATCGGACGTGCGGGTCGGGATGGTGATCCAAGTGCCGCGCTGTTGCTTTATGCTGCCGGCGACGAATTTATCCAAGCGCAATTATTAGATCGGGATCTACCTGATCCGGCACTGCTCTCTCTATCTGATAAGGAACGTGCTTCTTTGCCTGATCAGCAGCAGCGGTTTTTAAATTATTATGCACGAAGCGGGCTGACTGCTGCAGAGATAAATCAGCAGATCCAGAGCCGGCAAGTATGGAAATTGAATAACCTAAAACAAATGAAAAATTTCATCGAAACAAAAACTTGCCGACGGAGGTTTTTGACGGATTACTTTGGGGAAAATGAAGTAGAAACAGCTCCGAATGAATGTTGCGACAATGATGGAGCTTCTCTAGATGCCTTTTTCGGCTCTGAAGAGAAGGCGAGATCAAAACCGCAAAAGACCTGGGAAGATTACCTGACGTACTTGTTGCGATGAAAATCTTTCCTGCGACCTAAGAACTAATCTCGATGAAAACGCATGAAATTCCTTTTTTTCTATTGTTGTATATTACAAAAATGTGTATAATTATTGCAAGGAGATTTCGACTCCTGCCTACATATAAGTATGCGCAAAAGGAATGATTCATATTTTACCAAAGGAGGAAAACTTCAATGGCGCGTAAAAAGAAACATGAATACCGAGAGCCAGAGGATTACAAATGGGAGTATTCGGACGAAGAGAAAGATGAATTCAATAACGAGCCGCCCATGTTGTCCCGGAGCGATAGCCGCCGAACTCGAAAGAAGTCCTTCTTTCGCTACCCGTTTTTGAATATGCTAATGATTTTTTTAATATCGATACCGCTTGTGATCGTTATCGTCACTGTGATTGTTTTAAATACGCATAATAATGATGATCCTGTCAAGCAGGAAGAAAATAAAGTCAGCGTTGCTTCATCAAGTAATAAAGAAGATAAACAACAGGCAGCAGCGGAGAAGGAACAAAAGGCCAAGGCAGCAAAGGAAAAAGCTGACAAGAAAGCCAAAGAAGATGCAGCAAAGAAAAAAGCAGAAAAAGCCAAAGCTGAGAAAGCTGCCGCAGAGAAAAAAGAAAAAGACCAAAAAGCTAAAGAGCAAGCAGCCGCAGAAAAAGCGAAGCAAGAACAGGCAGCCAAAGAGCAAGCGCAAAAAGAACAGGCGGCAAAGGAACAAGCCCAAAAAGAGCAAGCAGCCAAAGAAAAAGCTGAAAAAGAACAACAGGCAGAGAAAGAAAAACAGCAAGCAGCTAGCTCTCATACTGTTGCAGCAGGAGATACATTGTATAGTATCGCCAGAGCAGCATACGGAAGCGCCGGAGCAAGTAGTGGCGTAGCAAAAATCAAACAAGCAAATGGATTGTCGGGAGATAGCGTACCGGTTGGAACGACCCTTGTGATCCCTAAATAAATCATTTTAAGAAAGAGGCTAAGCATTGCTTTTGAAAAGAGCTGCTTAGACTCTTTCGCCTTGTAAAGGAGGAAGGAAATGGCAAAAGTAGCGCTAATAACAACTGGAGGAACGATCGCTAGCAAGAAGACGATGTCAGGGAAGCTGGCGTCGGGAGAACTCTCCGGCGAAGAACTGGCGGCACTTTGTGAGCTGCCGACAGAAATCCAAATCGATATTTATTCCACTTTTCAATTACCATCGATGCATATTACATTTGATGATCTGATCGCGTTGAAGCAATTGATCGAAACGATCTATATGGATGAGGCTTATGACGGTATTGTAGTGACCCACGGTACTGATTCTTTAGAAGAAACGGCGTACTTCCTTGACTTAGCGATCACTGACAGCCGCCCAGTCGTAGTTACAGGATCACAGCGGGCCCCGGACGAACCCGGGACAGATGCTTATGTCAATATTCGGCACGCGATCTATACAGCTTGTGAGCCGGTTCTTAAAGATGCTGGAACCGTTGTTGTTTTCAATGAACGGATCTTTACTGCACGATATGTCAAAAAAGTGCATGCCTCCAATATCCAAGGTTTCAGCGCCTTTGGTTTTGGTTACTTAGGTATCATTGATAATGATCAGGTTTTTGTTTACCAAAAGCCGGTCGAACGTGAATGCTATGATATCCATTTGTCCTTGCCGCAAGTCGTTGTGATAAAATGTTATCTGGAAGCAGACGGTATGTTTATCGATGCTGCGCTTGACAATCATGTGGCAGGAATCGTGCTGGAAGGCGTCGGACGCGGGCAAGTCGCACCGAAAATGATGCCGGCGATCATCCGTGCATTAGATGCCGGTGTTCCCGTCGTTATCACGACAAGTGCGGAAGAAGGCAATGTTTACACGACTTACGATTATGAAGGAAGCACCTTTGATTTATATAACCGCGGTGTTATACTGGGAAAAGATTACGACAGTAAAAAAGCGCGCATGAAATTAGCTGTCTTGTTGGCAGCAAAAGAAGAGATCAGTCAAAAGAACTTTAGATGAGAAAGGAACCGATCATGAGTAAAAAAATTTGTATCGCAATTGACGGACCGGCGGCAGCTGGAAAAAGTACAGTAGCAAAAATAGTTGCTAAAAAATTAGGATTTGTATATATCGATACGGGAGCTATGTATCGTGCAGTCACCTATTTAGCCTTTCAAAACAACTTGGATTACGAAGACGAAAAAGCGATCCATGCTTTGCTGGAAAAAAGTACGATCACATTTGAGCCAGGCAGAGTACAACAAGTTTACATAAATGGAGAAAATGTGACCGAAGTCATTCGTAAGGCGGAAGTAACTAATCATGTGTCGATCGTAGCTGCACACCTTTCTATTCGGACTGCTTTGCAAAAACTGCAGCATCAATTAGCAGAAGAAGGCGGTATCGTGATGGACGGCCGCGACATCGGGACAGCGGTCTTGCCGCATGCAGAACTGAAGATCTTTTTACTGGCGAGCGTCGAAGAACGAGCAGAACGCCGCTATAAAGAAAATAAGCGTAAGGGCTTTGAAGAAGATATCGAACAGCTGAAAAAAGAGATCGAAGCACGCGACCATTTAGATTACACAAGAGAACATTCACCGCTGAAAAAAGCAGACGATGCGATCGAGCTGGATACGACTTCGATGTCGATCGATGAAGTAGCTGGGAAAATCTTCGAGCTAGCGCAGCAGAAAATTGCTTGAATGAAAAATTAAATAATACATGCGATCAGAAGTTTTTTCGCAGATAAAAGGGACAGTCTTGCTAAAAGACTGTTTTTTTATGACTCCACAGCGCTTTTCTCGACCTGTTTTCCCTAAAGACAGCTTAGAAAAAACTTGACAAAAGCCTTGAATTGTAGCAAGTTAGAAGGGAGAGATTTTGTTTTTTCTCTAGGATTTTCTTTGGAATCGAAGGCTAGCGACAGGTAGTATCAATCGTTATTTTATTCCTAAATACACAGGTAAACACGAACTCCCAGCTACTTCTATCCGATTGCACCAAGAAAGTCCTAAATTCGATAAACGAATGAAGGAGGACTACCTATGTCTGAAGAATTAGAGAACGTAGAAGTGAAAAATTTCAAAGAAGGAGACCGAGTTACTGGGACTGTTTCAAGTGTGGAAGAGAAACAAGTCTATGTTGGGATCCCAGATAGCAAACTAGACGGTGTAGTTCCGATCAGTGAACTTTCCAATGTCCATGTAGAAAATGCTTCTGATATCGTTTCTACTGGTGATACATTAGATTTGGTCGTAACAAAAGTTGAAGAGGATTTACTTGTACTGTCTAAACGCAAAGTAGATGCCCTGCAAGCAGCCGATGATGTTCGTGTTAAGTTTGAGAGCGGTGAAGTCTTTGAAGCGGAAGTAAGCGACGTTGTCAAAGGTGGCCTCGTAGTGGACCTAGGCATCCGTGCATTTGTCCCTGCCTCTTTAGTAGAAGACCGTTTTGTAGAAGATTTTTCCGATTATAAAGGAAAGACTCTTACTTTCAAAGTCGTGGAATTCGAGCCGGAAAATAACCGTGTTATCTTGAGCCACCGTGTCGTTTTAGAAGAAGCAAAATTAGAACAGAAAAAAGAAGTTTTAGAAAAAATCCACGAAAATGATGTCTTGACTGGAAAAGTAGCACGCCTAGCTGATTTTGGTGCTTTTGTCGACCTTGGCGGCGTAGACGGACTTGTGCATGTATCGCAAATCTCCTATAGCCATATCGATAAGCCAAGCGAAGTCCTTGAAGAAGGCCAAGAAGTGAAAGTCAAAGTGCTTAGCGTCGATAAAGCAAATGAACGTATTTCTTTATCCATCAAAGAAACATTACCTGGACCGTGGGACGATATCGCAGAAAAAATGCCTGCTGGCAGCGTATTGTCTGGTAAAGTCGTTCGTTTAGTATCTTTTGGTGCATTCGTAGAAGTAGCTCCCGGCGTGGAAGGACTTGTGCATATTTCGCAAATCGCGCATAAACACATCGGAACGCCGCAAGAAGTTCTAAAAGAAGGCCAAGAAGTGGAAGTGAAAGTTCTAGATGTCAACTTGGACGAGAAACGACTTTCTTTGAGCATCAAAGCATTACAAGAAGATCCGGATGCTGAACCAGAATACGAATTGCCAGAAGAGAGCACCGGCTTCCAAATGAGCGATATCATCGGTGACCAGCTGAAAAACATTCAAAATAAAGAAAATGAATAATGATTTTTCATAAGTGAAACAACAGCCAAGTACTGATTCTATCAATCATTACTTGGCTGTTTTTCGGTATCGGTCCATAATAACCATTGCCAGAGTGCGGCTTTACTGATAAACTAAAGAAAGTTTGATAAACAGGAAGAAAAAAGAAGGTGAGATCATGGTAAAACCAGTAGTTGCTATCGTTGGTCGCCCAAATGTTGGGAAATCGACTATTTTTAATCGTATTGTAGGTGAACGTATTTCTATTGTAGAGGATGTTCCGGGCGTAACACGGGATCGGATCTATAATTCTGCAGAATGGTTAGGAAAAGATTTCAATATCATTGATACAGGTGGTATTGATTTGTCGGATGAACCGTTTTTAGACCAAATCAGAGCGCAAGCAGAAATCGCAATTGATGAAGCGGATGTTATTATCTTCATTACCAATGGTAGAGAAGGCGTAACAGATGCAGATGAACAAGTTGCTAAAATTTTATACCGTTCGCAAAAACCGGTTGTTTTGGCAATCAATAAAGTAGATAATCCAGAAATGCGTACGCAGATATATGATTTTTATTCGTTAGGATTCGGGGAGCCATTTCCGATTTCCGGTTCACACGGTCTGGGACTTGGGGATCTATTAGATGAGGTCCGCAAACATTTCCCTGCGGAAGATGAAGTAGAAGAAGATGACGATATTATTAAATTCAGTTTGATTGGTCGCCCAAATGTCGGCAAATCGTCTATTTTGAATGCACTGCTCGGCGAAGAGCGGGTAATTGTTTCTGACATTGCCGGAACAACGCGTGATGCGATCGATACGTCTTATATTTATGATGATCAAGAATATATCATGATCGATACAGCAGGAATGCGGAAACGCGGTAAAGTTTATGAAGGAACTGAGAAATACAGTGTCCTTAGAGCAATGCGGGCGATCGAACGCAGTGATGTTGTTTTAGTCGTTTTAAATGCGGAAGAAGGTATCCGTGAACAAGATAAGAAAATCGCTGGCTATGCGCATGACGCAGGACGTGCGATCGTTATCGTTGTCAACAAGTGGGACGCTATCGAAAAAGATGAAAAAACGATGAAGGCATTTGAGACAGATATTCGCGAACAATTCTTGTTCCTTTCTTATGCACCGATTGTATATGTATCGGCGAAAACAAAACAGCGCTTGACCAATTTATTCCCGATCATCAATCAAGTGAGTGAAAACCATTCCTTGCGTGTACAATCCAGCATGCTGAATGATATTATCAGTGATGCGGTCGCGATGAATCCATCACCAATGGATAAAGGCAAACGTCTCAAGATTTTCTACACCACACAAGTGGCGGTCAAGCCTCCTGTATTCGTGGTATTTGTAAATGAACCGGAATTGATGCACTTTTCTTATGAGCGCTTTTTAGAAAACCGAATCCGTGATACATTCTCGTTTGAAGGTACACCGATCCGCGTAATCGCTCGAAAAAGGAAATAAGGAGGGATCGCAATGAATGCTACAAATAAGGTTGCCGTTTTAGGCGCAGGAAGCTGGGGAACAGCACTTGCGATGGTACTTGCCGATAATGGTAAAAAACCGATTATTTGGGGAAATAATGCTCGCACCGTGGATGAAATCAACAAGTCGCATACAAATGAGCATTATTTGAAAGAAATCTTACTTCCGAACGAAGTCAAGGCAACACTTGACTTGCAAGAAGCATTAACGGATGCAGCCATTGTTGTTTTGGCAATACCAACTAGCGCAATGCGTGAAGTTTGTAAGCAAGTCAACGATCAACTGACAGAACCGAAAATCATCGTCCATGTAAGTAAAGGCATCGAACCTGATACGAATTTACGAATGAGCGAAGTTATTGAAGAAGAGATCCGTGAAGAGAAGCGTCAGGCAGTGGTAGTGCTTTCTGGGCCAAGCCATGCGGAGGAAGTGGCATTGCGCCACCCAACGACATTATGTGCCAGCAGCAGTCAGCTGAAAGAAGCAGAATTCGTGCAAGATGCTTTCTTGAATGCGAATATGCGGATCTATACGAATGCTGACGTTATCGGTGCGGAGATCGGTGGCGCTTTAAAAAATATTATTGCATTAGGTGCCGGTATTTCTGACGGGCTTGGCTACGGCGACAATGCCAAAGCGGCTTTGATGACGCGTGGCATGGCAGAGATCACTCGCTTAGGAGTCGCAGTCGGTTCTGATCCGCAGACTTTCTACGGTTTGACTGGTATCGGTGATCTGATCGTTACGTGTACCAGCAGCCACTCGCGTAATTGGCGTGCCGGGAATATGCTTGGTAAAGGCGAACGCCTGGCTGATGTGCTGGACAAAATGGGAATGGTCGTTGAAGGTGTTAGAACCGCACGTGCTGTCAAACAGTGGGCGGAACGTTTGGACATTGATATGCCAATCACCGATGCGATCTACAAGATCTTATTTGAAGAGAAAAATGCGCGTGAAGCTGTTGATCAATTAATGGGTCGCGAAAAGAAAAAAGAAGCCGAAGATTTTAACAAATAAAGTCGGTTTCTGGTCGACAAAAAAGCGCTTTCTATCTTTGACACAAGCGATTTTGTGTACAAAAAATTAATTTTTTGTTTAAAATTGCGGTTTTTTAGGATAAATACAGGTAAATCCTTGCAGTTCTAAGGATTATGTGATAATCTTTTATCAGAATTACTGATAGATATAGTAATCAAGCCATTTTAACTGTTTTTCTCATTTTCTTTCTATGAAGATAGAGGGAACTCAGTCAACTAATATGGTATATTCTGTGAAGGAGGTGAACAAGGACATGGCTAACAAAACTGATTTAGTAAACAACGTTGCTGAGCTTGCAGATCTATCTAAAAAAGACGCAGCGAAAGCAGTGGAAGCTGTATTCGAAACAATTCAAACTTCTTTATCTAAAGGTGAAAAAGTTCAATTGATTGGATTCGGTAACTTCGAAGTACGTGAACGTGCGGCTCGTAAAGGACGCAACCCTCGTACAAAAGAAGAAATCGACATTCCAGCAAGTAAAGTACCAGCATTCAAACCTGGTAAAGCGCTTAAAGAAGCTGTTAAATAATTTACATAGACCTTTAAGCATACAAAACCCTCGCTTTTTAAGCGGGGGTTTCAGCTTGTCAAAAACAGATTAGTGATTGGCTAATTGTTTTTGACAAGCTTTTTTTGATGCCAGCAGTAAGCAAATAAGATTTACCAAACTATCAGCCTGTGTTAAGATATACAAAGTAGAGACGCTGGAGTAAAGGGGAGTTATCATGGATAAAGATAAGATTGCTGAAGCAGTAAAAATGATTTTAGAAGCGGTGGGTGAAAATCCAGAGCGCGAAGGCTTATTAGATACACCGATGCGTGTAGCTCGCATGTATGAAGAAATTTTTGCAGGGCTGCATCAAGATCCTTCTGTTCATTTCAATACTGTATTTGAAGAACAGCATGAAGAATTAGTACTTGTAAAAGATATTCGTTTTTCTTCCATGTGCGAGCATCATTTAGTTCCGTTTTATGGCGTAGCTCATGTAGCTTACCTTCCACAGCACGGTCGTGTTGCCGGACTTAGCAAACTAGCACGGGTAGTCGATGATGTCAGTAAACGTCCTCAATTGCAGGAACGCATCACCACGACCGTAGCAGAGATCATGATGGAAAAATTAAAACCGCTTGGTGTGATGGTGATCATTGAAGCGGAACATATGTGTATGACGATCCGCGGTGTCAATAAACCGGGAACAAAGACAATCACAAGCGCCGTACGCGGTGCTTTTCGAAATGACGATAAATTAAGAAGCGAAGTTATGTCGCTGATCAAAGGCTGATAGAAGCCCTGAGCAGGTCTTTGTGCTATAATTAAAACATTGGATTTATGGACAAAGGGGAATAAATGATGATATATCAAGCTGAACATACGAAGCAAGAGGGGGCAAAGCAATTGATTACCGATCCGAAGATTATCCGCTTTTTAGAAAAGCATAATCTGCTGCCGGAGTTAGATAAAGACCAATTACTTTGGCTTCAAGAGGCTATCCAGGATGTAAAGGATGAGGATCAGAAACGAGCGATCATTGAAGCCGTATTGTATGTGATTTTAGCACATGATACGCATGAAACGATCGACGAGCCGAATGCCGAATTTCCCCTCAAAGAAGAAGAACGGGAACTTGTTGTGTTAGCGGGAGATTATTTTAGCGCTTTGTATTATCGGACATTGGCAAGTCAAGGAAAGATCGATTTGATCCAAGCGATCCAAAAGGGCGTCGAAGAAACCAATGCTGCCAAAACGAATATTTATCAGCTGCATGTGGCAACCGATGAAGAATTTTTAGAAGAACTTATCAAGTCTAACGCTGCGATCACCTTGCGATTTGCAGAATACTTCGGAAATGAAGAAGCGTTTCTTCACATTGCGAAGCAGACTTTGCTCTTGAAACGGCTGTTGCTAGAGCGGCAGTTATATGAAACCACGAATACTTCTCGTCTTGTCGGCGCATATGACCACGGTTATTTTGCCAAGACAGGTCAGGCGACATTTGCGATCTGGCTTGGAGAAATCATCAATACGGTCAAAGCAGAAGTAAGCGGCAGTTTGACAAGCAGCGCGCTGTCAGCCAAACTGGTGATCAGGATTAAAGAACTTCTAGCAGCATAAGAAAGAGAGGGATTCAGTGATGACGCAATCGAAAGAAGAAAAGGTACATCAAGTATTTGAAAAAATATCTCCGGAATATGACCGTATGAATAGTTTGATCAGCTTCAAACTGCATGTCAAATGGCGCAAAAAAACGATGGAATTGATGCGTGTAAAACCTGGCGCAGCTGTGCTTGACGTTTGTTGCGGAACAGCAGACTGGTCGATCCAGATGCGGGAAGCTGTCGGAAGCAAAGGGCACGTCACCGGGCTGGATTTCAGCGAGAATATGCTGGAAGTCGGTAGGGAAAAAGTAGCAGCATTAGGCTACGAGAATGTGGCATTATTACACGGCAATGCCATGGAACTACCTTTTGAAGACAATAGCTTTGACTACGTGACGATCGGATTTGGACTGAGAAACGTACCGGACTACATGCAAGTCTTGCAGGAAATCCACCGTGTATTGAAACCAGGCGGCCAGTTCGCTTGCTTAGACACTTCTCATCCGACGATCCCTGGCTGGAAGCAATTGTTTAACGGCTATTTCCGTTTCGTCATGCCGGTATTTGGAAAATTATTTGCAAAAAGCTATAATGAATACAGCTGGTTGCAAGAATCGACCCGCCACTTCCCGGACATGAAAAAATTAGCGGAAATGTTCCAAGAAGCGGGCTTTTCCTACGTCAGATATATTTCGCACAGCGGCGGCGCAAGTGCGACACATTTTGGGTTTAAAAAGAAGGAACAATAGGTGACAAGCATGAAATTGAATTTTCTATATCCGAATATTGAAAAAGACATGGACATGATCAATCATGAGCTGAAACAAGCAATCATTAGTGCAGAAGCAGAAACGACTACTGCCTCTGCTTTGCACCTTTTGGAAGCAGGCGGGAAGCGGATTCGGCCGTTATTTGTATGTTTGACAGCCCGGCTTACCGAAAAGCCCGATCAAAGTAAAATGAAATACGCAGCTGTAGCTGTAGAATTGATACATATGGCATCGATCGTTCATGATGATGTGGTGGACAATGCAAGCTTGAGGCGCGGCCGGGAAACCATCAAATCGCGCTGGGGAAATCATATTGCTATGTACACAGGCGACTATCTCTTTGCAAAATCGCTTGATTACATGACCAATATCAAAGAAATCGAAGCGCACGAAATGCTTGCGAGTGTGACAGTAGAGCTTGCAACTGGCGAGATCGAACAATTAAAATCCAAATACGATGTGACACAAAGCATTCGTACATATTTAAGACGAATCAAACGCAAAACGGCCTTGCTGATTGCCGTGAGCTGCGGACTCGGCGCCGTTATTTCCGGACAGGACGCGGCAACTACGAAAAAACTTTATCAGTTTGGCTATTATGTCGGTATGGCCTTTCAGATCCAAGATGATGTTCTCGATTTCGTTGGTTCGCAAAAGGAACTCGGTAAACCGGCAGGAGAAGATCTGCGCCAAGGAAATATCACATTGCCAGTCTTTATGGCGATGGCAAATGAGCCCACATTCAAAACCAAATTACAACAGCTATCCTCGGAAAGCTCTGCAGATTTTATCGCAGAATGTATTTCCATTGTCAAAGCATCCAAGGCGGCAGAACAAGCTGATGAGATCGCTGACCGCTATTTAGAAAAAGCTACTGCGATCTTGGAAACATTACCACGATCGACCGCTCGAAAATCGCTGAAACAAATTGTAAGCAGTTTGGAAAAACGGAAGAGTTGATCTAAAGGAGGAAGCAAAGATGGAAAAAACGTATGTCATGATAAAACCAGATGGTGTAAATCGCAATTTGATCGGTAAAGTCATCGCAGCACTTGAAGCCAAAGGATTAAAACTTGTTGCTGCCAAATTACTGCAATTAGATGAACAGCTGGCAGGGGAACATTATGCAGAACATAAAGGGAAACCTTTCTTTCCAGACCTTGTTTCATTCATCACGTCCGGACCGGTATTTGCAATGGTATGGGAAGGCGATGATGCTGTGAAATTAGTGCGGCTGCTGATGGGCGATAAAGATCCACTACAAGCTGCGCAAGGAACGATCCGCGCCAAATATGCTTTGCATACGAATCGTAATATCATCCATGGCTCAGACAGCATAGAAAGCGCCGAACGTGAGATCGCCCTTTATTTTGAAGAGAAAGAGATTTTGACTTATCCAAAAGCAGACGATTTGTGGTTATAATAAAATATGTTTTGAAAATCTGTCCAGAAGAGGCAGATTTTCGCATAATTAACTGTTTATTTTGATAAATCTGGATTTCAAAAAGCAGAAGCAAAGAATTGTTTTCTAAGTGCTAGTATGTTAAGATTATACACATATACTTTAAAGCGCTAAAATATTGAGCGGAAAAAGGAGAGAGCATAAATGAGATATTTAACTGCAGGAGAGTCCCATGGACCAGGATTAACGACGATTATTGAAGGGTTGCCAGCAGGGCTACCTTTATTACCGGATGATATCAACTATGAACTGCGCAGACGTCAAGGCGGACATGGTCGCGGAGCAAGAATGCGGATCGAAAATGATCAAGTCCAAGTAACAGCAGGATTAAGACATGGGAAGACACTCGCTTCCCCGCTTGCTTTATTTGTAGAGAATAAAGACTGGAAACATTGGGAAACAGTAATGAGCATCGAACCTGTACCCGATAAAAAAGAACAATCGAGACGCGTTTCCAGACCAAGACCGGGACATGCTGATCTTGTCGGCGGGATCAAATATGGTCATCGCGACATGCGGAATGTCCTAGAACGTTCTAGTGCGAGAGAAACGACCGTACGCGTCGCAGCTGGTGCAGTAGCGAAAAAACTATTGGCAGAGCTTGGTATCGAAGTTGCAGGTCATGTCCTTGAAATCGGTGGTGTCCGAGCTGATCTGGACAAAGACTATACTGTCAAAGAGATCCAAAGCATTTCCGAAGCATCACCAGTGCGTACATTAGATAAAAATAGTGAACAGACCATGATGGATAAAATCGATGAAGCAAAGAAAAATGGCGATACGATCGGTGGAATCGTCGAAGTAGTAGTTGGCGGTGTACCCGCAGGACTTGGCAGTTATGTCCAATGGGATAAAAAATTGGATGCCAAGATCGCCCGTGCTATCGTGAGTATCAATGCTTTCAAAGGCGCAGAATTCGGTGTTGGTTTTGAAGCGGCCCGCAAACCAGGAAGCGAAGTGATGGATGAGATCGTTTGGTCCGAAGAAGATGGCTACACACGGACAAGTAATAATCTTGGCGGATTCGAAGGCGGCATGACAAATGGAATGCCGATCGTGGTTCGTGGAGTCATGAAGCCGATCCCAACATTATACAAACCGCTGCAAAGTGTCGATATCGATTCTAAAGAAGCATTCACGGCCAGCGTTGAACGTTCCGACAGCTGTGCTGTTCCTGCTGCTAGTGTTGTTGCCGAAGCAGTAGTTGCTTGGGAAGTCGCCGAAGCAGTGTTGGATAAATTTGACAGCGACCGCTTTGAAGGACTGAAAGAACAAGTGGAAGCGTACCGTCAAGCTATGAAGGAGTTTTGATTATGCCAGAAATCACTGTGCATGCCGCAAGTAAAACATATCCTGTCTATATCAGCGCAAATGCATTGGAAGAAACATTTCCAAAATTAGTGAAAGAGCTAGGCAAGTATTCCAAAGTGTTTGTTTTGACTGATGAAAACGTAGCAAACTATCAACTGGATAAATTGCAAACGGCTTTTTCACAGCTTGCGGATGTCGTTTACTACGTTACTCCAAGTGGAGAAACAGCGAAGACATTTCCTGTGTATGAAGCAGTAATGACGAAAGCGATCGAAGAAGGATTGGACCGCAAATCAGCGCTAGTGGCTTTTGGTGGCGGAGTGATCGGTGATCTAGGTGGCTTTGTAGCTGCGACCTATATGCGTGGCATCGCCTTTTATCAACTACCAACGACCGTGCTGGCACATGATAGTGCTGTCGGTGGCAAAGTAGCGATCAATCATCCGCTTGGGAAAAATATGATCGGTAACTTCTATCAGCCGGAAGCAGTGATCTATGATACCTCGCTACTTCAAACGCTGTCAGAACGCGAGATGCGCTCGGGATTTGCCGAACTTATCAAACATGCACTGATCCAAGATCATACATTGTTAACGGCTTTAATGGAAACTTTCAGGCTACCCAGTGATCTTTATACCAAAGATCTCAGTAGTTTCTTAGCACGTGGAATCGAGATCAAGGCACAGATCGTTGCCGAAGATGAAACCGAACAAGGTGTAAGAGCATTTCTGAATTTCGGTCATACATTTGGTCACGCGCTTGAAGCCTACGGTGGATTTGGAAAATGGCTGCATGGGGAAGCAGTTATTTACGGAATGTTGTATGCAATCGCAATGAGTCAACAAGTTTATCAGCTTGATTTTGATGTGGCGACATGGAAAAAATGGCTTGCCAAACTTGGCTATGAAGTCCATTTACCTGCTGCTTTAGATTGGACAGCCCTATTTGAAAACATGAAACACGATAAAAAAACGACTTACGGCCAGGTAAATATGGTGTTGCTGAAAAAAATCGGCGAACCAGTCATCTATCCAGCTACGGAACAAGAACTGAAACATATTTTTGACGAATTAAATGCGTGAAAAGGAGTGAGAAAATGCGAGCGATCCGAGGAGCAACAACGATCCCAGCAAATACCCAAGAACAGATCTATAGTCATACGAAAGAACTATTCCAGCAAATTTTAACAGCGAATTCGATCTCTTCCGCAGAGGAGCTTGTATCGGTCATCATCACAGTCACTCCAGATGTCGATGCTGGCTTCCCGGCTCGTGCTGTTCGTGAAACAGCAGGGTTTGAGCTGGTTCCTGTTATGAGCACATTAGAAATGGCAGTTCCGAATGCACTCCCACTTTGTATCCGCATGATGGTCTTTACCAATATCGAAGCAGACCTGGCGGGGATTAAGCATGTGTATCTGAACGCAGCAAAGCGTTTACGACCTGATTTGGCTAACAAGGAGGAATAAAAATGAAATGGAAGAAATCATTAAATGGCTTAGCTTCTTATAAACCTGGCAAACGGGAAGAAGAAGTAATGATGGAATTAGGCTTGGAAAGCATTGTGAAATTATCTTCGAATGAAAACCCATTAGGAGCATCGCCGCAAGTGAAGGATGTCATCGCTCATTCCCATTTAGCAACAGAAATTTATCCAGACGGCTGGGCAAGCGAGCTACGTAAAGTCGTGGCTGCCTATCATGGCGTTTCTGAAGAAGAATTGATTTTCACGGCTGGAGTAGATGAACTGATCGCATTATTGACACGCGGTCTGCTTTCGGAACAAACGAATACCGTCATGGCCGTTCCTACTTTCGTCCAATATCGCCAAAATGCATTGATAGAAGGCGCAGAAGTTCGAGAGATCGGACTGCTAGAAGATGGCTCGCATGACTTAGAAAAAATGTTAGCGGCGATCGATGCGAATACAGCGATCGTTTGGATCTGTAACCCAAACAATCCGACCGGGAATTATATCGATACCACTGAATTAGAAGCATTTATTGCCAAAGTACCAGCAGACTGCCTTGTGGTAGTGGATGAAGCGTATATCGATTATGTACTGCCTGTGCCGGAGCGGCATGAAGATTGGATGCGTCGCTATCCGAATGTCATCATTACACGGACTTTCAGCAAGATCTACGGTCTAGCTAGTTCACGGGTCGGGTATGGAATCGCTCAAAAAGAAGTGATTGAAAAACTAAATATTATCCGTCCGCCGTTCAATACGACAACAACCGGACAGCAGCTTGCAATCGAAGCTTTGAATGATCAGGCTTTTATTGAAAAATGTCGCACAGAAAATGCTCAGGGGATCAAACAATATGAGGCATTCGCTAGCGAATATCCGGAGGTAAAACTCTATCCTTCTAAGAGCAACTTTGTATTGCTCGATCTCGATATACCAGCAGGTGAAATTTTTGATTACTTGGAAAAAAACGGCTATATCACGCGTTCCGGAGCTGCATTAGGATTCCCAACTGCGATTCGGATCACAGTAGGACGCCGGGAAGATAATGAAGCAGTCATTACGTTACTGAAACAACTTTTGGCAAATAGATAAGGAGAAATAGTATGAAAGGAACAGTTGTCATTGTAGGGCTGGGATTGATCGGTGGATCCATCAGTCTAGCAATCAAAAAAGAACATCCCGAAGCACACATCATTGGTATCGATGTTTCTTTAGCAACACTTGAAAAAGGCAAAGCACTCGGCGTGATCGACGAAATTGGTGAAAGTCTGCAGATTGATGGACCAAAAGCGGATCTATTGATCTTCGGGTCACCTGTCAAACAGACCGAAGCCTTGCTGCAGCGCTTGCCGGCGATCCAATTAAAACCGGATGTCATTATTACAGATACCGGCAGCACAAAATCAGGAATCATCCAAGCAGCTGCAGAACTGTTGGAATTAGGGAAGACGTTTATCGGTGGCCATCCAATGGCTGGTTCGCATAAAAGTGGTGTTACTGCAGCGAAGGCGCTTTTATTTGAAAATGCGTATTATCTGTTGACACCGCCACCAACTGTATCAGCGGAAAAAGTAGCAGAACTTCGGAAATGGCTGACAGGGACAAATGCGAAATTTATGGAGATCGCCCCGAAAGAGCACGATCAAATCACCGGGATGCTGAGTCATCTGCCGCATATCGTGGCAGCTGCATTAGTCAATCAAACTAGAAACTTTACCAATGATCATCCAGCCGCCTTTCGTCTAGCGGCAGGTGGCTTTCGGGACATCACCCGCGTTGCTTCCTCTGATCCGCGGATGTGGACAGACATCTCGCTCAGCAACCGCACGATCTTGAAACAGCAGCTCTCTGTATGGCGCGATGGTATGAACGAAGCGATCCGTATGATTGATCAGGAGAATGAAACAACCATCTACTCCTTTTTCGACGATGCGAAAGAATTTCGCGATTCGCTGCCGATCCACGAAGGCGGAGCGATTCCTGCTTTCTATGATCTATTTGTTGACGTTCCCGATTATCCTGGTGTCATCTCGGAAGTCACAGGCTTTTTGGCCGAAGAAGAAATCAGCTTGACCAATATCAAGATCTTAGAAACACGCGAAGATATTTTTGGGGTATTGCAAATTACTTTCCAAACCAATAAAGACCGCGAACGCGCGAAAGTATGTATTGAAAGTAAGAGTGGCTATGCCTGCCACTACGGCGAGGAGGAATAGCAGTTGAAATTATGGATAAATAAACAAAATCTGCAGGGGAATATCCAAGTTCCCGGCGACAAATCGATCTCACACCGCAGTATTATGTTCGGTGCCTTAGCAAATGGAACGACAACGATCACGCATTTTTTACGTGCTGACGATTGTCTTGGTACATTGGCAGCTTTTCAGAAATTAGGCGTAAAAATTGAAGATGACGGCGAAAAAGTGAAGGTTCATGGAAAAGGTTTTGCCGGTCTTGAAGCGCCAGATGGTCCTATTGACGTCGGTAATTCAGGGACGACGATCCGTTTACTGATGGGGATTTTGACAGGTGCTCGCATACCAGCTGTTCTTTTCGGCGATTCGTCGATTGCTCGCCGGCCGATGAATCGCGTTATGCTTCCTTTGAAGGAAATGGGCGCATCGATTGCGGGGAAAGATGATTCCGAATTCGCACCGCTCACGATCCGCGATAATGGGAAACTGCAAGCGATCACCTATGACATGCCAGTTGCCAGTGCCCAAGTCAAAAGTGCGATTATTTTAGCTGGATTACAGGCAGAAGGTGAAACGGTCATTCATGAACTTGAAAAAACGCGTGACCATACCGAGCAGATGATCCGGCAGTTTGGCGGGACGATCCAAACGGAAGGTAAAACGATCCGGGTGACTGGTAATCAAACATTGACTGGTCAAACGATCACGGTGCCCGGCGATATTTCTTCCGCAGCCTTTTTCTTAGCAGCCGGATTACTTGCGGAAAATAGCGAGATCCATTTAGAAAACGTTGGGATCAACCCGACTCGTACAGGCATCTTGGATGTGATCGAGCAAATGGGAGGGAGCGTGGAACAAGCGAATCCTAGCACCCATCAAGGCGAACCATCTGCAGACCTGATTGTGCGGACAAGCGAGCTACACGGTACAGAAATAAGTGGTAGTTTGATACCGCGCTTGATCGATGAGATCCCGGTGATCGCGTTACTTGCTACTCAAGCAGAAGGAACGACGGTGATCAAAGACGCTGCCGAACTGAAAGTGAAAGAGACCAATCGAATCGATGCGGTGGCGGCGGAATTGACAAAACTTGGTGCCCGAATCGAACCTACCGAAGACGGTTTGATCATTCATGGCAAAACTGCGCTTCATGGCGCAAACGTGACTAGCTACGGCGATCATCGTATCGGCATGATGCTTCAAATCGCTGCTTTATTAGTAACGAGTGGAGAAGTAGAATTGGATAAAGCAGAAGCCGTTTCGGTTTCGTATCCAGCTTTTTTCGCAGATCTAGAAAAATTGATACACCAATAAGAAAAGCGGATCACAAGCTGGCAGCAGTGTGTGATCCGCTTTTTGAAGTTATAAGCCATATTTCTTTCTATCCGCAAAATGCAAATGGTATAATAGGTACTACGATTTTATAGACGAGGGGTTACGTAATGGAAAATGCAGAAAAAATGCTCCATGCCTTAGAGCATGAAGATATAAAAAAAGCACAAGGTTATTTTAACGAAGTGCTGCAAAATGGATCAGATGAAGAGCAGTTCTTTTTAGCGGAACAGTTATTCAGTCTGGGATTTTTAAACGAAACGGAAGATCTGTATGAATTACTACTTGCCAAATATAAAGATGAAGGCGAACTGCTTGTGCGTGCAGCCGAGGTAGCACTGGAAAAAGACGATATCGAGAGTGCCCAAGCGTATTTGGAAAAAGTGGACAAACAAGATGAAGCGTATTTAGAAAGCCTACTGGTCTTAGCTGATCTTTACCAAATGCAGGGGTTGTTCGAAGTTAGTGAACGCAAACTACAAGACGCGAAACAGCTTGCTCCAGATGAACCGATCATCGACTTTGCATTAGGCGAATATTATCTGTCACAAGGCCGATTTGCTTCCAGTGTCCAAAGTTATCAAGCGGTCTTAGATAATGGCATCACTTTTATTGAAGCTGCTCATGTATCTGTCTACGAGCGTATCGCGGAAGCCTTATCCGCAAGTGGTGCGTTTGAAGAAGCACTGCCTTATTATGAAAAAGCAACTGCTGAGAATGAATCGATGGATACATTATTCGGTTATGGACTTACAGCATACCAAGCAAAGGAATATACCCAAGCCATCCATGCATTGGAGCATCTAAAAGAACATGATCCGGCTTATACCACTTTATATACCTATCTGGCGAAGAGTTACCAAGAAAACAATAAGCCGGAGCAGGCGCTTGAAGTATTGAAAGAAGGACTCGTACAAGATGAGTTTAATAAAGAGCTATATCTTGAGGCAGCTAAACTCGCTGAAAGTTTACATTTGCTTGGAGATACGGAAAACTATCTTCGACAAGCCATTGTACTGGACGAGGAATATGCCGAAGCGATTCTTGCGCTTAATAAACTGCTGCTCGCGAAAGAAGATTATGAAGGCGTGATCGAGCTGGGCGAACAGCTTGATGAGGACATCGTCAAAGAACCTCAACTTTTCTGGGATCTAGCACTTGCTTATCAGGAAACAGAAAATTATAATAAAGCCAAAGTAAACTACGAAGCAGCTGCCACACACTTCCAGCAAAATCCTACTTTTTTACGAGAATATGGTTTATTCTTGCGAGAAGAAGGGGAAATAGAACAATCAGAAGCACTGTTGCGTGCTTACTTAGCACTTGAACCAGACGATCAGGAAATCGATTCTTTACTGGAATAAGACCTCATTACGGAGAGGAGATAAGGATATGAAAGCATCTATTTCGATTAATGACAAAAAAGATTTTATCAGGTGGTTGTTGGATAATCATCAAATGAAGATCAGAGAATCCATGTGGGTACTCAATTATATCGCTGGTCATGACCAGATACTGAAGTATGCCCATTTCGTAGATAGCCTAGAAGGATATAAGCGCGGTCTTTCATTAGGTGCACATGGCAGCAACGCAGAACCTTTTCGTTTTTTTAAAGAAAACATTGTCACTACGGATCCGGAAAAAGCATTTCACGATATTCGGTTGAATTGGGATGAAGATCTTTATATCGAACTCCATTTCTCCGGCGCCCGGCTTTCTCCCGAATATGCGCTTGTCCGCGAAGAAAATCCGCATGCCTTGCTCCATCTCGATGACGAAGCGAAAGACGAAGCGAAAACCTTCTTAGATGAGAGTATCTCGGTATTTGCAAAGGAAAACCTCATGAAACAAGTCGATAAAGCATTAGATGAGCGTAATGAAGAAGACTTTTATAAATTGGCAGAAGCCTATCACCAATTAAAAGAAAAATAGTGAGATAGAATCAGCTTGACCCCCTTTTCTGAAAAGGCGTGCAAGCTGATTTTTTAAAAAGGAGAGGAACAGGTGCTACATACATTGCTTAACAAAAAAAGTTTTTTATGGTTGCTATTTATCGGCAATCTCTTGGGCACGATCTATGGTTATATCTGGTATATCCCGCAGCTGCAGATCACGGCGCCAAAATACTGGCTGTTTGTACCGGATAGTCCAACAGCGCTGCTCTTTTTTCTATTTGCATTAGGGAGCATTTTACTGCACAGACATTGGCCGTTGATGGAAGCATTGGCACTTGTCACGCTGATCAAATATGGGACCTGGGCAGTTGGGATGAATGTGTTTTTGATGTTTCACGACGGAAATTTTTATTGGACCAGCCTGATGCTGGCAGGAACACACGCATTCATGGCAGTGGAAGCAGTGATTTTTATTCCTTATTTCCGTTTTCGTTTTTGGCACTTTGCTGTCGCGGCGATTTGGGTCTTGCACAACGATGTGATCGATTATGTGTTTGGGCAGATGCCGATCTACATGGGATTGGAGCATTATCTGCCGATCATCGGATATTTTACCTTTTGGCTCACGATCGCGGTGCTTGCTCTTGTTTACATTCGTGGACTTCGAAAAAATCGGTTTATACTCGATTTTTCGCATCTTCAAAAATGAAAATCCAATGAGAATAAGCCATTTTTTAGCTAAATTTCCCACTGAAAATGAGATTTTACTCATTTAGAGCAAAAGCACTTGCGGGGAAAGTTAGGACAATTTATAATATAGTTAATAAAGTTAATTTATAAAAGGAGAATGTTCCTATGCCAATTACTAATTACATTGTGTATTTTATCATTGTGGCTGCTTTGCCGATCTGGGCACAGTACCGAGTGAAATCGACTTATAACAAATATGCGCAAGTAGGCGTACAGAGCGGTCTGACTGGGGCAGAAGTCGCACGGATGATTTTAGATAAAAATGGCTTACATGATGTGGCTGTCGAACCGACATCCGGATTTTTGAGCGATCATTATGACCCCGGTAAGAAAAAAGTTTTCTTATCCGAAGCTAATTTTTCCGGCAGAACGATCGCTGGTTCCGCAGTCGCAGCTCATGAAGTCGGACATGCGATCCAAGATGCGGAAGATTACGCCTTTATGCGTTTCCGTTCAGCGCTCGTTCCGGTAACGATGTTCAGCTCGAACTCGGCCTGGATTTTCTTGATTATCGGAATGATTGCTCAAATTCGAGGTGTGATGCTGATCGGGATTATTTTAATGGCGGTTGGTGTATTATTCCAACTGATCACCTTGCCAGTTGAATTCGATGCCAGCAAACGGGCACTCGTTCAAATCGAGGGTTTGAATATCGTTACCAGCCAAGAGCTACCACACGCGAAAAAAGTATTGAGTGCCGCGGCGATGACTTATGTTGCTGCAATGGCAGTAGCTGTCTTGGAGCTGCTTCGTTTGATCTTGATTTTCACGAACAGCAACCGCAGCTGATAAAAAAGACCGCTCTTTCCTCATGGGAGAGCGGTTTTTTTGCGTTTGACAACTGGTTTCTATCCTTGAGTAACGATAGGGAAATTGATATACTTAACAAGCGAAAACAAAAAAGGAGTTATGACATGGATTATGATGTGATAGTAATAGGCGGAGGACCTTCTGGACTCATGGCTGCCATCAGTGCAGCAAGCCACAATAAAAAGGTTTTATTAGTTGAAAAAGGACCGAAATTAGGACGAAAACTGATTCTTTCCGGCGGGGGCAGATGTAATGTCACCAATCGATTGCCCGTGGAAGAGATCATTCGTCATATCCCCGGAAATGGCCGGTTTTTATATAGTGCTTTTCACGATTTCGATAATGAGTCGATCATTGCTTTCTTTGAAGGGCTGGGCGTTGCGCTGAAAGAAGAAGACCATGGCCGAATGTTTCCAGTTTCTAATAGTGCGCGGTCTGTAGCAGAAGCCATGATCACGCAGCTCGAAAAATATCAAGTGGATATCTTCATGAAAACCAAGGTGGCAAAAGTCCGATATGAAGCTGAAAAAGTAGCAGGGATCCAACTGGAAGATGGTAAGGAGATCAGTGCTCCAGCAGTTATCATTGCCGTCGGTGGGAAATCCGTTCCGCGAACTGGCTCGACCGGAGACGGCTATGCTTGGGCAAAAGCGGCAGGGCACACGATTACAGAGCTTTATCCGACAGAAGTTCCGATCACCTCGAATGAAGCGTTCATCAAGGAGCGTACGTTGCAGGGAATCTCGCTGCAAGACGTGGCCTTGTCTGTTTTGAATCAAAGAGGAAAGCCCGTTATTACGCATCAAATGGATATGATCTTCACGCATTTTGGCGTTTCTGGTCCAGCAGCTTTGCGATGCAGCATGTTTGTGCAGCGCGAAATGAAAAAACAAAAGCAAGCTGTGCCAATGAAACTGGATATTTTCCCAGAGTTGTCAGCAGAAGCACTTCGTCAGCGTGTGCTGAAACTGCTGCAGGAAAACGAGAAAAAAGCGATCAAAAACGCGCTTCCTAATTTACTACAGGAAAAACTGCTGCTCTTTATGCTGGAACGCGCGCAAATCGATCCATTGGCAGAATACAAACAAATCAGCTCCAAAAAAATAGAGAAGCTGATCGCATTACTGAAAGATTTTCGCTTTGATGTGACTGGAACGCTTGATTTTGAGAAAGCGTTTGTGACCGGAGGCGGTGTCTCGGTAAAAGAGATCCACCCTCGTAAAATGGAGTCAAAGAAAATGCCGGGACTCTTTTTCTGCGGAGAAATCCTTGATATCAATGGCTACACTGGTGGCTATAATATTACTTGCGCCCTCGTGACCGGCCACACTGCCGGCAAGTATGCAGCGGAAACAGCTAGTAGCTATTGGCGTGCGAAAAACAATTAACTTTCGGAGAGAAAAGTCGTAACGATGTGATTGCGTGCTTCTAAAAAAGCAGGATTGTTTCTTGTAGGATGGACGCGATTACTTAAAGCAATCAGTGCCGTTTGTTTTATAAAATCGATTATAATGAAAGTCCCCGTAAAACCAGTATGGTAACTGGCGTAATGATCACCTGTGGCTATTAGATCCCAACCAATTGCTCGGTCAAACACCCCACTGGGGGTCTGTTTGGTTGAAATCAACCGTTGCCAGTCGGTAGTTTGAAAAAGCGGTTTGCCGCTGTCAAACAACAGACAGTGAACGAAACGTCCTAGATCCGTTAGCGAACTGAAAAGACCAGCATGACCGGCGGCTCCACCATTGCGCCATGCTTTGTAATCATGGACTTCTCCCTGGATAAGACCACGATCACGCGTCCATTCAGTGGGGATCGCTACATCAGCAGCTATCGGAGCAAATCCTGTTTCTTTTAATCCTAATGGATCGATGACATTTGCTTGGATGCTGGCGGCAAAGTCTCCGTCGAGTTGCTCGATAATAAAACCAAGTAGTAAAAAATTGACATCGGCATACGCGACTTTAGAACCTGGTTCGCTTTGGAGTGGGGTATCATAACAATACTGTTTGACCGCAGCAGGTGTTTCGATCGTGTAGCCGGGAATGTTTTTTGCAAGACCAGAGCTATGTGTGAGCAACTGAGAAAGCGTTACGTCTGGGAAACGAAATTCCGGCAGATAAGTACTCACGGTATCATGAAGATGCACGCGTTTGGTTTCTAAAAGCTGAAGCATCCTTGTTGTCGTTGCGATCACTTTGGTCAAGGAGGCGATATCGTAACGGTACGATATCGCTGCATCTAATGGAATCGGCGCAGGTTCAGTCTGCTTCCAGCCATCTACATGCGAATAGACAGTTTCAGGGGAGTAAAGCCGATAGCTGATACCAGGGATGATTCCTTGCTTATAAAGGTCCTCTAGCTCTTTGATCGTTTGTGTAAACAAGAGAATCAGCTCCTTTTCGTTTTTTTCTTATTATGACATGTTCGCCAGCTAAATTTCAAATAAATCATTTTCAGCAGAAAGAAGGGAAAGCCATGTTGCCAAAGAAATTGATCGAAACTGTCAAAAAAAGGGCAGCGAATTATGCTTTAGAAGGCTTTGTCATCAGTCCTGATGTCGAACATCCGACGCTGATGCTGGTAGGCGAAGCGCCGGGAGAAACAGAGATCCATACTGGCGTCCCGTTCACTGGTAGGGCAGGAAAAGAACTGGAAAAGATGATGACACGCGCCAATGTGCAGCGTGATGAGGTCTATATCACCAGCGCCGTTCGCAGCCGACCATATAAAGAAAGGCAAAAATGGGACCGCAAAACGGAGCGCAATGAATGGAAACGATATAACCGCACGCCGAATAAAGGAGAGATCATTGCGCACGCACCAGTCCTAGATTATGAGATTGAAACCAGCTCACCGGAAGTCATCGTCACGCTTGGAAATATTGGTTTAAAGCGGCTGCTTGGAAGCGACTGGTCGGTATCAGCTGCGCATGGTACCGTTTATCAGGGACCGATCCAGTTTTGGAATCAAACAAAGGAACAATACGATTGGACGGAAAAAGACTATACTGTCATCCCGACTTTTCATCCTGCTGCTATTTTTTACAACCGGAAACTGTTGCCGTTGATGGAACAAGACTGGGACAAGATCGCGATCTACATAGGGAGGAAGAAAGATGCATGAATATATCGTCGTTGGTGCTGGGATCGTAGGAGCGAGTACGGCTTATCATCTTGCAAAAACCGGCGCTAAAGTGACAATCATCGATAAAGAAGAACCAGGTCAGGCAACGAAAGCAGCAGCGGGTATCATTTGTCCGTGGCTCTCGAAACGAAGAAATAAAATTTGGTACGAACTAGCCAAACAAAGTGCGGCATACTACCCCGTATTAACAACAGAAATCGAGCGGTTGACCAATCGGAAAAGCAGTTACAAACAAACTGGCGCGCTCTTACTTCGCGACAGCACTACCAAATTAATGGCGCTAGAAGAGTTGGCGCATGAACGGCGAAAAGAGGCACCAGAAATCGGAGCGATCACGACTTGGGACGCGGAAGCACTACAGGCGCGTTATCCTTTCCTTTCAGTTGATTATGGCGCTGTTTTTGTCAGTGGAGGAGCTCGGATCAAAGGAAAACAGTATACGGAAAGCCTATTGCAAGCGGCATTTGCTCATGGTGCTGTGTATCATAAAGGAACCGCTTCTTTTGACAAAGAATTGAATCTGCTTGTGGACGGCGCGAATGTACGGGCAGATAAAATATTTCTCACGGCTGGTGCATGGCTACCGGCTTTATTTGAACAGACAGCCTATCAAATCGACGTTGTGCCACAAAAAGGACAACTGTTACGGCTCCAAGTCCCAGAACTTTTGACAGAAGATTGGCCGGTGATATTGCCTCCAAGTAGCAAGTCGATCGTTCCTTTTGGCGCTGGTGAATTGCTGATTGGAGCTACACATGAAAAAGGTAAAGGCTTCGATCGAATACCAACAGAAGTAGCAGCTGAAGAGATCCTTGCCGATCTGGAAACGTTTATGCCGCAGCTCAGAGATTGGGAACGAAAAGAAATTACAGTAGGTACAAGACCGTATACGAATGATTTTACGCCCTTCATGGGACGTTTGCCGGGTCAAGCACATATTTACGTGGCTAACGGATTAGGTGCTTCAGGGCTGACGACAGGGCCTTATGTTGGAAAACTACTGGCAGACATGGCGTTAGAAAACGAACTTCCACTTGCGCTTTCTTTATATGATCCGCAAAAGTATATAAAAAATAATTAGCCTTATAAAGCAGCTTGAAAATCAGTTTTTTCTTAAAGCAAAAAGGATGTTTTCACTACGTGGAAACATGATTTTCCCAAATAGCGTCAGTTGGAATTAACTGCCAACTTAGGTATAATAAAAGCAATCATAAAATGAGCGGAGGAAAAGACAATGGCGAAAACGATGCAAGCGCTCCAGCAAGAAGTAGATGCCCATATCGGTCAGTTCAAAGAAGGCTATTTTTCGCCGTTAGCAATGATGGCGCGCATTACCGAAGAAACGGGCGAACTTGCGAGAGAGATCAATCATTACTACGGAGAAAAACCGAAAAAAACAACAGAGACCGAGAAAAAAATCGAAGAGGAATTAGGCGATTGTTTATTTGTATTGATTTGCATGGCAAATTCTTTGGGTGTTGATCTAGAAGCCGCGCATGACGGAGTGATGAATAAATTCAATACACGAGATAAAAATCGTTGGACTTTAAAGGAGGAAGACAAATGAAAGTAGCAGTATCTGGTTTTAAAGGCAGAATGGGACATGAAGTAGTCAAAACGGTCTTAGCGGCAGAGGACATGGAACTCGTAGCCGTATTGGATCATGAACCCAGCGAGAAAAACATCAATGAAGTGACAGCATTCAGTGAGCTGGATGTGCCTGTTTTTGGCGATATGCAAGCCATGCTGAAAGCTGCAGAGCCGGAATGTGTCGTTGATTTTACGACACCAAAAGTGGGATACGTACATACGAAAACGATTTTGGAAAACGGTGTTCGAGCAGTGGTCGGAACAACTGGAATCACTACGGAACAGTTGCAGGAATTAACAGAGATCGCAGAATCGAAAAAAACCGGTGCGATCATTGCACCTAACTTTGCAGTTGGCGCTGTATTGATGATGCAGTTTGCCCAAAAAGCAGCAAAATATTTCCCGAATGTGGAGATCATCGAACTGCATCATGATCAAAAACTGGATGCCCCAAGCGGTACAGCGAGAAAAACAGCTGAAATGATGGCCGAAACACGGAAAGCGATCTCGCAAGGCGCAGAAGGTGAAGAAGAAACGATTCCAGGAGCAAGGGGAGCAGAATTTGACGGTATGCGGATCCACAGTGTTCGCCTGCCGGGACTTGTTGCCCATCAAGAAGTTATCTTTGGTGCTAAAGGACAAGGGCTCACGATTCGCCATGATTCGTATCACCGCGAATCTTTCATGTCTGGCGTAGCACTCTCCATCCGCAAAACTGCAGAACTAGCTACATTGATTTATGGACTAGAAAATATTTTAGATTAAGCGCCGCTTATAGTGCTGTTTAGGAGGAGGACACGTGGACGAGATTTTCAAACAAGCCTTGCCAGTCTTACAAAAATTAACGGCTGCCGGCTTTGAAGCGTATTTTGTCGGCGGATCGGTGCGCGATTTTCTCATTGGCAGAAAGATCGCCGATGTCGATATCGCAACGAGCGCTTTTCCTGAAGAGGTAAAAGAGATTTTTCCAAAGACATATGATACAGGTATTGAGCATGGGACGGTCACTGTCAGAGAAAATGGCACCTTCTATGAAATAACGACTTTTCGTACAGAGGGTACCTATGAAGATTTTCGGCGGCCAAAAGAAGTTACTTTCATCCGTTCATTGACAGAAGACCTGAGGCGCCGTGATTTTACAATGAATGCGATCGCGATGGATGCAGCAGGCCGGTTTATTGACCCTTTTCGTGGAAAAGAAGCGATCACTGCCAAACAAATCTGTGCTGTCGGAGATCCACACGAACGGTTTCACGAAGATGCGCTTCGGATGATGCGGGCGATCCGTTTTGTCAGTCAACTGGACTTTCAGTTGGATCAGGCAACGCGGCAGGCGCTTCAAGAGAATAAAGCATTATTAGCGCATACAGCGGTGGAGCGAAAAACAACGGAATGGGTCAAGCTTCTCCAAGGAAAAGCCGTGAACAAGGCACTGAAACTGTTGGTGGATAGCGGTGTAGAAGTCTATTTGCCCGGACTGCAAGGAAAACAGGAAGCATTGCTGCAGCTAGCAACATGGCATTTCAGCAAATTGCAAGACGAACTAGCAACATGGCTGCTACTTGCAGCGGCAGTAAAACCTGAATCCGCCAGTCAATTTCTCCGAGCGTGGAAATTATCGAATAAAACCATTCAGGTAGTGAGTAAAGCTTATGAACGCTTGATGGATTATCCGGAGGAATGGACAGCTACAGATCTCTATTATGCCGGAGAGCAGGTTCTTTGCTTAGTAGGATCAGCTTTTGAGATCATGTATGCGAAAGATGGAGTAGTAAATGAATTATTGAAGCAATACGGCGAACTGCCCATTCATAGTCGCGACGAATTAATGGCAGACGGACGGGACTTGATGGCTTGGACGGGGAAAGCACCTGGCAAATGGCTGAAAATAACAATTGAAAAATTAGAAAAAGAGATTGTGCAAGGTCGTTTATCTAATACGTCGGATGCAATCAAAAGGTGGGTCGTAGATGAAGAATCGAGATAGATTATTAGCATTATTCCAAGCGCACGAAAATGACTTTTTATCTGGTCAAAAAATAGCGGATCATTTGAATTGTTCTCGAACAGCGATCTGGAAACAAATGGAACAGCTTCGCACGGAAGGCTTTCTGATTGAAGCAGTACGCAATAAAGGTTATCGTCTGCGCGCTTCTGCGGAACAATACACGCGCGATGCCCTGCTCTTAAATTTAGCTACTACCTTCATGGGGAAAAACCTCTACTTCTATGAAACGGTGGGTTCTACGCAACTAGTTGCAAAAAAGGCTGTTAACGACGGGGCGCCGGAAGGTACAGTGATCGTTGGTGATCAGCAGGAAACGGGAAAAGGGAGAATGAACCGTAACTGGGATTCGCAAAAAGGACAAGGTATTTGGATGAGTCTCATCGTAAAACCAGATATCCCAATCGCAAAAGCACCACAATTTACTTTCATTGCCTCACTCGCGATTGTTGAAGCAATTGAAAAAGTAACGGATCTAACGCCGCAAATCAAATGGCCCAATGATATTTATATTGGTAAACGCAAAGTATGTGGAGTGCTCACGGAAATGCAGGCAGAAGCAGACCAGATCGAAGCACTTATCTTGGGAATCGGCATCAATGTCAACCAAGCCGCTTTTCCAGATGAAATAAAAAACAAAGCTACCTCATTGCGTCAGGAAATCGGGGAAACCGTTTCTCGAACTATCTTATTTCAAGCAGCCATGCTTTATTTTGAAAAATATTATCAGCTATATACAGAAAAAGGATTTGAACCAATCAAATTATTATGGGAATCCAAGGCGATCCCATTTCAGTCAACCATGATCGCCAGCACATTGAAAGGAAGTATCCGCGGGAAAGTAAAAGGCATCTCAGACGAAGGAGTGCTACTGATGGAGGACGCGCAAGGTGTCATTCATGAAATTTATTCTGCGGATATTGAATTCGATAAGGAATAAGGGGAGGAAAATAGAAAAATGAAAAAATGGATCGCCATGTTCGTCGCGGTTGCCGCGCTAGTTACATTAAGTGCGTGTGGGGGAGCGAACTCAAAAACAGCGGCTGAAAAAGCCAAGCAAACCGAAGCGGCAGGCAAAAATTTTCTGCATGTGATCACCCCAAACGATTGGCAGACAAAAGTCAAAAATAAAGCCAGTCAAATTATTTATGTCGGTAGACCGACATGCGAAGACTGCCAAGCTTTTCAACCGATGTTTCAAAAGGAAGTAAAAAAACAAAAGCTTGGTAAAATCGATTATTATAATGTTGATAAAGCTAGAAAAGTCGATGAGAAGGCCATGACTGCACTGCTGAAAAAATACGATATTGATTCCGTTCCTACTCTAGTAGCGATGAAAGATGGAAAAGTAAAAGCTACCTATTCACCAACACCGGATAAAAAGAAATTAGCGGATTGGCTTAAGGAGTATAAATAATAAAGGAAGTAGTGGGAAAATAATTTCCTGCTGCTTTTTTATTAGCATCAGCTTGCTTGTTCTATTTGGTACGAATAGAAACAATAAAGGTAATCATTCTAACCATACTGAGAAATAATTTAAATTTCCTTAATTATATCAATAATTTCGCTTGCATTACAAAAAGATTTCATTTAGTATTTGTGTTAACTTACACCAAAGGAGCTTACAAATGAAAAAAACACTTCTCAAGAAATTACTACTCGTTATACTGACTATCGTTATCCTAATACCTCCATTACCGCTGCAAGGGAAAGCTGCTGCAAGTAAAATCACTTCTAAAAAGAATGTTCATTATTCGATGGATATTGTAAAAACAAGCACGACATATAATGTTTTTGGGCATGCACCATATAATACACCGGGCGCGAAAAAGTTAGGGAATTCAGTACAATACATAGGTAAAAAATATCAAGCTGTCAATGAATGGGTCACCGACAATAAACGAACATGGGTAAATTTTAAAGACATGGATGGAAAAACGATCGGTTGGGTGGATAAAAAAGCGATCAAACAAGGCGCCGATTTTCGAAAAATCACTTCTAAAAAAGACGTGAATTACTTTGCTACGATCACAAGGAAAAGTGACGGCATCTACAGTAAAGGGCCACATAACACACCGGGGGCTAAAAAAGTCGGGACATCTGCTCCCTATTATAATTTTAGTTTACAAGTTAGAAGAGAAATCGTAACGGATAATAAAGTCACTTGGCTCAATATTTATTCTTTCATTGGTTCCACCTATAAAGAAGTGGGTTGGATAGATAAAGCGGGAACCAAATTATACACGCCGCTTACATATGTGGACAAACCGGTTTCCTATAAGGTGATCATCGCCAAAGGCAACGATAATATTTACAAAGGAGATTGGAATCCTGTTAACGGATCGGGAACGGAGTACGATATTAACGGCTATATCTCCAATACCGTTCATGTAAGTAAAGAGCGCATCCTGAAATCAAGCGCAGGAGAAACCAAATATTTGCTTATCGAAAAAGATGGAAAACAACTTGGCTGGATAAAGCCGGAACACTTAACGACCTATTTAACAGAAGATTCTAAAGTAGCACAGGTAGAGAACGTGATTCAAACGTATTTAAAATTGAATAACAAAGCGATGAAGATAAATTCGGAAGCATTTGTAAATTTTGCGACCGAACAATTACTAGAGGATAGCGACAATGATTTGGCAGAGCGGGAAGATTATGATATTATCACCGCTTACCTAAGCGAATATCTGCATAAGCACACATCCACCCCTTCTGAAAAAGCATTTCCAGAAGGAGAGCAAACCGAAAGTTCGGTCGACTTAGACGATGATCTGGTAGAAGAACCGATTATCGATGATGAGAATTTGATTACGCCGGAGCCAGATGAAAAAGCAGAAAAAAAGGCTACTATTTCAAGCCGGCAAACAGCTGAAATTTCGGATGAAAAAGACGAGGACAAGTCTCCTTTGATCGCGGAACAAAATACTACGGTCCGTGAGTTAAATCGAATCGCAGAGGAAGAAGAAATCGAGAATAATGATATTGTCGAGAGCGATATTACCGCTTTTAGGGCTAAAGGGTATAACCGGAAGCGGGCGATTGCGTATGCGAAGAAATGGGGGAAGCACAGAAATAAAAATTATCGCCGTGAAGGTGTTGATTGTACGAATTTTGTTTCTCAATGTGTGTATAATGGTCGGATGTCCGAAAAAGTTAAAAAACCTGTGCCGCGTAATATCTACAAAACAGAGTCTTACTGGTATAGTCAACATGTACATCGTTTCGTAAATGTCTGGACAGACTATCACGAAATCGCTGTTTCCTCTTCTTGGATAAATGTGTCTGATTTTGCTGCTTATTGGTCGAAAAGAAAACCGGTGAGGAGTTTTAAAAATGTTAACTCTGCCATTTCTTATGCGAGACCGGGAGATATTATTCAGTTTAAGAAAAAAGGTGGAAAGCGATACTATCACTCGATGATAGCTGTGGAGAAAAGTAATAAGACTTTGTATATGGCGGGGCATACGAAAGATTACTATAAAAGGAATATTAAAAAGGCTCATGAAAAAGGAGACTCTATACGAGTAATTAGATTTTAAATGAAAAGGATGTTAATGATGAAAAAAGTATATGTATATTTATTAATAAGTATAACAATTCTTCTGATTTGGTTCATTTTCTCCGCTTTCCAACCCGCAATCATCATTGGCGAGTCTGATCATTGGAAAGCTACCTATAAACCTAGAAAAGGGGATGCTGCTGATTCGATTAGCTATCCTTGGAACGGGAGAATAACATGGAAAAATAAAGAGGGTAATCTAAAATTATTAGCTGTAGATGGATTGTATGAGGGCGCATACAAAGAGATTCTGGATAAAGATGCCTCCGAAGGAAAATATAACTTTAATGGAAAAGTGATTTATGATCCCGAAACCTTTTACAACGGCCCCGACAACAGCATCAAAGGTATGCGAATCACTTGGCAAGAAAACGGCAAAAAGCATACGGAAACTTTTAAATTCAAACGCAAGAAGCGTCTATTAGTCATGCCACTTCTCTTCCCATTATTTTAGTGAAAATAATGGGATAGCTGTTAAAAAATTATTAGGTTGATTCCTCCGTTAAGAAAGGAAACATAAATGAAAAAATGCTTACTAGTCTGTTTTCTACTTCTTCTAGCCTGGCTGATTTTTTCTGCTTTCCATCCCGCAATCATCATCGGTGAGTCTGAAAACTGGAAAGCAGTCTATAAACCCCGAAAAGGCATGGATGGCGTTGACACGGAGCGTTATCCATGGAGTAGGAAAATAAAATGGCGTCATTCTTTTAGTGAACCGCAAATCGAGTCGGTCGATTTATGGATTGATAATAAGTATGTAAATGAATTAGATAGAGACGCTGCTAAAAAAGGAAATGGTAATTTTAACGGAAAAGTCATTGAGGATACTGAAACATTTTACAATGGCCCAGACAATAGTATCGAAGGCATGCGAATTACATGGAAAGAGAATGGCAAAAAGCAGACAGAATCATTTAAATTTAAGCGGGAAAAACGATTATTTGTTCTTCCGTTATTTTAACGATTTCAAATAGAAAGGAAAAATGAATGAAAAAAATGATGCTATTTCTACTATCTGGCTTACTACTTCTATTAGCCTGGTTCATTTTCTCCGCTTTTCAACCCGCAATCATCATTGGTGAATCCGATAATTGGAAAGCCGCCTATAAACCTCGAAAAGGCATGGATGGCGTTGATACGGAGCGTTATCCATGGAATGGTAAAATAACGTGGCAGAATGCAGGTAGTGAACCAGAGATCGAATCGGTTGATCTATTGACTGATAATAACTATCAGAATAAATATATGAAAACGGATGCTGAAAAAGGAGGAGGGAACTTTGATGGTAAAACATTGACCGATTACGAAACATTTTACAACGGCCCCGACAACAGCATTAAAGGCATGCGAATCACTTGGCTAGAAAACGGCAAAAAACATACAGAATCATTCAAATTCAAACGCAAAAAGCGCTTGTTCGTGATACCACTTCTCTTCCCCTTATTTTAAGCATGCCCCTATATCGACCCAAGCACCAGACACAAGTCTGGTGCTTTATGTATCCCTAAAAATATGGTACGATACAGGTGTGCAACGGATGTGACCAGATTTGGCATATACAGCACGCCTTTTTTAAAAAAATTTTGCCTTGATCGGCAACTGCCGGCAGGGACGAATAGGAGATTGAATCATGAAAAAACCGATTGATTTTTTGGCAATGAAAGAAGCAGGCGAGAAAATAACTATGCTCACTGCTTATGATTACCCGTCTGCGAAGAATGCAGAGAAGGCGGATGTGGATATGATCTTAGTGGGGGATTCGCTAGGGATGGTCGTGCTTGGCTATGATTCTACGATTCCAGTCACGGCTGCGGATATGATCCATCACAGTAAGGCGGTGAGGCGCGGGGCACCCAATACCTTTATGGTAACAGATTTGCCATTTATGACGTATCACGGTTCCATTACGGAAACGATTGCTACTGCGCGGGAAATCATCCAAGCGACGGGAGCAAATGCTGTGAAACTGGAGGGTGCTGGTCAAGTGATAGAAAAAATCACGGCACTTACGGAGGCAGGGGCGCCGGTAGTCGCACATCTGGGATTGACGCCACAAAGTGTCGGTCTGACTGGAAGCTACAAAGTCCGGGCGAAATCGGCTGCGGAAGGTAGCGCCCTTATCAAAAGTGCTTTAGAAGTACAGGCTGCTGGGGCGATCGCCTTAGTTTTAGAAGCGATCCCAAGGCAGCTGGCAAAAGAGATCACGCGGCTGCTTACAATTCCTGTTATCGGGATCGGAGCTGGTCCAGATACGGATGGCCAGATTTTGGTGTATCACGATGTTATTGGTTACGGGATTACGAGAAGAGCTAAATTCGTGAAGGGATATGCAGATATCGACGTACCGATCGAAAAAGCATTGCTGGCATATACCAATGAAGTAAGGGCAGGCACGTTTCCACGCGAGGAGCATAGTTTCAACATGAAGGAAGAAGAAATCAAGGGCTTATACGGAGGCGAGTGACAGCATGGAAGTGATTCGGACTAGAGAAGCGCTCGCAGCGCATATTGCAAAATGGAAAAAGCAGGATAAATCCATTGGCTTTGTACCGACAATGGGATATTTGCACGAGGGACACATGCAACTGGTTGAACGCGCAAAGGCGGAAAATGACTGTGTCGTTATGAGTGTATTTGTCAATCCAACGCAATTTGGTCCTAATGAAGATTTCGATGCTTATCCACGCGATGAAGCTCGAGATATTGCTACAGCAGAAGAAAATCATGTTGATCTACTCTTTATGCCGAGTGCGGAAGAGTTGTATCCGGAGCCGCTTTCGATGAAACCACATGTGGAGCGACGAGTTGCCGTTTTGGATGGTGCTGAGCGTGCAGGTCACTTTGATGGGGTCGTGACAGTTTTGATGAAACTATTTCATTTAATGTCGCCGAACCGCGCGTATTTTGGTCAAAAAGACGCCCAGCAGGTGGCAGTGGTCGAAGGATTTGTTCGCGATTATTTCTTTCCGTTAACGATCGTTGTCGTACCGACTGTTCGTGAGGCGGATGGCCTGGCGAAAAGTTCGCGCAATGTCTATTTATCCAAAAAAGAACGCAGCGAAGCACCGATCATTCATCAAGCACTGCTACTTGGCAGACAGTTGATCGAGAGTGGAGAAACGAATGAGAGCGTGATTGTCCAAGCGATGACAGACAAGATCAACAGTCAAAAAAGCCATGAAAAAATTGCCTACTTGGCGATTTACAGCTATCCAGAATTTGAAGCTGTACATGACTGGCAGGCACCGCTTATTATTGCCGCGGCTGTCAAATATTCCAAGGCCAGATTGATCGATAATGAATTAATAAATAAGGAAGAAGCGATAGCACATGTTTAGAACAATGATGAATGGCAAGATCCATCGTGCCACGGTCACGGAAGCAAATTTAAATTATGTCGGCAGTATCACGATCGATGAAGCGATTCTAGAACAAGTCGATATGTTGCCGAACGAGAAAGTACAGATCGTCAATAATAATAACGGTGCGCGGCTCGAAACGTATATTATTCCTGGAAAACGAGGCAGCGGCATCGTTTGTTTGAATGGGGCAGCGGCAAGACATACCCAAGTAGGAGATACCGTTATTATCATCAGCTATGGGATCTTTACGGCAGAAGAAGTGAAAGCACATCAGCCGAAAGTAGTTGTACTCGGAGAAAATAATATAATTGAACAAGTGCTTTATGAGGAAAAAGCACAAACGACATTAGAATAGTAAAATCCTTATTCCAGCTACTACTCGAAGAAAGGGTACTAGTAGCTGGAATATTTTTACATCGTTCAAAGTTGTTGGAAGGAGAAAGTTATGAAGAGAAAAGAAAAAAGGTATTTAGTAGTAGACTTAGAAACTACTGGTAACCAAGCGAATAGGCATGACCGCATCATTCAGTTTGCAGCAACGCTAGTAGAAGGTTCTAAGCGTTTAGAAACTTACTCTACCTTTATCAATCCGGAACGGGAAATACCGCCTTTTATCCAACAACTGACGGGCATAAAACCAAGTGACTGTTACGATGCACCGATTTTTACGGATGTGGCGCCAATCATTCAAAATCTGCTGGAAGACTGTATTTTTGTGGCCCACAACGTTTCTTTTGACTGGACTTTTTTAGCACGCGAAATGCAGCGGGCAGGTTATCCGCTACCGAAAACGAAAAAACTGGATACGGTCGAATTAGCACGGATCATTTATCCCGGAATCGACAGCTACAAATTGCAGGACCTTTCGGATGAATTTAAATTAGGACATGACAGGCCGCATCAAGCGGATAGTGATGCAGAAGTAACCGCGGACCTGCTGCTCTTGTTATTAGATAAACTGGAAAATCTACCGCTGCCGGTTATTCGCAAAATGGCTACGATCTCGCAATCCTTGAAAAATTATCTGCCGGAATTGTTATTTGAACTGGAGATGCAGAAAGACCGAGAACTGAAGGCATTGCCGGATGAATTAATGGAATATCGTGGTCTCGTCATTCGCAAGAAACCGACTATTTCCGAGCCAGCAGAAAGTAGTAGCTATGTTTTTCCGAAAACGGCGCAAGCAAAAGCAGCGCTATTTGAGCAGAATGGTCTTTCATTGACTAAACGGACAGGACAGTTTGAAATGATGGATGTGATCCAGCAGGCGATCGAGCAAAAGCGACATGCACTTATTGAGGCCGGAACCGGTATCGGGAAGTCGCTTGGCTATTTTATACCGGCTGTTTATCACGCCAAACAAAGCGGCATGCCTGTTGTGATCAGTACTTATACAACGCTCTTGCAGAATCAGCTAGTAGAGAAAGATATTCCCTTACTGGAAAAAATCGTTGGATTCCCGGTTGCTGTGAGTCTACTCAAGGGCAGAGATCATTATCTCAATCTCTTTAAATTTGAACAACTTTTAGAAGAAAATGAATCACAATACGATGTCGTTGTCACGAAGCTAAAACTGCTTGTTTGGCTTACAGAAACAACTACCGGGGATATCAGCGAAGTAAACCTTTCCAGTGGCGGAGAGCTTTTTTGGAATCGGATGAAACATACCGGTTGGTATCTGTCTGCGCAGCATGATCCCTGGCTAGACTATGATTTTTATCGCTATAATTATGAACAAAGCAGACACGCTGATCTATTGATCGTCAACCACGCGCTCCTCTTAGCAGATCATTTCGGCAAACAAGCGATCCTACCTGATTATGAAGTCGCAGTTATTGATGAAGCACATCACTTTGCCGATAGTGCACGCGATCGCGGGACGTTTATTTTGTCCTACCGCAAAATCAAATATTTCCTAAATCAGCTCGGCTCGTTGGAAAAGTATTCGCTGCTGGCTAAAATGGCGATGCTGTTCCCGCAAGCAGAAATGCTTTACGACCTTGATGTCGCCGCTTTTAAATTAGGTGAGGCATCAGAGGAGCTTTTTGTAGTGCTGCAGGATTATGCCAAGCAGACAAAATTGTATCAGCTGGAAAGGGGCCTCATTTCTAATAGTGAAACGGAGCCACTGCCAGACGATATTTTCTATGCTGCTGAAAAAGTATATAAATTGTTACGTGAGGCGGCTCTTCAAATGGACGCGCTGCTAGCAAAAGCAAAAGCCGAAGAAACGAATTGGGATGAAGCAGAGAGCGCCTTCTTAGAAGAGATTTATGCCTTTTTGCTTGATTGGCAAGAAATGACAGACGATCTGGCGCAGATGATCTACCAAAAGGTACCGGTTCAAGCGCTATCTCTGGAAAGCGACAGCAAACGCTCGATCACAAGTATGCGAATCAAATCGGTTCGTTTGGATAATAGCGAACAGCTAAAACAAACCTTTTTCGATCAGAAAAAAACGGTTATTTTGACCTCGGCGACTCTTACGATCACAGGTGATTTTCGCTTCATCTGCCAAAATCTTGGCTTAGAAGAAAGCGAGCTGATAACCAGACAGATCGAGTCCCCGTTTGATTATGAGAATCAAGCGCGAGTGTTGATCCCTACAGATATGCCCCCGATCAAGGATACACCGGTCGATATGTATACACTGCAATTAGCCCGTTACTTGGCAAAAATCGCCAAACGGACGGATGGTCGCATGCTCGTCTTGTTCACTTCCTTTGAAATGTTGCAAAAAACCTATTATCATCTGAAAAGCAGTCATGACCTAGAAACATTCCGCATCTTGGCGCAAGGGGTATCCCCCGGAAGTGTTACACGATTGGCCAAGCAATTCCAAGTTTTCCAAAAATCGATTTTACTGGGGACATCCAGTTTTTGGGAAGGCATCGATATTCCTGGTAAGGCACTTTCTTGTTTAGCGATCGTTCGGCTTCCCTTCGTTCCACTAGACGATCCGTATGCCAAAGCGCAGATCAGCCTGCGGAAAGAGCGTGGTGAAAATGCCTTCCAAACATACTCGCTGCCAGAGGCGATTTTACGTTTCAAACAAGGCTTCGGTCGCTTGATCCGCCGGGAAACAGACCGGGGCATCGTCTTTGTATTCGACAGCCGTCTGGAAACCACAAAGTTCGGAAAAGCCTTTTTAACCTCGATTCCGCAAACACCAGTCATCACGGCAGATGAAGAAGAAATCTTGACGATCACCGAATCATTTTTTAAGGATAGTTAAAATTTTCCGGTTTTAGCTTCAAATCTAGCCTGTCAATTGCTATAATGGAAACAGTATAAAACGCGCCGGAACATTCGGCGAGAAAAGTTATAGAAATGAGCGAGAATATGCAACGAATTCGAACTAAAAAGCAAAGAAGACGCGTGAATAAATGGGTTTATATCAGTATTGCTGCCGTTCTCATCCTCATCGCCTGCTTCCTGCTTTATCTGCGGAGTGCGGACAAGCCCGTTCGTGCTGCTCAGAAAGAGGCGCTGGATCGGATCAATGGGTACGTTACGATCAAAGATGTAAGTCGCTTTTATTTGTATAATGGGCCAAAAGAAGATTATTCTGTTCTAGTTGGAAAGAATAAGGCAAACAAGAAGATCATCGTCTGGGTCCCCAAGAAAAAGTCTGGCAAAGTATTCGTTAAGTATGCAGCAGATGGCATCTCGGAGAAGCAGGCAAGATCGATCATCCACAGCGAAAAAAATCCAGAAAAGATCCTTCATACGAAGCTTGGAATGGAAAATGAAAAAGCCATTTGGGAAGTAACGTATTTGACTGGAAATGGCAACCTTAACTATGTCAACTTATCTTTTGAAGACGGCAAAGTGCTCCATTCAATTGAGAATCTATGATTATGTAGGAGGGAATAACATGCGCACACCATTGTCAAAAAGAATTCAAGAAGTAGCTCCTTCACCCACACTTAGTATCACTGCCAAAGCGAAACAAATGAAAAAAAACGGCATTGATGTCATTGGGCTTGGAGCAGGTGAACCGGATTTCAATACACCTGCGAATATCATTCAGGCAGCTGTGGATTCCATGGAAAAGGGCTATACCAAATATACGCCTTCTGCAGGGATACCAGAATTAAAACAAGCGATCGTCGATAAATTAGCACGCGATCAGCATCTAACATACGAACCAAATCAGATCTTCGTAGGAACAGGGGCAAAGCACGTCTTGTATTCGGTCTTCCAAGCGATTATTGATCCAGGCGATGAGGTTATCATTCCCGGCCCTTACTGGGTGACTTATCCGGAACAAGTGAAGTTGGCTGGCGGTGTTCCAGTGTTTATCGATACCACTTTTGAAGAAGACTTCAAATTGAGTGATGCTCGTTTAGCACAAGCGATCACACCGAAAACGAAAGCTTTAGTTCTCAATTCTCCTAACAATCCTACCGGGATGGCTTATACGAAGGCGGAACTCGAAGCAATCGGAAAAGTTGCTGAAGAACACGGTCTGTACATTATTTCCGATGAGATCTACGAAAAACTTTATTACGGTAACAAACAGGATCTCGTTTCGATCGCGAGTCTCAGTGATAAACTGTATGCACAGACGATTGTGATCAACGGCGTCTCCAAAGCATACGCAATGACAGGTTGGCGGATCGGTTATGCAGCAGCAGCTTCAGAATTGATTGCAGGCATGACAAAACTGGCGGATCATTTGACCAGTAATCCAACATCCAATTCGCAGTATGCAGCTGTGGAAGCCTACAATGGCAGTCAAGAAGTTCCTCAGCAAATGTATCAGGCGTTTGAAGAGCGAATGAATCGTTTTTACCCGCAGTTGGAGAAGATTCCAGGCTTTCGTCCGAAAAAGCCGGCGGGCGCATTTTACTTCTTTATTGAAACTAAAGAAGCAGCGAAGCAAAAAGGGTATGCTTCTGTTGATGCTTTTGTAGAAGGATTACTGGAAGAGGCTCTTGTAGCAGTGATCCCAGGATCTGGGTTCGGAATGCCGGATTATATCCGAGTATCTTACGCCACCGATCCGGAATTATTCCAAATGGCAATTGATAGAATAAATGAGTTTATGAGTAAATAGGGAGTGTAGAATCTGTGAAAATTACAATTAATCAATCAGCTGACTATGTCGGCAAAGAAGTTACGATCGGCGCTTGGCTTGCCAATAAACGTTCCAGCGGGAAAATTGCTTTCTTGCAACTTCGCGACGGTACAGGATTCATGCAAGGCGTAGTCGTGAAAGCAGAAGTTGGCGAAGAGATTTTCCAAGCGGCAAAATCTTTGACGCAGGAAACAAGCTTATATGTGACCGGCATAATCAACGAAGATACCCGTTCGCCGTTTGGCTACGAGATTGCCGTGAGCGGAGTCAAAGTGATCAGTGAATCGCATGATTTCCCGATCACACCAAAAGAACATGGCACCGAGTTCCTGATGGATCATCGTCATTTATGGCTGCGCTCCAATCGCCAACACGCGATCATGAAAATCAGAAACGAGATCATTCGTGCTTCTTATGAATTCTTTAACAATGAAGGATTCATCAAAATCGATCCACCGATCTTAACAGGAAGTGCACCAGAAGGAACAACAGAATTATTCCATACGAAATATTTCGATGAAGATGCGTTTCTTTCTCAAAGTGGTCAGTTGTATATGGAAGCAGCCGCAATGGCATTCGGTAAGGTTTTTTCATTCGGACCAACTTTCCGTGCTGAAAAATCTAAAACAAGACGTCATTTGATCGAGTTTTGGATGATCGAACCGGAAATGGCTTTCTATCAATTAGAAGACAGTTTGAAAGTACAAGAGCAGTATGTTGCTTTCTTAGTAAAAGCAGTACTTGATAATTGCAAACTAGAACTAGAGCGACTAGGCAGAGATGTGAGCGTCCTTGAAAGCATGACTGCTCCATTCCCGCGTATCACATATACAGAAGCAATTGAAAAGTTACATGAACTTGGATTTGATGATATCGAATGGGGAGATGACTTCGGGGCACCGCATGAAACAGCGATCGCAGACAGCTTTGAGAAACCAGTGTTCATCACCCATTATCCAAAAGCAATCAAACCATTCTATATGCCGGAAGATCCAGACAATGAGCAAGTAGTCCTTTGTGCTGATATGATCGCACCGGAAGGTTATGGAGAAATCATTGGCGGCTCTGAACGGATCCATGACTTGGGTGTTTTACTAGAGCGGATGAAAGAACATGAATTAGATGAAAAAGCCTATAGCTGGTACATCGACTTGGCACGCTACGGCTCCGTACCGCATTCCGGTTTTGGATTAGGATTGGAACGTACCGTCGCTTGGATATCTGGAACGGAACATGTTCGCGAAACGATTCCATTCCCTCGTTTGCTGAACCGACTTTATCCATAAGTGAAAGCAAGGGATCCGCGATGATCTCACAAATGCAAGAAAAAAAGATTCTAATTATTTTTTCTTAATTTGACAAGGTAATCGCGGGTTACCTTGTTTTTTTATGCCTCCTTTATATTTTTCCAGCTGGAATCATGGTATAATTTCACTGTGAGGTGTGCAAAATGGATGAAAAGGTATTAGAAAATTGGATAGCGGAGGGAAATGTTTCTTTTCCGCAGGTATTATTAAAAAACTATACGAAATTAGGATTGAATGAGCAAGAAATGATGTGTATCCTGCAAATTCAATCTTTTGCAACCGATAAGGAAAGTTTTCCGTCTATGGAAGATATTGCTGCGAGAATGTCGCTTTCTGCCGCTCAGGTCATGGCGATCGTGGATGGCCTAATGAAAAAAGGGATTTTGACGATCGAACAGAATGCGTCGCAAGCTGTTATTTCGGAAGCCTTCAGTCTGCAGCCGCTCTGGAAAAAACTGAGCTTGTTATATTGGAATAAGGAAGAAGAGGCAAAAGTTGCCTCGCAGCAGCAAACGGAGGTCAATCTGTATACGATTTTTGAAGCCGAATTTGGCCGTCCGCTCTCTCCAATGGAAGCAGAAATGATCAGCAGCTGGTTAGATCAAGATGGGCTGAGCAACGAAGTGATTCAAGAGGCGCTGAAAGAAGCTGTGATTTCGCAAAAACTCAATTTCCGGTATATCGATCGTATTTTGCTGAATTGGACGAAACAAGGCGTGAAAACCTCTCAAGATGCGAAAAAAGTTTCCGAAAACTTTCATAAGTCGAATGGACAGGAAGAAAATACAGAAGTGAAAAAAAGCGATGGTTCGATCCCGCTTTATGATTGGCTGGAAAAAAGAAAAGGATGAGGGCATAGATGTTAACCAAACAACAAACGATCATGTGTATAGAGGAAATGGAGCGCATGTTTCCAATGGCGCATTGCGAATTGGAGCATCGTAATACATTTGAACTGCTAGTGGCTGTTGTCTTATCTGCACAATGTACGGATGTACTCGTTAATCGTGTGACCGCCTCGCTATTTGAAAAATATCATCGGCCGGAAGACTATCTGGATGTTTCTGTAGAGGAGCTGATGGATGATATTCGGTCGATCGGTTTGTACAAAAACAAAGCAAAAAATATCCAAGGCTTATCGCGTAAACTGCTAAAAACGTTTGACGGTCAAGTACCGGCTACGCATGCGGAACTAGAGAGCCTGCCGGGTGTGGGCAGAAAGACGGCAAATGTCGTTTTGTCAGTGGGATTTGGTATCCCTGCGTTGGCAGTCGATACGCATGTGGAACGTGTCAGCAAGCGACTGGCGATCTGTCGCTGGAAAGATTCGGTTACCGAAGTAGAACAAACATTGATGCGTAAACTTCCCAAAGAAATGTGGTCAGACGCGCACCACGCGATGATTTTCTTTGGACGCTATCACTGCAAAGCTAGAAAGCCGGAGTGCCAAGTATGTCCGCTGCTTTCGATTTGCAGAGAAGGAAAGAAACAAGCGAAAGTGAGGGGCTTTGATGGCTGAACAGGCTTATGCATTTGAACTGCAGCATCCGGCATTTCCATTCCCAAGTGCAGAATGGCAGGAAATCGATCCGGAATCTATTTATGTAAGCGGCTTTCCATTCTGGCAAGAACATCAATTTTTCCGCGAAGGAGCGGGTGTGATGCCATGGAAAGAGGATAAAGCAAAAGCTTGCCGCAAACTAGCGAAACAAGCGAGCAGCGTGGCGGAAGTCATTCAAGCAGCTTTTGAGGCAAAAGAAAAACCCGAATCTATAACAGTACGGGACGGATTGGGCTTGTTTTTATCGATTTTATTTTGGAGCAATGGGCGTCCTGTGCAGTTGCGGGAACTGGATAAACAAATTGCGACCCTTGAGATCAAACCGATGAATATCGAAGAACGGCTGACTTATATTTTAGAGAATGGACATACCTATCCGGGATTCAAACAGTGGGAAGAATTGCTTTTAGAACAGCGCAAACTGATTGCCAAACAATAATAAACGCCCTAGGCGAGAGAAGTGAACTTCTTTTGCCTAGGGCGTCTTTTTTAATCTTTTTTATCGTTGTCTTTCTTGTCCTTTTTGTCTTTGTTGGCGTCTTTATTCTTATCGTTATCTTTGTCTTTGTCTTTATCCTTATCTTTGTTGTTGTCAGCAGGATCGTTATTGGTTTCCTCTTTCGGGATTGCTACACTGGTGCTAGCGGAACCACTCGTCTGCCCATCTTTTTTAGCGACGACGCTTATGCTCACAGTGGAGCCTGCTTTCCCGCCGCTGACTTCGATCGCAGTGGAGCTGACAGTCGATGCGGAGCCATTTACAGTAACGACGTAAGAAGAAGCACCGGAGACACCGTTCCAAGAGACGCGAATGATTTTACGGCTCTGGTCATACTTAGCAGATAAATTGCTAGGGGCATCTAGTTTATCTTTTTCCGTATCTTCTTTTTTGTCTTTATCCTTGTCTTGGTCGTCTTCTTTTTTATCCTTATCCTTATCATCTTTCTTATCGGCATCTTTATCTTTTTTCGGAGCCGAAGCTGTTTTAGCAGGTAAATGACCGGATAAGAATAGTTCGTAGCTGACTTGATCACTAGGAGTGCCAGATGCTGCTCGAACGACCGGATCGCTGCCTTTGATCACTGGGATGCGGACGACATTGCTTGGCATTTGGAAATCACTTGTTTGTCTATTTGCGGAAACATGTCCCATCAATGCGCTGAACATTCGTTGAGAGATTCGCTGCTCATCTGGAGACAGGTATTTTGCCTCGCTCTTCTTATCATTGTTGTAGCCGGTCCAAACAGCAATACTGTAATTGGTAGAATAGCCAGCAAACCAAGCATCACGGGCAGCGCCGCTTGGATAATAGTGTTTTGCTGCTTGTTCAGCAGAGAAGTTCGTTGTACCAGTTTTACCTGCAACCGGTACACCAGGTACAGCGGCTGTAGTACCAGTTCCGACTTTCAGTACATCTTTGAGAACATCCGTTACCATATAAGCAGTGGATTCTTTCATCGCACGCGACGATTTTGGTTCCATGTCGATACTTGTTTTTCCATCTGAAAGCACGATTTTTTCAACAGCATGCGGCTTGGTATAATTTCCATCGTTGCCGAATGCTGCATAGGCGCCTGCTAATTGTAGCGGACTTGCTTCATTTGCACCGATCGCAAAAGATTCGACGTAATCTTTCAGCGGATAATCCATACCAAGTTTGCTTGCAAATGATTGGGAGTTTTCCAGCCCAACAGCTTGGAGTGTCTTCAAAGCAGGAATGTTTCGCGACTGGTAAAGTGCAGCGCGAAGGGACATTTTTCCTTTAAAGCCAAAGTCGAAGTCATTGATCGGAACGCCGTTGGAATACGTATATTTGGAATCATCCAGCACGTGAGCGGTAGACCAATTCAAATATTCAAAGGCAGGACCGTAATCAGCAATAGGTTTCATGGTAGAACCGACCGAACGTTTTAGTTGCGTCGCATAATTATAACCACGCTGTACTTTTTGATTACGAGCACCGCCGATCGCATAGATACGACCATTTTTCGTATCCGTCATTACGATACCGGCTTGCATATCTTTATCGCTGTAATTAACGATTTCATTGGTGTTCATCATTTTTTCAGTATATTTTTGAGCATCTTGATCAAGGGAAGTATGGATCGTTAGGCCATCTCGGTAAACATCGTATTTTTTCGGGATCTCATTCAGCACTTGTGTCACATAGGCATCATATTTGTAAGTCTTATCATTACGTTTGGCAAGTGATACCAGTCCTTTTTTGATCGGTGTTGCGATCGCCTTATCCATGTCTTCTTTACTGATTTTGTTATGTTTATACATATTGTGCAGTACCGTGTTGCGGCGTTCTTTTGCAGCTTTGGGATGTTCATAGGGGTTATAGCTGTTCGGGCTTTGCGGCATTCCACCGATAAGCGCCGTTTCTGGAAGTGTCAGTTTGTCGAGTTTCTTCCCATAATAATGTTCCGCTGCTGTCTGCATGCCGTGAACACGGTCAGACATGTAAACTTTATTGACGTAGATCTCTAAAATATCGTTTTTGCTGTATTTTTCTTCAAGTTGCAGGGCAAGCCAAGCTTCTTGCGATTTACGAGCAAGCGTTTTGTTGGTGTAGTCTAAGTAGGACATCTTGATGATCTGCTGAGAAAGGGTACTTGCGCCTTCCGCACCGAAACCATCTTTGATATTGGCTACGACTGCTCCGCCAAAACGGATCGGATCGATTCCGTCATGTTGATAGAAGCGGCTGTCCTCGGTGGAGAGGATCGCATCTTTTAATTTCTGCGGAATTGCTTTGTATTCAATATATTCGCGCTGTTCGGTCCCCACTTCAGCAAAGACCTTGCCATCTTTATCCAATATCTTGGAGGAAAGCGGGTCGCGCAGTTTCGAGTCTACTAATTTTGGTGCTTCTTTTGCATAATGGTAAAACACAGCAGCTCCGACTGTAATACCAGAGAAAGCACAGAATAAAGCGGCAAAGAAAATAATTTTAAATATCAATAGCGGGATATTCCGCTTTTTAGATTGCGCTTTTTTAGCTGTTGCTGGTTGTTTTTTAGTTGTTTTGCGGTACTGAGATCTTGTCTGTGGTTTGTCTGCCATTAAAAATCTCCCTCCTTTTAAAAGACTTGATCAAAAGTAAATTTTATCGATAATCGTCAAAAAATCAAGTCGTGGATTTAGACCATAAGGAATCAGGTCTGCCTTTTCACGTATTTCCGCAAGCGTGATCGACTTTCTTCCGCCGCTCAGCATACGTTCCCAGAATGGGTAAAAAGATTGAAAAGGTATAAAATAACATTCTTGTAGCGTCCGAAAAGAAATAATAACAAACACGATCGCGTCTTGTTTTAACACATGTTGCATATGCGTGATCTGATGTTCGTGCATATTCTGCAATGGGAAAGAAGTCGTGCTAGTCGTTTCTTTCGCTTCAAAGTCTAAATATCTTCCTTTATAAACACCGTTATAGTCCGTAGTAGAAGGCTGCTTAAAATAAGCTTCTTTAATCTTGGCGTTGCTTCGTTTGGGATAATCAACACCTACGATTTGGATAGGCGTCGGTTTCTTGTGGATCACTGCCTTTTCTGCCTCGAGGTAATAGAGATTCGTATCGTTAAGATCATCTTCCAAAGACATTCCGCGGCGACCGTAATCAATAACTCCTTTTTGTTTTTTCGAGACCTGTTTGTGGATCTCCTTTTTTTTACCATTCGGATAGCCAATCGCCAATTTTTTTCACCTCAATCATTCAAAAACATTCTATTCGTGGACTATCCCTTATTATAACAAATAAAAATTATTTTAGTAGTCATTGAGGTGGATTTTGTAAAACAAGAACACACTTTCGCCTTGGGGGAGCAGGACTTTTCAGGATTTTAAAGATTTATTTAAATTTTTTCAAAAAAAGTAAAGGAAAACAGCAATAGGGTCGAAATGATGTTTTTCTGCCCGCAGGTATGCTATATTGAACATAGAATCTGACAAAGGATGTTACGGAAAATGAAAGAATTAAAAGAAAAAACAGAAGCGCTCTTGGAGCAAAATGAAAAAAATTGGCAGCTTTATCTGGAAAACCGTGATTCCCAGCAACCTTTCGATTTTTATGAAGATATGAAACCATTTGTCGATGAAGCGAAACGTCGCTGTGATGCGTTTTTGCTGGTGGCTTTGCCTTGGGTGATTTCGGAACGTCCGCTTTACTTGGGCGAGCTGCAGCTGAATCAAGCTGCGGAGAATATTCAAATGACCGCCGTCAACGCATTTAATGGTAAATCTTTTTACAAGCATTTCGTTGATCATTATGAATCAAGCAAATATACATTATCAAAAATCCTTTTGCTGTTGGAACGAAAAGAGGACACGCTGTGAAAAGTGTTTTTGTTACCGGTTATAAAAATTTTGAGCTGGGAATCTTCAAAAAAGATGCCCCCGAAGCGACCTACATAAAGGAAGCGATCCGCAGAGAACTGGTCGCCATGATCGAAGACGGATTGGAATGGGTCATTATTTCTGGACAGCTGGGAATCGAGCTTTGGGCAGGAGAAGTCGTGGCCGAATGCAAATGGAAAGGTTATGATGTCAAATTAGCAGTCCTCGAACCTTTTTTAGAGCAGCAAAGTAAATGGAATGAGCAAAATCAGCTCTGGTATGCGGAAGTATTAGCAGACGCTGACTATCAGGCTGCGATCACGAATCGTCCCTATGAGAATCCGCGCCAATTCCAGCTACGTGATCAATTTATCATCGACAACACGGATGGCGTGCTGATGGTCTATGATGCAGAGCGGGAAGGAAGCCCGAAGTTTTTCTACGATCGAGTGCGGCAGGTACAGGAAAGGGAAGCATATCTCCTTCGTGTGATCGATTTTTATGCGCTCCAAGAAGTAGTAGAAGACATGAACAGTGATTTTTAACAGGAAAGATTTTGCTTTTTTGCGGAATAAGATTGACAAAAGCCGTGATATTTGGAAGAATAGGTATAAGAATGATAAATATTATGTTAGCACATAAATAGAGGTGAAGTATAATGGCTTCTGAACAGTTTGAATATAATTTAACAGCCAAAGAAATTTTAGAAAAAGAATTTAAAACCGGACTTCGCGGATATAATCCGGAAGATGTGGACGAATTTTTAGATTTAGTGATCAAAGATTATGGAAGTTTTACGCAAGAAATAGAAACACTACGAGAAGAAAACATCCGCTTGGTGCAAGCCTTAGACGAAACGCCTAAACGCTCTGCAAGTTCGCAAGTAGACTCGGCACCTGTTCAGCCTGTCGGAACAACGAATTTCGACATTTTGAAACGGTTGTCCAACTTAGAAAAGCATGTTTTCGGCAACAAATTGAATGACAATTATTAAATAAAAAATGAAATAACGTTCGGATAATCGCTGCTTGATCGCAGAGGAAAGTCCATGCTCGCACAGTGCTGAGATGCCTGTAGTGATCGTGCTTGGTGAAACAATAAGCCAAGGCAGAGCCACCAAACTCTGACGGCAGGTAAACCATCTAAGTCGTAAGATATGATGTAGTAGCCTTGAAAGTGCCACAGTGACGAAGTTCTGATAGAAATGTCAGAAGTGGAACGCGGTAAACCCCACGAGCGAGAAACTCAAACTATGGTAGGGGCACTTTTCCCGAGGAAATTGAACAAGGGAAGAGGTGCGAATTAATTCGCGCAGATAGATGATTATCGATTTACTGTTATCCTGTACGCAGTAATGAACAGAACATGGCTTATAGAACGTTATTTTCAGGATGAATTTAAATGAAACAGCGGAACGGCACAAGTCTGTCCCGCTGCAAGATAGAAAAACGGCGTTGTTTCGCCATTTTTCAAAAATTGGAGCTGTTTCAGGAGTGAAACAGCTTTTTTTGATAATGAAAAAAAGATAAGGGAATGAACTGACATGGACAAATTTCAATTAGTCGCTACCGCGGCTTCAGGTTTAGAAGCTATCGTCGGCAAAGAAGTACGCCGCTTGGGTTATGAGGCAAAAGTAGATAATGGTAAGGTATATTTTGAAGGAGATAAGTTGGCGATCGCACGGACGAATTTGTGGCTGCGTGTGGCTGACCGTGTCAAGATCGTCGTGGGTAGATTCAACGCGACGACTTTTGATGAGCTGTTTGAAAAAACAAAGGCATTACCGTGGGAAAACTTTTTACCATTGGATGCTAATTTTCCTGTAGCCGGAAAATCGGTAAAATCAACCTTATATAGTGTGCCCGATTGTCAGGCGATCGTGAAAAAAGCAGTAGTTAATCGCTTGTCCGATAAATATCGCCGTTCTGGTAGACTGATGGAAACAGGCGCACTTTTCAAACTGGAAGTAGCTTTGTTAAAAGATGAAGTTACGATCACATTAGATACGAGCGGAGCAGGCTTACATAAACGTGGCTATCGTACTGCCCAAGGTGCGGCGCCGCTGAAAGAAACCATGGCAGCAGCACTTGTATTATTAACAAACTGGCATCCCGACCGCCCGTTTTATGATCCGGTCTGCGGTTCTGGTACGATTCCGATCGAAGCGGCATTGATCGGTCAAAACATCGCCCCTGGATTCAACCGGACTTTTGCTTCGGAAAAGTGGGATTGGATGCCTGCCTCGATATGGGAAAAAGCACGGAGTGAGGCAGAGGAATTGGCGAATTATGATCAGCCGCTCCATATCGCAGCTTCTGACATCGATCACCGCTTGGTAGAGATCGCGAAGCAAAATGCGATCGAAGCTGGCCTTGGAGATTTGATCCATTTCAAACAGATGCAACTGAAAGATTTCCATACAGAAGACGAATACGGCGTTATGGTAGCCAACCCGCCTTACGGGGAACGGTTGGAAGATGAAGAAGCAGTCCGTGAGCTTTATGAAGAAATGGGACAGATCTTTGCAACGATCCCGACTTGGTCCTTCTATGTCTTGACGTCGCTGGAAACATTTGAAGAAGCGTTCGGTAAGAAAGCGACTAAAAAACGAAAATTATATAACGGATACCTGCGTACGGACCTTTATCAATATTGGGGCCCGCGTCCGAAAAGAATGGAAACGGAGGAATAATCATGTCAGAAGAAACAGCAGAGTTACAAGCAGAGTTTTTAGCCTACATTCGTAAAATCGAAGCCGTCAGCGAAGCATTGGAATTAGTATTTTGGGATCTGCGAACCAAAGCCCCAGCTAAAGGCATGCAGCAGCGTTCCGAAGTAGTCAGCGTCCTTTCCAGCGAGATTTTTGACATGAAAACGTCTACCGAAATGGCCGCATTTATTGCCGAGTTAGCGCCAGTAAAAGAGCAACTGGATGAAGTTACGCGCAAGACATTAGAAGTTTCTCAAAAAGAATATGAATGGAATAAAAAAATCCCGGCGAAAGAATATGCCGCTTATACCAAATTGGTCGCGCAAGGCGAAACCGCATGGGCGGAAGCACGCGAAGCAAAAGATTTTGGCATACTGGAGCCTTATTTGACTGAGATCATCGCAATGAAACGCCGCTTTGTAGCATATTGGGGATATGAAGCAGATAAGTATGATACGCTACTGGATCAATATGAACCAGGAATGACAGTTGCCTTGCTGGATGATGTTTTTGCCAAATTGCGCAAAGGGATCACAGCTTTGCGCGAAAAGATCGCGGCTAGTGATTCGGAACCAAACCGCGATATCTTGAAAGTCAGTATTTCCAAAGAAAAACAAAAAGCATTCAGTATTTCTATTTTAGAAAAAATGGGCTTTGATTTTGAAGCAGGAAGACTAGACGATACGATCCACCCGTTTGCGATCGGAATGAACCCCGGCGATGTCCGAATCACCACCCGCTATGACGAAGCTAATTTCAAAATGGCTGTCTTTGGAATCATCCATGAAGGCGGACATGCAATCTATGAGCAGAACTTTGCACCGAGATTAGTAGGAACAAACCTAGCGAGCGGTGCTTCCATGGGTATCCACGAATCACAATCGCTGTTTTACGAGATCATCGTCGGTTCTAGTTTGGCATTTTGGAAAAGTAATTATCCGGCGCTTCAGCAAGTTGCAGATTCGCACCTGGATAATGTCAGCTTGGAAGATTTTTACCGAGCTGTGAATTTGACGGAAAGTTCGCTGATCCGGATCGAAGCAGATATTCTAACTTATCCACTGCACATCATGATTCGCTATGAGTTGGAAAAAGCATTGATCAATGAAGAACTGGAAGTGAAAGATCTGCCGCAAGTATGGGCTGACAAATATGAAGCCTATTTAGGTATTAGACCGGAAAATGATACAGAAGGCGTTCTGCAAGATATCCACTGGTCGGGAGGCGATTTCGGTTATTTCCCTTCTTACGCACTTGGTTTAATGTATGCAGCGCAAATGTATCATCAGTTGCAGAAAGAGATCCCGAATGTGGAAAAAGTGATCGCAAGTGATGATTATTCGCCAATCAAAAATTGGCTTACCGAGCATGTCCATCAGTACGGCAAGCTCAAAGAACCATTGGAGATTTTACAAGATACAACTGGAGAATCCCTGAACCCGAATTATTTATTAGACCTACTGGAAAAAAGATATCAGTTCGTTTATCAATTAGATTGACCAGCAAGCAGCAAAGCTGTATAATTGGTTTTTATTACGTATCGAACACTTATATAATTGCCATAATAGGGATGGCGCGTTTCTACCCGGTTACCGTAAATGACTGGACTATAAGTGAGATAGAAGTTGACGGTAGGCGTATATCCTATTGTCTTGGCTTGTTCTCACTAGAGAACAAGCTTTTTTTATTTATTGAGGGAGAGTGACATACTATGCAATTGTTGGAAAACTATATTCGCGAAAAAGGAACGGTTTTAGAAGGAAATGTGTTGAAGGTAGATAGTTTCCTGAATCATCAGATCGATCCGGAACTGATGGATAAAATGGGAGAGGCGTTTGCCGAGCGATTCCGTGAGGCAGGAATCACCAAGATCGTAACGATCGAATCATCCGGCATTGCACCGGCAGTCTTTGCTGGTTTAAAGCTGGGGGTACCAGTTATTTTTGCCCGCAAGAAAAAGTCTGTGACACTAACTGATAATCTTTATACCAGCACCGTGTATTCGTATACCAAAAAAGAAAGCAATGAGATCGCCGTTTCAAAAGCTTTTTTAGAGGCTGATGATCGTTTACTGCTGATCGATGACTTTTTAGCGAACGGGCAAGCGATCATTGGATTGCTTGAGATCGCCGAAATGAGCGGTGCAGAAGTAGTCGGTATTGGAATCGTTATTGAAAAATCTTTTCAGCAGGGCCGCACATTAGTAGAAAAAACGGGTGTGCCGATTTATTCACTTGCTCGGATCGCGTCATTGTCAGATAAGGGAATTGAATTTGTGAGGGAGGATTGAGCCATGTTTGGTAAAGGGAAATTGACGCTTTTAGGTGTGCAACATGTACTGGCGATGTATGCCGGTGCAGTGATCGTTCCACTTTTGATCGGTGGTGCGTTGCATTTTTCACCAGCGCAAATGACTTATTTAGTTTCCATTGATATTTTTATGTGCGGGGTAGCGACCTGTCTGCAATTATTCGTCAATCGCTTCTTTGGGATCGGGTTGCCAGTGATCTTGGGCTGTGCCGTTCAAGCAATCGCGCCAATCATTTTGATCGGGCAGTCGATGAGTATCAGTGCGATCTATGGTGCGATCATTGTGTCAGGAGTGTTCGTATTCTTGATCGCACCATTCTTCTCCATGATCGTCCGCTTTTTTCCGCCAGTTGTTACTGGTTCTGTCGTAACCGTGATCGGGCTGACACTTATTCCAGTTGCGATCAATAATCTGGCTGGAGGGGAAGGCGCGAAAGATTTCGGTTCGCCGTATAATCTAGCTTTAGGATTTGGGACATTATTATTGATTATTCTTATTTTTAAATTTGGCAAAGGTTTTTTACGAGCGATTGCAGTATTGATCGGGCTGCTTGCCGGGAGTATCGTGGACGCTTTTACAAGAGGACTCTCGCTCAGTGCAGTGAGCGAAGCGACTTGGCTACATTTGCCGACGCCATTTTACTTTGGGATGCCGTCGTTCCATGCTTCTGCTATCATCACGATGATCTTGATCTCACTTGTCAGCATGGTCGAATCAACAGGCGTTTACTTTGCGCTTTCGGATATTACTGGCCAAAAATTGAAAGCAAATGATCTGACGAAGGGATATCGATCAGAAGGGCTGGCTATCATTCTCGGCGGGATCTTCAATACTTTTCCCTACACTGCGTATTCACAGAATGTCGGATTAGTACAATTATCAGGCGTAAAAACGAAAAAAGTGATGTATATCGCAGCGGGATTTTTACTCGTACTTGGTTTAGTACCAAAAATCGGTGCATTGACGACCACGATCCCGACCGCTGTTCTCGGCGGCGCGATGGTGGCTATGTTTGGAATGGTCGTTGCCCAGGGGATCAAAATGCTGGGTAAAGTCGACTTTGCTTCTCAGGAAAATCTGCTTATCATTGCCTGTTCCGTTGGTGTGGGACTTGGTGTGACAGCTGTTCCGAATTTATTCCACGTTTTGCCGGCTTTTTTACAGCTGTTCACAAGCAACGGAATCGTAGCAGGAAGCATTACCGCTATTCTGCTAAATATTATTTTCAATATCCGGCTTGCACCAAAAGAAAAAACAAAGCTGCAGGAATCTTCTGTAGAACAATAAAGGAGAGACACAGCGTAAAATACGCTGTGTTTTTTTGTGCAAATGACTTGTAATGAAGAAGAAAGAGGTGTATGATGTAAAACGTAATCATTACGATTTGAAAAAGAAAAAGGAGGATCATTATGGCAAAAAAATCGAAAATCGCCAAACATGAACGTCAAGTGGCTACGGCTCTTAAATATGCAGAAATACGCAAAGAACTGAAAGCAGCTGGTGATTATGAAGGACTACGCAAACTTCCTCGCGATGCGTCGCCGACACGTATCCATAATCGTTGTGCACTAACAGGGCGTCCCCATGGCTACATGCGTAAATTTGACATGTCTCGCATCCGGTTCCGCGAATTGGCTCACAAAGGTCAGATTCCTGGCGTGAAAAAAGCGAGCTGGTAAACCGGTTTTTTCTCTATTGGTATTATGATACAATGGACTACAATAGAGAAGAAACGAGGTAATCATGCATGGTTAGCAAACAAGAAAACTTATTAGTAGTCGATGGGATGGCCTTGTTATTCCGCGCCTTTTATGCGACCGCTGTATCCAAACAATTTATGTTCAACCAAGATGGCATTCCCACAAACGGCGTCCAAGGATTTATGAAACATTTGCTGGCAGCACTTCGGCAAAGTGATCCAACCCACGCACTTATTTGTTGGGATATGGGCTCTAAGACATTTCGCAATGAATTGTACGACGGCTATAAGGCCAACCGCACGGCTCCACCAGAAGAAATGATCCCGCAGTTTGATTTGGCAAAAGAAGTAGCTGCTGGATTCGGCTTTGTGAATGTGGGTGTTCCCGGTTATGAAGCAGATGATTGTATCGGTACGATCACGGCATCGCTAGGGCAAAGCCTTTCTACGACGGTCTTGAGTGGCGATAAAGATCTGCTTCAGCTGCTTTCTCCGTCCAATCAAGTGTGGATCATGCAGAAGGGCTTTGGCAATTATAAGCGTTATGATGAAGCGACTTTTTATGAAGAAATGGGCATCACACCAAAACAATTTATCGACGTCAAGGCGTTGATGGGGGATACCTCAGACGGATATCCAGGTGTACGCGGGATCGGAGAAAAAACAGCGTTGACATTGATCCAAACGTTTGGCTCGATCGAAGGCGTCCTTGCCAACTTGGAACAACTGAAACCAGCTCAGAAACGTAAGATCCAAGAAGATTTGGCAATGCTGGAACTGAGCCGGCAGCTTGCCGAGATCCACGTAGCTGTTCCGCTTGAAGTAAATTATGAGCAGTGCAGATTTGATGGTTTCCATTCTTCAGCCCAGGATGTTATTCAGCAATACGGATTGAAAATGTTGGCACGTGAATTTTTATAAGCGGAAAGCACAGTCCCGATTCGGGGCTGTGCTTTTTTTGTTAGTGATCATGTTGTGAAAAGTTCTTGCAGCATTAAATGAAGAGCCGTCTTGGTCCGTGCCTCAAGATCAAATTGACCGCGAGTCAAGATCCAAGTGATCACATTTCCGCGGATAGCAGAGTAAAGGATCTCAAAGGCTGCTTCTGCCGTATAATCTGCTTTTAGCAGATGCTTTTCTTCGGCTTCCAGCAATAATTCCTGAAGCGTGGCCAGCATTGTCCATTCTTTGAGTGGCTTTGTTTTGTCCATAGCTTCTGAAAAGAAAGTCATATAGGTGAGTGTCGTCACATCGATTCCTTTTTCCATAACAAAGGGAATCTTCAGCCATAAAAAATACGTTATTTTTTCTGCAACGGATGCTTCTGGATGCTCCTTTAGAAAAGCTGGGAATTTAGTGGTAATAAGCTTTTCATAGTCCGAAAAGAATATCTCTCGAACGATATCTTCTTTCGATTTAAAATGAACATAAAAAGTTCCCGTCGAAACGCCAGCTCGTTTTGTAATGCTGCTGACGGTCGTATTTTCATAACCATTTTCTTGAATAAGTTCGACTGCCGCTTGATAAAGCATCTCAGCAGTCTTCTTTTTTTGCAATTGGCGATTGGTAAGCATGTTCTATCGACACTCCTATACGCTTTAATTTAAGGTACCATTATTATACCCCTTGCAATTAGAAAAGAAAAGGTCTATAATGAATGCGTTCAGTGAATATATTCATCGTTAATGAGTATTTAGCTGGAGGAGAATGCTAGATAAGAGAGGGGAAAGAATATGAATACCGTACTTATTACAGGTGGAGGTTCCGGCATTGGCTGGAAATTGGCAGAACGTTATTTAAAACAAGGGGATCGCGTCATTATTTGCGGACGAAATGAGCAGAAATTGGCAGATGTTCAAGCGGCGCATCCAGAAGTAATCACAAGAAAATGTGATTTAACGAATGAAGCTGAGCGTATTGCCTTAGTAGATTGGATCAGCGCGGATCACCCGGAAACGAATATTCTCGTGAACAACGCAGGCATCCAGCAAAGATTTAATCTTTTAAAAGCAGATGTGCGAAATAATTGGGATTATTACTTGCAGGAAATAAAAGCAAACGAAGAAGCTACAATCCACTTAGCGATTTTATTTAGCCAATTATTTGCAGAAAAAGAACAAGCAACGATCGTAAATGTTTCTTCTGGTCTGGCGATCATTCCAATGGTCATCAGCCCGATTTATTCCGCCTCGAAAGCAGCGGTCCATGCTTTCACGATGGCTTTGCGTCATCAGCTTTCTGAAACAGCTATCAAAGTCATTGAAATTTTGCCACCAGCAGTCAATACTGATTTAGGTGGTACAGGACTTCATAATAACGGAGAAGATGCCGACGAATTTGCCGACAGTGTTTTCCGCGATATGCAAGCTGGCAAAGAAGAAATCGGCTTTGCACATTCGGCAAAAGTACTGGAAATGTCGCGTAAAGAAATCAATGAAACTGTTGCTGGAATGTATCAGAAAATGAAAGCAGAGATCGAATAAAAGCAGGTATATTACTTTTATAGAAAGCTAATATCCCCTATACTAAAGAAAAAGGCTAATGGTTAGAGAGGGTGGCTGCTTTGGACATTATACAGGCAGATTTCAACAATCCGAAATTAATCGAGCTACTGGAACTTCATTTACAAGATATGTATGCGACCTCACCAAAGGAAAGCGTCCATGCTTTGGCAATCGAAGAACTGCAAGCGGAGCATATTTCTTTTTGGACGCTGACGGATGGCAATGATATTTTGGGATGCGTGGCACTAAAAGAATTAGCAGCAGATCACGGCGAACTCAAATCGCTGAAAACACATCCGCAGTTTTTAAAACGAGGCGTAGCAAAACGGCTTGTCGAATTTGCCATACAAAAGGCGCAAGAACGTCATTATCAACGCATCAGTTTGGAAACCGGAACGGAACCATATTTTATCCCTGCGCAGCATTTATACAAAAAATTAGGTTTTATAGAGACATTGCCTTTTGGATCTTATCAAGAAGATCCGAATAGCTGTTTTATGCAAAAAGACCTCTGAAAATGGAGCGCCAACATAATTTTATTATTTTCAAGTAAGCACAGTAATGTCACATTGCTGTGTTTTTTTTCGGGAAAGGGACCAATTACCCATTGCAAAAACGAACGTGTGTTCTTATAATGAAAGAGAAATGGAATTACGAAAGTTGGTAGGTGCAATGAACCCAGTATTCGATTATCAACATGCACCTAGAAGAGTCATCTTGGCAGTAGATATCAAAAGTTATTTTGCGAGTGTCGAATGTGCGATCCGCGGATTGGATCCATTTAAGACCAATCTAGTGGTCGTGAGCGATCTGCAACAAAAAGGAGGCGTTATTTTAGCAGCTACCCCTGCGATGAAAAAAAACTATGGCATCAATACCACGAATCGGCTTTTTGAAGTCCCGAACGATCCGTCTGTCAAAATTGTTGAGCCACATATGCAGATGTATATTGACATGAATATGAAGATCCAGCAGCTTTTTTACCACTACACGGAGAAGAAGTTTGTTCATGTATACAGTATTGATGAAGCTTTCCTAGATGTCACTGGCAGTGTTCGGCTCTATGGCGGGTTGGCTAATTTAGTGCAAGCGCTGCAGCAAGAAATGTATAAACAGTTTCGCCTTTACTGCACGATCGGGATCGGAGATAATCCACTGCTTGCAAAACTGGCAATGGATAACGAAGCAAAACATCGAGAAAGCGGGATCGCTTATTGGAATTACGAGAATATCCCTGAAAAAATCTGGCAGATCAAGCGTTTGACGGATTTTTGGGGGATCGGGAGAAGAACGGCTTTAAGGTTGGAAAAGCTGGGTATCTATACGATCAAAAGTTTAGCACACGCATCGCTGACCGCCTTAAAGAAAGAATTTGGCATTATCGGCGAGCAGCTTTTTTATCATGCAAATGGTTTAGACTACACGCGGCTTGACCAAGCGATCCAGACATTGGAAAAAAGCTATGGAGGAAATCAGATTTTGATGCGTGACTATCATCTGCAAGCGGAGGTAGAGGTAGTGATCGCGGAAATGGTGGATAATGTAGCAGAGCGTCTGCGCAACCACTCTGCGGTCGGAGATTTTATTCGGCTTTCGATCGGAAATAGCGCGCATTCGACCATCAAAGGGTTTTCTAGGCAAATGAAGCTGCATACAGCTACGAATTTAACATGGCAATTTCAAGAAGCCTTTCTACGGCTTTTTCGTAAATACTACGAAGGGGATGCTGTGAGGTCGATTGGAATATCGATCGGCGGAGTGACACCCGAAAGCTATCATCAGCTCAATTTATTTGCTAGCCCTGAGATACTGGAAGAAAAGCGGCGGTTGGATTTTACGATCGACCAGATCAGAGGTCGGTACGGCAAGCAGGCGATCATGCGCGCCGTTAGTTATACAGCCTCAGGGAATGGGATTATACGTAACGGCAAGGTTGGCGGACATAAAAAATAACACGCATTCTGACATGTTCATTTGCGCTGAGATTGAATTGCGCGCCGTGCTAATTCATCCGCTTTCCGGTTTTTGGTCACAGAACGCCATTCAATAAAAAATAAAGAGAAATGAGAGATAAGCTGTAAGATCTCTTCCAAATGCGGTTTGAAAAGCGGGTTTTTGACAAAGCGCTTTTCAATCGCTTCAATGGCTACTTTAGAGTCTGAGTAAACCCGGACAAAAGCGGTTTCTCCCAACTTGACAGCACGGCGGAGACCAAGTTTGATCGCAATGAATTCAGCTTCGTGGTTTGTCATCGTTCCTAGCGGGATCGCTAATTGTTCGTGCAGTTCGCCCTGGCTAAGTACGATGCCAGCACCGCTCAATCCGGGATTGCCAGCTGAAGCAGCATCGACAAAAATTTCCATCATCAAAAACCTCCTTATATCATCGTCCTTTTATTATAAACAACCTCATAAAAAATGTCTTGAAAGAGGGGATCTTTCAAGACATTTATAAGGACTAGCACGTGACTAGCAAATTTTAAGATAATTTTTCAATGTTAGCTGCTTGTGGTCCGCGATTACCTTCGACAACTTCAAAACTTACAGATTGTCCTTCTTCTAGTGTTTTGTAGCCGTCACCTTGAATTGCAGTGAAGTGAGCAAAGATATCCTCACCATTTTCGGTTTCGATGAAGCCATAGCCTTTTTCGTTGTTGAACCATTTTACTTTCCCATTTTGCATGTTTGAATCCTCCCATTTTATCGGTGACACATCGTAAAGATGAATACTGACTTACAATATATAGCGCTTACATTTCAAGGCAGTCAAATACTCATGGATACAAGTCAGCCTAAATTCATAAAGACTTGCTTTATGATAACTTTACTATAAACAATTGTTCGGATATCGTCAAGAATATTTTTTAACTTTTGCCGATTTTGGAACAACAAGTGTGACATGAGAACGTGTGAGGACATATATTGCTTCCTTCCTTTGCTTTTCTATAGTACAATGGAAGTGTTAATTCTGAAAGTTGGAGGGAGTAATATGCCAACACCGAGCATGGAAGATTATATCGAAAAAATTTACTCGCTTATAGAAAAGAAGGGTTATGCACGTGTTTCCGACATTGCCGACGAACTTTTCGTACATCCGAGTTCTGTTACAAAAATGGTGCAGAAGCTAGATAAAGATGAGTATCTGGTATATGAAAAATACCGGGGGCTAGTACTGACGCCAAAGGGAAAAAAAGTTGGGAAACGTTTATTAGAGCGGCATACACTGCTGGAACGATTTCTAACGATCATTGGTGTAGAAGAAGAACATATTTATCATGATGTTGAAGGAATCGAGCATCACTTGAGTTGGAATTCTATTGACCGTATTGGTGATGTGGTGCAATATTTTGAGGAAAATGAAGCTGCGCAGCAAAAACTAAAGGAACTGCAAGCGAAACAAGGAGAATAAAGGAGAGACGGATAGGCGGGTGAGATAGCATATCCTCTTTTCATTTGTGTCCAAAAGGAGAAATAAATACATAATTGGAGGGGAAGCGACATGGCGAGCCACGTGAAATCAGATATCGAGATTGCGACAGCAGCGGAGATTTTGCCAATTACCGAAGTTGCAGCGAAAATTGGGTTAGAAGAAGAAAATTTAGAACTGTACGGAAAAAATAAAGCAAAATTGACTTATCAGACACTCCAATCATTAGAACAAAAAGAAGATGGGAAACTGATCTTGGTAACGGCGATCAATCCTACACCAGCAGGGGAAGGGAAATCTACGGTGACAGTCGGCTTAGGCGATGCACTTTCTCAAAAAGAGAAACAGACAGTCATTGCGCTCCGCGAACCTTCTTTAGGACCAACGATGGGGATCAAAGGCGGCGCGACTGGTGGCGGTTATGCACAAGTGATCCCGATGGAAGACATCAACCTGCATTTTACTGGGGATTTTCATGCCATTACGGCAGCGAACAATGCTTTGTCAGCTTTTATCGATAATCATATGCAGCAGGGCAATGAGATGCAGCTAGATGGCCGTAGAATCGCGTGGAAACGAGTTGTGGATTTGAACGACCGTGCATTGCGGCATGTTGTGGTAGGACTTGGCGGGCCGATTCAAGGGGTGCCACGTGAAGATGGCTTCGATATCACGGTTGCTTCGGAAATCATGGCGATTATTTGTTTAGCCAGTGACCTTGCCGATTTGAAAAAACGGCTGAGCGAGATCGTCGTCGGTTACACGTTTGGACGCGAACCTGTCACAGTGGGTGAACTTGGTTTTGAAGGTGCGTTGACGTTGCTTTTGAAGGATGCATTGAAGCCTAATCTAGTCCAAACACTAGAACACACGCCCGCTATCGTCCATGGGGGCCCATTTGCTAATATCGCACACGGCTGTAATAGTATCCAAGCCACAAAAGCTGCCTTGAAACTAGGGGATTATGTGGTAACGGAAGCAGGATTCGGTGCGGACCTTGGTGCGGAAAAATTCTTGGATATCAAAGTGCCAGTACTAGGAAAAGCACCAGACTGCGTGGTGATCGTGGCAACGATCCGGGCATTGAAAATGCACGGTGGTGTGGCGAAATCCGATTTAGCAGAAGAAAATGTCGCAGCTTTGAATGCTGGATTTGCCAATTTGGAAAAACATGCAGAATCGATCCACCATTACCAGCTGCCGTTTGTCATCGCCATCAATAAATTTATTACTGATACAGACGCAGAAGTAGAGGCGCTGCAGGAATTATGTGCCGAAGCGGGTTTCCCGGTCTCCCTTACAGAAGTTTGGGAAAAAGGTGGCAGCGGCGGAGTAGATCTTGCAGAACAGGTCATTCGGGTGATCGACAAAGATGAAGCAGACTACAAACGACTTTATGACGATGCAGAAACAATGGAAGTGAAATTAGATAAGATCGTGACGAAAGTTTACGGCGCTATTGGGGTCGAGCTTTCGACAAAGGCGCAAAAACAAATTGAAACATTCAAGAAATACGGTTGGGACCGTTATCCGATCTGCATGGCAAAAACGCAGTATTCTTTATCTGATGATGCCGCGAAGCTAGGACGTCCGGAAGATTTTGTTATCCACATTCGAGAATTCATTCCAAAATTAGGAGCAGGTTTTGTCGTAGCACTGACAGGCGATGTGATGACAATGCCGGGACTTCCGAAAAAACCGGCGGCACTGCAAATGGATGTAGATGAAAACGGACATGCGATCGGTTTGTTTTAAATAACGAAAGAGCAGCGGAAAATCATTTCGCTGCTCTTTTTTATTATTGAAATTTACTTGCGTTCAGCAGTTCGTAAACATGATTGTTTACCTGCCCAAAGGAAGCGATGTTGTTTTGGATATTGGAAAATAAAACAACAAACGTTTTGCCAGTATGACTAAAACTATTGGAAACATTCCATCCATTTAGCACACCATGATTATTATAGCTGCCAGGATCGACATAAAACCCAAAGCCATAACCGGAAGAGCTGCCTTTGGTGAACATTTCCTTGTAGCTATCGGCATTGATCAATTTCTTGGTGCTTAAAGCCTTGTCAAATAAATACATATCGTAGGGCCGCATATACATGTTCCCTACTCCGAACAATTGCGAGAGATCAGGAAGGCTTGGGGTCATGTATGTGCCATCCTGCTTTAAATAATAGCCAGTAGAAGCATGTTTGTTTTTGGCAAAGTCTTTGTAAAAACCAGCATCTCTAATACCGGCAGGCTTGAAGACATGTGCTTTTAAATAGCTTTCCAGTGATTGTTTACTTAATTTTTCTACTAAATAGGCTAAGACGGTATAATTGGAATCCAGATAATGCCAAGTACCGGGTTGGATGAGGATGCCTTGTTTTTCAATATCCTTCACCAGTGCTTTTGGTGTGATCGCATTTTGCCCTTCCGTATGACCGACGATTCCTGATGTGTGTGTCAGAAGATTGCGGATCTTGATATTTTTCCCGTTTGGAAAATCGGGGAAGTAAGTAGCGATCGGATCGTCAATAGTCAATTGATGCTTTTCCTGTAGCTGCATGATACTGGTGGCAATAAATGCTTTTTGAGCGGAACCAATGTAGTAAACTGTTTGATTGGTATTTGCTTTTTTTTGCTCCCGATCAGCATAGCCATAACTTTTATGGAGGATTATTTTCCCGTTTCGAACCACGATGGCGGTACCGCTGAAATGAAGGGAAGACAAATAGCTGTCCAATACCGGCAGCTTACTGATGGTTTTCGTTTGTTTAGCTTTTTGTTGAGGGGCTTTAGCTTTCTTTTTTGAAAGGTTTTCGGATTGGATAGGTTCTTTTTTTGACGACGCAGGCTTATCCGTGGCAGTTTGCGACGGCCAAGCCATTTTCACAGCAATGACAGCAATAAGCAATAAAAAAAGAAGAATGAGTAGCTGACGGCGCCTTTTGCGGCGGCGATTCATCTCTGAGCGTGTTTTCTTTGGTGGATACATGGACATACTCCTAGCAGTTAATAAGTTTATATCTCCACAATAGGACAAAAGTCAGCAGATTTCAAGGGGAGAAATAAAAGGAAACAGAAAGATTTTTATAAGGGAAAATTAAATTCTCCTTACTTATCTCCTTTCCTTTTTCCGGTTTTTCTTTTAAAATAAATAAGACTGAAGGAAAGTAGTTGATAAGGAATGAAACAATTAAAAATAGAAGATATTACCAAAACCTATGGTGAAAAAACACTTTTTCAAGATATTTCCCTAACCATTACGGAAGGCGAACGAATCGGATTTATTGGTGTCAATGGTACAGGTAAGTCTTCACTGCTGCAAATCATCAGTGGGAAAGATGCCCCGGATAAAGGCGAAGTGACCAAACCGAAAGATTACCGGATCGGTTATTTGTCGCAAGATCCTGCACTCCCGGAAGAAGCCACGATCTTAGATGCGATCTTCCAAGGCGAGACCGAGAGCTTGAAAGCGATCCGTATGTATGAAAAAGCTTTGCCCTTGATGGAGAAGCATCCAGAAGACAGCGATGCGCTAGCTGCTTATGAACAGGCGAGCAGAAAAATGGAAGCCAGTTCGGCGTGGGATGTGGAAACAGAAGCGAAGATGATCGTGGAGAAACTAGGGATCAATAATCTAGGGATGAAGATCAAATCGCTATCAGGTGGACAGCGCAAACGGGTCGGACTCAGTCAAGTGCTGATCGAAACACCTGATCTGCTCATTTTAGACGAGCCTACCAACCATTTAGACTATGCCTCAATCAAATGGCTGACCGATTATTTAAAACGCTTTAAGGGTGCCGTGCTGCTCGTGACGCATGACCGTTATTTCTTAGATCAGGTAACCAATCATATTGTCGAGCTGGATCAAGGCAATCTTTACCGCTACATCGGTAATTATGAGAAGTTTATCGAAGCAAAAGCTGTCCGTGTGGAAAATGAAGCGAAAGAAGTCGACAAAAATAAAAATCTCTATCGGCGGGAATTGGCGTGGATGAGGCGCGGACCGCAAGGCAGAGGGACAAAGCAAGAAGCGCGTAAATCGAGATTTCAAGATTTGGAAACAAAAGTAAAAACAAAAACCGATTCCTCTGAGCTGGAATTGGATTTTCAAACAGCGCGTCTTGGGAAAGATGTCTTTGAGATCAAACACCTTTCCAAAGCTTTCGCTGAGCAACCGATCCTTACAGATGTCAATCTGATCATCCAACCTGGCGAACGTATCGGGATAACCGGCAGTAATGGTACTGGAAAATCGACGCTGCTCAATTTATTGGCAGGCAGATTGACTCCCGATAGCGGGGAACTCGCAATTGGTCAGACGGTCAACATCGGCTACTACACGCAGCAGAATGAAGACCTAGATCCTGATAAACGGATCATTACCTATCTGCAGGAAATCGGCAATCAAGTAGAAACGGCAGGCGGCGAAGTTTTAAGTGTCAGTGCGATGCTGGAAAAATTCCTTTTTCCGCCGCAAATGCATGGCAACAAGATCAGCAGTTTATCAGGTGGGGAAAAACGACGGCTCTTCCTGCTGAAAATTTTGATGGAACGACCAAATGTCTTGCTTCTGGATGAACCGACCAATGACTTGGATACACAAACACTGACTGTGCTCGAAGATTATTTGGAAAGCTATGCGGGAACGGTCATCACGGTCAGCCACGATCGCTATTTTCTAGACAAAGTAGCAGCGCGCCTGCTGATTTTCAAAGGCAGAGGCGAGATAACGACATTTTATGGCGCCTATACGGATTATTTGGATACAGAAGAAGCGACCGAAAAAAAGGCAGCGAAACCAAAGAAAACAATAATGGAAGAGGCTAAACCTGAGCCAAAACAAAAGACACGATTGTCTTACCAAGAGCAACGCGAGTGGGACACGATCGAAGCAGATATCGAACAGTTAGAACAAGCGATTATCAAGGCTAACCAAGAACTGGAGGCAACAGGTGCAGATTATACCAGAGCATCTGAAATCAGTGCCGGGATCGAATCGATGGAAAGCGAGCTAGAAACGAAAATGGAGCGCTGGGAATATTTGTCGATGTATGTAAACGAAGGAGGAAGACGATGAAACAGTATCTAGAACTAGAAAAATTTGTACTGGAACACGGCACGCAAAAAGGAGATCGAACTGGAACTGGAACGATCAGTACATTTGGGTATCAAATGCGCTTTGACCTTGCAAAAGGGTTTCCGATCTTAACCACAAAACGAGTAGCTTTCAGACTAGTGGTCAGCGAGTTATTGTGGTTCCTGCACGGGGATACGAATATACGCTACCTTCTGCAGCACAACAACAATATCTGGAATGAATGGGCCTTTGAAAGATATGTCAAAAGCGAAGCATACAAAGGACCTGACATGACGGATTTCGGCTTGCGGGCTGAAAAAGATGCAGCTTTCCGGGAAGTATATAAACAAGAAATGGAAGCATTCAAGCAAGCGATTTTAACCGACGAAGCCTTTGCAGCTACTTACGGGGAGCTGGGAAACATTTATGGAAAACAATGGCGGGAATGGAAAACGTCGAGCGGAGAAACGATTGATCAATTGAAAGAAGTGATCGAAGCTATCAAAAAGACACCTGATTCCAGACGTCTGATCGTTTCTGCATGGAATCCGGAAGATGTGCCGACTATGGCGCTTCCTCCTTGCCATACTATGTTTCAGTTCTATGTAGCAGATGGAAAACTATCGTGTCAATTATATCAGCGTAGTGCAGATATTTTCCTAGGTGTGCCTTTTAATATTGCGAGCTACGCACTGCTGACTCATCTGATCGCGCGCGAAACGGGGCTGGAAGTCGGTGAATTTATCCATACGATGGGTGATGCGCATTTATATAATAACCATATCGAACAAGTGAAGGAACAACTGAGCCGCGAGCCGAAAGCATTGCCGACGCTGCGATTAGCCGAAGAACCGGCGAGTATTTTTGATTTTGAGGTAGCGGATATTTCGTTAGAAGGCTACGAACCACACCCGGCGATCAAAGCGCCGATCTCAGTATAAAAGGAGGTCACAGAAAATGATCAATTTGATTTGGGCCCAAGATGCGAATGGCAACATCGGCAAAGACAACCAAATGCCTTGGCGACTGCCAGCTGATCTGGCTTACTTTAAAAAACAAACGACCGGCAAGACGATCGTGATGGGTAGAAAAACATATGACTCGCTTGGAAAAGCACTGCCAAACCGGGAAAATATCGTATTGACGAGAGATCCAGAGCTGACATTGGCAGATGCTTCTGTCGTCCATACAAAGGCAGACATTTTAAAGCGTGCGGAAAAAGAAGCTATTTTTATTATCGGCGGCGCACAGATCTATGCTTTATTTGCGGATGATGCAGATCGCCTCTATGTCACAAAAATCGCAGCCACCTTTGACGCAGATACGGCATTTCCTGTCTTGGACTGGTCGGCCTTTCGATTAGTCCAAGAGACCCCTGGTCACATCGATGAAAAAAATAAGTATCCGCATGCATTTCTTGTTTATGAACGTGAGCAGGAGATCCAATGAATCGATTATCAAAACTGGCAGCCGCAAAACAATTACTAGCAGCACATTTGTCGCTATATCAGTGTCCACTCTGTAAAACAAGCTTTCATACGAATGACGCCGGCTCGTTCGTATGTGAGCGGGGGCATCAATTCGATGTTTCCAAACCGGGCTATCTATATCTGCTGGCGCATGGAAATAAAACGAAATATGATAAAGTACTGTTTGAAGCACGTCACCACATTGCGGAAGCGGGTTTTTTTCAGGGGCTGACGCAGCGTTTGACAGAATTGCTTGAAACCCTTCCGCACGGTGTCGTGCTTGATGCTGGAAGCGGGGAAGGCAGTCAGCTGGCCGCGATCAAGCAGCTAACGGGTGAGGAGTATACTTATATCGGTGTGGATATTGCGAAAGAAGGAATCAAACAAGCTGCTCGTGACTTTTCGGATATCTTGTGGGCGGTAGCAGATCTGGCAAATAGTCCGTTTGCTTCCCGCAGTGTAGATGTGATTTTGAATATTTTATCGCCTTCCAATTATGAAGAATTTGCCCGGATCTTAAAGCCCGGCGGCTATTTGTTAAAAGTCGTTCCGGAAACTGATTATCTGCAGGAATTGCGCCAATTTGACCCGCGTTTGCAGGAAAGCTATTCTAACCAAGAAGTGCTGGACCGCTTCCGTGCTTCATTTGAATGGATCGGCAGTGAACGGCTGACTTACACGGCTGAACTTCCGCCAGAACGAGTACCTGATCTGCTGACGATGACGCCGCTTGGCTGGCATTTAAAGGCGGAAGATAAGGAAGCTTTACTGACGCAGACTACTTATACAGTGGATTACCGTATTTTAGTCGGCAAAGCAAAATAACAGCGGGAGGAGGCGTGGCGATGCGAATTGGCATGCGAACGATAAAAACAGCAGTGGGTGCCTGTATTGCGATATGGATCGCCAACTGGCTCTCGCTGGATTATGCCGTTTCTGCAGGTGTGATCACGATTTTAAGTATCCAAAACACTAAAAAAAGCTCTTTGCAGCTAGCGTATCAGCGATTATTCTCAGCAATCCTTGCCCTAGCGGTTGCAGCGCTTTGTTTTTACGTGATCGGCTTTAATGCGCTTGCGTTCGGCTTTGCATTGCTGATATTTATTCCGCTAGCAGTTCGATTTAAACTGACGGACGGTATTGTGGTCAGTTCTGTCTTGATGACGCATCTTTTAGTAGAGCGTGTGATAACAGTCGGATTGTTTGCCAATGAATTGCTGCTGATGGCAGTCGGTGCGGGAATCGCGATTTTGCTGAATCTATACATGCCGAAAATGGAAAATCGGATCAAAGCGAGTCAGAAACATATCGAGCAACTGATGCGTTCGATTTTGAGTGGCATGGCGGATCAACTTGCAAATCAAGTGTCGTTCGAGGATAGGGATCAGGAGCTGCCGGGACTGCATCTGGCGTTGCTCGAGGCCAAACAGGCGGCTACAAATCATAGTGAGAACCAGTTTTTCAAGCAGGAACAGTATTATCTACAATACATGGATATGCGGCTGGTTCAATACCAGATCCTGCTGCAGATGAAAGAGCATTTAGTAACACTTTCAGAAGATACATTTTACAGTAAGGAATTAGCGAAGATCACGCAGAAAACAGCGGATTCGTTATCCGAAGAAAATCCCGCCGATGAACTAGTGGCGGCAGTCACGGAGCTCGTTCATCAATTTCGGGAGAGCGAATTGCCACAGACACGAAATGAGTTTGAGCATCGGGCAAAACTGTTTCAATATATGAATGATCTGCGATACTTTTTAGAGATCAAGCGCAATTTTATCCAGCGCGTATAAAAAAATCCCCTCGGCTTAGTTAGAGCCAGAGGGGATTTTTTTTTATGCTTCGCTAGCAAGATTTTGATCGGAGCTTTCCTTATCGAGTGAACCGGTAGCTCGACTAGTGACAATACCTGCTACCATGCTGTCGCTGACATTAAGTGCAGTACGTCCCATGTCGATCAGCGGTTCGATCGAAATCAATACTCCGGCAAGTCCGACCGGTAAGTTCAATGTCGAAAGGACGATGATCGCAGCGAATGTTGCACCACCGCCGACACCAGCTACGCCAAAGGAGCTGACTGCTACAACGGCGATAACCGTAAAGATAAAACTCCAAGAAGCAGGATTGATACCCGCTGTTGGGGCGATCATGATCGCCAGCATCGCCGGATAGATCGCAGCACAACCATTTTGACCGATGGATAAACCAAAGGAGGCGGCAAAGTTAGCGATCCCAGAAGGAACTCCTAGTTTTTGCTGAGCATCGATATTAAGTGGTAGGGCACCAGCACTTGTACGTGATGTGAAGGCAAATGTAAGTGTCGGAAGCGCAGTCCGCACATAAGTGATCGGGTTGACACCGGACAAACTTACGATCAGCAAGTGAACGATGAACATCGAGATCAGCGCTACATAAGAAGCAATCACGAAGTTTCCGAGTTTCAAGATCGCGTTCAAGTCACTAGTTGCTACCGTGCTGGTCATGATCGCAAAGACACCATATGGCGTCAAACGAAGGATCAAGCGGACGATACGCAAGATGATCGCGTAAACGGCATCAACACCTGCAGAGAAGCTTGCTGCCTCTTTTGGCTGTTTGCGTTTGACACCTAAGAAAGCAATACCGATAAAGGCAGCGAAAATAACGACTGCGATCGTGGAAGTTGCTCTAGCTCCAGTGAAATCCAAGAATGGATTGGATGGAAGTAGTTCCAAGATCTTTTGCGGGAAGGAGAGATTGCTGATACTTGCGAACTTATCTTGCAGTTCTTTTGCTCTAGAAATCTCGATTGTGCCTTGTGAGATATGATTAGCATCGAGTTGGAATAAAAGGGCATAACCGATCCCGATCAAAGCAGCTACCGCCGCAGTTACTACCAAAGTTCCAATGATCCATAGACCGATTTTAGCAACGTTGGTTTTAAGCTGCAATCTGGTGAATGCCGTAATGATCGAGATGAAGATCAGCGGGATCGAGATCATTTGTAAAAATTTGACATACCCGCTGCCGATAATCCCTAACCAGCTCGTAGTATCTGTTGTTACCTGACTTGCTGAACCATACGTAAACTGGATAATAAAACCAGCGATGATCCCGATCGCTAACGCAAGCAGTACCCGTTTAGAAAAAGAAACATGTTTCTTCTCCAGAAAAATAAAACCGGCAATAATCAGCGCAGCGATCACTAAGTTAACCACTAACAAAAACGTATTCAATTCATTTTTCCCCCTTTAATAAAATAAAATATATAATTCCGATAAGAATTGTAAGTATTACCTTACATGGAATTGGCTTTTTTGTCAATGGATTTAATCCTAAAAAAGACGACACGCTTAGCGAGCCGTCAGACTATCGAAAATCAGCCATATTTGGTTGATGAAAATGCTGAGATTCTAAGGAGGAGTGGAAGGCAGATTCTAGCGTTTAAGATACTCAGACAATGGAATAGATCAAAGGAGCTGGATCGTCTTCATAAACTTTGCTTTGGTCTCCTCCATTTTCTCATCAAAAGGAAGTTCTGCTTCGGTATTGACCCAGTCGTTAAAAGCAAATTCAAAAATTTTGATCCCTAAATTAGCAACGATCGAAGCTTGAAAAGGATCACTGCCTTCTTCGATCAGTTTTTCCGTGATTTTTGCTTCGATAAAATGAAATTTAGTTTGTTCTCGTTCTCTTAATTCTTGTGTTGAGGAGATCACCTTGGCTCTGTATTTAGAGTGGGCATGTAGATCTTTGAAAAAGACTTTGGTCGCCCGATAAAAAGCTTGATATACTTTCTCGAAATCCGAAACTGTTTTAGGCTGTTGATCTAATTCTGCTAAGATCGAATGAAGAAAAGTGGCCGATTCGCTGAAGAGAACTTCTTTCTTTTCTGAAAAATACCGGAAAAATGTTCTTTCTGTGACGTTTGCTCTTTTGGCGATTTCTTCCGCTGTCGTCAGGGAATAACCTTTTTGCTCAAATAATTCTAAAGCGGCTTGTTCCAGTCTGTCGCGGGTATTTAATTGCGGTTGTTTTTTTTCTTTATCCATATTAAGTGGCTCCTAGTTATTGACGTCAGTGACTGACAGAGTTATAATGGCTTTGTCAGTGACTGACATTCGTGTCAAATTATCTTATTTGCTAGTAATTTTACAGGTACGAGGCAAATATATCAATCGGAAGGACGGATTTAAATGAAAATATTTTTAACAGGAGCAAGTGGTTTTATCGGAAGTGCTGTTCTAAAAGAACTCTTGGAAAAGGAGTATGAGGTGGTTTCGTTAGCACGCTCGGAAGCAGCAAAGGAAAAAATCTTAGCTATTGGCGGAGAGGTAGTGATAGGGGATCTGGAATCGACGGAGATCATTGCTGAGGCAGCCAAGGAGGCAGATGGCGTTATTCATTTAGGATTTATCCACGACTGGGCGAACATGGAAAACTCGAGCCGGATCGATAGAGAAGTGATCCAAACGATCGGCGATGCCTTAGTTGGAACTGAAAAAGCCTTTATCGTGACTTCTGCTATCGGTCAATTTCCGGCTGGTGAGCTCAAAAAAGAGACGGATGCGATCGATAAAAGCAGTTTAAGAGGTCCTAGTGAAACAACTGCCTTAACCTACCAAGATAAAGGTGTGCGTGTAATGATCGTTCGGCCGGCACCAAGTGTCCATGAAGACGGACACTCCGGTTTTATCGATGGACTTTTCGACCTTGCAAAGCAAAATGGCAGATCTTATTATGCCGAGGGAGCGTATCACTGGTCCGCTGTCCACTTGGCAGATATCGCAACGCTGTACCGGCTTGCGATTGAAAAAGGCGAAAAAGGGGCTGCTTACCACGGCGTTGCGGAATCAGATATTCCGTTAAAAAGCATTGCTGAGAAAATCGGTGAAAGCCTAGGATTGCCTGTCGAAGCAATTGCTGATGAAGAAGCTCCTGGCAAGTTTACATGGTTGGCCAAGTTCACTTTAAGAAATGTTTGGGGCGACAACGAACTAACGAAAGCTGCTTTAGGATGGGAACCGACCCATCTTGGATTATTAGAAGATCTAGAGCAACGAAAATAAACAAAAAAGCTCCGCCGAAAAATTTCTTCGGCGGAGCTTTTTGTTACAAGAAACGACTCACTCAGCAAGTCATCTTAAACAAAGAATAGCACACAGAAATACATAAATGCTGTACCCGCGATGACAAACAAATGCCAGATCGCATGCATATAGGGAACATGTGGAATGCTATAAAAAATGGCTCCCACAGTAAACATGATACCGCCAGTCAGTAGCAAATAAAAACCAGCCGGACTTAAATTCGTGTATAGGGATTTAGCAGCGAAAATCACCAGCCAACCCATCAACAAATAAATAATGGTAGAGAGCGTTTTGAATTTGCCTGTCATAAAGACTTTATAAACGATCCCGGCGATCGCAAGTCCCCAGACAACGCCGAACAACGTCCAACCAAGCGGGCCTTGCAGTGTGATCAAGACAAAGGGTGTATAAGAGCCGGCAATCAATAAGTAGATCGCTGAATGGTCCAGAATGTTAAAAACCGTTCGTGCCTTACATGGTTTAAAACTGTGTAGCAAGGTGGAACAAATATACAAAATCATGAGAGAGATCCCATAAATCAAAAAACTTGTTAAATAAATCGGATTTTCTTTTTGAGCGCCAAAAACGATCAAGAGAACGAGTGCAGGGATGCTGAGCAAAAAGCCCAAGCCATGCGTGATCGCGTTTGCGAGCTCTTCTTTCCAATTATATTGCAGCGTGCCTGTTTCCATTTTATCACCATCTTTTCTAATTACCTTTATCATACGCTTTATCAGACAACTTGGAAAGGAAAAGCCGAATTACTTAGCAAATCTTTACTTTTACATACGGATATCTAAGTGTATGAATGGCTACCTAGCTTTACTTCCTGTATAATAGAAGAAATAAAACCAACATGGCGAAAACTATACTAAAGCCTTTGCTTGATTCATGCGTCCAAAGTACGCATCGTTTCGAAACTTGGCTTTTCCTGAGGTTTGAATTTTCCGTCAGCATGGAACTACTATTTTTTACAATGTTACGGCTAATTAAAGAAATGGATGTGAAGGCATATGGCAAAAATTAAAATCATTACAGACTCCACAGCAGAAATCACACAAGCGGAAGCAGAGCAATACAATATTGACGTACTTCCACTAACGGTGGAAATAGACGGCACGACGTATGTACCTGGGGAAGATATCGAATCCGAGAGCTTTATGGAAAAAATGGAGCATGCCGAAAAATTGCCTAAATCTTCTCAGCCGGCAATCGGCAAATTTGTGGAACTATACGAAAAGTATGTGCGAGAAGGCTATCAGATCATCTCCATCCACTTGACAGAAAAACTAAGCGGAACTGTGGCGACGGCCAGACAAGCAAGTGAGATCGTAGGCGGTGATATTACCGTGATCGATTCCGATTACATTGCTCGCGGACTTGCTTTTCAAGTCATCGAAGCAGCAAAATTGGCAAAAACTGAAACCGTCTCAGCCATCGAACAACGACTTGCCGAAATCCGCGCGAAAACGAGCCTGTATATCGTCGTGGTCAGTCTTGACAACCTTATCAAAGGCGGACGTGTCGGGAAAATGAAAGGTCTTTTGGGAAACTTGCTACAAATCAAGCTGATCGCAAAGCTTTCCAATGGAGAATTAGCCGAAGAAGCAAAAGTACGCAGCAATAAAAAAATCATTACGTATTTAGTAGACAAAATAAAAGAAGAAAAAGAAAAGATCGTTGCATTGGATATCGTCCATGCAGATGGTTGGCAGCTGGCAGAAAGTTTCAAAACAAGTGCCAAAGAATGGATCAATCACTTGAAATTGCCAATCTCATTTGCAGACCCGGTTATCGCGACACATGCCGGAAAAGGTGCCTTTGCAGTTATGTATTATACCGAGTAAAGTGAGTGAAGAAGTTGAAAAAGAGAACAATCATCGTTTTATTGACAGTCATCTTGATATTTGCGGCCGCCGCGATAGCTTTTATTTTTTGGAAGCAGCCGCTGAAAAAAGAAGTAGCCCCGAAAAAAACACCCATCCACTTAGTAGCAATGGGAGATTCGCTGACTGAAGGAATCGGTGATGAGACGAAAGCGGGCGGCTATGTCGGTATCATCAAGGAAGACTTGGCGAAAGATAAGCAAGTGACAAAAATAACCACAAAAAACTATGGCGTCATGGGCAACAAGATCGATCAGCTGAGCAAGCGCTTCAACACGCAGCCAAATTTCCAAAAAGATGTCAAACAGGCAAATATCATCACCATCACGATCGGTGGCAATGACGTCATGAAGATTTTAAAAAGCCGGTTGCTGAATACAAAAGTGAGTGATTTTTCAACAGGAAACAAGCATTTTCAAAAACAACTGAAAGACTTGCTGAAGGCGATCCGCAAAGAAAATAGCCGAGCGCCGATCTATCTGGTCGGTATCTATAATCCATATACGACCTATTTCGGCGATATCAAAGAATTTGAAGAAATCATCTCGGCATGGAATGCAAAATCAAAGGAAACGCTCCAAACAGTTCCGAATGCGCATTTTATACCGATCGCAGATAAGATCGAAACCTTTGATAAAAAATGGCAGAATAAACCAAATCCGCTGCTTGCGAAAGATCATTTCCACCCGAATCGCAAAGGATATGAAAAAATCGCCACAGCGCTTGAAAAATCGATTCGCAAACAATTACGCGCGAATAAAATCCCATTATACGCAGTAAAATAGAAAGGTGTTAGAACAGTGAGTGAAAGAATAAATCGAAATAAAGGGAAAAGAAACCCTTGGAAATTAGCTTTTTGGATCACGATCGGGATCATCCTCGTGTTTTTGGCATGGATCTTCGTTTCTATTTTCATCCTCAGTCCGCAAAGTGAGCCGGAACCAGCGAAATTGATCTCCAACAAAAAAGCCGTTCCGTTTCATACCACGACTACTAAAGCGGATCTAAATAAATTAGTAGCCACTTATTTGCAGGATTTCAGTAATGAGCAGGATATCGGTTACGATATTTTTGTCGGGAATAAAGTTTACTTTAAAGCGACAGGACATCTTTTTGACCATCCGATCGAACTTAGACTCTCCTTCTTGCCGACAGTAGTCGATGATGGGAATGTGCAGTTGAAACTGGAAGACATGTCAGTCGGCGCATTGCCACTGCCGGTCTCTTATGTCATGCGCTATGTCAGCAAGTCCTTTACATTCCCAGACTGGGTAACGATCATTCCTAAAAAACAAGAGATCTACTTGGACTTGACGAGATTGAAATTAAAAGGTGATACCAAAGTAAGCATCGATACGCTAGATTTGAAGAAAGATGATATATCGTTTACACTCTTAGTACCAGTTAAATAAGGGGGCAATCAACATGGCAGAAAAAAATCTCGAACAAGCAACATTCGCAGGAGGATGTTTTTGGTGCATGGTCAAACCGTTCGATTCTATTCCAGGGATCGAAAGTGTCATTTCCGGCTATACCGGTGGACATACAGTAAATCCAACTTATGAGGAAGTATGCAGCGGAACGACCGGACATACAGAAGCAGTGCAAATCACATTTGATCCGGAATTGTTTCCATATGAAGATCTAGTGGAAGTTTACTGGCAGCAAACTGATCCGACTGATAGTGCCGGACAGTTCGTCGATCGCGGTGATTCTTACCGTCCTGTTATTTTTTACCATAATGAGAAGCAAAAAGAAATCGCTGAAAAATCCAAAGCAGCTTTACAAAACAGCGGTCGCTTCAAAAAAGAGATCGTCACTCAAATCGAGCCGGCTGAAACTTTCTATCCCGCAGAAGATTATCATCAAGATTTCTATAAGAAAAACCCGGCGCATTATCAAGGTTATCGAAGCGCATCTGGTCGGGATCAATATATTGAGTCCATTTGGAAAGGATGAATAGCTATGGAAGAATCTGAAAAGAAGGATAAACTGAAACAGCTAACAGACCTACAATATAAAGTGACACAAGAAAATGCTACCGAAAGACCGTTTCAAAATGAGTTTTACGATAACGCCGCTAAAGGTATTTATGTCGATATCGTTTCCGGGAAGCCGCTTTTCAGCTCAACGGATCAATATGACGCCGGCTGTGGCTGGCCGAGTTTTACAAAGCCGATCAATGAAGAAGAACTGCAAGAAAAACGTGACATCTCAGCTGGGATGATTCGGACCGAAGTTCGTTCGACAGATGCGGATTCACATCTAGGGCATGTTTTCCCTGATGGCCCGCGCGACAAAGGCGGACTTAGGTATTGCATCAACTCCGCGGCATTACGGTTTGTTCCGATCGACCAATTGGAAAAAGAAGGATACGGCGAATATCATATTTTGTTTGAATGAAAAAGAAAGGCTGGAGATCCACATCGTGGTCTCTAGCTTTTATTATGGAGGGATCGCAAATGTTTCGTTTAGGAATTATTGGACTTGGAAGTATTGCACAAAAAGCTTATTTACCGGTGATAGCAGGACGTAATGATGTGGAAGTGCACCTTTACACGCGCAATGAAGTGAAACGTAAGGAACTATTAGCCAAATATCGCTTTGCTACGGAGCATGACTCTGTAAAAAGTCTGATCGATAGCGAGGTAGAAGCAGTTTTTGTTCACAGCGCGACCGTCTCGCATCCGGAGATCGTCCGCGAATTGATGGAAGCAAGCGTACCGACTTATGTCGACAAGCCATTGGCAGATAATTATCAGCAAGCACGCGAATTGACAGAGTTGGCGAGCAAAAAAGGAGTAGCATTGATCACTGGCTTCAATCGGCGTTTTGCCCCTTTTTATCAAGCTTTGAAAGAAACGGCAGATGTCAATATGATCACGATGCAGAAAAATCGCGCCAATCAGCCTGCAGAAGCACGCAATTTTATCTTTGATGATTTCATCCATGTAGTAGATACGGTGCTGTTCCATTTAGCAGAACCAATCGAACGATTCCACGCTATTCCGCAGTGGGAAGCGGAAAAGCTGGCAAGTATCACGGTACAGTTCCAAACGAAGAATAAAGTAGCCACTGCCAGTATGAACCGCAATAGCGGCGTGGCAGAAGAAGAACTGACGGTCATTTCCAAGACTGGGAAGCAGACCGTCCAAAATTTAGATGTAAAAAAACACAAAGTCGGGATCGAACAAACGACTAGCCGTTTCCCTGATTGGGATACGACGCTCTACAAACGGGGCTTTGAATCCATCATCACTGCTTTTATTGAGCAAGTGAAAACAGGCGAAGAACCTATTATACCAATGAAGGAAGCACTGGCCACTCATGAATGGTGTGAAAAAATTTTAGAAAGTATCCAATCGTAACTTTCTTTTTTTCGAAAAATCAACTATATTAAATACAGAAACAATGAAAGAGGTGATAACCGTGGGCCGATCATTCTATCATTATTTAATGACCTATCGCGACCCGGAATTATCCGATGAAAAAACAGAATTTGCAAGGCATGCCTACCGAGATCATGGCTTTCCGAAACAGTCTACGAATTATCATCAGTTATGCGATTACTTGGAATTCAACGTAACTTATCTGCCAAGCATGCGCATTTTTGACGAACTTTGGGAAAGCTATTTGTTAGACGAAGAAAAACATAAATGAGGAGGAATACTTAAATGAGTATCCATATTGAAGCAAAACCAGGCGAAATCGCGGAAACGATCTTACTGCCTGGCGATCCACTACGTGCCAAATATATCGCCGAAACCTTTTTAGAAGAACCTAAATTATTTAATCAAGTGCGGGGCATGCTGGGCTATACAGGTACATATAAAGGCAAAAAAGTCTCTGTCATGGGAACTGGAATGGGGATCCCGTCGATCTCTATCTATGTGAATGAACTTATCCAAAGCTATGATGTGAAAAACTTGATCCGTGTCGGCACAATGGGCGGTATGCAAAAGGATGTAAAAGTTCGCGACGTTGTCATCGCACAAGCAGCTTCAACTGACTCCAAGATCAATACAAATACGTTCCCGGGCGTAGAATTTGCCCCGGTTGCCGATTTTGATCTATTGAAACGTGCCTATGATGCAGGCGTAGAAAAAGGTTTAGCGATGAAAGTCGGTAATGTCTTTTCCTCAGATCGTTTCTACAATGACGAGTTGGACAAACAAAAATTAGCAGATTACGGAATTTTAGGAATCGAAATGGAAGCAGCAGCTCTCTATACTTTGGCACATAAATATGGACGCAAGGCGTTGGCGATCTTGACAGTAAGCGACCATATCTTCACTGGCGAAGAAACCAGTGCAGAAGAACGCCAAACGACGTTTAATGATATGATCGAAGTTGCGCTAGACGCAGCAGTAAAATAAGCTTTTTGAAGTAAGGAAGGTTGTTGATTTATGAATACGTTCATCTCCATCACGGTCGCGATCATGATCGCCTGCACCGGGACAGTGAATAGCCACTATAACCAGAACAAGCAGGAAGGGACAGAAAAAAATAGCGCTACGGAAAGTAAAACTTCTGCTAAAGAAGAGAAACTTGCCACGCTTAAAAAAGATCCGCTCTATCCATTCATTGCTAAACAAAATAAGCTGACGGAAAAAAACGACATCACGTATATCAAGAACGAAGCTAATTTACTCGTCCTTGCCAATAAAGACTTTTCGCTGCAGCCCACCTACGCACCTACGGATCTAGTCGTTCCTGATGTGAAATTCTCATTTGGAGATCAAAAAATCGAAAAAGCGCACATGCGTAAAACGGCAGCCGACCATTTAAAAGAAATGTTCCAAGCAGCACAACAAGACGGACATACGCTGTTTGCAGTTTCAGGCTATCGCTCCTATAAACGCCAGCAGCAAGTTTTTCAAGCGGAAGTTAGCAGCAAAGGCGATAAAGCAGCCCGAGAAGCAGTCGCATTCCCAGGAACCAGTGAACATCAGACCGGACTCGCAATGGATATCTCTTCAGAAAGCCAATCCTACGAACTCACTTCTGCCTTTGGAGAAACGCCAGAAGGCAAGTGGCTGATGAAAAATGCCCATAAATTCGGCTTCATCCTGCGCTATATGAAAGGGAAAGAAGCTATTACGAAGTATGAATATGAATCGTGGCATTATCGCTATGTAGGTAAAGATGCTGCCACAATTATTTACCAGCACGATTGGACGCTGGAAGAATTTTTCGAGCATGTTCATGAGTTGGAACAAAAAATAAACGCGTTACAAAAATAAAAGAACGCCGGCAAATACGGATCTTCGGAACGAGCAAACTGTTTTTCCCTGAAGAAGGTATTTCCGGTGTTTTTTTCTTTACTTAAATACCTTGGGGGGGTATAATGGAAAAGTAAAGGAGGTCGTGAGCATGGATAAAAAACATCCGATCGTCCCACGTGACGAGGAGGCAACGAAACAAATCCAACATCGGTTACGCCGGATCGAAGGCCAAGTCCGGGGAATCCAGCAAATGGTAGCAGATGATCGCTATTGTACGGATATTCTTGTACAGATATCCGCCGCGAATAAGGCCCTTAAAAAAGTAGGACTCGAAGTATTGGAACACCATACGGAACATTGTATGACACATACTACAGAAGAAGATAAAGGCGAGGCAATGGACGATCTGCTTCAAGCGATCCGCCAATTTTCGAAGACATAAGAAAGAAGGGAATAAGCATGGAAGAATCCAAAAGACAGGATCTAAATGTGTTTGGCATGACTTGCGCAGCCTGTGCGACCCGGGTGGAAAAAGCATTGAATGGCGCAGAAGGAGTCGAAAAAGCCAATGTCAATTTAGTAACAGAAAACGCGGCTGTTTACTATGATCCAGAGGTCGTGACGACAGAAAGACTGATTGAGATCGTGGAGCATGCCGGCTATGATGCAACGGAGCTACTTTCCAAAAAAGAGAAAGACGACATGTTGGCAGCCAACTACCGAAAGGAAGTACGTCGGTTTGTTATCTCGGCTGTTTTGTCACTCCCATTATTGCTGACGATGATCGGCCATATCCCAGCTGTGGAACATACCGCTTTTGCCGAACAGACGATGAAGATCGTTTCACCGACTGTGCAGCTGATACTTGCAACGATCGTTCAATTTTTCATCGGTTATCGTTTCTACGACGGCGCTTATAAATCGCTTCGTGGCAAAATGGCAAATATGGATGTACTCGTAGCACTCGGAACTTCGGCAGCATACTTTTACAGTTTGGCCATGTATGTGATAGCGATGCTTGATCACATGGCGATGCCGCATTATTACTTTGAAACAAGCGCAGTACTTATCACGCTGATTTTGCTTGGGAAGTTACTGGAATCTTATGCGACCTCACGAACCACAGAATCGATCAGTAATCTACTAGCTTTAAAACCCAAAGAAGCATTGATCTGGCAAGGCGAAAACTTAGTGAAGATCGATATCGATGAATTAAAAGTCGGTGATACCGTCCGTATCTTGCCAGGCGAAAAAATTCCCGTCGATGCGGAGATCATTCACGGCGAAACGAGCGTCGATGAATCCATGATTACAGGCGAAGCAATTCCAGAAGAGAAAAAAGTCGGGGATGCAGTGATCGGCGGAACGATTAATTATGACGGTACCATCGATGCTAAAATGACCAAACGTTTGGAAGAAACGGTCTTGGAATCGATCATTCGTCTTGTAGAAGAGGCGCAAGGTAGCAAAGCACCGATCCAGCGTTTAGCAGATAAGATCTCCGGTATTTTCGTCCCGATCGTCGTTGCGATCGCCGCACTGACATTTGTCGTGTGGATACTGGCGACAGGCGATTTTGGGAGCTCATTAGAAGCAACGATCGCTGTTCTGGTTATTGCCTGCCCTTGTGCCCTTGGGCTCGCTACTCCGACCGCTATCATGGCAGGAACGGGAAAGGGCGCCGAAACAGGTATTTTATTCAAAGGCGGCGAACACTTAGAACGTACCTCAAAAATCTCGACAGTCGTATTTGACAAAACTGGGACGTTGACAGAGGGAAAACTGCAAGTAAGTGAGACAGATCAAGCCGACCCCGACTTTTTATCAGACATTCTTGCGTTAGAACAAACATCTGAGCATCCAATCGCCAAAGCAATCGTCAAACACGTGACCGCTCATCATCCGGATGTACAAGCAGCCGTGAACCTCGAAAAGATCCGCAGCCGTGTTGGTAAAGGGATCCATGCGAAGAAAGCCGGCGAGAAAGTGGTGGTTGGTTCGCTCAAAACGATCCAAGCGGCAGCGTCGATCCCAGCTGATAAACAAACGGTATTACAAAGCTGGGAACAAGCAGGCAAAACAGTTATCGCAATGGCGATCGGTGGAAAATATGCCGGGGCATTCGCACTGAGCGATACGGTCCGTAAAGAGGCCAAAGACGCGATCGACCAATTACATGCATTAGGAATCAAAACGATCTTAGCATCTGGAGATCAAACGATCGTCGTCCAAAATATGGCCAAACAGCTTGGCATGGACACCTATTACAGTGAACAGACGCCGGAAGAGAAGCAAACGCTAGTCAACCATTTACAAGAAAAAGGCGAAGTGGTCGGCTTTGTCGGCGACGGCATCAATGACGCGCCAGCATTAGCGGGAGCAGATATCGGGATCAGCATCGGTACCGGAACAGACATTGCGATCGAAACTGGCGATGTCACATTGATCGGCGAACGCGTGACCCTTGTTCCGCAAACCATTGAACTCAGCCGCGTTAGTATGCGTAACATCAAGCAAAATTTTTTCTGGGCATTGGCTTATAACTGCGCTGGCATTCCGATCGCCGCACTAGGATTATTAGCACCATGGGTAGCAGGTCTTGCGATGGCAGGAAGTTCCATTTCTGTAGTCAGCAATGCCCTTCGCCTTAAAAAATATAAATGGAAATCAGAAAGGAAGTAGAAAATGATGGAAAAAGTATTAGAAATCGAAGGTATGACATGCGCGCATTGCGTCGCTCGTGTAAAAAGTGCATTAGAAGGCGTCGCTGGCGTGACGAGCGCTGAGGTCGACTTAGAATCCGGCACAGCAAAGCTTCATTTACAAGCAGCTGTTACAGACGATGTTTTGGAGGGAGCAGTGGAAGATGCGGGGTATGAGATCGTATAAAAAGAACACTTCTGTTAGTGAATAATCCACTGACAGAAGTGTTTTTCTTTATATTCCTACAAAAAGATACCCAAATTATCTAAAAACTGGTAAAATGAGGGAGTTAAATGTAATTTTGATACATAGTGCATAGTTTTTTAAAGAAAGAAGCGGTGAAAATATGAGTGAAGAAAATCCCCAAGACAAAGATGAAAAGCTTGGAAAAGGCTATATAAAAATAAAATTATTTCCGTTTATCATGCTGATTTTTGCTTTTGTCTTCGTTACAGCATTGGTGACGACGATCGTCATGTCGCTTGGTGCGGATAAACAAGTAAAAGTAAGCATTCCAGAGCGTAAAGAATTTACGAAACTATATAGTGTTTATGATGAGATCGCTAAAAAATACTATAAGGAACCGAGTGCCAGCAAAATGATCGATGGTGCGATCAAAGGAATGGTCGGTTCTCTTGATGATCCATACTCCACGTTTATGTCTAAAAAAGAAGCATCAGAATTTGATGATACGATCTCTTCCAGTTTTGAAGGTATCGGCGCAGAGATCCAAGAAAAAGACGGTAATATCGTCGTTGTGTCGCCAATCAAAAATTCGCCTGCCGAAAAAGCAGGCCTGAAACCGCAAGATGTGATCGTTAAAGTCAACGGCAAAGCGTTGAAAGGGAATACGGCAACTGAAGCAACGCAAAAGATCCGCGGGGAAAAAGGGTCAAAAGTAGACTTAGTGATCCAGCGTCCAGGTGAAGAAAAGTCTTTCAACCTAACGATCACTCGTGACAAGATCCCGGTAGAAACGGTTTATAGCACGATGGGCAAAGACAAGATCGCCCACATTACGATCAGCACATTTTCTGAAAACACTTATAATGAGCTGGAAAAAGCATTGAAAAAACAAGATGATAAAGGCATGAAAGGGTTAGTGCTGGATTTACGCGGCAATCCCGGCGGCCTGCTTGATCAAGCTGTCGACATCAGCAGTTTGTTCATCGATAATGGCAAGACCGTTGTGCAAGAGCAGCCACGGGACGGTAAAAAAGCAGTTATTACAGCTGACAGCGCGAAACATGACAATTACAAAGTCACTGTTCCGACAACGATTCTGATCGACGGCGGCAGTGCCAGCGCTTCGGAGATTCTTGCGGCAGCTGCAAAAGAATCCGGCAATGTGAAATTAGTAGGAACAAAATCATTCGGTAAAGGAACCGTTCAGACGGCTGAACCACTAGAAGACGGCTCAACGATCAAACTTACGATCGCAAAATGGCTTACTCCTGATGGCGAATGGATCCATGAAAAAGGGATCAAACCGGATTATGAAGTGAAGATGCCAGCTTATGCAACAAGTGCGGTTCCTTCTCCTAAGAATACGTATCAGCTCAATGATTTCGGCAAAGAAGTCAAAAATATTGAAACGTATCTAAAAGCCCTTGGCTTTAATGTCGGCAAAGTGGATGGCCTTTATGACTTAGATACGCAATATGCGGTCAGCCGTTTCCAAGCGGAAAATGATTTGGAACAAACTGGTAAAGTAACTGGAAAGACCACAACGAAATTGATCGAAGCAATCCAAAAACACTTGCAAAAAACAGATCCTCAATTGAAAAAAGCAAAAGAACTTGTAAAATGAGGTGGTAGCGATGGAAAACTATTTAGAGATTGAAACGTTCACGAAACGAATTTTCAACAGCATGCGCCACGAAGTCGAAGGTGTTCTCAAGAAAAAATTGAGTGGTAGCGAATATCGTATCCTAAACTTGATCGCGAACCAAGTAACAAAAACGTCTGATCTCGCAAAACTGCTAGATGTTTCGGCGAGTCATATCACAGCGATCACGGACGCGTTAGTCGAAAATGATTTTATCACGCGTTCGCGGTCTACGAAAGATCGGCGGATCATTGAATTATCCCTGACTGAAGCTGGCCAAGCATTCGTTGCGGATATTGAAAAACAAAAGCGTGCGATCATGATGAAGCATTTCTCGGTTTTTACACCAGAAGAAGAAATGGAGTTCAAACGATTATTGAAAAAGCTGGCAGAAGCACCGCTAGACTAAAAACCATTTCCATCTTGTTTCTAAGTAAAAGCGAGCCCTTTATTTCAAACGAAATAAGGGGCTTTTTTGCATGCGTACGTTTACCTCCCTGTTTTTAGTGGAAAAAGTAACCATATGAAAACGATCCAAGAAGGAGGAAACAGCATGGAGTTAGGTCTACAAGGGAAAATCGCTTTAGTAACGGGTGCTGATTCAGGAATCGGGCTTGCGACAGCGAAACAATTAGTAAAAGAAGGAACGACCGTTATTTTGACGGATAAAGAAACAGAGCGTTTGAAAGAAGCAGCGGATCAATTTGATTCGGGAGCAAAGGTGTTTTACCACCCTGCGGATATTACCAAAGTGTCCGATCTAGAAGCACTTCATCAATTTATTTCCGAAAAAGTCGGGAAGATCGATATCTTGGTCCAATCAGCTGGTATTACTGGAGCGCAAGGATTGTTCCATGAAATCGACGACGCTGGCTGGGTCGATACGATCGAAGTGGATCTGTTAGGACCAGTACGAGTGGTCAGAGAATTTTTAGCAGATTTGCGCGCAGGCGGTTGGGGCCGATTAGTGTTGTTGGCTTCAGAAGATGGCGTGCAGCCATATGATGATGAGCTGCCATACTGCTGTTCAAAAGCCGGGATCTTGGCGTTCGCCAAAGGCTTATCGCGGACCTATGCCAAAGAAGGTTTACTTGTGAACTGTGTTTCTCCTGCTTTTATCCACACTCCTATGACCGATGCAATGATGGATAAACGGAAAAAGGAACTAGCTGTAACAAAAGAAGAAGCCATTGCATCCTTTTTAGATGAAAAACGGCCGTTTATGGCGTTGAAGCGCCGAGGAGAACCAGAAGAAGTTGCGAGTGTCATCACTTTTCTATGTTCGGATAAGGCTTCGTTTGTCAACGGGTCGAATTATCGCGTTGACTCCGGTTCAGTAGCCACATTTTAAAGAAGAGAGGGGAACCAATCATGCAAAAAGAATATCAATATGTGATCGTCGGCGGCGGGATGGTCGCTGATTACGCGGCGAGAGGAATTAGAGAACATGATAAGGAGGGCTCGATCGGTATTTTTTCCACAGATACGGATGAACCTTATACGCGTCCGGCTCTAAGTAAAAAACTATGGACCGATGAATCTTTCACAGAAGATAAAGTCCCATTGAACACGAAAAAGGAAACACGAGCCGACATCGCACTGGAAACAAAAGTAACTGCTATCGATCGCGAGGCGAAGCAAATCGAACTTGGCAGCGGAGAAAAAATCGGCTATGGGCAGTTGCTCCTTGCCACTGGCGGAGAACCAAACCGCATCAAAGGCGAACCGAGCGACCGCGTCATTGCTTTCCGTACTTTTGCTGATTATAGGCATTTACGCAAGCTTGTCAAAGAGCAAAAACATTTCATCGTTGTCGGTGGAGGATATATCGGAACAGAGATTGCCGCGGCGCTCGTACAAAATGGCGCAGAGGTAACGCTTGTTGTTAGCGATGAGAAATTAGGAAGTTCCATGTTCCCTGATCAACTGGCTAGCGAATATCACCAAACTTTTGAAAAAAATGGCGTAGAGATCGTGACTGGCAGAAAAGCAGACAAGTATGAAGAAACAGATGATGGACTTCAGGTTACTTTGGATAACGGAGATGTTATGAGTGCAGACGCACTTGTTATCGGACTGGGCGTAGAACCACGCATCGAATTAGCTGAAAAAAGCGGTTTGGCAGTGGATGACGGCGTGATCGTCGATGAACAATTCCAAACAAGTGATCCGAATATTTGGGCAGCAGGCGATATTGCTTTTTATCCAGATGCTATTTTAGGAAAACAACGCGTAGAGCACGTTGATCATGCCCGCAATTCCGGGAAAGTCGTCGGCGAAGCAATGGCGGGAGCAAGCGTACTTTATACCTACACCCCGTATTTATACTCCGTCGTTTTCGATATTTCTTGGCAGGCGATCGGCGCATTAGATGCCTCGCTTGATACCGTGATCGATGATCGCGAAAACGGGAAAATCGTCTTTTATTTACAAGAAGGAGAGTTGAAAGGTGTGCTCTTGTGGAATGTAGAGGTGGAACTGGACGATGTTCGTGCCTTGCTTGCGAAGCCAGAAGAACCACTTGTTGGCAAGTTAAAGGAGAAAAGTTGAACGTAAGAAAATAAGGAGACAGCAAATCCACTTGATTTGCTGTCTTTTTTTATGGGATGGTTAAAAATAGTGAAAGTTTACCGCATAATGGTATTTTTAGAAATATAATTAACTATTAACATGAGTAATTGGTATGAAGGTATGGAAAGCTTTAACAAATTTTAAAAGTTCGTTCTGTTTACTTATGATAGCGCATACAATACAATGAGAATGAATGAACATACCTAAATCGATAGACACATCAAGGAGGAAGACAACATGAAAATAAGAATCGCTAGCACGATAACAGTCATCATCTCTATCCTCGTATTCATCCATTTTGACAGTAGTGATGTATCCGCAGAGGCAACCACGAATGATGTTCAAATGCTTTATCAAAAAGCAATCAGTGAAAAGAAAGTGAATCCAAATAGGTATACCTTTCAAGCCTTTCAAGAAAACTATAACTTAGGAAAGGCAGATTACTTTGCAATGAAAAATATAGTCGGATCTGGATTGGATTATAAGAGCTGGTTTGGCGAAATTGCCAATTACGGGGCTTTTCCAGATGGAGAAGGCCACTCGTCGTCTGAAGCTAAGACAAGTAGCATGCTTCGCGGCAGCCAAACTTCAAATGGGAATAAATTGAAAAAAGCAATTAGGAAAGGTGATATTTTGATTGTTAGTAGTGGGGGAACGGGTCACGCCGCTATTGCAACGAGCGATAACTATATTTTAGAAATGACTGGGGGAGGAAACATTGTGAATTGGACAGTGAAAGCAATCAAAAACAATAATCATCAATTTAGTAAGGATAATTGGATATTTGGCAGAAAGAGTGAACAGGGAATAAAGCCGGATAAACATATCGCTTATTGGATCCAGTTATGGCGAGTCCCCAATAAAAGTATAGCGAATAAAGCAGCAAGTTATGCGGATAAAATTTTTTGGAATAGTAACCATAAATATGAAAAAAATAAGAAAATCGATTATCGTGTGACCACCTATACATCAACAAAAAATCCAAATTACTGCTCAAAGTTAGTATTTCAAGCTTATTATTATGGGGCAGGCAACGCTAATGTTATACAACCTCAACTGATTGGATTAACATTTGTATCGCCTTCAGCTCTGCCAAATACATTTACAAGTAAGTATGCTCCGAAAAAAATTGGAACATATTAAGTAAGGAAGTGGAATGATTGAAGAAATGGAAGTTGATTTGTTTCATCCTTGTAGTTATCGTTATTGTTCCAATAGTTGGGTATACAAGCTATATTTATATTCGGGTTCATCAAGCTAATACGCAAATTGATCAAGCAATTAAAAAGTTAGGGATCCCTCAAAATGAAATTGTTGTTTTAAAGAAAACGGCTTATAACGCACAACCGCTATTTAGCGCAGAATGGTTTCCGAAAACGATCACAACAAAAAAAGATTATGAGACATGGAAAAAAATAGTTTTGAAAAATAAGAGGTATTTAAATGGGCATAAGCTAAAAAATAAAGATGCAGTTAATTCAATAAAAAATTGTGAAATAACCTATGATTTTACTTACCGCGCACGCAGTAAGTCTGTAGAGGTGGATTGTATATATGGAGAAAATTCGGCAACAAAACAACAAATTCAAGAATATTTTTCCTATAGAATATTGGATAAATTCAAGACCGATTGATGACTAAAACAACTAAAAAAACACGGGATCAACCACTTTCCAAAAGGTTGACCCACGTGTTTTTTCACGAATTAATCAAATGAAAATCGTCTCTCCGTCCATCGCATCCGCAAATACAAGGTTGCTGCGGCTACTCCAAGCCCCGTGCTGAGACCGATCCAAAAACCGAATGCAGCAAGTGGTGTGAACGATAGGAAGTACCCGACCGGCAAGCCTATTGCCCAATAAGCGATAAAGGCTACGATCGTAGTGATCAAGACATCTTTATAACCACGTAGCGTTCCAAGTACCGGGGATAGCACGCTGTCAGCGAATTGGAACAAAATGGCATAGAGCAAGAAATGCGCGATCAATTGTTGCAGGCTGTTGTCTGTGGAATAGAACGTAGCGATCGTATCGCGGAACAAAAACAGTATAATACCATTTATTACACCGATCCCGACTCCAAAAAACAATCCGATTCGCCGATAGGCAAGGGCAGCTGCCCGTTTTTTCGCCCCGACTTCATAGCCGACTAAGATCGTCAGTGTCGAAGCGATACTAAGCGGAAATGCGTAAAGCAATGTACAGATACTGTTGGCGGATTGATGAGCTGCGATCGTGAAAGTACCGAATCGGCTCATTAATATGGTTACCGCAGAAAAAATGCTCGTTTCAAATAAGATCGTTAGTGCGTTAGGGATCCCGATCTGAATGATCTCTTTCATTTTACTTGCACTAATTGGTGAGAGCGCCTTCCAGATCTGAAAGGTTTGAATTCGATTCTGAGTCAGCGTCAAAATGACCGTTACTAGCAAAACGATCCAATACGTTATCCCTGTAGCAAAACCGCTCCCAGCTCCGCCAAGCTCTGGGAAACCCCATTTTCCGAAAATAAGCAAGTAATTGAGCAGGATATTGCAAGGTACGGTGGTGATCGTGATCAGCATCGTTACGCGCGTCAAGCCGAGCGCATCGATAAAAGAACGCAAAACGGCTGACAGGAAAAATGCCGGCAGTCCGATGCAGATGCCGATCAAGAACGAATGCGCGATTTTTCTTACGTCTGCTGTGACGCCTAGGTGTTCCAAAATCGAAGGAACACATGCAAACTGCACAAAAAATAACAAAAGTGCTACTATCAGGGCGATATAAAAACCATTATGCACAAAGGAGCGTACTTGGGATTCTTTTTTTGCGCCGATCAATTGGGAAATAATCGGAGTGATCGCCATCAATAGTCCAGAAAGGGCGGCGTTGACAGGCGCCCACAATGAGCTGGCGATCGCGACGCCGGCGAGAGCTCCGCTGGAATAATGACCAGACATCGTTGTATCGAAAAAAGTCATCGAGAATAATGTTAGTTGGGTGATGACGATTGGTGTGAAAATCGTCAAAAAGTGTCTGCTCTTAGCGATGTAGGATTCAAATAGCAATGGAAGCGTCCTCTCTCTTTAAATTGCGTACTACGGATTTAGTATAGCATATCTTTTTTCGCTTGTATTTATAAAAATAGCTTTGTAAATCAGGAAAGGTTTGGTATAATGAAGGTCTGTGGCAGGGGCAATACTCTGCGGGTTGGGAGAGGGACAATTTCATATCGAGGAAACAAAAATGAAAAAGTTTGTAGAAAGGAAGTTTGCGCTTGATCAGCGCGGTTCTTCTGTGAAAACAGAGGTGCTGGCAGGTATCATCGGCTTCTTCACAGTCTTTTACATCATCGTCGTAAACAGTTCCATTTTGGCCGAAGCCGGTGTACCGGCTCAAGGCGCGGCACTAGCAACGATTTTTATTACGGTTTTCGGCTGTTTAGTCATGGGATTTTATGCAAATGTCCCACTGATTTTGATGCCGGGAATGGGTATCAATGCATTGTTTGCGTATACGCTTGTCGGAAATATGGGGCTCAGCTGGCAGGAAGCACTTGCTAGTTGTGCGATCAGTGGTCTGCTATTTATGATCCTTTGTTTCACGCCGTTTGCAACAAAACTGAATCAAGCGATCCCGTTGATTCTTAAACAAGGGATCACTGTCGGATTAGGTTTGTTTCTAGTTTTGCTAGGGCTTGAAAAAGGCGCGGTCATCATGCGAGGAGAGCATGCCGTGCTTCAGCTCGGTTCCATGCATGATCCGTATGTTATTTCGACACTGATCACGCTTTTACTGACGATGATCCTAGTGATCCGGAAAGTTCCAGGTGCTTTTTTATGGAGCTTGCTAGCTGGGAGCTTGATTGGTTATGCATTTGGTATCCGCAGCACAAGTGCTGTCAGTGGTATCAGTTTGAAACCGATCAGCACGGTTTTTGGGCATCTTGATTTCTCTCATATCGGAAACGTTTCTTTTTGGAGTGCTGTCTTTACGATGACAATGGTGATCGTATTTGAAACGGTAGGACTGACAAACGGCCAAACGAGACAGCTGAAACAAGAACAGGCTCTTCCGCGCGTTTTGCGGGCGAGCAGTATCACGGTCTTCTTTTCCGGTATTTTCGGAACGAGCCCAACAGTTTCGGCACTTGAGAGCGGTTCGATGTTTGCAAGTGGTGCTAAAACAGGACTTGCAACGATCGTCACGGCGATCTGCTTTTTAGGTTCATTGTTCTTCATGCCGTTTTTGGGATTCATCCCAAGCAGCGCGATCGCACCGATCTTGATCGTCATTGGGATCTCGATGGTCCAAGAACTCAAGGAAATGGATTTTTCCGACTCAGCCGGAACATTTGCTGCATTTTTGATCGTGGTGATTATTCCATTCAGCTATAGTATTGTCGACGGAATCGCGATCGGCTTCATTGCGTACCCGCTTTTACGTATTTTTACAAAAAAAGCGGAAGCGTTATCGCCGATCATGTACATCATTGCTGCTTTATTTTTATTGCAATTTATCATACAATAAAAAAAGCGGTATAAAAGGACCAGATCGTTTCTGTGCCGCGTGCACGGAGGATCTGGTTTTTTTTATAAAAAATGGGTAAGAAAAGAGGAGTAGCGTTGATCTATTATTATTTGATCGCACTCGTTGTGGTCGGCATTGATCAGTTTACAAAATGGCTCGTCGTGGAACATTTGACGATCGGTCAGCAAGTAGAGGTCATACCAGGATTTTTATATTGGTTTAGTTTCCGAAATAATGGGGCAGCTTGGAGCATATTAGAAGGACATATGAGCTTTTTCTATATCATTACAGTGATCGTGGTAGCAGTGATCATCTATATCATGCAGCGTTATGCTAAAGGAAAAACATTGTTTGGTATCAGCTTGGCACTGATCCTTGGCGGAGCACTTGGTAATTTTATCGACCGATTGTGGCGTCATGAGGTCGTAGATTTTGTGCAAACTGTATGGGGAAACTACTACTTCCCGATTTTTAATTTGGCAGATGCAGCACTAAGTATTGGTGTCGTATGTATGCTCATTTTTGTGTTCCTTGATGATCGCAAAACGAAAGGAAAAAAATAATGCAATCTCTTAAAGTGGAAGTAAAAGAAACAGAAAAAGGTATGCGGATCGATAAGTTTTTGGCTGAAAAAGCTTCGAAAAGTCGTTCTTCCGTGCAGCAGCTCTTGAAAGATGGGCAAGTTACGGTGGACGGGGAAGTAGTGAAGCCGAATTACAAATGTCAGCTTGGCGATATCGTTGAAATGGAGGAACGTGCTCCTGAAGTGATCGAGATCGAAGCCGAAGATATCCCGCTCGATATTTATTATGAAGATGAAGATCTGCTAGTCGTGAACAAACCGGAAGGAATGGTGGTGCATCCGTCTGCCGGACATTATACCGGCACGCTTGTCAATGCGCTGCTATACCACTGTAAGGATCTGTCCGGGATCAATGGGAAAATCAGACCTGGCATCGTTCACCGGATCGATAAAGATACATCCGGTTTACTGATGGTGGCTAAAAATGATGCGGCTCATGAATCGCTCGCAAGCCAATTGAAGGCGAAAACATCACATCGCGAATATGTTGCCTTAGTCCACGGTGATATCGCGCATCAAAAAGGAACGATCGAAGCACCGATCGGCCGTGCAAAAGATGATCGTCAAAAAATGGCCGTCGTTGGTGATGGTAAAGAAGCACGCACCCATTTTGAAGTGCTGGAACGTTTTGGGGATTTCACGCTGATTACTTGTCAATTAGACACAGGAAGAACACATCAGATCCGTGTCCATTTAAAATATATCGGACATCCGCTTGCCGGCGATCCGAAATACGGACCAAAAAACACATTGCCTGGTAACGGCCAATATCTGCATGCGAAAAAGTTAGGCTTCGTGCATCCACGGACGAAGGAAGAACTATCATTTGAATCACCGCTACCTGCTGATTTTGAAGAAGTACTCGAAAAATTGAGAACAAAAGAATAAATCGTTTTTCGCCAATCTGGTTGACAGATGGATGCTTTTTTAGTAAAGTAAAGAAAGAAATTAAATAGTCCTTTAACATAGTCCAGAGAGGCTAAGAAGGTAACGGAGTTTGTTTGACAGTGGTAGTATAGGTATAGCCACTGGTCTACAATGTCGATCTACCCCCTTGCCGCTTCTGGTGAGGGGTTTTTTATTTGGAGGGGAGTTATAAGTTATGCCAGAGCAAGTTATTGTGATGGATGAAGCTGCTGTAAAACGTGCTTTGACCCGAGTAAGCTACGAGATCATCGAGCGAAATAAGGGGACAAAGAATTTAGCGCTGATTGGTATCAAGACCCGCGGGATATTTATTGCGAAACGTCTTGCCGAACGAATGCAGGCAATCGAATCGACGGAAGTTCCTGTTGGAGAATTGGATATCTCCTTATATCGAGACGATCTGTCATTTAAAGACGAAGCAACAAAAGAGCCTTCTGTAAATGGATCGGCAATCGATTTCTCGATCGAAGGTAAGACAGTCGTCCTTGTCGATGACGTACTTTATACGGGCCGAACCGTGCGTGCCGCAATGGACGCGATCATGGATATCGGCAGACCGGCGCAGATCCAGTTGGCCGTACTCGCGGACAGAGGCCACAGGGAATTACCGATTCGTGCAGATTTTGTCGGGAAAAATGTACCGACTTCCAAAGAAGAACGAATCGCTGTTCATTTAGAAGAAAGTGATGCTGCAAGTGACGCAGTCATTATTTCAAAATAAATAAGCCCACACATTAATAGATTCAGCTTGATGGAAAACGAGTGTTTTCAACCAAGCTAGTAACACTTTTTTAAAAGCAGTCCAGAGAGGCTGACAAAGAGTGCAAGATAGGAGAAACGAGGCCTAAAGTGATACCCAGGCACCGTTCTAACCAAAACTCTTTGCTGCCCTCTAGCAAAGAGTTTTTTTATTCAAGAAAGGGAAGTGGAGAAATGGAAGAGAATCACATGCAAGCAGGAAAACCGATCTTAGATATCGGAGACAGACCAAAATGGAATAACTGGCTTATCTTGAGCCTACAACACTTATTTACAATGTTCGGTTCAACGATCTTTGTACCGAGTGTTACCGGAATGAGTCCGGGTGTCGCGTTAGTGTCGAGCGGATTAGGGTCCCTTGCCTACCTCGTTATCACCCGTGGGAAAATACCGGCTTATCTCGGATCGAGCTTTGCTTTCATTGCGCCGCTTACCATGTTTATCAAACAAGAGCACTCGCCGGGCTCCGTCATGGTCGGAACATTCTCGGTCGGCGTAGTTTATGCGATCGTCTCATTGATCGTGTATTACGCCGGGGTGGACTGGATTCAAAAGGTATTGCCGCCGGTCGTAGTTGGTCCAGTGATCATGGTTATCGGACTTAGCTTAGCGCCAAATGCTGCGAATATGGCAATGGGGGTAACTAGCGGAGGATACAGCGGTAAGGCGATCGCAGTTGCACTTATCACACTAGGCGTAGCGATTTTGGCTATGCTGGTATTCAAAGGATTTTTCGGACTGATCCCGATCTTGTTCGGATTTGCAGCTGGATATGTAGCGAGCATGGCGCTTGGTTTGGTCGACTATACACTGATCAAACAAGCCTCGCTTTTCGCAGTACCGGATTTCACGATCCCCTTCAAAGACGCAGATCCAATCGTAACGTTGACCGTCATTCTCAGCATGGCACCGCTCGCATTTGTGACCATGGCAGAACATATGGGACATCAGCTCGTATTAAATAAAATCACCAACCGTAACTTCTTTAAAGAACCTGGTCTGCATCGCTCCCTTTTAGGAGACGGAACAGCATCAATCGTCGCATCCTTACTCGGTGGACCACCAGTAACTACATATGGAGAAAATATCGGTGTGCTTGCGATCACACGTGTTTACAGCGTGTTCGTCATTGCGGGCGCAGCAGTTCTCGCGGTGTTATTCGGCTTCGTCGGTTATATCAATGCAGTCATAACTTCTGTACCGGCACCGGTTTTAGGCGGGATTTCCTTGCTACTGTTCGGTGTTATCGCTTCGAGCGGTCTCCGCATGCTGATCGACAGCCAAATCGACTTGAATATCAATCGCAACCTTGTCATCGTATCAGTCGTACTAGTGATTGGGATCGGCGGATTCTTCGTTCAGATCCATACTGTGAAAATCGCAGGAATGGCAATGGCAGCAATTGTAGGGATCCTTCTTAACTTGATCATCCCTGTGGATAAAAAAACACATCAATAAAATTCGGAAAAGGTGGCGTATGTAAATGAAACATTTGCTCACGATGGAAGAACTAGGGATTGAAGAAATCGAAGCATTATTAGACAGAGCGGCAGCATTCAAACATCAGGAAACAGTCTCACTACCAGAACCGAAATATGCCGTCAATATGTTTTTTGAAGCTAGTACCCGTACTCATCATAGTTTTGAAATGGCAGAGCAGAAATTGGGGATGCGGGAGATCTCGTTCGATCCAGGACATTCCAGTATCACAAAAGGTGAAACACTTTACGATACCTTGCTGACGATGCAGGCGATCGGAGTTGACGTGGCAGTGATCCGTCACTTTGAAGAAAAATACTATGAGCCGCTTCGCAAACTGGATATTTCGATCATCAACGGCGGCGACGGCTGCGGAGAACATCCTAGCCAATGTCTGCTTGATCTCTTCACCATTCGAGAACAATTCGGCACCTTTAAAGGATTAAAAGTAGCAATTATGGGGGATATCTCGCATAGTCGGGTCGCTCATTCTAATATGAAAGCCTTGCATCGTCTCGGCGCAGAAGTCTGCTTCGGAGGTCCGATCGAATGGCTCGATGAAACAGCAAAAGAATACGGTCCGCATTTATCGACAGAAGAATGTATCCAGACCGCAGACGTGATCATGCTGCTTCGGGTCCAGCACGAACGCCACGATAGTCCGACCGGTTTTTCCAAAGAGACGTATCATCGCAAGTACGGGCTTACGACAGATCTTGCAAAGACAATGAAACCAAATGCGATCATCATGCACCCAAGTCCAGTCAACCGCGATACCGAGATCGCAGGTGAATTAGTAGAAGCAAAACAATCACGGATCGTGGAACAAATGACAAATGGCGTATTCATACGCATGGCGATTCTAGCAATGGTTTTAAAAGAAAAAGAAACGAGGGTAAAAGCATGTACATTTTAAAAAACGGAACAATCATCAGCGAATCTGGAGAAAAAGAACAAAAAGATATTTTGATCGAAGCAGGACGAATTACTAAAATTGCAAGTACGATCGAAGCTGCTGATGAAAAGGTGATCGATGTGAAGGGGAAATTGGTATCGCCTGGTTTCATTGATGTACATGTCCACTTGCGCGAACCTGGCGGAGAATACAAAGAAACGATCGCAAGCGGCACCAAGTCAGCTGCAAAAGGTGGCTACACAACGATCTGCGCCATGCCAAATACAAAACCAGTACCGGATACGAAAGAAATCATGGAAAGTATCCAAAAACGGATTGCAGAAACAGCAGTTGTTCGCGTCCTACCATATGCTTCCATCACAAAAGCACTTGGAACGGAAGAGCTTGTTGATTTTGAAGGATTAAAAGAAGCAGGTGCATTCGCTTTTACCGATGATGGCGTAGGCGTACAGCTTGCTGGAACAATGTATGAAGCGATGCAGGCAGCGGCAAAATTAAATATGGCGGTCGTTGCCCATTGTGAAGATAACTCGCTTATCTACGGAGGCGTCGTCCATCAAGGGAAAATCTCCGAAGAATTGGGGATCAAAGGTATTCCGAACATTGCGGAATCTGTTCAGATCGCCCGTGATGTTCTTTTAGCAGAAGCCGCAGACTGCCATTATCATGTCTGCCACATTTCCACGAAAGAATCTGTGCGCGTCGTTCGTGATGCGAAACGGGCAGGAATCAAAGTAACAGCCGAAGTTTCACCGCATCATCTCTTGCTGAACGAAGAAGATATTCCAGAAAATCATGGTTATTGGAAAATGAACCCGCCGCTTCGAAGCAAGGCAGACCAAGAAGCACTACTGGAAGGACTGCTTGATGGCACGATCGACTTCATCGCAACAGATCATGCTCCGCACAGTGAAGCAGAAAAAGATGTACCTATGGAACAAGCAGCCTTCGGAATCGTCGGCCTCGAAACAGCTTTCCCATTATTATATACCAACTTTGTCAAAACAAATAAATGGACACTCAAGCAATTGCTCGACTGGATGACAACGAAACCGGCTAGAGTGTTCCAGCTGCCCTATGGAGATTTGAAAGAAGGCGCAGTGGCCGACATCACAGTCATTGATCTGGAAAAAGAAAATACGATCGACCCAAATACCTTTTACTCAAAAGGAAGAAATACACCATTTGCTGGCGTGACATGTGCAGGTTATCCAGTGATGACATTCGCAAACGGTGAGCTGGTTTATCAAGAGGGGGAAGCTTAAATGGCAAAACGGATTTTGATGCTGGAAGACGGCAATTATTTTATCGGAGAAGCAATTGGTAGTACAAAGGAATCGATCGGTGAAGTAGTCTTCAACACAGGAATGACTGGTTATCAAGAAACCCTTACCGATCCATCTTATTACGGGCAGATCATTACATTCACTTATCCATTAGTTGGCAACTACGGCATTAACCGCGATGATTTTGAATCGATCCAGCCCTCTGTAAAAGGCGTGGTTGTAAAAGAAGCAGCGGAGTTCCCGTCAAACTGGCGCAACCAAATGACACTCGATGCCTTTCTGAAAGAAAAAGATATTCCGGGAATCGCAGGGATCGACACACGAAAGCTGACGAAATTGATTCGAAAAGAAGGAACGCTGAAAGGGATCTTGACAGATGCAAATGCAGATAAAGAAGCACTACTGCACCATCTGCGTTCGGTACGGCTGCCGAGTGATCAAGTGAGCCAAGTATCTTCTTCCAAAGCTTTCGCCAGCCCTGGCAGCGGCAAAAGGGTCGTACTCGTTGATTACGGCGTAAAGGCTTCGATCTTGAAAGAACTAAACAAACGAGGCTGCCACGTGACGATCGTCCCTTACAATATGACAGCTGCAGAAGTATTAGCAATGCACCCGGATGGCGTTATGCTCTCCAACGGACCGGGAGATCCAAAAGATGTACCGGAAGCGCTCGAATTTATCCGCGGTATTCAAGGGAAGATTCCTTTATTCGGGATCTGTTTAGGCCACCAGCTATTCGCGCTTGCCAATGGGGCAGACACATTCAAACTAAAATTCGGTCACCGTGGCGCCAATCATCCCGTGAAAGAATTGAAAACGGGTCGGGTCGACTTTACTGCACAAAACCATGGTTACGCTGTTGATAAAGCGTCTCTCCAAGACACAGATTTAGAAATCACACATATCGAATTGAATGATGAAACGGTCGAAGGACTCGCGCACCGCGAATATCCTGCCTATACCGTCCAATACCACCCGGAAGCAAATCCGGGACCAAGTGATGTCAACTACTTGTTCGATGGCTTCATGGAAATGATGGATGTAAAAATAAAGGGGGAAATCGAACATGCCTAAAAGAACGGATATTCAAACGATACTTGTAATCGGCTCTGGCCCGATCATCATCGGACAAGCGGCAGAATTCGATTATGCAGGTACGCAAGCTTGCCTTAGTCTAAAAGAAGAGGGATACCGCGTGGTACTCGTCAATTCCAATCCGGCGACGATCATGACCGATACAGAAATGGCTGACAAAGTATACATCGAGCCGATTACACTGGATTTTGTTTCCCGGATCATCCGCAAGGAACGGCCAGATGCAATCTTGCCGACACTCGGCGGTCAAACCGGGCTCAACATGGCCATGGAACTGGCAGAAGCCGGCATTTTAGAAGAATGTGGCGTAGAAGTGTTGGGCACAGACCTAACGGCTATCAAAAAAGCAGAAGACCGTGAAGCGTTCCGCGACTTAATGAATGAACTTGGTGAACCGGTTCCAGATAGCGATATTATCCACAACTTAGAAGAAGCGAAACGGTTTGTCGAAAGAATCGGCTATCCAGTGATCGTCCGTCCAGCTTATACACTCGGTGGCTCCGGTGGCGGCATTTGTCATGACGACAAAGACTTACAGGAGATCGTTTCCAGTGGCTTGAAATTAAGTCCAGTCACGCAATGTCTGCTTGAAAAAAGCATCGCCGGTTTCAAAGAAGTAGAATATGAAGTCATGCGTGATGCTAATGATAATGCGATGGTCGTTTGCAATATGGAAAATATTGATCCAGTAGGTATCCATACGGGCGATTCTATCGTTGTAGCACCAAGCCAAACCCTCTCTGACCGGGAATATCAACTCTTGCGCGATGTTTCTCTGAAAATCATTCGTGCACTGGAAATTGAAGGCGGCTGTAACGTTCAGCTAGCACTCGATCCAGACAGTTATAATTACTATGTCATCGAAGTCAACCCACGCGTTAGCAGATCCTCAGCGCTCGCATCGAAAGCGACAGGATACCCGATCGCCAAATTGGCTGCTAAGATCGCGGTGGGATTAACACTCGATGAGATCAAGAATCCAGTAACTGGAACCACTTATGCGCACTTTGAGCCAACACTCGACTATGTAGTAGCCAAAATCCCTCGTTTCCCCTTTGATAAATTTGAACAAGCTGATCGTAGACTTGGTACACAAATGAAGGCGACCGGGGAAGTCATGGCGATCGGTAGAAGCTGGGAAGAAGCCCTTTTGAAAGCAGTTCGTTCTCTTGAGATCGGCGCTAGCCATCTTTATTTAGAAGAAGCTGAACAAGCGACAAGTGAACTGCTGGCAAGCAAAATCGCTTATCCAGAAGATGACCGCCTGTTCTTCTTGGCAGCAGCCATTCGCAAAGGTCAAACAATCGAAGAACTGCATGCGATCACGAAAATCGATTTATTCTTTTTATATAAATTAGAGCGACTGATCGCGCTAGAAAACTTGTTGAAAGAAGCCCCACAGGACAAAGCACTTTTACTAAAAGCGAAACAAAATGGTTTTGCCGACAGTGAGATCGCTCGCTTATGGCAGACTTCCGAAGACGAAGTTACGGCAGTTAGATTAGAAGCAGGAATCAGACCAGTCTACAAAATGGTAGATACCTGTGCCGCTGAATTTGAATCGACCACGCCGTACTTTTACAGCACCTACGAAGAAGAAAATGAATCCGTACCGACAGCAAAAGAGAGTGTGATCGTCCTTGGATCAGGCCCGATCCGGATCGGCCAAGGGGTAGAATTCGACTATGCGACCGTCCATTCCGTTTGGGCGATTCAGCAGGCAGGCTACGAAGCCATTATCATCAATAATAATCCCGAAACAGTATCTACCGATTTCAGTATCTCAGATAAGCTTTACTTTGAGCCATTGACGGTAGAAGACGTGATGCATGTCATCGATTTAGAACAGCCGATCGGTGTCGTGGTCCAATTCGGTGGTCAAACGGCTATCAACTTAGCAGAAGGATTAGCTGCTAAAGGCGTGAAAATCCTTGGCACAAGTTTAGAAGCCATCGACCGTGCCGAAAACCGCGATGAGTTTGAAAAAGCGCTAGAAAAATTAGCTATTCCTCAACCAGAAGGAAAAACAGCCACTTCCGTCGAAGAAGCATTGACGATCGCTCGACAAATCGGCTATCCAGTTCTTGTAAGACCTTCCTATGTATTAGGCGGCCGGGCCATGGAGATCGTCGAGTCGGAAGAAGGCTTGAAATATTATATGAATAATGCAGTTAAAGTAAATCCAAAACATCCCGTACTCGTTGACCGTTATGTACAAGGCCAAGAAGTAGAAGTGGATGCTATCAGCGACGGAGAAAATGTCTTGATCCCTGGAATCATGGAACATATCGAACGTGCCGGTGTCCATTCCGGCGACTCGATCGCGGTTTATCCTGCACAGCGAATCAGTCAGAAAGTAAAAGATACGATCGTGGATTATACGACAAGACTCGCAATCGGTCTGGATATCATTGGCATGCTAAATATCCAATATGTCATTGCTGGCGAGGAAGTTTTCGTTATCGAAGTCAATCCACGCTCAAGCCGGACCGCACCATTTTTAAGTAAGATCACCGACATCCCAATGGCAAATGTAGCAACCAAGATCATCTTAGGCAAAACATTACGGGAATTAGGTTATGAAAGCGGACTAGCTCCAGAAAAACAAGAGATTTTCGTTAAAGTCCCGGTCTTTTCTTTCGCAAAACTGCGTAGCGTCGATACCTCACTCGGCCCAGAAATGAAATCCACCGGCGAAGTGATGGGAAAAGACCTGACACTCGAAAAAGCGCTCTACAAAGGTTTTGTAGCTAGCGGAACAAAAATGCACGATTATGGCACAGTTTTACTGACAGTAGCCGACCGCGATAAAGAAGAAGCAATCGAACTTGCCAAACGTTTCAACCATATCGGCTTTACCATCATGGCAACGCAAGGAACAGCCAGTGTTCTGGAAGCAGCCGGTGTGCCAGTTTCCCAAGTGAAGAAAATCGGAGAAAACACAGAAACACTGATCGATTATATTCGCAGCGGTCAAGTAACGCTCGTGGTCAATACCTTAACAACAGGCAAACGACCAGAACGGGATGGCTTCCAGATCCGCCGTGAATCTGTAGAGAACGGTACGCCGGTCTGTACATCGCTCGATACAGCAGCAGCGATCCTAAGCGTTCTGGAATCCAGATCGTTCGGCATGGAAGCAATGAATACGAAGACCAATCCAGCGACAGCAACAGTTTAAAAGGAAACGGGGTGAAATCATGCTGCAAACAACAATGACGGTAGTCAAACAAACCGAAATCGCTAGACATGTTTATGAATTGGTACTGCAAGGTGAAAATGTAGCAACCATGCAGCCAGGTCAGTTTTTGATGGTGCGTCCCGTACGGACAGAACTGCTGCTGCGCCGACCAATAAGTATCTGCTCCTATGATAAAGCAGCGGGCACCTGCACATTACTGTATCGTGTAGAGGGAGCAGGCACGAAAGACTTCAGTAAATTACAAAGCAATGATTCGGTCGACTGCCTAGGCCCGCTCGGAACGGGCTTCGATGTTTCCGAAGCACAAACAGCCGGCGTGAAATCGGCATTATTGATCGGCGGCGGAATCGGTGTCCCGCCGATGTATCAGCTTGGAAAAGAACTCGCTGCTCAAGGGATAGAAGTCACGTTTGTGAATGGATTTCAGTCCCACACAGATATCTTTTACGAGAAAGAAATGGCTGCTTACGGCAGCGTGCACATTGCCACGGTAGACGGTAGCTACGGGACACAAGGGTTTGTCACAGATATCACGAGAAAGCTTCCAGAACCGGACCGGGTGTATAGTTGCGGACCAAGACCAATGCTACAAGCAGTCAAGTCAAGCTACGCTGGAAGTAAGACGTATCTTTCATTAGAAGAACGGATGGCATGCGGGATCGGAGCATGCTATGCGTGCGTCTGCCCTAAAAAAGATACCGACAGCTGGCTGAAAGTATGCGAAGACGGCCCCGTTTTCCGTGCAGATGAGGTGGAATTATGAACCGATTACAAGTAGAAATCCCAGGACTCTCTTTGAAAAACCCGATCATGCCCGCTTCCGGTTGTTTTGGTTTCGGGAAAGAATACAGCCGATATTATGATCTTGGTGAGCTGGGAGCCATCATGGTCAAAGCGATCACGCCAGAAGTACGGAAGGGAAACGAAACCCCACGTGTTGCCGAAACGAGCGCAGGAATGCTGAATGCGATCGGTCTACAGAATCCAGGCTTAGAACATGTTATGGCGCATGAATTGCCATTTTTGGAACAATACGATACCCCGATCATTGCCAATGTCGCCGGGACGACCGTAGACGATTATGTCAAAGTTTGCGCCCGCGTTGGTGATTCAAAGGTGGTAAAAGCCATCGAACTGAATATCTCCTGTCCTAACGTAAAAAAAGGAGGAATCACTTTCGGCACGGATCCGCACATTGCCCATGACCTGACAAAAGCTGTTAAAGCAGTAGCAAAAGTTCCCGTCTATGTGAAACTTTCGCCAAATGTGGCAGATATCGTTTCGATCGCACAAGCAATCGAAGCAGCAGGTGCGGATGGCCTCACAATGATCAATACACTTCTTGGCATGCGGATCGATCTGAAAACCAGAAAACCGATTCTAGCCAATCAAACTGGCGGCCTATCAGGACCAGCCATCAAACCGGTAGCGATCCGGATGATTCATCAAGTACGGGAAGTGAGCAATATTCCTATTATCGGGATGGGCGGTGTCCAAACCGTAGATGATGTGCTGGAATTCTTGATCGCAGGGGCGGATGCAGTTGCCGTCGGAACGATGAACTTTACCGAACCCTATATTTGCCCGAATTTGATTCGTGATCTGCCAGCCCGGATGAATGAGCTGGGAATCGAAAAACTAGCAGATTTGAAGAGGAGATGAAATAATGACAGACAAGCCGATTGTGGCCCTTGATTTTGCTACTAAAGCAGAGATCGATCATTTTTTGACGCAGATGCAGACGGACGACTCTTTATATGTGAAAATCGGCATGGAACTTTTTTATGCCGGCGGACAGCATTTATTGTATGAGCTAAAAACACAAGGACACCAAATTTTCTTGGATCTGAAATTGCACGATATCCCCAATACAGTCAAGAGCGCAATGAAAGTATTGGCAGGACTTGAAGTAGATATGGTCAATGTCCATGCCGCTGGGGGGCGAGCAATGATGGAAGCAGCAAAAGAAGGATTGATCAGCGGCTCTGGAACCAAGGTCCCGAAAATAATCGCCGTCACACAACTCACTAGCACGAGTGAAGCCGCGATGCAGGAAGAGCAACTGATAAGCGCAAGTCTAAACGATTCCGTCGTTCACTATAGCCGATTAGCCCAAGAAGCCGGACTTGACGGTGTGGTATGCTCTGCGAAAGAAGCCGGACTGATCAAAGCAGCGACCAATCCGGAATTCCTATGTGTTACACCAGGAATTCGGCTGAAGTCCGATAGCGTTGATGATCAAAAACGAGTCGTTACACCAAAAGAAGCTAGAGAACTCGGCGCATCAAGTATCGTTGTCGGGCGCTCGATCACGAAAGCAAAGTCACCGCTAAAAGCGTATCAGCAAATTTTGGAAGAGTGGGGGAACTAAATATGCAAACCGAAACAGCTAAACAATTATTGAATATCAAAGCCGTTTTTTTACAGCCAAACGAGCCATTCACGTGGGCGTCTGGGATCCAATCACCGATCTATTGCGACAACCGTCTGACATTAGGATATCCGAAAGTGAGACAGTTTATTGCTAAAGGATTAAGCACACTGATCCAAGAAAATTTTCCACAAGTAGAGCTGATCGCCGGAACAGCAACAGCCGGAATCCCGCATGCAGCATGGGTAAGTGATCAATTAGAATTACCGATGGCCTATGTTCGTTCAAAGGCAAAAGAGCATGGCAAAGGCAACCAGATCGAAGGTGTCGCCACCCCCGGACAGAAAGTCGTAGTCATCGAAGACTTGATCTCCACAGGAGGAAGCTCGCTGAAAGCTGTGGAAGCATTGCGAGAAGCCGGACTTGAGGTGCTCGGCGTTGTCGCAATCTTCAATTACGGATTAGCCAAAGGGAAAGCATTATTTACTGAGGCCGGAGTGGAACTTAGAACATTGACCGATTACGAAACGTTGATCGATACAGCACTTCAAGAAGGATACATAGCGGAAGCAGAGATCGAGCCGCTGAAGCAATGGAACAAGGACCCAGAAAATTGGGGGAAATGATAAAGAAGCTGTGCCTGACTATAAATCAGGCACAGCTCTTTAATTTTCTGTAGATAAATGAAGGATTTCATAACTTTTTTCAAATTGCTGAGGTGGAACGGTTTTAAAAAAGGTATAACATACATATTTCCATTTGTCCGGATTATAAATAATGACCTGTCCCGTAGAATCTGGATGTGGTTGCGTTGGAAAAACAACTTGCTGTAACGAGCTAGTTGGCTGGATATCCACATATTCTTCGGTTAGATATTGGCTTTGATAAAAATCTTCTTTGAGGATCACATTTTGTGTTATCCCGATTTCGATATGCTGCCAGCCGAATGATCGTAGAATATTATCATAAAAACCGTCAAAAATAAATTTAGTCATTCCTTCTGTCTTTTTCCATACATAAAGCGGACTATAGCTGTTAAATTGGTTTTTCTTCTTCTCACTGATCAAATATGCTTTAAATAGGAGATCCGGAAGTCCATCTGTCTTAGTTCCGTTTGTCCGCACCCGTTCTTTTATTATCTCCATATCATAATCAGCAGGAAGCTGTACTTGATACTGCATGCCTATCATCGTTATCACAATCCTTTCTACCAACAAGTATAGTCGCTTTTCTATTACCTGAATAATACCGAAATGTGATACTATTATCGTAAAAAGTGATAACGACAGGAGACAGTAAAATGAATCTCAATGATTTCTTGATTTACCAAAAGCTCTATGAAGAAAAGTCGACGAATAAAGATGCAAAAGTACTTGGCTATGCGCAATCCAATGTTACCATGCGTTTGAAGCAGATCGAAAAAGAATATGGCGCGCAATTATTTGTTCGGACTTCCAGAGGCTTGACCCCTACGATAGCCGGGGAAAAATTTTATACACATACTAACAAGATCCTTATTGAGACTGAAAATATAAAAAAAGCATTAAAAAACAAGCAAAAAGCTTCTATCGTCACATCAGAAAATTTATTTGACTATTTGATCGTTTATCAAGAACGGTATGCGCTAGCGGAATATGATTTTACCATTGTTAAAACCACGGAGATAAATAGATTAGCCGATCAAGCGCAACACGACATCATTTTCTCATATACGGAATTGCCAACTACAAGTCCATATAAAGTAATAGCAAAAGGTGAAATGAATGCTTCACTAATGATTGCAATTGCTGCAGAACAACCTAACTCGCTACCATTATTTGTAAATAAAGATAAAACGTGTCCTTTTCGGAAAAAGTCGCTGGACGAGATCGACACTGGAAATCCTATTCACGAAATCGATTCGATACGGAATATCATCAGTTTGGTCAAAGCATCGCAAGGAATAGCACTTCTGCCTGATTATTTGTTAGAGCAGGAGGCTGGATTGGAAAAAGCGGGAACAGAAGCGTATGCGATAGAATATCAGATCCATGAGCTATTATAGCAAGCAAAAATAAAAAAGCAGCTGCCAAGTCTGCTTTTCAAAACCATATCCTTCTTCCACAATATCAGCAACCATCCAAATACCTTCTATATAACAAAAAAGCCCGCTCTACAGCAGGTTTCAGCTTGGCGAAAAACGCTCATCTTCGTCGTTAAAGTCTGCGTTTCGATGCTCACGTACTTAAGTACGCTCCGCTTCGGTACTCGACTTTGCCTAGAATCTAATCATTTTTCGCCAAGCTGGGAATAGCTAGGAAATGATTGAAATGGTGTTTTTCTTCAGTCTGAAACCCGCTCTACAGCAGGTTTTTCCATTATTGACGCAAACTCCGCACTTTTTCTTCATCCGGTGTAACAAAATAAGTCGTTTGATCTGTATAAATCACGTAACCCGGCTTTGCACCGTTGGGCTTTTTGACATGCTTTACCAGCGTCGCATCAACAGGAACACTTCCTGACAAGCGTGCCTTGGAAAAATAAGCGGCGATCATCGCAGCTTCTTCGATAGCAGTTTCGTCTGGATCTGGCGATTGGATGACTACATGGGAACCGGGCAGATCTTTTACGTGGAACCAAAGTTCGTTGTTTTTCGCTAATTTATTCGTCAAATAATCATTTTGTTTATTGTTTTTGCCGACTAATATCGAAAGGCCGGTACTGGAACGGTATTTTTCAGGAGTTGGATTGGTCGGTTTTTTCCGTTTTCCAGCTTTGTTTTTATAGCGCAGATAGCCTTGTTCGGCAAGCTCGATACGGATCTCTTCCACGTCGGCTGAATTGCCGAGCTCTAGCTGCGACTGGATCGTTTCCAAATACTCGATTTCTTGCGCGGTCAATGTAAGTTGCTCATTGACATAAGCGACGGCATTGCGTAATTTTTGATATTTCGCAAAGTACGCTTGGGAATTTTGCGAAGCGCTTTTTCGTGTGTCGAGCGGGATGGCTACTGGCTTCATGTCATTATAAAAATCTTCCACTGTGATCGTGGTCATTCCGCGGCTTACTTGATGAAGATTCGCTGTCAAAAGTTCACCGTAGTGTCGGTATTTATCGGCTTCGTCTGCTTCTATCAATGTTTGCTTTAATTTTTCGATCTTTGTTTTGTTGCGCTGGATCTCATTGGTCAGCAAACGCTCTAGATCTTTTGCGACTTGATGGACGCGATCACGGCGAGCTTTGCCGAGATAAAATGCATCGAGCAGCTCGCTAAGCGAATCATAGCTGCCAAGGATCTCCGTCATGCTCTCTAGAGGCATGAAGTAGAAATCTTCTTTCTCATTTTTTCGGAAGTAGAGTGCTTTTGGTTGTTCTTCGCTATGCAAGCGAACCGCGGTGATCACCTGATCAAAAGCTTGCGTGAGACTGCTTTCCTGGGCACGCAAGCGGATCTCTTGGGCAAGGAGCGGACTGAATCCGGCAAATTGGCTGACAAGTTCCTTCGTGGAAGGAAGTTCGTTTTTGGCAAATTGGCTGCTGTCGAACTGGAAGGGATCTTGCTTTTCAGGCTGTGGCGGCAAGCGATACGCTGCACCGGGAAGTAATGTACGGTAGCTGTTTTGAGCAGGAGAGATGTGTTTGATCGTATCAACGATCGTTCCTTTTTCCCGGTCTACCAGTACGATATTACTATGACGGCCCATGATCTCAATATAAAGTTCGCAAAAGCGGTTTTCGCCGATGTCGTCTTTCCCGCGGATCTCTAGTTTTAAGATACGCTCATTTGGAAGCTGGGTGATTTTTTCAATAACCGCGCCTTCTAGATATTTTCGCAGCAACATACAAAACATGGGCGGCGTAGAAGGATTTTCGGGAATGTCTGCAGTGAATTGAACACGGGCATAGCTCGGATGTGCAGAAATCAGCAAGCGTTTATTTTCACGATTTTTTCGTATATAAAGAACTAATTCGTGGGCGAAGGGCTGATGAACTTTCATGATTCGACCACTTTCAGCTCCAAGCGTTAGTTCTTTTGTTAAGGCTTTTAAAAACATTGCATCAAACATAGGTCAGTTCTCCTTTATCTGTAATCCTCATCTATTGTAGCATAGAATAGCCTTGACGACTTGTTTTTGGTTCGATTAGAATGAAGAGGAAATGAAAAGGGGCGGGCGTAAATGATAAAACTTTTACTAGCGGATGACAATGCTTTTATCACAGGTGGTTTGGAGATTATTCTCGATATGGAAGCGGATATCGAAGTCGCAGCCACGGTGGCGAATGGACAAGCCGCCGTGGATTATTGTTTGGAATATGATATCGATGTAGCTTTACTGGATGTTCGGATGCCAGTCATGAATGGGGTCGAGGCAGCGAAGCGGATAACTGCGGAAACAGAGACGAAGGTGATTATCCTAACTACTTTTGATGATGATGCCTACATTATCGATGCGATCCGAAATGGTGCGGAAGGCTACCTGCTGAAAAACAATGATCCTAAAATCATCATTGCTGCAGTTCGAGGCGTCGTTCAAAACCAAAATATCATGCAAGCGGAGATCTGGGAAAAGGTGAAGGTAGCTTTGTCGGGTAACCAAACGAAAGCGCACATGGCTAAATTACCGCTCACCTCGCGGGAACAAGATGTGATCCAAGCTGTAGCGAGTGGGTTGTCGAATAAGGAAATCGCGAAAAAGCTGTTTATCTCGGAAGGAACCGTTGCCAATAATATTTCGGCATTATTAAATAAATTAGGACTAGAACATCGAACTCAATTGGCGATCTTTTATTTGACAGGTAAGGCGGGGGGAACGGAGTAATGGTGTTTTATAAATTACAGTTCGATATTTATTTCACGCTATTTTTCTTATTGTTTTTGACACAACAGCCTCTCAGTCACATGCAGATTGGCTATTATCTAGTGAGTGTGCTTCTCTATTTGAGTGCGGCGCTCTTGATCGAGTGCTTGGCAAAGCCTTTTTACTGGAAAATCACATTGCTTGTTATAATTTTGTTTAGTGCTGGCCTTGCTTTACCTTATCTATATTTCTTCGCCCCATTTCCGCTGCTTTCTTTGATCTTAGAAAAAGAAGTGCAAAGGTTGAGAGACACATTACTATATCTGTTACTTGCGAATAGTTGCGTGTTTTTTCTACCAAATTTCACAGAAAGATTAGCATATGTCTTTTTGACTGTTATATTGGCGCTGTTTTATCATTTGCTTGGACGCGGCTACCATTTGATGAAAGCCAAAGAGGAAGCTAACGAAGCACTTAAGAGACACATGGAAGAACTGTCGCAAAAAGTGGAACAGCAAAAAGCACAATTTCTCCGGGAAACACAACTAGCAAAACTAGAGGAAAGAAATCATTTGTCGCATCAGATCCATGATCAACTCGGACACGCATTGACAGGCGGCCTGATCCAGCTGGAAGCCGCGCAGGCGATTCTCTATAAAGATCCAGAGAAAGCAAGTGAACTATTAGGGAATGCGATCGTGATCAATAAAAATGGCATCGATTCGATTCGTAAAACACTCCAAGCAACCAAACCAGCGCAGGAAAGTATTGCAATCAGTCAGATGAAGGCAAAGTTAGAAGAATTTGAAAATGATTATCAGATCAGAACGGTTTTTCATTATGAAGGTGATTTACGCAGGGTGACCCAAGCGATGTGGTATGTCTGTTACCATAATTTAAATGAAGCATTGACCAATGTGCTGAAATACAGCAAAGCCACACGAGTGAATATCCAACTGACCGTCTTGAATAAGATCGTGCGCTTTAAGATCCAAGATAATGGGTTAGGAACGGCTCATTTTGAGAAGCACCTGGGCATTATCGGTATGGAAGAACGAACATCCAAACTAGGAGGAAATCTTGTCATTGATACACGATCCGGTTTTGGGATCGTGACTTTATTACCGACGGAAGAAACAACATCATGAGAAACTCATGGAAAAGAAGTGAGAAAATGCACTACTGCATTTCTCACTTCTTTTTTATAATGAAACTATCACGAAAAATGAAAAGAGGCAGTGAAATGAATATTATCGAAATCGAGGGGTTAACAAAAAAATTCCAAAAGAAAACAGCAGTGGATAATCTCAGTTTAACTGTAGAACAAGGGCAAAGCTTTGGTCTGCTTGGTCCGAATGGGGCGGGAAAGAGTACGATAATCAATATTTTAAGCGGTTTAATGAAGCGAACTAGCGGAGACATCCGTGTGTTTGGTGAATCATTGGATGCGGCCCCTCTGACTATCAAAAAGCGAATTGGTCTTGTTCCTCAAGAAATAGCGCTTTACAATGATCTTTCTGCATTAGAAAATGTAAAATTTTTTGCCGGACTGTATGGTCTTCGGGGCGCAAAGTTGGAAGATGCCGCGAAAGAAGCGTTGGTATTCGTAGGATTAGCTGATAATTTAAATGAGCGTCCGAAAACTTTTTCGGGAGGGATGAAGCGACGGCTAAATATTGCATGTGCGATCGCGCATTCGCCGGAATTGATTATTATGGATGAGCCAACCGTTGGGATCGATCCGCAGTCGCGTAATTATATTTTGGAGTCGATCCACAAGCTCAATCGCCGTGGTTCCACGATTATTTACACTAGCCATTACATGGAAGAAGTAGAAGAATTATGCAACTATATCGCGATTGTAGATCATGGGAAAGTCATCGCTGAGGGTACAAAAGAAGAACTGATCCAACTGGTGACGGACGTCAAAGATATGCGTATCCAGATAAATGCTAATGGTAATGCGATCGACATAGAAGCCCTGAAACAGATCAAGGGTGTTCAAACCGTAGAATTGATTGGGAATTCGGAAATCAGTGTGACTTCTTCTACTGAAGTCAATAATCTCAATCAAGTATTAGCGACTTTGATCGCTGCAAAGATCGAGATCATGGAAGTGAATCAGCAAACGCTGAATTTAGAAACTGTTTTTTTAAATTTAACAGGCCGAAAATTACGAGATTAGAAAGGAGAACGGCATATGATTTGGCATATCCTCAAAAAGAGTGTAAAACTTGGAATGCGCGACCGCAGCTACGTGATCTACATGCTGCTTTTCCCGCTTGCTTTAATGTTTGTGCTCGGTAGTGCGCTTCAAAACAGTTTTAGCGAAAATATCAAGTTAGATAAGCTAACGATTGCTTATCAAGCAGATACTAAAACTCAAATGGGAAAAGCATTTGCAACATTTGCGAAAAAAGCGGACAGTAATAGGGTCAGATTCCGACCAATGGAAGCGCAAGCGGGGGAACGGGCTGTGAAAAATGGCAAGGTGACTGCAGTAGTGAAAACGGACGCAAAAACGCTTCATGTGGTTACTAACAATCCCGATGTTGTGGAAAATAGTGTATTGCAAAATTATCTCCAAGCCTTCACAGCCAATTATCAAGTAATAAATGGCGTCATGCGTGTTGATCCGAGTAAGGTCAAACTAGCGTTGCAATCCGCACAAGTAGACGAAAATGCGATCACGGTCCATAAATTGAGTTCTTCTAAGAATGTCAGTTCATTCCAATACTATGCGATCGCGCTGATCGCCCTGTCGATGATGTTCAACTTTTATAGCGGCACATATGTCATGCGCGGGGAAAAGACCCGTCACACGATCGGCAGGATCTATACCGCACCTGTCAAAAAGCAAGCACTGATCGTCGGCAACTTTTTAGGTGAATTAGTCATTTTAGCGCTTATTTTAGCGATACTGATGATCGTCTCCCAGTTTATTTTCCACGTGGAATGGGGCAATCATATATTGATCGTTTCTCTGACTTATTTCACATTGGGGATCTTAGCGATACTGCTAGGGATGACAGTCGATATGATCAGCAACGGGAACCCTGTGATAACCGGAGCTGGCGGCATGTTGATCCAAGTCTTTGCTTTTATGGGCGGCGCCTATTTCCCAACGAACGGAGCAGCAATGGAAAAATTCTCACCGCTGGGTTGGGCGAGCAACAGTGTTAAGCAAATTTTATATAATCATGAACCAAATGCAGCCATGTTGCCGATTTTACTGAATCTAAGTATCGGTATTGGGTTGATCATTTTAATGACTCTCTGGCAAAATCGAAAGGAAGTGTACTAAATGCAAGCAATCGGCTGGTTATTTAAACATAATGCGCAAGTTCTTTGGAAAAATAAATTTCGGCTGCTAGTCTTGGTTGGTACACCGATCATCAGCATTATTATTTACTTTTTCTCCTATCAATCCAGCGATAATATCAGTCACCTTCGGATCGGTGTCGTCAATCAGGACAATGGCGTTTATACTGCTGAAGTGGTTAAAGGCTTACAAGCGAATAGCGACACAAAATTGCTGGATTATCAAACCGGGAAGAAGAAAGTTATTAATGGCAATATCGATGGGCTGATTGTTTTTCATTCCGGAAGCAATGCCAGTCTAAAAGAGGGAAAGCCACGCGGTTTTGAGATACAGACTGTTCGCGGAGCAGAAATCTCCAATCAAGTGAAGGCATTGCTCAATAATCAAATCAGCAGAACAGTCAAGTTTGTCCAGCTGAGTGATCCGGATCATTCTTTCCAAACATATAAAGAGGCGTATGAACACGCGAAAGTGACGATCAAAGAGCAACAAGTAGGAGTAGAAAAGGATACGACGATCATGATGACTAGTGCGATCATTGGCTTTTTCTGCATGATGCTGCTGTATTCAGCTGGAAATCTCGGGGAGCTTATCTTCCAAGAAAAAGAAGACGGGACTTATTACCGTTTAATGGCTGCACCATTTACCAGCAGACAATATTTAACGAGTAATTCCTTGTTCGCGCTCGCCACATTAGTTTTCCAGATCATGCTATGCTTAGTGGGGATGAAATTCGTTTTCCATATCGAGCCTGGTTTTTCTTATCTGGAATTGTTCGCTATCTTGCTGATCTATGCGATCATGGCGGTGCTTTTATCGTTAGTATTTGGTTTTATGGCGAAAAACAGGACAAGTGTCAGTGCGCTGCAAATGATTGTTTTCACGCTTTCTTCTTTATTATCAGGGGCGTTGATACCGGTTTCGATCATGCCAGCTTTCATGCAGAAAGTTGCAGTCTTTATGCCGCAGTACTGGGTCATGGATGCAATTGGAGAAATGCAGCATGATGCGCTTAGCGGCCGCTTATTATTTGCCATTTTTGTCTTATTTGCTTACAGTCTGCTGTTTGCTTCCATCGCGATCTACAAACATAAACACACAGAAGAAACGCATAGTTTTATCTAGCAGAATTGTAGCCAGCTGTTCCTGGATGATTTTTGTGCTAACCAACTTCCTGCTGTAAAAATTTCCGTAATCTATATGATTTTCCTGCTTATTTTGCTATAATGAAACATACATGCGACAAGGACGTTAAAAGTGAGAGCGTCGAAATGAATGGCAGGAGGGGAAGTAATGGCAGAACGTGGCCTTTTGATTGTATTGTCTGGTCCTTCTGGAGTGGGGAAAGGTACTGTCAGAGAAGCGATTTTTAAAGATGAAGCTACGACATTCGAGTATTCGATCTCGATGACGACGCGGAAACCGCGCGTGGGAGAAAAAGATGGCGTAGATTATTATTTTCGGACGCGAGAAGTATTTGAAGAAGCGATCGCTGCTGGGAGAATGCTGGAATACGCGGAGTACGTGGGCAATTACTATGGGACACCGCTGGACTATGTGGAAGAAAAACTTGCGAGTGGCGTAGATATTTTCTTGGAGATCGAAGTGCAGGGCGCACTTCAAGTCAGAGAAAAAATGCCGGAAGGGATCTTCATCTTTTTGACACCACCTGACCTTGCCGAATTGAAAAATCGTATCGTCGGTCGTGGGACGGAATCAATGGCGGTTGTGGAAGAACGGATGGAAACAGCCAAAAAAGAGATCGAAATGATGTCTTCTTACGATTATGCGGTTGTAAATGATAAAGTCTCACATGCAGTTGCAAAAATAAAAGGTATCGTGGAAACCGAGCATCTGAAAACGGAGCGCGTGATTCATCGTTATCAAAAAATGTTGGAGGGGTTAAAATGATGTTATATCCGTCAATTGACAATCTATTATTAAAAATCGACTCGAAGTATTCGCTGGTTACAGTAGCAGCGAAACGAGCTCGTCAAATGCAGCAGGACAATGATAACGGCACGCTTGAAAGTTATCAATCCGATAAATATGTCGGTAAAGCGCTGGAAGAGATTTATTCTGGTAATTTAGTACTTTCGGAAGAAGACTAAGCCGGATCTAAAAGACCGTAGTGGTAAAAGAGTGGAGTACATCTATTTCTTTTGCCGTTACGGTTTTTTTGTGTAAGAATAAGGGCCTGTCATGTTATAATGGATGGAAGAGTTTATGAATGAGGTGGAAGTTTATGATGAACGGAAAAAACATTTTATTAGCAGTCACTGGCGGTATCGCTGTGTATAAAGCCGTGGCGCTGACTAGCAAATTAACTCAAGCCGGTGCAAATGTGAAAGTCATGTTATCTGAACATGCCGCAAACTTTGTACCGCCTTTGTCTTTCCAAGTATTGTCGCGTAATGACGTTTATACCGATACATTTGATGAAAAAGATTCTCGCGTTGTTGCACATATCGATCTAGCAGACTGGGCAGATCTCGTTATCGTCGCACCAGCCACTGCCAATACGATCGGCAGAATGGCAAACGGGATCGCTGATGATCTGATCACCACCACCTTGCTAGCAACAGAGTCGCCAGTCTGGGTCGCGCCAGCCATGAATGTCCATATGATCAGCCACCCTGCTGTTGTACGGAATATCGAACAACTATATGCTGACGGCATCCGCTTTATAGAACCTGAAGAAGGCTATTTAGCATGTGGGTATGTTGGTAGAGGTCGTCTTGAAGAACCCGAGAAGATCGTGGCTCGGATCGAAGAATTTTTCGGGGGCGACCAGCATGACCTAGCAGGCAAAAAAGTACTTGTCACTGCTGGAGCAACGCGTGAAAGGATCGATCCAGTACGCTATTTTACCAACCATTCGACTGGTAAAATGGGCTATGCGATCGCGGAAGCTGCTGCTTTGCGCGGTGCGGAAGTAACCCTGATCGCTACAACGAATGCCTTGCCAGTACCACGTGGTGTGACGCATGTCCTCGTTGATTCTGCGGAGTCCATGTATCAGGCCGTACAAACACACCAAGCCGATACAGACATTTTTATTTTCACCGCTGCAGTTGCCGATTATACGCCACTTGAAGTCCATGCCCATAAAATCAAAAAACAACCGGGTGATTTTACCGTTAGCATGAAGCGTACTAAAGATATTCTAAAAACGATCGGAACCGAAAAACGACCAGGACAAGTAGTGGTCGGATTTGCTGCTGAAACGCAGGACTTAGAAACAAATGCGAAAAAGAAATTGTCAGAAAAAAATGCAGATTTTATCGTCGCTAATAACGTAGCGGAATCCGGCGCAGGTTTTGGAACAGATACAAACATCGTTACTATCTACGAAGACAACGGAGCTGTCCATGAGCTGCCGATCCTTGCAAAAGCAGAGGTAGCACAAAAGATCATCGCGCTCATTATAAAGCGAAGTGAAAATGAATAAATGATACCAATAGCAAAAGTTATCGTGGATGTGCCTGCGCTTCAAGTAGACCGCCCCTTTGATTATATGATCCCGGAGGCATTGCTTGAAGTCATGCGGCCCGGGATGCGCGTTTCCGTTCCTTTTGGAAATCGGCAAGTGCAAGGATTTGTCGTTGAAATAGCGGAAACCGAACCAAATCCGAAATTAAAAACGATCGAGCGAACAATGGATATTTTACCCGTCTTGAACACGGAACTGATGGAACTAGGCGATTATTTGGCTGAAGACACCTTGGCATTTCGCGTTACAGCTTATCAAGCCATGCTGCCAGCCGCAATGCGTGCTAAATACGAGAAGTATTTTGTGATCCGCGACGAAAGTGATGAGATGCTGTGGCAATTATTTGATGGACTAGAAACGCTCGATTTCAAACAAGCAGAAGTTAACAATTTGCTACCGAAGTTGAAAAAGCCGTTGCAAGACGGTAGCGTCGAAATCGTTTACCAAGTCAAAAATAAAGTAACAAAGAAAACGGCTCGATACGTGGTCACTAACTTATCTATTCAACAACTAGCGGATCAGATCGAACAGCTGCCCAAACAAGCAAAAGCACAAGCCAGGTTGCTTGCTTACCTACAAGTGAACCCGGAACCAGTCCGTGTGAAATATTTAAAAGATGAAAAAATCGCCACCGACGCAACGATCCGCAAAGCAGCGGAACAAGGATTTATCCAGATTGAAGACCGTCAGATCAATCGTGATCCCTATCAAGGCAGAGAATTTCAAGCAAGCAAGCCGCTGGTTTTACTACCTGCTCAAAAAGAGGCGTGCGAGCGAATCATCGAAGCAAGCCAAAACAGCCGGCCGGAAACATTTTTATTGCACGGTGTTACTGGTAGCGGGAAAACCGAGGTTTACTTACAAAGTATCGAAGCCACATTGGCGGAAGGAAAAGAAGCCATCGTCTTAGTGCCGGAAATCGCCTTGACTCCGCAAATGGTCGAGCGCTTCAAAGCCAGATTCGGCGGAGAAGTAGCCGTTCTGCACAGCGCTCTATCAGCGGGAGAAAAGTATGACGAATGGCGCAAGATCGAGCGCAGAGAAGCGAAAGTCGTGGTCGGTGCTCGTTCCGCGGTCTTTGCTCCGTTTGAAAATCTTGGTTTGATCATTATGGATGAAGAGCATGAATCCAGCTATAAACAAGAAGAAAATCCTCGTTATCATGCTCGCGATGTAGCTATATGGCGCGCCAAACGGCATGGTTGTCCGGTCGTGCTCGGTAGTGCAACACCCTCACTGGAAAGTTTTGCCCGGGCTAAAAAAGGCCGCTACCAGATGCTGGAACTAGAGGCGCGAGTGAACCAACAAGCCTTGCCAAGTGTAGAAGTCATCGATATGCGTGAAGAACTGCGCAGCGGCAACCGAACAATGTTTTCCACCGCATTGCTTGAAAAAATCAAAGATCGGTTAGCGAAAAAAGAACAGATCGTCCTCATGCTGAATCGACGTGGTTATGCCTCCTTCGTGATGTGCCGGGACTGCGGCTATGTGGCGGAATGTCCGAACTGTGATATTTCATTGACCTATCACCAAGCAAGCAATCAGCTTAAATGTCATTACTGCGGTCATGAAGAACGAATGCCGCAGCACTGCCCAAGTTGTGAGAGCCCACATATCCGCTACTTTGGCACCGGGACTCAAAAAGTGGAAGAAAATCTTAATAAATTGATCCCAGAAGCGAAAATCATTCGAATGGACGTAGATACTACACGGACAAAGGGTGCGCATGAAAAACTACTGACAAAATTCAAAGAGAAACAAGCCGACATCTTACTTGGCACACAAATGATCGCGAAAGGTCTGGACTTCCCTTCGATCACATTAGTAGGTGTGCTCAACGCAGATACGATGCTCAATCTACCTGACTTCCGCGCTTCGGAACGAACTTTCCAGTTGTTGACGCAAGTAAGCGGAAGGGCCGGACGTAGTCATTTAACAGGAGAAGTCATCGTCCAGACCTACAATCCGGAAAGCTATAGCATTGAATTTGCGAAAGAACATGATTACCACGGTTTTTATGAACATGAGATGCGCATCCGAAAATTAGGTGGTTACCCGCCGTTTTATTACCTGACACTTATCAATGTCAGCGGCGAGAATGAACGTCAAGTGATCCAAATCATTCAAGAGATCAGCCAATTTTTACGTTCCAAATTATCCGATCAGAGTATTGTCCTCGGCCCAGTACCAAGCACGATCACTCGAATCAAAAATAAATATCGCTATCAAAGCATTATCAAATATAAATCGGAGCCAGAACTAAAAAAAGATTTAAAAGAAATTATAGCGCATTACCAAAAAGAACAAGCAAAAGGGCTTGTTATCGCGATCGATGTCCAACCCTATATTATGATGTAAGGAGCGTGCGAACGAATGACAAAAATTATTTTTATGGGAACTCCTGAATTTTCTGTTCCTGTCCTAAAAAGATTAGCCGAGCGATATGACTGTATCGCTGTTGTGACCCAGCCGGATCGCCCTGTTGGTAGAAAGCGGGTTTTGACACCGCCGCCGGTAAAAGTTGCAGCAGAAGAATATGGCATTCCCGTTTATCAACCTGAGAAATTGCGTACATCTGAGGAACTCCAAACACTGATCGATCTAGAAGCGGATCTATTGGTGACCGCTGCTTACGGTCAGATCTTGCCAAAAGCATTGTTAGATGCTCCAAAACATGGTGCTATCAATGTCCATGCATCGCTGCTACCAAAATACCGCGGCGGGGCACCAGTGCATTACGCGGTAATGAATGGTGAAAAAGAAACAGGTGTAACGATCATGTATATGGAAGAAGCGCTGGATGCGGGAGACATGATCGCCAGCCGTGCTATTCCGATCACAGACGCCGATAATACGGGCATTCTATTTGATAAATTAAGCCAATTAGGAGCCGACTTGCTGATGGAAACATTGCCAGATTTCTTGGCAGGACGCACGAAAGCAATCCCGCAAGACGAATCACAGGTCACCTTTGCCCGCAATATCAGCCGGGAACAAGAAAAAATCGATTGGTCGAAATCGGGAAGAACGATCTTCAACCAGATCCGCGGTCTATCCCCTTGGCCTGTCGCTTACACGCTGCTGGCTGGAAAGACATTCAAGATCTGGGAAGCGACGATCGATGATAATCAGCATGTGGAAGCAGAAGCAGGTACGATCGTCATTGCTCAAAAAGATCAGCTGGGGATATCAGCCGGAGACGGTACAGTGATTTTCCCAACAGTGATCCAACCGGCCGGTAAGCCGAAAATGACGATCCAATCTTATCTAGCGGGTGCGCTGGCGAGTTTGAAAAATGAAGCAAGGTTTGGTGAATAAATGAAAAAAACACAAAGTGTCCGAGAAGCAGCACTTGAAATCTTACTCAAAATCGAAAAAAATCAATCTTTCAGTCATTTACTTATCAATGACGCACTTAAAAAAACAAAACTAGAAGCACTGGATCGTAATCTATTGACAGAACTAGTTTATGGGACATTACAGCGTCGCTTGACATTGGATTACTATTTGCAAACTTTCTTAAAAAAACAGCCAGAAGATTGGGTGCTGGAACTTTTGCGGATGTCTGTCTACCAACTTGTCTATCTAGACAAAGTCCCCGAACACGCGATTCTGCATGAAGCAGGCGAGATCGCCAAACAACGTAGTCACCAAGGAGTAACGAAATTTGTCAACGGCGTGCTTCGTAATTTGATCCGCCAGGGCATCCCAGCGATCACTGATATTGCCGATCCAGTGGAACAAGTAGCGATCGAGACAAGTCTGCCGCTTTGGCTGGCAAGACGATGGGAAAAACAATTTGGCTTGACTCAGCTTCGGGAAATCGGTCTGGCATTTCTAGTGCCACCGCATCAAACGATCCGCGTCAACCGCTTGGAACAGCCACGCGAACAGACTGCGAAGGAATTAGGCCAAATCGACATTGAAACGACCCCTAGTCCCTATCTCGATGAAGCGTTGATTGTCGAAAAAGGAACGGTCGCACAGACAAGACTTTATCAAAAGGGGATCATCAGCATCCAAGATGAAAGTTCGATGCTACCAGCATACGCGCTCCAATTAGAAGAACAAATGACCGTTCTCGATGCTTGTGCCGCTCCTGGGGGGAAAACCACCCACATCGCTGAAAAAATGAACGGTACTGGGATCGTCTATGCACTGGATATCCATGAGAAAAAAACCAAACTGATCGAGCAGGCAGCTGACCGGCTTGGTTTGATGAATATTCGGACCAAAGCTTATGACGCGAGAAAGGCAAGCGAAGTCTTTGAACCGGAAATGTTTGATCGGATCTTAGTGGATGCGCCTTGTTCCGGCTTTGGCGTACTGCGTCGTAAACCGGATATCAAATACAGCAAGACAGAAAATGATATTCAAAGGCTTGCTGCGATCCAGCTAGAAATTTTAGAAGAAGTTAGCCAGTTATTAAAAGAAAATGGTATATTAGTATATAGTACTTGTACAATCGATAAAGAAGAAAATGCGACTGTTTTAAAAACCTTTTTAGCCAATCATCCCGAATTTCAGCTAGAGCGTGTACAAGTGCCGAAAGCAGTTGCGGAGCTATTGACAGAAGATTACTTAGAGCTGCTTCCGACTGCGATCGGGAGCGATGGTTTCTTCGTTTCGAGTATTCGGAAAAATAGCAGAATCTAAAAGAGGTGAAACAGATGCAAGTAGAGTTTCGTACAGATCGAGGTAGGATCAGACAACATAATGAAGATAACGGTGGCGTTTTTCAAAATAAAAATGGGATCTCGATCGTCATCGTTGCAGATGGTATGGGCGGTCACCAGGCCGGTGATATCGCCAGCGAAATGGCGGTCCACACATTGAGTGAAGCTTGGCAGCAGACAGATTCGCTGTTTACGGTGCAAGAGATCGAACAATGGCTCAAAACGCATATCGAGCTAGCTAACCAAACGATCTTGGAACGTGCGCAAAGAGAAATAGATTTAAAAGGAATGGGAACGACACTCGTTGCTGCGATCGTGATCGATTCTCAGCTCGTAGTTGCCAATATTGGTGACAGCAGGGGCTATTTGTTCCAAAATAATAAGTTGACTCAATTGACAGAAGATCATTCACTTGTTCATGAATTGATGCGCAAAGGAGAAATAACGGCAGAAGATGCTTTCAACCATCCGCGCAAAAATATTTTATTACGTGCTCTGGGCGTGGAAAAGGATGTTGTGACTGATACCTTTGTATTTCCGATTCAGACGAGCGACATCTTGCTGCTGTGTTCAGACGGACTTACGAATATGTTATCCGAACAAGAGATCGAAGCAATCCTAGCAAGTGGACGGACACTTGCTGAAAAAGCGAATATCTTTATTGCGAAAGCAAACGACAAAGGCGGCGAAGACAATATCACGGTTTTGCTGGCGAAGCGAAAGTTGACGGGAAGGGGTGAATCTATATGATGATTGGTAAACGGATCAGTAATCGCTATAAGATCCTAGAGTCTATTGGCGGTGGTGGCATGGCAAATGTTTATTTAGCACATGACATTATCTTAGATAGAGATGTAGCAGTGAAGATCCTGCGTATCGACCTTGCGGATGAAAGCAACTTGATTCGACGTTTTCAGCGAGAAGCTCAATCTGCTACCAGTTTAGTTCATCCGAATATCGTAGGCGTATATGATGTCGGGGAAGAAAATGACCTGCATTATATCGTCATGGAATATGTGGAAGGAATGGACCTCAAGCAATACATACACGAACATTATCCGATCCCGTATGAAAAAACCGTCGACATCATGCTGCAGATTCTTTCCGCAGTAAAAGTGGCGCATCAACATCAAATCATTCACCGTGATCTGAAACCACAGAATATCCTGATCGATAAACAAGGCAACGTTAAAATCACGGATTTCGGAATCGCAATGGCATTATCGGAAACATCGATCACTCAAACCAATTCATTGCTAGGTTCTGTCCATTATTTGTCACCAGAACAAGCCAGAGGTGGAATGGCTACGCAGAAATCAGATATCTATGCACTTGGTATCGTACTTTATGAAATGATCATGGGAAAAGTTCCTTTTGACGGAGAATCGGCCGTATCGATTGCCATCAAACATTTGCAGACTACCGTTCCTTCTGTGAAAGAACAAAATCCCGACATTCCGCAAAGTATTGATAATATTATTTTACGCTCCACTGCAAAAGATCCGTTCCTTCGCTACCAAAGCATTGAAGAAATGGAAAAAGATTTGCGGACGGCACTTGACCCAGAGCGAAAGAACGAAGCACCGTTTGTCTTCAAAGAAGATAACGAAGTGACAAAAACGATCCCGATCATCCCTGCAAACATCATGCAAAATATCGAGGATACAAAGGTTTCGGAACCGGAAGCTGCTAAAACACCACCGAAAAAGCCGAAAAAGAAGAAGAACCGGAAAAAAGTTTTCTGGATCACCTTTATCTTGATTCTCCTATTTGCCGCTCTGATCGGTGTGCTTTGGTATCTAGGCAAACAACCTACGACAGTGGAAGTTCCGAATGTCAGCAATCAAACGGAGTCCAGCGCGATCTCCAATCTGGAAGCACAAGGCTTCAACGTCAATAAAACAATAGAGAAAAACAGTGATAAGATCGAGGAAGGCAAGATTATCAGTACCGATCCAAAAGCGGGTAAGAAAGTAGAAAAAGGTTCCCGGATCAATTTATATATCAGTGTCGGCTCGAAAAAGATCACACTAGAAGATTATACAGGCAAGTCTTACGATACGGTGAAAAAGACATTGGATGAACAGGGTTTCCGCTCGGTTTCCAGCCAGGAAGCATACAGCGATGAACAAGACAAAGGAATGATCATTTCGCAAAATCCACTGGCAAACCAAGATGTCGTGGCAAAAGATACAGATATATCTTTCGTTGTCAGCAAAGGGCCTGAACCTGTCTTGCTTGCCAACTTATCCGGCTTTACGAAAAAAGCGGCGGAAGACTATGCCAAAACCAATCAGCTGGAAATCTCCAGTTCAGAAGAATACTCGGACTCTGTTCTAGAAGGACAAGTCATTTCACAAAAACCTTCTGCCGGAACATCTATGGCCAAAGGCGATAACATTTCCGTCGTGATCTCCAAAGGCGAGAAGGAAAAACAAGTGAAGACTGTGAGCAAGGACTTTACGATCCCATACAAAGAGGAAGATAACAGCGATGACGAAGCAGATGACGATCAACCAAAACAAGAGCATGTCCAAATTTTCATTGAGGATAAGAATCACACGTATTCCTCCGTATTCCGTGAGCTAGACATCACAAAAGATACTTCGGTAACCATCAATTTTGATATCGAAGAAGGTTCGAAAGCAAAATATCGGATCGTACGGGAAAAGGAAACGGTCGATGAAGGAACAGTAGATTATCCAGAGTAAAGGAGGGCTTCAACTGAAGGGACAAATTATTAAAGCATTAAGCGGTTTTTACTATGTCTATGCGGACGGCGTCACCTATCAATGCCGCGCCCGCGGGAACTTTCGTAAACGCAAGATCACACCGCTCGTCGGGGATGAGGTTGAATTCCAAGCGGAAAATCTGACAGATGGCTATGTACTGGACATAGAGCCGCGCAAAAACGCGCTCGTCAGACCACCGATCGCCAATGTAGATATCGCGATTTTGGTGTTTTCCGCGGTGGAACCAGCTTTTTCGACAAATCTATTGGACCGCTTTTTAGTCGCGATCGAAAAAGAGACGATCCAGCCAATCATTTGCGTAAGTAAACTGGATCTGGCAGATAATGATGTGCAAAAAGAGGTTCGGCAGTATCAGGCAATATACCAAACTATCGGGTATCCATTCCTGTTGTTGGATGAGCCAGATAGTTTAAGTGAGTTGACAAAACTTGTCAGCAAAAAAACGGCAGTCATCGCGGGGCAATCCGGTGTCGGCAAATCCACTTTCCTAAACCGGCTGAATCCGGATCTCAGTCTTAAAACGGCGGAGATATCCGGAAGTCTGGGACGAGGCAAGCATACGACCAGACATGTAGAATTTTTACCGATCGGCGATGGTTTTGTGGCGGATACACCGGGATTCAGCTCCATCGAGTGGCAAGAAATGGAACCAGAGGAAGTCGAGATTTATTTTCCTGAGATCGAAGCAGCAGGCAGCAGCTGTAAATTCCGCGGTTGCTTGCATGATTCCGAGCCGAAATGTGCCGTGAAAACAGCTGTAGAAGCTGGCGAGATCGCAGGATTTCGCTATCAACACTATCTTCAGATCCTAGCAGAAATCAAAAATAGAAAGCCGAGGTATTAAAAAATGGGGAAAATCGCACCATCTATTTTAAGCGCAGACTTTGCGAATCTAGCAAAAGATATTAAGGAAGTAGAAGAACTTGGAGCAGATTACTTGCACGTCGATGTAATGGACGGACATTTTGTACCGAATATCACATTTGGACCACTTATGGTGGAAGCGATCCGGCCGATTACAAAACTACCGCTGGATGTCCATTTGATGATCGAGGATCCGGATGCATATATCCCGGCTTTTGCCAAAGCAGGTGCCGACTTCATTTCCGTACATGTGGAAGCGACTAGGCATCTCCACCGCTCCCTGCAGCTGATTCGTTCTTATGACGTCAAAGCAGCTGCAGTATTGAATCCAGCAACACCGATCGATACCCTTCAGCATGTCCTTCATGAGCTTGATATGGTACTGTTTATGACAGTCAATCCAGGTTTTGGCGGCCAAGTATTCATTCCAGAAGTCTTAGAAAAAATCAAAGCGTTCAAGCAACTGATCACTGAAAAAGGTCTGGATATCAAAATCGAAGTAGACGGTGGCGTCAATGAAAAGACCGCTAGATTATGTAAGGAAGCTGGCGCAGATATTTTTGTTGCCGGAAGTTATGTATATGGAAGCAAAGATCGCAGCATTCCGATCGAGACACTGCGAAATGTGGTCGGGGACTAAAAGGTCAGGGCAGGTGAGAAAATGAAGGTTATTCATATCATGGTCGGCGGACCACAGCGAGAAATACCGGATCTAGAGGCATACAATCAACCAACGATCATCTGGCTTGGTGTAGACGGCGGCGCAAAATGGTTGCTGGAAAACGACATCGTACCTGATCATGCGTTAGGGGATTTCGATTCATTGACTGCCGCTGAACTCGAAATGGTACGTGCGAAGGTAGCAACTATCGAACAGTTTCCAGCCGAAAAAGACCAGACAGACACGGAGCTAGGTTTAACATGGGCGATCGATCAAGGCGCGGATGTGATCCGAATTTTCGGAACAAGCGGCGGTCGAATCGATCACTTGCTTGCTAACCTGATGATGTTGACAAAACCGCAGTTTCGCGAAGCAATCGAAAAGGTAGAGTTGATCGATCGTTATAATTTTTTGAAAATGTATGCACCTGGCACTCATACCATTACTAAAATCCAAGATATGCAATATGTCGCCTTTACAACAATGGGGAATGTAGACGGGCTGACACTGAAAGGCTTTAAATATCCATTGACTGACGCCGCGTTTCCATTTGGAGTCGCTTTATCCAGTAATGAATTTCTAGGTACGGAAGGCGAGTTTTCCTTTCAAAGCGGGCTGATCTTAATGAGTCAAAGTAGAGACGAGGGAGTTTAAGATGAAAATTGCTTTATGGGCAAAAATAGCGGCATCGGCTGGTCTGGTTTTTGGCTTGCTGATCCAAATCTTCACAGTAATGAACATATTAAAATTAAAAGAAGAGGGCAAACTAAATGCCGTTCATGTAACACTTTTAATTATTGGTTTCGTGGTTTACTTATTCTTGATTGTCGGCACGGTCTATTTATTTAAAGGATATTATCAACGGGCAAGCAACATACTAATGATCGCAGGTGTAGGCTCGATGATTTTTATTTATCTCTTTGTCGGCGCTGTTTTCATCATTACAAGTATTTTAACGAGACGGGTGTATCTGGAAAATGAAGTGATAAAAGAATAGAAAAAAACGTTGAAAGTTGGCTCAAGACCTACTTTCAACGTTTTTTTTATAAGGATTTCAACTTTTTCATGGCAAAATAAATGGCATCTTCATTCCCGAATGCACCGGCTTTTGTGATGATTTTTAGACCATCATTTTCAGTCCCACAAACGCGCATGAGCGGGATTCCGATCAACACTTCTTCTAAGATCTCCACGGTACTACATGCCAGCTGATCGAGGAACCCGATCGCGGTATCACCGCCTGTCAGAAAAATACCGGCGATCTGCTGATCCTGCATGCCGCGTCTAGTAATATCGCCTAAAATACTCTGCACTGTAAAATTGACATCTTCCGGTTTGATCCCCAACTTAGCACAGGTCTCCATCGTTTTTCCCAGTTCAGAACGGTGATAACTCGCAGAAGAAAGGACGATCGTATCTTTGCCTGCTGCTAGCGACTGAGCGATTTTGGCTGCATATTGACTACGGTTTTTATGAAGCAGGATCTCATGGATCGGTACTTGGATGACAGCGATATTATGTTTTTCCGCATATTGGATCTGTTTCTTGGTAACTTCGCTCACACTGCCAACTAGCGCCAAAGCAGGAGCGGTCGGCATCTCAAGTGCCATGAGGTTGTCCGCGATTCCCGCCGAACCGACCCACAAGATTTTTTTCTGCGTTTGCAGGGCCAATTGGATGATCGTCTGCATATCATGATTCGTTTGGGCATCCACAGCCCAGAGACGCCCGTTTTGAAAGACTTCTGCATCAGCAGAAATAGCATCAAGGGAAAGGGCGTGTACCGTTTCATCTGGAAATGCATTTTGCAGCAACGTTTGGATATTATCTGTGGTTACAGGTTTGACAGGATCGTTTGCGATCTCCGTGTCGAGTAGACGCTGGCCATTGATATAATGAATCTGCTCGACAGTTGTTCGGCCAAGGTCTGGCAATGCGGGCATAAACAAGATCAATTCACTTTGATAGGCGGCATCTACTGCCTGCAGCTCTTCCAAAATATTTCCCCGCAATGTCGAATCTACTTTTTTGATGACAAAATCAAATGGCTCAAAATCGATCGGAGCAATGATTTTTTCAAGATGTGAGTAAGCTGTTTCGCTGGGCATATTGCGTGATTCAGTATCAATGACATAAGAATCTGCCGTCTGGTTTGTCAGCGTCTTTAAAAATACTTTTGTCGAGATCCCCCGTTTGCTTAATTGTACGCCAGTATCATTCGCACCGGTAAAATCATCGGCAATAATCAAAAATCGTTTCATAACGGCTCATTCCTTACTACTCAAAAGTTGTTTTTTGTTTTCCCGTTTCACCAAAAAGCTGACTAATATCGGACAAAGCACCGCGGTGATGATGACCGAAGCAGCAACTTGCACCGTTGATCCAGCAGCAATGGCTGAAAAGTTTGGATCCACAGCGGCAATGGCGGCTGGAGTAGCCACGGCATTGCCGGCCACTGTTCCAATCGCACCACCGACTGCTGGTGTTTTTGATCGAATCAAATATTTCATGATAAAATAGCCACCGAAACCAGCAATGACGGTTACCGCTAAGCCAAGTACGATACCTGGGAGACCGGCTTTGATGATTTGCGCAAAATTAAGCCCTGCGCCTAATGAAAAAGCGAAGAATGGAATCGGAAGCACGGTTCCCTTTTCCAAAAAAGTTTGCATATCTTTGTCTAAGTTCCCTAAAATGAAACCGATTACAATCGGAACAAGACAAGCGATAAATAATTCCACCGGGACTTTGGCTGTTCCGGTAAGACCAAGTGCTACCATCGCAAAGAAAGGACCATCCATCAATGTCGTGATCGAAATCGCACCGACATCGCTGGAATCACCGTATTCCCCGGCAAGTGCGGCATACAGACCGCCGTTCGCATTTGTCATCGCTGCAATCAAAGCCAGCGGGGTGATACCCCAAATACCTGCTTCGCCAAACAATGTTCCGATCAGCCAGCCAAGTACGATTCCGAGGATAAGCCGGAATAACGTCAGCGCGCCACCTTTAAGTAGAGGCTGGCCAGCTTGTTTGATGCTGATCTGCGCGCCATTGCATAGGCAGAAAAAGGCAAGCATCGTAGTGGTTCCGGTTTTGAAAAGGGCGGAGGTGAATCCGCCGATATCAAGTGCAGAGGGGATAAAAGTGTTGACCGCAGCACCGGCTAACAAAGGAACTACCATCAGCCCACCTGGGACTTTTTGAATCGTTTTTAAAATTTGCATGTTATCTTCTCCTTCTTCTCTGTTATTGTGCGAGTCTATGATTGGCTAATGTAGCTGCGTAGTCGATCGCGTTTTCCAAACTGATCGGGTTGGCGGTGCCTTTGTTTACTTGATCGAACGCAGTACCGTGGTCGACAGAAGTACGAATGATCGGTAGCCCAAGTGTGATATTGACGCCGGAAACATTATTCCATTTTTGCGCTTCCTGATCATATTGGAAACCGACTAATTTCAGCGGGATATGACCTTGGTCATGATACATAGCGACCACAATATCGTACCAGCCGCCCATCGCTTTCGGGAACAATGTATCGGGAGGAACAGGCCCAGCGACAGATATACCTTCCGCTTCGGCAGCCTCGATCGCTGGAATGATCTCGGCAGCTTCTTCTGTTCCGAACAGCCCGTTTTCACTGCTGTGCGGATTTAAGCCAGCGACTGCGACAGTTGGCTTTTCGATGCCTAGTTGTTTACACGCATCATTTGCGATGCGGATAACATCAAGAACCCGTTCTTTTTTTACCAGATCACAAGCTTGACGCAAGGAAACATGCGTGGAAACATGGACCACCCGCATATTATCGTGTGCGAGCATCATCGTGTATTTGGCAGAATTTGTATAATGCGCATAGATTTCGGTATGGCCGGCAAAATGATGTCCCGCTAAATTAATTGATTCTTTATTGATCGCATTTGTCACCGTCGCATCTACAGCGTTCTCATTTGCCAGTTCAATTGCTTTTACAACGTATTGAAAAGCAGCCTCTCCAGCCATTTCAGAAACTTCTCCAAAAGTAAGTTTGTCGATATCGACGAGTTCCATATCAAAAACATCGATTGTTCCAGGTTGGAATAAGGCATCTTGAACAGAGGTGATTCGATGAAAAGTGACTTGTTCGATTTTTAAAAGTTGTTGCACTTTTTCCAGTACATTTAGATCACCGATAATGAGTGGTTTTGTCGTATCGTATAAAGTGGGATTTAATAAAGTGCGGATCGAGATTTCCGGTCCGATGCTGGCAGGATCTCCCATGGTGATCGCAATAATTGGTTTTTTCATTTGTATTCTCTCCTTTTTGTTATCGATTACAAAACTGATGATAAAGATTTTAGCTAGGTAATGATAGCGCTTTACAAAAAGAAAAGCGTTTAAATTTGAAACGTTTGGAAGTTAATAGTAAAATTAAAAATAAAAGTACAGATTTTCGTAAAAATGTTTCAAATTTGAACGGAAAGGATAAATCCATGAAAGCCATCAAAGTTCTCGGTATTGCACCTTATTTAGGATTGAAAAAATTATTGGAAACAACAGCCAGACAGCAACCGGATATTCAGCTGACATGCTTTGTCGGGGATTTAGAGGCAGGGCTCGACATTGCCGTTCGGGAAATCGAGCAGCACGAATTTGATATCATCATTTCGCGAGGCGGGACGGCAACCTTGTTGAAGGAACATATGACGCTACCGGTCATCGATGTCGGCGTTTCCCAATATGATATTATGCAAATGTTGCAGTCCAGCCGGGAGTATATGGGGAAACGTGCACTAGTCGGATTTCAAAGTATCACGACGAGTGCCGGAGTAGTCGCTGAAATTCTGCAAGACGACATCGCGATTTTTACGATCCATCAGCAAAATGAAGTTCGCGGGCTACTACAAGTACTTAAAAGTGAAGGATTTGATACGGTCTTAGGCGATATGATCACCACTAGAGCAGCGAAAGAAGTCGGACTCAATTACGTACAAGTCGTTTCAAGTAGCGAAAGTATTGAGCGTGGCTTGATGTTTGCACGTCTGCTCGGTCAGCAACTACAGCAAAAAAAGCAAATGATCGCTTATTATCAAGCACTGCTGCAGCATAAAAAATACTCTTTGTTGCTCTATCACTATCATACAGGGAAAGTAACTTTCTCAGATATTCACCATGCCGCGGTTCAAAAACTGCAGCGAAAGATTCATTTTGAAACAATGAAAACACAGGTGATCCAGGACGCAGAAGAAATTTATATCGTGGAAAAACAACCACTTTCCGAGTCAGAATGTTTGCTTATTATTACGCAGAAACCCTTTTTAAGTATTTACGGGGCGGTTGCCGAACGAGAGACCGAACATGCTTCTTTTTCTTCCTTTGATTTGTTTTATCGAATCACAGAAACGGAGCCGTTTTTTAATATGATCGCTTCCTATAGTGTGCGCGACGACATTGTCTTCATTACTGGTGAAAGAGGAACAGGGATCGATTATGTAGCAGAATTAGTGCACCGGCAAAGCCTGTATCCAAACGACACTTGGTATGAGATCGACTGCGCGAAAGTAACGGATAAAGAGCTGCGCCAATGGCTGGAAAATACAACATCCTTTTTCTATGAAAATAATAAAGTCATACATTGGAAAAATATCGGCGCACTATCGCTGTATCAATTAAACCAACTCTTTTCGGCGATCCGCGATACCGCACTCATTTTACGCAATAAAATCATCTTGTCTTTCTATACAAAAGAAGAAAAGCAGCTGTCCAGAAAGCAGGTCGAAGGCATTTTTGAAGAAAGCTTATCGTTGCTACATATTGAGTTGGCGCCACTTCGGAAACGGCGGGAATATATCCCCAACTTAGCAACGATCTACATCAACAAGCTCAATCGGCAGTATGAACGGCAAGTCGTCGGTTTTGACAAAATGACACTACGGGAATTAGAACTGTATCACTGGCCTGGTAATTATGGGGAATTTAAGCGCGTCATCAAAGAGAGTTTTTATCTCGCGGAAAGTTCCTATATCAAACAGGCGCAACTGCAACAAGTTATTAAAATGGACCTGACAACTGAAAGTGGGGAGAAACAAAAATGGGTGGGCTATCAAAAAGGAGAGCCGCTCGATGAGATCGTAAGCCATTTGATCCAGACAAGATTAAAGGAGACAGGCATGAATAAGACGAAACTGGCAGAAGAGCTGGGGATCAGCCGAACCACGTTATGGCGCTATATTCGCTGACAAAACAAAAAAGCTGCAAGGAAAGTAGCGGTAACTACTTCCTTGCAGCCGGATTTCTCTATTATCTAGAGAAACATGATCGCTTATATACGATTAAACACGTTCCACTTTACCAGATTTAAGCGCACGAGCGGAAACCCAAACTTTTTTCGGTTTACCGTTTACTAGGATCCGGACCTTTTGCAGGTTAGCTTTCCAAGTACGTTTGCTATAGTTCATTGCGTGAGAACGTTTGTTACCAGAGCGTGATCGACGACCTGTGATGACACATTCTTTAGCCATTATTACCCCTCCTTACAGAGTCACTTTGACGTTTTATCATAAATTAAAAACGTTTGATGTTTTCATACACTAGAATAATTTACCATACCGATTACAACATTGCAAGTGTTTATGCGAAAAAGGTGCAAAGAAATTTTACTTGACAGAAGAGAAGTTTTTGCCTATGCTTTCCATTGATAAATGATTATAGTAAAATAGAGTGGAGACGAAATCGTTCCGTATAATTATGCTAATTTGGAGGAATTAATGTGGCCTTAGAATATGAAACAAATCTAGGAAAAGTAGACATAACAAATGAAGTGATCGCGGCCATTGCCGGCGGCGCTGCAGAAGAAAATTTTGGGATCGTCGGGATGGCAAGCAGACATCAGATCCGCGATGGCTTAACAGATATCTTGCGTAGAGAAAACTACACCAAAGGAATAATTGTCAGACAAGAAGAAGGACTGCATATCGATATGTACATTATCGTCAGCTTCGGTACAAAAATCTCTGAGGTAGCTCATACCGTGCAAGAACGTGTCAAATATACATTAGAGAAAACACTTGGGATTCATGTTGAATCCGTCAATATCTATGTGCAGGGTGTGCGCGTAACCAAGGAATTATAAGGGAGGACACTATCTAGTGGGAACGAAACAGATCGATGCAGAAAAATTGGCAGCAATGATAGCGCTTGGTGCTGAAAACTTAGCAAAACAAGCAGAATTTGTAGATTCGCTGAATGTTTTTCCAGTGCCGGATGGCGATACAGGAACCAATATGAATCTTTCAATGAGTAGCGGGGCGGCAGAAGTTGCGAAAACGAGCCATTCTACTGTAAGTAGTGTAGGAGCAAGTTTAGCAAAGGGATTATTGATGGGAGCAAGAGGGAACTCTGGTGTTATTCTCTCTCAATTATTCCGCGGTTTTGCAAAAGCCATCGAAACAAAGACAGAATTAGATGCAGAAACATTTGCAGCCGCTTTTGCGCGTGGCGTAGAAACGGCTTATAAAGCAGTAATGAAACCCGTAGAGGGAACCATTTTAACAGTGGCACGCGAAGCAGCCAAAGCAGGAATGGAAGCAGCGAAAGCGGAAAATGATGTTGAAAAAGTAATGCGTGCTGTGGTCGAAAAAGGCCAAATCGCGCTCGAACATACGCCAGAGCAATTACCTGTCCTGAAAGAAGTGGGCGTAGTAGACAGTGGCGGTCAAGGGCTGATGTTTATTTATGAAGGCTTTTTGAGCATTCTTACCGGTGAAGTGATTCCAGAATCAAAAGCGATCGATTCGATGAAGGAATTGGTGAACGCCGAACATCATCGGCATGTCCAAGATTTTATGGATACAAGTGAGATCGAATTCGGCTACTGTACCGAAATGATCGTACAGATCAAAGATCAGCCAGCAACGAAAAAAGCATTTGACGAAGGTGCATTCCGCCAAGATCTAAGTGAAATGGGTGATTCCTTACTTGTAGCAGCGGATGAGGAGATCGTCAAAGTCCACGTCCATGCCGAACATCCTGGAGAAGTCTTGAATTATGGCGAACAATACGGAACGCTACTTAAAATCAAGATCGAAAATATGCGGGAACAGCACCAAGCGATTGTGGGCGAAGAAGCTGCATCCGCCACGCCAACTGTGAAGTACGGTATTATTAGTATTTCTGCCGGAAGTGGTATTGAGGAACTGTTTAAAAGCATGGGCACGACATATGTGCTTTCCGGCGGACAAACAATGAATCCTAGTACAGCAGACATCACAAAGGCGATCGAACAAGTAAATGCCGAGTATGTGTTTGTACTTCCAAATAATAAAAATATCCAAATGGCTGCCGAACAAGCTGCAGAAGTAGCAGGCAACGATAAAGTAAAAGTGATCCCGACTAGATCGATCCCACAAGGACTGGCGGCACTGCTTGCTTTCCAAGAAGATGAGAGCTTGGAAACAAATGAAGTAGCAATGAAAGAAGCGAGTCAAGAAGTGAAAAGCGGTCAAGTAACAACAGCGGTCCGCGATACGGCGATCGATGGTGTTGCTATCAAGAAAAATGACTTTATTGGACTTGTTGAAAGTAAGATCGTAGTCAGCACGCCGTCGTTAGAAAAAACAGCGATCGATACATTAGCAGCTATGCTGGACGAAGATGTAGAGATTGTTACAGTATTAGTCGGCGAGAATGTCGAACAGACTAATATCGATGCGATCGCCGCATATTTAGAAGAAACAGACGAGGATATCGAGTTGGAGATCCATCAAGGCGGTCAGCCTGTCTATCCGTTCTTGTTCTCGGTCGAATAAAAAAAGGCGGAAGGAAGTCGGTAAACGTGAAATATAATAGTGTTTTTGATATCATTGGTCCAGTTATGGTAGGACCATCCAGTTCCCATACAGCAGGGGCAAACAAAATCGGATCGATCGCTAGAAGTATTTTCGGCGACCAGCCTTCGCAAGTAGATATCCATTTATACGGCTCTTTTGCCAAGACCTATAAAGGGCACGGCACCGATGTGGCATTGATCGGCGGACTGCTTGAACTAGCTCCGGACGATCCACAGCTAAAAGTATCCAAACAACTGGCACTTGATGCCGGTATCCATATCCAATTTATTGAAGAGCAAGAAGAACCACCGCATCCGAACACAGTCAAATTAGTTTTGAAAAACGGGATGCAGCAAATGACATTAGTGGGAGCTTCGATCGGCGGTGGCAAAGTCGAGATCGTCCGCTTGAATGAATTTGAGTTGGAATTCACCGGGACCGCACCGGCGATCGTGATCTTGCATCAAGATAAATACGGCGCCATTGCCGCTGTTTCCCGTATCATTGCCGATAATCAAATCAATATCGGTCAAATGAAAGTCTCACGCAAAGTAAAAGGCGACGAGGCACTTATGGTCATCGAAGTAGACCAGACAGCAAGTAAGGAAGTACTAGATCAGATCGCAGCATTAGCTGGTATTTATCAGGTAGCCAGCATCATCATATGAACATTCAGAAACTTATCACTCGCATGTGATAAGTTTCTTCCTGTAAAGATGTGAAGGAAAGAGAGTGATAGAATGTTTCGAACAGTCGCAGAACTAGTGGAGATTGCCACGAAAGAAAATATTACCATTGCGGAACTGATGATTCGCCGGGAAATGTCGATTGCCGGCACACCACGCGAGGAAATCGTCCAAGCCATGGAACATAATTTAGAAGTGATGGAACAAGCCATCGAAAATGGGGAAGCAGGAGTAACATCCACCACAGGATTAACGGGCGGAGATGCTACATTGATAAAAGCATATATCGAAAAAGGCAACTTTTTATCTGGCCCCGTTTTATTGGATGCAGTGGCAAAAGCGGTCGCGACGAATGAAGTGAATGCTGCTATGGGAATCATTTGCGCCACACCAACAGCAGGAAGCGCTGGTGTCGTTCCAGGTGTGCTATTCGCTGTAAGAGATAAGCTCGGCCTCTCCAAAGCCGATATGGTCGATTTTCTATTTACAGCTGGTGCATTCGGTTATGTGGTTGCCAACAATGCGTTTATCAGTGGGGCAGCAGGCGGGTGTCAAGCAGAGATCGGATCAGCAAGTGCAATGGCTTCAGCAGCAGTTGTAGCAGCGGCGGGCGGAACGCCGGAACAATCAGCGCACGCGATGGCGATCACGATGAAAAATATGCTTGGTCTTGTGTGCGATCCAGTAGCAGGTCTTGTCGAAGTTCCCTGCATCAAACGTAATGCGCTAGGTGCCTCACAAGCGATCATTTCAGCCGATATGGCGCTAGCAGGAGTAACCAGCAGAATCCCATGTGATGAAGTTATTGAAGCGATGTATCGTGTCGGACTCCAAATACCAGGCTCGCTTCGGGAAACAGCAGAAGGCGGACTCGCAGCTACACCAACAGGCAGAGCGATCCAACAACGGATCTTTGGCCTATCACCGGAGAATACCAGTGACGAATCTATCTAAGCTGCCACTTTCCGCGTTAAAAGGAGTCGGCGAAGAAACAGCAAAGCATTTTCATGAATTGGCGATTGACACGATAGCTGATTTGCTGTGGAACTTCCCGCATCGCTATGAAGACTATCGCTTAAAAGATCTGATGGATGTTGCAGATGAAGAGCGAATCACGATCCAAGGCGAAGTCCTGACTGAGGCAACGATCGCCTTTTACGGCAGAAAAAAATCAAAACTCTCTTTTCGGATCTCGGATCACGAACAAGTCGTGAAAGTCGATTTTTTCAACCAGCCCTATTTGAAAAACAATATCGTGGTCGGGGAGACCGTTACCGTTTCAGGAAAATGGAACAAGGCACGTGCTCAAATCACCGGTAGCAAATTGAAAAAAGGCGAACTTCAAGAAGAACAAGAACTTGAAGGCGTCTATCGATTAAAGGGCACGATCCGCAATAAAACGATCCAGAAATATGTCAAACAAGCCTTAGACTTATATCTCCAAGATATTGAAGAGATCATTCCTCCAAAATGGCTGGAGAAATATCAGCTGATCGGCAGGCAGGAAGCGCTGGCTACGATGCACTTCCCGAAAAGTGAGGATGCGCTCAAGCAAGCACGCCGACGTTTTGTTTATGAAGAGTTTCTTCTCTTTCAACTGAAAATGCAGTTTTTCCGCAAGCTGGAAAGAGAAAAATCCGGGGGGATCTCGATCGACTATGACGTAGAAAAACTGCGCCATTATATCGAAGGCCTGCCATTTCCACTAACTTCCGCCCAAAAACGAGTTGTCAATGAGATCTGTGGCGATATGAAATCCCATTTCCACATGAACCGGCTGCTGCAAGGAGATGTAGGCTCCGGGAAAACCGTCGTTGCCTCAATTGCCATGTATGCGGCTGTTCAAAGCGGTTTTCAAGCCGCCTTGATGGTACCGACAGAGATTTTGGCAGAGCAGCATGCGAATTCTCTAGTGGAACTCTTGCAGCCACTAGATATCACCGTAGCCCTTTTAACAAGCAGTGTGAAAGGGAAAAAACGGCGCGAGTTATTGCAGTTGCTCGAAGACGGTGCAATTGATGTCGTAGTCGGCACCCATGCGTTGATCCAAGAAGAAGTCGTTTTTTCCAAACTGGGACTTGTGATCACGGATGAACAGCATCGCTTCGGAGTCAAACAGCGAAGAGTGCTGCGCGAAAAAGGCGAATATCCGGATGTGCTGTTTATGACCGCGACACCGATCCCAAGAACCTTGGCGATCACGGCATTTGGCGAAATGGACGTTTCGATTATCGACGAACTGCCAGCTGGACGAAAAGCGATCGAAACCTTTTGGGTCAAACATGAGATGTTGGATCGCGTGATCGGCTTTATGGAAAAAGAGATCCAAAAAGGCAGACAAGTTTATATTATTTGTCCGCTGATCGAAGAATCGGAGAAATTAGACGTCCAGAATGCGATCGACGTATACAATATCTTAGAACAAAAATGGCATGGCCGTCACAAAGTTGGACTGATGCATGGGAAACTACTTCCTGCAGAAAAAGAAGACATCATGCGTGATTTTAATGAAAATAATCTCGATTGCTTAGTTTCGACTACTGTCGTGGAAGTAGGCGTCAACGTTCCCAATGCAACGATGATGGTCATCTATGACGCGGACCGGTTTGGCTTAGCGCAGCTTCATCAGTTGCGTGGCCGGGTTGGCCGAGGCAGCGAACAATCATACTGTATCTTGATCGCCAATCCGAAAACAGAGGTCGGAAAGGAACGTATGAGTATCATGACGGAGACGAATGATGGCTTCGTTGTCAGCGAACGTGATTTGGAACTGCGTGGCCCCGGTGAATTTTTTGGAAGTAAGCAAAGCGGTGTGCCGGAATTTCAAGTCGCAGATATGGTACATGATTACCGCGTCCTAGAAATCGCTCGTCAAGATGCAGCGGAACTGATCTTTACAGAAAACCTTACTGAAAATCCAGCCTATCAAGCGCTTTACGCCCAACTACAAGCAGAAGGTGTATTTGAATCACAGAAGCTGGACTAAGCGCTGTATTTATCGCTATTTAAATAAAACACTTGCATATCGACTTGTTTTTTTATACCATTATAGCGTAATGCTTGTGTGCATGAAGCTCGGGACTACTATTCTTTTTCAGAGAGTTGTCCCATTTTTTGCAATCCTATTTAGTAGCAGGTATTAAAACCCCATACCGAAAAAACGAGATGAGGAATGGCAATGAAAAAATATTCCAAACAGGAAAGACAATCTAAATTACGAGAAGCAATTAAAGACAATCCTTTTATTACGGATGAACAACTTGCCAAAAAATTTCAAGTCAGTGTGCAGACGATCAGACTGGACCGAGTAGCTTTAGCGATACCCGAACTTCGGGAGCGTATCAAGGAAGTAGCAAGTGAAAACTATGTAGATGCAGTAAAAAGTCTGCCGATTGATGAAATCATCGGCGAGATCATTGACATTGAATTGAATCGCAGTGCGATCTCGATTTTTGATGTCACACCGGAACACGTCTTTAAACGCAACAAAATAGCCCGTGGACATCATTTGTTTGCCCAAGCCAACTCCTTAGCAACTGCTGTCATCCCAAATAAGCTTGCCCTCACCACGCAAGCAACGATTCGTTTCGTGCGTTCCGTTTATGAAGGCGAACGAGTGGTAGCCAAAGCAAAAGTGCGACCGACTACAAATAACCGCTCGATCACGATCGTTGATATCAACAGCTATGTCGGTGACGAAATCGTTTTAAAAGGTAAATTTGAAATGTATCATGCTACAGAAAAAAGTAAAAAGGAATGACGAATATGAAAATAGCAATCGATGCGATGGGCGGGGATCACGCACCTAAAGAAATTGTGTTAGGTGTGATGAAAGCTGCCGCTCAGTTTAAAGATGTAGAATACATCCTCTATGGGGACGAAGCACAGATCAATGAATATCTAACGGACAAAACTAGGATCACCATTGTACATACGGACGAAAAAATCGAAAGTGATGACGAACCTGTCCGTGCAGTAAAACGAAAAAAGAAAGCATCAATGGTTTTAGCTGCTCAAGCGGTTAAAAACAACGAAGCCGATGCCTGTATTTCTGCCGGCAACACCGGAGCATTGATGTCGACCGGATTGTTTATCATCGGCCGGATCAAAGGCATTGATCGTCCTGCACTTGCACCGACTTTACCGACTATCACTGGTAAAGGATTCGTATTACTGGATGCCGGTGCCAATGCAGAAGCAAAACCAGAGCATTTGCTGCAATTTGGTCTGATGGGTTCCGTGTATGCAGAAAAAGTACGCAAGATCGAAAACCCGCGGGTCGGTCTGCTCAATATCGGAACAGAAGAAACAAAAGGAAATGAACTGACAAAAACGGCTTTCCAATATATGAAAAATCAAAACGCGTATAACTTTATCGGCAATGTCGAAGCACGCGATCTCTTGATGGATGTGGCAGATATCGTCGTAGCAGATGGTTTCACCGGTAATATGGTACTGAAAACCGTAGAAGGAACTGCCTCTTCGGTCATGAGCATGCTGAAAATGAGCTTGAACAACGGAATCAAAAACAAGCTCGCTGCCAGTTTTTTACGCAAAGATCTTTATGGCCTTCGTGCTAAAATGGATTATAGTGAATACGGTGGTGCCTGTCTATTCGGTATCCAAGCGCCAGTGGTAAAAGCACACGGTGCGACAAACGCAAAAGGAATCTTCACAACGATCCGTCAAGTGCGCGATATGGTCGAAAAACAAATCGTAGAAACAATCAAAGCAGAAATCCATAAAATCGATGTAGGAGGAATAAAGAACAATGACTAAGATCGCCTTTGTATTTCCAGGTCAAGGCTCGCAAAAAATCGGGATGGGACTTGATGTTGCGGAGAAATATCCAGAAGCAGCAGCCATTTTTGAAGCTGCAGACAAACGCCTCGGCTTTTCGCTTTCCGAGCTGATCCAAGAAGGACCGATAGAAAAATTGACAAAATCAGAAAACGCGCAACCGGCATTAGTTACAAATAGCACGGCGATCCTACGTGTCTTAGAAGCACATGCGATCAAAGCGGATTACGTGGCAGGCCACAGTCTAGGCGAATACAGCGCATTAGTGGCTGGCGGCTATTTGAAAGCAGAAGACGCTATCTATTTGGTAAATAAACGCGGTCAATTGATGGAAGCAGCCGTTCCGAACGGACAAGGTGCCATGGCAGCGATTTTGGGATTAGACCGGGAAACGTTAACTAGCGTGACAGAGGAAGTTACAGCTGGCGGCGATGACGTGCAGCTTGCGAATTTAAACTGTCCAGGACAAATCGTTATTTCTGGTTCTGTAGCTGGAGTAGAAAAAGCATCAGAACTCGCAAAAGAAAAAGGCGCAAAACGTGCCATGCCGCTTGCAGTAAGTGGACCGTTCCACTCTACTTTGATGAAACCAGCTTCTGAAGCCTTCGTACCAGTACTCCAAGAAGTGACGATCCAAGACGGAGCGATCCCAGTTGTTGCTAATAGTAATGCAGAAGCAACGACTTCTAGCGATACGGTTGCCAAGAATCTGATCGAGCAGATCTATTCACCAGTATTATGGGAAGACACCGTTCGTTATTTGATCGACCAAGGTGTAGATACGTTTGTGGAAATCGGAGCTGGGAAAGTATTGGCCGGCTTGATCAAAAAGATCGACAGAGGCGTGACCGTTTTATCAGCGGGAGATGTAGCATCCGTAGACACAGTCATTGAGACATTGAAGGGGGAATAAGACGTAATGGATTTAACTGGAAAAGTAGCAGTAGTAACAGGAGCTTCACGCGGGATCGGCAGAGAGATCGCGATCAAACTTGCCGAAGCCGGCGCGAACATCTTTTTTAACTATAACGGCAGTCCAGATGCAGCAAAAGAAACAGCTGCTAAGATCACGGAGATCGGCGTGGAAGTAGAAGCAATGAAAGCAAATATCGCAGATTCAGAAGAAGTAACAGCGCTCTTCAAACAAGCCGTAGAGCGGTTTGGCAGAATCGATATCTTAGTCAATAATGCAGGGATCACTCGGGATAACTTACTGATGCGTATGAAAGAAAATGAATGGGATGATGTGATCGCGACGAATCTCAAGGGTACTTTCTTGACGACGAAGGCAGTTAGCCGTACCATGATGAAGCAGCGTTATGGCAAGATCATCAATATCGCTTCTGTCGTTGGTTTGATCGGAAATGCGGGTCAAGCAAACTATGTTGCTAGTAAAGCAGGTGTTATCGGCCTGACCAAAACGAGTGCACGCGAACTTGCAGCACGCGGTATCAACGTCAACGCTGTCGCACCTGGATTTATCACGACAGAAATGACAGACGAACTAGACGAACAGACAAAAGAAATGATGCTCAGCCAAATTCCGCTAGGCAAATACGGGACAACAGATGATGTGGCAAATGCTGTTTTATTCCTTGCAAGCGACGCCTCTGCCTATATTACAGGCCAAACGATCGCCATTGACGGCGGCATGGTAATGAACTAATCGATTTTATTTTACGATTAGTGTTTACGGCGGCATGATTATCTTATATAATACTTGGAGGGAGGTGAAGTGGAAATGGCAGAAGTATTAGAAAAAGTTACGAAAATCATCGTAGACCGTTTGGGTGTCGAAGAATCTAAAGTAACTTTGGAAGCTTCCTTCAAAGACGATCTAGGTGCAGATTCTCTAGACGTTGTTGAACTTGTTATGGAACTTGAAGATGAATTTGGAGTTGAAATCTCTGATGACGACGCTGCTGAAATCGCTACAGTCGGTGATGCAGTGAAGTACATAGAGCAGAACGCATAAAACTTTATGTGAAAGAATAAATGAGGGTGTCTCTTTGCTTGACATGCGCTTGCGTAGTTTATCTGCGCATGAAGCGGAGCAGAAAGACAGCCTCTTTTTCACTCTAAAGTGAAGTTTATTTTCTAAGCAGCTTTTAAATAGATCGGCTCTTTAGAAAATAAACTTGCAGAGAAGAGAGGAGCAGCTAACATGGACAAATGGGAAGAATTACAAGAAAGCGTAGGATTCACTTTTGAAAACGTGGGTCTTTTGCAAGAAGCATTCACACATTCTTCATATGTGAACGAACATCGCAAGGAAAAGCTAAATGATAACGAACGCTTGGAATTTTTAGGAGATGCGGTTTTGGAACTTACGGTCTCCGATTACCTATTTCAAAAATACCCCAATCTCGCAGAAGGACAACTGACTAAAATGCGTGCCGCGATCGTCTGTGAACCCTCACTAGTCGAGTTTGCGGAAAATATTCATTTTTCCAAGTACATCCGTTTAGGAAATGGCGAAGAAAAAGCGGGAGGGAGAACACGTCCAGCATTACTTGCCGATGTGTTTGAATCATTTATCGGTGCGCTCTATTTAGACAATGGGCTCAAAAATGTCATCCGCTTCTTGGAAAGAGTCATCTTTCCAAAAATCGATACCGGCGCTTTTTTGGAAACCGTCGATCATAAAACGCAACTGCAAGAAATCGTCCAGCGTGACCGCGACGTTCTGATCCAATATGATATTTTAGAGGAAAGTGGTCCTGCCCACAGCAAAGCCTTCGAAGCACAAGTCGTCGTCAATGGCCAAATGCTTGGCAGAGGCGAAGGCAGAACGAAAAAACAAGCGGAACAAAACGCAGCAAAAGAAGCAATCAATAAATTACTACACCGTAAATAAAAGGCAGGCAAAGGAGGTATCCGCCTTGTTACTCAAAAAATTAGAGATGAATGGTTTCAAATCATTTGCAGATAAAGTAACCGTGGACTTTGTTCCCGGCATGACAGCCGTCGTAGGACCAAACGGAAGCGGGAAAAGCAATATCACCGAAGCGATTCGCTGGGTACTGGGAGAGCAGTCTGCCAAAAGCCTTCGTGGAGGGCGCATGGGAGATGTTATTTTTGCTGGAAGTGATTCGCGCAAACCAATCAATTTCGCAGAAGTGTCTTTGGTTTTAGAAAACGAAGACCATTTCCTGCCTTTAGATTATTCGGAGATTGCCATCACCAGACGAATCTATCGAAACGGCGACAGCGAATTTCTCATCAATCATGAACAATGCCGTTTGAAAGACATCGTGGAACTTTTCATGGATTCCGGCCTCGGCAGAGAGTCCTTCTCGATCATTTCACAAGGAAAGATCGACGAGATCCTAAACAGCAAACCCGAAGAGCGACGGACGATCTTTGAAGAAGCTGCCGGCGTATTAAAATATAAACAACGAAAGAAACAAGCAGAACAAAAGCTGACAGAGACAGAAGAAAACTTAAATCGCGTCCAAGATATCTTATATGAATTAGAAGGACAACTCGAACCGCTTGAAATGCAAGCATCGATCGCGAAAGACTATCTCTTTCAAAAAGAGGAACTTGAAAAATATGAAGTTTCCTTACTAGCAACTGAGATCGGCGGCTTAGAAACGAAATTGGAAAAAGAACGCGATGATTTCGCAGCCAACAGCCAAGCTCTTTTCAAGTTGCGCGAAAAGATCCGTGAAGAAGAACAGCACGTAACGGAACAAAAACGATCTTTAACCGAACTAGACGAAAAAATCGATGCCAATCAGCAGAAACTGTTGCAACTAGCGCAGTCTCTCGAAAAGCTTGAAGGCGAGCGCAACCTGCAACTGGAACGGAAAAAGCACAGCAGTGAAACGGAACAAACGCACCAAGAAACACTCACTGCGACAACAGCTAAAATCACCCAGTTAGAAGCAGAGCGCAAACAGTTGCTCGAAGAAAAATTGGAAAAAGAAACGAAACTGGAATTGGCTGACCGGCAGCGGAAGGCGTACGAACGCAATTTGGCAGAACTTGATAATATCACCGAAGATACGATCGAAAACAAAAAGAGTGACTACATTGAACTGAAACACCGCCAAACGACGATCCATAATGATGTTGGCTATATCGACCGTCAATTGAAACAGATCGATGCCAGGTTAACACGCTTAGAACAAGAAAACGGCGACAGCAGCAAAGAACGGATCGCCAGACAAGAAGAAATCGAAGCAACGGAAAATACGCTTGCATCGATTCGAAAGCAGCTAGAAGAACAACTGACGACCTACGAAACAAATAAAAAAGAACTGACAGCAGCTGAACAAAGCCTTGCGCAAGAAGAGGGCGCCCTTTATAAGCACTACCAAGCTATCGAACAGGTCAAGGCACGCAAAGAAACACTTGCGGAACTCGCAGATGACTATGCCGGTTTTTTTCAAGGGGTCCGCGAAGTATTAAAAGCAAAAACAGAAATACCAGGCATCATTGGTGCATTAGTCGAACTGGTCACGATCCCAGAACATTATCAGACCGCGATGGAAATCGCTTTGAACAATAATGCCCAACATATTGTCACAAAAGATGAACGCGCTGCCCGCGAAGCAATCCAATATTTAAAAACCAAACGTGCCGGTCGCGCTACATTCTTGCCGCTGACAACGATCCAGCCACGTGAACTTCCAGCTGGGACGCTGAAACAATTAGAAGCGAACCCAGCGTTCGAAGCAGTAGCCAGCCAGATCGTCACGCATGATCCTTCACTCGCTCCGGTTATTCAAAACGCGCTAGGCACAACGATCTTAGCAAAAGATTTAAAGGGCGCCAATGAATTAGCAAAACTCGTACATTATCGCTACCGGATCGTCTCACTGGCCGGCGATGTCGTGAATGCAGGCGGTTCGATGACTGGTGGAGCAACAACGAAAGGCCGCTCCTCGATCTTGACACGCAAAAATGAATTGGAGCAGCTGGAAAGTCAGTTAAAGAGCCTTCAGCAGCAAACGAGTCAATTTGAATCAAGCGTCGCAGCAGGCAAGGTAAATGTCCAAACCAAACGCGAACAGCTGGAAGAAATCCGTTCCACCGGGGAAAAACTCCGTATCCAAGAACAAGAATGGACCAGTAAATTTTCCAGTGGCAGAGAGAATCTAGAACGCCAAAATCACCAATTGAAAATCTATGATTATGAAAAAGCAGACAATCTCAAAGAGAAAAATGAACTCGAAGCACGCAAACAAGCGCTGCTGACTGAAGAAGCAACAAACGAACGCTTACTCATTGAAATGAACGAAGCGATCGAAACGATGCTCGCAGACAGCAAGATCCAAGACAGCAAGCGCACGGAAGTCCTACATTTGCTAGCTGATCTCAAAGAAACGATCACCGCTCAAAAAGTAGAATTAGGCTACACAAGCACCGAAGAAGCTCGGCTGACAGATCAATTAAATGAGTTATATCAGCAAAAGCAAGCCGCAGAAGACCGCTTGGAAAGCATCCAAACCATTCGTAGCGAATCAAGGACGGAAGAAGAATATACGCAGCTGATCGAGCAAACGCGGACAGATAAGGCGACCTGTGAAACAGCTGCGAAACAGCTTCGCGAAAAGCGGATCGCCTTGCAAGAAAGTTTGACCAAGCAAGAAGAAACGTTGCAGCAGAAAAATGAGCAATCACAGTATTACAGCGAACAGCGCAATAAAGCCGAAGTAGCGATCAGTCGCTATGAAGTCGACATGCAAAGCCGTATCAACCGCCTACAGGAAGCATATGAACTTGATTTCGAGCAAGCAAAGGAAAACATTTTGCCAGATGTCGATCAGGAACAGTTGCGCTCCAAGGTCCGTTTGCTCAAACGTTCGATCGATGAACTCGGCGTTGTCAATCTCGGTGCGATCGAAGAATTTGAACGTATCGAGGAACGCTTCCAATTCTTGAATGGTCAGCAAGAAGATCTGCTAGCAGCCAAAGAAACCCTATTTGATGTGATGGGTGAAATGGACGAGGAAATGAAGATTCGTTTTGAAGCCAGTTTTGAAGCGATCCAAACAGAATTCGCGATCGTCTTTCCAGAATTATTCGGCGGCGGCGAGGCAAAACTCGTTCTTACCGAACCGGAAAACCTGCTTACAACAGGTATCGACATCATCGTTCAACCACCAGGTAAGAAACTGCAGAACCTCAGCTTGCGTTCCGGCGGCGAACGGGCACTTACAGCCATCGCGTTATTGTTTGCGATCATTCGTGTCCGCCCAGTGCCATTTTGTATCCTCGATGAAGTCGAAGCAGCACTGGATGAGGCAAATGTCATCCGTTTCAGCCGCTATATCAAACAGTTTGAATCAGACACCCAGTTTATCGTCATTACGCACCGGAAAGGAACCATGGAAGAAGCAGATGTTCTGTACGGTGTGACCATGCAGGAATCCGGCGTCTCCAAACTAGTATCCGTCCGTTTAGAAGAAACCGAAGAACTTGTGAAATAAAGCAGGGGAGAGAATAACATGACCTTTTTCAAGAAAATCAAAGAAAAAATCACGGGACAAACTGACTCCGTGACAGGGAAATTTAAAGATGGGCTAAGCAAAACACGTCAAAATTTCTCAGGAAAATTGAATCAAATGATGGCACGCTATCGTAAAGTAGACGAGGAATTTTTTGAAGAACTCGAAGAAGTACTGATTGGGGCTGATGTTGGCTTTGATACGGTAATGGAACTCGTGGATCAGCTGCGCGAAGAAGTAAAACTACGCAATATCAGTGATCCGAAAGAAGTACAAGAAGTCATCGTCGAGAAACTAGTTGCGATCTACGAAGGTGAAGAAGAAGCAAAGCCAGCGCTAGATATAAAGGACGGTCGCTTGAATATTATTTTATTCGTCGGCGTCAACGGTGTCGGTAAAACAACAACGATCGGCAAAATGGCGCACATGCTGCAAAGTCAAGGCAAAAAAGTCATGCTGGCAGCAGGAGATACTTTCCGAGCAGGGGCGATCGAACAGCTGGAAGTTTGGGGAGAACGTGCGAACGTTGAAGTCATCAAACAAACAGCCGGAAGCGATCCTGCAGCTGTAATGTATGATGCACTGCAAGCAGCCAAAGCCCGAGGCGTAGATGTCTTGCTCTGCGATACAGCCGGTCGTCTACAAAATAAAGTAAATCTGATGAACGAACTTGAAAAAGTAAAACGAGTTATTGGACGCGAAGTACCAGACGCGCCGCATGAAGTGCTACTTGTTCTCGATGCGACCACAGGTCAAAACGCCTTCGTCCAAGCAAAACAATTCAAAGAAGCAACCGATGTCAGCGGTATCGTACTCACGAAACTCGACGGCACAGCAAAGGGCGGGATCGTGATCGCGATCCGAAACGGCCTGCAAATCCCGGTAAAATATATCGGTCTAGGCGAAAAAATCGACGATCTGCAACCATTTGACGCGGAAGATTACGTGTACGGATTGTTTGCTGATCTGATCGACGAGAAATAATTTTTTCAGCTAGCAAGTAAGTTTTGCTAGCTGTTTTTCTCCGTCCGGAATATGCTTGACAGTACTGCCATTTAACCGTATCCTTTAGAAGAAGAGAGGTGACACGCCTTGTTTGAAAAGACCAATCGAATGAATCTATTATTTGATTTCTACCAAGGACTGCTGACAGAAAAACAAAAAAACTATGTGTCGCTGTATTATTTGGAGGATTTTTCTTTAGGAGAGATCGCTGATGAATATGAAGTGAGCCGGCAAGCAGTTTATGATAATATAAAGAGGACCGAAGAGAGCTTGGAGAATTATGAGCAGAAACTCGGGATGCTCGCTAAATATGAAGAACGTGAAAAGCTGCTGACAGAACTCGAAACCTATCTGCAGGAAAATAAATTACTCGACAAGCAGCTGGAAGAATGGATCGAAAAGCTTAAAGCGACCGAATAGGAGGCAAAGGAAATGGCATTTGAAGGTTTAGCAGGAAGACTGCAAGAAACAATGAACAAAATCCGCGGTAAAGGAAAAGTTTCCGAAGCCGATGTAAAAGAGATGATGCGTGAAGTACGTTTGGCACTACTCGAAGCCGATGTAAACTTCAAAGTCGTCAAACAATTTATCAAGACCGTAAGCGAACGTGCAGTTGGTTCTGACGTCATGAAGAGTCTGACACCAGGTCAACAGGTTATCAAGATCGTCCAAGAGGAACTGACCAACCTGATGGGCGGCGAAGAAAGCAAGATCGCCGTAGCAGATAAACCGCCGACGGTACTCATGATGGTCGGCCTCCAAGGTGCCGGTAAAACGACTACTACAGGAAAATTGGCTAACTTATTACGGAAAAAATATAACCGCAAACCGCTGTTAGTAGCAGCCGATATTTATCGTCCGGCAGCGATCCAGCAATTGGAAACATTAGGTAAACAGCTCAGCATGCCAGTCTTCTCGCTGGGAGATCAAGTCAGCCCAGTCGAAATCGCAAAACAAGCGATCGCGAAAGCAAAAGAAGACCATTTAGATTATGTGATCATCGATACAGCAGGTCGTCTGCATATCGATGATGCGTTGATGGACGAATTGAAACAAGTAAAAGAAGTCGCTTCGCCGGATGAAATCTTCTTAGTAGTCGATTCGATGACCGGTCAAGACGCAGTAAACGTCGCAGAAAGCTTTAATGAACAGCTCGAAGTCAGCGGTGTGATCCTGACCAAACTCGATGGAGACACACGTGGTGGGGCAGCTTTATCCATTCGCGCGGTAACTGGAAAACCAATCAAACTCGTGGCGACCGGCGAAAAAATGGAAGCATTAGAAACGTTCCACCCAGATCGGATGGCATCTCGTATCCTCGGAATGGGCGATGTCCTCTCCTTGATTGAAAAAGCACAGGTAGACATCGACACGGAAAAAGCAAAAGAAATGGAACAAAAACTCAAAGATAACAGCATGACATTAGACGATTTTCTGGAACAGTTGCAACAAGTCAAACAAATGGGCCCGCTCGATGAATTGATGAAAATGCTTCCCGGTGCAGGGAAAATGAAAGGCATGGACAACATGCAAGTCGATGATAAACAGCTTGGTCACATCGAGGCGATCATCAAATCAATGACGAAAATGGAAAAAGACAATCCAGACATCATTAATGCCGGCCGCAGAAAACGGATCGCCCGTGGAAGCGGCAGACCGATTCAAGAAGTCAACCGTCTGCTCAAACAATTTAATGAAATGAAAAAAATGATGAAGCAGATGACTGGCGGCGCGATGGGCAAAAAAATGAAAAAAGGCAAAAACCCGTTTGGCAACTTTAAATTACCATTTTAAAAAAATTGTTCTGTAAAGAAAAAACACTTTACAAACAAATGCTTTACTGGTAATATATATACTTGTGTAAGACATTATGGAGGTGTAAATAAAAACATGGCAGTTAAAATTCGTTTAAAACGTATGGGTTCTAAAAAGAAACCTTTTTATCGTATCGTTGTAGCTGACTCTCGCTATCCACGTGATGGCCGTTCGATCGAAACTGTTGGAACATACAACCCGTTGTTAAATCCAGCAGAAGTGAAAATCAATGAAGAGTCTGTTTTGAAATGGATGCATAATGGTGCGAAACCATCTGATACAGTTCGTAACTTATTCAGTAACGAAGGTATCATGGAAAAATTCCACAACCAAAAATTAGGTAAATAAGGAGGAGCACGCGAATGGAAGAATTGATTCTCGCCATCGTGAAACCCCTTGTGGACCATCCGGAAGATGTGCTTATATCTGTCTCCGAGACAGGTAAGACGACTTCCTATAAATTATCAGTAAACAAAGAAGATATGGGGCGTGTTATTGGTAAACAAGGACGAATCGCAAAAGCGATGCGCACAGTTGTTTATGCAGCTGGTTCTAAATACAATAAAAAGCTACATCTCGAAATTACTGATTAATGAAAAGAGGCTGGGTATGAATCAGAACAGACTGATTTATATACCAGTCTTTTTTTGATAAGATAAGAAAAAAGCAAAGGGGATCTAGGCATGAAACCAGTAATCGGAATCACCGGCAATAGGCTGGTAAAAGGAGTAGATACATTTTACGGACACCGCGTGACATACACGCAGCAGCATTATGTCGATGCGATCCAGGGAACAGGCGGACTTCCTGTCGTTTTGCCAATTGATAAACCAGCAGCAGCAGCCCAAGCTATTTCGCTCATTGACGGTCTCTTACTGACAGGCGGCCAAGATATCTCGCCGCACTTATATTTAGAAGAACCAAATCCAGAGATCGGTGCCTATTCCCCGCAGCGTGATCATTTTGAAATGGCGCTCGTCCATGCCGCACTGGAAGCAGGCAAACCAATTTTCGCGATCTGCCGTGGTCTACAGCTTGTCAACGTTGCCCTAGGCGGTTCTTTGTACCAAGATGTCAACTATGTCAAACAGCCGCTCGTACAGCATCTGCAACACGTCGATGAAACACTCGGCTCACATACGATCAATATCGAAAAAGATTCGCAGCTGAATCAGCTTTTCTCCGATAAGAAAGTAGTAAATTCCCTGCATCATCAATTTATCAAAACGGTCGCTGACAAGCTAGTCGTTTCCGCACGGACTACCGATGGGATGATCGAAGCAATGGAGGGAAGCCGCGAACTAGCAAGTTGGTTCATCGGTGTCCAATGGCATCCGGAAATGATGTTCCAGCGTGATCCTGAGACGCAAAAACTGTTTCAGATCTTTTTACAAGCGGCACAAAAACACGAATAATCTTTGCCGCTTACGGAAAACAGTTGGAATTAGCTATCTGAACTGCTAAAATAAAAGAGAAATCCATGTAACCCGAAAGAGGAGGGCGAACGTGAAGATTATCCAAAAAGTAGTAGTCAAACAGATATTGACAGAAACAAGCAAGCAAGAATTATTACATTATTATCAAAAACAGCGAGCCGAACTAGAAAATGAAATCGAACAGCTACGTTTTGAACAAAAAAAAGCCGAGCATAAAAGCGGCGGCTATAATCAAAACCAAATCGCTACTTACTTTTCCCGCGAAATAAATTTTCGAGGAGAAAAAGTAAAACTAGCAGACTTTCAGATCAATCAGTTGGAGATACTGCCGCTTGGAAGCGAGATCAGAGAACGTGAACTGGATGCACTGCAAGAAGTGAAAGTTGGCGACGAGTGGAAAAATGTCCAAACAAGCAGCGAGATCATTGTCAAAGACGGTATCGTTATTGAAATACGGTAGAGGTGAACTATGGAAAAAATGTATAAAGTAGGAAAAATCGTCAACACACATGGATTGATGGGGGAAGTACGTGTGATCTCCACCACAGATTTTGCTGCAGAACGCTATGTACCAGGTAATATACTTTACTACGTACCAAAAACCGGCGGATCAGCACAGCCCCTGACGATCAAAAGTCATCGGCAGCATAAAACATTCGATTTGTTGACATTTGAAGGCTATACGGGCATCAATCAGGTAGAACATTTAAAAGAAGGCGTCCTTAAAGTAACAGAAAGCCAGTTGCAGCCACTCGAAGAAAATGCATACTATTTTCATGAGATCATTGGTTGCACAGTAGTCACTACTGAAGGCGAAACGCTTGGCGAAATCAAAGAGATCCTAACACCAGGCGCCAACGACGTCTGGGTAGTGGAAACGGCTGCCAAAAAAGAGATCCTGATTCCCTATATCGCGGATGTCGTAAAAACGATCGATATCCCTACAAAAACAATCACGATCGAAGTTATGGAAGGATTGTTATAGGAATGAAAGTAGACATTCTTTCGATTTTTCCAGAAATGTTTACCGGAGTATTTGGGAATTCGATTTTAAAAAAAGCAATCGAAAAAGAGATCGTCGATATAGCAGTCACTGATTTTCGCCAGTACGCAGAGGGCAAACATCACGTCGTTGATGACTATCCATATGGCGGAGGGGCAGGAATGCTTCTCAAAGCACAACCGATTTTCGACGCAGTAGCAGCCGTCAGAGCAGAAGAAACGAGACCCCGCGTTATCCTTATGGACCCAGCCGGCAAACCCTTCAACCAAAAACTGGCAGAAGAACTGGCAACAGAAAAGCAGCTTATTTTCATCTGCGGCCATTATGAAGGCTACGACGAACGCATCCGCACAGAACTCGTCACCGATGAGATCTCGATCGGCGATTATATTTTGACCGGAGGAGAACTTGCAGCCATGACAATGGTTGACAGCATCGTACGCCTTCTCCCAGGAGCACTTGGCAACAGCGAATCCGCTGCAAGCGACTCCTTCTCCACCGGATTGCTTGAACACCCACATTACACCAGACCAGCCGATTTCCGTGGCTTAAAAGTACCCGAAGTCCTCTTAAACGGCAACCATGCTAAAATAGAAGAGTGGCGACAAATGGAATCACTGCGCCGGACCTGGGAGCGAAGACCAGATCTATTGGAACAGTTAGAACTTAGCGACCAACAGAAAAAATGGCTCGCAAGCTGGATAAAACTAGATAAAAAGTAAGAAAAAAACTTTACAGTCATTCCGTTAAGTGGTATTCTATTAGAGGTACTGGATTTTCCAGTCTAACTACAATGTTCCGCTGCATAACAAGTATGTATGAATATTGGAATAAAGGAGAGAAAAAATCATGAATAAACTTATCGAAGAAATCACAAAAGATCAGTTGAAATCTGATATCCCTAGCTTCCGTCCCGGAGACACTGTTCGCGTTCACGCGAAAGTTGTTGAAGGAACTCGCGAACGTATCCAATTGTTCGAAGGCGTTGTTATCAAACGTCGCGGAGCTGGAATCAGCGAAACTTTCACAGTTCGTAAAATTTCTAATGGCGTAGGCGTTGAACGTACATTCCCTGTACACACTCCACGTATCGCTAAATTAGAAGTGATCCGTCGCGGTAAAGTTCGTCGTGCGAAACTTTATTACCTACGCAACTTGCGTGGTAAAGCTGCTCGTATCAAAGAGATTCGTTAAGAATCAAACTTATGAGAAAACAGTCGGCCTTGGCCGGCTGTTTTTTTGTGGCAAAATCAAGAAATTGAATTTCTACGAAGAATTCTTACTAAGAACAGCCCTAACCCTGTTGACACTTAATTTATAAAATAGCATAATAAAAGAAGTAATAAGCGAGTAAAAACAAAATGACAAATAAAAATAAACTTTAAAGGGAAATGAATTTGATGAAACGTAAGAATATTTAGAAAGTAAAAGGGGAGTAATTTAGTGGGAATAGAGATAGAACAATATGTAGTTAGAGAGAATAAGGTATGGATTTATTTGGGAAAAGATCAGCACCTTAGAAATTGGGATAAATTATTAGTAGTAAATAGGAAAACAAAAGATGTATTGGCCGTTTTTCATGCTGATATTAGCGTTGAAAGCAGAATAATAATTGATTTTGAGAATGCGGCCTTCAAGAATTTAATTGAAGGAATGATTTTTGATTTTTATCTGAACGAGATAAAAGAAAATAAGCGGATACAAATATATCCTTATAAAACAGTAAAAGAAGAATATCGGTTTTATAACGATTGGATCAAAGATGCTAATAGAAATTATTTCTTGCCTTACATTGCCAAAAATGGATTTTTAAGTATCTTATATAGTAACAGGCTTCAACTGGCGCAGGAAAGTAAAGAAAAAATTAAAAATGTAGTTGATATTAAAATAGAAAAATATTTAGGGACTTATGTAGAAATAGTATTGGATCGAAAATATATATTACAAGATTCTATGTTTATGGCGAAAGAAAATGGCAAATACATCAAACTTAGATTTTGGGAACTGCTTGGAGAGGGTAATAGGCAATACGTGAAATATCGAGTAGAGCTAGATCCACATCGTGTGGTAGATCGCTATGTATTGAAGTTCCTTACATTTGGAGAAAGCTTTTATATCGAAAGTGATTTGCGGATCAATAATGAGACTAGTACAGAATATATTTCTGAAAATACGATTGATGTTGACTTTGGTGGACACCTATTGATTACAGAAAGCAATTGTCGTGTATATTTTGATGCTATCGCTTTTTTTGCAGAAAAGGCGCATATACAAGAATTAAATAATAATAATACAAGAGCAAATATAATCACGTGTGAAGCTAGGGCTGCTGAACTTGTTATGTCATTTAGAGAACCGATAACGGAAAAAGTAACGATCGGTTTAACAGCCCAAAATAAAGTACACATGTTGGAATATCAACAAATAGAGAACGATTTAGTAATTTCATTTGATAATAGAGTGGAAGAATTTTTGACTACCTATGAGAAGGCGAAACTTATTATATTCTTTGGAAATAAAAAAGTTGCTTTCACACTTTCAGAAGAAGAAACCTATTTAAATAGAGAAATAGGGAAAATTGCTGGAGATTTTTCAATTATATTCAACTATAAACTAAATTCGATTAGTATTATGTCCCAGAAAAAGAAAGAACTCCTCAATATTGGAGCAATAGCTGGAAATCTTCCTGTATTTAACAGAGCAATAGGAATCAAAATTAATCAAGTAAATGATAAAGAGCTATTATTTCAACTGACCGATAAACAATCGTATAAAAAGATTGATTTCTATCTAATTGAAAGAACTGAAAAAACAGAGGTGAAATTACAATATATTGAAACGGAAAACGGCTTTTTAATTTCTATGGATAATCTAATAGATGATTTGGTATTCCAAAAAAGTAGATATGATTTCTATTGTGAGATCACATATGATTTCATGATATATAGAGGGAAGTTATTTATTCCTAACCATAAAATAGAAGAAAAGGCTAAACGATATTTAAATACAATGAAGCCTCCAGCAAATATGCTAACACTAAAAAATAAGAACCAACTATTTATGCTCTTTTTGTCTAAATATAACGAATTATCCGCAGTAATTCGAGACAAGAAATTTATCTTTGAAGAAAAATATGAATTTAAAACAAATCTTAAAAAATGTCAGGTAATGAAAGGCAAATTAGATCTTGAACTGGAATTCACTATCCCAGGAAATGTAAAAAATATTACTCCTGAATCCGTTATTTTAACTTTGCGATCTAAAGTGAAGGAGCAGATTATCAAGGCGGATTTAGTAGATTATACGTATACGGGGCATTCTATTTTAATTAGAGCAACATTAAACTTAATGGAACATCAGTATGAACAATTTTATTATGATGTTTTTCTCGTGGCTCAAATAGAAGAAGAAAGGGTATACTCGCGAGTTGAGAGTCATGAAAAAGAATTTAACAATGCTTTAAATCATAATATCAGTGGGAATTATTTATTTTTAAATGAGAATATGCTTTATCCATATATTACTGAGCGAGGGGTACTTTTTATAGCTTATCGGAATATGGACGAATCTGTATATAATATGGCTTTGAAAAACGAAACAAAGGCAATAAAATTATATGAAAGGTTCAAGTATCAATTAGATGCTGAAAAAGTCTGGTTGGTCTATGAAAAGGAATCCGAAACTGCGCAAGACAATTCATATTACTTCTTCAAATATTGCTATGAGCATCATAAGAATAAAAAAATCTACTATATAATCAAAGAAAATTCTCCAGATATTGCTAATTTAAAAGGTATGGAAGATCGAGTTCTTACCTTTATGAGCGTAAAACATTTAGTTTATTTACAGGCTGCGGAATTATTAGTTGCTTCTGAAACACGTGGTCATGCTTATTTGTGGAGATATCAAAAAGGTAAGATCAAAGATATACTAAATAAAAAAACATTTGTTTTTTTACAACACGGAGTAACTGCATTTAAATTAAATGACAGTATATTAAGAAAAGAATCACCAAGTGGTGCAAGTATGTATGTTACTACTTCTGAATTTGAAAAAAACATCATAAAAAATGGTTTAGGCTACGATTCGAAAGACATTATTGTTTCTGGGTTCCCGCGTTGGGACGTTCTTGAAGATGTTGCTTCACAAAATAAAGTTAAAGAAATACTTATTATGCCTACTTGGCGAAGCTGGTTAGACGAGGTATCCGAAGAAGAGTTTTTAGAGTCTGATTATTATATTGGCTATATGAAACTTTTGAATTCTAAAGAACTAGCAGCACATATTGAAAAGCATAACGTTATAATTAATTTTTTATTACATCCTAAATTCAAACAATATATTGGAACATTCGATGTTACTTCTGATAATTTCAATTTGGTTCCATTTGGGGAAGTGAAAATCAATGAACTATTGATGCGTTCTGCTTTATTGATTACAGATTATTCAAGTGTTGCCTGGGAAATGTATTATATGGCTAAGCCTGTTATTTTCTATCAGTTCGACTATGATACTTATATGGAGCTAACTGGAAGCTATATCGAAATGAAAGATGTTTTATTTGGTGATAGAGCAATTGATATTGATACGCTTGTCGAAGCTGCAAAGACTTATATAGATAATGACTTCTCGGAAAAAGCGGAATATCAAGCAATACGTCCGAATTATTTCGCTTATATTGATGATAAAAATAGTCAACGTGTCTATACTGGTATATTGAATAGTTCGATGTATGAGCAAATCGCTAAGAAAAAATATAACAATCGCCCCTTGCTCAATAGAGTAAAGCTTGGAATATTGAAATTCATGAAATTAATATAAGCGTGACAAACTGATATAAAAAAAGCTAATCCATTGATTTATTCAATGGATTAGCTTTTTTAATAGATGATTTTTTTTTACTTTTCGCCAAATCGTCCGTACAAATGTGTTCCGCTTTAACCTGCTTATGAGAGCTTGTTTATAAGTTTCTTTTCCTTCATATGCGACTATAGCGTCTAGTATACGTTTTGAATGCTTTCCATCCGTATAAGCGAGATAGTTATTTTTCCATTCTTGATGAAATGGAAATACTTTAAAGTCAGTGGCAATCAAGTTGCTAACATGATCAAGCAATGCTTCATAATCATAAGCAATAGGGCCAAAGAGATTTTCTTTTAAGTCTATATAACTACCCTGAGATTCTAAATATTGGTTGATATCGAATTGGAAAAAGATAGTTGGTTTATCACTATATAGATATTCCCAAGCGACACTAGAATAATCAGTTATTAAAGCTCTAGAGTTTGTGATTAACTGACTCATTTTTTCCTCGCCAAAAGATAAAATTCGAATAAATGGATTTTCATTATCTATAAATAGATGTGAGAGACTGAGGAATTTAGGATGTAGATAAAAATTTAGAGTAACCTGATTTTCAGCCAAAATTGCTTGTAACCGTTCAGATGTGATTAAATTTTGATAATATTTAAAGTACTCCGAGTTTAAAAACGTATCTTCGTCAGCCTCTTCCAGCCAATTTCGCCATGTAGGCATACATAAGATTTCTTTTCTTTCCGTAGTAAGGGGGCGCTCTGATATCTCATCCCATCTCGCCAAACCAGTGACCATGATATTTTTGTCGGCATAGCCTAGATATTTTTTGATAATTTCTTTTTCAAAAATCGAAGAAGCAACAAATAGATCAGCATGATTCATCCCATGTGCTCTAAAAACATTATCGATTTGTTTTAGGCCCAATACGCCATGTTGTAAGAAAATAAAAGGCTTTTGATCAAGTATCGGACGAATAAAACCTTGCGATACTCGCCATGCATAACCATGTCCTTTTGATTCGGAAGAAATAATTCGTTTTGATACGAGTAATAAGAATAAATGTTTGATGCTCATAAAGTGGACAACCCGCTTTTTATAAGGGGCAGTTAGGAGGGCGTCTGGGGAATTAGCCTTGATGACGAAATACGCTCTTTTTTCGGAAGCATTTGTGTATAAGTACTTAAAAAACGCAAACGCATTATCCTGCGCCGTCTCCGAAAATTTTTCATGAACCAGCCAAATCTTCGAAAAAGCAAATAACCAGCCAAATAAACAATATAACACGTAAGCCGTTATTTCTTTCGCTTTATAAGCACGCGTCTCATATTCTGATTTTTTGCGGAAATTCAAACTAAACTGTTCGTTGATCGTGATATATGGAATCACATGGAAACCATTGAATAATTCAAAATCATAATGAGAGGAAAAGTATTGTAGCTTCAATTTATTACGTAGCCGGGTATTTTTCACACGCAATAAAATCTTTTCGTCATCTACATCGAAACTTGCATAAAAGTCCCAATAAAATTGTTCCCAATCCATTTTTGAAGGTGAAAAAGCGATAGAAAAATATTTTTCGGACTGTTTTTTGATTGGAATCGTATAAGTAGTATCCGCTTTGCGGTATTTGATCAAAATTTGCTGAATAGGCAAAGCCGACTCATTTCGAAATGTCAAAAGAAGTTCATTATTTTTTTTATGGATCTGATGTAAAAAAATCGCATCATCAAAAGGATCACTAATGACTTTACGTTTTTCTTCTACAAAAATGCTTACAGCACTGTTTTTTGCCACATAAGGGACTGCATACCAGTCCGATGTGCACTTGAAATAGTCAAAATAACGGTCATGTATTTCTGGAAAGTTACTCAATGAGGTAGTTAATCGATGAAGTGTATGGGTAGTCTTGAGGAAAATATCAAATCGTCCAGTGGTGTAAAAAGCAGAGGGGGGTAATTCTAATTGGACAGTGGTGGTTTCTGAGGTGTCGCTTCTAAGTAGATGCGGTATTGGAACTTCAAAAGCTTCTTTTCTTTTAATTAAGACAAAAGAAAGGGGCTCATCTTGTAACACAGTTGGATCAAAGTGGAATTGAATCCTATTTGAGTGAGCTACAATATCATGAATCACGATATCATGGCTCACTAAATTTATTTTGTTCATTTCAGCGTCTCCCTTCGCTTTGTAAACCCAAATTTAGCTAATGGCTTCATCATATACAGGCCCTTCTCCTTTAACATCCCCACACGAAAATATAAACAGAGGCATACTAATACAACTCGCCTCTGTCATTTAAGTATCCTGTTAAAAATCAAGAATGCCTTTTATCTCTAAAATGATGAATCCGATAATATATATACTTATTATCAGGGAATATTAAGAAATTGTAAAGTTTTTTTGAAAAACAAAGTATGCAGCAGTAAAGCAACTGGATTTTTGCCCCGTTTCGAAGCAACTTTTGCTTTTACCCAAATCCCTTTGAAACAGCAACCCCCCGCCACATTAATTTCCCGTTAACCCTTCGTAAATCCCCGTTAAGTCTTTGTAAATCCACCCAATTCAGCATTTCTGAGTGCTATAATCACCTTATCAAAGAGAGAAAAGGAAGTGTCCTCATGACGTATATTATTGCAGAGATCGGATGTAACCATAATGGTGATGTAAATTTAGCGAAGCAAATGATTGATGAGGCTGCTAAATGCGGGGTTGATGCTGTTAAATTTCAAACTTTTAAAGCGGATAAATTAATTTCGAAACATGCGCCGAAAGCCAATTATCAAAAAGAAACTACAGGCGAGCAAGAATCACAACTCCAAATGACACGAAAACTAGAGTTGTCCCATGACGACTATTTAGGATTAAAAAATTATGCGGAAGGAAAGGGATTAGCCGTCTTCTCTACACCTTTCGATGATGAGTCGCTTGATTTTCTGATTCAGACCGATATGCCGATCTATAAGATTTCCTCCGGGGATCTTACAAATTTACCATTTTTAGAAAAAATCGGCGGTCTACAGAAAAAAGTAATCCTTTCTACCGGGATGGCGGATCTGGAGGAGATCCACACGGCGATTCAAGTCTTGCAGGAAAATGGAACATCAGATATTGCGCTCCTGCATTGTACAACGGAATATCCAACGGCTTTTCCAGATGTGAATCTACAGGTCTTGCGGACATTTCAAACCCTTTTTCCAGACCTGGAAATCGGTTATTCCGATCATTCCCTTGGCTATGAAGTACCGATCGCCGCTGTTGCCATGGGGGCTCAAGTAATTGAAAAGCATTTTACACTCGATAATGATTTGCCGGGACCAGACCACCGGGCGAGTGCAACGCCGGATATCTTAAAACGTTTAGTAGAAGGGATTCGCCATATCGAATTGGCACTCGGAACTGGCGACAAAAAACCGGTCGCTGCGGAACTAGCAAATCGAGAAGCAGCCCGCAAGTCGATTGTTGCAAAGCGATCCATTCGCAAAGGAGAAATATTCACAGCCGATAATTTGACGGTCAAACGTCCGGGTAATGGTATTTCCCCAATGAAATGGTATGAGATCCTTGGCAAAGAAAGTACTCGTGATTTTGCAGAAGATGATCTGATCGAATTAGAAGCTGCTCCGGAAGTGCAGGTGAATGTCCAGTGAAACGAATTTGTGTAGTAACTGGCTCCAGAGCGGAATACGGTATCCTCCGTAACTTGATCACATTGCTTCATGAAGATCCTGAGATTCGCCTTGAACTGGTCGTGACGGGTACGCATTTAGAAGAAAAGTATGGGAAAACGATTTTGACAATCAAAAAAGATGAGATCCCGATCGTTAAAGAGATTCCAATGGGGCTGCGGGACACCACGAATCAGACGATTACAAGCGGCTTAGCAAAGCTGACCGCGGGGCTAGGCGAAGTGTTTACGGCCAACCATTATGATCTGCTTATTATCTTAGGCGATCGATATGAAATGTTGGCAGCTGCTAATGTGGCTGTGATCTATCAAGTCCCGATCTGTCACCTACATGGCGGGGAATTGACACTTGGTAACTATGATGAGTTTATCCGTCATGCCATCACAAAAATGAGCCACCTACATTTAGCGTCCACCGATGACCATAGAGACCGCATCATTCAAATGGGCGAACTTCCGCAAATGGTCTATAATATCGGTTCGCTAGGTGTCGAAAACAGCAAGCAAACCTTGCTTTTAACCAAAGCCTCTCTAGAAAACAAACTGGATTGCCGCTTAGAAGATGCTTACTACGTGATCCTTTTCCATCCGGTCACACTAGATAGCAAAGCTAGTGCAAAAGCACAGATCACAGCACTTTTAGAAGCATTGCAAAGCACGGACAAGCAGTGTATCTTCATCGGTTCCAATTCGGATACCGGTTCTGATTATATCCGCGAAGCATGCCTGGCATTTATCGCAGAAGGAGACAGGCATTATTATTTCCCTTCATTAGAAACGCAAAGCTATCATTCCCTCGTTCGTTACTCAGAAGGTTTGATCGGTAACTCTTCCTCCGGCTTGATCGAGGTACCGTCGCTGCAAAGGCCATCGCTTAATATCGGAGATCGGCAGAAAGCACGAACAAGCGGTCCAAGCGTCATCCACTGCGAGTCCACTGCCCCAGCAATTCTAGCAGGTATCAAAAAGCTAGCAGCAGTCACTGTATTTGATAATCCTTATGAAAAACCAAGTTCCAGCTATCTGGCATATCAAATCATCACAGAGAAGCTAGAACAAGGCATCGCCAAACAAAAACCATTTTATGATAGGAAGGAACAGGTGATTTAGATGGAAAAGTTAGCTTTTATTGGTGCAGGTAGCCATTCTGATGCAGTATTACCGGTAGTAGATCTGACAAAGTATGAATTTGTAGGTTATTTTGATGATAAAGATTGGACAGAACGAAACGGTTATCCGATCCTAGGGAAAATTGCAGAAGCAGCCGCTTTCCTTGAAACAGGAGAAATTGATGCGATTTTTATTACAATTGGTGATAATCGCAAGCGCCAAGAAGTTTTTCATACATTAAAGTCAAAATACTATGACAAATTCATCAATATCATTAGTAAAAGTGCGCACTTATTTACAGAAGATAGTGTAGCTGGCAAAGGTATCTTCATTGGATACAGCGCATTTATCGGTTCTAAAGTGAAAATTCATGATAATACCATCGTTAACACAGGCGCAGTGGTGGAACATCATACAACGGTAGCGAGTCATTGCAATATTTCGCCAAATGCAACGATCAATGGATTCTCCGTTATCGAAACAGGTTCCTATATCGGCAGCGGCAGTGTCGTGATCCAATTGATGAAGGTCGCTTCTTGGTCGATCATCGGTGCAGGAGCGGTTGTTGTAAAGCCAATTGAACAATCAGGCACTTATGTCGGAACACCAGCGAGAAAAGTGAAATAGCATTTGAGGTGAAGAAATGAAAAAAATATGTCTGATACCAGCAAGGTCTGGTTCCAAAGGACTTAGAGATAAAAACATGTTGTTTTTAGCGGGAAAACCGCTTATTTTTCATACGATCGAGGCGGCGCTTCAATCGGGCGCATTTTCTCCGGAAGATATTTACGTTTCTACGGATTCCGAAGCATATGCCGCTATCATTCGTCAAACTGGCGTGACTGTTTTACTGCGTGAACCGGAACTAGCACGTGATCAGACGACTAGTGCGGAAGTAGTACTTGATTTTCTCCAACAGTTTTCAGAGAATACCTTATTTGCACTTTTGCAGCCGACTTCTCCGCTCCGTACTGCAGAACAGGTGCAAGCGGCGATAGAGCAATTTGAAAAAACAGGGGCACGCCATTTGGTCAGTGTTAGTAAAGCGGATAAAAGTCCCGCGCTTTATACAACAATGACAGCAGATGGAAAGCTGCCGGATATTGCCGGTGTGGATCAGAACTACCGTCGGCAAAACAGCGCTGACTATTATTATCCTAACGGTGCGATCTATCTTTCCACCAAGGAAGCTTATCTAGCAGATAAAAGTTTCTTTACTACAGAAACGTGCGGCTTTGAAATGGAAAAGGAAACGTCCATTGATGTAGACGATAAAGCCGATTTCTATCAAGCGGTCGGTGCTCGCTACTTTGACTATCAAGCGCGTGAACAGGCAAATCAAGCCTTATACGAAAATCGATTTTCGACATGGAAAGCTAAGCAGCTGAAACCAAATTGGTTTCTGGCAGATTCACGAGGAGAACTACTTGAACTGCCAGAAGGTTTTTCCAATTTGGCAATGGGTGGAATCACCGCTGCCACTGTTGCTGCGAATTTGCCGCAATTGATTGGTCAGCAAATCCCGGAGATGGCTGTTGTCGCACTAGGTGTCAATGATCTGATCACGGATTACACTCCCGCAGAAACGGCCCAGCATTTAGAAATGATCCTAAAGCACCTGCAGCAAGTGGGCTGTGAAGTCATACTGGTCAAAATTGTGTACACCTTATATGTTGCTTCTGTTTCCAATCAGCAGATCGCCGAAGTAAATGAGCGCATCGACTATTTAGGCGAAAAATGGAATTGTGAAGTGATAGATCCAAATAGCCAGCTGGCAGCTGACAAACAATTACTGTATAGCTATACGACAGACGGCTTGCATTTTTCAGCAGCGGGAAATACGATCTTAGAAAATTTTTATCAGACGACATGGACAAGGAGGCTGGTCCAATGAACCGTGCAGAAGCGATCGAAACGATCCGCAGACTAGAAACAAAACATCAGCTATATGCGATTAAGCGCGAGGACTTTTCTGTCTACCAACTGATCGCCGTGCCAACGACTATGAATTTGATCACTGACCAAAGTATCCGTACCAGCGAAGGGCGGATCGGGCGTATCATCAGACGCTACAAAACCTCCGCCACCATTCCGCAAAGCAAACAAAAGTCACTTCGGATCGTGCGACCTGGTGAGAAAGCAGTGGTCTTTATGCTTCGCGGCAGATATACGGAAGATGGCTGCGATAATCTGCTTGATGAGTATTATCGCTACTATGAAAATGCCGGCTACCGCTGCATTCCGATTGACCGCTACTTAGATGGGAAAAATGCTCCCAATCGCTACGAAGCTTCATTTTCAACGGATGATTTTAAAATTTATAGCAAACAATTTGTTGGCAGCGATATTGTTACATGGACACCTGAAGAGTTGGCGGCATTAAATGCCTTTGAAGCAGATCTATTGGCAAACGGCTATACAGGGATGCCAATCGTGAAATTATTGACTATGAAATTACGAGATTACTACATTGATAAATTGAATTATAAATTATTTTTCCAAATGAACCATGTTGAAAAAGTATTCCTTTCACTAGGCTATGCCCACCAAGGTATGATCCACGCAGCCAAAGAACTGGGTATCACAACGGTCGAAGTCCAATATGCCAATATTTCTGAACTACATCCCGGTTTCGCTTTTTCCGCACCGAGCGTCGTGACCGCAGATTACTTAGTCGCTTGGGGCCCAGTATTCGGAGAACGGCTACATTTCAATCCTTCCAAGGTGCTTTACCGCTGTCCTGCTTTCTTAGAAGATCAGTCTATTACGAAAAAAGATCAGATTCTAGTCGTGGTCCAAAAGCTGGAATACAAGGATTTTGAAGCGTTGATCGAGCCACTCTCCAAACACAACCCATATCCGATCATTTTCAGAATGCCGCTAGGGGTGAACTTTGAAAGAAGTTTTATCCAAAAACTCAAACAGTATCGCGTTCAAGTAGAGTATAGCGATGATGTGAAAAGCACATTTGAACGGATCCAAGAGAGTAAATGGGTCATCAGTGGCTATTCCACGGCGTTGATCGAGAGCATGAGCCAGAATTCCGTTTCGATCAGCTATCAAGAAGTGACAAATAGTGAAGAATTCCAGAAATATATCTACACCGGTTTTATGCACGAACTAACCGATATGCAGATCAGTCAATATGATTTACTGAAACAAGCGGATCATATTTTTCAAAAAAAAGCAGTAGGAGAGGTTTTAGATGAAATTAGCTGATAATGTTGTCTTTTTTATCGATGAAACACATTTTACTGCCTTAGAGGAGGAAAATATTTCTTTCCAAAAAGACATCGTGTTGCTCGATTTTAAACTATTGGATCATAAAAATCAGAAACAATATTATATTACGTACTTTCCGAATATCAATGCCGAGAATTTCATGATCGATATCGAAGGCGAGCCAGTAAAAGAGCTGCCGCCCCAACTCGAGATTTATAAACCACAAGTATTCAACCGGATCTACGAGCCAGTAAAACGGATCGTTCAGATTCCCTATATCCAAATGGAAATGCCGCTGATCCGCATTAATGGCAAAACGGTCCATTTCAACCGTGAGGATACAGAGCGTTATGTGCGCACTGTTTCTCTGTATAAAAAGAAAGTCCATTTTCCACTCAGCAAACAGACTTTTGCCTATAACGAAGGCAATGATCTGGAAGTCATTAATATCTGCCAAGGAACGACGCAAAAATATTCGATCAACGAAGAGAGCCGTTTCGGTTCGATCTGCGTAGGCGATTTCTTCCTCGACAAAGTTCGTGTCCGCAGCAAGAAACGTCAGCAATTGGAATATTTGATTGTCAAGGGCATGATTGAATTATACTATCGGCTGCGAATCTACAAAATCAAATCAAAAATCGACCGTGTCAAATTCACTGACGACGTGACCAGCCGAATGACCAGCAACAATCCAGTGATCTTAAAAGAAGAATTGGATAAGTTTATGAATGAATTAGTAATGGAGGAACATAAATATGCAAATTAAAGCCTTTCTGGAAGATAATTTTGATGTAACGATCGATTCCATGGAAACACATTTGCTGGAAGTACCGCGGTTTGATTCATTGAGCTTGATCGAATTGATGGCATTACTCGAGCAACACGGCGCGACGATTTCGTTAGATGATGTGATGGCAGCAGAAAATCTTCAGGTATTGGAAACGAAGATCAATGCCTCACTCTAGAAGAGCACGTTACCGTGATATTCCAGCGATTCAACAGTTTATTCACAGTCATTACCAAGCCAATCACATTTTAAGCAAGAGCAAAGCCATGTTCGTATTTGAATATTTTTCCGGCACCAATACACTTGACCAGAAACAACCCATCAATATGTTTGTGCTAGAAGAAGCAGCCGAAATTGTCGCTATTTTAGGTTTCTATCCTGACAAAACGGAATACTTCCTCTCCCTGTGGAGCGCCAAACAAGGCTCGGTTTACGGGCTTTTGCTACTGAAAGAAGTCGAAAAAACATTGACAGACAAGCCACTACGTATTATCGGTCTATCTAAACAGGCCGAGCAGCTATATAGCCGCTTAGGTTATCAAGTAGAGACACTTGCCTATCAGTATTCGGAAAAAAGACCACTGAAAGCGCCGATCTCTGGAACTATTTTGACAGCCGAAGAATTGGAAAGTAAACAACTTCCGGGCATTATGGATGAGCAGCGCTATCAAAAACGGTTTTTCCAAAACCCATTTACTACCTATTATTTCTATTACACGCCATCAGGTCTTGTATACGTTTATAAAAAATACCAGACAGAAGCGAATGATTTCTTATTGATCTGCGATATTATCGGAGACCTTTCCTTGTTTTCAGAAACGGATCTGCAGGAAATCATGGAAATCGAGCAATTTCCTTACGCGACCGTCTATACCAATCAAGCATTGGTGGGATTAAAGTCAGTGCAAGAAAATAAACAGCTTTTCCCCATCTATACGGCTCCATACTTAGGCGAAAATGCTACTTTAAAATATGCGTATCAAGGCGATAAACCAGTCATTTTCCAGTTGCGATCCGATCAGGGAAGGCCAAATCGCTTAACGCAGCGGTATGCACTGGTGAATAATTTTATGTACCACTATATCCGTTCAGAAGAAACTGTCCAAACAGTAAACAACTATTTGCCAAAAACTATTTTTGAAAAGCAGATTGACTACCTAACAGAACACTATGCGCCACTGGATATGGCTACACTGGAAAAAGGCGAGTTTGACGAGCGCCAAGAATACTTTATGGTATCGTTTGATGACGGCTATAAAGAGCATTTATACAGTGCAGCAAGCTACCTCGAAGAAAAAGGCATCGAAGGACAATTTTTCCTGCCCGCTAGAGAAACAGCGGACTTGCTTCAAGTGAATAAGATCCATCAGATCCTGAACTACTACCGGCCTTCTGCGATCTTAACTGCTATTCAATCGGAGGAACCACAGTTTGAAGAAAAATACGCAAGCTACAGCCAAGTTGCTTCACTTGATAAACCTGAGATCATTTTTATCAAACGTTATTTCCAAAAAGAATCGCTGGCGAAAGCCTTGATCGAAACGTTATTTGAACAGATCCCAGCCGCCAATTATCAAGATTATTATCTGACTCAAGCGGAGGAAATGCAGTTGGCAACGAAACATCTCATTGGCAACCATACATGCAAACATACGCATCTTCCAGACAACTCGCCAGCGGAGATCGAAGCAGATATCGTCCAATATGAGAAGCAACTAGGGCATTTGATGAAGCGTAAAACAGTGGCATATCCATTCGGAAGTCAAAACGAGGAAGTACGCGCATGCTACCAAAAGGCTGGCTACCGTTTCGGCTGGGGAACGAGATCTGCTTATAGCATCGTTCCAGAAGGCGGCGCTTTAAACTTGAATCGCTATGATTGTAATGAATTGAATGCCTATGTAAACGAAGGAGTGGAAGCGCATGTATAAAGAAGACTATTTTCAAATGATCCGTAAGACAGCAAAAGTTGAAAAAAACAAGGATGCAGAATCCATCCATTTATTTATGGCAATGGGTCAGACAGCCAATAATCACTTGGTAAAAGCAATGGAATATGAACTGGCTGACACACCGATCGAGATCACAAGTGGCGATTTTAACCGTTACTGGGAAGAATTATTACTCGAAGATAAACAGGCGGATGCGATCCACATTCACGAAAGTAGTTTCCAGCTTTACCTCGCAGAAGATTTTGAAGCTGCAGTATGGCAATACGTGAAGCAAGTGGAACAGATCTGCGCGAAGTATCCGGACACATTATTGATCATCAATACGCTGGAATATCTACCTTTCCGGCCAACTGGAAACTTAGAAGCTGTAGATGCACAAGGCTTAGTGACGATCATTCGAGAAGCGAACACACGCTTATTCGCCTTAGCTGACAACCACATTAAGATCAATGACACCAATTACATTGCGAACTTCGTCGGCTTACAGCATTATTTCGACACCACGATGCTGTACCATTTCAGTTATGGCAGCAGTTTAGAAGGACAGTATTACTGCGCGCAAAGCCTGCGAAACATTCTGAAAGCTTGGCTTGGTAAAGCGAAAAAAGGCATTATCAGCGATCTGGATAATACCTACTGGCCAGGTATCATCGGCGATAAAGGCGCAGAAATGATCCAAGCCAATCTGCAGGAGCGCAAGAACAGTAATCACCGAATCTATCAAAAACACCTTAAAAAATTAGAAGCAGCCGGAATATTCATGGCAGCAGCCTCCAAAAATGATGCAAGTATTTCCACCGAAGCGAAAAAACTCGCCGATTTTGACTGGCTTTTCTCCCTGAAACAATTGAATTGGTTGCCAAAAAGTGATAATTTGCAAGCAATCGCAAAAAAATGGAATATCAACCCCCGTGACACCATTTTTATTGATGACAATCAGCGAGAACTAGCAGAAATAAAGGCAACGCTTGGAGAGGAGCAACCAACGCTCCATTATAACAATCAACTGGATCTATACTATGAACTCGAATGGCGAGGCTATTTTGAAAAAATCAGTCTGACCGAGACGGATAAAGCTCGCAATAACAATTTCAAAAAAATCGAAGCAGAACTTGCTAGCAGCACGGATTTGACCAGCTTTCTGCAGTCGTTGCAAATTGAATTGACCTACGAAGCATTCACAGAAGCAAACGAAGCCCGGGTCATCCAACTACTCAACAAAACCAATCAATTCAACAACAACAAAACGATTTTTACATTGTCTAAACTGAAAGCATTAGAAGCAGAAGGTAAAAAAATCACAGCAGTAAGCTATCGGGATCGCTTGGGGGAAGAAGGGATCATCTCTGTTGTGATCCACGATGAAACACCTCGCATCCATTATTGGGTCATGAGCTGTCGCGTATTTAAGCGGGGAGTAGAAGAAGCTATCAGCAAGCACATCGGTATGGGAAATAAAATTCAGATCGACTATCGTAAAACAGACAAGAACCATTATTTCCAAGATTTTCTGCAAAGCGAACTAGGGAAAAAATACCTTACCGCTTCTCTGCTAACAACTAGTCATTAAAGAGTTGTTGACAGGCAAGCATGCATGTGATATAGTAATAAAGGTTATCATACAAGAAAGAAGAAGCAACCCGCTTCTCGCCTCGTTAACGGAACGTTTTCAGGCAAACATTTCAAACACTATATCACGTTCGTCGTGATTTTGGATGTGCGGGCCTTGCTTTCTAGCATGCCCGTTTTTTAATGGTCTGAAATGTTCAGGCTAGCGAGATCTAAAGCAGGCAATTTTCTCGCTTGTTGGACCAGAAATATTTGGAGGTGGCTTATTATTAGCAAAGACATGTTGGTAAACGATGGGATTCGCGCACGTGAGGTACGATTGATTGACCAAGAAGGCGAACAACTAGGTGTGAAAAGCAAAGTCGAAGCACTCGGTATCGCTGAAAAAGCCAATCTAGACTTAGTACTTGTTGCTCCGAATGCGAAACCACCAGTAGCTCGTATTATGGACTACGGTAAATTCCGTTTTGAACAACAAAAGAAAGACAAAGAAGCCCGGAAAAACCAAAAAGTCATCGTTATGAAAGAAGTTCGCTTAAGCCCAACTATCGATGAACATGACTTTAACACAAAATTACGTAATGCCCGCAAGTTCCTTGAAAAAGGCGATAAAGTGAAATGTTCGATTCGCTTCAAAGGACGTGCGATTACGCATAAAGAAATTGGTCAAAAGGTGCTTGACCGTTTTGCAACTGAATGTACAGATCTAAGTACTGTGGAGCAAAAAGCAAAAATGGACGGACGTTCAATGTTCTTAGTCCTAGCGCCACTTCAAGAAAAGTAAAGTTTTAAGGAGGAAATATTCATGCCAAAAATGAAAACCCACCGTGGGACTGCAAAACGCTTAAAAAGAACAGGTACTGGTAAATTAAAACGCAGACATGGTTTCACTAGCCATATGTTCGCAAACAAATCACAAAAACAAAAACGCAAATTGCGTAAAGCAGCAATGGTATCAGCTGGCGATTTCAAACGTATTCGTCAAATGGTCGCAAAAATGAAATAATCAATTCAACTAATTTATGTAAAATCTAGGAGGTAGACAATATGCCACGCGTAAAAGGCGGAACAGTAACACGCAAACGTCGTAAAAAGGTCATTAAACTAGCCAAAGGATATTATGGCGCTAAACATACATTATTTAAAGTAGCAAACCAAGCGGTAATGAAATCTTACCAATATGCTTACAGAGATCGTCGTCAAAAGAAACGTGATTTCCGTAAATTATGGATCACACGTATCAATGCGGCAGCTCGCTTGCATGAACTATCTTACAGCAAATTGATGCATGGACTTAAACTTGCTGGCATCGATATCAACCGTAAAATGCTTGCTGACTTAGCAGTAAATGATACAGCAGCATTCGGCGCTTTAGCAGATCAAGCTAAAAATGCATTGAATAAATAAGTAAGACAGAAACAGTTTGGCAAAAGCCAAGCTGTTTTTTTACTAATATATGGCAAAAGAAAAACTCCAATGGCTTGTCTCATTGGAGTTTTTTTGATAGCTATTTTAACGCTCGCTGATTTTCTTCGGTAACGCAAACACTAACGCCGTACAGATAAGCAAGAGCGCAATGTTCACTAACATACTCATCTGCAAACTTCCAGAAAACACGTCACTTCGACTGGTTCCATCAATCGTACTCAATGTCCGGAAATAAACTGTCCCAACGATCGCGATCCCAAACGATGTGCCAACTCGTTGTGCGGTGTTAAACAGCCCGCTTGCGCCTCCACGTTGCTCCGGTAAAACAGTCGAGAGGGTGAAGCTGTTGATCGGTGCAATAATCAGACCACTGCCGATCCCGCCCAAGAGAAGTGGCAATGTTAGCCACCATGCAGAGAAGACGTCACTATGCAGATAAAATACAAGTGCTGTCCCAGCAAGCCCCAGAATGATAAAGATCAATCCAATAAAGAATAAATTACGTCCTAACTTTTGAACAAAACGATTACTGTTCGCCGCTGCGAACATACTTCCGAAGGCAAATGGACTAAGTGCAAGTCCGGAACTGATTGCTGATTTCCCAAAACCAGTCTGCCAAGTGAGCGAAAGGACAAAGAAAATACTTGTAAAAGCTGCAAAATAAACAAGTGAAAAAATCATTCCTGACAAGAACTTCTTGTTTTTGAGTAGCTTCGGCGAAATGATCGGCTGATTGCCAAGTTTTTCTTGACGCGCGCTCCACCAATAAAGCAGTAGAAAGACCGGCAAGGAAAGCAGCATCACAATAAAATCTAACCAGCTGAAATCATTTGCCCCATGAGCAACCAGCGGATATAACAATAATAATAGCGCCAATGTTATTCCAAAAACGCCGGGGATATCAAACTTCACTTGATGTGGTTGTTTTTTGTCTTTAGGAATATAAATAAAAGCAAGAATCAATGTGATAATAACAATAGGGACATTAACAAAAAATACCCAGCGCCAACCGTCGTCAGCACCAAACGTATTGATCAACAATCCACCGGTAAGCGGACCAATCGCAGTTGCAACACCGATAACAGCCCCTAAAATACCAAATACTTTAGCTAACTTCGGTCCTTGATAGAGATCCATGATCGTGGCATTGATCTGCGGGAAGAACAATCCAGCAGCCAGTCCTTGAACAACACGTGAAATAATCAAACTCGTTCCTGACGTTGCGAAACCAGCTGTAATACTCATCAATAAAAATAAAGCAACGCCGATAATGTAAAGCGGCTTTCTTCCAAATTTATCGCCAAGCCGTCCAGCAGTGATCAAGACAAGCCCAAAAGCTAAGGCATATCCGGAAATCACCCATTCGATCGTTTGACTGGATGTTTTTAAAACGCGCCCAATATCCGGTAAGGCGACATTGACGATGGTGGTATCTAATAAGGATAAAAAAGCACCCAGCATGATCGCGATCAATGCCCATTTTTTCCCTGTTTCTTCTTTACTCATTTTTGAATCTCCTTCTTTAGTGATGTAATAGACTTACTTTACCGAAATAAAGGGAAACAGTCAACAAGTAAAACTTGAACTTTGCGACTAACTGGTGGGTTCGTTATAATAGGGATTATGAAGTAAAGTAAACGTGCTGGAGGTATTTTATGTATAAACAAATCCATTCCCGAATTTTAGAAGAAGAGGATGCTTTGATCGCTTTCAGAAGAGAATTGCATCGCCATCCAGAATTGCAGTGGCAGGAATATCAAACCACAGAGAAAATCGCAGCAGCATTAGATGCAATCGGTATCCACTACCTGAGAACTGAACCCACTGGCATCATCGCAGAAATAAAAGGGGGCTCCTCTGGAAAAACGATTGCCTTGCGAGCAGATATGGATGCACTTCCAGTTGAAGAATTAAATGATATCGCCTATAAATCAACAGAAGCCGGAAAAATGCATGCCTGCGGTCACGATGCTCATACTGCTATGTTGCTTACTGCTGCTAAGGTATTATATGAAGCGAAAGATACTTTAGAAGGGAATGTCCGGCTGATTTTCCAACCATCCGAAGAAAACGGGGAGGGCGCAAAAGTCATGATCGAGCAAGGCGCGATGAAAGATGTCGACCAAGTTTTCGGCATCCACATCTGGTCGCCTGCACCAGCAGGAAAAGTCATCTGCCCTAAGGGACCTGCATTTGCAGCTGCCGATATTTTGGAAATAATTTTTACAGGGAAAGGCGGCCACGGCGCAATGCCGCATGAAACCATAGATGCTGCCATTATTGCCTCAGATTTTGTCCAGAACGTCCAAACCATCGTTTCTCGGAAAATCGATCCCTTGGAACCTACTGTGATCACGATCGGGAAAATGGAAGTAGGCACCCAGTATAATGTTATAGCTGAAAAAGCCGTTTTACAAGGAACTGTACGCTGTTTTGAGCCAAGTCTTCGTGACCAAGTGGAAGAAGCGATCCGTCATTATGCGAACCAAACAGCCGCATTATATGGCGGAACCGCTGAGATCCATTATCGCCGAGGCCCGGCACCAGTTATCAATGATGACGACAGTGCAGCATTTGTACAAGAGGTGATCCGTAAAACATTCGGAGAGGAAACGCTTTTAACGGCAAAACCAACTACTGTTGGAGAAGATTTCAGTTATTATCAGCTTGAGGCAATGGGAAGTTTTGCCTTAGTAGGTACAGGAAATCCTGCTAAAGAAACAACTTTTGCTCACCACCACGGGCGCTTTAATGTCGATGAAGACACATTGAAGATCGGGGCAGAGCTCTATGCGCAAGTAGCAGCACATTTTCTGAACGAGAAATAACAAAAAAACGAAGCTTATTACCGAGCTTCGTTTTTTATTCTTCGATCGCAATCTCAAGTTCGACCGGACAATGATCGGATCCCAAGACCTCCGCATGGATACGTGCTTCTTGGATCGAATCAGATAGGCGGCTGGAAACGACGAAATAGTCGATCCGCCAGCCAACGTTCCGTGACCGGGCATTCATCCGATAAGACCACCAAGAATAAGCGTCTTCTTGCTCTGGATACAAATAGCGGAACGTATCGACAAACCCATTATCTAATAATTGCCCAAACATCGCCCGCTCTTGATCAGAAAAGCCAGGATTCTTGCGGTTGGTCTTCGGATTTTTTAAGTCGATCTCTTGATGCGCCACATTCAAGTCACCACAAAAAACGACCGGTTTCTGCTTATCAAGCGCAATAATATGATCGGCGAAAGCTTGCTCCCATTCCGTACGATAGTCTAGTCGTTTCAATTCCGCTTGCGAATTCGGCGTATAGACAGTAACAAAATAAAAAGCTGGAAATTCTAGTGTGATCACACGTCCTTCTTGATTGTGCACATCCTCGGGAAGACCATATTGTACGGACAGCGGTTCTTCCTTCGTGAAAACCGCCGTTCCCGAATACCCCTTTTTGACAGCATAATTCCAATAATCATGATAGCCTTCCAAACCCTCCAGCTCGATTTGACCTGCTTGTAATTTCGTTTCTTGCACACAAAAAATGTCTGCATCCGCTTCTTTGAAATAGTCGGAGAAGCCTTTTTTGACAGCAGCACGCAATCCATTGACATTCCATGAAATAAAACGCATTTTCCCACCTACTTTACTTTGATAGATTAAATGGTACTATAGTTTGGCCCTTTTTTGAAGAAAAAGAATGCGGAATCGTGGGAATATCCTAAAAAGTTGGCTATAATGAAAGAGAATTACATAGAGGAGTGATTGAAATGAAGCAAGAATTGTTAAAACGATTTACGAAATATGTAAAAATAGATACACAATCAAACGAGGAAAGCACGACTTGTCCAACAACACCCGGTCAACTAGAACTAGCTAAAGTACTCGTTGAAGAACTAAAGGAAATCGGTCTCTCCGAAGTGACTATGGATGCAAATGGCTATGTGATGGCTACTTTACCAGCAAACACCGACAAAACAGTTCCTGTGATAGGCTTCATGGCACACGTTGATACCGCAACCGATCTAACAGGCAAAGGTGTTTCCCCGCAGCTACATGAAAATTATGACGGCGGGGATATCGTTTTGAACCAAGCGCTAGGCGTAGTGCTTTCTCCAGCACAATATCCCAATCTAAAAAATTACAAAGGCCAAACGCTGATCACGACCGATGGAACGACTTTGCTTGGTGCCGACGACAAAGCCGGTGTTACCGAAATCGTTGTCGCAATGAACTACTTGCTTGAGCATCCAGAAGTCAAACACGGTACGATTCGCGTAGCATTCACGCCAGATGAAGAAATTGGCAGAGGACCGGAGCGTTTCGATGTGGAAGCATTCGGTGCAAAATATGCCTATACAATGGACGGCGGCCCACTAGGAGAATTAGAATACGAAAGCTTCAATGCCGCAGCAGTAAAATTAACTTTCAAAGGAAACAGCGTTCATCCCGGCACTGCCAAAGATAAAATGGTCAATGCGCTAAAAATCGCCATGGAACTGAACGATAAACTGCCTAAAGAAGAAGTTCCAGAAAAAACAGAGGGTTATGAAGGGTTTTATCACTTGATTTCGCTCAAAGGAGAAGTAGAACTTGCTAGTTCCTACTATATTATTCGTGACTTTGACCATGCTAACTTTGAAAAGCGAAAAGCCAACATGCTGGCAGAAGTAAAAGCACTGCAAGCAAAGTACGGTGAAACAAACATCAGCGTCGAGATCCGTGATCAATACTATAACATGCGGGAAAAAATCGAGCCTGTAAAAGAAATCGTCGATATTGCCGAACAAGCGCTTAAAAATCTATCGATCGTGCCGATCATTGAACCGATCCGCGGCGGGACAGATGGTGCTCAGCTTTCCTTTAAAGGATTACCAACCCCAAACATCTTTGCAGGTGGAGAGAATTTCCATGGTAAATTTGAATTTATTTCCTTAGAAAGTATGGAAAAGGCAACCCAAGTCATTATTGAAGTAGCACGTTTATTTGAAGAACAAGCTTAATTTGAAAAAGCTGAAAGGTGAGAGTATTCTCTGCCTTCCAGCTTTTTTTATTTTAAGGGACTTCGGCAGTTCCCTACATCGGAGCCATTCTCTTTGAGAAGCTGTTTTAATTTTGGTAAGGGACTTTCTGCTTTCAAAATAGTATCGACCACGGTAAATAGTTCCTTATTTTGATATTCCTTATGCTGCAGCAACGCAGTAAACCAGCTGAAGATTTCTTGAGGCAAAACGTTTGCACTGATAGAAGAAAGACGATCAAATCCTGCCGCGATTTTTCCTGCCAAATCTGCTTCTCCACCGGCATAAAAAGCAAAAGCATCCGGAGGTAACTGTGATCGGATTTCCGTTACTCGTTTTTTATCGCCAGCTTCTTTCAAACCAATAATCGTTGTATGGCGCTGCACCATATCCAGCAAAGTTGTGCTTTCAAGATGAAAACCTGTCCGTTTAGGATTGTTATACAAAATCACTGGCAGTGGACAAACCGAAATAATGGCATCGGCATAATCTTTGGCCTGCTGCTGAGAGGGAAGGATATAAGCCGGGAAGCCTAGCAAAATACCGGACACTTTCGTAGCAGCGACTGCTTCTGCCAAAAGAACAGCTTCTTTTTGACGAATACTCGCCACTCCAAAAAGTACTTCCATTTCCGCTAATAAACCAGATTGTTCCAATGCGTGGAGTATTTGCAGTTTTTCAGCTAATAACAAGCTGTGCTGCTCACCAGTCGAACCGCATACAAGTACGGACTGGACTCCTTGGTTTTGCAAAAAGCGAATATGATGGATCGTTTTTTCGATATCTAATTCCTCGTCTGCGGTAAAGGCAGTAGGAACGGCGACATGAAAATCAGTTGTAATCATAAAGAATCTCCTTTTCATTAATAGGGATAGACTGCCATTGCTTCGTTGCGCAATGGAACTAGTTGAACAGGCTGTTGGTAAAAAGTACTTAACACCGTTTCATTAAGCAATGACTTCGTTGCTCCTTGTTTGGTAATTTCCCCATCACGAAGTAAGATCATCTGATCAAAGCAAGGAAGGATCTCTTCCGTATGGTGTGTTACAAACAACATGGTTGGATGATCATCTGATTCAGCAATACGCTTGACCTGCTGAAGAAGTCGCTCCCGAGCGAATAAATCAAGCCCATTACACGGTTCATCAAGAATCAACAGTTCTGGCTTGGCCATCATTGCCCGAGCAATCAACACCAATTGGCGTTCTCCTTGAGAAAGAACCTCAAATCGTTTGCCAATTAGTTTTTCACCGCCGCAAGCTGTTAACGTATCTTTTGCTTCCTGAAGCTCACCTTCCGAATACAGTTGATGGATACCAATACTGGCAAATTTACCACTCAGTACGATCATTTCTGCGTCCTCATATTCCTTCATCTGCTGGGATAAAGCAGAACTTACCCAACCAATAGATTTTCTAAGCTCAGGAATAGAAGTTTTACCAAATTCCTGACCAAGTACATTTAATTTACCTTGACTTGGCCAGAGGTAACCGTTCAAAAGTTGCAGGAGCGTTGTTTTTCCTGATCCGTTTAGTCCAAGGATCGCCCAATTTTCTTGCGGTTTCACCTCCCAATTGATATGCTTTAGAATAGTACGATCCATACGTTGAAAAGATACATCTGTGAATGTGAACATGCTTGTCACCTCTTTTTTATACAAGTGTACAAAACAATCTGAAAAAATACTATTATCTTTTACTATCGGAGGCTTAAAAATGGATATAATAGAAGAAGCAAAGCAGTGGATGGAAAATTATTTTCTGTCAGAAACGACTGGACACGACTGGGAACATATCGAACGCGTGTGGAAAACAAGTATTTATTTACAAAAACACGAAGGCGGAGACTACCAATTAATCAGTCTAATCGCTTTATTCCATGATTTTATGGATGAAAAGCTGACTACAGCTCCAGGAGAAAAGGAAAAAGAACTAAAACAATGGTTAGAAACACATCACTTGGTATCAGAAAAAATTGAAGAAGTCATGCATGGTATCAAAGCAGTATCATTTAAGAAAGGTAAAAATCCCTATCAAGCAGTTTCTATAGAAGAAAAAATCGTTCAAGATGCTGATCGATTAGACGCGATAGGTGCAATTGGCATCGCCCGCGCTTTCACATATGGAGGATCTAAGGGTCGTCCCATCACAAGTAAATCAAATCCAGAAGAAAGCACTGTCTATCATTTTTATGAAAAACTCTTCTTGATCAAAGACCTTATGAAAACAAAGTCAGGGAAAGAACTGGCAGAAAAAAGACATAAATTGATGGAGCATTTTATACAAGAATTGAAAGCAGAAATAAGTCTTTAAAAAAGTACTTGTGTTTAGAGTAAATAAGTTATATAATAGAATAGCTCTAGAGGAACAATAAAACAGTGATTTAAAAAAATGTTGACATTGATTGTCCAGAGTGCTATACTTTAAAAGTTGCCTCAAGAGGCGCTATGACCTTTGAAAACTGAACAAAAAGAAGACGAAATGGTAACGGAACAGTATGTTTCGGAACATCGCAAGCGGAAACAAAAAGTTGTTTCCAAATAGTAACAAACTAGTAAGTAATTGCTAGCGAAGTCAATATATGACGCGAGGAATTTATTCGGTCAAACGAATAAATATTCAAACGCACTTTATTTTAAAGAGAGTTTGATCCTGGCTCAGGACGAACGCTGGCGGCGTGCCTAATACATGCAAGTCGAACGAATGACCTTAGGAGCTTGCTCCTTTGGTCGTTAGTGGCGGACGGGTGAGTAACACGTGGGCAACCTGCCTGTAAGATTGGGATAACTCCGGGAAACCGGAGCTAATACCGAATAATAATCAGCTCCGCATGGAGCGGGTTTGAAAGGCGGCTTCGGCTGTCACTTACAGATGGGCCCGCGGTGCATTAGCTAGTTGGTGGGGTAAAGGCCTACCAAGGCGACGATGCATCGCCGACCTGAGAGGGTGATCGGCCACACTGGGACTGAGACACGGCCCAGACTCCTCCGGGAGGCAGCAGTAGGGAATCTTCCGCAATGGACGAAAGTCTGACGGAGCAACGCCGCGTGTGTGAAGAAGGTTTTCGGATCGTAAAGCACTGTTGTTAGAGAAGAACAAGGATAAGAGTAACTGCTTGTCCCTTGACGGTATCTAACCAGAAAGCCACGGCTAACTACGTGCCAGCAGCCGCGGTAATACGTAGGTGGCAAGCGTTGTCCGGAATTATTGGGCGTAAAGCGCGCGCAGGCGGTTTCTTAAGTCTGATGTGAAAGCCCCCGGCTTAACCGGGGAGGGTCATTGGAAACTGGGAGACTTAGAGTGCAGAAGAGGAGAGTGGAATTCCATGTGTAGCGGTGAAATGCCGAGATATATGGAGGAACACCAGTGGCGAAGGCGACTCTCTGGTCTGTAACTGACGCTGAGGCGCGAAAGCGTGGGGAGCAAACAGGATTAGATACCCTGGTAGTCCACGCCGTAAACGATGAGTGCTAAGTGTTAGGGGGTTTCCGCCCCTTAGTGCTGCAGCTAACGCATTAAGCACTCCGCCTGGGGAGTACGACCGCAAGGTTGAAACTCAAAGGAATTGACGGGGGCCCGCACAAGCGGTGGAGCATGTGGTTTAATTCGAAGCAACGCGAAGAACCTTACCAGGTCTTGACATCCTTTGACCACTCTGGAGACAGAGCTTTCCCTTCGGGGACAAAGTGACAGGTGGTGCATGGTTGTCGTCAGCTCGTGTCGTGAGATGTTGGGTTAAGTCCCGCAACGAGCGCAACCCTTGATTTTAGTTGCCAGCATTTAGTTGGGCACTCTAAAGTGACTGACGGTGCAAGCCGGAGGAAGGTGGGGATGACGTCAAATCATCATGCCCCTTATGACCTGGGCTACACACGTGCTACAATGGATGATACAAAGGGTCGCGAAGCCGCGAGGTGAAGCTAATCCCATAAAATCATTCTCAGTTCGGATTGTAGGCTGCAACTCGCCTACATGAAGCCGGAATCGCTAGTAATCGCGGATCAGCATGCCGCGGTGAATACGTTCCCGGGCCTTGTACACACCGCCCGTCACACCACGAGAGTTTGTAACACCCGAAGTCGGTAGGGTAACCTTTATGGAGCCAGCCGCCGAAGGTGGGACAGATAATTGGGGTGAAGTCGTAACAAGGTAGCCGTATCGGAAGGTGCGGCTGGATCACCTCCTTTCTAAGGAATAGGAAACTTGCGTTTTTCATTCTTCTTTTGTTCAGTTTTGAGAGGTTTTTTCTCTCTAAGAAAATCGTTCTTTGAAAACTAGATAAGAAAGTTAGTAAAGTTATCACAAGTGAAAACTTGTAAAAAGAAGTAACCGAGAATCATCTGAAAGTGAAACTTTCCGCTTTGGAAGTGGTCATCGCTGACCGCAGAAGAAGCAAAAAGACCTTACGCAATCGCGTAAATGGTTAAGTTAGGAAGGGCGCACGGTGGATGCCTTGGCACTAGGAGCCGAAGAAGGACGGGACTAACACCGATATGCTTTGGGGAGCTGTACGTAAGCGTTGATCCAGAGATTTCCGAATGGGGGAACCCACTATCTTTAGTCGGATAGTATCCTGACGTGAATACATAGCGTTAGGAAGGCAGACCCAGGGAACTGAAACATCTAAGTACCTGGAGGAAGAGAAAGAAAAATCGATTTCCTGAGTAGCGGCGAGCGAAACGGAAAGAGCCCAAACCAAGAAGCTTGCTTCTTGGGGTTGTAGGACACTCTATACGGAGTTACAAAAGAAGGATGTAGATGAAGCGGTCTGGAAAGGCCCGCCAGAGACGGTAAAAGCCCGGTAGTCGAAACGTCTTTCCCTCCAGAGTGGATCCTGAGTACGGCGGAACACGTGAAATTCCGTCGGAATCCGGGAGGACCATCTCCCAAGGCTAAATACTCCCTAGTGACCGATAGTGAACCAGTACCGTGAGGGAAAGGTGAAAAGCACCCCGGAAGGGGAGTGAAATAGTACCTGAAACCGTGTGCCTACAAGTAGTTAGAGCCCGTTAATGGGTGATAGCGTGCCTTTTGTAGAATGAACCGGCGAGTTACGATTTGTTGCAAGGTTAAGCGGAAAAAGCGGAGCCGTAGCGAAAGCGAGTCTGAATAGGGCGTATGAAGTAACAGGTCGTAGCCCCGAAACCAGGTGATCTACCCATGTCCAGGGTGAAGGTAAGGTAATACTTACTGGAGGCCCGAACCCACGCACGTTGAAAAGTGCGGGGATGAGGTGTGGGTAGCGGAGAAATTCCAATCGAACTTGGAGATAGCTGGTTCTCTCCGAAATAGCTTTAGGGCTAGCCTCGAGGTAAAGAGTCGTGGAGGTAGAGCACTGTTTGGACTAGGGGCCCTTCTCGGGTTACCGAATTCAGATAAACTCCGAATGCCATGTACTTATACTCGGGAGTCAGACTGCGAGTGATAAGATCCGTAGTCGAAAGGGAAACAGCCCAGACCACCAGTTAAGGTCCCAAAATATACGTTAAGTGGAAAAGGATGTGGGGTTGCTTAGACAACCAGGATGTTGGCTTAGAAGCAGCCACCATTGAAAGAGTGCGTAATAGCTCACTGGTCGAGTGACCCCGCGCCGAAAATGTACCGGGGCTAAACGTATTACCGAAACTGTGGATGAACATCTTCGGATGTTCGTGGTAGGAGAGCGTTCTAAGGGCGTTGAAGTCAGACCGGAAGGACTGGTGGAGCGCTTAGAAGTGAGAATGCCGGTATGAGTAGCGAAAGAAGGGTGAGAATCCCTTCCACCGAATATCTAAGGTTTCCTGAGGAAGGCTCGTCCGCTCAGGGTTAGTCGGGACCTAAGCCGAGGCCGATAGGCGTAGGCGATGGACAACAGGTTGATATTCCTGTACCAGTGCCGTTTGTTTGAGCAATGGGGTGACACAGAAGGATAAGGAATCGCACGAATGGAAAGGTGCGTCCAAGCAGTGAGTGTGAGAAGTAGGCAAATCCGCTTCTCGCGAAGCATGAGCTGTGATGGGGAAGGAAATTAAGTACGGAAGTTCCTGATTTCACGCTGTCAAGAAAAGCCTCTAGTTAGAACTGTACTGCCCGTACCGCAAACCGACACAGGTAGATGAGGAGAGAATCCTAAGGTGAGCGAGAGAACTCTCGTTAAGGAACTCGGCAAAATGACCCCGTAACTTCGGGAGAAGGGGTGCTCTATTAGGGTGAAAGCCCGAGAGAGCCGCAGTGAATAGGCCCAGGCGACTGTTTAGCAAAAACACAGGTCTCTGCAAAACCGTAAGGTGACGTATAGGGGCTGACGCCTGCCCGGTGCTGGAAGGTTAAGAGGAGCGCTTAGCGCAAGCGAAGGTGCGAATTGAAGCCCCAGTAAACGGCGGCCGTAACTATAACGGTCCTAAGGTAGCGAAATTCCTTGTCGGGTAAGTTCCGACCCGCACGAAAGGCGCAACGATCTGGGCACTGTCTCAACGAGAGACTCGGTGAAATTATAGTACCTGTGAAGATGCAGGTTACCTGCGACAGGACGGAAAGACCCCGTGGAGCTTTACTGCAACCTGATATGGAATGTTTGTACCGCTTGTACAGGATAGGTAGGAGCCTAAGAGCTGCGCGCGCCAGCGTGCAAGGAGGCAATGGTGGGATACTACCCTGGCTGTATGACCATTCTAACCCGCCACGCTTAGCGCGTGGGGAGACAGTGTCAGGTGGGCAGTTTGACTGGGGCGGTCGCCTCCTAAAGAGTAACGGAGGCGCCCAAAGGTTCCCTCAGAATGGATGGAAATCATTCGCAGAGTGTAAAGGCACAAGGGAGCTTGACTGCGAGACTGACAAGTCGAGCAGGGACGAAAGTCGGGCTTAGTGATCCGGTGGTTCCGCATGGAAGGGCCATCGCTCAACGGATAAAAGCTACCCCGGGGATAACAGGCTTATCTCCCCCAAGAGTCCACATCGACGGGGAGGTTTGGCACCTCGATGTCGGCTCGTCGCATCCTGGGGCTGTAGTCGGTCCCAAGGGTTGGGCTGTTCGCCCATTAAAGCGGCACGCGAGCTGGGTTCAGAACGTCGTGAGACAGTTCGGTCCCTATCCGTCGCGGGCGCAGGAAATTTGAGAGGAGCTGTCCTTAGTACGAGAGGACCGGGATGGACGCACCGCTGGTGTACCAGTTGTTCCGCCAGGAGCATCGCTGGGTAGCTATGTGCGGCAGGGATAAACGCTGAAAGCATCTAAGCGTGAAGCCCCCCTCAAGATGAGATTTCCCATTTCTTCGGAAAGTAAGATCCCTGAAAGATGATCAGGTAGATAGGTTTGGAGTGGAAGTATGGCAACATATGGAGCGGACAAATACTAATCGATCGAGGACTTAACCAATAAAAATGATTATCGGTGAAAACTTTACAATCTTTCTTCTCTAGTTTTGAGAGAATGTTTTTCTCTTATATTGTCTGGTAGTTATGGCGAGAAGGTCACACCCGTTCCCATCCCGAACACGGTAGTTAAGCTTCTCTGCGCCAATGGTAGTAGGGGGTTTCCCCCTGTGAGAGTAGGTCGCTGCCGGGCAATTTTTTTATTGTTCCACAGTAGCTCAGTTGGTAGAGCAATCGGCTGTTAACCGATCGGTCGTAGGTTCGAGTCCTACCTGTGGAGCCATTTTTTGTGTATAAAAATATAATTGCCGCTTTAGCTCAGCTGGTAGAGCACTTCCATGGTAAGGAAGGGGTCGTCGGTTCAAGTCCGACAAGTGGCTTAATAAAAAAGATAGTCAGCTCCCAATGCTGACTATCTTTTTTTATTGCTAAATATATCTCAAAATGAAATAAGGTATCTGTCCCTATACTTGAATAAACGTCTAGTTTATTTTATACTATAGGTATAATGGAGGGGAGTAAATGAAGACCAAGAAATCGCAAATCGTACTCGCAGCAAAAGAATTATTCCAGACGAAGGGGTATTTTCAAGTTTCTGTTCAAGATATAATAGATAAAAGCAGCGTTTCAAAGGGAACATTTTATAATTATTTTACTTCTAAAGAAGAGCTGGCAATTGCTATTTTTAAGCAAGAACATGCCATTTTATTCCAGCGTTTAGAGCAGATCATGGCAAATCAGTCTCAAACTAAGAAAGAAAACTTTATCGATGTTTTAAAAATGATGATCAACTTTAATAAAAATAACGGCGAAGTGTTGGATGTGACAATTTCTAACAGTGTCGGGGATAAAGAATTTAATGAATATCTTCGTGGTATTCGTTATAAAGGGATTGAATTTCTGAAGCAGATGTTAGTAGAGGTCTATGGTAAGCGTGTTAAAAAGTACGAGGCTGATATTACGTGGATGCTGTGTGGGATGCTTATTATTGCAGTGCTTACAATGGCTCATAAAAATATGGATGAAAGTTTTATTGATCGGATTCTTTTATATATCATGCGCCGAATGGATGTTTTGGTGGAAGATATTGTCCAAACCGAAGACCTGATGATGACGAAAGAGGATATTGAAGCAATTATATCGGACAGCAATCTTGTTCGGAACAAACGGCTAGCTTTGGTAAGAGAAGCTGTAGAAGCGTTGGCTGATAAAATCGATGAGCTTGATATTTTGGATCAAGATAAGTGGCAGTATAAAGAGTCGCTCAAGGCATTGCTGATCGAGGTCAATACTCAGGAAACGCCACGGCACTTTATTGTGCAAGGAACGCTACTTTATTTGAAGCAAAATGCGTTGCCGGAGATCCAAAGTGAAATCGTGGAGTTAGAGGGTAATATCAATCGCTTATTCTAAATTTTATACTATGAGTATATTTTTATTGACTTAGCAGTTCTTTTTATTTATACTACAATTATTCGCTATTTGCGAGAAGGAAGGGGAATAATTGTGACAACTACTACACCTACAGAGCAAGCAGTCGATGTGAACGGTAAAAATTATAGCCGTGCCTTCTTAGTAGTTACGATGATCGTCGGTGCATTTGTGGCCGTATTGAATCAGACTATACTTGCTACTGCATTGCCGAAAATCATGAAGGATCTGGATATAACTGCGGCGACTGGTCAGTGGCTTACAACTGCATTTTTATTGACGAACGGTATTATGATACCGATCACTGCCTTATTGATTGAAAAGATAAGTTCAAAAGTCTTGTTTCTTACAGCAATGATAGTATTTACTATCGGAACGGTGATTGCGGCCATTTCGGGTTCGTTTTCTACTTTATTGATTGGTCGGATCATTCAAGCAGCTGGAGCAGGTATTATGATGCCGCTCTTGCAAACGATTTTCTTACTGATCTTCCCGAGGGAACGACGAGGAGCCATAATGGGGCTGATGGGGCTGGTTATTGCCTTTGCTCCGGCAATCGGTCCTACGTTGTCTGGTTGGGTCGTTGATTCATATGACTGGCATGTCCTCTTTATCATCTTGATACCGATTGCTGTTATTGATATTATTTTGGCTATTTTCGGAATGAAAAAAGTAGTCATTCTTAAAAATACAAAAATCGATTATTTCTCGATTGTTTTGTCTACATTAGGATTCGGTTCGTTGCTCTACGGATTTAGTGCAGCTGGAAACGATGGCTGGTCTGATCCAGGTGTGGTAACGATGCTGATCTTGGGAGCTGTATTTACATTCCTATTCGTATGGCGCCAGTTGCGGATCGACAATCCGATCTTGGAAATGCGTGTTTTCCGCTATCCGATTTTCACGTTGTCCGTCATCTTAGGTTCGATCGTCATGATGGCAATGATCGGAGCAGAGATCGTCTTACCGCTTTACACCCAAAACATTCTTGGTGAGTCTGCGTTCCATTCGGGATTATTACTTCTTCCAGGGGCACTTGTAATGGGGATCATGAGCCCTGTGACTGGGATCATCTTTGATAAGATTGGGGCGCGTTGGCTGACGATTATCGGCCTGATCATTCTAACGGGCGGAACGATACCATTTATTTTCTTAAAAGCAGATACATCTATCTGGTACGTCGTGATTTTCTATGCGGTTCGTTTCCTAGGGATCGCAATGGTCATGATGCCAGTAAGTACAGCCGGAATGAATGCTTTGCCGGAAAAACTGATCAATCATGGTACAGCCGTGAATAATACGATTCGTCAAATTGCCGGTTCGATCGGAACGGCGATATTGATCACTGTATTAACGAATGTCACGAAAAACAATATGCCAAGTAAGATGTGGATGGCTGGTCATCCGACTCAAGCTGCTCAAAAAGCACTTGATGCCAATTTAGGCGGGATGGAAGCAGCCTTCATGGTTGCGGTCATCTTCTCTGTACTGGGTCTGATATTGAGCTTCTTTATCCAAGACCGTAAAAAAGAAGCAATCATCAAAAAATAGTTATCAGCAAACAAAAGAGCCGCTCTGGCTCTTTTTTTGTGCTATATTAGAAGAAGAACTTTTTGCGAAAGGATGTTAAAGGATGAAGATAGGATTCATTGGTACAGGAAATATGGCGACAGGAATCATTTCCGGGTTGAAAAAAGATACTGAAATAGAAAAGTCCATATTCGTTTACAACCATCATTCTGAAAAAACAGAAGCTTATGCTGCAAAAATGGATGTAACAGGAGTTGCATCGAGCCAAGCGCTGGTTGAAGAAAGCGATATTGTTGTACTTGCGGTCAAGCCAGTTGGATTTCCGAATGTGGTCGCTGAGATTTGCATGGCTGTTCAAGCGAAAAAAATACCAGTGATCTCGATTGCTGCTGGAATCACCACTGCATGGTTGTCTGAACAATTTGGTGCAGAGGTCCCTGCGATTCGGGTCATGCCGAATATGAATGCTGTCATCGGCGAATCAATGTCCGGTATCGCAGCAAATGATGCGACTTCGGAAGCACAGCTGCAGCAGGCGGAAGCGATTTTTCAAACGGTGGGAGCCGTAGAACGTGTGTCAGAAGAAGAATTCAGTATCTTTACTGCTATTGCTGGAAGTGCACCTGCGTTCGCGTTCTTATATATGGATTCGATCGCGAGAGGTGCTGTAAAAGCTGGGATGAATAAACAAAAAGCATTGCGGATCGCTGCTCAAACCGTTTTGGGAAGTGCCAAAATGATCTTAGAATCAGAGGAAGAACCTTGGCCGCTGATTGATAAAGTTTGTTCGCCGGGCGGAACAACGATTGCAGGCGTAGATGCGTTGCTGGACAATAGTTTTGTCCCTACAGTAATGAAAAGTGTAGCGGCAACGATCAAGCGTGATAAAGAAATGGAACAAGATCAATAATAGGGAAAGAGGGGAACCAGTTTGACAAACATAAACACGATTGTCACAGATATGGACAGTACGTTATTATTAAAGGCGGGGGATGCGATCCATCCGTTGAATAAGGAAGTTTTAGGAGAATGGCAGGCAGAAGGAAACCAATTATTCCTTGCTACCGGACGTCTTGACCTAGCAATTTTGAAATTTATCCATGAATTGAATATCACGACACCAGTAATTTCTTGTAATGGTGGTTTGATTCGTGATTTTACAAAAAATGAGATCCTTTATAAAAGTGATATTTCCTTGGATCTAGTGAAAGAAGTGTTGGCTACGATCCACGCGCAAGGCTTGGACTTCCACATTTATACGACAGAACGGATTTTAGGGCCATCAAAATCAGGAAAGATTGCCTTTTTTGACAAGCTGAATGAGACATTGCCGGAAAATGAACAAGTTCCACTTACAATCTCCGCAGATCCACTGGCTGAATTGAAAGAAGGCGAATTTCCTTTGAAGATCCTTGTGATCGAGGAAAGTAAAGAGAAACAAGCAGCGATAAAACAAGCGTTGAGCGGATTACCATTATCAGTTCTTTCTTCAGCTTCCAACTTAGTGGACATTATGAATAAAGGTATCGACAAAGAAAATGGGCTGCGTTATTTAGCCTCGCAAGGGTATATCGATTTGACTACTACTGCAGCCTTTGGCGATAATGAAAATGACGCTGGGATGCTAGAAGCTTCTCAAATCGGTGTTGCAGTTGCCAATGCGATCCCGACTACATTAGAACGAGCTGACGAAGTAACGTTGGACAATGAAAGTGGCGGCGTCGGTGTGTATATCCAAGAAAAATTGCTAGGGAATAAATAAGTTCCTAGCAATTTTTTTGCAGTATTAATGCTTATATGCTAATATATACATATAATAAAAATAGAAAGGAATGAAGTGGGATGGCACACGAACATCACAGCCATAATCATGCACATAATGCGAATAAAAAATCGCTCTTCCTTAGTTTTATATTGATTGCCGTTTTTATGGTTGCAGAAATAGTTGGCGGTTTGCTGACCAACAGTCTGGCGTTGCTCTCGGATGCGGGACATATGTTCAGTGACGCGGTTGCCTTAGGATTGAGTTTGGCAGCATTTAAATTTGGAGAAAAGGCGGCAGATCAATCGAAAACATATGGTTATAAACGATTTGAGATCTTAGCAGCATTTTTAAATGGGTTAGCACTTATTATTATCGCATTATTTATTTTTTATGAGGCCTATCACCGTTTTTTTGCGCCACCTGATGTTATTGGGCCTGGAATGATGATTATTTCCGTGCTCGGTCTGCTAATCAATATTTTAGTCGCGGTTATTTTGATGCGCGGGGAAAGTCATGAAAATCTGAATATGCGGAGTGCTTTACTTCATGTCTTTGGCGATCTGCTTGGTTCCGTTGGTGCTATTATTGCAGCTTTGCTCATCATTTTCTTCGGCTGGAATCTAGCCGATCCGATTGCCAGCGTTATCGTTTCCTTTCTTGTACTAGTGAGCGGCTTCCGAATTTTGAAAGATTCTATCCATATTTTGATGGAAGGGAAACCGACTAGCATCGACATGGATAAGATCACGACAGATATGCTTGCGATAAATGGTGTAAAGGAAGTGCATGATCTCCATATATGGGCGATCACTTCAGATTTCACAGCGCTTACGGCACATGTGAAAGTTACAGATGATGCTGACCGTGAATCGATTTTGACGCAGATTGAGAAATACCTACAAAGCAACTATCACTTAGAACACAGCACGATCCAATTGGAAAGTCATTCGAAGCAGTGTCACCATTGTAATTAAAGTGGTAATCTCTCGCTTACATCCGATTCTTCATGTTACTATGTAACCAATAAAGGAAGGAGTGAGCCACATGTCTGAGGAATTTGATCTAGGAAGATTTCTAAAGAAAGCTTTTATTGTAGCGCTGGGTATAGGATTGATCGGGCTCGGCCTGATCGCGGCATTGACGCTAGTGGGCGTTGTGATTGCTATTCCATTATTTAAGAAAGGTGCCCGTGCGCTGCTGCTCCATCAGAGCGGCAATGTGTCCGGGAAAATAAAGTGGGAAGATGAAGAAGGTTCCCATAAGTACAAATGGTAAGGGGGACCGCTGCTTATTTAGCTCATAAATAAGTAGTGGTTTTCAATATATTTTCAAAAATGAATGCTTCAAATCAAGAAAAGCGGGAAAAATAGAAATTAGAGGTGTTGTGTGATGAAAGCAGTAGGACTATATGAACATTTACCGATCGAAGCAGAGAAAAGTCTGCTTGATCTAGAAGTGGATAAACCGGAAACTCCTAAAGGACATGATCTATTAGTAGAAATTTTGGCTGTGTCAGTTAATCCGGTCGATACGAAACAGCGAAAGGCAGAGGTTCCGCGTGAAACAAATCCACGGATTCTTGGCTATGATGCCGTCGGGGTCGTTCGAGAAACCGGAGAAAAAGCTGGATTGTTCAAACCAGGAGATGAAGTTTATTTTGCCGGTGATGTGACAAGGCAAGGATCGAATGCGGAGTATATACTGATTGATGAAAGAATCGTAGGGAATAAACCAAAATCGCTGACTATCGAAGAGGCTGCTGGAATGCCGCTGACGACGATCACCGCATGGGAAGCGTTATTTGAACGTTTGGGGATCGAGGAAGATAAAGATGAGGGGAAATCGATTCTTATCATCAACGGTGCTGGTGGAGTAGGATCGGTGGCGATCCAGCTCGCGACTTATGCAGGTCTTGAAGTCATCAGTACGGCTTCCCGAGAAGAAACAGCAGCGTGGATCAAAGAGATGGGCGCAAAGCATGTCGTCAATCATCGTGAAGACTTAGAGAAGCAACTCCAAGATTTAGGTTTTGCTAATGGTGTAGATTATATACTTTGCTTGCATGACACATATCAATATTGGGATACGATGCAGAAACTGATTCGTCCCCAAGGCAAAATCTGTAGCATTGTCGAATTGAGTGACCCAGTGAAAATGAATCTTTTGAAAGATAAAAGTGCGACATTTGTATATGAATCTATGTTCACCAGATCAAAATATCAAACACCAGACCTAATTAGACAACATGAAATATTACAAGCGGCGGGGGCACTTTTTGATATGGGAAAACTAAAATCAACGGTGAAAAAAGTACTTCATCCAATTAATGCTGCCACCATGAGAGAGGCACATCAAGAGGTCGAACGAGGCAAAATGGTTGGGAAATTAGTAGTGAAAGGATTTGACTAAGCTATGGAGGGAAAGCACGTATCACTTTATATCGCGATGAGTTTAGATGGCTATATTGCAGATGAAAGTGGCAGTGTAGCTTGGTTCGACCAGGTCGATCAAGATGGCGATATGGGCTATGCCGCTTTTTTTGAAAATATCGATACAGTCGTCATGGGGAAGAAAACCTATCAGCAGATATTTTCCTTAACAGATGCTTTCCCTTATGCTGACAAGGCCGTATATGTCTTTTCTAGTAAGCAAGCAAATACGGAAGATGAACATGCTAAATTTGTAAAAGGAAGCTCAGAAGATTGGCTGGATTCGATCGAAGGTGAAAAAATCTGGCTGGTCGGCGGAGCGGATTTGATCAAACAATTTTTAAAAGAAAAAGTGATTGATGAATATGTCATTACTGTAGCGCCGATCTTGCTTGGGAAGGGGATCCCGCTGTTCGATGTCGCTAGCAGTATCGGATTGACATTGAAAGCAGTAAGTCAGTTTGGACAATTTGCCCAGCTGACCTATCACAATCAGGAGGAAGCAAAATGAAAATAGCCGCTTTTGATGTCGATGTTCAAAAAGGATTCACGCCACTATGCCCGGAAGAGCTGCCTGTTCCTGGCGGCGACACCATTGTACCGGAACTCGAGTATATGGCTGGCTTTGCCGATTATCGGATCGGCAGTAAAGATGCGCATCCCGATCAAGCAGTATGGACGGTAGCAACGCCGGAAGAAATGTTGCAGCCGTTGGAATATCCGGAAGCCGATCTGACTTGGGTAAAACATTGTGTGCCAGGAACAAAAGGGTTCGAGTCTCTAGAAGGCCTGCCAAGACCTACGGAATATGACTATTATATCTGGAAGGGAATGGAGCCGGACTTGCATCCTTATGGGGCTTGTTACCATGATATCCATGAAAACCTAAGCACAGGAGTAATTGAATTTCTTCGGGAACGCGAAGTAGGCTGTGTCATTGTGGGTGGATTGGCATTTGATTATTGTGTGCAAACGACCGTATGGCAGTTGCAGCGGGCGGGATTTAAAGTCCTAGTTTATCTTCCGGCCACGCGAGGTTTGACAGAAGAAGGAACGGGGAAAACAAAAGAAACTTTTTTACATACAAAGAATATTCAAATGATCGACAACCGAGAGGAACTTGCTGCTTATTTTGCTAAATAGAGTAGGAAGGTGAGAGTAATGAAACGGATCGGTTATTTCCCAACTGGCGTACTCATAATCGTGATTGTAATGACATTGATCGCATACCCGATGTTGCCGGCAGAAATAGCTATCCATTTCGGTAGTGATTTCTCACCGGATACATTCGCTCAAAAATGGCTTGGCTTGCTTATCATTCCAATCTTGATGCTTGCTTTCTTAGTGACCGAGTATTACGGCATTGAGAAAGTAAAAAGCGATATTTTGCTGGAATTCAAATATTGTTTTTATTTGGTGCTGGTATTCTTGGCGGTGATGCAGGGCAGTGTGATCTTGTATAGCTTAGGCTATGATCTGACGACGGCGAAAATGAGTTTGGCGATCGCTGGACTTATTATGTGGCTGATCGCGCATTATCTGTTGCATTCAAAGAATTTTTTTAAATTCTTAACGCTGATCGGCTTTAAAAAAGTAGATGCCTGGGCGCGAAATCGCCTGAAAGACATTACGGTCAGTACGCTCACCGTGGCAGGTGTGATTTGTTTCTTGCGGGTATTTTTGAGCCCGACCGACCCGAGTTTGTTTTTCATTGTGCTCTTTTTGATTATCAGTTTAGTAGTTTTTGGTTCAGGTGTTTATTTAAATAAAAAACAATAATACAGTTTTTGTTTACAACTGGTACAGTTTTGTTTATAATGATGACGGATATTTGCTTTTATGGAAGCGTCCGTCATTTTCTTTTTATATACTGCGCAATCAAATAAGGGAGGAATTCAATTTGTTTAAACGTAAGGGGTTTTACATCAGTATCCTAGCGATAATGATGTTAGTTGTACTTGCTGCATGTCAAAGTAAAAATACAACACAAAGTAACAAAGCGAATAAACCAGCTCAAGTTGTCAACATTATGGAAACAAGTGCCTTACCTAGTGCTAGTCCCACACTTGCCGATAACAGTGTGAGCTTCCGAGTGATCAATCAAATCTTTGAAGGTCTGTATCGCTTAGATAAAAAAGGAAAACCACAGCTAGCGCTCGCAGCAGCAGAACCGAAAATCGAAAACAATGGTAAAACATACATTTTTAAAATAAGAAAAGATGCAAACTGGTCGAACGGCGATCCGGTAACTGCCGCGGATTTTGAATATGCTTGGAAAACAGTAGTTGATCCGAAGACCGCTGCGGCATATGGCCCGCAAATGGAAGAAATCGTTAAAAATGCTACTCCAATATTAGCGGGTAAAAAAGATCCCGATACATTAGGTGTAAAAGCATTGGATGAGAAAACACTGCGTGTCGATCTGGAAAATCCGGTGCCGATTTTCAAAGAATTGCTTACGACAGGTACGTTTTTTCCGCAAAACAAAGCCTATGTCAAAAAGCAAGGCGATCGTTATGCAACAGCGAGTCGTTATTTGATCTCCAACGGTCCGTACAAATTAGATAATTGGAATGGAACCAATCTTACTTGGGATTATGTGAAAAACGATACGTATTGGGATGCGAAGAATGTAAAAACTAAGAAAATCCACGTAACTGTTGTAAAAGATACAAATGCCGCTTTAAATTTATATACGACTGGGAAATTAGATCGTGTGACGCTGGACGGTGATTTTGTAAAGCAATACGAAAAAAATAAAGCTTTCCATCGCATTGCTACAGGGCGTTCGATCTACATGAAAATGAACCAAGGGAAAGACGGCAAGAAAACAGTGCTTGCCAACAAAGATATCCGAATCGCGCTGGCAACGGCTATCGACAAAGAAACAATGGTCGACAAGCTTTTGGCAGATGGTTCTAAGCCTTTAGACGGCAATGTGCCAGCAGGAATCATGTTTGATCCGAAAACAAAAGAAGATTTCCGCAAAGAGAACGGCGACCTACTTGGTTATCAATTAGACAGTGCTAAAAAGCATTGGCAAAAAGGATTGAAAGAGCTTGGCAAAAAAGAGCTGACCCTAGCGCTAACGACTGGCGATACGTCGCTTGATAAGAAACAATCCGAGTATATCCAATCACAGTTGGAAAATAATTTACCAGGCTTGAAGATCAAGATTCGTAATCTTCCGACCCAAGCAAGTTTCAAAGCAGATGTTACTCAAGACTTTGAACTTCTACTTGGCGGTTGGGGCGGCGACTATCAAGATCCGCTGACCTATCTGAACTTGTTCATTACCAATAGCCCAGGTAACCATACTGGCTTCGAGAACGAGAAATACGACAAGCTGGTTCTAGGCGCGAAAGGTAAGCTGTCTAATGATGTTGAAAAACGCTGGACCGCTTTACTGCAGGCTGAGCGGATCCTAATAAAAGATAATGCAGTTTTGATCCCGCTTTATCAAGGTGGCCGGGCATACTTGCAAAAAGATAACTTGCAGGATTATGTGACTTATCCGATCGGTGCTGAAAATTACAAATGGATCGTGAAAAAATAAAAATGAGCGAAAGAAAATCTGAAAAAGGTATTCTTTCGCTTTTTTCGTGAAAAGCAATTTTTAGAAATCAGCCTCAAGGAGTATTATTTTTCAGTCGGAAGCCGTTCGCTGCTTGTTTTCTTTATTAGCTATAATAAGGATAACAACAAAAAGGGTGTGAGGAAATTGAAGAAAGGGATACTTGGTCTGTTGACAGCACTACTTATCATCACGGTTTTTATTGTAGAATTTCAAACACCTGCTGCTTCCGCAGATACTTATTACATAGCGGTTGAAAAAGCAGGGAAACCCATTCACCGCAATAATTTCCATGGATACTTATTTAAAGAAAGATGTATGAATCGCAATGGAGAAAGAAAAACAATTGAATTTTTGAGTAGTAAGAGTTTAGAGCGGAATAAACGCTACAAGGTAATTATCCGAGCAAATAATTTATTAGTAAATGCGACGCCGATGAGTGATAAAGGTGGCAGCACAGTTCAATATTTAGATGAAAAATAGAAACGGAGGAAACGTTATGCGTCATATTTTAAAAATCATTGTCACTATTATTCTGGTATTGATCGGATTTAACATCGCGCTGCATTTGATCGGAAAGCTGTTCTCAGTTATTATCCCGATAGTCATTTTGGCAGCGATCTGTTTCGGACTTTACCGGATCTGGTATCACCAGAACAACCGCAGACATTCGGATCAATTTTTTGATTGAACGAGTAACAGCAGCCTCCTGAGTATACAGGAGGCTGCTGTTTTTTCATTGAATAGGCAAGCGCAATAATGGCGAGAGTTCGATGTGTGTGGGATGCGCTTTTTGCCAGCAACGTTTGTTGAGCTGTAGTTGGATGACAGTAGCATCTGCAGATTCTTCTGCTTGGATGATTACTGCCGGAAATTTCTTGTCTTGCAATTGCAGTGTAACAGCAGCGTTCAATTTATACGGTGCGCCGTTTAGTTGAAGTGTACATTGTTTTTTAAACGGTCTCCATTCTTGGCAAGTGGCGCTGATATGTTTTGCATCAGCGACCTGCAACGATAGGAAATCATTTTCCGTAAAATAGGGACGAATCGTTTTCTGAACAGCTGCATGGGTAGTCAGGATACTGGTTTTTTGGGAATAGGGATAAGGTTCTCGCACTTTTCCGATTCGTCTGGTGAGCTTGAAACGCTGAAAATGAAGTGTTAAAAAGAAATCCCAAATTTTTTTCTGGACGAGTAATTGCGCATGCTCGGCAAAGGTAATATCAAAGATAAATGTACGATTGCCGTGTTGCTTTTGTGGCGGGATCGTGATCTGCTCTGTTTTGTTACGGTCATAGAGCAAGATTTCCGGCTGGAAATGAAGTCCCTTGATCATATCCCCCAGCTCGATCTCCAATTGAAGCCGTTCTGCATCTAAATCGAACTTTGTAATGGAAATGACTGGTTTGATATAAGCGTTGAGATTCTGTTCTCCCAATCCATGAGCAGTTTGTATCTGTCCAAAGATCTGCGTACCTTTCACAGTGAAAGCATCAAATAACTGATTGGTGATTCGATATTCGAAGTCTTCATAGGCAGCGAGATCCAAGGCGCGCCCTGCGGATAACAATATTTGCAGATTGGCGGGTAGGTGCTCATCGACAGTAGTGGGAATCTGTAAAGCAAAATCATTTAATTGGGCGAACCATTCTGTTTTTTCTTGGGGATCGGCGATTTTTTGTGTGAAATTTGTAGTTCGAGAATGCATAAAATGACGTTTCACAAATACGGCGGCAATGCTATCTTTATTTTCACGGTCGCTTTCATAAATCGCTTGCATGATCTTTTTCATGACTAGATAGAACTTGTCGGGAGCAACATATGCAGCGCTCATATGGTCGCCTTCCCGCGTTACTAAGTAGTAATAATCTTTCTCAGCCAATACAGAGATCGTTTTGGCTTGTAAGTAAGCCTGCATCGTAAATAACTGATCTTCGGCACTTTTAAGATCGACAGGGAAGTAGATATTGTGCTCGCGAAGCAGCTTGGTTTGAAACATTTTTGTCGGACTTAATGTGTAAATGATCTTGGATGCTACCAAGTCCACCGCTGGAGCAGTTTCTTGGAACATCGATTTTGGGACGCCCCGACCATTTACACCTTTCATTTTGAATAAAAGAACCTCTGACTGGTGATTTTCGATCATCGTTTCTGCATCCCGAAGCAGATCTGGATGAAGGTAGTCATCAGCATCTAAAAAGAGAATGAATTCTCCTTGCGCCTCTTTGATCACGGTATTACGAGGCTTGCCTGGTCCCCCGGAATTCTCCGGTAATTTTATCAAGCGAAGATCAAGTGTTCGTTGGTAGGGTTCGATTATCTCTATTGTTTTATCCGTTGAGCAATCGTCAACGATGAGAACCTCTACCTTTGATAAATCAAATTGCTGATTAGCGATGGATTCCAACCCTTCACTAATAAAAGCTTCTGCATTGTATGCGGCAATGCCAATGGTAAACCTCTTGTTGCTGATCATAATATCAAAACCTTTGCTTTGGATTAATGCTATTTGAAAAGTTTTACTATTTCAAATAGTGTAATTTGTGAAATGTCTAATTAGAAGTATACATTACAATAAAGAGAAATGATAATGTTTTGTGAAGAATAATTTTAGAATGGTGTCAAATGGGGGTTTTGTCTATAACTCTATGCTATAATGACAAAAAGAAAATGCAAAAGAGAGGAAAGAAATCATGGAGAAAGAAAATCACGAACTTCTGAGTCAGTCCGAGTGGCGCTTTGTGGATCACAGCACTGTTCAGCTAGCTTTCGATGCCATCCAGTCCTTTGCTACCGATGATACGCTCTGCTATTCAGTAGGTTCTCATTTGGCGCCTCCAACGTTAAGAGCTTGGGTGCATGAAAAAACGATCTCGCTAGGGATCCAGGATTCCAAGCTACCGCATATAGCAGAAGGTATCGCTTATTTACAAAAAGAAGGATATCGTGTCGTTGTCCGTAATTCCGGAGGGTTGGCAGTCGTGTTAGATAAAGATGTCCTTAACCTCTCGATGATCTTACCGGATGTCGAACGCGGGATCGCGATCGAACGAGGTTATGAAGCGATGTTTGCGCTCGTGAAGGAAATGTTCGCAGCAGAGACTGACAGGATCGAAGCAAAAGAGATCAAGCATTCTTATTGCCCAGGCAGTTTTGACTTAAGCATCGATGATAAGAAATTTGCCGGGATATCCCAGCGTAGAATGGCTAAAGGGGTAGCCGTGCAAATCTATTTAGGCGTAGCAGGAAATCAGCAGGCTCGCTCTGAATTGATCCGGACATTTTACCAAATCAGCGGTAGCAAGGAACAAACAAAATATGAATATCCGGAAGTCGATCCAAACGTGATGGGGACATTGTCGGAGCTACTTGGCGAGCCGCTCGACATCAACGCGGTGTTGATCAAAGTTCTGCAAACGATACATACTTACGCGGGTAAATTGACGTCGAGTCCACTGAATGCAGCGGAATTAGATCGATTTCCTGCTTATTACGAACGATTGATCAAAAGAAATGAAAAAGTATTGGAAAATTTATAGGAGGGAGTGGCGCTAATTGGATTATCTTGGAGAAAAATTAAAAAAAGAAAAAGTATTTAAAGATCCGGTCCACGGCTACGTACATGTGTATGATCAAATCATCTGGGATCTGATCGCAACAAAGGAATTTCAGCGTTTGCGTCGAATACATCAATTAGGAACCACTTCTTTGACTTTTCATGGAGCCGAGCATAGTCGGTTCAATCATTCTCTAGGCGTGTATGAGATCGTCAGAAGGGTGATCGACGTTACTTTTGCTACTGACTACCCAGTTAGCAAAACAGACAGGATAGTGGCGCTCTGTGCGTCCTTGTTGCATGACCTCGGACATGGCCCTTTTTCCCATGCTTTTGAAAAAGTCTTTGCGACCGATCATGAAGCTTTTACCCGCGCGATCATTACTGGTGAAACGGAAGTGGGTGCGGTATTAAGGCGAGTAAGCTCTGAATTTCCGTACGAAGTCGCCTCTGTCATTGCCAAAACGCATCCTAACCAAACGATGGTCCGGCTTATTTCGAGTCAGATCGATGCGGATCGAATGGATTATTTACTGCGAGATGCCTATTATACCGGTGTAAGCTACGGTCAATTTGATATGGAGCGGATCTTGCGTGTTATGCGGCCTAGTCCAGATGGAAATGGGATCATTATCAAATATTCAGGCATGCATGCAGTAGAAGATTATATTTTCAGCCGCTATCAAATGTATCAGCAAGTTTATTTCCACCCGGTCAGTCGGAGTGCGGAAGTGCTGCTTTGGAAAATCTTAGAACGAGTGAAGGCCCTTTATGAGGGTGGGTTTGAATTTCAAATGGAGCCGCGGGAGATCTTGCCATTTTTCAGCGATGAGGAAGTGCCACTGAAAACGTATGTGGAGCTGGACGATGTCGTGTTGATGTATTACTTTGCGAAATGGCAACAGGAGAAGGATGCCATTTTAAGTGATCTATGTCAGCGCTTCTTGAATCGAAGACTGCTCAGCTACATTGATTATAATCAAACAGAAGATGCTGACTTGTACGTCCGCTTAAAAGGTCTGCTGGAAAAAGCGGATATCGATCCAAATTATTATTTAGTCATCGATTTTTCAAGTGATCTTCCCTACGACAACTATCTACCGGATGATGAAGAAATGAAGGCGCCGATCCAATTGCTGATGGCGAATGGCGATCTGCATGAGCTTTCCACGGAATCACCGATCGTTGAGGTCTTGGGAGAAAAGCGCAAGACAGATATTAAACTATATTATCCGAAAGACCTGATCGAAAGCGGCAATATTGAAACAGAAGTTGCCGAAGCGATCATTGCGTTGCTACATGCGCATGAACAAAAATAAGCTGCGAGAATCCCGCAGCTTAGCTTGTTTTTTAATTGTCAGACTTGCGAACGCCGCCCACCCCGTAATCAGTAGGGCTCATTTCTTCTAAAAATACATGAATGTTTTCTTTTGGAGCTTTTAGGTTTTTAGAAACAACTTCGGTCACTTCTTCGACGAGAGCTTTCTTTTGACTATCATCGCGGCCTTCTAAAAATTTGATCGTAACAAATGGCATCTTAATCACCTCATTTTAGCAATTATTATATCATAAAATCATCGCAAAGGAGCAATTCAATTGCATTTTTTAGCCTACCCATTAGAGACAATACCTTATGTCATCATCACGATCTTAATCGCCTTTACCGTCCACGAATGGTCGCATGCTGCGGTCGCATTGTGGTTCGGTGACGATACGGCAAAGCGAGAAGGTCGGTTATCGATCAACCCTGTGGAGCATGTAGATATCTTCGGTTTGCTGATGATCATCATCGTTGGCTTCGGCTGGGCAAAACCCACACCGGTCAATCGCTTTAAATTACGGAACCGCAAGTGGGGCAGCATTCTTGTTTCGCTTGCCGGTCCACTCAGCAACTTCTTGCTGGCAGCTATCGGAGTGATCATTTATGTGCTGATCGTCAGCAATGGCGGCATGCTCTATAACAATATATTCACAGATTTTTTGAATATCTTTATCCAGTTGAATATCGTATTATTCGTTTTTAACTTGATTCCTCTTCCTCCGCTGGACGGTTATCAGATCTTGGTAGAATTCCTGCCATTGTCTGCTCGGGAAAAACTACAGCCAGTGGAACAGTATTCGATCTTGATTTTACTCGTGATCGCACTTACGCCGATTGCCAATTTTACGATCACACCAATCTTTAGTTATCTCATTCCGGGGATTTTTGAAGGAATGATGCATTTCTTCTTGACGCTCCTCGGCTGACAGGTTGCTTTTTAACGAAAATTTCACTATAATGGAACTCGTCTATTCTTCTGTCAGAAAGGGGTTTGAATGGCATGGCAAATGAACAAATGGAACGTATTCCGGTTAAGATCCAAGTCTTGACGGTCATCAGACAAATGGATGCGGAAGAGCAAACGGAAATGTCGGTTTCAGGCGTTTTTTACAAGGAAAACAATGCCTATTACCTTCAATATGAAGAGAAGCAAGAAGCGGGAAGTATTCGGACTGTCTGGAAAAGCTCGGCACGAGAACTTTTGTTGCTGCGGAACGGCGCCGTTTCTATGCGAATGCATTTTTTGAAAAATAAAAATAAAAGCAATGCTCATGTGAATACTGGTGCGGGAAAAATCGCTTTTGAAACGGAATTGCTTTCTTTTCAAGAGGATTACCAAACAGGAGAAGCGCTATTTTTAGGAAACATGAGTTTTCAATATGATTTATTAAGTCAAGCGGAGCCGATCGGTTCCTATACGGTTACATTGAAAATTGAGGAGGATAAAGCATGAATGTCATTCAAAAAAGTCAAAAACAGCTGATCGAGCAGATCAAGGCTGCAACGGTGGCAGCGTTAGGACTATCAGAAAGCGAGATTCCTGATATTTTATTAGAGGTGCCAAAGGAGAAGCAGCATGGTGATTATTCTACTAATATCGCAATGCAGCTGGCTCGAGTAGCGAAAAAGGCACCCAAACAGATCGCAGAGGCGATCATCAAAGAAATCGATACTGAAGATAGCTTGATTCGTAAGATCGATGTGGCTGGTCCAGGTTTTATCAACTTTTTTGTTGACAATGCGTATCTTACTGAATTGGTACCTGTTATTTTGGAAGCAGGCGACAGCTACGGCGAGTCTGATTTTGGTAAAGGTCAAAAGATCCAGCTTGAATTTGTATCGGCTAATCCTACAGGAGACTTGCATCTGGGACATGCCCGTGGTGCAGCGATCGGAGACTCTCTAGCCAACATTCTCTCTACAGCAGGTTTTGATGTTTCCAGAGAGTACTATATCAATGATGCCGGAAATCAGATCAATAACTTAGTTCTATCTGCAGAAGCTCGCTATTTTGAAGCGTGCGGTATCGATAAGCCATTTCCAGAAGACGGGTATCATGGTGTTGATATCAAAGAATTGGGGAATAAGCTCTTTGAAAAATACGGCGACAAGTATATCGAAGCGGAGGAGCAAGAACGCCGCGATGTTTTCCGTACCGAAGCATTAGCTTTTGAGACGGCTAAGCTGCGCACAGACCTTGAAGCATTCCGCGTAGGATTTGATAATTGGTTCTCGGAATCATCACTATACGCAGAAAATAAAATTTTGCCAACGCTGGAAGTGCTTCGCAAAAATGGCTACGTTTATGAACAAGATGGTGCAACATGGCTGCGTACGACGGACTTTGGCGATGATAAAGACCGTGTTTTAATCAAAACAGACGGTTCGTATACCTATTTCTTGCCGGACATTGCCTATCATTTAAACAAATTGGAGCGCGGCTTCGATATCTTGATCGATATTTGGGGAGCCGATCACCATGGTTACATTCCGAGAATGCGCGGTGCGATCGAAGCGCTTGGTTATGCGCCAACACAATTGGAAGTAGAAATCATTCAATTAGTACATCTTTATGAAAATGGCGAACAAGTCAAAATGAGCAAACGAACTGGTAAATCTGTTACCATGCGAGACTTAGTGGAAGAAGTGGGGCTGGATGCAGTCCGCTATTTCTTTGCGATGCGTAGCTCAGATACCCACATGAACTTCGATTTGGGCTTGGCGAAAGCAACTTCCAATGAAAATCCGGTTTATTACGTGCAATACGCGCACGCTCGGATCTCCAGCATCTTGCGTTCCGGAGAGGAACAGGGGATTGTGGTCAGTGATGGTCTGGATGTAAGCTTGCTGCAAACAGAGACAGAGATCGATTTGCTGAAAGTGCTGGGCGAGTTCAGCGATGTAGTTGCTGAAGCAGCTGCTAAGCGTGCGCCGCATCGGATCGTAAGGTATCTAAATGATCTAGCATCAGCGTTCCATCGCTTTTACAATACAAATAAAGTATTGAATCCGGATGAAGCGGATATTTCAAAAGCAAGGTTAGCGCTTATCAAAGCTGCGCAAGTCACACTACGCAATGGTTTGAAACTCTTAGGAGTATCTGCTCCAGAAAAAATGTAAATAACAAAAATGCAGTGTCAAACAATTTCCGAAATGGTTAGTGTTTGACACTGTGCCTGAAAGATACTAAAGTTAGTTACAAAAGATGGATTTCAAACGGAGAGATTTAAAAAAATGAAGCGAATCATAATCTTAACAGTGCTGTTTCTATTTTTATGTGTGGCAGTCTACATGCTGTATAACTACCAACTTGGCTCTATACCAATACTTTTGATTGCAATTTTAGTTTTTTATGTTGCGTATCAAATTTTAAAGTCGCGGTGAGAATGAAATATGTAGTTGTATTCCGTGAGGTTTCCATGTAAAATAGGGAAGTTAGATAATTTATAGGATAAATGAATAATTTTATAGATAGAGCATATAGAAAGGACGTGCCAATTTTGGATTACACTAATTTATCAGATGAACAACGCAGTGAATTGTCGTTGATTGAAATTGCACACCATCTTTTAGAAGAACGTAAAGAAGTCATTTCTTTCCCGGAATTAGCGAAAGAAGTTCAAGACTTTGTAGGACTTAATGATGATGAAATCAAAGATCGTTTAGTACAGTTTTATACAGATATCAATATCAACGGTAATTTTATTTCTCTAGGAAATAACATGTGGGGACTACGTTCTTGGTACCCGATCGATGCGATCGATGAGGAAGTACAAACACAAACTTCTCCTGTAGCAGAAGACGATCTATTAGACGATGAAGAATTTGTCGAAGAAGATGTAGTTGGCGAATTAGGCGAAGAATCGATCTCTCTAAGCGAAGCGCTTACGGATGACGACGATGATGATACGGATCAATTACCAGATGGAATCGAAGGCGATCTGGCAACAGTCGAAGATGATTACTCGGATGGCGATTATACAGAAGATCCAGAAGACAAATAAGTGTTCCCTCTCCGCGGTTGGAGAGGGCTTTTTTATTTATGTTTCAAGAAAGGCTTGACTTCTCTTAGCATAATGGGTAGTATTTTATTTGGGCTCCCTTTTATAGGGACAACGTATACGGTTAAATCATTGCTCCCTTACTTGTTTGAAGTAAGCGGAGTTTTTTTGTTATTGTATCAATAAATGTATTAGGATTGTTATCGAAGGCAGTTCTTCCCCAGTAAGAGTAAGCATTCTTACATTCATTAACAGGAAGGAGAAGATTTTTAAATGACAAAGTATATTTTCGTTACAGGTGGAGTAGTTTCCTCGATAGGAAAGGGGATCACCGCTGCTTCATTAGGGCGTTTACTCAAAAATCGCGGGCTAAGTGTAACTATTCAAAAATTTGATCCATATATCAATGTGGACCCAGGGACAATGAGTCCTTACCAACATGGTGAGGTTTTTGTAACGGACGATGGTGCCGAAACCGACTTGGACTTGGGGCATTATGAACGTTTTATTGATATCAATTTGAACAAGTACAGCAATGTGACTACTGGTAAGGTATATTCGGAAGTAATCAAAAAAGAACGTCGTGGAGATTATCTTGGTGGAACGGTTCAAGTCATTCCGCATATCACAAACGAGTTGAAAGATCGGGTTTTCCGTGCAGCTCGGATGACGGATTCAGATATCATCATTACGGAGATCGGCGGTACGGTTGGAGATATCGAATCATTACCGTTTTTAGAAGCAATTCGCCAGATCAAAGGGGATGTTGGTGCGGAAAACGTACTTTATATCCATACAACGCTGATCCCATACATCAAAGCAGCGGGTGAAATGAAAACAAAACCAACCCAGCATAGTGTAAAAGAACTGCGTAGCTTGGGGATCCAGCCGAACATTATTGTTGTTAGAACGGAACAACCGGTTTCTCAAGAAATGAAAGAAAAGATCGCGCTGTTTTGTGATATCAAGGCTTCGGAAGTTATTGAATCCCGCGATGAAGACACGCTTTACAATGTGCCGCTTTCCCTTCAGAAACAAAAAATGGACGATATCGTATTGCGTCATTTAGAATTAGAAGCTCCGGAAGCGGATATGACAGAGTGGAAAGCACTTGTGGATAAAGTCATGCACTTATCGACGAAAGTGAAGATTGCATTAGTTGGGAAATATGTTTCCTTGCAAGATGCTTACTTATCCGTGGCAGAAGCCTTGCGTCATGCTGGATTCAACCATAATGTCGACATCGATATCGACTGGGTAGACTCCGAATTGATCACAGCAGAAAACGTGAAAGAACGTTTGAAAGATGCAGATGGGATTTTGGTACCCGGCGGCTTTGGCGACCGAGCGATTGAAGGGAAGATCGCAACGATCCAATATGCACGTGAAAATAAAGTGCCGTTCTTCGGAATCTGCTTGGGAATGCAGCTGGCAACAGTTGAATTTGCCCGTAATGTGCTTGGCTTGGAAGGAGCGCATTCGGCAGAGATCGATCCGAAAACACCTTACAACATCATCGACTTACTTCCTGAACAGAAGCATATCGAGGATCTAGGCGGAACACTTCGTTTAGGTTTATATCCTGCCCGTATCAAAGAGGGAACAAAAACTTCTGAGGCGTATGGTAAATCTTTAGTTGAAGAACGTCATCGTCACCGTTATGAATTTAACAATGAATATCGGGAAAGAATGGAAGAGGCTGGAATGGTCGTTTCCGCGACTAGCCCAGATGGTCGTTTGGTAGAGGTAGTGGAATTACAAGATCATCCATGGTTTGTTGCTTGTCAATATCACCCTGAATTGATCTCGCGTCCAAATAGACCACAAAGTTTGTTCAATGCATTTATTGGAGCAACTTTAGCAAAATAAAATAAAAAGCAGCGTGAAGGTATAAGCCTCTCACGCTGCTTTTTTTATTTAGGAGCTTTGGTCAAAAACAACTTTATTCCCATTGCAATAAGGATGGCTCCGGTCAGCTTGTCTAAGTATGTTTTTATTTTTGGGCTGTTCCTTAATTTCTTCGTTACATAAGCAGCGAAATTGGCAATAAAGAGACACCATATCAATCCGGTAAGTGTGAAAGTACCACCTAACAATAGAAAAGAAAGTGGAGAAGCTGCATTTTTATCCACAAATTGAGGAAGGAAAGCAACAAAGAACAGCGCAACTTTGGGGTTGGTCAAGCTGGTCAGCAGACCTTGTAAGTATATCTTTCTTATGGAGATCACTTTTGTAGCGACCACTTCTAGTTTATCCCCTTTCTTATTCAACAACATGGTAATACCTAAGTAAATGAGGTAGCTGACACCGATTAGCTTAATGATGTTGAAGAGGAGAAGTGATTTTGTAAGAATGATCGAAAGTCCTAAGGATACTAGGAGGGTATGCGTTAGTGATCCAGTCATGATTCCTATGACGGAGTAAATACCAGCTGCTTTTCCTTGAGAAACGCTTCGACTGATAATGTACATGGTATCAACGCCGGGGATCAGATTGATTAAAATTCCTGTAATAAGAAAACTTTCGTAGTTAATGATACCGTGCATTTATTTTTACCTCCATGTACTTTGCAATAGAAAATTAAAAAAAGGCTTGAAAATCAATTCAAGCCTTTCTTATATACTTATTTCAACGAGCTGGCTTTTACCCAGCCAATTGCTTTAGAACCATCTAAAATGTGATACCACACAACTTTTTGAACGGTAGCGGTGCGGTCGATTTTTAGTGTCTTGCTTGCATAGCTGGAAAGAGTTCCTTTTTTGATCGAATTGTCGTCGACAGGAAGTAAGTAATAGCTGTCTGTTTTCTTCGCTACTTTTTTCGTTAGCGAAGCGGCCTTATCCGTTACTGCTTTTTTATAGAAGATCGAGAAAGCGCGGCTATCTGTCCAGCCAAGCGTTTTGCCATCTACACTGATTTGATACCAAGTAGATCGATCCGTCACGATTTTTCTGTGGATGCGGATCTTTTTGCTCTTGTAACTTGCTAGTGAACTGACTTTTTTTGCACCGGAAGTGTTAAATGGACGACTATAAATATTGTAGGTCGTTGCGTTTTTTACGGTAGCGTAGGCCGTATACGTGATGTCGGAGTAGATCGTATCGTATTTTTCAGCCGTATTGGCATTGGCGGTCAGGTTAGATGCCTGTGTCCACCCAAGAACTTTGCTGCCATCTTTGATGTGATACCATAAAACGTTTTTCACTGTTGCTTGTTGATAAACGGTGATTTTTTTAGAAGTAAGAGCTTTTAAAGTTGCTGTTCGGATAGGCGGATCAGCTACCGGTAATTGATAGTAATAAGCGCCACTTTGTCCTTTTTTCAAGTAACGTGTCAGATTGACTGCTTTATCGCTGGAGCCTTTTTTGTAGTATATCGAGAAAGCTCGTGTATCTACCCAGCCGATCGTTTTACCGTCCACGCTGATTTGATACCAATTTCTGCTTGTTTGTGCTTTGCGCAGGATACGGATCTGTTTGGATTTATAATTAGCTAATGTGCCGACTTTTTTTGCGCCCGAAGTATTGTAAGGTTTGCTGTAGATGTTATAAGTCTTTGCGTCTTTTACATTTGCATAGGCTGTATATACGATATCAGATTTGATTTTTTCATAAACCTTCATGGCATCGTATTTTTCTTTGATCAATGTATTCAATTGACTAACGCTGTATCCCCATTGCGAGAAATAGCCGACAGGATCGGTATGGTTCGTACCGCCTAGATATTTTGTAACAGCGTTATGTGTCCACACGGTTCCTTTGCCATCGGATTCTGCGCTGTCGAACGGCATATTGTATTGTCTTAGTAAATAAGCAGCATAATAGGCATAGTTATTGATAGAACGGGCAAATTCATCGAATGTTTTGTGACGTACAAGTTCAAATTGGATGAAGCGCTGGTTGGCATACTTACCGGCTCCCCAAACGGCATATTTTGTCGGATGGATCTGGATGATATGCGATTTGTCTACAAAGGCATGTACGAAAGCATTGTTGTAATTGTTAGACATATAGTTGATCTCACCTTGGATGGTAGAGGTCGGGTTGGCAGTTTCGTGTAAAACGATTCCTTCAGGTTTATCAGTCCCGTTGCGGTAGCCGAATTTAGGAAATTGTGATTTCAGCTGTTGCTCGATCTTTGCTGTCGAAAACTTTTTCTTTTTAATGTAATTATTGACATTTTCATAAGATGCTTTTGCTGCATAAGCACTAAAAATAGTATTTGTATCAGCTTTATAATCTTCGAATCCGTCATTTTCTTCCGTTGTTTTACCCTCACGGATATTTTTAGGTATATAAATGGAATCATCTTTAGTAGATTGTTCCGTTTTTGCTGTTTCTTTTGCGAATGGTTCTGCAGAAATAGTAGGAATTAATAAGACAGAGGCAAGGCTCAAAGAAACAATGGGTTTTAAGGCTTTTTTCAATAGAAAGCTCCTCCTTTTTTTATTGGGCCAGCAAATCAGACTAGCGTCCAATTTACATTATGACAAGAGCACAGCACCCCGTCAATGGATAGATAGTTACATTTTATTTATATTTTTTGTATAGCGAGTAATATCAGGGGAAGGCTTTTTTCACAATACGGGAGGAAAGCCTTGTGAATACGGCTCGACAACCTTAGGACTAAGGGGAAGGAATTGTCACAAAAACGCCATATTCTTATAAGCGATGATGTATGTTTCATGAATAATAGGAAAACAAGAAGGGGGCTTATCTATAGAAAAGAAAAATCGGGAATCGCAAGAAGTAAAATAAATCTGGTTTTAAAGCGATTTCATAGCAATTTTTTTCCTCGTGGTTATGGTAAAGTCATCACAAATCTGTTATCATAATGATGTTAAGGAAAATGTCAGAGTTTTCCTGAAGTGAAAATTAAATCACAGTAGGAAAGTGAAAGCTTTTCTATATTCCTGAGGAGGAACAAGTATTATGCCAATCGTTAGCATGACAGAAATGTTAAAAAAAGCTTTAGCAGGCAAATATGCTGTAGGTCAATTCAACATCAATAACCTTGAATGGACACAAGCTATTTTGAAAGCGGCAGAAGCAGAAAAATCTCCAGTGATTTTGGGAGTATCTGAAGGTGCTGCTAAATACATGGGAGGATTCACAACTGTTGTTAAAATGACAGAAGGTCTTGTAGAAGACTTGAAAATCACTGTACCAGTTGCAATCCACTTAGACCATGGTTCTAGCTTTGATTCATGTAAAGCTGCTATTGATGCAGGATTTTCTTCTGTAATGATCGATGGTTCTCATCACCCAATCGACGAAAACGTAGCAATGACTAAAAAAGTTGTTGACTATGCACACGCAAAAGGTGTTTCTGTAGAAGCAGAAGTTGGAACTGTTGGTGGTACTGAAGACGGCGTAACAGGCGGAATCAACTATGCTGATCCAAATGAATGTTTACGCGTTGTTAAAGAAGCAGAAGTAGACGCATTAGCTGCTGCTCTTGGTTCTGTACACGGTCCTTATAGCGGCGAACCAAAACTTGGCTTCGACGAAATGAAAGAGATCTCCGAATTAACTGGTGCTCCACTTGTACTTCACGGTGGTTCTGGTATTCCTGAACACCAAATCAAAAAAGCAATCGAACTTGGTCACAGCAAAATCAACGTTAACACAGAATGCCAAATCGTTTGGACAGCTGCTGTTCGCGAAAAATTAGCTACTGACGATAAAGTTTACGATCCTCGTAAAGTTATCGGACCTGGTGTAGATGCGATCATCAAAACAGTTACTGAAAAAATCCAAGAATTCGGTTCTAACGGAAAAGCGTAAAGAGCTGATTTCACTAATATAATAAAAAAGATCAAGACAAAAGTCAGTAATGATGGATGTTTTGGTCTTTTTTTTGAAAAAATATCTTGTTGCACAAGTGATATGTTATGATAGTAAAAGCTAGCGTAAGAGTATATAATAGACTAAAATCATGCTATGGACGCATGCATAATAAATATAAATCCGTCATAATGAGAGAATAAGACAGATTCTGTAGATGTGCTATAATAAGAGTGCAATTGCTGAATTACTAGGAAGAGAGTAGGCGTTAACGATGAATATAGGAATTTTTACAGATACCTATAGCCCGCAAATCAGCGGAGTAGCAACATCTATTAAAATAATGGAAAAAGAGCTACGTAAAAGAGGCCATAATGTGTATATTTTTACGACTACAGATCCTAATGCCGATCGTGAAAGTGAAAAAGGCCGGGTATTCCGTATGCCGAGTATTCCGTTTTTGTTTTTCCCGGAACGCCGTATCGCAGTAGCAGGGGTCAACAAATTTATTAAATTAGTCGGTCAATTAGATTTAGATATTATTCATACACATACAGAATTTTCATTAGGGCTATTGGGTAAAAAAATCGCGAAGAAATATGATATCCCTTCTGTTCATACGTATCATACGATGTATATCAATTACCTGCATTATATTGCGAAAGGGAAGATCCTAACTCCTGCAATGGTCAAACGCATGACAAAATCATTTTGTGAAAGCTATGATGCGGTGATCACCCCCACTTTAAAAGTGAAGCATCATTTAGAAGATTGTCGCGTGCATAAATGGATGTATACGATTCCCACTGGGACAGACTTAAGCTCCTTTTTACACGGTGACAACTATGACGATATCCGTGCACTAAAAGAAGAGATCGGTTTAGATGTCGATGCTCCGGTAGTGCTGTCTCTAGGAAGAGTTGCGCAAGAAAAAAATATCGATGCGGTCATCAAAGCATTTCCGGATGTTCTGGCCGATATCCCCAACGCGAAGTTAGTGATCGTCGGTGACGGGCCTGTTCGGCGCGACTTGCAAGAACTAACAGAAAAACTAGGTATGGGAGAAAACATCCTGTTCACTGGTGCAGTAGAATGGGAAAAAATAAGTAGCTATTACCAGCTGGCGGATGTATTTGTCAGTGCCTCTACTACCGAAACACAAGGATTGACATATGCGGAAGCAATGGCTTCACGCCTACCAGTTGTCGCCAAACGAGATGAAAGTATCGAAGGCTTTTTGACCGATGGAGAAACTGCCGCATTATTCAAAGAAGATAATGAGATCGCAGCAGTCATCAAGCATGTCTTGCAAGATGCCACATTCAAAGAACACATTGCTGGATCTGGTTTAAATAAAGTACAAGAATTATCTGCAGATAAATTTGGAACGAATATCGAAAGTGCGTATATCGAAACTGCCAAACTGCATGTTGCTAAAAATAAGATTTCCGCTATTCGTGAGCGTTCTACGATCTTGAAAAGCAAATTAGCTTCACGTGTTTTTTCATTATCATCATCTACCAGTGTAAAACAGAAAGAGAGGTCAAGGAGTCGTGATTAAACTGACAATGCTATCGTCAGCGGAGAAAGTAAAAGGACAAGGTGTGGCTTCTGCTTACCGGGAGCTAGTCAATTTATTGGCAGAAAGGCTTCCGGATAAGATCGATATGAAGTTGAATGAGCGACGTCGATCTGATATCACACATTATCATACCGTTGACTTCCCTTTCTTTCTCTCTACATTCAATAAACGCAAACGAGGCGTTAATCTGGGCTATGTGCATTTTATCCCGGAAACAATGGAAGGTAGTTTGAAATTACCGTGGATAGCAAAGGTAGTTTTTTACAAGTATCTGATTGCCTTTTACAAAAGAATGGATCACATCGTCGTGGTCAACCCTTCCTTTATCCCCAAGCTTGAAGCCTATGACATCCCAAAAGAAAAAATCCAATACATTCCCAATTTTGTTTCCAAAAAATCATTTTTTCCGTATACCGCAGAAGAAAAAGAAACAGCTAGAAAAAGGTTGGGCATTGCCCCGGATCGATTTGTGGTACTTGGAAGTGGTCAAGTACAGCATCGTAAAGGAGTAATGGATTTTATCGAAACGGCGAAGCAACTTCCCGATGTTCAATTTATTTGGGCGGGTGGTTTCTCGTTTGGAATGATCACTTCAGGATATGAAGAATTAAAAAAAGTGTATGAAAACCCTCCTGCAAATGTAAAGTTTCTGGGTATCATTGATCGAGCACTGATGAATGAATGTATCAATGCTGCGGATCTCTTTTTCATGCCTTCCTATAATGAACTATTCCCGATGGCGATCTTAGAAGCGATGAGCTGCGGTGTACCCGTATTGTTACGTGATCTAGATTTATATGAAGAAATTCTTACAGGCTATTATGCGGAAGCCCAAGATAACCAAGGTTTTAAAGAAGCGATCGAACGATTCCGCGAAGATGAAACTTATTATGAACATATGAAAGCGATGGCGCTTGAAGGAGCGGCTTATTATTCAGAAGATCGATTAGCGGCATGTTGGGATGAATTTTACCACAGTTTGCTGAATAAGGAGTGAATGTGGTGAACGCCAGAACAAAAAATGTGTTAAATATTCTTATTGTTTTAGTCATCAGTTTTGGCTTCGTTGCTTGGCAATTTCGCAAAGTGGATTTTTCGGCTTTTGTAAAATCGTTGCGGAATATCAACTATTGGTGGCTTCTCGTTGCTTTTATCTTGATGTTCCTTTATTGGCTTTTTGAAGCGATTGTTTTACACATGGCTGCTAAGCCGGCCAATCAGAAACAACATTTTCGTTCGTCGTTCCGCATCACTATGATCGGTCAATTTTTCAACACGATCACGCCGATGTCTACAGGAGGGCAGCCAGCTCAATTAGTAATGCTGATGAAGCAGGGAATGGATGCAGGGAAAGCAAGTTCGGTTCTGTTGATAAAATTCATCATCTATCAAGCCATGATCGTATTTAATTTCCTGATCGTCTTGATTTTTGGTCTGCATTACTTATTAAACGGTGTCCCGCAGCTCAAATATCTGGTGTTTATCGGCTTTTTGGTTCATTTAGCTGTTATTACCGCCTTGCTGCTGATCGCGAAAAGTACATTCTTGACAAAGCGGATCGTACATCTATTATTGATACCGGCACGACTTTTTATAAAAAAAGAACGGCACGAGCAACTGCGTTTTGCTTTGGATGAAAGAATCACGAGTTTTCATCAAGAAACTAACCGGATCGGGGCGGATAAATGGCTCCTAGTAAAGGCTTGCGTGATGACTTCTTTGCAACTATGGGTGTTTTTCGCAATACCATATTTTGTATTGTTGAGCCTGCATGTGGGTACGATCGGCTTTTTTGTTGCCATGACGTACCATGCTTTTATCATCATGTTTGCTACCGTAATGCCGACGCCAGGAGGAGCAGGCGGGGCGGAATATACATTTATGCTGCTTTTCGGTGCTTTACTGGTTCCGGCCGAGGCGCTTGCGGCGATGATCTTATGGCGGATCGTGACTTATTACAGCTGTATTATCTTCGGCGGGGCAGCGCTGCTTATCAGTGACGAAACGTCGAAACAACTCCGTTCGAATTTTAACGATATCAAGGATGATCTTTAAAAACAGCATGGCAAAAACATTGCAAAACCAAACTGTTTTAGCGATAATAGGGGAAAGTTGCTAATGCAAGAGAAAGAAGGTAAAGGCCAAATGACAAATAGTTTCATTGTTCATGGTGGGAAGAAATTAAAAGGAACTGTACAGATCGATGGTGCGAAAAATAGCGCGGTGGCACTTATACCAGCTGCGATATTAGCAGAATCGCAAGTGTCGATCGACGGCCTTCCCGATATATCCGATGTCCATACATTATACCGAATCATAGAAGAACTGGGCGGTACCGTTCAGGAAGATAAACATACAGCAGTGATCGACCCAAGCCATTTAGTGGCGATGCCGCTTCCAAATGGCAATGTCAAAAAGCTGAGAGCCTCTTATTACTTAATGGGAGCGATGCTAGGTCGCTTCAAAAAAGCGGTGATCGGTCTTCCGGGCGGCTGCTATTTAGGTCCGCGTCCGATCGATCAGCATATTAAAGGCTTTGTGGCTTTGGGTGCAGAAGTGACGAATGAACAAGGCGCGATTTATTTACGCGCTGAGAAGTTGACTGGTGCGAGAATCTACTTAGATGTGGTCAGCGTCGGGGCTACGATCAACATTATGCTTGCTGCTGTAAAGGCAGAAGGCAAAACAGTTATCGAAAATGCTGCCAAAGAGCCGGAAATCATTGATGTTGCTACATTGCTAAACAATATGGGAGCAAATATCAAAGGTGCCGGAACAGATACGATCCGCATCAATGGCGTGGAGAAGTTGCACGGCTGCAAGCATACCATTATCCCTGACCGGATTGAAGCGGGTACGTTTATGACACTTGCTGCTGCTTGTGGGGATGGCGTTACGATCCAAAATATCATTCCGGAACATTTAGAAGGAATCACTGCTAAATTACATGAAATGGGTGTTCCGATCGAATTTGGTGAAGACAGCGTGTATATCGGACAAGCAAAAAATCTGAAAAAAGTGGACATCAAGACATACTCTTATCCAGGCTTCCCGACAGATCTTCAACAGCCACTTACGGCATTGATGATGCATGCGGAGGGAAGCAGTGTTATCACTGATACGATCTATCCAGACCGCTTTAAACATATTGCCGAGCTGGAAAGAATGGGTGGACGGTTTAAACTCGATGGCCGTTCAGCTGTTATCACGGGACCTGTTTCTTTAAAAGGAGCCAGCGTAAAGGCTTCTGATCTACGAGCTGGAGCAGCGCTGGTCATTGCCGCTCTGACAGCAGAAAGTGAAACAGAAATCACCGGTATCGAGCACATCGAACGTGGCTATACCAACATTATCGAAAAACTTTCCAATATCGGAGCAGACATCGAAAAAGTAACAACCGCTGATGTCGCGGCTCAATAAATGGAAATGAGGTAATCCCAAATTAACGGGATTACCTCATTTATCATCATTCCCCTTCCTTATGAAATATCAAAAATGAAAGACAAAGGTGGTAAACAGATGGCGAAAATGACGATTTCTTATTTAGAGGACTTAACGATCAAAGAAATTTATGCCTTGGCGAAAGAACATAAAATCAGCTACTATAGCAAACTATCGAAAAAAGAACTTATTTTTGCGATTCTAAAATCAAATGCGGAAAAAGAAGGCTTCTTTTTTATGGAAGGCGTACTTGATATTATTCCTTCCGAGGGGTTTGGCTTTTTAAGACCAATCAATTATTCTTCCAGCAGTGAAGATATATACATATCTGCTTCCCAGATTCGCCGGTTTGATTTGCGGACAGGGGACAAAGTTTCCGGAAAGGCTAGACCGCCAAAAGAAAATGAACGTTATTTTGGTTTGCTGCAAGTAGAAGCAGTAAATGGAGAAGATCCGGAAGTAGCGAAAGAACGCGTCCATTTCCCTGGATTGACACCTCTTTATCCAGATCGGCAAATAAAATTGGAAACCGGGAAATTTCCGCTTTCAACGAGGACGATCGATATGATCTCGCCAATCGGCTTTGGTCAGCGAGGTTTGATCGTTGCACCACCTAAAGCGGGTAAGACGATCTTGCTCAAGGAAATCGCCAATAGTATCACAAAAAATCATCCTGAGGCCGAACTGATCATGCTATTGATCGACGAGCGGCCAGAGGAAGTAACGGATATCGAGCGTTCTGTAGAAGCGGATGTCGCCAGCTCTACATTTGACGAGCTACCTGAAAATCATATCAAAGTGGCGGAGCTCGTTCTTGAGAGAGCGATGCGCCTTGTGGAGCAGAAACGCGATGTCATTATTCTGATGGACAGTATCACGCGCCTTGCCCGTGCCTACAACTTAGTTATTCCGCCTAGCGGTAGAACGTTGTCAGGCGGGATCGATCCGGCGGCATTTCACCGTCCGAAACGCTTTTTCGGAGCAGCCCGAAATATCGAAGAAGGTGGTAGTTTGACGATTTTAGCCACTGCTCTGATTGATACCGGCTCGCGAATGGACGATGTCATCTATGAAGAATTTAAAGGAACCGGCAACATGGAACTGCATCTCGACCGTGCCCTCGCCGAACGAAGAATTTTCCCGGCGATCGATATGCGCAGATCCGGAACAAGAAAAGAAGAATTGCTATTATCTCAAGACAATTTAGAACAATTGTGGAAAATACGAAAAGTCCTGCCGCTGCAAGGAGATGGGCTTGATATCTCGGAACGTTTTATCCGCTATATGAAAAAAACGGAAACAAACACAGATTTTTACGAGCTTCTGCAGCAGGAAATGTTTAAAAAATAACCTTGCTTGTTTGCTTTACGCTTGTTATAATGAAGATACTGTGCAAGTAATGCAGTTAATAACTCTGTTTCAGATGATTCAGGGCGAAGGAGTTGAAAATAATGAAAAAAGAAATTCATCCGAATTATCGACCAGTTGTATTTGTAGATACTACTACAGATTTTAAATTCTTGTCTGGTTCTACAAAAAACTCCAGTGAAACAATTACATGGGAAGACGGAAACGAATATCCACTTCTTCGTGTGGAAATTTCTTCTGACTCTCATCCATTCTACACTGGTAAACAAAAACATGCTGCCGCTGATGGACGTGTTGACCGCTTCAACAAAAAATACGGCATCAAATAAGCTGCCTGAACTGAAAAATAATTGGAATGCACCTGTTTTTAACAGGTGCATTTTTTTGTGGTGTTAAATAACATACAATAATCACCTTTATATTAGTTAATATTCGTGTTATTGATGAAACGCTCTTGACAATATTGCTTTTTTCTCATAGTATAGTGGCTGGAGGCGAATAATATGTTTTTTGAAGAACACTTTGAAGAAATGAAGACCATTGCTGCGCATATTTTTGATAATCCGGAATTAGGATACAAAGAATGGAAAACGAAAGAACTCGTGGAAACTTTTTTGAAAAAAGAAAATGCAGATGCGGAGTTGACGTATTTCAGCACGACCGGAATAAAAACTTATCTTAGCAAGGATAAACCGGTAACGATGGCATTCATTGCCGAATTGGATGCGGTCTATGCACCTAGTCACTTCAACAGTGACAAAGAAACAGGAGCTGCACATAATTGCGGTCACTTCACACAGATCACTTCGGCGCTTTCGCTCTATGCGTATTTAGCTGAAACGAAAATTTATGAAAACTGGAACTATAATGTCTGCTTTGTGTTTGTTCCCGCGGAAGAGTACTTGGATCTGGAATACCGTGAAAAATTGAAAGCACAGGGCGAGATCGTTTATTTTGGCGGAAAGCCGGAAGCGATGCGTTTAGGAGTTTTCGATGATATTGATTTTGGGGTTTGCGTACATAGTATCGGAGAGGAATTTTCCGAACCAACGATCGAGATCGATTGTGATCTCGCCGGATTTTTATATAAGCATTACCGTTTTGAAGGAAAAGCGGCACATGCTGGATTTGATCCATTTTCCGGTGTCAATGCCTACAGCATGTCCACGCTTTTCAATGTTGGGCTGGGGCTAATGCGTCAGCAAGTCCGTGATGATCAGCTTGTAAGATTCAATCCGATCGTGATGGCAAGTGATATGAGTACGAATGTCATTCCCAATCATGTAACGATCGGAACGGATCTACGGACAAAATCGACGGATTATATGAAAATGGTGGCGAAGCGCTTGGATGATGTGGCTTTAGGGAGCGCCCAAGCATTAGGCGGGAAAGTAGAGATCGAGACGCAAATGGGTTATCTCCCATTTGTTCAGGATCGCTACTTGAATACCTTTGTCAAAACAGCATTTGAGGAAAATAAAAAAATCACCGCACTTATTGATGATCGGGGAGGCATCGCAGCAGCAGGGGATATCGGCGATCTTGCATTTATGTTTCCTTGTATCCAAATTAGTTATGGCGGTTTTGCCGGAACGATCCATGGCGATGATTTTAGAATGACGGATGAGGAATTTGTATTAACGACATTTCCCGAGTTTTTAAGCGAAGTATTGGTCAAATTAAACGATGTGGACAGAGACAAATTATACAAACGTTCTTTTGCGGCGTATGAAGAGTTACTGCATTCGATCACTAATTAAAAAGGGGTTTATTGGATGAAGAATTATTTTGGGTATTTTATCGCCTTTGTACTGCTGGTCATCACTGTATCTGAACTGATCGGCATCAAGACGATCGAGATTGGGAAAGTAGATATTACGATCTTGCCGCTCGTTTTCGCGGTGGCGATCGGGATGATCTTTGGGATCCCATATTTTCGTAGAGGGATTTTTAAGAAAATATACAGTGAACATAATGTGAAATTTGCTGGACGAAATCTGATTTTTATCATGCTGCCACTAATGGCGCGGTATGGTGCAGATGTGGCGCCGCATATCAAAGATATTTTAAGCATCGGTTGGGTATTTGTAATTCATGAACTTGGTAATCTCGGAACAGTTCTGCTTGGGCTGCCGATTGCCATTGCATTGGGGTTGCGCCGCGAAGCGATTGGAGCAACTTTGGGATTAGGGCGTGAAGGCGAGCTGGCATACATTTCGGAAAAATATACACTGAATTCTCCGGAAGGCCGTGGCGTCTTGTCGATCTATTTGATCGGGACATTGTTCGGCGCGATTTTCTTCAGTATTTTTGCGCCATTGCTTCTATATATAGGATTCGATATCAAAGCGTTGGCGATGAGCTCAGGCATTGGCTCGGCAAGTATGATGACGGCAGCTTCTTCCTCATTGGTAGCGCAGTCGCCGAAAGAAATGGCAGGAACGATTACTTCTTATGCCGCTGCTAGTCAGCTTTTGACCAGCTTCTTAGGAACGTATATCATGGTGTTCTTAGCAGTGCCATTGCAGCGCTTTATGTACCGCGTGCTTACAAAGGGAGGAAGAAAACATGCCTAACGAAACGATCAAACGTAAATATATCAAAACAGGATTGATTCTACTGCTCAGCATTGCGCTGATTTTATTCACACAGCAGATCAAACTCTGGAAAAATCCGGAATCAACACCAATCGAATGGCAGACTTTTGTAGGGCTGCTTGTATTGTGGGCATTTGCTTTCTTAGGTATATTGATTTCTGATCTGACGAAAAAAATCCCTGTTGGCTTCATTCGGAATTTCCCGGTCTTGGGCTGGGTATCGCTAGTATCGTTGATATTCTGCTTGATCTTCAACTTCTTCGTTCAAGTGATCGGAGCAGTCGATTTTTTATCGATCACAACCCCAGTCTTGGCATTTGCGGGAATCTCTGTCGCTGATCATTTAGTCGACCTATCCAAGACTTCTTGGCGCGTTGCGATCGTCGCAGTCTTTGTTTTCATTGGTATTTACTTAGGTTGTGCAGTTGTTTCGCAAATCGGATTGTGGATGACAGGAGCGATTTAAATAGGTAGACCGCGCAAGCATCCAATAATGCTGCGCGGTTTTATTTTAGGGTGGACTACTTGTCTCAAGAGAGGATAAACATGTTATAATGATGTGGATGAATTTAGCCGAGGAGAGTTGAAATGAAAAAAACACATTACGTGCAATTATTATTTATGGCGTGCTTAATCGTGGTTATTGCGCTGGAAGGAACGAATATTATTTCGGAACGTATGGAATATATTGTTGTGGCTATCCTACTTGCCGTGTATATCATTAGTTTTGCTGTTTATGGATTTACAAAAAAACGAAAAAAAGATCAATCGTAAATGAAAACAAAATCTACTTTTTAATTCACGTGTTTCGCGGCCGTTGCTCTATGCAAGGGCTTTTTTTCTACTCAATTTGCGAACAAGGGTTTACTAGAAGAGATAGATTGCTTATAATAGGACTAATACATTTTTTCATTTTAACAAATTTTCAGTTTATTAGAAACGATAAGGAGGTTTTCGTGTGGGAGCAAAATTACAAGTAGGGGTGCTAGGCTTTGGGACTGTCGGAAGTGGCGTCATCCATATCCTGGAAGAGCATCAAGAGAAAATAAGTCAAGTAACAGGCTATGACATTGCAGTGAAAAAAGTACTTGTCAGAGATGTGGAAAAAGCAAGACGTTATGAGACCAATGGTTTTACCTTGACTACTGAGCCGCAAGACGTACTAGAAGATCCGGAAATAGCGGTCATTGTTGAGGTGATGGGAAGCATTACCACCGCACGCGAGTATATTTTGCAAGCACTAAGAGCCGGCAAACATGTGGTAACTGCCAACAAAGATCTGATCGCGCTGCATGGCGATGAATTAGTAGCAGTCGCACAAGAAAATAAATGTGATTTGTTTTATGAAGCGAGCGTTGCGGGAGGGATCCCGATTTTACGAACGATCGTAAATAGTCTAGCTGCTGACAAGATCCAGAAAGTAATGGGTATCGTCAATGGGACGACAAACTTTATGCTGACGAAAATGACAGAAGAAAAGAAAACCTATGAGGAAGCGCTTGAGGAAGCACAGGCACTTGGATTTGCAGAAGCAGATCCGACGAGTGATGTAGACGGAATCGATGCCGCCCGCAAAATGGTTATTATGACGAGACTTGCATTTGGCATGAATGTCCAACTTGACGACGTGGAAACGAATGGGATCAGAACGATCAATAAAGAAGATATCGAAGTCGCTTATCAATTAGGATATAAAATCAAATTAGTCGGAACAGCAGAAGAAACAAATGGCTCTGTTAATGTGAACGTCGGGCCGGTACTATTGCCACGTTCGCATCCGCTTTCAGGAGTAAACTACGAAAATAATGCTGTATTCGTAACCGGAGCTGCTGTCGGTGAAACGATGTTTTACGGACCGGGAGCCGGGGAGCTGCCAACAGCGACGAGTGTTGTCAGCGATTTGATCACTGTAGCAAAAAACTCAAAACTCGGAACGAATGGGAATGCTTTTAACAGCTACCGTCATGAAACGAAACATACAAGCAAAGAACAAATCTTTTCCAAGCACTATCTGCGACTAACTATGGTGGATAAAACAGGAACATTCTTAAAATTGACGCAAATTTTTGCTGAAGCAGGTGTTGGTTTTGACAAGATCCTTCAAGAGCCTGTCGATGATTTCACAGCAAGTGTTGTAATTGTTACACATGCGACGAGTAAAGCGCAGTTGGAACAAGCAACCAAACGGGTGGAAGAGGAACCGGAAATGCAGATTTTCACCAATTATTTAGTAGTGGAGGGATAAAAGATGTATAAAGGATTGTTAGAAAAATATCAAGCGTATTTGCCCGTAACGGAGAAAACACCTTTCATATCATTAGCTGAGGGAAACACGCCGCTGATCCCGCTTCCGAGTTTGTCAAAAGAATTAGGCATTGAACTTTACGGTAAATACGAAGGACTAAATCCAACCGGTTCTTTCAAAGACCGCGGAATGGTCATGGCAGTTGCGAAAGCGAAGGAAGAAGGTGCCGAAGCAGTCATCTGTGCCTCTACTGGAAATACTTCCGCAGCTGCGGCCGCCTATGCAACACGTGCGGGCTTGAAAGCTTACATCGTTATTCCAGATGGGAAAGTCGCGCTTGGGAAATTAGCGCAGGCAGTTATGTACGGTGCTGATATTATCGCGATCGAAGGTAATTTCGATGAAGCGCTGCAAGCAGTGCGAGAATTGGCTGAAACCGAAGCAGTAACGCTCGTGAATTCAGTAAATCCATATCGTTTGGAAGGTCAAAAAACAGCTGCTTTTGAAATTTGCGAGCAGTTAGGCGATGCACCGGATGTACTCGCGATCCCAGTCGGAAATGCTGGTAATATTTCGGCTTACTGGAAGGGCTTCAAAGAATGGCATGAAAAGCATGATACAAAACTACCGCGCATGCACGGCTTTGAAGCAGAAGGCGCGGCAGCGATCGTGCAAGGTGCTCCAATCGATAACCCAGAAACGATTGCGACAGCGATCCGGATCGGTAATCCTGCAAGCTGGTCATTGGCAGAAGCGGCGCGTGATGAGTCGCATGGCTTTATCCATTCTGTAACAGATGACGAGATCATTAATGCCTATAAGAAAGTCGCTGCCCAAGATGGTATCTTTATCGAACCTGGATCCGCGGCTTCTCTTGCAGGGATCATCCAGCACGTGAAGAGCGGTGAGATCCAGCCAGGCGAAAAAGTTGTTGCTGTATTTACTGGTAATGGCTTGAAGGATCCTGACACAGCCATGTCTGTCCATGAGATCCCGATTTCACACGTGGAAGGGATCGAAGCAATGCGCGCCCATTTACGTGCCGGAGTAAAAGCGTGATGCGGATTCGTGTCCCGGCAACTACGGCGAATCTTGGTCCTGGTTTTGACTCCTGTGGTTTGGCGCTGACATTATATTTAACGCTTGATGTTATGGAAGAACAAGCAGAATGGCATATCGAGCATGGGCTAGGAGCGGAAATCCCTGCCGATGCGACCAACATCATCATTCAAACCGCTCTCCAGCTAGCCCCGGATATAAAACCTCGTCGGCTAGTGATGGAATCAGCGATCCCTCCGGCAAGAGGTCTGGGAAGTAGCTCGGCAGCAGTCGTAGCTGGCATCGAATTGGCAGTTGCGCTGGGAGGACTCTCGCTGACAAAAGAAGAAAAAGTGGAGATCGCCGCAGAAATCGAAGGCCATCCAGATAATGTTGCACCGGCAATACTCGGAAATCTCGCTATTGGAGCTAAATTAGAAGGGGAAGATTTCTACGTTCGACATCTTTTCCCAAATTGCAGTATTTTAGCATTTATTCCGAAAACAGAACTTCTGACATCGGAAAGCCGAGCAGTTTTGCCGCAAGAGATCCCGTTCAAAGAAGCGGTTCGAGCAAGCAGTATCGCAAATGTTATGATCGGTGCATTGTTGCAAAATGACATGGTACTAGCAGGGAAAATGATTGAAAAAGATCGCTGGCATGAGAAATATCGCGCCCGACTTGTACCACATTTGTTGGAAATAAGAAAAATAGCTCGAGAAAACGGGGCTTATGCTACTTGTTTAAGCGGCGCTGGCCCGACCGTCCTCGTTTTTGCTCCAAGCGATAAAACCAACAAGCTGAAAGAACGGTTGCAAACGATTGATCCCGATGCTGCGATTTTGGAATTGGAAGTAGAAGGAAGCGGATCGGAAATTTTTGATTGAATAAAATAAAAGGTGCCCATGGGTGCCTTTTTTATTTCAAAAAGTAATTATTGTTGCGTCGGAAACAATAATTCGCTATACTAAAAGCAGTAAGCGGGAGGGTAGCGCATGAGTAAACAAGAAGAAGTGATGCGTAATATAAGAAATGTGTTTAATAAAATGGTTTGGCTCAACAAAATCAAAATGGAAGCCAGTTTAAAGGACTATACCTCTTCCGAAGTGCATTGCATTGAATTTATCGGTAAAAGTACCGATCCTAATGTGACGAAACTTGCGGAGGCTTTTTATATGACGAGAGGCGCCATGAGCAAGCTGACGAAAAAACTCATTCAAAAAGGACTTATCGAAACGTATCAGAATCCTGAGAATAAAAAAGAAATCTACTATAAACTTACAACGCAAGGAAAAGCCGTATTCAATATCCATGAAGCGCTGCATCAAGAATTTCAAGAGCGGGACAAAGCTGTGTTTGAACAAGTAACCGAGGAACAATGGGAGAATATGTTGCTGATCATGGATCGTTACAGTCAGCATTTGGATGAAGAAATAAAGAAGTTGGATAACAAGCCGGAATAATTAAATTGCAAGCAACCTGATCTGCAAAGATGGGTTGTTTTTTTGTTTTGTTGACAAGGAAACAAAAAGGTGATAATATTATTTTGTTTCCAAGGAAATAAAAATCGACTCCTGAAAGGAGAATAATATGTCAACAAATCAATCCAAACAATCAGGAATACCAAAAGACGTGCTGGCAGCTGCTTGGGCGATCGCGCTCGGAGCAATTGCCCCAATGCTAGATTCTACGATGGTAAATATCGCCGTCGATAAACTTACAAAAGATTTTGGCACCACGCTGGATATCATTCAATGGGCAATAACTGGCTATGTACTCGCGCTGGCGATCGCTGTTCCAATTGCAGGCTGGCTGATGAATAAATTTAACGGTAAAAAAATCTTTATCGGAGCGGTAATCGTCTTCGGAATCACTTCTGTACTTGCAGGAATCAGCTGGAATGTGTCCAGCTTTATTGTATTCCGCTTATTACAAGGTTTTAGCGCCGGGATCATTACTCCGCTGATGTCCACGTTGCTCGTAAAAACAGCCGGACCGGAAAACTTAGGGAAAGTCATCTCAATTGTAACGACGCCAATGATCTTTGGCCCGATATTGGGACCTGTCATCGGTGGCTTTATCATACAGGCTGCATCATGGCAATGGATCTTCTTCATCAATGTGTTCGTTGTATTGATCGCCGTACCTTTGATGATGAAAACGATCCCTGACTTTGAACCTTTCAATAAAGCGAGCAGGCTCGATGTTTTTGGTATCATTGACTTATCTTTGATGAGTGCTGCTTTGATTTTTGGGATCACCAAAGCTGCTGATCACGCATCATTCCAAAATAGCGAAACGATTCTCTGGGTCGGGATCGGACTTGGCCTTGCAGTTATTTACTTTATTTATAACCGAATCAAAAAGAATCAGACGGTGTTGCCGATGAATCTATTTACACATAAGCGTTTTCTCGCTTCAAGCGTCGGTCTCTTCCTAGCCAATATTGCCATCATGGGACCAATGCTGATCCTTCCGTTGTTTTTCCAAAATTCCCGCCACTTTACAGCGATGGAAGCAGCGATCGCACTTATTCCGCAAGGTCTGGGCATGCTAGTGACGCGTCCGATAATCGGAAAAATGATTGACCGTTTCGGCGCGAAATATGTGGTCATGGTCAGCATTGTCCTCTCGCTGATCGGCTCGATCCCGCTCGTATTCATTACAGATCAAACTAGTATGATCTGGATAGCGATCGTATTATTTGTCCGCGGAACTAGTATCGGCGGTATCAATCTGCCGCTAATGAGCGATGCTTATACCGGACTAGACAATAAACAACTTCCGGAAGCGGGCGTTGGCGTCAACATTATTGAGAATCTTGGCTCGAGTTTTGGCTCTGCTGTCATCGCAACTACAGTCGCAACGTTCATTCAGGGCTTGCAACCAACGATTGAAAATGGCTTGAGAGGCTACCAAGCAGGATTTTTGGTTTCAGCTATTGTGCTTGCCTTGATTTTCATTCCGAGCTTCTTTCTCACCAATAAAAAAGCGGCAGAAAAGTAACTGCCATTCCAATAGACACCGATCGGGTGTCTATTTTTGTTGCTAAGAAAAGGAAAAACTATCCCCACGCACGCAACCGATATGATAAAATAGGAAAAGAGTTTAAAAGGTAAGGAGCGTTTTCAAATGGCACAGTTATTTTTTCGCTACGGCGCGATGAACAGTGGGAAAACAATCGAGATTTTAAAAGTTGCCCATAATTATGAAGAGCAAAATAAGCCAGTCGTCATTTTCACATCTGGCATTGACGATCGAGATAAAGTTGGGACGATCTCTAGCCGAATCGGCTTAAAAAGAGATGCTACTCCCGTATTCCATGATACCGATATTTTTGAGATCGTAGCTGGCATGGAAGCAAGACCTTATTGTGTATTATTAGATGAATCACAGTTTTTAGAGAAAGAACATGTTTTTCAGTTAGCAAAGATCGTCGATGAACTGAATATTCCTGTTATTGCTTACGGATTGAAAAATGATTTCCGCAATGAGTTGTTTGAAGGCTCTAAATATTTATTGCTGTATGCAGATAAAATCGAAGAAATGAAAACGATTTGTTGGTTTTGTGCGAAAAAAGCCACGATGGTCCTACGCGTGGACGATAAAGGAAAGCCGGTTTACACCGGAGAACAAATCATGATTGGTGGAAATGACCGATACTATCCAGTATGCCGAAAATGTCATTCGCATCCGCCGATCAACTAATGAACGAGGTGAAGGATAATGTATGATCGATTACAATCAGTAGAAAATCGATATGAAGAATTAAACGAATTGCTGAGCGATCCGGATGTGGTTTCTGATCCGAAGCGCCTGCGTGATCTTTCAAAAGAACAATCTTCTATCAGTCAGACCGTGGAAACTTACCGCGATTATAAAGAAGTGACGGATCAAATTGCAGAAACGAAAGAACTGCTGAATGAAAAATTAGATGATGACATGCGTGAAATGGCAAAAGAAGAATTGAATGAACTGCAAGAAAACAAAACCCATTTAGAAGAAAAACTTAAATTACTATTAGTTCCTAAAGATCCGAACGATGATAAAAACGTTATTATGGAGATCCGCGGAGCTGCAGGCGGTGATGAAGCGGCACTATTTGCCGGCGATCTATTCCGAATGTACAGCCGCTATGCAGAAAGTCGAGGCTGGAAAGCGGAGATCATGGATGCCAATCCAACTGGGATCGGCGGTTATAAAGAAGTCATTGTGATGATCAATGGCGATGGTGCTTTTTCCCGGTTAAAATATGAAAACGGGGCGCACCGTGTACAGCGTGTGCCAGAAACAGAATCAGGCGGTCGTATTCATACCTCTACTGCAACGGTCGCGATTTTACCAGAAGCAGAAGACGTGGAGATCGATATCCAAGATAAAGATATTCGGACAGATACATTTGCTTCCACCGGTGCAGGCGGACAAAGCGTCAATACCACCATGTCCGCAGTTCGTCTTACTCATATCCCGACTGGAATCGTTGTATCGATGCAGGACGAACGTTCTCAAATCAAAAATAAAGAAAAAGCAATGAAAGTTTTACGTGCACGGATCTATGATAAATTTGAACGCGAAGCACGTGAAGAATACGATGCAAATCGAAAATCTGCAGTCGGAACAGGCGACCGTTCAGAGCGTATCCGGACGTATAACTTTCCGCAAAACCGTGTAACCGATCATCGCATTGGCCTTACGATCCAAAAACTGGATCAAGTGATGGAAGGTAAGATCGACGAAATCATCGACGCACTGATCGTAGAAGATCAAACAAGCAAGTTGGAGCATTTAAACGATGCAGAATAAGCGAATCGGTGACTTTCTACAACTATGCCGTGAAAAACTTGCTGCCGGAAACTTAGACAGCAATATCGGTGAGATCATTGTAGAAACAAGGCTTCAGCTGACTCGCTCGGAACTGTGGCAATCACATGGAATGCCACTGGAACAAGAAATGTACCAGCAATGTCTGCAAGATTTGGATCGTTATCTAGCTGGCGAGCCGATCCAGTATATCCTAAAGACCGCTCCTTTTTTCGGCTACGATTTTTATGTGGATAACCACGTACTGATCCCGAGACCAGAAACAGAAGAATTGGTTTATAAGGCACTGGAAACGGCAAAGAAAACAGGCTTTCGAAAAGTGCTGGATATTTGTACGGGTAGTGGTGTTATTGGGATCACGATGAAAAAAGAGCTGCCGGAGCTTACGATTACATTATCGGATATTTCCCCCGAAGCACTGCAAGTTAGTAAAAAAAATGCGCAGCAGCTCGGTGCAGAAGTGCGATGCATCGAAACGGATGTTGCGGATTATTTTGTGGATAACTGTGAGAAATATCAGCTGATCATAGCTAATCCCCCATATATTGCCGAGCACGAACGGCTGGGCATGTCGGATCTAGTGTTGAAAAACGAACCGGAACTGGCTTTGTTTGCTGAAAATAATGGGTTAGCAATTTATGAGAAGCTTGTGAAACAACTTCCAGCGATCGTAGAAGCTAATTTTTGGATCGGTGTGGAAATCGGTTATCAACAAGGTGAATCAGTCAGAGCGCTATTTCAAAAAAGTTTTCCACAGGTTCCTGTAGTTATCCACAAAGATATCAACGGGAAGGATCGAATGGTTATTTGTTCAAATGCGTTGGTATAGAGCGTTTCTCTTGTGAGGACGCTTTTTTTATAATTTATTTTATCCACAAAACTGTGGATAAAAATTTGTGCAAAAAAAATTTTTTAATCATATCTTAATGTTAAAAATACGATTAAATAAAGATATTTACGATTTTTCCACAATTCACAAGAAGTTATCCACATTGACAAAGTTATTATCCACAGAAAGTGGATAACTTTATATGAAAAAGGCTGTGAAAAAAGGAAAAAAGACGTTAAAATAGAGATATTACAAAATAAAGGAGTCTCCTAAATATGGAAACGAACTATTGGAAGCTTACAGATACCTCATCTAATGAGGAAATCTATCAAGCAGCCACTGACTTATTAAAAGCAGGCGAGTGTATCGCTTTTCCGACAGAAACAGTCTACGGATTAGGAGCAGATGCCACGAATGAAGCAGCTGTGGATAAAATATATACCGCAAAAGGGAGACCCTCTGATAATCCACTAATTGTCCACATTGCACACCTTGAACAACTGGAAAGCCTTGTAACAGATGTGCCCGATAAGGCTAAAGAACTGATCAAGCACTTTTGGCCAGGTCCTTTGACGATTATTTTGCCTTTAAAAGCAGGTAGCCTAGCAAAAAATGTAACAGCTGGATTGCAGAGTGTCGGGATCCGTATGCCTGAAAATGAGGTAGCTCATGACTTTTTAGCTTATTCCGGTCTGCCCTTAGCAGCTCCAAGTGCGAACAGTTCTGGCAGGCCAAGCCCTACTACCGCACAGCACGTGCAAGAAGATCTGACTGGCAAAATCGCTGGGATTATTGATGGCGGGGATACTGGTGTCGGATTGGAGTCAACCGTGATCGACTGTACCGTCCCGATTCCAGCGATACTAAGACCAGGCGGCGTAACCCAAGAAGAGATCGAAGCCGTTATTGGTCAACTGGCATACACTGCTGTAACCAGCAAGGAAGCAGAAGCTCCCAAAGCGCCGGGAATGAAATACACACATTACGCTCCGCAAGCCCCGGTTTATTTAATAGAAGGAAGCAGTGCATATTGGATCAAGCAGATCGAAGCGGCAAAAGCACGAGGCGAAAAACCGGGACTGTTGATTTCGGAAAAACAGAAAGCAGTATTGCAACAAGACATTCCTGTTTACAGTACCGGTAATTCATTAGCAGAAGCAGCTACTCATTTATATGATGGTTTAAGAAGCTTTGATCATTTAGACGTCACGTGCATTTTCGCAGAAACATATCCACAAGCTGGCATCGGTGTCGCACTTATGAACCGATTGGAAAAAGCAGCAGGTGGAAAATATTTAACAGAATAGCTAAAGGAGAGAGTGCCGTGAATGTTTTATTTGTTTGTACAGGGAACACCTGCCGCAGTCCGATGGCAGAGAAGATACTGGCGAAAAAGCGACCGGAACTGAACGTTCAGTCAGCCGGAACACATGCCTTGCAAGGTCAACCGCTGGCGATGTCTGCGAAACAGTTGCTGCGAGAGCATGGCTTGAATGAAACACATTATGCCCAGCTTGTTTCCGAAGAACTGCTGGATTGGGCAGATGAGGTGTATACAATGACAGCTCAACAAGCAGAAGAATTACGTTATCGCTATCCACTTGTAAAAAAGAACATCCAAAGCTTGCGCCCATCTAAAGCTATTGCTGATCCATACGGCCAGTCCATGGAGGCTTATCGAGCATGCTTTGCTGAACTTCAAGAAGCTATATCCGAACGTTTTGTTGAAAAAGAATAAAAATCATCGTATTTTCATAAAAAACACTTGCATTTATTAATGAGATAAGGGATTATAAGGGTATTACGGAATTTTCTTTCAATTTAAAAAATGGATGGGGGCAGAGGAATGGTTTATTTGCAAAAACAGGATAAAGAAGTATTTGATGCAATAAAATTAGAACTTGGCAGACAGCGTAATAATATTGAGTTGATCGCTTCTGAGAATTTTGTCAGTGAACAAGTGATTGAAGCGATGGGATCAGTGCTTACGAACAAGTATGCAGAAGGTTATCCGGGAAAACGATATTATGGCGGTTGTGAATACGTCGATATCGTAGAAAATCTGGCGATCGATCGTGTCAAAAAATTGTTCGGTGCAGAATACGCAAATGTTCAGCCGCACTCCGGTGCTCAAGCAAACATGGCTGTTTATCAGGCTTCAATTAAACCGGGTGATGTTGTCTTGGGGATGAACCTTTCTCATGGTGGTCATTTGACGCACGGAAGTCCTGTTAATTTCAGCGGACTATTATATAAATTTATCGAATATGGTGTTGATCCTGAAACAAAATTGTTGGATTATGAGAAAGTGCGTGAATTAGCATTAGAACATAAACCAAAAATGATCGTTGCAGGTGCGAGTGCCTATCCACGTGCAATCGATTTTGCCAAATTCCGCGAGATCGCTGATGAAGTCGGGGCTTATCTCATGGTCGATATGGCACACATCGCAGGTCTAGTGGCAGCTGGACTCCATCAAAATCCTGTCCTATATGCAGATTTCGTTACTTCTACTACACATAAAACACTTCGTGGTCCCCGTGGCGGCTTGATCCTTGCCAAAGCAGAGTGGGAAGCGAAACTAAATAAAGCCATTTTCCCAGGCATACAAGGCGGACCGCTTATGCACGTAATCGCTGCTAAGGCAGTGGCCTTCGGGGAAGCTCTCCAACCTGAATTTAAAACGTATGCAGAACAAATCATCAAGAATTCCCAAGCGTTAGCGAAGACATTGACAGAACAAGGCATTAGCGTCTTAACAGGCGGTTCCGACAATCACTTGCTGCTGATCGATCTAAAACCGCTCGGCCTAACCGGCAAAGTAGCTGAAAAACGATTAGACGAAGTTGGCATCACTGTCAATAAAAATACGATCCCGTTTGAAACAGAGAGCCCATTTGTGACAAGTGGAATCCGAATCGGCGTAGCTGCAATCACTACCCGCGGCTTTGATGAAGCGGCAACAGCTAAGGTCGGAGAATTGATCGCAGAAGTGTTACATGATTCCGAAGATGAAGAAGTACTTGCCAAAGTGAAATCGGCAGTATCCGATTTGACAGCATCCTTCCCATTGTATCCGAGTTTATAAATCAAAAGAAACAAAGACCTGCTTTTTAATTGAAAGCAGGTCTTTGTCTAGAAAAGAATTAATTCCAAGAAAAACTTGCAGATGTGTTATCTTCTGATACAATAAGAGAAGGAAATTTTTAGTAGAAGAAGGAGAGAGCGGAAAATGTCAAATGTACACATTATCAATCACCCGTTAGTTCAACACAAATTAACCATCGTTCGAGATAAAAATACAGGAACAAAAGCTTTCCGAGAATTAGTTGACGAAATTGCAACGCTGATGGCTTACGAGATCACTCGCGATATGGAATTAGAAGATTTTGAAGTAGAAACACCGATCCAAAAAATGACAGCCAAAACATTGACCGGTAAAAAATTAGGCGTTGTTCCGATCTTACGCGCAGGTCTAGGTATGCAGGACGGTATCTTAAAATTGATCCCAGCTGCTAAAGTAGGCCACGTAGGTTTATACCGCGATCACGACTCATTAGAACCAGTAGAATATTTCGTGAAACTTCCTTCTGATGTAGAAGAACGCTTATTCATTGTTGTAGATCCAATGCTTGCAACAGGCGGTTCCGCAATCATGGCGATCGACTGTCTGAAAAAACGCGGTGCTAAAAATATCAAATTCATGTGTTTAGTAGCAGCTCCAGAAGGCGTAGCGGCTTTAGAAAAAGCACATCCGGATGTAGACATCTACATTGCAGGATTAGATGAAAAATTGAACGAAGAAGGCTACATCGTACCCGGCTTGGGAGATGCAGGCGACCGTTTATTCGGCACAAAATAAGAGGAAAAAAAGAGGGAGCTTTTAATGACGAAAATAAAGGTAATGAGTGTGTTTGGTACAAGACCAGAAGCTATCAAAATGGCGCCGTTAGCCATTGAACTACAAAAACAATCCGATGTCTTTGATTCAAAAGTTGTCATTACTGCACAGCATCGTGAAATGCTAGACCAAGTTTTGGATATTTTTAGTGTGGTCCCAGATGTGGATCTGAATATCATGAAAGCTGGTCAAACATTAGCAGATATTACGTCACGCGTTTTAAACGGTTTAACAGAAGCGATTCGGGAATATCAACCAGATATTATCCTGGTCCATGGGGATACTACCACTAGTTTTGCAGCTGGACTAGCAGCATTTTACGAGCAAAAAAGTGTTGGGCACGTAGAAGCAGGACTGCGCACGTGGAATAAATATTCTCCTTTCCCAGAAGAAATGAATCGTCAATTGACAGGTGTGATAGCGGACTTGCATTTTGCACCAACGCTACAAGCTAAAAACAACTTGCTTGCAGAAGGGAAAAATAACGAAAGCATCTATATCACGGGCAATACTGCGATCGATGCTTTGAAGACAACGGTCAAAGAAGATTATCACCATCCGATCTTAAACAACCTTGGCGATAATCGTTTGATCCTAATGACAGCACATCGTCGAGAAAATCTTGGCGCTCCGATGCAAGGAATGTTTGAAGCGGTTCGGCAAATCGTGGAAGATCGTCCTGACGTGGAATTAGTCTATCCAATGCACTTGAATCCGGCTGTACGTGAAAAGGCGTTGAAGGTACTCGGCGACCATCCCCGTATCCATCTGATCGAACCATTGGATGCGATCGATTTCCACAATTTCTTAAAACGCGCTTATTTAGTCTTTACCGATTCCGGCGGCGTACAAGAAGAAGCGCCAGGAATGGGAACTCCGGTACTGGTTCTTCGCGATACGACCGAACGGCCAGAAGGCGTTGAGGCTGGAACTTTGAAATTGATCGGTACGGCAAAAGAATCGTTATATAAGGAAGCCTTGGAATTATTGGATGATCCAGCAGCTTACGAGGCGATGGCAAAAGCCAGCAATCCGTATGGTGATGGCGAAGCAGCGAAAAGAATCTTGGCAGCGATCCGTAGTTATTTTGAAAACACGGAAAAACCGACAGATTTTACTGTATAAATAGAGGAAAAAGAGCTAGAAAAATCGGCTCTTTTTCTTTATTTATCAATGTAAGCGGATAAATATTACATATTCGTTACAAGACACGATTTCACTAGAGCTTTTCCGTAACATGTGATAAGATTTACAATGTTATTGATAGCAGAGCCCAAAAAGTGCTTCTTGCATAAGCATTTTTTCCGTTCTTTTGCATTGGAAAAGAACTTGATTGCTTGGAAAACAAATACAAGTCTTTTACCAATCTGGTGAAGGACTTTTTTTATTTTGTTTTGTGAGAAATCAAACGTGATTTCATGATCATTTGGAGGTGTTGTAGGTTTTTCATTAAGGTATTTGGAACGTCGTTTTAAAATTGTTAAATATTAGCGATTTTTCTAACAATTGTTTTGTAGAAGGTCTTAATTATGTTACTATTAACATGAGGTTGAGTAATTTGTGAAAGCGTATTGACTTTTCTTCTAGCCCTGTGTATGCTTAAAAATGACACGCTGATAAGGCTTTCAGACGTGGCGGAAAAAGGGTTAAGGGGAAGGAATGTATTTATTTTCACAATGTTGCCCTCTAGTCTCTGTTTCTTATAGACAGAGTGCTATTTTAAGGCAGAAAGGATTGCATCCAACATGTTAGAGTCACTGATCGGCATGTATCAACGACACGAAAAATATCTTGCTGCTTTCATTGGTGCCTGTCTATTAGGCTGGTTCTTCACTCCCTATGTGCACATATTTCTAGGACTTAAATTGGGGCTTATCGTAGGTTGGTTTAATTACTGGCTGCTTATGAGAAGAACTCATGCAATGACAAAGGCGCTTGCAGAGAACAAGCCGTTCTACGGAATGGGAACGATTGCTAGAATAGGTAGTGTTATCCTTGCAACTATAATTGCGACAAAACTTCCTGAGTATTTTCATATATATAGTACGCTGCTTGGCGTAGGGTTAGTGTATGTGATTACATTTCTAGATTTTATTGTTTATTCCTTATACCGTAGAAAAAAGTTTGCAAAAAGAGAGGGGTGAACCAAGTTGGATGAACATTTTCCAATATTAAAGTTGGGTCCGATCTCGTTTAATCTATCCAATGTACTGATGATTACTGTTACTTGTGTGATCGTGCTGTTTATTGCGATTTTTTGTACGAGAAACTTAAAGCGGCGCCCAACAGGAAAACAAAACTTTATTGAGTGGGTAATGGATTTTGTTAGAAATATTATTAACAGTAATATGGACTGGAAAACGGGTGGACGCTTTCACGTTTTAGGTATTACGATATTGTTGTTTGTATTTGTAGCAAATATGCTTGGCTTGCCAATGCAAATCGCCGTTCACGGAAATGTATGGTGGCGCTCGCCAACCGCAGATCCGATCGTAACGCTGACACTCGCGATCATGATCGTCTCGCTGACACATTATTATGGTGTGAAGATGCGCGGATTTAAGAATTATTTCTCAGGTACTTATCTAAGTCCGATGAAATTCTTATTCCCATTAAAAATAATAGAAGAATTTGCAAATACATTGACGTTAGGACTACGGCTTTACGGTAATATCTTTGCCGGCGAAGTACTGTTATCCTTGATTGCGACACAACTTGCGCATGTCAATATATTCGTAGGTATTTTCTCTATTATCCCTGCTATTGCTTGGCAAGCATTCTCCGTCTTTATCGGAGCGATCCAAGCATACATTTTTACAATGCTAACCATGGTTTATATGGCTCACAAAGTTAGCGACGAACATTAATTAAAAACTTATTGAACCAGTCATTCTTAAAATAAAAAATTTCAAAGAAATCAAGGAGGATTTTTATTATGTCTTTAGGTGTTATTGCAGCTGCTATCGCAGTAGGTTTAGGTGCGTTAGGTGCCGGTATTGGTAATGGTCTTATTGTTTCAAAAACTGTTGAAGGTGTTGCACGTCAACCAGAAGCTCGTTCTATGCTACAAACGATCATGTTCATCGGTATCGCGCTAGTTGAAGCCCTTCCGATCATCGCTGTTGTTATTGCGTTCATGGTTCTTAATAAATAATCATAGAATCTTGTCTGAGTAGTTTAAAGCGAATGTTTGGAAAGGAGTGAACGTGGCGTGTTACATCCACAATTTGTAATAGGTGCTGAATTTGCAGCGGGAGATGTACTGTTTACGTTGGTTGCTTTCATTATTCTATTAGCGCTGATCCGCATTTTTGCGTGGAAACCGTTAATGGGTATCATGAAAGAACGTGAAGAACACATTGCTTCTGAAATTGATGCGGCTGAAGAAAGCCGAGCACAAGCTGAAGGTCTGTTAGAAGAACAAAAACAAGTTCTTAAAGAAGCTAGAGTAGAAGCTCAAAATATGATTGAAAATGCGAAACAGCTTGGCGAAAAAGAGCGTGAATCTATCATTCAAACAGCGCGCAGCGAATCTGAGCGTTTGAAAGAAGAAGCAAAAAGCGACATCGCACGCGAAAAAGAAGATGCGATCGCAGCTCTTCGCGATCAAGTTGGTTCTTTATCTGTCCTTATCGCATCGAAAGTTATTGAGAAAAATCTTGATGAAGAAGCTCAGTCCAGCCTAATCGAAGAGTACATCGAAAGGCTTGATGATAAATGAGTAAAGATATCGAAGTAGCTAGCCGCTATGCCAATGCGCTTTTAAGCGTCGCAAAAGAAAACGATGCGCTAGATACCTATGCCGCTCAATTAACAGAAATAAAAAAAGCATTCACCGCACAACCCGATTTCATTAAGTTACTAGATAACCCAACCTTCACGATCGAGCAAAAGAAATCATTAGTAGATAGTGTAATTGCCGGATTAGATGAAAAGCTTAAAAACTTTATTTCTTTGTTGATCGATCGAGCACGGGAAGATTACTTATTAGCAATCATCGACGTCTATCAACAGTATGTCAATGATATCCACGGTGTTGCTGATGCAGAAGTATATTCTGTTATTCCATTGTCGGAAAAAGAACAGGAAACTTTATCGAACGCGTTTGCGAAAAAAATGAATAAGAATAAATTGAATATCCATAATCATATTGATCCTTCCTTATTAGGCGGCGTGAAAGTGGTTATCGGCAACCGTATCTATGACGATACGATCAAAACGAAATTAAAAGACATGGAACGGCAAATTAAGGCTTAGTTCCCGTTTAACGAGGGGTGAATTTAATGAGCATCAAGGCTGAAGAAATCAGCTCGATTATCAAACAACAGATTGAAAATTATCAATCTGAATTAAAAGTGAGTGATGTCGGTACTGTTACGTATATTGGTGATGGTATTGCAAGAGCTCATGGACTTGATAATGCAATGGCAGGAGAACTATTAGAATTCTCCAATGGTGTTATGGGTATGGCTCAGAATTTAGAAACGAATGATGTTGGTATTATTATTCTTGGACCTTATACTGAGATTCGCGAAGGCGATGAAGTGCGCCGTACTGGTAAAATCATGGAAGTTCCCGTTGGGGAGGCTTTAATTGGACGTGTCGTCAACTCATTAGGTTTACCGATTGATGGCCTAGGCCCAATTGAAACAAGCGCAACTCGTCCGGTAGAAGCAATTGCTCCTGGTGTTATGCAACGTCAATCCGTTGATGAACCACTACAAACTGGTATCAAAGCGATTGACGCCTTGGTTCCGATCGGCCGTGGTCAACGTGAATTGATCATTGGTGACCGTCAAACAGGTAAAACTTCTGTTGCGATCGATACGATCTTAAACCAAGCGGACCAAGATATGATCTGTATTTATGTAGCGATCGGCCAAAAAGAATCTACAGTACGTAACGCTGTGGAAACTTTACGTAGCCACGGTGCATTAGATTATACGATCGTTGTATCTGCATCCGCATCTCAACCAGCACCACTACTTTACCTAGCACCATATGCTGGGGTAGCAATGGGTGAAGAATTCATGTATAACGGCAAACACGTTTTGATCGTTTACGATGATTTATCCAAACAAGCAGCAGCTTACCGTGAATTATCCCTATTACTTCGTCGTCCTCCAGGTCGTGAAGCTTATCCAGGGGATGTATTCTACTTGCACTCCCGCTTACTTGAACGTGCCGCTAAACTAAGTGAGGCACTAGGTGGAGGCTCGATCACTGCACTTCCATTTGTTGAAACACAAGCCGGAGATATCTCCGCTTATATCCCAACGAACGTTATTTCGATCACCGACGGGCAAATCTTCTTACAATCCGATTTGTTCTTCTCTGGTGTGCGCCCAGCGATCAACCCTGGACTTTCCGTATCTCGTGTTGGGGGCTCCGCTCAAATCAAAGCAATGAAAAAAGTTGCCGGTACACTTCGTTTGGACTTAGCAGCTTACCGTGAATTGGAGTCATTCTCTCAATTCGGTTCCGACTTAGATGCAGCAACCCGCTCAAGACTAGAACGTGGTAAACGCACGATCGAAGTATTGAAACAAGATTTACACAAACCGCTAAAGGTTGAAAAACAAGTGCTTATCTTGTACGCATTGACTAATAAATTCTTGGATGATGTCCCTGTAAACGATGTAGGCAGATTTGAATCTGAACTTTACGCATGGGTAGATCATAATCACCCAGAAATTTTTGAAACAATCCGTACAACGAAAGCTCTTCCGGAAGCAGACGCAGTAAACAATGCGATCAGCGAATTCAAAAAGACTTTCGTTGCTTCTGAAGAAGAATAAATAATTTCAAACCAATCAAAGGTGGTGAAAATCTTTGGCATCTTTAATCGATATCAAACAACGAATCAGTTCCACGAAAAAAACCAGCCAAATCACAAAAGCTATGCAGATGGTCTCTGCTTCTAAACTAGGCCGTGCGGAAGCGAATGCTCGCGCCTATCAGCCTTATGTGTCTAAAATCAAAGAAGTAGTGACCCACGTAGCAGCTACGGGAAATGGCAATGACCATCCGATGATGGTAAAACGTCCGGTAAAACGGATCGGTCATATCGTCATCACTTCGGATACGGGACTAGCAGGTTCGTATAATAGTAATGTAATCAAATCCGTATTCCAAGAAATCGACAGCAATCATCATTCAGATGATGAATATGGTATTATCGCGATTGGTAGAAATGCCCGTGACTTTTTCAAAGCGAGAGGAATGAATATCGTCCTTGAAGTACAAGGGATATCCGATCATCCAGGCTTTGCCGAAATCAAAGAAATCGCGAAAAACACGGTTCAAATGTTTGAAGACGGTCTATTTGATGAAGTGTATATCCATTACATCCATCACATCAACTCCATTTCAAACGAACTTCGTAAGGAAAAACTTTTACCACTTACAGAGTTCCACGAGGCGGGGGAAGAAGAAGTAGATCTTACCACATATGAATTTGAGCCTTCTGAGGAAGAAATCCTAGAAGTCTTGTTACCACAATATGTAGAGAGTTTGATTTTTGGCTCCCTACTTGATGCCAAAGCGGCGGAACATGCTGCTCGTATGACAGCTATGAAGAGCGCAACTGATAATGCATCGGATGTTATCGATGATTTATCATTACAATATAATCGCGCACGTCAAGCTGCGATTACACAAGAAATCACTGAGATCGTCGGAGGAGCAGCTGCACTCGAGTAGCCTGTTCCAGCGATTTTCGGTTAAGTAAGTGAGGAGGAAAAACGGCATGGCAAAAGGACAAGTAATCCAAGTTATGGGCCCAGTTGTAGACGTTAAATTTGAAGGCGGAAATCTGCCTGAAATCTATAATGCCCTAATTGTGGAAGGTTCAGCGAAGTCCGAAAATGAAAAAGACATCAGTCTAACACTCGAAGTTGCGATCCAACTTGGTGATGACGTGGTTCGTACAATTGCAATGGAATCTACAGATGGTATTCAAAGAGGAATGGCTGTACGTGATACAGAAAGTCCAATCACTGTTCCAGTAGGAAATATTACTCTAGGACGTGTATTCAACGTATTAGGAGAAACTATCGACTTAGACGAACCAATTGCAGCGGATATACAGCGTAATAAAATTCACCGTCCGGCACCAACTTTTGATGAACTAGCAACGAAAACGGAGATCCTGGAAACAGGTATCAAAGTAGTAGACTTGCTAGCGCCATATGTTAAAGGTGGTAAAATCGGACTTTTCGGTGGTGCCGGTGTAGGTAAAACGGTACTTATTCAAGAATTGATCAATAACATCGCTCAAGAACACGGTGGTATTTCCGTATTCGCCGGCGTTGGAGAACGTACTCGTGAAGGGAACGACCTTTACTTTGAAATGAAAGATTCTGGCGTTATTGAAAAAACAGCCATGGTATTTGGACAAATGAACGAGCCACCAGGTGCTCGTATGCGTGTTGCCCTAACTGGTCTTACAATTGCGGAATACTTCCGTGATGTAGAACACCAAGATGTATTGCTGTTTATTGATAACATCTTCCGCTTTACTCAAGCCGGATCAGAAGTATCAGCGCTATTAGGCCGTATGCCATCAGCCGTTGGTTACCAACCAACACTGGCAACGGAAATGGGACAATTACAAGAACGGATCACTTCTACAAATGTAGGTTCTGTAACTTCTATCCAAGCGATCTATGTACCAGCCGATGACTATACTGACCCAGCGCCAGCAACAACATTCGCTCACTTAGATGCAACAACAAACTTGGAACGTAAATTAACAGAACAAGGTATTTACCCAGCTGTTGACCCACTTGCTTCTACTTCCCGTGCGCTTTCTCCAGAGATCGTAGGAGAAGAACATTACAATATCGCAACTGGCGTACAACGTTTATTGCAACGTTATCGTGAACTGCAAGATATCATTGCTATTCTAGGTATGGATGAATTATCTGATGAAGATAAGCTAGCTGTTTCACGTGCACGTCGCGTGCAGTTCTTCCTATCTCAAAACTTCCACGTAGCAGAACAATTTACTGGTCAAGCAGGTTCGTATGTACCAGTAAAAGAAACTGTTAAAGGATTTAAGGATATTCTAGCTGGTAAATATGACCACATTCCTGAAGATGCTTTCCGTTTAGTTGGACGCATTGAAGAAGTGCTGGAAAAAGCGAAAGACATGGGCGTTGAAGTCTGATAATCCAGGAGGGGATACAAAATGAGCTCATTAAACGTAAGTATTGTTACTCCCGATGGTCCTGTCTACGAAGGTAACGCTAATATGGTGATTGCTCGGACAAAAGCCGGTGAACTTGGTATTTTGCACGGACATGTCCCGCTTGTCGCACCACTCAACATTGATATCGTCCGCATAAAGTTGGAGGATTCAGAAGAATGGGTGGCTGTTAACGGCGGCTTTATGGAAGTTAATGGGGAAGAAGTTAATATCCTAGCAGATACGGCAGAACGTGAACAAGATATTGATATCAACCGCGCTGAGAAGGCAAAAGAACGTGCTGAACAAGAACTTCAACTCGCAAAAGATCAAAAAGTAGACGAGTTGATGGCTGAATTGGCGCTTCGACGAGCAATAAACCGCATTCAAGCAAAAAATCATCGTTAAAAACCAAACTCTCTGTCGTAAAGATGGAGAGTTTTTTCTTCATTAAAAGGAAGGAGACTAAAATGTATAATATTATTATGGAGCAACCCATCACGATCATCATCTCGCATCTACTTTTCACCGTGATTGCTTTTTGGGCATTACAAGCGATCCAATACGAAAAATGGCTGAAAAAAAATCATGTCATGCAAGCAAGATTGCTTTTCGTACTGCTTTCCGTGGCGATCGGTTATACAGTCAGCAAGTTTTTTCTCGAATATCTTGCCGCTTCGAAACAGCTCGTGAATTTATTTTCTTAACAAAATATGTCGAAAAGATGTTAAATGTTACAATTGTTACTAAAGGCCTAATTTTCTACTGTGGCCAATAATATTTGCCAAAATCTTCAAGGTAATTAACTTTTTCCTAGGTAATTTAGCATGATTTTCATGGAAAACAGTTTAATTTCTTACATTCTGTGTATACTTATAGAAGTAATTCTAGTAGTCTTTTTTCGGTTGAAATGTTATAGTAAAAAATGGTAGAATGATTTGGATATTATTAATTATATGAACTAAATAAAGTAAATGAGAATAAATAATAATTGATTGATGTTATCAGTAACACGGAGGGGTTAGTTTTGGAAAAAATTATTGTTCGCGGAGGAAAACAATTAAACGGTACCGTTAAGGTCGAAGGTGCAAAAAATGCTGTTCTTCCAATTATTGCTGCAACTTTACTGGCGAGCAAAGGCAAAAGCAAATTAGATAATGTACCTAGTTTATCAGATGTCTATACGATTAATGAAGTATTGAAGTATTTAAACGCAGATGTGCAATTTGAAGATGGACAAGTTACTGTAGATGCAAGCGGGGCGATCACTTCTGATGCACCGTTTGAGTATGTGCGTAAAATGCGGGCGTCTGTTGTTGTAATGGGGCCTTTGTTGGCTCGAACTGGTTCTGCTAAAGTGGCATTGCCAGGCGGATGTGCGATTGGTTCGCGCCCGGTAGATCTTCATTTGAAGGGCTTTGAAGCAATGGGAGCTGTCGTGAACATTGAAAATGGCTATATTGAAGCAACTGCTGAAAAATTGACAGGTGCAAAAATTTACTTAGATTTTCCTAGTGTAGGAGCAACTCAAAATATCATGATGGCAGCGACACTTGCAGAAGGTACAACTGTTATCGAAAACGTAGCACGTGAACCAGAGATTGTTGACTTGGCTAACTTCTTGAATCAAATGGGTGCACGCGTTATTGGTGCTGGTACGGAAGTTATCCGTATTGAGGGCGTGAAAGAACTAGTAGCAACTGAACATAATATTATTCCTGACCGTATTGAAGTAGGAACATTCATGATCGCTGCTGCAATCGCTGGCGGTAATGTTCTGATTGAAGATGCAGTGCCAGAACATATTAGTTCCGTTATTGCAAAGCTTGAAGAAATGGGCGTTCAAATCATCGAGGAAGATAAAGGGATCCGTGTTATAGCTCCAGAAAAACTAAAAGCTGTTGACGTGAAAACAATGCCTCACCCAGGTTTCCCTACTGATATGCAAGCACAAATGACAATTATCCAAATGCTTAGTGAAGGTACAAGCCTAATGACAGAAACGGTTTTTGAAAATCGCTTTATGCATGTGGAAGAAATGCGCCGCATGAATGCTGACATGAAAATCGAAGGCCATTCGGTTATTATTTCTGGACCTGCAAAACTTCAAGGAGCTGAAGTTGCTGCAACAGATTTACGTGCAGCGGCTGCACTTATCCTTGCAGGACTTGTAGCTGAAGGATATACACAAGTGACAGAATTGAAATACTTAGATCGTGGTTACTTCAATTTCCACAAAAAACTTCAAGCGCTTGGTGCTGACATCGAACGTGTAGATGATGAAGTTTTAAAAACTCAACCAATTGCCTCTCTATTTGAATAATTAATATCCGACACCTCGTCAAATAATTTTGACGGGGTGTTTTTTTATGAAAAAGCTTTCCTAACGTTGTTTGATTTGTGCTATAATTCAAAAGAAGCGTGTAAATAAAAAGATAAATACATATTAAGAGAGGAGTTAATGGATAGATGGCAAAAGATGTCGGCATAGATTTAGGAACAGCAAACGTATTGATCCATGTTAAGGGAAAAGGTATTGTGATTAATGAACCATCTGTAGTAGCAGTAAACAATAAAACGGGTGCAGTTTTAGCCGTTGGTACTGAAGCAAGAAATATGGTAGGGAGAACACCTGGAGATATTACTGCGATTCGACCAATGAAAGACGGTGTGATTGCAGATTTTGATATTGTACAAGAGATGCTGCGTTTCTTCATTACAAAGCTTAACTTGCGTACCTTTTTTTCAAAACCGAGAATTTTGATCTGCTGCCCTACGAATATCACGACGGTAGAGCAAAATGCGATTAGAGAAGTAGCAATGAAAAGCGGTGGGAAGCAAATTTTCCTTGAAGAAGAACCAAAAGTCGCAGCGATCGGTGCAGGCATGGATATTTATGAACCAAGCGGCAACATGGTCATCGATATTGGCGGTGGGACGGCGGATATTGCGGTCCTTTCTATGGGAGACATCGTAACAAGTCAATCCGTAAAAGTAGCCGGTAACGTATGGGACAACGATATTCTTCAGTACGTGAAGCGTAAATACAATTTATTGATTGGTGAAAGAACTTCTGAAAACATTAAAATTCAAATTGGGACAGCTTTTAAAGGGAACAAGCAGGAACAATTAGAGATTCGCGGTAGAGATCTATTAAGCGGTTTGCCAAAAACGATCACTATCCAAAGTGAAGAAGTGGAAGAAGCGATCCATGATTCCTTACAGATCATTGTTCAAGCGGCGAAACAAGTGCTCGAACAAACACCACCAGAATTATCTGCGGATATTATTGACCGCGGTATCATCATGACAGGTGGAGGCTCATTGCTGGACGGTTTAGACTTATTGCTGGCAGAACAATTGAAGGTTCCTGTTTTAGTAACAGAAAGTCCTTTAGATGTTGTGGCGCTTGGAACAGGTATTTTACTAGATGCTCTTTCTAAAAAGAAAGGGACAAGTAAATTCTAAGTAATAAGGAGGAAATCGTTCATGCTTGATATTAAAGAAATCAAAAAAATATTGCCTCACCGCTATCCTTTTTTATTGATCGATAGAGTAATTGAAGTAGAGGCTGGTAAAAAAGTCAAAGCAATCAAAAATGTCACCGCGAACGAAGAGTTCTTCAATGGACATTTCCCGGATTATCCGGTTATGCCTGGTGTTTTGATCGTAGAAGCATTAGCACAAGCTAGTGGGATCGCGATGCTAGGAGCTGATGGCAATGAAAATAAAATCGGTTTATTTGCCGGCATTGATGGTTGCCGTTTTAAACGCCAAGTTATTCCAGGAGATCAGCTGGTTTTAGAATCAGAAATCACTAGAATGCGCGGTGCTATTGCAAAAGCAAAAGTGAAAGCAACGGTGGAAGATGAGATCGTCTGTGAAGCAGAAATTATGTTTGCTTTATCGGATGTACCTGAATAAATGAGAAAAAAAGAGCTTGCTTGTGAAAATGAGTAGGTTCTTTTTTTTAGTATTATGCAGGAATATTTGGCTTTCGGCAACCTGTTAAAAAGTGATTATGTAGCGCTATTATCGGGATAAAACGATATTTTCTCTTTAGAATAAATGTCGATTTTGAAAAGAAAAAGCTCCCTCAAAAATAGATTTTTGATTAGTAAAGCGCACAAATTCGCCTTTTTTCGTAACATTTTGTTATAAAACTCCTTCAATTTCCCGAAAAAGAACTAGAAAACAACAAAACAAGCCACAAAATCACTAAAAACAGTTCAATATTGTAATGGAAAATTTTTCCAATTATTGTCTGTTTTACTATCAATAGTTCATTTAATGAACTAAGAACTTTTTTTGACGATAAATCGTTATTTGCTTGCAGCACAAGGGATTTGTCGGTTTTTAAGACAGAAATCACTAAAAACTAAAGTTGTCTGAAAAATTCCGCAATCGTGCTTTTTTACAAATATTTCAATGAAAGCGCAAAATATGGCTCGTCTGTCAAACAGGTTTAACTTTCTGGTAACCAAGTCTGTTTTTTCATGTGGTACGATAAGTCTCGTAATTAACAAGGAGGTTTTTATTACATGAAAAAAGCATTCGTAGCGGTAGTTGCAGGATTGATTATCGCAGGAGCAAGCTCCACCCCAACTTTTGCCGCAGAGGTTAAAGTACAAAAAGGGGATTCATTATGGAAAGTATCGAAAACTCACAATGTGTCTATAAATGACTTGAAGAAGGAAAACAATCTAAAATCCAACATCGTTTTCCCTGGACAAGTTCTTAAAATTAACGAAGGATCTTCTAACGTATCCAAATATAAAGTAGTACAAGGAGATACACTTAGTCACATTGCTAAGAAGAAGAACGTTTCTGTTGCTAACTTGAAATCTTGGAATAAACTTTCTTCCGATTTGATCGTAACAGGACAAGTATTAACTATTGGTGGCACTAATAATGAGGCTCCAACTGTAGCGGCAACACCAGCTCCAGCACCAAAACAACAAGTACCTGCACAACCAGCGCCAAAACAAGCGCAACCAGCTGAAAACAAACAACAAGCAAGCACTGCATCTGAAGCTAAACCAGCTGCTTCAAGCAATAACTCTTCTGCAAAAGCATGGATCGCACAACGCGAATCCGGCGGTTCTTACTCAGCTAGAAATGGTCGTTATGTTGGGAAGTATCAATTAGACGCTTCTTATCTTAATGGGGATCATTCTGCTGCTAACCAAGAACGTGTAGCAGACAAATATGTTTCTGAAAGATACGGTTCTTGGGACAATGCAAAAGCACACTGGGAATCTAAAGGTTGGTACTAAGAATTAAATGAAATGATCAAATAGGAAGCCGGCTAAGGCTTCCTATTTTTTTGTGGAAAGCCGCGGATAGGGTTAGGAACTCGTATTGATTTATGATAAACTAAAAGATATCATCGTCTATACGAGGAGTAATTGATTATATGGAACGAAAACAAGTAGATATATTAGGAATCCCTTTTTTGGCTGTCACGCAATCGGAATTTGTGCAGCTGCTTATCCAAGACGCACTGGAAGGGAAAAAACGGTTTGTTGTGACCGCGAATCCAGAGATCGTCATGCAGACTAGGCAAGACAACACCTTTAAACAAGTTGTTTTGCAAGCTGACTATATCGTTGCAGATGGCGTCGGGATTTTAATGGCGGCTGAACAATTCGGTGATCCGCTTCCCGAACGTGTAACTGGGTTTGATACATTGACGGGCGTATTAGAGGCGGCAAGCGCGCAAAGATTACGGGTCTATTTTTTAGGCGCAAAGCCGGAAATAAGCGAATTAATGAAAAATACATTAGCCGATGCTTATCCTGCGTTAGAAATCGTGGGGATCAGGCATGGCTACTTTGATGTGAATGAGAGCATGGCGATTGCGGAAGAGATCCGTGGTAGCGGAGCAGACTTTGTCTTTGTGGCTTTAGGAGCTCCGGCGCAGGAAAAGTGGATCTTATCGCAGTTGCCTACATTTGATAAAGGGATCTTCATGGGAGTCGGTGGTAGCTTTGACGTGCTTTCTGGAAGCGTCAAACGTGCGCCGAAGCTTTGGATCGTCTTGCGGTTGGAATGGTTTTATCGCTTGATGACGAATCCTTCCAGATGGCGTCGCTACTTTGCGATTCCGCAGTTTATGATGGCGGTCAGACGTGAGAAAAAAAGAAGAAACAGGTGAGGAACATGCAGATCCGAAAAGTAGAATGGAAAGAATTGTCCTTGCCATTTCGTGCAAATATCCAGACTAGCTATGGTGTCCAGACTGCCAAGCACTTCTTTTTACTGGCTTTAGAAGATGAGCAGGGCTTTACTGGTTATGGAGAATTAGAAGCTTTTGAGTTGCCTGATTATACCGAAGAAACCTTAGAAGGTGCATTTGGGCTTATTAGAAGGCTGTTGCTGCCACTTTTAATGAAGCAGGAGATTAGTCATCCGCGAGAGGTAAGAGCGCTGTTTGGCTGGATCAGAGGGAATGAAATGGCCAAAGCTGCTGTCGAAACGGCGGTGTGGGACTTACATGCGAAACGAAAAGGAATTTCCTTGGCCGAATTGCTGGGAACGCAAAGAAGCACTGTTCCTGTAGGTGTGAGCATTGGGATCCAACCGACGCCGGAAGCATTGGTGAAAACAGTTGGAGCATACTTGAAAGAAGGCTATCAGCGTATCAAGATCAAAATCAAACCAGGCTCAGACTATGAACATCTAAAAGCAGTTCGCGAAGCATATCCGTCTATTTCTATGATGGCAGATGCAAATTCTGCCTATGACTGGCAGGATATAGAACTCTTGAAAAAAATAGACACACTTGACTTGGAAATGATCGAACAGCCTTTTGGTGTAAACGATCTGTTTTATCATGCAGAACTCCAAAAACAGTTGCAGACAAAAATCTGTTTAGATGAAAATATCCGTTCGCTTGCTGATTTGGAGCAAGCTTATCGTTTGGGAAGCTGTCAGGCAGTTAATTTGAAAATCGCTAGAGTTGGCGGGATCGCAGAAGCGTTAGATATTATTTCATTTTGTGTGGAAAACAAACTGCTCGTTTGGTGTGGTGGTATGTATGAAGCGGGGATTGGGAGAGCTTTTAATTTGGCTTTGGCTGGGAATGAAGTATTTACGTTCCCTGGGGATATCTCAGCGACAGACCGTTATTTCGAAAAAGATATTTTGACAGAAGATTTTGTGTTGGAAAACGGCTCGCTACGTATTCCTTCTGGTATTGGGATCGGTGTTGAACTGCGAGAAGATCTGAGCACGTTTACAAAAAGTGAAGGTACATATTATTTCGATAAGAAAGAAGGTGAGTGATAGGTGATTTGGTGGAGTATTTTAGTTGGCTTTTTGGTGGCGCTTATCTTAGTGCCTGTCGTCAGGAAACTCGCTTTTATGATTGGCGCGGTAGATGTGCCAAGACAGAGGCATATGCACAAGAAAACCACCGCTACATTAGGCGGCGTGGCTTTTTTTCTTGGCTTTACAGCTGGCGTCATTTTCTTGCCGATTGATTGGATGGAATTTTTGCCGGTCTATGTCGGTGGCTTGATTATTGTGATTTTAGGAATTATAGATGATATTATTGAACTCGCGCCGCGTTATAAATTGCTTGGCCAGATTGCTGCTGCATTATGTGTCACGGTTTGGGGGCATATTTCGATTGGCTTTATTAATATCCCTTTTTATGGACAGCTGGAATTCGGTGTGTTTGGGATCCCGATCTCTATTTTGTGGATTGTGGCAATCATTAATGCGCTCAACTTGATCGATGGTTTAGATGGCTTGGCAGGAGGAGTTTCCTTTATTGCGTTGATGACGATTGCGGGCATGGCGATCTTGCTGAAGGATACCTTTGTTGCGCCGATCGCATTTGTGCTAGCTGCTGCAGTATTAGGATTCTTGATTTTTAACTTTCCACCGGCAAGCATTTTTATGGGAGATACAGGAGCGCAATTTCTCGGCTACATGATTGCTGTTTTATCGTTGATGGGGTTCAAAAACGTTACCTTTATCTCATTATTAGTACCAATCATCATCTTGGGTGTGCCACTTTCCGATACGTTTTTTGCGATTATCCGAAGATGGAAAGCGAAAGTTCCGATTTCCATGGCAGACAGATCACATCTGCATCATCGACTGATGGCGTTAGGCTTTACACCGCGCCAAACGGTGCTGCTGATCTATGCGATGGCATTGCTGTTTTCAATGACTGGCTTCGTATTCTCGTTTTCGACTACTTGGGGCGCGGCTATCTTGTTGATCTTATTGCTTATAAGTGTAGAGGTGATCGTGGAATTTATTGGTCTGGTTGGGGAAAATTATCGGCCGATACTGCAGTTGTTGCAGAAGATCCATCGTAAACGAAGATAAAAAAGGCTTCCTTCGATTATTGAAGGAAGCCTTTTTAGTGATCACGGAGAACTTGTTCCGGATGTTGACGTTGAGGAAGAATCTTTATTTTCCTGCTTCATTGCTTCGGAATAAGTCTGTACTCCTGGGAATGGTTTGTTGATGTCTAATTCGTTAGCAAACTCATTACCGATCTGCTGAACAGAATTTTCATCTAATTTGTAATAATAAACCGTATCTGTCGGGTCGTCTCCGCCTTTAAGATCTAAAGAATCAATTTTGATATCGTGTGTCATCCCGTATTTAGCGATCGAAAGCATCTGATCAAACTTCAAGTTTGTTTTCATGCTCTTTCCAACGGTGTCGATAATGCTGGAATATTTACTGATTGAGCTAATAGAAGAAGCTTTCTTCACGATTGCTTTGATGATCATTTGCTGACGCTTGCCGCGCTCGATGTCGTTATCGATGTGACGAGTTCTAGCAAGTGCTAGAGCTTGTTCACTGTTCAAATGCTGTCTTCCTTTGTGAAGTGTGATCGCTCCTGCTTTATCGTCTGAATTTTGTTCGGTGAAAGTAACTGGAACGTCCATATCGATACCGCCGAGGGCATCAACAATAGATAAGAATGAATCGAAATTGAATCGGACATAATAATCGATCGGCACTTTGAATTGTTCCTGCACCGTCTGCATCGTCAACGCTGGGCCGCCATATGCATGAGCAGCATTTATTTTCGTATACGTATCAATATCTTTCTTAGGGTAGCTGATGTGTACATAAGAGTCACGAGGGATACTCGTCATTTTTACACGGTTTTCTTTCACATTGAATGTCGCTAAGATCAGCGAGTCGCTTCGGGCTGGGCCGTCAGACGCTCGTTTCTTACCAGTATCGACACCGATCAATAGAATAGAAAAACTGTCTTTGATAGGCTCCACTTCGGAAGTACGCAGATCGGACATTTTGCCGTCCCGTACATCTTCAAAGGCATTATCAGCAGCTAGTTTCGTTTTTGCAAATAAGTAAGTACCATAGCCGACTCCAGATAGAACAATCACCATGAGTGGAATCAAGACCCAATACAGAACTCTTCTGCGTTTTTTGTATTTTCGCAGGGCAGAGCGATCTTTCGGTTGTTTAGTCATATATCAATTCTCCTTAAATTTCGGTTTAGCAACAACAAGTTGGTTTGTAATGCTTTGCGCACTGATAACATTTTATCATGCGTTTCCTACAAGAAGATTACACAAAACTAAAGAATTCTTAAAAAGATTAAAGCGATTTTGTGTGTACTCGCTTTATTATACCTAATGAAATGCGAAATATATATACAAAGAAGAAAATTTAAATATTTCTTAAGTATCTTTTAGAGACTGAAACTGGCGAAAAAAATTCAGAACCGTACAAACGTCTTGTGTATATAGCTCGAATTCCTTCGTAGTGGACTGATAATCGAAGTGCAGATTTTCTAGTAAGCGGATCGAAGCGGTATTATCGGGCAGTACCTTGGCTGTGACTCCGCGAAGATATGTCTGTTTTTCAAGTAATTCGATAAAAGTAGTGAGCGCTTCAGTCATAATGCCTCTGCGCCAAAATTGCTGGGCAAGTTCGTATCCGATCTCTGCTGTCTTATCAGCAGACAGGATATCATTGATGCCGAGCGAACCTATGATCTGATCTTCAATGAATAATGTATAACGGCAGGCTGCAGGCTCTTCTTCGATCAATCGAATCATTTCTTGAGCTTGCGAAACGGTAGCGAATTTTTCGATATTCATGTATCTTGCTACAGCTTCATCCGACCAAATGGAAAAAAGCGCCGCCGCATGAGCGCTTTTTGTTTTCTTAAAGGTGACTCGCTTGGAGATGATCTCCTCTGGGAGAGTCGTTAAAAATTCAGTGTCTGTCATTTACTAAACACTCTTTTCGCGATATTTTTGTTGTCCCCTTTTTAATACTACTTGACCATTCGTCATTTCAATCAGCCAAGCTTCAAATGTATCTAGATCATTTTGATCGACAAAAACGGTCAAGACAACATTTTCGGTGAAATTCTTTTCATAAATCTGATAATTTTCTTGCGTAAGCAGATTTTCAACTTTCCCAAGTTGGGGATATGAAATCGTACAATTTACTAAGGTAGCCAGTGTCCGTTCGACGACGCCGATCGCTTGGAGTGCTTCGCTCACAGAATTCCCATAAGCTCTAACAAGACCACCGGCTCCCAATTTGATCCCGCCGAAATAGCGAGTAACGACCACCACCGTGTTTTTTAAGCGGCGTTTTTTTAAAACCTCCAGCATTGGCACGCCAGCAGTTCCACTTGGTTCGCCATCATCGTTGGCTTTTTGATGTTGATCTCTTTCTCCGATCAAATAGGCAGAACAATTGTGCGTGGCTTGATTATGCTTTTTTTTGATCTGTGCGATAAATGATTGCGCTTCTTCCTCAGTTTCTGCACGTGAAACGGAACAGATAAAGCGAGATTTATCGATCACGATCTCATGTTCACCGGTTTGTTTGATGGTAAGGTACTGTTCCAGCATAAAATGCCTCCAATATAAGCCGCTTGCTTAAAAGCTAATCCTTTTCCGCAAGCTGTACTTAGTCTAGCGAATCTGATTTTATTTTAGCGGATAGTAGAACGCTTGTACAGTTGTTTCTGCATAAAAGGGCTATTCGAGATGATGTAGGAACAAATCCATGTTATAATATTTCTGCTATTACTTTTGACAGGTGTCGAAAAAGGGTAAATAGGTATTAAGACATTTTTGTATGGCATAGAAAGTTATTAGCTAAGGCATCAGGCCATTTCTGGCGTATGTTATGATAAATAACCAGTACTACTTAAAAAAGGGTGAAAATCATGAATAACACTATAAATTGACCAACAAGATTATTTTGCATGGTCAAAATAACTTTTATGAAGAGAGGAGTAGTCATAATGACACTCAAAATCATGATTGTAGATGATCACCAACTCTTTCGCGAGGGACTAAAACACATTCTTGAAACGGAAGATTCTTTTGAAGTGGTCTTGGAAGCAGAAGATGGCAAAAATATTGTGTCAAAAGTAAGAGAGGCGAGTCCGGATGTGATTTTGATGGATATCAACATGCCCTCTGTAAATGGTTTAGACGCCACGGAGATGCTGATTAGGCAATTTCCAAGCGCAAAAATTATTATGTTATCGATACATGATTCTGATGAATTTGTTTCATCTGCTTTGAAAACTGGCGCAGTCGGCTATCTATTAAAAGAAATGGACGCGAACGAACTGATCGAAGCAATCAAAGTAGTTTATAAAGGCGGTGCTTATATCCATCCAAAAGCCGCTATCAAATTGATTCGGGAATATCGAAATTTAGCCAGCTCCAGCTCTGCGCAGGGTAATTATGGCTACAGACAGCCGGAAGTGAACATGCCATTGCACTTGCTGACCCATCGAGAATGTGAGGTACTGCAATTGTTGACGGATGGGAAAAGTAACCGCAGTATCGGGGAAGCACTTTTTATCAGTGAAAAAACAGTTAAAAATCATGTGAGTAGTATTTTGCAGAAAATGAAAGTAAATGATCGTACGCAAGCAGTTGTGACTGCTATTAAGCATGGTTGGGTTTATATTCGTTAAAGGGGGATATTATGAAAGAAAAGATTGCGGTTGTAACGGACAGCACTGCTTATTTGCCGGCAGAAACGGTAGAAAAGTATAACATCCACGTCATCCCGTTGTCTGTTATTATTGACGGTGAAGTTTATAAAGAGGGAATTGATATTACAACAGCCGAATTTTACGAAAAAGCAAAAGCGGCAGACCAGTTCCCAACTTCTTCGCAACCTTCACCAGGGGAATTTGTCCAATTATTTGAAGAAATGAAAGAACAAGGGTATACCCATGTCTTCAGCATCCACCTTTCCAGTGGTATCAGTGGAACTTATCAAAATGCGCTGTCGTCTGGTCAAATGGTAGAAGGCATCGAAGTGATCGGCATCGATTCTGGACTTTCTTGCATGGCACAAGGTTCTCTAGCTATTAAAGCAAGTGAACTAATTGCGCAAGGCAGTGATTCGCAGGAGATCCTCGAAGCGTTGGAAAAAATGCTGACAACGATGGATGCTTATTTCCTTGTGGATGATTTAAATAACTTACAACGCGGCGGCCGCCTTTCAGGCGCGCAAGCCTTGATAGGAAGCTTATTACAGATCAAACCGATTCTTTATTTTGAAGATAAGGTCATTACACTTTTTGAAAAAGTACGAACTAAGAAAAAAGCATTGAAGCGAATTGAGGAATTACTCGGTCAAGCAGTCAAAAGAGGAGAAGCAAAGCAAGCTTATGTCATTCATGGCAATGATCCAGAGAGTGGACAAAAGTGGCTAGAGGTCTTACAAACAAACTACCCTACGGTTGAATTTCATTTGTCTTACTTCGGTCCAGTCATAGGAACGCATTTAGGCGAAGAGGCTTTGGGATTGACTTGGGCGAGCAAATAAAGGTAAAAATAGTTTTTTGTGCAGCTAACACTGTGCAAAAAACTATTTTTTTATAGAAGAATATATTATTTTTGAAATGAAGCCTAGCTAAAAATAGGAAAGTAGCTTCTGCAAAGAATGGAGAAATCGTGTATAACTATTTCAAAGGAGGTAGCAGAATGGCTGTTTTTCCTGGGAAGTTATATACGAAGGCGGAACTAGAAGCAACGGATGGCTTACAAACAATTGCAGGGATCAATGGAAACCCTCCTCGCTGTTTTCGCTGCGGAAATCGGGACGATTTTGGGAAGATGCCTTGTTTATGTGGGAAGAAGGATTGTTTGTATTGCCGTCGCTGTATTCAGATGGGTCGCGTCAATGCCTGCACGACTTTATTTTATAGAAAAAGCGAAGAAGAAGCACCATCAAGGAGAACATTTTTGGAATGGCAAGGAGACTTGTCGGAGGCGCAACAGCAAGCAAGTGAGCGTATCGTACAAGCAGTAGTAGAGAAGAAGCCACTCTTACTATGGGCGGTGGCAGGATCAGGCAAAACAGAAATGCTTTTTGCCGGAATCGATCGGGCTTTGCAGAATGGCGAACGCGTGGCGCTGGCGACACCACGGGTAGATGTATGCTTAGAATTACAACCGCGATTAGAAGCAGCATTTCCGCATGTCTCGAAATGCTGTTTATATGGCGGATCTGAAGAAAAGTACTTGGGAGAACGCTTTGTCATTGCGACGACCCATCAGCTAGTCCGATACTATCGAGCTTTTGATACGGTCTTTATAGATGAGGTCGATGCTTTTCCATATAGTCAAGATCCTCTTCTAGCTTATGCTGTTGATAAAGCTGCGAAAGAAAAGTGTACGCAAATTTATATTACTGCTACACCAACGCGTACTTGGCAACAAGAATGTGCGACTGGGCTGCGCGATCATGTCAAAATCCCGGCGCGATATCATGGCTATCCACTTCCTGTTCCAATCTCGGTTTGGATAGGCAATTGGCAAAGGAGATTAAAAAAAGGCAAACTGCCATTTCAGATCGAAACATGGCTGGATATGATTCTCTCGAAAAACAAACCGGTATTGCTCTTCTTTCCTAGCATTACTCTGATGAAGAAAAGCTATCAGCTTTTTCAAGCGGCATACAAAGATGTGGAATCTGTCTATGCAGAAGATCCGGAGCGTAAGAGCAAAGTAGAGAAACTGCGTCAAGGGAAAATACAATTGTTGCTCACCACTACGATTCTGGAAAGGGGAGTTACTTTTCCAAACGTCCAAGTCGGTGTTATCGGTGCAGAAGAAGCAGTTTTTAGCGAGTCGGCACTTGTGCAGATCGCGGGACGGGTGGGAAGAAAAACCGAATACCCGCAAGGCGAGATACGCTTTTTCCATTATGGAAAATCCCTTGCTATTTGCCGAGCGATCAGCCAAATCAATGAAATGAACCGATTAGCTAGGGAAGCGGGACTACTGCGATGAAGCGTAGGTGTCCTATTTGCGGAGCAGTTATTCTGGAAAAAATCGGCTGGACTTTTTGGGAGGTCAATGTAAACCGCTGCTGCCAAACCTGCAGGAATGCCTTTGAACCTATAGAGTCCCCTTGTTGCGAGCGGTGCAGTAAACCTGATGTCAGTGGAGTCTGTAGAGATTGTGAAAGCTGGAGAACTAGCGGCCGTGCATATCTACAAAAAAACTATTCGCTATATCACTACAATGAATTTGCAAAGGAAGTTACAACTCAATTTAAATTCCGAGGAGACTATGAGATCGCACGTGTTTTTAGCAGACCGCTCCAAAAGCAATTGGAACAGCTTTCGGTAGAAGAAATCATTGTTATTCCACTGCATGAAGACCGTCTGCAAGAGCGGGGCTTTAATCAAACAGAAGCGCTTTTGCAAGTCATCGCCCAACCGTACCAAAACTGGCTGCAACGAAAAGAGCAAGGTAAACAGTCGAAAAAAAGCCGCAAAGAACGACTTCGTATGGAACAAATCTTCTCTTTGACTGCGGATGCAACTATAGACGGCAAAACGATTTTATTGGTGGATGATGTATACACAACAGGCGCTACACTTCATTGTGCAGCAGAACTTTTGCATGAACATGGTGCAAAGCAAATTGAAGCAATTACGATTTTTCGTTAAAAAAGGTTTGCGGTCGGGTCGAATGTGGAAACTAAAGTATAAAATCATAATGGGATAAAAATAAAGAAAACCTTTACAAAAATATGGTATAAATATTTGCAAAAACAGTGTATATACCGTAGACTAAAGGTAAGAAGTTAACGCTTCTTGGTTGTGATTTTTGTTTTATCTCAAAGGAGGAATTGCTATGCTTAAGTACAACATTCGTGGTGAGAATATTGAAGTTACAGAACCGATCCGAGATTATGTGGAAAAGAAAATCGATAAATTAGAAAGATACTTCAATGAAACACCAGACGCAAACGTACACGTCAATTTGAAAGTTTATTCCGATAAGAGTGCAAAGGTCGAAGTGACAATCCCACTTCCCAATCTAGTATTACGTGCGGAAGAAACAAATGGTGACTTGTATGCAAGCGTTGACTTGATCGCAGATAAATTAGAACGGCAAATCCGGAAGCATAAAACGAAAGTTAACCGAAAATTCCGAGATAAAGGCAGCGAAAAAGACTACTTTGCATTTTCGGAGATCAATGATAGCACGCCGTCTGAAGAAACGGACAGCGATTATGATATTGAAATCGTGAGAACAAAGAGTTTTTCTCTAAAACCAATGGATAGCGAAGAAGCAGTTTTGCAAATGAATTTGTTGGGGCATAATTTCTTTGTATTCAACGATGCAGAGACAAATGGAACCAACATTGTATATAAACGCAAAGACGGGAAGTATGGTCTGATCGAAACAGAAGCAGACTGAGTGATTTTTAAAAATAATGCGACGCCTTACCTGATTGATTGGTAAGGCGTTTTTCTAGTAAGTGAATTAATCATTATGTTGTCTTTTCTGCGTGTTTAGTGATAAAATTAAGGAGCATATCGAAAAAATGAACGAGAATTTATATAAGACAGGATAAAGTTGAAACAGAAGAGGAGAATCAAAATGGCAGGTTTATTAAAACGAATTTTTGAATCTGGGAAAAAGGATTTAAAATATTTGGAGAAAAAGGCAGATCAAATAGAAGCATTAGCAGATGAAACAGCAAGCCTATCTGATGAACAACTACGCGGAAAAACAGATGAATTCAAAGCGCGTTTTGCAAATGGAGAGACCTTAGATGATTTATTAGTAGAGGCGTTCGCGGTTGCTCGCGAAGGCGCAAAACGAGCACTCGGCTTGTATCCGTTCCGTGTTCAGCTCATGGGTGGCATCGTGCTGCATGAGGGTAATATTGCAGAAATGAAAACTGGTGAAGGTAAAACGTTGACAGCTACATTGCCGGTTTATTTAAACGCGCTTTCTGGCGAAGGAGTCCATGTGGTTACGGTCAATGAATACTTGGCTCACCGGGATGCAGAAGAAATGGGTGTGCTTTACGACTTCTTAGGTTTGCGAGTAGGACTCAACTTGAATTCTATGTCCAGTGAAGAAAAACGAGAAGCTTATCTAGCTGACATCACCTATAATACCAATAACGAATTAGGATTCGATTACCTGCGTGATAACATGGTTGTTTATAAAGAAGAAATGGTTCAGCGGCCATTATCTTTTGCCATCATCGATGAAGTCGATTCTATTCTTATCGATGAAGCGAGAACACCGCTGATTATTTCTGGAGAAGCAGAAAAATCTACGCTGCTTTATGTACGGGCAAATTCTTTTGTTACAACTTTAACAGCAGAAACTGACTTTACGGTCGATATCAAGACGAAAACGGTACAATTAACAGAAGAAGGAATGACCAAAGGGGAAAAATATTTTGGTGTAGATAACCTCTTTGATTTAGATAATACGGTGATTCTTCATCATATCGCGCAAGCACTCAAAGCAAATTACACGATGGACTTAGATGTCGATTATGTGGTTCAAGAAGACGAAGTGCTGATCGTGGACCAATTTACAGGTCGTATCATGAAAGGCCGTCGCTTCAGCGAAGGATTACACCAAGCTTTAGAAGCTAAAGAAGGCGTAACGATTCAAAATGAATCGAAAACGATGGCTACGATCACTTTCCAAAACTACTTCCGAATGTATAAGAAATTAGCTGGGATGACAGGTACAGCGAAAACAGAAGAAGAAGAATTCCGCGATATCTACAACATGCGGGTTATTGAGATCCCAACGAATAAAGATATTATTCGTGATGATAAACCGGATTTGATCTATACAACCATGGATGCGAAATTCAGTGCGGTCGTGGATGACATTGCAGAACGCCATGCCAATGGTCAACCAGTTCTTGTTGGTACGGTAGCAATCGAAACATCTGAATTGATTTCACAAAAACTAAAACGCAAAGGCGTAAAACATGATGTGTTAAATGCAAAACAGCATGAACGTGAAGCCGATATCATTGCCAAAGCGGGTGAAAAAGGTGCAGTTACGATCGCAACCAATATGGCCGGTCGTGGTACGGATATTAAACTTGGCGAAGGTACTGTAGAAGCTGGCGGTTTAGCGGTTATCGGTACGGAACGTCATGAATCACGCCGGATCGATAATCAGTTGCGTGGTCGTTCAGGTCGTCAAGGAGATCCAGGTGTAACGCAATTCTATCTTTCTATGGAAGATGAATTGATGCGTCGTTTCGGGTCGGACAACATGAAGAGCATGATGGAGCGCTTTGGCATGAGTGATGAAGCGATCCAAAGTAAAATGGTTAGCCGTGCTGTAGAATCAGCGCAAAGACGTGTAGAAGGAAACAACTTCGATTCCCGTAAACAAGTCTTGCAATATGATGATGTTTTGCGTCAGCAACGTGAAGTTATTTATAAACAGCGTTATGAAGTTATCAATGCAGACAATGGATTGCGTGAGATCATTGAGCAGATGATCGAGCGGACGATCAACCGCATTGTATCTGCTCATGCTTCCAGTCATGAACCAGAAGAGGAATGGAATCTACAAGCGATCGTTGATTATGTAGATGCCAATCTGCTGCCAGAAGGCGTTGTCACTACGGATAATTTAAAACAAAAAGATAGCGAAGAGATCCAAAACTTTATCTTTGAAAAAATCAAAGAAGCCTATAATGAAAAAGAAACACTTCTTTCACGAGAAGAGTTTAACGAATTTGAAAAAGTAGTCTTGCTTCGTGTAGTCGATACGAAATGGGTAGATCATATTGATGCGATGGATCACTTGCGAGAAGGTATTCATTTACGTGCCTACGGTCAAATCGATCCGCTTCGTGAATATCAATCTGAAGGATTTGCGATGTTTGATACAATGATCGATTCTATCGATGAAGATGTGGCGCGCTACATTATGAAAGCAGAGATCCAACAAAACCTTGAGCGGGAGCAAGTGGCAAAAGGCGATGCAGTCGACCCGTCAGAAGGAAAACCAAAAGCAAAACGTCAACCGATCAGAAAAGACAAACACATCGGACGCAACGACCCTTGCCCATGCGGCAGCGGCAAGAAGTACAAAAACTGTCATGGTAAGCTAGACTAGCCGACATAGAAAAGCGCCTTAGAAAAGGCGCTTCAGACTGAAGAAAAACACCATTTCAATCATTATTTTACTGTTTTCAGCTTGGTGAAAAATGATTAGATTCTAGGCAAAGCTGAGTACCGAAGCGGAGCGTACTTGTGTACGTGAGCATCGGAACGCAGGCTTTAACGACGAAGATGAGCGTTTTTCGCCAAGCTGAAGCGCCTTAGAAAAGGCGCTTTCTGTATGCAACCTAAAATAACAATCAAAAGGTGGAAAATAGAAATGGAATTAGCGGATATTCGTAATGAATTAGAACAAACGGCGGTACAAATCAAAGACTTTAGGGGGTCTCTTTGACTTAGAAAGCATGGAAGCCCGTATTGCCGAGTTAGAAGATCAAATGCTGGACCCGAGTTTTTGGAATGATCAACAAGGAGCTCAAACGGTCATCAATGAGGCTAATGGATTAAAAGACACGTATCAAGCGTTTCATCAATTAGAAGAACAACAGGAGAATCTGGAAGTCAGCTTAGAGCTTTTACGGGAAGAGCTAGATGCCGATCTAAAAGAGCAAGTGGAAGAAGAGTTGCAGACGTTTGTCCGCGAACTGAAAGATTTTGAATTGAAAATGATTTTAAGCGAGCCATATGACAAAAACAATGCGATCTTAGAAATTCATCCAGGCGCGGGCGGCACAGAATCACAAGATTGGGGATCGATGTTGCTGCGTATGTATCAGCGCTTTGCCGATAAAAAAGGATTCAAGGTTGAAATGTTGGATTATCAAGCTGGCGATGAAGCTGGGATCAAAAGTGTCACTCTGCTGATCAAAGGATTGAATGCTTACGGTTATTTAAAAGCAGAAAAAGGCATTCATCGTTTAGTACGGATCTCGCCGTTTGATTCTTCAGGCCGTCGTCATACATCGTTTGTTTCGGTAGATGTGATGCCGGAATTGAATGATGATATCGAGATCGAAGTGCGCCCTGAAGATTTGAAAATCGATACTTACCGCGCTACTGGTGCAGGTGGACAGCATATCAATACGACCGATTCAGCTGTTCGGATGACTCACTTGCCGACGGGGATCGTGGTTACTTGTCAATCAGAGCGTTCACAGTTGAAAAACCGGGAACAAGCAATGAAAATGCTAAAAACGAAACTATACCAAAAAGAACAAGAAGAAAAAGAACAAGAACTTGCAGCGATTCGTGGGGAACAAAAAGAAATCGGATGGGGTAGTCAAATTCGTTCATACGTTTTCCATCCTTATTCGATGGTCAAAGATCACCGCACGGAAGTCGAGACCGGAAATACACAAGCTGTCATGGACGGGGAAATCGATGACTTTATCAACGCCTACTTGCGTTCAAAGATAAATTAAGGAGTAAGTAATGAATAAAAAACGTCGTAAAAAGTCCTCTGCAAGGATAGTATCCAAATGGATGGAATATATATATGTAATCATAGGAGCAGCTATAATTGCGATTGCTTTTAATACGCTATTACTACCGAACCACGTGGCTTCGGGCGGTGTAAGCGGGATAAGCACGATTCTCAACTCGCTTACAGGCTGGACACCAGCATTTATTCAATGGGCGTTTAATATCCCTCTCTTTATCGCAGGCGTATTGTTTTTGGGCTATCAGTTTGGGATCAAGACATTTGTGGGAACGATGCTACTGCCACTATTCGTTTATCTGACGCAGCATTTCGATACGTGGACACATCAGCCACTCGTTGCTGCTCTGTTTGGTGGCGTGCTGGTCGGAGCAGGATTGGGAATCGTTTTCCGTGGCAAAGCTTCGACAGGCGGAACAGATGTTGTCGCACAAATATTGCATAAGTACACGCATCTATCCTTAGGTATATGTGTCGCGCTCATCGATGGCTTCGTGGTGGTTACGGCTATGGCTGTTTTTGACGTGGAATCTGGACTTTATGCGTTAGTTGCGCTATACGCAACTAGTAAAACCATCGATTTGGTGCAAGTAGGTCTCAACCAGTCGAAATCTGTCCTGATCATCTCAGAAAATCAAGATGCGATCCGGGAAGCAGTGCTTTATAAAATCGACCGCGGAATCACCCGATTATCTGCGCAAGGTGGTTATACAGATGATGAAAAGCAGATCCTGCTTTGCGTGATCGAGCAACGAGAATTTACCCGTTTAAAAGAAGTGATCAAAGAAATCGATCCGAATGCCTTTGTCGTGGTCATGAGCGCCAGCGAAGTATTAGGAGAAGGATTTACATTATAATGAAAAAGCTTGATACCGCAATGGTCTCAAGCTTTTTTTATAGTCGCGATAACTACCCGAAAAAAGGGAGAAGCAACTGTAATCATTTTTAATGTGGTTGTAATGTTAATTCTTAGTAAAAACATGTACAATTGGTACCAGTGGAAATTTCCAAGTTCCGCTCTGAAAGTATGAAAAATTACTTGTTACAAATCAATCAGTCAATGTAAAGCGCGACATATAACTGTAATGTAAATAACCTATAGATGAAAAACTAGAATGGTATAATGGAGCATGTGATGCAGGGATATGCCCTGCAGACATATATATCTTTCTAGAACTCAGGTTTGCATTGCTAAGTAATCTAAAAAGGAAAGGCATAGCAAGGTGATAACATGATACTCATGGAAGATGTATATAAAAAATATCCAAACGGCATTACAGCTGCGAACGGACTCAATGTACATATAAAACAAGGTGAATTTGTTTATGTTGTTGGACCAAGTGGAGCTGGGAAATCTACTTTTATCAAGATGATCTATCGTGAAGAACGTGCAACGAAAGGTAATATCAGAGTAGATTCTTTTGACCTGATCAATATGAAAAATCGGGAAGTGCCATATCTTCGTAGACACGTTGGAGTTGTCTTCCAAGATTACAAATTACTCCAAAGCAAAACCGTCTACGAAAACATTGCCTACGCAATGGAGGTAGTAGAAGCTGAGCCAGCCGTTATCAAGGAACGTGTCATGGAAGTGCTGGACTTAGTAAACTTGAAACATAAAGTTCGGATGTTGCCGGATGAACTGTCAGGTGGAGAACAACAGCGTATCTCTATCGCCCGTTCAATAGCCAACATGCCCAAAGTCTTGATAGCTGACGAACCTACAGGAAACTTGGATCCGGATACTTCGTGGGAGATCATGAATATCTTGGAAGAAATCAGCAATCGCGGAACGACCATCGTAATGGCAACGCACAATAAAGAAATTGTGAACACATTGAAACATCGTGTTATCGCCATCGAAAATGGACGAATCGTACGGGATGAAGAGCAAGGAGAATATGGCTATGAAATTTAGAACATTTGGGCGACACGTCAAAGAAAGTTTCAAGAGTATTTATCGGAACGGCTGGATGACATTTGCGGCAGCCAGTGCAGTAACTGTTACGTTGATCTTAGTGAGTGTGTTTTTCGCGATTTTGCTCAACGTCAATAAACTTGCATCCGATGTGGAGAACAACGTACAAATCAATGTACATATCAGTCTCGGCGCGAAACAAGCAGAACAAGATACATTGAAAAATCAAATCGAGCAGCTTAATGGAGTTGAAAAAGTCACTTTTTCTTCCAAGGAAGAACAACTTAAAAAATTAGTTGGCTTCTATGGCAAAAACTTCAACCTCTTCAAACAAAACAATCCGCTTTATGATGTTTTTGTGGTTCAAGCTGAAAAACCAGAACAAACGAAAATGGTGGCCGAAGAAATCCACCAACTGAAAAATGTCGACAATGTCGATTATGGTAAGAAAACAGTTGATAAATTATTTAACACACTTAAATGGGCAAGATATGGTGGAATCGTTTTAAGTATCGGCTTGGTACTAACAGCCATGTTCCTGATCTCGAATACGATCAAGATCGCTATCTTCTCTAGAAGAAGAGAAATCGAGATTATGAAATTAGTTGGCGCAACAAACTGGTTCATTAGGTGGCCGTTCATTTTGGAAGGTGCTTGGCTAGGTTTCATCGGAGCAATTATTCCGGTTATCCTAACATTCATTGGATATATCAATACGTATCGTATCGTAAATCCAAAATTAGCCAGCAGTTCACTTTCACTATTACCACCGACGCCATTCGCGTATGAGATCAGCGGTCTAGTAATCGCTATCGGAGTTGTTATCGGTATTTGGGGCAGCGCGATTTCCATTCGCAGATTCTTGAAAGTTTAATTTTAATAGTAGGTATATACCCGTGTAAACGAAAATAAAACAATAAGGCTAGGGAGCTTTAGGAGGTAAATTAATTGAAAAAAAATGCATTTGTAGCACTTTCACTTGCAGCAGTCATTAGTTTAACACCAGCGTTCACAACAAACGCTTTTGCGGACATCAACAAGGATATCCAAGCAAAAGACAGCAAAATCGATAGTTTGAAATCTAAAAAGGATGATTTACAAAGTACATTATCTGATCTGATTACTAAAATCGAAAAAACTAAAGAAAATGCAAAATCTTTACAAGTGAAATTCGATCAAACAAGTAAAGAATTAAAAGAATTGAACCAACAAATTAAAGTTATCAATGAACGTATCCAACAACGCCAAGAAGTTTTAAAAGAACGCGCACGTGCGATGCAAAAAACTTCTAACTCAAATACGTATGTGGACATCATTATCAATTCCGAAAACTTATCTGATTTGATCAACCGTGTATCTGCTGTAAATCAATTAGTTTCCTCTGACAAATCAATATTAGAAGAACAACAAAAAGATGTGAACGAACTTAAAGCGAAACAAGATTCCGTAAAAGAAAAACAAGCGGAACAACAAACTGCTATTCAAAAATACGAAGAAGAACAAAACAGCATTGAAAGCCAAAAAGCGAAAAAAGAAGCTTTAGTAGCGAGCATTGCTGCTGAACAAGCAAAAGCTGAAAACGAAAAAGCTGGTCTTGTAAGCGAACGTAACAAGCAAGCAAAAGCAGCAGAAGAAAAAGCAAAAGCATTAGAAGAAGCAACCAAAGCAGTAGCAACAACACAAGAAAATGATTCCGATAATACACCTGCTGTCACACATACTTCTAACAACGATAACAGCTCTTCTAACTCAAGCGCTTCACACAATTCAAAAAGCACTAGCAATACAAGCTCTTCATCTAACTCAGGCGGCGACAATTCGAGCGCTCCAGCAGGAAAAGGTTACGGAGCAATGATCGCAGATGCAAAAGCACAACTAGGAAAGAGCTACCGTTTAGGAGCAACTGGACCGGACGCATTTGACTGTTCTGGATTCACACAACATGCTTTCCGTGCCGCTGGAATTTCTCTTCCAAGAACTTCTGGTGCACAATATGGCGCAGCAACAAAAATCAGTGCAAGCCAAGCCAAACCAGGTGACTTAGTATTCTTCAGCTACGGTGGAGGAATCGCTCACGTTGGGATCTACGTTGGCGGTGGAACAATGATCAATGCGCAAAATGATGGCGTAAAATACGATAACATCACAAGCGGATATTGGGCTAAATATTTAGTTGGTTACGGTCGCGTAGCAAATTTCTAATAAGTAAGACCAATTAATGTGAATTTTAAAAATAGAAAAGTACCTTTGCGAATTTTCAGGGGTACTTTTTATTTTTCGGCAAAATAGAAAGGAACGAGTTATGAAAAAATTGATTTTACATATTGGATTGCTTGCTTTTTTGAGTGTTGGACTTATGTTTCAGCCTTTTAACGCACAAGCTGCCACTATAGGTGATTTGGAGAAAAAGCAGGAATCTATTAAAGACAAAAAAACGAATTTAGATAAAGAAACGCAAGAAAAACAATCGGAAATCGACAAATTAGAAGAACAAAAGAAAGATGCTTCCAAGGATTTGAATGAATTACTTGAGAATATCGAAAAAACGAATTTAAAATTAAAGAAACAGCAAGAAGCGGTTACAAAAGAAAAACAAGAGATCAAACGAATCGCGGATAAGATCCAAGCTTTGAAAAAAGAAATCAAGGCACGTCAAGAAGTACTCAATGAGCGCGCTCGGACGTTGCAAAAAAACGGAACAGCAGATAATTACTTATCCCTCTTGATGGATTCGGATGATTTTAGTGATCTGATCGACCGCGTTGGAATCGTAACAACAATCGTGAAAGCTGATAAAACGATCATGGATGAGCAAAATCGAGATAAGAATGATTTGAAAGATACGCAAGAAAAAGAAAAGAAACAACTTGCAAAAGTGAAACAGCTGGCAGAAGAGGTCAAGATCGCTCGAAATAATATGGAAAGTCAAAAATTAGAAAAAAACGATTTGATCCTAAACCTGGCGAAGAAAAAACATTTATCACAAAGTGAAAAAGCTACTTTAGAAAGTCAAAAAGGTTCTTTAAATGAAGCAGAATCGCAAGTGGCTTCAGCACTTACTTCAGAAAAATCTCGAATTGCTGAAGCAAAACGACAAGCAGAAGCAGAGAAGAAAGCGGCAAAAGCAGCTGATGAATCTAAACAGCAGACAGTCCAACAGCATGACACGGTTGCGCGTAGTGCGGGCTCATCTTCCAGCAGCACGGAAAAAACAGCGGATAACAGTGGTAATGGTATGTTTATTAAGCCAGCTGCTGGTATGCTGACATCGCCATTCAGCGATCGGACTAATCCAGTAACTGGTCAGCATGAATCGCATAAAGGACAGGATATCGCTACAGGTGGAACGGTTCCTATCCATGCAGCAGCTTCTGGAACAGTGGTTTTTGCTGGATTTGGAGTTTCCGGAAGTGGTTATGGCGGTTATGGTTATGTCGTAGAAATCAATCATGGCAACGGCTACCAAACGCTTTACGGACACATGAAAGCTGGAAGCCTAAAGGTGACAGCAGGGCAGCACGTGAGCCAAGGCCAAGAAATCGGGATCATGGGAGCGACTGGTCAAGCGACTGGTCAGCATCTGCATTTTGAAATCCATAAAAATGGTGTACCGGTCAATCCTGCACCGTACCTATAAAAAATCGGGAAAATGGCTTTTTGGATGTTATTTGATCCAAAGGGCCATTTTTTTGCATAAACACGAAACTGTTTTTCTGAAAGTTTTAACATAATGATATTATTTTATGCTATTATAAAAGGAACAGTTATAATTAGGGAAAGGGGAACACAATGGGGATAGTAGCTTTGTTTTTAGTGGTTTTATTAGTGCTGAACGTGTTCTTTGCAGCCGTTACTGTCTTTTTGGAAAGACGTGATACATCTGCGACATGGGCATGGCTTCTAGTATTGACTTTTATTCCAATATTGGGGTTTCTCATCTATTTGATATTCGGCAGAAAGTTATCAAGGAAAAAAATATTTGATTGGAAAGGTCAGGAAAAAATCGGCTTGAAAGAGTCGACCGCGAATCAAATCGATTTGATCCGCCAGAAAGAATTTCCATTCAGCGATGACAATGTTAAGAAACATCGTGATTTGATTTATTTACTGCTTGTCAATGATGGGGCAATTTTAACGCAAGATAATGATGTCGATATTTTTGTCGACGGACACGAAAAATTTGATGCATTGGTGCGCGATATGGAAAATGCCACCGATCATATCCATTTGCTATATTATACGTTCCGCTCGGATAATTTAGGGAAACGTATTTTGGAAGTACTGGAGCGTAAGGCAGCTCAAGGCTTAAACGTGAAGGTCGTTTATGATGCAATGGGTTCCAGAACAACAAAGAAATCTTTTTTTAAACAATTAGTGAAAAATGGCGGAGAAGTGCATCCGTTTTTCCCCTCTAAATTTCCGCTTATCAATTTCCGACTGAACTATCGCAATCACCGTAAGCTGGCGATCATCGATGGAAAGACTGGTTATATTGGTGGGTTCAATATTGGGGAGGAGTACCTCGGACTAGCGAAGAAATTCGGCTATTGGCGCGATACACATTTGCGTGTGAGTGGAAAAGCGGTCTATGCGATGCAAACGCGATTCATCATGGATTGGAATTCAGCGAAGCCGCTGCAGAAACTAGATTATAAATCCCGTTATTTCCCAGCATTCTACGGAGAAGGGCAGTCTAGCATGCAGATCGTTTCAAGCGGACCAGATTCCGATTGGCAGCAGATCAAGAACGGTTATATCAAAATGATCAATTCGGCGAAAAAATATATTTATCTGCAAACGCCTTACTTTATTCCGGATGCGAGTTTGTTGGAAGCGCTGAAAATCGCTTCTTTATCTGGCGTAGATGTACGCATCATGATCCCTAATAAGCCGGATCATGCCTTCGTATATCGGGCGACGACGAGTTATATCGGTGAACTTATTGAAACTGGTGCGAAGATCTTTATTTATGATAATGGCTTCATCCATGCTAAAACAATGGTAGTCGACGGCGAGATCGCTTCTGTCGGTACTGCCAATATGGATTTTAGAAGTTTCCGGTTGAATTTTGAAGTCAATGCTTTTATTTATGATAAAAAACTGGTACAGCAATTAGAGGATATTTATTTGGAAGATATCTTGAAGTCTTATCAACTGACAAAGGAACTTTATGTCAGCCGTTCGCTTTGGATCAAATTCAAAGAAGCGGTAAGTCGGTTATTATCTCCTATACTATAAAAAAGAAAGGCTGGAATCCGCATGAACTTATGGATAGAAATTCTCGCAATGATCGGCAGATTGTTTATGCAGCCAGTACTCTATATTACTGTGTTGGCTACGCTGCTAGTAGGCTATAGACGCGTAAGACAAGAACGAAGATATTTCCACGTGGGGATCGCTCCTGCGGGGCAAGAACTGAAACGATTATTTGGCTACGGACTATTAGTCGGACTGGTGATTTCTATTATCAGTATCGTGGTTGGAGGAACCGTTACATATGAATGGCTGGTGCTGTTCAACTGCGTAAGTGTCATCAGTTTGCTGATATTTGCTTTCCGATTGCATTCAGCGGCGATCTTACTTGGTGTAACGAATTTGCTTTTTTACATTTTACTGTTCAATAAATGGGAGATTCCGGCATTGATAGGATTCCCTAGTAAAAAAGGGGCAGTTTTGGAGGATCCGTTGATGCTCTCGTTGACTGTGCTGCTGAGCGTATTTCTCTTCGCGGAAGCATTGCTGATTTTTGTGACGAAGCGCAAAGGAAACATGCCGACATTACGCAAAAGCCGGCGTGGCAAATTAATAGGTGCTTTCCAATTGAAAAAATTGTGGTTTATTCCGGTCGTTTTATTCATCCCCGGAAGTGTCATTGTAGGCCTGTTTGACTGGTGGCCGGTCTTATCGATCGGGTCACATACCTTCGCATTAGTGATCGTTCCTTTTGCTTTCGGGTATCAAATGGAGGTGCAAGGGGAAGAGCCTGTTCAAGCTGTGAGAAGATTAGCGAAACATGTCTTGTTACTGGCGATCGTGGTAGCAATATTGGCCGGGTTGAGCTTTGTTTGGCCGATCCTTACATTGGCTGCAGCGCTTGTTGCGATCATCGGTAGGATCGTAATCTCAATCATGCAGACCAGACGTGATCGACATTTACCAAAACGCTACGCTCCACAAGCAGATGGTCTTATGCTCTTAGGCGCAAAAGCAGGATCTCCAGCGGAAAGAATGAATTTGATAGCAGGCGATAAAATCGTCGAAGTGAATGGCAAAAAAGTGGCGAATAGGGAACAGTTTTACGCCGCACTTAATCTCAACCGCGCTTTCTGCAAGCTTAAAGTACTGGATACGAAGCAAGAGCCGCGGATCGAGCAAACGGCGCTTTATGAAAATGAGTCTTATGAATTAGGCGTTTTATTAGTGGAACCGAAATAGAAAGCCGGTGCTTATCTGGGGAAATGATAAGTACCGACTTTTTTTAAGTTTGTGTAAAGAATAAGTGTTTTCGGTACCATATTTGTAAATTCATGCTATATTTTAGTAAAAGAACGAATAAAGGAGAACCGATATGACGAAGATCCTTGTAGTAGATGATGAACTTTCGATTGTAACATTATTACAATTTAATATTGAAAAAGCAGGTTTCGAGGTTATTACAGCTTCTGACGGGCAAGAAGGATACGAATTAGCCATTGCTGAAAAGCCTGATTTGATCGTACTTGATTTGATGCTGCCAGGAATGGACGGAATCGAAGTAACTAAAAAATTACGCTCGGAAAAAATCGATGTACCGATATTGATGCTAACGGCGAAGGATGAAGAACTGGATAAAATCATCGGACTAGAGCTTGGGGCCGATGACTATTTGACAAAACCATTCAGCCCGCGTGAAGTAGTAGCTCGAATCAAAGCGATCATGCGCAGAACGGAAAGCCGAAAGGAAGCTGCGGAGGAAACCGAAAGCCCGACGGCGGAATTAACGATTGGAGACTTACACATTTTCCCTGAGAGTTATGAAGCTTACCGCGGAGATCAACTCTTAGAACTTACTCCGAAAGAATTCGAACTGCTGCTTTTCCTAGCAACCAACAAAGGTAAGGTATTTTCTCGTGATCAGCTTCTTGATGCGGTTTGGAACTATGATTATATTGGGGAAACACGGATCGTTGATGTTCATGTCAGCCATTTGCGGGAAAAAGTGGAACCGGATACGAAACGTCCGCTTTACATCAAAACGATCCGCGGCTTCGGTTACAAAATGGAGAATATGAAATAATGAAAAAGTTATGGATGAAGATAGGGGTCAGTTTTATCAGTCTGTTCTTTATCGTTATTGTCTGCATCGGATTTGTTTCCGGTGAATTTATTCGGACTACATATATTGAAAATAAGGAAAAAGAGCTGCAGGATGATGCACGTATCTTGATCGAGTCAAGTCGTCTTGAAGATAGTACAGATCTGCAAGGTGATGGAGCAGCATTGCAGAAGCAACTCATGCCTTTTAACAAGAAAGTCGAAGCTCGTATCACCGTTATCAATAAAAATGGGAAAGTGCTGGCGGATACGAAAAAAGATCCTGCTAAACTGGAAAATCATGCTAATCGGCCGGAAGTTCGAGCGATTTTAAAAAGTGGCGAAGATCTAGGCGTAGCAACACATCGCAGTCATACATTGGGCTATGGGATGTTGTATGTAGCTGTTCCGATCCTGCATAATGACCAGATCACCGGTGTGGTTCGAGTATCGGTATCGCTGGATTCGGTCGAAAAAGCTGTTTTTCAATTATGGGAAAACTTAGCGATCGTCTTTGGAGTAGCGATAATCATTATTGCATTAATTAGCTTGTGGATCGCAAGACGAGTAACTAAACCGGTCCAAGAGATCATCGAAGTATCTGAAAACCTGGCGCAACATCGTTATAACAGCCGTATCCGAGGCCGTGCGAGTGGGGAACTCCAAGACTTGGCTATAAGTGTCAATGCTTTAGCAGAAAGCTTGGAATCACAAATGCAGGCAATCAAGCAAAATGAACAACGTTTGACTGCGGTTCTCCAAAATCTTGTCAGCGGCGTTATGCTGATAAATAATGACAAGATGGTCATCATGACAAATAAAATGATGTACGAGTTGCTTGATACACCTTCTATCGCTGGCAAATATTACTACGAGGTCATCAAAAGCTTTGCACTTACCCAATTAGTAGAAGCAGCCATTCAGACGAAATCATTACAACGCGAAGAGATCACGCTATATTTCCCGAAAGAGATGACATTAGACGCCAACGTATCGCCGATTCTGACTGATCAAGGGGAGATAACCGGATTGATCCTGCTGCTACATGATATCACCCAAATCAAGCATTTGGAAAATGTTCGGACAGAATTTGTCACGAATGTTTCGCACGAACTCAAAACACCCGTTACTGCGCTCAAAGGTTTTGCGGAAACGCTCTTGGATGGCGCGATGTATGATGAAGCACTCTTGAAAAAATTCCTAGGTATCATGAAAGATGAGAGCGACAGGCTCCATCGACTGATTTTAGACATTTTAGCGTTATCAAGGATCGAGCAGCATGCCTTGCCTATCAATCAAGAAGTGGTCGATATTTACCAGACCATCACAGAAGCAGCGCAGACAGTGACCGAATCAGCCAAGCAAAAAAACATTGATTTAGTCTTACCGCATGCAGCTAAACCACTGCCAATCGAAACGGATAATGACAAATTGAAACAAATCATCATCAATCTGGTTTCCAATGCGGTGGCGTATACGCCGGAAAATGGAACAGTGAAAGTTGATGTGGAAGAAAGCCCGCATGAAGTCCTGTTTACGGTGGCAGATAATGGAATTGGAATACCAGCTAAAGAGATCGAGCGAGTATTTGAACGCTTTTATCGCGTGGATAAAGCGCGCAGCCGGTACTCCGGGGGAACAGGACTGGGACTTTCGATCGTGAAACATTTGACGGAACAGCTGGGCGGAAGAATCGAAGTAGCAAGTGTTGAAGGAGAGGGAACGACTTTTTCTATCCACTTGCCAAAAACAAAATAATAGAAAGGCGCGGGGTATAATACATCTCGCGTCTTTTTTGATACCTAAAAATAATAACGCTTTACATTCTTATCTATATCTTTTAGAATGTAAGTGAGTAATCACTCATTTTAGTAGATGGAGGGATGAAAGGTGAGCATATTGATCGAAACAAACAACCTCAATATTAAATTTCAAAAGAAACAAATTTTAAAGGATGTTGCGATTCAAGTAAAGCAAGGTGAAATCTACGGGCTGATTGGGCCTTCCGGTGCCGGGAAAACAACACTGGTGAAAGCGATCATCGGGATGGAAAAGGCGAGCAGTGGAGAAGTGATAGTGCTGGATGCCAAGATGCCGACCTTAACAGTAATGAAGAAGATCGGGTATATGGCACAATCGGATGCCTTATACACCGAATTGACTGCGTATGAAAATTTGGATTTCTTCGCGTCGCTTTATGGCTTAAAAAAAACATATAAAAAAGAAAGAATCACCTATGCTGCGGAAATAGTTGGATTGACCGCAGAAATGAAGAAAAGAGTGGCAGATTTTTCCGGTGGTATGAAAAGACGTCTGTCATTGGCGATTGCTCTACTCGTTGACCCAGCCGTTTTGATATTAGATGAGCCGACAGTTGGAATCGATCCCGAACTCCGCAAGTCGATCTGGGAAGAATTACGAAAGTTGAAAGAGAGTGGCAAAGGGATCTTGGTAACGACGCATGTCATGGATGAAGCGGAAAAATGCGACCGGTTGACAATGATCCGAGAAGGCTGCGTTATCGCGACTGGCTCGCCGCAAGCGCTGAAAGAGCAGACGCATAGCGCTGAATTGGAAGAAGCATTTTTGAGATTTGGGAGGGATGAATGATGCGGATCGCAGCCATTGTAAAACGGATCATGAATCAATTTCGCCGCGACAAGCGCACATTGGCGCTTCTGTTTTTAGCACCATTACTCTTACTTACACTACTTCACTTTTTATTTCAAAGTGACAGCATTACACCGAATGTCGGGATTCAAGGATTATCCGCCACTTTTACAAAAACACTGCGGGATACAGATATGACGCTAAAAACGATTTCTTCCGATGTTTCCGCGGACAAGCTCATCAAAGAAAATGACTATGATGCCGTGATCATCAAAAAAGGGAAGACGCTCACGCTTACTTTTCAAAACGACGACCCGAATAAAACCAAAGAAATCGCGCAGAAATTTCAGCAAGCATTGAAAAAGAGCGAACAAAAGCAATTTACTGCGACAACGAAAGAAATGACACAAACAATTAAGGAATTGCAGCAAGTTGTCAAACAACTTCCACAAGGGCCACAGCTCAAACAGCCGAAAATCAGCAAACCGCAACATCTCAAGGTCCATACTAACTATGTATATGGAGATAAAGATACTAGCTATTTCGACACGATCGCGCCAATCTTCATCGGCTTCTTTGTTTTCTTCTTCGTCTTTCTGATCGCAGGAATCTCATTCTTGAGGGAGCGAACCACTGGAACATTGGAGAGATTGATGGTGACGCCGATCAAGCGGTTCGAATTGGAACTTGGATATCTGATTGGTTTTGGTATCTTTGCCGTTATCCAATCGGTGCTGGTGGTTTTTTATGCGGTCAACGTATTGGGGATGATCGCAAATGGTTCGATCTGGTACGTCCTGCTGATCACACTATTATTGGCATTTGTATCCATGGCGCTGGGGATGTTGCTTTCGACCTTTGCCAGCAGCGAATTCCAAATCATTCAATTTATTCCGATCGTGATCGTACCGCAAGTATTGTTTTGTGGCATCTTTTCGATCGAAGGAATGGCAAACTGGCTTCAGTGGATCGCTCACATCATGCCATTTTATTATGGTGCAGATGCTTTGCAAGCTGTTATGATAAAAGGACAAGGGTTCTCAGCGATTCAATATGATATAGGCATATTATTACTTTTTGCGATTGGTTTTTTGATTTTAAATATGTTTGCACTTAAAAAATATCGAAAAATGTAGAAAGAGGGATCAGTGTGGCGGAAAAAATAAATTTACTGCAGTTGGTGTTAGAGGCAGCAGAAGAAGAAAAACAGTTAAGCCCAAAACAAAAAAATATTCTTATAGCTGCAATTGCTCTTTTTGCAGAAAAAGGTTATGCGGCAACAAGTACAAGTGAGATCGCCAAGCTGGCAGATGTAGCAGAAGGGACGGTATTTCGCCACTATAAAACTAAAAAAGAACTCTTGCAGGCAATTACCACACCTGCTATTCTTGGAAAGATCGTGCCGCCAGTTGCCGAAGAGTTTAAAAGCGAAGTATTGATCCAGGCGTATCCAAGCTTTGCTTCATTTTTGAGGGAAATTATCAAAAATCGTTTTGCTTTTGTAGATGAAAATAGCCAGATCATTAAAATATTCGCCATGGAGCTTTTTTATCAAGAGGATCTGCGCGAGCGGTTCATCGGTATTTTTTCCACCAGAGTCAAACCGACTTTAGTAAAAATCATCCAGCATTACAAGGCGCAAGGAGAGTTGGTCGATTTGCCAGATGATACGATTCTGCGGGCGATATTAACTAATGTGATCGGTTTTCTGCTCACTCGTTTCTTCCTCGCTCCAAATATTTCTTGGGAAGATGAAGTTGAAGTAGAAAACACGATTCTTTATATAACGAAGGGAATCGTAAAGAAATAATGACCAAGCAGGACATGGGCACAGCGCCGGTGTCCTTTTTTAATTGCAAACGCAATGTTTTGAATAGTTTCTGTAACGAAATTTACAGAATATCGATATAAATTTTAACATTTACATTATCTTAACATTTGCTACATAATGCCTTAACGCTGCTACTTTATAGTAAAGACTGTAAGAACTAACTACTAAAACTAATTAAGGTGGGAAATAAAAAATGAGAAAACGTTTATTTGGGATAGTGGCATTATTGGGAGCAGTACTACTTATTTTCAGTGCATGTGGAAATAGTGGTTCGAATTCTTCAAAAGCAGATAGCAAGAAATCAGATACATCCGGAACGATCACAGCAGTCGGCTCTACAGCATTACAACCATTAGTAGAAGCAGCATCCAAAGATTTCACTAGCAAAAACCCGAAAGCACAAGTTAACGTACAAGGCGGCGGTTCTGGTACTGGACTTACACAAGTACAACAAGGCGCAGTCGATATCGGTAACTCAGATGTATTCGCAGAAGAAAAAGATGGCGTAGACGCTTCTAAAATCGTAGATCACAAAGTTGCAGTTGTTGGTATGGCTCCTGTAGTAAACAAAGACACAGGCATCACAAACTTATCTCAAAAACAATTGATCGATGTTTTCACTGGTAAAGTGAAAAACTGGAAAGAAGTTGGCGGGAAAGATGAAAAAATCACGATCATCAACCGTGCTGAAGGAAGCGGTACTCGTGCTGTTTTCGAAAAATGGGCATTAAAAGGTGCAACTCCGGTCAAAGCACAAGAACAAGATTCTTCAGGAACTGTTCGTAAAATCGTTACTGAAACAAAAGGTTCTATCAGCTACCTAGCATTCTCTTACATTGATGATTCCGTAGTTGGCGTATCGATCGACAACGTGAAACCAACAGAAGACAACGTGGCAACGAACGATTGGAAAGTTTGGGGATATGAACACATGTACACGAATGGTGAAGCAAAAGGCTTAACTAAAACATTCATCGACTACATGCTTTCCGGTGATGTTCAAGATTCGCTAGTAGGCAAATTAGGTTACCAATCCATCAAGTCCATGAAAGTAGAAAGAACAACAGACGGCAAAGTAACAGACGTAAAATAAAAATTCCAACTGAACGTCTATCCTTCCAGCGATAGGAGGGATAGACGCTTCATTTATTTAGAAACAGGGGAGCAAGAAAGGAGCTTACGCAATTGGAAGCAATATCTAAGACAAGTAAACGAAAACACACTTCCAAAAAAGCACGCTTAGAAACAACAGGTAAAGTCATTACATTTATCTGCATCGCCATTATGGTGATCGCAGCTATTTCAATATTATACTTTGTCATCTCGAAGGGGCTAGCAACTTTTTTCACTAATAAAGTCTCGTTCATTGATTTTATTAGTGGCAAAAACTGGAACCCAACAAAATTAGACAGCGCAGGAAATGCATTAGTCGGTGCACTTCCGATGATCATCGGTTCATTTGGGGTAACTCTCTTTGCAGCCGTGATCGCGGCACCACTTGCGATCGGAGCAGCCGTATTCATGGTCGAGATCTCACCTCGCTTTGGAAAAAGGATCTTGCAGCCGGTAATGGAATTATTAGTTGGTATCCCTTCCGTTGTTTACGGGTTTATCGGACTAAGCGTTGTCGTGCCATTTATTCGGGAACACATCGCTGGCAGCGGTTTTGGTATCGCAGCAGCAACAGTCGTTCTAACAGTTATGATCTTGCCAACCGTCACCTCGCTTAGTGTCGATGCGATCAAAGCTGTTCCGACTTCTTATCGCCAAGCTTCTCTTGCTCTAGGTGCAACGAGATGGCAAACGATCTGGAGAGTTATTTTACGAAGTGCTCGTTCCGGACTGCTTACCGCCGTTGTGTTCGGTATGGCTCGTGCATTCGGTGAAGCACTTGCCGTCCAAATGGTCATCGGGAATTCAGCAGTCATCCCGACTTCCTTATTTGAACCGGCTTCCACGCTGACCAGTATCCTCACAATGGGGATGGGCAACACGGTCATGGGAACCCTCGATAATAACGTACTATGGTCGCTTGCAATGGTACTTTTAGCAATGTCATTAGTGTTTATCTTGATTATTCGGTTTATCGGACGTAGGAGGAAAGTGAAATGAATGTTAAAACAAAAGACAAGATCGCTACCGTGATATTTTATTTGATCGCTTTCCTTATCGTCTGTGTGCTAGCAGGTTTACTCGGCTATATCCTTGTAAAAGGACTACCGGAGATCAGCTGGAAATTTCTTTCGACACCACCACAATCATTCCAAGCAGGCGGCGGGATCGCACCTGAGATCTGGAATTCCTTTTATATGCTAGTCATCACAATGATCATCTCTGTACCAATCGCGATCGGTGCAGGAATCTATATGTCTGAATATGCCAAACAAAACTGGATCACTGATTTTGTAAGAACGATGATCGAAGTTTTATCTTCCTTACCATCCATTGTCGTCGGCCTATTTGGCTTTTTAGTATTCGTTATTCAAATGGGCTGGAGCTTCTCCGTCCTTTCCGGAGCTCTGACGCTGACGATCTTTAACTTACCGCTCTTGATACGCGTTGTTGAAGATGCACTGCGCTCGATCCCGGATGCACAGCGGGAAGCAGGGTTGGCATTAGGACTTTCACGCTGGGAAACGATCACACGCGTATTAGTTCCAGCTGCTCTGCCGGCAATTATCACAGGCGTTATTCTTGGTGCCGGAAGAGTATTCGGAGAAGCTGCAGCACTGATTTTCACCGCAGGGCAAAGTACGCCTATTCTTGATTTTACAAATTGGAATCCATTCAGCGCAACTTCACCGCTCAATATTTTCCGCCCAGCAGAAACACTTGCAGTCCACATCTGGAAAATCAACGGGGAAGGGGTCATGCCTGACGCAGCCGCTGTATCTGACGGTGCTTCAGCAGTCTTGATCTTATCTGTCTTGATCTTTAACATCCTAGCAAGAATAGTTGGTCGCATCCTGTATAAACGGATGACATCAGCCTGATGACGAGAAGGAGTGAAAAGAAATGATAACAGCAAAAAACCATCATGCTATGGCAACGGAAGACTTGCATGTATATTATGGCGATAATCATGCCATCAAAGGAGTCAGCCTGCCATTTGAAAAAAATAAAGTCACCGCACTGATTGGACCTTCCGGCTGTGGTAAGTCCACATATTTACGCGCCCTCAATCGAATGAACAATGAAATCGACGGTTGTAGGATGGAAGGACATATCTGGTATGGTGACACAGATATCAATCGACCAGAAGTCGACCTTTATCAAGTAAGAAAAGAAATCGGGATGGTTTTCCAAAAACCGAATCCGTTCAGTAAATCGATTTATGAAAATATTGCTTTTGCATTAAAACGGCATGGTATCAAAAATAAAAAAGAATTGAACGAACGCGTCGAAAAAAGTCTCCGCGATGCAGCGCTTTGGGATGAAGTAAAAGATGAACTGAATAAAAGTGCCTTGGCATTATCAGGTGGGCAGCAGCAGCGGCTTTGTATTGCCAGAGCAATCGCAATGGAACCACAAATCTTACTTCTCGATGAACCGGCGTCAGCGCTTGATCCAATCTCAACAAGCAAGATTGAAGATCTGATAGCAGAGTTGAAGAAAAAATATACGATCGCGATCGTGACACACAATATGCAACAAGCCGGTCGTATCTCTGATTACACTGCCTTCTTCTATTTAGGAGAAGTCGTGGAGTTTGCAGATACTGTACAAATTTTTACAAATCCACAAGAGAAAAGAACGGAAGCCTATATTTCCGGGAATTTCGGTTAAGGAGGGGAAACCATGACAACGACATTAAATAATACCGAAACAGCAGTAGATGTAACCGATCTAAATTTGTTTTACGGTGAGAAGCAAGCACTTTTTAATGTGAATCTTGCCATCAAGCAAAACAAAGTCACTGCCTTGATTGGACCTTCAGGTTGTGGAAAGTCGACCTTTCTGCGGACACTTAACCGGATGAACGATTTGATTCCATCTGTGAAAACGACTGGGAAAATCGAATTAGGAGATCATAATATCCAGCAGCCTAAAGTGGACTTCGTCGATCTGCGTAAGAAAGTCGGGATGGTATTCCAACAGGGGAATCCGTTTCCCTTTTCGATCTATGACAATGTCGCTTACGGCCCACGTATGCACGGCGTGAAAAACAAGAAAGAATTAGATGCGATCGTGGAAGAAAGCCTGCGTAAAGCAGTGCTTTGGGACGAAGTAAAAGATCGTTTGAATGAAAGTGCTTTAGGGATGTCAGGCGGACAGCAACAACGTTTATGTATTGCCCGCGTGCTTGCTGTGAAGCCAGATATTATCTTGATGGACGAACCGACTTCTGCACTAGACCCGATTTCAACAGCAAAAATAGAAGAATTGATCTTGGAATTAAAGAAAGATTATACGATTATTATTGTAACGCATAATATGCAGCAAGCTTCTCGAGTATCAGACGAAACCGCGTTCTTCTTAAACGGAAGAATCGTAGAGTTTGCAGATACGACGACGATTTTTACCAACCCGCATGCAAAGGAAACAGAAGACTATATCTCAGGAAGATTTGGATAAGGAGGACAAACCATGACAGTTCGGAGAAATTTCACAGAACAGCTTAATGACTTGCATCAGCATTTATTAGAAATGGGAATGTTGGCAAATGAGGCGGTTATCAAAGCAGTAAAAGCATTAGTAGAACGCGATACCGCCATGGCCGATCAAGTGATCGCAGAAGACAAAGCGATCAATCATATGGAGCTTGAATTAGAACATACTTCCTTTGAATTGATCGCCTTACAGCAGCCGGTCGGTGGAGATCTGCGTAAGATCGTAACCGTCTTAAAAACGACCTCTGATTTGGAACGGATCGGTGACCATGCCGTCAGCATTGCTCGAATGACACGGAAAATCGGTGACAGTAAAGTTGTTCAGCCGATACCGGAAATCAGTGAGATGGGCGCGATCGTAAAAGACATGCTTCATGACGCCCTAAATGCATACTTGGCAGAAGATGACGAATCTGCTCGAAGCGTGGCAGAGCGGGATAACAAAGTCGATGCGCTACACAAAGTCGTATATGAAAAATGTATCGCCTTTATGCAGGCGCACCCAGATGATCTGGAAGAAGCATCTCGCCTGCTGTTTGTCGCTCAATACTTAGAACGAATCGGCGACTACGTGACCAACGTCTGCGAATGGGTCGTTTATCTGAAAAGCGGTCAAATTGAAGATTTGAATCGTTAGAAAAAGCTCTATAACTTGCGGAATCATTCCTATTTAGCTATGATATGTATAAGTATCGTCAGCAGAACGGAGGAATGAAGATGGAAGAATTAGAAACAAAACTAGATGAAGAGACTTTATTCTCCATCACGCAAATATTTAAAGCGATGGCTGATCCAACACGCGTACAAATATTATATCTGCTCAGTGATAAAGAATACTCAGTCGGCGAGATCGCAAGAAGCCTTGGCTTTAACCAAACGACTGTATCCCATCAGCTACGTTTTCTTAAAAACCTTCGTCTAGTAAAATCAAGACGAGAGGGAACTTCTATTTATTATACACAAGATGACAAGCACGTTTTAGAACTATTGAAACAAACGATCCGACATGTAGAACATCATTAAAAGTTCTCTCTTGCTTATAGAGGGAACTTTTTTTACTGCTAAAACCTGCAATGTGTAGTAAAATGAAAACAAACTATCGTACTGGAGGAAAAAATTTGAAAAAAAGGACTACTTTAGAAAAGATCAGTGCCGTCACTTGCTTTATCGTTCTACTTGCGATCGCAGTAGCAGCGATCATCTGGAAAGAACAGTTGACACTCGTTATCGTGCTGTCGATCATCGAGTACGTCCTCGTACAGTACCTGTGCTACCAGACGATCTATCGCTCGCTTGAGGTAAACACTGCCCGGCGTCAGAAATTATTCTTGTGGGGAAATATTCTCACACTTATGCTTGCCGCTATCATCCTTATTTTTGCCAGCGACAATTTCCGCAATTTCTCCGCAGCACTTATCATGATTCTCGGTTATATCGCTGCGCTTATTATGCGAGAGGTAGAAAAAACGAGCCCTACCAATAAAAAAGGAAAGGATTGATTCGATGGGGATTCATCAATACTTCCAAAGTTTATCGGATTTAGAAAATATTTATCGCTGCCCCGGAAAGTTCAAATACCAAGAACATTCTGTGGCTGAACATTCTTATAAAGTAACCAGCATTGCCCAATTCTTAGGATTAGTGGAGGAACAAGCAGGGAATGAGATCGATTGGCGTTCTCTTTATGAAAAAGCATTGAACCATGATTACTCCGAATTATTCATCGGCGACATCAAAACGCCGGTAAAATACGCCACTCCGGAACTACGGGAAATGCTCTCGGAAGTAGAAGAAAGTATGACACATAACTTTATTGAGCGGGAAATACCGGAACGTTTCCAAAAAGCCTACCGCTATTTCCTAAAAGAAGGTAAGGATCAGACGATTGAAGGCAAGATCTTAGCCGTAGCGGATAAAGTCGACTTGCTATATGAATCCTTTGGTGAGATTCAAAAAGGTAATCCTGAAAATGTCTTCATCGAGATCTATACGGAAGCCTTAGCGACGATTTATCAGTTCCGGGAAATGGCAAGTGCACAGTATTTTCTTGATGAGATCCTTCCAGATATGCTTGCCGAAAAAGGGATCGAAAAAACAGAACTACCGCAACTTACGAATACCGTTATGTCAAATGTCTTAAAAGAAGAAGAATAAAGGAGGTCTCGCGCATGATCGACCAGCTTATCTCGGCTTTTATCCTGCCCTGTTTATTAGTTGTTGTCTTTGCGCGGATAACTTACAGCAGATACGTCGGTCTGATACTGATGGTAGGACTGATAGCTGCATCTTCCAAATTGGGATACACAGACACATGGTGGCTTATTGTGATCGATGCCTTTTCAATGACAGTCGGCTTTTACTTGGCAACCGTGATGCTGCGTAAACTAAAAGAAAGAGACAATTTGTGAAAAATGATTAATTGTGATAGACTATAAACAAAATCTAGGAAAGTAAGAGGTATGTGTCATTATGAAATTTTAACCCGAAATCTGCTGCTATTTTAATAAAACGACTTTTTATTAGGATAACTATGACCAGAATCGGTGTTAAAGCAAATAATGACGCAGTAAATATTCCTTTTTAGCCTACGTATACGGCTTATTAGTGTTTTTTTTGCGCCATTATATGCAACTTCCAATTCTGGTAAAGATTGGAGGTTTTTTTGTTTCCACTTTTTAAATTAGCTAGAAAAGGAGACGATGCGTAATGGCACAAATCATACTAACAAATATCCAAAAAGAAATTTCTGGACAAAAATTGTTTACAATCAAACATCTGCAAGCAAGACAAGCCGCGAGAATAGGGATAGTCGGCAAAAACGGTGGAGGGAAGACGACCTTACTGCGAATGCTAACAGGAAAAGATACGGACTATGACGGCGAAATCGATTTGACAGGAAGTTGCTATCTAGTACCACAATTAAAGGAAAATACGACACAAAGCGGCGGAGAACAAGTTCGCGCCTACTTAAATCAAGCGTTGAAGGCACGACCAGAGATTTTATTGCTGGATGAGCCGAGCGCTAACCTAGACCGCGCTAACCAAGAATGGCTGATCAATAAACTGAAACGCTATCCGGGGATCATTGTTTTCGTAACACATGACCGCCACTTGCTGACAGAATTAGCAACTTCGATCTGGGAGATCGAGAATCAGGTTTATACCGAGTATCCAGTGAATTATCAAACTTATTTAGAGCAAAAAGAAAAATATATCGAGAAAAAAGAACAAGCTTTTGTGCAGTATACGCAAGAGAAGAAAAAACTCGAAGCAGAGATCCAAAAACGAAAAATAAAAGCGGATCGTATGCGTAAACCGCCAAAAGGTATGAGCTCCTCGGAAGCGCGAGCAATGTCGTTAGTCGGTAATTTCGACGGTAAACAGCGGAAAATGGCGGCAACGGCTAAAAGTTTGGAACACCGCAAAGAAAGTTTAAGCGAAGTAGAAAAAGTAAAAAAAGCAAAAACGATTCAATTAGTTGATCAAGGACTGCCACAGTTCAATGGTAAAACGATCATGCGGATAACAGCGTTAGATCTAAAGGTAGCTGACCGTCTATTACTGAAGAACGCAACTTTCCATTGGTCAGATGGGGAACGGCTGGCACTAATTGGTCCGAATCGAAGCGGTAAGACCACATTGATCAAAAAATTGTTGGCAAATGATAGTCCGGAGATTTATGTTTCCGAGAAAGCCAAAATCGGTTATTTCTCGCAAGACTTCCAAACGATCGAGATGCAAAAAACGATTTTCGATAATGCCAAGCAATTTTCCACACAGCCGGATCAAGTCATTTTTGATATTCTTGGAGCAATGGGTTTTCGTCAAGAAAAAGTCTTGCAGCTCGCGGACAGCTTAAGTGGCGGCGAACGGGTCAGACTGGGACTTGTCCAGATATTGGTGAGCGACAGTAATGTCTTGATCTTGGACGAGCCAACGAATTATTTGGATATCCAAGCCTTAGAAGCGTTGGAAAGATTCTTAAATGCATATCAAGGCGGTGTTCTGATCGTTTCACATGATAAGGCATTTATCGACCAAGTAGCGACGAGGGAATTAGTTATCCAATCCAAGGAACTGCTTGACACAACGAAACTCAACCACTCCTCAGCAGAAACAGCGGAGTTGGAGTCGAAATTACAGCTACTGACGATGAGAAAAAATGAATGGATCGCAGACATGGAGATACCGATTGAAAAGATCCAGCAGATCAATCAAGAAATCGCCGAAGTGAAGAAGCAATTGGATGAAAGATAATTACCCGGGAAATAAAAAAAGAAGAGGGCAGCCTCTTCTTTTTATTTAGCGCTTCTTGGTATTAGACTTAAACACGGCCGTCAACACAATGATTGCTGCTATCAGCCAAATCGATAGGTATACAAAATTGATAGGCTTATTATCTGCATGTAGATGATAAGCTAAGTTAGAAGGGAGAAACAAAATGATTTTCTCGAACAATGGGCTGCCGATCGTCGGGAAAAACAACTCATACATAATACTCATCCCAAAAATGAAAAACAAAAGCATGTTATAAAACGTTGAGCTCCCTGCGCTTTTCGCCAGCAAGCCTGCAATCAGACCAAACATCGTGAAAAGCAGCAACAGAATGACTAATGCTGCATATTCGATTGGTTGTAAATGAACGGACAAATTTAAAATAAACAGACTGATAATGGTAGTAATTATCGAGATAATAATACCAATGACCGCTTTGGAACTCAGGATCTCAATCGAAGTCGCCGGTGATTCGGTGAGCCCCTCTAATGTACCTTTTTCTTGTTCTTCAGTCATCAATGCTAAAATGACAGCCGCACTTGCTGCAATAAAAGCCATAGAAATGACTGAATATATTAAGGTGCTATGCGGTCCATTCGGAGTTGATTGCGAGACCATTCGATAAATATAACTGAATAGAAAAACGACTAACGGCATAAAGAATAATGCAGGATTTCGCAAAAATTCCTTAAGATCTTTTTCTATCATTGCATGGATCCGATTCATATGCATCTTACAGCAGCTCCTTTCCAGTAACTTTTAGAAAAACATCGCCTAAGCTCGGTAGATCGGAGGAAATAAATTTGAGGTCGTCCACTTCGATCATATCGGAAATATAACGAGCGGCATCCATGTTCATATCTAGTCTTTTAACATTGCCGTTTTTATGGATTACTTTGATTGTTTGATTAGAATGCCTAAATCGTAATTCCTCTGGTGTACCAATGACTTTTAACATTCCTGATTCAATGAATGCAACACGATGGCATAAATGATTTGCTTCTTCCATATTGTGAGTGGTCAGAAAGATAGTAGTTCCCTTTTCGTTGAGTGCTTTCAACCCGTTGTGGATATGAGCCATTGTCATCGGATCAAGAGAGGAAGTTGGCTCATCTAAGAAAAGCAGTTCAGGTTCATGCATGATCGTTTTGGCTAATAAGACACGCTGCTTCATTCCAGCAGATAAGGTTTTGATCACTTTCTTTTTGCTGTCTGCTAAATCGACAAATGCTAAGGCTTCTTCGATTTTTGTTTGAGGCATATCGTATAGTTTCGCAAAAAGCATCAAATTATCTTGGACGGTCAGACGTTCATATAAGGCGCTATGATCCGATAGTATGCCGACTTTATTGGCGAAAGCAGAACTGCCGATCTTTGATTGTGGAAAGCCGAGTACCTCTATTTCGCCCCCAGATGGATAGTACTTCCCTGTGAGCATTTTGATGGTGGTCGTTTTTCCAGAACCGCTAGGGCCCAAAAAACCGAAAATCTCTCCTTTTTTCACTTGGAATGTCATCGCATCGATGATTCTGGTGCCGGAAAGATGTTTGGTCAACTGATTTACTTTAATAATATTTTCCAATTCTTAAACCTCCTTTAGATTCAACAACAGTGTAATATACTGGCTGATCTGTTGCAGCTAAATGGAGATGAGATGTACCTCTTAGCGGATGAAAAGTTACAAGGATAGATCGAAATGTTGTTCAATTTCTTTTATTTTTTGTCTAGAAAGAGGGATCAACGTACTTTTGGAATTATTCAAGCGAAGGGAGTACGTGTTTTTTGACCAGGAAACAATCTCGCTTATTTTTTGCAGATTGACGATATAAGAACGATGACAGCGGTAAAAGCCATAATTTCGGATTATATCCTCTACTTTTTGAAGCGTAGATTCTTGTGAATAGACCTCATCATCGACATGAAGCAGTACTTTCCCTTCTTGGCTTTCGACATAGTCGATATCGATTGGATCAAGCAGCATTGTCTTGTCATTTACTTTCACTGCGATACGTCTCACTTGGAGCGTTCGCGGGACAGCTTCTTCTAATGGAGTTTCGTTATTGTTTTCCTGTATCTGGATCGGTTTAAAATCATGCGGCGTTAAACGGTAACAATTATTGGACAGTAACATGGCTTCTTCGGTATTGTTAGTCAAACAAATAATCTGTTTAGAAGCACTGATTTCTTTTAATAATGCGATCACGCGGTCCTTCGTTTCAATATCAATGTTTTGTAACGGCTCTTTGAGGATGATTTTGGTATAAGGCTTGATAGCCAGCTTGGCGATCTGCAGCAGACGCCGCTGTGGAGGCTGTAGATCTTTATAATAGATTGCTGCATAAGGAGTCAAATGGTATTTTTCCAATATAAGTGCTACATCTTGACGCAGGTCGTACCATTTTAACCAGAACACAATCAGTTCGGATACTTTCATCCGTTCCGGCAAGCGGTCATTCAAGACGTCAAGATGAACGGTTTCTAACTCATTAAGGTGCAGTATATTAAGCTGTAATTCATTTTCTGCAATAATTATAGATAATGCAGAATCGATTACGCTTCTTTTATCAGGATGTGTGTAAATTTCGATTGGGACCATCTCCATTTAAATTTAATATTTACTAAGTATAGCATAGCTTACTTTTAGTAGATTTAATTTTAAAGATAACTTTCATATTTGACATTTTTCCTAAAGGCAATAAAAACTATCTTTATAATAGGCGAAGAAAGTGATGGATTACAACCATAGTCGAAAAGCAGTACTTTGCATTTTTAAAAATTTACTTTAAAAATAAGAACTGTTTTTTGAAGTGAATTTCTTTATGATGAAAATATAGATAAAACAGGAAGAGATTATCTAGTTAAAAGATAGAACGCAATTTAAAAGTTGGGAACATAGTTTTAGAAAGATTATTGGAGTGAGGAATCACATGTTAAATGAATTGATTACATTTTTAACTACAAACGTAATGTTGGCGAATGAATATACGAAAAAGGAATTTTGGCGAGCAGAAGAGGTCATCTATCAGTATAAAGCACCATTATCGCCGGATTACTTTAGTTTTATTGAACAAGGCGCTGCCAGAATGGAGATTTTTCAAGAAGGAGAATGGGTTCCAATCCATCTATTAGGAGCAGAGAGCTTTTGTGGAATCGAACATTTCGTCAATGAACAATTACGCAGCCCATTTTTTGAATATCGGGTCATGGCGCTTACGGATGGAAAAGTATTCCGGGTGCAAAAGAATTATTTCCTAGACCACATGTTTGCCAATCCACAGTACATGCAGCTGATGTTGCAGCAAGTAAGTTCTTTTTTAGTGTACATGACGCATCAACATTATTACTCAAAATCAACAATAGAAAAAAAGATTGCTAATGAACTGGTGGAACTTACTTGGATGAATTTAGGACTTAGTCCAGAAAAGGTAAATAGGATGTTGGTATTTCCAGATTATGTCAATGAATCCTATTTAGCCAAGCTTTTACAGCTAGATAAATCAGAAATAACCATCGTTTTCAAAAAATGGCGGGAAGAACAGCTATTGTTGAAACAATCGCCTATCGTGCTAGATTATGTAAGTCTGCAGAAAAAATCATCTTTTTCGGAAAAGATCACAACTCAAAATTAAAAGCTTACTGCGGTAAGCTTTTTTTTCATGTAATAGTCAAAAAGACGAACGTATTTTCGCTTTTTGTTAGGAGAATGGATGTTTTTATGATAAAATAAAGGTAACTATTCCGTGCGAAAAGGCTTTTTATTCTTAAAAAACGGGTAACAGGGAATAAACAGAAAAGAACGGGGGATTCCGAATTGAAAGATCAATTTGAATTAGTCTCTAAGTATTCACCGCAAGGAGACCAGCCAAAGGCGATTGAAAAATTGGTGGCGGGGTTAAATAAAGGGATCAAACATCAAACATTACTTGGAGCGACAGGAACAGGGAAAACATTTACTGTGTCCAATGTTATTCAAGAAGTCAATAAACCAACGCTAGTAATGGCGCATAATAAAACACTAGCCGGACAATTGTATAGTGAATTCAAGGAATTCTTCCCAAATAATGCAGTCGAATATTTTGTCAGCTATTATGATTATTATCAGCCGGAAGCGTACGTGCCGCAAAGCGATACCTATATCGAAAAAGATGCCAGCATCAATGATGAGATCGATAAACTGCGACATTCTGCGACAGCTTCTTTATTTGAGAGACGAGATGTTATCATCATCGCAAGTGTATCGTGTATCTATGGCTTAGGTTCGCCAGAGGAATATGGGGCGATGCTTGTTTCATTGCGAACTGGAATGGAGATCGGGCGCGACCAGTTGCTTCGTAAATTAGTCGATATCCAGTATGACCGTAACGATATCGATTTTCAGCGTGGCCGTTTTCGAGTACGCGGCGATGTTGTTGAGATCTTCCCAGCTTCTCGTGATGAACACTGTATCCGCGTTGAATTTTTTGGAGATGAGATTGAACGGATTCGCGAAGTGGATGCCTTGACTGGTGAGATCATCGGTGATCGGGAACACGTATCGATCTTTCCGGCGTCCCACTTTGTGACCCGTCGTGATATTTTAGAAAAAGCTATGGTCAACATAAAGACCGAATTAAAAGACCGTTTAAAAGAATTGCGTGATAATGATAAATTACTAGAAGCGCAACGGTTAGAACAACGGACGAATTATGACTTGGAAATGATGGAAGAAATGGGCTATTGTTCGGGGATCGAAAACTATTCCAGACACTTAGCGCTTCGTGCGCCAGGGTCAACGCCATATACATTGCTAGATTATTTCCCAGATGATTTTCAGATGGTCATTGACGAATCGCATGTTACGATGCCGCAGATCCGTGCCATGTATAACGGAGACCAAGCTCGTAAACAAGTCTTGATCGATCATGGCTTCCGCTTACCTTCTGCGCTGGATAACCGTCCACTTAAATTTGAAGAATTCGAGAAGCATGTCAACCAGATCATGTATGTATCCGCAACACCGGGACCATATGAATTGGAAAAAAACCCAGATGTCATCGAACAAATCATTCGGCCGACTGGTCTGCTTGATCCGGTCATTGAAGTAAGACCGATCCCAGGACAGATCGATGATTTAATGGATGAGATCGCGGAACGCGTTACCAAAAATGAACGTGTCCTGATTACGACATTGACGAAAAAAATGTCCGAAGACCTTACCGATTATTTAAAAGAAGCAGGCGTAAAAGTCCAATATCTGCATTCGGAAGTCAAAACGCTTGAACGAATCGAGATCATTCGCGATTTGCGTTTAGGCGTATATGATGTGCTTGTCGGGATCAACTTGCTTCGTGAAGGGATCGATCTTCCGGAAGTATCGCTCGTTGCGATTTTGGATGCCGATAAAGAAGGATTCCTGCGCTCCGAGCGTTCGCTGATCCAAACGATCGGCCGGGCAGCTCGTAATGAAAACGGAAAAGTCATCATGTATGCTGACCGTTATACGGATTCCATGACGAATGCGATCAATGAAACGCAACGTCGCCGTGAGATCCAAATCGCCTACAATGAAGAACACGGTATCACACCACAAACGATCAAGAAAGATATCCGCGGAGCAATCACAGCCACCGTCGCCGCTGAAGAGGAAGAAGCAGAACTGACAGACATCAGCAAAATGACGAAAGAAGAAAGAGCCGCTTTTATCGAAGAAATGGAACGAGAAATGAAGCAGGCTGCCAAAGCGCTTGACTTTGAACGAGCAGCGGAACTGCGGGATGCTTTATTAGAAATAAAGGCGGAAGGATGAGACGAATTTGGAAAAAGATAAAATTGTCATCAAAGGTGCACGCGCACATAATCTAAAAAATATCGATGTGGTTATACCTCGCGATAAATTAGTCGTTATGACTGGTTTATCCGGTTCAGGGAAATCATCATTAGCCTTCGACACGATTTACGCCGAAGGGCAACGACGGTATGTAGAATCATTATCCGCCTATGCCCGTCAATTTTTAGGACAAATGGATAAACCTGATGTTGATACGATCGAAGGACTAAGCCCGGCGATCTCGATCGACCAAAAGACAACTAGCCGCAATCCACGATCCACAGTTGGTACCGTGACAGAAGTTCATGATTATTTACGGTTGCTTTATGCACGTGTCGGACATCCAATTTGTCCCAATCATGGTATCGAGATCACTTCACAGACCATTGAACAAATGGTGGAACGCGTGTTGGAATATCCGGAAAAGACAAGACTGCAAGTAATGGCACCGATTATTTCCGGTAAAAAAGGTTCTCATAAAAAATCGCTAGAAGAAATCAAAAAACAAGGTTTCGTTCGTGTACGAGTAGACGGTGAGATTCTTGATATCAACGATGAGATCGAACTTGAGAAAAATAAAAAACACTCGATCGAGATCATCATCGATCGGATCGTATTAAAAGAAGGGGTTCATTCCCGGCTATACGACTCGCTGGAATCTGCGCTTCGTTTAGCAGACGGCTATGCGATCGTAGACATTATCGACGAGAAAGAACTTTTGTTCAGCGAGCATTATGCCTGCCCATATTGTGGCTTCACTGTCGGCGAATTAGAACCGCGGATGTTTTCTTTCAACAGTCCATTTGGTGCTTGCCCAACTTGTGATGGCTTGGGAACAAAACTAGAGGTAGACGTAGATACAGTGATCCCGGATCGGTCGCTATCACTTAGTGCTGGTGCCATCGTTCCATGGAAACCGATCAGTTCACAATATTATCCACAAATGTTGGCATCTGCCTGTGAAGAATTTGATATCGACATGGATGTGCCCTTTGAGAAACTCCCGAAAGTCAAACAAGATATCATTCTGCATGGCTCTGGGACCGAAGAATTTTTCTTCAAATATAAAAATGACTTCGGTATGACGCGGGAAATATGGATGCCTTTTGAAGGCGTCCTGCCGAATATCGAAAGACGCTACCGGGAAACAAATTCTGATTTTACCAGAGAACAAATGTCGCAGTACATGACATACCTGCCATGTCCGACCTGCCATGGCTATCGTCTAAAAGAAGAAGCACTCTCTGTTAAGATCGCAGATAAGCATCTTGGCGAAGTAAGCAATTTTTCGATTGTAGAAGGATTGGCCTTTTTCGATAGCCTGACTTTATCTGAAAAAGATTCGCAGATCGCAGCACCTATTTTGAAAGAAGTTCATTCAAGACTTGGCTTTTTAGAAAATGTTGGGTTAGAATACTTGACCATGAGTCGTTCAGCTGGAACATTATCCGGCGGGGAAGCCCAGCGGATCCGCTTGGCAACACAGATCGGTTCTAGGCTGACAGGAGTCTTATATATCCTTGATGAGCCATCGATCGGCTTGCATCAGCGCGATAATGATCGGCTGATCCATACACTGAAAAATATGCGTGACATCGGCAATACACTGATCGTTGTAGAACATGACGAAGACACGATGATGGCGGCTGACTATCTGATCGATATCGGACCCGGAGCAGGAGAACATGGCGGTCAGATCGTTGCAGAAGGAACACCAGAAGAAGTAAAAGCCAATAAAAATTCCATCACAGGCGACTATTTATCCGGTAAAAAATTCATTGCCATTCCTACCGAACGTAGAAAGGGCAATGGCAAAAAGCTGGAGATCATTGGTGCCAAAGCCAATAACCTGAAAAATGTAAGCACAGAGATCCCGCTAGGAACGTTCACCGCCGTGACCGGCGTATCTGGATCAGGAAAAAGTTCACTAGTCAATGAAGTGTTGCGTAAAGCCCTGTCACGCAAACTCAACCGAGCGACTGCTAAGCCAGGTGAGCACAAAGAAATCAAAGGGATCGACAACTTAGAAAAAATCATCGATATCGATCAATCACCGATCGGTAGAACGCCACGTTCTAACCCTGCTACTTATACAGGTGCTTTTGATGATATCCGTGATTTGTTTGCCAGCACGAATGAAGCGAAAATGCGCGGTTATAAAAAAGGAAGATTCAGTTTCAACGTAAAAGGCGGTCGCTGTGAGGCTTGTCGTGGAGACGGAATCATCAAGATCGAGATGCACTTTTTGCCAGACGTTTATGTGCCATGTGAAGTTTGCCATGGCAAACGTTACAATAGCGAAACACTGGACATCCATTATAAAGGTAAAAACATTGCCGAAGTATTGGAAATGACCGTTGAAGAAGGTCTGGAGTTTTTCAAAAATCAACCGAAAATCGCACGCAAACTGCAAACGATCGTGGATGTAGGATTAGGCTATATCCGGCTTGGCCAACCAGCTACCACGCTTTCCGGTGGGGAAGCACAACGGGTCAAGCTGGCTTCCGAGCTGCATAAACGCAGTACAGGGAAATCTTTCTATATCTTAGACGAACCAACGACGGGCCTTCATGCCGATGATATCAGCCGTTTGCTGAAAGTCTTACAGCGATTAGTCGATAATGGCGATACCGTATTGGTCATCGAACATAATTTAGATGTCATCAAACAAGCGGATCATCTTATCGATCTTGGACCAGAAGGCGGCGATGGCGGTGGTGAGATCGTTGCCACAGGGACACCTGAAAAAGTAGCCCGCTCCAAGAAATCCTATACAGGAAAATACTTGAAACCAGTACTTGAGAGAGACACCAAACGCACAAAAGATAAAATCAAAGCAGCAGAAAAATAATGCCGAAACGTATCGAGATTAAACCCTCGATACGTTTTTTGATACGAACACATCAAAAGTCTATATAAATAATCATTCTCTAGTTGTATGACAGAATCCAAGAAATCCTTCATAATAAGACTATAAGCTAATGAACGATCCAAGGTCTTTAAGTATAAAAGGAGGAGATTAGCAGTGGAAAACGAACGTGAACGCATTATTGAACTCGTAAAACAAGGTATCCTTTCAACAGATGAAGCATTAACATTGCTTGAAAATATTTCGAAAAAAGAAGGAAAAACCGTTGCAACGGAGAAGATCAGAGAAACAGAGCAAGAACCAGAATTAGAAGCGGAAACCGCTGAAGAAGAATCCTACGACTTCTCGCAAGGGTGGAATAACGGACGCAATCCTCATAGACCGCGCAACAACCGCAGATCTCATGAACGTAAAAAAGAAACGAAAGCAGATAACGCAAAAAATGCGAAAGAGACCGCAGAAGAAAACGATCGTTTCCAAAGTGTGATAGGCGATCTTTCCCAAGCAGGCGAGAAACTAGGCTCTTTCCTAAACTCTGCATTTAAACAAGTTAAGGATATGCCATTCCCGTTCTTAACATCTACCAAATTGGAAAGAGAATTCGTTTATCACGATACGACACTTTCCATCTTAGAATTCGATATCGCGAATGGGAATGTAGAATTCAAGCCTTCCGACAATGAAGATGTTCGCATCCAAGCGACGATCAAGTTGTTCAAGGAATATCCAGAAGACGAAGCATTGCAGATCTTTTTTGATAAAACAACATTACGTGTCGATGAAGAAACACTGCGTTTTGAATCTAAATCGAAGCAGATCGTGACGAACCTGACAGTTTATCTACCAAAACGTTTATATGATTATGCATCGATCAAATTACTCAACGGCAATGTCCATATGGATGAATTACAAGGAAGAGATCTCTTCGTCAAGACTACCAATGGTAATGTAAGTATTGGAACGATCTCGGCAACGCTAGTAGAACTTGAAACAGTGAATGGTAATGTCCGCATCCAAAATGGGGAAGTGCGCGACATTTCATTGAAGACATTCAACGGTGGTGTAGCAGCAAAAGGAGAATTTTACGCAGGCGTTTTGAAAACGAAAAACGGCAATATCCAATATTACTTAACAGAACCCACTGCGACTTCGATTGAAGCGAAAACAGGTACCGGCGACGTGGAGATCAGTCTACCGAAAGAAATTGGGATCGATGGCGAGATCCATACCAATTTCGGAAAACTACGTGTTGATTTCAAAGACGTGGAAGTGCTGGATTCAAAATCAGAAACGGTCCACAAAAAAATGACTTTCACAAAAATCCCGAACGGTGAAGCAAACATCGCGATCCGCGCAGAAACAACTGCTGGAAGTGTGAAGATCAAAGAAGCAAAATAACCGCTTTGTTCTAGAGGCAGCATTTGCTGCTTCTGGGCGTTACATAATCAAAAGAAAGGACGCGCACTGATATGGAAAAAAAATTACAAAGATCACGAGTAGATAGGAAAATCGGCGGTGTTTTAGGAGGGTTAGGGGAATACATCGGTATAGATTCCACCATCCTCCGCATCATATATGTTGCTATCACTATTTTTACAATGAAATCAGGTTTGCCAATCTTGGTCTATATTATTGCGCTGTTTATCATTCCTTCTGAAAAAGTCACAATGGAAGATGTGCGGGAGCGGCAAGCACAGAAAATCGCTGATCGCTACGACCGCATCAATCGCCGCATCGATCGTAAAAGAAGTGGTTATTCACACCACCGTCACCCAAGACATTCTACAGCACAGGGAAATCATCACGCACAAAAAAGAACCGCGACTTCAAGACCGCATTTCAGTAAAGAATTTCCTTTTCCAGAAGCAACATTCACTAATTTGATTTTGCGGGTGTCTCATGGTGATGTAGTTGTTCGCACATGGGAAAAAGAAGAAGCCAAGCTGCGTGTATTATTGAGTACTCAAGACAACGGCGGTCCCGTAAGACATCTAAGCGAAGAAAAAATGTGGGATTACTTTTTCAGCAACACTATGTTGGATATTTCTCCGGATACATTATTATTTGAATCTAAAAAAGATATTTTAAAAACAGATATGGTGCTTACGATCCCGAAAAGATTGTATGAACAAATCAAGATCCAGATTTTAAATGGGAAATTAAGATTTGACGATGTTGAAACAGATGACATTATTTTAAAACTGCGCAATGGCGAATTACGATCACGAGGTGTCAGCGGGAAATTTCTGAATGCTGAATTGACAGAAGGCGAAGTTTATGTTCAAAACTGCCGGGTGGAAAATGTCGACATTAGCACACGAAAAGGCGACATCACTATCCAAGGAAATGCACTAACTACTGCTGCGCGAACTGAACAAGGCGATATCGACTTTATATTGGAGAACGATTTAGCAAGCAGTGTCGATTTAAAGGCACCGAACGGCGATATTCGTATCCAAGTACCTGATAGCTGGAATGTTGATGGTTCACTGCACACGAAAAAAGAAAAAATCTACTTCGACTTAAAAAATGCTAAAATCTGGGATAATAGCGAGGATACAGTTGTATTCACACAAAATGCAGAAGAAATAAGTACGTCGACATTAGAAGCGAAAGTCGGCAAAGGAATTATTAAACTCAGTGAAACAAAAGAGAGGAGTGTTTAAGGATGCGTAAACTATATCGATCTACTTATGATAAAAAATTAGCAGGTGTATGTGGTGGACTTGCCGACTACTTTGGTATTGACGCAACATTAGTGCGATTACTTTGGATCGTGGCGAGCTTGATCTTTGGTAGCGGCATTCTGCTCTATATCTTGGCGGCAATCATTATTCCAGCAGATCCTGACTCGGAGTGGAGGGGATAGATCATTATGCGTTTTTTAAGCGGAATCGTTATTAATGCTTTGTTGTTCATGGCATTATCCGGCTTCTTCTCTAGCTTCTATGTGGATGGTTTTATGACTGCATTGATCGCGAGTGTTGTATTGGCTATTTTGAATCTGCTCGTTCGACCGGTTTTATTATTACTGACATTGCCGATCAACTTTTTCACATTGGGTTTATTTACTTTTGTAGTGAACGCTGTGATGTTGGAACTGACATCTTACTTTGTCGGTGCTCGATTTGAAATTGCTAGTTTTGGAGTGGCCTTGCTGATCGCGGCTTTGATGGCATTTGCCAATATGGTCATCAATTCGGTTATCGGCGAACGCAAAGCTCATTAAAAAACCTCTAAACCTTTTTTAAGGTTTAGTAGGTTTTTTTATGGTTGATCTATTTTAGTGAAATGAAAGACTTGGCTGAGAAAATCGCCGTGCAGATCTTCATTTAAATAAAGCCCGAATTTCATCAATTCTTCACCGCTATATACTTTTTGATCACATTGATAATAATAATCAGGGTTTAGACCTTGTAAATGTAATTTTACCAAGGGTTCCGAGGCACTACCCAATGCTTTGAAAAAGAAAACGACTGCTTCTTCTTGATTAGGAGCAATAAAACTCCAGGCAGCGAAATTGCTGGTGAAGGGATTTTCTAGTCGATAAAAGGTCCCGAACTGTAGCAGTCGGCGGTGCTCTTTATACCACGTGATCGCATGTTTGGTGTAATCGAGTGTTTCCTTGCTTTCTTTTTCCAAATCGAGCATGACACCAAAATTTGCGCTCATTGCTACATTTGCTCTAGTAGCAAGTGGCGTGGTGCGACCGACCTGATGATTAGGTGCTTCAGAAAGCTGAGCGCAGATCATGACGGGCGGGAAAATCAAGCTTGTTCCGTATTGGATCTTGATACGATCGTAGCCATCTGTATTGTCACTTGCCCAGCTTTGCGGCATGTAGTAAGTCATTCCCGGGTCAAAGCGACCACCGCCGCCGGAGCAGTTTTCAAATAAAATATGCGGATAGCGCGTCGTCAATTTTTCCAAAAGTTCATAAAGACCGAGGATATAGCGATGGCTGATTTCCATTTGCTGATCAGCGGGAAGGATACGGTTGCCAAGCTCGGTGATATTGCGGTTCATGTCCCACTTGATATAGTCTATCGGTGTTGCGTCCAAGATTTTTGTCAGTTGTTGATAGATACCTTCCCGGACATCTTCCCGACTGAAATCCAGTACATATTGATTTCTACCGACTGAAAGCGGGTATTTGTCGACATGGATGTGCCAGTCAGGATGTTCGCGGTATAAGCTACTGTCTTTGGAGACCATTTCCGGTTCAAACCAAAGACCGAATTTCAAACCAAGTTTATTTACTTCATTTGCTAAATGATCCAGACCATTGGGAAGTTTTCGTTTGTCAACGCTCCAATCGCCGAGGGAGGTCGTATCATCATCGCGGTGGCCAAACTAACCATCGTCCAGCACGAGTAATTCAACGCCGATGTCTTTGGCCCTCTTTGCCAGTTGAAGCAGCTTGGTTTCATTGAAATCGAAGTAAGTGCTTTCCCAATTGTTGATCAAAACAGGTCGTTCTTTATATTGATGTTCCCCGCGAGCAAGATGATTGATGTACAAGGCATGATAATTGTGGCTCATTTCGTTCAGGCCATTTTTAGCGTAAACAGAAACGACTTCAGGTGTTTGGAATGACTCTCCGGGGCCGAGTTTCCAAGAAAAGTGATATGGATTAAGACCAACTAGCACACGAGTCTGCGAGTAAGTATCGACCTGGGTCCGGATGCTGAAATTCCCACTATAGACGAAATGGAAACCATAGACTTCGCCGGTATTTTCATCGGTTCCCTTTCTTGCTAATGCCATGAAGGGCTGCTGTGCAACACCGCTTGCTCCGCGTTTGCTGTCTAGTACATGGAAGCCGTGGTGGATCGGATGTCTGACTAGCTGCTTTTCTCTAGCCCACGCACCAGGCAGCTGAATGCAATCAAAGTCGGCATCTGGAAATTCGAAACAGCTGGAAAAAGCACGAAGCAACGTAACTGCTTTTGTACCAGTGTTTTTAAAGGAAATCGATTTGGTGATAACGGATAATTTTTCGAAGATGGTGTAGCTAAGGACAGCTTCAACTTGCCGAATGGAGTCGATCAATGTGATTTCCAAAGTCTCTGCTTCGCTGTCTGTTTTTACGTATGTAGCTGGGAGACCGGGAAGCGCTTTTTTACCAGCGAAGGTTCGGTGGCTTTTGTAGGCGAAATGAGTAGCACTTGTGCCATCTGGATAAATGATCTCAAAGGCCGGTTCACGATAATCGCCGGAATCTTGCCCCGGCATTTCTTGTAAAATAACATCCAGTGAGAATCCTCGTGTAGAGGGATTTTCAGGATTAGGTGAAAAGGAGGAGCGGTCGATCTCTGGATAGGGACGTTGCATGGTAAAGTTGCGAATTCTTTCACCGTAATAGAGATGAGTAAGATATTTGTCTTGGTCGAGTTCCATAATATAGCTTAATGTATCGTTATAAAGGTGAAATTGTTTCTTTTTTTGATTGAATTGAATTGGCATAAATAAAAACGCTCCTTGTTAATTTTTGGAACCGGTAGAGGCGATTCCTTGCACAAATCGTTTTTGGAAAATGATGAAAAGAATGACCATTGGAATAGTGGCAATAACAGAGCCGGCCATGAGCTGCGGATAGTTGGTAGTGTATTGTCCTTGCAGTAGAGCAAGCCCAGATGAGAGCGGCATCTTCTCAGGGGACATGTTGACGATCAGCGGCCACATGAGATCCTTCCAGGCGAAAAGCGAGGTGAAGATCGCTAAGGATGTCAACGGTGCTTTTGCCAGCGGAAGCATTACTTGGAAGAATAGCTGTAAAGTATTGCAACCATCTAATTCTGCCGCTTCTTCTAATTCATCAGGAACACTCATAAAGAACTGTCGCATCAAGAAAGTTCCAAATGCGCTTGCCATGCCTGGGATGATCAAGGCACTGATCGTATTGGTCAAGCCTAGTTTGGAGATCATTAAGTATTGTGGCAAGATATACACTTGAGCGGGGATCATCATGGTAAGCAGAACGAGCATAAAAAGCAGGTTGTTTCCTTTGAATTTCAATCTTGCAAAGGCGAATCCGGCAGTCGCGCTGATGATCGTAGAAATAAGAACGCGTCCCAAAATCATCCAAAATGTATTGAGAAAGTAATCCGTGAATGGCAATGCTTGCCAAACGTCAACGAAATTTTGCCAGCCCCAGTGAGCGGGTAAAAAAGTCGGCGGGAAACGCAATGATTCGGTAAGTGTTTTAAAGGCAGTCAAGATACTCCAAATAAACGGGCCAACCATCAATACCGCGCCTAATGAAAGGATCAGATAAATGAGCAGATGACCTTTTTGCATTTTTTTCATGTAAAGGCACTCCTTTATTATTTATAGTGGACCCATTTTTTCTGCAGCTTCATTTGGATAAGCGTCAGAATGAGGATAATAACTAACAGAATGATCGCGATACTTGCGCCATAACCTTTGTTATTGTTGACGAATGTATATTGGTAGAACAAGTAAACGATCGATTTTGAATTTTGAAGCGCTGGACTGGTTCCGAGCATCATCAAGATATAATCGAATACTTGAAGGGCCCCTATGAAAGTCGTGATGACGACAAAAAATAGAGTAGGGGAAACAAGTGGGATCGTTACTTTGAAAAATTTGGTGATTGGTCCGGCACCATCGATCTCTGCGGCTTCGTAATAAGTTTTTGGAATATCTTGTAGACCGCCGAGCAGAATGACCATATTGTAGCCAATGATCGACCAAAGTGCGAATTTCGGGTCACCTATCCAATCAGGCCCCTTCACACCGAAAAAGGACAAGAAATAATTGATCAATCCGTATTGCCCGTTATAAAGCCATTTCCATACCATCGAAACGGCAACGGGTGCAGAGACGACAGGGATAAAATAAATAACACGGAAAAAGGTTTTTCCTTTTATTTTAGAATTTAGAAACACTGCTACTACAAGTGATAGGATCGTACCTACTGGAACGGTCACGATCGTATAAAGAGCGGTGTTCCATAAAGCTTTTAAAAGTGCAGGATCATGAAATGCTTGGAAATAGTTCGCCATTCCGACCCAAGTCGGTTTTCCTAAGCCTTTGACATCATTGAAGCTATACCAGATACTTTGGATGATCGGCCAGACATTCAAGATCAAGATCAATAAAATGGTAGGGGCAACAAACAGGAGGGCCCATACTTGTTTTTTTCGTTTGTTGGATTGTAACGTGCCAGTACTTCGCTCCATGTGGATTCATCTCCTTTGATCGGGATATGGTAAGGGAAACGCCTCTAAAAAAATGCTGACAGAGGCGTTTCTGAGTTTATTTATTTGTGAAGCCATTGATTTGTTTGGCAAGGTCCTTTAATCCTTTTTCAGGGGATTCTTGAAGCGAGAAGATCTTTGTCATGATTTCCTGCTCTGTTGTGATCCAATCTGCTCGGCTCTCTACCATGTAGGAAGATTTGCCGTAATCGATTGCATCAACGAATACTTGAGCATTGATAGATGGGAACTTCTTAACATATGGTTCTTGTGTATTTTCATATGCGGAAACAGCTGCTCCAGAAGAGGATTGAATCGTATTGGCTTTTTTGCCGCCCATGAATTTCACAAATTTCCATGCTGCATCTGGATGTTGCGTATTAGCTGAGATCGAGTAAGCCATTCCTGAAGAGATGGTACCTTTAGTTTTGTTTTTCGGAATAGGCGCGACATCTGCATTTAAACCGTCAATGGCGGTATATTCGGTCGCCATTCATGAACCTGCTGTGATCATGGCGACTTTCCCAGATTCGAAATATTGATCTGGCGTTGTACTTGCGAAGTCTGCAGTAGTTGGAGAGTAACCATTCTTGATGAAAGAGACACCGTATTTGATCGCTTCGATATTGGCAGGTGTGTCATAAAGGCTCTTTTTCCCATCTTTGGTGAAGAAATCGGAACCATTTGCATAAATAAGGTTATAGATGAAATTTTGACCGTTATCCGGGGCAGCCATACCATATACCCCTTTTTTCTTATCTGTCAGTTTTTTAGCAGCGTCCATCCAATCATCCCAAGTCCACTTGTCATCAGGGTAGGAAACGCCGGCTTTATCAAAAAGATCTTTGTTATACCAAAGTCCAACAGTGCTATCATCTTTTGGTATACCTAATTGTTTGCCTTTTACGTTCATAGAGTCTACCAAGTTTTTCGGATACTTGCTCATATCATAATTGTCTTTCTTGATGCGGTCTTTCAAGTCCATTAAGGCATTGCCGTTTGCGTATGTAAATACTTGTTCTGGTGACATCCAGAAGACATCTGCTGTATTTCCGCCGGAAGCACCTGCCTGTAATTTGGTCCAGTATTGATCCCAAGGTGTTACTTCGACTTTGATCTTGATATTAGGATTTTCTTTGGTAAAGGCATCTGCCATTTCTTGCATCGCTTTTTTTCTGATTGGTATCCCAAAGAGCTAGTGTCAGAACAGTTTTTCCATTATTTGCTGATTTTCCGGATGAAGAACCGCCACATGCACTTAGTCCGATTGCAAGAATAAGGGTAAGTGCCAAAAGCATCCATTTTTTCATCATATTTTCTTCCCTTCTTGTAATATATTTTTAAGAAAGCGCTTACTAAAAAACGAACTGGTCATTACCGATGGTGAGTAGAGATGCTAACGAATAAGCTAATTATATGAGAATTAGCTAGGCTTTCAAATAGATTAAATTGCTGGAAAAATGGACAATCTTCCTTTAAAAGATACCAAGCTGATAACTGGTTTTTGCGTGAAATTTTTCTCCCGGATGCAATTGGATATCGCCAAAGGCAGGGTGACGGATGGCATCGGGAGGAAACTGAGTCTCGAAAGCTATGCCGGCATAAGGGCTGACGGCATGTCCATTATCTAATTGGAAATCATTGTTGAAGTGACTTCCTGTGTAGAGCACAGCGCAGGGATAAGTAGTGCCTATCTGCAGATCAATACCGCTCTTGGACGAAGCGAGGTGAATCTGTGTTGCTTTTTCTTCTAGCATAAAGGGGTGGTTCAATCCGTTGTCGGCTTTGATATCTGGCTTTGTCAGTATTTCTGAAAGGGGTGCTGGACTTTGCAAGTCGAACCCGGTGTCAGTTACGGAATGGATGCTGTCGCTGGGAAGATTTTCAGCATTGATAGGTAGATAGGCAGTGCTTTTTACGGAAAGAACGTGTTGCGCGATCGTTGTTTCGCCGGAAAGATTAAAATAGGCGTGGTTAGTCGGATTGAATAGGGTCGTTGCATCTGTTTCACCGGTATATTCGATGGTAAAGTGATTGTCCTCATACAGTGTATAACAGATCTCGGCATGTAGATTTCCGGGGTAACCATTTTCCCCATCAGGGCTGTCATAGGAAAAAGTAACGCCTTGGGAATTCTCGGTTTTGAATGGTTGAGCAGAAAAATAACGTGATTCGAAGCCGATCGTCCCGCCATGTAGGTGATTCAGTCCTTCATTTCGTTCAAGCTGATGCGCTCCCCAAACGCCTTGGCTAGTTCGACCTGCTACGCGACCAATACTGGCACCCAGATAGGTTTTTTGCGTAAGATAGGCTTCTGGCGAGGATAAACTAAGTATGATATTTCGCAGCTCACCGTTTTTATCTTTGGTTAATACACGATAAAGTGTGGCGCCGTAGTTAAGTAATTCTAAAGACGTACCTTGTTTGTTTTGCAAGCGATGTATCGTGAGTGTAGTCATTATTTTTTCCTCCTTGGAAAGACAGCAGAGATGGTTCTCTGCTGTCCGGATCTTAATTTGCTACAAGCTCCAAATGGCGGGAAACGCCTTGGTGCGAATAGTCTTCGTGGGCTAATTTAGCAAGTTGCTCTTGCGCAGATACATTGTTCCCTAAACCAGCGTTGCCAAGAGCAATCAAATAACGGCAGTAAAAACGGTTGTTTTGTCGGATATCTTCTGCATACACCACTGTTGCCGGTAAAGAAACAGCAAAATAATCATATTTTACATCATCGAAAAGATGCTTTTCGCCATAACTGATCAATTTATGATAGCAAGTTCTGGCTTTTTCGGGAAGGTTTAGTGCTTCATACGCTAGACCTTGATAAAGAATGGTATCTGCGGGCTGATCATTATAATAGAGTACACTTTCCGGTTCGATATCACCGCTTGTTGCTAATTGATAGTAAGTTTTTGCCTTCGCTACATCACCCTGTGCTTCATGCGCTTTTGCCAAATAATAATAGGAAAGCGTATCTTTTACGTTTGGCAATTTCCCTTCTCCCAGGTTATCAGGGTAAACAAGGGTGTGTTCCAATAACTCAATTGCTCTAGTGGGATCAGAGTCTAGCAGTTGTTTCGCCGATTCGATCAAAGCAAAGACGTATTGCCCGCTGACTTTGCCTTCTCCGCCTTCCCATGGATGGAAAATGTGTGATTCTAATAATCCCAGCGCTTGCTGGTAATGGCCGAGCGTGTTTAAGGTCGTAATATATTCAATATAGAGATCATCACGTTTCTTAACAGTTTCGAGATGTGCTTCGAAAATCGTCAAACGCGTTTGCAACGAAAGGTTTTGTTTTTTTGCCAGCAGATCTTTTTCGAGTAGAAGACGTGCGTCGGTTGGTGCAAGCGCAAAAGCGCGATCGATGGCTTGGCTGGCTTTAGTCAGGTCATGCGCAACATTATAGTAAGCAAAAGACAGATTGCGGTGTACGGTTGGAAAGTCGGGTAGAAGTTCCGCGGTTGCCTCCCATAGTTGCATTGCTTGTTCCCGATTTTTTTTGTCATACAATAAATTACCCAGGAAATATTTTGCAAAGCCGGCAGTTGGATCATAACGGACAATGGCCGAAAGGATCACTGCTTCTTCGATCTTGTTTGGGAAGCAATAGTCAGGATCTGCCTGTTCTGCTTGCTCAATAAGAGCTTGCGCTTGTGTTTGCTCTTCTTTCAGTAAATGGATATAAGCGCGATAATAAAGTGGCAGCGGACTATTTCCTGGGAAGTGTTTAAGAATTTGTTCTGCTTCTTCAAATTGGCCGGCATGAAGATAATCAAGCGCCAACTCTAAATAGTTATTGCGTGATCCACGCATCAATTTTTCCCAGTGTGACTGTTTATCTGGGAAGAGCTGGGAATATTCGTACCAAGTTCCTAGATCAAGGGCATCGATTTCAAGGTTAGCAAGTATCTCTGTTTCTGTAGATTCGCCAAGTTTGCGAAGCAGTGCGAGTCGTAGGACACGAGCTTTCATATTATGGCTGTTCTTGACCAGCGCTTTGTCAACAAATTCCAGCGCTTGCGGATAGCGATGCTGTTTGGCTTCCAGAGAAGCTAATTGGTAAAAAGCACCAGCTTGCGTATCCTCATTCCATGTTGCTTTGTAAAAAGCATCATAAGCCGCTTGCTCTTCGCCGAGTAGTTTTTGTACGATCCCCAAGTTGAAACGAGCTTCACCATTATAGGGGTTGGGCGTTTTCCAAGTTTGTTTCTGCAATGCACGTTGGAAATAGCGCTTGCTTTCTTCCAGCAATCCTTTTTTGAATAAAAAGAGACCATAAGCGTTATTCAAACGAATGTCAGAAGGATCGCGACGAAGTCCTTCCACATAGTAGGTTTCAGCATCTAAAGTAGCATGACGGTATTGTTCGATATGTGTCGCTGCTAAGAATAATTCTTCTGTCGACTTCAATTGTTGTGGCTCGGCCAGTGCTTCAGCTGGTTCGGGCAGTGGTTGCAAATCTTGTGAGTGGAGATGGTAGTCTGCTAATAAGTGGTCGTCGGCAGAATACAGAGAAAGGGTTGCATCTGTGAGCGGTGGTATATTCGTAAGTATCCGTTCAAAGGAACTCTCCGGTGTAAGCGTAACCACTTCTTCGTATAGCAAATTGCCCGCTTGCTCTAATGTCAGCCTTGCGTCTTTTTGAATGGCGGTGACATAGACTTTTGCACAAACGCCGGCTTCATTTGTCTCGAGATTCAAGGCAGCATCGATCGTCGCATTTTTGATTCGGCCAACGCCTTTGTATGGCATGAAATACTGCTTGAAAGTTTTTTCTTCATACGGTTTGAGCCAAGTGAAATCTGGCTGATTATCCGTGAAGACACCTGTCATCAACTCGATGTAAGGACCATCTTCATCTGTTAAATTGCGATCCCATGCTTTTCCGAAATCGCTGTTTCCCCATGTCCATTGCTTTTTCCCTGGGGAAACGTGATGATCAGCAACATGCAAGAGGCCGGCTTGTTTGGCTTCGTCATAATTTCCGATAAAATCATAATCAGAGTGGTAAGCCATATATGAGGTAGGGACTTTGATGTTTTTATAGCGGGAAATGTCGATTCCTGCTGAATAATCGTATTTATAATATTCACCGGTAGCGATCGGAAAACTTGATACGGCACGCTTCCCATGATCCATGACGGCATGGACGTCAGGAGGAAAGACAGAGATCGTATGATCGTTGACGGGGACAGCTGGATTGGCCCACCATAAGAATGTTTGCGGAATATCTGTACGATTAAAGACTTTTCCCGTTATTTCAATGTAAGCTTTATCCGGATATAGCGTGAAACCGGCGCTCCCTTTTGTTCCGTACATTTGATCGATCTCGCCAGTCCATACGGTTTTGCTGCCATCTGGATTTTCTACGATTGTATACTCAACTGGCATGAAAGTGCTGGGACGATGATGCTGCGGCCAGTTAAATTCGATCCCGCCTGAGATCCATGGTCCGCAAAGCCCCACCAGAGCAGGCTTGATAACATGATTGTGATAAACAAAATCATATTGATTGGTTTTATCGATTGCAGAATGGATACGTCCACCTAATTCCGGTAAGAGCATTACTTTTAAATAATCATTTTCTAAGAAGACAGCTTGATAAGTTTTGTCGACTTTTGTATCACTGATTTTCTCGGTTACCGGCAAAGGATAGACTTTTCCGCTGCTTCCTTGGTAAACGCGCTTTTCAAAAAACAATGGGTTTTTGTCAGGATCGCCTACTTCATAGGTAGGTATAACAACACTTTCTTCCCAGGCGGTCACAGAACCAGATTTCATAATAAAACACTCCTTTTAGTTTGGTTAATTAAAGCATACAAGGAAGCGTTTCAGATAAAAATAGGTTATACTATTGAATTAATGGACTATTTTATTTTTTTAGTTTAAAAAGAGGAGGGGACATGATGCAAAAACGAGATGGTTTTAAAGATGAAAAACATATCGTTTTCCCACTCGATAATCAATCAGAACTTTTGGCACATCTTTTGATCCATGGTTCTTACATCACTGAGATCGGCTTGTATCCATCTGCGCAGTATCATTATCGCGAGAGATTCGAAGGCACACCGGAAAATATTTTGATTTATTGTATCGAAGGCGAAGGAATCATCGAACTGCTGAACAAGGAAACGATCCAACTTAAAAATGGAGAAATTTTCTGTATTCCTGCTAAAACGCCGCATCGCTATTATACGAAAGGCGACCATCCGTGGTCGATTTTATGGATCCGTTTTGTAAGCGATATCACAACGAACATCGGCAATGTCGCGAAGAAAAAGGTCAAAATCAATTTACCGGCCAAAAAAAGCTTGATTCAAAACCATTTTATCGATCTGCTTGATGTGTCGGAGAAAGAACATCATCTGCATCATATTATTGCAGCCTCCAAATTGCTCGAACTGCTATTGGTGGAAATTTATCTGCTGGAAGATAAAGTTTCTTATGACAAACAGAATCAGTATCTGACTAAATGCATCCGCTATATGAATGAAAACATTGAGAAAGAATTGACGCTGAAAGATCTGACTTATCAGCTTAATATATCGCAAAGTTATTTAGGCAGTATTTTTAAAAAGTAGACACAAACTTCGCCGATCGAGTATTTCATTCAATTGAAGATCGACCAAGCCTGTAAATTTATGAAATTGACCGATATGAAGATCTATGAGATCGCCAAGAAAGTCGGCTACGAAGATCCATACTATTTTTCACGTTTGTTTAAGAAATATATGGGACTTTCACCAAAAGTATATCGGAAACAAGTGTCGGTCCAAGAGCCTTCACTCATGCGTCAGGAATTTCACTTCAAATAAATCACTGTTACACATGCCGCGAAAGTGGTAAAATGAAGGGGAACTGCTAAAAAGAGAACAACGGAGGTATTTGGATGACGAAAACCGTTACCGTAAATGAATTGAAAAAACGTTTGAAACTAGAATTGATTGGCTCAGATAAAGGACTCGACCGGACGATCATGACAAGTGATCTGTCGCGTCCCGGTTTAGAGTTGACAGGTTTCTTTTCTTATTACCCAGAAGACCGTGTACAATTATTTGGAATGACGGAAATCTCCTTTTCAGAAGGAATGTCCGCCGAAGAACGCTTGAAACGTTATACGCAAATGTGTACTAGCCGTACACCGGCGTTTATTATTGCCCGTAGTTTAGAAGTTCCGAAAGAGTTGGTCGAAGCAGCGGATAAGGCAGGTATCCCAGTACTACGCTCACGTCTTAAGACGACGCGGCTCTCGGTATATATCACAAACTTTTTAGAGAGCAAACTTGCTCCTGTGATCTCCAAGCATGGCGTCTTGGTCGATATCTACGGTTTAGGCGTACTGATCACTGGGAACAGCGGAGTAGGCAAAAGCGAAACGGCGCTAGAACTTATCAAGCGCGGTCATCGCTTAGTAGCGGACGATAATGTCGAGATCCGTCAAGAAGACGAGATATCATTGATCGGCTCCTCACCGGCGATCATCGAACACTTGCTTGAAATCCGCGGCCTTGGTATCATTGATGTCATGACATTATTTGGTGCCGGCGCAGTGCGTTCCAGCAAAAAAATCACTTTGGTGGTCGATTTGGAAAACTGGGATCCAAATAAACAATATGACCGCGTGGGGCTAACTACCGAAACAACGAAAATATTCGATTTGGAAATCCCGAAAATAACGATCCCAGTTCGTCCCGGACGAAACTTAGCCATCATTATCGAAGTAGCGGCAATGAATTTCAGGTTGAAAAACATGGGATACGACGCCGCAGAAAAATTCACAAGTGATTTAAGCAAATATATTGATCACAATCGCAGTATCAGCGATTGATGAAAGAAAGTAGGATTTAAATGGAAAATGGAATCAAGCCGCTGGACCCGGTGGCACTGCAAATCGGAGAAATATCGATCAAATGGTATGGGGTGATCATTGCCTGTGGTGTTGTCATTGCATTACTGCTAGCTTTGTACGAATCTTCCAAGCGGAAATTTGATAAAGAGATTTTTGTTGATCTGTTGATCTGGGCAATTCCGATCTCTGTCATCTCAGCGAGAATCTATTATGTCGCATTTGAATGGGATTTCTACAAGGAAAATCCTGGTGAGATCATTAAAATCTGGCACGGCGGCATCGCGATCTATGGCGCTTTGATCGGAGCAGTAATAACGGCTATCATTTTTACCAGAGTGAAGAAGATCTCTTTCTGGCAGCTTGCAGACATCGCAGCACCGAGCCTGATCATTGCTCAAGCTATCGGCAGATGGGGCAACTTCATGAATCAAGAGGCGCATGGTGCAGCCGTGACAAGAGGTTTCTTGGAAAATCTGCACTTGCCGAAATTTATTATCGATCAAATGTATATCAGCGGTGTCTATTATCAGCCGACTTTTCTGTATGAAAGTTTATGGAACGTCATCGGCTTTATCATTCTGCTTATCATTAGACGGACAAAAGTACGCCGTGGAGAGGTCTTTTTATCCTATGTGATCTGGTACTCCGTCGGTCGTTTCTTTATCGAAGGAATGCGTACAGACAGCTTGATGTGGGGGGCGTTTAGAGTTTCCCAAGTGTTGGCAGTGATATTAGTTGTCGTAGCAATCGCGATCATCGTATATCGCCGTGTGAGAAGCAATCCACCTTATTATCTGGATACGAAAAAATAACTAGTGCACGGGACATGTCTTTACCGAAAAGAGAGGAAATGAAAATGACAAAAGCACTTACAACATTATTGTTTGATTTAGATGGCACGTTGATCAATACGAATCACTTGATCATTCGTTCTTTTCAAGAGACTTTTAAACATTTTACACCTGAAAAGGAATATACTCAGGAAGATATCCTGCCATTTATGGGACCATCATTGATCGATACTTTTTCAAAAATCGATCCGGATCGGGCGGAAGAAATGATGGAATTCTATCGGGTATTCAATTTAGAGAATCATGATGAAATGGTTGTGGAATTTGACGGTGTTTATGAAACGATCCGTTCTTTATATGAATCTGATTATAAATTAGCGATCGTATCGACCAAAATGTACGAGACAGTCATGCGTGGTTTACGGTTGACTGGTTTGGACAAATTTTTCCAAGTAGTGATCGGTTTAGATCAAGTAAGCCAGCCAAAACCAGACCCGGAAGGCATCAACATGGCGCTCAGCCTACTTAATTCAACGAAAGAAGAAGCTATTATGATCGGCGATAATTCGCATGATATCCTAGCGGGGAAAAATGCGGGAACGAAAACGGCTGGTGTAGCTTGGTCATTGAAGGGAGAAGCCTTCATGCAGCAGCTAGAACCAGATTTTCTGCTGGAAAAGATGAGCGACATCTTGCCGATCATGGCAGATGAGGATGAATAATGAGAAAGCTCGAGCGATTCCAAGCCCCTGATCCAGAAGTGAATACGCTGTTTCAAGTTTACCGCACCGTATCGTTTTGGAAAGTCTTCAAGAATACGCTCATCAATGAGATCGCCCGCTATTATCCATTTATGACGGGGAAACGCAATCTTTATCGGCGCGGAATGCGGATGAAGATCGGAACACATTCTGCCGTAGCTTTTAAAGTCACGATGGATTTGTTTTTCCCGGAAAAAATCACGATCGGACAAAATACGATCATTGGTTTTCATAGCACGATCTTGACACATGAATATTTGATCAAAGAATACCGTGTCGGAAATGTGACGATCGGCGATAACGTAATGATCGGCGCGAATGTAACGGTATTGCCGGGCGTTAGGATCGGCGACAATGCAACGATAGCAGCTGGAGCAGTGGTATCGAAAGATGTTCCGTCTGGCAGTTTTGCTTATGGGAATCCACTGCAGATCCGAGACTAAAAAAGAGTTCTGGGAAAACGGAACTCTTTTTTTGCGGGGAAAATTCGGATAAATAACAAGGCGCTCTATTCGCATAAACAGGTCTATGTTATACTCTTAAACATAGACGAAAGAGGTGGAGAGAACTATGAAACAAGAGTCCAAACAAAATATTATTCGTTTTCTTCCCAGTGGTCATTATTATTTTGAACGCGGTATTCATGCTTTTCGAGAAGGAGAAATGAAAGAAGCAGTCCGCTATCTTCTGCGTGCGAACGACTTATCTCCAAATGATCCAATTATTTTATGCCAATTGGCAATTTGTTATACAGAATTAGGACAATTTTTGAAATCGAACCGTTTGCTGCTGCAAGTGATCGATACCCTCGATACTTCCTTGCACTATTGTTATTATTTTATTGCCAATAACTTTGCGTATTTGAACGATATCAGTCATGCGATCCAATATGCAAAACGCTATTTGGAGCTTGATCCGGATGGTGAATATGCAGAAGAAGTCGAGGATCTGTTGGAAGTGCTGGCGGAAGAAAATCCTATCCGTCATTTACGGGAAAACCAGTTTGCGAATATCGAACAACAATTTCAGGATTATATCAAAGAGTGGCGGCGCTATGAAGCTAGCGAAAACATGGAAGCAGCTGCTCAGTTCTTAGAAGGCGTCCTGCTCCGGGAGCCGAATTTTTGGCCAGCATACAATCAACTGGCATTGCTGGATTTTCGTCAATTGAAAGAAGCGGAAGGATTGAAAGTATTGCTGGAACTGATCGATCGTGATCCAGGAAACTTGATGGGACTTGCGGATCTGTGTATGTATTATTTTTATAAAGCAGATATGGAAAGTTGTCGGGAAATTTACGGCCGCTTGGATCATGTTGCACCAACACTAGTGCATCACAAAGAAAAACTAGCGATCGTCCACACGATGCTGGGCAACATTGAGAAAGCACGGGCGTTGTTTGTTCAGTTGGCAGAGACGGAAGTCGTAGATAAAACAGCTTACTATTACTATTTTGCGAAAGTAGAAGCATTCAGCGGTGAAATGGAGTCGGCCGAAGATCTATGGCAGCTTTTCACAATTATCAGTGGCTATGAACCAACGAATTTTCCATGGAAGAATGATCGCCAAAACGATGTACTGGAAATTATTGCGCTGCTTCGGTCAACGCAACCTGCTGAAAAACTTTATGGGGCGTATCAGTTGGCACATTCTGCTAATCGGGCGGAGCTGCTTTTATTTGACCCACTGTTCGATCAAAGCAGTTGGGATTATGACGCATATTTGATATTGACAGATTTTAAAACAATGGGCGATTCCATAGAAGAAAAAAATACCTACTATCTTTGTCGTTTGCTAGAACATAAAACAGACCAGCTGACTTCAGCGGATAGCGGCTTTTACAAGGATGTTTTTGCGGAGCTGCTTTCTGCAAATGCAAAGGAAGAGGAACTCAGTTTGCCTGGGTTAGAGGGGCTAAAATCCTCAAAATGAGCAGAAAAATAGACTTAATACGTCTATCGTATTAGGATTAGAGTAGTTAGACGGACAAGGAGGTATCAGCATGGCAAGCGAAGACAAAATTTATGATGTGATTATTATTGGAGCAGGACCAGCTGGGATGACAGCAGCTTTATATACTTCACGCGCAGATCTTGATACGTTGATGATCGAACGCGGTGTTCCTGGTGGACAAATGGTGAATACGGCAGAAGTTGAAAACTATCCAGGATTTGATTCTATTTTAGGACCGGATCTTTCAGACAAAATGTTCAGCGGTGCAAAACAATTCGGTGCTGAATATGCATATGGTGATATTAAAGGAATCGATAATGAGTTAGCATACAAAACAGTATATGCAGGATCAAAGGCATATAAAGGTCGAGCAATCATCATCGCAACAGGAGCAGAACATCGCAAATTAGGTGTTCCGGGCGAAGATGAACTTAGCGGACGTGGCGTTTCTTACTGCGCAGTCTGTGACGGAGCATTTTTCAAAAACCGTGAATTGGTGGTAGTCGGTGGTGGCGATTCCGCGGTAGAAGAAGGAACCTATTTAACAAGATATGCAAGCAAAGTGACGATCATTCATCGCCGCGATAAATTGCGTGCGCAACAAATCTTACAAGACCGTGCTTTTAAAAATGACAAAGTAGATTTCATTTGGAACCATACAGCAGAAGAAATCGTTGGCGACGGCTCAAAAGTAACTGGTGTGAAAATTATTTCGACAGAAGACGGTTCGGAAAAAACGGTTTCTGCTGACGGCGTGTTTATCTACGTTGGCTTAGTTCCGCTTACCAAACCATTCCAAGATTTGGGGATCACAGACGGAGAAGGCTACATCATAACAGATGAAGAATTGCGTACAGAGATTCCCGGAATCTTTGCAGCAGGCGATGTTAGGGCGAAAAGTCTACGTCAGATCGTTACCGCAGCAGGCGACGGCGGTCTAGCTGGACAAAATGCGCAAAAATATGTAGAAGAGTTGAAGGAATCGCTCACAGAGACGGTTTCAGAATAGAGAAATTGTAAAAAAGGAAGGATCTCCATGGAGATCCTTCCTTTTTTTATTTTATGACTTGCCATGTAATGCATTACATGACGTATAGTAAAAAAGTAATCCATTTTAAAACAAAGGAGCCGAAGACATGAAAATAATCATCACAGAAAGTTATGAAGCATTAGGAAATCTAGCAGCAAGTATCCTTTTAGGGAAAATGACGGAAGATAAGCGGGTAAATATTTCCATTACTGCCGGAAATACGCCGCAAAGCACATATACGGCGCTGATTCCGCGAGTAAAAAACAATGCAGCCTATCAAAATGTGCATTATTATAATTTTGATGAGATCGTCGAATTAGGAGAAGAAAAAGGAATGACGGAAGCAGCGTTGCAAAAGTTGTTTTTCCAGCCAGCTAATATTTCGTCCGAACAGATCCACCTATTGAATTTAAGTAATTATCAAGAACAGGATCAAAGAATCGCAAACGCAGGTGGACTGGATGCGATGCTGATCGGCATTGGAGAGGATGGACATTTTTGTGCGAATATGCCGCAGTCCACTGAATTCAATCGTCATACACATGAAGTCCTGATAAAGCCAGAGTATTCGTGGTATGAATGGGCAAAGGCCGATTCCGGTGAAAAGCTTCCCGCATCATTCGTTACGATGGGGGCGGCTTCCATTATGAAAGTAAAACAGCTAATACTGATAGCGAATGGCTCGCATAAGGCAGGTATTATCAAACGGGCGCTAAGTGGTCCGATCGATAGGAATATCCCAGCCTCGATCTTGCAATTACATCCGAACCTCACTGTTATTCTTGATCAGGAAGCGGCAGCGGATCTATAAGTAAACGACATCTTTCTATAATTAGAAAGATGTTTTTTAGTAAAAAGGTTGATAAAATTTAGTAAATGTTATATAGTGGATTTATCAAAGCTAGGAGGTAAGTCATGGAAAAACAAAAGGTGAAATCTCTTTTTGAAAGCGTATTCAAAAAAGAAGGAATACTGTTTTTTGCTCCGGGAAGAATCAATTTGATCGGGGAACATACCGATTATAACGGAGGACATGTTTTCCCCTGTGCGATCTCGCTCGGAACTTATGGAGTAGCTAGCTTGCGGGAAGACGATCAGGTTCGGTTCTATTCGGAAAATTTTCCGGATAAAGGAATTATCTCGTGTACCGTCAACGAATTGGATTATCGCAAGAAAGATGATTGGGCAAATTATCCAAAAGGCGTCATTCGCTACTTGAAAGATAGTGGGTATGCGATCAACCAAGGAATGGACATTCTGTTTTATGGGAATCTGCCTAATGGCGCTGGGCTGAGTTCCTCTGCTTCGATTGAAATGTTGACCGGGGTCATTGTCAAAGACCTGTTCCAATTAGAGGTGTCGAGGCTTGAACTGATAAAACTAGGACAAAAAGTCGAAAATGCTTTTATTGGTGTCAACTCAGGGATCATGGATCAATTTGCCGTGGGAATGGGGAAAAAGGATCATGCGATTCTGCTTGATTGTCAGACATTGGACTATGAGTTAGTGCCCCTAGAACTGCAGGCGCACAAGATCGTTATTATGAACACGAACAAGCGCAGGGAATTAGCCGATTCGAAGTATAATGAGCGCCGCCAAGAATGTGAGGAAGCCGTGAAAATACTCAATCAAGCACTCTCGATCCAAGCGCTGGGTGAATTGACAAATGAGGAATTTACCTCCCATGCAGAACAGCTACCGCCACTCATGCGAAAACGGGCCAAACATGCTGTTAGCGAAAATATTCGGACATTGGAAGCTGCGGCGGCACTGAAACAGGGAAAATTAGCGGCTTTCGGCAAACTAATGAATGAATCACATGAATCTTTGCGTGACGATTACGAGGTAACTGGTGTAGAATTAGATATACTGGTGGAGACAGCGTGGCAGTTGCCGGGCGTCGTCGGGGCGAGAATGACGGGAGCAGGTTTTGGCGGCTGCGCGATCGCGATTGTAGAAGATGCTCATATTGACACGTTTATCCAGCAAGTAGGCCAACGTTACCAAGAAAAAATAGGTTATGCAGCTGATTTTTATATAGCAGATATTAGTGACGGGGCAACGATTTTGGAGGAGGATGAAACATGAGTATTTTAGTACTTGGAGGAGCTGGTTACATTGGCTCGCATGCAGTGGATCAATTGATTGAGAAAGGCTACGCAGTGGCTGTGGTAGATAATTTGCAGACTGGTCATGAAAAAGCCGTTCATGAAAAAGCAACATTCTATCAAGGAGATATTCGGGATAAAGCCTTTTTGGAAAGTGTTTTTGAAAAAGAAAATGTAGAGGGAGTCGTCCATTTTGCCGCTAACTCACTAGTTGGCGAATCCATGGAGATTCCGCTGACTTATCTAAATAACAATGTGTATGGTACACAAATCGTCTTGGAAGTAATGGAGAAATTTGGTGTGAAAGCCATCGTGTTTTCTTCTTCCGCAGCTACTTATGGCGAACCAGAACAGATTCCGATCACAGAAGACATGCGGACAAATCCGGAAAGCACTTACGGTGATACGAAATTGATCATGGAAAAAATGATGAAATGGTGTGATATTGCTTACGGGATAAAATTTGTCGCGTTACGCTACTTTAATGTTGCCGGTGCAAAGGCAGATGGGACCATCGGAGAAGATCATGACCCGGAATCACACTTAGTGCCGATCATTCTACAAGTTGCTTTAGGTCAACGGGAAGAGCTATCGATCTTTGGTGATGACTATCCGACCGAAGACGGCACATGTATCCGTGATTATGTTCATGTCGTTGATTTGATCGACGCACACATTTTGGCTTTGGAGTATTTGAAAAAAGGCGGGGAAAGCAATATTTTCAACTTAGGCAGCAGCAGCGGCTTCTCTGTGCAACAAATGCTGGAAGCAGCAAGAGAAGTTACCGGAAAAGAGATCCCGGCGAAAGTAGTTCCGAGACGAAAAGGAGATCCAAGTACACTGATTGCTTCTAGTGACAAAGCTAGAAAAATATTAGGTTGGGAACCCAAAAATACAAACGTGTCCGAAATCATTGCTTCTGCATGGAATTGGCATCAATCGCATCCACACGGTTTTGAGGACAAGTAAAATGGAGTGAATCTACATGGATATTTCCCAAGTAATAACAGATTTCCTAGCAGCAAACAAGCAAGCTGGAAATCTGACCGAAGCCGATGAAATCTATATCCGAAACCGGCTACTGGCATTATTGGCGTTATCCGATTATGAAAACTGCATGCCTGCGGAGGAGCCTGGACCGCTCCTCCAATTATTAGATAAACTGATCGAATTTGCTGTCCAAAGCGGTATTATTTCAGCAATCGATTCTGAAAAAGAACAACTTGAAAGTGCTATCATGGATCTATTTGTACCACTTCCATCCGAATTGAATCAAGAATTTCAGCGACGTTACGCGCAATCTCCGCAGCAAGCGACCGATTATTTTCACGAATGGAGCAAAGCCAGTAATTACATAAAAACGCGTGAACTAGCGAGAAATATTCGTTATCAGACAGCAACTAACTATGGCGATTTAGAGATCACGATCAATCTTGCGAAGCCAGAGAAAGATCCCAAGCAGATCGCACTTGAAAAAAACACGCCGACTGGGAATTATCCTACTTGTTTGTTATGTATGGAAAATGAAGGCTACTTGGGCAATAGCAAGCACCCTGCGAGAACAAATCATCGTATTATTCAACTGGAATTGGCTGGGGAGCCATGGGGCTTTCAGTTTTCGCCCTACGCGTATTATGAAGAGCATTCGATCTTTTTAGCAAAAGAGCACCGACCTATGCAAATTAATCGGAAGACGTTTGCTAATTTGTTAGGGATCGTAGAGCAGTTCCCACACTACTTTGTTGGTTCAAATGCCGATCTACCAATCGTGGGCGGTTCGATTTTGACGCATGATCACTATCAAGGCGGGGCGCATAATTTCCCAATGGAACAGGCAGAAGTCTGGTATTCGTTTGTAATGACTGATTTTCCAGAAATAGAAGCAGAAGTCTTACATTGGCCGCTTTCTGTTATTAGGTTGCGTCATAAAAAGAAAGACATATTAATAGATGCAGCTGTACACGTATTTAACACGTGGAAAAGTTATAACGATGAAAGCGCTTCTATCATTGCGGAAACGGATCAGCCGCATAATACAGTCACACCGATCGCACGGCAAAAAGCGGATGATTACGAACTGGATATCGTGTTGCGCAATAATCGGACATCCGCCGAGTTTCCAGATGGCATTTTTCACCCACATCCCAACGTACAACATATCAAAAAAGAAAATATCGGCTTGATCGAAGTAATGGGATTGGCAATTTTACCAGCAAGGCTGAAAGAAGAACTGGAAGAAGTGAGGGCCTACTGGCTGAACAAACCATCGAATATCAAAGCGATCCATCTCGACTGGGCAGATACTGTGAAAGCCAAGCAAACAATTACAGAAGCCAATAGCCAAGACGTACTCAAACAAGCAGTAGCGGAACGGTTCTTGGAGGTATTGACCGATGCCGGTGTGTTCAAGCAGACAACGGCAGGAAAAGTCGCCTTCCAGCGATTTACAACTACATTATAAAAAACGGATCACTCTGGAATCGAAGCGGTTTCAGGTGCTTCTGATTTTGAAATAGACGAATGGCAGATAACTTGGTAGAATAAAGGGGAAACATGTGGAGGTGGCAGCGTGGCAACAATCAAAGATATTGCTGAAAAAGCGGGTGTTTCCGCAGCAACGGTTTCACGAGTCTTGAATTTTGACAATACATTATCGACCAGCGATGAAACAAAAAAACGAATTTTTGAAGTCGCGGAGTCTCTGCATTATACGAAACATAAACAGAAAAAACAAAAAAAGCATGCCAAGATCGCACTTGTCAAATGGTATACTGAACAAGAAGAGCTGATGGACATTTACTATTTGGCGATCCGCATGGGCGTCGAAGCAAAAGCCGCAGAGCTTGGCTACCAGTTTGTTTCTGTTACACAAGACGCAGAAACGATGCTCAAGGGCGCAGAAGGAATCATTGCCATTGGTAAATTCAGCGACAAGCAAATTGAAAAGCTGGAGACATATCGAGTACCGATTTGCTTTACAGATCAAGATATGTCTGTTCGTCGATTGGATTCGGTCGTCGCCGACTTGGATCAGGGTGTTATTAGCGTGATCGATTATTTTATTGATCAAGGTCATTCGAAGATCGGCTTTTTAGGCGGAGAAGAGTTTTTCACTGACCATTCCTCGATCATCACAGACACCAGAGCCAGTAGTTTTCAGGCATATTTGGAAAAGAAGGGCCGCTATGATGAACAGATGGTATTTACAGGGGCATTCAACGTTGAATCAGGTTATCAGTTAATGACGGAAGCGATCCAAACATTAGGAACGCAGCTGCCGTCCGCCTTTTTTGCTGCAAATGATTCTATTGCGATCGGTGCATTGCGTGCACTTCAACATGCGAAAATCAAGGTGCCAGAGCAAGTGGCAGTGATTGGATTGAATGATACCAGTGTTGCAAAGTACGTCTATCCACCACTTAGCACGGTGCGGGTCTACACCGAACTGATGGGCGAAACAGCGATGAAGCTCTTACATGAGCGATTGACTGGGGAAAGAGACGTTGCCAAAAAAGTAATGATCGCAACCGATTTGATTATCCGCGAAAGTAGTGAGGTAAAATAAAGGAGAGGGGATACATATAATGAGTTGGCAAGAAAATTATCAAAAATGGGTCGCAAATAAAGAACTGGATCCAGCTTTAAAAAAACAATTAGAAACAATCAAAGAAGATGATAAACAGTTGGAGGACAGTTTTTATCGCGACATGGAGTTCGGAACTGCCGGCATGCGCGGTATCATCGGTCCCGGATCGAATCGAATGAATATCTATACGATCCGCAAAGCAACCAGTGGTCTGGCTGCGTTTATTGAAAGCAATGGAGACGCGGCAAAAGCACGCGGAGTAGCGATCGCTTATGATCCAAGACATATGTCACAAGAATTTGCGTATGAATCTGCTGCTGTTTTAGGCGAACGCGGGATTCAATCGTATGTATTCGAATCATTACGTCCTACTCCCGAACTTTCTTTCGCAGTACGCTACTTAAATTGCTTCAGCGGGATCGTTGTTACGGCGAGCCACAATCCGCCGGAATATAATGGCTATAAAATTTACGGCGAGGATGGCGGGCAAATGCCGCCAGAATCTGCTGACATCGTGACGAATCATATCGAAGCGATCGAGGATATTTTTGCAATCAAAGCAGCTCCTATCCACGAATTAAAAGAAAAAGGGCTGTTAGAAGTCATCAGCAGCAAAGTTGATGAACCTTATCTAAACCGTGTTAAAGAGGTGATCGTGGATAAGGATCTAGTAAATACAAAAGGAAAAGATCTGAAAATCGTCTTTACGCCATTGCACGGAACTGGCGGAATCTTAGGCGTACCAGCTCTGGAAAGTGTTGGTTTTACAAATATCATCAAAGTCGAGGAACAATTCATCAATGATCCTGACTTTAAAACCGTCAAATCGCCAAATCCAGAAAATAAGGAAGCATTCCTAAAAGCAATTGAATATGGGGAAAAATACGATGCTGATATCTTAGTGGGGACCGACCCGGATGCAGACCGCTTAGGCGTTGCTGTTCGCGATAGTTCTGGTAGTTTTGAAGTGTTGTCTGGAAATCAGATCGGTGCGCTGATCTTAAACTATCGCCTGAAACAAATGAAAGCACTCGGCCAGCTTCCGGCAAACGCAGCAGTCTTAAAATCAATCGTGACAAGCGACATTGGTAAAGACATCGCTTCCTTCTATGGCGCTAAAATGATCGAAGTTTTGACTGGTTTCAAATTTATTGCAGAAAAAATCAAAGAATTTGAAGCAAGCGGCTCCCATACTTTTGAATTCGGTTATGAAGAAAGCAACGGGTATATGGTCAAATCCTTCACACGCGACAAAGATGCGATCCAAGCAGTGCTGTCGATCTGCGAAGTAGCCCTGTCCAGCAAACAGCAAAATCGGACACTCTTTGAAGAACTGGAAGCCTTGTTTGAGCAATTTGGCTACTACAAAGAGGCCCTTATTTCCAAAACGATGTCCGGAAAAGATGGCTCAGAGAAAATCAAAGCAATCATGCATGATTTCCGTGCAGAACTCCCGAAAAAAATCGGGGACGAACCAATCGCTCGAATTGAAGACTATTTAACACAAATAGAAACGAATTTAGAAACCGGTGAAGAAACAGCAATCGAGCTTCCAAAAGCAGATGTATTGAAATGTTTTCTTGAAGATGGTTCCTGGTTCGCACTGCGTCCTTCTGGAACAGAGCCAAAAATCAAATTTTATTTTAGCGTGAAAGGCGAAAGTGCCGAGGCAAGTGAACGAAAATTAGAAGCAGTCAAAGCAGGGTTGCTGGCAAAAGTAGAATAAAAGGAACGGGCTTTCCGGGAGGGGAGCCTGTTTATTTTGTTTAAAAAAATGGACTTGTTTATTTACTTTTTGGAGTTTAGTTTATATGGGTGAACTGATAATGGCGGAGCAGCATGTGTTGCTTTGGCAGATCGTACTTGCTTAGCAATAGTCGATTTTATTTTCATAAGTGTATTCTTAGCTATTCGCGAGCGCAGAATCGTGAAGCCTGCAATCGTTAATGTATAAAAAAAGGACGAGCTATTTGTGAAAAAGCTCGTCCTTTTTTTATTTTTTTATCCGCCTGATCGATCTTTTTCGGACTCTGCTGGCTAGTTGCCGGGGCGTGTTTCCCCCAACTTTTGATCAGACCGGACAGCGATGTATCTGTCACAACTAAACCACCGAAGAAGAGCAGGTATTCCACTAATAGTATCCCTAGCAGAATATTCGTGATCGGCTTGTGTTTTTTTTCGGTCTCTTTTTCATCAACAAGAATATGTGTGTCCTGCTTTTGTTCTTCCCGATAGGCGGCAATGTAGGCTTTGCGCTCTTTTTTTGGCATCGCCTTATATTCTTTGATAAAGGCGTCATAATCCTTTGCGATCTGCTGTGCTTCGCCGAATGCGCGGACTTCACCGTAATGCATCCAGACGATCCGGTCGCAAAGTTTTTTGACTTGCGCTAAAGAATGACTGACGAAAATAATGGTTTTCCCGGAATTTTTCAATTCATCGATTCGGTCTACACATTTTTGGTAGAAAGTTTGGTCGCCGACAGAGAGTGCTTCATCAATGATGAGGATGTCTGGATCTAAATGCACACAAATTGCAAATCCCAACCGTGACCGCATTCCGCTAGAGTAATTCTTGATTGGCTGGTCAATGAAGGTACCAATATCGGCAAATTCAATGATAGAAGGCAACAGTTCTTGGATCTGTTTGGGGTTCAATCCATGCATCAATAGTTTTAATTTAATATTTTCTACACCAGATAAGGCATTTTTCAGACCAACTTTGATCGCAAGCAAAGAAACTTCGCCGTTGATAAGCACTTCACCGTGCGTGGGGATGATCGATTCGGAGATCACATTGGAAAGCGTGGATTTCCCGGCGCCATTGATCCCGACTAATCCAATTGTCTCGCCTTGATAAATCGTCAAATTAACATTGCGCAATGCCCAGAAAGTATCTGTTTGTTTATTGAAAAACATATTTTTAAGTTTATCGTTGCGGCTTTTTAATAAATTATATTTTTTGGATACATTTATAAGTTGAACTGCCTGTTTTTTTTCCATATTCTTCCCTTTTCTTTACTAGATTCAGATTCATTCTCTTTCTATCGTATAATTAATAGCGGAAATCGTCAATGTGGAAGTGGAGAATTTCTAAAACACCTGCTGGTATGCTATTATTAGGAAAATAAGAATGGCGGGAGAGAGGGAAAATGCATTATAATTTCACATTATCTGTCGACGAAAAAATTGATTTAGTTCAGCCATCACTTGAAAATGCCAAGGATCTTTATGCCGTGTTGGATAACGATCGCGAACATCTGCGGAAGTTTTTAAACTATGTGGATGATACGAACGAACTTGCAGATGAAGAAAATTATTTCAGGATCAAGCTGGCGGGTTATGCGAAGGGGACAGATAGACTGTATCTGATTGCCTATGAAAGCAAGATTGTCGGAGCAATCGACTTGCATTTTATTGATGCGGCAAATCATTCTGCAGAAATCGGATATTGGATCAATTCTGCTTATATTGGAAAAGGTATTGCCCCTAAATGTGTACAAAAACTTTGTCAGATCGGGTTTGAAACGCTGGCATTGAACCGAATCACGTTGGTTGCCGACACAGAAAACAAAGGAAGTAATCGAGTTGCGGAAAAATGCGGATTTATGCTAGAAGGCACACTGAAACAAAGTAAGTTGATCAGGGGAGAATTTCGAGATTTTAACACCTATGCTTTATTAAAGTCAGAATTTGCAGCGATTCATGGGCCGCACTGAAACAAAGCAAAACGAGACGGGATTGTTCCCGTCTCGTTTTTTATTCAATATGAAGGCTTTTTGTCATTTCTCCGGCGTACGTCAAAAACAGTCGCTGCATTCCCCGCGAGATCGCCGTATAGAGGATGCGGTTATCTCTAGCGGTATTATAATTATCCGCAGAAATATCGTACACAAGCACATTGGAAAACTCCAGCCCTTTCGAGACACTGATCGGCAAAACGCTGACCTGTGCATCACTGGCAAATAAGGCAGCGATTTTGTCCGCTTCTGCGCTTGTCTTTGTAATGATCGTTAGCAGTTCGTGTTGTAGTTCTTCCAACAGCTTGCCTACCAATGGGATCAGTTCTCGCGGGTCTTCGATTTTAAAAACTTGCGGCGGGTGTCCTGCTGGGCGGACGGGAACAATGGTCAGCCTTTTAGTGGAGGCAGCTAACTGACCGAAGAGTTCAGTGATGACGCCGCTGGAACGGTAGCTGTTTAACAGATCGTATCGCGCGATGGATGTATTTCGAGTAGAAAAACAGCAGGTGATCTCAGCAAACGAGATCGCTGTGTTGAAGATCGCCTGATTTTCATCGCCGACCATGGTAAAATCGCTGTTGGGAAATAGTTCAGCTAGTAAGCAGATCTGCGCTGGCGTGTAATCTTGAACCTCATCGATCAATAGAAAGCGAATCGCGGGTGTATGGCTTTTTTCGATCAGAAAATGACGGATAGCAAGCAAAGCGGTCGCTTCATCCACTGTGAAAGTGGCAGGATCCTGCCATTGATAGGGCTGCTTTTGATAGGTGGAATATAGATGTTCCAATATTTTTGCGCTGTTGAGCCATTTATTTTCCTGAATGGCTTTGGTCACTTTACGATAGCGCCTTGCCAATAAGAGTTGCGTATAATTTAAAACACTTTTTTCATCGTCTGCGGTGATCAATTTCCCAAAGTATTTCTGCTGTTGATCTTCTGTTAAGGATAAGAATAAATCTTGAGCGGCAGCGCTTTTTGCTTCGGTGCGAAGGCGCTTTTTCCAATGATCTAGTAGTGCTTCTTTGACGGCTTGTACTTTTTTCAGCGGTGCTGCTGGGGCGTTTGCATAGATTGCGGCTATTCTCTCTTTAGAAATAATGACCTTACCATTTTGAGTGATGCTACGAATAAAGGAATCGTTCAGCGGCAGCTCGTCAACTTGTTTGATGTGATCGATAAAAGCTTTGCTGCGTAGGACTACTGCTTGTGCATCAACGGTTTCTTTGCTGATCCTGGCGAAATACTGTGGTTCTGTTTCGAGTGGATCAGTTAGCTGACGCTGAATGAGCTCCCGGAATGTAAGGTTAGTAGGATTCTTTTCACCTAGAGCAGGTAAAACATTGGAAATATAAGTAACAAAGTTAGTGTTGGGCGATAAAATCAACATATTGTCTACAGTGATTTCTTGTCGCAGTGAATAAAGCAGATAGGCGATGCGCTGCATGATCGTCGATGTTTTCCCACTTCCCGCGACACCATTTACCAAAATGATATGATTTTTCTGGTCGCGGATAATACGATTCTGTTCTTGCTGGATGGTAGAAGTAATGTCTTTCATTTGAGTAGTGGCGTTATGTTCGAGCGCTTCCAGCAATACATCGTCTTGGATCGCGATCGAGGTATCAAAAAATTTGAGCAACTTGTCTTTTGCAATGATAAACTGTCTTCTATTGTTGATGGCAACTTGGATCTTCCGCTGCTGGACGCTGTAATAGGAATTTCCAAGAGCGTTATTATAAAATAATTCCGCGATTGGGGAGCGCCAATCGTAAATCAAGTTATCGCCGGCATCATTTGCGAAATTATGGATACCGATGTAGAAGTCTTCCGGCGCTTCCGCATCTAAAAAGTCAACATTGATTTTACCGAAATAAGGTGATTGTAATAGACGTTTGATCTTTTGAAGAAGGGTATCGGCAGTTTTGACTTTAATATTCAGCTGATCGATTTCTTTATTCTTGGATTCGATCGCCGCCAGTGATTCCATTGTATCGAACATATTATCGAAATTCATACTGGTATCTTCTGCCATCGATTTTATTGATGAGATGCCTTCCTCTTTTGCTGTTTTGAGTAGTGCAGTTAATTCCTCCTCTTGGTGTAGCAACTTTGCGTAGACTTCTTGGAGATAACGCACCTCTTTTTCGGTTTCTTTATCGCTCATACACATTCTCCTTTATAAAAAAGTAGACTAACCAATCATTATAAGTCATAGGAGGAATCATTACAAGCGAGTAAATAGAGAGAAATCATTTTTTTCTAATGAGGTTAGGTCGTATTCCGATTCTTTCTTACTAAAAATATGGTAGAATAGAAGAAAATACATGGTTTTATATATAGGGAAGGATGAGGAATAATGTCCACTAACCAACTTCAATTGGTGATTATTACAGGGATGTCTGGAGCTGGTAAAACAGTAGCGATGCAGTCACTAGAGGATGTAGGGTTTTTTTGTGTAGACAACTTGCCGCCAACGTTACTGCCTACCTTTTGGGAACTGATGAAAGAATCCGGTAAGACGGATAAAATCGCGATTGTAATGGATCTACGTGGACGGGAGTTCTTCGATTCGATTGAAAAGGCGCTAGATGATTTAGATAATACGAGCTTTATTACGACGAAAGTGCTTTTCTTGGAGGCGGATGACCAAGTACTGGTGTCCCGTTATAAAGAAACAAGAAGGCATCATCCGCTGGAGCCAAACGGTTCGATTTTAGAAGGGATCCAAGCGGAACGAGCGTTGCTACAAGATCTCAAGGGGCGCGCGCAACTCCTTATCAACACATCGAATATGACGCCGCGTGAACTGCGTGAGCGGATCAACCAAGAATTCAAGGCGGAAAGCAAAGATATTTTTAATGTTCAAGTGACTTCGTTCGGCTTTAAATATGGTTTGCCGATCGATGCCGATCTGGTGTTTGATGTTCGTTTTTTACCGAATCCGCATTGGGTCGATAACCTACGGCCGCTAACAGGGCTGGATGAAGAGGTCAATGATTATGTAATGAAATGGCCGGAAACGCAGACGTATTTGGATAAACTGCTCGATATGCTCTGGTTTTCACTTCCTTATTACAAACGGGAGGGCAAGACGCAGCTCAGCATTGCGATCGGTTGTACTGGCGGTCAGCATCGTTCAGTCGCCTTGTCGGCGTTTGTAGGAAAAGCGATCGGTCAAAAATATGATGTTACTATTTCGCATAGAGATATGAAGCGGAGAAAGGGAAATTAAGATGGATAGAGAAACGCTACCGAAAGTGGTCGTTATCGGAGGCGGAACAGGGCTTCCGGTCATACTTAAAGGTTTGAAAAAAGAAAAGGTAAACATCACTGCGATCGTAACCGTTGCAGATGATGGCGGAAGTTCTGGCATGATCCGCAAACAGATGAATGTATTGCCACCGGGCGATATCCGTAATGTAATGCTTGCGCTCTCCAACGTGGATCAGCGTGTCGTCGATCTCTTTCAATATCGGTTTGAAGTCGAAGGAGAGCTGTCCGGACATGTTATCGGAAATTTGATCTTAACTGCCTTGTCGCAGCTGAATGATAGTTACGTCGATGCGATCCAAGTGCTTTCAAAAGTGTTGAAGATTCGCGGTCAGGTGATTCCGGCAACAGATGAACCACTTGTGCTACATGCCGAGATGCAAGACGGCAGTTTTATCAACGGCGAGTCATTGATCCCGCTGCAAGGTCAGCCGATCAAGCGAGTATTCATTGATCCTGTTGATGTAAAGCCACTGGATACAGCAGTGCAAGCAATTGCCGAAGCTGATTTGATTGTAATTGGGCCTGGTAGCTTGTATACTAGTATCCTCCCCAATTTATTGGTAAAAGATATTGCTGCGGAACTTATCCGAACAGAAGCTCCCGTAGTTTATATTTCAAATATTCTTACGCAGATCGGTGAAACAGATAATTTCAGCGATCTGGATCATATTCGCGTTATCCATGATCACGTTGGAGAACCGATCATCAACCATACGCTCATCAATACAGCAGAAGTACCACGCGAATTAATGTTTCCGGAAGATGTCCGGCAAGTCGCGCATGATACAGAGCAGATCGGTAAGCTAGGCATCCATGCACTGACGGATGATTTTCTTTCTACAGAAGAAGGGTTAGTACGCCACGATGCTAAGAAGGTAGCTGCGGTATTAATGAAGTTATTGGCGCAAAATAATAATTAAAGGAGTGAGAGGCGTGTCGTTTGCATCAGAAACTAAAAAAGAATTGACACAATTGGAAATCAATAACCATGATGCAAAATTAGAGCTGGCCGCGTTTATTCGGATGAATGGCGCCTTATCCTTTTCCAATCAGACATTTGTTTTGGACATCCAAACAGAGAATGCTGCGATTGCTAGAAGGATGTACCGGCTTTTAAAAGACCTCTATGAAATCCCAATTGAATTATTAGTTCGTAAAAAAATGAAGTTAAAGAAAAATAATGTTTACATTGTTCGATTTAAGACCCGCACTCGTGCCATCTTGGAAGATCTCCACATTTTACAGGATGATTTTTCTGTTACGAAATCGATCGATGCTGATTTCGTCAAAAAACGGGGCGACAAGCGAGCATACTTACGCGGTGCTTTCCTAGCAAGCGGTTCGATCAATAACCCGGATACTTCTTCGTATCATTTAGAGATTTTCTCTGTATATGAAGAACACAATGAAGCGATCTGTAAGCTGATGAATAGTTTCGAGCTCCATGCCCGGACACTTGAACGGAAAAACGGTTTTATCACGTATTTGAAAGAAGCCGAAAAAATCACGGAGTTTCTAAGCGTGATCGGAGCTACAACGGCGCTACTTCATTTTGAAGATGTCAGGATCATGCGTGACATGCGTAATTCCGTCAATCGTCTGGTAAACTGTGAAACAGCCAATTTGAATAAAACGATCAATGCGGCGGTAAGACAGATCGACAATATTAAATTCATCCAGCAAGAAGTAGGCTTGGAAGCTTTGCCGGATAAATTGAAAGAAATCGCAGAACTCAGGATCGCCCACGAAGATGTTTCACTCAAAGAACTGGGCGAGATGATGACTTCCGGACAAGTAAGTAAATCGGGGGTCAATCACCGGCTGCGGAAACTGGATACCATCGCAGAACGGCTTAGAAATGGAGAATCACCTTCAGGACTGGGACTCAAAGTCAAACAATTATAAATGTAAAGGAAGCGGTAAACGTGTCAAAATTGTTTTCAGAATATAAGATGAAAGACGTTACTTTGAAAAATAGATTGGTGATGTCACCAATGTGCATGTATTCGGTGGAGAAGAAAGATGGAATCGCGACAGATTTCCATTTAGCGCATTATGCTTCCAGAGCAGTTGGCGGCACTGGCTTGATCTTACTTGAAGCAACAGCTGTCCAAGCAGTCGGCAGAATCTCGTACCAAGATCTAGGGATTTGGAATGATGAACAGATTCCGGCATTGAAACGCATCGTAGACAGTGTTCACAGCTATGACGCGAAAGTCGGTATCCAATTAGCACATGCCGGCCGAAAAGCAGAATTAGATGAAGAGATCGTTGCGCCTTCTGCGATTGCTTTCAGTGATGACTACAAAAAGCCAAAAGAATTGACGAAAGATGAGATCGCAGAGATCGTATCGGACTTCAAACGTGCAGCTTTCCGTGCAAAAGAAGCAGGCTTTGATGTGATCGAATTACATGCAGCACATGGTTACTTAGTGCATCAATTCTTATCCCCGCTTTCTAACCGGCGCGAAGATACTTACGGCGGTCCGGCAGGCAATCGCTATCGCATCCTCGGCGAGATCATTCGTGCGATTCGCGAAGTTTGGGATGGACCACTGCTTGTCCGCATTTCCGCTACGGATTATGTTCATGGAGGTTTGACATTAGAAGATCATGTTCCTTTCGCGAAATGGATGAAAGCAGATGGCGTGCAATTGATCGACGTAAGTACAGGCGGAAACGTTCCTGTCCGTCCAAATGTTTACCCAGGATATCAAACCCGCTATGCGGATGATCTGCGTCAAAAAGCAGGCATCGCGACCGGTGCGCTTGGAATGATCACGACTGGTGCGCAAGCAGAAGAGATTCTCGGTAATGAACGCGCCGACTTGATCGTCATTGGCCGTGAATTATTACGCGATCCATACTTTGCCCGCACAGCAGCACTTGAATTAGGCGAAGAGATCACACCGCCTAAGCAATATGAACGCGGTTGGTAATAAATAGACATCAACAGAGCCATTTTCTTGGCTCTGTTTTTTTTAGGGAAAAGCTGACATCCAGTTGTCAGAGTTAATCTGCTACACTGTTTTCAAGGAGGCGGAGAAATGAACAGTAAACCAGTAATTTTAGAAGATCAAATGGTCCTCGGTAGCAAAAAACGAATGGACAACCAAGAGGCAGGTGAAGCGATCGGCAAGATGTGGGAGGCATTTTTAAAAGAAAATAAGCCTTTGCCATATTATTCGATTTATACAAATTACGAGAGTGATCACACCGGGAAATATGACTATTATCTGGCAGTTAAAGTAGATACACTAGAAAAAGCGAATTTCACGATCCCGGCCGGCAATTATTTAAAGATACCTGTCGTTCCCAACAACGTGGAAGGCGTCGTTAAAACTTGGCAGGAAATCTGGGCGCAAGATGATACGTTGCCACGGACATATCAAGCAGATTTTGAAAAATATGAAGCAAACGGCGAGATCGCGATCTATTTATCTATCTAAAAAAGCTTAGTTGTTATCCTCATACCGGAAGCGTATACTAGAATCATAGCGTTTTAAAAAGAATTTAGTGAAATAAGGTGACGTTTCTTGTATAAAAAAATTTGGCTGTTCGCTTTTTCCTTCGTATTATTGGTCAGTGGCCTGTATCCAATCCAAAGTACAGCAGCATCCATTGGCTTCCAAAAAGAAGGACAATTATTATCTAAGAAACTCAGTGCTGTCGTAATAAAAGATATCGCTTTCGATTGGACGAAGCCTTCTGGCGGAGCGTATCCTGATTTGAAAGCCAATAATAAAGTCGCGATCTATGTTTCGATGGCAGCTCAGCGAGTGAAGATCATGCAGGATGATAAAGTGATCTATACGATGGTGACTTCTTCCGGTGTAGACGGTTCAAAGGCGACAAGCACTCCAAGAGGCCATTACAAAATCGAGAATGAGCGCGGTAAATGGTTCTATTCCCCCAAATATCAAGAAGGCGCCAAATATTGGACATCCTGGAAAAATCATGGCGAGTTCCTGTTCCACAGCGTTCCCATGGATGCTAGCGGAAACGTGAAAGTAAAAGAAGCCATGAAATTAGGAAAAGAAGCCTCGCACGGCTGTTTTCGACTGACGATCCCCGATGCCAAATGGATAAATGAACACATTCCAGTTGGAACAGATGTTTATATAAGGTAGATATAAGTTGAAAAAAGTAGGGATTGCTTGGATGCTATTTTTAAAAATGGCGTTTTCAAACAATCCCTTTTTGCCGTAATCTTTAATTTAAGGTGAAGAACGGCATTAAGTACATAGAAACATAGACGCAAATATAAAGAGTTAGAATTGAAATAGAGTACATTTTCCCCCAATAGCAGCGTTTTATACAATCAAGACCAATGTAACCGGAAAAAGTGCGAAGCCATCATCATGCACGATAATTTGAAAAGGCTTTTCGATAATAACAATCACGTTACCTTATTACAATATCCGAACTATATTGCAAAAGAGGTCAAACCGGGAGCAGACTTGGATGGATAATCATCAAGTAGAAAGAATAATATGAATAAACATACACTGATAAAATGGGGAAATTTGCTATCTACATAATATGACATCAATATTAGGATGAATAAGCTCCAAAATAAGAAGATTATGTGTCTTTTTTTAAAAATTATGCATAAATGAAAATATCTGAACCTCATTATGTGATCAATATTTAAGAGATCTTAAAAACCAACCTAAAACGAGTGTGTCAATACCTATTCAAGATGAAAAACCAACTTTCTAGGATGGATTTATTATACATATGGGAAGTATGCTAACATTAATAAAAAGTCTTGTTTTACTATTTACTTTGCTCACAAGCATATCCAGATCCTACAACTCGGCAATAGTAAGGTGAATCTAGAAGAAAGTATTATTTCAAAAAGGGGCAGCGAGTGCGAGTAGTATTAAGATACGACTCCAAAAATAATTATCATTTAATTAATGAAGGAACGTCTATTTTTATAAAACCTAAGAAAAATGCTAATAGTATGCTTGCTAATATGTATCAACAAATTTCTACCAATAAACGGTATTTCCCAAATGAAATCAAATAAGGAGTGCATGGATATGATGAAAAAAAGATTATTTACTATTTTAGTAGCTTTTATAATGGTAGGTATGTGTTTCCCGGCAAATTATGAAGCTAAAACATTGGCGCCCACTAGTAAACAACCAACAACCAAACAAGTGACATATAATTTTAAGACGAAGAAAGTAACGGTAAAAGGTAAAGCTGAAAAAGGTGCAAGTGTAACTCTATGCTATAAAAATAAACATGTCACAAAAAAAGCTAATCGCAAGACTGGGAGTTATCGAATCCGTATTAAAATCAAAAAAAGTGATACGTTGCGTGTATATGTAAAAGAACGTGGTTTTTTTAAAAGTAAAATTAAAAAAGTACCTGCACAACGATATTTAACAGCATCTCCCGATAAGATTATTGCTGGAGGGTCGATGGATGATAACAAAGTAACCAAAGTTAAATTAATTGGTGATGCACCAAAAAACGCCAAGATCAATATTCGGTTTAAAGGAAAATTGCTCAAACAATTTTGGACAAAGAAAAATTCCAAGGAATATACGATATATGTAAAAATACGACAAGCTGATTATGGAAAATATAATTTCCAAGCTTCCGCTAAAAAGAAAAATAAGAAGCGTAGTAAACTTGTAACATTGAAATTTCCGAAAATGTAATTATATAGGAGAGTCTAGAAATTATAATTTCTAGACTCTTTTTGTGCCGACGAACGAATGCAAGTTTTAAGTCTCTAAAAGTGCTTGATTTTGTCTGAAATTTAGTTTATATCAAAAAATCTAAATTATATTTAATAAATAAACGAAAACCTAATATATATATAGTATCTTTCTAAAATGTCACAAAAAGTTCGAAATTTGTTCGTACTTTTTAAATTTCGAATGTGCTATACTCCTAAAAGGTAAGCACTAAACTAAATAAATTTAGTATTTCTTACTAACAGCATCATAAATACATGACAACAAGGAGATTGATTTGAATGAATTTTCCGAATAATTTTAAAAAAGGTATTACAATTATGATATTGGGAACGACTATATTAGGCACATCTAATGTATTGTTACCTAATAATGCGAATGCAGAAGAAGTAACGAAAGAAAACAAGATTAATCTTCCGCAAGACATCGAGATGAATGATAGTGATTTACCCCAAATGCCATTGTCAGAAGCGCTTGAATCAGGAGCTACGGAAGTTATTTTAACAGATATTGATATTCCAGAAGCAGCTTTAGAATTAAATAGTACAGTAACTAACCGCGATTTTATGTTAAGAGGTAAAGGGAAATGGGTATATAAATATACGGCGCAACCATATAAATTTTATTTTCATACTAAAAAGAAAAAGTGGAAAATGGTTCAAGTTACTGCATTTTCAACACATGTTCAAAATGTAGTTGTCAATGGCTGGATGAATACGATTTCTGGTGGTTCGACTTATTTTAGATAATAGGATGGGATAATATGTTTAAAAAAAAAGATGCAGAACTATTTTTAGAGTTAATAAAATCTTTATACAATAATCACCATGAAGATTTAGGAGCTGATTTAAAAAGTAATTTAGTTAAAGCGGCCAGTTCTATTGAGAACAAAGAAGAGTTGGGATTAATCGCTGTCAAATTATATCCTTTTATAGTCTCTGAAGCATCAGAAAAAGATAAATTCCATCCAAAAGAACTAGATGATCTAATGCAGTATGTATTAAAGAAAAAAAATAAATACGAGCGATGGTTCAACTTCAACAGGGTAGGATTATTTAGGTAAAAGATAAAAAGAAGATTAATATATAAGCTAGTACTCTATTAAATTAAGGGGCTAGTTTTTTTACGTCTGTCCGTAATTTTACGATTAATATTTCTAAACGTGATCCATTATAAAATTGGATAAATTCCAATGCGCATTAAGGTATACATTATCGCCAAAAACATAACATACTAATAAGCTTCACTTTATAAGTGGACAATAAAGTTGTGCAAAATGAAAACTGGATATCCCTAAGTTAGCAAACCGAAGCGCAAAATTGATTGCTAACTGCAGAAACAGCCAGTATCCGATAAAGTCTTTTTAACAAGATTAGTTGAGGGACAATAAATCGGATTAAGTGAATCTGGGAAAAAACAAGTAAGCTCCTGAGCAAAAATAGATGCAAATCCCATGAAATTATGTTGCCTATCCTCTAACGAATAAAAAGAGCGATATTAATAGATTTTTTTAAAACAGAAAAAAGATTATTACACAAAACAAATCGTTTGTATTTCTATGAGCAAGTCCCTTTCAACGCTGCTTTTTGATCAAATAGGAAGTGATATAAGCGGTCACAGGAACAGCAACGATCACGCCGATTCCTCCTATTAAAGTAGCGATTATTTCCAGACCGAAGACTTTACTGTTTAAGGTATCTAGCAAGGAATAGTGGAGTGTGATCAGCCAGATGATCAATGTCAAATAACTGCCTAAATAAGCAAAGAACAGTGTAGTGCTAGTTGCGGATAAAATTCCTTTACCAACCGCCAGTCCATTGGCATAAAGTTCCTTGAATGTCGCTTCCTTGAAGTGCGTATAATATTCATAAATCGAAGAAGCAACGGAAATCGTTGTATCTAAAATAGCACCAACAGCAGCAATGATTGTAGTAAAGACAGCGATCTGGTAAAAATTGATCCCGATATGAAGCGAGTAGACGCCGATTTCTTCCCATTCCTCTTCTGAAAAGCCCTGTAGCCCCAAGTGCATCGTGAAAAGAAGGGTTAGTAGGAACAATAGGCACATTACTAACGATATAGAAAGAAAGGAAGCGTTGGTTTTTAAATGGATGCCATTGATGAAATAAAGGTTAAAAGCGCTGATAAGGATGCTTACAATCAAAGCAAGTAGGATCGGATTTACCTTGAAATAGAGCAGGAAGACTGTAATGATCAGGATCAAGATATTGACATAAAGGGCGAAAAACGACTTTGCACCGCGTTTTCCACCAATGAGGAGCATCAATAGAGATAAGATAAAACTCAGTGCCCAAAAAGTCGTCATAGCTTATTTCCCTCCCTATCTAAGATCCAAGCGCTTATATATATGGTCAGTGGAATCGAAATGACGACGGCGATCCCACCGGTGAGCGCACGTATCAATTCAAGTGATAGATTTAGTTGAAAAGCAAAACTAATATCTAACCCATTACGCAGCAACAATAATATCATCGGAATGGAGCCTACTAGATAAACAAATAGTAAGATATTTGTCATTGCCCCCATAATATCTTTGCCGATCTCAAAACCACTTTTTCGCAAGACTTGGATCTTCATATTGGGATTTTTTGCTGAGATTTCTAGCATAGAAGTGAAGATCGTAATCACGATATCCACGACAGCGCCTACAGAACCAAGAAGAATCTCAACGAAAAACATGTTTTTCGGGGGCAGCGTGACGAATTCCAACGATTCATAATAGATTCCTTTTTCGTTAGTTGCACGCATTGTTATGTAAACGACCAAAGCCGTTAAACCAATCGATAATAAGGTCAAAGCAATCAGATAAAATGTTTTTTTGTGGATACCATTCAAAATCAATAAGAAGGATGTAATACATAGTAAAATGACAATCAAAAAGACATTAACGAAGCCCAGATTTTTAAGAGCCGTATTTAAATAGAGCGAGATCGCCGCTAAAATGATACATATATTGCTTGCTAAAGCTAAAAGAGAGAGAAGCCCTTGGCGTTTCCCAATGAAAAGCATGAGAAAAATAAATACAAAGAAGAGCAAAATAATAGTAGTATCACGCTTGATTCCTTTAATACTGCCAGTCAATAGTTTGTCTTTGGAAGCTTTATTGACCTTAACGAAGATCTTGCTAGGTTTGCTGATTTTATAATCGAAAGCACTAGAAGCTGAATATTTATGAAAGAGTTCGATTTTAGAACCTTTATATTTACCAGTAGTCAACGTTCCAATAACTTGCTGCTGATAAATCGTATCTTTATTTTTCATAGTGTCAGTAACGGTATTTTCTTTTAAAATTTTTGTATGATTGACACGGGCAATATCGTATTTGGGCGAATAATTGTTAAGTAGGAGAAGTATGATAACAAATACGCTAGCTAGAAGTACTAATTTTTTCATTTATCCACGACCTTATCCTGTACTAGATTCTCTGGGAAAAGAGAATGTTTTTAATAGGAATGATTACGATTTAAAGTCTAGCATTTTACGGGAATGCTGTCAATTGAGTGGGACAACTTAAAAAACCCCTTACACCTTGTCTCTAAGGCATAAGGGGCCAAGATAAATCAGCTATTTTGTTTGCTCAACGCAAGTCCGATCTGACGTAATGATTCCGGCATATCCATTTGCTCCATGTGTACTTCAACAACATGTGCTTTTTGCGGAGTAGCATCGATGGCTGCAAGTGTGTTGGCAAAATCAGTTTCTGTGAACACATTATGTGTGTCGACTGTTTCCGCATCGCCACCAAACGTTTCAGCTACCAATTGCAGATTCCAAGTTGGAATATCATTATAGCTTTCATCTTCGCCGTGGATCGCGCGTTCTACCGTATAGCCATCATTGTTGATAATGAAAATGACCGGTGTTAATTTTTCGCGGAAGATCGTGCTCATTTCTTGCGCTGTCAATTGGAAAGATCCGTCGCCGATACTTAAAATATGGCGGCGCTCAGGTGCGGCGATCTGGCTGCCGATCATTGCCGGAAGCGTGTAGCCAATCGATCCCCATAGTGTTTGCGAAATCAAATTCATCCCTTTTTTAAGTGGCGCCAGCATCAGACCGAACGAAGAAGTTCCTTGTTCAGTAACTAAAACATCATCTGCTTGTAAGAAGTTCATCACAGCTTGATGGAAACGATCTTGTTTCAGTGGTGTTTCTGCTTGCGGTTCAAAAACAGCTAGTTCAGCTTGTTTTGCGGCAGTATCAGCAAAAGTAAAGTTCAGTTTTTCTAATTCTGCTAGCAATCCATTTAAAGAAATCCCACTATACGTACTGCCATCCGGTAGCATGATAATGTCGTTTGCAGCAGTCAGTGTGTTTTCTGTTTTAAAACCTTGGCTGAATGAAGAAGTCGAGTTGTCGATGATCTTCCCGCCAAAATGCAAGACAAAATCGCTGTTATCCACATAATCTAAAACATTTTTATCGCTGAATGCGGGGTAATACGTACCGATAAAGTGCTCATTTTCTTCATTAAAAGAACCTTTACCATAAGCAAGATTAGTTACGGGTAATTTTGTTTGATTGATCCAGTTTTCAAAACGTTCACGAATTTGGAAACGAGCGATCTCGTGACCGGCAATAACGATCGGTTGCGCCGCTTTTTCCAAATGAGATAGAATGATTTCTGCTAATTGAGCTTCACGTTCGCCGCTTGATTTTTCTGTTTGCAAGGCTTTAGCAGGTTTTACAATCGCCTTATGAGCGATGTCGATTGGCAGATTGATATAAACAGGACGCTTTTCAAGCAATGCCGTTTCAAGCACACGGTCGATCTCTGACGCGGCGTTTTCCTCTGTCAGCATCGTTGTTGCAGCAGTGACTTCCTTTGCCATTTCGGAAAAATTATGGAAGTTTCCCATTCCTAGCGAGTGATGTACTAATTTTTTATTGGATTGCACATTCATAGTTGGAGATCCGACGATATGGATGACAGGAACTTGTTCGGCAAAGCTTCCCGCTGTGCCATTGATCGCACTTAATTCACCAACACCAAATGTGGTAACTAAAGCACTCACACCACGTTCGCGGGCATAACCATCTGCAGCATAAGCGGCATTTAATTCGTTGGTATTCCCTTGCCAGCTAAGCCCTTCGTGGTTTTGGATATAGTCTAAGAAAGTTAAATTATAGTCGCCGGGCACACCAAATACTTTGTCAATGCCAATTTCTTCTAAACGGTCGACCAAATATTGACCTACTGTATACATGAAAAATTCCTCCTCGTTATTATGACTCTAATATACGCCTGAAAATTTAAAAGGTCAAGTAAATTGACCTTTATTTTTTAGCTTTAAATCAAAAGTGGTATAATCATAGTGAGAATTCGAAGTTGAGGAGGAAGAGAAATTGAAACTGATTGACTTGAAGCAAATGATCGATCATACAAATTTGAAACCGTATGCAGAAACAAGCGACTTCAAAAAACTATGCGAGGAAGCGGACGAGTACCAATTTAAAATGGTCGCGATCAATCCTGCAGCGACGGAAGTTTGCGCCGCCTTTTTAGAAAATAGTCCTGTTCATGTCGGGGCGGCAATCGGCTTTCCTTTAGGCCAAACAACGCTGGATTGTAAACTTTTTGAAACAAAAGATGCGATCGCAAAAGGCGCGGATGAAATCGATTATGTAATTAATATCGGGGCATTGAAAGAGAAAAAATATGCATATCTGGAGCAGGAAATGGAAGCAATCGTGGCGATCTGCCGAAAATATCAGGTGATTTCCAAAGTGATCTTCGAAAATTGCTATTTAACAGAATCCGAAAAAATAAAAATGGCTGAGATCGCAAAGAAAGTAGAGCCAGATTTCATTAAGACTTCGACCGGATTTGGAACAAGTGGCGCAACGGCTTCAGATGTACGATTGATGAAGGAAACGGTGGGAGATAAGGTAAAAGTGAAAGCTGCCGGAGGAATTCGCGATCTGCAAACAGCAATGCTGATGATCGAAGCTGGTGCGGAACGCCTTGGAACAAGCAGTGGGATCGCGATCGTCAAGGAATGGGAAGAACAGCAATAAAAAAAGCACGTCCCTATAAAAAGGGATGTGCTTTTTAGCGATCAAATACCTTATTTCAAAGCGTTTTTACTAGAAATAATATCGTCGATCAAGCCGTATTCTTTTGCTTCGTCTGCAGTCATGAAATTATCACGATCTGTATCACGAGCGATCACTTCGATCGGTTGACCAGTTTTTTCAGAAAGAATGCGGTTCATGCGTTCTTTGATTTTCAAAATATGACGAGCAGCGATTTCGATTTCAGTCGCTTGTCCTTGCGCACCGCCAAGTGGTTGGTGAATCATGATCTCGGAATTCGGCAATGCAAAACGTTTACCGTCTGCACCAGCTGCAAGTAAGAATGAACCCATAGAAGCAGCCATACCCATGCCGATCGTTTGTACGTCAGCTTTCACAAGATTCATTGTATCGTAGATCGCCATCCCGGCAGAAATGCTTCCTCCTGGAGAGTTGATGTACAAGTAGATATCTTTATCCGGATCTTGAGAATCTAAAAATAGTAATTGGGCAACGATCGAATTGGCTACATTATCATCGATAGCAGAACCTAACATGATGATACGATCTTTTAATAGACGGGAATAAATGTCGTAAGCGCGTTCGCCACGGCTAGTTTGTTCAATAACTGTTGGAATTAAATTCATTGTTATATTCCTCCTCATTCATTTCAATTTTAGTTTAAGAAAATAGGTTTCTTAAGCGATAACTTTACTATACACGAATGGTCAAAGTAGGTCAAATAAAAGGTTCTTCGGAAGAAAAATAGTTTTTCAAGCAGAAATAGAACTTGCTACTTCATACATTTTCCGATATAATTACTATTCGTACGGCACTTACATAGTGCCCTCGTGGTGCAACGGATAGCACGTAAGATTCCGGTTCTTAAAATGGGGGTTCGATTCCCTCCGAGGGCATTCATATAACAACTCCTAAGCGTGGATGATAGTATTACTATCATCCACGCTTTTTATAAGTAAACAGCTCTATAACTACCTTCACAAACCGCGCAGCAAAATTAGAAATTTGTTTCATACATTGTAAACAAAAATGTAAGGCCTTACATTTTTAATTATGTTATGATGAGGCGGGAAAGGAGGACAAGAAAAAAGAGAATGGCTCCTTCTTAGAATTTACAAAAGATAGATCAGCTTTGTGAAAACAGACATTTAAAGCGCGATATCTTATTTGTAGAGAGGATGGAAGATGAATGATAGGGAAATCAGAAAAACGGGGTCTTATGGGGAAATGGCTGATAACAGCTGTTTTACTTGGGATCATTAGCTTAGTTGTTGGTTTTGGCGGGAACAAAACAGAAGCAAAAGCATTGGAAGGTCAAGACTTCTTGAAAACAGACCGAACGTTGATCAAAAATGCAAAGGGACAGGAAGTGCAACTTCGTGGGGTGAATGCCGGCGGATGGCTGGTCCAAGAAGAATGGATGAACCCGACCAATGCAAAAGATCAGAAAACAATGATGGATACTTTTAAAAACAGATTTGGCGCAGCGGGTCGGGATGAATTGATCAAGGTATATGAGGATAATTATTGGACGACCAAAGATTTTGACAATGTCCAGAATATGGGGGCGAATGTTTTGCGGCTGCCGTTCACTTACATGAATCTGGTAGATGACAACGGTAATTTGAAAGCGGATGCATGGAATCGGCTGGACTGGTTTATCGATAATAGTGCTAAGCGTGGTATGTACGTGATTCTTGATATGCACGGGGCCTTTGGATCGCAAAACGGCATGGATCATTCAGGTGAGATCAATGATGGGAAACAGCTTTATGACAATCCGGCTAATCGTGCGAAAACACTTTGGTTATGGGAAAAGATCGCTGAGCATTACAATGGTAATCCAGCGGTCGCAGGCTATGATACGATCAACGAACCAGGGATCAAAGCAGCGGCAACAAACAAAGTCCAATGGGATTTTTATGACGAGATCTATAAAAAAATCCGAAATAAGGACAAAGAGCACATCGTTATCATGGAATCGTGCTGGGATGCAAAAGATTTACCAAGGCCGCAAACTTATAACTGGACAAACATCGTTTATGAATATCATTATTACCCATGGAGTGCAGAAAAAGATCTAGCGGCACAAAAGAAATATTTTGACAGCAAAGTAGTTGATATCAATCAAGCGAACTACAATGTTCCAACATTTATCGGCGAGTTCAATGTCTTTGGACTTACTGACGGTTGGAAGTATGCCTTAAATACATTCAATACGAATAGATGGAGCTGGACAAGTTGGTCTTATAAAGTGACAGGGACCAACAACAATTGGGGTATCTACAATCACAATCCAGCAAAAGTCGATATTTATAATGATTCCAAAGAGGTTATCAAGCAAAAATGGTCGAATGTGCGCACGGAACAAGGCGCAGTGAATCAATCGTTATATAACGTGATCAAAGAGGGCTTTCAAGGTGGCGTAGCGACCATTCAAGATGGGAAATACTATCTTGTATCGAGTGCTAATAATAAAGTAGTTACCGCAGAAGATGCTGGTAATAAAACACTGGCGGCAAACCGCGACAACTACGGCGGTGCTTGGGAAACGCTGTTAGTGAAAAATAATAGTGACGGCACAGTTTCTTTCCAATCAGAAGCAAACGGAAAATACGTAACTGCGGTTTTAGATGAACAAAGCCAGCTATTGGCGCGTGCATCAACGATCGGGGACTGGGAAAAATTCCGCTTTGTTCCAACAGGGAATGGCGATTATGGGATTCAAAGCGCGGCAAACAATAAATTCGTCAGTGCAAATTTAAATAACGGCGGTCAATTGTTTGCTACCCAAAACCTCATCGGCGGGGCATGGGAAGCTTTCAAAGTAAATAAAGTTAATTGATCTAAGAGAGCGGTCCAAGCGGCCGCTTTTTTTGATGTTAACACATTATTTACATCCCCTTCATTCTAGCTTTATATACCTTTCTTATACTGTAACTAGTATGGAAAAGAAAGGGGTAAAATTTTGAAAAAAACGCTAGGACTTTTATGGGGAATCATACTTATCTTTACATTATCCTTCATCTCGTTAACTTCTGTAAACGCCGCAGAAACGACTACTTCGGTTCGCTATGATGTACCGATTCAATCGATCCATCCGACACAAGCAGATTTAGGAAAGGTACAGATGGCATATAAGCTGACAACTTACATAAACGAAAATGGACAATTGACGGAGGACTACTTTGCCGATTTTAACGATGATAACGGCTATAAAAAAGGCAAATACCTATCTCCAGATGGAACGGAAAAATTACAAGACAAGGCGAAATATAAAACAGCTGACCTTCGAGATACATTGCAGGCAGTTGTCGATCCTGATGTAAGTACACCGGCTGTAACGGTGGTCATTGGTCCAGATCAGCAGTATTATGCGATCGACGGTCATCATGGCGCAAACAGTTATTTACTGACGAAAGCTATTACAGGTAGCGGTAGTGATAAAGTCAATATCACCGTGGTGGGTGATTACAGCGATTTGAGCGGTGCTGCTTTTTGGCAAAAAATGGCAGCAAACAATCAGTATTATCCCAAAGCATTCAATCTGCAAACTCACCGCTACCAAACGATCGATCCGGAACGGCTGCCCAAACAAATGGGCAGTGAACAATTTATCAACGATCCTTTTCGGAGCTTGAATTATTTTATGCGAAAATCGGTAATCGATAAAGACGCGATGTCTGTTCCGTTTGCGGAATTTTATTGGGGTGAATTTTTGACAGAAACAAAAGCGTTCGATGACTTGGATTTCAAGGATTTAGCCAGCTATCAGACAGCGCTTGACCGAGCAAATGAGATCTTGGCGAAATTGATCGATGGAGATGAAGCACTCCAACAGCTGTTCAAACAGACGATTACCGATCAATACGGCATCCAAGCGAGCCAATTAGGATTAATGAACAAATTCGAGCCAGATAAAATCGCGGATCAAAAAGATAAATTAGCGACTGCGTGGGCAATGGTCGCCCAGCAGCCGATCTTGCAAGCGAGCAATACCAGCATTTTAGACACACCACCGCCAGCGGAACCGGAAAAGCCTGTGATCACAGTGGAAAAACAAACGATTCACTATTTGTTGAACCAGAAGCCAACTGAGAAAGACTTTTTACAAGCGATTGGTGCAAAGGCTGAAGGAGCGGCGATCCAAACTGATCTACAGACGGTAGACTTTTCAAAAGCAGCGACGTATAAAGTGAAATTAGAAGCTATAGATGCGCAGGGAAATGCAGCGGATTCGGTACCGATCACATTAGTGGTCGACAGCAGACAACCAGTTTTAACGTTAGATAATCCGTCCCTTACATGGAAACAAGGAAAGCGGCTGACCGAACAAGCATTACTTGCGGCTATCGGTATTCATGGTGAGAACATCGATCACATCGAAACCGATTTTGCTACTAGTATCGACCCGGATAAAGCAGGCGTCCAGCATTTACAAATCGAAGCATTTTCGGAAACTGGCGAGCATACCGCTAAAGTAGCGGACATACGAATAGAACAGGTAAATCAGCAAGTGCCAACCGTTCCTGAGAAAAACGATCATCATACGGACCCAACTGTGCAAGATCCCACCGATGAAGCGCCAAGCCAAGATGATGTAGCGGGAGGAAATAGTAATAGTCCCGTTGCAAAACTACCGGCTACCGGAGATAAAGCAGACGGCGCTGCACTACTTGGACTAGCTTTTTTGGCAGCAGGAATCTATCTACGTGGAAAAAAGCAGGTGCAATAGAATAGTAGTTTATGATAAAATAGCGTCACACTATTTTGCATAGACATAAGACTGGAAGGATACCGCATCTTTCCAGTCTTTTTTATCGATATAGCCAGACTTCGGTACAATGATTTTTTATTTTCAACAAGCATTTGTACCAAAGAAGGGGTGCTAAGAAAGCGCTTGCTCATTATACTGTAAGTAGGAGGTAGACAAAATGTCACGTTATAAAATGAGTCGAATCATCCCATTAGATGACGCTAGGAAAATGACACTCCAAGAAGGAATGGAAAAAACAGGATTAACGGAAGCGCAGCTGAAACAATATCTTCAGACGTTTCAACGCTATTTTCCAAGAGAATCACTTTGGATCAATGAACAAACTTTTTCATTGCCTAAACTAGCGAAACAGCATTTCCCGGATTTTCTCTTCCAACCTCAAGAAGAAGCCGCTTATTTTGACGAGAAGGAACGCATCATGCTGATTTATCTGCTGACATTTTCGCGCTATAAAGAACTATCCGTTTTTCATTATCAAAGCTTCTTAAATGTCAGTAAAAACACGATTTTATCAGACATCAAGAATTTGCGAAGAGAACTGGCGGCATATGAGGTGAAACTGGAATACGGTAGGAAAGAAGGCTTTTTCCTTAGCGGCGATGAATGGACGATCAGGCGGCTTGGTTTTCACTGGATAAACAAGTTAGTGGAAACTACAGCAGGAACGTGGCAGCTGTCAAAATGGATCCATGCGCATGACTTTAACCGCTATACGACGATTCGCACTCAAATCGAAACAGCGATGGATAACAAAGCGATCAATATGATCCCTGGACGACTGGAAGGTTTCTACGGCTACATGTGTTTGATCATCGAGCGCATGGCAGAATCGCCGCTTTCGATCGAGCAGGAGCATTATCTAGGACGAGTGATGTCCACGCATATTCATCAAATTGCAGAAGATTTGCTTGCGAGCACTGGCTTGGCGGAATCGATCTGCCAAAAAGAAGCCGCATTTATCACGATCTTACTTTTAACATTGACACAAGGTCAGATCGAAGAACCGGCATTCGACTTTCTCTTGCATTGCGCCAGTCAGATGATCCAAGAACTGGAGCGTCGTTCGGCGATCCAATTTGAAGATTATCGCAAACTGCTTTTAGATGTGTTCAACCATTTAGTGCCAGCCTATTTCCGAATCTACTACGACTTAGAGATCGAACAGCCGTTTTTGACAACCATCGAGCGTGATTATCCAGAAATATCTGCCATCACCGAAGCAGCATTATCACCTTTAGAAAAGCTCGTAGGCAAACCGATTTCCAAAGGCGAAAAAGCTTATTTCACGCTATTATTCGGAGCAGCGATCAAAAATCAGCAGGAAAAAGAAAAAACAGAACAGCTACACGCATTGATCGTCTGTCCAAATGGTATCAGCACCTCCATGATCATGGAAGCTGAACTCAAGCGCCTATTTCCAACCATCATTTTCCATACACATTATGCTTTATCAGAAATGGAGCGAGTATCGTTAGACTCTTACGATTTGATTTTTTCTAGCGTAGCATTCGACTCTGCGAAACCACTTTTCCTGATTCGACCAATTATGGAACAAACTGAGAAAAACCATTTAGTAAAGAAAGTGCAAGAGCAATTTTTGATTCCTGGAGTGCTCCTTGTGACCCCTGAGGAAGTTTTACAATCGATTCTTCCTTATCTTCAGCTAAAAGAAGGTGTTACGTCTGAGAAACTATTAAAAATACTCAGCCGCAAAATGATGAGGACAATGAATAAGAAGGAGGATCGAAGACCAATGTTGACAGAACTATTAACCAAACCATTTATTCAATTCGAGCAAGACGAGCTAGACTGGGAGGCAGCGATCCATAAAGCAGCCGAACCATTAGAGACAGAATATATCAACGCGGATTACGTCGAAGCGATGATCCAGAAAGTGAAAGACTACGGCGCGTTTATCAATATCGGCAAAGGAATCGCCCTGCCGCACGCCAGACCAGAGGACGGCGTGAAAAAACTCGGCATGTCGATGCTGAAAGTAGCGAAACCAGTCCTGTTGTTAGATGATCCGGGCCATCCAATCTCGATTTTCATCTGTTTAGCAGCAGTCGACAATGAGTCACATTTACGTGCACTCGCAAGTCTGACCAAACTATTATCCGATAAAGCAAGTTTAGAAAAATTGTTAGCTGCAAAAGATGCTAACGAGATCATCCAAATAATGAAAGAAAAAGAAGGAGAGGAAAAATAATGAAATTTGCAGCAGTTTGTGGTTCCGGATTGGGTTCCAGTTTTATGGTAGAAATGAATATCAATACAGTATTAAGTGATCTAGGTGTGGATGACGTGGAAGTATCTCACTATGACATGGGGAGTGCTTCGCCAGACCTTGCAGATGTGTTTTTCGTTGCAAAAGATTTAGAAGACAGCGCAGCGCATTTAGGCGAAGTAGTCGTTTTAGACAGCATTATCGACTTAGATGAACTGCGAGATAAGGTAGAAAAAGTTTGTAAAGAAAAAGGATTGCTATAAAAAGGAGGAAACAAAATGTCAGGATTTCTAAAGGTAATCATTGATGTCGCAAGTACCCCGGCAATTTTAGTAGCGCTGATCGCTATCTTGGGTCTGGCACTGCAAAAAAAGCATTTTTCCGATATTATTCGTGGTGGTATTAAAACATTTGTCGGCTTTCTTGTTGTTACAGCAGGAGCCGGCGTTGTCCAAAGCTCTTTAGAACCATTTGGGAAAATGTTCCAGCACGCCTTTCATGTAACAGGTGTCGTTCCTAATAATGAAGCAATCGTAGCCGTTGCGCTGACGACATTTGGAACGAAAACAGCTTTGATCATGCTGATCGGGATGGCATGTAATATCCTGATCGCTCGTGTCACTCGTTATAAATACATTTATCTTACTGGACATGCGACCCTATACATGGCATGTATGTTAGCAGTAATTGTAAGCGCTATCGATATGAATGAAGTATTAGCTATTATTGTCGGCGGTTTCGCATTGGGTCTCGCCAACACGATATTCCCCGCCATTGCACAGCCATTTACACGTCAAATCACGAAAAACGACAAAGTCGCACTTGGGCATACTGGGAACTTCGGTTACGCAGTGAGCGGACTTGTTGGTAAATGGATCGGCGGAAAATCAAGATCGACGGAAGACATCAAATTCCCTAAAGGACTTGCTTTCTTGCGTGATTCGACTGTAAGCATCACGATCACCATGGGACTATTCTATGTGCTAGTTACACTATTTGCCGGTAGTCAATATGTTTCAAAGCTCAGCGGCGGAACCAACTACATCGTTTACGCCTTGCAACAAGCTGGTAGTTTTGCAGCAGGGGTATTCGTGATCTTAGCTGGGGTACGTTTGATCTTGGCAGAGATCGTTCCAGCCTTCAAAGGTATTTCGGAACGTCTTGTACCTAATTCCAAACCAGCATTAGATTGTCCGATCGTATTTCCGTATGCACCAAATGCCGTTCTTATCGGTTTCTTATCAAGCTTTGTCGGTGGGATCGTAAGTTTAGGTTTAATGATCTTGATGGGCACTACCGTTGTTATCCCTGGTGTTGTACCTCATTTCTTCTGCGGAGCGACATCCGGTGTTTATGGAAACGCTACAGGCGGAGTAAAAGGCGCTGTTGTAGGCTCGTTCGTCCAAGGAATCATCATCAGCTTTATGCCGATCTTCCTTCTGCCGATCATGCGCGGTATCGGCTTTGCTGGCTCCACCTTCTCTGATACAGATTACGGCGTAACTGGTATTTTACTAGGTAACGTTTCGAAAATCGGTGGACAATGGGCTATTATTGCAACCTTACTTGTTATCTTCGGTATCTTGATCGCTTTGACTATAAAAGGCCGCAAAACAGTAGTAAGTGCTGAAAAATAAAAGGAGTGTGTGAATGTGATAAAAGAAGAAACGAACCAAGCGCTAGTTCCATTTGCAGCATCAATCAGACGCGATGTTTTGAAAATGCTGCTTCACAGAGGATATGGGCATGTCGGCGGCTCGCTGTCGATCGTAGAATTGTTAGCAGTTCTTTACGGAAAACAGTTGAATTATCGTGCTGATGAGCCGGAGTGGGAAGACAGAGATTATTTGGTGCTTTCTAAAGGACATTCAGGCCCCGGCGTTTACAGCGCCCTTGCAAACAGCGGCTTTTTTCCAAAAGATTGGCTCTACACGCTCAATGATGGCGGAACAAACCTGCCATCTCACTTAGACCGCAACAAAACTCCCGGCGTAGATGCAACGACCGGTTCGCTCGGACAAGGAACTTCGATCGCGACCGGCATTGCTGCAGGACTTGCACGAAAAGGCGGCGATCAATATGTTTATCTGATCGTCGGCGATGGCGAGTTGAACGAAGGCCAGTGCTGGGAAGCTTTCCAATATCTGGCACATGCCAAACTAGCAAACTGCATCGTATGTATCGATGAAAATAAAGGACAAAACGACGGAAAAAGTGAAGAAATCGTCACTCATTTCGACCTGCAAGCGAAAATGGAAGCATTCGGCTTTTTTACCCAAAAAGTGAATGGCCGCGATGTAGAAGCGATCGACGAAGCTATTACCACAGCCAAAAAACAAAAAGCTCAAGCTAACTGTATTGTACTAGACACAATAAAAGGACAGGGCGTCCCGTTCTTTGAAACATTCGCCGGTAATCATTCCGTTAAATTCAACGGCCCGGAAGTTATCGAAGCAACCGAAAAAGCCATCCGTTTATTGGAAAAGGAAGCAAATAAATAAAGGAAGAAGGGAGCAACCGAATGAGTACTGAATTAGCAGTAAATAATGAATTAGGCGTTGAACTTAGAAATGTCGTCGCCAGCAGGATAGAAAAGTTGATGGAAAAGGATACCCGTGTGATCGCGCTAGACGCTGATCTAAGCGCTGCAAGTAATTGGAATCGTCTAGGCAAAAGCCACCCTAGCCGTTTTATCAATGTAGGTGTATCAGAGGCAAATATGGTCGGTATGGCATCTGGACTCAGCATCACTGGCTATACTCCATTCATTCATACATTCGGACCATTTGCCACACGCCGCGTTTTCGATCAATTATATCTTTCCGGCGGCTATGCCAAAACGACTATCAATATCTATGGATCAGATCCAGGCTTCACCGTCGGGCCAAACGGCGGGACCCACACGACTTTTGAAGATGTCGCACTGATGAGAAGTATCCCGAATTCAATTGTCTGCGACGCTTCAGACGCTGTGCAGATGGATCGGATCATTCAAGAATTTGCTAAGCGGGAAGGCATCCATTATGTTCGTGGCAATCGTAAAGCTGTTCATAATATCTACGCAGCAGGAACCACTTTTGAGATCGGAAAAGGCAAAGTCCTTCGCGAAGGAACAGACGGACTGATCGTAGCAGCTGGTCAATTAGTCTATGAAGCACTTGACGTAGCAGAACGCTTAGCCAATTCTGGAACCTCCGTGACCGTCATCGACATGTTCACGATCAAACCGATCGACCGCGAACTGCTGCTCAAAGAAAGCAAAGGCAAGTCATTCATCATCACGATCGAAAACCATTCGATCACTGGCGGATTGGGATCAGCCGTAGCAGAAGTAATCGCAGAAAACGGCGCAGCTATCCCGGTCAAGCGTATCGGTGTAGATGAAGCGTTCGGCCAAGTTGGAACGCCAGAATATTTGCAAGAAACATTTGGACTTAGCGCAGATCGAATCGAGGAAACGGTTAAAGGGTTTTTGAGAAAGTAAATAGTAGGGAGAGAAGGCGCTCGTTTTATAGCGCCTTTTCTTTTTGTAGTACATAATAGGAAGCCAAATGATAAATGCAATTGACGTGTTGATTTTTATAAAGTAGCCTAGTAATATAAGCGAGCTTTTTTGACACGGAAAAATATATGACCATAAAGCAACGCTTGACATTAGTAGGGGGCATAACATGAATAAGACCATAATTTTTTATGTAATCTACACTATATTGGCAGTAGTCCTAATAATCTCGTTTGCTTTGGACTGGATAGCATCTTGGGTCTTCTCTTCTTCAGTACTATGCTTGGTGATACTAAATATTGGATTTAGATTTTTCATGAAAAGGCATCAAAAAAACGAAGACAATTATTAAATTATTGTCTTCGTTTCTTTGCGTCTGAAACTGCCGCTTGTCCACCTGTTTTTTCTTGAAAATGATAACGCGGCCATTCAACATCGCCTCAATAAAGTCACAAAACCCTCGCGCAAATCAATAATCATTTCCTGAAAAATAAATTTCCATTTTTTCTTCACGCATTTTTTGATACACTATAAGAGAAGGAGCGATGTCACGTGGGTATGTCCTTGCAAGAAAAGCTCAAGCGAGAAGTGAAAGCTTATGCGGAAGAAAATGGGCTGCTGATAACAAAAATGGATTTTTTATACGCAGGGCCAACGATGCGGAGCAGGCATAGTTTAATACTTGCCTTTACCGACGCCGGAATCTTTACTTTTGTTTTTCGACTAAACGAAGCAGAAATGCATTATTTACAAAAAGACACCATCAAACAAGTATTATTGGAGAAAAAACGGCTGGTCTATCAATTGACTTTGCGAGCAGAAAACGAAGAAGGCCAAATCGAAGAAGCGACATATCAAGTAAGCAAAACCGTGCTGGCAAAGAAATGGCATAAACAAACATTACTGAAACTTATCCAAAAAGAATTAGCTTTTTCGTAGAAATAAGGAGTGTAGAGGAATGAAAGTAATCGATATGCATTGCGATGCGTTATACAAATTGCAAGCAAGCAAAGGGAAATGGAATTTTCAAGATTCGCCGGAACTCGACGTTAATTTTGAACGATTGATTGAAGGGGACTTTATGATGCAGGCGTTTGCGATCTTTTTAGATCCGGAGATCCCTGTTGAACATAAATGGAAAAAAGCGGTCGAACAGGTAAATATCTTCAAACAGCATGTGCTTCACCGGGGTGGGATTATTCATCCGCTCAAAAAGTGGAGCGATTTGGAAGAACTGCCGGAAGGTAAAATTGGCGCGGTGCTTACTTTAGAAGGTGTTGAACCGATCGGCCAAAGTATCGAACGTCTGGAACAGCTGATCACAGCGGGCGTGCTTTCCGTAGGACTTACTTGGAATAATGCCAATCTGGCTGCTGATGGCGTCGAAGAAAAACGAGCAGCGGGGCTGACCACTTTTGGAAAAGAGATCGTCTCCAAGCTAAACGAACATAAAGTTTTCACCGACGTTTCGCATCTAAGCATCAAAAGTTTCTGGGATGTGATGGAGCTCGCTGATTATCCGATCGCCAGCCACTCTAACGCGAAAGCCGTTTATGGACACCAGCGCAACCTTGATGACGACCAAATCAAAGCTATGATCGAGAAAGATGCGATGATCCATGTTATTTTCAATCCGCGTTTTACAAATGAAGCTGTTTCAGATTCGAAAATAGAAGATCTGATTCGTCATATTGATCACATCGCGGAATTGGGCGGGATCCGCAACATTGGTTTTGGTTCCGACTTTGATGGCATCCAGCACCATATCGAGGGGATCTCGCATGCTGGAGAATATCCGACTTTCTTAGCAGCTTTGCAAAAGCATTTCTCGCACGAAGAAATCGCAGGGTTTGCTTCCCAAAACTTCTTGGCACACTTGCCAAAATAACATATCGAAAAGCGCTGGGATTTTTTCAGCGTTTTTCATTTGGACAGACAGGTGGTTTTTCGGAAATAAGGTGGTATACTAACCATATAGAAGAATTAAATGATGGAGGAGAGTAGCATGCGGCTGGAATCAGGTTTTGCGCAAAAGCAACAACAATCCCAATCTTTAAAATTGAATATGACACAGCAGTTGACTCAATCGATTGCCATGCTCCAATTTGCTACCCCTGAATTGACCTCGTTTTTAGAAGAAAAGGCATTGGAAAACCCATTGATAGAAGTAGTCCCAGGAACAGAACCGGCAGCAGATATCCCTTATAAAACAAGCAGCCGAAATAGGGCAGATAATAACGATTGGCTGGAACAAATCGCTGACAACACGCAGTCACTTGGAGATGTGCTGAAAGAACAGCTACAAATGCTGAAACTGCCGCAATCGCAGCGGATCATCGTTTTGTTTCTGATCGAAAGCTTAGATGAGGCAGGATACCTAACGCAAGATACTGACCTGATCGCTGCACAGCTTTTAATGAGTGAAGAAGCAATTTTAGCCGGTTTAGAGATTTTGCAGAACATGGAGCCGGCTGGTATCGGGGCTCGAAATATGCAGGAATGTATTTTGCTGCAGATCGAACGTTCGGCCAAAGCGCCCTATATCGCTTACGATTTGATCCAAGATTATTTCATGGAATTTGCCGACAAAAAATGGAAGAAGATCACTGCAGAAATGGATGTCAGCTTGACAGAGATCCAAGAAGTAGCCGATTTTATCCAAACATTGAGCCCGAGACCGGGAATGGCATTCACTCAGGAAACCGTCCAATATATCGTACCGGAATTGATTTTGGAAGAAAAAGCCGGGACATTACATCTGTCGCTCGCCAAACAATTTTTGCCGCAAATCCGTTTTCAAGAAAGCTACTACCAGACAATGGAAGCGACAAAAGAAAAAGAAGTACTACGCTTCTTGAAAGAAAAAACTGGCGAATATGATTGGATCCGCAAAAGTCTAGAGCAGCGGGAAAGCACCTTGCAGCTAGTCGGGGAAGCGATCGTTAAACACCAGCAAGAGTTCTTTTTACACCAAGAAGCCAGCCGACTGAAACCATTGACATTACGCGAAATATCTGAGGAGATCGGTGTACATGAATCGACGGTGAGTCGTGCAGTGAATGGCAAGTACATGGAGACCTCCCAAGGCGTTTATGAATTGAAGCGCTTCTTTTCAGCAGGATTACAGCAGTCATCCGGCCAAGGTGATGCCGAAGAGGTCGCAAGTAGTGCGATCAAACAACAGTTGCAAAAATTGATCGAAGAAGAAGACAAATCTAAACCGCTCTCCGACCAAAAAATCGTTGACCTCTTGGCAGAGGAAGCGATTCAAGTTTCACGAAGAGCGATCGCAAAATATCGTTTAGAACTCAATATCCCATCGTCATCCAAACGAAAACGGTTCGACGCCTAAGACGTTTTGTATCCCGCCAAGAGTTAAAGTGGGACACAAAACGTCTTATTGTGTTTTTTTGAAATCGAAAAGGATGTTTAGAATATATGATTAGTGGAAACATAGGTGTATAAAGGCTTTTTCTTTAAAAACATACTATTGACAGCAAGTGAAGATTCCATTGTTTTTTCGTAAATGTCCCACTTAATACTTGAAGTATCTCTTCAATACTGTTAGAATGTATTTGTAGGGTGAAAGAAGTTGATAGGTAGTTTCTGAGCAGCACTCAAAAAGAGAAAGGCAAGTCAAAGCGTCATTTATGTAGATTGAACCAAGCCATTGGAAAAAATCTGATAATGAAAGTCGGCACGCCTCATCTCTACTTTTTTTAGAACTATCGGGACGTTAAAGGTCTAACCGGGTCGTTAACTGTCCACTAAGTGAGGAGCTAATAAAAATGTCAGATATTGTTAACTTACAAAAAAAACTAATTCCCGACGTTTTAAAAGTGATGCAGAAACGTTATCAAATACTTCGCTCCATTTATTTTTCTGAACCTGTAGGCAGACGGACCCTTGCCAGTATGCTTGGCATGAGTGAACGAGTGCTCCGCAGTGAAGTGGAATTCTTGAAAGCACAGAATCTGATCGACATCGCTTCTTCTGGGATGAAAGTTACCACAGAAGGATTGAACGTTTTTAGAGAATTAGAAAGCATCATGAATCAACTATCTGGCCTTCATTCTATGGAACAAGCACTGCAGGAAAAACTTCAAATCAGAAAATGCTTGATCGTGCAAGGTAATAGCGACGAGACCCCATGGGTACAAGAAGAAATGGGACGGACCGCTATCCAGCAACTCGATATGGCACTTACTGAGAAGAAGAACGTCATTGCTGTGATGGGCGGCTTTACAATGGCCACAGTTGCAGAAATGATGACTCCGGATTTTGCGAAAGGCAGAGAATTATTATTCGTGCCTGGACGTGGAGGACTTGGAGAAGACTTGGATAATCAAGCCAATACGATCTGCGACAAGCTAGCAACGAAGACACGCACCAAACATCGCGTACTGTATGTGCCCGAACAATTGGGAGAAGAAGCCTATCGTTCCCTACTCAAAGAACCATCCATCCAAGAAGGTCTGCGTTTAGTCCAATCTGCGAATGCTATCATTCATGGGATCGGCGACGCAATGACAATGGCATCCAGAAGACATGCAAGTCCAGCCGTGGTCGATAAGATCACTCAGCGAAAAGCAGTTGGCGAAGCATTCGGCTATTATTTCAATGAACAAGGCGAGGTAGTACATAAGGTTTCGACATTCGGACTACAATTCGAAGAGCTGACCAAGATACCTCATATCATTGCCGTAGCCGGTGGCGAGTCAAAAGCTAAAGCAATCAAATCGTATATGAAGACCGCTCCAAGAAATACGATTTTGATCACGGACGCCGGAGCAGCTGAATCGCTTTTAAAAGGGCAACCCCTTTTGAAATAAAAAAACAATATTTTCAAGGAGGAAATTGACTCATGACAGTTAAAGTTGGTATTAATGGATTTGGACGTATCGGTCGTCTAGCATTCCGTCGTATTCAAGATGTGGAAGGTATCGAAGTGGTTGCGATCAACGACTTGACAGACGCTAAAATGTTAGCACACTTATTGAAATATGACACTACTCAAGGTACATTTGGTGGCGACATCGAAGTACATGATGGTTTCTTTAAAGTTGACGGTAAAGAAGTTAAAGTATTAGCTAACCGTAACCCAGAAGAATTACCATGGGGCGACCTAGGGGTTGAAATCGTATTAGAATGTACTGGTTTCTTCACTACTCAAGAAAAAGCAGAACTTCACTTGAAAGCAGGAGCTAAAAAAGTTGTTATCTCTGCTCCAGCAACAGGCGACATGAAAACAATCGTATACAACGTTAACCACGAAACTTTAGACGGATCAGAAACAGTTATCTCCGGCGCAAGCTGTACTACTAACTGTCTTGCTCCAATGGCAAAAGTTTTGGATGAGAAATTTGGTATCGTAGAAGGTCTTATGACTACTATCCACGCTTACACAGGTGACCAAATGACACTTGACGGCCCGCACCCTAAAGGCGACTTCCGTCGTGCTCGCGCTGCAGCTGAAAACATCATTCCAAACACTACTGGTGCTGCTAAAGCAATCGGTGAAGTATTACCAAGCCTTAAAGGTAAATTAGACGGAGCTGCTCAACGTGTTCCAGTTCCAACTGGTTCCCTTACTGAATTAGTAACAGTTCTTGATAAGAAAGTTTCTGCTGATGAAGTAAACGCAGCAATGAAAGAAGCTAGCGATCCAGAAACTTATGGTTATACTTCTGACCAAATCGTATCTTCTGACATCAAAGGTATGACTTTCGGTTCATTATTTGACGAAACACAAACAAAAGTACTTTCTGTTGGCGACAAACAATTAGTTAAAACAGTTGCTTGGTATGACAACGAAATGAGCTACACTGCTCAATTAGTTCGTACTTTAGAATACTTTGCTAAAATCGCTAAATAATAGCAGATAGCGGCAAATCGAGACGCATTTACAAATAAGATGAATAAGCGGAAACGATCCTGTTTCCGCTTGTTTTTTGAAACATCATCCTTTAACACATGGAGGAATAATAAAATGGCTAAAAAAGTAGTAACTGATTTAGATCTAAAAGGAAAGAAAGTCTTAGTACGTGTAGACTTCAATGTACCAATGAAAGACGGCAAAATCACAAACGATAACCGAATCGTAGCTGCTTTGCCAACGATCAAGTACATTTTAGAACAAGGCGGAAAAGCAATTCTCTTCTCTCACTTAGGTAAAGTCAAAACAGAAGAAGACAAAGCTGACAAAACACTTCGTCCAGTTGCAGAACGTTTAAGCGAATTACTAGAAAAAGAAGTAGAATTCGTTCCAGTAACACGCGGTCCAGAACTTGAAAAAGCAATTGACGAACTAAAAGACGGCGAAGTTTTACTCTTTGAAAACACTCGTTTTGAAGATATCGATGGTAAAAAAGAAAGCAAAAACGATCCAGAACTTGGCAAATACTGGGCAAGTCTTGGTGACGTGTTCGTAAATGACGCTTTCGGAACAGCTCATCGCTCTCACGCTTCTAACGTAGGGATCGCTTCTAACTTGGAATCAGCAGCAGGCTTCTTGATGGATAAAGAAATCAAATTCATCGGCGGCGCAGTTGACGAACCTGTTCGTCCATTTGTAGCAATTCTTGGCGGCGCGAAAGTTTCTGACAAAATCGGTGTAATTGAAAACCTACTTAAAAAAGCAGACAAAATTTTGATCGGTGGCGGAATGGCTTATACTTTCATGGTTGCCCAAGGTAAAGAAGTAGGTATCTCTTTACTTGAGAAAGATAAAGTCGACCTAGCGAAAGAAATTTTAGACAAAGCCGGCGATAAATTGATCTTACCAGTCGACACAGTAGTAGCAAAAGAATTCAGCAATGACGTTCCTTTCCACACTGTATCATCTGACGAAATCCCTGCGGATGAAGAAGGTCTTGATATCGGCGAAAAAACGATTGAACTATTCAGCAAAGAACTACAAGGCGCGAAAACAGTTATTTGGAACGGTCCAATGGGTGTATTCGAAATGAGTAACTTTGCCAAAGGAACAATCGGCGTATGTGAAGCAATCGCTAATTTGAAAGATGCAACAACGATTATTGGTGGCGGAGATTCTGCAGCAGCAGCAATGCAACTTGGCTATGCAGATAAATTCACACATATCTCTACTGGTGGCGGAGCTTCTCTAGAATACCTAGAAGGTAAAGAATTACCAGGCGTTGCTTCAATCAGCGAAAAATAATCAAAAACGAGAGGATGTTCATCCAAATGCGTAAACCAATTATTGCAGGTAACTGGAAAATGAACAAAACGGCTGCTAAAGCTGCCGAATTTGTAGAAGAAGTGAAAGCGAATGTTCCTTCAAAAGATGCTGTGGACTCCATCGTTGCAGCTCCAGCAATCTTTTTACAAGAATTAGTTCGTTTAACAGAAGGATCGAATCTTCACATTTCTGCACAAAACAGCTATTTTGAAGACGAAGGTGCCTTCACAGGCGAGATCAGCCCCTTTGCCCTAGCTGACATGGGCGTTTCCTATGTGGTTATCGGCCACTCTGAACGCCGTGAATACTTCCATGAAACAGACGAAGATGTAAACAAAAAAGCACATGCTATTTTCAAACACGGCATGACTCCTATCATTTGTTGCGGTGAAACATTAGAACAACGCGAAGCCGGCAAAACAAACGAATGGGTCTCTGGCCAAGTTAAAAATGCACTTGCTGGACTTACAGAAGAACAAGTTGCAAAATCTATCATTGCTTATGAACCAATTTGGGCAATCGGTACAGGCAAATCTTCCACTAGTAAAGATGCTAACGACACTTGTGCGGTTATCCGTAAAACAGTTGCAGAAGCAGTTTCCGAAAAAGCTGCTGACGCTGTTCGCATCCAATACGGCGGTAGTGTAAAACCTGAAAACATTGCAGACTACTTGGCTGAATCCGATATCGACGGTGCTTTAGTAGGCGGAGCAAGCCTTGAACCAAAATCTTTCTTGAGCTTATTGGAGGCAGTAAAATAAATGAGTAAATCACCTGTAGCAATCATTATCCTTGATGGATTTGGTAAGCGTGCAGAAACAGTTGGCAATGCTGTTGCCCAAGCGAAGAAACCAAACTTTGACCGTTATTACGAAACATTTCCGCACAGCGAATTAAAAGCAAGCGGACTTGATGTCGGACTTCCAGACGGTCAAATGGGGAACTCTGAAGTTGGACATACCAATATCGGCGCTGGCCGCATTGTTTATCAAAGTCTAACACGTATCGACAAAGCGATCGAAGAAGGCGAATTTCAAAAAAACAAGCCTTTGAACAATGCATTTGACTATACAAAAGAACATGATTCCAACCTGCATTTGTTTGGTTTGCTTTCTGACGGTGGTGTACACAGCCATATCAATCATTTGATTGCTTTATTAGAAACTGCAAAAGCAAACGGCGTAAAAAACACTTACATCCATGCTTTTCTTGACGGACGCGATGTAGCGCCTGACTCCGCACCAGCTTACGTGGAAAAATTGCAAAACGAAATTGCGAAACTTGGCTACGGCGAAATCGCAACTATCTCTGGCCGTTTTTATGCAATGGACCGCGACAAACGTTGGGAACGCGTAGAAAAAGCCTACAAAGCGATCACAGCTGGCGAAGGTGAACAAGCTGAAAGCCCTGCAGCTGCCGTAAAAGCTTCCTATGACGCTGGTAAAATGGATGAATTCGTCCTACCAACTGTCATCACAAAAGGCGGCAAACCAGTAGCAACGGTAAACGACAATGATGCAGTCATCTTCTTCAACTTCCGTCCTGACCGCGCTATTCAATTGTCGAATGCTTTCACGGATAAAGAATGGGAACATTTTGATCGCGGGGAAGCACATCCGAAAAACATCAAATTTGTAACCATGACATTATACAACCCAAGCATTGACGCAGAAGTTGCCTTCGCACCGATCGAAATGAAAAATGTGATCGGCGAAGTGCTTTCCGACAAAGGCTTGAAACAACTGCGCATTGCAGAAACAGAAAAATATCCGCATGTTACTTTCTTCATGAACGGCGGACGCAATGAAGAGTTTCCTGGTGAAGATCGTATCTTGATCAATTCTCCAAAAGTAGAAACCTATGACTTGCAGCCGGAAATGAGTGCTTATGAAGTAACTGACGCATTAGTAGAAGACATCCAAAATGATAAGCACGATGCAATCATTTTGAACTTCGCTAATCCGGATATGGTTGGTCACTCCGGAATGTTGGAACCAACAATCAAAGCAATCGAAGCAGTAGATGAAAATCTAGGACGCATTGTTGATTTGGTCTTGGAAAAAGGCGGCGCAGCGGTAATCTTCGCTGACCACGGTAATTCTGAAACGATGACGACTCCGGATGGTAACCCGCATACGGCACATACGACCGTTCCAGTTCCAGTGATCGTAACGAAAAAAGGCGTAACTCTTCGTTCAGGCGGACGCTTGGCGGATGTTGCACCAACCATGCTTGATTTATTAGGCGTTGAAAAACCAGCAGAAATGACTGGAGAAAGTTTGATCGAAAAATAAGGTTTTGCTTTCCATTATGTTTGGTTAAAGGTACAATATAAATGAATTGAATTTGGGACGAGAGTAAATGTTGCACCCGATGTATCTGTAGGGCAAGGAATGGTAGATTACTAGTGGAGATTGTACAGCAACTGGCTGTCGATCATACAGTCAGTGGATTACATGTTCGCTTTGCTCACATGTATATTGGGCTCGTAGCTCGCTTTACTCGCACAATCCCAACAAAGGAGAGAATATAAATGTCAATTATTACTGAAGTTTATGCTCGCGAAGTTCTAGATTCTCGCGGAAACCCAACTGTAGAGGTAGAAGTTTACACAGAAGCAGGCGCATTCGGACGCGCATTAGTTCCAAGTGGTGCATCTACTGGTGAATACGAAGCAGTAGAACTACGTGACGGCGACAAAGCTCGTTACCTAGGAAAAGGCGTTTTGAAAGCAGTAGAAAACGTAAACGACGTTATCTCTGACAAAATTATCGGTTTTGACGTAACTGATCAAATCGGTATCGACAAAGCAATGATCGACTTAGACGGTACTCCAAACAAAGGTAAATTAGGTGCTAACGCTATCCTAGGTGTTTCTTTAGCAGCAGCACGTGCAGCAGCTGACGAACTAGGCGTTCATTTATACGAATACATTGGCGGAACAAACTCCAAAGTATTGCCAGTACCAATGATGAACATCTTAAACGGTGGCGAACACGCTGATAACAACGTAGACATCCAAGAATTCATGGTAATGCCTGTTGGCGCTCCTAACTTCAAAGAAGCACTACGCATGGGTGCTGAAATCGTTCACGCACTTAAAGGCGTACTTAAAGGTAAAGGCCTAAACACTGGTGTTGGTGATGAAGGTGGTTTCGCTCCTAACCTTAAATCAAATGAAGAAGCAATCGAAGCAATCATCGAAGCAATCGAAGCAGCTGGCTACAAACCAGGTGAAGAAGTTCGTATCGCAATGGATGCTGCATCTTCTGAATTCTACAACCGCGAAACTGGTAACTATGAACTTAAAGGTGAAGGCGTAACTCGTACTTCTGAAGAAATGGTTGCTTGGTACGAAGAAATGACAGGCAAATACCCAATCATCTCGATTGAAGATGGCTTAGACGAAAACGACTGGGATGGTTTCAAACTATTAACAGATCGTATCGGTAGCAAAGTACAACTTGTTGGGGACGACTTGTTCGTAACAAACACTGAAAAATTAGCACAAGGTATCGAAAAAGGTATCGCTAACTCGATCCTAATCAAAGTTAACCAAATCGGCACATTGACTGAAACATTAGATGCTATCGAAATGGCTAAACAAGCTGGTTACACAGCAGTAGTTTCTCACCGTTCTGGTGAAACTGAAGATTCCACGATCGCTGACATTGCAGTTGCTACAAATGCTGGTCAAATCAAAACTGGTGCTCCAGTTCGTACTGACCGTGTTGCTAAATACAACCAATTACTACGCATCGAAGACAACTTGCAAGATCTTGCGGAATACCGCGGAATCAATGCATTCTACAACTTGAAAAAATAAGCTAGTTATAAAGTGCCAGCACATCTAAGTGCTGGCACTTTTTTTATGGGCAATTTTTGACAAAAATGTGCCAATAGTCCCTATTTTAGTAAATAAACCCTTATACAGCTGTCCGCTTGGAACCCCAATGTGCTAAAATAAATAAAACTGCGATAATTCAAGTAAGGAGCTGTAAAATGAAAAAAGGTTATGCACTTTTCTGTAGTATGATCCTCAGCATTGGAATATTAGTAACTCCGGCTACTGCCCAAGCAGAACCCAACCAGGCAATGACAGCCGAAAGCAAACAAATCATCCAAACGGTACAGACCGCAGAAAAAGAGGACTATCAAGACCAGCGGGTCATCGTCACATTAAAAGACACAACCCCTGCTTATATAGAAGAAAATTATCCGCTTGTCCAAGCAGAAATGATAAAAACAGATACTTACCTATTTAAAATCAAAAAATCAGCAGGTACATTAGAAACGCTCATTAAACAGTTGCTGGCAGACAGAACACATATCTCCATTGCCGAACCAAACTATAAAGCAACGATTTCAAGCAGCAGCACGGATAAAAAACTTTGGGCAAAAAACAATAGCAGTTATCCGGAATTCGACATTAACTATAATAAGATCGATCCAGCACAAAGTAAGAAAAAGATAAAGATCGCCGTAGTAGACACCGGTATCGACTATAATCATCCGGCATTAAAAAACGTGATCTCGAAAACAAAAAGCGGCGCCGTCAATGGCCGAGATTTTGGCGATAATGACAATGATCCTATGGATAAAGACTCGCACGGTACCCATGTAGCCGGAACGATCGCTGGGGCTAACGGCATCGGACTGGATACCAATGTAGAGATCATGCCGCTAAAAGTAGAACGATCTGACGGAAACATCTACGTTTCCGATATTATCGCAGCGATGGATTACGCGGTGAAAAACAAAGCCGCGATCGTGAATCTATCATTGATCACTCCTTTTAAAAGCCAAGAAATGAAAAAAACGATCGATAAAGCTAAAAACGTGCTGTTTATTGCAGCAGCAGGAAATAATGGCGGGAATAACGATAAAGAAGCCGGCGGAACCAACGTCAATTTGATGACGCCACTCTATCCAGCGTCTTTCGATTCGCCCAACATCATCAGTGTTGCTAATCTCAAACAAAATGGTTTCTTAGAAGAAAGCAGCAACTACGGAAAAACTTCCGTCGATCTTGCAGCACCGGGAACCAACATCTACAGCACCCTGCCAAACGGCAAATACGGCTATAAAACAGGCACATCTATGGCTGCGCCGCAAGTTACTGGGATAGCAGCATTATTAGAAGGTAAGTATACGAGCGACAGCGCCGTACAGATCAAATCACGCATTTTAAAAAATGTCCATAAATTATCTGCCCTAAACGGAAAAATGACGACAGGAGGCTTGCTGGATGCCTACAAAGCATTCTCGCCTGATACGCTTACGTCGGACCGTTATTATTATATTCGTTCCGTTGGCAGCGGATTATATATGAACGTAAAAGGAAATTCAAGCAAGGAAAACACGGCACTTTGGCAATCAGGTATGAATGGAAAAGCAGGCGAGCAATGGAAAATCGTCAAAAATAGCAATGGTAGCGTCTATCTGCAATCTCGCCTAGGCAAAGTTTTACAGCTTAAAAACAACAGCAAAAATCCAAATACCGTTCTTCAGATCAATAAGAAAAATACGAAAAACAATGCACAGCAGTTTTACCTGAGCAAAATAGCTAACGGCCGCTACAGCATCGAAAGCTGGAAAAAACAGACCAATGTCGCTGGTGTGTCCGGCAATACGAAAGCCAGTAAAAGCGCGATCTTAGCCAAACGAAACCAAGAATCCCTTTCCGAACAATGGGAGTTCAAACCAGTAGCGATCCAAAGCGGAAAAACGTATAATCTTATTTCCAAGAAAAGTGGGAAAGCATTAGAAATAAGTAGTACGAGCAAGCTGGCAGGGGCAAAACTATATCAAAACACCTCTAAAAACAGTATTTCTCAGCAGTTCATTTTGAAAAAAGACAGCAAAGGCATCCAGATCGTTTCTAAAGCCAATCCCAAATATGCACTAGAGATCGCCGGCAATAAAATGGCGAAACGCACGAAACTTAGTATGCAGACACAGAAAAATACGAAAGGCCAGCATTTTACCTTTAAATTCCAATCAGATGGCAGTGTCACGATCGCAGCGCTCAGTAGCACCAAATACGGCTTGGATGTGAAAGGCGCTAGCACGAAAAATAAGACGGCTATCCAGCTGTATTCCCTTAAAAATCTGGACAATCAGAAGTGGTTTTTGATTCCCCGCTAAAGCTATAAATCAGCCTGTTGACATTCCACTAAACAAGCGTTATGATATGTCTATTGTTTAGAAATACTCTTGTAAGAAAATGACTGTTTAAGCGAAATACGCGGCAGTTTTTTTCATGCGGATCATCTTTCCAGAGAGTAATTTTTAGGGTATAAAAGATTTAGGAGGACTGCTTAAAATGAAAGTAGATCGTAGCTTTATGATCGAAGCAGGAAATCGTGCTGTACTGCTTTTACATGGTTTTGCTGGAACGACATCAGATATGAGAGAACTAGGAGAATATATTGCCGAAAACGGCTATACCGTATATGCTCCTAATTATCGCGGACATGGAGAGAATCCGGAGAATTTTCTCGCGACCACACCAGAAATGTGGTATGAAGATGCTGTGAATGGCTATAAAAAATTACAAGATGCAGGCTACCACGAGATCGTCATCCTAGGTGTAGCGATGGGCGGCGTATTTGCGCTAAAAATGGCTCAAAAATTTGCACCGAAAGCAATTATTCCATTATGTGCAAACGTCAACCGGAATATGCGCTATATACCAGTAGAAGCTTATTTGAAAAAACAATTAAAAGCAGACGGAATCGTTGAAACAGAGGCGGATGATATGCTTGCCAGCTACCAATCCGAAATCGAAAAAATGGCGACTGCCCGTGCTGCGTTCTATAAAGAAGTTTCTGGGCAAATCGAAAAGATCCATGTACCAACAATGATCGGCCAAGGCTGCCAAGACGAAGAGATCGATGCAGACAATGCTAATTATATTTTCAAAAAGATCCATACAGATGAAAAACAATTGTGCTTCTATGCAGGCAGCGGACATGACATTGTCAATGACTGTGAAAAAGATATACTGGGAGAAGACGTCGTTTATTTCCTCGATGACCTTAACTGGGTATCAGAGGCAGCAGTCTAAGCACACTTTACGAATAAAATATAATATGCTAAAATAGTAGTTAGTCAAAATGAACGGTTTTAGGAGGAAGAACAATGAGTACAGTTTTAACAGTCTTACTCATCATTTCAGCGGTGCTGTTGATCACAGTCATTATATTGCAACCAGGTAAAAGCAACGGTCTATCCGGCGCTATCTCTGGCGGAGCAGAACAGTTATTTGGAAAGCAAAAAGTTAGAGGTCTTGAGTTGATCCTACATCGGACGACCATTGTCCTTTCGATAATTTTCTTCGGATTGCTAATTGCTTTAGCATTTTTTATGTAATACTGAAATGACAACCACCTAAGTGTTTTTGGGTGGTTTTTTTTTGATTAAAAGGGCAGCCGTGTGGCTTGAGATTATCCGGGTGATATTTTAAACTGGAAGAAGAATCAATTGATTGCGTAACAAGGAGCGAAAAAAAGATGAAAATAACACCCCCGCAGCCATTTCTATTTGAAGGTGGCAAACGCGCCGTTTTACTATTACATGGCTTCACCGGCAGTTCCGCCGATGTAAGGATCTTAGGGCGATTTTTACAGGAGAATGCATATACGGCTTATGCCCCGCAATATAAGGGACACGGCGTTACCCCAGACATTCTGCTTCAAACTGGTCCAGCTGACTGGTGGCAAGATGTTTTAGATGCCTATACACATTTAAAAAACTTAGGCTATGAGGAGATCGCCGTAGCTGGATTATCATTAGGCGGCTTGTTTTCACTGAAATTAGGTTTTTCAAGACCAGTTAAGGGAATTGTAGCTATGAGCACACCAACAAAAATGGACAGCTCATCACCCATCATTGCCGGCTTTCACGATTACGTCCGCAATTATAAAAAGCTGGAAGGTAAAACTCCCGAAGAGATCGATCAGGAAATGGAAGCTTACAAAGACGCCCCAATGAACACTATCGCAAAACTGAAAGATGAAATCAACGAGGTAAACAGTGAGATCGACATGATCTATGCGCCAATTATGGTCGTCCAAGGCAAAAAAGACGATATGGTAGATGTGGAAGGCGCAGAACGCATATATAACAAAGTAGAATCAGACATTAAAGAACTACATTGGTATGAAAAATCCGGGCATGTCATTACCTTGGATAAAGAAAGAAAAGAACTGAACCAAGATATTTTAGACTTTTTAAACCGGCTTGACTGGGAAAAATAAGAAACCAAAACGAAGAGAGGAGGGGAAATATGAAACAAAAACAAATGGAAGAAAACATCCATGCCTTATTGACCGCAAAACCAGACGATACTTTTTCGTTGGATGAATTAGAAGCGCAGATCGCCCCGCAAGATGCAGAGGCATTCAAAGAAATGGTAAAGGCATTAGTAAACATGGAAGAGGCAGGAACAATCGTACGTTCCCGCAAAAACCGCTATGCACTGCCAGGGAAAATGGATCTCATCAAAGGAACTTTCCGCGCACATGAACGCGGCTACGGCTTCGTCATTCCAGAAAATAAGGACTTAGACGATATTTTTATTCCCCCAACAGAAGTAAGCGACGCTATGAACGGCGATATCGTATTCGCGTTTATTACAAAACGTAAAGGCGACAACCTTGCAGAAGGAACAATCAAACGAATCGTAGAACGCAAAACGACCCAGATCGTGGGTACCTATATGGAAGATGAAGTAGGAACACCGCTAGTAGTTCCAGATGATAAACGTCTATTTGGCGAGGTCGAAGTTTCTTTGGAAAAAGGATTGAAGCCTGTAGATGGTCATAAAGTGATCGTCCAAATAACGGAATATGCACACGGAAACAAACGCACCCAAGGAATTGTGTCCTCTATTATTGGACACCGCAACGATCCAGGTGTTGATATCGTGTCGATCATCCACAAACACGGCATTCCACTATCTTTCCCGGAAGAAGTGCTGAAAGAAACCGAAAAAGTACCAAGCTCGCTTGAAAATGCCGAAATCGGCAATCGCAGAGATCTACGCGACCAAATTATTATCACGATCGATGGCGCGGATGCCAAAGACTTAGATGATGCTGTCACGGTAACAAAACTGGAAAACGGCAATTGGAAGCTAGGCGTTCACATTGCTGATGTTTCACATTATGTGACAGAAGGTTCGGAAATCGACAAAGAAGCTGCGGATAGAGGAACGAGTGTATATCTCGTGGACCGCGTTATCCCTATGCTACCTCATAAGTTGTCGAATGGGATCTGTTCGCTAAATCCACATGTCGACCGTTTCACATTAAGCTGTGAAATGGAGATCGATGAAACAGGAACCGTCGTTAATCATGAGATTTTTGAAAGTGTCATCAAAACAACGGAAAGAATGACATATACGGATGTCAATGAGATTTTGACAACGGATAACTTAGAATTGCGTGACCGATATGCTGTTATCGTGCCAATGCTAGAAGAAATGGGTAAATTAGCTGAAACACTGCGCCAAAAACGCGAAAAACGCGGCGCGATCGATTTCGATTTCAAAGAAGCGCGGGTTCTTGTTGATGAAAAAGGGCAACCGCAAGAAGTCGTGATGCGTGAACGCTCTGTAGCAGAACATCTGATTGAAGAATTCATGCTAGCAGCCAATGAAACGGTAGCAGAACACTTCCACTGGATGGACGTACCATTTATCTATCGTATCCACGAAAATCCAAAAGAAGATAAGTTAGCCCGATTCTTTGAATTCATTACTAACTTTGGTTTGATCGTCAAAGGAACCGCCAATGATATCCATCCAGCAGCGCTTCAGCAAGTGTTGGATGAAGTACGCGGTAAGCCTGAAGAAATGGTTGTTTCCACAATCATGCTTCGCTCCATGCAACAGGCAAAATATGACACAGCAAGTGTAGGTCACTTTGGCTTATCAACGGAATTCTATACACACTTCACATCACCGATCCGCCGTTATCCAGACTTGATTGTTCACCGTCTGATCCGCAAATACTTGATCGAAGGTGATGTTTCCGACGCTACGATCGCAAAAGAAGCAGAACAATTACCGGAAATAGCAGATCATAGCTCGAAGATGGAACGACGTGCTGTAGAAGCCGAACGCGAAACAGATGAACTCAAGAAAACCGAGTACATGGTCGATAAAGTAGGCGAACGGTTCCTAGGAATCATCAGTTCCGTAACAAATTTCGGAATGTTTATCGAACTGCCGAATACGATCGAAGGCCTTGTCCACGTGAGTGCTATGAAAGGCGACTATTTCAAATTCCAACCTAACCAGCTGGCAATGATCGGCGAGAGAACGGCACAAGTTTACCGTATCGGTGACGAAGTAGAAGTTGAAGTCACCAAGGTAGACGTAGATGCTCGCGAGATCGATTTTGCCCTACGCAGCAGTGGGAAAATTGACGCTTCGGCGAAAAAGAGAGATGTCAAAACTTTTGACAGTCGTCGAGGTAGTGGTCGAAAGAAAAATAATGCCACGAATAAAGGTAAAGACGGCCAAAAGAAACCAAAAGAAGAATGGTCGACAAAACCAGGCAAAAAGAAGAAAAAGAAAAAACCCTTTTATCAAGGAGTGGCAAAAGGCAAACCGACTAAGAAAAAACGTCATTAGACTCAGAAAGGAAGAAGACCATTGCCAAAAGGTGAAGGAAAATTAATTGCGCAAAATAAAAAAGCCAGACATGATTTTGCAATCGAAGAAACTTTTGAAGCCGGCATTGTCTTGCAAGGAACAGAGATCAAATCCGTTCGTAATGCACGAGTGAACTTAAAGGATTCTTACGCCCGCATCGAACGCGGAGAAATTTTTTTACACAACATGCATATCAGCCCTTACGACCAAGGGAATAGATTCAATCATGACCCACTTCGAACTCGTAAATTGTTATTGCACAAAAAACAAATCAGCCGTCTGATTGGCGAAACAAAAGAAGCTGGCTATTCGATCGTCCCCCTAAAGCTCTATATCAAAGATGGATTTGCAAAAGTCTTGATCGGTGTAGCTAAAGGGAAGAAAAAATATGACAAACGCGAAGATTTGAAACGCAAAGAAGCAAAACGTGATATTGAACGAGCGTTTAAAGAAAGACAACGATAAATAAGAAAAGCGTGCGAATTATATTCGCACGCTTTTTATACAAACAAGATCTCGATTTTCTTCTCTGTTTTCTCTGCGATCTCCCGCAGCGTCGCCATAGAAGCTTCCGTAGCACCACTTTCGATCCTAGCAATCGTGGACTGCGGTTTGCCTACTAAACTAGCAAATTCCCTTTGGGTGAGGTGCAAGTCATCTCGCAACCTTTTCACAGCGACCGCTGAGATCATACGGTCCATTTCTTTTTGGAATTCACCATCAAATTCAGGACTTTCTCTTCTTTTTTGCGCAATTAATTTATCAATCTTACTCATATTGATCAGACCTTTTCTTTAAATTATTTTCTACTTAGATAATATTCTCTTCGTATTCGCTTTGCTTTCATGATTTCCCGGGCAGGCGTCTTGTTTTCTTTTTTAGTAAAGCCGTGAGTGATTAAATAACAGGTACCTTCATCTTGGAAGTAAATGGCGCGCTGAATGTTAGAAGATACTTTGGAACGAATCTCATACACGTTCTTATCCAGCTTTTTGATCCATTCCATTCGTTCTGCCGTATACAGTCCCAAGCGTTGGACATTCTGAATGGTAGCTAATAGTTTTGCCTGATCTTTTACTGGAATACTGGCAAGAAATTCTTCAAAGTAACTGCTCCCGTCTGCTCGAGTGACATAGTCGAAGTTTACTTTATTATCCATATAAGTTGTTTTCACTTTCTGATGTATTTTTGATAGCATTTTCGCTATCAGTTTCTATCTTTATGATAGCATGGATGCCGTCATAACGCAACTGCTTTTAATTATGGATTGGAAACTTTTAAATAAAAATAGGCTAGTATTGAATTTCTCGGCATTTTCTTATATAATGAATAGTACGACTTTATTACTACGGGGACGTTACGGATTCGACAGGGATAGGTCGAGCTTGAGTTGCGAGCCGGGGGGATCGGCCCCGTCATCAACGTCAAAGCCAATAATAACTGGCAAACAAAACAACAATTTAGCTTTCGCTGCCTAATAGCAGTCTGAATAGCTGATCCTCCGTGCATCACCCATGTGCTACGGTAAGGGTCTCACTTTTAAGTGGGTTACGCTCGCTTGTCTCCGTCTGGGGCAAACGAGAAGAGCATAATCAGACTAGCTAGATAGACGCCTGTCGCCGGGCAGACATCTATGCGAAATCCAAATACGGCAACTACGCTCGTAGATGCTCAAGTGCCGATATTTCTGGACGTGGGTTCGACTCCCACCGTCTCCATCTTTTAGGTTTGATCAAGACAGGTTATCTTTTCGGAAATGGCTTTACAAAGCTGTTTCCGAAAAGATAACCTGTCTTTTTTATTTGAGTATTCATGATTAGTTTTGAAAAAATTCTTCACCGATTTGCCACATAATAAATCCATGAATCATAAATCTCCAACTCCGTTTGTATATTTTTATGCTATTTTAAAAAAGAACTTAAGTAACTAATTATAAAATACATACAAAGGAGTTTCTCATGAAAAAATACCCAAAATGGTTATTTGTCTGTATCTTTCTTTTCTCATTCTTGCTAGTCATCAGTCTTTTCCAAGCAGAACCAAAAGCAGCGCAGCTTTCTCCCCGTACTTTTCATCCTGTGGAGATCCACACGGTTTACGACACTAGTGTTTTTGTACTGGGAAATGCTGCACCAAACAGTATCGTCACGATTCAAACTAGCTATCGCAGCTATCGTGCGCGAACGAGTAACACAGGTTATTATGGCATTACATTAGATCAGAAGGAGAGAGTGAATGCTAAAATAACCGTTGCCTGTGATTCGGTTTGGTACCGAACAAGCACTACTTATGTAAAAAAAGACTTGAATCCGCTGAAGAAACCTTATATTCAGCCAGTTACGAATGAGGATCTAGTTGTAAGGGGGCGTGCTGGTAATGCTTCTCATGAACAATTCAAGATCGATGGTGATTTCTATTGGGGTTTTCCTAATAAAGATGGCGATTTTACCATTCAATTAAATAAAAAATATCGAGTAGGAAGTAATATCGAGGTAGCTGGTCAAAATGAAACAAGGATGACTGCTTTTGAACAGTCAAAGGTGATAAAAAAAGAAACACTTGTAGCTCCCACACTCTCGGTGATCACAGATAAAGACACCACTATCGATGGGATCGCACCAGATGCAGAGGTTGTGTATGTAACGATCGAAGGAGCTGTTTATCAAGCATTGCCAAATGCTTCGACGGGGTGCTTTTCATATCCGATTAAATAGGACCTACCCTGCAGGAACGATAGTGGAGGCGTACAGCCAAAGTGGGTCTACTAGCAGTTCGAAAACGACAGTAAAAGTCATCCCTAGCCAAGCAAAAATCAAGCAGCCCACGATCCAGCCAGTTTCTAGTTCCGACCGAGTTGTTACAGGAACAGCAGATGCAAATGTGAAAATCATTGCCCAAATAGGCGTGGATAACTATGAAGGTTATAGCAATAGCATGGGGGAATATACGATTCGACTGGATAAGACCTATCCCGCAGGAACTTATATCTCCGTGTATGCGGTAAAGGGTTCTGATCGTAGTGAAACCGCTTATGCTTCGGTTGTTCAAGGAGAATTTTTGCTAGGTGTGAATATGGCTACTGATAAAGATAGGGAAATCAGTGGTAGAACAGTTGCCAATGCTACAGTTACGGTCATGATCAAAGACCGATTGTATCAGGGCAAAGCAAATAGCAGCGGTCTGTTCGCTATTCCGATCGAAAGTATATATTCGGCTGGGCAAAACATCCTAGTTACCGCAATTGATCCAGTTTCTAAACGAAGTGAGCAGAAAACGGTGCAATTGTATCCTAGCAGACCGAGTATCAATACAGTTCGGGCAGGAGCAGACAGTGTTTCTGGAATTGCCAGTCCGAATGCTTATGTGATCGTTCAAATAGGCGGGAAAGAATATGGTGCATATGCCAGTGCTTCGGGATATTATTTTATAGCTATCAATCCGAATGATGCCGTGCGTGGAGCACAGATAACTGTTTCACAAATCGTAAATGGAATTGAAAGTATAGCGAATGAGATTGAAATCCTAAATTGATTCAGTTGTTCTTAAATAAATATTAAGCCTTTCTTTGCCTTAATTTATGAAAATCATCAATATTTCTCTACATCTTTTCCCTTAGTCATTTGCTATAATTGGCTCTGACAGAATAGTAGAAAGAGGCAACTAAATGACGAAAATCCAAAAAATCAAACAAAATCTTATCATGCTGACAGTTTTACTTGCTCTAATCAGCTGTTATATCATTTCTTTAGCAGAAAAAAGCAACCAATACAGTGCCAATTTTATGCTTATGCAAATTGTGTTCTTAGTGATTGGCGCAGTGGTATGCATCGCATTTTCCAAATGTTCGATCGCATTTATCCGCCGCAATATTTGGTATTTTTATGGAGGTGTCCTGCTTTTTCTGTTGATTCTTTTGATACCGAACCCGCTCGCTCCAGTTCTCAATGGAGCGAGGAGGTGGTATCGGTTTGCCGGTTTTTCGCTCCAGCCTTCTGAAATCTTTAAATCCTTTTTTATTCTTCTACTCGCTCATATCGCGATCAAATATGAAAAACAGTCATGGAAACAGAAAGGGATCATGCTGTTGGCAGGAATCCCCATTTTATTACTGATTTTCAAACAACCGGATTTGGGAACCACTATCGTATATGGAATTACCGCTTTTGTGATCCTGCTTTTTACAATCAAATCTGCGACGTGGATCAGCGGCTTGATTATAGGAATGCTGAGCAGCGTGTTTCTATTTGGCTATGTGCTACTGAAGCACGTCGATTGGCTGGAAAAAGTTGGACTGCATCCTTATCAGTTTCGCCGCATCTATGCGTGGTTGGATCCGGAAAATAATCCGAATGACGCTTATCAGGTCAATCTTTCGTTAAAATCGATCGGCTCTGGAACTCTCTCTGGGAACCATGCTTCAGGAACAACTATGTATATTCCCGAAAGTCATACAGATATGGTTTTCAGTACGATCGGAAACCAGTTTGGCTTTATCGGTGTGAGTTTGCTACTTTTTATATTTATGCTATTTCTTTTGCAAATTGTAAGTGCAGCTATGCAGATGAAGCGACCATTTTCCATGCTGGTGCTGACTGGTTTTGCTACTATGTACGCCTTCAATATTTTTGAAAATATCGCGATGGTGATCGGGCTGATGCCGCTAACAGGGATTCCATTACCGTTTATCAGTTACGGCGGGAGTTCAGTACTTGGAAACATGATCGCGCTTGGTATTATGTTTGCGGTGATAAATGAGGATTCATTGGCGTCTGAGATATAAGTCGAAATAGTAAAGGAATCACTGAAACTCCATTTTCAAATGGTGTTCTCATGTGATTCCTTTTTTCGATATAATCATTATGAAACTAAAAAAGAAACAATCGGCTGATTATCGTTTCGGAGCGCGATATCCTGCGGCTTCAGCTTCTTCTACAGTATTAAACCATTGTACGACATTTGTAGTACGATCATAGTAGGTGCTTCCGGGAACGTGGTAAATCTTATTAACACTTCCTTTGATCGCTCCGTGTTTTTCTGGTGTTGCAGTAGTCGTCTTGGGTGAAGAAGTACTCTTTTGTGAGGAGGATGCTACAGATTTTTCGGCTGCTTTTTCTTTGGTAGCTTGTTCTTGTTTTTCTTTTTCTGCGGCCTGGACTTGCTTTCTCGCTACTTTTTCTTTTTTTGCTGCGATAGCCTTTGCCTCACGTTCGGCTTTTGCAAGTTCTTTTGCTTCTTTCTTGTCTTTCTCTGCTTGCTTTTTCTCTGCTAATTGTCGTTGTTTTTCTTCGCTTTTTTCTTTCCTTGCTGTTTCTTTCGCCACAAGTGCTGCATTTTCTTCTTTCGTACTTGTCAATTCCGCTTGAAGCGTGGTCTTTTCCTTCGTCAATTTTGCGATCTGCTGATCTTTTTCTACAATCTGGTCGTCATTGGCAGCATTGAAGGATCCAATCGTGGAAAATAACAAACCAGCAAGCAAGCAGATCACTAGCCATTTCTTAGGTCTGTGCCGGATCGCATTGACGATCAGCCAAATGCCGGCAATAAAAAACATAAACATCCCGATTATTACTAAAGTTATCATCTCTTTCCCTCTCCCTTTTTGTGATGTGGTTCACTTTATTTTATCATAATGCATAAATAACCTTAATAATTAATTCCATTTTCTTTCCATTTTATTTACTTTTGTTTGCTAAGCTAGAGAGAGTCACCAGATAAAAGGGGCGATAAAGATGGTGAAAAGGGTTTTGTTAGTAGTAGCGGTTTTAGTAGTAGCTTATTTGATTGTATTTTCGATATGGAAATACCAAGGAAACGAGACGTTATCTACAGTGAACAATGTTATTTCCATGAGCACGATCAACCATACGTGGAAAATGTAAAAAATGGATTAGCATTTTTATATAAAAATAAATCACAGATCCATTCTCACTCGAAAAAGGCAAGAAAGAAAACACATGATTTTCTTTCCTGCCTTTTTTAGATTTCATATTCTTCTTTCAAAATAGAGTAGTAACTATCATCCACAAAAGTGTCTTTTTCAAAACGATTTTTGCGCAAGATCCCTTCATGCGTCATCCCCAAGCGTTGGAGCACTCTTTCAGAAGCCTTGTTCCTTGTATCATGAAGCCCATAGATCCTTTCAAGACCAAGGATTTCAAATCCTAATCGAAGCAGTAGCTTTCCTGCCTCTGTTGCATAGCCATGTCCAGTATGATCTTGATGCAGGACATATCCAATTTCAGCGGAACGGCTTTTTTCTTTAACACGAAAATCGATCGTCCCTATAAAGGCACCGTTTCCCCGTAATTCGATTCCGTATTTCCCAAGTGGTTCCGCCATGAAATAGTCGGCGATCCCGTCGATCGTTCGTTCTAGGTCTTCATGAGGCGGAAAAATGTATTTGGTGGTATCAGGGTGTGAAGCGTACGCATACATTTCTTCTGCATCAGCAAAAGTGACCGGACGTAAAATTATTCTTTCCCCTTCAATGCGACGATTTTCTAGCAGTTTTCTAGCTATATTCATGGATATTCACACCTTTTTTTATTTTTGCTTATAAGTATATCTTGAAAAGCAGTTTTTTCGCAATAGAAACAGTATTGCAACCGCTTTCTATTTATGCTATGCTAACACAAATAGGATTGTTACTGCTATGCAGGCAAAACCTTGATTGAACCAAGACGCATTGTTTTGGGTCAGTTTAGGTTTTTTTCTTTTGAAGGAGGCAATGTACGGAATGCAAATTAAAAAAGTATTGAACAACAATGTTGTCGTCGTTGAGACTGCTGATCAAAAGGAAATGATTGTAATGGGGCGAGGAATTGCATTTCAAAAAAAAACGGGGGATTTTATTCAAGAGGAGCTGATCGAAAAAACATTTATCTTGGAAACGGCTGCCTTGTCTGAGAAATTAAAGGAGCTATTGAGCGATATTCCGCTTGCGCATCTGCGAGTGGCGGATGATATTGTTCAGTATGCTCAAGAAAAGTTAGAAACGGATCTGAAAGAAAATATCTACCTGACACTCACGGATCACGTTAATTTTGCTATTTCTAGATATAAAAAAGGGATTCATCTGAAAAATGCACTATTGTGGGAGATCAAACGATTTTATCGCGAAGAGTTTCATGTCGGACTACAGGCATTGGCGTTTATCCAAAAAGAAACGGGTGTTGAGCTGGATGAAGACGAAGCAGGTTTTATCGCCCTCCATTTAGTAAATGCCCGCGTGGATAAGCAGCAAATCGACCAAACGGTGGTCATGACCAATATCGTCCAAGATATTTTAGGCATTGTAAAATATCACTATGGAGTCGTTTTAGATGAAAGCTCCTTGAATTACACTCGGTTTGTAACGCATCTACAATACGTAGCTCAGCGGATCATCAACGGGGAATTGGTAGAGTCACAAGATGATTTTTTGTATGAACATGTGAAACGCAAGTACAATCGGGCTTTTAAATGTATGGAAAAAATCAATCATTATCTCGAGGCGCAGCACCAAGTGATGCTTAGCCGTGATGAATGCGTTTATCTAACGATCCATATTTTCCGGGTCATGGAAAGAGATACGAAAGAGCCGGATCAGTTCTAGCCGTTTAATGCCTCAGCCAAAGGGTATCTAGTAAAGAAAATATAGACTAGGCTGGAGGTATGGCAATGTTATATAGCGAATCAGATAAAACGCGCAAGGAGAGTTATCGTGTCCCGCTTTTCGCATCAGAAGAAGAGCAGATCCGCATCCCAAACTACAAGTTGAAGGATGAACCGATCGAAGCGAGGATCGCTTATCAGTTGGTCAAAGATGAATTGATGGATGAAGGGAATGCAAGGCAGAATCTAGCAACATTTTGCCAAACATATATGGAACCGGAAGCTACAAAGCTAATGTCCGAAACATTGGAGAAAAATGCTGTCGACAAATCCGAATACCCGCAAACGGCCGAATTAGAAAATAAATGTGTCAATATTTTAGCAGATCTCTGGCATGCACCGTCTGCGGAAAAATATAGTGGCACCTCCACGGTCGGCTCTTCCGAAGCTTGTATGCTGGGCGGTCTGGCAATGAAATTCCGCTGGCGGAAAAAAGCAGAGGAGCGAGGTCTGGATATAGCGAAACAACGGCCAAATCTTGTGATCTCCTCTGGTTATCAAGTCTGCTGGGAAAAATTCTGTGTCTACTGGGATGTCGATATGCGCGTTGTACCGATGGATGAAGCACATTTGCGTCTAGATACGGATAAGGTGCTTGATTATGTAGATGAGTATACGATCGGGATCGTCGGTATTCTCGGAATCACGTATACAGGCGAGTTTGATGATATCCAAGCATTGGATAAAATCGTCGCTGGCTACAATAAAACACATGATCACGAATTAGTGATCCATATCGATGGTGCTAGCGGAGCAATGTTCGCACCTTTCGTTGAACCAGATCTGAAATGGGACTTTCAGCTCGATAATGTTGTTTCCATCAATACTTCCGGCCATAAATATGGGCTAGTATATCCAGGAGTAGGCTGGATCATCTGGCGTGGAGAAGAATACCTACCGCGGGAACTTGTTTTTGATGTTAGCTATTTGGGTGGTTCGATGCCGACAATGGCGATCAATTTTTCTAGAAGTGCCAGCCAAATCATTGGTCAATATTATAATTTTCTGCGCTATGGTTTTTCCGGTTATAAAAAAATCCATGAACGGACACGTGATACCGCACTTTACTTAGCAAAAATCGTAAAAGAGACAGGATACTTCGACGTGATCCATGAAGGCGCTAATCTGCCGATCGTTTGTTATAAAATGAAAGCAGATCTGGATGTGGAGTGGACATTATACGATCTTGCGGATCAGCTTTTGATGAAAGGCTGGCAGGTTCCTGCTTACCCACTTCCAGATAATTTATCTGATACGATCGTTCAACGTTTTGTTTGCCGCGCTGATTTGGGGTATAATGTTGCTGAAGAGTTTGCGAAAGACTTCCAGGAAGCGATCCATAACCTCGAACATGTACGGGTATTGTACCATGCAGATAAAAATCAAGGAACTTACGGCTTCACACATTAACAGAGCCGAAACACTTTGGATTTGGAGAGCTTGCGCCTGGCGTGAGTTCTTTTTTTGTAATAAATGAAAGTAATTCTCATTTAGACATGTTATAATAAAGAAAGAATTTTTGCTGAAAGTGAGGAGAACGTGATGAAGCGACAAAGCTATATTTGGCTTACAATGGCTGTTTTAGCAGTTTTACTGACAGCATGCGGTAAAACGACTGGCACGGAAACTTCTAAGCCGGATTCTCCTAAAAAGGAAGTCGCACAAAAAGCTATTTTGACTGTAAAAGATATGACAGGGAGAGATGTTGCATTTGACACTCCGCCAAAACGGATTGTTGCCCTTACAAATAGTGATCTTAATATTATTTATGCACTAGGAGGGACTGTCGTTGGTCGGCAAACTCAAGACGCTAGCGGTGTTCATCCGAAAAAAGCTGCAAAGGCGCAAGAAGTCGGAAATACGCATGATATCAATTTAGAACGAATCGCGGCAACGAATAGTGACGTTGTAGTAGCAAGTGCCGAGCAAAATCAGAAAGATGTTCCGGCTTTAGAGGGAATCGGCACGAAAGTGATTTTAACAGGTGCAAATTCATTACAAGACATCGACAAACAAATCAGTGTTTTGGGATCACTGATCGCTAAGCGCTCAGAAGCTAAAAAGTTACAAGCTGACTTAGATAAAAAAGTCGAGGCTGTAAAAAAAGAACAAGCTGGCAAACATGTAAAAGCGTTAATGGTCCTTGGCGCACCGGGGAGCAATTATGCGGCATTGCCATCCTCTTTAAGTGGCAATATCTTAGAAGTGGCCGGCGGGGAAAATGTTGCGAAAAATCTCCGTGGGGTAGAGAATTTTCCACAATATGCTGCACTTAATGTAGAAAAAATCATTGCAGCCGATCCTGAAATTATTTTTCTGATGATCCACGGTGGCGATGCGAAAGATACTGAAAAAGCATTTCGGAAGCAGTTAAAAGAAAATAAAGCGTGGAATCAAACAAAAGCTGTGAAAAATGATCATATCGTTGTTTTACCAGCAGATTTATTTGGTACCAACCCAGGAATTCGTGTCACGGAAGCATTAGATCTGATGAAGAATGAAATCAATAAGGTGGGAAAATGAAATGGCGTTAGACCGCAAACAAGATCCGAGGCATAAACGAAGAATCATCACGGCGATCACCGTGCTCTTTTTACTGGTCGTCGTCTTTCTTTATGGATTGACAACCGGATCAGTTAAAATCAGCTATCTTGATGCTGTCAAAACGATTTTCGGCAACGGCTCGGATCTTTCGCATCAATTGATTTGGAATCTTCGGTTGCCGCGGATGCTCATCGCTTTCTTAGTAGGGGCAGCTTTGGCCATTTCCGGTTGTCTGCTGCAAGGAGTCATGCGCAATCCGTTGGCAGATCCAGGTGTGATCGGCGTGTCGGCAGGAGGAGGACTGGTTGCGATCGTGCTGACGATCGTCGTACCGGCTTTTAGTAGTTTTGTTCCACTTGGAGCATTTATCGGTGCATTTGGAACGGCGCTACTTATCTATCTAGTGGCCTGGGATAGAGGCGTCTCGCCGCTGCGAGTCATTTTATCCGGTGTGGCGATCAATGCTTTTATCACTGCAATGACTTCCGGGATCATGGTGCTTTACAGCAATCGTGTACAAAGCGTGATTTCATGGTTGACTGGAACATTATCTGGAAAAAGCTGGTATCATTTTCAACTTATTTTGCCTTATTTATTGGTAGGATTTGTACTCAGTATTTTTGCGATCCGTTCCTCAAATGTACTGCTTTTGGGCGATGATGCTGCTAAGTTACTTGGCTATTCAGTTGAAAAACACCGCTTTTTCATCATTATGCTGGCTGCTTTCCTAAGCGGCGTGGCAGTTAGTGTCGGGGGATTGATCGGTTTCGTCGGACTTGTCGTACCGCACATCGTCCGTTTGATCATTGGTAATGATTATCGTTACTTATTACCGATCTCTGCAGTTGGCGGAGCCGTTTTAGTCGGTTTTGCCGATACAGCAGCCAGAAGCTGGTTTGGGTCGATCGAACTTCCAGTGGGAATACTGCTTGCGATCATCGGTGCCCCATTCTTCTTATTCCTATTAAAACGCGGAAGGGTGGTATCCTAATGGATTTGATCACATTTAAGAATATATCCTTCTCAAGAAGAAATAATTTTCACATGGACGATATTTCTTTTCAAATAACAAGTGGCAAAATCACAACGCTAGTCGGTCCAAACGGTTCCGGCAAATCGACGCTTCTTCGTTTGTTGATGCGTTTATTGACGCCAAATAAAGGAGAAATCCTGCTTGGCGATAAAAATATCACTGCTTTTTCTGCTAAAGAATATGCCAAAAAAATGACAATGCTAGCGCAATCGCCGGAAGGAATGATCGATGTCGTCGTTCGCGATCTCGTTAGTTATGGACGCGTGCCCCATCGCTCTTTTTTGAGTGGCTTGCAAAAAGAAGATGAAGATGCGATCGACTGGGCGATTGAAGTTTGTCGTCTCGGAGCGCTTGCTTATCGTCCGATCCATACCTTATCTGGGGGAGAAAGACAGCGCGCTTGGTTAGCCATGGCGCTTGCCCAAAAAACACCGATTCTCCTATTGGATGAACCGACTACTTACTTAGATATCGCTCATCAGCTAGAACTTCTAGATCTCCTTAAAGAATTAAATGAGAAATACGGTCTTACGATCATCCTTGTGTTGCATGATTTGAATCAAGCAGCATTATACAGTGATCACTGTATCGTATGTGAGGATGGAGCCATCAAGCAAGTGGGACCACCAAAGGAAGTATTTACAGAAGCCTTATTAGAAGAAGTTTTCCACATTTCGGCGGAACTAAGTACCCGTGCAGGAAAATTATCTATCCAGCCAATTGCTTCTACCCGTTTTGGAAATAACTAGATTAGAAATTGATGAAAATACTTCCTATCCAATAGAAACTCTATTATAATGTAAAAGTATACTTACAGAAGCATTGCGTGTGAATTTTTGCAATTAGAATGTTTCGCTCATCTTTTTTGAGTGAATTCAGAGATGAATGCTGTAATGATCAGGATCTAGAAACTGTTTGGGGAGAAAATGTGTTGTTAGAACCCATCAGTAAGGAGCGTTAAATCATGGATGAAAAGAATAAATTAACAGGACGCATTGACTATGGACTGGTCTTATCACTGATGTTGCTTGCAATCATTAGTTTAGTGTCTATTTATAGTGCGCAAATCACAAACAATCAATACGATGCCAACTTTGTGATCAAACAGGGCGTGTGGTTCGTGGTTGGTACATTTGCCATCATTGTCATGATGCAGCTAGATTACGAACGATTGTTGGGCTGGGCATATTATTTTTATGGTTTCGGCATTTTGCTATTAATCTTTGTATTGGCATTTGGTAAAGAAGTAAAAGGAGCAAAAAGTTGGATCATCATTCCTTTTCTAGGAAGTATCCAACCTTCTGAGATCGTAAAAGTAATTTTGATTATTGTACTCGCCAAAGTCATCTGGGACCACAACCGCAAGTATCAAGTACACACATTTGCCTACGATAGTTGGCTTTTACTTAAAATCGGTATTTTTACACTTGTTCCTTTGATTTTCATTATGTTGCAACCCGATTTAGGTACAGCACTAGTATTTATCGCCATTATGAGCGGTATGATCTTGGTTTCCGGTATAACATGGAAAATCATCGTCCCGCTTTATGGTAGCATACTGGCGGTTGGGTCGACATTGATCTGGATCGTTATCAATCACCAAGATTGGCTCTTGCGGCTAGGTTTCAAGCCATATCAATTTGAACGAATCACCACTTGGATCAATCCAGAAAACGATCCGCAAGGCGGCGGGTATCAAGTGTTGCGGGCAATGACTGCGATCGGTTCAGGTCAGATCAGCGGGAACGGAACAGGCTATGATGCTATTGCAATCCCGGAAAACCACAATGACTTTATTTTTACAGTGATCGGCGGCGACTATGGTTTCATTGGTGCCAGCGTTCTGCTAGCACTCTATTTCTTGCTCATCTATCAAATTATTCGCGTTGCCTTGGACATCAAAGTTCCTTTCTACTCCTATATTTGTACAGGCGTAGTTATGATGATCATGTTCCACGTATTGGAAAATGTCGGTATGAACATCGGCCTGTTGCCGATTACAGGGATACCACTTCCTTTCATCAGTTATGGTGGTTCTGCCTTGCTGGGAAACATGATGGCAGTAGGCGTGATACTGAGTATTCGATTCAATTATCAGAAGTCTATGTTTGAAGTAAAAGAACGAAGACATGCAGAATAAGTAACTAAAAAAGGCAGTCGTTGCGGATATATTTCGCAACGACTGCTTTTTTAGTGATGAAAGACATAATTTTGTCACAAATGCGCTGGAAAATTGAATTTGTGCATCATCCTAGTCCTTGAAAAGACCCTAAAATATAAAATATATAACTTGTACTTTAAGTAAAGTATTGTTTTGGACTAGGAGGAAATGCAAAAATGAATTACAAAAAGGTAGTAACATGGATTATGTTGCTTGGTATGATAGCTTATATTATTCAACCAAGTTTGACGTCAATAGTAAACACTATTAAAAACCAATCCACATTGCAAGCAAATAATTATAGCCGCTCCAGTGAATTGGTATTGAAAAACGAAAACGGACAAAAGTTGACGGATCTATCTTTAAAGGCAGCAGAAAAGACCACTGTTGCGATTGAAGATACCCATCCGAAAAATCGTTCCGTCACTATCAAATTACCGCAAAATGTGGAATTAGATCAAGCAAAGCTGCAGGCAGATAACGTGCAGAATAAAGCGACGATCGCATATGCGAAAGAAAATCATCAACTGATGATTATTTGGCAAGCCGCTGAAAAGCCAGAAGCTGAAAAGGCAGAGGAGAAAACTGAAGAAAAAGACACAACTCCTAGAAAAGCACAAATCAATCTTACTGCAAAAGCACAAGTAAATGAGAACGAAGAAAAAGGAGAAATCCAAGCTACAACCAAGGCAGATGACGGCACGCTAGAAGAAGCTGCCCCTGTGCAAGTAGTTGTAGAAAAAGAAGAACAAGCATCTAAAGACGAAGAAAAAGATGCAAAAAAAGAAGATAAAGATACAAAAGAGGAAGATAAAACTGCTGATAAAAAAGAAGAAAAAGACAAAAAGAAAAAGATCTCAACACGAGCAGCTGAAGAACAACAGGTCTATCTTTCTGATGTAAAGGAAATGAGCGTAGAATCCGGAACAGCGCCATTCACAACCGGTAAGGATGGCGATCCAGGTGAAGATACGAGTAAAGACAATGACATTGTTCGTAGTAGAGATAAAGTAACCTATCATTACGCACTCACAACTGCTTCGCATGATGGGGAAATCTATAATAATATCGAAGTTAAAGCAACACTGAAAATGCCAGTCGAAGAAATCAATGGCCTAGGCTCTGTAGTAGATAATAATGGTAAACCATATAAATCGGCTGTAACTGGGAAAACAGATTTTGTGACAGATGAGCAAACTATCAAACTAGACCAGACAGGTCGTTCAAAGTACTTTGATTTTAGCTATAACGTTGGCTTTATGCCAAATGGTCATAAAATGCCAAAACCAACAGTAGAGCTCAAAATTATGAAAGTAAATGGTGTTCCGGTGGCTGAACCGGATACAAAAGAACTAACTACTGACAAAGAATTGACGGTTTCTGCTAAGCCTATTACAAATCTGTATGCAGATGCACGATTCACTGACGGCGAAAAATTCAACACGATCACCCAAACGGAAGATAAGCCAAATGCATATTTGCAAATCGGGGGCTTCTCAGTTTTTGCTGCTATACCAAAACCAGGACCGAATAATAGCATGTCGGGTGTTGGTTATGCGCTGCCGGATACTGGTAAGGTAAAAGTAGAATTCACCCCTTCCATGGTTGGAAGTAAGGGAACGGTTAAGGTTCCGGAGAACAGCAGTGCAATGAATGTTTATCGATATGGTTTGATGCGTAATGGTTCGCTGGATCAGCCAACAGCTTTTGACAGCTATAAAGCAAATGACTTGGCAGATATTTTATATAAAAAGATGGGGTATAACGAGCGCGAGGGAAATGGCATGCCCAAAATTGAGAATCTCCCCAACGGAAATATTTTGGTGACCTACGATATAAAGGACTATAAAGATATTGAGTTTAACAGTTATTTTGGGGATACAGTCATAAATACGGCAACGGCAATCATCTATTCCCCGCTAGAGGGAACAGATCCCAATACTATCATGACTTTCCGATATGCTCCTACTAAAGCTAGCTTTAGCTATCAAGGGGAAGAAAAGAATGTACCGGTGGGAAGGAAATATATTGACTCATGGCAGATAAAGCGTATAGACTTTGACACTGTTGATCCCTTGAGATTTGAGCGTTTCAGAGTGATGAGTAATAGTAATAAAGGAACTTCCGAGAGGTTATCTTACATCTATGGAGAAAACACGCAAACCATGTATTTAGATACTTCTTTAATGAATAACTGGATCAGCCCACATTTTATATTCAAAATGTCGGGAAAAGACTATTGGAAGAGTGTTTCCCAAGAGTATTCAACTAAGTTGGTCGATGAAGATGGTACAATTTATACCCCGACACTCAAATACGGAAAATTAAAAGGGAATGACTATTCGCCAGAAAAAGTATATTCCTATACAGAAGATGACTATGAGTGGAGCGGCTCACCAACAGGAGCATCAGCTGTGATGGCTGTCTATGATACAAAAGGAAAAGCTGTAACGATCGCTGATTCAGGATCTAAAATATTTACAATAGGTATAAAAGGAACATTTCAAGATGACCTTTTACGTGGTACTAAATCAAAAGATGGCCAACCATACACCGTCGCTGCTTCTGGTTTTTCTTATGATAAACAAGGAAATAAGTTACAGGCAATCGATACAAGTAAACCAAGTGGGTTAGTTCCATATGAATGGGACGGAGTATCAAATGGTTTTTCCGGCGGCAAGCAGGCCCCCTTCCAGAAAAACTTTTTCCTAGAACCGAGATACATCAGTTTAAATAGTGTAATGCCATCAAGTAATGGACTTAAATTAAAAACAATCGATCAATCCTTTACAGTTGGAATGTATTTGACTTGGGAATCGGGCGAAATAGGGGAAAAAGCAGTGGTATTGAAAACGACGCTTCCAAAAGGAGTGACGTACGATGCGTCCACTGTAAAAGTTCCTGACTTCCTTAAACTGACAAGCAAAACACCAAAGGTGGAAGAACTGACAGATGGGAGAATGGTCCTGACTTGGACAGGGACCATCGATAAGCAGACAGAAAAGCTCTTCGGAAATTATCGCTCAGGAAGCATTCTCAAATTCACGGCAATGCTAGATGAAAACGAGATCGGCGATAGCACAAGATTCAGTATCGGAAATTCTATCGATATTCCACAAGCCAAATTTTCTGCCTCTGGAAATGGCTATGTCGAAATCGGCGATGATCTCCTTAAAGAATGGGGAATCGTGAAATCTGTCAGCAAGAAAGTATTAGAGCAAGGCGATAACTTTGTTTATCGATTAACAACAGATATTCGCACAGATGAACCACAAAAGAATATTAAAGTGTTGGATGTATTGCCGCGCAATGGAGAATTAGGCTCTGTCATCAACGGAAGTTATCATCTTTCCGCAATCAAGACCTCGTCAGATGATATGGAAGTTTTCTATACAGATAAAAAAGTCGACCGGAATGCCGATCCTAATAAGCTTGATATAAGTGAGGCAAATGGATGGAAGAAGTACACAAGCGGAGAACTCCCAGATGGAACCACCGCCGTCTTCTATACGATACCAGGACCGATCAGCAGTTCCAAACAAGGTGGACAACAAGCCTTCATTGAATTTTATATCACCCCTACTGGGAATGCCTCCGGTGATATTTACCGAAATACAGTAACAGCTAACTCAGACGATGGGCTTAAACTACAAGGTAATATGTGCCGGACGGCAGTTGTCGATAGAGATATTCAAGGGAAAGCATGGATCGATGGGAATAAAGATGGTTTAGTAGGCGCTAGTGAGACCGTCTTGAAAGATGTTCCAATCAAGTTGTACAAAGAATCCGATAACGGTTCCTTAGAAGAAATAACAGAAAATCTAGAAGGCGATGATATTACTTCTCTTAAAACGGATGAAAATGGCAACTACCTTATCAAGCATTTAGATGAAGGAAACTATCGAGTTGGATTCGATCTTTCCAAAGAACTAGATACAGGAAACTATTTCATCACGAAAAAAGGGATCAACGCCTCTGACCCAAGCAGCAAAATTGATGAAAACAATAAAGAAGGCGACTATTATTTAACAGATGCATACGTCCTACCCGCAACTTCAAAATTAACGACCGACCATTTTGTTTTAGATAACATCAATGCGGGAATCACTGCATTTGCGGACTTTGAACTGAAGAAAAATGTCCTAGATAAAGATGGAACAGATATCAACAATCAGAATGTCCATGTTGATGATGTTTTAACTTATCAGTTAACAGTAAAAAATCCAGTTGCAGGTTCACAAGTCGATGATATTCAAATCACGGATGAAATTCCACAAGGATTAGAATATGTAAAGGGTACTTTAAAAGTTAATGACAAATCCATTGAAGATAAATATATCGATGGACAAAAATTGGACTACCGCGTTGATAAACTTGCAGGAGCTTCTGAATATGTAGTGAAATTTGACGTGAAAGTCACGAATCAAGCAAAAGGAACACTGACAAACATAGCAGAAGCATACGGTAAAGATAACGGAATAGATTTCTCTAAAGAGGACAGTCAAGAAGTCGCATCCGATTCTACTCCGAAAATAACAAAAAGCATCGAAGACAAAGCAGCTAAATATAAATTAGGCGATATCGTCACCTATAAAATCATTGCCAGCAACGAAAAAGGGGCTCCACTCAATGAAGTAAATATAGGTGATGAACTAACCAATGATTTAGATTACGTCAAAGGAAGTACAACTATCAATGGTCAAAAAGTAAAAGATAATATTTGGAGCCAAGATAATATATTAACGTATACGACAAGTGAATTAGTCAGTGGAAGCAATATTGAAATCGTTTATAAGGCAAAAATAAAACGCGTACCAACCAATGGAGAAATAAAAAATACAGCTGTAATGAATGGTAAAAATCCATGGGGTACAGATAAAAATGTAGAAGACACAGTTTCGCTTCAATCAGAAATGGCTGATAACGCGTTGACTGTGAAGAAAACAGTCGAAACACCAACCGGAGAATCGCTAAACGGCAAGACCGTTCAAGTTGGCGACAAGATGCGTTATACGATCGTCGCAACGAACCAGATCGCCGGAACAGAACTGAGCGGTGTCACGATCGAAGATGCGATCGCGTCAGAACTCACCGTGGATAAAGCAAGTCTGAAAGTAGAAGATGAAGCTGGAAACGCGGTAGCGTATGATGGCGGTATCGATGGGAACAACCTATCGGTCGTGTTAGAGAAACTGGCTCATGGCCATCCAGTAAGTGTGAGCTTTGAAGTAACCGTCAGCGAAGCAGCGAGCGGGGAGATCACGAACATCGCGACCGGGAAAGTACCGGGGAACGATGAGACTCCAGAAGATAATCAGAAAGTGGATGTCCCTGTGACACCAAGCTTGAAGAAAATAGCGAGTGTCCAAGAAGCGAAGCTTGGAGATACGTATGAGTATCAAATCGAAGTGGGCAACGAAGCCGGCGGAGGTAAGTGGAACAATATCGCGATCCGTGACCAATTACCAGCGGAACTGAGCTATGTGGCAGGCAGCACGAAAGTGAACGGCCAAGCCGTCTCCGATGATGCATGGGCAGCTGGGAAATATGAAGCTACGATCGCGAGCCTCGCAAGTGGCGCGAAACAAACGATCACGTACAAAGTCCAAGTGAAACAAGTTCCAGCGAGCGGAGTGCTTACGAATGAAGTCAGCGCCGCCGGGGAACAAAGTGATGGAAAAGCTGTAGCGGCAACGCCAGCGAGTGTAGACGTCACGGCGGGGATCCCAAGTGGAGCCTTCGGCGTGAAGAAAACAGTCGAAACACCAACCGGAGAATCGCTAAACGGCAAGACCGTTCAAGTTGGCGACAAGATGCGTTATACGATCGTCGCAACGAACCAGATCGCCGGAACAGAACTGAGCGGCGTCACGATCGAAGATGCGATCGCGTCAGAACTTACCGTGGATAAAGCAAGTCTGAAAGTAGAAGATGAAGCTGGGAACGCGGTAGCGTATGATGGCGGTATCGATGGGAACAACCTATCGGTCGTGTTAGAGAAACTGGCTCATGGCCATCCAGTAAGTGTGAGCTTTGAAGTAACCGTCAGCGAAGCAGCGAGCGGGGAGATCACGAACATTGCGACCGGGAAAGTACCGGGGAACGATGAGACTCCAGAAGATAATCAGAAAGTGGATGTCCCTGTGACACCAAGCTTGAAGAAAATAGCGAGTGTCCAAGAAGCGAAGCTTGGAGATACGTATGAGTATCAAATCGAAGTGGGCAACGAAGCCGGCGGAGGTAAGTGGAACAATATCGCGATCCGTGACCAATTACCAGCGGAACTGAGCTATGTGGCAGGCAGCACGAAAGTGAACGGCCAAGCCGTCTCTGATGATGCATGGGCAGCTGGGAAATATGAAGCTACGATCGCGAGCCTCACAAGTGGCGCGAAACAAACGATCACGTACAAAGTCCAAGTGAAACAAGTTCCAGCGAGCGGAGTGCTTACGAATGAAGTCAGCGCCGCCGGGGAACAAAGTGACGGAAAAGCTGTAGCGGCAACGCCAGCGAGTGTAGACGTCACGGCGGGGATCCCAAGTGGAGCCTTCGGCGTGAAGAAAACAGTCGAAACACCAACCGGGGAATCGCTAAACGGCAAGACCGTTCAAGTTGGCGACAAGATGCGTTATACGATCGTCGCAACGAACCAGATCGCCGGAACAGAACTGAGCGGTGTCACGATCGAAGATGCGATCGCGTCAGAACTCACCGTGGATAAAGCAAGTCTGAAAGTAGAAGATGAAGCTGGAAACGCGGTAGCGTATAATGGCGGTATCGATGGGAACAACCTATCGGTCGTGCTAGAGAAACTGACTCATGGCCATCCAGTAAGTGTGAGCTTTGAAGTAACCGTCAGCGAAGCAGCGAGCGGGGAGATCACGAACATCGCGACCGGAAAAGTACCGGGGAACGATGAGACTCCAGAAGATAATCAGAAAGTGGATGTCCCTGTGACACCAAGCTTGAAGAAAACAGCGAGTGTGCAAGAAGCGAAGCTTGGGGATACGTATGAGTATCAAATCGAAGTGGGCAACGAAGCTGGCGGAGGTAAGTGGAACAATATCGCGATCCGTGACCAATTACCAGCAGAACTGAGCTATGTGGCAGGCAGCACGAAAGTGAACGGCCAAGCCGTCTCCGATGATGCGTGGGCAGCTGGGAAATATGAAGCTACGATCGCGAGCCTCGCAAGTGGCGCGAAACAAACGATCACGTACAAAGTCCAAGTGAAACAAGTTCCAGCGAGCGGAGTGCTTACGAATGAAGTCAGCGCCGCCGGGGAACAAAGTGATGGAAAAGCTGTAGCGGCAACGCCAGCGAGTGTAGACGTCACGGCGGGGATCCCAAGTGGAGCCTTCGGCGTGAAGAAAACAGTCGAAACACCAACCGGGGAATCGCTAAACGGCAAGACCGTTCAAGTTGGCGACAAGATGCGTTATACGATCGTCGCAACGAACCAGATCGCCGGAACAGAACTGAGCGGTGTCACGATCGAAGATGCGATCGCGTCAGAACTCACCGTGGATAAAGCAAGTCTGAAAGTAGAAGATGAAGCTGGAAACGCGGTAGCGTATGATGGCGGTATCGATGGGAACAACCTATCGGTCGTGCTAGAGAAACTGACTCATGGCCATCCAGTAAGTGTGAGCTTTGAAGTAACCGTCAGCGAAGCAGCGAGCGGGGAGATCACGAACATCGCGACCGGAAAAGTACCGGGGAACGATGAGACTCCAGAAGATAATCAGAAAGTGGATGTCCCTGTGACACCAAGCTTGAAGAAAACAGCGAGTGTGCAAGAAGCGAAGCTTGGGGATACGTATGAGTATCAAATCGAAGTGGGCAACGAAGCCGGCGGAGGTAAGTGGAACAATATCGCGATCCGTGACCAATTACCAGCGGAACTGAGCTATGTGGCAGGCAGCACGAAAGTGAACGGCCAAGCCGTCTCTGATGATGCATGGGCAGCTGGGAAATATGAAGCTACGATCGCGAGCCTCACAAGTGGCGCGAAACAAACGATCACGTACAAAGTCCAAGTGAAACAAGTTCCAGCGAGCGGAGTGCTTACGAATGAAGTCAGCGCCGCCGGGGAACAAAGTGACGGAAAAGCTGTAGCGGCAACGCCAGCGAGTGTAGACGTCACGGCGGGGATCCCAAGTGGAGCCTTCGGCGTGAAGAAAACAGTCGAAACACCAACCGGGGAATCGCTAAACGGCAAGACCGTTCAAGTTGGCGACAAGATGCGTTATACGATCGTCGCAACGAACCAGATCGCCGGAACAGAACTGAGCGGTGTCACGATCGAAGATGCGATCGCGTCAGAACTCACCGTGGATAAAGCAAGTCTGAAAGTAGAAGATGAAGCTGGAAACGCGGTAGCGTATGATGGCGGTATCGATGGGAACAACCTATCGGTCGTGCTAGAGAAACTGACTCATGGCCATCCAGTAAGTGTGAGCTTTGAAGTAACCGTCAGCGAAGCAGCGAGCGGGGAGATCACGAACATCGCGACCGGAAAAGTACCGGGGAACGATGAGACTCCAGAAGATAATCAGAAAGTGGATGTTCCTGTGACACCAAGCTTGAAGAAAACAGCGAGTGTGCAAGAAGCGAAGCTTGGGGATACGTATGAGTATCAAATCGAAGTGGGCAACGAAGCTGGCGGAGGTAAGTGGAACAATATCGCGATCCGTGACCAATTACCAGCGGAACTGAGCTATGTGGCAGGCAGCACGAAAGTGAACGGCCAAGCCGTCTCTGATGATGCATGGGCAGCTGGGAAATATGAAGCTACGATCGCGAGCCTCGCAAGTGGCGCGAAACAAACGATCACGTACAAAGTCCAAGTGAAACAAGTTCCAGCGAGCGGAGTGCTTACGAATGAAGTCAGCGCCGCCGGGGAACAAAGTGACGGAAAAGCTGTAGCGGCAACGCCAGCGAGTGTAGACGTCACGGCGGGGATCCCAAGTGGAGCCTTCGGCGTGAAGAAAACAGTCGAAACACCAACCGGGGAATCGCTAAACGGCAAGACCGTTCAAGTTGGCGACAAGATGCGTTAT
>NZ_GL538354.1 GCF_000148995.1 Listeria grayi DSM 20601
AAGTCTGAAAGTAGAAGATGAAGCTGGGAACGCGGTAGCGTATGATGGCGGTATCGATGGGAACAACCTATCGGTCGTGTTAGAGAAACTGGCTCATGGCCATCCAGTAAGTGTGAGCTTTGAAGTAACCGTCAGCGAAGCAGCGAGCGGGGAGATCACGAACATCGCGACCGGGAAAGTACCGGGGAACGATGAGACTCCAGAAGATAATCAGAAAGTGGATGTCCCTGTGACACCAAGCTTGAAGAAAACAGCGAGTGTGCAAGAAGCGAAGCTTGGAGATACGTATGAGTATCAAATCGAAGTGGGCAACGAAGCTGGCGGAGGTAAGTGGAACAATATCGCGATCCGTGACCAATTACCAGCGGAACTGAGCTATGTGGCAGGCAGCACGAAAGTGAACGGCCAAGCCGTCTCCGATGATGCGTGGGCAGCTGGGAAATATGAAGCTACGATCGCGAGCCTCGCAAGTGGTGCGAAACAAACGATCACGTACAAAGTCCAAGTGAAACAAGTTCCAGCGAGCGGAGTGCTTACGAATGAAGTCAGCGCCGCCGGGGAACAAAGTGATGGAAAAGCTGTAGCGGCAACGCCAGCGAGTGTAGATGTAAAAATAAATAAACAAGAACCAAAACCAAATCCGAGTCCAGATCCGAAACCGAGCCCAACACCGGATCCAAAACCAAATCCAGCACCACATAACAACCCAGACACAAAACCGCATTCAGAAATCAAAAAGTTCATTGACTCGATCTTGCCAAAAACTGGAGATCAGTTCTTATGGATGTACACAATCATCGGTTTGCTATTAATAGCAACAGCGATCTACGTGTGGAAAAGAAAAAGAAAATAACGAAAACAGCTCAAGATAACTAGCTATCTTGAGCTGTTTTTTATCTAAAAATCAAAATCTTCTTATCCGAGCAATTTTGGATTGTACTTTTAAAAAAAATCATCTATGATAGTAATAGAACAATAAGTAGGAGGAGACATTAGATGATTGATTTTTACTGGTATCCCAAATGCACAACATGCAAAAAAGCAAAAAAATGGTTAAATGATAATGAAGTAGAAGTAAACGAAATTGACATCACCGAAGATACTCCTAGTGCAGCAAAACTCCAAGCATTACATGAAAAAAGTGGACTTCCGATTCGTCGTTTTTTCAATACAAGTGGTATCAAATATCGTGAGCTTGGTCTGAAAGATAAAATCGATCACATGTCTTTGCAAGAAGCATATACGCTACTTGCTTCTGACGGGAAATTAATTAAGCGTCCACTGACAACAGACGGTGAAAATATTACATTAGGATTTAGTGAAGATAGTTATGAAAGCACTTGGAAATAATAATTAGGGGAGGAAATACAAATGAGTTTGCCAAAAGATTATCTATATACAGAAGAACATGAATGGGTAAAACAAGAAACAGAGGGCGTTCGTGTAGGTATCACAGATTTCGCGCAAGATCAGTTGGGAGATATCGTTTTCGTTGAACTTCCTGAAGTTGGCGCAACAATTGAGCAAGGGGACTCCATCGGTAGTATCGAGTCTGTTAAAACGGTTTCTGATTTTTACGCACCTGTAAGTGGGAAAATCGTGGAAGTAAACGAAGCGTTGGAAGATGCGCCAGAAATGATCAATAGCGATCCATACAACGAAGGCTGGATCTTGAAAATAGAAGAACTAGAAGAGTCGCAGCTAGATGAATTGCTAAACAGCGATGCTTACGAAGAAACTTTAGATTAAAGAAAGAATGAAATAGCTATGGATATATGGGCTCGTCCCGATTTAGAACAAGCAGAATCTTTGGATAAAAATTTTTATGTTTATTTTTTCACGCCGATGTGTGGCGCTTGCCAGTTTGCAAGTCAGCTGATCGAGATTATTGAGCAATCCGATGACTGGGAGCAGCCTTTAGCGAAAATGGATTTGAACTTTGTGCCTGAGGTTGCGGAAAGATTGCAGATCACCTCGGTCCCTGCACTCGTTTTCTTTGAAAATGGCAAAGCCAAGCGCATCAGTTATGACTTAGGCAATATTTCATCGATTTATGATTTTTTTCAAAAATAGTGATGGCTTGCTCCCTGAGAAGTACTTGGGAAGCAAGCTGTTTTTCAAAGTATAAGTTGCGCTAAGGCAAAATAGTTTCGTTCACTTTATAGAAGTGGAGACCGTTAAAAAGATTGCTGTAGACCCACTACCATCCTGTATGATATGATAATTCAGGTTTACCGAATCGGTGGAAATTGGAGGAAGCAGAATGAATCATTTAAATTTAACTATTCTATCAGTATTCAGTAACTTTTTCATTGTCGTATTAAAATTGATTGTTGGCGTTCTTACAGGTTCGGTAGCAGTTATCTCAGAAGGCATACACTCATTTATGGATCTGTTTGCTTCTGTCATTACCTTCTTCTCGATTCGGATATCTAATCGTCCGGCTGATGAAGATCACCCCTATGGGCATGGAAAAGCAGAAAATATTGCTGGAACAATCGAAACATTGTTGATTTTTGTAGCGGGTATTTGGATTATTTATGAATCTGTCAATAAATTTATTACACCGCATGAAATACGATTACCAGGGCTAGGTATCGGTGTGATGTTGCTGGGAGCCACGATGAACTTAGTGATCTCCATGATCATCAAACGTGCGGCCATCAAGCAGAACTCGGTAGCAATGAAGTCAAATGCCTTACATTTATATACAGATGTATTTACATCTGTCGGGATCGCCTTCAGTTTGTTTTTAGTCTATCTTACTGGCTGGTTGTGGCTAGATCCAGTTATCGCAATCATCACAGCGATCTATATTATGTATGAAGCATGGCAATTGTTAAAAGAATCGTTCCCCCCACTGATGGACGAGCGCTTATCTCCTGATGAGGAGAAAGAGATCAAGCGGATCATTGAGTCATATAGTGATAACTACATCGAGTTCCATGATTTTCGCTCCAGAAGAGCAGGGGCAGAAGAATATATTGATTTTCACCTCGTTTTTCCGGCAAGCATGTCAATCGAAGAGGCACACCATTTGTGTGACGAGATCGAGACAGCAGTCAATGATTTTTATTCGAAAGCGCAGGTATTGATCCACATCGAACCAGAGGAAGAACGGAAAAATAAATAATAATGAAAAGAAATCTATCTTGAGACGGATTTCTTTTTTTATATTGAAAATGATACAATAGAAACAAGACTATGCCGGAAAGGAAAATGAATCATGACTTCCATATTGATTGCAGATGACGACAAAGAGATTGTAGATTTGGTAAAGCTATACCTCCAAAACGAGGGCTATCAGATCTATCAAGCCTATAATGGAAAAGAAGCCTGGGAGATCGTTCAAGATAAAATGCCGTCCTTAGTGATTCTGGATGTAATGATGCCGGAGATGGACGGACTAGAGGTCTGTAAAAAAATGCGCAATGAAAATATTTTGACGCCAATCTTGATGTTGAGTGCGAAAGCAGAAGATAATGACAAGATCATGGGGCTCTTAACAGGAGCTGATGATTATATGGTCAAGCCTTTCAATCCGCTTGAGCTATCTGTCCGCGTAAAAGTTATTCTGAGAAGGATCCAGAATATCCAAGCCAATAGTAGTGTCGATACAGCTAAAACGATCATTGGCCCGATTGTGATCGATAAAGATCAGCACATTGTGACGGTGAATGAAAAAGAGCTGCATTTGACGACTTCTGAATTTGATATTTTATATTTGCTAGCCAGTGAACCGGGACGTGTTTTTAGCTCAGAATATATTTTTGAAAAGATCTGGCAGGAGAAAGCGCTTGGAGCAAGTAAAACGGTGATGGTCCACATCAGTAATTTACGAGATAAACTTCGCGTTGCTATGGCGGGAGAAAATGTTATCAAGACCATCTGGGGAGTGGGCTATAAAATTGAACTTTAAAAAAATCTTTCTACATGTCAGCCGAGTGATGAATATTTGGCAGGTAGCATTCTTTGCGGTTTTATCATGGATCTTCGCATTGTTTTTGCTGCGGACGATGTATCTCTGGTTAGTAGCGATCCGCGATGATTCTATTGTACTCAAGGGATTATCAGATTCTTTTGTCCGCCTATTTGGCAAGACGAAATATACCCAACTGCGGGAGTCTATCGGGTTTGGAATCACGAAATATATCGTTGTTCTACTGCTCGCGACTTTGATTTTCTATTTATTCTACCGCTTTTGCCGGCATCAAATATTTAAGAAACAGCTGCGGACGATCAATTTTGCATTGCGGGAAGACCGTCCTGTTGATACCGCCAGTTATGTAAAGGATATCCAAGAGCTGGAGGAAAATATTGAGAATATGCGTAAACGGCAGCGTGTGCTTATGGAACAAGAATCACAAGCTCAAAAGGCGAAAAATGATTTGATCACCAACGTATCACATGATCTACGGACGCCGCTGACTTCGATCTTGGGTTACCTAAGCTTTATTCACGAAGACCGCTATCGTGATGAGATCGAACTGCGCTATTACACCGAATTAGTGTATGGCAAGGCGAAGCATCTTCATAAGTTGATTGACGACTTGTTTTCCTATACCCGTTTGGAAAGTACGGAATATCCGCTGAAACATGATACGCTTGATATGAACGAACTACTGAGCCAGCTTGTTTTAGAGTTCGAAGCACAAGCAGCTGAACGAAAAATCAAGATCAATGAGAGCTATCAACTTGATAAATTGATCGTAACAGGTGATGGGAATCAGATCATGCGGCTATTTGAAAATTTATTTTCCAATGCGCTCCGCTATGGCGAAAATGAGTTGGAGATCGTAGCTCGAAAAGAAGAAGAAATGGCTGTGGTCGAGGTTTCTAATTATGGAGAGGAAATCCCAGCTATCGATTTGCCATATTTATTCGACCGTTTTTATAAAGTCGACAAAAATCGGACGACCACTGGAACGGGGCTTGGGCTTGCGATCGCGAAGTCGATCGTAGAGAAGCACGGCGGGATCGTGACCGCAGAGAGCAAAAATCACAAAACGACATTTATTGTCAAATTACCGCTTGCTGAGCATCAAAGTCGGAAAAATTGTTCGTATTCAATCAATAGTTGACAAAATTAAGCAGTTCGGTGTAATATAAACGAACAGCAATTATAACTAATAAAATCATATTCTTATCAAGAGCGGTGGAGGGAAATGCCCTACGAAGCCCGGCAACCTAAGCAATTTGCTTAAGGTGCTAATTCATGCAAAACATTTGTTTTGGAAGATGAGAAGAAAGTAATCGACCTCTAAATCGTCGCCTTTCTGCTCACTTGCAGAAAGGCTTTTTTCATATTCTGACAGAAAAAAAGGTGAATAAAAAATGATTACACTCAAACAAGTAGTGAAAGATTATAAAACGAGATCGCAAAAAATCCGTGCTGTTGATCATGTCGACCTTCAAATCGAGGACGGTGAGATCTTTGGAGTAGTTGGTTATTCCGGTGCTGGGAAAAGTTCGTTGATCCGAATGTTCAATGGTTTGGAGCTTCCAACAGAAGGAACGGTCCAGATCGGCGAGAATATCATCAGCGAGATCCGTGGCGGCAAACTTCGCAAAGCCAGACAAAAGATCGGTATGATTTTTCAGCATTTCAATCTGCTGTGGTCGCGAACAGTTTTTGAGAACATCGCTTTTCCACTGGAGATCGCTGGCATCCGTGGTGCAGAAAGAAAACAGCGTGTCAATGAGCTGATCCGGTTGGTTGGACTGGAAGGAAAAGAGCGTTCCTATCCATCCGAATTAAGTGGCGGTCAAAAACAGCGTGTCGGGATTGCCAGAGCGCTTGCCAATGACCCAAATGTACTGCTTTGCGATGAGGCGACTAGTGCGCTCGATCCGCAAACAACGGATGAAGTACTGGATCTGCTGCTTGATATCAATAAAAAACTCAATCTGACTATTATTGTTATCACCCATGAAATGCATGTTATCCGCAAAATCTGTAATCGGGTCGCTGTCATGGAAGAAGGAAAAGTAGTAGAACTCGGCAATGTGCTCGATGTTTTCCAGCATCCACAGCAGCAAGTGACCAAACGTTTCGTGCGTCAAGTGACCGATTCTGATGAGACAGAAGAACTGATCCAACTGCTCTTAGAAAATTACGGTGAGCAAGGTGAGATCGTGAAGTTGCTGTTTGTAAATAAAAATGCGACTCAACCGATCATTTCAGAAGTAGTTAGGGCGCAGCAAGTGTCATTGAATGTCCTGCATGGTTCGTTGACACAGACGCAAAACGGTGCATATGGTACCTTATATGTTCATTTGACAGGAGAGCCGGAGCGTATCGCCAAGAGCATTGAACAATTTCACCAACTGCAGGTAGAAACGGAAGTGATCAGCAAATGATGAACCATTTATTCCCAGATGTGGATTGGCAGTTGATTGGAACTGCCACCCAAGAAACACTTTATATGACAGTGATTTCCCTAGTGCTGGTTTTTATAATCGGAATCATTCTAGGATTGCTGCTGTTTTTGACAGCTAACGAAGACAGCATTTGGAAGAAGATCATCCATTGGATCACAGCTGTTATTGTTAATATTTTCAGATCGATCCCATTTATCATTCTGATCATTTTATTGATCCCAGAGACAAAACTTCTAGTCGGAACGATCATTGGACCGAAAGCCGCACTTCCGGCTTTGATCATTGGCGCAGCACCTTTTTACGGTCGTTTGGTAGAAATCGCCTTTCGCGAAGTAGACAAGGGCGTTATCGAAGCCGCTAGAGCTATGGGTGGGAATATTTTCACCATTATTTGGAAAGTGCTATTACCAGAAGCCATGCCGGCGATCATTTCCGGGATCACCGTCACAGCGATCTCACTCGTGAGTTATACAGCAATGGCAGGCGCGGTTGGAGCAGGTGGCCTTGGAAACGCCGCCTATATCGATGGCTATCAACAAGCGAACTTTCAGATAACGATCGTTGCAACCGTGATTATTTTAATTATTGTATTTATCTTCCAAATTATTGGAGATTTATTAACCAAATCGTTTGATAAACGATAAAAAAGGAGAGGGAAAAATGAAAAAGTTTACAGCATTATTTGCAGTTTTAGCAGTTATTTTAGTATTAGGGGCTTGCGGGTCCGGAAGTAAAAGTTCTTCAGGCGATTCCAAGAACAAAGAATTGATCGTAGGTGCATCTAGTTCACCACATGCAGTTATTCTTGAAAAAGCAAAACCGATCTTGAAAAAGAAAGGCATCAACTTGAAAATCGTGAAATACAATGACTACGTGTTACCGAATAAAGCACTAGACGAAGGGGATTTGACAGCTAACTATTTCCAACATAAACCATATTTGGAATTAGAAGAAAAGCAAAAAGGCTATAAATTTGCTGATGTCGGCGCTATTCACTTAGAACCACTTGGCATCTACTCGAAAAAAGTAAAATCACTGAAAGACTTAAAAGACGGCGCTCAAATTTTAGTATCCAACTCTAAATCAGACTGGCCACGTATTATCGGTATTTTTGTAGACGAAGGTTTGATCAAAGTGAAAAAAGGGGTAAAACTACAAGACGCGACTTTCAAAGATATTTCCGACAATCCAAAAAACTTGAAATTCAAAACCAGCTTCGATCCAGGCTACTTGATGACGGCTTACAAAAATAATGAAGGCGATGCTGTAGCAATCAACTCCAACTTTGTCGTTGCGCAAGGCTTGAATCCTGAAAAGGACGCAATCGCATTGGAAAGCAAAAAATCTCCATATGCTAATATCATCGTGACAACAGAGAAGAACAAAAACAATAAGGATGTAAAAGAACTAGTAAAAGTATTGCATTCGAAAGAAATCCAAGACTTTATCACGGATAAATGGAAAGGCGCAGTATTGCCAGTAAATAAATAACAAAAGCAAAAAAAGCAGCGTTCCTTGTTTAATAAGGGGCGCTGCTTTTTTGTATTTGAAAAGAAGAAGTGTAAATTTGCGTTTTTTGGTGTAGAAAAAAGCCGTAAAAAGCTACTTTTAATGCGGTTTTAAAATCCTTTTTTTGTGGGAATTTTAAAGTTTTTTAAAGATTTTCAAGAATTTTTCTCAAAAAACTTTAACATATCTTACAAAATGGCTCTAGGATAGCAATATTACTATATATTACAAATCGAAAAAGTAAAGCTGTTCTTAAGAATTAAGGTTTTGCAAAGGTTTTTATAGTAAAAATAAAATTGGACAAAACAAAGCAAATGAGTTAAATTAATATATGACATTTAATATTAATTTTTGTAATCTAACGGAAATATTAGAAAAGGAGGATTTTATCATGAAACTAAAATTATTGCTCACAAAACCAATTGTTATTTTCTTCCTGCGCACATTGTTTTATTTGCTTATCTTTTTTGGCTTATTTTGGTTCTATGGCTTCAAAAACCCTAATGGCGCACAATTCATCTACAACGAATTTTAGAAAGAAGGGACATTACATATGAGAACACAAACAGAGACGAGTTATTTACTTATGAAACTAAATGAATGGGCGGAAAAAGCGCCGAATGTCTCGTGTTATGAATATCGCGATGAGACGCTGACGTATCAGTCGTTAAAAACAAAGTCTGATGCGCTTGCTTATTATCTGGCAGAAAATTATATAGCAGGCACCTCGCAGCCTGCTTTAGTATATGGACACATGAATAGCAGTATGCTGGTAGCTTTTATCGCTGTTGTAAAGTCTGGCCGTGCCTATATACCGGTCGACAGCAGTATGCCGAAAGAACGGTTGGAGCAGATCATTGAAGCTGCTCAGCCTGCATACATCATCGCTACGGAGTCATTCCCGCTTGAAGAAAGCCGACAAGTACCGCTCATTACGCCGGACGACATTGACCGGGCGGTTATAAAAAACGACGACAAAGCGCTCTCAGAGGAGCGAGGCGTGGCAGAGGATGAAAATCATTATATCATCTATACTTCTGGCAGCACGGGAATGCCGAAGGGAGTACAGATCAGCCACAATAACCTGGTAAGCTTTACGAATTGGATGCTAAAGACTTTTTCTTTTGCACCTGGTCGACGCGTTCTTAATCAAGCACCATTTTCCTTTGATTTGTCAGTCATGGATCTTTATCCGACCTTGACCGCTGGTGGTACACTAGTGCCGCTCGACAAGGCAGAAAGTAATGATCTGAAAACCCTGGCGACAGCGATTCAAAATAAGAAATTACAGACTTGGGTATCCACGCCTTCCTTTGCAGACGTGTGCCTGCTGGATCCTAACTTTAATGGAGAAAACAATCCAGAATTGACGGAGTTCTTATTTTGCGGAGAAGTACTGACAAAAGAAACGGCTGCTGAGTTGCTGAAAAGATTTCCGAAAGCGCGTGTATTCAATACTTATGGGCCAACGGAAGCAACAGTGGCAGTTACCCACATCGAGGTAACGCCTGAAATCCTTGAGCAGTATGAGGCTATTCCCTTGGGAGAACCGAAAGCTGATTTGACATTGAAGATCATGCGGGAAGATGGTTCCGAGGCAGCGGCAGGCGAAAAAGGTGAAATCGTGCTGATTGGTCCTTCTGTATCAAAAGGCTATCTGCACGAAGCAGAGAAAACAGCAAAAGTTTTTTCCAAGCATGGTGGCTATCGTGCCTATCACACCGGAGACTGCGGCTACAAAGAAGCTGGGCAGCTCTTTTATCATAGCCGAATGGATTTCCAAGTCAAGTTACATGGTTATCGCATCGAACTAGAAGACATCGAGCAAAACTTGAAAGTAGTCGATTATGTCAAAAATGCTGTTGTGCTACCGCGATACCGCGCTGGTAAAGTGGAGAAGTTAGTAGCCGTGATCGTTCCGAACGAACATGATTTTGAAAAAGACTACCAATTGACTAAAGCAATCAAAAATGAATTAAAAGAAGTGATGCCTAGCTATATGATCCCTGGAAAGTGGCTGTATAAAACAGAATTGCCGCTTACGATGAATGGTAAGATCGATCGGAAACTTCTTGCAGAAGAGGTGCAAAGATGACAACTCCATATGGGACGCTGTTTTATTTCGGCGTATTGATCCTCTTTTTATTACCAGTTGTGATCGCGGGATTATGCGGTAAGCGACTCCCAATTTACAATTCTTTTATTACGCTCGTCTTTCTTTATTTCTTGTACGCGCATAATACAGTTCAAGCTGTCACCTTCATCTGCTTTATTTTCTGGCAGCTAGCGATCGTGAGAATGTACTTCCACTATCGGAAAGTATGGAATAAAAATCATGGCGGGATCTTCGTTCTGTTTGTGATCTTATCGATTTTGCCATTGGCAGTTGTAAAAGTGCAGCCGCTTCTGGCAGCACACACGACGATGATCGGTTTCCTAGGGATCTCCTACGTTACTTTCAAGGCAGTTGCGATGGTCATAGAGATCCGTGATAATCTGATCAAAGAATATAACGCGGTTGACTTTGTACAGTTCCTGCTGTTCTTCCCAACAATTTCTTCAGGACCGATCGATCGCTTCCGGCGTTTTCAAAAAGACGTCAAAAAGCCGTTGGAAAAAGAAGCATATCTGGAGCTGCTGAATAAAGGGATCTTCTTGATCTTCTTGGGATTCCTTTACAAATTCATTCTATCGTATCTGATCGATACCTATTTGATCCATCATCTGCAGTTTCGCTTATTCAATCACATTGATTTCGGCTGGTCGATGGTCGGCTATATGTACAGCTATAGCATGTATCTATTCTTCGACTTTGCCGGCTACAGTGCTTTCGCAGTAGGTGTAAGTTATCTGCTGGGGATCCAAACACCGATGAACTTTAATAAGCCGTTCGCATCGAGAAATATCAAAGACTTCTGGAACCGCTGGCACATGACGCTGTCTTTCTGGTTCCGCGATTTTATCTTTATGCGCCTTGTCATGTGGCTGACGAAGAAGAAATGGTTCAAGAGCAAGTTCACCGTCATGTATATTGCCTATTTCGTCAATTTCTTCGTCATGGGTGTCTGGCATGGTTTGCATTGGTATTACATCGTCTATGGACTCTATCATGCGACGATGATTGTCGGGATGGATATCTTTGAACGAATCAATAAGAAGTATCGATTTTATCCTAAAAACAACGTGACTTATATCATCAGTTTGATAATTACATTCCACGTTGTCTGCTTTGGCTTTTTAATCTTCTCAGGAATATTCGCGAAAATCACATATTAAATAAAGGTGGTACTAAAAATGGAATTTAACGAAAAAGTATTGGACTTATTAGCAGAAGTAACAGAAACAGAAGAAGTAAAAGACGATTTGAATTTGAACTTATTCGACGAAGGATTATTAGATTCAATGGGCACAGTCCAATTGTTGATGGAAGTGGAATCAACTCTGGACATCACGGTGCCAGTTTCAGAATTTGATCGGGAAACGTGGGCTACTCCGGCAATGATAATTGAACGCTTGAAGGAATTCGAATAATGAAAAAGAAACTATGGATGACATTTGGCCCAATACTGGTTGCTTTATTACTATTCAGCTTTATTTTATTTGGGCCAAGTGCTATCTTTGGTGGTGTGAGCGAACAAGCAGTGCGCGACAGTGCGACTTCGATGAATCAGACATCTCTGCAGGGAAATATCTTGCAGAAAAGGGCAATGGAAGAAAACTATCTGCCACTTTTTGGTTCCTCCGAGTTATCGCGTCTGTCTGCTTTTCATCCCAGTGTCTTTCTAGGAAAGTACGAGCCTACATATAAAACTTATTTAATGGGAAGACCGGGCACACAATCCTTGCAGCATTTTCTAGATGCTAATATGCTTGGCGATAGTTTGAAAGGCAAAAAAATTGTGTTCATTTTATCACCGCAATGGTTTAAACAAGATGGTGTAGGAAACGGCGGGTTCGGAGCCAACTTCTCGCCGCTGCAGGCTTATTATTTTGCTTTGCAAACGGAAAAACCGACGCCGGAGATCAAATACGCAGCCAAACGGCTTTTGGAGTTCCAAGTTGTAAAAGATGATGTTATTTTGAGTCATCTGCTGAAGAATAAGCTATTGCCACCTAATAAAAAACCGGCAAATGCGAAATTTTTCCGTAAATTGGGCGAGTTGAAATACAAGCTCTTGATGCGTAAAGACGAGCTGACCGCCAAACATATCCGAAAATCCAAACAAGAACAGATCGACAAGGGCATCGCAAAATTGCCAGAGACACTCGATTTTAAAACGTTAGACAAGCTGGCACTTCAAACAGCAGAAAAACAAACGGCTGATGTGCCTTTCCATATCAAACGCAAAGTATACCGCAGCAAGCTCAAACCTAATATGAAGAAATTGGTCAAGCAAGCGCAAAAACTGCGTTATGATCGTTCGCCGGAATATGTCGATCTTCAGCTGCTTTTAGATACCTTTAAAAAGCAAGGTGCTGATGTACTCGTGATCAACCAGCCATTGAACGGGGAATGGATCGATTACAGTGGAATGGATAAGCCAATGATCGAAAGTTACTATCGCAATAGTGAGCGTATCGTCAAAGAAAACGGCTTCCGCTATCTTTCCCTGCAAAGTAAGCAAGATAAACCTTATTATATGGAAGATACCTCTCACGTCAACTGGCGCAGCTGGGTCATTGTCGATAAGCGACTGCAAGCATTTTTAGCAGCACCAAAGCCCAATCATTATCCGAAGGGTCTTTCCATATCAGAAGTACAAAAAGAATATGGGAATCATAACCTGCCGCATATAATAGAAGGAAAAACAAAATAAAAAAAGCGTGTTCTTTCATAATAGAAAGAACACGCTTTTTTTAACGGCTCATATAACTTGTGATCACGTCAGAAATTGCTTTATCTAAGCTTTCTTTATTGATAATAGTGGAACGTCCAGGAATGCTTGGGACGGGTTTATATTTCTTGAACTCGATATTGGTCGTAAAGACTAGCCGGTCATTGGCAGTCTGCAGATCATTCGTGATAAACATCTTTTTCAGTTTCTTATTGCTATCGCCAGTAAGGGCAATGTCAATGTTCCATTTATTCGCATGGTTATTGACGAAGCTTGTTAGCTTGCTGTTCGTCTCAGCCATTTGCTTTTCTAAAAATTGCTTCGCGTCTTGTTTACTGATATCCTCGTTTTCCATAACTAGATTCAGCAGATCTTCATCTTTGTAAAATGATTTTGCATTTTCACGGACCAGCGAACGGATATCGTGCTTATTTAAGCGTAATTTTAGTACATTATCATCTGTGGTGAAGCGCTTTTTATTGATTTTATTCATGTAGTTATAGAGATTGAACATGACCTTATCTTCAATATTGGCGATTTCTTTTGCTTGCTTCGTCACCATTTGACTGTCGATCGTTTGGCCAGTGATATTTTGCATAGCTTCATAAAGGTCGAAATATTTGCCTTTAAGCGCTTGGTTCATCGGTAAGACATCATCGGCGATGGTTTGGAGTTGCTTGCTGAAAAAGAAATCATATTCAGATTGGTTGGAAAACAGGTCTTTAGCTGGGAGATAGATGCGACCAGTTTCGAAATCTTGCAGTGTATGGAAAGTTAATGTGTGTGAGGTTGGTTTTGTTACATTCCATTGATAGGTATTGTAGCTTTGATTTGCTTTTCTATTTAATGAAGTATCATAAATAAATTCAGAGTTGCGTAACAGCGAGGCATGCTTCGTTTCATACTTTCCTGATAATTCCTTGATATGGAATGTCATCTTCGCGGAAAAATCGGGTTCTTTTGCGAAATGTCTTAAATTTGCCAAGAAAACAGATTTAGACGAGCTGCAGGATGTTAAAAGACTTAAAAGCAATGTAAGAACAGCAAGAATGCCTATTGCTTTTTTCATAATAAAACTCCTTTTTTAAAAATAAAATATATTACAAAAATAAAACAGTATTGCAATATTATAACACTAAACACAATACCATATTAATGGCAGTCTGACAATACACTTCAAGAAAAAGTAGACCTTTTGCATAGGGAATAGTAATAGGGATTTGCCTGATTCTCAAATACAGAAGAAATAATGATAATGATAGAGGTGTGGTAAAAGTGCTTGCTTAGTAGTAAAATAGAGGAGAAAACGGCTGTAAGACTATTTCTTATAGTTGTAATTAGATTAGAATTATACTAAACTAGATTTAAGAAACGACAATAAAGGAGGACTATATTAAATGGCAATACTTAAAGTAGAAGATCTACATGTTGAAATAGAAGGAAAAGAGATTTTAAAAGGTGTTAATTTAGAAGTATCGACAAATGAAATTCATGCGATCATGGGACCAAACGGAACGGGGAAATCCACATTATCCTCAGCAATCATGGGGCATCCAAAATATGAAGTTACACAAGGCTCTATCACACTAGATGGAGAAGACGTTTTAGAAATGGATGTTGATGAACGCGCACGTGCTGGTTTATTCTTAGCAATGCAGTATCCAAGCGAAATCACTGGGATCACGAATGCAGAATTTATGCGTTCCGCGATCAACAGCCGCCGCGAAGAAGGTCAAGAAATGCCGTTGATGCAGTATATCCGTAAAATGGATGAAAAAATGGAACTGCTAGATATGTCAGAAGAAATGGCAGAACGCTATGTAAATGAAGGTTTCTCTGGTGGGGAAAAGAAACGTAATGAGATCTTACAATTATTGATGATCGAACCAACGATCGCGATCTTGGATGAGATCGACTCTGGTCTTGATATCGATGCACTGAAAGTCGTATCACGCGGCATCAACGCAATGCGCGGCGAAGGTTTCGGCTGCTTGATCATTACGCATTACCAACGTTTGCTTAACTACATCGAACCGGATTTTGTCCACGTTATGATGCAAGGGAAAGTCGTGAAAAACGGCGGACCGGAGTTGGCTAAACGCTTGGAAAACGAAGGGTACGATTGGATCAAACAAGAATTAGGTATTGAATTTGACGAAGAAGATGAAGAAACAGTAGAAGAACAATAGGAAAGTGGGGCTAAGATCATGGCAGAAAATTTAATTATAAAAGATGATTTTATCCGCACGTTTTCCGAAAATGGAAATGAACCAAAATGGCTGCTTGATTTTCGAACAGCTGCTTGGCAAAAAGTGGCAGAATTAGATTTGCCATATGTGGATAAAACAAAAATAAACCGCTGGAATTTTACCAAATTTGATACTTTCCATGCGTTCAAACCAGGGCTTACGGACGAAGAACTTGATTCCAAAGTAACCGGCGTCTTGGACCTGGAAAATAAAGAAGCTAATTATTACGTACAAGTGGATCAGCATCCGGCACGTTTGCAATTGCAAGCAGAATTAAAAGAGCAAGGCGTGATTTTTGAAGATCTGCATTCCGCTATTCAAAATCATCCAGAGCTGGTCAAAAGCTATTTAATGACACAAGCTGTGCAAAAAGACGAGCATAAATTGACTGCTTTTCATGCAGCATTGATCAATGGCGGCGTTTTTCTCTATGTTCCTAAAAATGTAGAAGTAAAAGCACCGATCCAAGCTGTTTTTGTCCAAAAAAATATCGAATCACCACTTATCAACCACAACTTGATCATTGCCGACGACAACAGTTCGGTGACCTATGTGGAAAATTATATTACGTTAGATGAAAAAACGGCTGGGATCGTCAACATCGTCGAAGAAGTGATCGCGAATCAAAATGCGCGCATCACATTTGGCGCAGTGGACAATTTATCCAGTGAAGTAACGACGTATATCAACCGCCGCGGGCATGTCGGCGCTGACAGCCGCTTAGAATGGGCATTGGGCTTGATGAATGACGGGGATACGATCAATGAGAACAATACGAACTTGATCGGCGCTGGTTCGTCCAGTGATGTCAAAACGGTGACCGTTGGCCGCGGGAAACAAACACAAAATGTGACGACTCGCGTGACGCATTATGGAAAAGCATCCATTGGTACGATCCTTTCGCACGGTGTTATGAAAGATAGCGCGACGACCGTATTCAACGGGATCGGTCACATCAAACATGGCGCTTCCAAATCCGACGCCCAACAAGAATCGCGTGTTTTGATGCTTAGCTCGAAAGCACGCGGCGATGCGAACCCGATTTTATTGATCGATGAAAATGATGTAGTCGCAGGCCACGCCGCTTCTGTCGGACGAGTGGATCCAGTCCAAATGTTCTACTTGATGAGTCGCGGAATCTCTCGAAAAGAAGCAGAACGCCTGATCATTCATGGCTTCCTAGATCCAGTTGTACGTCAGCTGCCGATCGAAAATGTAAAACTCATGCTAAGAAATGTTATCGAAGGGAAAGTGCTGTAAATGACAGACATCCAAAAAATTCGCGCGGATTTTCCGATCTTGCATCAAAAAGTCAACGATAAGCCATTAGTTTACTTGGATAATGCAGCCACATCGCAAAAACCTAAAGCTGTATTGGATAGTCTGATGCACTACTACGAGTACGATAATGCAAATGTTCACCGCGGTGTCCATACACTTGCTAACCGCGCGACGACTGCTTATGAGAATGCACGCGAAAAAGTAGCGGCATTTATTGGAGCAGCCGAAACGGGTGAGATCATTTTTACAAGAGGAACCAGCGCAGCAATCAATCTAGTCGCAGATAGTTACGGCGCAGCTAATTTAGGCCCTGGCGATGAGATCGTGATCTCCTATTTGGAACATCACAGCAATCTGATCCCATGGCAGCAGTTGGCCAAACGTACTGGCGCTGTTTTAAAATATTTGGATTTAGAAAGTGACGGCACGATCACCTTGGAAAATGCGAAACAAGCTATTTCAGAACACACGAAATTAGTGGCATTGACACATGTTTCCAACGTGATCGGCGGCATTACGCCAATTCAAGAGATCATTGACTTGGCACACGAATATCAGGCCGTTGTTCTAGTTGACGGAGCACAAGCTGTTCCGCATATGAAAGTAGACGTGCAGAAACTCGACGCCGATTTTTATGCCTTCTCCGGACATAAAATGATGGCACCCACGGGGATCGGCGTGTTATATGGCAAGCGAGAATTGCTGGAAGAAATGGAACCAACAGAATTCGGCGGAGAAATGATCGACTTTGTGGAATTATATGATTCGACATGGAAAGAGCTCCCGTGGAAATTTGAAGCGGGTACACCGATCATTGCCGGAGCGATCGCGTTAGCCGAAGCCATTACCTATTTGGAAAAAATCGGCTTGGATCGAATCCATGAACATGAACAAATGCTCAGCAGATATGCGCTTGAAAAATTAGCTCAAATCGATGGCATCACGGTTTATGGACCACAAGATGTAAGCAAACGGACCGGCGTGATCACCTTTAATCTCGAAGGCGTCCACCCGCACGATCTGGCGACGATCTTAGACGAAGAAGGCATTGCTGTTAGAGCCGGACATCACTGCGCACAGCCGCTGATGAAATGGCTAGAAGTATCATCTACAGCACGCGCAAGTTTCTATATTTACAATACAAAAGAAGAGGTAGATGCTTTTATCAAAGCGCTGCAACTTACAAAGGAGTATTTTGACGTATGACGACTCGCAAATTAGATCAATTATATCGTAGTGTTATTATGGACCATAATAAAAACCCGCGGAATAAAGGAACATTGCCAGACGGTAATGTGACCGTTGATCTAAATAATCCAACTTGTGGGGATCAGATTCATCTTCATTTGAAAATAGAAAATGACAAGATCACGGCCGCAGCATTTACCGGCGACGGATGTTCGATCTCGATGGCCTCGGCTTCGATGATGACACAAGCTGTCAAAGGAAAATCCGAACAGGAAGCACTACAAATGGCAAAGGAATTTTCCGAAATGGTCCAAGGTCACGAACATGGCCAGATCGACGAAGCGGGCGAAGTAGAAGCGCTCAGCGGCGTAGCGAAATTCCCCGCCCGGATCAAATGTGCCACGCTGGCATGGAAAGCAATGGAGCGAGCGATTTTAGAAAAAGCAAGTAAAGATGAAGGAGGATTATAATGACTGAAATTCCAGAAATAGATGAATATCAATACGGCTTTCACGATAAAGATACATCGGTTTTTCGTACAGAGCGTGGACTTACAGCAGATGTAGTCCGGGAGATCTCGAAAATCAAAGAAGAACCAGAATGGATGCTCGACTTCCGTTTGAAATCACTAGAACAGTTTTATAAAATGCCGATGCCACAATGGGGCGGAGATCTATCAGAACTGAAGTTTGAAGACATCACCTACTATGTGAAACCATCAGATCACACCGTAAAATCTTGGGATGAAGTGCCGGAAGAAATCAAACGTACTTTTGATAAACTCGGCATTCCCGAAGCAGAACAAAAATACTTGGCAGGCGCTTCGGCACAATATGAATCCGAAGTTGTCTATCACAATATGAAAGAAGACTTGGAAGAACTTGGAATCGTCTTCAAAGACACTGATTCAGCCCTAAAAGAAAACGAAGATATTTTCAAAGAATATTTTTCTAAAGTCATTCCGCCAAGCGACAATAAATTCGCCGCATTAAACTCGGCAGTCTGGTCCGGAGGTTCCTTTATCTATGTACCAAAAGGAGTCAAAGTAGATACGCCATTACAAGCGTATTTCCGCATCAATTCCGAGAACATGGGACAATTTGAACGGACACTTATCGTTGTGGATGAAGGCGCTAGTGTCAATTACGTAGAAGGCTGTACAGCACCAGTTTACACCACGAATTCCCTGCATTCTGCAGTCGTAGAAATCATCGTAAAACCTAACGCTTATTGCCGTTATACGACCATTCAAAACTGGGCCAATAACGTCTACAACTTAGTAACCAAGCGTACTTTCTGCGAAGAAAATGCCACAATGGAATGGATCGATGGCAACATCGGTTCCAAACTGACAATGAAATACCCAGCCGTACACTTGCGGGGAGAAGGCGCACGTGGCACGACATTGTCGATCGCGATCGCCGGAAAAGGCCAACGCCAAGACGCCGGCGCGAAGATGATGCACTACGCACCAAACACATCTTCCACCATCGTCTCCAAGTCGATCTCGAAACAAGGCGGCAACGTAACCTACCGCGGAATCGTCCACTTCGGACGAAACGCAGACGGCGCCCGCTCCAACATCGAGTGCGACACCCTGATCATGGACCAAGCCTCTACATCCGATACGATCCCGTACAATGAGATCCTAAACAACAATATCTCACTGGAACACGAAGCAAAAGTATCGAAAGTTTCCGAAGAGCAGCTCTTTTACCTGATGAGCCGCGGACTTTCGGAGCAGGAAGCAACGGAAATGATTGTAATGGGATTCATTGAACCGTTTACGAAGGAATTACCGATGGAATATGCGGTGGAGATGAACCGGTTGATTAAGTTTGAGATGGAAGGTTCGATTGGGTAAATAGAGTTATGTGAGCTAGGGATGCCTTTTGGTGTTTCTGGCTTTTTTTGTGCGGAGAAAAGCCATGGCGTGTAAAGTAAATTAATATTTTGGGCTGTTATTCTTAATATTTTAAAATTTTATCTAGCTAATCATGCTATAATAAATGGTGTATTTAACTCTCGCAGTAGCTAAGCGTAAGTTAAAACAAGCGAAAACGAACACTTCAAATTATAAAGAATTCCACTATTAGCTATAGAAAGGAAGGATGTAATTGGCAGAAGCAAAGTTTGAAGCAGCTTTGATCAAAAAACTAGAAGCTGAAGGTTGGACGTATCGAAAAGATCTGTCTAATGTCAGTATAAAAAGAATTGAGAGCCATTGGCGGGAAGTTTTAAATGAAACGAATGCTCACAAGTTAAATGGTACACCATTATCTGATATCGAATTTGGATTGCTCTTACAAGAATTACAACGGATTCGTACACCTTATGATGCACAACTTCTATTAGTCGGAGCTGGTGGAGTGGGCTCGATTCCTGTAACTCGTGATGATGGGTCGAGTTTGGAAGTTGAGATTTTCTACGAAGATGATGTGGCGGGGGGACGCTCTCGTTACGAAGTAGTCAGTCAAATAACATTTGATGAGTTGCCTAAAGGATTGACAACAAAGCGTATTATCGATCTTGCCCTACTTATAAATGGAATTCCAGTTTGTCATATTGAAGAAAAAGATGAACATTTGCAAAATCAATGGCGGGCTTTTGAACAACTCAAGGGTTATCATGGGGATGGATTATATCAGGGACTGTTTTCCTTTGTTCAGGTACAATTTATTTTAAGTCAACACTCGGCACATTATTTTGCTAGGCCAAATGCACTTGAGCACTATAATAAGAGCTTTGTCTTTGGCTGGCGAGATGAACATAACAGAGATATAACAGACGCATTTGAGTTTGTACACCAAGTGATGGGGATTCCTGCATTACATCGGTTGATTACTGTTAATATGATACCAGATGCTTCAAATGACAATTTGATGGTTATGAGGAGTTATCAGATTCAAGCTACACGTCAAATTTTACAACGAATGAAAGAGATGGAAGCCAGTGGACTTATCCAAAAAGAGGGTGGATACATTTGGCATACTACTGGTTCAGGGAAAACAGTTACATCTTTTAAAGTAGCACAACTATTAGCATCTGCCCCAAGAATTCGAAATGTGTTGTTCATTGTGGATCGGGTCGATCTTATTGATCAAACACTGGAAAATTTTAAAGACTTTGCTTATATCCATTTTAAAAAGCGTATAAAAAAAGTCAATGGGTATGAACTTAAACGTGAGTTAAAACATAAAGGTGCCTCACAAATCTTATTGATTTCTGTGCAAGGGCTAACAAAAGCAGTTAAAAACGGTTTAGTAAATGACGATTGGAACGTTATTATTATGGATGAAGCGCATCGAAGTGCAAGCGGTGAATCGGTCCAATTAATAAAAAAAGCCTTCAAAAAAACAAGTTGGTTCGGTTTCACTGGAACGCCGAACTTTTATAGCGATGAAATAAACGACATTAAAACGACACGTGAAATTTCCACTCATGATATTTTCGGCAAAAGACTGCATACATACTCTATAAAAGATGCAATCGGTGATGGAAACGTTTTAGGATTTGATGTAACCTATTTCAAACCCCACTGGGTAATTGAAAATCCAATAGATGATTTTACGGAAAAAGATTATGAAAAGGAAATCTATCAAAGTGATGTCTACCGACAAGAGGTCGTTCAAGATATCCTTGATAATTGGCAAAAAACTTCGAGTGGTGTGTTAATTGCCGGTAGGCGTCAAGAAAATGCCTTTCAAGCGATGCTTGCAGTGTCAGGCAAACAAGCGGTTATTCATTATTACAACATACTCAAAGAGAAGGCACCCCATCTTAATGTTGCTATGACCTTTTCTCGTGATGAGTCTAATGAGTATGGTACGAAAGAACAAAATGAAGCATTAAAAAAAGCAATCAAAGACTATACTGAAAAATATAATGTTCCGAGTATTTTGGACGCGAAGGATCCTGCTCGTGCATATATGTTAGACATTACCAAGCGACTTGCTCGTAAAAAGCCTTATAATCAAGGGAATGAAGAAGATCGACTGGATCTCGTGATTGTTTCCGATCAATTACTGACAGGTTTTGACTCTAAGTATATTAACATGATCTATATGGATAAAATGCTAAAAGAAGGCATGTTGATTCAAGCAATGTCCCGTACAAATCGAACGTTTGACCGGAATAGCAAACCGCATGGAAAAGTTCGCTTTTATCGGCAAGGGGATGAGATGCAAGCATTTGTAGAAAATGCCTTGCTTATCTATACTAAAGGCGGGAATGATACGCTTCAAGAAGCTGAAAAAGATATAGCGGAGCAAGAACCGAAAGATTTAGAAAATGATGATATACTGGCTAAGCCTCAAAGCCATCAAATTTTGGATTTAGAAGAGGCTGTGATCAGGTTAAAAGAGCTTGCTGGAGCCGACTTTAGTCAAATACCGCGTGGAGATAATGATTTGAAAGAGTTCGTGAATCTGGGACTTTCCACTCAAAATAAAATTCAAAGACTCGTGCAACAAGGTTATGAACTTGGAAGCGAGATTGAGGAACTAGATTCAAGCCATCAGCCAACTGGGGAAATGGTTCGTTTGGATGTTTCGAGTATCGAAGAATTTGGCGCATTACAGGCCCGTTTAAATGATGCTCGAGAAAAATTGCCAGAAAAGGAACGCCCTGATTTGACTGAAATAAAGGTAGGCATTCAGTTATATAGTCACCAAATTATTGATTATGACATGTTAGTAGGACTTCTAAATGCATTTATCGATGACAAAAGTGCAACGAACAAAGCGGCGATCGAAAAACATATTACACCAATGGAGGAAGAAAGTCGGCAAGAAATCAATGAAATTTTGGATGATATCGAGTCTGGCGAAATCACCAAACATTTTACAACCGAGTCCCTTCAAAATATGCGGAAGAAATATCGTACGGAACGACGCGAACTTAAGATTCGCCGATGGGCGGCCAATCAAAATGTCAATAGCAATCGAATAATAGAGGCTTATGATGCCTATCTCCCTGGGCAAACGCTTATAGAGAATCCGCAGCTTGCTGATATCGTTAGAACGATCGAAAAAGAAGAAGATATCGGTTTCTTTGAGGCGGCGGAATTTGAAGATGCCCTACTGGCCTTTTTTGAAACATTTTAATAGCTTACTTTATTAGAAAGAAGGAAAACATACATGGCATTATCTAATGAACAACAAAATAAAATGTGGGCAATGCTCAATCAAACGCGAGGGCAAATTGGTTTAACAGCCTACAAAGATTATATTTTCGGTATTTTATTTTATAAATATCTTTCCGAAAAAGCTACTCAATGGTTAGAGAGTGTCTTGCGAGGAGAATCATGGGAAAGTATTTATTCACAAGATCCTGCTAGAAGCTTAGATTATATGAAAAAGAACCTAGGCTATGCGATACGACCAAATAATTTCTTTTCAGATTGGAAAAAAGCCATTGAAGAAGATCAATTTAATATTGGTTTAATGACGGATACATTTGGACATTTTAACCAGCAAATCGCTTTTGAAGCAAAAAGTGATTTCGAGGGGATTTTTGATGGCATGCGTTTTGATAGTGCAGACTTAGGCGCCAATGCGCAAGCCCGAGCTAGCGTAATGATTTCTATGATTGAAGTATTATCTGCCCCGGAATTTGATTTATCTGGTGGAGATGATGCGATTTCAGATATCTATGAATATTTAGTGGCTAAATTTGCTACTGTCTTAGCATCTGACATGGGACAGTATTATACACCAAAAGAAATTTCCGATGTAATGGCTCAAATTTTAACTTTTGGAAGAGAAGAGGCAGAACACTTCTCTATTTATGATCCGACTGTCGGATCAGGATCGTTGCTGTTAACAACTGCTAGTTATATGAAGAACTCGCATAAGCGGGGAATGATCAAATACTTTGGTCAAGAAAAAGATGCGACGCCTTATCGTTTATCCAGAATGAACTTAATGATGCATGGTGTGGAATATAATGATGTTAGTATCAATCATGCCGATACGCTTAAAAGCGATTGGCCAGATGGTGTTGTTGAAGGAAAAGATAACCCACGTATGTTTGATGCTGTTATGGCAAATCCTCCCTATTCCGCTCATTGGAATAATAAAGATCGTGAGGATGATCCGCGCTGGCGCGAATACGGAGTTGCACCGAAAACAAAAGCGGATTATGCATTCTTGTTACATTGTCTATATCACTTGGAAGATAATGGTAGAATGGCGATTATTCTACCACATGGTGTTCTTTTCAGAGGGGCAGCGGAAGGGCGTATTCGTAAAGCGTTAATTGATAAACATCAGATTGAAGCAGTCATTGGATTTCCGGATAAATTATTCTTAAACACATCCATTCCTGTTTGTGTGTTGATTTTAAGAAAGAATCGTGTGGAATCAGATGTTTTGTTTATTGATGCAAGTAAGGACTTTGAGAAGATGAAAAACCAGAAACGGCTGCGACCAGAAGATGTAGCGAAGATCGTGGATACTGTGGTTCATCGCAAAGAAATGGAGAAGTACGCTCATATAGCAACGTTAGATGAAATTAAAGAGAATGACTATAACTTGAATATTCCACGGTATGTAGACACTTTTGAAGAAGAAGAACCAATCGATATTGTTGAAGTAAGTCAAGAAATCACTAAAATCAATGGCGAAATTAAGCAAGCAGAATCTGAATTTCTTTCTATGCTAGACGAATTGGCGGTAACTCCGGAAACAAAAGATTTAATAGAGGCAGCAAAAGGAGTGTTCCGTAGTGAGTGAGAAAAGGGTTCCGGATTTGCGGTTTAAGGGGTTTAGTGACGATTGGGAAGAGCGTAAGTTTGCTGATTTTATTGATGTTAAGTCTGGAAAAGACTACAAACATCTGAATTCGGGACCAATACCTGTCTATGGAACTGGTGGATATATGCTAAGTGTAGATAGAGCGCTATCAGATATAGATGCCATTGGAATCGGAAGGAAAGGGACAATTGATAAGCCTTATTTATTAAAAGCGCCTTTTTGGACTGTCGATACCTTGTTTTACGCTGTTCCTAAACAAAATATTGACCTTCAATTTTCACTATCTATTTTTAAAAAAATAAATTGGAAAAAATTTGATGAATCTACTGGTGTACCTAGTTTATCGAAAACTGTAATTAATAGTGTGGGTGCTTTTGTTCCCAGTTATGAAGAACAACAAAAAATAGGTTCATTCTTCAAACAATTAGACGAGACTATCGCTCTTCATCAGCGAAAATTGGAGCTGATAAAGCAGTTGAAACAAGGGTTTTTGCAGCAGATGTTTGTGCGTGAAGACGAGAAGGGGCCGGTATTGAGATTTGCTGATTTTGAGAGTGAATGGGAACAGCGTAAGTTGGGGGCGTTGGGTTCAGTTGTCATGAATAAACGCATTTTTAAAGAACAAACATCTGATGATGGTGATGTTCCATTTTACAAAATTGGAACATTTGGAAGTGAACCAGATGCTTATATTTCTTATGAATTATTTCTAGAATATAAAGAAAAATATCCTTATCCTGAAATAGGGGATATTTTACTTTCTGCTTCTGGAAGTATTGGAAGATCGGTAGTATATGAAGGGAAAGACGAATATTTTCAAGATAGTAACATTATTTGGTTAAAGCATGATGAACGATTAGATAATAAATTTTTGAAGCAATTTTATTTGATTGTAAAATGGCAAGGTCTTGAAGGTAGTACAATAAAACGATTATATAATAAAAATATTCTTGATACGAATATTTTTTTGCCTTCGCCTACTGAACAAGGCAAAATTGGATGCTTTTTTGAGAAACTCGACACCATCATCGCTCTTCATCACAATAAGCTAGAACAATTACAGTCCTTAAAAAAAGGTTATTTAAAAGCTTTATTCATCTAAAATAATTAAACCAAAATAAAGGCCATGAAAAATCGGTACATCATTTTTCATGGCCTCTTTCCTAACTACCTACATCAACATCGCCAAATGTCTCATAATCTTATCATTATCCTGATTCTCCAACTCCTGAATAATATGCAGATATGTTTCTTGAGTGGTAGTCATACTCGAATGTCCTAATCTTGTTGCCACGCTTGCAATAGAAACTCCCGCAAAAAGAAGTAGAGAGGCATGCGTATGACGCAATCCATGTATGGTAATGATTGGAATACCTGCTTCCACACACAAAGTTTTCAACCGATTATTTACTGTCGAATTAAATACTCTACTTTTAACAAAAATCGGTTTATCTGGATCGATTTCCTTGATCAATTGCGAAAACTGCATCGCTGTCTGCCAATCGATTTGAATTTTACGCTTAGAAGAATTATTCTTAGTAGGTTGAAATTCACCAATCGTTCCTTTATAATTCCATGTTTTACTCACAGCTAATTTCTGCTTTGAAAAGTCAAAGTCATTAGGGGTTAAAGCAAGTGCTTCTGAAAAGCGTAAGCCGGTTTTAGCTACCAATAAAATAAACCAGTCCCAATTGATTTCGTTAGTAAGCTTTAATTGCTTTAACATTGCTTGCACTTCAAATTGATTTAAAAATTTGGGTTTCTTTTCTCTCGCTTTTCGCCCTTTAATAATAATTTTTCTAGTTGGATTTTTAGCTATCAATCCTTCATCCACTGCATCTAGGATGGATCCTTTTAATTGATGATGAAAATCCATCGTTGTCTGCTTTTCATGAGTCAATGCGTAATCATTTAATAATTTTTGATAACTTTTTCTGTCTAAACTACCAATTTTTAGTTGTGGCGCTAATTCTTCAAGACGTTGATGTGTCATATAATATTTTTGAAGCGTAACATCTCGAACGGCCCCTACTTTATACAACTCAATCCATTCTTCGAAATAAGTACAAAATAATTGCTCTGCTTTTTTCTTTCTTACCAAAATAAAAACCTCCTAATAATTTTTGATGTTTATAACATCATTTCTATTATTGGGAAGTTTTTAATTATTGAAAAGTATTTTAAATGAATAAGTTTTTTAAGTAGGCTTTTTTAAGAGTAGTCAGTTTTTCTATTTTAGAATGGTGAAGAGTGATGGTGTTGTCGAGTTGTTGGAAAAAGGTACCGATTTTTTTTTGCTCTAAAAAAGTAGGTATTTTAACAGGTAATTTCATCAATGTATTAGAAGTTAATTTTGCTCTACCTCCACCAACTAAAAACGGCTCAATATTAATAGATTTAATTGCATTCATTAAAAATTTATTATCACTGACTCTGTCTATTCCTTGTATAACATGAGCATGATTATTAACCCAAATTTTTTCGTTTACATATTGGACGGGATAATTTATTAGATCATTAGCTCCATCTTCTGCTATCAATACATATTCACCTTTATGAGTAAATCCTTCAACATAATCTTGTATTCCATTAGCACCATAATAAGGAGTTGTCCCTGCTATTCTATCTGATGCAGTAACTGGAATTCTTAAATTATCAAAACGGTTAGCAATTTCTCCCAACTTACGCTGTTCCCATGCGTCAATTTCCCCGAAATTCAACTCCATTACCGAAATTATATTCAAAAATAAGGTATAAGAAAGCAACGAATTGAGTGAAAAGTAGGAACACATCCCTCAGGATAAAATAAAGGTATGGCGAACCTTATCTTTATTTAGAAGACACCACTCCATCTATTTTTGATAAAGTAGTGTAATATTTTCTATCTTTGATCTTCATGCTTCTACGTAGTGGGATTCTTATACCAATAACACATTCGAATTACCATATACCAATCTTTAACCCAAAATACCATTTCAAAAACCCCCCCCCATTTTTTGTTCCCAATTACTGAAACAAATACCCAAATCATGAAAACGTTTTCTAAAAATCGAACTTTCCGCTTATAATATACCCAGAATCACAAAAACAGCAGGGCGTGTGATTCAATCCATTCCAGAGGGAGGAGAAACAACGGGATAGCTTGTGAGATGCGTATCAACCAACAGATTATACGAACAATTGGGGAAAGATGCAGTAATTATTTTAACTTGGGGAGGTTAAAAAATGGCGAAAAAGCTATTAACGATCAGCTTAACGATTATGTTAGCAGTTAGTGTTTTAGCGACGAATGCATTTCCAGTGTTTGCAAGCAAGCAACAAAAGTTGGCGGATAAAGATTTATATAAGCCAAATGACGCGTATAGTTATATCGTGTCTGCCACGACCGGTAAAGTTGTCGAAATAGATGGTGATGCACTTACCGCAAGTGGGAACGAGAATGATGGCAATAAGCTGACAGATAAAAGTCTATTTTCGATTCAAAAATTTGAAGAAGCTAATCGTGTACAGATCACTCGTACGGATAATCCAAATCAGGTTTGGGTGAGCAATGGAGAGAATCTTCTAGCAAATGGCACGAAGCAAGCGACGATCTCGGCGGGAAGCTGGGAAGGTTTTGAATTGGAAAAAACGACCGGCGATATGGTTAACATCAAAAATTTTGACGGTCACTATATTCAGCTTCAAAATGATAAATTAGTAATTGGTTCAGCGGATAAAGAGCAGGCAGAAAGCTTTTATATCATTGCGCCAAAATACGAAGATACGAGTGTTTATATGGAACATAAGCAAACTGGCAATTATATTCAAGCAAATGGGATAGCGAACGATCCACTGACAGTTGACGGGAAGAAAGAGAATGATAAGATCGGTGACAAAGCAAGATTTAGTCCGATTTACGGTACTTTTGACGGTCAGCCGGTAATGAATTTTGTTTCGAAAGCATTTGGTAATATCACTTGGAAATCCGGCGGAACAGATACAGTTTTCCAAAACAACGGGGTTCTGGCAAGTGGCTGGGAATCGATCGTGGTGGTGCCGAATGGGGATGGAACGATTTCTTTCAAAGATTCGCAAAACAAGAAATATATTACTGTCAAAGACGGCAAATTAGCTTGCAATTATGAAGGCAACTTGACGAACAATGAAAAATTTGTGATTCATACTGTCACAGCTCCTAAAAAAGCTACAGGGCTGAAAACGGAAACGGTGACGAATTCTTCTGCCAAAATCACTTGGAACAGTCCTTCAGAAACGATCTACACTGGCTTCAAAGCGGTTTTGGTCAATCAATCGACAAATGAATCGATCATCGGGGAAGAAACAAATAAAAAAGAATGGACTTTCAAAGATTTGAAACCGGGAGCAAGCTATTCAGCGAGTGTGCGAACGGTGAATGCGGACGCTCCTTATGCTGAAAGCGAAGCAGTCACCTTCCAAACGAAAAAAGGTGTAGCTCCTGAAAAGCCGACGCAATTAGAGGCCAAAGCGGCTAATAATGCGATCGAGCTTAGCTGGAAGGCAGTGAACGGCGCAGACAGCTATGACATTTACCGCGCTAAAAGTGCCTACGACAAAGATGGCTATAAAAAAATCGCGACTGGGATCAAAGCAGCAGCTTATACGGATAAGGATCTGAATGCGGATAAGTACAGTAATTACTATAAAGTCGTTGCTGTGAACGAAAATGATGCGTCTGATCTATCCGATGAGTTCGCTTCTTTAGAAAAAACATTGTTTGGCAAAAATATCTATATTTTTGCACCAACAGACGATACGAAGCAGATTGACGAAATTTTAGCGAATACCTTCCAATTACAGAATGATAGTGATAAGAATGCCCAATTTAATGAAAATCGTTTTACTTTCTACTTCAAACCAGGTGATTATACAAAAACGAAAACGATTCCTGTTGGTTTTTATACACAAATTGCTGGATTGGGTCAAACGCCTTACGATGTGAAGCTAAACAATTTGGAAGTACCAGCTTATCTACCGGATTTCAATGCGACTTGTAATTTCTGGCGTTCCGGCGAAAACTTCTCAGTAATGAATACTGGCGACAACACTTCTTATTTCGGCAGTTATCGTCCGGATCAATTCAACTGGTCAGTAGCACAAGCAGCTCCACTTAGAAGGATCTATTCCGAAAGAGCGATGAGCTATGATTGGAACTACGGCTGGGCGAGCGGTGGTTATGTGGCGGACAGCAAGATCGACGGGATCACCGGCGAAGGGAATAGTTCAGGTACTTTCTCTGGACAACAGTTTTACACACGTAATTCCGAAGTGAAAGGAAATGTTTACGGAACGACGCTGAATGCTTTCTATCAAGGAGTCGTTGCTCCAAATCTTGTTAATGATCAATCCGGCAAAGCCTTAGTGAACGGCAATGGTTTCAGCAACTGGGCGATCCCGACAAGTGATCAACAGCAACAAGTAGACACAAATGTCGCAACCACACCGGAATTACGAGAAAAACCATTCCTATTCCTTGATAAGGACGGAGAATATAAAGTCTTTGTCCCAGCACTGAAAAAGAACTCCAAAGGGACTTCCTGGTCAAAAGACAGTATGGGAGACGGCAAAGTTGTTTCACTGGATAAATTCTATATTGCTAAAGAAGGCGATTCCGCAAGCAAGATCAACGGCGAACTGGCAAAAGGCAAAAATATCTTCTTCACGCCGGGAGTCTACCATGCGGAAGAAACGATCAAAGTCCAAAAAGAAAATACGATCTTACTCGGAACCGGAATGGCATCGATCATTCCTGATAACCAAGAGGCAGCCATGCATTTAGATGATGTGAGTGGCCTTACAGTGGCAGGATTGATATTTGATGCAGGCGAACATTCCAAAGCAATGCTAGTGGCGGGAGAAGAAGGTAAACATACAAGCCACGCCAGCAATCCGACACTACTTGCAGATCTATTCTTTAGGATCGGTGGCACGACTGATAAATTGACGAAGGCGGACGACGCTTTGATCATCAACAGTGACGATGTTATCGGTGACCATTTCTGGATCTGGCGTGCAGATCACGGCACCGGCGTTTCCTGGGACGGCAATAAGTCGAAACACGGCATGATCGTGAATGGTGATAATGTGACTTCTTACGCGCTTTTCAATGAACATTTCCAAGAATACGATACACTGTGGAATGGCGAAAATGGTGCCACGTATTTCTATCAAAATGAAAAAGCATATGACCCGATCAGCCAAGAAGCATGGATGTCGCATAATGGGACGGTCAAAGGCTATGCGGCTTATAAAGTAGCGAATAAAGTGAAGAAACATTACGCGATCGGGCTTGGCATCTATAATGTCTTTATCAACACAGGACCTACGCACGACTCGTCTAAAGTCCAAATCGAATTAGACAATGCAATCGAAGTCCCGAATGCGAAAGATGTTCTGATCGAAAATGCAACGCTGCAAACCTTCGCGAAGGAAGATGGCGCTCTGCAAAAATTCAATCATATCATCAATGGGACAGGGGAAGGCGTTAGCAGTGGCGTGGATGTCAATACAGGCGAAAAAGGAGAAGGCTGGTCCCGTAAGTTTATCCTAAGCTACCAAAATGGCGTGACGACAAGAGGATTTAATGGATCCATCACCGAGCAGGGGCAACAGCCAACGGACGAAAATGGCCAACCACCCGTGCAATCTGTAGATAAAACAGCTTTAAAAAAGTTGATCGCCCAAAGTGAAACAAAGAAAAAAGCAGATTATACTGCAAAATCATGGACGGCTTTTGAAACAGCATTAAAAACTGGTAAAACAGTCTGGAACGATACGAAAGCAACGCAAAAAGAAGTAACGCAAGCCGAGAAGAATCTCCAACTAGCACTAGAAAAATTGGTGAAGGCACCAGTAAAAGTTGATAAAACAGCGCTAAAGAAGACGATCCAGCATAATAAAGATAAAAAGAAAGCAACTTACACTGCCAAAACATGGGCGCCTTACGAAAAAGCATTCAAAAAAGCAGAAAAAGTCTTGAATGATGCAAAAGCAACGCAAAAAGAAGTCAATCAAGCAGAAAAAGACTTATCAAAAACAGCTAAAGCGTTGAAAAAAGTAAAAGTAAACAAAAAAACGCTGAAAGCGACAGTAGAAAAGAATCAGCATAAGAAAAAGAAAAATTACACAAGTAAAACGTGGAAGAAGTATTCCCAAGCATTGAAGGAAGCCAAACATGTTTTAAAAGACAGCAAGGCGACCCAAAAGAAAGTCGATCAAGCCGATAAAAACTTGAAAAAAGCTGTAAAAGGCTTGAAAAAAGTCAAAAGTAAACACAAATAAAAACGGAAAAAGGTTACCCTCTTGCAGATCAAGCAAGGGGGTTTTTTTCGGAAAAGCCAGCTTTTTAACTGCTTCCCACCACAAAAAAAGGTATAATAAAAGGGAGAACAATCAGAAAGGTTGGGATTTAAATGGTAATTATCGGACTTACAGGTTGGAGCGACCATGATACGCTGCTGAATAATCAAAAGAAACTGCATTTAGAAGATTATGCGGCTCATTTTCCGCTTGTAGAAGTAGACACGAGTTTTTACGCGATCCCCTCACCTAAAACGACGACGCAATGGGTCCGGCAGACACCGGCGGGTTTCGGATTTGTTGTAAAAGCCTTTCAAGCGATGACACTGCATAAAGAGTGGCAGGATTATTTTGATTCCGAGCAAGCCATGTATCGTGCTTTTATGGATATGATCGCCCCAATCAGTGAAGAGGGCAAGTTGAAAGCAGTCTTGTTTCAATTTCCACCATATTTTAATTGTACGAAGGAAAACATCTCTTACTTACGCTATATTGCTAAGCAAATGGAAGGTTTGCCAGTTGCGATCGAGTTCCGCAATAAATCCTGGTATTCTGAGACTAATCGAGAAAAAACACTCGCATTGCTGACCGAACTGAAATTTATCCATACGGTTGTCGATGAACCGCAAGTCGGAAATGGAACGGTGCCGATCGTCTTGCAGGCAACACATCCAGAGCTGACATTAGTGCGGCTCCATGGGCGAAACCAATTTGGCTGGCTCAAAGGTAACAGCGAGAATTGGCGGGAAGTACGCACGCTCTATCGCTATAATGAGGAAGAGATCGAAGAGTGGAAAAAATACATCCACCATTTAGAAAAATCGTCGAAAGAGATCGTGGTGATCTTTAATAATAACAGCGGCGGAGATGCTGCTGATAATGCCAAGCAATTGGAAAAAGCGCTTCAAGTACAATACGATACACTTGCACCGCGGCAGATGAATCTGTTTGACTAACAAAAAAGGAGACGAAGTATGACACAATTAAACGATTATTTAGCTATCCAGGCGGGAAACTTCGAAAAAACACCTTCGACATTTGTCTTTACGCCTAAGCAAGCGATGACACTAAAAGAAATCCAAAAGCGCTTTAAACTATATCCGCTTTTTTCCAAAGTTCGCTTTGAAACAAATCCGGCAATGCCTGAAACCAGTATGTATATCGATTTCCAGTTTAAGCAGGAGGAGTATCGATACTATTTGGAGCTATTGGAGCGGCAGGAAGAGGAAGAATTTTTGGAAAGCTATTTTCGGATGGAACCGATCATGGAAGAAACGCTCGCTGCGGTAAGGCAGGCGAAGCAGGATATTTATTTGGAAACACTTTTTCAAGCAGACAGCATGCTCAGTTACGCTGTCCAACTGCACGCGACTTATTGTATCGCACCGGATCTGCTTATCTGCCGTGACCTTTCCGCTGGGAACAAGCTTTTCGGCAAAGATTGGCTAGGATTCCAAACGGAGACTGATATCATGCCGGATGTGGAAAGTTTGTATATCATTCATTCGGTTTATGATAATGAGAGTGCAGAACCGCAGTCGTTCTGGTTCCACACGCACGGACTTAATCGTTTGGGCTTTGCTGAAGTGGAGATCATCATCCCGAATCCCCTGGAAAGTTTTTATGGGATCTCCGACTTGATTCGTACTTATGTCAATAACTGTATCGAAAATGAGCAGTTTGTGATGCTGGAGCCGGCGCCTATGGTCCAGACCCCGGAAAGATTGGAGTATGTGCTTGCCGTTCCTTGGGAAGTAGGCTTGGAATATGTGAAACAGCCGCCGCTGATCGAATCTATTCCGGATCTTGAAGAATTAGCGTTTCCCAGTAGCTTACCGCAAGGAGAATTTTTAGGCGATCTAGCAGACCGCGACGAGCACCACGCTGGTCCTTCTGTTCTGCTCTTCCGCGCGATCGAGACAGAACCACAGCTACAGACATTTTTCCAAAGCTTTAATGAGCAACAATCGCTCATGTTTTTGAAAACTAGAAAAGAAACGCTGACAATGGCGGATAAAGCTAGAAATAGACTACCGTATTTCCGAAATATCTTTGAAGCAGAAACGAAACCGGCGAAAAAAGGGTTCTTTGGCCGTAATAAAGTACAGGCTGATCCTGATTATCGCTTTTTAATGAAATTCGGCATTCCTTTTGGAGAAGGGGAGGACGATAAGGAACATATCTGGTTTGAACCGCTGGAACTTTATAAAGATAAAATAAAAGGCAAGCTGATCAATGAGCCATTTTACCTCCGTGATATGCAAAAAGACGGCATTTATGAAGTGCCGCTCGAGCAATTGACGGACTGGCAGGTTTCCTCGGAAACAAGTTTTTACGACCCGAATAATGTGTATCAATTTTTCTTGCCGTACACAAATAGCTGACTGCGAGGAAAGGGAGGATCTGAATGAAAAAATTAACACTATGGCATACGAATGACATCCATAGTCACTTTGAAAATTGGCCGCAGATCATTGCTTTTTTACAAGCAAAGAAAAAGCAGGCAGATTCTTCTGGAGAAGCCGCACTATTCTTTGATATCGGCGACTTTCTAGATCGCGTCCACCCGCTGACGGAAGGAACGAATGGAAAGGCAAATGTAGCGATGCTGAACGAGCTACCTTATGATGCCGTCACGATCGGAAACAATGAAGGGACGACGTTGGCACATGAACAGGTAGAAGAACTCTATGAGGATGCCGTATTTCCTGTTGTCTGCTGTAATCTATATGAAGATCTCGATTATCAAATCAGACCAGACTGGGCGGCGCCTTTCGTTTATAAACAAATCGATGATCATAAAGTTGCGATCCTCGGCGCAACAGCACCATTTCGCGAGTTTTATGAAACATTGGGTTGGGGAATCGAAGAGCCGATTCCAGCTATCCAAAAAGTCTTAGCGATGCTAGATAAAGACACGGACACGATCATTCTGCTTTCACATCTGGGTTTACAGGCAGATGAACGGATAGCAGCGGTACTGCCAGAAATCGATATCATCATCGGCAGCCATACGCATCATTTACTCGAAACTGGTAAAATGGTAGGAAACACACTGCTTGCTGCCGCTGGGAAATGGGGACAGTATGTGGGCGAGATCACGATCACTTTCCATGATGATAAAACTATCGCAGCAAAAACGGCGATCACTTATCCGACCACCTCACTTCCCGATGTTGCTGGAAAAGAAGCAATGATCGCGCAATATTTTGAAGAAGGAAAAGCGGAATTATCTGCTGAAGTGGTCCACCTCCCAGAAGCTCTTTATCATGATTGGTACCAGACTTCAAAAATAGCGGATATAATGGCGGAAGCTGTGATAGAATGGACAGGGGCAGAAACATTTCTAAACAATGCCGGTATCTTTATGAAAGATTGGCAGCCGGGAACCATTACAGAATTCGACATCCATCAAATGCTGCCACACCCGCTCAATGCGATTGTGGTGACGATGACAGGTGAAGAACTGGCCGTGCTGATCCAATCGATTGCAGAAAAAGAAGCAGAATTAGTCCAATTACCGCTAAGAGGTTTTGGCTTCCGTGGTGAGTTTTTCGGAAAGATCCTGATGCCCGGAGCGAGCTTCGATGCCGAAAACCAAGTGGCGCTATTCAATGGCGAATGGATCGATGCACAAAAAGAATACCGGATCGCCACACATGATACATTTGTATTCGCACCATTTTTCCCGATCATCAAACGGGTATCTAAAAAAGAAGTGTATACACCGGAGCTTTTGCGTGATATTTTAAAATGGAAGCTAAAGGCTATTTACGGATAGAAGAGGAGGGAAGCCCGATGATCACCATCCAAAATATCAATTACGAATTGATAACGAACTATCGGGAAGCATTCGATCAGGAAAAGTTAGAAGAACGCTTCAGTGATATTCTCGGAAGATATGATTATATTGTCGGCGACTGGGGTTATGATCAGCTCAGACTGAAAGGCTTTTTTGAAGACAACAACCGGAAAGCCGCCTATGATAATAAAATCGGCACGCTGAAAGAATATATTTATGAATACTGTAATTTTGGCTGTGCTTATTTCGTTTTGAAAAAAATAAAAGGCAAATGAGGTTTGTAAAGTGATCACAAAAACATATGGTGCATATTTGATTGATTTAGACGGAACCATGTACCGAGGTTCAGAAAAAATCCCGGAAGCACCGCTCTTTGTAAAAGAACTGTTGGCTCGAAACATCCCACATTTATTTGTGACGAATAATTCGACCAAAACACCAGAACAAGTCGCTGCAACATTGAATAGCATGGATATCCCGGCAAAACCGGAAAATATTTTCACTTCTTCTTTGGCGACTGCACAATATATGACACAACTGAATCAAGGAAAAACTGCCTATGTCATCGGTGAGACTGGCTTAAAAGAGGCACTTCAGCTGGCGGGTTTTGAAGAGAAAGCCGTTGATCCTGATTTTGTGGTCGTAGGAATGGACCGGGAAGTAAATTATGAAAAATTAGCCACAGCAGCACTAGCGATCCGCGACGGGGCTACTTTTATTTCTACAAACCGCGACCGAGCGATCCCCACTGAAAAAGGTCTCATGCCCGGTAATGGAGCAATCACAGGCGCGATCAGTTTGACAACTGGCGTAGAGCCGACATTTATCGGCAAACCCGAAGCTATCATTGTAGAGCAGGCATTAGAACGCCTTGGAATCGGAAAAGAACAAGCAATCATGGTCGGCGATAATTATGAAACAGATATTTCCGCCGGCATTCATTACGGTATGGATACGGTGATCGTGCATACCGGCTTTACTTCACCAGAAGAACTGCGGGAAAAGCCGCAGCAGCCTACATATGCCATTGCTGATTTATCGGAGTGGCAGTTTTAATAGGAAGGCGTCATCATGGTGATCACATATTAAAGAGCATGAAGCAGAAGCTTGATAATATATGTGATCAAAAGTAGCAATATAAAAAGCCATATCATCCACTAGATGATATGGCTTTTTATAACCGCAAGATCCTAGCAATATTCTCACTAGCACGTTCTAAATTGGCGTCTGTCTGCTGCATCGCCGTTTCTAACTCTGTTACGCCAGATTGAATACTGAAAACACTCGTAAATCCCTCTTGATACAGGGCGGCATTTTCAGCAGTAATACTTCCTGCTAGTGCAATCACAGGGACATCATAACGTGCAGCAAGGCTGGCAACAGCAACGGGGACTTTCCCGGCTTTGCTTTGGTCATCCAGCTTGCCTTCGCCAGTCAAACAGAGATCGGCCTGCTGCATTTTTTCTGCTAGATCGGTATATGTCATAACGATTTCTGCGCCGTTTTTGATTGTAGCATTGGTAAAAGCCACCAGTCCTGCAGCTAATCCGCCAGCAGCACCTGCTCCTTTTAGGGACAAAACATCTTTACCCAAGTTTTGCCTGATCAGCTCGCCATATTGATGAAGCGCGTTATCCAATTCTTGCACAAGTTTCTTATCTGCGCCTTTTTGTGGTCCGAAAACAACACTCGCACCATATGGCCCACAAAGAGGGTTATCGACATCCGTAGCAATGATAAATGTTGTTTCAGCGACACGCGGATCTAACTTTGATACGTCGATCTTAGCCAACTGCCTCAAGGAGGAAACACCGTTTGGGAGAAGTTGGCCGTTTCTATCTAAAAAACGAATACCAAGCGCTTCGGCCATGCCTCTGCCGCCATCATTTGTGGCACTTCCGCCGACGCCGATCAAGATCGTTCGCATGCCGTCAGCCAAACATTGTTTGATCAGCTGGCCTGTTCCATAAGTAGAAGCAATGGCGGGATCTCGCTCTGACAACTTCAAAAGTTCTAATCCACTGGCAGTGGCCATTTCGATGATACCGGTTTTACTAGCTTCGATAATGCCATAATGTGCCAGTACTGACCGACCGAGCGGGTCGCGCACATTCAGCTGCTTTTTGACTCCGCCAGCTGACATAACCACTGCATCCAGAGTTCCTTCCCCGCCATCTGCCATTGGGGAGAGGATAAAGGCAGCCTCTGGATATACTTTTTGCATACCGCGCTGGATCGCTAAACAAACTTTTCGAGCAGACAAACTTTCTTTGAAAGAATCTGGTGCGATCAAAATAGTAGGACTTTCTTTCATAAGAACAGCCTCCCTCTATTGGACGATATCGTCATGATAACTATGCGCAAGTCTGCTTGCTGCAGCTGCAGCGATCGCTCCGACGATGTCATCGAGGAAGGTATGCACATCTGTACCGTTATGCTCATTTAATTTAGCCAAAATACCTGGTTTGACTTTATCGATATAGCCGTAATTAGTGAAACCGATCGAACCATAAACGTTGACGATCGAAAATGCCAAGATCTCATCAATACCATAAAGGCCTTCATCTGAATCAATAATACTTTGCAGCGGTTCCACGAGTTGCTTTTGTTCCGCTAAGACATCTAGCTGAATACCAGTCAAAATCGCATTTTGAACTTCTCGTTTGCGAAGGACACGCTCTACATTTTGGCGGCAGATCTCAATATCCAAAGTAGGATGATATTTTTTTTGTAAATATAAAACAAGCTCTGCGATGTCGTCGATCGTGACGCCACGTTCTTCCAGCCAACTTCTGGCTTTTGCTTCTAAGACACTTTGTTTTTCAACCATTATGATCACCTCATCATTAAAATGAAAAAGCATCCTAAAAAGGGATAGCGGATTATTCCTTTTTAGAACACTTCAATTATTCTATGTTTAATATACTTGAACGACTTCTTTAAAGCCGATCAACTTATCTGCAAGTGTTGTTTCTAGTCCCACTTTTAGTGTGATTTCTGAGCTTGCGCAAGACTCACATGCTCCTAAAAGTTTGATTTTGACAGTACCGTCTTTCGTAACATCGATCAATTCATAGTCGCCACCATCACGTGCAAGGTAGGGACGGAACTTTTGAAGCGCTCGCTCGACCGCTTCATAGCTGATTTCTTCCATCATAATAGAAACAGCCTCCTTTGAATGCTTATATCCCTATTATAACAGGTTGTTGCTAAAAGAAAACTATTAATATCCGAAGCCCATTTTCCCATAAAAAAAGGCGCGCTCCTAAGGCTCAAAAAGGAACGCGGTTCTACTAAAAAAAGTAGATAAAAGTTACAGGTTACTATACCTGTAAACAAAAGGGAGTGTTGCTAGATCCAAATCATCTGACCCAAGATAGCAACTTCATTTCAACACTTAGGCGCATTAAAGCACCATAGATGTTGGGACAATTATAATATAAGACAGAATTATCTGTCAACCATTATCTAAACAAGATAGTCGCAATTGCCGATAAGATTCGTTACAATATGGATAGAAAGGTGGGAAATAAAATGACAGAAGCAGTGACTATTTATGTGTATGGTTCTTCCATTCCATGTGCCAGTTGTGTAGGTGCTCCGTCCTCTAAAGAAACAGAAGAATGGCTGCGGGCAGCAATCAGAAGGAAGTTTCCGGAACAGTCATTCCGCGTGACCTATGTTGATATTTTTGACCCGCCAAACCAGCAGGAGACCCGGCAACTCGCAGAAAAAATCGTGGAAGAAGACTATATCTACCCAGTTATCGTTGTGGATAATGAAGTGGTGGCCGAGGGAAATCCGCGGCTGAAGGATATCTATGCGATCATGCTGGATAGAGGATATATAGCGCAACCATCTTAAAGGAGAGGGCAGAAATGAACCCGATTGTCGAATTTTGTGTGAACAACCTGGCGCAAGGATCACAAGCAGTTTATGAGAAGTTGGAGAATGATCCGAATCTAGATGTCGATGTCATCGAATATGATTGTCTGACTTACTGCGATCTATGTGCAACCAGCTTGTTTGCATTAGTGGATGGAGAAGTCGTTAGAGGGAGCAATGCCGAAGAACTTGCTGCCAATATCTATCGCTTTTTGGAAGAAAATCCCATATAAAAAATGGACAAAAGCCAGTTGACTTTGTCCATTCCATAGGCGCCTTCGCTGAAAAGCAAGGCGCTTTTTTAATTCCAAAAATCCTCGATCTTAGTAGATCCGTTTTCAATGGTATAGATTTTCTGATAAGCTTTTTCGACTGGAAGAACTTCTGTGACGAAAGCCGCAACATCCGCGCGTGAGATTTTTTCGGTAGGCGCGTTATTAACGACTTCACCGACTTTCCCAGTAGGCTCATCATTTGTGAGAGCAACGGGACGGACGATGGTGTAATCTAGACCGCTTTCGATCAATGCGTCATCTGCCCGGCCTTTTGCTGCTAGATAATGAGCAAGCGAATCAGGTCCTTTATCAGGTTCGCCGGCGAAAATCGTACTGATCAGTACAAAGCGTTTCACACCTTTTTGCTTGGCAGTCTCGATCGCGCGGATCGCTCCTTGTTCGTCGACGGCAGTTGTTTTTTCAGGACCACCGCTTCCGCCAGAACCAGCCGCGAAGACAACTGCATCGATTTCATCATAAGCGTAGCTGAAATCTTTTTCAAGATCTGCGATAACGGGTTTTCCTCCAAGTTTGGAAAGCGTATCACCTTGTTCTGCTTTACGCACCATTGCCCGTACAAAATAACCTTTTTCCAAGGCTAACTTTTCCACGATTTGCTTGCCGATCTGGCCATTTGATCCGATAACTAAAACATTCACTCTATCGCCTCCAAAATTTCTATAGTTATTATTTCCCGGTCTTGCCAAAATAAAACAAGGGGCCACGCCTAATTAGACGTGGCCCCTTGTAGAATCACTTGTCTTGATCGAACAATGAGCTAGAGTGCATTGGTTGCACGCGGGCTTTAGGATCGATAAAATGCATCGCGTTATTAACAGCAGTTGGTGCTTCACCAAAACCAGTGGCAATCAGTTTCACTTTGCCGTCATACGTACAAATATCACCCGCACTGTAGATGCCGGGAATGTTCGTTTCCATTTTGGAATTGACGACGATCGAATTTCGTTCGAGATCCAAACCGAAATCTTTGATCGGTCCCAGCGAGGAAACAAAGCCATAATTGATGATAAAGTCATCGACCTCTAAAAGTTCTTTTTTGTCACCCTTCACTTCATCTAAAGCAATTGCGGACAAACCACTTTCATCGCCTACGATGCTAGTAGGGATGAAAGGAGTCATGATCTTGACATTACTCTTTTCCAAATTGGAGACGCTATGTTCATGTGCGCGGAAAGCATTGCGACGATGGATGATCGATACTTCGGCAGCGATCGGCTCCAGCATCAGCGCCCAGTCGACAGCGGAATCACCGCCACCGCAGACAGCCACCCGGCGCCCTGAAAAGCGACTCAAGTCGTTGATGAAGTAGTGGAGGTTTTTCCCTTCGTATTGTTTAGCTTCTTCCAACTCCAAACGGCGCGGTTGAAAAGCGCCATTACCAGCAGTGATGATGATCGACTTGCTGTAATGGATATCTGTTTCCGTTGTGATCTCAAAAGTGCCATCCGCCTGCTTTTCCACGGCTTGTACTGCTTCACCGAGACAAACGGTTGGATCGAATGGTTGCATTTGTTCGGTTAAATTATTGACGAGTTCCTGCGCGCGAACAGCGGGGAAACCGGGGATGTCATAAATATATTTTTCTGGATATAGTGTCGAAAGCTGACCGCCTAATTGAGGAAGGCTTTCGATTATTTTCACACTGGCTTTACGCATTCCTGCATAAAAAGCGGCAAAAAGACCAACTGGGCCTCCGCCGATAATGGTGATATCATAAATTTTGGTAGTGTCGTCCAAAAGAATTCCTCCTTATTATGGGTACAATACAGCTATTTTAGCATAAAATCAGTTAAAAAGAACAGCTTTTCTTACGGAAGCGGATACTTATAAAAAGATAAAAAAAGTAAGTTTATCTTCTTGAAAATGCTTGTGAAAAAGTCTATGATAGAATAGTGAGTTGACATTTTCACTTAGTAATAGATGTTTAGCGCAATCTATCTAGAAGTGAGAAATATTTGCAAAATTATTTGTGAAGAAAAATATAAGGGAAAGTAGATGTGATTACAGATGAGCAAATCTAAAATTGTCATTCTAGGTGCTGGTTACGGCGGTCTTAGAACGTTACGTAAATTACAGCAATCGAACATCGATGCGGAAATCGTATTGGTTAACAAGAATGACTATCATCATGAAACAACTTGGCTGCACGAGGCAGCTGCAGGTACGATCGAACCAGAAAAATTGATGTACTCGATCGATAAAGTAGTGAACAAATCAAAAACAACTTTCATCCAAGATACTGTTGAAAAAATCAACAAAGACGAAAAAACAGTTACCCTAACTACAAAAGGGGAGATCGCATACGATTATCTATTGATCGCATTAGGTTCCGAAGCAGAAACTTTCGGTATCAGTGGGTTGAAAGAGTATGCACATACTATCACAAGCGTAGATTCTGTTAAAAAGATCCGCGCACACATTGAAGCACAATTTGCGAAATGGAAATCCGAACAACGCGATGAACTATTGACAATCATCGTTGGTGGAGCAGGATTTACGGGTATCGAATTCTTAGGGGAATTAACAAACCGTATTCCTGAATTAGTGAAAACATACGACGTTCCTCGTGAAAAAGTTCGTATCGTTTGTCTAGAAGCTGCTCCTCGCGTACTTCCACAATTCGATGAAAAATTAGTTAGCTACGGCGTTGGTGTATTAGAAGACCGCGGTGTAGAGTTTAAAGTGGGCAAACCAGTTAAAGAAGCAAATGCAGACGGCGTTAAATATGCGGAAAGCGAAAACGATGTTCGCGAGATCAAAGCAGCAACGATCATTTGGGCTGCCGGCGTTCGTGGGAATAGCGTGATCGAAGCTTCTGGCTTTGAAGCAGGCCGTGGCCGTGTGAAAGTAAACAATAACTTAACTGTACCAAATAATGAAGAGATCTTGATCGTAGGCGACTGTTCCTTGATCATTAATCCGAATAATGAACGTCCATACCCACCAACGGCACAAATTGCGTTGCAACAAGCAGATATAGCTGCGAAAAATCTAATCAAATTGGTCAACGGCCAATCTGATTTAGAAGATTTCGTTTATCACGAAAAAGGAACAGTATGTTCCATCGGTGATAATGATGCGATCGGCGTTGTTATGGGCAAACCGCTTAAAGGTTATCCGGCATCTGTCATGAAAAAAGTGATCGACGACCGTGCGCTCTTAATGCTAGGCGGAGCTGGCGTTTTAGCTAGTAAAGGGAAATTCCAGTTCTACAAATAAAAACAAAATGAAAAGAGGTGATACACCAGCCCGCTGGATATCACCTCTTTTTTTATAGGAATAATTCAAACAGGATACCGATTACGATCCCTGTTACTGCTCCGAAAAATACTTCTACTGGCTTATGACCAAGTAATTCTTTCAAATGCTTGGTTTTTTCTTCTTGCTTTTCCGCCGTCAATCCTTTTGCGTGAACAACAAATTCTTGGAAATCCAGTGTTAGTTTGTTCAGTACGATGGCTTGCTCCCCGGCCTGCCGTCTAACACCAGTAGCATCGAACATGACGATGACGCCGAACACTACGGCGATTGCGAAATAAGGAGAGCCGAAACCATGTTCTACTGCCAGTGTAGTCATCAGCGCCGTTACTGCAGCGGAGTGCGAGCTTGGCATACCGCCCGTTGAAAACATCAAGCCCCATTCGATTTTTCGGTAAACGATCAAATGGATCGGAACTTTGATAAACTGCGCGAATAAGATTGCTACAATAGAAGCAATAAAAGGTATATTAGTGAATAAGTCCATGGAAATCTCCCCTGTCTAAAGCTTTATAATTTATTTTACCACAAAGCAAGTATTAAAAACGCCATCTGCTCGCAAGGAAGCGTAATAATTTGTATAATAGAGATATTCTACTAGAAGAAGGTGTTTTTATGGCATTTCATGAAACGATCGGAATTATTACCGAACATTTGGAAAAGGGAAAAGCAATCTTAAAACTTCCGGTCACAGAAGCAGTCCTGCAGCCGTTCGGTTATCTGCACGGTGGTGTATCGGTCGCACTTGCTGAACATGCAGCTAGTATGGGAGCGAGTAAAATGATCGCAGAAGATGAGATCGTTTTTGGATTGGAGATCAATGCCAATCATCTGGCTTCTAAGCAATCAGGCGAACTTACCGCAACAGCACTACCTATTCATATCGGTAAAACGACCCACGTCTGGGAAGTAAAGATCACAGATGAAACGAATCGTTTGATCTGTATTAGCCGCTGTACGATCGCGGTAAAGAAAAAAAGACAGTAATAGGGAAATCACTTTAGATTTCCCTATTTTTCTTCCTTTTTATCCTCAGTTTTATTTTCTTCTTCTTCCTCGGCGATGATCTCGCCTTCGGAATCTTCTTCTTGTTTTTCGACTGTTTCTGATTCTTTTTCGCGAGCTTCTTCTTCCTCATGGTCTTGTTTCTCGATTCGTTCTACTTCCCTATCCCATTCGAGTCGATCTTCCAATTCTTCTTTTTCCTGACGCGCTTTTTCGACTTGTTCTTGTCTGATGATCAAATTACGGCGCTGTTTGATATCTTCTTTTTTCACCGACCGCAGCTGGTCACGAACCCGGATCGCCAGTGGAACGCCGGTGTCATAAGCGGCACGGTTGATAAAGTGCGACGCAACCGGTGTGGTCAGATAGATGAACAAAATTGCTAATATCAAGCGAGCATTAAAGCCCTCGCCGGAATGGAAAAAGTAGCCGACTGTCGTAAACAACAGCAGGCTGACACCAAATGTGTTACTCACCCCGGCAGCATGCGTCCTTGTATAAACATCGGGAAGTCGAATGACGCCGACCGCAGCAAGGACGCTAAGCAGCCCGCTGATGATGATCAAAATCGAAATGATCCACTCAATTATCACGTTCACGTTCGATCACCTTCCCTTTTTCAATAAATTTCGCATACGAAATCGTTCCAATAAATGCCAACAAGGCAATCAAGAGAATAACATCTAAATAAGCATCTGTATCATAGAAAATCGAAAGCAGTGCTACGATCGCTACAAGATTCATTCCAGTAGAATCGAGCGCGACTGCTTTATCTGAGGTGGTAGGTCCTTTGAGCATTCGATATAGGTATAAGAAAGTCGAGATGGAATAAAGCAATAGTCCGATCGACAAAGCGATTTTTAAAATCATCCGTGAAACACCTCCATAATGGCACCTTCATAAGATTTACGGATCGTTGCGATTTCTTCTTCGATGTTTGGCACATGCAAGGAATGGACATAAATAACTTTATAATCATCGGAAATATCAATGGAAAGTGTCCCAGGAGTAAGTGTGATCATGATCGCCAGCATGGTTACTTCCCAGTTTGTCTCCAGCGTTGTGTCATAACGAAATATACCAGGTCGGATATTCATATCCTTTCGCAAAATAATCCGAGCAACATGGACTGTTGAGATAATCAAATCATGGATAAAGAAATATACCAATTTGACGAGTGCGAATAATCGAAAGAGGTAAAACCGGGAGCCAAGGAAACGGCGCATAAAGAAGAGCAGCACGATCCCGATCAAAAACCCGATAATGAACGTTCCTACTGTAAATGAAGATTCAAGGAACATCCATAAAGCGGCGAGAATTATATTGATAATCAATTGAAAGGCCATAAACACTCACTCTCCTAGTACTGCATGAATATAGATTGTTGGATCGATCAATGGATCGACCGCTTGTTTGATAAACGGATAGATCGCATCTGTGAAAATCCCGTAGCTGAGTGATAAGGCAAGCAGGACGACGATCGGGATCATCATTCGCTTGTACGATACCTGCAGATTAAACGTACCTTCTTTAACGCCCCAGATCCCTTTCGTAAATAACTTGATCATGGAAAAGAGGACGAATAAACTTGAGACCAAAACGATTGTTCCACCAACAAAATGTTGGGAATCAAAAGCACCTTCCACAATGAAAATTTTTCCGATAAATCCGCTAAGAGGAGGGATGCCCGCAAGGCCAAGCGTTCCGATAAAGAATGCCCAGCTAAGCGCTGGTTTTACCGACATCAGTCCGCTGAACCGCTTCGTACTGGAATAACCGGTGATCGCGATGATCGTTCCCACTATCAAGAATAAGGCTGTTTTGATGATCATATCATGGAACAGATAGAAGATCGCGCCATTCAATGATTCCCGCGTCATCAGCGATAAGCTGTATAAAATAACACCGATCGCGATCATAATGTTATAGATCAATACCGTTTTCATATCATAGTAACTAATTGCCCCAATAATACCGAGCACAATTGTCAGCAGCGCCAAAATGCTAAGTAGCGGCATGACAAAGGAAGTTTCTTGATGGAAGAATAAGCTGAATGTTCGAATGATCGCATAGACCCCGACCTTAGTCAGCAACCCGCCGAACAATGCTAAAATCGGCATTGGAGGAGCAAAGTAAGAACCAGGCAGCCAAAAATAAAGCGGGAAGACGCCGGCTTTTAAACCGAAAACGAATAAGAACAATACCCCGACAACACTTAGCATGCCATAACTATGATCCCCCAGGGTGCTGATCTTCTGAGAAATATCTGCCATATTTAAAGAACCGATCATCGAGTAAAGCAGCCCGACCGCTACAACGAAGAAGGCAGAACCGATCACGTTGATCAGCAAGTACTTGATCGTGGCTTTCAGCTGAATCTCCGTCCCGCCGATGACAAGCAATACATAAGAAGCCATCAGCATTACTTCAAAGAACACAAACATGTTGAAAATGTCGCCCGTTAAAAACGAGCCGTTCACCCCGACGATCATAAAGAGAATCATCGGATAGTATAAAAAGCGTTCCCGCGGTTTCCCAATTGAATAAAAGGAGTAAAAGATAACGACCGTAACAAGCAGGCTGGTGGTGAATGTCAATAATGCCGCCAACATGTCGGCCACGATACTAATACCAAACGGCGCTTTCCAGCTGCCGAGATTTACAACTTGAATCCCATGTACATGCACATAATAAACTAAAAATCCTGATCCGAACAACAGCAAAATACCGAAACAAAGAGCAGCGATCCGCTGGACGATGATCTTTTTAGGAAGTAAGAGCAGCATGATGGAGCCGAGGAAAGGAATCAAAATGGGTAGTAACACAATATTATTTATCATCAGCTTCATGTCCTCTCGTCTTAGAAATACTCTCACTGTCTAATTCTTGATAAGCTCGGTAAGCGAGGACAAGGAAAAAGGCAGTAATCGCAAAACTGATAACGATCGCCGTCAGTACAAGCGCTTGCGGCAGCGGATCATTAAAAAGTTTTCCGATTCCTTTTCCGATCAGGGGAGCTTTCCCTTTTTTGATGCCACTCATCGTAAGCACCAGTAGATTGACACCGTGACTCAAAATTGCAGTTCCGATAACGATACGGAGAAGACTTTTCGACAGGATGAGGTAGATACCGGCAGCAAAGATCAGTCCGATGAGGATCGACATTAATACTTCCATCTAATCACTCTCCCCAATCGATTGAATAATCGTCATTGTCACACCAACAACCACTAAGTAAACGCCTAGATCAAAAAGTGTTGCTGTGTGCAGATTTGTTTCTCCTAGGATCGGCAATTGAAAATGCCCGTATTTATGTGTCAAAAAAGTATCTCCGGTGAAAATACCGATCATCCCAGTTCCAAGCGCGAATGCCAATCCGATCCCAATCAGCATGATCGGATTGATATTCAGCATACTGCTGACTGTTTTCGTATCATAAGCAAGTAATGTCAGCGTGATCGCGCCAGAAGTGGTGAGCCCAGCGACAAATCCGCCGCCAGGATTATAATGTCCGGCAAAAAACAAGTGGAGCGAGAAAAGGAAAATAATGAAAGAAACTACTTTCGTGACATTTCGAAGTAAGACGTCATTCGTTTTCATCTAATTTCCTCCTTTTCGTTAAACGTAGTTTGATCATGATAAAGATACCAATGGCAGCAATGGAAAGGACCATTGTCTCAAAGAGCGTATCAAAACCACGGAAGTCGACCAAAATAACATTGACGATATTTTTACCAGCCGCTTCTTTATAAGCATTTAGTTCATAGTATTTAGAAATTGACTCGAAAATATCCGTATTATAAGCAGAAAGAGAAATCAGCGTTACCACAACGCCAACACCGATGCTCAAGAATGTCTTGATCGACAGCCATTTCGGTTTTTCTTCGATATTACTGAACTGCGGTAAGAAATAAAAGACAAGCAAGTACAAGACGACCGAAATCGTTTCAATGACAAGCTGCGTCAAAGCCAGATCCGGTGCTCGTGCGATCACGAAGAAGATACTGATCGTATAGCCCATCGCACCGAGTAAAATAATCGACGTGATCCGTGACTTGGAAAATACGATTCCGACGAGTGTCACGATAATCACGACCACAAGGATAAAGTCGATCAGTGTCACTTTCGTCAAGTTGGAAAAGTCGAAGTTCCAAGCATTCGTGAATGTCATCGCCGACAGTACCATTACAATGAAAGAAGCAAGCATATAATTCAGATAGGTCCGCAGCCAACCAGTCATCAGCCACATTGTCATCCGATAAGAACCACTTTCTATCCAGAAAAGGCTATTATCATAAATACCGCCCCATTTAAAGAAACGCGGGGTTTTTTCGATCAGCCAAACTTTCCAAACAGAATGCCATTTATAAAGCAGTGCGCCGATAATGACGATGCCAAATGTCATCAAGAGGGCAGGCGTGATACCGTGCCAGAAACTGATATGGATCGTAAAGTTTTCACCCAAACCGTTATTTTGCAGAGCTGGCATGATGGAACGAACAGCAGGTTCTAAAATCGGTCTAGCCAGAAGGTTCGGGAAAAAGCCGGTCACGATAACAATAGCGCTAAGTAATAGAGGCGGGATCAATAATCCGGCTCCAGCTTCATGCGGTTTTTTAGGTAGTTTTTTGATTTCACCTTGACCCGTAAATGTTCGGAAGAATATCAGCATGCTGTAAATGAAGGTAAATACGCTTGCGATCCAGATAATCGCTGGCAAGATGATCATCAGCGCATCGGCGTTGAACAACTGCAGATGTGTGATATCGACCATTGCTTCCAAGAACATTTCCTTGCTTAGAAAGCCATTGAACGGTGGCAGACCAGCCATGGAAAAAGTCCCGATGAAAGCAATAGTTGCCGTGATCGGCATGATCCGAAGCAGTCCACCAAGTTTCCGAATATCCCGCGTTCCGGTTTCATGGTCAATGATTCCGACCATCATAAACAAGCTGCCTTTAAAAGTCGCATGATTGAATAAGTGGAACATCGCTGCTACTAAAGCCGCGATATAAATATTGTCATTGTTACCTTTGAAATGAAGTGCAGCAGCACCGATCCCAAGGAGGGACATGATCATCCCTAATTGACTGATCGTCGAATAGGCAAGGATCGCTTTCAAATCATTTTTGAGTGTCGCATTCACAGAACCCCACAGAATCGTGAGTACGCCGACGATCAAAATCGTCCAGAACCACACACCCGAACTGGCAAACAAAGCAGTAAAACGAGCGACTAAATAAAGTCCCGCTTTGACCATTGTAGCGGAGTGCAGATAAGCACTAACAGGCGTAGGAGCTTCCATTGCATCCGGCAACCAGATGTGAAACGGCACTTGAGCAGATTTCGTAAAAGCACCAAGTAAGATAAAAATCATTGCGGGAAGAAATAGAGGGCTATCCGAGAGGGAAGCGGCATTTCCAATAATTTCATGAACCGAATAAGTACCGCTCATCAAATGAAGGACAATAAACCCACCGAGCATCATCAGCCCACCAAAAACGGTGATCAGCATTGCTTTACGAGCGCCATATCGAGAACGTTCACGGTGATACCAGTAACCGATCAATAAAAACGAGCTGATAGAAGTAAGTTCCCAGAATAGATATAAAACAATTAAATTATCACTCAACACAACGCCGAGCATGGCGGTCATGAAAATAAGTAAAAAGACATAAAAATTATTCAGACGCTCTTTGTTTTTACCGAGATAAAAAATCGAATAAAAAGTCACTAAAGCACCGATACCAGTTATCAGTAGGACAAATAACAGACTAAGCCCATCGAGCCGAACGGTAAAATCGATCCCTAATCGCGGGATCCATGCCATCGTCTTCGTGATCGGCCCATTGATTGTTTGCGGGATCAATGTCAAAAAGTAGATAAAGAGTACGATCGGGATCGGAAGCGCAAACCACCCTGTGTGGACTGATTTTGTAAATCGATAAATTATCGGGATCAAGATTGCCATTAAGAGAGGCAGCAAAATAGCCAGATGGAGAAAATTCAAATTTAGTCCTCCTTTTGTAAACAGCCACTATCAAAAATCATTACTAGATTATTTTTCAAGTAAGTACTTACATTTATTTTTGTAAAATAAAAACTTAATTTAAGTATAACATAAATATTTCTGAAAAAAAACCTCAAGCTGCCGGCAAATGCTGGGGAAATAATCTCATCCAGCACTTGCCGCCAAAAGGAAGCCGCTCGATCAATCCACATTCACATGACGCTTGCGGTCGGAATGCAGTGAGCCTAACAAGATGAAGAAGGCGACGAAAAACATCGCGCTCGTAAAGAGAAAAACATTCGAGATGCCCACAAAACCAGCCAAAATGCCACCAAAGATCGGGCCGATCACATTTCCTAAGAACCGAGCACTTTGATTGTAGCCTAGAATCTCTCCCTGCATTGCTGGCGGAGCAGCGATCCGAATATACGCCGTTGTACAAGGAATCATGCCACCAAGAGCGATCCCAAATAAGAACCGGCAGATCACAAACACCCAGAGGTTAGAAACGAATGCTTGAGGGATGACTGTCACCGCAGCAAGAATGAGCAAAATGTTGAGGATTTTTTCGTAGCCGTATTTATCGCCCCATTTGCCCCATTGCCGCGTCATCACCAAGTTGCCAAACCCAGTAGCGGAGAAGGCAAGACCAGAAAGAAAAGCAATATTTGTGGAATGCGTCATACTACCCACATATAAAGCAAGCAACGGCTGAACGCTGAAGTTAGCGACTTGGATCAATGCCGTGATGATCAATACGGTCAAGAGAACCCGCAGACTGAAGATTTGTTTCAATACCGCACGTCTGGAATAGAAGGGACGTCCGCCTTCCTCAGAATCCAATCGGTATTCCTTCAACCCGAAGCCAACTAAAATCGCAGCAATCATGATCGCGATCCCAGTAATAGTAAATGTATTTTTGAATCCAAATACATCCGCCATCGCTCCGCCAAGCAAAGGCCCGAACAGCATACCCGTCACACCGCCTAATTGAAGCGTCCCTAATATCTTACCGGCTTCTTTAGCAGGCGTTTGTCTGGCAATAAAAGCGTTGGAAACACCGACAAAACCAGTAACGATCCCCATAAATATTCGCAAAACAAACAAATGAAAGACCGAATCGGCAAAGCCCATCAAAAAAATACAGACCGCAAGCCCGATCGCTGTGCCCGTAAGAATACCCTTGTAGCCATGTTTATCACCTAACCGACCCCAAATCGGAGAAAATATAAATGCAATCAAAAAGGTGATACCGAAAATATATCCCGCCCAGCGCTGCACATAAGCATCACTATAATGCCCAAATGTTTCAATATATAAGGAGAGAAAAGGCATGATCATCGTCATGCTCGCGGAAACAAGTAAATTCGCCCCCATCAAGATATATAAATTCCGCTTTTGTGCTGTCATTATCTCACCTCATTTCTTAAAAGTTTGCATATTGTCTTATCTATTATAGAATAAATACAATAGACAATAAAAAGGATGTGCTTTTTTGGGTAAAAAAATTGTTATTTGGTCAGCAGCTGTTATACTAGTATTGTACATGGTCGCAGTAATAAGTAATTTACTTTATATGTGGCTAGGTTGAAAAATTTAAAAATAAAGGAGTTAATACAATTGACATACCCTCAATTATCGAAAGAAATCGCAGAAAATGAAGTTGCAGTAGAAATGGTGACAAATCGTGGAACAATCAAATTAAAATTATTTCCAGAAATAGCGCCAAAAGCAGTAGAAAATTTTGTCACACACGCTAAAAATGGTTATTATGATGATTTGATCTTCCACCGTGTTATCCCTGAATTCATGATTCAAGGCGGCGACCCACAAGGGCAAGGTTATGGCGGCGAAAGCATCTGGGGTGATCCATTTGAAGACGAATTTTCACCTTATGCGTTCAATATCCGTGGAGCTCTTTCGATGGCGAATGCCGGTCCGAATACAAACGGGAGTCAATTCTTCATCGTTCAAAAACCGGACATGCCGGAAGATATGATCGAACAAATGAAAGAAGCTGGTTTCCCATCTGAAATCATCGAAGCATACAAAACAGGAGGCACGCCTTGGTTAGACGGCCGCCACACTGTTTTCGGCCATGTGGTAGAAGGTTTGGATGTAGTAGATACGATCGCAAGCGTACCGACTGTGGGACAAGATAAACCTGCCAATGATGTAGTGATCGAAAAAGTTATTGTGAAGTAAAGAATAGTTAAAAACCGCTTGAGATCATGCTCAAGCGGTTTTTTTGAAGTCCATAAATTTACTCTTCCGCAGTAGCGGGAGTAAAGAAATTGATGAGATTTCCATCAGGGTCGCGGAATAGCAAGGAACGGTTGCCCCAAGGCATATCCGTAGGTGCGTTGACAAAGGATGAAATAACCTTTTTGAGCCGTTCATATTCAGCGTCTACATCAGCAACGAGGAAATCAAGCATGACAGATCGATTTGCTCCGGCTTCCGCAGCATTATCTCCTAACAGAGGCACTGTTTTTGAACTTGCAATGGCTAGAACGCCAGCATTGGTCCGTAGCTCCGCAAATAAAGGATGTAAGCGTACGGCTTTTAGTTCCGTGATTTTTTCATAGAAACGGATTAAAACATCAACATCATCCGTTATAATGCGAGTGGCTTGTAATTTCATCTACATCTCCTACTTTCTATAATAAATACACTATTTATTATAATAAAATAGCCGCAGAAAAGCAAACGGACGTTCTGTTTTGTGGAGCCACTTAGAAAAGCTATTTCAAAACCTGTACAAAAAACTCCTCATATAACGCCTGAACCGCGCGCTCCTCCTGTTCTTCACTGACACCAAACATAATACTGACCTCCGAAGATCCCTGGTTCAACATCTCGATATTCACACACGAGCCAGACAATGCTTTCGCCGCACGCGCTGTGATTCCAACATTTTGGCGCATTTCCTCACCAACCACCATAATTAGAGAGATCTGGTGCTGGATATGAATGCTATCCGGCTTCAATTCGGTCTCCAAATCTGTGATCAGCGTTTGCTCCAATGTCGCAGTCAATTGATTTTCCCGCAATAGGATTGTTAGATTGTCGATCCCAGAAGGCATGTGCTCGAAGTTCAAATGATGTGCTTCCAGAATCTGTAGTATCTTTCTCCCAAAACCAATCTCACGGTTCATTAGATATTTACTAATAAAAATACTGCAGAACCCGCCATCGCTTGCGATCCCTGTGACCGGTCGACTACTTCCTAACCGTTGTTTGACGATCTTAGTTCCTTCACTAAACGGGTTGTTAGTATTCTTGATATGTACTGGAATGCCGGCTTTAAAAGCAGGGATCAAGGCTTCATCATGGAAAACAGAAAATCCGGCATAAGAAAGTTCACGCATTTCCTGATAAGTTAATTCGTTGATCTGCTCTGGATCTTTGACGATATTCGGATTGACAGTATAAACTGCATCCACATCAGTAAAGTTTTCATACAAATCGGCTTGGATGCCATTGGCAAGAATCGCGCCAGTAATGTCAGAACCGCTTCGGGAAAATGTCACGATCTCGCCAGCTTTCGTATAACCGAAGAAACCGGGAAAAACAATGATGCCAGGTTGTTCGCGCAATTTATATAAATTGCGATACGATTCGGGGAGGACTTGGGCATTTGCATGTTCAGCCGTAACGAATAAGCCGGCATCTTTTGGATTGACATACGTGGCTTCAAGCCCTTGATGTCGCAAGTAAGCAGCGACTAATTTCGCATTATTGTCTTCACCGCTCGCTTTGATCTTATCCATGAAAACATCCGGATCGTTTGTATCTGCGGCTAAAAGAAGCGTCAAATCTTTCTCGATCTCTTCTATAATAGCCAGATCCATATCACTATCTAGCGCGATATCACGATAACGGTGGATAATCTTCGCGAAAATCGCTTCCGTGTCTTCCTGCAACAACCGCTTTGTTGCACAATCGATCAATAAGTCCGTTACCTTGGCATCTCCCGCAAAACGTTTGCCAGGAGCAGAAACGACAACGATTTTTCTAGATAGATCTTCCGCTAATAACTGATGTACTTTTTGGAGTTTTTCTCCCGAAGCGAGCGAGCTTCCTCCGAATTTGATTACTTTCATGCTTTCACCTCGACGTTTTTTTGGAAAAGTTTATTGTCTATTATCGCGCTATTTCTATAAAAGTGCAACATGAAAAGTTAGTTTATTTGGAAAATTCTAGTTATTTATAGAAAAAACCGCCATAAAAAACATTTTCTAAAATAAAGTAAGGGTTTACTTGTTAATTATACCAGTCATGCGCTATAATAAAGATGTAGCAAATATTTGTACCTTGAACTAGAAAGGAAAGATTGATAATGAAAAATATAGTATTAGTATGTGCGGCAGGAATGTCCACGAGCCTTTTAGTTACAAAAATGCGCCAAGCTGCGGAAGCAAAGGGAGAAGAAGCTAAAATCGATGCTTATTCTATCTCTGAAATCAATACGGTAGCAAAAGACGCAGATGTTGTATTGTTAGGACCACAAGTTCGTTACCAAAAGAAAACAGTTGATGATGTTGTAGCTGGTCGTATTCCAGTTGATGTTATCGATATGACGGCGTATGGTACAATGAACGGTGAAAAAGTATACGCACAAGCTGTAGAATTAATTGAAGGTAACAAATAAGCAAACTCATTTTTAAAAATAAAAGCACTCAAGAAAACGAACTGTTCGGCCGTTTTTTGTCCGAAATACTGTAATCGTTTTCTCAGAGTGTTTTTTTGATTTCAAAAAGAACCCTTTGACGGCATTTGGCAATCAAAGGGTTCTTTTCTATTTTTGTTTCGTCAATAAACCGTCTTCCATATAGTAAACATGATCACAGAGATCCAACATTCTTTCATCATGTGTGACCATGATCGCAGCACGATTAGTACCAACAACTTCGGAACGGAGTAGTTCGACGACTTCGCGGCTCCGCTTGGAATCTAAACTTGCAGTCGGCTCATCAGCAAGGATGATCGAAGGCTGATTGATGATCGCCCGTGCGATCGCGACCCGCTGTTTTTCACCGCCAGAAAGGTCTTTTGGATAAAATTGCTTGCGGTCACCAAGTCCCAATTGCTCCAAGATCACATCAGCTTCTTGATTGGCTTCGCTTTTCGTCTTCCCAGCAGTACGGCCGATAAAGGTGATCTGCTCTTTTACTTTTAAATAAGGAACAAGATAGGCCGCTTGGAAAATAAAACCAATCTCTTCCAACCGAATATCTGTCCGCTCTTTTTGTTTAAGAGTACTGATATCACGTCCGTTTATGGAGATCGTTCCTGTAGTAGGTGAGATCAAAGCACCGGCAAGCGAAAGAAAAGTACTTTTACCGGAACCAGAAGGTCCTACGATTGCAATCAATTCACCACTTGCAGCTGAAAAGTTAGTTGGCTTCAGCGCTTCGATGGTCGATTTTCCGGATGGATAGGTTTTGCTTACATTTTCAAATGTCATAAGATTTGTCATTATTCGTCACCTCCGCGAATGGCATCTAGTGGATCGATCTTAGCGATCCGGTATAACGAAAGCAGCGAACCGATGATCGCAACAACGAAGAACAAGACGGAATAACTGATGATCGTTACAGTATCAAGTCGGAATGGCATTGCATCCGGCAAGATCAAAGGAAGCAAGAATGTGACCAATACGCTGATAATGATCGCGATCAAAGAAATGACAACGACTTGACCAATAATGCTGCCAGCCAAGCGTTTTGTCTTGACTCCGAGCGCTTTTAAAATCCCGAATTGTGCAGTCTTCTGTAAAGTCATGACGTAGAAGAAAGCTGTTAGGATAAAACCGCCAATGACAACTAAGAAATAAATCATCATGTTCAGCGTCATTTGTTCTGCAGAATAGCCCGGGATCTGATCCAAGAATGCTTTATGATCTAGTAGTGTCAATTTCTTATCACTAAGCGCCACTTTTTTATCAGCATCGACTTTTTTGATTGCTATCGCGCTGGTTTGTGGCGTTTTTTGATGATATAAAATCGGATTTATCTGCTGCCAAGTCGCGATGTTCAGATAGGCAACTGGCGCATGACTGTATTTTTGATCAGTTGTAAAGCCTACAATTGTAAGTTCACGATTTAAAATATCGTCCATCAACACGTCGCCAATGTGCAAGCCCTCTTTTTTCAAAGAGGAATCCACGACGATCTCGTCAGGCTTTGTCACTTTCAAAGAATGACCGCTGGCGATCTTCGGAGCTAAAAAGCTATCAGGCTGAATGCCGAAAAGCGCCACGCTGTATTTTTTATCATCGCTTTCTCGTTTTAAAGTCTGCATAGATTGGCCAAAAAGAGCAGCATCTTTGACATTACTGTCTTTTTTGATCGTATCTAAAGCCTTCTCATTGAAAAGCGAGCGAGCAAGTGTACCTTGGGCGTCCTTACTGATCGCATAAAGTGGTACATTGTTATTGGCGATCGAGGAAGCATTGTCATATGCCAGACCGTTTGCAAGACCAGATAAGATCAAGGCAAGCAAGATGATCAATACCATGATGCCAGTAACTAAGAAAAAACGTAATTTTGAATATAAAAGTTCACGCATTCCAAGAAACATGAATAAAACTCCTTCTATTATTTATTTTTTTTAAGTCCGGCAATAAGCGCGGCAGTTCCTTTTTTTAAAGTTTCACGCGGGCAAGCGATGTTGAGGCGGACAAACTTTTTGCCTGACAATCCGAAAGTGGATCCCATTTGCACGCCCACGCCTTCGTCAATCAGGTTTTGATAAATTGTTTTCTCATCACTTTCAAAAGAACGACAATCGAGCCACATGAGATAAGTCGCTTGCAATTCAGTGACCGTGATTTCCGGAAGTGCTTCATGCAGTGCTTTTTTGACATACAAATAGTTGTCATAGATGTAATCACGTAATTCATCCAGCCATTCGGCTCCACCAGTATAAGCAGCTTCCATTCCTGCGATCGCAAAAGCGTTTAAGTCAGGCTGGCTCATATAAGCCTGCTCTGCACGGACTTTTTCTTGATAGTCAGGATTCGTAATAATGAAATAAGAAGCTTTGATGGCAGCTAGGTTAAACGTTTTGGTTGGCGCCATCAGTGTAATGATCTCGTATTCATAGTCAGGTGCAGCCACAGCGAGCGGGATATGCTTATACTGCTTCATTACCAGATCACTGTGGATCTCGTCAGATACAATCGGAATATTATAGGTAGCGCAAAGTCTAGCGATCGCCTGCAGTTCTTCCTTAGAATAACAGCGACCACCAGGATTTTGCGGATTACACAGTAAGAAAAGTTTGACATTCTCCTCGCGAATCCGTTTTTCCATATCTTCTAAATCGATCTGATATTGGCCATCTTCATAACGAAGCGGGGACATTACTACTTGGCGGCGTGTTGCTTTTGTGACTTTGAAGAAAGGATGGTAGATTGGCGAATGCATCAGCACCCCGTCACCTTCTTTCGTTAATGCCCGTATCAATAAAGAGATAGAAGGCACGACAGCTACATTATAAAACAGTGACTCCTTTTTAATAACATAGTTATGACGGTTTTTATTCCATTCAATTATTGCTTTTGGCAAAGAATCGGGGATCAGCTCATAGCCGAAAACACCACTTTCCGCGCGCTTATGTAGAGCCTCGATGACTACATCGGGAGCTTTAAAATCCATATCGGCTACCCACATCGGGAGAAGGTCTTTGCGACCGAAAAGTTTCTCCGCGCCATCCCACTTTTCAGAGTTGGTTCCAAGCCGTGTGATGACCTGATCAAAAGTACTCATAGCAGTAATCCTCCTTTACAAAAATTCTCTATTATTGTAACACAAAAGCAGTTTTATCCCTATAAGGATGAATTATTGTTTAATAATACATGGAGTGTTATAATGTAGGACACATATATCACAGTAGAAAGCAGGTGCGGGTATGAGTGAATATAAGGTTGGCGATGTCGTTACTGGTAAAGTGACCGGTATCCAAGCTTATGGAGCCTTTGTAGCGCTCGATGAACATACTCAGGGTCTTGTGCATATCTCTGAGATCACACATGGCTTTGTCAAAGATATCCATGATTTCTTGGAATTAGAACAAGAAGTAAAAGTCAGGATCCTTGATATCGATTCAGAAGCAAATAAAATCAGCTTATCCATACGTGCGACCGAAGAAAATAACCACACAACCAGCAAAAAGAAACCAACACGCGATGATGGAAAAGAAGATAACGGTTTCCATACATTAAAGGAAAAATTACAAGAATGGATAGAAAAAGCAGATAAATAAGCGAGCTCTGTCAAAGGGCTTCGCATCGCTGTTATTTTTTTAATTTTCGGATTATTCTCACAGAAAAGGGGACGAGGGATGAAACGGATCATCAAAGTGGAAAGCTTTATTTATAATGAAAAAAAGGATAACGTTCTTCTTACAAGACAAAAAGACTTGAGCTGGACTTTGCCTGGCGGTGTAGTCCGAAATGATCAAACTTTAGAAGACGCATTGCGTCAGCTGGTCGCTCATCAGACTGATGTAGATCTGTGCATTGACGCGCTGATTTACTGCAAAGAACGAAAAACTGAGTGGGAACATGTCTGTACTTTCTTATTCCGCGCCTATCCGCTTGGTGATTTTGACCAGGTAAGCGTCGGTGATACCATCATCCAAGCCGAGTGGGTATCGATCCCTACTGCAGACAACATGCTCAAATGGCAAACGTTGTCTTTGGCGGAATTTATTCGCTCAGCAGGAAGCCATTATGAAAATTTGATCCAATAAGGGGCATTCCTTGATAAAATGGCGTTATTAGGATAAAGTAAGGATGAAATCTTTTTTAATTTGGAGGGAAAATCATGACACATATTAAGTTTGATTATTCAAAAGCGCTCCGTTTTTTTGAAGAACGCGAATTAGATTATTTGGAACCTGCTGTCAAAGCGGCACACGATGCTTTACATAACGGCACCGGCGCAGGAAGCGACTACTTAGGTTGGGTGAATTTACCTAGCGATTACGACAAAGAAGAATTTGCACGTATTCAAAAATCCGCAGAAAAGATCCAAAATGATTCAGAAGTATTGATCGTTATCGGGATCGGCGGATCTTACCTTGGAGCAAGAGCGGCTATCGAAGCGTTAAATCATTCCTTCTATAATGTACTTGAAAAAGGAGAACGAAAAACACCTCAAGTTTTCTTCGCAGGAAACAGCATCAGTTCCAGCTACTTGCATGACTTAGTAGAAGTAGTAGGAGATCGTGATTTCTCTGTAAATGTTATTTCTAAATCCGGTACAACAACAGAACCAGCAATTGCTTTCCGCGTATTCAAAGAGTTGCTAGAGAAGAAATATGGTAAAGACGGTGCGAAAGGTCGTATCTATGCAACAACGGACAAAGCGAAAGGCGCACTTAAAACATTGGCTGACAACGAAGGCTATGAAACATTTGTTGTTCCTGATGATGTTGGCGGTCGTTTCTCTGTTCTTACAGCTGTTGGCTTATTACCGATTGCAGCCACTGGTGTGGACATCAAAAAAATGCTAGAAGGTGCTGAAGCTGCTAGCAAAGATTTTAGCGCTCCAGAATTAAAAAACAATATTGCGTATCAATATGCAGCAGCACGTAATGTCCTTTACCGTAAAGGGAAAGTAACAGAATTGCTGATCAGCTATGAACCAAGTCTGCAATATTTCAATGAATGGTGGAAACAATTATTCGGCGAAAGTGAAGGGAAAGATAAGAAAGGTATTTATCCTTCCAGCGCAAGCTTCTCTACGGACTTACATTCTTTGGGACAATATATCCAAGACGGCAGACGCAACCTATTTGAAACAGTAGTAAAAGTAGACAAACCACGTCATAACCTTACTATTAATAAAGAAGATGTTGATTTGGACGGTCTTAACTACTTGGCAGGCGAAACAGTAGACTATGTAAACACCAAAGCATTTGAAGGGACTTTACTCGCACATACAGATGGCGAAGTTCCAAACTTTGTTGTAGAAATTCCTAGCTTAGATGAATATACATTTGGTTATTTAGTATACTTCTTCGAGAAAGCAGTCGGCATCAGCGGCTACTTAAACGGCGTCAATCCATTTGATCAACCTGGAGTAGAAGAATATAAAGCAAACATGTTTGCTTTATTAGGTAAACCAGGATTTGAAGAAAAGAAAGCCGAATTAGAAAAACGCTTGAATGACTAATAGTCAGTCACAGAAAGCCTTTAGCATAGTGCTAAAGGCTTTCTGTTTGCTGTTTTTGCGAAAATAATGTAGAATACTATATTAGACAAGTTGATTCTATCTAACATTTTGGTGCGGAGCAAAACATACATTGTTTTTCCTGCCTGAATAATAGAATATCCGCCTTTTTAAAACTTTTTCAACTTTATTCAAAAAACTTTCGAAAAAGTATTGACGAAAGCGAAAAAAACTTGGTATATTTATAAACGTTGCTGATACGCACAAAGCGCTTCGGCAAGGCAAGAAACGACCTTTGAAAACTGAACAAAAAGAAGACGAAATGGTAACGGAACAGTATGTTTCGGAACATCGCAAGCGGAAACAAAAAGTTGTTTCCAAATAGTAACAAACTAGTAAGTAATTGCTAGCGAAGTCAATTTATGACGCGAGGAATTTATTCGGTCAAACGAATAAATATTCAAACGCACTTTATTTTAAAGAGAGTTTGATCCTGGCTCAGGACGAACGCTGGCGGCGTGCCTAATACATGCAAGTCGAACGAATGACCTTAGGAGCTTGCTCCTTTGGTCGTTAGTGGCGGACGGGTGAGTAACACGTGGGCAACCTGCCTGTAAGATTGGGATAACTCCGGGAAACCGGAGCTAATACCGAATAATAATTAGCTCCGCATGGAGCGGGTTTGAAAGGCGGCTTCGGCTGTCACTTACAGATGGGCCCGCGGTGCATTAGCTAGTTGGTGGGGTAAAGGCCTACCAAGGCGACGATGCATAGCCGACCTGAGAGGGTGATCGGCCACACTGGGACTGAGACACGGCCCAGACTCCTACGGGAGGCAGCAGTAGGGAATCTTCCGCAATGGACGAAAGTCTGACGGAGCAACGCCGCGTGTGTGAAGAAGGTTTTCGGATCGTAAAGCACTGTTGTTAGAGAAGAACAAGGATAAGAGTAACTGCTTGTCCCTTGACGGTATCTAACCAGAAAGCCACGGCTAACTACGTGCCAGCAGCCGCGGTAATACGTAGGTGGCAAGCGTTGTCCGGGAATTATTGGGCGTAAAGCGCGCGCAGGCCGGTTCTTAAGGCCGAAGGGGAAAGCCCCCGGCCTAACCG
>NZ_GL538355.1 GCF_000148995.1 Listeria grayi DSM 20601
AGGAAGTGCAATCCCTGTCAGCGGCATCAATCCGATTGTCATCGCAATATTTTCAAAGACATTAAAAGCAAAGGTTCTGTTGCAAAGTTCAAAGAAGTAAAATGATTTCTCAACTATTTTCTAATTTTAAGCTGGAACACCCATTAGATTATTTGGTTCTGTTGCAAAGTTTTATTTAACTGATTATTTAGTGTAGAATGGAAGAAACTACACGAGGAGAATAACAATGTCCCATTTTAAAGGTAAACAATTCAAACAGGATATCATCATGGTAGCCGTGGGCTACTACTTAAGATACAATTTGAGCTATCGTGATGTTTCAGAAATCCTTAATGAGCGTGGAATCAAGGTTTGTCACACAACTGTTTATCGATGGGTACAAGAATATGGTTCGATTATTTATTGCCTATGGAAGAAAAGAAATAAGTCTGCTAGCGATTCTTGGAGAATGGATGAAACATATATTAAAGTAAAAGGAAAATGGCATTATTTGTATCGTGCCATCGATTCTACAGGTTTGACATTAGATATTTGGTTGCGAAAGAATCGGGATAAACAGGCGGCCTATGCTTTCTTTAAACGATTAATCAAGCAATTTGGAGAACCTAGAGTTTTTGTAACGGACAAAGCACCTTCGCTAAGCAGTGCGTTCAATCGACTTAAATCTGAAGGTTTATTTTCTAACACTGAACATCGAACGAGTAAATATTTGAATAATATCATTGAACAAGATCATAGGCCTATCAAGAAAAGGCACAAATTATATCAGTCCATAAGGACTGCCTCATCCACAATCAAAGGAATTGAAACTATACATGCTTTATACAAAACTAGCCAAAGAGACTTTTCTCTCTTTGGCTTTTCAGTGATTCATGAAATAAATAATCTAATGGGTGTTCCAGCTTAAAATTAGAAAATAGTTGAGATATCATTTTACTTCTTTGAACTTTGCAACAGAACCGATGTTTTCAATTGCGCCGGTTATGCTTGAACTTTTTGAGGCTGCTTATGGTACTGATTTGTGCTGGCTTTACGAAAAAGATGTTCATATAGGATTTTATGATCTGAATAAGGATAAAGAAGTAGAAATAGAAGAAATTATGCAATCAAAATAAATTGATGTACTGAAAGCACTGGACAGTTTTGTACTATGTTTGATTTAGGCCAAAACTTTTTGTGAAAATTATTTATAAGTAAAAAGAAAGAAATCACTTAATTGGATTTCTTCCTTTTTTATATACTCCAGATGGTTTTAAACTTTAAAAAATAGTAAAGATACCTTTACATTTAGAAATTTTTATTTTATACTCTATGTAAAGGTATCTTTACTTGGAGATGATATAATGAAAGTGTTTAACGTAGTGAAACAATTACGGGAAGATCGAAATCTGTCTCAAAAGGATTTGGCTGAGGCGTTAGAAGTATCAAGACAGACGATACATGCCATTGAAAAGGGAAAATATAATCCCAGTTTAGAACTTAGTTTATGTATAGCTAAGTATTTTGAGACAAGTATAGAAAATATTTTTTACTTGGAGGAGAGATGAAATGAAAAAATATATAATACAAAAATTTTTAATTGTACTAATTACACTAATCTATACAACTTTATTATTTATGATTATTAGTGGAAGGCAGCCATATGAAAACAGTAATCTTTCTATAATAGGTGGTCTAGTGGTATTTATCACTGCATATGTTATTTCAGCGTTGATGACACCTAAAAGCAAGATTTCTAAGCAAGCACAAGAGGAAAATAGAGCTAATGATGAAAGAAATAGGCATCGAAAGAAAAATGTTGCGTATATTTTTCTTTTGATACTCACATTGATAATACCAATTTTATTATTTTTACTGGATAATATGGAGGTTAATGCTATTTCTATCAAATCTATAGCGTCTATTTTTATCGGGTTAGTCATTTTATATAATGCTATACTTTATATTGTGAATAAATTTTAAAAAAGACACCTTCAAAATCCAATTGATTTTGAAGGTGTCTTTTTTTATTTTTTAACAGTGCTCTCAGTAGTTCTTACATAGCCAACTTTTCCATTCTTTTTGTACATGAATTCATCAATTACCTTATACTTATCTTGTTTTTTTGTAGACCATTTATATATTGATTGACGCATATAGTTATATTTTTTGAATAAGGATCCTCCACCTCCTATAACAGTACCTACTACAGAAGCAATCGTTGTTTGGGCAATTTTACTTACAACCCCTCCGGCTGCTAAAAATGCCAAGTCATAAATAGTGTTCGCAGCAGATAATTTTACAGTTTTTTTACCAACAAATTTGTATTTTGAACCACCACCATCAACAGGTGCGTTTGAAAAAACTTGGATTGGAGGAAGAGCAGACCCTTGATCTAGTAATGTGGTATCTAAAGCAGGTGTTTCATCATCAGAAGTTAAATTTTCTCCTGAAGGAAGAGCGCTATCATCAGTAACAGTCTGTTCATTTTCTTCTGCAAATACTGAAATGGTAGCAGACAAAGGGGTCAAGAATACAGCAATTGCTACAGTAAAGATTAAAAATTTGAATACGTTTTCTTTTTTCAAGTGCATAATTTCATCTCCTTAGTTAGTATGCTCTAATTTTAATCAATCCAAACGGGCAAGTCAATTGTTTTTTCAGAATAATTACAAATGTTACAAAAAATTACCTTCATAGGAAAAAAGTGGAAGAAATATACCTTGAACGAACTATAAGTTGAGTATATTGCAGTAAAATTCTCTCTTTTTTACATAATTCACTTGCTAAATAGAACATTTGTTTGTATAATTTAATACATAAATAGAACGTTTGTTCTTGTTGGAGGAGGTCATTTCAATGACTTATCGAGATCGAGGCATGCAAAAATGGCAGGGCATGATTCTATCTGAACATACAGAACAACTAGAACAAGCAAAAAGAAAGTTATCCTGGCTACCGCGGCAAAGTGAAGAATGCCTGGTAGAAATTTTAAGCTACGCTGTTACAAAGCAGCATGCTATAACGATTCAACGACTAACAAAGGATGAAAACGGATCTCCCCTTCCCTTTGTCGTGGGGAGAATCGCTGGTGTGGAAGATGATCGAATTTATATGAGAGATATGGCCGGCGAGATCAATGTGTTGACATTTGACGATATTAATCATATTTCAGAAGGGACAATAGAAAAATGGTACAGGTAGAAGATTACACCCACGTCCCCTCTCGTGATATTCTTTGTGTCGATGTGAAGTCGTTTTTTGCCAGTGTGGAATGTGTTAAGCGTGGTTTAGATCCACTACAGGCTTTTCTTGTCGTCATGAGTAATGCAGATCGTGCTGGAGGATTAGTGCTTGCAGCAAGTCCACAAATGAAAAAAGTTTTCCGAATCAAGACAGGATCTAGAAAATTTGAAGTGCCAGAGGACGATCCTCGCATTGTTATTGCTCCCCCACGCATGAAGTTGTACTTACATGTAAATGAGCTCATCCAGAAAATCTTCCTTCGATATGTATCCAGGGAAGATTTTCATGTCTATTCTATCGACGAAGCCTTTTTGGATGTGACACATAGTAAAAAACTATTTGGATCAGCGGAAGTCATCGCGAAAAAGATCCAAGCAGATATTTTAAAGGAGTTAAGACTGTATGTCACAGTTGGCGTTGGGGACAATCCCCTATTGGCCAAGTTAGCGTTAGATAATGCAGCTAAACATCAAAAATCAGGTATTGCGGAGTGGCGATATAAAGATGTACCGGAAACTGTATGGAAGATCCGTCCAGTAACTGATTTTTGGGGAATTGGAAAAAGGACAGCTTTTCAGCTAGAGCGAATGGGGATTTATAGTATATATGGATTGAGCCAGATGCCCCCTTCTTATCTCAAAAAACGATTAGGTATCATTGGAGAGCAACTTTATTATCATGCGCATGGGATCGATTATAGCCGTCTGTCAGAAAAGTATAAGCCACTTGAGAAGTCGTATGGAAAGAGCCAAATCCTAGAAAAGGATTACCATGATCCGGAACAGATCGCCGTGATTATTCAAGAAATGGTGGAAGAAGTAGCGATGCGCCTACGCAATCATCATGTTGATACCAGCGTCATTCATCTAAGCGCCGGCTACAGCCGATATTCCACTCGGAACGGTTTTAGCCACCAAAAAAAGATAATGGCAACCGACAGTAGCAAGGAGCTTGTCCCCTACTTCTTAGAAATGTTTTGGAAGTATCAGGAAAATGATGCGGTGCGATCAGTTGCGGTTAGTTGTGGTGGCATCAAAAGAAAAACATCGATGCAGCTGAGCGTATTTGAAGACTATACAAAAACGCTCCAGCAAGAACAGCTAGAGCGTACGATTGATAAGATTCGTGATCGTTATGGTTTTAAAGCATTGATGCATGCTAATAGTTTGATCGATGGTGCTACCGGGTTGAAACGATCTGGCCTTGTAGGTGGACACAAGGGTTAAATTTAATCTACAAATAGATACATCTACATATCTACATATCTACATGGATACATGTAGATATGTTTATTTCCTTTTCTTTTGATAAATAGCTACAATCGTGCGAAGTTCTCTTTTTTCATCAGAAGTCAAAGTAGCTTCATGTTCATCAATTAGTACATCAAGTAACTCATCCACAGAATTTAAACCTTTGAGTGTTACAAGAGCATTGATTCTATCCTTATTTCTATAGCTGAGGCGAGTTGTAGTAGACTTTTCAGCTATTTTATTTTGCACAGTTGCTTTTGGTTCTTCTTCGACTGCTGCAAAAATACTATTTCTTGAAAATGATGAACTAGGTTCGATTTGTTTGTTTCGTTCAATAGTTTTAGGTGATTTGCTTAGTAAATTCCTTTTTTTATCATTACCCATTACTCATTAGCCTCCAAATCACTTAATCTTTGTAAAAACTCAGTTGTAACTTCTTTATAAAGTTTAGTTACCCTCTTATCATGCATATCAGCACCATCATCGATTGAAGGGTCAATAATTCCAGTGAGGTCATATCTTTTTAGTCTTTCCATGTTTTTTACTAGCGTATTAAACAAGTTCTCTTCTCCAAAACTTTTTTTCGCGTTCTCCAAAGTGGAAATATCAACTGCAGCGTTATTTTTTAAGAGTACAGGTAACACTCCAAGTATGTCAAAATTCGCTTTGTATATATCAATAAGTTCTTGAAGATACTTAATATATGCTTCTGCACCTACCAGGCTTCTTTCATGTGTTTGTAAGACTATTATAGTATAGTCACTACCATAGAGAGCAGAATCTGTATACAACGATAGTGTCGGTGGAACATCTATTAGTATAAAATCGAATTCATCCCTTAGGGGATCTATTAATTTTGATAAATAAGAAATCCTATCTAATTGGCTATTAGGGAATTTTTTTTCAAGGAATAAAGGATAAGAAGTAAAATCTGCAAAACTAGGTAATAAGAACAAGTTAGTTTTGATATTTAAAACTATTTCTTCAATAGATCCTTCAGAAATAGCTGTCATTAGAGTTTTATCAAAAGTTACAATATTGTCTTCTAGCCGCTGCTTAGTAAGTAGATATAGTGACGTTGCATTTGCTTGCGGATCCAAATCAATAAGTAATGTCTTTTTACCTTGTCTTGCAAGTTCATTTCCTATCATTGCACTATTGGTAGTTTTACCAGTTCCTCCCTTGAAGTTACCGAATGTTATTACTTTAGCTTTAGACATTTTTCTCGCTCCTTTTTATCTACAAATCTACATGTAGACTTAATATGATTTAAACTTATCACATTTATACCAATAGTTCAAGTGATATTTTTTCAAATAGTCTACAAATCTACAAAATTACAAATATACATGTAACCAAGAATACAAATATATTAATCTACAAAATTACAAATCTACAAATCTACATCTATCGTGATAAAAAACCCCACCGCTGTGATTGTTTACAACTGTATATCTACATGTATATTAAAATACAAATATACAAATATGCAAGTATACTTGTATATTTGTAGATTTGTATACGTTAGTAAAAAGTATCTCTTAAATCTTTTGTTTTTCTAGTTTACAAAAAAACAAACTTGTTGTACAGTAAACTCAAATAAAAAAAAAGGAATCGCCATGAAAAAAGTACGACCAATACTTTTTTCATGTAACTCACCATCTTCCAGATGAATGAGTTTACACGAACCCTTCTTTGCTATAATATTCGATTGTTTATCTAAAAAAAATTATAGCATAAGTAGGCTTATTTAACAATGCTTTTAACCGCATTTTATCTAAGGTTTTTAACGTTTCGTGGCGATAACTTGGCTACGAAACGTTTGTTGTTTTCTGACAAACTTTCTAATTGGCGAAGTTTGTCTTTTTTTATTGGCAAAATCGTGCGGATAAAAAACGGGAAAGGAGACCTCCTTATGCTAGTGAACGATGCAATTTATACGTACTCCGCGGTGATCAACACAGTGGTGCACGAGGGATTAACTGCTTATCGTAAAAAAAATAGTCACGGCGTGATGGCCGTGCGTGATCACTTTGCAACGATCGAAGCAGCCAGTGTAAACCGGAAGGGCGTTCAATTTGTGGTTCGAGAGAAAAGCCACCTGCAAACGTCACGCGGCGTGCGCGGCTTTATCGTGACCAGCCAAGAAGCCTTGATCGCGGAAGCAGATCGGATCAGTCACTGGACACCGAATACATACCGAGTTGGTACTTACTCGGACCGAAATCGAAAATACATAAAAGGACACGAAGAAAAGAACTTACAACAAATCAACACGTTTGTGATCGATATCGATACGCAAAAAGTCGACGTGGCAAAAATGATCACGGCATCGATGCGTGTCTTGAATCAAACACCTACGTTCATCTTGAAAACCGATCACGGCTTTCAAATGTACTTCGTACTAGAAACACCTAGCTTTGTTAGTAATGCGAATCAATTTAAATCGTTAAAAATCGCCAAAAGAATTTCGCAAAACGTCAAATATGCGTTTGCGGAAGAGTTGCCAGCTGTCGATATTGGCTGCAATGACTTTGGTTTCTTTCGCGCGCCAAATACGCAGAATATAGCCTTTTTAAACCTAGAAAGTCAATTCGATTTCCATGAAATGATGGAATGGTCGAAAAGTTACAGTGATCAAAAACGGCGTTCGGTGCTTTCTTTGGTACCGGAATCTTCAACTGCAGTCTTTGATGCGACCAAACAAGAATGGTTTTCCATCATGGCGAATCTAAAAAATGTACGTGGACGCAAAGGCCAATACGGCCGAAATAACGTTGCATTTACCCTAGCGTTAGCTTGTTATGCGTCCGGTAAAAGTAAGCAAGAAGCGACAGATTTGCTTGATCAGTTCAATGACACGCTGGATGCACCATTGCGATTTAGGGAAATCGAAACATGTATTCGTAATGCATACTCGGGAAGATACCAGGGCGCAAATGCTGAAAAAATCAGCGATATCTTGCAGACGTATTGGAAATCTGAATACGAAATCAAGGGCTACACGCCATTTATCTTTGATGAAGTAGGTAAGGTTAAACCTCAATTCTTTAGAAAGCACAGGAAGAGTAGGGAAGAACGTACGTATTCGCATTTTAGCGAATGGGAAAAGGACTTAGAATGTTACATCGAGTCACAGCTGTTATCCGGACAAACTTTTTTAGAACGTTCGCAGCGCTCGGTCGCTGAAGCATTAAAAATGCCTTATGCGACGCTAAAAAAAATACTGAAGCAATCGGATCGTATTATTAGCAGAGTGAACGGGAAGGGGAGAGCTGCCCAAACCCTTTTTTCTACAGTGGCCATCGTTGTGGAGCAAGCGATACGACACGCTCTGACAAAGAAAGCGGCAGAAAAAGAAGCGTACATGGAATTTTTAGCAAGCTTTACGGATGCGGCACGACATGTGATTACATTGATCGAATCTACTGGTAAGTTATCGGAGGCATATAAGCCACCTGTGAGTTTGATTGGAAATGGGGATCGTACTGTCCAGCTGTCATTAAACCTACTGGGGAATGTCTACCGAAGGCGTAATAGCAACGATTATAGACGAAGTAGTTAGTTTTTAAAATAATGGGCTCAATTGCCAATTACTTATCTCTAGTTACTAGGGCTGTTACCTTTGACTGTTCGCTGTTGTTATATCTCTTTATTTAACTTGGTACAACGTTTCTAAGTTTGTTGGCTTGTATAATTATATTTGTGAGTTAGGAAAATTAAAAAAGTCTCGTGGGTTTACGCTAATAGATCTTTAAGTTTTGGATTTGTTATTTTTTTAAAAAACGGAGTTTGTGTCTATTTAAGCAACAATGAAAAGGGCTTTCATTGTTATTGTAAAAGAATTTACACCTAATAATATACTTTTGAATTAGAGGTTATTTTTTTAAAAAATAATTGAAATTAACTTTAAATTGTGCTATAATAATCACAAAGGTGGTATGTATTTTTATTGCCTTTGAGATACGCTTTGTGGAAAGCATTTAGCTTTGAACGGGAGAAATTTTCTGAAATTAGTTCTTGACTTTCAAAAGAATTGCGATTAAAGTTAGGGCAGACATGAGCGTTAAGCTCTTATATGGTGCGTAAAATGCAAAAAAGGGCAAACCACCTAAAACCTTGAGAAAGTTTTAGATGGCATAGCTCGACTACAGATTTAAACCGTTACTGTAGATCGAACCTCTTGCCCCTTATGTTGCACGACTAGCGTACAACTACTCTAATATATCATAAAATGACGATATCGACCATTGTTTTTGGATTATTTTGTATTAATTGTGAATTTAAAAACATGGGATTGAAGCTTATGATGGGTTAGTGAGTTGTGGCAGTTGTGTAATTAAGGGAGGAGTCAATGATCTTCGGGTCGTTGACTCCTTTTTTGTTTTTATAAGAGCCAGCTTATGCCAATTACATATTTTATTTGGAGGGATTCATTTGGGAAAAGTACAAATAATGCCTAAAGAGTTGACATCGGAAGAACTTGCATCGCTTGATTATGAAGTTTATGTAAAATTATTCGATCAATCTACTTATTCTTTAAAGAATGGGATAGCACTTAGCTTACTTACTCAAAAAGAACATCCTGTATCCGCACTATATAACTTAATAAAAAATATCAAAGGGAAAGACAAACAAATTTTAGCGAAAAGAAAAAGCAAGTTTACGAAGCTTTTGAAGACGAGTGCTTTTTATGACCAATCGCCCTATATCCCTAGAAAACGAACTAAGAATCATTTTCCTATGGTAGATCAGCGACAACGTATACATCCGTTAAATGATTTGAAACACTATCAGAAATCACTCAAGGCAAGCAGAGCTAAAACAGTTAGCGTACCTTTGCAAGATCTTCCTTTTGAAAGCCTGGAAAAGTGCAGAGAGTATTTGATTGCGCATGGTTGTGAAACAGTTTTATTTTATGCTACCAAGCAAGGTTTTTCTGTAGTAGCTGATCCATCAACTCCTTTAGAAGCGTTGTTGTAAAGGTTTGATTATCTATTCACGTTTGTCAGTAAGTGAAGGACTGACAAAGCAGCTGATGAATTTTTAATAGCTTATCAGTAAGCGTATAAAAGGGATGCCTCCCCTCCAGCATATAACCGCGCGACCAATATGTTTGGAATGAAAATGTTCTTTTCCTGTTGCGAGAAACGTACTTTTACACATTGTGGTGATGTGGAAAGCGTAGTAGACAAACAGGTACCGTTAACAAGCGCACATTAGCAGATACACTTCAAGTGTATACTCGGCTGCTATAGGGTTCCGTGAGTATCGACTGCCACAAACTCACAGTTGCGAAACAGATTGCTTTTTATCTGGAGTAGAGACGAGGCAAGGTTCCAAGATCAACGATATTGGGAGAATAACGGAGAATCCCAGTTGATCTAATGTTCTTACTTTCTGCGAGATGGTAGACAGAGAGTACCGTGACATTGCTCGATTTTCGATTAGCCAACGAATTTTACACCAATTAAACTAGTAAAATGCTAAAGGGAATACTCGGCGAGCATAGAGTTTGTAGGGGAACGACTGCTAAAAACCTACTTTAGGAACCATTCTTCATTTATTTATTGATAAACGTGAGTAGATATCAACGTTCAGAAAGGGGAATACACATGAAAAATTATTGGAAGAGATCACTTTATTATTTTAGATTTGGACCAGTCTTTTTTTGGAAGTATTTAAAAGGCTATCGTTTTTACATCATTTGGGAGAAAAAACTTTTGCGGATCGATGGCTATCTAGATAAACATCGCCATTGTATCTGTACCGATGTGGAAACTAGATGGAGAAGGCTTGCTATTGAACATACAAATGATAGTAAGGATTCCACGAAATGGATTGTTCTTGCAAATCAAAAGTTGGTTTTCTATAAGAAGTCGAATGAAAAGCAGTTGCTTCAGCAAACAATCGAGAAGGGCTGGGAATTTTAGGATATTTGAATCAAAATATGTTTCGAGTGAGTGAAAAATTTTGATCAGATACTTTCTATTTACATAAAAGTTGCTTGTTAAAACACAAAAATCTATACTTAAAGTGGGGAATTAAAACAGAAGGGAAGAAAGGGATATGAAAAAGAAAATTTCTATCATCGTTATCCTTGCAATCGCAGTTATCGCGGTGGCCTTCGGATCTATCGGTTATCAGCAGCATGTTGAAGCAGCAAACCGAGCAGCCGTTCAAAAGAAAGAGAATAAGGTGAAAAAGCAGGTCGAAGCATTATACCTCGATCCAACCGAAAAAAAGTTAGCGAAGCAGCTGACGAAGGAACAAATAAACAAAGCCAATCACGCTTTATCCTCCTTATCCGATAAGGAGCTGAAAAAGCAGCTGCAGGTAAAAGTAGATGATGTCAAAGACATGTATGCGGCAGAACAATCACTCACTACTTTATTAGATTCCAAATCGGTATTAAAGAATAAGGTTTCAGACGTGCAGTTTAAAAAAGTGAAACAGCTAATAGATAAGGTCCATTCGAGCAAAAAAGTATTCAAGCAATCGCTACATAAACGCTATCAAGCAGCCGAAAAACAATACAAGCAGATCGAACAACTGAAAATAGCGATCCCAAAAGCTTCTACTAAGTCCAACGTGGATTACAAAAAATATACAAAACAAGTAAAAACAGTATCAAACAAGCAGGCAAAACAAGCTTTAAATAAATCTTTGCAAGCATTGAAAAAGAAAATCGATCACTATCAAGCAGAGCAATTGAAAAAAGAACAAGCAGCAAAGGAGAAAGAAGCACAACAACAAGCAGCTTCTTCTAAGCAACAAGTAGTTACATCAACACCAAGTTCACAGAATGGTGATAACTCTTCAAATGCTGGCTCTGGAGCTAAAAACAGCAACAGCAGCACGCCAAAAGGCGGTTCTTCAAATACTACGTCGAAAGGAACTTCTAAACCAAGTAGTGGGAAGAATAACAGCAACGATAAACAATATATGAGTCAAATAAATGGTATTATGGGCAATATAAATAAAGGAAATACTACTAAAAATGGTAGCGGAGATAATGGTACAGGTAATAGTTGGGATTCATACAAAGTAAATGATAAATAAGACAGCCATTGCGGCTGTCTTTTTTTGTTGGAGTGATAAATTATGTTGCAAAATGATTTAAAAGTGTCTATTACTAACGTTGCTTCTACTGCAGCAAAGAATATCGCAAAGGCAATGAACATGAAACAACCAGAGCTACACAGATTTACCGTTATCCATCGGGATAACCTTAGCATAATACTTATTAATTATCCGATTCAGCATTTGGAGTATAACTATATTGGCTACATGGTTCGTTCTTTTGAAGCGGATGAAATAGAGGAGTTGATTATTATTACATCGGATATCCGTTTTATCCAAGATTCCATGCTTTGGAAGCAGTTGCTTCAGCAAACAATCGAGAAGGGCTGGGAATTTTAGGATATTTGAATCAAAATATGCTTCGAGTGAGTGAAAAATTTTGATCAGATACTTTCTATTTACATAAAAGTTGCTTGTTAAAACACAAAAATCTATACTTAAATTGGGGAATTAAAATAGAAGGGAAGAAAGGGATATGAAAAAGAAAATTTCTATCATCGTTATCCTTGCAATCGCAGTTATCGCGGTGGCCTTCGGATCTATCGGTTATCAGCAGCATGTTGAAGCAGCAAACCGAGCAGCCGTTCAAAAGAAAGAGAATAAGGTGAAAAAGCAGGTCGAAGCATTATACCTTGATCCAACCGAAAAAAAGTTAGCGAAGCAGCTGACGAAGGAACAAATAAACAAAGCCAATCACGCTTTATCCTCCTTATCCAATAAGCAGCTGAAAAAGCAACTACAAGTAAAAATAGATGATGTCAAAGACATGTATTCGGCAGAACAATCAATCACTACTTTATTAGATTCCAAATCGGTATTAAAGAATAAGGTTTCAGACGTGCAGTTTAAAAAAGTGAAACAGCTAATAGATCAGGTCCATTCGAGCAAAAAAGTATTCAAGCAATCGCTACATAAACGCTATCAAGCAGCTGAAAAACAATACAAGCAGATCGAACAACTGAAAATAGCGATCCAAAAAGCTTCTACTAAGTCCAACGTGGATTACAAAAAATATACACAACAAGTAAAAACAGTATCAAACAAGCAGGCAAAACAAGCTTTAAATAAGTCTTTGAAAGCATTGAAAAAGAAAATCGATCACTATCAAGCAGAGCAATTGAAAAAAGAACAAATAGCAAAAGAGAAAGAAGCACAACAACAAGTAGCTTCTTCTAAGCAACAAGTAGTTACATCAACACCAAGTTCACAAAATGGTGATAACTCTTCAAATGCTGGCTCTGGAGCTAGAAACAGCAACAGCAGCACGCCAAAAGGCGGTTCTTCAAATACTACGTCGAAAGGAACTTCTAAACCAAGTAGTGGGAAGAATAACAGCAATCAGGGATCTGTTAATGATTTCGTAAACGATTGGAATAAAGGCGCATATAATCCTACAGGCAGTGGAGAGATAGATAAGGGTGGTAACACTTATATTGAATATGGAAAATAATTTTAAAGACAGCCGCAATGGCTGTCTTTTTTTGTTGGAGTGATAAATTATGTTGCAAAATGATTTAAAAGTGTCTATTACTAACATTGCTTCTACTGCAGCAAAGAATATCGCAAAGGTAATGAATGTGGAACAACCAGAGTCACACATATTTAACGTTATTAATAGGGATAAATTGACAGTAATGTTTATTAATTCTCCGGTTCATCATTTGCAAGGAAAATATATTAGTGCCTTCTTTCGTCATTCTAATGTAAATGAAATGGAGGAGTTGATTATTATTACGTCGGACATCCGTTTTATTCAAGATTCCATGCTTTGGATCGAGTTGAATAAATTTTTAGAGGAAGAAAATCTACAAAATATACAAAAAGAGTATGAAGAAGAACTTGTTACTATAAAATCAAAAGGATGATGTTTAAATGAATATATCTAGCTGGGTGGGAAAACGAATTACTGTGGAAGAACAAGATATGAAGTTGATTCAGGATCCAAAATTAATTGCAGTCAAACGGCGAACTCTTAAAAAGAAAGCACACATTTATATAGGGGAGACTGTGGACAATGATGATACTTGTAATTGACTTAGTAATAGCAATATTGTTACTAGTTAGTCTTATGCTTATAGGTATATTTTTTGTGATTATTGCTGATGCTATACGTGGTGACAAAGATGGTTTTTCTTGGAAGTGGAATGTAGGAAGTTCTATTTTATTGATACTGTCAATTGTTGGGGTTATTTATCTTTGGAATCTAGACAATTCGATAAGAAAGGATCTCCCTAAAAAATGGATTTCTGTAAAAGTGGAAAAATTACCGGATAAAGAGAAAGGATTTTCCAGTAAAGACCTCATGATCAATCATCGTGAGCAAAACCCATATGTGGTTTATGAAAATGTGAAGTCTCCAAAATTAATTAAAGAAGAACTAGTTTATACAAACAGTGTACCAACTCTAAACGGTTTCCTAAAACAACGATTGAAGATTGTACTTCCAAAGAACTACGATACTGATAAAAGATCATGATGAGGAAGAGGTGAAATGTGATGGATGAAAAAGAAAGCACATTGATTCAGGTATTCATTGGAGTTATTTCTGGAATGGTTTTGCTTAGTTTTGTCTGGCTCATGAGTTTTTTATTACCTGATGGTAATTTTAATATATTTGGACATCAAAAAATACAGATGATTGGCTTTATAGTAACCATATTGGGATTCATACATCTAACCTATATTATTTGGATTGCTATATTTCATATCGCTGGGAGGAAGAAAATACTTGTATACTGTGTAGTCATGACCCTCCTCTTTTTTGGATGTAGTCAATTAATTATGAGTCAGGGATATATCGGTGGAGTAGTCATTGGCTGTATAGTAGGAGTCTTTATTGCTGGAACTGCTGGTCTTAAAGGATTAGATAGATAAAACGTTAAAAACCTGTAGACGAGCTAAAAGCTAGTCCTTTTATTAAACGATGAAGAACATAAGGACTATCCCAATGGCTAGTCCTTTTTTTGGAGATAAAAAGGAGGAGGTTGAGTGTGTGTTAATTATTGATAAAATTCAAAACTATATTTTGCGTCGAAAACAAGTCATACATGAAAAAAAGATTCTTGCCATTTTCCATACTTTTTGTCTACAAGAACTACTCTTACAATATAAAGCAGGAATCTCTAAACAAGACGAGGCGGTAGTTCATGAGGCATTCATTACTTTAGAGAATATTGGGAAAATATGGGCAGGTAATATAGTATATGATAAACGCTATTTTGAAGGAATTATAAACTATTCGAAACAACTTACTAGGGAAGAGAAGCAAAATCGTTATCTACGAGATTGTCACTGGGAAGCATATGTGATACAAATAATAGTACCAAAGACTTTCTATATAGAAAAAACAGCTTGGTAGAAAAGAGATAAATATGGAAATAAAGAAGCGTGTAAAATCAATCTTCACGAACAAAAAAAGTTCAAATTATGATCTATTAGAAGGAGTTCAGGAACACGTAAAAAAAATAATGACTCAGGATAGGATAAGAAATGATGTTTTGCATCCGGCATTTATATACCTTAGAGCAATTACAAACATGATTAATTTTCAGCAACATCAAAAAGCAATAGTAGGTTATGACTCTCCTGATTACGATGACATATGTAAAGGTCTTACGGCAGGGATAGATCAATATAGTGAGGAAATAAGGATCATAAATTTACAAAAGGAAGATTACTTTAAATTCAAACTTAGAAACAGTCCAATCATAACCCCTATATGGAATTTCAATCGAATTTCTACGAATATTGCTTGTATTGGTGAAAATTATATGAGGATGGATGGGAAGCCTAACTCTTTTATGGAAAATGAGTCTAATCACAGGATTATGTATCTTTATCCGCTAGGAATTGCTGTTATGATGAATGGAAATCACTCCGTGTATTCAGGCTTGTTGAAAGGAGAAGGAGAAGTCACTATCACCCAAATGATTGATTTAACCCCATTGGTACTTAACTGTTCATTCCATCATAAAAAGGGTGTATATTCTAATGGTTACACACCAGTGTATTTCGAGCTAGGTATGTTATTTGAGCTAGGAAAGATTTTTCAACAGAATAAACAGATTTTTCCATTCCATGTTAAGAAATACATCAAACAATAATGATAGTAGACTAGCCGGTGAGCTAGTCCTTTTTTTATGGAATAAAAAGGGGAGATCCTGGCTATTCCACTGAATGAACACAGAGGAGGTGTTGAGCTTGATTGTGTAACTGTTTCTCGTCCCTTTTGTCAAACCAATACAATGAAAAGGAGCAAATTATGGGAAATTATGATGTAAGTTATGCGCACCGTCTTCACAAGCGGACGCACACTCGGCTTTTCCGTTTCGCAATGACGCTAGCGATCAGTACGCTTATCGCAACCCCGTTTCTCGTCCCTCATTCCGTTAGCGCGGCACAATCCACTTCCACGAAAGGAACGGCCGCGGTTAAAGCTGGTGATCTGACGGCAAACTTTGCTGGGAATGTGATCGGTTCTTTTAGTGATACGATTGATCTTTCCACCAATAAGAGTGGCAGTATCACCGCAAAACTCAATAATCTAACGGTACAAGATAGTACAGGAACAGGTCGTGGTTACGATGTTGTATTATCGGCCACTCAATTAAAAGAAGTGACGCCAACTGGAGGATTCAAAGCTGGGACAACAGCTAAAACTCTTCCAACGAAGTCACTTCAATTGAATGTTGCTGGATCGGAGCTGCAAGTAGCTTCGAATACGACATCCGTCAAGCCTACTCTCCAAACCGGCAATAAAACGGTGGATGGCGACTCTGTTACTATTTTAAAGGCTGGGAAGAACGCTGGTCAAGGGCAATTTGATTATTCCTTTTCGGATCAATCGTTGACGCTTTTCTATGATCCAGCAACAACGCCTGCTGATCCAGTGAACTATCCGAGTCAAGATACACCTTATGAGACGACTGTTACGGTTGCTGTGGTACAAGGACCTCAAAATTAAACGGAGGTGCTCTTCAATGAAGCAATTTAGGAACAAGCACGTATTTTCTTGCGTGCTTGTTTTTCTTTTACTGATTTCTGGATTTGGAGAAATCGCAAAGGCTGCAGAAACACCAACGCGTGATCTCGCCGTGACCCCTCTCTTTTCCAGTCATCAAAAGAAAAACGTGACCAATTATTTTTCCGTTTCTGGAACAGGAAAGCAAACTTTTCAGGCGCGTGTAACGAATACAAGCAAGCATACCAAAACGATCCAGATCGAATTAACCGATGCCATCAGCACACAAACTGGTATTCAATATACGAAGGCCACCAAAGCACAAATCAAACCGGCGTATGCCTTAACCAGTTACAGTAAGCACCCAAAACAAACGGTGACACTACAGCCAAGTGCGTCGAAGATCGTCAGCGTATCGGCCACGATCCCCAAAGACCTGGAAGGAACGATTTTAGGCGGCATTCACTATTATGAGGTAAGCAAAAACAAATCCTCTAAGACAGAGGGAAGCAACCACGTGTCGGTGCACGTGCATTACCAGCGCGACTATGTGCTTGCTGTTGCCATACACGCTAGCCCACAAAAAGCAAAAGATGCGTTTTATTTTCAAGATGCGAGTTATTTAGTCTATCCTTCCGGCAGTGTCGTGAAAACAATCTTTACGAATGAAGCGCCTGCTATCACAGGAGCTAAGCAATTTACCTATCGCGTGACCAAACGTGGCCGAGATACTACCTTGTTTCAAGGAAGCAGTAGTGAAATGAAAGCTGCGCCAATGACGACTGGTTATTTTGAATTCTCTTGGGGCGCAAAACGTGTGCGCCCAGGAAACTATACGATCCATTTTTATGAGAATAAGAAGGAAGTTGCTTTTCGAGATTTTACGATTCCAGCTGCGAAAGTAGAACAGCTTGCCAAGCAAAATAATCAACCGATTGCGGACATCACGCCGTGGTGGGTCATCGTTCTTTATATGATCGCCGGTGCTGTGGTGGCGTTGCTTCTTTTCTATATCAGCAAAAAAGTGAAAGCGAAACAAGCCAAAAAAAACGAGTAGGAGGCGAAAAAAATGCGAATAGGCTGGCCAGTAATCAAATCGATTGTACTTGTATGGATGACCTTCGTTATTTTCACTCCCACAAGTGTCTTTGCGGCAAATGGAGGGGATTGGGTCAAGGCGAACTGGGAGAACTATCCCGACAATACGGGGCAATGGACGGTACTGACACGTAATAAGGTAACCAGTATCGGAAGTACCCAAAATGTCAAATGGACTGGATTTCTCAATACAAAAGCCCTGAAAACGGTCGATGCCACCTTCGAGTATGATTTTGTCCATGATGATCCCAATAATAAAGATACCGACAATGATATGATCGGCTGGACGTTCCGGCATACGAGTTCGACCAATAATTTTAATGACATCACGAAACAAAGCTTCTACTATGTGACGTTCCGTGGACCATATGATGGCGACGGTACCGCACCAAGCCGTTCAGGAGTCTTTAAAAATGCGTCTGGCTTAGAACCTCGCTCCAATAACGATACGGACAATTCCACGCCTGCTGTTGGCGAAGGAAGGAATGATTTTAAGCTTCTTCAAGGAATCAGCCTGATCTGGGCGGATAAAAAAACGTATCATGTGAAAATCACTGTCAAAGATGAAGCAGCTGGTACCCGAATACAAGTATGGGTGGATGGTAAAAGTTATGCCAATGTATTAGATAAAGATCCCTTGCCGATTGGTGGTTATGGCCCATACACTTACAGTCAAGCACACGCTTATTTTTCGAACATCGAGATAAACGGTGCATCGTTTTTGAATACACCTCCTGTTTTCACAAGAAGTAGCCCAGCAGATAATACCGTTTTTCGAAATAATCAAGCGATCCCGATCAAAGGGACGATGTCGGATAGCGATGCGACCGGAACGATCGCCGCTTATTATGCGATCGACAACCCGGACGCCAAACAAGTGATCCAAACTGCAGCAAGTACCGGAAAAAATGTTGCGGTAAGTGGGCAAGTTCCGGTCGCCACCGTCCAAAACTTAAAGCTAGGGAAGCATACGCTGTATGTCTGGTCAGAAGATAGTGAAAAAGCAGTGTCGGACAAGGTAGCCATTCCGATCGTGATCAAAGATGGACAACTAGCGATCAATTGGCAAGGAAGCAGCTTTTCCTTTTCCACGATCGATCTAACCACGGGAAAAGACGGCCAAGTAACCACTACCTTACCAAAACTACTTCTACAGGATGGAACTGATAGCAATAAAGGATATAGCGTAAGCATCCAAGCAACTCCTTTGAAAGAAGTAACACCAAAAAATGGGTATGTGACCGGCACGAGTGCACGTAGCTTTCCTTCTGGTACGTTACAGCTGAAGACAACCGGTAAAGAAGCAATCACGCTTGGAGATCAAGGAACGAAAGATAACCAGCCGAACATCCCTGCAGGCAACTATACGATTGATGCCGCACCGGTGACAGTTATTCCGGGGAAAGCTAACGCAGGATCAGGTATTTATACCGTATCCTTCATCGCGAATAGCCTTTCCCTCAACTATCAGTTGAAAAACGTGTTTGCCGATCCCTACAATTATCCAAACCAAGAGACACCCTATGAAACCACCGTAACAGCAACCATCGTACAAGGCCCATAAATGTAGAAAGGAGGAGTGAGAAGATGATAGTAGCAAGAAAATGGCCATTGGCTCTCTTTTTAGTGATTGTAACTATGTTTGTATTTTTTCAACCCAAGCCGGTTGCAGCAGCTACTGCAGAAGCTTGGGGTCCCTATTCATGGACTGATCCTGGAGGAGCAACTCATACTACTGCATTAATAAAGATTAATGGCGTAATAACATATTGCATTAATCCGGATTTACCAGCCCCTTATGGGGGGCATAACTATAATGAAGGTGAATCTCAATATGGACCAGGTGATAAGGCAATTCTCTACTATGGTTATGGAGGAGAAGGGAATCAACTAGGGAATTCAATAGAGGACTATATAAAAACCTATGTAGCCATTAATAATTGGAAAACTGGTAAAAAGACTCAATCCACTTATTCTAATAAAGATCCAAAGGTTTGGAAATTAATTCAACATGCAATTAAAGAAGACGCGCCTAACTATGATTTGAAATTTTCTAAAACTAGCTTAAATAGCAAGGTTAGCGATAATATGCAAAAGTCCGAAACAAACAAATTGGTAGGTAATGGTTCCACAGAAATAGTAGTTCCCTCAAAAGTTACTATATATGTAAATGGTGAGAAAAAAGGGTCTGGGAAAAAAGTGAAAATAGAATCTGGAGACGCTTTTTACTTTACTGCTAATCTAGAATATGATGAAGATTTTGATACTGGAAATCTAAATGGTAAAAGAAAAGAATTGGCTACCCTATTATATCTTCCCAATAATAGTAACTATCAACGATTATTAAGTCCAGAAATCAAGTTTGACCCTATTAAACAAGCAGGTTTTAAAGTTCACTTTGAAGCTAGACAAAGTAAGATCATAGTGGAACATCGGGATAAGTACGATGATGCTTTGTTGGAGAAATCTTCGTCCGATAAAACGATCGGAACAACGTATACCTATAAACCAAAGACCAAAATTACGAAGGGATCTAACAGCTACGTTCCTACATCCATGAAAGAAAAGACTGGGACTGTTGGAACCAAAGATAAAACGATTATTTTTTACTACAATTTACAACGTGAAATCAAAATAGAACACCGGGACGCACGCGATGATCGGTTGATAAAGACTGAGAAATATACGAAGCTACGCGGCCAATCCTATTCTTACGGGCCAAAGAAAGACTTGAAAAAAGACAGTTACACGTATCGACCAACAAGTACTAGTAAAAAAACCGGGACGGTTGGAAAAAATAATGTGACGCTTACTTTCTATTATGATGTTCCGTTAGTAAAAGTAGCGCTAGAAAAACTACAAATCTATACGGCACTTTCTATCAAAGGGCTGCCAGTAAAAGTAAACCTAGCCAAAACCCTGATCTATAAAAATGCGACCAAAGGCATGACCACGGCTGACCTTACGATTGGCTTATATCAAGGGAAAACGAAACTGGATAGAGTGACGTATAGTGCGCAAAAACTACCGAAGAAAGCAACCTTTACGATTAAAAAAGGACTGGCAGTGAATCAGCATTTACCGTATACGATCAAGTTAGAAGGATTTAGTAAACATGATTTTGATGTAGTAAGTACGGCAAAGCAGCTCACTACACAAGGATACACAAGCTCGGAAGAGGTAGTGGAACCTAATGCTGCTAAAAAAACCAAAGTAGATGTGAAGCGCGTGATCATGACGGAAATCACACCAACAACGAAGATGAAAAGCTACTACGAGCGTTTTGTGTTGGAAAAAGCGAAGATCCAGGCGATGAAAACCGGGTACGGCTTTGAAAATAATGTAGCCCTTACGTACAGCAACGAGTTAGCACAAACAAAGACATTTAAGCCCTTTACCTTCGCCACACCGAAAAAACTCATAGACAGCTTTGTAGAGGCGAAAACAAAGGGTGCTTCTTCCGTCTTAACTATGGTGGAAGAAAGCAACAAAACCATGACAGCAGATGGAGTGACAACGACATCGATTCGGTACCAGCTGCCACATATCCAAGTAGAACGCCAAACTGGCTATCTATTTTCCGATGAACAAGTAAAAGCAAAAGACAAACGGATTAAATATGGACTTCGTGATGGTGGAAATAAGTTCTATTTACCGATTTGGATGGATCTTGGCAAGTACGATACGACCACAGCTACTGGAAAACTTGGGACACATGCGATTCAAGTGAATTGGAAAGATCAGGTCAATGTAGAAGCTTTCATGTATGTAGCAATGGACTCAAAAACGAAAGCAAAAGATGAAATTTTGTTAAAACCAATTAATGCAGACGATCCATTTCCTGAAGGATTACCTAAGGGATGGAGCAAAGCGGATGTCAAATGGCTTGGCAAGTAAGTGAGGCGATAGTGTGAAAGGTTATATCAGTATCTGTATTATCCTTTTTGTTAGTGCATTCCTATTGCTGGGGATATTTCACTATGCGATAGAGGATTACAAGCATAAATCTGTTGTTTTAACAGCAACGGAGTCTGCCAGAGCGGCAAGTATAGAAAATGTAGACAAATCGTTGCGTGTTTCTAACGGAGAGGTAATACTATCTACCGATAATTTTGAGAAAGATTTTAAACGATTATTTGCAAAAAACACGAATATCGTTTTAAAAGACCCATCTTATACTTTTGATTATTTAAAGGAAAAAGATAGCGATAGTCTTAAAGCGGTACGCGTAAAGATCAAGAATGATGGGGTAAGCTATCAGGCGACCCTTGTTTCGGATATCGAAACAAATAAGGAGGAAAAGAAGTAATGCAAGCAATGACTGTAGATCCACATGCTTTTGTTAGTTCAGAGGTCATCGATAGTATTTCGCAAGATCTCATAAAAAAGCACTCTGAACTTTATCTACAAGCGTTCACGGACGAAGAAGCCAGAGAAGTACTACGAGAACTGATTGCTGCTGAACATGCCAGTGTTTTAAATGAGGATCATTTGATTGACTATTGTATTCAAGAAATGGTGGGGCTGGGCATCATTGAGGCGATTATCCAGGACGAGAGCGTAACAGATATACGTTTTAACGGAACGGAATTGATTATTAAGACCAATGAACGCAAATATGTATATGAAGCCATTGAAGTCACGGAAGATTATATCATCAAGATCATCCAAAAGTTTGCGAACGCTGTGCAAAAAGAATTTACTACAAAATCGCCTATACTCAGTGCAGAATTTAAAAACTTACGAATTAATGCCATTCATAAGGATATCAGTTCTTATGGAACGGCAATGGCTTTGCGTGTAACGCGTCCGCATTTAGCGTTGAATGAAACTAATTTTAGCAGTTTTGCCCCTAAGCCGATAGAACGTTTCTTGCAGGCAGCTGCGCAAGCAAAATCAAATATAATCATTTCTGGAGAAACTGGAACGGGTAAAACGGAATTGCAAAAATTTTTAATCCAATCGATTGGCTTTCAAAACAATATCATCATGATCGAAGATACGAATGAAAGTCATGTAAAAACGATGTTTTCTGAAAAAGATATTACTTCCTTATTAACCTCTGAAACGATTGGTATTGATAAATTAGTGCAACAAGCATTACGACAAGATGCAGATTATATCATCGTGAGTGAGACACGTGGGAGTGAAGCGTATCAGATGCTGCAAGGTGTTTTATCTGGTCACGCTGTCATTACAACGCTACATGCAAGAAATGCAAATGCGATTCGAACGCGATTTATCAATATGTGTCGTATGGAGTACACCTTTGATGAAACAGTGTTAAGTGAAGATTTTGACAGAGAATTTCAATTAGGTATTCATATCAAGGCTGCCACAATAGATGGCAAAGTACATCGCTATTTAGATGAAGTGATTGAATTTCGACCAAATGGGGCGAACATCACACTTTACAAACAAACCTTAGATGCAGAAGGAAATTTGAAAATCAAAACAATAAATCCGTATAGTGAAGAACTTCAGGAACACTTCAACGAGGGGCGTATCGATTATCATAATAACTTTACAAAAGAGCTAAGAACAGCTTGTCCTTCTGAATGATGTTTCTCAGAAAAAAAAAAGGAGGCTTGAGCGTCCATGAAACGGAAAACCTATACGATTGATGAGTTAAACGCTTATAAGACTGCTTACGACAAGCCGATTGTTCGACAAGATATTATCACTATCATGAGTAAACCTTTTATTTTCACATTTCTATTTGCGTACATCGTTTACTTTAATTGGTGGATCAGTTTGATCTATGCTGGAATAGCAGCCTTTTATGCCTATCGCGTGTTATTACCGGGACAAATCAAACGGGTGTATGTCGAGAAAAGTTTTATTGAAAGACATAATATGATCAACCATATTACGCAAATATTAACCAATGAAGAAGAAACCGTTTTGAGTGCATTGGCGCAAGTCACGGATGGGGCAAACGGAAAGTTTAAGGAGGATCTCTTAAAATTGCGTCTGCAGCTTTCAGGAGCAAATGATAGTCAGATTCTCCGTGCATTTAAGGAGTTTGAAGACGCTTATCAAGAAGATAAGATTTTTCAAATGTATGTCAACCAATTAACGACCACTATGATAGAAGGTCGTACCAATGTAGATACACTCAAAAATCTAAAATCTTACCATAATACATTAAAGAAAATGCAAGATGGTTTTTTTGCAGAAAAATTGCATTTACATCGAAAACTTATGGGCATGATTCAAGGTGGAGCTATTTTAATTGGTGCTATTATTGTTGGTCTTGGATGGCAGCAATTTATTGACCAGTATGCACATACGTTGATAGGGATTGTTTTTTCTACGGTGTACATGTTTGCCATTGGAATAGCGATTCATCGTCATAACCTTCTCATGCAAGACGATAAAGTAATGGAGGTGAGGGTGTGATGGGAAAACAAAAAGAAGCACTACTTCAGGAAGAACGCCCATATGGTTCTAGTTTCTGGGTAAGAATTGCTGAAAAAAATCTGTTCACCATGCTTATAGAAATGGAACAAATACCACCTTTTGAGACAAAGGAAGAACAGATCCACTATTTAATTAACTTGCAGCGAAAGAGAGTTTTCAAAGGGATTTTACTCCTTCTGATCGGTGTTCTTGGGGCCATTTTTATAAACAAATGGTTATTACTCGCTTTTTTTGTCCTAGCATGTCTTTTTTACAGAATGGACTACACAAAAGTGGTTAAAACATACAAGTATTGGAAGTTCGAAAAGCAAATTGAATTTCTTAAATTTATTCGCTTACTCATTCCAATTTTGTTAGAAAAGAAAACCTCTCTTTATCTCGCCATGAATAAAATGCTTCATCGACTAGATGAGGATAGTAAGTATATCAAAGATGAAATAGAACGCTTCTTGATCGCCTTGAACCAGCAACCAAATAGTATCGAACCATTTATAAACTTTGCGAAAAGAGCCTCTGGTACTGAAGAGGCTCTTTTAATGTTGCGAACACTTTTTGCGTATCAGCAAAAATCAAATGATCCAACGATTATTAAGGAGTTAGGCGAACTTTCCAATGAGCAATTGATGGGAGGGGTCGATGAGATTATTCGATTTAAAACGAAGCGATTCGGGATCTATCCTTCGCTAACGTTAGCATCGATTTTTTTCATCGTTATTGGCTATACCATTGCGATGCTTCTTCATGGCATGCAGGCCATTCATTTATAAGAAGAAATAGATTTGAAAAGGTGGTGATTTCTTGTTAGAAGGAACAACGATGGAACTATCAAAGATTTTTATTAGTATTTTTATGATTTTAAGTATTGCTTCTGTCAGTATCTTTTTCATTAATCTGAATCAAGCGCAGGACTTTAAACAGATGGTTAATTATCAAATAGAGCGACATGGAGGACTCACAACGGAAGCACAAACGAAAATCAAAAACTACAGTAAAGATCACTTTGATAATCAATTTACCGTTAAAAGTAATTCTGGTACCGACAAGATGGAATATGGAAAAGAAGTATCCTATACGGTAAACGGCAAAATTAAGTTGTTGTTTATCACGCTACCTGTCCAAAATATTGCGATTAAAGGTGCGGCAATTTCCATGGTGAGGTGACCAATCATGCTAGATCAAAACACAACCCGTTTATTATTTGCTGTTCTGGGAGTCATTGTATTTGGGATTATCATTCAGTTGGTTCATGCAACCTACCCAGATATATTGGCAGATATGCACCAAATGTTTATGGAACGAATTCCTAAGTTTTAAAGAAAAAAACTATAAACCAAAAATAGAATGGAGAATGTATATGTTAGATTCAAATACTGATCGTTTATTGTGGACCGTTGTTACTGTTGTTGTCGTAGGAGCTATTTTGCTTATTGTCAAAACGGCTTTTCCAGAGTTAGTTACGGACGTCATTTCTGCTGTTAGAAGCAAGCTAACGGCAGGTGCGATCACTGGTCCATTTGGTAGATAAGCATAAGTTTATAGCAAGAGATCCCAGCATATAGGATTATGTGTTGGGATTTATCAGTAAACTAACCTAGATAGAGGAGCAGGGGCATGCGCACAAAGATAGAAAAAAATAGTGTTTGTTTAACGGTAAATAGCAATGAATGGTCAAAAATAAGCAAAACGAAAATCGTTCATTTACCGTATTCGGAAAAAATAACAGTTGGAACCAAAATCGAGATTACCTGTAAGCAAACAGGTACTTATACAACCTATCAGATCCATATGATATATGGAATGAAGCATTATACCAAAGTCGAACTTAGATAAGGAGGGAGATCTGTGGGAAATCCAGCGTTAGAGGAAGAAGAAGAAATCAAAAAACTAAAAGAGAACCTTGCAGCTAGCGGTGATAGTTTTGATGAGTGGTTTCTTATGACAGCTAAATATACAAACCAAGTATATGAAGGCAATGAGGATGTGGAAGAAACTTCTGTTGAGGCGCCAAGCTTTTGGGATAAATTTAAAAATGCTTGGGTGGCCACTTGGAAATGGATTTGGAAACTACTTCAACGTTACTGGCAATATCAGAAAAACAAGAAGGAAAAACGCAGTCATAATGAACAGCCATCGGCGCCAAAAGAAGAAAATCATCAAGAAAAAATGGCACAAGCGCTGACTGCGGTCATCCAAAATGTTCAAAAAGAAATGCAATATCAACTCGAAGAAGATCGTGCTGCTTCCAGGAAACTGATTCGGCAACAGGAGAGAGCCATAAAAAAGAGTGAACGAAAGCAGCAAATGTTACTAAAAGACGTTAAACGGAGACAAACAACTACGCAATCTTTATCTGTCATCCGTTCGGTTTTTCCGTGGGCTGTTGTCATTGGTACGGTTGTTTGTATTTATCTCATTTATCAAAGTCAACCTGAATGGCTCGTACATGTTTGGAAAAAGATAGATGGATAAACAATATCTCAAATTATAAGGAGGATAAAAAATGAATTATGTTATTTATGCAGTTATTGCTATTGTATTAGCTTTTGTGGTGCTAACGCTTGTTAGTTTATGGAAAAGAGATCTTCAAGAAAGTTTCAAGAAAATAGTCATTGTCTCTTTTGCAGCTGGAGTTGTGGTTGATGTTCTTTATCTTATGCTTCATGGGTTTTTGATTGCATGATCATACCTATCAGTAAGATGATCCGACGGTTAAAACTAGATGAAAAGACGACACGGTACACATGGACACTTACCATAAGTGTTTTGGTACGTAGGCTTGTTGAAGCAATGACTGCGATCTTTATAGTAGGAGTAGGATTTATTGGCATGCAAAGTTGGACCACTTGGATAGAAAAAGGTTTATCTGGAAATGAGGTAAGCACCAAATACTTAAAAGGAATGGCTGATGGTTATACAGTTTGCTGGATGCTACTTTATTTCGTTGCCTTTATTTTTCTTCTCTCATTCGTGATGATGCGGATTCCTAGTGAAAAAAAATGGTGGGGGATTTTAACTATTGGAAATCTCTTTATTAATTCATTTGGTTTAAGTGCTTGGTTATTTAATCCTTATCTCAACAATCAAGGAAGAAAACATGCTTTGATACTTCTTGGAATATCCATTTTTCTAGTCGGCATCGTGAAATTTACGGAGTGGTATCTGAAGCGGAAAATCATGAAGGACATTATAAAAAATTGGCCTAAAGAGAATGTTTATTTAACAGACTTTAATCCCACTGAAGAACAAATTAAAGATTCTATATTACCAATCAATCATGAATGGGAACGCTACATTATAAGCGATGAGATATTTACGGTTCGCTATAAATGTCTCAAAAGTAATTACAAAAGAATCCAAAAGGATACCAGTGATATACAGCAACAAAAAGGAAACGAGCAACTAATTGTTACTCGGAAAATTAAGATCAATCAAGCTGTCGAAATGGATATGCTTAAAGAGATCAGAATTGTTACGAAAAGTCATCCGATTGTCTCTAAAATAATCCATCCTATGGAAGCAACAAAATTATAAATAGTTGGGAAGGAAGTTGAGAAAATGTCAACAAAAGTAGAAAGAGATCGAAATAAAAAACTAGCACAAACGATTATGGGCGTTAATGGAGTTGACTATGATGAATGGTTAAACCAGCAGCATAGTGACTACATTGCCCAAAATGCAGATATCCTTATGAAAGGAGTAAAATCCTTAGAAAACCAAATAAACGTTACCAACTGACCATGTAGTGAAGCTACATGGTTTTTTTATTGGGTTTGGTCGTTTCCCCAGCTATTCATAAAATTTTGTATCAGCGAAAAACGGAACCAACTTTGAAGGAGGAAGGAACATGAATCAACTTTATCTTGCCACTATGGCAAAAATCCATCTTGCGGTAGGAGCAGCGGACGGAATGAACGGATTGATCCGAACCGGTCAAGGAGTCATCAAATGGCTTCAAAAAGGAGCGTTAGTGGGCGCGGCCATCGCGTTATGCTGGGGTGGTTACTTATTAATGCTTGGTGGAACGAATGGGCGACGTTCCTGCATTCCTATTTTTCTAGGTGCTGCAGCTGGACTTGTCATTGTTATGGGTTGCTACCAACTCGCAAACGGCGTTAATACTAACGTCAAATTCTAATAAAGAGAAGAGAGGGGATATCCTCTCTCTTTTTTATTTTTGAGGAGGTACCTATGATTATAGAAAAAAAAGAAACGACCATAGAGAAAAGAAATCTCTTCAGTAGATGCTTTCAACGTTATCAACAAAAAAGGGAAACAAGTATTTTATTTCATTCCATCTTATTTGATTATGAAGAGCTGAAACAAAAATACACCTTTGAAAACGGGAAAATCATTGCAGCTGAAGAGAGTGATATACGTGCATTTAAGGAAAAATGGTTCTCGGAGGAACGTATCGATCAAATTGAAGATGCCTTTCCAATGATTCGAGTTTTCTTGCTTCAAGAAGAGGGCTTATTGAAAAGCGACATAGTAGATGGAGAAAAAGTTTTATTTCTCCAGCATGTCGGTAATATTTTGACAACCTGGAAACAACAAAAAGTTTTTCCATGTTTGTCGATCGCAAATAGTGTTTTTCCACTTCATGAATTTATTATCCCGATGATTTTTACTGCTTCCCTTAGCTTTGTAGTTATGAAATTCATCGGTGCTTAGAAGAAAGGAGGAAAATGGATGCCTAAGACAGCAGGAAAGTTTAGATCCTTTATTGGCAGCTGGTATTTCATTTTACCATTTAGCATCCTATTCTTTTTGTTTTTGATAGGAATCGGCAATTTTGGGATTCACATCTTTGAACAATGGAATCAAAGCGGTCCTTTAGAATTATCCAATACAAATTCAGCACCGACTTTTACTATTAGTAGTGATTACTTTTTCCAATATGCTTACGCGGATCATCCTGGATATTACAAGGTGATCTATTTTATTGCCATCTGTATTAGTTTGAATGTTGGCTATAGGATACGTTCCAATTTAGGGACTTTACTAAAAGGACTCAAATCTGGCGGTGCTTTTGAAGCCATGAAGGAATTAAAAAAGCAATATATTATGGTTCCTGAAGCCGGAACAAAGTTTCCGGGAGAAGGAGGAATGCCAATCGCCAGGTTTGCCTATTGGACAAAGAGAACGGTTACGATATTTGGAAAGCAGCTAACGATACTATGGCTCACTTACCGTCTATTAGTAGATAACAGTAATACGAATACAATGCTTTTGGGAACGACTAGATCTGGTAAATTCGTTTACTTTTTTTCTTACTACATTGATAATTTGTCACGTGCGCTGCTTTTAAAAGATCGGCCTAGTTTTGTTACATCCGATTTAAAGGGAGAAATCATAGTTGCGTTCAAGGCCTTATTAGAGGCAAGAGGATATGACGTGCATGCTTTAAACCTAATTGATCTTAAATTATCTATGTTTTATAATCCCTTGCAAAAAGTCATTGATGCGTACATTGCAGGCGAGTATGATGAGGCACAAAAAGAATGTGCCACCATAGCAAAAATCTTATATAGTGAAGAAGGAGACACCAAAAACAAATACTTTACAAACTCTGCGCAACATCTATTTTCAGCGTTAGTCTTAGCAATTTGTGACAAAGCAATAAACGTGACACGTAATATTAATATTGCTGATGGAAAAATAGAGCCGCTTACGGATCTGTCCAAAGAAATCGTTATTCGGGGCGATAAAGGAGATAGGGTGCTGTTGACATATCCGAATGGTACGCACCAACAAATTGATTTTCTTCTATCAGAAACGAAGCATATTCCGCTAGAGGAGAAACTTCAAAAGGAGCAAACCTTTACCTTCCAGTTTGTAGATCGCGAAACAGGGGAAGTGGAGACCTTTAATGTTCCGGTATTTGAGACACACATTGAGACGATCACGCTTTATGGTGTCTATATGTTAATTCGGAAACTAGGAACAAGTTCGAGTAAAGTGGAAATCGTGAGGACTGTTAATGGAGAAAAAATTCCGGATGAAAAACAAGCTTTAGAGTATTACTTTGAACAATTCGATGATCATCATCCAGCTGGTAACCAGTTTGCGCAAAGTGAATTTGGATCATCTGATTCCAAAGGAGACGTCTTCAGTACCACTGTTGAAAAATTATCTCAATTTTCACTTGGTGCCAATGGCCGTGTTACTTCAAAAAATAGTTTGGATTTTGAAAACATTGGTTTTGGGGATAGACCTGTTGCGTTATTCTTACTGATTCCTGAATCAGACAAATCAAATAACATGTTAGCATCTATTGCAATCAAACAAGTGTATCAAGCTAATATCAATCGCGCAAACAAAACACCAGGACGTAAATGTAAACGAAAAATTTACTTTATGCTCGATGAAGCTGGTAACTTAATTCGCATTGAAGATTTAGATACTATGATGACGATGGGACTAGGCGCAAATATGATCTTCACATTAGGACTTCAAGAAATTATTCAACTTGAGAAAGTGTATGGTGCGCAAGATGCGGAAACCATACGCGGTGCTTGTGGGAACACGGTTTATTTGAAGTCTAGCTTAGGCAAAACGAATAAAAGCATCAGTGAAGAACTCGGCACCTATGAATATGAATCGAAAAGTCGTTCTGGCCAAACCTTCAGTTTGGATAAACATAAAAGTGAGAGCGTGGACGATCGGCCGCTTATGCGCCCAGAGGAACTTGCATTACTTAGAAAAGGAGAGATGGTTATTTACCGAACGATGAAACGTGAAGATAACAAAGGGAAGGATATTACACCTAGACCGATTTTCATTCATGGAAAAAACCGAATTTTGCCATCTTATAAAAGACTGAAAAACTGGATATCTATAAAAGGCAAGTCTTTGCAAACGATTGGACTTCCAGAGGAGGTTGGGAAAGTAGATTTAGAAGCTATCACACCAACAGACTATATTCCATATGCGAAGCAAATGCATGCCAATAGACCTTATTTTCCGGATAGTTTCTTCCAATCATCTTGGGAAAATCAATCTCCAACAACGTTCTTCAGTGAAGCGCAGCGCAAGCAAATACAAACTTTATTAGAAAAAGAACCCAACCTAGATATAGAGCAGAATCAACATTTATTAAATCCTTCCACGATGGAAGGTTTTTTAGATAACTGGAAGTTATTAAAGCAACAACAATTCCTAAGTGATAAAGTATACAGTTTGATTCTTGCGTGGATCGAGCAAGGAATTGAAGCAAGCAAAAGAGAGGAGGCAAGTTAATTTATGGCAGTAAAAGATGAAACTGTTATAAAGCTCCATCAGAAGTTTCATGAACTTCTGCATCCCTCCAATATTGGTGTAGATATGATGCATAATATGGGCTGGTCATTTGTAAACGGACTCGCATGGATTATGGATCAATTGGAGGGCATCACAGATAACGTGTTATCCTTTTTTGGTTTCTTTAAATCGGCTCCAGTCAAGCAATTTATTCAAGACTTCAAGCCGTTGTTAGTGGTTCTACTAGCCATTTCTTTTATGTATGTAGGCTATCTACTGATATTTCAACGTAAATTTGATCGGTCGCTTATTCTCATTAACATGGTCCTGGCTATTTTCATGATCATTGCCCTTCCACATGGAATGAATAAAGGGGTTGAATTTACAAAAGAAGCAGTGACTGTCATTAAGAAACAAGGCACGAAGGCGAATGATACAAGTACGGCAGATAGTATCATACGAAAAAACACCTATGACCTAGCTCTTTTAGATGCAAAAGGCTGGAAGAAAAAGTCGAATGGCATAGTAAACTACTCTTCAGCTACGTTGCGCAATTTATCAATGGACAGCACGATCGATGAAGATTTCGAACCAAAAAAAGGGAAAGAACTTACGGAGAAAACACAACGTGTGTTGGAAACAAAGCTCTCTGCTGATGCTGAAGGGGAAGCAAAGTTAGAAGATTTAAATACAGGCTTAATGTCTAAAATCCTTCCAAGTGCTTATTATCGGTTTAAAGTAAACTATGGACCTGTTTTATGGCAACTCTTAGTCGGATCGCTTGTATTATGTTTTATTACGTATAAACTGTTGCGTGTTTCCTATGACTTTGCTATGAACCGAGTAATTTTTAATTTTGTTGCAGTATTAAATTTCCCTAGTTGGCAAAAAATAAAAGTCGTGATCAATGACATACTGACTTCTCTGGCCATTGTGCCAGTGATGTTTATCAATTATAAAATGTATTTTTGGTGGGTGGAATTTGCTAATCATACTACCAATAATATTATTCTTCAATGTATTGCTGCATTAGTTGGTGCACTGGCTGTCATGGACGGACCAAATGTGATTGAAAAAATTGTCGGTGCCGATGCTGGACTTAAATCCGGATGGAAAACGGCAGCAGGATTGTTTGCTGGCACGCAAGCTGCTAAGAACATTGGCGAAGGTATTAAAAATATGACTGGTAACTTTGCTCGTCGCGCAGGGAAAACGATGGACTTTGCAGGTGCGGCGGTTGGTGCAACAGGTGGGGGTGTTGCCGGGAATCTAGCAGGCTATTTCAGTAACAAAGGAAAAGAAAGTGGTGGAGATAAGACAGATAAAAAATCTTCTCCTTATAATTCCACAGTGACTGCTGGAAAAGAAAAGCCAGGAGAGACCAGTGGTGATGGAACCGGTGGTAGTGTGCCGAGCAAGGATAGTAAAGAAGCAAACCCACTTACCAAACAAGCTAACGCTAATACGATAAAAGCACAAAGTCCAGAAACTGGATCTCCTGGGACTAATGATTCTATGAATACTCCAGAACCCAAAGAGGATAACCCTCTCCAACAAAACGGAAACATGGGGGCTAATCAAACTGCGCCTGAAAATCAGAAGGAACAGCATAATAAAAACAATTCAAAAGCACCAACGAATCAAGCTGATGAAAAAGATAAAGGGAATACCGATGCTAATAAACTTCAAGCCAATCCAAAAACTACTACAGCATCGCTGTCCGCTGATAAATCAAAAGCTGCGGAAAGTATTTCTCCATCAAAAGCAAGTAACGGATCGAAGGTTGCTTCGTCCAATCAGACACAAGGAAAAACAACTTCTACATCACCAGGGAACGTCGCTTCTCCTGTATCTAGTAGTGATACGAGCATGATGACACCTTCTGCCTCATCTGGTGATGCAATTAGTGGAGGAGGAGTGACAGGCAACGAGCCACCAGCTGGCTATCAAGACTCGCAGAATGATACAAGTTCTCCAGAACCAACCACGCAACAAGTGGAGAATGTGAGTCAAGCGGTCGATCAAGCAGTAGCGGATCAAGTAACCCCTGCAAGACCAACAGAAAATCGTACGGTTGGGGAGTTCGCAAAAGATGTGGTGAAGGACAAAATCGTAAGACCTATTGCCAATACTAGAACGGTACGGGCTTCGAAGAAATCGTTTGAAATTAGTAGGAATTCTGCTATCAAACGTGCATCGAAGAAAAATACGATCCCACCGAGAGGAGGTAAATAAGCATGGATGACAATCCAAGAGAACTTAGTATCACGATTCCAAAAGAAATCAAGTCAGAAATCAAACTAAAAAAGAATATCTATTTAAAAGACTTTTTTACGATGATAGGGTTAATTCCAATAACCATGATTTTCATGAATTTTGTCCATAGTTCTGTTATGTATTATTTTTATGGGTTGATGGCAGTCATTGCGATTACGTTGCTTATTCGACCGAAAAGTAATCCCGACTTACGGATTTATAGTGCTGTTTATTTAGCTTTAACGAGAAACCGAGCAAGATATCGTGCAGTGGATATGAATATTGGCGATGCCATGTTATTTGAGGAGGAAGAAAATGGCCACTTTGAAGGATGAACATTTCCAAAAAAAGATAAAATCAGCCGTCCATCAACGTGTACGCGAAAAAAACACGACGATCGAGAAAACGAAAAAGCCCTTGTCTAAGACAGGGGCTTTTTCTGATAAGTCGGATAGTGTAGACGTCACTGTTTTAAACATAGGGCGCGAGGTATTACCCTCAAAAAATAAAGAACCTGATCAGCAAGTAAGGAAACCAGAAAAAACAAAAAGGGTTGCTAAAAAGCAACGGAAGCCCAAAGAACGACGGATTAAAGTTCGACCTATTACCGTAAAACGAACGACAGCGGACGCTATTCCTTACGTCGAACTAGAGGATAATCATCGGCTTAAAATGAGAGGCCAAGTAGATACCTATTCGACGATTGTTCAAATTAATACCGATGATCATTTTGTGAAAAATAATGATGACTTATGGTTATATCTCCAGGCGCAAACTAATTTTTATCGGGTTTATTCCGGGGATATTAAAATTATTGGTATGCGATATCCGGTAATTACTAAAACGCAAGTAACACATCTGATCGCAAAGCAAGAACAAACGGAAGATCCATTGATGATCCAGTTATTAGATGAAGAGATAGATCAGTGTCGAGCTATTGAACAGACAAAAACAGTCAAAGAGTTTTTTATGGTTCTATACGGCTCATCGATTATTGAACTGGAAAAAAATGTGCGGACTGCCTATCAACTTGCAGGGCACTTGCCTGGATTAATAGAAATGTCTGATGAAAAAATTATCGCAGTACTAAACAAGTTAAATAATATTGAGAAAAAAATACTCATTAATTAGGAGGAGATAAAATTGGGACTCTTTCAAAAGACGCTAACCAAAGAAGAAGAAATTGATAAACAAGGCTTCTATGCTCCTTTTATAGCTGCGATACAACCACAAGGGGGCATCACTTTTCGACTTGAAAAAGTGGTTCAAAAAGGAAGTTCCTATGAGGCCATCTACCATGTGACTGTTTATCCTTCCGAAGCCAATTTGTTTTGGCTAGAAGGAATTATGGGGCTTGATGATATTGTTGTAACAAAAGATGTTAAACACATCGATAAAGAAGAGGCGAAGGACTCCATTGGGAACAGTATTGAAGAATATTTAAACCGTGCTTATACAGAAAAGAAAGAACGTGGCCGAGTAGATGCATCCCTTGAATACAACGAGATTAAAGATCTTTATGAACTGGTCAGCAAGAATAAAGAAGTCATGAAACGGATCATTTTACGACTCTTTATCACATCTCCTACCATCCAAGATTTAGAACAAAGAATCAGAGATGTTCAGACATCCATTGAAACAGAAGGTTTTCAAGCGGATGTTTTTTCTAATGAAACAGAATATGAATATTTAAGTAAGTTCGTTAGTTTTAGTGAACAAGAAAGCTATCCCAATAAACGATATGGACAGCCTATTCAAGCATCTGCATTAGCGCTTGGTGTTCCTTTCACGGGGGTTTCTTTACGGGACCCACGTGCTATATATTGGGGAGAATCTCGAACGGGTGGCCCTATATTTTGGGATGTGACCCACGTCGATAAATTTAGAAAGTCCTTCGATATTGTGGGTGTTGGGAAAAAGGGTGCTGGTAAGTCTACTACGATCAAAAAGTTAACCGATGAACGATTGATGAAAGGGGACTATATCCGGGCGTTGGATGTAACCGGAGAATATACGGAGCAAGCAATCCAGCGAGGGGGAACCGTGATTTCCATGGATGGTTCTTCCGGCGTATTGAACATTTTAGAAATCATGCGAACAGGCGAAACGAATAGTGTATGTTGGTCACTGCATACAACAAAATTAAAACAGTTTTATAAACAAATTAACCAAAATGCGAGTGAAAATGAACTATCTACTTTTTCGGAAGTTGCAACTGATCTTTATAAAGCATATGGACTCTATCTTCCAACAGATCTAGAAGAAATCAATATGGTAAATCGTCCTAGTACGGATTATCCTATTCTTTCAGATTTACGAGAACATGTTCGTCAAGTTCTTTACAAAAATGGGTTGAATGGACATATGAATGAAGATATTTCATTATCTAAACAGAACTATTTAGAAAACATTGAGACAACGATCAATGACTTAATTAGCAACTACGGGAATATGTTCAATTCCCATAGTACGATCCAAAAAATTGAGGATATTCCATTCGTTGTTTTCAATATGCAGAATGTGGTGGATATGGAAATTTTCCCTGCTCAATTATTTAACATTTTATATTTAAACTGGCGTGGAATGTTCCATATCGGTGGACCACAATTGGAAATGTATCGACGCAATGAGATCGATTTAGAGGATGTCCATTTTTACTTTACTGTTTTTGATGAAGCCCATCATATTCTAAACACTCGTTATCCGGATGCGATTAAACAATTGAAGAAATTTTCTCGTGAAGGTCGTAAATACTTTGCTGGACTTTGGTTGTTCACACAAAATATCACGGATCTTGTTCCATCAAACGGTGCAGACCAAAGTAGTGAAGTCGTTCGTGACATTATCAGTTTGCTTGAAATGGCAGAATACAAAATGATCATGCAGCAAGATCCAAATAGTATGGATGTTGTTCGTAATGTCTTTAAAAATACATTCTCAGAAAGTGAACTACAAGCGATTCCTCAGCTCGAACAAGGGGAAATGATCTTATCCCTTTCAACCGTTAAAAACATCCGATTTAGCGTCCATACGACAGCGAAACAACGTGCTATATACGGTGGCGGTGTTGGTGCATAAAGCATATAAAATAAAGGAGGCTTTTGTAATATGGGGAAAAAATTAGGTGGAATAGGATTTGTTTTAGTGGCGCTGGGACTTATTGTCTATGCGCTTTTTTTATGGTTCCATACAGATAAGCCAGCACCCAAAGTAACTTCTTCTGCGAAGCAAGAACAACGACAAGAAGATAAAAAAACAGAAGAACAGGTTCATCATGATCTTCAAGCAACGACTACGAAAAAAGAACCGAACAAGCATACAGAAACATCGGAAAAAAAAGAAGAAGTGATACAGCCAGAGAAGATTGCTTTACAGTTTATTCGTACGATAGTTCCTTATGATGGAACGAAGAGATCTGTTCAGGAAGATAAGGTATACAAGCTAGAAAAATTAAAACCTATTTTGCAAGATGTTGTCTATAAACAATATCAAAATGGGGGGGACATGACTGCAGCTAATGACGAAAATGGTGGTAATCTTAATGAGTTTCCGCCTTTCCACTACATTGGAAAAATATCGGAGGTCACTGCAAAAGAAACAGACCATGAAGGCGACAGCTGGACATATCAAGTGAACTACCGAATTACTTTTTATAATCAATCTCATAAGGCTACGGATGATGTTAAGCAAGCAGGAATGATTCAATTAGAAAAATGGAAAGGGAAGATAGTGATCACTTCCTACTCCATCGGAATGGAACCGGACAATGAGTAATCTTGCCCGGATATGGTTGAAACGTACACTGTGGGGTTTGGTTTTCTCTGTTCCAGGATTAATCCTCTTTGGAGTGGTAGCAATAAGCATTATTATTGGTGTGTTAGTAGCAGATGATCAAGCAAAAAAGAATGCAACTACCGGCGCAGAAATGTCTGACGTTGGAGCAGAAGAAATACCAAAAGACTATATTGAAATCTATCAAGCTGCTGAAAAAAAATATGGCGTGCCGTGGACGCTTTTAGCTGCTCATCATAAAGTAGAAACGAACTTCAGTGTAGACTTAAATGTTTCTTCTGCAGGAGCGATTGGACCAATGCAGTTCATGCCCCTTACGTGGTTAGGATGGAATTATCCAGGAGGTAGTCGACTAGGGAACGCATCGATTCCAGACGCGATAATAAGTAGCCCCAAGATGATTGCCAAGTATGGTGGTTATGGTGTAGATGGTGATGGGGACGGGAAAGCAGATCCATGGAATTTAACCGATTCCGTGTTTGCTGCAGCCAATTATTTAGCAGCAAATGGTGCAGCGAATGGGAATTACCAACAAGCGGTTTTTGCCTATAACCACTCTGATCAGTATGTCAACGCAGTGTTAGATTGGTTTGATAAATATACAAAAAATAAAGATGCCTTGTTAAGCGGAGGGGACACGGTAGTCGGTGGGAATAAAATCATCGAAAGGGCTATTCAGACTGGAATGACGATCCTCAACAAAAGCCCCTATAATTGGGGAGGAGGCCGAACACAAGCAGATATAGATGCACGAAGTTTTGACTGTTCCTCTTTCGTTAGGTGGGCTTTTTCTGGAGCTGACGTGGACTTAGGACCAATTGCTTCCACTACGACAGATACCCTTGTAATAAAAGGAAAAGCTGTTTCTGTGATGAAGATGGAGAGAGGAGATCTTCTCTTTTTTGATACCTATAAACGTAATGGCCATGTCGGAATCTACTTAGGAAACGGAAAGTTCTTAAATGATAATTCCAGCCATGGTGTTTCGATCGATAGCTTAGATAATAGTTATTGGAAAGGCGTCTTTCATGGAACCGTGCGCCGGATAATTATCAAATAAAAAACAGATAGGAGAAGATGTTGGTGGCAGGGAAAAGAAAAAACCGACAAACCGTTTTTTTAGAGCGTAATAACACAGTCCTACTATATAGTGGGACTTTTATTTTACTTGGATTACTGGTGTTCTTCTTAGTTTCTAAGCTCATCTTACCGGATGATTCTCCGGTGCTTGCGACCTCCCTTAATACCTTTGAACCGTTGGGGGATACAGACTATAAGATCGAAAGTTGGAAGTACAATCCCAAACAGAATTTTATGGAAGTAAGGCTTACGATTAGTGAAGAATCTGAAACGATTGCACCAAATTTAAAGTATGAGGCGAGAGAGAAAACGCAAGTGGAGCAAGGTGTTAAATCGACTTTGAAAGCGAAGCTAGTGTATCAAGATGCACGCAATATTGTCGTGGTTATTTCTCACATCCCAACGAAGTGGGAGGCAGTGAATTTAACCCTTAGCAACAAGCAAATTTTTCTTCCTTCGGCAGATTTTATTACAGATCCTTCGGACGAAGAAGATAATGTAGCAAGTGATACGACCAGCGACGAAGAAGACAACCGCTTGTCTTTATATGCCGATTATCGAACGATCCACAAGGATAATAATTTGCAAATTCAAAGCGATATTGGCTACCAAGTACTGGTTGCAAAAACGAATAAAGCATATCAACTAAAGTTGCTAGAAGAATTGAAAAAGTATATTCAAAATGAAAAGGATCGTCGGATACAGCTGACAAAAGAAATCCATATTTTGAAAGAGGAGTTACCAAGTCAAACACTACTTGATCAACAAGATACACGCGATTTAATCAAGCAAAAGCAAGGAGAGATAGTGGACTCCAGTCAACAAGAGAAGGAGTATTTCAAACAACAAAAATTGATTGAAGAGAAAGCGGCAAAATTAGATGAGTTGATTACAAAACATCAATCTGATGTGAAATAAGCGTGGTGCAAAATTGGTGCAAAGTTTGTATAAACTGAAATATCAGATAATATTTTTCTCTACAAAGCGCTTTGCGCTCGTGTTTTTATAAGTGCAAAAATTGCACCGACTTGCACTGTGTAGTGCAAAAACCTATTTACGCTGATATCATCGAAACACCCGGCACTGCCGGGTATATCACGTAAGTGATATCGGTTTCTCCTTATGCTCTTGCAGTAAAAAGAGAGTTTTTTGAACTTCCTGCTTGGGTTTGCAGGGGTCAGGGGAGATGCTGTTTATTTGGCATAGCAAAATAGAGCAGCTTAGTAACAATAATAACGTGCATGTTAAAGGCTTTATGATGAAAGAAGGAGGAGGGTACATGGATCTTGTTGTCCGTGGATTAAATCCAAAAGATGTTGCATTTTTAGAAGAGGAAGCCAATCGAAAAGGGCAGCGTGAAAAGAGGAAAGTATCCAGGAATGAGGTAATCGTTTCGCTGATCGAACGGTATGCCAATCATCAATTTGAAAGTGAAATGAATCGGAAGTATGAAGCCTTAGTCCGGGAAGTATTGGTTTCATTAAAAGCGAATACTGATAGCAATCAACAAGTTCGAATAGTATTAGATACGCTGATGAACTTTGAGGAGGAAATAGAGAATGCATAAGGTGAAGTCAGGGGTCAATATCATGTATAAATTTGCCTTATCAAATTCCAAAACATTTCAAGAATATATTGATTATATCGATCGTAATGAGGCAACAAGGAATCAGCATGCTGATAAATTTTCTTTGTTTAATGAGTATATGGGGAATCCAGCAAAAACATCTGCACTCTTTACAGCAGACCACGATAACTTGAGTGATGAGAAGAAAAAAGATTTAAAAAAGTCTTTTGAATCGGCACAAGAAAAAGGCAGCATCATGTGGCAAGATGTTATCAGCTTTGATCCGTATTTTTTAGAAGAACAAGGACTGTATAACCGGGAAACAAAAGAGATCGATCAGATTAAAATAAGAGAGATTACAAGGAACATGATGCAGGCAGTTTTGAAGCGAGAGGGTCTGGGTGAATCGGCAATATGGTCTGCGGCTATCCACTTGAATACGAAGCACCCTCACGTCCATATTGCTGTTGTAGAACCAGAACCGACAAGGACAAGAGGTAAGTGGGAGCAAGGGACATGGAAGCTCGCGAGAAGTAAAGTCGTCAATGATATTTTGAACTTAACGGAAGATCAAAAACTGATTACGGAACTGATACGTAATCAAATCGTTGGTGGTCAAAAACAGCGGCCAACTTTGCATGATAAAGAACTGAAAAAGCAATTTATAAAAGTCTTTCAGCAGCTGCCGAGTGATCGCAGACAATGGTCTTATAATTACAATACATTAAATGCATTGCGGCCTGACTTACATCAATTAATGGACATGTACTTGGCGAAGCATGAAGGAAGTAGCGTAGAAACGATCCACGAGATCTTGGATAAAAATATGGAGGCATACCGACGCGCATACGGGGAAGGTAAGTATGATCGAGGGTTGTATAAAGATTACAAAAAAAATAAGATCGATGAATTGTACGAGCGTCTGGGTAATAGCTTCTTAAAAGAAATGCGAGCGTATGATAAACGGTTACTTGCTATTGAGAAGAAAGGCTTCCATCCAGGTTCAACAGGTTATCAAATCAATCATGGTAGAGCCATTGATTTTGCATTAAAGAAAATAAATAAATATACCAAGCAAGATTATCAATCCTGGAAAAATCAAATGGTTTATCAGCGGATGCAAGAACAAATGGAAAGGGAGAAGATAGATGGATAATTTGAAAACATATCGGCACAATTGCCATTTGAACGAGCAATCACATCAATATTTATTAGAAGAAAAAGAGAAAACGCAATTAAGTGATGGAAAAATCATGGACAAGATCATTGCAGAATATCAATCACTCAAACAAGAAAAAGCGTCGATTGCTTACGTGGGACAGGAGATTAATAAGACTGTTCAAGAAGCCTTCGGTGCTCTCTTTAATAGTATACGGTTAGGTATCAATTCAACGGATAAAAATACACGTATTTTAGTAGAAATTGCTAATGGCTTTTTGATGAAACAAAGTGATCAAACGATTATTACAACGGACGACTTAATCTCCGTGGGACTCGAAGAAGCAACACGAAAAGTACAAGCAGATATCAAACGTGCGCAACAAATGAAATTAGATAAGCAGAAAAAAGAAAGGGGCTGATCTTGTTGATAAAATTATTTCCAGATCACTTTGATTTTGCAGTTATAGAAGGGATCTCAAAAGGGACGCTGCATGTTGCTTATCAAGGTATTCCTCTTTTGATAGAAGTAAACGATCAAACAATAGAAACACTCATGGAACGAACGAATCAAGACAACCGAATGGTTCTGATTGATTTGAAAACAAAGCACCTAGTATCGATTGAAGTGGAGGCAATAGAATGATTATTTTGGATTGGGTTCGCGATAATGCGTTCCTTTTTTTATTGCTTGTCATTACTGTTCTTTGCACGCGACCAGTAATAAGACAAATAAGAAAAGCACGCTGGAAAAGAAAATTTTTAAAAAGTGGTATACGTGATGTCGATCGGATGAATGGACTCCAGTTTGAACACTTTGTAGGGCTACTATTAGCCAAACTTGGCTATCGATCAAAAGTAACAAAATCATCCGGGGACTTTGGTGCGGATGTGGTTCTGGAAGGTAAAGATAGAATCGTGATCCAATGCAAACGATATCGTCGTAAAGAAAAAGTAGGCATCGCTGCTGTCCAACAGATATTTGCTGCAAGAGCATTTTATGATGCCAAAGAAGCGTGGGTGATCACGAATAATGTATATAGTCCAAGTGCTAAAAAGTTAGCTTTTAAATGTGGTGTGACACTCATTGATCGAATTGGTTTATGCCAAATGATTTTAAAACTTCATCCAGATGAATCAGCGCGGCAAGTTTTAGATCGAAATGAATTTAAAGGGGGTGAAAGCTATGTAGGAAGAAAAAAGAGATAACCAATTAATTATAAATAAAGGAGTGAATGGCAATGAGCGGTGAACAAACTTATGTAGATGACTTTTTCAAGGGAATGGAAATCCCACCAGAAGTCGAGGGGTTACAAGGAGATACATTAGGACATATAGAGGACGATGTTCTAACAGAAACAGGAACACTTGCAGAAAAGCAAGCAGAGCAAGCCTTTATCAAAGAAGATCCATCGATAACAGCAAAAAAAGTGAAGGGTGCGCTTCAAAGTGCTTTTCCTGATTTACCTAAGAAACATTTTTCCGTTCAAGTAAATCGCTTAGGAGATATTGATGTAAAGTGGGTCGATTATCCAGCGAAAAAAACGGTGGAGGAGATTACAAAGGGCTATCAATCAGCTACTTATGATAAAGAACTTGAAACAGATATTGTGCATGGCTATGAAGAGAATGGCCAACGTATTCAAGGAGCAGGATATATTACTTTGAGCGGAACGCTAAGTGATCTCACAAAAGAAAGAATGCTTCAATTTGCCGATCGAATTGGATTAGATACTTCTAACCGGCAATTAGCGAAAGCAGCCATTGAAAAAGTAGCAGAAGGATATTATTTACTCTCTCATAATGAAGCGACTGCAGGTCTTGATGCTAAAGAAGTTCTTCCTGTGATCGAGATACCACCCACCCAACAAGAAGCTGAAGCAATGAAGCATGAAATGGTCGGCCAAGCAAAAGAGCAGGAAAAAACAAGAGAAGCTTTTGATCCTTTAAAAGAAATAACGATAGAAGATACGCAGACTTCAGCAAAACAAGAAGCTGGGGAAGGTGAAAAGGTTAGTTACGTTATTGAAGTGGAAGACAAGGCAATTGATTTTACAGATACACAAGCAGATCTAGCGAACTTAAAGAATGGCTATACAGTTAAATTTTCTAATGGTAGTAAGAAAGAAATGCCAGGGTTCAATGCCAATTTGTATAAAGATCCGGAAGAACAAATTCGGACGCTGCTGGCTGGTAAATTATCTAATGAAGAACTTGCTGCTATTGACGTTTCGAAAAGAAAAGAAAATAACATTGTGGACCGAGTGCGATCAAAGGAACAAAAACATACAGAAGGAAATGAAATCGAAAAAATATCCGATGAAGAACGTTTTAAAGAAGATTACAAGGCTTCTGTGCTCTATGAATTGCAACAGACCACAACCATCAGTAATTTCTTGCAGCCAAGTCACTCTCCAAAAACACAACTGACAGATGAGGATAAAGAATCGATTGATAAACGTTTAAAAGCCTATGAAGAAAAGATGGGATTCAACAAAGTTTATGAATTGAAAATGGACGCGCTGAACGATTTAAAAGAGGAGCCAGAGCTTTCAGAAAGTATGAAAAAAGCAATCTCACGTGTTCAAAAAGCTTTGACCGAACAAAAAGAAAGTCAAACGCAAGTACGTACAGAACGGAAAAAAATCCATCATAAAAAGGGGAATCCCTTTTCTTTATCTCGATAAAGAGAGAGGTCATCAAAAAAGATGACCTTTTTTTATTTCTAATTTAAAAGGAGTGGGCTCATTATGAAACATGACGAACGAAATTATCCATTATTTAATCAAGAGGCGCTAAATCAATTTGTGGAAGAGACGGGTGAATATTTTACCGAAGACATTGAAAAAGCAATGCACTTATGGCCGAATGGTCAAATGACAAGTTCAACCTATGAAGGCATGCGAGGGGAAGATCATTATGTAATAGCTAGTTATTTCGAACATGTTGAGATGGAAGAACTTGGGCATATGAAAAAGAGTGAGGTATTAAAAGTTGCTTCTGCCGGAATTGGGGTAGCAATGGTGGTTCCTGAAACTAGAATGGTACTGAAGGCGGAAAATCAAATCCTTACAGATAAACAAATTCAAGTATTAAGTAACAATGATTTTGATTTAGATTACTTCAGTGAAGGAATTATACTTAATGACGAAAAATTGAGGTCGTATGGTGTGCCGGAAGAGAAAATAAAAAAGCTTTCGGATGGGAACGTATCTTTTTCAGTGGCAGATGTTCTGCCAAACCGATTGGAGAATGTTAGAGAAAACAAGGAAGAGAATGATCTTAGCCAAGAAGAATATGCTAAACAATATAAAGAGGCAGTGACTAAACAGGTTCAAGGTTCTCTTTTAAATGTAACAGATGTACAAAAAAATGTAGAGATGGAAAAATTTGAGAAAGGACAAAAACCAGCTGATTTGCATGAGATTCAATTGAAAGGCCTAAATGATCTTCAGACCGATTTTCGTTTTAATAATGCTGAAAGAAAACACATTCATCAGTTGTATCAAAATCTTCATGAAAAGAGAGTTCAGGAAAGTCCAGCGCTAAAGAGTGCAAACAATCTTTCTAAAAAAAATACGACATCAATCAAACGATAAAATAAATGGAAAAGCTGTAATCTAAGGGTTGCAGCTTCTTTGAAAGGAGAGGTATTTTATGATGGCCGTGGAAAAGGTTGAAAAGGCAAAAAAGGTAGATATCCAAGATTTCTTAGATAAAAATAGCATTGGTTATAAGCAAGAAGGAAATTATTTACGCTTAGAGGATCATGATAGCTTTTTAATACATCTTCCAACACAGGGTTTTTCATGGAACTCCGAAAATAAACAAGGGTTTGGTGCTGTGAAATTTGCATCTGTTTATTATGGGATTCCTTATGCGGAAGCGGCTGAAATGGTAAATAGTGGAGATTATAAACAAGCTGTGCATCGAGAACCAATTAAGAAAGAATTTCAATACGATCAGCAAGACGAAATCAAGGACACAACACAGCTGTACCGGTATTTATGTGATGTACGTGGAATTGATCGTGAATTGGTTCGGAAAGTTTATGAACAGGGCATTTTACAGCCGATGAAAAAAAACTGGATTGCAGCCAAGTGGTTGAAAGAAGGAAAACTTGTTGGCTGTACCAAACAAGGGACATGGCAACCCAAAGACGGGGGGAGATCGCCGAAGTTTATTTATCCGAATCAAGAGCCGTTTGGTGGCGTAACGATTGATTTTGGCAAACCCGAAAAACTAATCATTTGTGAAAACTTTGTCGACGGATTATCTCATGCGACACTATGTCCGGAAGTTTATCAAAATGCTAGAATGGTTGCTTTAGATGGTGCTTCTACCAAACTGAAAACGGTATTTCGTGCTGCGTATCAAATGCGGAAAGAAGGTCTTGCTATTTATGAATTCAATATTGCAGCGGATAATGATAAAGCAGGACTTCAGTTAGTCGAAAGTGTATTAAACTATGTTGATGAAAGTATGGTCAAACAAATGCTTCCTATAAGTGAAGAGGGGGAAGATACCGACTGGAACGAAGAACTAAAAAAAGCGAGAAAAGACGGTCGAGAAATCCCAAAAGCTAATTGGGATCATGTTAGTAGCCCAGGCGGTCAAATTGCAGCGCCAATTCCTGACAATCAAAAGCTAGTGCATTTGCCTGATGCAAAAACTAAAAAAGAGTCTAATCTATCTGGCCGTACCCAAAGCAAAACAGCTGCGAGACGATTAAGTAATCGACTAGCCCATCAAAAAGATTTAGTGGATCAGAATGTTTCAGTAGATCCATATTCAGCCAGCTTGACTAGTATGACTCCTCCAGAAGATTATTCGACCATAAATACAGAAGACGTAGGAGAACAATCACAAGTTGCTGTGAAGCCCTCAGCTGAGAAAAGAAACGGGCAGGCTAATCCATCCGAAAACAAAAAGGATCTATTTGAAGATCCGAAAGCACATGAGAGATTCAACAGAATCGTTCAAAAACGGAATAAAAATCCATATCAACAGTCAAATTACGCCAGGAAAAAATATTCAGATACTGTGAAAGAAAAAAATATAGACGATGATCTGGAAAAAGTGGCGAAGGATAGGGATAACCAACAAGAGCGTGAATATATTGATTTAGTTAAGGAAGCTATTCTACGCCCGGTATTTAATCAAAAAAACACGGTGAAGCTTTCCGCAGAAATGACTCGCAGTATGATCTTAGAGGAGCAAGAAAAAGAAGAAAGACGCAATCAATTAGAACGTCTTTATACGCCAAGAAAATTATATGAGCTAAGAATGACTGCTGTGGCAGAACTAAAACAATTACCTTTAGATGAAAAAATGAAAGCTGCTGTAACGAAGTATGAACATAAGGTGTCAATAGAATACAAATTGCGTCATGGCATGGGGACGAAAGGAATTACACGATAATGAAAAAATACCTAGTTCTTGTACTAACTACCTTACTTTTACTTTCGGGGTGTAGCTTTAGCTTCACTCCGAATCAAGGAATGGTAAAAATACCGGATGAGCCTGATTTGGTGCAAAAAAAGGCAAGAGTAGTACGTGTGATTGATGGAGACACTCTGATTTTGGCAATGGGGAACCAGCAGAAGAGAGTGCGTCTTCTATTGATCGATACACCGGAAAGTGTTAAACCAGGTGTGAGTGTCCAGCCAGTGGCTAAGGAAGCATCAGATTATCTGAAGGAATCACTTACTGATCAAGATGTTACCTATGCCTATGATCTCGGTAATAAGCAAGATAAATACGGACGTGAACTTTGCTACGTGTTTGTAGAAGGCACATTGGTTCAAAAAGATTTGATTGAGCGTGGTTACGGGATCGTTCGTTATGCGGAAGCTCCAAACACTACCTATTTAGAAGAATTAAAAAACGCGGAGAAAATAGCGAAAGAACAGCATTTTGGAGTTTGGGGGATCGATGACTATGTTCAAAGTAAAAATGGAGATGAGTGGTTCTGTTGCAAAGTTTTCTGATAAACTGATTTTAAGGTAAAATGAATGGAAAAGATAGCTTGGAGGAATCAAGATGGATCATTTTAAAGGCAAGCAATTTCAGAAAGATGTGATTATTGTCGCCGTAGGCTACTACCTTCGGTATAATCTTAGCTATCGTGACGTCCAAGAAATCCTATATGACCGTGGCATTAACGTTTCTCACACCACCATCTACCGCTGGGTACAGGAATATGGAAAACTACTTTACACTATTTGGAAAAAGAAAAATAAACAATCCTTCTATTCGTGGAAGATGGATGAGACCTATATTAAAATCAAAGGGAAATGGCACTATCTTTATCGAGCAATCGATGCAGATGGTTTAACCTTGGATATTTGGTTACGTAAAAAACGGGACACACAAGCAGCCTATACTTTTCTTAAGCGGTTAGTGAAGCAGTTTGATGAACCGAAGGTTGTAGTCACAGATAAAGCCCCCTCTATTACAAGTGCCTTTAAGAAACTAAAAGAATACGGCTTTTATCAAGGGACAGAACATCGTACCATTAAATACCTGAATAATTTGATTGAACAAGACCATCGTCCAGTAAAGAGACGCAATAAATTCTATCGAAGTTTACGCACTGCCTCTACCACGATTAAAGGCATGGAAGCCATCCGAGGATTATATAAGAAAACCCGAAAAGAAGGCACTCTCTTCGGGTTTTCGGTCTGTACTGAAATCAAGGTATTATTGGGAATCCCAGCTTAAATCATAGATACCGTAAGGGATTTTATTCTTTATTTAAAACTTTGCAACAGAACCATTCCGCTTTTGTTTTTTGGACCCTAACAACCGCAAGCCGTTTAAGATGACGAGGATTGTGGAGCCCTCATGGAATAGTACTGCTAAAGGAAGTCCCAGAACGCCGAACATATTTAAAGTAATCAAGCTGACAATAACAGCGATGGAGAAAATGACATTTTGAATAATGATTTTATTTAATTTCTTGCTTAGCTGATAGCTATAAAACAATTTAGACAAATCATTCTTCACTACAACGACATCAGAGGATTCCATTGCGACTGACGAGCCACTTCCCATCGCAATTCCGATATCTGCATTCGCTAGCGCGGGCGCATCATTGATCCCATCGCCAATCATCCCAACAACTTCTTCTTTTCCTTGGCTTTTTAAGACAAAATCTATTTTATCTTCCGGTAACATGGAAGAAATATAGTCATCTACCTTTACTTCCTTTGCAACCTGTGCCGCAACCTTTTCGTTATCTCCCGTTAAAAGATAAACCTTGATGCCCTCTTTTTGGAAATCCGCAACCGTACTCGCTGACTGCGGACGAATTCGATCCCGGAGTGAGAAGTAACCGACGACTTCATTTCCCTTCGCTACAAATATGGTCGTATCGCCTTTTTCCAGTAGCTTTTCAAACTGATCAAATTTATCATATTGCTTAAATGCATCCGGTTTTCCAACTAGGATTGCCCCTTTTTTAATTCCCGAACCAGCAATTTCTTCAATCGATTCCGCTTGATTCACTTGTGCTAAGTTAATCTCTTTAAAGGCAGAAACAATTGCTCTTCCGATTGGGTGACTGGATTGTTGCTCCATATAAATGACTTCTTTTAACAGCTCTTGGTCCAAATGATAATCGACCACTTGGAAGTCGCCATACGTCAATGTTCCGGTCTTATCTGTATACAAAATATTCATTGTACTTAACGCTTCCATTGCGGCTCCACCTTTAAATAAGATACCGTTTTTGGCTCCATTACTTATCGCGCTTAACGTAGCCGGTGTAGCTGATGCCACCAATGCACATGGACTAGCCACTGTTAAAAGTACCATTCCACGATAAAATGCTTCTTCTAATGGTAGGCTTAGGAAATAATATAGAAAGATGATGAAAATAGGTACGATAATTAAAACGCCAATCACGTACTTACTTTCAATACGGTCTATAAACTTTGCGATTCGAGAAGGTTTGTTTTGTGCTTCTTCAACCATCCGGATAATATTGGAAAACATGGTTTGATTCAGTGTCTTGTTTACTTCTATATGAAAAACATTTCCTTCATTAATCGTTCCGGCAAAAACTTCCTCCTTTAACTCTTTTTCTACTGGGACAGACTCACCCGTTAAAGCCGCTTCATTCACGATTGCATTTCGGTCGATCAAGCCATCAATAGGGATTTGACCACCTTTCGATACCACGACAATGTCCCCAATAACTAACTCTTTCGTAGGGGTAACCACTACATCCCCATTTTCTTTTAGCACTTGGGCTGTGTCGGGTACTTGCGCCATTAATTCTGAAATCGCGCTGGTGGATTTGTTCGTTGCATAATCTTCCAAAACTTCTGCAGCAGCAAAAATCAATAGCAACGCCGCTCCTTCAGACTCAAAATCAATGATTACTGCACCAACTGCTGCCAAAACCATTAATAGGTCGACATTTGGTGAGCGATCTTTAATCGTTTCAACAACAGCATGTTTTGCCGCATAGAAGCCTAAAAAGAAAATTGAAATATAAAATAGTATGGAACTGTATGCATCATTTAGTGGGATAAAGATAAACCCTAAGATTGTAAATAAAACACCGACAACTAAAAATTGTCCTTGCCTACTTTTTGTTAGATACTCAACCATTTCTAAAACCTCTTTCTTATTTTTTGTTTTTTTGCTTACCAATTATTACAAATCCATTTCATCTCATCTTTTCACTCCCCTTTATTTAGAAATATATATATAAAAAAGGGCACACCTATAGAACAGAATTAACTGTCCCACAGGTATGCCCTTATTATTTACATACTCTGCTGCCGCAAAAATTGCAGCCCGGCTGCATGGACCTTTTATATGTCCACCGCCTGTTCAGATCACAATGAATATAACCAACAAACAAAATCTGTTATATTCCAAAGCTTTCATTATTTAGTTTTAATATGCTTCATTGATTCTCATGTGACTATTATAACAAATTTTTTTTGAATTTCAAATCGCTTTTCCATTATTTGAACAGGGTAGAATAGCAATCGCAGCCATAAGCTTTGTGGCGGATCGAAGTCTAGGAAATGTATGCTTCCTTAGTTAGTTCATAAAGTTTTATTTCCACTTTTTTAAATAATTTTTGATATTCTTCTCCCATTTTTTGGTAAATTTCTAATAATTGCATCAATTCTTTTTTTTTAATAAATCACCCATGTGTTAACTCCTGTTCTCCCTCTGTTGTTTTGAATATTCATAATACTTTAAAGTTAATATTCTTATTTTACCCTATTCCGTTATACGATTGTTTGAAAGTATTCATATAATTATTTACTCTTTATACTATTTTCGGTTCTGTTGCAAAGTTTTCTGATAAACTGATTTTAAGGTAAAATGAATGGAAAAGATAGCTTGGAGGAATCAAGATGGATCATTTTAAAGGCAAGCAATTTCAGAAAGATGTGATTATTGTCGCCGTAGGCTACTACCTTCGGTATAATCTTAGCTATCGTGACGTCCAAGAAATCCTATATGACCGTGGCATTAACGTTTCTCATACGACGATTTATCGTTGGGTGCAAGAATATGGCAAACTACTCTATCAAATTTGGAAAAAGAAAAATAAAAAATCCTTTTATTCATGGAAAATGGATGAAACGTACATCAAAATTAAAGGAAAATGGCATTATTTGTATCGAGCCATCGATGCAGATGGTTTAACCTTGGATATTTGGTTACGTAAAAAACGGGACACACAAGCAGCCTATGCTTTTCTTAAGCGGTTAGTGAAGCAGTTTGATGAACCGAAGGTTGTAGTCACAGATAAAGCCCCCTCTATTACAAGTGCCTTTAAGAAACTAAAAGAATACGGCTTTTATCAAGGGACAGAACATCGTACCATTAAATACCTGAATAATTTGATTGAACAAGACCATCGTCCAGTAAAGAGACGCGATAAATTCTATCGAAGTTTACGCACTGCCTCTACCACGATTAAAGGCATGGAAGCCATTCGAGGATTATATAAGAAAACCCGAAAAGAAGGCACTCTCTTCGGGTTTTCGGTCTGTACTGAAATCAAGGTATTATTGGGAATCCCAGCTTAAATCATAGATACCGTAAGGGATTTTATTCTTTATTTAAAACTTTGCAACAGAACCAGATGAGTCATTCAACATGAAGGAGGATGCGAACAAATGAATTGGCAAATGAACACAAAAATGGTTGGGAAAGAAATGCTAAAGTGGTTAGTCAACGTGAAGCGCTTCTACAAGAAAAGCATATTGGCTAACCAACTATTTTTGATTGGCCACAAAAAAACTAATGCCAAGTTGCATTAGTTTTTACTGTTTCGAGACTTTGCCTGTCTTTCGGCTATTCTAGCTGCATAGGCTTCTATATCTTGTTTGAGATATAGTCGTATCATTTGACGTTGTTCCCCTTTTTGAAAAAAGGGTTGAATAAGACCGGTTCTGATCGATTGATCGAAGGCTGGTTTTGATTGTTTCGTAATTTTCATTGCTTCTTGTCGTGTAAGCAAATTTTCGTACATCCAATCCTGGAGTTCTTTGTTTTCCATAAGTGCCCTCCGTTCTATATATAAAAATAGTATCATATGCGAAAGATAATGTAAATGCTTGCTATGTCTTCCACCTTCTGATATAATTATCATATACAAAAGACAATGTATAAAAGGGTATGCAAAACGAGGTGGACGTTATCGTGGATGTTCGTTGTTATTTACCAGATATGTGCTACAGTTACGATCCTATTCATGGCCGGACAGTATGCATCAGAAAAGACATCATAGGAACTTTTGTTGCATTAGGCAGATCCGTTCCTCCAGAAAGACTGAATAAGGTGATGAACCTTACTCCACTACAGGTAGAAGCAATGGAATATGGGTCAAAATATGGTTTTGACAAGATAGAATCAAATCACATATTAGTTTCTAAATTATCTAAAGAAATGGAGGAAAGAAAATGGTACACCTTTTAAACTCACAAGTAGTGGTTTACCGTAAAGAAAAAGAAGCAGCTTTAAAAATGCTGCCATTGTATAAGCATGACCTATTTCTGGAATTATCTATGCCGTCGAAAGGGATCACACTTATAAAAGAAGCACCTTTACAAACAACGGACAAAAAAGAGATCAAACGCTATAAAATAGTTACATTACCGCAAAGAAATCGTGATATACTAGTACTAGAGCAAGATGTGGCAGGAGATTCGGATGATTATCTAACCTTTATGTGTTTGGATCAAGCGTTATCTATAGAAATGGTGCAAGCGTACCTAGCGGAGCTTGAAATAATCATTAATGATGAAATATATATGATCATCTGCAGCGATGAAGATACTGGAATGGTAAGACAGCAAAGATACTCCATTGGACGGGAAAAAACCATCCATATTTTAGAACATGACTTCGATATGGTACAAGAGGAAGCAATGCTAGCACTCGATATGGCTCTTTAAAAAAAGGAGGAGATAGGGATGCAAGTAGTTCAAGGTTTATTTCATTTTGTCGATTGGATAGTGGAAGGGATTATGCAATTAGGGATGATTATTCTAGCCCTTTTAGGAAAGGGATGTTTAGCGTTCCTTCATTTTTTAGGCGATCAATTTCAAGCGAGTTCCAATGGTACAAAGTTTATTTATGCGATCGCGATTGTGGTAACAATCCTTATTATCCTCTACTTTACCTGGCATATATTACTTATGAGTGCCTTCGTACTTGCTATTGTGATTCCTCTCTTTTTATTTGTGGGCAAAATCGTGGTAAGTATTTTACTTGTCGCAACACTTATATTTGTCGTACGATGGCTGGTTGTTACAGCGAAAAACGTTTATCAAACCAAAATGGCACAATAGCTTTCCTAGCTGCAGATACTTGAGAAAATCGTTTGCATGATGTACAATGAAAGAAATTAGGGAAGTTTTATTGGTTATCTTCACAGAAAAAATAAAAAACCAATCGTATTCGAGAAGTTTTATTGGTGATCTTCTCATAAAAAAATAAAAAACCTACAAACTTATAAAAAAAGACTCGTCTAAAACTAGACGGGTCTTTTTTTTATGGATAAGAGGGTGCTGCAAGGAATGAACGATAAACCATACAAGTATCAAGTAGTACGGTTGAAAAAAGAATTTTTTCAGTCTAATCCCCATTTCATTAATATGCTTGATCCAGGAAATCCAGAAAAACAAATGCGGCGTACTTATTTATATCTAGATATTCAAAAGGACCACTATCATTACTTAATTCCTTTCAGAAGTCATTTGAATCATCGAAATGGTGTAGCGACACCGTCTAAAGATCGACCTAAAGCTGGACTAGATTATAGTCATACACTCATTGTCAAAGATAGTACACATATTCAGCCAGCTTTCATCTCTAATGACCAGTATCGGGAAGTGAAAAATAAAATTAGGCCTATTTATACCAGGACATCGAGATATATTTCAGATTTTATGAATGCCTACAAAAAAGGGATAGTGCTCGATCTTCCGAAGTATCAGAACTCTACTTTGATAAACTTTGTCGGTTATTTGGAAAAAGAATGGACCAAACAAGTTCCGCTACAAGACAGGAAACAAACAAAGAAAGTAAAAGAAAATAATAGACCTAAAAAATATCGTTTTTAACATTGGTATCCCATCTATAGCCGATATAGGCATGTCTATATCGGTAAACCTGTATCGGCAAGTTTTCTATAAAATAGGAGATAAGATCAAGGAGATGGGGTAGAATAATTTGCGGTTATATGAGGAACCAGATGTGCGTATCAGGATCAATATCAAAGGCATTTGTGAAAAATATAAGCTGACAATGGGAGAACTTTCTAGGCGAACTGATATTGAGCCGTCCAAAATTAGTGCGTATGCCAATGATCGTCGACAGCGTGTCCAAATTACTCATTTAGAACGAATCTGTCAATCTTTACATATTCGGGACATGAACGAATTGTTTATTCTAGAAGTTCTGGAAGATGAACAAGTCGATAATAAGGAGTAGAGAAGCATGAGGACAGTAGAAGATATCTTATATGATAAGCAATCTGCTATTTTCTTATTGGCCGAATTGTATGAGACGCACGAAAAAGAACACGAAGATCATAAAGAAGGGACGCTGACAACTTGCGAGATATGTCGACAAATTGAAACGTGTTCGATACTGATCCGGAAGTTGGAACAGGAGCTGCTTCAAAAAAAGGATGAGATGCGGACAGAAGAAAAGATAAATGCGAAAGATCTCTTAAAATGGCATTATATCAAGTACCCGATAAATGCGACTAATTTAGAACGAATCTTACATTGGCAAAAGATGTTTAGCAAACGGATGTTTGACGATTTAACGAGGATGGGTTGGTCTGCAGATGAGATACAGCGAAGGTATGATATCCCAGACTTTTTCTTTAAGCGCTGGCTGTTTAAGAATGGTCTATATGCCGTGGTCCCATTAATACTTAGGGTAATAACGATAGATGATCGAATATTCATTTATAAAGTTTTTCAAGAAGCAGATCTGAATTTGCTTTTGACATTGGATGATATTGTGATGAAGTCTTATGATCGAATTGAAAGAGAAGACTGGAAACATGTGTATTTCTGGCACCATGGCTCTTACCATCACTTAGAACAAATCATTGTCCAGAGTGTGTTTGGAAAGGTTGGCGAAACAGTTTATCACGCTGAAGAGCAATTAGGCTGCAAGAAAAAGGCGACGGATCAAGTTATTTTTTATGATGGATTTAACCAGGAAGCAGTCGCCTTTTTTTGTGAAGAAAATGAGATGAAACGCTTAGTCAAGGGGAATCGACTCCTTATAAATACCCGATATGGTACAATTACGCTGTTTCCAGGGGAATATGTAGTGAAAGAAATTACAGGTCGTTTTGTGAAGTATTCAGCTAATCAATTTTCGCAGTTGTATGAGATTGTTGATACAGTTCGGCCTATGGGGCTTGTGAGTGAAACTTCTAGATATAACGAATATACAAATAAAATATAATAATTCGTTCATAGCGAGGTTATTTCCCTATGGTTTTCTTTCCGAACAGAGCGGTGGTGGTGGCTGGAGCGCCGTGAGGAAAGTGTCCTAGGGTCTTGCCTTTAAAATACCGAATAAAGCCAGCGCTACCTTATGCGCTGGCTTTTATAATTCTTATAGACTCGAATAAAATTGAGTATAAATTCCTCGACCTCATATTCAAGCAAAATGTTGTAATCGGAGTAGGTATAGTACATCCAAAAACCCCTTTTTACTTCATCGTTTATTAAGATATTGAATTGTTCAAATAAATAGTGATAAAAATTGCAGTTCAATATTTCCATGACATTGGAAGCGTCATAAGCAAGGGCGCTTATACCGTTTTCAACGACATCCTTGGCAGTAAAATTGAGAGGGGTTATCTTTTTAGATAAAACAAACGTTGAAAATGTGTTCTCTTCGCGAGAAACAGAGACATGTATCGTAGCGTGATAGAAAACTTGAGCGTACGGTTCAAAATCGACAAAGTCAAATAAAATATAATATTTTTCTGGTGAAGAGGCGAGGATAGACAAGAGATAGCGTAAGTCAGCGTGATAATCCAAGGTTTCTTGAATGGATTCAAATAATGTATTTAGATTATACTCAAATCGCCATTTTCCAAATGCTTCAAAGTTAAATACTGTATCAAGCACAGAAGGGTTCTTATTAAAATCCACATCCTCTCTTAAATCGTAAAGCGTGGTTTCTGCACGAATATTATACTCCCATTCGTCCTCTGCTTGTTTCAAAAACCTTAAAAAAGTATAGACGACTTTGGGGTGGTCATGTACTAAGTTGGGTGAGAAAGATAAAATGCCATGTGCTTCTGATATATTTGCCATTTAAATAAGCTCCTTTCCAAAATAGACGGTGTAGCTATCTGTTGAATATTCCTCTTCTTTTTCATATAGAACTTGACTAGCGGTTTCCAAGACTTTCTTTTTCTGCTTCAAAAAGTGTTCAGTAGCTAGAACTAGGTTTGCGAACAAACGTGTTTCTGCTGTGTAGTTTAGAAAATCAGCGGTCGTTATAAAGTACATGTACATGGAAATATCCTCCTTAATAAATAATGTCACGCATAATAAAGTCAGCGTAGAAAGCTCGCCCTGTGAAATGATAGATAAAATCTTGACTCACCCAACTGTTGAAATTACCAATCATCTGGTGAATGGGACAATATATGTACCGTGTCACTTCCATTTTATTCCCATATGCAGTGATATAAAGCATTTCATTATCCGTTCGGTAATGTATACTGACAACTATTTCTATATCAAGGGGACATATAGTTGGGACTATATCACAACAAGAAATAGGGGTATGGATTATACCAAATGTAGGGGTCTCGGATAGTGGTTGTGCAATGTCAAAGCTATCTGTGTCTCCAAATTCTTTTTCCAAATAGCGTAAATACGCTTCTTTCAATACGTCCATTTGAGTATCTACCATTTATTTTGCTCCTTTGGGGCTTAGATTTTTCCCTTTCTGTTTTGCCAAAAACAGAAAGTCGAAAGGCTGAATTTTTCCCTTTCTGTGGCGTCCATGAAACATTGCCAGCAAGAAAAAAACAAGGGGGAAAGTCAAAAAGTTTTTGTGCTTGAAAAGCACGATTAAAAAGTTTTTGCGACCCTTGTTTTTTTCTATGAATCTTAGGAAGCGCTAGTTGGAAAAGCGTAGCGCAAGGTTCCGACTTGCGATGAGTTAGATGAATGGCGAATGTGGAAGCGTTGTTACGAAGAGAGCGAAGCGAACGGAGAACATAAGCGTATGGCAAAGCAGAAAGGGAAAAATTCTTTTTATCCTGTTTTGCGTAGCAAAACATTCCTACGAGCTTCTCGATAGAGAAGGTCGCCCTGAAGCGGTGGAGGCGGCTGGAGCGGAAGGGGAATAAACTAAAACGAGAGAGCAACCAGCTGTGATCAGTTGGTTGCTCTCTCGTTCTTTTGAAAAATAACTTTTACTGTTTCTAATAGTTTGATTAGCAATGGATCCGAAATGGTTTCCACGTATTGATGCTTACGAGCGTTGTAATCGATCGTCACTAGTTGATCCAGCAATACTTTTCCGGTTGTGGTTGTCCCTGTCAAAGGCACATATAACGGATAGGTGCGCGGTGTATTACTGATTGGGGCAAAGATCGCGATATTTGCATAATCACTTACCAGATGATGACTGAGGCAAATATAGGGCCGATAGCCTTGCTGCTCGTGTCCCTGTTTTGGATTTAGATTGATCTTGATAATATCGCCTTGCTTTACCATTTTTCATCTCCGATTGGTTCGAATGTTTGCAGTTCGGTTTGGAAGGGTTCGCCCTGGTAATTGGCAAACAAATCCTCGATTCGGAGATCGGCATCTGTTTTGGTAAGAATCATCTGATTATTGATCACTTCCACTTGCAAATCATCGTTCTCTTTGATGTCTAAGGCATTTAATAGATTATTGGGGAGACGAACAGCTTTGCTATTTCCCCACTTTTTAACGCTAACGGTGGTCATAAGCCTTACCTCCTTTAATACCTTTATTATAACACGAAGTATATACAATGTATATACTTTTTATTTTTTGCGTGCTGCTTGCCAGTCGGACATCTTTTCTTTATAGGCAATTACCTCATCCTTAAAATAAAGACGGAGTACACGCCTATCAGATTCTTTTAACTCTAAAGCTGGATTCAAATAGCCGTTTGTAACGGATTGATTAAATTTTTATCGCGTTTGTTCAGTAATCTGCCTTGCTTGATGTGACGTAATCAAGTCGCTATACGTTTATGTTATAAATTCTTCCTTATTAAATATAAATCACCTCTCTTTGACTATAGCATAAATATTATTAATCGATACAGATAGAGCGGTATCAACCATCAATGGAAAGCATATAAGAGTTATATCAGCAAACAGGTGCCGGTCTACTGACATGTAAGTTGGCGCTGATCGATACGAATGGAAACCTGGAACTAGCGATTGAAAATATGCGCAACAAAGGGAATGCTTGACTAGTAAAAGAAGAATTTCTTGTTTTTAAAATAGCTATTGTGGTATACTAACAATGAAAAGAGAGCTATGCGTCAACATAGCCCTCGTGCAAACACCATTTAAGATGGTGACAGCCATGTTAGATTATTATAAAATCCGCCTAGCCGTCAAGCTTATGGGTGGATTTTATTTTTTGTCATTTTTGCTGTTCATGATCGTTACAACTAAGACTGCAAAGGCAATCATTAGTGTAAGACTCTCGTAAACAGTCACACGTTTATCCTTTCTGGGTAACGCTTAAAAATAACATAAGCACCACCTGCTTTCTATCGGAAGGACCGATGAAAAAGGCTGGCGCACCACCATAAACCCGTTTGCATCTATTAGTATAACATATTTCGATATAATAGAGGAAGAAACTGGAGGGATCATCATGGACGAAATACGAGATAGGATCAGGCAACGGTTTGGAGATATATCGCCGAAAAAAATGGCCGAGATCTTAAATATCGAGGTCAAGAAAAACATACATATGTAAGGTGGATCCAAGCTAGCATTTATTACTTGTTTTGAGGATGCTGTGAAAGCTAGAAAAAATGAAAAATAAATCAAAATAAATATAAAATTATTGACGTTACTATTGGGGGATTACTAGGAACTTTAAATATTATATTTACGATCTATATGATAAAAGATCTTACAACGGCAATTTTGAATCAGAAATACTTTGCTGCAGTGAACTCGATACTATCAATTGCAATCCTCGTGACGATAATGACCATTAGTTTACCAGTCTTGCAACTCCTGGCTAAGAAATAGTATTGTATAATTAAATGATGTAGGAGGTTTAATGATGCCGCTATCAAATGAAAATGTAGGGATTTGGTTCTTACCTGATAATAAAAATCCAATTAATGGAACTTTAAAAAAAAGTGAAGAAGGAGAATATTATTTAATATTATTTAATAGTTTTGATGGTATCCTAGATAATAATTTACCTGATTATCCTGTGGTACAGGGGGTATTATCTTCAGGAGAAGAAATTTCACTTTTTGATGTGTTAGTGATTAGAACTAAGTTTAGTCTTCCAGGTTTTCCTATTCTTGAATGCAGGGTTTCTTATATATATGTTGGAGCATTATATAACTCTATGAAGGAAATTAAAATAAGTAAGGCGAAAATATCCTATAAATATTTAAACTATTGGATAAATGAAAAATCTATAACAACGATCTGGATTAAGGAGACTAATGAAATCATTACAAATTATGAAATGCCAAAGCTAAAAACTTTTGAGTTTGATAATATGAATTTGAAATTTAATTTTAAGGTAAAAACTACAGGTGACTTTTACAGTAATTACGAGCTGAAGCAAACTGGATTTATTGAATTTGACTTTAAAGAGGCAGCTAAAGTAGATGACTTATTAGAAGAAATGAACAGTTTTTCGGACTTTTTGACTTTGTGTTATGGAGAATTAGCTTTAAAGGAACAAGTTTTATTTTACGATTCTAACTCTGATGAAATTGAATTTATTTATGATGTTACTCAAGCTGTCAAAATAAAAGAGTTGTCAGAGAAGGATATGTTTATAAAATTCTCATTTATCGCTGAGGATTTTCAAAATTGTTACATGAATTGGAAACAAAAAAGGGAACTATTGAGACCTACTATAAGCTACTTTGTAGAAGCACATGAAAGAGTTTTTCATATACCTATGTCATTTTTAAAAATTGTACAAGCATTAGAAGCGTTTTCTCGTCGAAATAGATGTAATGAATCAATGAGCAAAGAAAAATTTGGGGAATTGCAGGAACGTTTGACTTCATGTTTAGCAGCTGAAGATGACAAGCAACTAGTGTTAGGTATGCTATCAAATGAGCCTCGATTAAGAAAGAGGCTGAATGACCTTTTTTCAGAAGTAAATAATATATTTAATATTCCATCTAAAAAAAGAAAATCTATAATTAATAAAATAGTCAACACACGTAATTATTTTACGCATTTTGATAATTCTTTAGAAAATAAAAAAATGGAACCTGAGGAGATTATATATATTTCAAAATATATGAAATTAGTTTTAAGGGTTATTCTATTAAAAGAACTTGACGTAAGTGAAGAACTAATAGAAATCCGTATAAAAGAGAGTAAAGAATTTAATGATTGTAAGAATAATCTTGAACTATGTTAAATCATAAATGATTTCAAATTTGGGATTTTCACTACAAGTTATAGTTTTAGCAGCTTATTAATATAAATAGACCCCCTTGATATACCCTATATTGATAGGAGGTTTATTTAGATTAGGGTGGCAGTTCATTTATTTGAAATCAAAGTATGACCTTCATCGATAATCGCTTTTTCATAAAAACTAGTCATTTTTTCATCTAACTGAAAACTGCGAAAATGAATGAGTCGGTGTTTTTATTTAGTAAGAGTCTAGAAATTATAATTTCTAGACTTTTTTATGCTACCATTAGAACATGGGTTTTCTCGCCTGAAATACTTTTCTTTTAATCTATAATCTAGTCTAGAAAGTAAAATCTAGAATATATAAAGTTGTAGACAAAAGGAATCTCCAGCATTTGAAATAATAGTGGATTACGTTGGTTGATTAGAATAACTCTAGTTTATGTATAGAGGCGGTTTCATGGTATAATTAGCGCAAGAAAGTACTTTTTTAAAGGATTGTATAGTAATTTTGATTATCACAATATAAAGTTTTTTTAAACAGTAGTAGAGTAAAATGAGGAAATTTTTGAATAGACTCTAAGGGAGATGTTTGCTTTGGAAAAAGGTGAAATATATATAGAAAACGAATACATAATAAGCTTTTCCGATGTTGAAGTGGAAATTAGTGGCAAAGCGTTATCAGACGATGAGAAAAAGGATAATGAAACATGGGAAGCCGTTGCAACTCGATTAAGAAAAGTAGCTTTACATAAGCACCTTAAACGCCAGTATGAAAATACGATTATTTTAACAGGAGCAGGCAGCTCTTATCAAGTAGGTGTTGGTGAAAAAAAAGGGAAATTAATGAGGGGACTTTGGGAAGAAGCAGTTAAACAATTTTCTTATTCCACAATTAAAGAGATTTGTGAGATCATTCATTTTCAAAAAATACAATCTGAAGACGAAACTACTAATATAGAGGAATTACTCACACATGCTCAATTCTACCAGCGTATCTGTGAAAATAATGAAACAGTAAATCAATTCATAAGTGATCTAAAAGAAATGGTGAAAAACTGTTGCACGTTAGATTTGCCAAATAATAATCCTCATCAAAAATTTTTGAAAAAATTAGTATCAAAGAAAATGAAATATACTAGACCTAAGATATTTACACTGAATTATGATACTTTGTTTGAACAAGCAGCTGAAGAGAATGGATATATGATTATTGATGGTTTTTCCTTTAACTTTCCGCGAAAGTTTAAAGGGACAAATTTTGATTTAGATGTAGTAACAAGAATAACGAATAAAAGTGTGTTAGAAGATAATTTCACCCCAAATGTTGTTCATATTTATAAACCTCATGGATCAATTGATTGGGCGCAAGATGGAGATGATGTGATTAAGAAAGAGACGGATAAGTCTTTGATGATATATCCAAGCTCTAATAAGTATGAGAGTTCTTATCAGCAACCTTTTTTTGAAATGATGAGTCGCTTTCAGCAAGAAACAAGAGCAAAAAATACCCTTCTAATAATTATTGGATACAGTTTTGGAGACGAACATATTAATGCAATGATTTCTGAAGCTCTAAATGTTAACCCTAGTATAACGGTAATATTTGTTTCTCCTGATGCATGTGAAAAAAATGAAAAATATAAAATGTTGAGAGATCAAGTTTCCGTGTCTGGGAATGTAGTGCTAACTAAACAAACATTTGAAGAATTTGTAAATACATACCCTCAGTCAGAAATTTATGCACAAAATGAGGTAGGCGATTATAATGATTAAGAAGAAACCGTTTGATAACAACTACTTTATAGGCTATGTAAGTCATGTAAGTCCTCAATTTGTGAAGGTGCATTTTCCATCATCTACTTTATTAAATAAAACTATTTTTTCTGGAGAAGAATTTAATGGAGGCTTAGTAGGTAACTTTGTTACTATCGAAGCGGAAAATGATGGGTTCATTGGTAAAATTTCAGAAATTAACTTGCCAGAGAAAGAGAGATTAACGCTATCAGAGAAGTCGTTTCAAAATTCGGATTTTCATCCCACAGCAACAATTGAGATATTACTTTCATTTGATTATTTCGATGGTCAAGCCAAGCATACATTGAATGCCTTCCCCAATATAGGAGCAAAAGTATTTGTGTGTCCAAGTGGTTTTATTGAAAATTATGTCAGGAATTTTGGAAAAAAGGAGAACAAGAAAGTTCCTTCCGTTGATTTAGGCCATTTAACTTCAAATCCAGATACTAAAGTATGTGTAAGTCAACAAGCTCTTTTTAGTCGTCATTGTGCAATTGTAGGAACAACAGGCGGAGGGAAGAGCTATACTATAGCTAAGCTTATCGAAAATATGGTGAAAAATAAGTCCAAAGTTATTCTGTTAGATCCAACTGGAGAGTACTCGGTCATTAAAGAAGGTGTTCAGTCTGTTACATTAGGTGGAAGTGCTTTTTTTCCTTATCAAAAGCTAACGAAGGAGGACTTGTTCTTTTTAGTAAAGCCGTCTGAAGGAGTGCAGAAACCTAAATTGTTAGAAGCAATTCGTTCACTAAAAGCTGTTAAAATTTATCAAGAAATAAATGAATCTGATGCGAGTTATGAACATTTGGAAGGATTTGTTAACGATGACGGGTTATTAGTCAAAGAAAATCATATCATTAAAAGCTATGAACAATTTGGGACAAAAAAGTTTAATGAAATTGAATCTGATAACTTGGAATTAAATATTAAGAGACTAGGAAAGCAGATAATTGAGGAGTGTATCTATCCAACTCAGAAAGAAGATAATAAGTTATTTGGTAATAAAAATGAAAATGATGCTAACTACTGTTATGGTATGATAAATAGAATACACAATTTAGTGAATACAAAGATATACAGTGACGCTTTTAATTTTAATAGTAATGGATTAGCTGAAAATAGTTTAACGGAAATAATTGATAAATTTATTGCTGAAGAGCAACAGGGTGATTTTGTATTGAGGATCGGATTTGAAAATTTGGGGTATGAATTCCAAACACGTGAAATTCTTGCAAATGTTATAGCTAGATATCTTCTTAAACTCGCAAGGGAAAAAAAGTTTAAAAAGAGTCCAATAGTGCTCATATTAGATGAAGCCCATCAATTTCTAAACAAAATAGTTGTGGATGATTTTTTTCAGACAATGGCTCTTAGTTCTTTTGAGCAAATATCAAAAGAGAGTCGGAAATATGGTTTGTTTTTGTGTCTAGCAACACAGATGCCGAGGGATATTCCTGTTGGAACTTTGTCACAGATGGGAACCTTCATTGTACATAGACTTATAAACTATAATGACAAAGAAGCTATTAAGCAAGCTTGTTCTTCAGCAAATTCAAATGTCTTATCGTATTTGCCTGTGCTTGGAGAAGGAGAAGCTATTTTGACTGGAGTGGATTTTCCTATGCCTTTAAGTGTTAAGGTTTCTGAACCAAATGTTCCCCCTGATTCGGACACTCCATTGTTTAAAATGTAATAGTAATAATTGAGTAAATAAAGGTTTAATACTAAATCGACCTAGAATTTGAAGCTAAATAAAACAAGCTGCTTTTCGGTGGCTTGTTTTTATGTGCCATTAGGGTATACCTTAGTGGCAGAAATTTACCTCTTAGATCGGTAGAAGTAGAAGTTGGGCGAATAAGTTGTGCATTAGAATAAGAGAAAGTAGAAATCTATTCTAGTTAAATAAGTTCTTTCATGGATCACATAGAGATTTCTGACGTGACCACAAAAGATCAAAAATAAAATAAACAGAAAAAACCAGTATGGAAAAGGGAGTAAACCATACTGGAAAAAAGGGAGTTGATCAATCATTTTTAAAGGGAGATGATTGATATTATAAATATAGAATAGACTGTTTAGCTGAAAATATACGGAAGAATATCTAAAAGTTTTATGAGAAATAGTTTGTTGGAAATGGCAAGATAAATTTGGCTTAAGCACAATGCGGCTAATAAGATATTTATTCGCTCTGATTTTTGTTGAGATACCGATAGATTGTTGTTCGTGAAACATTCCAACGGGCGGCAATAGTCTTAATGGGCGTACCACTATCAATAAGAGTGCGCATTAAAGCAAGATCTTCAGCTGTTAGTTTTTCCGGCCGGCCACCAAATCGACCTCTTGCCCGGGCAGCTTCTCTTCCAGCTGCAGAACGTTCTAAAATCAAATTACGTTCAAATTCGGCAAAAGCAGCAAATAAATGAAAGATAAGTTGACCGGTGGAACTGGATTTATTCATGGTAATATTTTCTTGCAAACTATGAAAGCTGATTCCATTGTTGTTTAATTGATTCACCACACGAATCAAGTCTTCCATATTCCTACCTAATCGATCTAAACGCCAAACCACGATCGTATCTCCGGAACGACAAAAATCAATCGCTGCTTCCAAACCTGGACGTTTACTTTTTGCCCCACTGATATAATCCTGGAAAATTTTCTCGCAACCATCTTTTTCTAAACTATCTACTTGCAAATCTAAATTTTGTAAGCCAGTCGAAACTCGTGCATATCCAATTTTCAAGTTTCCTCACATCCTAAAAAAATTTTCTGTCTTAATAGTAACATAACTTAATTTATATAGATATAATGAACATAGATTTATTTATGGGTTTATGAACATGAAACAATTTGAAAAAGTAGGAGGTTTTCTCTTTTTTGATGTGTGTCCAGAAAATGGAGGTTTTGTGGACAAGGTCCGTTCTTTCTTTTTCCGGTCATTGACTAGGTTTGATTGGTTCTGTTGCAAAGTTTTATTTAACTGATTATTTAGTGTAGAATGGAAGAAACTACACGAGGAGAATAACAATGTCCCATTTTAAAGGTAAACAATTCAAAGAGGATATCATCATGGTAGCCGTGGGCTACTACTTAAGATACAATTTGAGCTATCGTGATGTTTCAGAAATCCTTAATGAGCGTGGAATCAAGGTTTGTCACACAACTGTTTATCGATGGGTACAAGAATATGGTTCGATTATTTATTGCCTATGGAAGAAAAGAAATAAGTCTGCTAGCGATTCTTGGAGAATGGATGAAACATATATTAAAGTAAAAGGAAAATGGCATTATTTGTATCGTGCCATCGATTCTACAGGTTTGACATTAGATATTTGGTTGCGAAAGAATCGGGATAAACAGGCGGCCTATGCTTTCTTTAAACGATTAATCAAGCAATTTGGAGAACCTAGAGTTTTTGTAACGGACAAAGCACCTTCGCTAAGCAGTGCGTTCAATCGACTTAAATCTGAAGGTTTATTTTCTAACACTGAACATCGAACGAGTAAATATTTGAATAATATCATTGAACAAGATCATAGGCCTATCAAGAAAAGGCACAAATTATATCAGTCCATAAGGACTGCCTCATCCACAATCAAAGGAATTGAAACTATACATACTTTATACAAAGCTAGCCAAAGAGACTTTTCTCTCTTTGGCTTTTCAGTGATTCATGAAATAAATAATCTAATGGGTGTTCCAGCTAAAAATTAGAAAATAGTTGAGAAATCATTTTACTTCTTTGAACTTTGCAACAGAACCGATTAGCATATTATCGTCGATACAAAGAACGCTTGCAACTCAAGATCAAGGAAATCGAAGCCAATATCCAAAAAGTAAATTGGAAAATCGATTATTATCAAAAAGCTGCCGAAGCTGGTACCGAAGCCATTCACGAGGGCGAACCAGGGCTTTACGAGATTTATTATAAAAAATAAACTGGATTTTTAATTGACAACCAAAACGAAAAGGTTTATATTAGTATTCTAATAGTTAGATATCTACCTATTTTATTCAAAGGAGCTGTTTACATGGATCAAACACCGTATTCCGACTTATTTCGAGTCATCATGCATAAAACACGCGCAAATTCCGAGCACTTATTAAAAGAGCTAGACGTCAGTCCACAACAAGGGCGAATGATCGTTTATTTAGCCGAACATGCCGAAAAGGGACTGATCCAAAAAGAGCTTGCTGCTATTTTTGATCGTCGCGGAGCTAGTATAACGAGTATGCTCCAAGGCTTAGAAAAAAAAGGCTATATCGAGCGTAAAGTCCCCGCTGACAATGAACGTCAAAAAAGAGTCTATGTGCTTCCGAAAGGGCAAAAATTAGTCGAATCAATCAATGACGCCTTTCAAAATATGGAAAAAGAGCTAGTCGCTGGACTGAGCCCCGCGGAGCAAACCACATTCTTACGGTTATTAGAAAAAGTAAACGACAGTCTTTGATAAATCTAACAAAAAGAAGGCATTTTCCATGAAAAAATCAAATCTCTATTACTTAAAAGAAAGTTCGATCCGTAAAGCGATCGCCCATTTATCGATCCCGATGATGTTCGGGATCTCTGTTAGCTCTATTTACAACTTGATCAATGCCTATTTCATCGGTCTCATCCATGATACCGCCATGATGAGCGCGATTACGCTCGGGCTTCCGATCTTTACGATTTTAATGGCAGTCGGAAATGTTTTCGGAGTCGGTGGTGGAACATTTATCAGCCGACTGCTTGGCGTAAACGAACCCGACCACGGTAAAAAAATCGCTGGCTATTCATTCTATATCAGTATTTTTCTCGGCCTCATCATTGGGGCAGTCGCCTTTTTATTCATCGATCCACTCACCCACATACTCGGCGCAGATGCGACAACATTGCTTTACACTAAACAATATGCAATCGTTCTTTTTGCCGGTGGCTTTACAGTCATCACCAATTTTACATTAGAACAACTAGTGCGTGCAGAAGGGGCTTCTAAAGAATCGATGTATGGCATGTTTATTAGTGTGATCGTCAGTATTTTGCTTGATACACTCTTTATTCTCATGCTTGACCTCCATGTAATCGGGGCTGCATTATCGATGGTACTCGCAAACGCAGCATCAAGTATTTACTATATTTGGTTCTTAGAAAAGAAAAGTGAATCCCTTCAAGGCTTTATGAAACACATTAAGATTTCCGTGCATGACCAATTGGAACTATATAAAGTCGGGATTTCCGAGTTATTTAAAATGTCTTTTTTGATCGTCACGACACTATTATTGAATAATTTTGCCATTGAATACGGTGAAAATGTCGTTGCCGGTTTCGGAATTGCTTTACGAATCACACAGCTTCCTGAATTTTTGACCATGGGGTTATTTTTGGGCGCAATTCCACTGATCGCCTATAGTTTTTCAGCCAAAAATATTCAGCGTTTGAAAGCGACATTAAAAGAATTAACGATTTGGATTGGCGGGATTTCTGTTTTATTCGCACTGATCGTCTATCTTTTCAAACTACCCGTTCTTGGCTTATTTACAAGTGATCATCAAGTACTTAAAGTCGGATTGCTGATTTTGACTGCTCAACTGATCTCTTCTGTTTTTAATGGTTTTACCGGCTTATTTACAGGTGTGTTCCAAGCATCTGGTGAAGGGACTTCAACCATGATCCTCTCAGTCATGCAAGGAATACTGTTTATCCCTGTCGTGATTCTGCTTCATCACTTTTATGGATTGACCGGATTGATCTGGTCGATGACACTCACAGAAGCCGTAACATTTTTAACCGGTGCATTATTAATGATTCCTTACTTATTGAAAATCAATAAACAGGATTTCTTTGCCAGAGCCAATACAATTCCCGAATAAAAAAGAAAAGCCGCAAAAAACCGGCTTTTCTTTTTTAAATGGCTGATTTATCATACTCCAAGCAAGCAAACACAATCCCTACCGCAATCATGTTCCCCATGACGGAACTCCCTCCATAACTCATGAA